>NZ_CP092848.1:1177500-2692500 GCF_022533465.1 Methylobacterium organophilum | reverse complement strand
GCGTGCCGCGGATCGCGGTGGACACCCACATCTTCCGCGTCTCGAACCGGATACCGCTGTTCATGGCCTCGACCACGGACAAGGTGCAGGCGGGACTCGAAGCAAGGGTGCCGGAGAACTTCCTGCTGCACGCGCATCACTGGCTGATCCTGCACGGGCGCTACATCTGCAAGGCGCGTCGGCCGGAATGCCCGAGCTGTCCGATCGAGGATCTGTGCCGCTACCCGTCTAAAACCACCGGGCTCGCGCCTTCGGCTGGAGGCAGTTGAACTTCGGCTCCCCCATCCCGACCTGACGGTCATGTCGACGCGCGCATCGCCCGCCCATGCGGCGGCAAGGCTGCCACGCCCGCCGAGAGGGGCTAACGCGTTGTGCTGACACCCCGCTTCGGGTAGTTTGACCGCCGGTCGCCGGGGTCCTTCGGGCACGACGGATCCCCGCTGCCCGACCCCGTCCGGGTCGCCCGCGCCGCGGATCCCGCTCGAACGCCAGTCCCGCAAGGAGCCACGGCCTCATGGACTTCCTCAAACCACGGTACACGCCTATGAACCGCCGCCGTCGCATCTACGAGGGCAAGGCGAAGGTCCTCTATGAGGGGCCGGAGCCGGGGACGCTGATCCAGCACTTCAAGGACGACGCGACCGCGTTCAACGCCAAGAAGCACGAGGTGATCGACGGCAAGGGCGTGCTGAACAACCGGATCTCCGAGTTCGTTTTCCAGCACCTCAACGATATCGGCGTCCCGACGCACTTCATCCGCCGGCTGAACATGCGCGAGCAGCTCATCCGTGAGGTCGAGATCATCCCGCTCGAGGTGGTGGTGCGCAACGTGGCAGCGGGCTCGTTGGCGACACGTCTCGGCCTTGAGGAAGGCACCCAGCTACCGCGCTCGATCATCGAGTTCTACTACAAGAACGACCAGCTCAACGACCCGATGGTGTCGGAGGAGCACATCACCGCCTTCGGCTGGGCGACGCCCCAGGAGATCGACGACATCATGGCGCTTGCCATCCGGGTCAACGACTTCCTGTCTGGCCTCTTCCTCGGCGTCGGCATCCGCCTCGTGGACTTCAAGATGGAGACCGGGCGCCTCTGGGAAGGTGACCTGATGCGCATCGTGGTGGCCGACGAGATCTCTCCGGATTCCTGCCGGCTCTGGGACATCAAGAGCCAGGACAAGCTCGACAAGGACCGCTTCCGCAAGGATCTCGGCGGCCTGATCGAAGCCTATACGGAGGTCGCCAAGCGCCTCGGCATCATGTCCGAGAACGAGAAGGTGCAGACCGGCGGCCCGCGCCTCGTGCAGTGACCGGATAGCCTCGCGCTAGCGTGGTGGCACAGGCGCGAGCCCGGTCCAGCCTCGCGCCAAACGAGCATGAGTCGAGAGGCCGGGATCGAAACCCGGATGATAATGGGGGTCCTGCACGAGCAGCGGCCCCCATCGTTCTTTCAAGGCAGCGATCTCCACCGCGTGACGGACCTCGCTGGCCGCGTCCCGGCACCGGCTCGCGGCCTCGCGGTGATGGAGCACAGCCTCTGGCACCAGCAGGGAATGGTGGCCAGCCGCAGCGAGCCGTAGGCAGAGATCGACGTCATTGAAGTCGACGGCAAAGCGCTTTGCATCGAAGCCGCCGACCGCATGGAATTTCTTGGCCTCCACCACGAGGCAGGCGGCAGTGACGGCCGAGACAGCGTGGGTCACCTGCAGCGCGCCCAGATAGCCCGCCGTATCTCCGGGAAAGTGGCGATAGGCGTGGGTCACCAAGCCGCCCGTGCCGAGCACGATGCCGCCATGTTGGATGCGACCCTCCCGGTCGAGCAACTTCGCGCCGACCGCGCCGATCCTAGGGCGCAGGGCTTCGCGAACCATAAGGGCGAGCCAATCGGGCGCGAAGGCCTCGACGTCGTTGTTCACGAAGGCGAGCACGCTGCCGCTGGCTTGCAAGGCGGCCCGGTTGTTCATGCCCGCGAAGTCGAAGGGGCCGGGACAAGCAAGGATGCGCGCTGCGCCCTCCGATTCGAGGGCGCGGAAATAAGCAAGCGTCTCCGGTGCCTGACTGCCATTGTCGCAGATCAGGATTTCCTTGTCCGGCCAGTCGGTGCAGCCGCGCAAGCTGTCGAGGCAAGTCCGGAGTAGGTCGAGCCGATCGCGGGTCGGCACGATCAAGCTGACCCGAGGCAGCGGCTCGGGTAGTGGATGCAAGATGCGGATGGTGCCGTTGCGACCGAGGGTGGCGCTGCTCCCCTCCCCTGCTTCGGCGAGATTGCGGCGGACGGCGCTCAGACGTGCCTGCCGTGGGCCCTCCCCCCCTCCCCGAGCGGGCCGCCAATGCGAGAGGAAACGCGGCAAGTGGCGGATGGCGTGCGCGCCGTACAAGCACTCGAGACGCAGGAGCAGATCGAGGGGCTCGGCGCCGGGAACGAGATCCGCTTCCACGCCTTCAAGGCTCACACGTCGCAGCGCGAGGACCGGACCGACATAGTCGAGCTGGCGCAGATAGATCGGGTCGAAGGCGGGGCGCAGGATCGGGATGATGGGCTCCCCCTCCTTCTCCTGGAATAGCGCATCGCCGTAGAGGGCATGGAGACCGGGATCGGCAGCGAATACGGCAGCGATGGCCGCCGCCGCACCAGCCATCGGCCGATGGCCCGGCGCGGTGAGCAGGATCAGCGGCGCATCCCCCCCCACCGATAAATTGCGTGGCTCTAGGCAGGCGATGCCTAGGCGAGCCAAGGCATCCTGGGATTCCTCTGGAGGCAAGGGGCCGAGATAAGTGAGACGATGGTCGAGGCCGACGAGGGCGGCGAGTGCTTGACGCGCCCGGAGCCGCTTGCCGGAAAGCCACCAGCCGGCGATCCGGGCCGTCTGGCGGGGATGATGCAGAAGCCCTCTCCAAGCCTTCAGCCGCTTCGGCCGTCGACGTAGGAAGGCGAGAGCATCGAGCGCTGCATCATCCGAGCTCATTCGAGCGCTTCGCCGAAGGTCGTGAGCGAGAGGGCGGGGTGATAGAACGGATCGTGCCGGATCGTGTCTCGCCAGCGCGCGGCGAAGGTCGCGGCCTCGCGCTCGAAGCGCGTCCGAGCCTCACCCCTCGGTGAACCCCGGCTCACTGATTCGAGATGGGCGAGAACAGCATGCGGCGTCCAGACCGTCTTCCAGCCTGCCGCACCGAGGCGCAGGCAGAAATCCACGTCATTAAAGTCTACGGCAAAAGCGTCCTCGTCGAAGCCACCGATAGCCCTATACTTTCTCGCCGAGATCGCCAGGCAAGCCGCGGTGACGGCCGAGACCTCGTGCGCCACCAGCAGGCGTCCGATATGACCGGACGTGTCGCCGGGCCGGCGGCGCAGGATATGCCCCGCCTCGCCGCCGAGGCCGACTACCACGCCCGCATGCTGGATGCGGCCATCCCCATAAAAGAGCATCGCGCCCACGGCACCGACCTCCGGCCGGCACGCCTGTCGCACCATCTCCGTGAGCCAGCCCGGCGAGAGCACGGCCACGTCGTTGTTGAGCAGCAGCAGGATCTTACCCTGCGCGACCCCGGCCCCCCGGTTCACCATGGCCGAGAAGTTGAAGGGCCGCGGATAGGACTCGATCCGCACCCGCGGATCAGCCTGCAGCCCTTCGTAAAACCGCAGTACCGCGGGATCGGTCGAATCGTTGTCGACGACGATCAGTTCAATCGCCGGATAGTCGGTTGCCTTCAGGACGCCCTCGACGGCCTTGCCGATCAGCTCGGGGCGATCCTTCGAGGGAATGATGACGCTGACGAGAGGCAGCGGATCGGGCACCGGCCATTGCAGATCAAGCCCGTTCCCGACGATCCGCGGGAGGGCGGCCGAGCCCTGCGCGGCGAGCGCCGCTTCGAGGTATCGGGCGCGCTCTGCGGCAGAAGAGGGGGGCCGCTCGGGACCTTGGCGGAGCAAGCGCGGCAGATGCACCCCGCTTTCCGCCGCGCAGCAAACGGCAAACGCGAAGCGCTCGGAGAAACCGGCGAAGGCTCCGGCCGGCGCGTCGCCGATGCGGGCGAGCAGAGCAGCCGAAACCAGCATCGGCTCGCCAGGATAGGCGGTGGCGCGCGCGAGATCCGGCGACCAATCCGGTTTCAGCCGGGGCACGCCCCCCACCTCCTCGTCGGCATAGGCCAGCGCCAAGTCCGGCGGCAAAGCCGCAGCTAGTCTTGCGAGGGCATCCGGCGTCAGGCAGGCACCGGGCAGGAGCAAGCCGGCAGCCTCGCCCTTCGGAAATGCCTCCGCGAGCGGGATTGTATCGTCCCACGGCGCGTGGGCGATGCGGGGATCTCCAGAGCGCAGCGGAACCGTGCCCGCCGACGCGGCCCACAGGATGCGCAGCGACCAATCGCCATGGTCCTGGGCGAGGAGGCTCGCCACTGTCCGCCCGAGCAGAGCCTCCTGCCCAGGCAGCACGGGCAGGACGAGGCCGACACGGGTGGGGGGGGTTGGGGGGGGAAGGGCCCGGAGCCGCTCCCGCTTCCAGGCGGACCAACGGTGGAGCGGGGTTACGGCGCAGGCGCCTCGGAGGCTGTCTCTGAAGCGGCGCTCGTTGCCCTTGAGGCGATACCACAGCGCCGCGGCGGCCCGGTCGGGTCGGCGCAGCAGCGCCTGGACCAGCACGCCGCCATGGCCGCGCAGCCCGACCCTCTCGATCACGAGATCCGGATCGGCGCAGAGCTCGATCTCCTCGAGGTCGGGGGGCAGGTAGCCGAGCCAATGCGCGGCGCCCAGCACGACGCCCGGCAGCACCATATCCTGCGTGGCGCCGCCCGCACGGTGCAGGCGCAGCAGCGGCCGGACGGGGGCGGTCTCGCTCCCGCCGCGATAGGTCAGCACGAGCCAGCGGTCGCGGAACGCCGCCTCGATGACGAGGCGACGGTCGAACGGCGCGTTCGCGGACGGCTCGAGACGAAACGGCACCGCCCGGCCGCCCCAGCGCGGCCCCCTGGCATCGGACGGCGTCAGGGCGCGACCCTCGCTGCGCGCGACGACCGGCCCTTCACTGCGGAGAAGATTCCGAGGCGCCGTCGGCCGCCGCGCTCGGCGCCGGTGCGTCCGCGGCGGGCTTCCGGGCCTTGCTGGTGCGCTTGTGCTTCTCGCGGGCCGGGGCTCCCGAGAGGGAGACGACGATGTCGTAGCCGATCGCGGCCTCGGCGGGCACGGTGAAGCCGTCCTCGACCACGGCCTCGCTGCCCTGGGCGGCGCTGGCGGGAATCGTCACGCCGACCCGGCGGCTGCGGCTCGACAGCACCTTATCATTGTATTTCAGAGTGATCGTCAGCGGCGCCTCGAAGCGGCCGGGGGCGCCGGCGGGTCCGAGCAGCGCGCGAATCTGCACGCCGACCTTCACCCGCACCGAGCCGTCCGGTCCCGGGGCGCATTCGCGGCTCAGCTGGCCGAAGCCGATCTGGTGGCGCAGGCTCATGCTGTCGGCGCCGCCGCTGCGCAGCACCGCCGCGCCATCGGCCACCTCCACCGCAGGGCAATAGACGTCCGAGGGATCCTGGGCCTGGGGGCCGGCGAGGGTCGGCGCGCCGTTGCCGCCGCCCTCGAACAGGTTCTTGAAGAAATTGCCCGATTGCCCCGCCGCGCTCCCCGCCCCGAGCGGCCCCGCGGCCGCGGCCAGAGCCATCGCGATTCCCAGAGCCCGGCGCATCGTCCGCTCCCGTTCCATCCTCACAGGCCGTACGCGATCACTTCAGCGAGTCGAATCCGGCCGCGAAGCCCTTCATCGACAGGGGAATGCCGACGCCTTCCTCGGGCGTCTGGAAGATGATGAAGGTTGCCTGGGTGCCGTTCTTGAACGAGCGCAGCAGGCCCTCGTCCATCACCACCTCGGCGACGCAACCGGTAGTCAGGCAACGCACGAAGCCCGCCCGGCCGATGTCGTTCTGGTCGATCTTCAGGCCGAGGCCCGAGGGCAGCAGCACGCCCAGCGGCGCCACCACGCGCAACAGATAGTTGCGGTTGTCCGCCGTCTTCAGCACGATGACCACCAGGGTGAGGTTCGGCCGGTCCTCGGCGGCGACGTATTGCACGAGGGCGCACTGCTCCGCCTTGGCGCCGGCCGGCGTTTCGCAGCGCAGCTGCCAATCATCGAAGGTCTTGCGCACGCTGCCCTGCGCCTGAGCGGCGGAACCGGTGAGCGCCAGCCCCACGGATCCCAGGACGAGCCCGAAAAGCCCCCACGATGCGCGGCGAAACGCCTGCCGCAGCCCCGCTTTTCGACTCACGCGCCGTTCTCCCGCATCCCGGCCAACCGGCCTTTCGCACCGCCCGAATGGCCGGCGTTCCGACCATGCGTATGCCCGGGTGTCAAGCAATCGCGGCATGGATGTGTCGGTCAGGCTTCCTCTCGCGCCAAGCTGGCCCTAATTTGCAGCACAACCGCTCCGTGGGATCCCTCTCCATGCTCCGCAGCCCCGTGCTCGCCGCTGCCGTCCTTGCCTTCGGCACAAGCCAGGCCTTCGCCATCGCCCTTCCCGTGGAGGAGTACCAGTATCTGCCTCCGGAAGAGACCACGACCTATGTGGAGCGCTCCCTGAACCATCAGGCGCCGCTGATCATCGAGCATCCCCCCATCGCCCAGAATCCCTATGGACGCCGGCGCGGCAGCGCGGCGGCCATCGCCGGCTTTTGCCAGGAGGGCGGTTTCGTGCGCCGTCGCGACACCAGCTCGGGCCAGTTCGTGATCGTGCGCCAGCGCGAGATCTGCGACAACGTCGCCCCCCGGACCATGAGACCCGGCGCGGTCGATCCCCGCCCGGTCTGGCCGGCACAGGACGCGGTTCGCACCCGAGTGCTGCGCACCAAGGGCTGAACGCTCCCCCGCGCCGCGCCGAGAGGAGGTCGGGGGTGACGCTGGCCGGAGCCGATCCGATCGAGCCGCCCCGGCCTCACCCGTAGCGGTGCAGCTCCGCGCCATGGCGCTTCAGCCAGGCCTCTGCCTCGTCGACATCGGGGCAGAGGGCGTTGGTGAGGGCCCAGAAGCGCGGGGAATGGTTCATCTCGCGCAGGTGGGCCATCTCGTGCGCGACGAGGTAGTCGAGCACCACCGGTGGCGCCATGATCAGCCGCCAGGAGAAGTTGAGCTCGCCCCGGGCCGTGCAGGAACCCCAGCGGCTGCGCGTGTCCCGCAGGGTGACGCGCTTGGGCCGCTCGCCGAGGCGGTCGGCGTATTTTGCCACGGCCTCCAGCAGATCCTTGCGCGCCTCCCGCTGCAGGAAGTCACGAACCCGGCGCGCCAGATGCGGCGCCTCGCAGGCCACCGCCAGCACCGGCTCGCCGCTCTCACCGAGGGCGGGGCGCGTCAGACCGCGCCCCGCGGCGACGTGCAGGATTCGATGGGGGACGCCGCGGAACGGCACCAGGGCCTCCGCCTCGAACGGCACCCGGCTCGGGACCTTGGCGAGGCGCGTAGCGATCCATCCGCCATGACCCGCCGCGAATTTCTGCGCCGTGGCGATCGAGGTCCGCAACGGCAGGGTGAGGATGGCCTCGCCCGTCGCATTGGAAACACGCAGGGTCAGGCGCCGGGCCGTCGGCCGCCGACGCAACGCGACGCGCAGAATCTCCCCCTCATGCCGGATCTCCAGATGCTCGGGATCCGGCCGACGCAGCAGCGCGAGTCTCATGGGCTTAAGCTTAGTCTTCGTCCGCGGAGACGGCCAGTCTTCCGGGATGCCGACCCACCCCGCGACAGGTCCTTTCGGCAGGACCGCGACCGCCACGCATCAGCTCACCTCGCGCAGGTAGCTGGCGGATCCGCCCTGCCCCGCCTGCATCTCGCGCATGAAGCGGGCGATGCGGGGGGCAATGACCGTGCGGAAGCGGGAGCCGTTGAACACGCCGTAATGCCCAACCCCCGATTGCAGGTGATAGGCCTTGCGCGAGATCGTCAGGTTCGGCGTGAGGTCGAGGGCCGCCTTGGTCTGGCCGACCCCGGAAATGTCGTCGTTCTCGCCCTCGACGGCGAGGATGGCGCAGCGCCGGATCGCCTTGAGGTCGACCCGCTCGCCGCGGTGGCGCATCGTGCCCCGGGGCAGAGCGTGGTCGACGAAGACCGTCTGCACCGTCTGGAGGTAGAACTCCGCGGTCAGATCCATCACCGCGAGATACTCGTCGTAGAACTCGCGGTGCTTCTCGGCCGAGTCGCCGTCGCCAGTGACCAGGTGATGGAACATGTCGGTGTGGGCCGTGACATGGCGGTCGAGATTCATCGCCATGAAGCCCGAGAGCTGCAAGAAGCCCGGATAGACGCTGCGGAACATGCCCGGATAGATCGGCGGCACGATCGTGATGCAATTGCGCTCGAACCAGTCCATGCCCCGCGCCTGGGCGAGGCAGTTCACGGCGGTCGGGGAGCGGCGCGTGTCGATGGGGCCGCCCATCAGGGTCATCGAGACCGGCACGAAGGGGCTGCCCTCGGCCTCCATCCGCGCCACGGCCGCGATCACCGGGACCGCCGGCTGGCACACGGCCATGACGTGCAGGTCCGGCCCGAGGTCGCGGTACATCGCCTTGAGGTAGTCGATATAGGTGTCGAGGTCGAAGTTCCCCGCGACCACGGGCACCATGCGCGCATCCGCCCAGTCCGTGATGAAAACCTGGTGATTGGGCAGCATCGCTTCGACGGTGCCGCGCAGCAGCGTGGCGTAGTGGCCGGACATCGGCGCGACGATGAGGAGCTTGGGCTGCGGCTCGGACGGCCCGCACACGAAGCCGCGGTCGAAGGTGACGACCCGGCAGAAAGGCCGCGACCAGACCACCCGCTCGGAGACGGGCACCTCGCGCCCATCGACCACGGTGAAGTCGAGGCCGAAGGCCGGCTTGCCGTAGCGCCGGGTGACACGCTCGAACATCTCGCAGCCGGCATGGGCCGAGCGCGCGTAGGGGGAATACGAGAGGGGGTTGGCCGGGTTCTCCAGGGCGTGCTTCGTCATGTCCGCGGCGAAACGCGCCGGCGTCAGCATCGCGTGCGCCGCCTCGTACCAAGCGTAGGCCAGATCCATGACGCAGTCCTCTCCAGCTGCGATTCTTGCGCGTTCAATACAGTATTCGCGCTCGAACATGTACGCTTCCAGAACAATCCCTCTTTCGAACGCGCCATCCTGTCACGGAATGTCGATCAAAACAGGCATTATCCTGCCTAAAAGCACGCGAAAGTTGCAACTGCGTGATGCCCGCGCACAGGCCCGGCCGCAGGTTGTCACGGCTGCGGGATGGATTCCCGACGCACCGGCCCTATCGTTGCCCTCTCGATGATCGACATGAATTCCAGAGCCGATCTCCGCGATGTGCGGCATCTCCGGCTCGACACCTTCGTGCGCCTGCGCTGGCTGGCGCTGACCGGGCAGAGCGCCGCCGTGCTCGGGGCCCAGTTCGGCCTCGGCCTGAACCTTCCCTTCGGCTGGTGCTTCCTGGTGATCGCGGCCTCGTCCTGGCTGAACCTCGCGCTCCGGATCCGATTCCCCGCGAGCTACCGCCTGAGCGACGATTCGGCCGCCCTGCTCCTCGCCTTCGACATCATCCAGCTCGCCGCCCTGCTCTTCCTCACGGGCGGCCTGCAGAACCCGTTCGCGCTGCTCTTCCTGGCGCCGGTGCTGATCTCGGCCACGGCCCTGCCGCCGGAGCGCACCCTGGCCCTCGGGCTGCTCGCCATCGGCCTTGCCACCCTGCTCGCCCTGGTGCACCGCCCGCTGCCCTGGTTCGCCGACGGCAAGATCGAGCTGCCGTTTCTGTACGTGTCCGGGGTGTGGACGGCGATCCTGCTCGGCACGGCCTTCACCGGCGTCTATGCTTGGCGGGTGGCGGAGGAGACGCGCCAGCTCGCCCAGGCGCTCGCCGCCACCGAGCTGGTGCTGGCCCGCGAGCAGCATCTCTCGCAGCTCGATGGCCTCGCGGCGGCGGCGGCCCACGAGCTCGGCACGCCCCTCGGCACCATCATGGTGGTGGCCAAGGAGCTCGACCGCCAGCTCGGGCCGACCGCCTCCGCCGCGGTGGCCGAGGATCTGCACCTCCTGCGCGAGCAGGTCGACCGCTGCCGGGGCATCCTCTCCAAGCTGACCTCTCTGGGCGACGATTCCGAAGGCAGCGAGAGCTTCCTGCAGACCATCACCTTCCACCATCTCGTCGAGGAGCTGGTGGCGCCCCAGCGGGCGCTGGGCGTCGCGGTGGAGGTGGTCCACCAGGGCGAGGGCTCGGAACCGGTCTGCCAACGCAATCCCGGGGTGATGTTCGGCCTCGCCAACATCCTCGACAACGCCGTCGACTTCGCCGAGAGCCGCGTCGTGGTCGAGGCGCGCTGGGGGGCCGATACGGTGAGCCTCGAGATCCGCGACGACGGGCCGGGCTTCCCGAGCGAGGTCCTCCTGCGGGCGGGCGAGCCCTACGTGACCACGCGCGGCCGCGAGAAGGGCGCGGGCAAGGACGAGGTCGGGGCCGGCCTCGGACTCGGGCTGTTCATCGCCAAGACCCTGATCGAGCGCTCGGGGGCGCAACTCGCCCTCTCCAACGCGACGACGCCCGGCAGCCACGGCGCCGTGGCCCGGATCTCCTGGGCGCGGCCCATCTTCGAGAGGGGCACGCTCGCGCGCGAAAGAATCGCACACGATCCGCTTTCGCCCCTGCCCGAACGCGATGCCGCACCCATATAAGGGTCTGCGAACTATCGAACTTGAGAGGAACGTCGCATGCTGACGCACTCCGGCGCCGCTGCGGGCACGACCGAAGCGGCCGTGCTGACCGACCGCGATCCGCTCGCGGCTTTCTCCGACAAGAGCCTCCTGATCGTCGACGACGACCGACCCTTCTCCACCCGGCTCGCCCGGGCCATGGAGGCGCGGGGCTACCAGGTGCAGGTGGCCGAGAGCGTGACCGAGGGTGTCTCCGCCGTGGAGGCCCAGCCGCCCGCCTTCGCCGTGATCGACATGCGGCTCGGCGACGGAAACGGCCTCGATGTGATCGCCCGGCTGAAGGAGCGCCGGCCCGAGGCACGGGGCGTGATCCTCACCGGCTATGGCAACATCGCCACGGCCGTGACCGCGGTGAAGCTCGGCGCCTTCGACTATCTCGCCAAGCCGGCCGATGCCGACGAGATCCACGGCACCCTGATGGCCCAGCCGGGCGAGCGCGCCGACCCGCCCGAGAACCCGATGTCCGCCGACCGGGTGCGCTGGGAGCATATCCAGCGGGTCTACGAGCTGTGCGGGCGCAACGTCTCGGAAACGGCCCGTCGCCTCAACATGCACCGCCGCACCCTGCAGCGGATCCTGGCCAAGCGCGCGCCCCGCTGAGGGCGCGCGCGCTCGGGGCGGTTGCGTGGGCCGCCCCGATCGGGCAAGTGCCTACCGAAGACTGATCGAGCGGCCCGGCGCCGCGACGGGACGGATATCCGGTGAACACGCGCCATCTCATCACCGTGCTCAGCCTGATGGTCCTGGTCGGGACCGAGGTTTTCGCTGCCGCGATCTCCGCCGGCTGGGCGCTCGCCGGGCTGTTCGAGCTGGGCGACACGATCGGTCACGTGCTGATGGCGCTGTTCAGCCTGCTCGCCGCCTGGATCATGCTCCAGCTCTGGCGGCGCGCGACCAGCATCGAGCCGCTGCGCCGACGCGAATCAGCCGCGCGCCGCTGACCCGAAGCCGCCCGCGCGCGTCCGGCTCTCAATCATAGCGTTACGGGGCCGACCCGAGCGCAACCTGGACGCGGATTGGCTTCAACCGTCCGATTTTTGCCGAGGCAAGTCTGCAAACCTGCGATTGCTCGCCGCATCGATCCGCTTTATCGGCGTGGGATCGAACCGAAACGCGGATGACCGCAGCTCACCGGGTACAATGAAAAAAGCACGCATCGTCGTCACGCTGAAAACCGGCGTCCTTGATCCGCAGGGCAAGGCGATCGAGGCCGCTCTGCGCTCGTTCGGCATCCAAGACGTAGGTAGCGTGCGTCAGGGCAAGGTGTTCGACGTCGAGTTGTCGACGGAGGACGCCGCCGCCGCAGAATCGACTCTGAAGTCTGCCTGCGAGAAGCTGCTCGCGAACACCGTCATCGAGAACTACTCGATCGAGATCGCCTGATGCGCGCGGCCGTCGTCGTCTTTCCGGGATCGAACCGCGACGGCGACGTCGCGCGGGCGCTCCGACTTGCCGGTGCCGAGGTCAGCAAGGTCTGGCATGCGGAGACGGCGCTGCCGGCCGGCACCGACCTCGCGGTGGTCCCGGGGGGCTTCTCCTATGGCGACTACCTGCGCTGCGGCGCCATCGCCGGCCGGGCCGCGGCCATGGACGCGGTGCGGGCGCACGCGGCCCGCGGCGGCCTCGTGCTCGGCATCTGCAACGGCTTCCAGATCCTGTGCGAATCCGGCCTGCTGCCGGGCGTGCTGATGCGCAACGTCAACCGCCGCTTCCTCTGCCACCGGCAGACCCTGCGGGTGGAGCGTGCCGACACCCGCTTCACCACCGCCTATACGAAGGGGCAGGTGATCGACGTCTGCGTGGCCCATGGCGAGGGCAACTACTTCGCCGACCCGGAGACCCTGGCCCGGCTCGAGGGCGAGGGCCGCGTCGCCTTCCGCTACTGCGATGCCGCCGGCGGCGTGACCGAGAACGCCAACATCAACGGCTCGCTCAACGGGATCGCCGGGATCTACTCCGACCAGCTCAACGTGCTCGGCATGATGCCGCACCCCGAGAACTTCGTGGAGGATCTCGTCGGCGGCACGGACGGGCGCGGCCTGTTCCAGAGCCTCGCCGCCTGAGCCTTTCGAACCGGGCCTCGAACAGCCTCGGAGCGTCGGCCCGAAGCAGGGTCGCGAGGCTTCGAGGGCCTGTCCTCGATCCTCCAGAGACGCTGAGGTGGCTGGAACCGGAGGTCGTGATCGCGAGGCGGAACCGGGGCGATCCCGGACGCCCTGCGGCCGGATCGGGATCGCGATCACCGACACCCGGCCCGCGCGCTTCTCTCGCAAAGGGCCGCGCCCCTGAAATGCCTCGCTCGCGCTCGGTGCGACGAAGGCGGGACCGGCGCGCGTTAGGTTCGATACCGCAGACGCGCCGTCCTCGGCCGAGGGCTCAGTGCCCCTCGAACTCCATCAGGGTCCGCACGGTCACGCCCAGGTCGCGCAGGCGCTGGGCGCCCCCGATCTCCGGCAGGTCGATCACGAAGCAGGCTGCGACCACCTCGGCGCCGAGCTGCCGCAGCAGGTTCACCGCGGCCGTGGCGGTGCCGCCGGTGGCGATGAGATCGTCCACCAGGATGACCCGGTCGCCCTCGCGGATCGCGTCCACGTGGATCTCGATCTCGTCGGTGCCGTATTCGAGGGCATAGGCCGTCGAGACGGTCTTGTGGGGCAGCTTGCCCTTCTTGCGGATCGGCACGAAGCCCGAGGAGAGCTGATGCGCCACGGCTCCCCCGAGGATGAAGCCGCGCGCCTCGATACCCGCCACCTGATCGATCCGCCCGCCCGCGAAGGGATGCACCAGGGAATCCACCGCCCGGCGGAAGGAGCGCGGGTCGCTGAGCAGCGTGGTGATGTCGCGGAAGACGATGCCCGGCTTCGGGTAATCCGGAATCGAGCGGATCGAATCCTTGAGGGCGCTGTGGCGGCGGGCTTCCATCATTCGGCCTTTTCGGGAAACGGGCGCCGGGGGTTAGAGCAGAAGGCGCGGCGCAGGGCCAGAGGGTTTCCGGATGCGCCGCCGCCACGCCTGCGGGGCGGAGCGATCACCCATTCGTGGCTCGGCTTGGCACACCCACTCCTCAGGCCGCGGCGTTCGCCTTCTTCAGGATCGCCACCAGCTCCCGGTGCAACACCTCGTTGCCGCAGGCGACGGAGCGGGCGACCATCGGCTCGGCGCCGCCATCGGCGTTGCTGACGAAGCCGCCGGCCTCGCGCACCAGGATCACACCCGCGGCGATGTCCCAGGTCTGCAGGTCGCGCTCCCAATAGAGGTCGTTGCGGCCGCAGGCGACGTAGGCGAGGTCGAGGGCGGCCGAACCGAAGCGGCGCGCTCCGCCGGTCACCGCCATCACGGCGGCGACCTCGCGCAGGAGGCGCGGATGGCTGCCGCGGCCGAGATAGGGCGAGCCGTAGGCGACGAGGGCGTCGGCCAGATCCGTGCGGCCGGAGACGCGCAGGCGGCGGTTGTTCAGGTAGGCGCCCTTGCCGCGCTCGGCCATGAACAGCTCGTCCTTGATCGGATCGTAGACCACGCCGGCCACGATCTGGCCCTCGCGCTCGAGCCCGACCGAGATCGCGAAATGCGGGATGCCGTGCAGGAAGTTGGTGGTGCCGTCGAGCGGGTCGACATGCCAGGTGTGGCTCTTGTCGCTGCCCTCGATCGTGCCGGACTCCTCCATCACGAGGCCGTAGCCGGGACGGGCCTTCATCAGGGCCTCGCGCAGCACCTCCTCGGCCTTGCGGTCGGCGGCCGAGACGAAGTTGCCGGGGCCCTTGCGCGAGACCTGCAGGTTCTCGACCTCGCCGAAATCGCGCTTGAGGCCGCGGGCGGCCTTGCGCACGGCGTCGACCATCACGGTCATGAGGGGAGAATTGATCATCGGGCAGATTTTCGAAGACAGGTCGGGGACGGGATTGGCACGCGTTCTATACGGCTTGGCGCCCGGTGCCACGGCTTTTCGCGAATGCAAGCCATCCCCTGCAAGCCCACGGCGCGATCGACGCGCGGAAACGCCGCCGGACTGGACGATCCGGCGCGGCGCCCAATCCTTCCCGGCAGTCCCGCGGCGACCGCCCTGTCCGGCCGGCGCCTCCTCTCCAGGCCGAGGTCCTCGATGAAAGCCGTGACGCTGCGCCAGCCCGCCGGGCTCGACAATCTCGTGGCCGTCGAGCGGGCGGATCCCGGCCAGCCGGGGCCCGGCGCGATCCGCGTCCGGCTCCATGCGAGCTCGCTGAACTTCCACGATTACGCCGTGGCCACCGGCGCGATCCCCGCCGCGGAGGGGCGCATCCCCCTGTCGGACGGCGCCGGGATCGTGGAGGCGGCCGGCGAGGGCGTCGAGGAGTTCTCCGCGGGCGACCGCGTCGTGTCGTGCTTCTTCCCGCATTGGGGCGACGGCGCGCCGCCCATCGCCGATTTCTCGAAGACGCCCGGCGACGGGATCGACGGCTATGCCCGCGAGGTCGTCTGCGTGCCGGCGACCTGGTTCACGCGGGCGCCCCGCGGCTACGAGCACGCGGAAGCCGCGACCCTGACCACCGCCGGGCTCACCGCCTGGCGCGCCCTCGTTCCGCAGGGCGGGCTCAAGGCGGGCGATTCCGTGCTGGTGCTCGGCACCGGCGGCGTCTCGATCTTCGCGCTGCAATTCGCCAAGGCCATGGGCGCGACCGTCATCGCCACCTCCTCCTCGGACGCGAAGCTGGAACGCGCCCGTGCGCTGGGGGCCGATCACGGGATCAACTACCGCCGGGAGCCCGAATGGGGCGCCAAGGTCATCGAACTCACGGAAGGTCGCGGCGTCGACCACGTGATCGAGGTGGGCGGCCCGGCTACGCTGGCCCAATCGATCGCCGCCTGCCGGATCGGCGGCCACATCGCCCTGATCGGGATCCTGACGGGCTGGGAGGGGCAGGTGCCGACGGCCGCTCTGATGCTGCGCCAGCAGCGTCTGCACGGTCTCGTGGTGGGCAGCCGGCGGGAGCAGCAGGACATGATCCGCGCCATCGACGCCACCGGTTTGCACCCGGTGATCGACCGGACCTTCCCGCTCTCAGAGCTCGCCGACGCCTTCCGCTACGAGGAGAGCGCCGCGCATTTCGGGAAGATCTGCGTCACGATCTGAGGGCGGGCCGGCACCCGCTCAGTTCGCCTTCACGGCCTCGATCATCCGGGCGATGGTCTCGATCGAGTAGAAGTTGGCCGGCTTGAGGTAGGCCGGGGGAATCATGATGTCGAACGCCGCCTCGATCGCCACCATCAGGTTGACGAGATCGAGGGAGGACAGGCCGACATCCACGAGCGCCTCCTCCGGCCGGAAATCCCGGTCGCGCGCCTGCTGCGCCAGAATCTCCCGGGCGAGACCCATGGTGCGGTCCGTCACGTCGGCGGAAGCGATGTCCGTGCTCATGGGAAACGATCCGGCAAAGCGCGTCGGGTCAACGTCGGCGTGATAGACTAGGGTAGTGGCGACCAAGGTGGGACACGCCCCCGGGATGGTCAACGAATTCTTTAACCCCAATCGATTCACGGTTAATTTTACGCAGTTTTTCCTACGTATTTGCGCCACCCTGAAATTCTACCGTGGCCCCCTTCGGGCCGATATAGGTTTCGTGTCATTCTCCAACTGTTCAACCCCCGAGCGAAACAGCTCCGGCGGAACAGGATCGCAAAAATTTCGAGCGCGACCATGACGATGCAGCAGAGAGCGACATCGCCGGGGCGGGAGGCTGCAGCGGCCGACCTGCGGAGCCGGGCGGACGCGGTGGCGGCGATCGCGGCACGCCATGCCGCTGCCGTGGACCGGGACGGCCGCTTCCCCGCGGAGGCGGTCGAGGCAATGCGGGCCCAGCGCCTGCTCGGCGCGGCGATTCCCCCGGACCTCGGCGGCGAGGGAAGCTCGATCCGCGCGCTCGCCGATGTCTGCTACGCGCTGGGCCGCGCCTGTGCCTCGGCGGCGATGATCTTCGCGATGCATCAGACCAAGGTCGCCTGCCTCGTGCGCCACGGGCGCGGCGAACCCTGGCGCGAGAGCGTAATGCGCCGCATCGCCAGCGAGCAGTGGCTGATGGCCTCCTCGACCACCGAGGGCAACAACGGCGGCAATGTCCGGGTCTCGACCGCCGCGATCGAGCCGGAAGGCAACGGCATCCGCCTCGACCGGGCCGCGACGGTGATCTCCTACGGCGCCGAGGCCGACGGGGTCGTCACCGTGGCCCGCCGGACGCCGGATTCCGCCCCCTCCGACCAGGTGCTCTGCGTCTTCCTGAAGGCGGATTACAGCCTGGAGCACCTGAGCGGCTGGCAGACCCTGGGCATGCGCGGCACCTGCAGCAGCGGCTTCCGCCTGCTCGCCCGGGGACGCCCCGAACAGGTGCTCGCCGCCCGCTACGCCGACATCCACGGCCAGACCATGACGCCGGTCTCCCATATCCTGTGGTCGAGCGTCTGGAGCGGCATCGCCGCCTGCACGCTGGACAAGGCCCAGGCCTTCACGCGCACGGCCATGCGCGGGGCCGGCGGCGCCGCGCCGCCGGGCGCCCTGCACTATGCCCGCGCCGTCTCGAGCCTGAAGCAGGCCCGTGCCCTGATCGGCCAGGCCCTCGACCGCTTCGACGCCGCGACCGGGGACCCTGCCGCCCTCTCGGCCTTGGATTTCCAGACGGCGATCACGATGCTCAAGGTCGAGGTCTCGGAGCTCGCCGTCGCGACCGCGATGAGCGCCCTGCGCACCAACGGGCTCGCCGGCTACCGGGAGGACGGCCCGTTCAGCATCGGCCGCCACCTGCGCGACCTCCTCTCCGCGCCGCTCATGATCCACAACGACCGCATCCTGGCCAATCTCGCGACCGCCACTTTGATGGCCCCCGTCGCGGACTCCCTGAACGATTGAGCCCTTCCCGCGAGGATCGACGACCGTGAACATGTCCGTCACGGGCGCCCCGGCGGCGCCCCCGAAACAGGATCCCCTCGACGCGCTGTTCGACGCGATGTTCCGGCCGATGGAGGTCCAGGGCGTCTATGCGCGCACCGGCGCCTACGAAGCCGTGGTGGAGGCGCTGGCCGCGCTGATCTCGGCCAAGCGCGAGGCGGAGACGGAGGTGTTCCGCTTCCCCCCCGTGATGAGCCGGGCGCATCTGGAACGGCACGGCTATCTCAAGAGCTTCCCGAACCTGCTCGGCTGCGTCTCCTGCCTCGACGGCACGGAGCAGGAGATCCTGGCCATCGCCGACCGCCACGCTACCGGCGGCGACTGGACGAGCGGGCTGACCACCGCCGACCTCGTGCTCACCCCGGCCGCCTGCTACCCGGTCTATCCGATCGCCGCCGCCCGCGGGCCGGTGCCGGAAGCCGGCTACCGCTTCGACGTGGCCTGCGACTGCTTCCGCCGGGAGCCCTCCCGGCATCTCGACCGGCTGCAATCCTTCCGGATGCGCGAATACGTCACCATCGGCACGCCGGAGCAGGTGGCCGCGTTCCGCGAGCGCTGGATCGTCAAGGCGACGGCGCTCGCCGACCAGCTCGGGCTTCCCTACACGGTCGAGCAGGCGAGCGACCCGTTCTTCGGCCGGCTCGGCCAGATCAAGGCCTTCAGCCAGCTCGAGGCGGCCCTGAAATTCGAGCTGCTGGTGCCCCTGCGGGGCGAGGCGGCGGGCACCGCCTGCATGAGCTTCAACTATCACCGCGAGCATTTCGGCACGACCTGGGACCTGCGCCACGCCGATGGCGAGCCGGCCCATACCGGCTGCGTCGCCTTCGGCATGGACCGCCTCGCCGTGGCCCTGTTCGCGACCCACGGGGCCGAGATCGCGGCCTGGCCGGCCTCCGTCCGCGCCACCCTGTCCCTCTGACCCGGCCCGGTCGGCGCGTGGACGCGTGATGCCCCTCGACCCGCACGTCAGGCGCTTCCTCGACATGATGGCCATGGGCGTCATGGCGAAGAGCGAGACCGGAGCCGGCGACGTCGCCGGCCGCCGGGAGAGCCTGCGCGTGCTGGCCCGGCTCGCGGCCGGGGCGCTTCCGCCGGTCGAGGCCTCCGCCCGGGCGCTGCCCCTGCCCGCGGGGCCCTGCGCGGCGCGGCTCTATGTCCCCGCCGAAGCGGGGGCGACGGGCCCCGGCCTCGTCTTCTTCCATGGGGGCGGGCTGGTGGCGGGGGACCTCGACACCCATGACGGGATCTGCCGGGGCCTCGCGGCCGCCGCCGGCTGCCGGATCGTCTCCGTGGCCTATCGGCTCGCCCCCGAGCACCCCTTCCCCGCGGGGCTCGAGGACGCGATCGCCGCCTTCACCCATGTCGCCGGCACGGCCGGCGCCTTCGGCATCGACCCGGCGCGCCTCGCCATCGGCGGCGATTCCGCCGGGGCCGGCCTCGCCGCCCGGGTCGCCCAGGAGCTGCGGGGCACCGCTGCGGCCATCGCCGCGCAGCTCCTGATCTGCCCGGTGCTCGACCTGCGCTGCGCCACATCCTCCCACCGCGACTTCGAGGAGGGCTACTTCCTCGACGGGCGCACCGTGCGGGCGGACATGGCGGCCTGCGGCGTCGCCGGACGCGCGGAGGATCCGCGGGTCTCGCCGCTGCTGGAGCCGGACCTCTCCGGCCTGCCCCCGGCCCAGATCCACACGGCGGAATTCGACATCGTCCGCGACGACGGCGCGGCCTATGCGGAGCGCCTGACCCGGGCGGGAATCCCCACGACCTATGCCTGCCATGCGGGCATGATCCATTTCTTCTACGGTCTCGGCCGCCTGGTGCCGAAATCGCAAGCCATCCTGGCCGAGATCGGAAGCGGGTTCGGCCCTCTGCTGCGCGGCGCATCCGCGGCGCAGCCCGACCTCGGCGATCGCCCGAGCCAACGGAGACCATCATGAGCCTGCGTTCGACCATCGTCGCCGAGATCGAGGCGATCACCCGCGACAACGACAAGACGATGCCGCCGATCACCGACGATCTCGTGCTGCTCGATACCGACTTCGATTCGCTCTGCTTCGCCCTCCTCGTCGCCCGGATGGAGGACCGGATCGGCATCGATCCGTTCAGCGAGGTCGAGGTGGCGGACCTGCCGGTCACGGTCGGCGATCTCGTCGCGCTCTACGACCGCGCCGCCGCGGCGGCCTGACGCCATGTTACTCCGCGACGGCCTGCGGCGCGTGGCGAGCCTCGACGGCCTGTTCCTGGAGGACCGGCACGGGCGGCGCCCCCTGCGCGCGATCCTGGATGCGCCCCGCCGGGCCGATCTCGGCGCGACGCTCGCCGGACGCTCGGTGCTGCTGGCGACCGGCGGCCAGATGGCTTCGGCGCTGGCGATGCTCGCCCTCGACGGGCTGGTGCGGCGGATGGTGCTGGTGCCCCCCGGCCTGCCGGGAGACCAGATCGCCCGGCTCCTCGCCGATGCCGAGATCGACCTCTGCGTCACCGACGCGGACTACGCCCACCCGGAGGCGCTCGGTGCCCTGCCCCGCCTCGACGCGGCGGAGGCCGCCCTCGCCCCGGAGGCGGAGACGCCGCAGCCCACGGAATGGGTGCTGACCACATCGGGCACGACCGGCGCGCCCAAGCTCGTCGCCCACACGCTCGAAGGGCTCGCCGGCGGCATCAACACCGCGGCCGTGCCCGATCCCGGCACGGTCTGGACCACCTTCTACGACATTCGCCGCTATGGCGGCCTGCAGATCTTCCTGCGGGCGATCCTCGGCCCCGCCCCGCTCGTCCTCTCCGATGCGGAGGAGCCGGTGCGCGACTTCATCCTGCGGGCGGCGGAGGCGGGCATCACCCACATCCTGGGCACGCCCTCGCATTGGCGCCTCGCCTTGATGAGCGCCGCCCTGCCCCGGCTCGCGCCGCGCTACGTGCGCCTGTCGGGGGAGATCGCCGACCAGGCGATCCTCGACCTGCTCCGCGCCGCCTTCCCCGAAGCGCGGATCGCCCATGCCTATGCCTCGACGGAGGGCGGCGTCGGCTTCACCGTCGAGGACGGGCGCGAGGGCTTCCCCGCGAGCCTGATCGGCGAGCGGGCCGGCATCGAGATCGTGGTGCGCGAGGACAGCCTGCATGTGCGCTCGAAGCGCACCGGCCGCCGCTATCTCGGCGCCGAGGCCGCTCCCCTCACCGACGCGGAGGCCTTCGTCGATACCGGCGACCTCGTGGAGAGACGGGGCGAGCGCTACTATTTCCTCGGCCGGCGCAGCGGCGTGATCAATGTCGGCGGTGCCAAGGTCCAGCCGGAAGAGGTCGAGACCGTCATCAACGGCCATCCGCAGGTCTCGATGTCCCGGGTGCGGGCACGGCCGAACCCGATCCTCGGCGCCGTGGTCGAGGCGGAGGTGGTCCTGCGCGAGCCCTCGGCCGCGGCGACGGATCCGGCCGCGCTGAAGAGCGCCATCATCGCCCATTGCCGGCCCCACCTCGCCAAGCACAAGGTGCCGGTGAGCGTGCGGTTCGTGCCCGACCTGCCGCTCTCCTCCGGCGGCAAGCTGCTGCGGAGACCCTGATGAGCGAGCGCCGCACCGTCATCGTCACCGGGGCGAGCCGGGGCATCGGCCTCGCCATCGCCTCGGCGCTGGCCGCGGACGGCTTCCGCGCCGTCGCCGTGGCCCGCCGCGCCTCTGACGCCTTCGAGGCGGCGGCGGCGCAGGCGGAAGGCGGGGCGATGCATTTCACGGCCTGCGACCTCGGCCAGACCGAGGCGCTGCAGCCGCTGGTGCGCCGCATTCGGGCAGAGCACGGGCCGATCTACGGCCTCGTCAACAACGCCGCCATCGGCACGCCCGGGCTGCTCGCGACCATGCCCGACCGGGAGATCGCCGAGCTGGTCACGCTCAACACCCTCGCCCCGATGCTGCTCACGAAATACGTGGCGCGGGGGATGATGGCGGCGGGCGCCGGCCGCATCGTCAATGTCAGCTCGATCATCGCCTTCACCGGCTACAACGCCCTGTCGGTCTATGCCGCGACCAAGGCCTCGATGATCGGCTTCACCCGCTCCCTCTCCCGCGAGGTCGGCCGCCTCGGCGTCACCGTGAACGCCGTCGCCCCGGGCTTCATCGAGACGGCGATGACGGAGGGCATGGACGAAGCCGAGCGCGACCGCGTCGCCAAGCGCAGCGCCCTGCGCCGCCTGCCGGCCCCGGAGGACGTGGCCCATGCCGTCGCCTACCTGATGTCCGACAAGGCCCGGAACGTGACCGGCACCGTGCTGACGGTGGATGCGGGCAGCACGGCTTGAGAGAATTCGGTCTCAAGGCTCGAAGCCCGGCACGCAGCCGTCTCGGCAACACACCGCACCACCTCCACCCTGAGATGCGAATTGCGCAAACACTCAACCCAAAATGAGTGTTTGGAGTGGACTTCACGAGCGGCCTCAGGCTAAGTCCGGCTTCGCTAAAGATCGAATGCAGCCAGACCACGCGAGGCATTTGCGATGCATGTCGGTGAGGAATTTGACCGAGCAAAGCATATCATAGAACTCGCACTCAATCCTCACGCCTATATATCTTACTCTCAGTTTGGCGAAGATCTTTTAATAGATATTCTATTTCACGGAAAAACAGATCCTGGTTTTTATGTCGACGTGGGCGCGCACCATCCGAAGAGGCTGTCAAATACCTATCTGTTATACAAAAAAGGCTGGCGCGGCATCAATATTGAGGGCGCCCCGAACCTCATAAAGCTTTTCGAAATTGAGCGCCCCGAGGATATAAATATCCCTGCTTTCGTTTCCGACAAATCCGAAAGCGTCGTTTTCAACCGTTTCAATGATACCGCCGTCAACACCATCTCCGCGGAAAAGAAGGCTTTCTACGCCTCCCGATGGGACATCGTCTCAAGTGAACAGATCACGACGCGACCGCTACGTGAGCTGCTTGATGAGCACATGCCCTCCGGCCGCACGATCGATCTGCTATCCGTCGATGTGGAAGGTGTCGACCTCAAAGTTCTTCAGGGAAATGACTGGAATCGCTATCGCCCGCGCCTCGTCATCGTCGAAGCCGAGAACCTCGATCTCATGCGGGCTGCCGATCACCCGATCGTCGCGTTCCTAGGACAGCAAGGATACAGATTGAGCGAGAAGCTGCACGTTTCGGCTTTCTTCCTGAGAAATTAGGAGACGGAGCCAAATGCTGTCGCCCGAACAGATCATCGGCGCATTCAATACGATCCTTCTCCGCGACCCCGATGGGCCTGAGCAGATCAGGTGGTGGCAGGAGCATGGCATCAATCTTCGACATCTTCGCGACGGCCTGCTGGAATCCGAAGAATATCGCATCATGCGCGACCGCGAACGGATGGCCAAGACCGCCGCATCGCAGAGCTTCGAAACCGCACACCGGCTCATCGAAAAGCATTTCGGTGTCGTCCCTGAGAAGGCATCGGGATCCGCCCCGGCATCCCGGGACATCGCGCGGGCCCTGCGAGGCTTGGTCGAAAGGTCCGTTCCAAGTCTCGTCCTGGCACTCGGTGGCGAGACGGCGGAACAATACGCGTGCTTCCTTGCATCCTGCGCGCAGAGCCCGACCATCGTCGTGAGCAACGCGACAACCGGGGAGTCACCGAGCGGTGTGGTTCGGGTTCCCGTTCCGGATCGCATGCTGCTCCACATCCTCGCCGGAGCCGAGATCACACCGGGACTCGCCGTGCTCGGCGCAGTGAAGCCGGAAGAGGCGCGAACCGCCTATCTGAGCCTGCCGGAAGTCGGCGCGATGATCTGCCTGCCTCCCTTCGATGCGGCCCTACGCGACGCACTCGACGGCGCCAGAGCGCTCGTATGGGGCGATGCCCTCCACATCGAAGGGCACCTGCTGATCACCAAGGCAGTCTGGCCATTCTGCGTCGACTATCCGTCGGCACCGGAGCCGGCAACGGAAACCTTCGGCGGCCCAACGATCGCCCTGGCGGCCATCGTGAAGAACGAGGAGCGGCGCATTGCGAAGATGCTGCGCTCCTGCGCCGGGTTGGTAAGCCACGTCACGCTGGTCGATACAGGCTCGACCGATGGCACCCTCGACCAAGCCCGTGCCGCGCTCGGCGATATGAAGGTGCCCTACAATATCGAGCACATCACCTTCATCGATTTCGCTCAGGCGCGGAATGCCGCGATTGCAGCGGTCCCCTCGTCCTGTGCGTGGATCCTCATGCTCGATGCGGACGAGTTCATCACGCCGACCGATGCACGGCGTCTCGCAGAGCTGACGACGTCCGGTGATGCGGACGCCTACGCACTGCCACGTTACAATCTGTGCGATGAGCTCGGGACACTCGGCCGCTATCCCGATCGACAGGCCCGATTCTTTCGAAACGCGCCCGACAGGCTACACTTTCGCAATCCCGTCCACGAAGCGCTCATCACGGCTGGGCGCCTCGGGTTTCCGCAAGCGAACATGGTGGCAATCGGCGGCTCGATGGGCGGCCCCCACATCCACCATGATGCGAAGATGAGCGTCGACGTGTTCGCCGAGAAATCCGCGTTCTACAAACGCTTATCCAGTCAATGACATCGGACGGCCAGGGAGAGTGAGCGAGGCCCGCTCACCCTCTTCAGCCGACGCGTGCCGCCCGTCCTAAGGCAGCGGCACGCTTCCGAACTGGCCGAGGCGGTAGACGAGCGAGTCGGCCTCCTCGCGGGCGAGGCGCACCTCGCGCACGGCGCCGAGCAGGATCGCGTGGCTGTGGCGCTCGATCACCTCGTCGAGCTCACAATCGATCAGCGCCTGCGCGCCGGCGAGGCCGAAGGCGCCCGAGCGCATCGCGACCCAGTCCGCGCCCTCGTAGCGGGCGGGACCGCGCAAGGCGCCGATCCCGGCGAAGCGCTCGGCCACGTCCTGGTGCTCGGCGCCGAGGACGCTCACGCAGAAATGCCGGCGCCGGGCGATGACCGGCCAGGTCGACGAGGCGCGGTTGACGCAGACGAGCATGGTCGGCGGGTCGACGGAGAGGGAGACGGCGGAGGTGGCCGTCATGCCGACGCGCTCCTCGCCCGTTCCCGCCGTGACGACCACGACGCCTCCGGCCAGGCGGCGCATCGCCATCTTCATCAGCGCCGCGCTCGCGAGCGGATTGGCGATCTCTCTGATCGGAACGTTCATCCCATCGTCCTCCGCTCGCGTCCCCTCGAAGCCGTCCGGTGAAAGGGGGCTTCGCCCCGTCGTCGCCTCGGCCATCACCGCGCCTCCGCCGGCACCGGGCGCCGGGCCGCGTCGCGATGCGGCGCCTCGGCCTCCGCCAGGGCCGCCACCGATTCCAGCACGCGCCGGTCGGCGCGGCGGGCGAGGCGCCGGAAATGGCGGGCCGACCAGAGGAAGGTCGCGAGTTCGGACGCCGCCAGGCCCGTCAAGGCGAAGGGCGCGGGCCGCGTGAGCAGGATCGGGATCATGATCGCGAAACCGAGGATCGCGGCGGCGATGGCCCCCCAGGCGATGGTCCGGAAGGCCGCGGAGGCCTCCAGATACGCGCGGGGGATGGCGTAGAGAAGCGAGATCGTCACCACGCTCCACACGCCGAAGCCGATCCAGTTCATGGGCTCGTGGCTGAAGCGGCCCTTGAACAGGGAATGCTCGATCAGGGGCAGAAGCCCCCACATCGCGGCCCCGTAGACGAGGCAGGCGACGGCGATCACCACGGTGGAGCGCACCACGATCCAGTAGGCGGGGCGCGTCCTGCCCTGAGCGAGCAGCGCCGTGATCTCGGCGAGCACCATGTTGGTGAGCGCGTTGGTGGGGATGCGCAGGGGCGCGAACAGCACCAGGGTCGCGGCGATCGGCGCGTAGCTCGCCGGCCCGACGATCGCGGCGAAGGCGAGGGTCAGCCCCTGCCCCTGCACGGTGATGCTGGTGACGCCGGTGAGCGACCACAGAAGGGTGCGCCACAGGGCGAGATAGCGCCGCCAGAGCGAGCGTCGCAGGGTGAAGCGCAGGGGCCGGCGCAGCGCCAGATAGGACACGCCGATGCCCGCGGCATGGGCGAGGGCGAGCGACAGGAAGGCATGGTCGAGGAGAACGACGTCGCTCCCGTGCAGGCTCGCCAGCGCGAAGACCAGGCCGAGGCCGGCATAGACCGCATCGCTCAAACCCGCGATCCGAGAGGCCTTCCGGGCGAGCAGCACGATGCGCAGGTAGCTGCGGAAGGCGTAGAGGGCGATGAAGGCGCCGGCCGCGAGGGCACCGGAGCCGATGACGGGCACGAGCGCCGCCACGGCGAGGAGGCCCATGCCGAGGGCCACGACGAGGGCGCCCGAGCCGAACACCACGTCGTAGCCGCGCTCGGCCGGACGGCCGAGGCTGCGCGAGAGGAACAGGGTCGCCGGCACCGCGACGAGGGCGCGGATATAGGCGATGCCCACCGCGCCGCTGGTGAACACGATGGCGAACAGCCCGTAATCGTGCTGGCTGAGAGTCCGCACGAGCACGATATTCAGGACGAAATGGAACAGGCTCTGGATCAGCTCGCCCGACAGGATCACGGCGAAGCGGCTTCCGAAGCCGCCACGCCCTCCCGCTGCCGCCGAGGCTTTGGCGGACAGGCGGCCGAGCACGGACGCGGTCAGACTCGCGATCATGCCGAGACGCCCCGCATTGCCTTTCTCTCCTCGCGCCGCCCCGTTCCTCGGGGTTCTGCCGGAGGACCGGATCCCGGGCCCCGTGCCGAACCGATATTGGCCCGCTTATCGGCCCCTAAAGAGCAAGTTCGAGACCCCCTTCAAGGGCACGAACTGTGTGGATCCGACACGGGATCCGTCCCTGTAACGAGACGGTTGTGCCGACCGGGGACGGACGAGGGCGACGCATGACGACGCAAGCTGAAGGTCTTTCCGATGCCATCAAGCCGTCCCCGACGGATCCGGCGCCACGGCGCTCCGTACGCTGCCGGAAGATCGAGGCGCAGGATCTCGATTCCCTGGCGCTCCTGCTGGCACAGGGCTTCCCGGTCCGCGACGCGGCATCCTGGCGCGCGTCTCTCGAACGGATCCACGCCTGGACAAAGGCGGAAGCCCTGCCCGGAATGGGCTTCGTGCTCGCCGAAGGGGACAGGCTGGTCGGAAGCCTGCTGACGGTCTACGCGGCCGGCGGCCGGCGCTGCAGCGTCTCGAGCTGGTACGTGGCCGAAGGCTATCGCCGCTACAGCATGACCCTCGTGAGCGCCGCGTTGCGCGATCGCTCGGTGATCTATCTCAACATCTCGGCGGAGCGCTACACCGCGCCGATCATCAGGGCACAGGGCTTCGTCTGCTACAACGAGGGCGTCGCGCTGGCCGCCCCGCTCCTGGCGCTGCCGCGGTTCGGCGGCGCCGAGGTCCTCTGGGAGACGCCCGACGGCGCGTTCGACCTCGACCCGGCCGAGGTCGCGCTCATGGAGCATCACAGGCGGCTCGGCTGCGTCGCCTTCTGGTGCCTCGCTGGCGGAAAGGCCTATCCCTTCGTGGTGGCGCGGCGGATGGTCCGAGGCCGTCTCCCGATCGCGCAGGTGATCTATTGCGCGGCAGAGACCGACTGGAGGCTCCTGTCGCCGGCGATCGGCCGTGCGCTCGCCCGCCACGGCCTGTTCCTGCTCGTGCTCGACGCGAACGGCCCGGTGCCGGGCCTGCCCAGCCGCTTCCTGCCCGGCCGGATGCCGAAATATTTTCGCGGCACGGAGGCGCCCCGGCTGGGCGACCTCGCCTATACGGAAGCGGCGCTGATCGGGACCTGAAGCGTCCCTCTGCAAATCGTCACGAGCAGAGGCCCTAGCCTCTGCGGCGCGGGATGGCACGGGCAGCGCATCCCATGCCGGAGTTTCGCGGCCGACACGCCGCGCAGGCTCCCAAGGACGGCGCCCACGACCCACCGGATCTCCTCCATGCACGACACAGACGGATCCCAACCCCGCAGCGCCGCCCAGGCGCTCGTCGACCAGCTCGTGGTCAACGGCGTGACCCACGTCTTCACCGTGCCCGGCGAGAGCTTCCTGCCGGTGCTCGACGCGCTCTACGATTCCGGCATCAATGTCACGGTCTGCCGCCAGGAGGGCGGCGCGGCGATGATGGCGGAGGCCCATGGCAAGGCCACGGGCCGGCCGGGCATCTGCTTCGTCACCCGGGGGCCGGGGGCAACCAATGCCTCGGCGGGCATCCACATCGCCCAGCAGGATTCGACGCCGATGATCCTGTTCGTCGGGCAGGTCGAGCGGTCCCTGCGCGACCGCGAGGCCTGGCAGGAGGTCGATTACCGCGCCGCCTTCAGGCCGATCGCCAAATGGGCGACCGAGATCGACCAGGGCGCCCGGGTGCCGGAATATGTCTCCCGCGCCTTCCACGCCGCCACCGGCGGACGGCCCGGCCCGGTGGTGGTGGCGCTGCCCAAGGACATGCTGAAGGAGGCCGCGCCGGGACCGCTGGCGCCCGCCTTCGTTCCGGTCGAGGCCGCTCCGGGGGCTGAGGAGATGGAGCGGCTCGCCGCCCTTCTCGCGGAGGCGGAGAGCCCGTTCCTGCTGCTCGGCGGCAGCCGCTGGAGCACGCAGGCCTATGCGGAGATCCGCAGCTTCGCGGAGCGCTTCGACCTGCCGGTCGCCACGAGCTATCGCCGGCTGCCGCTCTTCGATCCGCTGCACCCGAACTACGCGGGCGATCTGGGGCTCGCCGCCAATCCGAAGCTCGTTGCCCGGGCGAAGGCCGCCGACCTGCTGATCGTCCTCGGCGGCCGCCTCGGCGAGGTCGCGAGCCAAACCTACAGCCTGCTCGAAATCCCGGGGCCGCGGACCCGGCTCGTCCATATCCATCCGGGGCCGGAGGAGCTCGGACGGGTCTACGTGCCCCATCTCGGAATCGTGGCCACACCGACCCGCATGGCCGCCGCCCTGGCGCAGCTCGCGCCGCCCCCCGCGAAGCCCTGGTCCGATCAGGCCCGGGCGGCCCATGCGGAATACCTCGCCTGGAGCGAGACGGCGACGCCGCAGCCGGGCCCGGTCAATCTCGGCGCGGTGATGGTCCATCTGCGCGCGGCGCTGCCCGAGGACGCGATCCTCTGCAACGGCGCCGGCAACTACGCGGCCTGGATCCACCGCTTCTACCGCTTCCGCCGGTTCGCCACCCATCTGGCGCCGACCTCCGGCTCCATGGGCTACGGCGTGCCCGCGGCGGTGGGGATGAAGCGCCTCCACCCGGAGCGGGTGGTGGTCTCCCTCAACGGCGACGGCGACTTCCTGATGAACGGCCAGGAATTCGCGACCGCCGTGCAATACGGGCTCAACATTCTCTGCATCGTCGCGGACAATGCGAGCTACGGCACGATCCGCATGCACCAGGAGCGGGATTTCCCGGGCCGCGTCTGCGCGACCGACCTCGTGAACCCGGATTTCGCCGCCTATGCCCGGGCCTTCGGCGGCTTCGGCGTCACGGTCGAGCGCACGGAGGATTTCCCGGCCGCCCTCGAAGCCGCCCGCGCCTCCGATCAGCCCGCGATCATCCACCTCAAGATGTCCACCGACGCGATCGCACCGGGCATGACGCTCACCGCGATCCGGGAGAAGGCGCTGGCGGTACGGTGAGACGATCCGGAAGCGGGTGGCTCGGCGCGCCGCTTGTAAGCCGATCCCCGCTCCCCTCTCGGAGATGTCGTCGAAGTCTCATACCTGCTGCGCAAGGACGAGCCTGAATCGGCCCTTCGGTTTCGAACCGGGCCGTCCCATCGAATTGATCGACGCACTGGCCGGCATTTCGTCGAGGATGTCCCGTCCCGACGCGTGGAGATGCCGGGCAAGCTCCCGAAGCTGATCTTCGAAGGGCCGATCCGCACCCAGGACGGGCGCTCCCCGCGGGCGCGCACCGTATGGTGGATCGAGGACGAGCCGGTGGCTCACTTCGTGACGGCGGTGCCGCTCACCTGAGCGGCCACCGCGCCCTCCTCACCCGAGCCTGTGATGCGCGAAGTCCCAGTAGAGCTGGCGGGCGCGGCGGAAGAGCGGGCCCGGCTCGAAGCGGATCTCGTCGAGGCCGATGACCGGGGCGACCTTGGCGAAGTTGCCGGCGGTGAAGACCTCGTCGGCCTGGAGGAAATCCGCGTAGGCGAGCGTCTTCTCCACCACCGTGACGCCGTCGCAGCGCAGGAGGTCGATCACCCGCGCCCGGGTGATGCCGGCGAGGAAGGTACCGTTGGGAACCGGCGTGTAGACCACCCCGTCCTTGGCGAAGAAGGCGTTGGCGTTGGCGAACTCGGCGATGTTGCCGAGCCCGTCGCGCATCAGGCAGTTGCCGAAGCCTCGCGACAGGGCCTCCGTAAGCGCCCGGGCGCCGTTGGGGTAGAGGCAGCCCGCCTTGGCATCCACCGGCGCCACCTCGATCGAGGGGCGGCGGAAGGGGGAGAGCGTCGCCTTGACGCCCGAAGGCAGCGGCATCGGCGCGTGATACAGGCAGAGGCACCAATTGGTGGACTCGGGATCGAAGCGCACGCCGCCGGCGAAGCCCGATTCCGCCCAGTACATCGGCCGGATGTAGAGCTCGGCCCCGTCGGGGAAGCGGGCGAGCCCCTCGCGCACGAGGGCGTCCCATTCCGCGACGCTCAGCTTGGGCTTGAGCCCCAGGGCCGTGGCGGAGCGGTTGACCCGGGCGAGGTGCCGGTCGAGGTCGGGCGTCACCCCCTCGAAGGCACGGGCCCCGTCGAAGACCGTGGAGGCGAGCCAGGCGCCATGCGTGCGCGGCCCCATGATCCGCACGTTCCCCGGGTGCCAGGCGCCCTCGAAAAAGGTCCAGGTGTCCGGGTCCGGTGCCGTCATGGCGCAATTTCTCTCACGCTTGCCCGGCCGAGCCGCGACGGCTTCGGCCTCCTGCCGCGCCCGAGAGGCCCGGGCGCAGCGGACGTCGCCGATCAGGCCGCTTCGGTGGCGCCGATCTGGAAGCCGCCGGCAGTGGCGGGCTTGCGCCTCAGCATCCGGCCGATCCGGCCGATCGCGCGCAAGGCGAAGCCGACGACCTTGGGCGTGGTGCGGCGGCAGAAGGCGACCTTCTTGACGTAGGTCTCGACGTGCCAGTCGCACACCGCCCCGCGGGGCAGGAACAGCACGTCGCCCGGCCCGAAGGTCCTGGCCGGATTATGGCCGTCGGAGATCGTGGCCGAACCTTCGAGGAAGTAGATCGTCTCGTCGATCTCGTAGATCCACTGGAACTTGCCCGCCGTGCAGTCCCAGACCAGGGTGCTGGCGAGGCCGTCGTCGCTGCGCGAGAGCGTCGCGTTGCGGGCGATCGGCGTCCCCTCGCGGATCCAGCTCGGCTCGATCGGGGCCGACCTCAGTTCCACGGAGGTCACGGAAGGAATCATCGGTTTCGTCGCCAAGGCCACCCTCCTTTGCGGATGAAGGCAGCGCTCGGAACCATCCGAAAAGCTGCTTCGCGAGAAAGAGCGGGAATCTTCACCCAGCACAAGTGCCGGTGAAGCACATCATTAACGCGATCACAGAAAATCTGCGATCGCACCGCGCGATTGTACTGTTTTCGCCATTATTGACCTGTGCCCCTGCGGGACATCTGTTTCACCGCGGGATGGAAATCCGCATTCGCGCGTGGGGCCTTCGACCTCAGCCTTGTCTGCCGCGCGAGGGCGTTCGCCTCGGGCGGGGCGTTTCCGTAGGGGAAATCCCGCGCCGCGCCCTTTCACCACGTTCCGAAACCGGTCGTCTCCATTTGATACGGCAGGTGCTGGTGTGTGCCTTGCTGTGAAGGCCATCGAGCCCTGCGCCCGGAGGCGAATCGTCCCATGCGTCCCGAAACCATCGCCGTCCATGCCGGCTTCGAGCACGATCCGACGACGCATGCGGTGGCGGTGCCGATCTACCAGAGCGTGGCCTACGCCTTCGACAGCGCCGACCATGGCGCGGCCCTGTTCAACCTCGAGGAGGAAGGCTTCCGCTACAGCCGGATCGCCAACCCCACGGTCGCGGTGCTGGAGCGGCGGGTCGCGGAGCTGGAAGGCGGCCACTCGGCATTGGCCGTGGCCACGGGCCAGGCGGCGCTGCACTACGCCATTGCGACGCTCGCGGACCATGGCGGCAACATCGTCTCCGTGCCGCAGCTCTACGGCACCACCCACACGCTGCTCGCCCATGTGCTTCCGCGCCAGGGCATCCGGTGCCGCTTCGCCGAGAGCGATGCCCCGGAGGCGATCGCCGCGCTGATCGACGACGACACCCGCGCCGTCTATTGCGAGTCGATCGGCAACCCCGCCGGCAACATCTGCGACATCGAAGCGCTCGCCGCCGTCGCGCATGAGCGGGGCGTACCGCTGATCGTCGACAACACCGTGCCGACCCCGATCCTGATGCGGCCGATCCGATACGGCGCCGACATCGTCATCGCCTCGCTCACCAAGTTCATGGGCGGCCACGGCACCACCCTGGGCGGCGTCATCGTCGATTCCGGCCGGTTCGACTGGGCGGCGCAGGCGCGACGCTTCCCGATGTTCTCGACGCCGGACGTCTCGTATCACGGCCTCGTCTACACGGATCATTTCGGCCCGGGCGCCTTCGCGGCGCGGGCGCGCAGCGTCTACCAGCGCACCACCGGGGCGGTGCTGCCGGCCATGAGCGCATTCCTGCTGCTCCAGGGCATCGAGACCGTGGCTCTGCGCGTCGAGCGGCACGTGGAGAACGCGCGCAAGGTGGCCGAATTCCTGCGCGCGCATCCCGGCATCGCCTGGGTGAACTATGCCGGCTTCCCGGACAGCCCGCATCACGCCATGGCGCAGAAATACCTGAACGGCCAGGGCTCGTCGCTGCTGACCTTCGGCGTGCATGGGGGCTTCGAAGCGGGGAAGGCGTTCTACGACGCGCTCACCCTGGTGAAGCGCCTCGTGAATATCGGCGATGCCAAGTCGCTCGCCTGCCACCCGGCCTCGACAACCCACCGCCAGATGACGCGCGAGGAGCAGCGCCTGGCCGGTGTCTTCCCCGAGATGATCCGGCTCAGCGTCGGCATCGAGCATATCGACGACATCACCGAGGACCTCGACCAGGCGCTGCGTGCTGCCGAGACCAGGGGCCGCACGGCCTGAGGTTTCTTACGCGAGCGAGAGCGCCCCGGAGCCGCGCGAACCATCCAGGAGTATATCCCATGCTGGGTCACGGACTGCCCCGTCCCGCCTCCGCGACCGGCGAGGATGACACCGGCACGGCTCTGCCGAGCGTCGCGGCGGAGATCCCGGCGCGCCCCCTGAGGATCGGGCTCCTGAACAACATGCCGGATGCCGCTTTCGTGCAGACCGAGCGGCAGTTCCGCCGCCTGATCGGTCCGGAGGCGAGCCTTGCGCTCTTCGCCTTCCTCGGCCCGCCCCGGGGCGACACGATCGCGGCGCATCGCGACGCGCATTACGCCGCGCACGAGGCGCTTCCGGCCGCCGGCCTCGATGCCCTCGTCATCACTGGAAGCGAGCCGAGGCTCGCCCGGCTGGAGGAGGAGCCCTTCTACGAGCCCCTGAGCGCGGTGGTGGACTGGGCCGCCGGCCACACGGTCTCGACCCTGTTCTCCTGCCTCGCCGCCCACGCGGCGGTGCTGCACCTGCACGGCATCCGCCGCAAGCCGCTCCCGACCAAGTACTCGGGCGTCTATGCCTGCCAGACGACGGCCGGGCATCCCCTGCTCGCCGGCCTGCCGGAGACGGTGGCGGTGCCCCATTCCCGCTGGAACGACCTCGACGAGGCGGATCTGATCGCCCAGGGCTACACCGTGCTGCGCCGCTCGGACACGATCGGCGTCGACCTGTTCGTGCGGGACGCCGGCAGCCTCTTCGTCTTTCTCCAGGGCCACCCTGAATATGACGGGGACGGCCTTGCCCGCGAGTATCGCCGGGATGTCGGTCGCTTCCTGGACGGTACGCGGGAGACCTGCCCGGAGCAGCCGGAGAACTACTTCACGCCGGAGGCCGCCATCCGCCTCGAAGCCTTCGCGAAGCGGGCGCGTGCCCGGCGCGACCCGACCCTGTTTTCGGCCTTTCCCGGCCTCGCCGAGGCGCCCCCGCTCCCCGCCACCTGGCAGGCGCCCGCGGCCCAGTTCTTCCGCAACTGGCTTGCCTGCGTGGCGGCGCGCCGGGCCAATGCGGCGACGGCCTGAGCCTCCCTCGACCGACATGGCCGCCTCGCCTGCCTCTCCCCCCTCCCAGCGCCCATCCTCGACCGCGGGCTGGATCGGTGCGCTCGAACGCACCGCGCGCATCGACGCGCAGCCGGAGCGCATCTTCCCGCGGGTGATCGACGAGCTGGCGGAGCGGCACGGCGCGGCGCCGGCCCTGATCGGCACCGACGAGATTCTGAGTCACCGCGCCCTGTCCGAACGCCAGAACCGCTACGCCCGCTGGGCCCTGGCCCAGGGCCTCGCCCAGGGGGACACCGTCGCCCTGCTGATGCGCAACCGGCCGGACTATCTCGCGCTCTGGCTCGGGCTGACGCGGGTCGGCCTGCGGGTGGCACTGCTCAACGCCCATCTGCGCGAGCGCAGCCTCGCCCATTGCCTCGCCGTGGCGGCCCCGTGCATCCTGATCGCCGAGACCGGGCTCGCCGAGGCCCTGGAGAGCGCGCGGCCGCATCTCGACGCCCCACCGCCGGTCTGGTGGCAGGGCGAGGGCGAGACCCCCACCCTCGCGGAGGCGGCCGCGGGCTTCTCCGGGGAGCCTTTGCTTGCGGAGGAGGCCCCGTCCGTCACGGTCCGCGACGAGGCGCTCCTAATCTACACCTCGGGCACGACCGGCCTGCCCAAGGCCGCGCGGGTGAGCCACCATCGCGTGATGATGTGGACGCATTGGTTCGCGGGGCTGATCGATCCGCAGCCGGACGACCGGATGTACGATTGCCTGCCGCTCTACCACAGCGTCGGCGGGGTGGTGGCGCCGGGCAGCGTGCTGCTCGGGGGCGGCGCGGTCATCCTCCGCGACAAATTCTCGGCGAGCCGGTTCTGGCCGGACGTGGTCGAGAGCGGCGCGACCCTGTTCCAGTATATCGGCGAGCTCTGCCGCTACCTCGCCGCGGCGCCCCCCGACCCTCTGGAGCGCGCGCATCGTCTGCGCCTCTGCACCGGCAACGGCCTGCGGCCCGAGGTGTGGGAGCGCTTCCAGGTACGCTTCGCGGTGCCTCGCATCCTCGAATTCTACGCGGCGACCGAGGGCACGGTCTCGCTCTACAATGTCGAAGGCAAGGTCGGCGCGGTGGGGCGGGTGCCGCCCTTCATGGCGCAGCGCTCGCCGGCGCTGATCGTGCGCCACGACATGGAGACGGGCCTGCCGCTGCGCGATGCCGCCGGGCGCTGCGTGCCGGCCGATCCGGGCGAGACGGGCGAGCTGCTCGGCCGCCTTTCGGCCAAGGCCGAGCACAGCTTCGAGGGCTATACCAGCGCCGCCGAGACCGACCGCAAAGTTTTGCGCGACGTCCTGCAGCCGGGAGACGCCTGGATGCGCACCGGCGATCTGATGCGGCGGGACGCGCAGGGCTTCTTCTATTTCGTCGACCGGATCGGCGACACCTTCCGCTGGAAGGGCGAGAACGTCGCCACCACCGAAGTGGCCGAGGCGCTCGGCCGCTGCCCGGGGGTGACCGAGGCCATCGTCTACGGCGTCGCCGTGCCCGGCGCCGAGGGCAAGGCCGGCATGGCAGCCCTCACCACCGACCCGGATTTCGATCTCGCGGACCTGTACGCGGCCCTGGCCGCCCGGCTCCCGGCCTATGCCCGCCCGCTCTTCCTGCGCCTCGCGCCGGGTTTCGCCCACACGGAGACCTTCAAGCAGCGCAAGGGCGCGCTCGCCGAGGACGGGTTTGATCCGGAGAAGATCACGGATCCGCTCTACATCGACCGCGATGGCGCCTATCGGCCGCTCGACGGGCCGACCTTCGCGGCGATCGCCCGAGGCGCGATGCGGCTCTGAGGGAGCCCCGACGGCCTCCCGATCGAGGAGCCGAGTTGGCCCAGGCCCCTCACCTTCGAGGGATGAGGGGCCGGCCCTCTCAACGGATCAGGTTGCTCTTGGCCAGATCGAGGATCGCGTCGCCGCGGCCGTTCATCACGGCGCGCAGCACGTAGAGGCTGAACCCCTTGAGCTGGGCCGCCTCGACCTTGGGGGGCATCGACAACTCCTGGCGGTTGGTGACCACGTCCAGCAGGGCCGGTCCGTCATGGGCCAGCACCTCGCGGACGGCACCCTCAAGCTCGCCCGGATCCTCGACCCGGATGGCGTGGATACCGATGGCGCGGGCCATGGCGGCGAAGTCCGGGTTCTGCAGCCCGACACCGGTCTCGAGATAGCCCGCGGCCTTCATCTCCATCTCGACGAAGCCGAGGGTGCCGTTGTTGTAGATCACCACCTTCACCGGCAGCTTCTGCTGCGTGAGCGTGAGGATGTCGCCCATCAGCATGGCGAAGCCGCCATCGCCCGAGAGCGAGACCACCTGCCTCTTGCGATCCGCTGCCTGGATGCCGATGGCCTGGGCCATGGCATTGGCCATAGAGCCGTGGGCGAAGGAGCCGATCAGCCGCCGGCCCGGCGTCATCGTCAGGTAGCGGGCGGCCCAGATCGTCGGCGTGCCCACATCGGTCGTGAAGGCTGCATCGGGACCTGCGAGGTCGCTCAGGACCTTGGTCAGGTACTGCGGATGGATCGGCTTGCGGCCGGCTTTGCCGGTGGCGAGGTCGTCCAGCCCCTCGCGGGCCTTGGCATAATGGGCGAGGCAGGCCTTGAGGTGGCGGTCGTCCTGCTTCGGCGTCAGCCGGCGCAGGAGCGCCGCGACGGTGGTGCCGACATCGCCGACGAGGCCGAGGTCGAGCCGGCAGCGACGGCCGAGATTCTCGGGCCGGATATCGACCTGCGCGATGGTGGCGTGGTCGGGGAAGAACTGCCGATAGGGGAAATCCGTGCCCAGCATCAGCAGGGTCTCGCAGGCCTCCATCGCCGCGTAGCCCGAGGAGAACCCGATCAGCCCGGTCATGCCGACATCGTAGGGATTGTCGTGCTCGACATGCTCCTTGCCCCCGAGGGCATGGACGATCGGGCTCTTCAGCGTCTCGGCGAGCCGCATCAGCAGCGGATGCGCGCCGGCGCAGCCCCGGCCGCAGAACAGGGTGATCTTCGAGGACCCGTTCAGGAGCGCGGCGAGCCGGTCGAGCTCGTCCTCCGCCGGGACGGTGACGGGCGCCTTGGGCAGCAGGCTCCGCGGCGCCGCGACGGCCCGCTTCGGGGCGGGGCGCAGGGCCACGTCGCCGGGGATGACGATCACCGCCACGCCGCGCTGGCCCACCGCCGTGCGGATCGCGGTCTCCAGCACATAGGGCAGCTGTGCCGGGTCGGAGACCAGGGCGCAGGAGTGGCTGCACTCGCGGAAGAGCTCTTCCGGATGGGTCTCCTGGAAATAGTTCGAGCCGATCTCCGCCGAGGGAATCTGGGCGGCGATGGCCAGGACCGGGGTGCGCGAGCGGTGCGCGTCGTAGAGCCCGTTGATGAGGTGCAGATTGCCCGGGCCGCAGGAGCCGGCGCAGACGGCGAGCTCCCCGGTGACCTGGGCCTCGCCGGAGGCGGCGAAGGCGGCGACCTCCTCATGGCGGACATGGACCCACTCGATCACGCCGCGGGCCCGCACGGCCTCGGTGATGCCGTTCAGGCTGTCGCCGACGATGCCGTAGATCCGGCGCACGCCGACCTGCTGCAGGGTCTCGACGAAGAGATCGGCGACGTTCTCGATGCTCATGGGTCCGGCTCCGTGCCCTGCGCGACCGCGCGCTTGGCCGGACAACGCACGGAACCTCCGCCGGACCCGGACAGCCGGCATGCTTTCGACACATGAGGGGCGGCCCATACTCCTCAAAGGTTGCATGGGCCGCGGGCCGCCGCTCAGCCGCGGGCGATGGCCTCCGCGTCGCGGCCGACGACCGGGCCGAGACCGGGCAGCCTCTCCGCCTCGAGGCGTTCGAGGAGGCCGCGCTTGATCGCCCCGACCAGGCCCGGCCCCTGATAGACCAGGGCGGAGTAGAGCTGGATCAGGCTCGCGCCGGCCCGGATCTTGGTCCAGGCGGCCTCCGCCGAATCGACGCCGCCAACCCCGATCAGCGGGATCGCCTCGCCGACGCGCAGGAAGGTCTGGGCGAGGAGGCGCGTGGAAGGCCCGAAGAGCGGGCGGCCGGAGAGGCCGCCGGTCTCGCGGGCGAGCACCGTCTCCTGGAGGCTCTGCGGCCGGGCGATGGTGGTGTTCGAGACGACGAGCCCCTGCACGCCCCGGCGCTGAGCCGTGGCGACCATGGCGTCGAGGGCCTCGAGCCCGATATCGGGGGCGATCTTCAGGAGCACGGCAGTGTCGGGCGAGGTCCCGTCCCGCGCCTCGACCACCCGGGCGAGCAGATCGTCGAGGAAGGCCTCGCCCTGCAGGTCGCGCAGGCCCGGGGTATTGGGCGAGGACACGTTGACGGTGACGAAGGCGACATGGGGCGCCAACGCCTCCGTGCAGGCGACGTAGTCGGCGAGCCGGTCGGCCGAGTCCTTGTTCGCCCCGATATTGACACCGACGAGGCCCGGCCGGCCGCGCCGCCGCTCCAGGCGCGGCGCCACCACGGCGAGTCCCTCGCTGTTGAGGCCGAAGCGGTTGATGACCGCGCCGTCGCGGACGAGCCGGAAGACCCGCGGGCGGGGATTGCCGGGCTGCGCCTTCGGCACCACGCCGCCGACCTCGACGAAGCCGAAGCCGAGGCGCAGCAGCGCGTCGGGCACCTGCGCGCCCTTGTCGAAGCCCGCGGCCAGGCCGACGGGATTGGGAAAGCGGCGCCCGAAAGCCTCGACCTTCAGGCGGGAATCGTCCGGTGCCGGGCCGAGGGGCGGCATCAGCGCCAGGGCGCGCAGGGTGAGGCCATGGGCGGCCTCGGCATCGAGCCCGTGGAGGACGGGACGCGCCAGGGAGAACAGGGGGCCCATCACGCCGGACCGCCTTCCGGGCCGAACGCCGCCGGGAAGACGTGCCGGCCCTCCGCCCCGAGAGGCAGCGGGTCCACCGCGCGGACGGCGGCGAGGGGAAGCGGGCCGTAGAGATGGGGGAAGAGGTCGCCGCCGCGGGACGGCTCGTAGCGCAGGGCGTCGCCGAGCGCCGCCGCCTCCACCGCGACGAGGAGCAGGTCCGCCTGCCCCGCGAAATGCCGCGCCGCCGTCTCGGCCACCTGGGACGCGGTCGAGAAATGGATGAAGCCGTCGACCTGGTCGACAGGGGCGCCCGTGAAGACGCCCGCTGCCTCGGCGGCCTGCCAGAGGCCGCGCGGACAGATCTTGTAGATGAGCGCCATCGCCCTCCCCATTGGAGCGCTCGTCCTCGGCGGGTGCCGGGAGCGCGGAATCTCAGGGCTTGAGAGTCCCGCCCAATCCGCGTGGCGGGCGTGCTCCAGAGGCCGCGGGAGCGATAATGCGCGCGGCGCATGGCGGCAACCGGGGCCATTGCATCGGACAGCCGCCGCCGGCTCTAGCCTCGGCGCGCCTCAGGTGCGAAAACCTCGCCACCCCGAAAGATGCGTTGCGTCTCCTTTCTTTTGGCTCTACTTTCCTAGTGCTAGGTTAGCAGTCCCACATCGCGCCCCAAACCTTCCCGAGTCCGACATGCTGTCGCACGAGCAGATCTGGGCCGCGATCGATCGGCTGGCCGAGCGCTACGGCTATTCCGCCTCCGGGCTCGCCCGGCGGGCGGGCCTCGACGCGACCAGCTTCAACCGCTCGAAGCGAATCGGCCCGGACGGGCGCAAGCGCTGGCCCTCGACCGAATCGGTCTCGAAGGTGCTGGCCGCCACCGGTGCCAGCCTCGACGACTTCTTCCGCCTGATCGCGGCCCGCGAGGGTCCGATCCGCTCGATGGTGCCGCTCATCGGCATGACCCAGGCGGGGGCCGGTCGGCTCTTCACCGAGGAGGGCATGCCCACCGGCGGCCCGGGCTGGGAGGAGATCGAGTTTCCCGATCTCGGCGGCGACCGCGCCTTCGCCCTCGAAGTGCAGGGCGATTCGATGGCGCCGCTCTACCGGGACGGGGATGTGCTGATCGTCTCGCCCACGGCGAGCATCCGCAAGGGCGACCGCATCGTCGTCCGCCTCGTCACCGGCGAGGTGCTGGCCAAGGAGCTGCGCCGGCGCACGGCCCGCACCATCGAGCTCGTCTCCCTCAACCCGGCCCACGAGGACCGCACCGTGCCGCTGAGCGAGGTCACCTGGATCGCCCGGGTGATGTGGGTGCGGCAGTGAGCCGTCCGATCGCGTTCGGCTGAGCGCCCGTCGCGCTTCCGCCATCGCCGCGGAGGCGTAGCCGTGGCCCGGAGAGAGCCTATCTCTTGCCGGTGAGGCCTCAACCGGCGGCGGGCATCCGAGCATGACATCGCATCGCGACGGCGGCGCGTCCGTCTCCCCGGCAGAGGCGGCTCTTCTCGCGGCGCTGCCCGTGCCGGCCTTCCTGATCGCGGGGCCGCCGGGCGCATCCGTCCTCACGGCCGCCAATGTGGCCCTGTCCGCCCTGACCGGCCTCGCGCCGGAGGCGCTCCTCGGTCGCAGCCTGGACACGCTGCTCGCCCGGCAGGAGGAGGCCGGCGCCCTGCACGGCCTGCAGGCGGCCCTCGCGGAGGGCACGGCCTTCGCGGGCGAATTGCTGTTCGAGGCCGAGGGCGGAGCGGGCTACTGGGGGGAACTGCATCTCGCGCCCCTGCCCGCCGGCGGCTATGTCGGCCAGATCGTCGACGTGACCCGGCGCAAGGATGCCGAAGGCGCGCTCGCCCTGTCGCGCCAGCGGGAGGCGCTGGGGCTCCTCACCAACAGCGTCGCCCACGAGTTCAACAACTTCCTGCAGATCCTGATCGGCTACATCGACGGCCTGAACCGGCGCCTGGGCGACCGGCAGGAGCCCTTCGTGCGCCGGGCGCTCACCCGATCGACGGAAGCCTCGGAGCGGGCCGCGGCGCTGACGCGGCAGCTCCTCGCCCATTCCCGGCGGATCGCGCCGGACGTGCGCCCGATCGACCTGAATGCCGTGGTCGCGGCCTTCGTGGAACGGCACAGCCCCCGCATGCCCGAGCGGCTGAGCCTGACCGCGGAGACGGTACCGAACCTGCCGATGGCGCTGGCCAACCCGATCCAGGTCGGCCTCGCCCTCGACCTGCTGCTCGCCAATGCCTGCGAGGCGATCTCGGGGGCGGGCCGGATCAGCATCGGCACATTCCTGGTGCCCCCCGGCGACCGCAGCCTGCAGCGCCCCGAGAACGGCGCCGTCGGCATCGCCGTCACGGATACCGGCCACGGCCTGTCACCGGAGATGCTGACCCGGGCACTGGCCCCCTTCGCCACCAGCCGGGAGGCCGGCCGCGGCACCGGACTCGCCATCGTGCACGGACTGATGAAGCGGCAGAGCGGGACCATCACCCTCGACAGCCGCCCCAACGAGGGCGCCACCATCCGCCTCGTGTTTCCTGCGGCCGGCTGAGCACAGCTGTGGAGAAGTGCTTTTTGGAAGGACTAAAAAGCACGCTCGGCCGTCACCATATTTTGAGAGGGCGCTTCTGCCCTCTCGGACCCTTCTTCGAGGATCGACATGGATTCCCTGAAACCCCGTCGCCGGCGCGCCGCGACCATGCTCGCGCTCGCCGCGTCGCTGGCCTTCGCCGCAACTGCCGTCGACGCCCGGCCGGGCGGCGGAGGCGGGATGGGCTCGCGCGGCTCGCGGACCTATAGCCCGCCCGCCGCGACGACGACCTCGCCCGGCGCGACCGGCCCGATGCAGCGCTCGCAGACCCAGCCGAGCCCGGGCTTCAACAATCCCGGCATGCAGGCCCCCTCGCAGGGACGCCGCTTCGGCGGCGGCTTCTTCGCGGGCCTGCTCGGCGCGGGTCTCCTCGGCGCCCTGCTCGGCGGCGGCCTCTTCGGCGGACTCGGCGGCATCGCCTCCTTCCTCGGCCTGCTGCTCCAGATCGGCCTTCTGGTCGGCCTGGTGATGCTGGCGCTGCGCTTCTTCCGCCGCCGCCAGCAGGGCGAGCCTGCCATGGCGAATGCGGGCTATGCGCGCTCGAACCTGGGCGGCTCGAATCCGAACGGCCCGGGCCAGCCCAATGCCGGCTACGGCTATGGCGGGGGCACCGCGGCGGCGCCGTCCCGCCCGATCCAGATCGGCCCCTCCGACTACGAGGCCTTCGAGCAGAGCCTGAACGCGATCCAGGCCGCCTATGGCCAGGAGGACGTGGCGGCCCTGCGCAACCTCGCGACCCCGGAGATGGTCGGCTATTTCGAGGAAGAACTGCGCGCCAACGCCGCCCGCGGCGTGGTCAACCGCATCTCCGACGTGAAGCTCCTCCAGGGCGACCTCTCGGAGGCCTGGAGCGAGGGCACGGCGGAATACGCCACCGTCGCCATGCGCTTTTCGCTCCGCGACATCACCCTGGACCGCCGCTCGGGCCAGGTGCTGGAGAACGGCCCGACCGAGGCCAAGGAGTTCTGGACCTTCGTGCGCGAGCGCGGCGGCCGCTGGCAGCTCTCGGCGATCCAGCAGGGTCGCTGACGCGGCCCTCAACCGCTCGGAATGCGACAGGGCGCGCGGTCTTCGAACCGCGCGCCCTTTTTCGTGACCTCTGGTCACGGCGGTTGCTACTGGCAACCTAGGGTCTCGCTCTGTCAAGCATGACGGCGACAAAATCCGCTGCCCCGTTTTGTTGGAGGCCGCCCCCCGGCCCGGCCTAGCGTCCGGGCGTCGCGGAGGGCGCTCGGGCCCTCCGCCTCGGATCCCGATGCGGAGCGTGCGTCAGATGAATCAGACGGTTGTCGACAGCGGTGGGGAGGCCCTCGTCGCGACTCTGAGGGCGGAACTCGACCGGCTCGTCGCCGGCACGGACGAGCGGGCGGCGGGCAAGGCCCTGCTCGACGGCTCGGCCGGCCGCGACCTCTACGTGTCCTATCTCGTCCAGACCCGGCACTACGTGGCCCTGACCTATCCCTGCCTCTCCGGCGCCGGCCGCCGGATGAAGGAACTCGGCCAGCACGACTTCCTCGCCGACCTGCTGTTCCAGAAGGCCGAAGAGGAGGAGGACCACGACGTCCTCATTGACAACGACCTGCGGGCGCTCGGCCTCAGCGCCGAGAAGACCCTGGAGGAGCAGGGCGCCGGCGGCTGGATCACGGCCTACAACGCCTGGATCAAGGCGGCGACGCAGGGACGCCACCCGGCGTCCTTCCTCGGCAGCGCCTATGTCCTCGAAGGGCTCGCCGTGCATCGGGCCGGCCCGAGCGCCCGGGCGCTTCGCGCCAAGCGCGGCATCGACGGCATCGAGAAGGCCACGACCTTCCTCGAGCTGCATGCGGAGGCCGATATCAGCCATGTCGACGACATGGAGCGGATCCTCGGCGGCCTGACCGACCCGGCGGAGCAGGAGGCGATCATCATGACCGCCGCGGCCACCCGCGAGGCCTATCTCGGCATGCTCGACGAGCTCGCCGACGCGCATCTGAAGCCGGCCCTCCATGCCTGAGGGCGGGGAGGACGGCTCCGTCGTCCTCGATCGGGACACCGCCGGGCCGGACGCGTCCGGCGGCCTCCCGGCGGGGATGCGCGCCGCCGATCCCTACCGGGTGGTGCGGGCGCGGACGGTGACGGAGCTCGACGCGGCGACGCGGATCCGCTTCGAGGTCTATTCCCGCACCATGCGCTTCGAGGGCGGCTTCCTGCCGTCCTTGCGCGAAGTGAACGGCTTCGACCTGCTCGACACGACGGACCTGTTCGTCGCCTACCGGCACGGGCAGCCCATCGCCACCCTCCGGCTGCTGCGGCCGAACGGGGCGCTGGCCCGCCACCACGACACGCCCCTCGGCCTGCCGCTGACCCTGAAGGGGCAGCTGACCGGGCTGCCGCCGGGCGCGGTGGTGGCGGAGCTCGGCCGGGCGGCGGTGCTGCCCGCCTATCGCGGCTCCCCGGCGATCGGCCGGCTCTACCAGGCAGCCTACGAGAGCTCGCTCCGGGCCGGCGTGAGCCACTGGATCGGGCTGGCCCTGACGGGCACGGACAGCGCCGCCGATGCGGGGATCATGATGGCGCTGCTGAAGCGCCGGGGCCGGCTGGCGGCCGCGCCCACACTGAGCCTGCCCAAGGAGGACGAGGGCGAGGGCCTCAAGCCCGCCTACGGCACCGCCGAGCGCCTGGCCGCGCAGGCAGACGATCTCGACGGGCTCGTCCTGCCGCGGGCGGTGGAGTTCCACCTCGGCACCGGCGGCGCGGTGATCGGCGCGCCGCTCTACGACCCGGTCTTTCGGGAATACATGATCCCGCTCTTCATGGCGCTGGAGGATTTTCCCCACTCGCCCCTCGGGCGGCGCTATTGCGGAGTCTACGGATAGCGTCCGCTACTCCGTGAGCGGGCGCGCCTCCTCCGGGAGCATGATCGGGATGCCGTCGCGGATCGGGTAGGCGAGCTTCGCCGAGCGGCTGATCAGCTCCTGGCGGCTCGAATCGTAGTCGAGCGGCTCCTTGGTCAGGGGGCAGACCAGCAATTCCAGGAGCTTGGGATCGACCCGGGTCGCCTCGACCGGCTGCGTCGTCTGTTCGGCCATGTGTGGAGAATCCGCTGAAAGGGAGCCGCGCCGGCTATAGCGCGCAGCCGGCGCGGGCGAAACTCGTCATCGCGCATCCGCACGGTCCCGCCCGCATCGTCCGAGCCCCGAGCGGGTGCGCCGTCACTGCAGCGTCGGCTCGGAGCCGTCGCCGCGCACCAGCTCCATCTCGGTCACCGCGACCAGCACCTCGGCCCGGGTCTTCAGGTCGGGCGCCTCCAGCATCGCCTGCTTCTCGCGCACGCCGAAGGGGCTCATCATGCAGAGCGCGTTGACGAGGGCCTCGTTCGGCGCCTCCTCGATGCCCGACCAGTCGACCTTGAGGTCGTTGACCTCGACGAAGTCGCGCAGGGCCTTGAGCACGCCCTCGCGGTCGACATGCTCCTCGCCCGCACGCGCCTCGAAATCCGAGGCGAAGTCGTCGTAGCTCACCTGGCAGCGCCGGAACGGCGTCGGGCCGGCGATCTCGCTCTCGACCCGGAAGCGGGCGACGCCGGTCAGCGAGATCAGGTAGCGGCCATCCCCCGTCTCCGCGAATTGCGAGATCCGGCCGGCGCAGCCGATCCGGTAGAGCCGCGGCGCCATCGGCGAGCCGCCGCCCTCCGCATCCGGCTGGATCATGCCGATGATCCGGTCGGTGCGCAGGGCCTCGTCGACCATGGCGAGATAGCGCGGCTCGAAGATGTTGAGCGGCATCTGCCCCCGCGGCAGCAGCAGGGCGCCTGGCAACGGAAAGACCGGGATAATCCCCGGGCAATCGGCCGGTGCCTTGTAGCCGGCATGCAAGCTCATCGCGCCGTCCCCCCTGACCGATGGCGGCGCACGGCCGCGGTTGTGGTGACGGAGCGGACCCCGCTCACGAGAACAGGATCGTCGAGAGCTGCCGCCGCCCCCGGATTGCCGCCGGGTCCATCAGGCCCCAGGCCTCGAAGAACTGGAGCAGCTGCTTGCGCGCGGCATCCTCGTTCCAGTTGCGGTCCCGGCGGGCGATGGCGACGAGCTGGTCCACCGCCTCGTCGCGCTTGCCCAGCGCGTTGAGGCCCAGGGCCAGGTCGAACCGCGCCTGGTGATCGTCCGGATCGGCCTCGATCCGGCGCTGGAAGGCGGACAGATCGCCCAGGCTCTCTGCCTGCTCCGCGAGCTCGAGGGCCGCCTTCACGCCGGCGAGGAGGGGGTCGTTCTCCTTGCCCGCCGGTACCATGGCGAGCACCTGCTTGGCATGGTCGAGCTGGCCGGCATCGACCTGGATCTTGGCGAGCGCCGCGAGGGCGGCGAGGTTCTCCGGCTCTTCCTGGACGACGGCGGCGTAGAGCTGGGAGGCCGTGGCGAGGTCTCCGGCGGCCGCAGCCGCGGCGGCCTCCTCCATCACCTGCTCGATCTCGGAGGGGCCGGCGAGGCGGCCCACGAAGCTCTTCACCTCGGATTCGGGGATCGCGCCCATGAAGGCGTCGACCGGACGGCCGCGGTCGATCGCGATCACGGCGGGGATCGATTGCAGGCCGAGCTGCTGGCCGATCTGCTGCCAGACCGCGGGATGCTCGTCGATGTTCAGCTTGACGAGCTTCACCTTGCCGCCGGCCGCCGTCACCACCTTCTCGAGGATGGGGGTGAGCTGCTTGCAGGGGCCGCACCAGGGCGCCCAGAAATCGACGAGCACCGGCTGATTCATCGATTCCGCGATCACGTCCTGGCGGAAGCCGGCGGTGCTGGTCTCCTTGATCAGGCCGGCAGCCGGCGTCGGGCCGGTCGCGGAGGCGTCGGTGAGCATGGAACCCTCAAGTCTCGTCGTCGGTTGGGCTCGCGCTGTGCGCGACGCCGCATAGATGGTGCCATCCGCCCAGGAAGGCTAGGGTTTTCGCGCAGGCCCCGGCCGCTTCTCCCCGGATCGGTTCAGCGATCGTTTCAGCGCTTGGGCGCATCCTCGGGCTTCTTGGCGTCCGAAGCCTTGGCCTCCGTCACGAACACGCCCTCGTAGGTCTTGCCGGCGGAATTGGCCGTGCAGGCGATCATGGTCTTGCCGGGCTCCGGCGTCGAGAACGTGCAGGAGCCGACCGCCGGGGCCGGGTTGCGCACGATGGTGTTGGCGTCCTTCTTGCCCGGGATGACGAGGCTGATCGGCTGGAGCGGATCGGTCTCCTCGGTCCGCTCCTGCTGGGCGCCGACCCCGCTGAAGCTCAGCGTCTGCCCGTCCCAGGCCGCGAAGTCGAAGCTCGTGCGCGTCCCGGAGACGGTGTTGACGAGCTTCTCCTTGCAATTCTGGGTGATGTCCTGGCCACCGATCACCAGCTTCTCGCAGCGGCCTTCCATGGTCACGCTGGCGGTCTGCTGCGCGAGGGCCGGGCCGGCCACCAGCACGGGAGCGACGAAGAGGAGCGTCTTCAAACCGATCTTCATGGCGTCGGGTCGTTTCCTCGAAGGGACCGGCTCTCAGGCGGAGAAGCGCAGGGCGCGGTCGTTGGGGGCATCGAAATGCAGGGCCGGCCCCGCGGGCACGATGCCCGTCGGGTTGATGTTGGCGTGGCTGCCGTAATAGTGCCGCTTGATGTGGTCGAGATCGACCGTGCCGGCCACGCCCGGCAGGGCGTAGAGGTCACGCAGGTAGTTCGACAGGTTTGGGTAATCGGCAATCCGCTGCCGGTTGCACTTGAAGTGCCCGACATAGACCGCGTCGAACCGCACCAGGGTCGTGAACAGGCGGATATCCGCTTCCGTCAGGTCCGAACCGCAGAGATAGCGGCTCCGGTCGAGGCGAGCCTCGAGGGCGTCGAGCTCGTCGAACAGGGCAGTGAAGGCCTCCTCGTAGGCCGCCTGCGTCGTGGCGAAACCGGCCTTGTAGACCCCGTTATTGACGCGGTCGTAGACGCGCTCGTTCACCGCATCGATCTCGGCCCGCAGGGCTTCCGGATAGAGATCGGGGCCGGAGGCGCCGAAGGCGCCGTTCAGCATGCGGAGGATCTCGGCGGATTCGTTCGAGACGATGGTGGCGCGCTGCCTGTCCCAGAGGGCCGGCACGGTGACGCGGCCGGTGTAGCGGGGTTCGGCCCTGAGATAGACCTCGTAGAGCCTGTCCGCGCCGTTGACGGCATCCGCGGTGGCGCCGGGGACGCCGCCCGTCTCCGCCGGCTGGAACACCCAGCCCTCCTCGCGCATGTAGGGCGAGACCACGGAGACCGAGATCGCCTCCTCCAGACCCTTCAGGGCGCGCGCGATCAGGGTGCGATGCGCCCAGGGGCAGGCGAGGGAGACGTAGAGGTGGTAGCGCCCCGCCTCGGCCTTGAAGCCGCCCTCGCCCGAAGGGCCGGGCGCTCCATCCACCGTCACCCAGTTGCGGAAGGCCGAGGCCTTCCGCTCGAAGCGGCCGCCCGTGCTCTTCGTGTCGTACCACTGGTCCTGCCAGACACCGTCGACGAGCAGCCCCACCGGACCCTCCTGTTCCCGCGTTTCACACATGGAGGCGGGGGCGCGCTTGGGAAGAGCGCCGCCATCCCCGAGCCGCCCCGTCAGACCACCGGCGCCAGGGCCGCCTGCCGCCGGGCGGCCGGCATGTCCGGCTTCTCGAAGGCGGCGACGTCGAAATCGTCTTCCGGCACCCGCACGAGGAAGCGCTCGGCGATCTCGAACATCAGCACGTCCGGGCGCACCTTTTCGACATAGCCCCAGTCGATGCTCGACGACCAGACGAAGTGCATCTCGCGGAAGCTCTCGGAGAGGAAGCCGGTGAGCAGGATCGGCGCGTAGTGGGAATAGGAATCCCCGAACAGCACCAGAATCCGGGGATCGGCATGAGGGGAGTCGTTCCGGTAGATCACATGCGCCCCGACATGCAGGTCGCCGGCCCGGCCCGCCTCCTCGTAAGCGAGGACCAGGGGACTCGCGTAGTCGCGCCGCGCATCCCGCTCCACCGCCCAGTTGGTCACCGTCTCCCGCGGCAGGTTCGGCAGCTTGTCGCCGAGGTCCCACAGCCCCTCGGTCTCGAAGCGGGGGCGCTCGCCGATCCCGGGCGGCGGCACGGCACCGCAGGCCCGCATCATCAGCCGGTAGCCGATCAGGCAGCCATCGTAGGTCCAGTGGGAATCCGTGCGCCGGAACAGCTCGACCGGGCCGTCGCGCATGGCCCGCAGGGGCGCGACCAGATCGACGACGCCCGGGATCTTCTCGAGCTTGCGGGCGAGGCGCCGGGCCGGGGACAGGGCGGGATCGTAGGCGAGCCCGTCGACCCGGTCGTCGTAGACGGAGAGCTTTTCCGGCACGATGGCATGGACGTAGCGGATGCCGAGCCGTTCCGCCCGCCGGGCGCGGGCCTCGACCAGCCGCTTCCAGCGTCGCAGGCACCACCACATCGCCAGCGAGCGCCGGTATTGCCGCAGGACGCCGTTGGTGCCGCCGATCAGGAAGAGCCAGCCGTCACGTCCGACATGGATGATCGCGCGGCGGGCCGCTCTCCGGGCAGGGTCAGACATCGCCGCCCTCTTAAACCAGCCCGGCCCGGCGTGAACAGACGGATGCTGGACGGAAGGGCCGACCGCGCCATGTCCGCCTCTCCCGCATCATGCCGAGCCCGATGCCCGCGCCCGATCCCCTGATCCTGACCCTGGCCTTCGACGAAGCGACCTTCGTGCACTTCGACGGCCTGCGCCGCCGGCACTTCCCGGAGGCGCTCAATTTCATCCCGGCGCATGCCACTCTGTTCCACCACCTGCCCGGCGAGGTAGAGGCCGGCATCGAGGAGACCCTCGCCGCGCTCGCGCGCACGCAGCCGCCTCCCGAGGTGTCGGTGACCGGCCTGCGCCTGCTCGGCCGCGGGGTCGCCTATGTCCTGGAAAGCCCCGCGCTGGAGGCCTTCCGGGCGCGCCTCGCCGCCGCCTTCTCGGAGCGGCTCACCGCCCAGGACCGGCAGGGCTGGCGGCCCCACGTCACAATCCAGAACAAGGTCACCCCCGAAGCCGCCAAGGCCCTGCATGCGGCGCTCGCGGAGGATTTCGTGCCCTTCCGCTTCAGGGCACCGGGCCTGCGGCTCTGGCGCTATCGCGGCGGGCCCTGGGAGCGTATTGCGGCGATCGGTTTCGGAGGCGTCCCGTGAAGTTTCCCGATCTGGCCCGGCGCGGACAGCCCCTGGTGCGTCCGGTCTCGGCCGTGTGGCTGCGCCTGCACCTCAACGAGGTCGGCCCTCTCCTCTCCCTGCTGACCCTGAGCGTGCTCGGCTACGGCTTCTTCGCCCTGGCCCACGAGGTGGGCGAGGGCTCGACCGAAGCGCTCGACCGCAAGATCCTGCTCGCCCTGCGCAATCCGGCCGACCTCGCCGACCCGATCGGGCCGCCCTGGCTCGAGGAGACCATGCGCGACATCACCGGCTGGGGGAGCGTCGTCACCATCGTCTTCCTGACCCTGAGCGTCGCCGCCTATCTGGCGCTGGCCCAGAAGCAGCGCGCCTCGGTCTTCGTCCTCGCCGCGGTGGTGGGGGGCGAGGCCGTCTCGACGCTCCTGAAGCTGTTCTACCACCGGCCGCGGCCGGACCTCGTGCCCCACGGTATGGAGACCTTCACGGCGAGCTTCCCGAGCGGGCACGCGATGATGTCGGCCATCGCCTACCTGACGCTCGCCACCCTGCTCGCCCGGATCGAGCCGCGGCGGCGGGTGAAGGTGCTGGCCCTGACGCTCGGCGTCACGATGACCGTGCTGGTGGGGATCAGCCGGCTCTATCTCGGGGTGCATTGGCCGAGCGACGTGCTCGCCGGCTGGTGCGTCGGCGCCGCCTGGGCGGCCCTGTGCTGGTTCGTCGCCCTGCAGCTGCAGCGCCGCGGCGAGGTGGAGGCTCCGGATCCGCCGCCGGCGTGATCAGCGCCCCGCCAGATCCGCCCGCTTGCCGATCTCCGCGAGCACGATGCCCTCGGTAAGGATCTGCGGCAGCACCCGGGCCTCGGATCTCCCGCGATAGACGAGGTAGAGCGGCACGCCGCTGCGGCCGTGGCGCTCCAGGAGAGCGGTGATCTCGGGATTCCGGTTGGTCCAGTCGCCGCGCAGATAGGCGACGTCGCCGGCCTTGAAGGCGGCGCGGACCCGCTGGCCGGCCAGCGCCGTGCGCTCGTTGACCTGGCAGGTGATGCACCAGGCCGCGGTCATGTCGACGAAGACGGTGCGGCCTTCCGCCCGCAGGGCGTCGAGACGGGCCTGGGTGAAGGGCTCGATCCCCTCCGCCGAGACGGTGGAGGCGGCGCGCGCCCGGTCGCCGTCGAGGACGGCGACGAGGCCGAGGGTGGCGGCCAGAGCCGCCAAGGCCGCCGCTCGGGCGAGGCCGGCGCCGGTGCGGCCCGAATGCCGCGCCCGCTCCCAGACCCAGGCGGAAAAGCCCACGAGCACCAGCCCGCACAAACCGGCCAGGAGCCCATTCGGGCCGACCTGCTGCGCCAGCACCCAGACGAGCCAGGCGACGGTGGCGTAGACCGGGAAGGCGAGCACGCCCTTGAGCGTATCCATCCAGGCGCCGGGCCGCGGCAGCACCCGCAGGGCGCCGGGGAACAGGGTGAGCAACAGGAACGGCAGGGCGAGGCCGAGACCGAGACTCGCGAAGACGGCGAGGCTCACCGCCGGGCTCTGGGTCAGCGCGAAACCGACCGCAGTGCCCATGAAGGGGGCGGTGCAGGGGGTCGCCACCAGGGTGGCGAGCACCCCGGTGAAGAACGAGCCCTGATAGCCCGCCCGCCGGGTCAGCCCGTCGCCGAGCCCGGCAATGCCGGCGCCGACATGGACGACGCCGGACAAGCTCAGGCCCATGGCGAAGAGCCCATAGGCGAGCAAAGCCACCACGATGGGGGACTGGAGCTGAAAGCCCCAGCCGATCCCCGCCCCGCCGGCCTTCAGCGCCAGCAGCAGGCCGGCCAGGCCCAGGAAGCTGACGAGCACGCCCGCGGTGTAGACAAGGCCGTGCCGACGCACGCGAGCGGCCGAGGCGCCGGACTGCTTCACCAAGCTCAGCACCTTGATCGACAGGACCGGGAAGACGCAGGGCATCAGGTTGAGGATGAGCCCACCGAAGAAGGCAAAGGCGACGGCGCTCCAGAACGTCAGCGCCTCGCCGTCGTCGCGCGGGAGCTCCGCGGAAGGGGCCGCGGGAGAGGCGGGCGCAGCCGGGACAGGCGCGGACTCCGGCTCCTTGCCGAGCGCATAAGCCTGGCGCTCGCCGTTCTCGGTGAAGACGAGCACCCCCGGCAGATCCTGCGGCGGATTGGCGGCGTCGGTCGGCTTCAAGGTCAGGTGAAGACCGGTTCCGTCGACGGAGAAATCCTGGGGCGCGGCATTGTCGAGGGCGGTCTCGGCATAGGGGAAGAAGGCCACCCCGGTCACGGTGCCCGCGGCGATCCCGGTCCGGTCGAGATCGAGCACCAGCCTCTCGCCCGTACGGGCCAGGCGGTAGGGCCAGGGCGAGGGCTCCGGCAAGGCGGCGCGGGCCTGGGCGAACAGGCCGGCCTGGGCGGGATCCTTCTCGGCCTCGGCGGCCACGGGCAGGTCGAGGCTCAGGTCGGCCTCGCCGGGAATGCAGATCTCCTCGCAGACGAGGTAGGTCAGATGGCCGCCGAGACGCACGCTGCCGCCTAAGGCGAGGGTTGCGGGCGCCGTCACGGGCACGAGCAGCACCACCTCGCCCTCGTAGCCGTAATTCATCAGCGTCTGGACCGGGATCCGCTCGGGCACCGGCCAGGCGGTCGGGCCCACGGAAAAACCCGCCGGATTGGCCCAGGCCATGTCCGGCGGCAGGCCGGAATCGCCCGGGTTGCGCCAGTAGACGTGCCAGCCCGGCTTCATCACCAGGCGCAGGCCGAGGGTGAGGCGGCGGCCCGGCACCAGCGCCGTCTCTTCCGAAACGAGGCTCGCCCGCACGAGGTCCTTCGGTTTCACGCTCTGCCCCGCCGCCCGCGCCGGCCCGAGGCCGAGGGCGGAGAGGAGCAGGCAGAGAACGAGGAGGAGGCGGATCATCGCGGAGGGTTGGCGGTGCAAGATGGCAGGCGAGAGGCGCCGTCCGTCGTTCTTAACAGGGGTGATCGGCCCGTGACAGCGGGAGCCCCTGGATCCCGAGCGCGTTCATGGGCTAGACGAAGTGGCGTCGTGCCCTTCGTAAGGATCGGGCCGGCGGTCCGGGATGCGGCATCGTCGCGCCTGATCCGCGGCCCCGGCTTTCAGGGAGAGCAAGGTGTGAGCGCACGGATCCTGATCGTCGAGGACGAGATGCTGGTCGCCGCCGACATGGAGGCGACGATCGAGGATCTCGGGCATGTCTGCACGGGCATCGCCCCCGATCTCCAGGCCGCCACGGCGCTCGCCGCCGCCGATCCCGACATCGCCCTCGTCGACCTGAACCTGCGCGACGGCGCCACCGGCGCCGAGATCGGCGCCATGCTGAGCCGGCGCGGCATCGCCGTGATCTTCGTCACCGCCAATCCGCGCATGTTGGGCAACGGCGTGCCGGGCACCCTCGGCGTCATCACCAAGCCCTGCGACGAGGCCGCGGTCGACCAGGTGATCGCCTATGCGATCGGCTGCCGGAAGGGCGAGCGCCTGGTTCCACCGGAGGGGTTCCGGACGTTCAGCCCGTCGGCCTGAGCAGTCCGTCCGGCTCTAAAGGCAGGCCCTCACGCCACCCGGCGGGTCGTCTTCTTGCTGATGCCCGAACCGGCATGCACGTCGCGGCGGCGCTTGCCCGCGACCTTGCGCTTGAAGGCGGCCCCCCAAATCAGCAGGCGGGTCGCCATCCTGTCGAGAAACCACATCACGGCGCTGATGATGATGGCGAGGGCGCAGACCGTCCCGATCAACAGGCCGAGCACGCCGGGTGCCGGGATGATGAGGAGGCAGAGCAGCCCGATGGAGGCCACGGCCGGAACCCACTTCCCCATCGAGGTGCCTTTCCAACAATGTCACCACCAAAATTAGACCGGCACCCGTGAGCGAATCCTTAAGTTCCGAGTTCTGATCGTTCGCAATGAAATTGAAAAAAATACAATTTCTCATCTAGCCCGCACCATGTGCAGAATATTTCTTCGACGCGCCGGGCGCTAAAAACAGACGGAGAATGATCCGAAAGTTTCCACCTCGCCTGAACGGGCCTCGTCTGCCCGCCTGGAGGCGACCGGGAATGTCCCTGGTCAGACCTGGTGATCCCGCCCGCCGAATGAGGCGGCTCAGAGGGCGTTCTCGGGGAGCGGCAGATCGATGGTGCAGAGCAGAGCGGTCTCGCCGAGCTCGTAGGTCGTGCGCGCCTGAAGCGCGTAGGGCAGCGCACGCTCGATCAGCTCGCGGCCGTATCCGCCCTGCTTGGTCACCGGGCTCCGTTCCTCGGGCCGGCGGTCGAGTCCCGTCTCCCGCCATTCGAGCGCGAGCCGCCGGCCCGTCCGGTCCGCATAGGTCCGCCACGTCACCTGCAGGGTCCCGCCCTCGCAGACGAGGGCGCCGTATTTGCGGGCATTCGTGGCCAGCTCGTGCAGCGCGAGCGCCAGCGTCTGCACCGTGCTCTTGCGCAGCCGGACTTCCGGCCCGCTGGCCTTGACGCGGTGCGACCGGTCCGAGACGCCCAGGGCGTCCAGCTCCGAGCGGATCAGGGCGCCCATGGTGATGGGCTCGTCCTCCGAGCGCGACAGCAGGCCCTGAACCCGGGAGAGCGCGTTCAGGCGATTGTTGAAGGCCCCTTCGAACGCCGACAGGGTCTCGCTCGCGCGCATGGTCTGCCCGGCGATCGAGCGGACTACGCCGAGGAGATTGCGGGTCCGGTGCTGCAACTCGGCGACGAGCACCTGCTGGCGTTCCTGCATCTGGCGCAGATCGTCCACATCCGTCGACGTGCCGAGCCATTCGACGATCCGCCCGGTCTCGTCGCGCACGGGGGTGGCGCGGCTCTGGAACCAGCGGTAGCGCTGCTCGGCCGCGTGCCGGATGCGCCCGTTCATCTCCAGCCGGCCGGAACCTTCGGCCGATTGCCAGAGGGCCATGGCCGCGTCGCGATCGTCGGCATGGAGGGCGGCGAGCCAGCCCCAGCCGCAGCTTTCCGCTTCGGAGAGACCGGTATAGGCGCTCCATTGCGGACTCGACCACGTCCATTCACCGCCGTCGACCGCCCTCCAGACCAGTTGCGGCACGCCCTCGACCAGGGTGCGGAAGCGCGCCTCGCTCTCGCGGAGCTTGGCCTCCGCCACCTCGTCGCGCAGACGGAGCACCTCGGCCTGGGCATCCTTCCAGGCCGTAATGTCCTTGGTGGTCGTCGCCACGCCGTCGCCGAGCCGCACGGCGGACTGGAAATACCAGCCGTCGAACTGCTCGTGGACGTAGTGCCGCTCCGCGATCGACGGCTCGCCCGTCACCGTGACGCGCTTGAAGGCGTCGAAGATTCCCTCCTGCACCACGCCGGGATTGCGTTCGAGCAGGCGCTGCCCGAGCACCTGGCCATAGAGGCGCTCGGAGGTGTGGTTGTTCAGGAGCCAGCGGAAATCGACGATCGCGCCCGCCCCGTCGCGCACGGCCTCGAACACCTGGATCATGTCCATGGAGCAGTCCATGGTGGCCTGGAGCAGATCGCGGCTGGACCTGAGTTCCGCCGTCCGGTCCTGCACCTGGCGCTCCAGCTCGTCGCGATGCGCCTCCGCGGCGAGCCGCACCTTCTCCTGGGCCTCCCGCCGCTCGGTCACGTCGCTGCCGACGCCGAACCACTCGCGGATCTCGCCAGCGTCGTCGAGGAGGGGCACGGCGCGCGAGAGCACCCAGCCGATGCCGCCACTTGCCTTGCGGACGCGGAGTTCAAGCTCGAAGAGGGATTTCGCGCGGATCGCATCCTCGATGGCGGCGAAGATCGTCGGCCGGTCTTCGGGGAGCAGGTAGATCTCCGCCCAATTGTCGATCGGCTCCGAGATGTTCGTGAGGAGGTCGCCTCCGGAGAGCTGACGCAGCTCCCGCCAATCGGGACTCATGCGGTACAGCATCTGGGCGCTAGCCATGGCGACGGCCCGGAAGCGCGCCTCGCTCTCCCGCAGGGCCATCTCCGCCCGGACACGCTCCGCGGCCTCCTGATGACGGGAGATGAGGATGGCGGCACTGGTCGTGAGTTCGTCCGCGAGGATGAAGTCGCTCTGTGCGGGCTCGCGCGGCTCGTCGAAATACATGGCGAAGGAGCCGACGAGCTTCCCGGATGCCGCCTCCACGGGAAAGGACCAGCAGGCGCGATAGCCATGTTCCCGGGCGAGCCACATCCAGGGCCGCCAGCGGGGGTCCTCGAGCACGTCCGACGTGATCACCGGCGCTCCCTTCGCCGCGGCCAATCCGCAGGCCACGGATTCCGGAGAAATCTTGAAACCGTCGACCTGCCGCGCATAGGTCTCGGACATGCCCACGACATGGTGCAGGCCGCCCTTGCCGTCGCTGATGTAGAAGGCGCACCGGCGGCCGTCGCCCATCTGCCTCACGACGGCGTCGGCCAGGAGGCCGAGGGACGCCTTCAGCGGAGCGTCGTTCATGGCCGCCTGGAACGCTTCCTTCTGGACGGCGAGCCAGGCCTCGTTGCCGAGGGAAGCCGATCCGTTCTTCCTTGAGGCTGCGCCTGCTCTGGGGCGGGCGCGCAAAGCAGCTTCGGCCGCGCTCAGGCGGCGCTGAAGCTCTTCGATGGTCGCGCGTTCGTTCATGGGTCACTAACCCACAGACGGGAATGATATCGAAGCAGAAATGTCAATTCGCGGACATTGTCGCGAAGAGCAGCTGATCGAGCGACCGTGCAGGAAACGATCGCGGAAAGTTTCCTGATCGCACGCCAAAGCTGGGCCGCGCTTGCTCGCACGCGGCCGCTCCCGTTCCGGCCAGGGACGTCTCAAGACCGGACCAACCGCGAGCATCGCAGGGCGACGCTCGCCCGCAATCCCTCCCGCCGCCACTCCCGCACCAGGAGGCCGCCGAGCTGCTGCTCGACGCTCATCGTGGCGAGCTGCGTACCGAAGCCCCGGCGGCTCGGCGGCCCCTCGATCGCGGGGCCGCCCTGTTCTTCCCAGACCAGAGTGAGGTCGTCGCCGGTGCGGGCCACCGAGACGCGGACCCGGCCGTCGGGCACGGAGAGTGCGCCGTATTTCGCCGCGTTGGTGGCGAGCTCGTGGAACAGGAGCGCGAGAGGGGTCGCCCCCTTGTCGTCGACGGGCACATCGTCCCCCTCCACCGCGACCCGCGGCACGCCGTCGATCCCGTAGGGCTCGAAGAGATCGCGCAGCATGCCCTGCAGCATCATCTCCGGCATCTCGGGCCGGGATTCCTCGCTGTGGGGACGCGCGAATTCATGCGCCCGGCCCAGGGCGGCGATGCGGTTCATCAGGTCGCGGGCGAAGTCCTTCACGGCGGGATCGCGCCGCGCCGAGAGGCGGATCAGCCCGGAGATGATCGCGAAGATGTTCTTGATGCGGTGGCTGAGTTCCCGGTTCAGGAGCTCGTTCTGCTCGGCCACGCGCTTGGCCGCGTCGATATCGGTGCAGGTGCCGATCCAGCGGATGATCCGCCCCTCCTCGTCACGCACGGGCAGAGCGCGGCCGAGCGTCCAGCGGTACTCGCCGCTGCGGTGGCGCAGGCGGTACTCGACCTCGTAGGGCTCTCCCGTCGCGAGGGAATGGCGCCAGCGCTTCCAGGCCCGCTCCTGATCCTCGGGGTGGAACATCCCGTTCCAGGCCTCGCCGTCGGTGGAGCCCACGGGCACGCCGGTGAACTCGTACCAGCGGTCGTTGTAGTAGTCGTGGTAGCCATCCGGCAGGGTCGACCAGACCATCTGCGGCATCGCGTCGGTCAGGACGTCGTACTGCGCCTGCGTCGCGTCCCGCGCCGCCTCGGCCCGCCTCTGCGCCCCGATCTCCATGTTGACGCCGAACCAGCGGATCACCCGGCCGGTGCCGTCGCGCAAGGGTACGATGCGGGTCAGGAAGGGGCGGAAGATGCCGTCCGCCCCGCGCAGGGGGCACACCATCTCGACGGGCTCGCCCGTGGCGATCGAGGTGGTCCAGGCCTTCATCACCCGGTCGAGCTCGGCCGGATCGTGGACCGCCTGCCAGCCCCAGCCCTCCATCGCCTCGGGGGTGGTGCCGCAGTACTCGTGCCAGCGCCGATTGTACCAGACGATGCAGCCGTCGCCCCGGGCCATCCAGCACAGGGTCGGGATGTTGTCCGCGAGCAGGCGAAGCTCGGAATCCGCGATCTGGGATCCCACGCCGGGCAGGATCGCATCGATATGCGCCTCTGCCCGCCAGAAATCGCGGTCGAAGGCGTGGCCGTCCGGCTTAGGCTCGGTCGTCACGCGGCGTCTGGTTCCGTGGTGATGAGCCGACACATCGCTCTTCAACTCCCACGGCCGCGATCCGATGCATCACAGTTAAGTTTTTCATCCAGACAGGCCCGGCCTGCGCCGATTTTCCGGAAGCCGGAGCGGCATGCGCGGTTTTTCGCAGCGCACAACCTTGCGGATCGGGCGGGATGGCTTACCGAGTCGGACGAAGTCAGCTCGAGAGGGTCCCGCCCCATGGCGTCGAAGCGCGTACCAACCACACCCTTCGCGGACCAGAAGCCGGGCACGTCGGGATTGCGGAAGAAGGTGCCGGTGTTCCGGCAACCGCACTACGTCGCGAATTTCGTGCAGTCGATCTTCGACACCATCGAGGACCGGGAGGGCGCCACCCTCGTCCTCGGCGGCGACGGGCGCTTCCTCAACCGCGAGGTGGTGCAGACCACCCTGAAGATCGCCGCGGCCAACGGCTTCGGCCGGGTCCTGGTCGGCCAAGGCGGGCTGCTCTCCACCCCCGCCGCCTCCTGCGTGATCCGCAAGCACGGCGCCATCGGCGGCATCGTCCTCTCGGCGAGCCACAATCCCGGCGGCCCGGAGGGCGATTTCGGCATCAAGTTCAACACCGCCAATGGCGGCCCTGCACCGGAGGCGGTCACCGCGGCAATCTACGAGCGCACGAAGGCGATCGAGGCCTACCGCATCGCCGAGGTGCCCGACATCGACCTCGACCGGATCGGGACGAGCCGGATCGAGGACATGCGCGTCGAGGTGATCGACCCCGTCGCCGACTACGCCGCGCTGATGCGCGAACTCGTCGATTTCGACGCGATCGCCGGGCTCTTCGCCTCGGGCTTCCGCATGCGCTTCGACGCGATGAGCGCGGTGACGGGCCCCTACGCCAAGGCGATCCTCGAAGGGGCGTTGGGCGCACCCGCCGGGACGGTAGTGAACGGCACACCGCAGGAGGATTTCGGCGGCCACCACCCGGACCCGAACCCGGTCCATTGCCATGACCTCGTCGCACTGATGAGCGGGCCGGAGGCACCGGATTTCGGCGCGGCCTCGGACGGCGACGGCGACCGCAACATGATCGTGGCCCCGGGCCTGTTCGTGACGCCGAGCGACAGCCTCGCGATCCTCGCCGCACAGGCGCATCGCGCGCCGGGCTATGCGGCGGGGCTTGCCGGAATCGCGCGGTCCATGCCGACGAGCCGGGCCGCCGACCGCGTCGCCGCCGCCCTCGGCATCCCCGCCTACGAGACGCCGACGGGCTGGAAGTTCTTCGGCAACCTGCTCGATGCCGGCAAGATCACCCTCTGCGGCGAGGAGAGTGCCGGCACCGGCTCCAACCACGTCCGCGAGAAGGACGGGCTCTGGGCCGTGCTGCTCTGGCTGAACGTGCTGGCCGCCACCGGCGAGCGTGCGGACGCGCTGGTGCGCGCGCATTGGGCGCGCTTCGGCCGCGACTACTACACCCGCCACGACTACGAGGAGATCGAGTCCGAGGCGGCCGCCAAGGTGATGGACCATTTGCGGGCGCAGTTGCCGGAGCTGCCCGGCCGCCGCGTCGGCGACTTCACCGTGAAGAGCGCCGACGAGTTCCGCTACGTCGACCCGGTGGACGGCTCCGTCTCGGACAAGCAGGGCATCCGCATCACCTTCGAGGAGGATGCCCGCATCGTCTACCGCCTGTCCGGGACGGGCACGGCAGGGGCGACGATCCGGGTCTATATCGAGCGCTACGTGAACGACCCGACCCGGCTCGAACGCCCGACCGCGGAGATTCTGGCCCCGGCGATCGCCGTCGCGGGGGCGCTGTCAGACATGGCGGCGCTGACCGGACGCGCCGAGCCGAGCGTCGTGACCTGAGAAAGAACTCCCCGTCCGTCACCCCTGCGACGGCGGATCCGGCCCGGCCCGCTTGCCGCGCCCGGCGGGCCGGCTAGAGTCGGGCGCCATGGAGACATCCGGACCTTCCGAGACCGGCAGCGCGCCCGAGCTTCAGGTGCGCGCCGTGCCGGGCCTCGCGCGCATTCCGGCAGCGGAATGGGATCGCTGCGCCACCTCGCCCGAGACGCTCTCGGCGGGGGACGAGACCTTCAACCCCTTCGTCTGCCACGCCTTCCTCTCGGCGCTGGAGGAGTCGGGCTGCGTCTCCCGGCGTACAGGCTGGCTGCCGCTCCATGTCTCGGTGGAGCGCGGCGACACCCTCGTCGCGGTGGCGCCCTGCTATCTGAAATCCCACAGCCAGGGCGAGTACGTGTTCGACCACGGCTGGGCCGACGCCTACGAGCGGGCCGGCGGCAGCTACTACCCGAAGCTCCAGGTCAGCGTGCCCTTCACCCCGGTGACCGGCCCGCGTTTCCTGATCGCCCCCGGCGAGGACGTGGACGCCGCCGCCGCCGCCCTCGTCGCCGGCCTGCGGGCGTTGCGGGCGGAAACGGAGGCCTCCTCGATCCACGTCACCTTCATGCGCGAGCGGGAATGGGCGCAGGCCGGCGCCCTCGGCCTGCTGCAGCGCACCGATCAGCAGTTCCATTTCGAGAACCCGGGCTACGGCCGCTTCGAGGACTTCCTGGAGGCGCTCAACGCCCGCAAGCGGAAGGCGATCCGCCGGGAGCGCCGCGAGGCGATGGCCGAGGGCATCGAGATCGACCGTCTCACCGGAGACGCGATCACGGAGGCGCATTGGGACGCCTTCTACGCGTTCTACATGGACACGGGCGCCCGCAAATGGGGCCGCCCCTATCTCAACCGGCGCTTCTTCTCGCTGATCGGCGAGCGGATGAAGGACCGGATCCTGCTGGTGATGGCCCGGCACGGGGAGCGCTACATCGCCGGCGCGATCAACTTCATCGGCGACGTCGCGCTCTACGGGCGCAACTGGGGCTGCATCGAGGACCGCCCCTTCCTGCATTTCGAGGTCTGCTACTATCAGGCGATCGAGTTCGCGATCGAGCGCGGCCTGAAGCGCGTGGAGGCCGGCGCCCAGGGGGAGCACAAGCTCGCCCGCGGCTACCGGCCGGTGGCCATGCGCTCCGCCCACGACATCGCCGACCCGTCCCTGCGCCGTGCCGTGGCGGAATACCTCACGCGCGAGCGCAGCTATGTGAACCAGGCGCTGGCCGAGTACGAGCGCATGACGCCGTTCCGGCAAGCTTGCGAGGGAATCCGAGAATGAGCCCGATCGACCGTATCCGCGGCTATGCGGAAGAGCTCACCGCGCTCCGGCGGGACCTCCACGCCCATCCCGAACTCGGCTTCGAGGAGGTCCGCACCTCCGGCATCGTGGCCGAGCATCTGGAGCGCTTCGGCATCGAGGTGCATCGGGGCATCGGCAAGACGGGCGTGGTCGGCGTGCTGCGGGGACGGCCCGGCTCGCGCCGCATCGGCCTGCGCGCGGACATGGACGCCCTGCCGATCGAGGAGGAGACCAACCTCCCCTATCGCTCCACCGTGCCGGGGAAGATGCATGCCTGCGGGCATGACGGGCACACCACCATGCTGATCGGCGCCGCGCGCTACCTGGCCGAGACCCGGGACTTCGACGGCACCGCCGTGTTCGTGTTCCAGCCGGCGGAGGAGGGACTGGGCGGCGCCCGGGCCATGATCGCCGACGGCTTGTTCGAGAAGTTCCCGGTCGACGAGATCTACGCGGTCCACAACGCCCCGCACGGGCCGCAGGGCCGCTTCTTCCTCAAGCCCGGCCCGGCCATGGCCGCGGCCGACTTCTTCGACATCCGCATCACCGGCCGCGGCGCCCATGCCGCCCAGCCGAACCAGGGGATCGACCCGATCGTGGTGGCGACCGCCCTCGCCCAGGCCATGCAGTCGATCGTCAGCCGCAACGCCGATCCGCTGAAGGCGGCCGTCGTCTCGATCACCCAGATCCATGCGGGTGCGGCCTACAACGTCATCCCGGAGAGCGCGCATCTGGCCGGGACGGTGCGGACCTTCGACGCCGAGCTGCGCAAGCTCGTCGCCGCCCGCATCCGCGAGGTCGCCGCCGGCATCGCCGCCGCCTTCGGGGCGACGATCGACGTCGAGATCCGCGACGTCTTCTCGGTGCTCGAGAATAGCGCGGCGCCGTCCGCCGCCGCGCTCGAGATTGCCCGGGAGGTGTTCGGAACGGAGAACGTGGAGCCGGAGGCCAAGCCCCGCATGGGCAGCGAGGATTTCGCGGACATGGTCGCCGCCGTGCCGGGCGCCTATGCCTGGATCGGCGCGGCCCCCGGCCCCGGCCTGCACAATGCGAAGTTCAACTTCGACGACGCGATCATCCCGCTCGGCGCGGCCTATCTCGCGCGGATCATCGAGCGGCGCTGCGCAGCCTGATCCGCGGCGGGCGGCGCCTCAGGCCATCGTGGTCCGATGGGTCGCCCGCGACTGGATCTCCACGAAGACCCGGGTGACGTCGGGCGCCTCGGCCTTGATGCGGGCCTCCAGGCGGCTGACCGCCTGCTCGATCTCGCCCGCCGGCACGGAATCCTCCACGTCCAGGCTCACATTCACCAGGATGTCGGAGGGGCCGAGATGCTGGGTGAGCACCTCGTTGACATGGCGCACCGCCCGCTCGCCCCGCACGGCGGAGCGGATCGCGGCGACCACCTCCGGGTCGGCGCCCTCGCCGATCAGGAGGCCGTGCGTCTCGATCATCAGGAAGATCGACATGCCGACGAGCACGAGCCCGATGCCGATCGAGGACCAGCCGTCGAGGACGGGCATGTCGAGGAGATGGCCCGCCACCACGCCGGCCATGGCGATGACGAGGCCGATCAGCGCCGCCACGTCCTCGACCAGGATCGTGTAGAGGGCCGGGTCCTTGCTGCGCCGGATCGCGGTGATGGCCGAACGCTGGCCCTTCTCCGCCCAGAACTGGCGGATCGCGACGAGGCAGGAATAGCCTTCCGCCAGGATCGCGAATCCGAGGATCGCGACGTTCACCCAGAAGCCGGAGAGATGGAAGCCGAGCAGCGTCGCATCGGCCGGCGGCTCGGGATGCTGGATCTTGTGGGCCCCCTCGTAGATCGCGAAGATGCCGCCGCCGAGGAAGATGAACAGCGCCACCACGAAGGCGTAGAAATAGACCTCCCGCCCGTAGCCGAACGGGTGCTTCGCATCCGCCGGCTTCTCGGCCCGCTTCAGCCCGACGAGGAGCAGGATCTGGTTGGCGGTATCGACCAGCGAATGCGCCCCCTCGGCCAGCATGGCCGTGGAGCCCGTGAGGAAAGCGCCGACGAACTTCGCGGCGGCGATCGCGAGGTTGGCGCCTGCCGCCGTGTAGATCGCAGCGGTGCTCTCATGCGCCATGCGCGTTCGTCCTTGTCGGTCGGTGGAGATGGAGAGGCCAAGCGTGGCCTTTTCGTGCGGGCCTAACGCGCGCACTGGCCAGGGGATCCTTGCGTCAGCCGGCGAGGCTCGCGAAGGCCTCGGCGAGATCTGCCCCCTCGGTGCCGAGCACGACCGCCGCCAGGATGCGGGCCTTCTGACCGGAGAGATCGCCGGCGAAGATCGCGCCCGCCCGCTCCAGATCCTTGCCGCCGCCATTGCCGTAGATCGGCTTCACGCGCCCCTCCGGACAGCGAGAGGCGACGATGACCGCCGTGCCGGCGGCCACGATCTCCGCCACGGCCGCGGCGACGGCGGGCGGCGCGTTTCCGCGGCCGAAGCATTCGAGGACGATCGCCTTCGCCCCGCTCCGGGCCGCAAAGCGGATGAGACGGTCGGAGGCGCCCAGCGCGAGGCGCAGGAGCTCGACCTCCGTCTCGATCCGGGTCGCCGGAAACTGGCGCCGCAGGATCGGGCGCCGATGGAGCGTCACCAGGGTCCCGTCGACCTCGCCGAGCTTGCCGTGCTCGCCGGAGCGGAAGGTGTCCGTGCGGGAGGCATGGGTCTTCGTCACGTCCCGCGCCGCGTGGAAATCGCCTTCGAAGCAGATCACCGCACCGAGGCCGCGGGCCAAGGGCGACGCGGCGAGGCGCACCGACTCGGCGATGTTGCGCGGGCCGTCCGTATCCGGCGCATCCGCGCTCCTCTGCGCCCCGGTGAAGACCACCGGCTTCTCGCCGGCCACGACGAGATCGGCGAGGAAGGCGCTCTCTTCCATCGTATCGGTGCCGTGCGTGACCACGACCCCGTCGCAGGCGGGATCGGCGAGGCGCTCGGCCACGCGCCGGGCGAGGGCGAAGGACAGGGGCAGATCCATCGCCGAGCTGCCGATACGGCAGAAATCGTCGATGACGAGATCGATCCCCGCGAGCCGGTCGTGCAGGCTCTCCCGCAGGGCGGCCCCGCTCACCGAAGCGACGACATCGGCCGGGGCGCCCTCCGTCTCCCGTGCCGTCGAGGCGATGGTGCCGCCGGTGGTGACGAGATCGATGCGGGGCATGATTCTCCTCGGCATGCGCGCGCGGCCTCATAGCCGAGACCACCGTTCGGCCGAAAGCCCGGGCGCGAGGGCCGGCGCGGATGTGGACGCGGGGCGGTCGCCTGTGCATCGTGCCGGCCCTTGAGAGCGCCCCCGGCGACCGCGAGACCGGTTCGACCCGGGAGGAGCCGGACAGAAGGCTTGGAGCCGCCGATGAGTACCGCCTACGACCCGAGCAACATCTTCGGAAAGATCCTGCGCGGCGAGATCCCGGCCCACAAGGTCTACGAGGACGAGCAGACCCTCGCCTTCATGGACGTGATGCCACAGGGCGAAGGCCACACCCTGGTGGTCCCGAAGGCGCCCGCGCGCGGGCTGCTCGACGCGGATCCGGAATCCCTCGCGGCGCTGATTCGCGTCGTCCAGAAGGTCGGCCGGGCGGTGAAGCAGGCCTTCCAGGCCGACGGCCTCACGCTGTTCCAGTACAACGAGCCGGCCGGCGGCCAGACGGTGTTCCATCTGCATTTCCACCTCGTGCCGCGGCACGAGGGCGTTCCGCTGAAGCGGCACGAGGGCGGCATGGCCGATCAGGCGGTGCTCGCCGAGCACGCGGCGCGCATCCGGGCCGCGCTGGAGGCCTGAGCGGCCGCAGCTCCGCTCAGGCCGGGCTGCGGGCCTGAGCGGGAGCGCCGAGCTTCGTCAGGAGCGTGCGCAGCGTCGCGTTCTCCGCTTCGAGTTCCGCCACACGCTTGAGCAGGGCGGTCACGGACGGGTCGACCGCTGCCGCGGCAGGTTCGACCCGTTTCTCGTTCTGGGCCGAACGAAAAGCCACACCGACGGCCTCGTTGCTCCGCCAGCACAGGGTCGCGCGATAGTTCTCGTCCCTGGCGGGGATGTGAATGTCGAAGACCTCGGGCAGGGTCGTGGTCTCGCTCAGCTCCAGGCGGGCACCGCGATCTGATATGTCGCGGATGAGGCAATCCATACTGGACGACCCATAATTGAAGCTGATCAGCCCCTTGAGAAAGGTCTTCTTGCGCGCGACTGCGCGCTGCTCCGCGCTCATCCCCTGTCTCCGCTGCGGGTCAACCTGATGGAGATCCAGCGTTGCGCTTCACCCCTTAAGGAATGCTCAGCGCATTATCCGAAACGTCGATCGACCGCCTGAAAAAGGTAGAAACCATTGAAGCGCACCCCGGTGGCGGCGGCCTTTCCGTCGAAGCCGCGGGGCACGCCCGCCGCCTCCTCCACACGGCCCTCGAAGGTCCAGCGGCCGCCGGTGACGAAACGGGGCACGGCGTGGCTCTCGGGAACGGCGCAGCAGAGGGACTCGCCGCCCTTGCGGCGGAACAGATTGTAGCTGCGCATCGGTGGTCCTCCGCTTCGCCGCACCCTCGCGGCCGGAGATAGGCCGACAATCAGACGGGTTTGTGTCTGGATGAGGCGGGCGACCCCGCCGCGTGCGTCACCGCACGAGGCGCCCGGTCACGATTCCGGGATGTTCCGCGCCCACTCGTCGAGCCAGGCTTTCGCGGACGCGTCGGAGGGTGCGCGCCAGTCGCCGCGGGGCGACAGCGAGCCGCCGGCGGAGACCTTCGGCCCGTTGGGCAGGGCCGAGCGCTTGAACTGGCTGAAGCGGAAGAAGCGGTCGAGGAACACGCCGAGCCAGCGACGGATCACCGGCAGGTCGTAGGCGACCCGCTTCGCCGGCGGGAAATCCGCCGGCCAGGATCCGGCCTCGACGTCACCCCAGGCATGGAGGGCAAGGAAGGCGATCTTCGAGGGCCGGAAGCCGTGCCGCAGCGTGAACCAAAGATTGAAGTCCTGAAGGGCGTAGGGGCCGATCTTGGCCTCCGTGCTCTGCGGGCCTTCCCCTTCCGCTGCCGGCACCAGCTCCGGCGAGATCTCGGTGTCGAGGATCGCCCGGAGGGTGCGGTTCTCCTCCGGCCCGAACTGGCCCGTGGCGATCACCCAGCGGATCAGGTGCTGGATCAGGGTCTTGGGCACGCCGGCATTGACGCCGTAATGGCTCATCTGATCGCCGACGCCGTAGGTGCTCCAGCCGAGCGCCAGCTCCGACAGATCGCCCGTGCCGATGACGATGCCGCCATTCTGGTTGGCGAGGCGGAACAGGTAGTCCGTGCGCAGGCCCGCCTGCACGTTCTCGAAGGTGACGTCGTAGACCGCCTCGCCCCGTCCGTAGGGGTGGCCCATGTCGGTGAGCATCTGCCGAGCGGCCGGGCGGATGTCGATCTCGGCCGCGCTGATGCCGAGCGCCTTCATCAGGGCGAGGGCGTTGGTCTTGGTCTCGTCCGAGGTGGCGAAGCCCGGCATGGTGTAGCCGAGGATGTCGGAGCGCGGGCGGCCGAGGCGGTCGAAGGCCTTGGCGAGCACGATCAGGGCATGGGTCGAATCGAGGCCGCCCGAGACGCCGATCACGGCCCTTTTGGTGCCTGTCGCCTCCAGCCGCTGCACGAGCCCGGCGACCTGGATGTTGTAGGCCTCGTAGCAATCCTGGGCGAGGCGGGCCGGATCGGACGGGACGAAGGGGAAGCGCTCCACGTTGCGGCGCAGGCCGAGATCGCCCGCCGGCGGATCGAGCCGGAAGCCGATCCGCCGGAACGGGCGGCCCCGATGGCGGGCATTGTCGTCGAAGCTGCCGTTGGAGAAGCGCTCCTGGGCGATCAGGTCGAGGTCGATATCCGCGATGGTGACGAGGGGCTGGGCGGGAAACCGCTCGCCTTCGGCAAGGCGCACGCCGTTCTCGTCGATACTGGTCTGGCCATCCCAGGACAGGTCGGTGGTGGATTCGCCCAAGCCCGCCGCGGCGTAGACATAGGCGCACAAGCCCCGCATCGAGGCCGCCCGCGAGAGCATGGCCCGCGACTCCGCCCGGCCGACCGTAATGGGGCTGCCCGACAGGTTGGCGAGCACGCTCGCCCCCGCCAACGCCGCCTCCATGCCGGGGGCCTGGGGCACCCACAGATCCTCGCAGACCTCGATGCCGAGGACGAAGCCCCGCAAGTCCTCGGCGGCAAACAGCAGGTCGATGCCGAAGGGCACCTCGCAGCCTGCGACCCGGATGGTCTCCCCGGCGATCCCGGCGCCAGAGGCGAAGTGCCTTTTCTCGTAGAATTCCCGGTAGTTCGGCAGGTAGCTCTTGGGCACCACGCCGAGCAGGCGGCCCCGGTGCAGGGCGAGGCCGCAATTGTAGATCCGGTTGCGCCAGCGCAGGGGCGCGCCGACCACGAGAACCGGCGTCAGCGCTTCGGAGGCCAGGCGGATCCGCTCCAGAGCGGCCTCGACGCCATCGAGCAGCGTGGCCTGGAGGAAGAGATCCTCGCTCGCATAGGCCGAGAGGTTCAATTCGGGAAAGACCGCCAGGGCGGCCCCCTCCGCGTGGCAGCTTTGCGCGAGCGCCACCGTCTGCTCGGCATTGGCGGCCGGATCGCCCGGATGGCTGCGGCCCGTGCAGGCGGCGACCCGGGCGAAGCCGTGGCGGTAGAGCGAGCGGAAGTCTTTCGCGGCCTCGGGTGTCGTCACGGCGCTCGGGCGCTCCCTGCCATCGCCGCTAGAACGCGGCACCGAGATGATTCTGGGGTCGGCAACGGCCTCTGTCGAGCGCCCGATCCGACAGGGCCGCCGTCGCGGCGGGCGCATGGCCGAGACGGGTTCAGAACAGCCCCGGCGGCAAGCCGGGCAAGCGTTCGTTAACGACGATCCTCCTAACTGGGGGAGAACCGCTCCAGGGGGAGCAGGACCTTGTTTCGAGTACTTTCACAGCTCATGCGCGCATCGGGACGGCCTCCGTATTCCCATCGTGATCCATCGCGTCCGGGCCGTGGCGGCGACCGCCTCGACCTCTCCATCGGGGCCATCGCCAACCGGCTGATGACCCTGCGCTCGAATTTCGGTCGCCGCGCCGGCGGGCCACAGGTCCCGGCCGGGCGCCGGCATGATCCCCATCTCGCGCCGCAGCCGCAGAGCTGGCTGACGCCGCCGCGGGCCATGCTCGGAGCGGAAGGGGGCTTCGAACCGCTGCCGCACGACGCCTATGCGCTCGTACCGCACCCTGCCGACGGGCTGTCGACCCAGGTGCCGGATCCCGCGCCCTGGAACGATCCGAGCCTGGCGCCCCAGGGCCGCCGGCCGATGCCGGAGATGCCCTACGAGAGCCGCATCGACACGCAGGCATCGAGCCCCGGCGTGCTGATCCGGACGCCCCGGCGCCCGGAAGCCATCGCCCCCGAGCACGGGCAGGCCATGCCGATGCCGCCCCAGCGCGCCACCGCGCCGGCCCTGAGCCCGGAGGCGGTGCGTTTCGTGCGCACCCCCGATTCCGTGCTGATGGAGCGGCGCCAGCGGGCGCTCGAAGCCGAGCGCGAGGCGCAGCGCCAGGCCGAAGCCCTGGCCGAGGCGCAAGCCGCGGCTCTGGCGGCGGCCGAGGCCGCCCGCGCGGCGGCGGAAGCCGAGGCGCTCCGCCTGGAGGAACTCGCCGCCGAGGCCGCGCTCGCCGCCGCGCAGGAAGCCACGCGCGAGACCGTCCCGCTCTGGCGCCAACCCTTCACGCCGCCGCCCGGCGTCCGCTACTTCCGCACCCCCGACCGGCCGCGCAAGATCGAGCCGGCCGCCGAGCCGATGGAGGCCGAGCTGTTCGTACCGGAGGCCGCGGCCTTCGCTGAGGCCGAGGTGCAGGAATTCGCCCACGAGGTGATCGCGCCGGCCGCGGCCGAACCCGCGCCGTCATTGGCCGCCGACTGGTCCGAGGTGCCGGATTGGTCCGATCTGCACGACGGCTTCGGCTTCGCCGATTCTGCGGCGATCGACACCTGGGCGTCCCTGCAAATGATGCCGGCCGTCGTTCAGCCGGAGGCCGTCATCGCCGCAGCGCCCGCCCCGCAGGCGCCCCGCATCTCCGCCATGGCGGCGCGCGCGGCGATCCGGCCGGTGCGGCGGGCGGTGCCCGTGGCCACGTCCGAGCTGGCTCAGGTCCCTGTGCCGGCGCCCCTCTCGGTCACGGCGCATCTGGCGCCCCTCGCACCCGGCTACCTCTCGCCCTTCGTGCTCTCCGCGCTCTCGGCGGTGGCGAGCCCCAAGGTCATGCAGGCCGAGCCGGCCGAGGCCGTCGTCGCGCAGGAAGCGGCCATCGCCGTGCCCTCCGTCGCCACGGTTGTGCCGACCGCGATCCCACCGCGCCCCGTTCTTCTGCGTTCGCCCAAGACCGCCTCGAACGACGAACCGATGGCGGAGGAGGCTTTCGACGAGGCACCCGCGGTCGAGGCGGAGATCGTGGTGGAGGCGGTTCCCGAGGAGTCCGCGCCCGCTCAGACTGTCCAGGCGCTACCCCGGGCCGTCCTGCCCGAGCGCACGGCCCTGATCCCAGCCAACCGCCACATCCCGATGTCCTTCGTCGGCAGCGAGGATTACGAGCTGCCCTCCCTCGAGCTGCTCGCCCTGCCGGCGCCGGTGGACGGCGAGGAGGTCGATGCCGACGAGCTGGAGCAGAACGCCCTCAACCTGCAGCAGACGGTCCAGGATTTCGGCGTGCGCGGGGATATCCTGGCCGTGCGGCCCGGCCCCGTCGTCACCCTCTACGAGCTCGAACCCGCCCCCGGCACCAAGTCCAGCCGCGTGATCGGTCTGTCGGACGACATCGCCCGCTCGATGTCCGCCGTCTCCGCCCGCGTCGCCGTGGTGCCCGGCCGCAACGTGATCGGCATCGAACTGCCGAATCCGGTGCGCGAGACCGTGTATCTGCGCGAACTCCTGTCCTCGGTCGATTTCGTCGAGACCAAGCACAAGCTCGCTCTGTGTCTGGGCAAGAACATCGGCGGCGAGCCGATCATCGCCGACCTCGCCCGCATGCCCCACCTGCTCGTCGCCGGCACCACCGGATCCGGCAAGTCGGTCGCCATCAACACCATGATCCTCTCGCTCCTCTACCGGCTCAAGCCCGAGGAGTGCCGCCTGATCATGGTCGATCCCAAGATGCTGGAACTCTCCGTCTACGACGGCATCCCGCACCTGCTCTCCCCCGTCGTCACCGACCCCAAGAAGGCGGTCATCGCCCTCAAATGGGCCGTGCGCGAGATGGAAGAGCGCTACAAGAAAATGGCCAAGATCAGCGTGCGCAACATCGACGGCTACAATGCCCGGATGAAGGAGGCGCGCGCCAACGACGAGATCATCACCCGCACCGTCCAGACCGGCTTCGACCGCAACACCGGCGAGGCAGTGTTCGAAGAGGAGGAGATGGACCGCTCGGCGCTGCCCTACATCGTGATCGTGGTCGACGAGATGGCCGACCTGATGATGGTGGCGGGCAAGGACATCGAGGGCGCGATCCAGCGGCTGGCGCAGATGGCGCGCGCGGCCGGCATCCACCTGATCATGGCCACGCAGCGTCCCTCGGTCGACGTGATCACCGGCACGATCAAGGCCAACTTCCCGACGCGGATCAGCTTCCAGGTCACCAGCAAGATCGACAGCCGCACGATCCTGGGCGAGATGGGCGCCGAGCAGCTGCTCGGTCAGGGCGACATGCTGTTCATGGCCGGCGGCGGCCGCACCACCCGCGTGCACGGACCGTTCTGCTCGGATGCCGAGGTCGAGAGCGTCGTCGCCCATCTCAAGCGCCAGGGCCGACCCGCCTATCTCGAGGCCGTCACCGCCGATGACGGCTCCTCGGAGCCCGAGACCGGCAAGAAGGGCAGCCGCACCTCGAAGGCCGACAAGGAGGAAGCCGCCGAGATCGAGGAGGCCGACCTGCCGGTCTTCGATGCGAGCGCCTTCACCGCCGCGGCGGGGGCCGATGCCGAGCTCTACGAGCAGGCCATCGCCGTGGTGCTGCGGGACAAGAAGGCCTCGACCTCGTACATCCAGCGCCGCCTGCAGATCGGCTACAACCGCGCCGCCTCGATCATGGAGCGGATGGAGATCGACGGGATCGTCGGCCCGGCCAACCATGCCGGCAAGCGCGAGATCCTGGTCGAGGGGATGGCCGCACCGTCCTCCGGCTACGACGACGACGAGTGAGAGGCGGCGCCCGCGTCGCATATTCGCCACAGCCGCAGGCTCTAACCCAGGCCTGCGGCTGCCTCCCGCCGGGACGACCCCTGTCGGACCGCGGAACCTTCCAGGGCCGCCTGACAAGCCCCGCACGCGACGGAGACCCCGCCCGATGACTGGCCGCCGAATCCTGCCCGCCGCCGGTCCCGTGCTTCTCGCCGCCACGCTCGCCCTGCAGCCCCTGCCGGCCACCGCGCAGGTCTCCTCCTTCCTCGACGGCCTGTTCGGCCGCAAGGAACAGCCTGCACCGGAGCCGGCGCCCGAGCCGGAGGCCGCCCCGGTGCCCCCGACCGCCAAGAAGGCTCCGCCGGCCAAGCAGGCGCAGGACAAGACGGCTCCCGACAAGGCCGGCAAGACGAAGAGCAGCGCCGACAAGGCGGCCAGCGATAAGCTCGGCAGCTCCAAGGCATCGCCAAAGACCGCCGCGCAGCCAGCAGAAGCGAAGGTCGCCGCCATCGGCGCGCCGAATGCCGGCGCCGCCATGGAGGATCTCGATCAGGCCACCGTGCTGGAGCGCGCCAACGCCTATTTCAACGGCTTCCAGACCCTGACCGGCAGCTTCATCCAGACCGGCGCGGACGGGCGCCGGATCGGCGGCAAGCTGACTCTGTCGAAGCCGGGCCGCCTGCGCTTCGAATACGACCAGCCCTCGCCCCTCGAAGTCGTCGCCGACGGCACCTCCGTGGCCATCCGCGACCGCAAGCTCGGCACGCAGGACCTCTACTTCATCTCGCAGACGCCGCTGAAATTCCTGCTCCGCGAGAAGATCGACCTCGCCCGCGACCTCACGGTCACCGAGGTCACGAACGATCCCAACGGCTACCGCGTGGCCCTCGAGGATCGCTCGACCCTCGGCGGCACGTCGCGGATCCAGCTGTTGTTCGATGCCGAGATGAAGACGCTGTCGCAGTGGCGGATCACCGACCCGCAGGGCTACCTGACCACCGTGCAGCTCTCGAATCTGCAGAAGGGCAAGGCGGTCGACATGTCCCTGTTCTTCATCAATTACGGGCGCGCCGAGGACAAGGCGATTCAGCAGCAGCTGCAGCGCTGACCCGCGCGGCGCCGCGTCAGTTCAGGGAACGGCGGCTTTCGAGGCGCAGGGCGCGGGCGATCTCGCGGCCCGTTTCCAAAAGGAGCGCGTCGACGAGACGGCGGAGCACCGGCATCCGCAGGCGCTCCGTGAGATCGCGCTGAGCGATGGCATGGTCGGCCAAGCGTTCCAGCAGGCGGCTGCGCTCATCCGGCGTCTCGCCGCTTGCGGCCCGGTTCTCGGACACGTCGATGAGGATGCCCCGGCTGGCGAGCGGCTGGCACTTCTCGTCGACCGTCATGCGCCCGCGGGCGAGGACCCAGCGGACGCGCCCCTCGCTATCGATCGTGCGATACTCGGCCTCGAAGGGACCGCCGCCATCCGCGTAAGCGGCCGAGACCGCCTTCGCGAGGAAGTCCCGATCCTCCGGATGGCAGCCGGCCAGGAAGGCTTCGAGCGGAACGCCCACACGCCCCGCCTCGACGGGGATGCCGAACGCCTCCGCGCAGCCCGGCGAACAGCGCACGAGATCGAGCCGTGCATCGGTGTCCCATACGCCCAGAAAGCCCGCTTCCGTCAGGATGGCCGTTTCGCTGGAACCGATCGACTTGGGCGGTAGCATCCTTGGAACAATCTGTTTGGCCGCAACCGATCTATGCGTGAACGACCGCCTATTGGGCATGTGCGGGAGCCTCATCGAAAGGTGCTGGGAGGACCGGCATCCCCGCCAAGCCGCGGATCATCTCTGGCCAGCATCGCATACATAATCACGAGCTAGGATCGCATATATAAATTGTACGCAAAAAGACAATTCAGGCATGAAAAAAGCATATAGAGACTACCACCTCAGGTTGCTGTATCCGGCGCGCCACGTTTCCGTCCCATCGCTTTCCTCACCCTTGCCTCTCCCAAGCGATCGACAAGACGGCTAAGGCTGCCCGAGCCCTGGGAGTGCTGCCTTGCGCCTGACCGTCACCACCTGGAACATCAATTCCGTCCGTCTTCGCATCGACTCGGTGTTGCGGTTCCTGGCGGAGACCAAGCCCGACATCCTCTGCCTGCAGGAGACGAAGTGCCCGGACGACGCCTTTCCCCTGAAGGCGCTGCGCGGGTCCGGTTACGAGCATGTCGAATTCGCGGGCCAGAAGGGCTATAACGGTGTCGCCATCCTGTCGCGCTTTCCCCTCCTGACCCGCTCGGTGATGGGCTTCTGCGAGAGGCAGGACGCGCGCCATATCTCCGCGGTTCTGGGGGCGGCGGCGGGCCCGGCGGCAGGCCTCGTACTCCACAATTTCTACGTTCCTGCCGGTGGCGACGTGGCCGACCGTACCCTCAACCCGAAGTTCGCGCACAAGCTCGACTTTCTGGCGGAGCTGCGGGCCTGGGGCGGCAAGCGCGTCTCCGGCCCCGCGATTCTTGTCGGCGACCTCAACGTGGCGCCGCTGGAGCACGACGTCTGGTCTCACAAGCAGCTTCTCGACGTGGTAAGCCACACCCCCGTCGAAACCGAGACGCTGGAGACCCTGCGCGGCGAGGCGGAGTGGGTCGACACGGCGCGGCTGCTCACCCCGGAGCCCGAGAAGATCTACACGTGGTGGAGCTACCGCTCCCCCGACTGGGCCGCGGCCAACAAGGGCCGGCGTCTCGACCATGCCTGGGTCTCGCCGGACCTCGCGGGCACGGTGCGCAACGTCGAGGTCGCCCGGCACGTGAGGGGATGGGAGAGGCCCTCCGATCACGTTCCCGTCACGCTGACCCTGGAGCTGTGAAAGGGGAACAGCGCCGCGCGCTCCCGCATTGGGTTCACGAAACCGTGTCCCGATCGGAGTTTGAGACCCTATGCGCACGATCCTGCGCCAGATCCTCGTCGTGTTCCTGCTGCCCAAGGCCATCGGCTGGCTGCGCCGCCGCTACGGCGGCGGCCGGGCCGCGGGCCCTCACCGCGGCTACTGATCCCGCCTTCGCAGCCTCTCCCTATTCGGCCCGGATCCCACGATCCGGGCCGTTGCCGATGCGGTGGCGCCCGTAGCCGAACCAGATCGCGAGGCCGAGGACGAGCCACGCGAAGAGCCGGATCCAGGTGTCACCCGGCAAGCCCGCCATCAGGGCAAGGCAGGCCAGGATGCCCAGGACGGGCACCAGCGGGCCGCCGGGCACACGGAAGGGCCTCGGCCGATCCGGCTCGGTGCGACGCAGGATCAATACGCTCAGGCAGACCAGGATGAAGGCGAACAGGGTGCCGATGCTGACGAGCTCGCCGAGCAGGTCGATCGGCACCAGGGCCGCCACGAGGGCGGTGGCGAAACCGATGGCGGCCTGGCTCATCCATGGGGTGCGGCGGTGGGCATGGACCTGCGCGAACAGGTCGGGCAGCATCCGGTCCCGGGCCATGGCATAGAAGATCCGCGCCTGCCCGTAGAGGGCGGTCAGCGTCGAGGTGGTGAGCCCGACGAGCGCGCCCACCTTGATCAGGACGGCGAAGGCGCCAAACCCGATCGTGTCGATCGCCCTGGCGATCGGATCGGTCACCCCGAGGTCCCGGTAGGGCACGAGCCCCGTCAGAACGGCCGCCACCGCGACGTAGAGAAGCGTGCTGACGACGAGCGCTCCGATCAACCCGATCGGAGCGTCGCGCTGCGGATCGCGAGTCTCGCCCGCGGCTGCGGAGACGGTCTCGAAGCCGATATAGGCGAAGAACACCACGCCGGCTCCGCGGAGGACGCCGCTCCAGCCGAAGGCGCCGAAGCTGCCCTCGTTGGGCGGAACCAGGGGCGACCACAGCGCCGGGCGCAGATGCGCCGCCCCGACCAGCACGAAGGCGAGGATGATGGCGACCTTCAAGGCCACCATGGCCGCGTTGACCTTCGCCGCCTCCCGGCTGCCGAGGATCAGGAGCGCGCTCAGAGCCAATACGATGCCGCCGGCCGGCAGATTGAGACGACCGCCCTCCCCCGGCGCCGCCGCCAGCGCCGCGGGCAGATGCAACCCCGCATCGGCCATCAGGCTCTGGGCATAGCCTGACCAGCCCACCGCCACGGTCGCGGCGGCGAAGGCGAATTCGAGCACGAGGTCCCAGCCGATGATCCAGGCGGCGAGCGCCCCGAGCGTCGCGTAGGTGTAGCTGTAGGTCGAGCCCGAGGCCGGGATCATCGCGGCCAGCTCGGCGTAGCACAGGCCGACGAGGCCGCTCGCGATTCCTCCGAGCAGGAAGGACAGCATCAGCCCGGGCCCGGCATAATGCGCCGCCGCCGTCCCGGTGAGCACGAAGATCCCCGCCCCGATCGTGGCTCCGACGCCGATGCAGACGAGGCTGAAGGCGGACAGGTTCCGGGCAAGTCCCGGCCCGTCCCCGCCGCCAGCTTCCGCCTGGAGAATATCCGCAACCGGTCTGCGGGCGATGGAGGTGCTGTCGACCATGGCTCTCCCTCTGGCGCCCAAGGGACGCAAATCCCGGGCGGGGATGACGGTTCGGTATCGTGCGGGAGAACCGACGGCCCGCAGCCGACGGGTCATCGGATTTGAAACGCAGGACACCCTATATCGGATAGGCCGTCACCAGCAGGCAGACGACGTCGACGGTCGCCTTGTGCCGAATCGATCGTACGCGTGGGTTCGTCCCGACCGGGGCTTCGAGAGGCCCCTCATAGACACGCTTTACACCGAACGCGCCGACTCTCTCGCGGACGAGCTCGACCCGCCCAGCTCGGCAAGAAGCGCATGGCTGGCGCCGGAATCACGAAATTGATGCAGCGTCACGAAGGAGATGCCTTCAATGTGACTCTCGAACGCGGCTCCTGCAAACAGCGGGCAAGATCGACCTTGCTATACCATCCGCGTCATTAATGTCGGCGGAGACCCGTCTGCCCCGATCGGGCCAGCAGGCGCGAACCCCGCCTCTGGCGTTCCCCCCGCTTTCGTGTATGTATCCGCCCGCCTCGACCCGGCTGACGGGCGGGGCTTGCGTTGCTTGTGCGATGACCGTGCTGGACGACATCCCGGCACCGGCCGATCCGCAGGCTGATGGCGCCCTTCGATGAGGGCGCCGGGAAGACCCACCATCGAACCGAAAGGCCAGCGATGTCGATCACGGCAGAGCGCAAGACCGCGCTCATCAAGGAATACGCCAAGGGCAACAAGGACACCGGTTCGCCGGAGGTGCAGATCGCCCTTCTCTCCGAGCGGATCACCAACCTGACCGCCCACTTCAAGACCCACGGCAAGGACAACCACTCCCGCCGCGGCCTCCTGAAGCTGGTCTCGCAGCGCCGCTCGCTGCTCGACTACCTGAAGCGCAAGGACGAGCCGCGCTACCGCGCCCTCATCGAGCGCCTCGGCATCCGCCGCTAAGGCGAAGACGACTCGCGCGGCCCCTCCGAGGGGCCGCGCTTTCCATATGGACCCTCCGGGCATGGGGCTCGGGGATGTCCAACCCGGGCGGCTTCGAGGCACGAGGCGCCAGGGCAGGATCGCCGGACGCTCGGCGCGAAGTCGAGCGTCCCGCCGTCTTGCCACTGGCGGTGCCGGGCTCGCCCGATCCGTATGAAGGCAAGAGACATATGTTCGACGTTCAACGCGAAGAGCTGATCTGGGGCGACCGCAAGCTCGTCCTCGAGACCGGCAAGGTCGCCCGCCAGGCCGACGGGGCCGTGGTCGCCACCTACGGCGAGACCACCGTGCTCGCCACCGTCGTGTCGGCCAAGGAGCCGAAGCCCGGCATCGACTTCCTGCCGCTCACCGTGAACTACCAGGAACGCGCCTACGCCGCCGGCCGCATCCCGGGCGGCTACTTCAAGCGCGAGGGCCGTCCCTCCGAGAAGGAGACCCTGGTCTCCCGCCTGATCGACCGCCCGATCCGTCCGCTCTTCATCGAGGGCTGGCGCAACGACACCCAGGTCGTCGTCACCGTTCTGTCCCACGATCTCGAGAACGACCCGGACGTCGTCTCGATGGTCGCGGCCTCCGCCGCTCTCACCCTGTCGGGCGTCCCCTTCATGGGTCCGATCGGTGCGGCCCGCGTCGGCTACATCAACGGCGGCTACAAGCTGAACCCGCTCGTGACCGAGATGGACGAGTCGAGCCTCGACCTCGTCGTCGCCGGCACGCAGGACGCGGTGCTGATGGTCGAGTCGGAGGCCAAGGAGCTCTCCGAGGAGGTCATGCTCGGCGCCGTGATGTTCGGCCACAAGCATTTCCAGCCGGTCATCGAGGCGATCATCCGGCTGGCCGAGAAGGCCGCCAAGGAGCCGCGCGACTTCTCCCCGCCGGAGAACGCCGACGTCGAGACCGCCGTGCTGGAGATCGCCGAGGCCGATCTGCGCGAGGCCTACAAGAAGACCGTCAAGCAGGAGCGCTACGCCGCCGTCGACGCCGTGAAGGCGAAGGTCGTGGCCGCCCTCTGCCCGGCCGAGGGCGAGCAGAAGTTCAACCCCGAGAAGGTCAAGGCGGCCTTCAAGGAGGCGCAGTCCAAGGTCGTCCGGTGGAACATCCTCGACACGGGCTCGCGCATCGACGGTCGCGACGTGAAGACGGTCCGCCCGATCCTCTCCGAGGTCGGCGTGCTGCCCCGCGCCCACGGCTCGGCGATCTTCACCCGCGGCGAGACGCAGGCCCTGGTCGTCGCCACGCTCGGCACCGGTGAGGACGAGCAGTTCATCGACGCCCTGGAAGGCACCTACAAGGAGACCTTCCTGCTGCACTACAACTTCCCGCCCTATTCGGTGGGTGAGACCGGCCGTATGGGCTCCCCCGGCCGCCGCGAGATCGGCCACGGCAAGCTCGCCTGGCGCGCGATCCACCCGGTGCTGCCGCCGGCCCACGAGTTCCCCTACACGATCCGCGTGGTCTCCGAGATCACCGAGTCGAACGGCTCGTCCTCGATGGCCTCGGTCTGCGGCGGCTCGCTGTCGCTGATGGATGCGGGCGTGCCCCTGCGCCGTCCGGTCGCCGGCATCGCCATGGGCCTCATCCTCGAAGGTGAGCGCTTCGCGGTGCTGTCCGACATCCTCGGCGACGAGGATCATCTCGGCGACATGGACTTCAAGGTGGCCGGCACCGAGGAGGGCATCACCTCCCTCCAGATGGACATCAAGATCGCCGGCATCACCGAGGAGATCATGAAGGTCGCCCTCGCCCAGGCGAAGGACGGCCGCGCCCACATCCTCGGCGAGATGGCCCAGGCCCTGACCGCGGCCCGTCCCGAGCTCGGCGAGTACGCGCCGCGTATCGAGACGATGCAGATCCCCACCGACAAGATCCGCGACGTGATCGGCACCGGCGGCAAGATCATCCGCGAGATCGTCGAGAAGACCGGCGCCAAGATCAACATCGAGGATACTGGCGTCGTGAAGATCGCCTCCTCGGACGGCAAGGCGATCAAGGCGGCCTATAACTGGATCCGCTCCATCGTCGCCGAGCCGGAGGCCGGCACGATCTATGACGGCACCATCGTCAAGATCATGGAGTTCGGCGCCTTCGTGAACTTCTTCGGCGCCAAGGACGGCCTGGTCCACATCTCCGAGCTGGCGCCGCAGCGCGTCGCCAAGGTCGGCGACGTGGTCAAGGAAGGCCAGAAGGTGAAGGTGAAGTTCCTCGGCCAGGACGAGCGCGGCAAGATCCGCCTGTCCATGAAGGTCGTCGATCAGGAGACCGGCGAGGACATCACGGAGAAGCTCAAGGCCGAGCGCGCCGCCCGCGGCGAGCCCGAGCAGGAGGAGCGCGGCGACCGTGGCGATCGCGGCCCGCGCCGCGACCGCGGCGAGCGCCGCCGCGAGAGCGCCGGGGAGTAAGCTCCTCTTCGCTCCGTCTCATCGGATGATCCGAGAAGCGCGGCCCCCGGGCCGCGCTTTTTTCATGTCCGCTCGCCCTCGCTGGCGCGGCGCTTGGAGCAGACCAGCCATCTCAACCAAGCGCACAGCTTCGCCGCCTCCGACAACGCCGTGCGCCTGCCGAGCTAGTCGCGCTTCGATCTGGGGCTGCCTGCGGCGGGGCGTATTCTCTAACGCCGCGAGGTCTTCTGCATCGGCATCTGGAAGTCGCCCTGCCACTGGCCGGTGAAGTCCGTGGGCGAGCTGAAGGCGACGGAGAACGAACCGTTGCCCTTGAGGCCGGCGAACTCGCCGGTGCCCTTCTTCGTCCGGAACTGGCCCTCGGCGGTCACGCGGCCCATCGGATCCGTGGCGATCGTGCCGGTATAGGGACTCGAGGTGGTGCCGCCGGGCGTCACGAAGACGATCGTGCCCTTCACCGTGCCCTGGCCATCCTTGAGCAGGCTGACGTCGTTGAAGCGCACCGTCGCGCCGTCGAGGGGGGTTCCGGGACCGGCATTGGTGCCCGAGGCCGTCTTGGCGATCCGGACCTGCCCGGCCTTGCCGATCGGTTGGGCGGACTGACTGTCGACATGCGCGTTGAAGGTGCCGCCGAGCGGCATGGCCTGCGTGACGGGGGCCAGCGCGGCGAGGGTGATGGCGGCGAGCGCCGTGCGGATCGTGCGAGTCATCGGGTGTGCCTCCCTCTCGGATTTGTCCCGTACGGGACGGCGGCGGCCGAAGCCGCCGATGCCGGACCCTAGATCGCGGCTCGAAGCCGGATCCCGAAGCATTCCTGAGGGCGGCTGAAGATTCTCCGAAATTTTCTGATATCGTCGCCGCAACCGGGTTCGAAACAAGACATATTCCGGACAATGGATCGCATCGACCTCGTCGACGTCGTTCTGGATCTGCAGCGAGAGCAAGTCGTCGCGCGAGACGGAAGGCGCCTGGACTTGAGGCCGCGCGCTTTCGACGTGCTCCGTCATCTCGCGAGCCGGGCGGGCGAACTCGTCAGCAAGGACGATCTGCTCTCGATCTGCTGGCCGAACGTGGTGGTGACGGAGGATTCCCTCACCCAGTGCATCTGCGAGATCCGGCGCGTGCTCGGCACGCAGGGGCGCGACCTCATCCGCACGGTCCCGCGTCGCGGCTACCTGCTGGTGCTCCCGGAAGCCGAAGCGCCGTCCGCCCCAGCGTCGGCGCAAACGGCCCGGATCCAGGGCTCGTTCTGGCAACCGATCGCGGTGCTGCCCTTCGACGAGTTCGGGAGCCCGCAGCCGGGCTTCGCCGGCCTCGGCGCAGGTTTCGCCGAGGATCTGACCACGGAGCTCGCCCGCAATCGCCACATCACCGTGATCGCCCGGCAGAGCGCCTTCGCGGCGCGGGCGAGCGCCAGCACCTCGTCCGAGATCGCCCAACGGCTCGGCGTGCGCTACGTCCTCGAAGGCAGCGTACGGCATGCGGGGACGAATCTCATCGTCAACGCGCAGTTGATCGACGGGCGGGACAGCCGGCACATCTGGGCGCAGCGCTACGCCGTGCCCCGCGAAGCCTTCTTCGCGATGCAGGACGACCTGATCGCCCGCATCGTCACCGCCCTCTTCGCCGGGCTCTGCGAAGCGGAGCAGATCGCGCATCTCGCCTGTGCGGCCTCCCCGTCGAGCGCTCACGACCTCACGATGCAGGCCATCGCGCATCTCAATCAATTCAGCCGGCGCGATCTGCTGCTGACGCACGCGGCCCTGGACCGCGCCCTCGAACTCGATCCCACGCTCTCGACCGCCTACAGCCTGAAGGGCCTCGCCGCGGCCACCGACGCGGCGCTCGCGCTCTCGGGAACCTATGGCCCCGAGGCGCTGCCCCAGGCCGAGGCCATGATCCGCAGAGGGCTGGACCTGAACCCCGCGAGCCCGATCGGCCATCGCGCCCTGAGCTATCTTCTGGTCCTGCGCGAGCGCTACGAAGAAGGTCTCGCCGCCGCGGAACGCAGCCTCGCCCTCGCCCCGCACGATACCGGCGGTCTCGCCTTCCTCGCGATGGCGCAGACCGCCTCCGGACTCTCTGCGCCGGCCCTCACGAATGCCGAGCGGGCGCTCGCCGAGAGCTCCGTGCCCCCCGCAACCTACGCCGCCGCCGCAGCCGCCGCGCATTACGCCCTGGGCCAGTCCGAGGAGGCACGGCGCCTCGCGACCCTCGCCCTCGACCGGAGCCCAGGCTATACGATCGCATACGCCCTCGCCGCCGCCGCGGAGATCGCCTGCGGGCGCCTGGAGGAAGCCGGGACCCGCATCGAGACGCTCCTGCGGCACAGCCCGAAATTCTGTACCGGGTCGCTGCGCGTCCGCACGATCTACGGCAGCGACCACGCGCTCGGTCGCCGTTTCGTCGAAGCCCTCGGGCGAAGCGGTCTTCCGGACCAGGCCGAACCCGCTGCCGTGCTCGTCCTCGGCGGGGTATGAGCCCCGGGCACAGCAAGCAGCAGGAGCGTGCGATGAGCGAGGACCTCGTCTTCTATACCCATCCGATGTCCCGCGGCCGGATCGTCCGCTGGATGCTGGAGGAGGTCGGCCAGCCCTACCGGACGGAGCTCCTCGGCTTCGGCACCTCGATGAAGTCGCAGGATTACCGGGCGATCAATCCGATGGGGAAGGTGCCGGCGATCCGGCACGGCGACACGGTCGTGACCGAATGCGCGGCGATCCTCGCCTACCTCGCCGACGCCTTCCCGCAGGCCGGTCTCGCCCCCGCGCCCGAGAGCCGGGCCCGCGGCCCCTATTACCGCTGGCTGTTCTTCTGTGCGGGGCCGGTGGAGGCGGCGGCAACCAACAAGGCCCTCTCCGTGGTCGTACCCGACGATCCGCGGATGCAGGGCATGGTCGGCTATGGCAGCCTGGGCGCCGTGCTGGACGCTCTGGAGGGCGCGGTCGCGAACAGGGGGCACGTGGCAGGCGAGCACTTCAGCGCCGCCGATCTCTATCTCGCCGCCCATCTCGGCTGGGGCATGCAGTTCGGAACCATCGAGAAGCGCCCGGCCTTCCAGACTTACGTGGGGCGCCATTTCGACCGCCCCGCCGCCCGGCGCGCCCGGGAAATCGACGACGCCCTGCTCGCGGAGCAACAGGGGTCCGCTTCGGCAAGCTGAAGCGGAACAGGTTGCGCCGGGCGGCGTTCGTCCGGCGCAACAACAGGAGTGCTTTCGTGGCCGACGACCTGATCCCAAGCGTGTTCAAGGGAGAGCAGAACCTCTCCATGACCGAGCGTGCCGTGTCCGTGGCGTTGGGACTCGGGCTCGCGGCCGCCGCCGCGCAGCCGCGCCCGAACAAGTTCCTGAGCCTCGCCGCCCTGGTGGCAGGTGCGGCGATCGCCATCCGGGGGGCGACCGGGCATTGCCCCGTCAAGGCGTTGACCGAAGGCGGGCACGACTACGCCGCCTGAGGCGAGGCGTCCTCGACCTTTGGGCAGGTTGCCGCCTGCCGCGCCTGATCCATGTTAGCTCCCGCCGAGCCGCCCGAACCAACAGGCTCGGCTGGAGGAAACGAAAAATGATCAAGCACGTCCTGTGGGCCGCGACCCTCGTCGCGGCTCCGTTCGCGTCCGCCCAGGCCCTCGAAGTCACCAAGACGGCGGAGGTCGCCGCGCCGCCCGCCAAGGTCTGGAAGACGATCGGCACCTTCTGCGGAATCGGCGATTGGCACCCGGCCGTCGAGAAATGCACGCTGGCCGAGAAGGGTGGCAAGACGGTGCGCACGCTGAGCCTGAAGGGCGGCGGCGAGATCGTCGAGGAGCAGGTCTCCCGCGACGAGAAGAAGATGGATTACACCTACACCATCCTGCAGAGCCCGCTGCCGGTCTCCGACTATAAGTCGACGCTCTCGGTGGCGCCCAACGGCGCCGGCTCGAAGCTGACTTGGACCGGCTCGTTCAAGGCCAAGGGGGCCCCCGACGCCAAGGCCCAGGAGGTGATCGGCGGGATCTACGAGGCCGGGTTCAATGGCATCGCCGACAAGGCGAAGTGATCCCCGAAAATAACGAGGGGCGCCCGATCCGGGCGCCCCTTCCATGCGGAACGGTGTCCCCCGCGGTCAGAGCGAGTTGCTGCTCGTGCGGCTGGCGACGAAACCGTAGATCCCCAGCACGATGCAGGCGCCCACGATCGAGGCGATGAAGCCGGCGCCCTGGTTCGGCCCGTACCAGCCGACCGCCTGCCCGATGAAGGTCGCCACGAAGGCGCCGACGATGCCCAGGATGGTCGTCAGGATGAAGCCCGACGGCTCGTAGCGGTCGCCCGGCATGAGAAACTTCGCGATGACGCCGGCCACGAAGCCGATGATGATGGTCCAGATGATACCCATGGTGAAGGCTCCCTCAGCCTTGGCCGTAATCCTCTCTTGAACGCGCGAGGCGACGGGCCGGTTGCTCGAAACCAGGGCCCCGAGCCAGGATTCTTTAGCGAAGCTGCCGCCCGGCGCCGGCATTCTGCGCGCACTTCGCCCCGAGCCGATCTTTCCAGCCCCTTTACGGCCCCACCCCGTGGCGGCAGAAGGCGTCGCGGTACCTTTTTCACCGCGCAAGGATCCTTCAGCCACCATGACCATCGAGCGTTTCGAGACCGGCCCCCGCATGAGCCAGGCCGTGGCCTATGGCGACATGGTGTATCTCGCGGGCCAGGTCGCCGCGGACACGGTCGGCACCGGCGTCACCGCGCAAACGCAGCAGGTGCTGGAGCAGATCGACCGGCTGCTCAAGGCCGCCGGCACCGACAAGTCGCGCATCCTCACCGCGACGATCTACCTGCCCGACATCGCGACCTTCGCCGAGATGAACGCAGCCTGGGACGCCTGGGTCGACAAGCAGAACCCGCCGGCTCGCGCCACCGTGGAAGCGCGCCTGGCCGGGCCCGAATATCTCGTGGAGATCGTGATCGTCGCCGTGAGGTCCGCGAAATGATGCGCCGCGCCCTCGCCGCCGGGCTTGCCGCCCTTCTTGTCGGCCTGTCCGGCGCCGCGGGGGCGCAGGAGCGGGTCGTCAACATCTACAACTGGTCGGACTATATCGACCCGAAGGTGCTGGAGAGCTTCACGAAGGAGACCGGCATCAAGGTCGTCTACGACACCTACGACAACAACGAGATCGTCGAGACAAAGCTGCTCGCCGGCAAGTCCGGCTACGACATCGTGGTGCCCTCGGGGCCGTTCCTGCAGCGGCTGATCAAGGCCGGGGTCTTCCTGCCCCTCGACAAGGCCAAGATCCCGAACCTGAAAAACGCGTGGCCTGAGATCACGGCGCGTCTGCAGGCCTACGATCCCGGCAACGCCTACGCCGTCGACTACATGTGGGGCACCACGGGCATCGGCCTGAACATGGCGGCAATCCGCGAACGGCTCGGGCCGAATCAAGCGCTGAACACCTGGAGCCTCGTCCTCAATCCGAGCCTCATCAACAAGCTCAAGGATTGCGGGGTGATGCTCCTCGATTCCCCCGAGGACCTGATCCCGAGCATGCTGCCGTTCTACGGCCTCAAGTCGGACACCAAGCGCTGGGACGACATCACCCAGGTCACCGATGCGCTCTACAAGGTGCGCGGTGCCGTGCGGAAGTTCCACTCCTCGGAATACATCAACGGGCTCGCCAACGGCGATCTCTGCCTGGCGGTCGGCTATTCCGGGGACGTGATCCAGGCCCGGCGCCGGGCCGAAGAATCCAAGAACGGCGTGCAGGTCACCTACGAGATCCCGAAGGAAGGAACGCTGATGTGGTTCGATTCCTTCGCGATCCCGAAGGACGCGCCACATGCCGCCGAGGCCCACGCCTTCATCGACTACATGATGCGCCCCGAGGTCGCCGCGGCCAACACGAACTTCGTGTCCTACGCGAGCGGCAACCTCCCGGCGAAGCAGTTCGTGAAGCCCGAGATCCTGTCCAATCCCGGCATCTATCCCGACGATGCGACGATGCAGCGCCTGTCCACGAACACCGCCTGGACCGACTCGACCCAGCGCTTCGTCACCCGCGCCTGGACCAAGGTGCGCACGGGACGATAGGCGAGACGCTTTCCGGTCCCCGACAGGATCCCGGGCAGGCCCGGGATCCGAGGCCCCCTCCCCCCCGACGGAGGGGGGAGTCGCGGCGTGCCGCAAAGGCCGCCCGTCAGACCGGGTTCTTCTCCAGCCGCCGCTCGATCTCGTGGGCATCGAGGCCCGGAGCGGCGAGGGGGGCTTCCGGCACCTCCGCGGGGCCCTGGCCGCGCCCCTTCAAGGCGGCGGCGAGTCGGCCGCGCTCGAACAGCAGCACCACGACGACCGAGGCGAGGAAGGGCAGCCAGAAATAGAACAGGCGGAACACCAGCAGCGCCGCGATGATCGAGGGGCGCGGCATGTCCGGCATGGCCAGCACGAAGACCAGCTCGAACACCCCGAGGCCGCCCGGCGCATTCGAGACCAGCGCCGCGGAGAAGGAGGCGAGGAACACCGCGAGGACCACCAGGAAGCCCGGATTCCCGGCCTCCGGCAGGGCGAAATAGATGATGCCGGCCGCGCCCAGCAGCTCCAGCGGCGCCGCGATCAGCTGGCGCACCATGATGTTGGGGCGCGGATATTCGAGCTTGAAGGAGCGGATGACGAGCGGCTTCAGGTGCAGCAGCGAGCCGATCACATAGAGGGCGACGCCGCCGAGCAGCAGGCCGCCGAGGAGGCGGGACGTCGCCGGATTGGTGATGACGCTCGGCACGTAGCCTTCGAGGCGGGCGAGGACCTCGGGCACCGCCACGAGGGAAAGGCCGCCGAGCAGCACCGTGCCCAGGCCAAAGGTGAAGGAGCAGAGCGCCACCAGCACCGCCACCTGCGCCGCCGACAGCCCCTTGGAGGTGTAGGCGCGGTAGCGCACCACGGCGCCGGAAAAGACCGAGGCACCGATGTTGTGGGACAGGGCGTAGGTGGTGAAGGAGCAGAGCGAGACGAACAGCCACGAGATGTGGCGCACGCCGAGATGCAGGAGCGCGATCCGGTCGTACCAGGCGAGCGCCGCGTAGGCGACGAGGGTCGAGAGCGCGGCGAGGAGGAAGCGGTGGAGCGGAATCGCCGCCAGGCTGTCGCGGATCTCCGCGACCGAGATGCCTCGCAGTTCGCGGTAGAGCAGGTAGCCCGAGACCACGACCGCCAGCAGCCCGATGATGGGCCAGATGAATTCGCTGATCTTCTTCATGGAAACCGGTCGCATCCCCTCTCGACCGGTCTCTCCTGCGCCACGGCGCCCCGTATCGCAAGCGGGACCGGTGCGGTCTCGTCGTGCCGGGGCTCTTGCCGGGCGATCATGACGGTTTCGTGCCGGCTGCGACACCGGCGACGACATGGAAAGGTGTCAGGCGCGGGCGCGGCTCAGGCCCACGGCATCCATCTCGGCCTGCTCGCGGGCATTGGCCGAGGCGCGCTCGGCGGAGCGCTCGCGATCCTCGAGGATCTCGACCTTCTTCAGCTCCTCGAAGGCCTCGCCGAGCTCGGCCTTCGCCTCGGCGAGCTGGCCCTCCAGGGCAGCGGCCGACTGGCGCATGTTGTCCCGGCGCACGGCGGCGGCGCGGGCATAGGTCGGATAGGCGAAATGGGCCGGATCGGAGATGCCGGCACGGCTCTCCTCATGGGCGACCTCGCGGTCGAGCTCGGCGGCCATCCGGTTGAAGTCCGCCATCATCATCTCGATCTGCGTCACCCGGCGGCGCTTCTCGTCGACCTGAAAACGCCGAAGGCGGATCAGCGTGTCACGCGATTTCATGAGCCATCCACTCCACGCAACGCATCGGACGGGCCGCTGCGATACGCGGGGACGTTTTTACCCGGCGCCACGCGCAACCTCTCATCATTCAGCCCTGGCCGACGATCGCGGCGAGCCTGGAGTAACCCTCGCCGATGGAGGTTGCTTCTTCCTTACCCTGCCCCATAAAAGCCTCAAGATCGGGCATCAGCGCGATGGCCTCGTCCACCTCCTGTGACGAGCCCTGCCGGTAGGCACCGAGCCGGATCAGCTCCTCCATATCCGCGTAGGTCGAGAGGACGCGCCGGGCCCGGCGGACGGTCGGCAGATAGGCCGGATCGCAGGACCGCGGCATGGTGCGCGAGACCGAGCGCAGCACATTGATCGCCGGATAGCGGCCGCGCTCGGCGATGGAGCGCTCCATGACGATATGACCGTCGAGGATGCCGCGCACAGCATCCGCCACCGGCTCGTTGTGATCGTCGCCCTCGACCAGCACCGTGAACAGGCCGGAGATCGCGCCCTCCCCGACACCCGGCCCGGCCCGCTCGAGCAGCCGCGGCAGCTCGGAGAAGACGGTGGGCGTGTAGCCCTTGGCGGTGGGCGGCTCGCCAGCGGCGAGGCCGATGTCGCGTTGGGCCATGGCGAATCGGGTGATCGAATCGATCATGCAGAGCACCTGCGCGCCCTGATCGCGGAAGTACTCGGAAACGGCGAGCGCCACATAGGCCGCGTTGCGGCGCATCAGCACGGGCTCGTCCGAGGTCGCCACCACCACGACCGACCGGGCGAGCCCCGCCGGCCCGAGATCGTCCTGCAGGAATTCCTGCACCTCGCGGCCGCGCTCGCCGACGAGACCGATCACCGCCACGTCGGCTCTGGTGTAGCGTGCGAGCATGGAGAGCAGCACCGACTTGCCCACGCCCGAGCCCGCGAAGATGCCCATGCGCTGGCCGCGACACATGGTCAGGAAGGTGTTGATGCAGCGCACCCCCAGATCGAGGGGCGGCCCCACCCGGGTGCGGGCATGGGCCGGCGGCGGGTCGCCCCGCAGGGGATAGATCGCCGGGCCGCTCGGCAGGGGACCGAGACCATCGATGGGGCGGCCGAGGGCATCGATGGTGCGGCCGAGCCAGCCGGAACTCGGGCGGATCGCACCGGCGGCCTCGTCCCGCACATAGGCGGGGCAGCCGCGGCGCACCCCGTCGAGGGCGCCGAAGGGCATGGCGAGCGCCTTGTCGCCGGCGAAGCCGATGACCTCGCAGGGGACGAGCCCGGAGCCGCCACCCCGCGGATCGATGGCGATGTCGATGCGGCCGCCGAGCCGCATCGCGGCGATCGGCCCGGCCACTTCGACGAGCAGGCCACGCACGCCGCTGACTCGGCCATAGGTCTCAAGGGGCTCGACGCGCGACAGGGCCGCCATCGCCGCGGCAAGGGGTCCTCCGCCCGATCCCATCGAATCCTGCGCCATGCGTTTACGTGTCGAGCCTTCTGTCCGGGGGTCGGCCCCCAGAGCAACCTTTCGTTTACCCCCCTCCTTAACACTGGCGAAGCCGGTCGGGCAGCGGCGGATCGGGAAGGGATGGTAGCGTGGAGGGCGACCTTCATGCAGCCGTCACAACGCGAGCCGGCGTTGCGCACCAGCAACATGGCGAAGCAATGTGTTTTGGACGAAGCACTTAAGGCACGAGAGAGCGTTCCGTGCGGCGGCGGGAGATCGATTTGCCCGCTGCCTCGGAGAGCGACTCGAACCATGCCGGAGCGGACTCGTTTTAAGCGTGCTTGCAACCGGGATTCGTGTTTTGTTAACGGTTAAAGAATAGCGTTTCGAAATAGGAACGAGGGAGCGTCCGCCGGGGCCGTCGGCGGGCGAGCGGCGGGGGCGTGCCCGAACGCACGACACGGCCGGGCCGGGCGGGGAACCGACGATGCGCGTACTTCTGATCGAGGACGACAGCGCCACGGCGCAGAGCATCGAGTTGATGCTGAAGTCCGAAAACTTCAACACGTATACGACGGACCTCGGTGAAGAGGGCGTCGATCTCGGCAAGCTCTATGACTACGACATCATTCTCCTCGACCTGAACCTGCCCGACATGTCGGGCTACGAGGTGCTTCGCTCGCTGCGCGTCGCCAAGGTGAAGACGCCGATCCTGATCCTGTCGGGCATGGCGGGCATCGAGGACAAGGTGAAGGGTCTCGGTTTCGGCGCCGACGACTATCTCACCAAGCCCTTCCACAAGGACGAGCTGGTCGCACGCATCCACGCCATCGTGCGCCGCTCGAAGGGTCACGCCCAGTCGGTGATCACCACCGGCGACCTCATCGTGAACCTCGACCAGAAGACCGTCGAGGTCTCCGGCAGCCGGGTGCATCTCACCGGCAAGGAATATCAGATGCTGGAGCTGCTCTCGCTCCGGAAGGGCACGACACTCACCAAGGAGATGTTCCTCAACCATCTCTACGGCGGCATGGACGAGCCCGAGCTCAAGATCATCGACGTGTTCATTTGCAAGCTCCGCAAGAAGCTCGCCAATGCCAGCCAGGGCAAGAACTACATCGAGACGGTCTGGGGCCGCGGCTACGTGCTGCGCGAGCCCATGGAAGGCGAGGAACGCATCGCGGTCTGACGCGGCGCCCGAAGGCCCCCTCCCCTCGCGACCGAAGAGCCCCGCCCCGGCGGGGTTTTTTGCGTTCCGGGAGCCTCCGCCGGAAGCGCGGCCCGGAGACGCGAAAAAGGCCGGATGCCCGAGGCGATCCGGCCCGTTCGCCGTAAGTGAAAAACCGGACGCGTCCCGGGAGCCGGTCAGAAGCCGGCGGCGAGCCTGAGAGGCGTGACGGTCGCCGGGCGCGGGGTCGCCGAAGACGCCCCCGACTGCCGATAGAGGCCGCGATGATCGGGGTCCGGCACCAGGGCGTCAGTGAGCCCGATCACCGTCTCGGCCGCGCCAAGCAGCACCGCCCCGTCCGGCGCCAGGGCCCGGGACAGGCGCCGCAGCACGTCGCCCTTGGTCGCCGCATCGAAATAGATCAGCACGTTGCGGCAGTAGATGACGTCGAACTGCCCGAGTTGCTCGAAGGGCTGCAGCAGGTTGAGCGGCCGGAAATCGATCATCCGGGCCAGGCTCGGGGTGATCTGCCACTGGTCGCCGACCTGCGAGAAGTACTTCACGAGAAGCTGCACCGGCAGACCGCGCTGCACCTCGAAATGGCTGTAGAGGCCGAGCTTGGCCCGCTCCAGCATCTCGGTCGAAAGGTCGGTGGCGACGATCTCGACGGACCAACCGGCAAGCGCGGCAGAGGCCTGGTCGATGAGCATGGCCAGCGAGTAGGGCTCCTGCCCGCTGGAAGCCGCCGCCGACCAGATCCGCAGTCGGCGCGTCGCGGCACGCGCCGCGATAGCACGGGGCAGCAGCACGTCCTTGAACAGGTCGAAGGGCACGCGGTCCCGGAAAAAGAACGTCTCGTTGGTGGTCATCGCCTCCACGACGGCGCGCTCGATGGCGCTGTCGCGGGAGATACGCAGAGCACCGACGAGGTTGCTCAGGGAGGCAAGGCCGAAACGCCGGCAGACCGGCGTGAGACGGCTGTCGATCAGGTAGCGCTTCTCCGCCCCGAGAGCCAGGCCGGAGCGCTGCTTGAGGTAGTCCCTCAGGAAATCGAATTCGGCATCGGTCACTGGCCCTGCCCCCCCAATGCGGCGCGAAGGGCCGGCCCGATCTCAGGGAGCGGCAGGACGGAATGGGCGAGGCCAGCCTTGGCGACGCTGCCGGGCATGCCCCACACGGTGCTCGTCGCCTCGTCCTGGGCCAGCACGAGGCCGCCGGCATTGCCGAGGGCGCGCACGCCCGCCGTGCCGTCGGCACCCATGCCGGTGAGGATGACGCTCACGGTGGCGCCGCCGAACACGTTCACGGCGTCGAGGAACAGCACGTCGACGGCGGGCCGGCAGAAATTCACTGGGGGACCGTCATCGAGGCGCAGCACCGGCTCGCCCACGCTGCCGGAGATCCGCATGTGGCGGCCGCCCGGGGCAACGTAGATCCGGCCGGGCACGACACGCTCGTCGGCTTTCCCTTCCGCCGCCGGCAGCCCGGTGCGGGCGCCGAGATGCTCGGCGAAAACGGCGGTGAAGACCGGCGGCATGTGCTGCACGATCAACACGGGCACGGTGCGGAGCGTGGCCGCGCCGATCCGCTCCAGGGTCTCGCCCACGGCCTTGGGGCCGCCGGTGGAGGAGCCGATCAGCAGGCAGCGCGGCTGGGTGAAGGCCCGAGGCTTCTGGCGCAGCGCGATCGGAGCCGACGGCTTGGCCGCCGCGGGGACCGGCACCGCGACGGGCTGGTGGGCGGAGAGTGCGGGCGACGGGCCGGTCCCGACGCGCCGCCGGGCCCTACGGGCGCCGAAGATCTTGATTCGCTCGATCAGGTCCGCGCGGAACGCATCCGAAGTGGTGACGCCCCGGTTGCTCTCCGGCTTCGGGATGTAGTCCACGGCGCCGAGCGACAGGCAGCGCAGGGAGATGTCCGCGTTGCGCTGCGTCAGCGTCGACATCATCACGACCTGCAGCCCGGGGGCGCGGGCGAGCATCAGCGGCAGCGCCTGGGTGCCGTCGAGCTCCGGCATGTCGATGTCGAGGAGCACGATGTCGGGGTCGTGACGGGTGAGCCCGTCCAGGGCGAGGCGGCCGTTGGAGGCCGTGGCCACCACCTCGAACCCGGCCTCGCCGAGCCAGCGGGACACCAAGCCCCGCACCACCGCGGAATCGTCCGCGATCATCACACGGATCGCATGGCCTGCCGAAGTGGACGTCGGATGGGACGCTGCGACAGCTGCGGCCATGAGGATGTGCGCCCCGATTTACACAAGAAAGGCCGGCGTGAGCCCGCCGGCGGGACACGTCAGGTCAGGCGGCTTCCGCAGTGGCGCCGAAGCCGACCTGTTCGAGCTTCGCCACGACGATGTCGCGGTCGAAGGGCTTCATGATGTACTCGTCGGCGCCGGCGCGCAGCGCGCGGGCGATCGCGCCGACATCGTTCTCCGTGGTGCAGAACAGCACCTTCGGCAGATGGCCACCCTCCGTCAGGCGCAGGGCGCGCAGGAACTCGTAGCCGTCCATCTTCGGCATGTTCCAGTCGAGCAGGATCAGCTCGGGCATGGTGGCCGCGCAGAGTTCCAGCGCCCGCTCGCCGTCCTCCGCGTCGCTCACCTTGAAGTTCTGCATCTCCAGGATGCGGCGCGCGACCTTCCGGATCACGGCGGAATCGTCGACGACGAGGGCGGTTCTCATCATTCCACTCCGATCGCGTGCGTCCTTCAGGCAGCCCCGGCCTTCGCGGTCTCGCCGAAGGCGAGCAGAGCGACAACATCGAGGATTACGAGCAGGCGGCCGTCGAGGCGGTGCACGCCGGTGGCGAGGCTGCGCCAGCGGGCATCGAGGTTGATCGGCACGGGCTCGAAGGTGTCTTGCCCGAGCTTCAGCACCTCGCCGACACCGTCGACGATGAGCGCGAAGGTCTCGCCCGCCTGCTCCAGGCCGATCGCCATCGAGGCGGCCCCCGGCTCGCGGTCGGGCATGCGCAGGCGGCGGCGCAGGCAGAGCGCCGTCACCACGCGGCCGCGCAGGTTGAGCAGGCCGACGATCTCCGGCGGGCTCAGCGGCACCGGCGTCACGCCCGCCGGCACGAAGACGTCGTGGACCCGGTCGATCGGCAGACCGAACATCGTCTCGCCGACGAAGACGGTGACGAAATCCGAGGTCTCGGACGAGACGTTGGTGTTGGCGGCCTGCATGGCGTCGTGTCTCCGGTCGGTCGTCTCGGACATCTCAGGCAGCCTTCGAGAGTTCGGCGGCGTCGATCTCCGACAGGGCCGCGACGAGGCCGCTGCGGTCGAACTTCGCCACGAGGTCGCTGATGGACAGGCGACGGGCCTGCTCCACCGTGTCCTGGCCGATGGTGCCGGCGAGCGCCACGACGGGCAGCGCCGCGATCCGGCCGCCGAGATCGCGCATCTCGGCCACGAGTTCGAAGCCGCCGCGGCCCGGCATCTCCAGGTCGCTGACCACCAGGTCGATCCGCTCGTTCGCCTTGAGCTGGGCGAGGGCGTCGTCGGCGCCGGTAGCCGTGATCACCGCGTAGCCCGCGGCCTTGAGCACCGGCGTGAGCATGTCGCGGAAGAAGGCGGAATCGTCGACGAGGAGCAGGGTCGGCGTCTTGCGAGCGGCCGGCCGCTGCGGGCCGCGGGCCCAGTCGTCGTAGGCCAGCGGCAGGAAGTGGGCGATGTTGATGATGTCCGTCGCCCGGCCCCGCAGCACCGCCGAGCCGATGAGGTCGGAGCGCTCGGCGGAGATCTCGATGTCGAGGCGCTCCTCGACGATATCGACGATCTCGTCGACCACGAGGCCCATGGCCCGGTCGCCATCCGAGAACACCACCAGCGCCTGCATGCCCTCCGAGCGGATCGCGATGCTGTCGTCGGCAGGCACCAGCGGCATCAGGCGGCCGCGGTACTGGATGAGCGGACGCCCGCCCAGCCACTCGACCTTGGAGGCGTCGATCTCCTCCAGGCGCGTGACCAGGGAGAGCGGCACCGCCTTGAAGCCGTTCGAGCCCGCCTTGAACACCAGCAGCGTCGCCTTGGCGTCGGCGGTATCGATCTCCTCGATCTCGGCATCCGTCGTCATGGCGCCGGACTGGGCGCTCTGGCTGACCTGACGGGCAACGCCATTCGGGTCGATGATGAGCACGACGGCGCCGTCGCCGAGGATGGTGTTGCCGGCGAAGAGCGGCAGGTGGCGCAGCTTCGAGGACATCGGCTTCACGACGATCTCTTCCGTATGGAAGACCTCGTCGACGAGGATGCCGAAGCGCTGGCGGCCGACCTGGGCCACCACCACGAAGCCCAATTCGTCCCCGGTCGCCTCGTCGGCGCTCTGGCCGTTGAGCAGACCGGTCAGGGTCACGATCGGCAGCAGGCGCTCACGCAGGCGCAGCACGGGCGCGCCGTTGATGCGCTCCACCATGTTGGCGCCGCTGGTGCCTGATGTCTTGGCGTCGACCCGCACCAGTTCCAGCACCGCCACCTGCGGCAGGGCGAAGCGGTGGTCGCCGGCCTTCACGATGAGGGCCGCCACGATCGCCAGGGTGAGGGGGATCTTGATGGTGAAGGTGGTGCCCTTGCCGAATTCGGTGGCGATGTCGATGACGCCGCCGATGGTCTCGATGTTGGTCTTGACCACGTCCATGCCGACGCCACGGCCGGAGACGGAGGTCACCGCCTTGGCGGTCGAGAAGCCGGCGTGGAAGATGAACTTCGCGACCTGCGCGTCGGTCATCTTCTCGACCTCGGCGTGGCTCGCGATGCCGCGCTCCACCGCCTTGCGCCGGATGGCGGCGAGATCCAGGCCCTTGCCGTCGTCGGCGATCTCGATCGTGATCGTGCCGCCCTCGTGATAGGCGGAGAGGCGGATCGAGCCGCGCGGCGGCTTGCCGGCCTTGATGCGCTCGTTGGTGGACTCGATGCCGTGGTCGGCCGAGTTGCGCACCATGTGGGTCAGCGGGTCCTTGATGACCTCGAGCACCTGCCGGTCGAGCTCGGTCTCGGCGCCCTGCATCACCAGGTCGATGCCCTTGGACAATTCGGCCGAGAGATCGCGCACGACGCGGGGCAGCTTCTGCCAGGCGTTGCCGATCGGCTGCATGCGCGTCTTCATGACGCCTTCCTGCAGCTCGGCCGTGACATGGGACAGGCGCTGCAGCGGGACCTTGTAGCTCGAATCCTCGTGGCGGCGGGCGATCTCGAGGAGCTGGTTGCGGGTCAGCACCAGTTCCGAGACCATCGTCATCAGATGCTCGATGGTGTCGACGTTCACGCGGATCGTCTGCACCTTCGAGACGGCGGTCTCGCCTTCCGAGGACGGGGCCTCGGCCCGCTCGGTCTTCTCAGGCCGGGGAGCAGGCGCGTGGACGGGTTCCGGGGCCGGCGCGCTGGCAGCGACAGGCGGCGGGGCCAGTTCCTCGGCGGCGGGGAACTCGTCCGGGCCGGGCGCTTCCATGAAGGCGCGCTCCAGCTCTTCCAGCGAGACCTCGCCGGGCTTCATCTCGCGGGCGGGCTCCGGCGGCGGAGGCGGCGGCGCGACAGGGGCGGCAGCGACCGGGGGCTCCTCCTCGCCGGCCATCTTCTCCAGGGCGCCGATCAGATCCTGATCGCTGCCGGCGGGCTCGGAGCCGCTGGCCTCCAGATCCGCGAGAATGGCCTTGAGGCGATCCAGGGTCGCCAGGATCAGCGTCACCGAGGCGCCGCTCACTGGATAGCCGTCGCGGAAGCGGCCCATCAGGGTTTCGGCGGCATGAGCCAGGGCTTCCAGGCGCGGGAGCCCGAGGAAGCCGCAGGTTCCCTTGATGGTATGGACCAACCTAAAGATGTTTCGCAGAATTTGCTGGTTGTTGGGGTCCTGCTCGAACCGAACCAGTTCCGCGTCAACCGTATCGAGGTGTTCCGCGCTCTCCGTGAGGAACTCTCGCAGAAGGTCGTCCATTGCCGGGTACTCGTCACGCACACGAAGAGCCGTGCAAGGGGGACGATGACGCAAAGGCGTTAGTGAAGCGTTGCTGCTACGTCTCGATTTGCGAGCGGATAGCCTCTTCCTCGGTGATGTTTTTCAGTCATTTCACGCCAGCAGCGTGTCCGGCGGAGAACTGTCAGACGGGCGGGCGTCCTCGCTGCTCGCCGGAGCCGACGACGCGGCAGGCTCGGCCGAGGCGGCGAGCGGCTGCGAGCGAATGATGACCTCGCCGTCCTCGAGGGTGAAGGTGACGCCCATGCCGGCGGCCCGGGCCACGAGACCGGAATAATAAGGGACGATCCCGTGGGAATCGACGGTGCCGCCCTCCGGCGTACCGGCGATCAGTTCCTCGACATGAGGCGGGATGCGGGCATGGCTGCCCTTGGAGCGCAGCACGAACGCGGGCGCGTCGCCGTCGCCGCTCACCTTCACGTCGATGGTGCCGCCGCGGGGGATCGAGGTGGCGGCGATGACGACGAGATTTAAGAGAAGCTTGACCTTGTTCTTGGGGAACAAGGCCTGCGGCGCGCTCCAGCTCAGTTGCGTCTTCTCGTCGGCATACATCGCCCGGGAGACCTTCTCCGCATCGGCGAGATCGATCGAGGCGCCGGCCGAGCCGGCGGCACCGAAGGCGATGCGCACGAACTGCACCCGGGCCGAGGCGGTGCGCGCGCTCTTGCGGATCAGGTCGAGGGCAAAATCCCGCATGCTCGGATCGTTGTCGTCCTCCAGCACCTCGAGACCGTTCACGATCGCGCCGATGGGGCTGATCACGTCGTGGCAGATGCGCGAGCAGAGAAGCGCGGAGAGATCGAGGGCGTCGAGATTCACGGTCGTGGTCATGGCGCGCTCCGCCGAGATGCGGTGTCGGTCGAACCCGAAGGCCCCGGACGGCCCGATGACGGGCCGGCGGGACGGGAGGGGCACCGATAGACACCGATCGGTGGTTTGAAAAGCCATCGCTCTACCAGGATGACGGGCAAGAAGACGGTCGACAGCCCGGAGTGATCGGGGCATGACAGAGATATGTCTCCTCCAGCGCCACCGGCAGTCAGCGCCCAACCATCCCCTGTCTCCCTCGGTTACGAGACCTGCGACGCGATTGCGGAGCGGCTTGCGGCCATCGCCTGCGAGGCCGGGGAGATCCTGCGCAGCTACCACGGCGGCGACTGCCCGCATCAGCTCAAGCCGGACGGCTCCCCCGCGAGCCTGGCGGATGCCCGCTCGGAGGCCTGCATCCTCGAACGCCTGCGCAATGCCTGGCCCGGCATCCCGGTCGTGGCGGAGGAGACCTGCTGCGACGCCGCCTGCGCGCCCCTGTTCTTCCTGGTCGATCCCCTCGACGGCACCCGCGACTTCCTGGCGGGCAGCCAGCAATATTGCGTGAACATCTGCCTCGTCCGGGACAAGCGCCCGATCGCCTCGGCCGTCGCCGCGCCGGGCCTGTTCCGGGTCTGGTGCGCGGGGGATACGGCGCGCGAGGCGCCGATCCGCGAGGGGCGCCCGGCCGAATGGCATGCGGTCTCCGTCCGCGCCGCGCCGGGCGGGGGGCTCGTCGCCCTGGTGAGCCGCCGCCACGGCGACAGCGACACCGATGCCTGCCTCGAACGGCTGCCCATCGCGGAGCGGCGCGTCGCCTCCTCGGCCCTGAAGTTCTGCCTGATCGCGGCCGGCGAGGCCGACATCTATGTCCGCTGCGCCCCCACCATGGAATGGGACACCGCGGCGGGCGACCATGTGCTCACCGTCGCCGGCGGCCGGGTGCTGGGGCCGGAGGGGGCGGAGGTCACCTACGGCCACCGTGCCCGCTTCTACCGGAACGGCCCCTTCGCGGCACTCGGCGACACGGCCTACGCGCTGCGCCTCGGCCTGCCCCGTGAGAGCGCGGTGAGCTATTTCGACCGGCGCCGCGCCGGCGAGGTCGAACCGCACGGGCCTGTCGCCGAACAGGTTCCGAGCGTCACGTCAGCGTGAGCGTGACCGTCCGTTAACCATCTCTTGCACCGATCCGACCCATAATGCGGCGAATCGGACGCGTTCCGCTCGCGGCACGCGGCCTGCCGCTGCAGCCGAGGAGGACCGAGATGCAGGACGAACCGATCACCCGCCGCCGCCTGGCGACGACGCTGGCCGCCACCGTGGCAGGGCTCGCCCTCTCCCGCGTTCCGGCCCTGGCGGTCGGCGAGGACATGTCGCGGCCCGATTCCTTCCGTGTTTCCGAGGTCGTCGACAACGGCCACCGCTTCTTCGGCAGCGTCTCCCGCGGCCTCGCCCTCACCGTCGAGGAAGCCACGCGCCGCTGGGGCGAGCCCAACGGCTACATCCTCGGACAGGAGGCCTCCGGGGCCTTCGTCGGCGGCCTGCGCTACGGCGAGGGCACGCTCTATACCCGCAATGCCGGTCAGCGCCGGGTCTACTGGCAGGGCCCCTCCCTCGGCTTCGACGTGGGCGGCGACGGCGCGCGGACCATGATGCTCGTCTACAACCTGCCCTCGGTGCGCGATCTCTACCGCCGCTTCGGCGGGGTGAACGGCTCCGCCTATTTCATCGGCGGCTTCGGCATGACCGCCGTGACCAATGACGGCGTGGTCGTGGTGCCGATCCGCACCGGCGTCGGCGCCCGGCTCGGCATCAATGTGGGCTATCTGAAATTCACAGCGAACCCGACCTGGAATCCCTTCTGATTGTATCGGCGCCCCGGACGATACGGGGAAGGCTTGCCTCGGGATCGGGATCGCGGGCACAACGGGCCCGCAACCTCGCGCGAGTGACCGCCCGCCGGGCGTCGCGTGTGAGCCTATCGCGAAGCCGGTGAAGAGCGAGCCCGCGTGATCGAGACCGTGATGAGCTTCGCGCTCGGGTTCCTGCTCGCGAGCCTGTGCGCCCTCCTCGTGCTGCCCGCCGTCAGCGCCCGCGCCGCCCGGCTGACCCGCCGCCGCATGGAGGCGGCGCTGCCGCTCTCCACCAGCGAGATCGCCGCCGAGCGCGACGCCCTGCGGGCCGAGTTCGCGGTGCTGCAGCGCCGGCTCGAGCGCAAGGTCGACGAAACCCGCGCGAAACGGCAGGCCGACATGGCCGCGATCGGCGCGCGCACCCTGGAGACCGCCGCCATGGCCCGACGGGTGGAGGAGCGCGAGGCCGAGTTGCAGGCCCGCAAGGCCGAGATCGAAGCGGCTCTCGCCCGCATCGACGGACTCGACAAGGACCTCGCCGCCCTGCGGAGCGACCATGATGTCGGCCTCGCCGCCCTGCAGGCGCTGGAAGCGGCCCATCGCGAGCTCCTCGACGATCTGCGCAGCGCCCGGCGCGAGCGCGAGAGCGCCCGCCGCGACCTTGCGGCGCAGCTCGGCGGGGACGGGACAGGCACCGCAGTGCCCCTCTCCGAGCACGAGGCCCTACTGGCCCGCCTCGACGCCACCGAGCGGATGCTCTCCGAGGTGCGGGACGCCGATGCCGACCACGATCACGCCGCGCTACGCGCGCGGATCACCGAGGTCGCCGACGCCCTCGCCCACCGCGACAGGCTGCCCGTGGCCACCCCCTTCGCCGCGGCGCGCGGGTAGCCGCTCCTTCCGCTCCCGCTTTCGTGAGCTTACTTGCAGTCGGGCACGGGGACCCGTAAGCAGCGCATCCTCACGGATCGTCTTGCCACGACCCCGCGTGCGCCTTGTTTCGAACACGCCCCGGCATCATCGGGGATCTTCCTTCCCCGTTCGCAGAGAAGAACGATCGAGACTGCCCATGGCCTTGAAGCTGACGCCGCTCACTGCCGCCCTCGCCGGCACCGCCCTGCTCTTCGCGGGGTCCGCCCTGGCCGAGCCGCAGTCCAAGCGCGGCAACGAGACCCTCAAGAAATACTGCACGGGGGATTACCTGTCCTATTGCGGCAATCTCGATCCGGACGATCCGGCGACGGATGCCTGCTTCAAGACCAACTGGGCGAAGCTCTCCGAGAACTGCCGCCGGGCCATCGACGCCTATCACCCCCAGGGCGCCACCACCCCGCGCAAGAAGAGCTGAGACGGCGGCGTTGCATCCGCGGGCTCGCCTCGGCGAGCGGCAACGGCTAAGCTCATGCCCGTCGAGAAGCCGGACCCTCTGATGCCCGCCTGCCTGCACCGCCTGACGCTCCTGACCGCCGCCGGCCTCGCGCTGCTCGCCTGCACGGCCTGCGGCCGGCGCGGCTCGCTCCAGCCGCCGGACGCGACCGCCTCCGCACGGCCGGAGGGGTCGGGGACGACGACGCCGGCTTCGCCGCGCAGCCTGCCCAACAGCGTCGGGATCGGCGGCGGCTCGGCCTCGGCGGATCCGGACGCGGTGCGCGAGGGCGACGAGCTCGGCCCCTCCGCCACCGCACCCGGCGGCGACGGCCCGCCCGTGCGCACCAGCAAGGGCGCCAAACGCGGCTACACCATCCCGAAGCAGCCCTTCATCCTCGACCCGATCCTTTAGCCACAGCGCGTTTTTGCGTGAGGCAGCCCTGGCCCCGCGGCCAGGATATGCTTTAGGCATCTCGCCGCCGCCGCAGCCGCGGCGGAAGCGAGTTCGGACGCCGGATGCACCATTTCCACTATCGCAACGGCCGCCTCCAGGCCGAGGAGGTCGACCTCACCGCGCTCGCCGCCCAGGTCGGCACGCCCTTCTACTGCTACAGCACGGCAACGCTGGAGCGGCATTACCGCGTGTTCGCGGAGGCGTTCTCGGGCGACGACGCCCTGGTCTGCTTCGCGATGAAGGCGAATTCCAATCAGGCGGTGCTCGCCACCCTCGCCCGCCAGGGCGCGGGCATGGACATCGTATCCGAGGGCGAGTTGCACCGGGCTTTGGCGGCCGGGGTCGACCCCAAGAAGATCGTCTTCTCCGGCGTCGGCAAGACCCGCAACGAGATGGCTGCGGCCCTCCAGGCCGGCATCTACTGCTTCAACGTGGAGAGCGAGCCCGAGCTCGACGTGCTCTCCGAGGTCGCCCTGTCCCTCGGCAAGCGCGCGCCGGTCTCGATCCGGGTGAACCCGGACGTGGATGCCGGCACCCACGCCAAGATCTCCACGGGCAAGTACGAGAACAAGTTCGGCATCCCAATCACCCGGGCGCCCACGGTCTATGCCCATGCCGCCACCCTGAAGGGCATCGCCGTCACCGGCGTCGACATGCATATCGGCAGTCAGATCACAGACCTGACGCCCTTCGACAACGCGGCGCGGCTCCTCGCCGAACTCGCCCGCGCACTGATGGCCCAGGGGCACACGCTCGACCATATCGATTTCGGCGGGGGCCTCGGCATCCCCTATCGCGAGGACAACGCGCCCCCGCCGGACCCGGCGGCGCTGGCCAGGATCCTGCGCCCGCATTTCCAGCCGCTCGGCCTGCGCCCGGTCTTCGAGATCGGCCGGATGATCGCAGGCAATGCGGGCATCCTGCTCACCCACGTGATCTACGTGAAAAAGAGCGAGGGCCGCACCTTCGTCATCGTCGATGCGGCGATGAACGACCTGATCCGCCCGACCCTCTACGAGGCCTTCCACGCTCTGCGCCCGGTGGCAGAGCCCGCCTCCGACACGCCCCGGATCGTCGCCGACGTGGTCGGCCCGGTCTGCGAGAGCGGCGATTACCTCGCCCTGTCCCGGGACATGCCCGAGGTCGCCCCGGGCGACCTGCTCGCGGTGATGACGGCGGGCGCCTATGGCGCGGTCCAGTCCGGCACCTACAACACCCGCCGCCTCGTGCCCGAGGTGCTGGTGCGCGCCGACAAGGCCGCCATCGTGCGCCCGCGCCCGACCTACCAGGACCTGATCGGCCTCGACCATCTGCCGGACTGGCTGACCTGAGCGGACACCGCGCGGACCGGGCTGATTTGACCCGGCGGAAGCCGCCCGGCACCATGCTAGCCTGGATGACCGGGCAGGCTGCGCGAGGCGTGCGGCCCCGGTGGGAGCCACGGACGGATGGCAGGGGTCTTTCGGAAGCGGCCTGAGACCGAGAACGGGGCGACGCCCGCGGCGCGCCTCGACCGGCTCGTCGCCCGGGCACGGGCGGCGGGGCTTATCGAGCGGGTCTGGCCGGTCCTCTGGCGCAGCCTCGGGGTGCTGCTCCTGTTCCTGGCCTGCTCCTGGCTCGGGCTCTGGCTCGATCTCGGGCCGAGCGCCCGGATCGCCGGGCTTGCCCTCTTCGCCCTGTTCCTCGCCGCCGCCGCCCTGCCGCTCCTGCGGGTCGGGCGCCCCGACCGGCGCGAGGCGCTGGCCCGCCTCGACCGGGAGGCGGCGCGCGCAGGCGGCCTGTCCCACGATCCGGCCTCGACCCTGGAGGACACCCTCGCCGTAGGCCAGACGGACCCGGCGACGCGGGCCCTGTGGGCGCTCCACCAGCGCCGCGCCGCGGCGCGGATCGCGCGGCTGAGGGTCGGCCCGCCTCGACCGGACATGCCCCGCCACGATCCGGTGGCTTTGCGCGCGGGCGTCATCGTGGCGGCTTTCGCCGCCTTCTTCGTGGCCGGCCCGGAATGGCGCGAACGCGTCGGCGCGGCCTTCGACTGGCGCGCTCCGCCGCCCTCCGCCCCGAATTTCCGCATCGACGGCTGGATCGACCCGCCGCTCTATACCCGGCTGCCGCCGCTCATCGTCACCATGAGCGGCGCGGCCGCCGAGACCGAGCAGCGCCTGCGCGCGCCGGTCAATTCCACCCTGATCGTGCGCATCGCCGGGCATGGCGAGGCGACCCTGACCCCGAACGCCGCCCTGATACCGGTGACCCGGGAGGGGAACGGCAAGGAGAAGGACGCCAAGGGGGCGGCCTCCGCCCCCGCCGGATCCGGTCGTGTGCCGGCCCCGAGCGAGGCGCGCTCGGACCTGCGTGAGGAGCGTTTCCGGCTCTCCGGCGGCCTCGCCGAGCTCTCCGTGGCCACGCCCGGCGCCGCACCACGGCGCCTCGTGATCGAGGCGATCCCCGACAAGCCGCCGGAGGTACGCCAGATCGGCGGCCTGGAGGCGAATGGCCGAGGCACTTTCAACCTGACCTACCGCGCCAAGGACGATTACGGCATCGCCTCCGCGGAAGGGATCGTGGAGCCGCTGAAGGGCACCCGTTCCCTGGTGCCGCCGCCGCATCTGTCCCTGGCCCTGCCCGGCGATCCCTCGGGCGAGGCGGACGTGAAAACGCTGATCGACCTCACCGACAATCCCTGGTCCGGGGCGCGGGTGCGGCTCTCCCTGGTGGTGAAGGACGAGGCCGGCCAGGAGGGGCGCACCGCCCCCACCGAGGTCGTGTTGCCCGAGCGGCCCTTCACCCAGCCCCTGGCCCGCGCGCTGGCCGAGGAGCGCCGGCGGCTGGTCACGGCGCCGGACGAGGACCGCAAGCGGGTGCAGACGGCCCTCGATGCCCTGCTGATCGCCCCCGACCGCTTCACGCCGCAGCCGAGCGTGTTCCTCGGCCTCAAGACCGCGACCCGGCGCCTACGCGCCGCCGACGAGGATGCCGACCTGATCGAAGTGGCCGACCTGCTCTGGGAGATGGCCCTCAAGATCGAGGACGGGGATCTCTCCGACGCCGAGAAGGCCCTGCGGGCGGCCCAGGACCGCCTCAAGGAGGCGATCGAGCGCGGCGCTTCCGACGAGGAGATCGCCAAGCTGACCCAGGATCTGAAGCAGGCGCTGGACAAGTTCATGAAGGAGTTCGCCGACAAGCAGCGGCAGAACCCGCAATCGCAGCGCCAGCAGCAGGCCGAGCAGAATCAGCGCAACGCCAAGACAGTGACCCCCGACGACCTGCAGAAGATGCTCAAGGACATGCAGGAGGCCATGCGCCGGGGCGACACCGCGGAGGCGCAGCGCCTGCTCGAGGAATTGCGCAACGTGCTGGAGAATCTGCAGAGCGCCCAGAACGGCCAGCGCCAGAACCAGTCCAGCGCCGAGATGAACCGCCAGATGCAGGAGCTCGACCAGATGTCGCGCGACCAGCAGGAGCTGCGCGACCAGACCTTCAAGGAAGGCCAGGAGCGGCGGGACGGCCAGCAGCGCCAGGGGCAGCCGCGCCGGAGCCAGGGCCGGACCCAGGGCCAGCCGGAGCAGCAGCAGGGCCAGAACGGCCAGGGCGAGCAGGGCCAACAGCAGGGCAACGGCCCATCGCAGCAGGGCCAGCAGGGGTCGGGGCAGCGCCAGCAGGCCCTGCGCCAGCGCCTGGAAGACCTTCAGCGCCGCATGAAGGAACAGGGCCTGCAGGGCGAGCAGGGCCTCTCCGATGCCGAGGACGCCATGCGCGAGGCGGAGGATGCGCTGGGCAAAGGCCAAGACGGCCGCGCCGTCGACGCCCAGGGCCGCGCCCTCGAAGGCCTCAAGAAGGGCGCCGAGGGCATGCAGCAGCAGATGCAACAGATGGCCGAGGGCGAGGGGCAGGAAGGCCAGCAGCCCAGCGACAATCCCGGCCAGCAGGGCCAGTCGAGCTCCTCCGAGGACGATCCCCTCGGCCGCCCGACCAAGGGGCGGGACATGAACGGCCGGGTGCGCGTGCCCAACGCCGACGAATCCGCCGTGCAGCGCGCCCGCCGGATCATGGACGAGCTGCGGCGCAAGCTCGGCGACCCGACCCGGCCCCAGGAGGAGCTCGATTATTTCGAGCGCCTGCTGCGCCGGAACTGACGCGCTCCTGCCCTTCGCCGCCGCGCATGGCATAAGCGCGGCCGCCTCCACCGCGAGAGATCCGACTCCCGATGTCTGCCGACACCCTCGTCCTGATCGCCTGCCTCGCGGTGGCCATCGTGCTGCTCTTCGGCCTCGTCAACATGTTGCGCGGGGGCAGCGCGAATCTCTCGCAGAAACTGATGCGCCTGCGCGTGCTGCTTCAGTTCTTCGCCATCCTGTTCATCATGGGCGTCATCTGGTGGCGGGGCGCCTGAGGCAGGGGCATCGACAGATCCGCGCGTTTTTCACGCTTGTGGCATGGCGCGAGGAACCGCTCACGAGGGGTGACGCGGTGCGGTGCGAAGCAGCCGGCGCCTCCCTTCGTCGGGCACGGCAATGCAGCGATGAGGAGGGTGTCCGCACGCCGATCCATCCTCGCCGCGCGATGACAAGGGAGCCGGTGGCTGCGCATTCAGGCGGCGGGGTGGCTCGCCTCGCCCGGACGGGGAAGCCGCAGGAGGAGGAAGCGGAAGACGGCCCCCTCACGGGATTGGTCCTCGACCCGATCCCCCTCCTCCCGGACGGCGTTGGGGATATCAAGGCCGGCCAGGGGATCGCTGGCGCGGACGACGAGGCGCTGGCCCGGCCTCAACCCCCGCAAGGCCTTGCGGGTGCGCAGCGCCGGCAGGGGGCAGCGCAGGCCGACGAGGTCGAGTTCGAGGGCGGGGGCGTCAGCCGAGGGCATGCCGGCCCGATAGCATGAAAACGCCCCGCCGCCTCGAGGGCAACGGGGCGCGATCGAAGCGTCCGTAGGGCGGCTCAGTAGCCCCAGCCGTAATAGCCCGGATAGCCGCCGTAGTAGCCGTAGCCCACCGGGCGCCCGTAGTAGCCGTAGCCGACGGGACGGCCGTAATAGCCGTAACCATAGGCCGGGTAGCCGTAGCCGCCGTAATAATAGTCCCGGCGGGCGGCGCTCGCCGCGAGGGCGCCGCCGATCAGGCCGAGGGCAGCGCCGGCGAAGAGAGCGCCACCGACGTTGCCGCGGCGATAGCCGTAGCCGCCGTAATAGCCCCGGCGCCAATGGACTTGGTCCACGGTGCCGTTGGCGCCGCCAACGAGACCCTTGCCCGCGGCGGGAAGCGGCGCAGCCTGGGCGGGGACGAGGGTGGTGAAGGTCATCGCCGCGACGCCGAGGCCGGCGACGGCGAAGGTGCGAATGCGCGACATGGGAGCAGAACTCCGTCAGTGAATCTTCCACCCCACAAACGATAACCTATGACAAACCGTTCCTGTGTTTGCGCCTGCCTCACGCGCGGGCGCGCGGTTCCGGTGCCGAACCGCACATGACGGGCAGGCGGGAGGGGAGGAAAAGGGACGGAAGCGCGCCTCAGAACGTGCAGGTGTCGAAGGCCGGATCGACGGAGCGCTCCCAGGGTCCCTCGTAGGAGGCGAGCAGATCCTCCGCATGGCTGCGGCCGGCGGCGACGATCTCTTCCAAGGGCTGAAGGTAGATTGTCTCGTCGCGACCGGAGGCGTCGCGGCGCGACCGCGCCTGCAGGCCCCGCCGGGCGATGGCGATGGCCTCTGCCGCGACCGTACCGAGGCAGCGCCCGTCGATACAGACTTTGAAGCCGAGGCGAGGCACTCCGGAGCGCATCGCCTCTCGCTCCGAAGCGCTCCAGCCCTTCACTAGATCCCAGGCCGCGTCGAGGGCCGCCTTGTCGTAGAGCAGGCCGGTCCAGAAGGCGGCCTGAGCCGCGATCATCCCCGCGTCGCCGACATCGGCCCCGCGCATCTCCAGGAAGCGCTTGAGCCGCACCTCCGGGAACACCGTGGAGGCGTGATTCGCCCAGTCCGAGACCGTGGCGCGCTCGCCGGGCAATTGCGCCAGCCGGCCGGCCATCAGGTCGCGGAAAGAAGCGCCGGCCACGTCGTGATAGGTCTCGCCGCGCTTCACGAAATACATCGGCACGTCGAGCAGCCAGTCGACATAGGCCTCGTAGCCGAAGCCCTCGTCGAAGGCGAAGGCGAGCATGCCGGTGCGGTCGGCATCGGTGTCGCGCCAGATCTCCGAGCGGCGGGAGAGGAAGCCGTTGGGGCGCCCGTCGGTGAAGGGCGAGTTGGCGAAGAGCGCGGTGGCGATCGGCTGCAGGGCGAGGCTGACGCGCATCTTGCGGGCCATGTCGGCCTCGCTGCAAAAATCGACGTTCACCTGCACGGTGGCGGTGCGCAGCATCATGTCGAGGCCGAGGCTGCCGACTTTCGGCATGTAGGCATGCATGATGCGATAACGGCTCTTCGGCATCAGCGGGGTCTCTTCCCGCGTCCATTTCGGGCTCATGCCGAGATCGAGGAAACCGATACCGAGGGGATCGGCGGCGCGCTTCACCGCGGCGAGATGCTCGGAAAGTTCGGCCACGGTGGCGTGCACGTCGGGGAGCGGCGCGCCGGAGAGCTCGAACTGACCGCCGGGCTCGATGGAGATCGCGCCGCCTTCGGCGCCTGCGAGCCCGATGATGTTGCCCGCATCGAGGATCGGCTCCCAGCCGGTCTCGCGGCCGAGCCCTTCGAGCAGGGCGCGGATGCCGGTGTCGCCGCCATAGGGCACCGGCTGTCGGGTCGCGCGATAGAACGGGACCTTCTCGTGCTCGGTGCCGATGGCGAACGAATCCGCGGGTTTTTCCCCGGCGGAGAACCACTCGATCAGCTCGTCCCGCGTGGTGAGCGGGGTGGTGTCGGACGTATCGCGCGCCATGCGCTGCCTCGCCGGGAAACGTCGATCGTTGAAGACGGACGCGCCGGAGCCCGCCTCCGGGCGGTGACCGGCGGCGGCCGCTCGGAATGTCGTGTCCATAGAGGAGGCTTCAAGTGCGGACAACGCGGCCGCGCTTCGCATAGGTGAACGACACCGGAAGCATGGCTCCAAGGACACGCCTCGCAGGCTCCCGGCAGGGGGTGACATCGGGCGCCCACGCGACAACCCTCGATCGCATGAGGCAGTTTCGGCGCACCCTGACCGGCTTCCAGGCCTTCGCGCTCTCCCTGGCGATCATCGCGCCGACACTCGCCATGGCCTTCAACGTCTCCCTGTCGGTGCAGGCAGCGGGACAGGCGGCGCCGCTCGCCTTCCTCGTCGGCGGGGCGGCGATGGGGCTGATCGGCCTCTCCTTCGTCGCTTTCAGCCGCCGGATCGCGAGCGCCGGATCGGCCCAGGCCTATGTCGGCGCCGTATTCGGCCGGCGCTGGGGGTTCGTGGCGGGGTGGGGACTGCTGCTCGCCTATCTTGCCTTCCTCGCCTCTGCGACCTCGCTGATCGGCGGCTTCCTCGCGGTGGGGCTCGCGCATCTGGGCCTCAGCCATCCCTGGCTCTGGCTCGCCATCGCGCTCTCCGGGGGCACCCTGGTGATCGTGCTGGGCGGCCGGGAGATCCGGCAGGCCACGGCGGTGATGCTCGCCATCGAAGTGGCGGCGGTGCTGGCGATCGTGGTTCTGGCCGGGGTGATCCTGGCGAGCGTGCCGCTGACGGCCGAGCCGTTCCGGCCCGATCCGGCGCGCGGTCTCTCCGGGCTCGGCTTCGGCATGGTCTTCGCCGTGCTCTCGCTCGCCGGCTTCGAAGGCGCGGCGACGGTCGCCGAAGAGACCCGCGACCCGCATCGGGCGATTCCCCGCGCAATCCTCGGCTCGCTGATCGCAGCGACGCTGCTCTACGCGCTCGTCTCCTACGCGCAGGTGCTCGGCTACGGGCGCATGGGCATCGAAGCCCTCGGCACGGCGCCCGCACCGCTCGACACGCTGTCCGAGCGTTACCTCTCCCGGAGCTACGGCATCTTCCTCGACCTCGCCGCGGGCGTCAGCTCGCTGGCCTGCGCGCTGGGCACGGCGACCGCGGCAGCCCGCATCCTCTACGCGCTGGGCGGGGCCGGCCTCGGGGCCCGTTTCGCCGAGATCGATCCCGCCCACGGGGCGCCGCGAACCGCGATCCGATTCGTCGGCGGCCTCAACCTGCTCCTGCTGATCGTCTTCGGGAGCTTCGCCGGATCGCGGGCCTTCAGCGAGGCCTGTGCCACCACCGCCACCCTGGTGCTCATTCTTGTCTACGTGGCCGTGGGCCTCGCCCAGGGCGTGCTGGCGGCGCGGGAGCGGCGCTGGGGCTGGAGCGTGACGGGTTTTGCGGGGAGTCTGCTCCTGGCTTGGCCGCTCCTCAACAGCCTCTACCCACCGCCCGCCTGGCCCGGCCCGCTCTGGCCGCTCCTGGTGCTTGCCTGGATGGGCGCCGGCCTCGCCCTCGTCCGCCGCGCGACACCGCGCGAAGCCTAGAAACCGGCCTGAACGGGCGGGCAGGCCCGGACATCGCGCGGGCGATCCCATGCCGGGGCAATCGCGGACGGATGGGAACACCCGGCGCGCGCTCCCGTTCTGCCGGTCGAGGTTCGTCCCTTCGGGCGGCCACCGAAGGCGAGCGTGAGCGATGTGCGGCATCTGCGGAGAGATCAGCTTCGACGGCGCGGCCGATCCCTCGGCGATCCGCGCGATGATGCGGGAGCTGCACCCGCGCGGGCCGGATGCCGGAGGGATCCACGGCCAGGGCGGGGTGCTTTTCGGCCATTGCCGCCTGAAGATCATCGACCTGTCGGAGGCGGGTCAGCAGCCGATGGTCGATCCCGAACTCGGGCTCGCCATCGTCTTCAACGGCTGCATCTACAACTACCCGGCCCTGCGCGAGGCGCTGACGGCGATCGGCTACCGCTTCTTCTCGACCAGCGACACGGAGGTGGTGCTCAAGGCCTATCATGCCTGGGGCAAGGATTGCGTGACGCGCTTCCTCGGCATGTTCGCCTTCGCCGTGCACGAGCGCGATTCCGGCCGCGTCGTGCTTGCCCGCGACCGGCTCGGCATCAAGCCGCTCTATTACAGCGAGGCGCGCAAGCGCTTCCGCTTCGCTTCCTCGCTGCCCGCACTCCTGGCGGCCGGCGACGTCGACACCGCGATCGACCCGCGCGCGCTCCACCACTACATGAGCTGGCACGCGGGCGTGCCGGCGCCGCTCACCATCCTGAAGGGCGTGCGCAAGCTGCATCCGGCCACCATCCTGACGATCGAGCCCAACGGCGAACGCCGGGAAGAGACCTACTGGACGCTCACCATCGGCCCCCGCGACGCGGACCGCGGGATGAGCGAGGCCGATTGGCGCGACGCGGTGCTCGACTCCCTCGGTACGGCGGTGGAGCGCCGCCAGATCGCCGACGTGCCGACCGGCGTGCTGCTCTCGGGCGGCCTCGATTCCTCGATCATCGTGGCCCTGCTGGCGAAGAAGGGGCAGACCGGCCTGAAGACGTTTTCGGTCGGCTTCGACGCCGTGAACGGCGTCGAGGGCGACGAGTTCAAGTATTCCGACATCATCGCCCGGGAATTCGAGACCGACCATACCAAGCTCGTTGTCGATGGCGCCCGCACCCTCGACGCCCTGCCGCTCGCGATCCACGCCATGGCCGAGCCGCAGATGAGCCACGACGCCGTCGCCTTCCTGCTGCTCTCGCAGGAAGTATCGAAGCACGTGAAGGTGATCCAAAGCGGCCAGGGCGCCGACGAGGTCTTCGGCGGCTATCACTGGTATCCGAAACTGATGGGCTCGACCGATCCGGTCGGCGACTACGCGAAAGCCTATTTCGACCGCGACCACGCGGAGATGAAGCAGGCGCTCGCCCCGGACTTCGTGAACGGCGATGATAGCCGCGACTACATCGCGGCGTTCTTCGCCGCCTCGAACAGCCGGAGCGCCATCGACAAGACCCTGGAGCTCGATCAGCGCATCATGCTCGTCGACGATCCGGTCAAGCGGGTCGACAACATGACCATGGCCTGCGGGCTCGAGGCGCGGGTGCCCTTCCTCGACCACGAGCTGGTGGAACTCGCCGCCCGAATCCCGGCGGAGCTGAAGGTGAAGGGCGAGGGCAAGCACATCCTGAAGGAGGCGGCCCGGGCGGTGGTGCCCGCAGAGGTGATCGACCGGAAGAAGGGCTATTTTCCCGTTCCCGCCCTCAAGCACATCCGCGGCCCGTTCCTGGACTACGTGCGCGACGTGCTCGACGAGCCGGCGGCCCGGCAGCGGGGGCTGTTCAACCGCGCCTATGTCGACCACCTGCTGGCCGACCCGGACGGGACCCTGACACCGAAGGGCAATTCCAAGCTCTGGCAGGTCGCGCTGCTGGAGGCCTGGCTGCAGAGCCACGGCATCTGATCCTGCACCGACCGCGTTGCCCCGGCAGGCAGGCCGCCCGGGGAAATCGCCCGCGCTCAAGCTGACGCGGTTTCTCCACGATCGTCGCCGAAGGGCGGCGGCCTGAGGCCGGACGACGAGGGAATCGACCCGCATGTGCCGCTGGATCGCCTATCGGGGCCGCACCATCCCGCTGGAGCATTACGTCACCGAGCCGGCCCATTCCCTCGTCTCGCAGAGCATCAAGGCGCTCGAATCGACGGCGGCGACCAACGGCGACGGCTTCGGGCTGGGCTGGTACGGCGACCATTCGGAGCCGGGCCGCTATCGCGAGGTGCAGCCGGCCTGGTCGGACGACAACCTGCGCTCCCTGTGCCGCCACCTGCATTCGCACTTGTTCTTCGCCCATGTGCGGGCGGCCACCGGCACGCCGATCACCCGGCCGAACTGCCATCCCTTCGCCTGCGGGCCCTGGCTGTTCATGCATAACGGCTACATCGCCGACTGGGCCCGTCTGCGACGGCCGATCGAAGCGCTGATCCCGGACGAGCTCTATCCGGCCCGTGCCGGCTCCACGGATTCGGAGGCGATGTTCCTCGCCCTGCTCGGCAGCGGGCTGATGGGGCCGGAGCCCCACCACGACCCCGTCGAGGCCACCGTGCGGATGCTCTCCGCCCTGACGGAACTGGTGGGCGGCAGCGATGGCGGCCTGCCCTTCCGCTTCACCGCGGCGCTCGCCGACGGCCGCGACCTGTACGCCTTCCGCTACGCCGCCAACGAACCCGCCAACAGCCTGTATTACCGCCAGTCCGAGGACGGCGTGGTGGTGGCCTCCGAGCCCCTCGACCAGGACCACGCCACCTGGGTCCCCGTGCCGGGCAACAGCGTGCTGATCGCCCGCAAGGACGAGCGGGTCGAGATCGTCGGCCTGCAGGATTATGGCCTCGCCCCCCGAGCCGGCCTGCCCCGCCTGCAGCTTCAGGCGAGCGCCTGAGCGCGTCGGCCTGCCGGAAGCGCTTATGCAATCCCATTCGGAAGGCCGATCACGGCTTGCAAGCGGCGCCGCCCGCCTGTAGACGCACCGGATCCGCCGCCCGGTTCGCAGCGAGGCTCAGCCCCAAAAGGCCGCCAGCCCCCGACCGGCCTTCGGATCAGGAGGGGTGGCCGAGTGGTTGAAGGCGCACGCCTGGAAAGTGTGTATACCGGCAACGGTATCGCGGGTTCGAATCCCGCTCCCTCCGCCAGATCTTCTTCCCATCGCAACGTCATTCCCCCTCGATGACATGAGCCCCCGAGCCCGTCACGGCCTTCGGGATACGGGCCGATCCGCATCGCCTCCGGCTCGTCAGAAGAGCGAAATGAGGACGATACCGGCCACCATCAGCGCGGCGCCGCCGAGCCGCGACGGGCCGGCCCGCACCTGCTTCATGCCGACCCAGCCGAAATGGTCGAGCGCCACCGAGGTCAGGAGGTTCGCGGTGATCAGGAGGCCATTGAAGGCGCCGGCGCCAACCTTGTCGACGAAGAGCAGGCCGGCGAACACCGCCACCGCGCCGGTGAGACCGGCGAGCGGCATCCACCAGCGCACACCCTCGATGTCGCTTCGCTGCGGCAGCGGCTTCGGGCGCAGCAGGAAGACCAGCACGAAGACGAACACCACGGGCAGGAACGAGACGAGCGCCGCGAGCCACGGGTTCACCAGGGCACCGCGCAGCTGCGCGTTCCAGACGACGCCGATGGCCTGGAGCGCGCCCGCGACGACGATGAAGGGGTAGAGCAGCCTCGGGTTCAGGCCATGGCCGGCCTCCTTCGCAGCTCCCTTGTCGGGGGTGACCCGGGCGATGAAGGTCACGCCCACAGCCATGAGCAGGCCCCCGAGCCAGGGCATGAGCTTGAAGCCGCCGCCCTGCAGACCGAAGAGGCCGAGGGAATCCATCGCCAGCGAAGTCAGGATGTTGGCGGTCAGCGTCAGACCGTTGAAGGGGCCGGCGCCGACCTTGTCGACGAAGGCGAGGCCGCCGAACACCGCCACCGCGCCCGCCACGCCGCCGAGCGGCGCGTACCACGGCATGGCCGCGAGGCTGTTGAGGCTCGGCAGCGGCGTCGGCATCAGCAGGAACAGCGTCGCGAAGACGAAGACGATGGGCAGGAAGGAGACGGAGGCCGCCAGGAACGGGTTGACCAGGCGCCCACGCAGCTGTGCGTTCATGGAATTGCCGAGCGCCTGGAGGGCGCCCGCCACGATGATGAAGGGATAGAGCAGGGCGGCGGTCACGCGGGCACTCTCCGGGGCGGAATCAGACGAGGATCAAAGCGGCGAGTGCCAGGGCGAGGGCCGGCGGCATCACGAGGAATCCGAGCTTCAGGAAGGCGAAGGCCGACACGTCCTCGCCCTCGCGGCGGATCGCGGTGAGCCAGAGGATGGTCGCCAGGGAGCCGGTGACCGAGAGGTTCGGCCCGAGATCGACGCCGATCAGGATCGCCCCGGCGACCTTTTCCTGCACATGGGCCGCCTGAACCGCCGCACCCGCCAGGAGGCCCGCGGGCAGGTTGTTCACGAGGTTGGAGCCGAAGGCGACGATGGCCCCGCCGGCCCAGGCGGTCGCGTCGGGATCGCCCTGCGCGGCCCGCTGCAACAGGTCGGCAAGCATTTTGAGGACGCCGGTCTTCTCCAGCGCCTCGACAAGCACGAACAGGCCCGCCACCAGCGGCAGCACGCTCCAGGACACGTCCTTCACGACCTCCACCAGGCCGCCGCGGTTGATCAGGAGGACGACGAGGCTGGTGGCGAGGCCGGCGATGAAGGTCGGCAGGCCGAGCTCGAGACCCGCCGCGGAGGCGCCGATCAGCGCCGCGCCGGTGGCGACGATGCCGAAGGCGGCGACCTTGCCGCCGAGCACGAGGCCGGGTGTCTCGACGTCGGTGGCGACCGTCTCGCCCTTGAGCCGCGCGCTCTGGGTGAGGCGCAGGGCGACATAGGTCGCCACGATGGCCAGCACGGAGGGAAGGGTGAAGGTCGCGAGCCAGCGCCCGAGAGGGGGCATGTGTTCCGCGAACACGACGAGGTTGGCGGGGTTGGAGATCGGCAGCACGAAGCTGGCGGCGTTCGCGATGAAGGCGCAGACGAACAGGTAGGGCAGCGGCTCCTTGACCCCGGCCGCCTTGGTGGCGGCGAAGACGGCGGGCGTCAGCACCACGGCGCAAGCGTCGTTCGACAGGAACACCGTCACCACCGTGCCGACGGCGTAGACGAGCAGGAACAGCCGGGTCGCCGAGCCCTTAGCGGCCCGCACAGCATGGGCGGCGAGCCAGTCGAACAGCCCCTCCTTCCGGGCGATCTCCGAGAGCAGCATCATGCCGACGAGGAACAGGTAGACGTCGGTACCCTTGGCGACGCCCTGCAGGGCCACCTGCCAGGGCATCAGGCCGAGGACGACGAGCAGGAGGGCGCCCAAGGCCGCCCAGATCGCCTCGGGCCAGGAAAAGGGGCGCAAGATCACGCCGAGGGTCGCCAGTGCGGCGATGATCCAGGTCGTCAGGTGGAGGGGAAGCCCCCAGGCGGCAGCCACGATCGTCGTCTCTCGTCATCGGGAAGGGTGAGTGGCCGGCGCATGGCCGGCGCGGGTGTCTCGGAGCGTGCCGCTTACCATTGGCGTCCGGCCCGGTTGGGGCCGAGCTGGTCGCCGCGCACGCCCTTCTGAAGCCAGGCCCGGATCCGGAAAGCATCGCTGCCCGGCCGGTCGGGGATGGGCGGCTCACCCAGGGGACAGGCGGCCATGTCGGGCGGCTCGATCACGTCGGTGTCGACGAAATCCGGCCCGTGTCCAGACCAGCGCGCGTCCGCCGCCTCGACCTGGAGGCTTCTCGCGCCCGGAGGCCAGGGGATCCGGGCCTCGAAGCTGCGGGCCGAGACGCGCTTCATCGGAACCCAGGCCCCCCTGTCGACACGGCAGCGGCAGACGAGCGGCTCCCGGTCGGAGAGCACGAGAGCACGCACACGGATGCGTCCCCGTGCATCACGGGTCATTCCACTGCTCAGCGGCGTGGCCGGCCGGGTCGCGAGCCGGCAGTCGGCGGGGCTGGTGATCAGGACGAAGGGCGGCGTCCGGTCCAGCGCCCGGAAGCGCCAGCTCGTCACGGGGCCGTCGATGGCCAGGACCGCGTAGCCGACCGAGCCGTCCTCATTCTGGCCGACGGAGCGCGCCGCCGCGTAGAGGGTGCGCCCGTCATGCGCCAACTCGTTGTAATGGGTGTGGCCCATCTCCACGAGGCGCACCCGGCCCTCCCAGATCAGCCCGGCAACGTCCAGTCGATCCCCCAGCACGCGCAGGTCGTCAGGATAGGTGTGCATGAACACGGCGCAGGGCTGCCCACGATCGGCCGCGGCCGTGATCTCGTCCGAGAGCCAGTCGGTTTGCGGGCAGCCGAGGCGGAAGTCGAGGCCGATGCCTTTGCGGCCGAAGCCGGCGCTGACCATGTCCAGGAACAGGCAGCGCACGCCCGAGAATGTCTCGGCATAGTAGTATTGCGAAACGTCCTGCTCGACCTCAGGCTGGGGGAGGACGTTGATGACCGGATCGTGCCGGCCGCCCTGTCGGCTTCCCGCGACGGCCAGGAACAGCTCGTGAAACGCGCTCATCGAACCGTGCTGGCGGTCGTGATCGCCCGGAATCAACCGGATGGGCAGAGCCGGATGACTCCTCAGGGCCGCCTGTAGAACCGCGTATTGGCCAGCCCGCCCGTCTTCCGCGATGTCGCCGGGAAAATAGACGAAGTCGAAGGCGTCGCGGGGCGCGATCCCCGCGATCTGGTCGAGGATGGCAGCGAGGTCACGGGCATTGGCCTGATTGCGGCCCGTCAGGTGAAGGTCGCCGACATGCAGGGCGACGAAGGGATCGCGTCCTTTCGCTTTCGCCTTCGGGCTCGCGGTGGCCATCTCAGGCACCCGAGCTCACGACGGTGCACACGAACAGGCTGCCGGAGGCCGGACAGGGGCTCCGCTTTTCCATCTCGCAGGCTCCGTCGTTGATTGCCCCGGCCCTGCCGGGACGCAGCGCTACGATGCGCAGCCGCGGCTCAAGTTGCGGCCGCCGGCCTCGTTCCCGAACGATCCATCACAAATCTGTGATCGCAAACGAAATAAAGAATATAGCCTCGAAACCAGCAACACCGGAGAGATCGCAAAAGAATTGGCGGATCCATCTACTTGAAATCGCTGATACCGGGCGTGCTTGCGCCGCAGGGCCTCCAGTCGGCCTCCCCTCAATCGGATGGCGAGAGCATCGCGCCGTCATCGCAGAGCTGAAACCGAAACCGTCGGCGGAACGGGCCTCACACCTCCGGCGGGGCGCCGGCATTGCCCTCGTGCCGATCCCGATGTGCGGCGGCGCGGGCGAGCAGCAGCAGGGTGACCGGCGTCGTGACCGTGAGGAACACGCCGATCAGGGCATCGCGCAGAACGATGCGCCCCTCGATCAGCGACAGGAGCAGCATCGAGGCGCACAGGATCAGGGCCATGCCCAACGTCGCCCCGAGCGTCGGGGCATGGACGCGCTCGTAGAATGTCTTCAGGCGGATGAGGCCGAAGGCCCCCGTCAGCGAGAAGCCGGCGCCAGTGAGCGCAAGCAGGACCACGAGCCAGGCGGCCCAGGCAGGCAGTTCGGCACCGCTCACTGGATCACCTCGCCCTGCATCAGGAACTTGGCCAGCGCCACGGTGGCGGTGAAGCCGATCATGCCGATGATCAAAGCCGCCTCGAAATAGAGGCTGCTGCCGGTGCGCATGCCGTGGACCACGATCGCGAGCATGCCGTTGAGGTAGAAGGTATCGAGGCCGAGGATGCGGTCCTGGGCGCGGGGGCCGCGCAGCATCCGCCAAGCGGCGAGAGCCATCGCCAGGACCAGCATCCCCTGAGCGAGGCCGAGGCCCCAGTCGAGCACGGTCGCGGCGCTCATGCCAGAACTCCTGCGAAGATCGCCATCAGGGGACGCTCGTAGCGGTCCTTCACCCGGCGGACCCATTGGTCTTTGTCGGTATCGTCGAGCACGTGCATGAGCAGGCACCCGGTGTCGGAATCGTACTGGACCCAGAGCGTGCCGGGCGTGGCGGTCAGGATGATCGCCAGCGCCGTGAGGCCGAAGGGCTCGCGCATGTCGAGGGGGATGGTGATGAAGCCGGTGCGCCGCTCGCCGCGGCGCAGGCCGAGGATGATCCGGGCGACGTCGATATTGGAGCGGACCATGTCGTAGAGGACGGTCACCAGCAGCCTCACCGCCGTGCCCGGCGCGCGCAGCCGCGCGGTTCGGGGGCGCAGCGCCCGCATCACCGCGGGGACGGCGAGGCCGACGAGGAGCGCGAGCAGCACGCCGCCGCGTGTGGGCGGGGCGTTCAGCAGCAGCCATGTCAGGGCGAGCCCGGCCGACAGGAACGGATAGGGCAGGATGCGGCTCATGATCCGCCTCCCTCCGGGCCGCCGAGGACGGCACGGACATAGTCCCCCGGCTGGGTAAGCCAGCGCACGGTCTCGTCGGCATAGGCCAGGGCCGGGCCGCCCCACAGGGCGAGCGCCACGCAAGCGCCGAGCAGCCCGGCCAGGGCGATGAATTCAGGCGCGCGCAGTAACGGCGGCGGGTCGTCGCTCGGCACCCAGAGGCTGAAGATGCCCAGCCGCACCAGGGGCATCAGCGTGCCCAAGCTGGACAAGGTGAGGGCTGCGATCAGCCCCCAGGCCGAAGCGGTCATGGTTCCGGTGGCAAGGCCTGAAAACATCGCCAGCTTGCCGACGAAGCCCGCGAGCGGCGGAACCCCGGCAAGCATCAGCGTGCAGAGCAGGAAGCTCACGCCGAGGATCGCCACCGCGGCGGGAATGGCGCGGCCGATCTCGGTGGCGCCGGCATCGTCGAAGGGGTCGCGGTACTCGTCGGCGAAGACGGGCTGGACGGCCTCCGCCGGGTCGCGGCCCCGCTGAAGGACCTCGGCGAGCAGAAACAAGGCCCCGGCGGCAAGCGTCGAGCCGACGAGGTAGTACAGGGCCCCCGAAAGCGCCCCACCGCTGCCGGTGCCCAGGGCCGCGAGCACCGTTCCCGAGGAGATCATCACCCCATAGCCAGCCGCTCGGGTGAGGTCCCGCGCGGCAAGGATGCCGATGGTGCCGTAGGCGATGGTGGCGAGCCCGGCGGCGAGGATCCAGCTTAGCCCGAAGCCCTCGGACAGGCCCGTCCCGAACAGGAGCCGGCTCAGACGCAGCACGACGTAGACGCCGACCTTGCTCAGGATCGCCAGCACCGCCGCCGCCGGTGCGCTCGCCGCCGCGTAGGTGGTCGGCAGCCAGAAGCCGAGGGGCCAGGCGCTGCCCTTGATCAGGAAGGCGATACCCAGAATCGCGCAGCCGACTTCGAACAATGCAAGGTCGCCCGCGGACGGTGCCGTGAGCCGCCGGGCGAGGTCAGCCATGTTGAGGGTGCCGAGGGTCCCGTAGATCAGGCTGACGCCGATCAGGAAGAACAGCGAGGCGACGAGGTTGACCGCGATGTAGCCGAGCCCCGCCCGGATCCGCGTCTCGCCCGAGCCGTGCAGGACGAGCCCGTAGGAAGCCGCCAGCATCACCTCGAAGAACACGAACAGGTTGAACAGGTCGCCGGTGAGGAAAGCGCCGTTCACTCCCATCAGCAGCAACAGGAACAGGCCGTGGAAGCGCGGCCCCGCCCGGCCCCAGCGGGCGAAGGAGAAGACGAGGGCAAAGAGCCCGAGGGTCGCGGCAAGCGCCAGCATCATTGCCGAGAGCCGGTCCGCCACCAGCACGATGCCGTAGGGCGCGGCCCAGTTGCCGAGGCGGTAGACCTCCGGCGCGTGGCCCGCCCGGCCGACGAGGACGAGGGCGACGCCGAGCAGGACCAGGACCGTAGCGAGGCTCAGGCCCGCTTTCAGGCGATGCCGGCGCTCGTCCAGGAGGAACATCGCCCCGGCGACCGCGATCGGCAGCACGATCGGCAGGACAACGAGGTGCTCCGACCAATGGCTCACGACGGCCGCGTTCATCGCGGAGGCGTTCATGGATGCGGATTCCCGGGATGCGGCTCCGCTTGGTGCGGCTCGCGGCCATCCACATGGTCGCTCCCGGTGACGCCGCGGGCGGCGAGCAGAACGACGAGGAACAGTGCGGTCAGCGCGAAGCCGATCACCAGCGCGGTAAGGACCAGGGTCTGCGGCACCGGATCGTCGACGGAAACGATGTCGGCGCCGGCGCCGAGTACCGGCGGGGCGCCGACCGTCAGCCGGCCCATGGCGAAGATGAAGAGGTTGACGGCGTAGCTCAGCAGCGAGAGCCCGAGCACGACCTGGAAGGTGCGTGGGCGCAGCATCAGCCAGACGCCGGCAGCGGCGAAGACGCCGATGCCGAGGGACAGCACGAGTTCCATCAGGCGTGCTCCTTGCTGGCAGCCCGCTCCATCTCGGCCTCCGTGGCGCGGGTGCGGCGCAGGGACTGGTGGGCGAGCGCCACCAGCATCAGCGCGCTCGCCCCCACCACCAGCACCATGATGCCGAGATCGAACAGCAGGGCGCTCGCCACCGGGACCTTGCCGATCAGCGGCAACTCCCAATAGGCGAAGTAGGCGGTGAGGAAGGGGCGCCCGAACAGCCAGGAGGCCGCACCCGCCGATACCGCGACCAGCAGGCCGACACCGATCCAGGCGATCGGCTGGATGCGCAGGCGCTCCTCCACCCACTGCGCACCGCAGGCCATGTATTGCAGGATGAAGGCGACGGTGAGCGCGATGCCCGCCGCGAAGCCGCCGCCGGGCAAGTCGTGCCCGCGCAGGAACAGGTGCAGCGCGAGCAGGACGATGAAGGGGAACAGCCACGTCATCACCATCCGCGGCACCAGGAGGGCATCAGCGGTGGTGTGGCCCGGCTCGCGGCCCTCCCGAGCACGGTCGTAGGCGTCATGGCGCAGTTGCTGGGCCGGCCGCTCCAGGCTGTCGGGGGCCGGGCGGAACCGGCGCAGCAGCGCGAAGACGGTTAGGCCGACGATACCGAGCACACAGATCTCGCCCATCGTGTCGAAGGCCCGGAAATCCACCAAAAGCACGTTGACGACGTTGCGCCCGCCCGCCTGCGGATAGGCCTCCTCCACGAACCAGCGGCTGATGCCGTCCACCGCCGGCCGGGTCATGACCGCGTAAGCGAGGCCAGCGAGGCCGAAGCCGGCAAAGATCGCGATGCCGAGGTCGACGAGGCGACGGCGGCGCGCCCGCGCCTTCTCGGAGGCCGGGGCGGGAATGGCCTCGTCGCGCTTGGGCAGCCAACGCAGACCGAGCAGCAGCAGCACCGTTGTGACGATCTCGACGAGGATCTGCGTCACCGCGAGATCGGGCGCCGAGAGCCACAGGAAGGTGAGGCTGCTCACGAGACCCGCCCCGCCGACGAAGATGGCCGCGGACAGCCGGTGGTATTTCGCCCGTTCCGCAGCGCCGACCGCGCAGGCCGCGCCGACCAACCACATGAGGGCGAAGGCGGGATCGAAATCGGTGACCCGGCCGGGGGCGAACAGGTCCAGCCCGCGTGCGACGCCCGCCGCGATCGCCGCCAGCAGGGCGGCGAGGAACAGGATGCGCAGTTGCGGCTGCAGGCGCTCCGCGCCGAGCTGAGCCTCCAGAGCACGGGCCGCCTTGACGAGGCCGGTCATGCCCCGCTCGAACAGCCACCCGCCGTCAAGCCGGTCCATCAGCCAGGGCCCGCCGCGGGGATTGGTGTTGATGCGCCGCCCGAACACCCCATAGAGGGCGACCCCGCCGACCAAAGCCACGATGCTCATGACGAGCGGCGCGTTGAAGCCGTGCCAGATCGCAAGATCGTAGTCCGGCATCCGGGCGCCGAGCACCGCGTGCGCCGCGCCGGCGAGCACCGGCCCGATCGTGAGGTTCGGAACGAGGCCGATGGCGATGCAGGCCAGGACGAGCAGCTCGATCGGGATGCGCATCCAGCGCACCGGCTCGTGGGGCGCGTGCGGCAGATCGTGCGGGGCCAGCCCGAAGAAGGTCTGGCGGATGAAGCGCAGGGAGTAGAGAACGGTGAAGGCGGAGGCCAGCGTCGCCAGGAACGGTAAGGCAAGGTTGAGCTGGTGCCCACCCGCATTGTCCGCCGCCTCCGCCAGGAACATCTCCTTGGACAGGAACCCGTTGAGGAGCGGCACGCCCGCCATGGCCGCAGCGGCAACCATGGCCAGGGTGCCGGTGTAGGGCATCGCCCGCCACAGACCACTGAGGCGGCGCATGTCCCGCGTCCCGGTCTCGTGGTCGATGATCCCGGCCGCCATGAACAGCGACGCCTTGAAGGTCGCGTGGTTCACCGTGTGGAAGATCGCCGCCACGACGGCCAGCGGCGTGTCGAGGCCGAGCAGCAGGGTGATCAGCCCGAGATGGCTGATGGTCGAGTAGGCGAGCAGGCCCTTCAGGTCGTGCTGGAAGATCGCGCTCCAGGCGCCCACCAGCATCGTCGCCATGCCGGCGCTGCCGACGATCCAGTACCATTCGTCGGTGCCCGAGAGCACCGGGAAAAGCCGGATCATCAGGAAGATGCCGGCCTTCACCATGGTGGCCGAATGCAGATAGGCGCTGATCGGCGTCGGCGCCGCCATGGCCCGCGGCAGCCAGATGTGGAACGGGAACTGCGCCGACTTGGTCAGCGCCCCGGCGAGGATCAGGATCAGAGCCGGCGTATAGAGTGGGCTCGCGCGGATCGAATCGCCCGCAGCCAGCACGGCGTCGAGGTCGTAGCTGCCGGCGATGCGACCGAGGAGCACCGCGCCGACGAGCAGGCAGAGGCCACCGGCCGCGGTGATGGTGAGCGACATCCGCGCGCCGTCCCGGGCGGAGGCGTTGTCGGACCAGTAGCCGATCAGCAGGAACGAGACGATGCTGGTCAGCTCCCAGAACACCACGAGCTGGATCAGGTTGCCGGAGAGCACGATGCCGAGCATCGCGCCGACGAAGGCGAGGAAGTAGCAGAACAGCCGCGGCACCGGGTCCGCCGCGGCCATGTAGTAGCGGGCATAGAGCACCACGAGCGCGCCGATCCCGAGCACCAGCATCGCGAAGAGCCAGGACAGCCCGTCGAGGCGCAGGACGAAGCGCACGCCCAATGTCGGCAACCATTCGACCACCCAGGTGACGGGACCGCCGTGGGCAATCGCGGGATAGAGCAGCCCGATGCAGGCGAGGCTCACCAGCGTCACGCCTCCCGCGACGCTCGCGGCAACGTTGCGCGCCTGTCGCGGCAGGCAGATCGCGACGAGGCTGCCGAGGAAGGGCAGGATCGCAGCAGTGGCGAGGAGCAGCTGAGGCGGCATCAAATCCGGCGAGAACGGCGGCGGGCGGGCATGGACAGGGGGACATGGACAACGCCTTCCTCGGGCGGGACCGATGTCCAATGGGTGCGGAAGCGCTTCGGACGGAGCGACGCCCGGGTCGGACCACGGATGCCGCGCCTAAGGTATAGGGACGAGCAGGCGTGACGGCGAGGGAAGCGGGCCCGGTTTCATGGGGGCAGCGGCCCATTTGGCGCCGTAGACCTCAGAAGCGGGGCGACACCGGCCGGGACGTCCGATCCGGTCCCTTCTGGCGCGAAGCACCCGTTTGCGCGCCCTGCTTAGGGGCAACGCGTGTCGCGGACTGATTCCCGCCGCGGTCATACGCCGGTTGTCCGGCTCGGCCCGAAGGCCGTGCGCAGGACCGGCCATTTGTCCTTCGGGATGTGACATGGCGCGCAGAGCCATGTCGGGTGCCGGCATTCAACCGGCAGAAGATGGGACTGGCAGTGCGGCCTTCAGCCGGAGGGCGGCGTGAGGATCAGCCTGCCGCAAAAAACGTCTTTCTGATCGTTGATGCTCGCGCAGCCATAGTCCTGCTCCCCCGCCTTCAAGGTCCGCAGGCACAACACCCCCCTGCCGTTCTGCTTGACGGTGTAGCCGTCACCGCTGGCGACGTGGGCGAGATCGCCATTGTGGTGGAGCACCTGATCGTTCTTGAATTGGTTCGGCGATGTGATGATCACCGGCGACTTGGCGTGGCTCGAGATGTTGATCGTGACGTTCGTGTCTGCCGGCAGGCGCAACTCGGCCGGCGCGCAGACCGCCTTCCCATCCTTGTCGCTGATCATCAGGTCCACGGACGGCATGGATGCGCTGGCGGGCGGCGTGTCCGGCTTGCCCTGAGCCGCCGCCGGGCTCACGGACAGGATCGCCGCCGCGAAGCCCATTCCGAACAATCCGACCTTCGGCATCTCAATCTCCCGGACCACGCGACACGCAGGGTGGGAAGGCCGATGGCGAAGCCCGAGTTCCTGCCCGCGACGTCCTGCCCGCGCCCCTCCTCGGCGCATCATCCGAGCCCGGAGCAGGCCGCCGCGAAATCGCCGCTCCACCGGAACGGTCGCGGTGGAAGCCGGCATTCCCTGCGAGAGGCGCGGAGGCCGATACACCGCCGGAACCGTCGTCACGTCGAGCGGAGGCACGACATGGACGTTCAGAACATGCTTCGGAACGCGATCACGGCCGAGCTGAAGCGTCAGGCCGAGATCGATGGAGAGGCGCTTTCCGTCGGGGCCGTAGAGCCCGGCTTCCTCACCGGCGACCGGCCCATCGATCTCGACGCACTCATCATGGTCATCACCGGCGCCGTGGCCGGCGGCTCATGATCCAGCCCGCAGGGACCCGCACGATCCGATCCGAAGGTGTCAGGCTGGCGGCTTGGGCACGCTTGTCCCGCTCAACCGCACCACCGACATGCAGGATCGGATCGCACCCGGCACGGAAAGCGCGCCCACGCCCGGCGCTGACCTCGGATGCGCGTCCGCGTCGGACCACGAGCGACGGAAAGCCATGTCTTCCAGAAAATTGAGGGTGACCGGGAGCAGCCCGGAACGCCGGCCGGAGATTTCCGCCGAGATTGCCGCGCGTACGGGCATCGACGACTCTCTGATCGAGAGGCTCGTGCGCGCCTTCTACGGCCGGGCCGCAAAGGACCCGCTCCTCGGCCCGATCTTCGATCGCCACGTCGCAGACTGGGAGGCCCATATCACCAAGCTCTGCGACTTCTGGTCATCGGTCGCGCTGATGACCGGGCGCTATCAGGGCACGCCCATGACGACGCACATGCCCCTGCCGCTCACCCCGGAAGCCTTCGACCGTTGGCTGAACCTGTTCTCACAAGCCGCGCGGGAGGTGTGCCCGGAGGTCGCCGCGAACCACTTCATCGAGCGCGCGCACCGCATCGCCAGCAGCCTGGAAATGGGCGCCGCGACCCGGCGCGGCGAGCTCGTCGCGCCCCGCCAGCCGCCCGGAGCCGTTACCGCACGGGATCCGTGAGGCGGAAACCTCGCCATGTCCGCCTCCCTGCTCGTGGCGCGAGGCCGAGCGGGAGGATTCAGCGCCGGAGCACGCCGCCCGAGCGTGTGACCGTTCCGTCGGGCGCTCCCTCGCGCCGGTACTGGGCGATGGCCGCATCCACGATCTGCTCCTGATGGGCAGCGAAGAGCGTCATAACGTTGCCGCTCGGATCGCCGGCGAGGGCGTGAATGGCTTCCAGGGGTCAGCCTGCGATCATCCGTGATCGAGAAGGACACGTGATCATGCATCGCCTTGTCGATCCCCGCTTCAAATCCGGATATTCGCATGCACCTTGATCCATTCTCGTGGCTTTCCACGGGAAGCCACGAGGATAGGCAAGGTTTGGTCAGGCCAAAGCGCGAGCCTCGGCATCGCCTGATGCGTCGGGAGGACAGCGGACAAGGGGCCGCATCAGAGAAACTTGGCGGCAGCACACGGAATTGATCCAGCATCGCACATGCCGGTCTGATTTCAGGATCAGCCGAAGAACATTCGCCAGGAAAGATAGGTCAATGCACCGCGTGGTTCTCAGCGTCACCGCCCTCGTTTGCCTGCTCTCGGGCGCCGCGAGCGCCCAGACGCCGCCGCCGGGCATCCCGGGCAGACCCTATCCGCCGGGCACCATTATCCAGCGCCAGACCAACACTACGGGCAACAGCGTCGACTACGTCATTGCCCCCGGCGCGACAGGCGCCGACACGATCACCACCAACTCGGCAGCCGGCGGCAATGCCGGACAGCCCGAGCGGGCGATCCCGCAGGGCAGCGGAGGAGGCGGCACCGGCGGCAGCAGCCGCTGACGCCGCGCCGCGGAGGAGCTCCCCGATGTCATTGCGCTCCGAGACGCCGCCCCCGCCGGCCAACCGTATTCCGGAAGCTCCGCCTCCCTCCGAGCGCCCGACCGCCGCGCAGTTGAAGGAGGCGATCGATGCGGGGCGTACCGGGGACAAGATCCCGGCCCACGATCCGGGATTGTCGCCGCTCGGAACCGACGACGAGGCGGCCGGTGCGCCGCCGAGCCCGTCCCGCGTCGCCCTGGCACGGGAGGAGGAGAGCAGCCCGCGGCGCCGACGCGCCGCGCGGATGCAGACGGGCCACGGCCGCAACCGGGGCGTCCTTCTCGCCTATGCCGGCATCATCCTGGCCATCGCGATCATCCTGGGGTTGGCCTTCTGGCTCCTGTCTTAGCGGGCGTGGCCCGCTAAACCTGCCCACCGCCCCCACGCCGGCCGAGGGGCAGATCGACCACGCAGCGCAAGCGGGACGCATCCAGCTCAAAGCTGGTCTTGGCACCGAGGGCGTAGGGCAGCGCCTGCTCGATCAGTTCGCGCCCATAACCGCCATGCGCCAGGGGCGCCTGCCGGTCCGGAAGCTGTTCGAGGCCGGTCTCCAGCCATTCCAGCCTGAGCCGTTGGCCATCCTCCTCCTCGCGCACCGTCCAGGTGACGTCGAGCCGCCCCTGCTCCGCACCGAGCGCGCCGTATTTCCGCGCATTCGTCGCGAGTTCGTGGATGGCGAGTGCCAGGGTCTGCACTGTGGAGTTCCGCAGCCGTGCCTCGGGCCCTTCGAGGCGAATGCGGTCACCCATCGCGTGGGCGCCCAGGGCCTCCAGTTCCGAACGCAGGAGACTGCTGATGGTGATGCGCTCTTCATCGGCCCGCGAGAGGAGCCCCTGCACGCGGGACAGCGCTTCCAGGCGCTCGTTGAAGGCTTCGTGAAAGCCTTCCAGGTCAGTGCTGGACGCTCGGGTCTGCCGCGCGATCGAGCGCACCACCGCGATCAGGTTGCGGGTGCGATGCTGCAGCTCGGCCACCATCACCTCCTGCCGCTCTCGCAGCCGGCGCAGGTCGTCGATGTCGGTCGAGGTGCCCAACCATTCGAGGATGCGCCCCGCTTCGTCGCGCAACGGCATGGCGCGTGTCTGGAACCAGCGGTAGCGGTCCTCCTCCGCGTGGCGGATGCGGCCTTCCATCTCCAGTCGCCCCGTCTTTTCGGCGGTCGACCAGAAGGCCAGGGCGGCTTCGCGATCGTCCGGATGGAGGGCCTTGAGCCAGCCCATCCCCCGGCTCTCCTCGGCCGCCTGGCCGGTGAAGGCGTTCCATTGCGGGCTCGTCCAGGTCCAGTGGCCCTCCCCGTTCGCCCGCCAGATGAGCTGTGGAACCCCTTCGATCAGGGCGCGCAGACGCGTCTCGCTCTCCCGCAGCGCTTCCTCGGCACGCTTCCAAGCGGTCACGTCGACGAAGGTCATCACGACGCCGGCGATGTAGTTGTCGATGCTGCGATAGGGCAGCACCCGTACCATATAGCGCGCGTCGGTCTCCGGGTTGCCGACCTCGCGCTCGACCAGGTTGAGCGTGCGCAGGACGCGCCGGGCGTCCTCCAACAACTCCTCGTAGGTCACGCGCGCCTTGATGTGGCTGATCGGCCGGCCCTCGTCGGAGCCGATCAGGTGGAAGATCTCGGCAGCCGCCGGGGTGAAGCTCGCGATCTTCAGATCGTTGTCGAGAAAGACGCTCGCGATCTGGGTGCTCTCGATCAAGTTCTTCAGATCGCTGTTGGCCCGCGAAAGCTCGTGCACCCGGTGGCCCAGCTCGCCGTTGACGGTCGTTAGTTCCTCGTTGATCGATTGCAGTTCCTCCTTGGAGGTCTGCAGCTCCTCGTTGGCGGCCTGGAGCTCCTCGTTGAGGGCCTGGTATTCCTCGTTGGAGGCCTTCAGCTCCTCGTTGGTGGTCTCGAGCTCCTCGTTGGTCGCCTGCAGCCTGTCCTTGGTGGTGCGCAGCTCCGCCTCGAGCCGCTGGGTGTGGTCGGCCTGTTCCGCCGAAGCGTTGGCGCCGATCCCGGCCTGCAAGAGGCGCGGGCCGTCCCGGAACAGCACGAAGAAGCCCCGCGGCGAGCCCGGTCCTTCCTGCACCGCCTCGACCACAAGATCGACGATGAGGCTCCCCCCGTTCTGGCCCACGCGCAGGTCTTCGACATGCACGGTGCCCCCCTCCCCCGCCGCCTTGGCGAGGGCGGTGCGCAGCTCGAGCCGCAGGTCCGGATGCGCGAGCTGCAAGACATTCAGGCTTGCCGCGCCGCCGGCAGGATCGATGAAGCGTCCCAGGCGGCCGGAAAAGTGGAGGACGTTGTAGCCCTCGTCGACGATGACGTAGGCCGGCGCATAGCGCTCCGCGAAGCGTTCGGCCCGCCGCGTCAGGGATGCGCCGGCGACGAGCGGCGGTTCGGACCCTGTGCTGGGAACGCTGGGTGGGAGCTGGCCGGCGGTCGGAAACGGAAAATTCGGCAGCGTCCGCGTCGCGCTTTCCTGGCGGCGGAAGATGCGGGAGCGGTGGCCGACGGGGGCGAAGAGCTTCGGGTGGCGCGAGACATTCTCGGAACTTCCGAGGAAGAGGTACCCCTGCGGCTTCAAGGCGAAGTGCAGGAGCGGAATGACCTGGCTTTGAAGCTCGGCATCGAGATAGATCAGCAGGTTGCGGCAGGAGACGAGGTCGATCCGGGAGAAGGGCGCGTCCTTCACGATGGAATGCTGCGAGAAGATGCACATCTCCCGCAGCTCCTTGACCACGCAGTAGGTGTTCCCCTCGCGCACGAACCAGCGGGCGAGCCGCTCCGGCGTCAGGTCCTGGGCGATGCTCTCCGGGTAGCGCGCGGCCCGCGAGGCGGCGAGCGCCCGCCCGTCGAGGTCGGTGGCGAAGATCTGGATCTGCGGCACCACCTCCAGGCTCGCCATGTGCTCGCGCAGGAGGATGCCGAGGGAATAGGCCTCCTCCCCCGTGGAGCAGCCGATCACCCAGACGCGCAGCTGGTCGCCCCGCCCCTTGCCGGCGAACAGCTTCGGGATGACCTCCCGTTCCAGAAGCGCGAATTCCTCCGGGTCGCGGAAGAAGCGGGTGACGCCGATCAGCAGGTCGTTGAAGAGCTGCTGCACCTCCTCCGCCTTGGTGCGCAGCACCTCCAGATAGACATGCACGTCGTCGACCTGGACGACCTGCATCCGGCGCTGCACGCGGCGGATGAAGGTGCCCGGCTTGTATCCGTGGAAGTCGTGGCCGGTGCGGTTGCGCAGGATCGCGGCGATGGACGACAGCGCCGAGGCGACGTCGTAGTCGGCGGCCGGGTGCAACGAGCTCACGCCGCCGCGGGCGAGATCGGCGACATAGGCCGTGATGCGCTCGGCGAGCCCTTCGACGGTGAGCACCATGTCGGCGAGGGCGGCCGGGTCGGTGCTGACGGCGAGATGATGCGTCCGGCTGTCCTCCGTCTCCTCCGCCAGGGCGAGGCCGCCCGCATTCTTGATCGCCTTGGCGCCGAGCGTTCCCTCGGAGGCGGTGCCCGCGAAGATGACGGCGAGGCTTTGCGCCTCCTCGACCTCCGCGAGCGAGGTCAGGAAGCTGTCGATGGTGCCCCGCTCCCCGACCTGCTGCTGGGCGGGCCTCGTGCGGAACAGGCCGTCCCGCAGCGTCACGATGACGTTGGCCTCCGGCAGGTAGGTGCGGCCGTGCTCGATCGGCGTGCCGTCCGCGATCGGGGTCAGCGTGCGGCCGCTCTCCTGCGCGACGCGGGCGAAGCGCTCCTCGTCCAGGGCCTCGCGATGCTGGAGGATGATGGCGACGGCCGCATCCTCCTGGGGCGGCAGCAGGGTCAGCAGCGTCTCGAGCGAGCGGGTGCTCGCGCCGGAGGCGCAGAGGGCGATGAAGACCGTGGCCCCGTCCAGGCGGACATTCTCCGTGGGCGGCATCCCTGTCATCGTGTCTCCATCCCCTCGCCCGCTTCGGCCGTGAAAGCACCGGGCCGGCGCCGCGTCACGAGGCTTCGTCGGCGGTGCCCGCGGGCCGCAACGAATGCAGGACGGCACGGCGAAGCGTCTCGGCATAATCGCGATACTCGCTGGCGCGGGCCTCGTACATCTCCGCCACTGCGCGCCGGCCGGTCCGACGGCCGTCCTCGGCCATGCGTTGAACCAATTCCGCCCGCTCCTCGATGATCCGCAGAGCGACGCGCAGGGCTTCGTCCACGCGATCCTCCTTCTCATAGGCGAGCGCCTCGGCCGTGAAGGCGTGGCCGACCTGGCAGCGGAAGCGGAGCGGCTCGCCCGCCTTGACCTGCGAGAGCACCCCGCCGCAATCGGGGCAGGTGAGAGCGGCGGGGTCCGCGATCCGCGCCAGCCGCGCCGTGTCAATGCGCCCCCCGGTGGCGATGTCGATCTCCATGCGCAGCTCGTCCGGCACGGGGACCTGCGCCCCGGCGCTCTCGTGCACGAGATCGACGACGGTGGGGCCGATCTTGGCGCTCGGCACGCAGAGATCGACGGTGGTCGCCTCCATGGCGCGCCGGGGCATCTCGTCCGCCGTCGCCTCTTGGGGATCCTGCACCACGGTGAAGCCGCCGCAGCGGCGGACGGCGTTCAGGCCCGCGGCGCCGTCCGAGAGGAGGCCGCTCAGGATGATGCCGATGACGCGGGGCCCGTAATGCACCGCGGCGGAGCGGAACAGGGGATCGATGGCCGGACGCGACAGGTTCTCGCGCGGGCCGCGCCCGAGCCGGAGATGGCCGTCATGGAGGAGGAGATGGGTGTCCGGCGCGGCGACATAAACCGTCCCGGGCTCGACGGGCATGCCCTCCTCCGCCTGCCGGACCGGCAGGGCGCAGGTGCCGGTCGCCAGAGAGGCCAGCATGCTGCTGCCCAGCGTCGGCATGTGGACGACGACGAGAACGGCCGCCGGCAGGTCGGCCGGCAGGCTGCCCAGGATGGCGCGCAGCGGCGCGAGCGCTCCGCTCGATCCCCCGATCACGATGATGTCGCGGTTGGTCATGAACGGCCTCGCCGATCCGGGCGGTCGTAGGCGAAACCGGAGGGGGAGATGGGTGTTCCTCTTCGTGGGACGCCGGGTCGCGCCCTCAGCTGGTCCGGCGGCGCAGCTCCTGGCGCGCGATCCCGGCGAGAGGCAAGCTTCGCGCGGGCCGACCCGGGAGCACAGCCGCACGTCGATTCTTGCGGGCCGGATCCACGACGGCGCGGATCCGCGTGCGGCGGCGCGGACTCTAGCGATCCGCGGCCGTCCTCCGCCAGAGCGCGAGCGGGTCGAAGGCGCGGTCCCGGCCGCCGGCCTCGACCGCGACGGTCGCCGTGCGGCCGGCGACGAGGCGCAGGCCCTCCGGCAGGGGATCCAGGGCGATCCGCACCGGCACGCGCTGGGCGAGGCGCACCCAGGCGAAGGTCGGGTTCACGTTGGCGAGCAGATTGGAACCCGCCGTGCGCTCCCGGTCCTCGATGCCGCCGGCGATGCTCTCGACCCGCCCGGTCAGGAGGGCGTCCTCGCCCATCAGCCGGATGCGGACCCGGTCGCCGACATGGATGCGCGGCAGCTTGGTCTCCTCGAAATAGCCCTCGACCCGCAGGGTGTCCCCGTCGATCAGCGCCATCACGCCCCGCCCGGTGGTGACGTAGGTGCCCGGCCGCAGCTCCATGTTGGTGATGCGGCCGTCGACGGAAGCCTTCACCGCCGAGCGTTCGAGATTGAGCTTGGCGAGGTCGCGGTCGGCCAGGGCCTGGTCATAGGCGGCCTTCGCCTCCAGATCCGCGGCGCGGGCCGCCTCGACCTTCTGCTGGGACACGGCGGCGTCGCTCAGCTTGCTGTAGCGGGCATAGTCGGCGGCGGCCTGCTCCGCGCTGGCGCGCCGGCCCTCGACCGTCGCCTCCGCCTGACGCAGGGCCAGGGTGAAGCGTTCCGGGTCGATCCGGAACAGCACGTCGCCGCGCGTCACCAGCTGGTTGTCCTCGACCAGAACCTGGGTGACGAGGCCCGAGACGTCGGGCGCCACCGCGACCACATCGGCCCGCACCCGCCCGTCCCGGGTCCAGGGCGCCTCCATGTAGTAGTCCCACAGGCCGAGCCCGACCACGAGGGCGAGGGCGACCATCGCCAGGGTGACGAGGAGGCGGGACGCGAGGGCGAGAAACCGTGTCATGGGAGGCGCCGGGATGGGAGGGACCGGGACGGCGTAGGACGGGGAAAGCCGGGACGGGCGGGTGCGGGGCTCACGGGAGCAGCGGGCGGGCGAGGGCGACGACGACGCCGAGCAGCACGACGGAGAGGGCGAGATCGAAGAGCGGCCGGTGCCAGACCAGCCGGTAGAAGCCGAGCCGGGCCAGCCGCCGCCGCAGGAGCAGGCTCGCCAGGAAGGCGATCAGCATCCAGGCCGCGAGGCTCGGGACGAAGACGCCGTAGAGGTCGAGTTCGCCCGTCATGCCGCGAGCCCCGGTTCGGTGAAGGAGGCGCTCGGCCGGTAGGGCGGCGCTTCGGGAAACAGCCCGCGGCGGATGCCGACGAGCCCCAGCAGCCCTGCGCGATGGGCAGCCTCGCGCGGGGCGGCCGCCGCCGCGTCGATCGCCCCGTCGATGGTGGCGAGCAGGTCCTCCGGCGGCCGGGCGGCGGTGCCGTGGAAATGCCGGGCCAGGGCGGCCAGCAGGCGCTCGACCGCCGCACGCGCCTCCGGGGCGAGGTTGCGGCGGTCCCGGCGCAGCTCCACGACGTTGATGCCGACCCGCACCTCGGCGACGAGGTCGGCGGTCCATTCCGCATCCTCCGCCGGCAGGGCCGCCAGGCGCGGCGCGATCAGCCCGACCCGGTCGAGCATGATCGCCGCGAGTTCGAGCCCGTTCTGCGCCCCCTGCCGCTCGGCCGCCCGGGCGAGGCTGCGGCGGTTCACGGCGCGCAGGCGGCGGGCGGTCCATCCGGCCCCGACCGACCGGACGAGGCGGGTGACGAGGGCCGCGATCCACATCCCCGCCACCACCGCGACGGCCGAATTGGTGAAGGCGGCGAAATCGCCCGTGTAGCTGCCCTGGAGCGCGATCATGGCCGAGCCGTTGACCGCCGCACCCAGCGCCAGGGGCGCCGTCCGCGGCTGGGTCATGAAGACGCCGCACAGGATGAGGCCGGGTGCCAGGGCGAGGGCCAGCATCTCGAAATTCGTCGCCAGCGGCAGCACGCCGAACAGGTAGAGGCCGGCCGCGACGCCGCCGACCAGGGCGGAATTCGCGAAATCGACGATGAAGGGGGCCGGGTCGTCCTGGGCGGCGAAGAAGCAGCAGCCGACCGCCGCCATCATCGGCGCGCCCGCGCCGTCCGGCCAGCCGGTCGCGATCCAGATCGCGCAGGTGATCACGATCGAGACAAACACGCCGATGGCCGACATCAGCGCCATGCCGTGGTCGCGGTGGCGGATGGTGCGCGCCTGCGCCGTGTAGCGGAAGGCCAGCGCCTCGGTGACCGGGCTCCCCTCGGCGACGTGCCGCTGCAGCAGCCGGGCGTCCTGGCGCAGATCGATGAAGTCCTTCAGGCGGGCGACGAGGCTCGCCACGACGAGATCCGTCCAGGACGGGGACTCTTGCAAGGCGGGCGAAGCCGCCTCCGCCGCCGCGCGCAGGCGCGCCGCCACGGCCGGCTCCGTGCTGCCCGAGGCAAGCCAGGCGGCCATGTCGTCGAGGAGGGCGCGCAGGCGCGGCGGCAGCGCCCGGGCCTGCTCCAGGGCCGCGATGCGGTCCGCCACCGCGGAGACGATGGGCAGGAACATCAGCATGTGCTGGCGCAGGGTCGCCATGGCCTCCGCCGAGCGCTCGGCGCCGGTCCGGTCGTAGCGCAGCGGCGTGGCCAGCGCGTCGAGGGCGACGGCGTCGGAGGCGAGGCGCAGGCGCCTGGCCATCGTGTCCCCGCCGGCGCCGGCCCGGCCGAACACCTCGGCGACCCAGGCCCGGGCCTCGCGCAGCCAGAGATCGAGCCGCGCGGCGATCGCGGGGGCGACGGAGCGGGGCAGCACCACCGTGTTGACCAGGCTGGCGCAGAGGATCCCGAGGGTGATCTCCTCCGCCCGGGCCACCGCCGTGTCGAACATGGTGCCGGGCTCGCCCACCGCCGGGAAGCCGATCAGCGCCGCCGTGTAGCCGCCGAGCATCATCAGGTAGCTGCGCGGCGTCCGGTCGAGCAGGGAGAAGTAGAGGCAGATCGCCACCCAGAGGGCGATGGCGAGGGTCAGGAGCTCCGGCGCGTCGGCGAGGTTCGGCACCAGCACGACGCTCACCGCCGCGCCGAGCAGCGTGCCGCAGACGCGGTAGAGCGCCTTGGAGCGGGTCGCCCCCGCCAGGACCTGGCTGGTGATGTAGACCGTGCCGAGGGCCCAGTAGGGCCGCGGCAGGTCGATCCACATCGCCAGGTAGAGGGCCAGCATCGCCGCCCCGAAGGTCTTGAGGGCGAAGACCCAGTCGCGCCCGCCGGGAAGGGTCATTCGGCCCCCTCCCCGCGGGACAGGCCGGTCTCCCGGGCGTAGCGCTGGACGGCCCGGAACACCCGCAGGCTCGCCTCGAGATCCGCCTCGCTCACCCCGGCGAAGACCGCCGCGCGCAGGCGGGCGAGATCGGCCTCCATCGTCGCGACCACCCGGCGCCCGGCCGGGGTGAGGCTGAGCACCTTGGCCCGGCGGTCGGTCGGGTCCTCCTTGCGCAGGACCAGCCCGGCCGCGCAGAGCTGGTCGAGCAGGCGCACCAGGGACGGCCCCTCGATGCCCACGGCCTCGGCGAGGGCGTTCTGGCGGGGCTCGCCCGCCATGCGGCCGATCAGCAGCAGCGGCAGCGCCGTCGCGTCGGAGATCCCGTGCGGCTGCACCGCGCTGTCGGCCACGCGCCGCCATTGCCGCCCGGCGAGCAGCAGGGCGTGCGTGTAGGTCTGGCGAAGCAGGACCGGATCCTCGGACATTCGGCTCTCCGCACGGGATCCGGATCGGGCGGAGCGCCGTGAACGGCGATTAGATAGGCTTCTATCTATTATCTTGCAATCGGCTTGTGCGGGGGCCGGCTCAGGGTCGTGCCGGTACAGCAGGAGGGCCGCGCGGCCGAGGCCGAACAGGCCCGAGCATCGTGGCGCTCTGCGCCACATGCGGGCCGCCCTCGGCGCCGAGCGTTCCCGTCAGGTCCGGCGGCGCGTCCTGCCCGGACGGCCTCCGGCGTCCGCAGCGGCGGCGCGGGCAAAAAAAAGCGGCGAGTTCACGAGGAACTCGCCGTGTCCGTGTTCTCCGATAAACGAGGGGCGGAGGAATGGCACCGGAGAAGGGTTACGGAACAGTCTGTCGCAAACATCCCCTCAAGCTCTGGAGGCGCACCGGAGGGCACGCCGGGTTTTCGTGTTGAGACGAAAGCCCTGGGTCACATCACGACCGGCACCGGAGCGCCGGCCGCTTCCTCGTCACTCGGCTCCGTGGAGCGCGAGATCAGTTCGGCAGCGCGAAGGCCGTCACCTGGCCGCCGAGATTGGTGTACTGGGACAGGCCGGCATAGCCGCCCACCGCGCCGAGGCCGGCATTCGGGTCGGTCAGGCCGGCCGCGAGGCCGATGCCCGCCCAGCCGCCGACACCCGACAGAAGGGCGATGTACTGCTTGCCCTTGTGCTCGTAGGTCATCACGTTGCCGATGATGCCCGACGGGGTCTTGAACTTGTAGAGTTCCTTGCCCGTCTTGGCGTCGACGGCCTTCAGGTAGCCCTCGAGGGTGCCGTAGAAGACCACGTCACCGGCGGTGGCGAGCGCACCCGACCACACCGAGAAGGCCTCCGGGTTCGACCACTTGATCTTCCCGTTGATGTTGTCCCAGGCGATGAAGTTGCCCATGCCGCCATGGCTGTTCGGCGCGGGATACATCGACAGGGTGGCGCCGACATAGGGCTGGCCCGGGGTGTAGCTCACCCGGAAGGGCTCGTAGTCCATGCAGACGTGGTTCGTCGGCACGTAGAACAGCTGCGTCCGCGGCGAATACGAGGCCGGCTGCTGGTCCTTGGTGCCGAGGGCGGTCGGGCAGATGCCCTTGGTGTTGGTGTCCTCGCCGTTCTGCTCGGTCGAGTACTTGGACACGACCAGCGGGCGACCATAGGTCTTGGAGCCCTTGTCCTGATCGATCTTGGTAGCCCAGTTCACCGCCGGGTCGTACTTCTCGGCGACGAGCAGCTCGCCGGTGGCGCGATCGAGGGTGTAGCCGAAGCCGTTGCGGTCGAAGTGGGTCAGGAGCGGACGCTCCTTGCCGTCAACCTTCTGATCCGTGAGGATCATCTCGTTGATGCCGTCGTAGTCCCACTCGTCGTGGGGGGTCATCTGGTAGACCCACTTGGCCACGCCCGTATCCGGGTTACGCGCCCACACCGTCATCGACCACTTGTTGTCGCCCGGGCGCTGGGCCGGGTTCCAGGTCGAAGGGTTGCCCGAGCCGTAGTAGAACAGGTCGAGCTTCGGATCGTAGGAGAACCAGCCCCAGGTGCAGCCGCCGCCGGTCTTCCACTGATCGCCTTCCCAGGTCTTCAGCGAAGAGTCCTTGCCGATCGGCTTGCCGAGCTGCGTCGTCTTCTCGGGGTCGACGAGGAGCTGGTCGTCGGGACCAACCGAATAGCCGCGCCAGATGCGCTTGCCGTCCTTGAGACTGTAGGCGGTGACGTGGCACTGCACGCCGTATTCGCCGCCCGCGATGCCGACGATGACCTTGTCCTTCACCGGCATGACGGTGGCGGTGTTGGTCTCGCCCTTGGACGGGTCGCCGTTCTTGACCGACCAGTTGACCTTGCCGGTCTTGGCATCGAGCGAGACCAGCGTCGTGTCCGCCTGGTGCAGCAGGATGGCGCCGTCGGCATAGGCCAGGCCGCGATTGACCGTGTCGCAGCACATGACCGGGATCACGGACGGATCCTGCTTCGGCTCGTACTTCCAGATGATCCGCGCCTCGTTGTCGAGGTCGAGGGCATAGACGATGTTCGGGAAGGGGGTGTGAACGTACATGATGTTGCCGACGACGAGCGGGGAGCCCTCGTGGCCGCGCAGCACACCGGTGGAGAAGGTCCAGGCGACCTGGAGCTTCTTCACGTTGCCGGCGTTGATCTGGTCGAGCTTGGAATAGCGGGTGTTGGCGTAGTCGACGGTCTGGAGCACCTGCTCCGCCGGATTGGCCGTGTGCTTGAGAACGTCCTCATTGGCGAATGCCGCCGTGTCCAGCAGCAGGCCGGCGCCGAGGCCGACAGCCAGCAGTGAAGCGTGCTTCATCTTTCCTCCCGGGATGTCCATCGTCGCCCTCGGCCGTTGAACCGAGCCGTATCGATGCTTGCCCCGGGATCTCATTAAGTTCTTAGGACATTCGCGGCGTAGGGAGGACTTCCCGAAAACGACTGGGAAGATTTCCCGAGATATCCGCCGTGCACAGCCTCATTCGAAGGGCTGGCGCTGAAGCAGGCCCGCCGCGACCGCGATCCAGACGAGATCGGCGTCCGTGTGCACGCTCAGCTTGGACTTGATCGCCGAGTGGTAGTTCTGGACCGTCTTGAGGCTGAGCGAGAGCGACTGCGAGATCGCCTCCGAGGTGCGCCCCGAGGCGATGAGCCGGAGGATCTCCAGCTCGCGCGGCCCCAGATCCTCGACCGGGGAGCGGCGCCCGGACAGGCGCTCGGCCCCGAGCTCGCGGGCGATGTCGTCGCTCAGCGCCCGCTCCCCGCGTGCGACGGCGGCCACCGCCGCGATCAGCTCCTCGGGCTCGCTGCTCTTGGTCACGTAGCCGGAGGCGCCGGCCTCGAAGGCCTTCGAGGCGAAAGCCGTGCTCTGGTGCATCGTGAAGACGAGGATGCGGGCGTTCCGGTCGAAGCCGCGGATCAGACGGATCGCCTCGATCCCGCTGGCGCCGGGCAGGCTCAGATCCATCACGACGATGTCGGGGGTGACCTTGCGGTAGAGGCGGTAGGCCTCCGCCGCGTTCTCCGCCTCGGCCGTGATCGTGTAGTGGCCCTGCCGCTCCAGGAGCTTGCGATAGCCGGCGCGCACGACCGGATGATCGTCCACGAGCAGGATGGTGATGCCGTTCACGCCAGACTCTCCGCCGAGGCGACCGGGATGCTCGGCCCGAGGGGGATGAGCGCGGCGATGCGCAGGCCCGCTCGGGCGCGCCCGATCGCCAGGCTGCCGCCGAGCGCGGTGATCCGCTCCCGGATGCCGAGGATGCCGTGGCCGGAGACGGAATTGAGCTGGTCGGGCGCCCCGCCCCCGTCATCCTCGACGGTGAGGCGGAGGATGCGCGCCGGATCCGTCTCGCATTCGACCCGGACGAGGACCTCCGTCGCGGCGGTGTGGCGGGCCACGTTGGTCAGGCATTCCTGCGTGACGCGGTAGATGCTCAGGGCGGCGGCCGTCGGGACGGCGACGAGGCTCCCGGCGATGTCGAGGCGGATCGTCGGCGCGCGCGGCTCCTCGGCGGCCTGGCCGGACCGGCTCAGGGTGCGCGCGTTCCAGGAGGCGACGAGCTGGTTCAGGCTGCCTTCGAGGCCCAGCTCGTCGAATTCCGGCGGCCGCAGGCGGGAGAGCGCGCCGCGCAACGTGCCCATCATCCGCTTGGCGAGGAGCCCCAGCTCCCGGGCATCCTCGGCGATGTCCGGGCGATCCTTATGCGTTCCCTTGACGATCGCCGCCGAGAGCGCACCGGCGGCGGTCAGGCATTGGCCGAACTCGTCGTGGAGATCGCGGGCCAGCGCCCGCCGCTCCTCCTCCTGCACCATGAAGAGGCGGCGCGTCAGGTTCGCCCGCTCGGCGGTGGTACGGGCCAGGCGCTCGCTCAGATCGTTGAAGGCCCGGCCGATCAGGTTGAATTCCCGCGCCGAGAAGGGCGGAAGCCGCGCGGACAGGTCCCCGAGTTCCAGACGCCGCAAGCCCCTGAGGATGACGCCGGCCGGGCGCAGGGCATTCCCGATCACCAGCGTCACGAGCAGCCCGATCCCGGCCGCCATGGCCGCGGCGACGCCGATGACGACGCTGACCTGGTGCCACGCGGCCTGGAGCGCGGCGACGGGATCGGCCTCGACGGTCACCGTGCCGAAGGTGCGCCCGTTCAGGGTGAGCTCCTGCGCCACCGGGGGCGCCGCGCCGAACACCCCGTCATAGAGCCGGGCGAACCAGACGGGCGAGGCCGCCTCCGCATCGGCGCCGCGGCCGCACAGGCGCTGGGGCGCCTCCTCGGCCCAGGCGAGGCTCACGCAGTAGCCGGGGCTGATCACCCGCAGCACGTCGGCGCTGCGCCAGTCGGGAAAGGCGTATTTCGCGTCGCGCCCGGCGCTGCCGCGCCAGGTCAGCTCGCGCCAGCTCAAGGCCTTGACCTGCTTGATGACCCGCAGCGCCGAGTGACGCGCCTCGGTCTCGATGCTCCGCTTGGAATCGAACATCACCCAGGCGGCGGCCACCGTCAGGCAGAGCAGCACGGCGGCGGCCACCTGCAGGACGAGGCTGAGCAGGAGGCGCATCGATCCGTTGTTCCTGCCCTCGACCGTGAAGTCCCCGGGCGGCGTCCAGCAACCCGGCCAGCAACGCTCCCTTAGCGGAAGCACAGCGGCGGCACCTATTCGTTTATCCTCTTCCTGAGCTGCATCGGGCGCGCACGGAGCCTCCGATCGGGGCCCAAGAGACGCTTTCCCGCGCCGACGACATGGCTCCGGCACCGGCTCAGAAGGCGGGACGGCCGCGGCGCTGGCGCCGCTTCCGGACCGTGGTTCTGATCACCCGGGCCAGCTCCTCGGCCGAGTAGGGCTTGCGCAGGAGCTCGAAGCCATGGGTGTCGTCCTGAGCCAGGACGTGGCTGTAGCCCGAGGTCAGCACCACCGGCAGGGCGGGCTGCCGCGCCCGGATGAAGCGGGCGAGCTCGATGCCGCCCATACCGGGCATCACCACGTCCGAGAACACCGCGTCGAACCGGTCGAGATCCTTCTGCCACTCTGCGAGCGCTGCTTCCGCGTTCTCGGCCCAGACCGGCGTGTGGCCGAGATCCTCCAGGATCTGCGTGCAGAAGCGGCCGACCTCCAGATTGTCCTCCACCACCAGGATGCACAGGCCGGTTTCCTCGCCCGGCCCCGCCTCTTCGATGCGGGGCGCGGCTTCCGCAGCGGGCGCGGGCGCCTGGGGCAGGTAGAGGGTGAAGGCGGTCCCCTCCCCCACCGCGCTCTGCACGCTGACATCCCCGCCGGATTGCTTGGCGAAGCCGATCACCTGGCTCAGGCCGAGGCCGGTCCCCTTGCCGACCTCCTTGGTCGTGAAGAAGGGCTCGAAGATGCGCGCGAGGTTGCCCGGCGCGATGCCCGATCCCGTGTCGATCACCGAGACCGCGATGAAGGGGCCTGCCGCGCCCGCATGGCCGCGGATCGGCGGCATCGGGCCGCCGGCCTCGAGGCGCAGGGTGAGGGTGCCCTCCCCGTCCATGGCGTCGCGGGCGTTCACCGCCATGTTCACGAGCGCCGTCTCGAACTGGCTGGCATCGGCGCGCACGAAGCAGGGCGCCTCCGGCAGTTCGGTGACCACGCGGATGCGGGCTCCGGTGACCGAGTCCAGCATGTCGGAGATGCTGTCGAGCCGGTCGCCCACATCGAACACCTCCGGCTTGAGGGCCTGGCGGCGGGCGAAGGCGAGGAGCTGGCCCGTGAGCTTGGCCGCCCGGTCGATCGTGTTGGAGACCGCGTCGAGGTAGCGCCGGCGCCGCTCCTCGTCGAGGTCCGGCCGCCGCAGGAACTCGACGGAGGAGCGGATGATGGTGAGCAGGTTGTTGAAATCGTGCGCCACGCCGCCGGTGAGCTGGCCCACCGCCTCCATCTTCTGCGCCTGGCGCAGCGCTTCCTCGGCCACGGCGCGCTCGGCCACCTCCTCGGCGACCCGCTGCTCCAGATGGTCGTTCAGGGCCTGGAGCTGCCGCTCGACATGCCGCTGCCCCGTGACGTCGATGATGACGCCGGCCAGCCGCTTGCTCCCGCCCGGCATCTCGGAGGGCTTGCCCTGGGCGAGCACGATCCGCTCCTGCCCGCTGCCGATGACGCGGTATTCCGCGCGATAGGGCGTGCCCTCGGCGATGGCCTGAGCGATGGCCTCCTTCACCCGGCCGCGATCCTCCGCATGGATCCCCGCCAGGAAGGGGGCGAGGGGCAGGCCCGCGGCCTCGGCCCGCTGCCGGTCGACGCCGTAGATCTCGGCGATGGGGCCGAGCACGGCGACCTTGTCGGCGTCGATCTCCCATTCGAACACGCCGACGCCCCCCGTCGACAGCGCGATCGAGAGCCGGTCCTGCGTGATGCGGAAGCGCTGCTCGCTGGCCCAGATGGCGCGGCTGGCCTCGCGGCGGACATCGGCCATGCGGATGTTGGCGTTGATCCGGGCGAGCAACTCGCGGGCGGCGAAGGGCTTCACCAGATAGTCGTCGGCCCCGGCATCGAGGCCCTCGACCTTGGCCTCCTCGCCCGCCCGGGCGGAGAGCATGATGACCGGGACGCCCGCGGTGGCGGGATCCTGGCGGATGGCGCGGAGCAGGCCGAAGCCGTCGAGCTTCGGCATCATCACGTCCGTGAGCAGCATGTCGGGCGGGGACCGCCGGGCCGCCGCCAGCGCCGCCTCGCCGTCGCCGACGGCGGTGACGCGATAGCCCTGGTTCTCGAGGAGCCGCGCCACGTAGGCCCGCATGTCGGCATTGTCGTCGGCGAGGAGGATGTGTTTGCCGACATCCGTCCGCGCGGTGCCGTCGGCCGCCATCGCCCCGAGATCCGCCGTGGCGAGTTCGCCCGCGGCCTCGAGGCCCGAGGCCGTCTCCGGCAGCCATTGCAGGGCCTCTTCGAGATAGGCCTGCGCCCAGGTCGCGGCCCTCGTCCCGTCGCCCGTTTCGCGAACCTGCGCGGCCGGGAGATGGGCCTGCCCGAGCGGCAGCGTGATCGCGAAGGTGGTCCCCCGGCCGACCTCGCTCTCGACGGCGATCTCGGCCCCGTGCAGCCGGACGAGCTCCTGCACCAGCGCGAGGCCGATCCCGCTCCCTTCGAAGCTGCGCCCCTGCGCGCCCGCGACCCGGTAGAAGCGCTCGAACAGCTTCGGCAGCTCGGTGGCGGGGATGCCGATCCCCGTATCGGCGACCGAGACCCTGGCGCACCGCGGCTCCGCCACGGCCTGCACGGTCACGGTGATGCCTCCGGTCATCGTGAACTTGAAGGCATTGGAGAGCAGGTTGAGAACGATCTTCTCCCACATCTCCCGGTCGACGAAGGCGATCAGGGAGGCGGGATCGCAGCGGATCTCCAGGGAAAGGCCGGCCCGCTCGAGGGCCGAGCGGAAGCTCGAGGCGATCTCGCCGGTGAAATGGCAGAGATCGACCGGCTCGTAGACGGCCTGGACCCGCCCCGCCTCGATCCGCGAGAAATCCAGCAGGCTGTTCACGAGGCGCAGCAGGCGGATGCCGTTGCGATAGGCCAGCGCCACCTGCGTGCGGACCGTCTCCGGCAGGGGCTCCCCGGACAGGACCTCTTCGAGCGGCCCCAGCATCAGAGTCAGCGGGGTCCGGAACTCGTGGCTGACATTGGAGAAGAACGCCGTCTTGGCGCGGTCGAGCTCCGCCAGGGCCTCGGCGCGGCGGCGCTCCTCCTCGTAGGCGTCGGCGCTGGCGATGGCCGCCGCGATCTGCCCCGTGACGAGGCCGAGGAAGGAGCGGTAATCCGCGTCGAACAGGCGATAGGGATTGAGGCCGACGATCAGGACGCCGCCGCGGCCGGTATCGCTGCTCGCCGGCAGGGGCAGCAGGGCGGCCTGACGCGTCGGGCGCTCCCAGACCCCGCCCGCATCCGTGAGCCCGTCCGCGTCGCGTCGCCCGAGCAGACGGATTTCGCCTTCGCGCATGACCGCGCCGATGGGCCAGGGGTCGTCCTCGCCGAGCCCGATCCGGTCCGGTGCGAGGGCCGATCCGGGCGCGAGCCCGATCGTGCCCGCGCATTCGGCGATCTCCTGCCCGGGCTCCAGGAGGTAGAGAAGCGCGAAGGTAATGTCGTACGGATCCCGGGCCAGCGCGCCCATGCTCCGCTCGCAGGCCTCCCGCCAGGAGCGCGCCACCACGGTCTCGGCCGCGAGGTCGCGCAGCAGCGCGAGCTGCCGGTCGCCGATGACCCGGTGGGTGTCCTCGCTGTTGGCGCAGATGATGCCGCCCGGCTCGCCGTCGTCGCCGGGGATCGGGCTGTAGGAAAACGTGTAGTAGGTCTCTTCCGGATAGCCGTTGCGCTCCATGACCAGGAGCTGCTCTTCGACGTAGGTCCCCTCGATCCCGCCCATGGCCGTGGCGAGGAGCGGGCCGATCTCGCTCCAGATCTCGCTCCAGACCTCCGCCGTGGGCCGGCCCAGCGCCCAGGGATGCTTGCCGCCGATGATCGACTGATAGGCGTCGTTGTAGAGAAAGGTGAGCGCGCTCCCCCAGCCGATCCAGATGGGCTGGCGGGACATGAGCATGATGCCGACCGCCGTCTTCAGGCTCTGAGGCCAGGCATGGGCCGGTCCGAGGGGCGTCGCGGCCCAGTCCTGCGCACGAATGAGCGCGCCCAGCTCGCCGCCGCCTGCCAGGAAACGCAAAGCCGGATCTTGCCCGGGGAGCACACGATCATCCACTGCGGGTATCAAGCGGTTGGAGTCCGGAGGCCTGAACGGTCACGCGCACGCGCGTGCGGATGGAAGCGGGTCGACAAGGCTCAAACCCACGGGCGGAGCGGCCCGGTTCCGTCGCGCGCTCGAAGTGCCGCGTCATGTCCGGGCACGCCGCCCCTCCGCGATGACGCGGCCGAGGACGCGGGCGAGCTGCTCGACGGAATAGGGCTTGTGCAGCAACTCGAAGCCGTGCGTGCCGTCCCGGGCCAGCACGTGGCTGTAACCGCTGGTCAGGACGATGGGCAGGGACGGCAGCCGGCCGCGGATCTCGTTGGCGAGATCGACCCCGTCCCGGCCGGGCATGACCACGTCCGAGAAGACCACGTCGAAGCGGAAGGGGATCTTCTCCAGTTCGTCGAGGGCGGCCTCGGCATCGCGGACCCAGATCGTCGCGTAGCCGAGCTCCTGGAGCGTGTGCGTCGCGAAGCTGCCGACCTCCGCATTGTCCTCGACCACCAGCACGCAGATGCCGCGGCCGTCGACGGGAATCTGGGACGGATCCTCCTCGGACCTCGACGGGACGTCCGGTGTCTCGGCACGCGGCAGGTAGAGCGTGAAGGTCGTGCCGCGCCCCACCTCGCTCTGCACCAGCACCTCGCCGCCCGATTGCTTGGCGAAGCCGAAGACCTGGCTCAGCCCGAGGCCCGTGCCCTGGCCGATCCCCTTGGTCGTGAAGAACGGCTCGAAGATCCGCTCCAGGATGGCGGGCGGGATGCCGGAGCCGGTGTCGCCGATTTCCACGGCCACGAAGGTGCCCGGCACCGCCGCCTGGCTCAGCGTCGCCGGGATTCCGTCCACCGAGCGCACCGAGATCGCCAGCTCGCCCTCGCCATCCATGGCGTCGCGGGCGTTGACGGCGATGTTGACGATGGCGGTGTCGAACTGGCTCGGATCGGCATGGATGCAGCAGGGCCGTTCGGGCAGCCGGGTCACCACGCGGATCCGCGCCCCGGTGAGGGTGGCGACCATGTCGCCGATCGCGGCGACGCTCGCCCCGGCGTCGAAGGTCTCCGGCTTGAGCGCCTGCCGGCGGGCGAAGGCGAGGAGCTGGCCCGTCAGCTTCGCCGCGCGGTCGACCGTGTCGGAGATCGCCTGGACGTAGCGGCTCCTGCGCTCCTCCGGCAGATCCCGCCGCTTCAGGAGGTCGGTCGAGGACTTGATGACCGTCAGGAGGTTGTTGAAGTCGTGGGCCACGCCGCCGGTCAGCTGCCCCACCGCCTCCAGCTTCTGGGATTGGCGCAGGGCGTCCTCGATCCGCTCCCGCTCCGAGATCTCGGCCCGCAGGCGCGCATTGGCCTCGGCGAGCTCGTACATGCGGCTGCGCTCCTCGCTCAGATCGGTGAGAACGCCGCAGATCAGGGTGCCCTCCCCGTCCCGCTCCAGCCGGTTGAGCGAGAGGTAGACCGGCCGCAGCGCGCCCGCGCCGTTATGAAGCGCGATCTCGCCGCGAACCGGCGCGCGCACCGCCTCCGCGAGCAGGCGGGCGAGCGCCGCTTCGTGGCCGGGCTCGACGAAGGCGCGCAACGAACGGCCGATCAGGGTCTCCTGACGGAGGCCGAGGATCTCAGCGAAGCGCCGGTTGCAGTAGAGAACCATGGCATCCGCGTTGAGGGTGAAGGCCCCCTCCTGAATCTGCTCGATCAGCACGCGGTAGGGCCGGTCGGCATTCTCCAGGGTGTAGACCAGCTGCTCGCCGCCGGCGCCTTCCACCACGACGGCGTCGAAATCGCCGCGCCGGATCGCTGCCAGAGTCTCCTCGCTCTCCTCGAGGCGGCCCTCCAGCTCGCGGATACGAGCCCGATAGGCGGCCGGATCCGGCCCGTCCGGCGGGATGAAGGTCTCAGCGCTCATCGGCATCGTCCGTCGGCGAAGCGTCGAGACCGAGCCCCTTCAGGATGCGCTGCACGTCGGAGAGGTCGCCGGCGATACGCCGCACGGGCCCCGGGCGGATCCGCACCAGGGTCGGCGCGGCCAGGATGCGATCCGCCTCGGCCAGTTGCTGCTGCTGGTAGATATCGACGATCTCCAGGTCGTAGGCGTCGGTCAGCCGCGCGTCGCAGGCCTGGCGGACCGCCTCGATCACCTGCTGCGACCGCAGCGAGGTGCCGGCGATGAACAGGCGCAGGAGGTAGCGGCCCCCGGTCTCGGTGGACGGGGTTGGGGTGCTCAAGGCAGGTCCGCCTTCGGCCGGATGTCCAGGCCAACGAGCACCTTCTCCGTGTTGGACAGATCGCCGATGATGCGCTTCAGCGGCGAGGGCAGGCGGCGCACGAGCGTCGGGATCGCGAGGATCTGATCCCCGGCGGCGAGTTGGGGAGTCTTCATCAGGTCGATGACCTCGATGTCGTAGCGGCCGGCCAGATGCTCCTCGCAGAACCGTTTCAGGTTCGACATGGCAGCGAGCGACTTGGCGGTCTGTCCGGCAACGTACAGGCGCAGGTGATAGTGCCCCGGATCGAGATCCGCCTCGGACACGGCGTCGTTCACGTCGGGCATCTCGTCACTCATCGGGCCGCACTCCGTCGCGCGCGCATGTCGCGACGCTCTGTCTCGAGTTGCACCTCGCGGGTCTCGCTCTCGGCGCGCAGAAGGCTTTCCTCTTCCTCCGCGGCCGCCAGCCCCGCATGAAGCTCGGCGATCTGGCGCTCGATGGATTGGCGCCGCCGCACCAGGTCCCGCTGCCGGCGCTCGTTCTCCTGCTGGCGCCGGAGATCGGCGGCCCGCTCCTCGGCCTCCCGGGCCGCGCGGGCGGTGCCGGTGAGGACGCCGGCCGGGCCGATATAGGCGTCGACCAGCTGCACGCCTTCTCCGGACATCAGGAACTCGCGGACCTGATGCGAGTGGCTCATGCCGCGCGACTTGATGACGTAGAGGGTCCGCGTGCGCTCGCCGTTCGCCTCGACGTTGAGCAGCTTCACCCAGGAATCCATCAGGGATGAAACGCCCAAATCGTCGGTCTGGTCCATGCCCCCGTCGTCGCGCAGGCTCGTGAACACCGCCGTGATGCCGCGGCTCTTGAGCAGATCGACCATGCGCAGGATGGTCGCCTGCATCTCGTTCAGCGGCCCGCGCAGGGCCGAGAGCGGATCGATCGCGACGAGGCTCGGCTGGAAGCGGTCGATGTCGCGGTGCATGCGCGCGAGATGCATCTCGAGGCCGAACAGGGCCGGCCGTGCCGCCTCGAAGCGCAGGAGACCCGCCTCGACGTGCCGCTTCAGGTCGAGGCCGATCGAACGGGCGTTCCGGCAGATCTGCGCGCCGCTCTCCTCGAAGACGAAGGACATGCAGCGCTCGCCCCGGCGGCAGGCCGCATCGACGATGCTGGCGCTGATCGTGGTCTTGCCGGTGCCGGCCTCGCCCGAGATCAGGATGCTCGACCCGCGATAGAACCCGCCGGGCTCCAGCATCTGGTCGAGGCCGGCGATGCCCGTCGAGACGATGCCGCCGGGGGGCGTGTAGTTGAGATCCGCCGAGGTGACCGGCAGGACGCTGATCCCCTCCGCGTCGATCAGGAACGGGTACTCGTTCGTGCCGTGGGCGGAGCCGCGATACTTCACCACCCGCAGGCGGCGCGTGGTGATCTGCTCCTCGACGCGGTTGTCGAGGAGCACCACGCAATCCGAGACGTATTCCTCGAGACCCTGGCGGGTCAGCGCGCCGTCGCCGCGCTCGCCCGTGATGATGGCGGTCAGGCCGCGATCCTTGATCCAGCCGAACAGCCGGCGCAGCTCGGAGCGCAGGATGGTCTCGTTGCTGAAACCGGAGAACAGGGTCTCGATGGTGTCGAGGACCACGCGCTTGGCCTTGACCGAGTCGACGGCGAAGCCGAGGCGGATGAAGAGGCCGTCGAGGTCGTATTCCCCGGTCTCCTCGATCTCGCTGCGCTCGACACGGACATGGTCGATGGCGAGCCTGCCCTCCGCGACCAGGCCGTCGAGGTCGTAACCGAGGGAGGCGACGTTGGCGGCGAGGTCCTCCGCCCGCTCCTCGAAGCTCACGAACACCCCCGGCTCGTCGAACTGCGTGGCGCCGTTGACGAGGAAAGTCGTCGCGAACAGCGTCTTGCCGCATCCGGCCGCGCCGCAGATCAGGGTCGGCCGCCCCGCCGGCAGGCCGCCGAAGGTGATCTCGTCGAAGCCGGCGATGCCGGTCTTCACCTTCCGCAACGGGGGGAGCAAGTCAGGTTCGCGTGCCACGATGGATGTCTCTGCGGTCACTGGCCCCTCGAACATAGCGCGGCGGTCCGATCCGGCGCGGCAGCGCGGGCCGGCTTCGCTGCAGCCGGTGAAGGAGCGGCTTTCCGGGACGGGGTAGTGTCGGGTCGCAGCGATGGCGTCGGCAGGCGCCTTCGAGGCTTCTTCCGCCGAGTCCGCCCCGCGATTCAACTAAGAATTGCAAAAACCGTGAGGAATACAATACCGGCGCGATCGCGACGGGCCTCCTCGATGGCGTCCGGGGATCTCGCCGTGCTGCTCTCGGGACCGAAGCTGGCTTCGGGCGCTCTCCTCACGACGTGGCGGGCGCGGCGGCGGCGCTCATCGGGCCACCCCTTCCCGGGCCAGGAGGTCGCGCTTGCGCTCGACGCCCCAGCGGTAGCCGGAGAGGGCGCCGTCCGAGCGCACCACCCGGTGACAAGGGATCGCCACGGCCAGCGTGTTGGCACCGCAGGCCATCGCCACCGCCCGCACCGCCGCGGGCTCGCCGATGGCGCGGGCGATCTCCGCATAGGTCGCGGTCCGGCCCACGGGGATCGCGCGCAGGGCCGCCCAGACTCGCTGCTGGAAGGCGGTGCCGCCGATGTCGAGGGGGAGGTCGAGCCCCCGGGCCGGCGCCTCGACGAAGCCGATCACCTCCGCCACCCAGCGCTCGAAGTCCGTATCCCCGCCGGTCAGCTCCGCCTTCGGGAAGCGGTCCTGCAGGTCGCGGACCAGGGCGTCGGGATCGTCGCCGAGCAGGATCGCGCAGAGGCCCTTCTCCGTGGCCGCGACCAGGATGGCGCCGAGGGCGCAGGCGCCCACCGCGAAGCGGATGCGCGCGCCGAGGCCGCCCTTGCGGTAGGCGGTGGGGCTCATGCCGAGCCGCTCGGAGGCCTCGGCATAGAACCGGCTCGGCGCGTTGTAGCCGGCCTCGTAGACGGCCTGCGTCACGGAACCCGCCCCCCGCAAGCCCTCGGCGACCCGGCTTGCCAGGCGCGCCCGCGCATAGGCTTTCGGCGTGATGCCGGTGACGGCACGGAACACCCGGTGGAAATGGAACGGGCTGAGGCCCGCGGCCTTGGCGAGGACGTCGAGGGACGGCATCGTCTCCGCCGCATCGATCAGGCGGCAGGCGCGGGCCACGGCCTCGGTCTGGCGCTCGGTCAGGGAAGCCTCGTTCGGCCGGCAGCGCCGGCAGGGGCGGAAGCCCGCCGCCTCGGCCGCCGCGCAGCTCGCGTGGAAGGCGACGTTCTCGCGCCGGGCCGGACGCGAGGGGCAGCTCGGGCGGCAATACACGCCCGTGGTGCGGACGGAATAGACGAAGCGCCCATCGGCGGCCGGATCGCGGGCGGCGAGCGCCGCCCAGCGTGCCGCGTCCTCGGCCGGCGGCGCGAGGGCGATCGTCGGCTCAGTCTTCGGTTCGGCGATCCGCATGGGGGAACCTCCTTCGCGGCGGGGCGCCCCGCGGCGCCCGCTCATGGGGTCACCTTTGCGCCCGCGCCGCCCGGCCCGCATCCCGCGGCTTGCTCCGTAATCCGCTTCGTCGCGGCCTTCCCCGGATCGGCTGCGAGACGGGCCGCATCATGCGCCCAGAGATGCAGGACCGCATAGGCGCGCCACGGACTCCAGGCGGCCGAGCGCGCCTCCAGGGCCTTGGCGCTCGGGCGCCCGGCCGCATCCTCCAGCGCCCGCAGCAGGCCGAGATCGCCGGTGGGGAGGGCATCCCCCGCCCGCAGCGCCCGCATGGCGATGTACTGCGCCGTCCAGTCGCCGATGCCGCGCAGGGCCTTGAGGCGGGCAACGGATGCGGCGAGGCCCTGGCCCGGGGCGAACAGATCCGGCTCGGCGATCACGGCGGCCGCGAGCGCCCGGATCGCGGCGGCGCGGGCGCAGGGCATGTTGAGGGCGAGCGCGATATCGGCCTCGACCAGGGCCTCGGGCGACGGAAACACATGGCTCAGCCCGGCTCCGCGCGCCGGGGCCTCGGGGGCGAGGGGTTGGCCGAAGGCCGCGACCAGCTTGCCGGCGAGCCGGGTGGCGGCGGCCACCGAGACCTGCTGGCCGAGGACGGCGCGCACGGCGAGCTCGAACCCGTCCCAGGCCCCCGGCACGCGGATTCCCGGCCGGGCCGCGACGAGGCCGGCCATGAAGGGATCGGCGGACAGGGCCGCGCCGATGGCGGCCGGATCGGCGGCGAGATCGAAGACCCGCGCGATCCGCGCCGCCGCCTCGGGCATCGCCTCCGGCCGGTCGAGGGAGAGGAGGACGGACGCGTCCTCTCCGCGGACGAACTGGAGGAGCCCGTGCCGGCCGCCGAGGGCGATTGTGCGGGCGTAGCAGCCCGGGCCGGCCGCCTCGACGCCGGGAATGGCGCGGACGGCGAGATAGGCATGCACGCCCTCCCAATCGTAGGGCGGCGTGAAGGGGATGCGCAGCGTCGAAGCCGGGGATCGTTCCATGGCCTGTATCTTGGGCTGCCGGGCCGCGCTCACAGCCCCGGGCGCCCGCCGGCCGCGCAGGTGCCGATGCGGCGGCCGACCTGAATCTCGGTCATGGTCATGGTCTTGCCGCCCATCTGCATGGCGATGCGGCCCTGGACGCTGTCGGGCGCCAGGACATCGCGCGCCGTCGCTCGGGCAGCGTTCCGGCCCTCGCAGGCGGTGTCGAAGGTCAGCGTGTTTCCCGCGCGGCGCGCCGGCGCCACGGGGCAGCGGGCAAGGGGGTTGTTGTCGCTCAGCACCGCGAAGCCGGGGTTTTCCGCGCCCGCCTGCCCATCGAGGCAGAGCCGGGCGGTCTTCCGGGCAGGGCGGGCAGCTCCAGCGTCACCGCGATCTCGTAGAGGCCGCTGTCCAGCGTCCCCGGCTCGCCGAGCCCGATCGAACCTGCTCGCTCCATGGCCAGCCCTCCCCTTTCACAACAGGGGAGCACGGCCGAGGCGCAGGCGCGATCCGTTTCTTGCTCCCGAATCTTCAGACCGGCGCGGGCGCCTCGGCAGCCTGTGCGGCGCGCCACCGCTCCTGCACGGCGCGGGCACCGCGCAGGATCGAGGCGTAGCCGGTGCAGCGGCAGAGATGGCCTGCGAGCGCCGCACGGAGCGCCGCCTCGTCGGCCTCCGGATCGCGCCGGAGCAGCGCCACCAGGGCGATGGTGAAGCCCGGGGCGCAATAGCCGCACTGGAAGGCGTTCTCCGCGACGAGCGCGGCCCGCACCATCTCGGCCTCCGGCAGGGTGTCGAGCCCCTCGGCGGTCACCACCTCGGCGCCGTCGAGCCGGTAGGCCGGCACCAGGCAGGCATTGGCCGGCGCGCCGTCGACGAGGACGAGGCAGGCGCCGCAGCGCCCGATGCCGCAGCCGGGCTTGGCGGCGGTGAGCCCGTGATCCTCGCGCAGGATGTCGAGCAGGCGCTGATCGGGCGGCCCGGCGAGCGCCTGCTCGCGACCGTTCAGGCGAAAGCACGGCGTGGTCATGCCCGGATCTCCTTGGCCGCCATGGCGTCGAGCAGGGTCTCGGGCGGGATCGGCGTCACGACGGGCCAATGGCCGATCGCGTCGGCGATGGCGGCCGTGATCGCAGGGGTAACGGCGCCGATGCCCATCTCGCCGACGCCGCGGGGGCCGTAGGGATCGCCCGGATCGAGATCGGGAAGGGCGAGGACGCGGCTGCCCAGCGGGGCATCGGCGATGCCCGGCAGCATGTAGGTGTCGAGATTGGCCGTCAGCGGCCGGCCGGCCTCCATGCGCACGTCCTCGTGCAGGGTGAAGCCGAGGCCCTGCACGCCGCCCCCCTCGATCTGGCCGAGATAGGCCGCCGCATCGAGCACCGGCCCGGCGGCGGTGTGCTGGTGCAGATCGAGCACGCGCACCAGGCCGGTCACCCGATCGATCGCGACCCGGGCGAGGGTGGCGCCGAAGGCGAAGAGATAGCGGGCATTGCCGGCGGTGTACGCGGTCTTGGGATAGTCGAAGGACGCGGATTCCCGGGGCCGCGCCGCCTCCGGGAGGCGCGCGGCGAGTTCGGCGAAGGGCAGGAGCGGCGTCCCGCTGTTGGAGCGGGCCTCCCGGATTCCGCCGGGGCCGAGGGCGAGATCCTCCGGCGCGCGGTCGAGCAACCGGGCCGCGGCGGCGAGGAGCCCCCGCCGCAGACCCGGCCCGGTCGCCTCGGCGCCCTTCCAGACCACGAAGGTGCCGCGGGAGGCGGTGGTGGAGCCGGAATCGGGCGTCGTGCCGGTATCGCCGATGATCGGCCGGATATCCTCCCGGGCGATGCCGAGGCTCGCGGCGACGGCGCTGCGGATCGCCGTCTGCAGCCCCTGGCCGATCTCGTCGAGACCGTAGAGCGCTTCGATGGCGCCGTCCTCGGCGAGCCGCAAGGTCACCTCGGCACGGTCCTCCGGCAGGGAGCCGAGGCCGTTGCCCTGGTAGTTCAGGGCCATGCCGACGCCGATCCATTCGCCGGTCTGCTCCCGCGGCGCGTCCCAGAGCGGGCTCGCCGCCGCGGCGTCGAGCATCTCGGCGAGCCGCTCGCTCGGGCCGACGCGCTGGCCCAGGAAACCGGGGTTGCCGACCGCGCGCAGGTTCAGCCGGCGCATGGCGACGGGATCGAGCCCGACCTTCTCGGCGAGGCGGCCGACCTGGCTCTCGATGACGAAGGTCATCTCGTTGGCGCCGAAGCCGCGGAAGGCGCCGCCGGTGCCGTTGTTGGTCGCCACGAGGCGGCCCCGCGCCTCGACATGGGGCACGGCATAGGGGCCGCAGGAATGTTCGAGCGCGGTCTCGACCACGCCGGGGCTGAGGGAGGCATAAGCGCCCCCATCGGCCACGAGATCGACCGCGACGGCGACGAGGCGGCCTTCCGCGTCGCAGCCGGTGCGCATGCGGATGCGCGTCGGGTTGCGCTTCGAGCCGGCCAGGACCGATTCCGCCCGGTCGAGATGCAGCCGCACCGGCCGGCCGCACTTGAGGGCGAGCAGGGCGAGGGCCGGCTGCACCGTGAGCTCGTCCTTGCCCCCGAAGGCACCGCCGGTCGGGCTCGTGACGACGCGGATGCGCGCCTCCGGCCAGCCGAGGATGCGGGCGAGCTGGAGCCGGTCGCGGGCGCCATGCTGGCCGCCGGCCCGCACCGTCAGGGACCCGTCGGACTCGACCATGGCCCAGCCGCCCTCGGTCTCCATGAAGCCGTGCATCTGGCGCGGGGTGACGTAGGTGTCCTCGACGACATGGGCGCAGGTCGCCAGCGCCGCTGCCGCATCCCCGCGGCAGAAGCGGATCTCCCGACGCAGATTGCCCTCCGGGTGGAGCTGCGGCGCGTCCGGGGCGAGGGCGGCCTCCGGCGTGTCGAGGACGGGCAGCGGCTCGTAGGTCACGCGAATGCGGGCGAGGGCGGCCTGCGCCGTCGCCGCGTCCACCGCCGCCACGGCCGCGACCGCATCGCCGGCGTAGCGCACGAGGCTGTCGCAGAAGGCCGGCTGGTCCTGCACCATGATCCCGTAGCCGTTGAGGCCGGGCACGTCGCGGTAGGTGACGACGGCCACGACGCCCGGCAGCGCCTCGGCCTCGCGCGTGTCGATGGCGAGGATGCGGGCATGGGGCAGCCCCGCCCGCAGGATGCGCCCGACCAGCATGTCCGGCCGGCGGGCATCGGTGAGATAGGCGAGCCGCCCGTACACCTTGTCGGGGATGTCCGGGCGGATGTGCCAGGCTTCCGGATCCGCCGCCTTGGAGACGACGACCTCGCCCGGCGGCGGCGCCTTCGGTGTGGGCCGGCGGGACGGCCTTTCCGCAATGGAGCGGGCGGGCAAAGCCTCCGGGCCGCCGAGCCCGGCGACGAAGGCGTTGGCGGCCACGCAGCGGCGATAGCGGGCGCTGCGAAAGGCGTCGTCCGGCGCCTCGATCTCCGCGAGCAGGGCCGCGTGCAGGCCCGCCCAGTCGATGGCCGCGAGAGGGCGATCGAGAAGTTGCGCCTCGGCGCCGATCAGCCGACGCGGCGGAACCCGGCCGCCACCCACCGCGAGGCGCGCGCCGACGATGCGGCCCTCCGCGAGGCGCAGCAGCCCCGCCGTTCCGATCATGCTCGGGGTGAAGGCGGCGCGCAGCCCGGTCTTGCGCTGGGTGAAGCGATCCTGCGCGCCCTGGGCGCGCAACCGGACGGCGAGGATCAGGCTGTCCGGTGCGGGTGGGGCGGCGAGCCAGGCGGCGAGGCTGCGCCGTTCAAGGCCGCCCGGCCTGCGCAGATCCAGCACGGCGTCGAGGGCGAGAAGGGCCGGCAGGGCGCAGCCGGCACGGCCGGCGATGTTGCCGCCGAGAGTCGCGAAGGTGCGGATGCCGGGAGCCGCGATGCCGCGGATCGCCTCGCGCAGGAGCGGCAGGTCCTGCGCGACCACCGGATCGGCCTCGATCACCGCGAGCGGCGTCGCCGCCCCGATGCTCACCTCCGCCCCGGCTCTCGTGACGCCCTGCAGGCCGGCGATCCGCGACAGGTCGACCAGCACCTCCGGCCGCTCCACGCCCGCGGCCCAGTCGAGCTGGAGCGCCGTGGCGCCCCCCGCCGGCCGGGCGGCGGACCCGTATCGCGCGAGCAGCGCGACCGCCTCGTCCGTGTCGCGCGGTTGCAGAATCCTCATGCCGTCGGCGCCTGCCCTTCGCGGAGTTTCCGGCAAGCTCGACCGCAAGCGACGTGCCAGGGCGCGCCGCCTCGGAGCCCCGCGGCTAGGCCGGCTCCGTCCCGCCCTTGCGCGCCATCCAGCCTTCGAGCGTCGGCGTCGGCATCTCGAAGCGGTCGCGGATGGTCGAGCAGGTCGAGCCGCCGAGGCGGGCGATGGCGTCGAGCCGGGACGGATCGATCCGCAGGCGCTCCGCGTCGACCACCTCGGCCTGGAAATGCGCGTAGACGATCTCGCCGAGGATGATCTGGCGCGCCTTGCCGATCTCCAGGGTGGTGTGGCGCCGGCACTCGAAGGCGGCGGGTGCCTCGGCGATCCAGGGCGCGGCGATCACCGTGCCGGGCACGGCGGTGAGCCCGGCTTCGGCGAGCTCGTCGGTGCCCGCGGGAAAGCCCACGGCGCAGACATGCATCGCCTCGGCGATGGCGTGGCTGACGATGTTGACGGTGAAGACCTCCGTCAGCCGGATGTTGCCGGCCGTGTCCTTGAAGGACATGTCGGGATGGTTCTCGACGCCCAGCGCCAGGATCGGCGGATCGTGCGACAGACAGTTGAAGAACGAGAACGGCGCCGCGTTCACCCGGCCCTCGGGATCGACCGTCGTCACCAGGGCGATGGGCCGCGGCACGATCGCCCCGATCATCAGCTTGTAGCGGTCGCGGGGCGAGAGCACGCGGAAATCGAACGTCACCGTCCCCGCAGGCGCAGCGGTTGTCCCGCCGGTCATGCCTGCCCATCCTGCGGGCCGGAGGAGGCCCGCAGCCGCGCGCCCCAGGCATCGAGGATGGCGGCGGCCTGCGGCGCGCCATGCTGCTCGGCGGGCAGCGACCGCTGCGCGACCGGGGCGCCGGCCTCCGCCCGCAGGGCGTCCGGGTCGACGGGATGGCGCTGCGCCCGGGTCAGCCCCGCGAAGGCGGCACCGGCATCGTCCATGGAGGCGGCATAGTATAGCCGGGAAATGCCGACCACGGTCATCGTCGCCACGCAGAGGGCGCAGGGCTCGCAGGAGGTGTAGAGTTCGCAGCCCGTGAGATCGAGGCATTGCAGGCGCGAGCAGGCGTCACGGATCGCCTCGACCTCGCCGTGGGAGGTCGGGTCGAACCGCGCCCGGGCGTGGTTCAGCCCCTCGCCGACGATCTCCCCGTCGCGCACGATCACCGCGCCAAAGGGCTCGGTGCCGGGCTCGGTCAGGGCGCGCTCGGACAGCGCGATCGCCCGTTTCATGAAGCGTTCGTCGTACATCCGCGTCCTCATCCCGGCTGGCCGCTGGTGCCGAAGCGCAGGCCCTTCTCCTTGAGCCAGCGCCGGTAGACCACGGAGGACTTGTCGGCGCGGGTCGGGATCTCGTGCCGGGGCTCCAGCGGCAGGCGCAGGGGGCGCTGGTTCTCGACGATGATGCGGTCCTGCAGGAAGATGACCTGCTCGAAGTTCAGAAGCGCGGTGTGCGTCGAAACGTCGTCGACGAGGTACATCACCGCCTGCGCCCGGCAGAGCTCCTCCTCCATCGGCTGGATGAACAGGGCGATGGCGTCGAGGCGCGTCGGCGCGGTCGGGCAGACCCGGTAGAGCATCACCACGAAGGGCGAGGGCACCCGGTAGGTCAGCCGCACGAAGTCGCCGCTCGACTCGGTGGCCGCGATGCGGGGCTGGAAGAAGGTGCAGTTGGTGGCCCAGACCTCGTCCACGTCCCGCCGGATCTCGGAGGCGTAGGCCGGCACCTCCGTATGCGGCTCGGCGCCGAGGATATCCGTGTGGACGAAGGGGAAATGGGCCATGTCGAGGAAGTTCTCGACCACGCGGGGCGCCGAGGTGCGCAGCTTCACCCAGCCGCAGGGCACGAAGCGACGGTCCGCCTCGGCGGCCTCCTCGATGACGAGGAGGTCGCGGTTGGGCTGGCCCAGCGTCGTCCAGAGGCAGCCGTAGCGCTCCCTGGTCGGCAGGGCGGGGCCGAGGCTGCCATCCGCGGCCCGCTCGCGCACGAGGAAGGCGCCGTCCTCGCGCCGCTCGGAGACGATGTCCTGGCCGAGAAGCCGCGTGACGCGGGGCCGCGCCGTCACCTCGGCCGCGGTCTCGATGGCGTACCACTCGTTCAGGGCGACGGGGTCGGTGGTCTTCATCGCTCGGTGCTCCTCGGGCCCCGGGTGTCTCGAACGGCACGGCCGACGGGCGGTCGCGGCGGCGTCACAGCGGCTTCCCCGGGGCCGCGCCCGAGGCCGCGAGCGCCGCCTCGGCCTGCGCGAAAAGCTTGCCTTCGTCGAGGCCGACCAGCTCGCCCTTCCGCCAGACGATGCGGCCGTTGATCATGGTCAGGTCGACGGGGGCGCCGATCCCGACCCGCGGGATCAGGCTCAGAGGATCGTGGCGCGTGCCGACATAGTCCATCCGGCGCGTGTCGATGGCGAAGAGATCGGCGGCCATGCCGGGCGCGAGCCGGCCGATATCGTCGCGGCCGAGCACCTGCGCGCCGCCGGCGGTGGCGTAGCCGAGGAAATCCGCCGCCGGCGGAACGGGATGGGCGCGCTTCGCGGCGACGAGACACTGCAGCATGTAGGCCGAGTGCAGGCAGTGCATCAGATTGGAATTGTCGTTCGAGGCGGCGCCGTCGCAGCCGAGGCCGAGCTTCACGCCGAAAGCGGCCATGGCCGGGATGTCGGTGACCTCGGCGCCCACCAGGTAGACCGGCTCCGGGCAATGCGCGACGCCGGTGCCGCTGCGCGCGAGGGTGCGCAGCTCGTCGTGGGTCAGCTCCCAGCAATGGGCGTAGAAGGCGTCCGGCCCGGCAAAGCCGAGCTCCGCGCAGTAATCGACCGTGCGCATCCTGTGGCGCGCCTGGATCACCGCGCTCTCGCCCTCGCCGACATGCGTGTGCATCATCACCCCGCGGTCCCGCGCCAGGGCGACGGATTCCACGAAGGTCTCGCGGTAGCAGTTCACCGGCTGGCAGGGCGCCACCACGACCCGGCGCATGCCGAAGCGCCCCGCCTCGTGATAGCTGTCGATCAGCCGCGCACAGTCGCTGATGAATTCGTCCGTGGTCTCCAGCATCGCGTCGGGGATGGTCGAGCCTTCCGACTTCGGCAGGGTGTTGCCGCCGCGGCCGGCATGGAAGCGCAGGCCCAGCAGCTCCGCCGCCTCGAACTGGCGGTCGATCAGGCGCTTCCCGGCATGGCGCGGAAAACAGTACTGATGGTCGAGCGCCGTGGTGCAACCATGCTTGATCAGTTCCGCCATGGCGGTGACCGAGGAGTGGTAGAAGCAGTCCTCGTCGAGCCGGGAGAAGACCGGATAGATCCGGTCGAGCCATTCGAGCACCGACAGCCTGGTCCAGTCGAGCTCGGCGCGGTTGCGCACGAAGCACTGGAAGAAGTGGTGATGCGTGTTCACGAGGCCCGGATAGACGAACCACCCATCCGCGTTCGTGACCGCGACGCCCTCGGCGAGCGGCCCATCGGCCAGCCCCTGGCCGATCGCCGTGATCGCCGGGCCCTCGATCAGGATGTCGACGTCGCGCAGCACTTTGGGTCCGCTGCCGTCGTCGCTCACCACGGCGGCGCAGTTCTTCAGGAGATGGCGCGTCGTCTCACGCGCGGACGGGATCGGCATGGGAAGGATCTCGGGGACGCTCAGGACAGTCAGTCTTCGGTTTTCAGGCGCGCGATCTGCTGGAATTCGCGGGTGTCATGGGTGGCGAGGACGCGATCCGGGCTGAGGCATTGCGCGGCGATCGGCCGATCATGGCCACCGATCGGGAGGCCGCGGCGCTCCAGCCCGGCATTCGCACGGGCTGAGAGAGAACCGTGTCGCAATTGCGCGAGTCACACCGCTCACCGCACGTCGCGGTGATAGGGGCGGGCCAGGGCGGCGGGCTCGGCGAAGAAGGGCTTCAGCCGCTGCCAAGCGACCACGGGCAGGATGATGAAGGCGATGGTGCCGAGATAGGGCAGCATCGAGAGGATGGCCGGCGCCACCGGCCAGCCGCGGGCCTGGCCGACGAAGCCCAGGGCCGTGATGATGCCGAAGATCAGCGCCGCCCCCACCGCCGTGAGCGGCCGGTAGCCCGCGAAGATCACGAGCGCCACCGCGATCCAGCCGCGGCCGGCCACCACGCCCTCCGACCAGGACGGCACGAAGGCGAGGGTCAGATAGGCGCCGGCCCCCCCGGCCAGGGCCGCGCCCAGAGCCACGTACCAGAACCGGATCGCGGTGACGGGGATGCCGGAGGCGTCGGCGGCGGCCGGGTTCTCGCCCACCGCCCGCATGTTGAGGCCGTGGCGCGTCTTGAACATCAGCCAATGGATGGCCACCGGCAGCAGACCGTAGATCAGGTAGACGAGCAGGTTCTGCGAGAACAGCGCCTGCCCGACCACCGGCAGGTCGCTGAGATACGGGATCGGCACGCGCTCGAACACGGCCCTGGCCGGCGAGCCCGCATAGGGGCGCCCGAGGGTCGCGGCGAGGCCGGTGCCGAGCAGGGTGAGGGCGAGGCCGCACAGGACCTGGTTCGCACGCATCAGGACGGTGGCCAGGGCGAACAGGCAGCCGAACAGGAAGCCGGCGGCGAGCGCCGCCAGGAAGCCGAGCGTCGGGCTCGCCGTCGCCGAGACGGTGGCGATGCCGGTGAGCGCGCCCATCGCCATCAATCCCTCGACGCCGAGATTCACGACGCCGACCCGCTCGGCCAGAACCTCGCCGAGGGCGGCGAGCGCCAGAACGCCGCCCGCCAGCACGGCGGTGGCGAGAATGCCGGTGATGATCTCCATGGCGATCCCCTCAGGCGGCCCGCGCCGGCTGGCGCACGAGCTTGTAATGGGCGAGCTCGTCGCCGATCGCGGTGAAGAACAGGATCAGGCCCGTGGTCGCGAGCACGGCGCTGGTATTCAGGCCCTGGGCCGACAGGATGATGCCGGCGTTCAGCAGCGTCGCCATCAGCGCCGCCGTGGCGAGCACCGCGAGGCAGGAGCCGCGGGCGAGCACGGCGACCATGATGCCGAGATAGCCGTAATTGTTGGAGATGCCGCCCTGGAGACGGTGGGCGGTGCCCGACAGCTCGATCATGCCGGCGAGCCCGGCGATGGCGCCGGAGAGCAGCATCACCGCGATGATGCGGCGGCGCACGGGGATGCCGGCATAGATCGCCGCGCCCGGATTGGCGCCGGCGACGCGGACCTCGTAGCCGAAGCGGGTGAAGCTGAGGAGCAGGGCCACCCCGATCGCCACAGCGACCGCGATCGGCAGGCCCCAATGCAAAGCGTCGCCGAGGGCCGGCATCTCGTAGGGCACCCGCGCCGTCGCCGCGAGGGCGGCGCCGGTCTTGTCCCGCCAGGGCCCGGTCGCGACCCAGGCCACGAGCAGGGCCGCGACGAAGTTGAGGAGCAGGGTCGTGATCAGCTCGTTCACCCCGGCATAGGCCCGGGCCAGGGTGGGCAGCAGGATCCACAGCGCCCCGGCCACCATGGCCGCGGCGGCCATGGCCGGGAGCATCGCGGAATCCGGCCCGTCCAGGTGAAGCCCGACCGCGGTCGCCGCCAGGGCGCCGACGCTGAACTGGCCCTCGCCGCCGATGTTCCACAGCCCGATCCGCTGGGTGATCGCGACGGCGATGCCGGTGAGGATCAGGGGCGTGAGCAGCAGCCCCACATCCTCCAGGCCCTCCATGGAGCCGGTCGCCGTCGACAGGAAGTCGGCCCCCATGGCGACGGGCGCCCGGCCGGCCACCGCCAGCACGAGGCCGACGCAGAGGAGCGCGATCAGGATCGCGAGGATGCGTCCCGTCAGGGCCGCGGCGGCAGTCGCCGAGGGCATGCGTTGGAGGCGCCAGTTCATCGTGTCGATCCGCCGTTACGCTTGCATCTGCCGCTGCCCGCCCATCATCAGGCCGAGCGTCTCGATATCGGCCTCAGCCGCAGGCACGGTGCCCATGATCCGCCCGTTGAAGAGCACGGCGATGCGGTCGGAGAGTTCGAGCAGTTCCTCCAGCTCCTCGGAGAACAGCAGCACCGCCTTGCCCTCGTCGCGCAGGGCCGCGATCAGCGAGAGCAGGGTGTCGATGGCGCCGACATCGAGGCCGCGGCTCGGATAGGCCGCCACGAGGACGCGATCGGCGATGCGCACCTCGCGCCGGGCCACCAGGCGCTGCTGGTTGCCGCCGGAGAGGTTGCGCACCGGCATCTCGAAGCTCGGAATCGCGACCTCGGCCGCCTTGGCCATGGCGCGGGCGACCCGGCCCGCCGCCCGCGGCCGGAACAGGCCGAAGCCCCCGATCGGCGGTTTGCCGTATTCCCGCAGGACCGCATTGTCCGTGATGCTCAGGGAGGGCGCGAGGCCGGAGCGCAGGCGGTCCTCCGGGATGTGGCCGATGCCGAGTTTGGCGAAGGCCGCCGCGTCCCCCGCCTTCGCCGCCTTCCCGTCGACGAGCACCGTGCCGGCCGTGATCGGGCGCATGCCGGTGATGACCTGGCTCAGCTCGCGCTGGCCGTTGCCGGCGACGCCCGCGATCCCGAGGATCTCGCCGCCATGCAGGCCGAGGGACAGGTCGTGGAGCGCCGGAAGGCCGCGATCGTCCAGGGCGTGGATGCCCTTCAGCTCGACGAAGGGCCGGGGCGAGACCGCCAGGTCCGGCCGCCGCGCCCGCGCCTTGCGCAGGGTGATCTCGTGCCCGACCATCAGCGCCGCGAGGCTGCGCTCCGTGGCGCCCGCGGCCAGCTGCGTCGCCACCTTGCGGCCGCCGCGCAGCACGCTGATGCGGTCGGCGATCTCGATCACCTCGTCGAGCTTGTGACTGATGAAGATCACGCCGTTGCCCCCCTCGCGGAAGGCCCGCAGGGCGCGGAACAGCTCCTGCGCCTCCTGCGGCGTCAGCACGGCGGTCGGCTCGTCGAGGATCAGGATGCGGGCCGAGCGCGCCAGCACCCGCAGGATCTCCACCCGCTGCTGCTCGCCGGCGGAGAGGTCGCCCACCCGCGCATCCGGCCGCACCGCGAGGTTGAAGCGCTCCGCCAGCGCCCGGGTGCGCTGCTCCAGCACCGCGGCGGAGGCCCGCCAGGGCGTCTCCGGCCAGCCGAGATGGACGTTCTCGGCCACGGTGAAGGCCGGCACCAGCTTGAAATGCTGGTGGACCATGCCGATGCCCGCCGCGATCGCCGCCTGCGGGGTCGGCAGGTCCTGGGCGTAGCCGTCGATGATGATGCGCCCGGCATCCTGCTTGTAGATGCCGGTGAGCACGTTCATCAGCGTGGACTTGCCGGCGCCGTTCTCGCCGAGCAGCGCATGGATCTCCCCCGGCATCACGTCGAGATCGACGGAGTCGTTGGCGAGGACCCCGGGGAAGGTCTTGGTGATGCCCTGCAGCTCGACCAGGGGCGGCGTGCCGGGCGGATACCCGGTCCTGCCGTCCTCGGCCTCGATCGCGGGGAGCGGGGCTTCCGCCCGGGCGAGCGCGAGGGCATTCATCGGGATCAGGCTCCGAGACCGGCCACGCCTTCGATCGACCAGTCCCAGCTGTAGAGCTCCATGTCGGTCATCGCCTTGCCGGCCGGGACGCGGACCTTGCCCTTGTTGTCCTTGAGCTCGCCGGTGAAGGGGTTGTAGCCGGCGAGCATCTTCTCGCGCACGGCGTCGGCCTGCTTGGCCACCGCCTCCGGCACGCTCTCGCCCCACTTGTCGCGGTCGATGCCCCCGCCCAAGGGCAGGATGGTGCCCGTCGGCTGCCAGGTGCCGGCGAGGCGCTTGGCGACCTGATCGACGTAGAACTTCTTCCAGTCGCAGACGACGGAGCTGACATAGGCCTTCGGCCCGAAGCGGCGCATGTCGGTGTTCCACATGGCCGCCTTGATGCCGCGCTGCTCCGCGACCTGTAGATAGCCGGCCTCGTCCATGATGCCGAAGAGGAAGTCGCAGCCGTTGTTGGCGAGCGCCACGCCGGCCTGGGTCGCGGCCTGGGGGTCGAACCAGGAATTGATGGTGACGACCTGCAGCGTCGCCTCGGGCTTCACCGAGCGGGCCCCCATCAGGAAGGCGTTGGTGGAGGCGTAGCAGGAGGCGACGGGGAAGGAGGCGACATAGCCGAGCTTGCCGGTCTTGCTCATCAGGCCGGCGGCGACGCCGATCACGTAGGTCGGGTACCAGTGCGCGAGGTAGTACCAGCCCTGGTTCTCGTCGACGGTGGAGCCGTTGGCCTCCATCACCGCCACGCCCTTGGCGCGCTTGCTCACGTCCTTGAGGAAGTCGCCGTATTGCGAGGTGGCGAAGATGATGTTCGCCTTCTGCGAGACGAACTGGCGGAAGGTGCGGGTCGCGTCCGCGGAATAGGGGATCGACTCGACGAAGAGCGTCTTGGCCTGCGGGAAGGCGGCCTGGACGGCCTTCATGCCCTGGTCGTGGCTCCAGGTCCAACCCTCGTCGTTGACGGGGCCGACATGCCCGAAGGCGATGACCGCATCCTTCTCGGCGACGGGGGCGAAGCTGGCGGCCTGTGCCTGCCTGAGGGTGGGCGGGAGCAGAAGCCCGGCCCCGGCCGCGGCCCCGAGCCCAAGGAAGCGGCGCCGGTCGGGCGTCAAGATCTTTGCCATCGATGCAGTCCCCGTGGCGGGCGCTGGTTTCGCGCCCTGTGCAGGGACCGGAGCGGCAAGAAGCGTGCCTATTCCGGGGAAGCGGGGCCCCCACGGGAAATCCGCCCGGCCCGCATCCCGGCCGCGTTGGTGCAAATCCTGCGATGCGCCCCCGGCCGCGCCCTCTCGGGGCACGGAAGCCGGAGTCGAGGCTCAGTGCAAACCTTCACGACCATCGTTTTCACCGGCCGCTTCCGGCCGGCGAGCTTTCGCGCCTTCGCCGAACACCGCGCCCATCTGCTCGATCTCGGCGCGCGCTTCGTCGAGGCGGGCCCGGAGCGGATCACGGTCGCCGTGTCCGGTCAGCGCGACTTCGTCGATGCCTTCGAGATGGCCTGCAGCCTCGGACCGATCGATTGCCTCGTCCTGGAGGTCGAGCGCGCAGATGCGTCCTAACACTTTGGATACAAGGAGATTTCTGGCATGAACGAGACGCCGGGGTGGTACGCCCTCGCCCTCTCCGCGGACCTCGATCCGGGCACCTCCACCGGGACGCGCCTGTTCGGCAACGAACTCGTCGTCTGGCGCGATCAGGCCGGCGCGGCCCATATCTGGGAGGACCGCTGCCCGCATCGCGGCATGCGCCTCAGCTTCGGCTTCGTGCGCGGCGACCACATCGCCTGCCTCTATCACGGCTGGCAATACGACACCGCCGGCCAGTGCCGCTACATCCCGGCCCATCCGGATCTCGAGGTCAGCCCGATGATCCGCACGCGCACCTACCGGAGCGTGGAGCGAAGCGGCCTGATCTGGGTGGCCTGGGAGACGGAATCCGATCCGCCGCCCGAGACTGCGGCGGAGTCGCTCACCGTCCTGCGCAGCCTGACCCTCGACGTGCCGGCCGCGAGCCTCCCCGACGCCTTCGCCGTGACGGAAGAGGCGGACGGGCTTCTGCGGGGCACCCTCGCCGGGCTTCCCGTGCGGCTCGCGGTGCAGCCGCTCGCGCCGGCGCAAAGCGCTGCCCACATTCTGCTCGACGGTCCGAGCGATGCCTTTACGAGCGCAGACCGTGCACGGGCCGCGCATGCCTGTGCAGCACTCCGCTCCGCGCTCGAAATGCGGGCAGCGTCATGAGCCCGATCCTCTACGACTACGAACTCGACGAGAACGGCTACAAGGTCCGGCTGCTGCTCGGCGCCCTCGGGGTCGCCCACGAGACGGTGGGCGTCGACATGTTCCCCGGCGCCGAGCAGACGCGCTCGCCGCTGATCGAGCGCAATCCGCTCGGCACCCTGCCGATCTTCGTGGACGGGGAGACGGTGCTGCGGGAGGCGGAGGCGATCCTCGTCTATCTCGCCCGCCGCCACGATCCGGCCGGGACCTGGCTCCCCGGGGAGCCGGGCGCGCTGGGGCAGACCATGGCCTGGCTCGTCTTCGCCGCCCGGGACCTGCACGCCGCGACGCTCGCCCGCCGGACCGCGATGTTCGACGTGCCCGGCGACGCCGCTTCCCTGGAACAGGCGTCGCGGGCCGCCTTCAATGCCATGGAGGACCACATGGTCCTGCGCGGCATCGCCGGCGGACGCTGGTTCGTCGGCGAGAGCGCGACCATCGCCGACCTCGCCCTGTTCCCCGCCTTCGCGCTGAGCCGCGACCACGGCATCGACCACGAGGCCTACCCGGCCCTTCGCCGCTGGATGCGCGCCGTGCGCACTCTGCCGGGCTTCCGCACCATGCCCGGCATCCCGGACTACCACTGAGGATTTCATGACGATGAGAGTGTTCCCATGACGCCGGGTGCCGTCGACGCGGTCCTGCGGGGACTGAAGAAGGCGGGCGTGTCCGTCGCCTGCTACCTGCCGGATTCCCTGTTCAAGCCGCTCTATCCGGCGCTCGACGCCGATCCGGACATCCGCACCATCCCCGTGACCAACGAGGGCGAGGGCGCCGCGATCTGCGGCGGCGTCTTCCTCTCGGGCAAGCGCGCCGTGCTGGTGATGGAGAATTCGGGCCTGCGCGCCTCGGTCGAGCCCCTCGCCCGGATGGGGCTCGGTGCCGGCATCCCGGTGGTGATGCTGATGAGCTACCGGGGCGAACTCGGCGAGAACAATTGGTGGGCGATCCCCCACGGCATCACCATGGAGCCGGTGCTCCAGGCCCTGCGCGTGCCCTATCGCGTGGTGCGCGAAGAGGCGGAGGTCGAGCGCAGCATCGAGGACGCCTACGCCTCGGCCTACGCCTCCTACTACCACACCGCGATCGTTCTCGGCGGGAGCCTCGTGCGATGATGACACGCTACGACTGCATGAAGCTCCTCAGCCGCCGGCTGAAGGACGAGCTCGTCATCCTCTCCCTCGGGGGCAGCGTGGACGAGTGGTACGACGCCGCCCCGCACATGCGCGCGGCGAGCCTGTTCCAGCAGCAGCTCGGCTGCGTGACGCCCCAGGCCTTCGGACTCGCCGCGGGCCTGCCCCATCGCCGCATCGTTTCCCTCGACACGGATGGCGGCCTGCTCTTCAACCTCGGCATCCTGGCGACGCTGGCCAACGAGCAGCCGAAGAACCTGTTCGTCGTCGTCTGGGACAACCAGTGCTACCAGTCGATCGGCGGCCCGCCGACCCACACCGCCAAGGGCCGGGTCGATCTCGCCGGCATGGCCCGGGGCGCCGGCATCGAGCACGCCTACACGGCCCGCGACCTCGACTCCTTCGAGCGGCATTGCGCCGAGGGCCTTGCCGCCGACAGCCCCTACATCGTCGTCGCCAAGGTGGACGGCACCGTGCGGGCGGGCATCAAGCGCAAGCACAGCGACGGGCGCGAGGACAAGTACATCTTCGTGCGCCATGTCGAGGCGACCGAAGGCATCGTCATCATGGGCCCGAGCGAGCACAACTGATGCTCACCGACGCCGATGAGGGACTGAAAGCCGCCTACGACATCATCGTCGTGGGCGCCGGCACCGGCGGCTGCGTGGTGGCCGGGCGGCTCGCCGCCGCCGGCCTCCAGGTGCTGCTGGTTGAGGCCGGCCCGCGGGACGAGGCGCATCCCGCCGTCGCGGATGCGGGCGCCTGGGTGAGTCTGCTCGGCGGCCCCCTGGATTGGGGGCTCGCCTACGCGCCGGGGCCGCAGATCGGCGGCCGCGTGGTCCCGATCCCGCGCGGCCGGGTGCTGGGCGGTTCGAGCAGCATCAACGCGATGCTGTGGAACCGCGGGCACCGCGCCGATTACGACGCCTGGGCCGCCGCCGGCGCCCCGGGCTGGGACTTCGACAGCATCCTCCCCTTCTTCAAGCGGGCGGAGGACTGGGAGGGCGGCGAGACGGCCCTGCGCGGCGCCGGCGGGCCGCTGCGCATCGAGACCGCGCGCGATCCCCATCCCGTCGCCCGCGCGCTCGTGGAAGGGGCGGCCGAGCTGGGCTTCCCCGTCCTGGCCGACGCCAACGGGCCGGACATCGCGGGGGCCGCCTTCGCCAACCTGAACCAGCGGGCCGGACGGCGCTGGAGCGTGGTGGACGGCTATATCCGCCCCCTCGCCGGCAACCCGAACCTCACGGTGCTGACCGGCTCCGCCGCCCTGGAGCTCACCTTCGAGGGCTCGGCCTGCACCGGCCTGCGCCACAGCCTCGACGGCCGCATCGTCGAGACGCGGGCGCGCCGGGAGGTCGTGCTGGCGCTGGGCGCCATCGAGACGCCGCGCCTGCTCATGCGCTCCGGCATCGGCGATCCGGAGGACCTCGTCCGCCTCGGGCTGCCCCGGCGCCTGGCGCTGCCCGGCATCGGGGCGAACCTGCAGGACCATCCCCTGCTGATGGGCGTGAATTTCCGCGTCGAGAATGCTCTCGGGCCGGTGCGGGACAATGGCGGCGGGGCGCAGCTCAACTGGCGCAGCCGCGACGGGCTCGCCGTGCCGGACCTCCACGCCTTCGTGGTGCAGGGCCCCCATGCCGGCCCGGAGATCGCCGCCGAATACGGCGTTTCCGGCCACGTCTTCGCGGTCTCGCCGGGGCTGATGGGCTCGCGCAGCGTCGGCTTCCTGCGGATGGAGAGCGCCGCCCTCGACGGGCCGGTCACGATCCAGCCGAACTATCTCGCCGAGGCGGCCGACCGCGACGCCCTGGTCGCCTCCCTCGACACGGTGCTGGCGCTCGCCGACACCGCGCCGTTCCGACGGCTCGGCGCCGTTCCGCTCTCACCCCCGCGGCGGCTGACGCGTGGGGAGGCCGGGCGCTTCGTGGAGCGGACCTGCTCCACCTTCTTCCACACCTGCGGCACCTGCGCGATGGGCACCGGACCGGCCGCCGTGGTCGATCCGGCCCTGAACCTGCATGGGGCGACGGGCCTCCGCATCGCCGACGCCTCCGTGATCCCGCTCATCCCGACCTGCAACACGCAGGCCCCCGTCGTCATGATCGCCGAGCGCGCCGCTGACCTCGTCGCGGCCGCCGCCTGAAGAGTATCGTCATGAGTACCGATCGCATCCTCGCCGCCGACCTCGTCCTGACCATGGATGCGGAGAACCGCGTCCTCACCGACGGTGCCGTGCTGGTGCGGGGCAACCGCATCGGCGCCGTGGGCAAGCGGGAGGAGCTGGTCGCGGCCCATCCCGCCGCTGCCCTCGTGCGCCTGCCCGACCGTCTGCTGATGCCGGGCCTCGTGAACGCGCACATGCATTCCGGCTTCCTGCGCGGCACCGCCGAGCACCTGCCGGTCTGGGACTGGCTGCGGCTGCACATCAACCCGATGCACCGGGTCCTGAACGCGCAGGAAGCCGAGGCGGCCTCCTGGCTCTGCTACGCGGAGAGCGTGCTCTCGGGCACCACGACGACCCTCGACATGTGGCGCTTCATGGAAGGCAGCGCCAAGGCCGCGGAGGGCCTCGGCAACCGCCTCGTCTGCGTGCCCTATGTCGGCGAGCACGCGGATTACGACTATTTCGACCGCCTCGACGACAACGAGGCCCTGATCGAATCCCGCCACGGCAGCGCGGAGGGACGCATCTCGGTCTGGGTCGGGCTGGAGCACCTGTTCTACGCCGACGAGGCGGGACAGCGCCGGGCCATCGAGCTGGCGAAGCGGCACAACACGGGCTTCCACACCCATTGCAGCGAGGCGGAAGTCGAGGTCGCCGAGTTCGAGCGGCGCTATGGCTGCCGGGCGATGTTCGCCCTCGACAAGCTCGGCTTCTTCGAGGCCCCCAAGGCGCTGATTGCCCATGCGGTCTGGCTCGATCCGGCGGAGGTGGCGCTGATCGCGGGGCGGGGCGTCGCAGTGGCGCATAACCCGGTGAGCAACATGAAGCTCGCGAGCGGCATCGCCCCGATCGAGGCCATGCTGAAGGCCGGCGTCGCGGTCGGGCTCGGCACCGACGGCGAGAAGGAGAACAACAACCTCGACGTGTTCGAGGAGATGAAGACCGCCTCGCTGCTCGGCAAGCTCAAGAGCCTCGACGCCGCCGCCCTCGATTCCTGGCAGGCCCTGCGCATGGGCACGATCCTCGGGGCGAAGGCGCTCGGGCTCGATCACGAGATCGGCTCCCTCGAGGCCGGCAAGAAGGCCGACCTGATCGCGGTTCGTACCGACACGCCGCGCATGACGCCGCTCTTCGGCGAGGGGTCGTATTTCAACCTGCAGCACAATCTCGTCCACGCGGTGCGCGGCTCGGATGTCGACCTCACCATGGTCGACGGACGGGTCGTGGTGCAGGACGGCCGCCTGCTCGGCACGGATCTGCGCGGCCTGATCGACCACGTGCGCAGCCTCGCGCCGGACCTCTTCGCCCGCCGCGCCGCCTGGCTCGCCGAGCACGAGACCGGCACGGTGCAATGGACCGGCCCCGGCGCGTGAGGCCATGGAACGGAGCCGGCGCGGGCGGCGACGCCCCCGCGCCGGGAGAGCGAGGAGGGACAGGGACATGACGCTCGAACCAGCGATCCGGGATGAATGGTATGTGGTGGGCGCACTGGCGGAGTTCGGCCGAGGGGAGACGCGGACGCGTCTCCTCGGCAGCGACCTCGTGATCGAGGCCGGATCGGAGGGCGATCCTCCGTCCGTGCGCGAGAGCGGCGGCCGGGCGCTGCCGGTGCGCTGCCGCTACGGCTATCTCTGGACGAGCCTCGGGGATCCCGCCCGCGAGCCGCCCGCGATCCCCGAGACGGAGGAGACGGACCGGCGCCACGTCGTCTGCGGATCGGTGCAGGTGCGCGCCTCGGGCCTGCGGATCATCGAGAACTTCCTCGACATGGCCCATTTCCCCTTCGTCCACACGGACATCCTGGGCGCCGAGCCGCATACGGAGGTGCTGCACTACACCACCGAGATCCGGCGGGACATCGACGAGGTCTGGGCGACGAACTGCCAATTCTTCCAGCCGCAGGCGGCTCTCTCGGCCACCACCGGGATCATGACGCAGTACCAGTACCGCGTCGCCACCCCGCACGTGACCATGCTCTACAAGACCTGCCCGAACGCGGCGAACCGCTGGGACGTGATCTGCCTGTTCGTGCAGCCCCTCGAACCGGGGCTCTGCAAGGTGCACCCGGTCATGTTCCTGATCGACGACGTGTCGCGGCTGTCCGATCTGGTGGGCTTCCAGCAGCTCATCTTCCTGCAGGACCGCATCATCCTGGAAAACCAGAGGCCGGTGCTGCTGCCGCTGGAGCCGAAGGCCGAGATCCCGACCCGCGCGGATTCCTCGTCGGTCGCCTATCGGCGCTGGCTGAAGGAGAAGGGCGTCGTCTACGGCACCACCCTCGCCGCCTGAAAAGAGAGCGGCCTCTCCCGGCCGTGCGGGCCGGGAGAGGCCTTCGTTCCTGCCGTCATGGTCGCCGGCCGCTCAGTTGATGGCGGCCGCTTCCTTCACGACATCCTGTCCGGGGCGCGAGACGCGGACCCGATCGCCGACGCGGCTGATCTCGACCGCTTCGGCGGCGTTCCCCTCGGCGCGGGGGGTCGAGAAGGTCACGCTCTGGTCGGCGGCGAGCACCGTCTCGAAGCGGACGGCCGGGGCGGCGGCGCGCGGCGCCAGGGTGACGACGACGCGGTAGCCCTTCGCCTCCGGGGTATAATAGGCGACGCCCGAGAGCGTGCCGAGATCGACGCTGCCGGCCTGAACGGCCCGGATCTCCGCGGCATCGGCGGCCGAGAGGCTGCCGGCCAGGGCGAGGGTGGCAGCGAGGATGGTGTTTCGGATCGTCATGGTCTTGGATCTTTCCCTTGTCGCCAGGGCCCGATGCCCTTGCGTCTGGGGCGAATATGCTGTGCACCGCAGCATGTATCAAATCGATCCGATTGCTGATGACTATCGATCATAATGATCTGAGCAAGCTCGATCTCAACCTGCTCGTGGCCCTGGACGCCCTGCTCGCCGAGCGCAGCGTCACCCGGGCGGCGGCCCGGATCGGCATCGGCCAGCCGGCCATGAGCGCGAGCCTCGCGCGTCTGCGCCGCCTCTTCGACGACGACCTGCTGACCCGGGTGCCGGACGGGATGCGGCCGACGCCGCGGGCGCTCGCCCTGGCCGAGCCCCTGCGCGCGACCCTGCGGCAGGTTCAGGCGCTGGTGCGCCGGGACGAGGCCTTCGACCCCGGGACCGTGGAGCGGACCTTCACCATCAGCCTGCCGGACAGCGCCGAGATGCTGCTCGGCACCCGGCTCCTGGCCTATCTGCGGGCGGAGGCCCCGGGCATCCGCCTGCTGCTGCGCAGCTTCGACCGCAGCCGCATCCTGGAGGAGCTGGACACGGACCGGATCGACCTCGCCATCGGGCTCTCCTTCGAGGGCCAGCTCCACCACAAGCAGCGCCTGCTCTACCGCGACAGCTATGTCTGCCTGTTCGATGCGCGCCAGGTCGGGCTGACGCCGCCGATCTCCCTGGAGGATTACCTGCGCTTCCCGCACATCCTGACGAGCCTGCGCGAGACCGCGCATGGCGTCGTCGACGATGCCCTGGCCAAGCTCGGCCTGAAGCGGACGCTGGCGGTGACGACCCCGCGCTTCCTCGTCGTGCCCTTCCTGGTGCGCTCCGCCCCGGTCATCACCACGATGCATGCCCGGCTCGCCCACGACTTCGCCGGTGCCCTCGGGCTGACGGTGAGCCCCGTGCCGGTCCCCCTGGACGACGTGGCGATCTCCATGGTCTGGCACGCCTCCTACGACGACGACCCGGCCCATCGCTGGCTGCGGCAGGTCCTGGTCCGGCTGGCGGAGGAGACGCCGCCGGCGGCGATCGCGTAGCCCCGATCCGCAGGAACCCCCTGGCGGTCATGCCGATTGGCTTGACCATAGGGGGCGAACGCCCCGGGCGGAGCGAGGGAGGCGATCCGATGCCGCAAGCGGGACGAGCCGGGATGGGGAGAACGGGCCGGAGGCTCATGGCCGGCGCGATCCTGTCGGCGATCCTCTCGGCCATGGCCGCGGGCGCGGTCCAGGCGCAGAGCGCCGCCAACCCCAACGACCAGCCGACCGCCGGGACGCTGCCGCCCGGCACAGACACCGTGAAGGGCGACGGGCACGCCGCCCATCGCCCGACGGGCGACGTCTCGGCCCCCAGCGCCATCCGGCCCTCCACCACCGTCGTCCCCTCCGGCAAGGGCAGGGCGGAGCGCACCAACCCCCTCGATCACCTCTCAGACCGCTTCAAGACCCGCAGCGGCACGGACGACCGATAGGCCGGCGCCGCCCGGACCACCGACACGAGGGAGGAAACCCATGGGATTGCTCGATCAGGTCATCGGCGGCGTGGTCGGCCAAGTGCTCGGCCGCGGACAGCAGGGCGCCCTGTCGCCGATCGTGAAGGCGCTGCTGATGCTGCTCCTCGCCAAGGGCGCGAGCGGCGGCTTCGGCGACATCTTCGGCCGCGGCCATGCCGAGGCGGAGGGCGGCTCCCCTCCCCCGCCGCCCCGGCAGGACGGGGGCGACCTCGGCGGCTTCGGCGATGCGCCCCGCGGCGGCCCGGCGCCCGACGACAGCGATTTCAGCGATCTCGCGGGCATGCTCGACGGGCCGGGCGAGCGCGCTCCGGGCGCCGGGCCCTACGCGCATCTGGACCGGGAGCCGAGCGAGGAATCCGGCAGCGCCGGCGGATTGGACGGCCTCGTCGAGAGCTTCCGCCGCAGCGGCCTCGGGGACGTGATCGAATCCTGGATCGGTCCCGGCGGCAACCACGCCATCGCCCCGAGCCGGCTCGCCGACGCCCTCGGGCCGGATACCCTCGACAGCCTGAGCCGCGCCACGGGCCTCTCCCGCGACGATTTGCTGGCCCAGCTGGCGCAGGCGCTTCCGGGCGTCGTCGACCGGCTGACACCGCAGGGCCGTTTGCCCAGCGAAAGCGAACGCCGCGGCTGGTGAGGCCGCCCTTCCTCTTCTAAGACGCGCGCATCGACCCGGCCTCCGGGAGAAACCCCGAGGCCCGGCCATCGATGATGCGCAACGTGACCGTCGTCCCGACGCAGGAAATCCTGCAGAAGCCGGGCGGCGCCTTCTTCCGCGGCGGCCCGATCTGGCCCTGGTGGGCCCTGCAGGTGCGGGCACGGCAATGCCGCGGCCTTCTGCCCAGGCCCGTCGATTCCCGCCCGCGCCCGGCCGGCCCGCCGGAGGCGATCCACGACGAGGGCGCCTGGTGCGGCCCCATCGTCGAGCATTACGGGCACGCCATCGCCGATTTCGGCATGCGCATCGCGGGCTCCGTCACGCGGTTCCCGGCCGGGATGCCCCTCGTCTTCTGCGCGCCGGCCGATCCGGACTTCCGCGAGCCGGGCTATTTCCGGGAGATCCTCGCGCAGCTGCGCGTCGACCCGGCCCGGGTGCTCGTCGTGCGCCGGCCGACGCTGTTCCGGCGCCTGCACGTCCTGCCCCAGGCCGAGCGGATGGACGGCGGCGGCCCGAGCGAAGCGCATCTCGACCTGATGGACCGGCTCACCGGCGATGCGCGGGCCGTGCCGAAGGACATCGGCGTCCTCTACGTGTCCCGGGCCGGGCAGCTCACCGGGCGGCTCGCGGGGGAGAGCTATCTCGATACGGTCCTGACCCGGGCCGGGGTCCGGGTCTTCCACCCGGAATTCTCGGGCCTGCCCGAGCAGGTGGCCTTCTATGCCCGCGCCCGCTCCCTCGTCTTCGCGGAGGGCTCGGCGATCCACACCCTGCAGCTGATGGGGTACCTCGGCGTCGAGATCGCCGTGCTGGTGCGCCGGCCGCGCCAGCGGATCGCGGAGGCCTCCCTGCGGCCGCGGGCCGATCGCCTGCGCTATCTCGATGCCCTGCACGGCATCGTCTACGGGCGGCGCCGCTCGGGCCAGACCTACCCGACGCGGGGCATCTCGGTGCTGCGCGACGACAAGGTCATCGCCTGCTTCCGCCAGGTGGGTGTCGATCTCGCGCCGTTCTGGGACGGCGACGCCTTCCGCGCGGCACGCGATGCGGACATCGCGGCCTGGATGGATTTCACGCGAAAACTCGCCCTGCATCCCCGGGCGATGGAGACGGCGCAGGCCTGCCTCCGCCATCTCGGGATCACGATCGAAGCCTGAGCCCGATCGCCAGTCGCCCCCTGCCCCGGCTGGCCGGGGTCAGACGCCCGCCTCGCTGCGGCGACCGGTGGGGGTGAAGGCCGAACTCGGCACGCTGCCGGGGGGCGTTGCTCCGATCAGGCTCATCGGAGCGGTGGCCGGGATCTTGGCGACGGGCGCCTCGTTGGCCGCGGGCTCGGCCTTCAGGGGCGTGAAGGTCGCCGCCGCGGCCTTGGCCGCCGCGAGATCCTTCGCGCTGAGCTTGGCCGCAACGTCGTCGCGCTTCTTGCCCGCTTCGTCGTCGCCCTGGGCCGCCGCGGCGGAGAACCAGGCATAGGACTGGACGAGATCCTGCGAGACCCCGAGGCCGCGGGCATAGAGCACCGCGAGATTGTACTGGCTGTCGCGCACGCCGTGCTCGGCCGCCTTGCGGAACCAGGTCGCGGCGGCGGCGAAATCCGGCTTGCCGCCGGCGGTCGGGTTCTCGGCGTGGACCACGGCGAGGTTGTGCATCGCCCGGATGTTGCCCTGGTCGGCCGCGCGGGCATACCAGAGCTTGGCCTGGGCCAGGTCGCGGGTGACGCCGGTGCCCTTGTCGTAGAGGCTGCCGAGCTTGAACTGGGCCGGGGCGTAGCCTGCCTGGGCCAGGCTCTGGAACAGCTTGGCTGCGAGCGCCGCGTCCTTCGTCAGGCCGCGCCCCTCGGCTTCCCGCTCCGCGAGCTCCCAGATCGCCGCGCCGTCGCCGTCGAGGGCGGCCTGCTTCAGCCGGGCGAGGCCGGGGGGGATGCCGGCGAGATCCGGCGCGAGCGCCGCGACCGTGGTGACCCGCGGCACCGCGCTGCGGCCCTTGTTGGACGGGGCCGGATCGGCCGCTTCCGGCTTGGCCTCGCTCGCCACCGGCTTGGCCGCGCGGTCCTCCGCTGGCGCGATCGACTGCGTCGTCGTCGGATCCGGGTTTGCCGGGCGTTCCGCGGCGTCCTGTGCCGGCGCCGACCCGGCGGGCGCCGGCGCCGTGGCGGCGGTGGCGGCCGGCCCCTCCGGCGGCGCGGAAGCGGCGACCGGGGTCTGAGCCGGCGCCTCCGGCTCGCCCATCGTCACCGTCCAGGCCTGGAGGGCGCCGAGCACGAGCACGATGGCGGCGAGCCCGAGCAGGAGCGGGCGCCGCCGCTTGCTGATCTCCGCCCGGAAGGCGGCCGTGCGGCCATTGCCGCCCACCGGCATCGCGGGGGACGCGGCGTCCGCGCGGCCCGGCGCCTTGCCGGCACCGGCCTCCCGGTTCCGGCCGGGCGCTCCCACCTCCGCGGCGATGTCAGCCTGGGCGGCCTGGGCCGCGCGGCGGGCCGCGGCGATGAAGCTCGTCTTGATGTCGCCGCCGCTGGGCGCGCCCGCGGAGGACGCAGCGGCTCCGCGACCCGGCTGCGGGCGGGCGGCGCCGGGCTCCAGGAGCTCGTCGCCGAGATGCCCGATCTCGGTGGGGATGCGCGGCCGCTCCAGCCGCTTCGCCTTGGCGGCTCCCTCGTCCGCGGCGGAGGCACGGGGGGCGGGCTTCGGCGCGGAGGGCTGCGGAGCGGCGGGGGTGTCGGATCCGAGGCGGGCGAGGAGCCGCTCCAGAGCCGTGTTGACGTTGTCCATGGTCGCGAACAGGCGCGCATCGGCCGCGTTCTGGCGCGCGCGCAGATCGGCGAGGTCGGCCCGCAGGGCCTCGCTGCCGGCGCCCTCGTGGCCGGATTGCAGCGCCTCGGCCACGGCCTTGCGCGCCGCTCGCTCCAGCGCGGCCTCCACCGCCCCGCCGTCGCGGAGCGCCGAGACCTGGGCGATCAGGTCGCCCATGGTGCGCTCGATCGTGGAGAGGGCCGGGTCGCCGCCGCGGCTGTCGAGACGCTGGGCCAGGGCGACGACCTGGCTCTCCAGGGCGTCGAGATTGGCGTTGCCGCCCGATTCCAGCCGGTCAATCTTCTCGGCCAGGTCGTGCAGCATGCCGTGGATCGAGGAGAGCTGGCCCTGCTGCGGCGCCTGGCTCCGGCGCAGCGCCTCGCCGAGATGGTCGAGCCGGCCGACGATCTCGCCGACGGAGTTGCTCGCCTGCTGCTCGCCCATGCGCTCGGCGAGCGCCTCGATCCGGTGCAGGAGCTCGGTCTCGCCCGGGCGGTCCATGCCGCTGCGGATCTCCTCGAGCAGCGGCTTCAGCTCGGCCACGCCCGCATCGGCGGCGCGGACCTGAAGCTGCGCGATCTGATCGCTGATCGCCTGCAGGCCGTGGGTGAGCCCCTGGATCCGCTCTGGGCCGGCCAGGCCGCCGAGCAGGCGGCGAATCTCGTCGAGTTCGGTGAACAGCCCGTCGAGGGCGTCGCGCTCGGCGAAATTCGCCGGCGCGCCGGTGGCGAGGCGGTCGACCTTGTCGGCCAGCCGCTCCACCTCGCTGGAGAGCCGCGCATGCACGTTCTCGGCGACCTCGTCGGCCAAGCGCCCGACCTGGACCCGCATCAGCTCGATCGGCGCGGAGATCGCGGCGAGGTCGGAGGGTTCGCGCGCCCGCTGGATGTCGGAGGCGAGGGCTCGCATCGCCTGCTCCAGGGCGCCCACGTCCCGGCCCGTGGCCAGGGTGCCGATCGAATCGCGCAGCTTGCCGGTTTCCTCGCGCAGGGCGCTGATCGCGGGCGAAGGCGCGCCGGGCACGGGCGCCGGGGCAGGCGCGGCGCTCGCATCGAGCTCGCGCTGACGCTTGCGCACCTCCTCCACGGCGCTGCGGACCTCGCTCAGCAGCGGCTGGCCGCGGCGGCCGAGGGCCCGCGGCCGGCCGATTTCCTCGCCGAGCTCGCTCACCCGCTTCTCGAGGGCGCCGATCGCCTCCGCGGCGGCCTGGGAGGAAGCCTGGCGCTGCTCGGCGATGGTGCGGTCGAGGGCGTCGAGGCGCCGCATCATCTCCGCGATCGAGGTGCCGACGGCATCGGCCACGGCCTCGTCGGACGTCGCCGAGGCGGGTGTCGGCGCCACGGCCGGTTTGGGCGCCGCACGCTCGCGGGTCGCCGGGACCCGGGCCGCGAGGTGCTGGTTCGGCGGAACGGTGGAGCGGGCGCGCTTGCGCGGGGTGGCCTTGGTACCGGCGGCGGCCTTGGCGGGAACCGACTCGGTCGCCCCCTCGACCACGGAGGCGATCCACGACTCCACCGGCACCCCGGCGCGATGGGCGACCTCGCGGGCGGCTTCGAGCACCTCGGGATCGAGGCCCTCGAGAGTGGGGTTCGCGTTGCGACTCATCGTCAGACCCGGGGTCGGCGGCTTGGGCTCCGGTCCGAAAGGCAACCCAGACTCGCGCCGAAGGCTGCCGCAGATCGGACCCATTGGCTGCGACCTTTAACAATCTTGGTAAACGGCCCGTTAAGTCGCCTGGGAAAGACCGTTAAGCTTGTCGGGGCAGGCGCGCCGTACCCCCTTTACCGCGGCCCGGGAGATAGTTTACATATGAACTAAATCGCGTGGTTCCGGGTCGCCGACGAGGCGGGGCCGGACGGGAGGAGCGGACATGCCGAGCTATCGTGCGCCGGTCGAGGACGTGGTGTTTCTCTTGAACGACGTGCTCGGCTTCCACCGACACGACAACCTCCCCGGCTTCGCCGACGCCTCCGCCGACGTGGTCGAGGCCGTGCTCAACGAGGGCGGCAAGCTCGCCGCCGAGGTCCTGGCGCCGGTGAACCTGAGCGGCGACCAGGAAGGCTGCACCCGCCACGAGGACGGCCGCGTGACGACGCCGAAGGGTTTCCAGGAAGCCTACACGGCCTATGCCGCGGGCGGCTGGATGGGCCTGTCGGTGCCGGAGGAATATGGCGGCCAGGGCTTGCCGCACGTCCTCAACACGGCGATCCAGGAATTCGCCTCGGGCGCGAACCTCGCCCTCGGCATGTATCCGGGCCTGACCCAGGGCGCCATCGCGGCCCTGCTCGTGCACGGCTCCGAGGAGCAGAAGCGCACCTACCTGCCGAAGATGGTCGAAGGCGCCTGGACCGGCACCATGAACCTCACCGAGCCGCATTGCGGCACGGATCTCGGCCTCCTCAAGACCAAGGCGGTGCGCAACGCGGACGGCTCCTACAGCCTCACCGGCACCAAGATCTTCATCTCGGCCGGCGAGCACGACCTGTCCGAGAACATCGTTCACCTCGTCATCGCCCGGATCGAGGGCGCGCCGGCCGGCACCAAGGGCATCTCGCTCTTCGTGGTGCCGAAGTTCCTGGTGAACGCGGACGGCTCGCTCGGCGAGCGCAACGGCGTGTCCTGCGGCTCCCTGGAGCACAAGATGGGCATCCACGGCAACGCCACCTGCGTCATGAACTACGACGGCGCCAAGGGCTGGCTCGTGGGCGAGGAGAATCGCGGCCTCAACGCGATGTTCGTGATGATGAACGAGGCACGGCTCGCGGTCGGCGTCCAGGGCCTCGGCCAGTCGGAGGTCGCCTACCAGAACGCGGTGGCCTACGCGAAGGAGCGCCTCCAGGGCCGCGCGCTCACCGGCCCGAAGGCGCCGGACAAGGCCGCCGACCCGATCATCGTCCACCCGGACGTGCGCCGCACCCTGATGCAGATCCGCGCCTTCAACGAGGCGGCCCGCGCCCTGATCCTCTGGACGGCCCTGCAATCCGACATCGCCCACCGCTCGCAGGATGCCGGCGAGCGCCGGGGCGCCGAGGACCTGCTCGGGCTGCTCACCCCCGTGGTGAAGGGCGTGCTGACCGACCGCGGCTTCGCCAACGCCGTCGAGGCCCAGCAGATGTTCGGCGGTCATGGCTATATCGAGGAATGGGGCATGTCGCAGTTCGTGCGCGATGCCCGCATCGCCATGATCTACGAGGGCGCCAACGGCATCCAGGCGATGGACCTGATCGGCCGCAAGCTGCCCAAGGACGGCGGCCGGGCGATGATGCTCTTCCTCGGCGAGGTGCAGACCTTCATCAAGGACCACGCCGAGACCGAGGCGATGAAGCCCTATACCGGCCCGCTCCAGGCCGCCCTGAACGATCTCCAGGGCGCCGTGATGTGGCTGATGCAGAACGCCATGGCCAAGCCCGACCATGCCGGGGCCGGCGCCACCGACACCATGCATCTCCTCGGCCTCGTCGCCCTGGGCTACATGTGGGCCCGGATCGCCAAGGCCGCCCTCGACAAGGCGGGGGACCCGCGCATGGAGGCCAAGCTCGTCACCGGCCGCTTCTTCATGGAGCGCATGCTGCCCGAGACGGCCCTGCGCCTGACCCGGATCAAGGCGGGGGCGGACACCACCATGGCGCTCGCCGCCGAGGCGTTCTAACGAAGGTTCAACCCTCCCCCCTCCGCGGGGGAGGGTGCCCTGCGGATGCAGGGCGGGAGAAGGGCCGGCCAAGTCTTTCCGGAGGCGGGGCTCCCCTCTCCCGACCCCCTTCGGGGGCCACCCTCTCCCGCAAAAAGGGGGAGGGAGTGCGCGCAAAACGGACACGAGGAAGCGCAGGATGGCCGAGGCTCTCATCTACGATCACGTCCGCACCCCGCGTGGCCGCGGCAAGCCGGACGGGGCGCTGCACGAGGTGACGGCGCTCCGCCTCGCCGAGACGGCGTTGCGCGCGTTGAAGGAGCGCAACAACCTCGACACCCGGGCCGTCGACGACGTGGTGCTCGGCTGCGTCGATCCGGTCGGCGAGGCGGGCGGCGACATCGCCCGCGCCGCCGCCCTGGTGGCCGATTACGGCCCCCACGTGCCCGGCGTGCAGATCAACCGCTTCTGCGCCTCCGGCCTCGACGCGATCAACTTCGCGGCGGCGCAGGTGATGGCCGGCCAGCACGACCTCACCGTCGGCGGCGGCGTCGAATCCATGAGCCGCGTCGGCCTAGGCGCCTCGGGCGGAGCCTGGCCGGTCGATCCCGCCATCGCGGTCAAATCCTACTTCATGCCGCAGGGCGTCTCGGCGGATCTGATCGCCACGAAATACGGCTTCAGCCGCGACGACTGCGACGCCTACGCGGTCGAATCGCAGAAGCGCTCGGCCAAGTCCTGGGAGTCGGGCCTGTTCAAGAACGCGGTCGTGCCGGTGAAGGACATCAACGGCATCACCCTGCTCGACCGCGACGAGCACATGCGGCCCTCCACCGACATGCAGTCGCTGGCGGCCCTCAAGCCTTCCTTCGTGCAGATGGGCCAGATGGGCGGCTTCGACGCCGTGGCGATCGACGCGCATCCGGACGTGGAGGCAGTGAACCACGTCCACCATGCCGGCAATTCCTCCGGCATCGTCGACGGCGCGGCCGCGGTGCTGATCGGCTCGAAGGAGGCCGGCGACGCCGCCGGGCTGAAGCCGCGGGCCCGCATCCGCGCCTTCGCCAATATCGGCTCGGACCCGGCCCTGATGCTCACCGGCCCGGTCGACGTGACCAAGAAGGTGCTGGCCCGCGCCGGCCTCAAGCTCTCCGACATCGACCTGTTCGAGATCAACGAGGCCTTCGCCTCCGTGGTCCTGCGCTTCCAGCAGGCCTTCGATCTCGATCCGGCCAAGGTGAACGTGAACGGCGGCGCCATCGCCATGGGCCATCCGCTGGGCGCCACCGGCGCGATGATCCTCGGCACGGTGCTCGACGAGCTGGAGCGCACCGGCAAGGAGCGGGCGCTCGTCACCCTCTGCATCGGCGCCGGCATGGGCACGGCCACGATCATCGAGCGGGTTTGATCGGCGGGCGGCCCGCGGACGGTCCCGAGCCGGCTCGCGGGCTTTGCCCGAAGGTCACAATCGCTGCTAAGGCGGCTCACCCTCGCGCCGGATCCCGGCGCCATCGTGAAAAAGGGAGAAACGCCAAGATGCTGACGACGACGATGCCCAGGAAGACTCGTTTCAAGGCGCTGCCGCTCCTCGCCGCCCTCGCCCTCACCGCCGCCCCCCTGGCGGCGCGCGCCGACGAGACCGCCGACAAGGTCGCCGTGGCCAAGGAGATCGTCGACAAGACGGTGCTGAAGACCCTCGACACCGGCTTCAGCGGCGCGCTGGAGAAGACCGTCGCCCCGATGAAGGACGACAAGGCCGAGCAGGTCCGCAAGGAGGCCCGCGCCGAGTTCGACAAGCAGCGCACCGCCCTGCTCGACGGCATCTCGAAGCAATACGCCGAGAAGTTCAGCCTCGATGAGCTGAAGCACGTGCTCCAGATCTACGAGGACAAGACCTACCAGAAGTTCCAGGCCGTCAACGCCGACCCGAAATCCGAGGTGAACCTCATCTCGCAGGCGGCGGTGACGAAGCTCCTCAACCTGCTGACGCTCGCCGCCGCCGGCGACCAGCAGGGCGGCATGCCCGGCCCGGTTCCGGTGCCCTCGCCCGCGCCGGCCAAGTAGGGCCGGCACGGTCACCCTTCGCCGCCCCGGCGGCCGGCCGGAGCGGGCTTCCGCTCCGGCGAGATCTCCAGAGAACCGTCCCGGCCCCGCGGCCGGCCCATCCGAGGATACGCGATGAGCGCCTACACGAATTTCCGCTTCGAGACCGATGCCGACGGAATCGCGCTCGCGACCTGGGACATGCCCGGCCGCTCGATGAACGTCATCACCATGGAGGTGATGGAGGATCTGGAGCGGATCATCGACGCCGTCGTCGCCGATCCCGCGATCAAGGGCTGCGTCGTCACCACCGGCAAGGACACCTTCTCCGGCGGCGCCGACCTCACCATGCTCCAGGGCCTCGGCGCCGAATACGAGCGGCTGAAGGCCAGCGACGGCGAGGAGGTGGCGATGCGCCACTTCTTCGAGGCCTCGCGCCGCCTCAGCCTGGTGTTCCGCAAGCTCGAGACCTGCGGCAAGCCCTTCGCCGCCGCCGTCCAGGGCCTCTGCCTCGGCGGCGCCTTCGAGCTCGCCCTCTCCTGCCATTACCGGGTGCTCGCCGACGACGAGGCGACCCGCGTCGGCCTGCCGGAGATCAAGGTCGGCCTCTTCCCCGGCGGCGGCGGCACCCAGCGCGTCGCCCGCCTGATGCAGACCGGCGACGCCCTGCAGATGCTGTTCAAGGGCGAGCAGCTGCGCGCGCTCATGGCCAAGAACATGGGCCTCGCCCACGAGGTCGCCCCCCGCGCCGAGATCGTCGAGAAGGCCCGCGCCTGGATCCTCGGCGGCGGCTCGGCCGTGGCGCCCTGGGACGTGCCGAAATTCAAGGCGCCCTCCGGCAAGGTCTACTCCCCCGCCGGCATGATGATCTGGCCCCCGGCCAACGCGATCTACCGCCGCGAGACCCACGACAACTACCCGGCCGCCAAGGCCATCCTGGCCTCGGTCTACGAGGGCCTGCAGCTTCCGATGGACCTCGCCCTCAAGGTCGAGAGCCGCTACTTCGCCCATATCCTGCGCACCAAGGAGGCGCAGGCGATGATCCGCACCCTGTTCATCTCCATGGGCGAGCTGAACAAGGGCGCGCGCCGGCCCAAGGGCGTCGAGAAGACGAAACTCGCCAAGATCGGCGTCGTCGGGGCGGGTTTCATGGGCGCGGGCATCGCCTACGTCACCGCGGCCGCCGGCATGGAGGTCGTTCTGATCGACCGCGACGTCGAGGCCGCGGAGAAGGGCAAGGCCTACGCCCACAAGCTCATCACCGGGCAGATCAACCGCGGGAAGGCCAAGACCGCCGACCGCGACGCCCTGCTCGCCCGCATCCAGACCACGGCCGATTATGCCGACCTGTCCGGCTGCGACCTCGTGATCGAGGCGGTGTTCGAGGATCCGAAGGTGAAGGCCGAGGTGATCGCCAAGGTCGAGGCCGCCATCCCCGAGACGGCGATCTTCGCCTCCAACACCTCGACCCTACCGATCTCCGGCCTCGCCAAGGCCTCGTCGCGGCCCGAGCGCTTCATCGGCATCCACTTCTTCTCGCCGGTCGAGAAGATGCTGCTCGTCGAGATCATCAAGGGAGCGGCCACCGGCGAGCAGGCGATCGCGACGGCGCTCGACTATGTCCGCGCCATCAAGAAGACCGGCATCCTCGTCAACGATTCCCGCGGCTTCTTCGCCAATCGCTGCGTCCTGGCCTATGTCCAGGAGGGCCACAAGATGCTGATGGAGGGCGTGCCCCCGGCGATGATCGAGAATGCCGGCAAGATGGCCGGCATGCCGGTCGGCCCGCTCTCCCTCAACGATGAGGTGGCCCTCGATCTCGGCCTGAAGATCCTGAAGGCCACCGAGGCGCAGCTCGGCGAGGCCGCCATCGATCCGGACCAGAAGCGTCTTCTCGTCGAGATGGTCGAGCGCCGGGATCGCCTCGGCCGGAAGAACAAGCGCGGCTTCTACGATTACCCCGAGAACGAGCCGAAGCGGCTCTGGCCCGGCCTCGCCGAGCTTCAGCCGACCCGCCTCGACCCGGATTCCCTCGACGTGGAGGAACTGAAGAACCGGTTCCTGGTGGTCCAGGCGCTCGAGGCCGCTCGCACGGTCCAGGAAGGCGTCATCGACGATCCCCGCGAGGCGGATGTCGGCTCGATCCTCGGCTTCGGCTTCGCGCCCTTCACCGGGGGTGCCCTGTCCTATATCGACTTCATGGGCGCGAGGGGCTTCGTGGAGCTCGCCCGGTCGCTCGAGGCCAAGCACGGCCCCCGCTTCGCGCCGCCGGACAACCTGGTCTCCATGGCGGAGACCGGATCCCGGTTCTACGACGCGCTGTCGAAGAAGGCGGCCTGAGCCGCCCTCCCCGACAAGGCGACAAAGGCCAAGCTTTTTTCATCGGGGCGGAACCCTCTTCCGCCCCGGCTGTTCATGCGGCGACGCACAAGGAGCCTTCCCGTGTCGAACATCGTCCGCATCCTGCTCGCCCTGTTCCTGCCGCCGATCGCCGTGCTTTTGACCACGGGCATCGGCCTGCAGTTCCTGCTGAACATCCTGCTGACACTGCTCGGCATCCTTCCGGGCTCGGTCCACGCCCTCTGGCTGATCCTGCGCGATCGCTGAAGCCGGCCTTCGGCACGGCGCCCATCAAGGCGCCGAGCGGGCGCCGGGGCGGAACCCGGCAAAAATTGCAGCCCCAAATCGAGACGCACGAACCCAGCGGAGCCGTTGCGAATCTTTACCCTGAACCGGGCATGGTCGCGAGGTCAGTCGCGTAACCGGTGTTTGCCATGGCTTCCCCGCGTACCGCGGCCGCCGGCGCCACCGCCCGGAAACAGGTCTCGCGTACCGGGCGGATCGCGTCGGCGCCGCGGATGGGTCTTGCACCCTCCGTCCAGCGTCTCCCCAGCAACTTTCCGCTCGACGAGATCCTGATCGGCGATTGCATCGCCGCCCTGGAGCGCCTGCCCACGGCGAGCGTCGACTGCGTCTTCGCAGACCCGCCCTACAATCTCCAGCTCGGCGAAGCCGGCCTGATGCGGCCGGACCAGAGCGTGGTCGACGCGGTCGACGACGACTGGGACAAGTTCGCGAGCTTCGACAGCTACGACGCGTTCACCCGCGCCTGGCTGTCCGAGTGCCGCCGGGTGATGAAGCCGAACGCGACCCTCTGGGTGATCGGGTCCTACCACAACATCTTCCGGGTGGGCAGCGCGTTGCAGGATCTCGGTTTCTGGATCCTTAACGACATCGTCTGGCGCAAGGCCAACCCGATGCCGAACTTCCGCGGCAAGCGCTTCACCAATGCCCACGAGACCCTGATCTGGGCCTCCCGCTCGGCGCAGTCGAAGAGCTACACCTTCCACTACGACGCGCTGAAGGGCGGGAACGAAGACCTCCAGATGCGCTCCGACTGGTTCATCCCGCTCTGCACGGGCGAGGAGCGCCTGAAGGACGCCGCCGGGCGCAAGGTGCATCCGACCCAGAAGCCGGAGGCCCTGCTCGCCCGCACCCTGCTCGCCGCGACCAATCCCGGCGACGTGGTGCTAGACCCCTTCTTCGGCACCGGCACCACCGGCGCGGTCGCCAAGCGCCTCGGCCGCCACTTCATCGGCTGCGAGCGCGATCCCGTCTATGCAGAGGCCGCCCGCCGCCGGATCGACGCGGTCGAACCGCTTTCCCAGGCCTCCCTGCTCGTCGCCCCGACCAAGCGCTCGGAGCCGCGGGTGCCGTTCCTGAGCGTGATCGAGGCGGGGCACCTGCGCCCCGGCGAGACGCTCACCGACGAGCGCCGTCGCTTCACGGCGGTGGTGCGGCCCGACGGCAATCTCGGCGTCGGGCCGGTGATGGGCTCGATCCACAAGGTCGGCGCCCTGGTTCAGGGCCTGCCCGCCTGCAACGGCTGGACCTTCTGGCACGCCGAGCGCGGCGGCAGGCTCGTCTGCATCGACACCTTCCGCGCCGCGTTCCGCAGCGCGGGTGCGGCCGCCGAGTAGGAACACGGGGGCATCGTCTCTTCCGAAAGCCGGCCACCACCTTCGGGACGATGCCCTATCGGCTGCCCGCGGGCTTGGGCGGCTTCTTCACGACCCGGGCGAGCTGTGAGGGCCGGTTCGAGACCGGCTTCTGCAGCGGCCCGCGCCGGGCCGGGCGCTCCGGCTCGGCCGGCGTCGCGAGGTCGGGCGCGGGCGCGGCGACGGGTGCGCTCGGGGCCTCGCCCGCGGGCTTGGCCAGCGCATGGGCCAGCACCTTCTTCATCACCCCCGGCAGCGGCTCCTCGTCGAGGCGGTCACGGGGCGTGAAGCGCATGCCCTCCGGGGCGGGCGCGCCCGCGGCCAGGCGCGCCGCGAACACCGTCAGCTCCAGCGGGAAGTGGGTGAAGCCGTGCTTGACCAGGCCCGGCAGGCGCTTCCAGCGGGCGTCGATCGGCGCGTCGAGCAGGGCCTTGGCGGGATCGTAATCGGGTAGCCAGGCGCTCGTCGGCGGCTCGGCCATGGCCCCGAGCAGCCCCTCCGCGGGACGCGTCCGCAGAAGCACCGCCTCGTCCCCCGCGCGAACGGCGACGAAGGCCGCGCCACGGCGCAGCACGCCCTTCTCCTTCTTCAGCTTGCGCGGGAACGTCTCCTGCAGCCCCTCGGCCCGGGCCAGGCAGGGCCGCATCCAGGGGCAGAGGGCGCAGGCCGGGCGCTTGGGCGTGCAGATCGTGGCGCCGAGATCCATCAGCGCCTGGGCGAAATCGCCGGCCCGCCGCTCCGGCACGACCGCTTCGGTGAGCGCGCGCAACGCCGGCCGGGCGGCGGGGATCGGCGTCTCGACAGCCCGCAGCCGGCTCATCACCCGCTCGACATTGCCGTCCACCGCCGCCGCCTTCCGGTCGAAGGCGATCGCCGCGATGGCGCCCGCGGTATAGGCGCCGATGCCGGGGAGCTTGCGCAGGCCCGCCTCGGTGTCCGGGAAGGTGCCGGCTTCGGCCACCGCCTTGGCGCAGGCGTGGAGATTGCGCGCCCGCGAGTAGTAGCCGAGCCCGGCCCAGGCGGCCATGACGCTCGATTCGGGCGCGGCGGCCAGAGCCTCGACCGTGGGAAACAGCGCCAGGAATTTCGCGAAATACGGTTTGACCGCCGCGACGGTGGTCTGCTGCAGCATGACCTCCGAGAGCCAGACGCGGTAGGGATCCGGCGTCTCCCCCGGCAGGGCCCGCCACGGCAGCACCCGGCGGTGCCGGTCGTACCAGTCGAGCAGATCCGTCGCGAGCGATCCGCCGGGATCGGTGGCTTCGGCTTGCGGGGAGGACGCGGCGGGCGCGGGCATGGCCCGTCCATAGCGGGCCGGCCCGAGCCGTCAAAGCGCCCGCACGCCACCCGGACCGGCCGCCGGGAAAATTTTGCGCGACCGTGTCGGAGCCGCGCGGGGCCGCCCGTCCTCCGGGCCTCGACCCCGAGGAGGAGATCCCGATGCCCTATGTCGACGGCTTCGTCGTGCCGGTGCCGAAAGCCAAGCTCGATGCCTACCGGGCGCTCGCCGAGACGGCGGCGTCGATCTGGAAGGAGCATGGCGCCCTCGCCTTCGTCGAGTGCATCGGGGATGACGTGCCCCAGGGCGAGCTGACCTCGTTTCCCCGGGCGGTGCAGGCGGAAGAGGACGAGGTCGTCGCCTTCTCCTGGATCGTCTTCCCCTCCCGCGAGGCGCGGGACGCGGTGAACGCCAAGGTGATGGCCGACCCGCGCATGGATTGCGATCCGGCGACCGCGCCCTTCGACGCGAAACGGATGATCTATGGCGGCTTCACGCCGCTGCTGGGGCTGTGACGGCGGCATCGTCCAAAGGATGCGTCGGCCCCGGGAAGCCGCTCCCGTCCGGCCCCGGTCTGCGCTAAGCTGATCCGCTCCGGCGCCAGGGTGGTGCCGGAGCGAAACCGGATGCTTCCATGGCGCGCGTCAAGCCGCTCGCGGACCTGATCGAGAGCTGCGTCGGGCCGGCCTTCGCCGCCCAGGGCTTCGCCTCCACCGACATCCTGGCCGCCTGGCCGGAGATCGTCGGAGAGCGGCTCGCCCGCTTCTGCCGCCCGGAAAAGCTCGAATGGCCCCGCCGCCGCCGGGCCGAGGGAACGGCGCCGGAATCCGGCACCCTCGTCGTCTGCGTCGAGAGTGCCTTCGCCATCGACTTGCAGCACCTCGCTCCCGTGGTGATCCAGCGCGTCAACGCCCATTACGGCTGGGCCTGCATCCACCGGATCTCCCTGCGCCAGGGCCGGGTGAGCCCCCCGACACGCCGCGCGCTCGCCAGAAATCTCGATCCGGCGAAGCGCGGCGAGGTGGCGCTCGCCGTCTCGCGCATCGAGGAGGGGGGCCTGCGGGATGCCCTCGACCGGCTCGGCCTCGCCGTGGTCGCCGAGCAGCCCGGCGGCAGAACGCCCAAGATTCGGTGAGGAGCGGGGGCGCGGCATGGGCTGCGCTTGCCTTCTCGCGAACCCGGGCCTACCGCCTTCACCTTGAGAACGAGCTTTCGCGAGCGAAGGGAGCGCATGCGCACGATGATCACCCGGCGCGATACCATCAAGACCGTCGGCCTCGCCGCCGGCGCGGCCCTCCTCATGCCGCGCCTGACCCTCTCGGCCCTGGCTCAGTCCGTCGACGAGGCCGCCCTCGCCCAGCCCGGCCCCCTCGGCGACGTCTGGCTCGGCAACAAGGACGCCAAGGTCACGATCATCGAATACGCCTCGATGACCTGCTCCCATTGCGCGCATTTTCACGCGACGACCTGGCCGGTCCTGAGGGAACGCTACATCGACACGGGCAAGGTGCGCTTCACCCTGCGGGAGTTTCCCCTCGACCCGCTCGCCACCGCCGCCTTCATGCTCGCCCGCTGCGACGGCGACGCCAAGTACTACCCCATCACCGACCTGCTCTTCGACCAGCAGCCGAACTGGGCCTTCGTGCGCAAGCCGCAATCCCCCGTCGATGCCATGGAACAGCTGCTGCGCCAGGCCGGCTTCTCCAAGGAGAAGTTCGAAGCCTGCCTGAAGGACCAGAAGATCTACGGCGCCATCAATGCGGTGAAGGCACGGGGCCTCGACACCCTCAAGGTCGAGTCGACGCCGACCTTCTTCATCAACGGAACCAAGTATTCCGGCGCCATGTCCATCGAAGAGATGGAGAAGATCATCAAGCCGATCCTCGGCGCCTGAGGAGCCCCGACCCGATCCGAAAAGCCGAATATTATCAATTGTTTAACATCATGGCGGCGCGCCTTGACACCCAAGATGGGCGAAACTATGGTGCGCCGCGCCTGAGGGGCGTTTCGGTTCCCTTCGCTCTCGACATCGTGAGTTTTCGCCGTTGAACGGCAACGAAACAGGTGACGGGCGCGAGGACGGGGCGGACGCCGGAGGCGACCTTTCCGCGAGGCTCAGACGTCTCGAGACGCAGCTTGAACGGAAGCGGCCTTCCGCTGCTCCCGGTCATTCCACGCGTGCCGATTCATCGGGGGGCCCGTCACCGCTCGGCCAAGCCATGCGGCTTTCGACCGAGTTCGTGGCAGGCGTGATCGCGGGAGGAATCCTCGGCTGGATCTTCGACCATCTCCTGGGCACGAGGCCCTGGGGGTTGATGATCTTCCTGGTGCTCGGCTTCCTCACCGGCATCTACAACGTCATGCGTCTGTCCGGCTTCGGCGGGATGGGGGGCGTAAACAAGAAACCTTGAGCGGAAGGGCTTGAGGACGCGCTCGCTTCGTGTATGGCGTCACGCGAGCACGGGCGCAGCGGGTTCTTCCGCGGCGCGAGAACAAAGGGCGGAAGCGGTCTTATGGCGGTCTCGATCGACCCGATCCACCAGTTCGAGCTTCATCCGCTCGTGTCGCTGGGCCATATCGGCAACCAGCAGCTCGCGTTCACGCAGTCGGCGCTCTACATGTTCGCCGCCGTGGGCGTCATCGCCCTCATCACCATCGTCGCCACCGCCTCGCGCTCGGTCGTCCCGGGCCGCATGCAGGCCCTGGCCGAGGTCTTCTACGAATTCATCGCGGACACGCTGCACCAGGCCACCGGCGACGGCGGCAAGCGCTTCCTGCCCCTGGTGTTCTCGCTGTTCATGTTCGTGCTCATCCTGAACCTGTTCGGGATGATCCCCTACGCCTTCGCGGTGACGAGCCACCTGATCATCACCTTCGGCCTCGCCGCGCTGGTGATCACCGTCGTCGTCGCCTACGGCCTGATGAAGCACGGCACCCACTTCCTCGGGCTGTTCGTGCCGTCGGGCGTGCCGAAGCCGCTGCTCGCCATCCTGGTGCCGATCGAGATCATCTCCTTCATCTCGCGCCCGATCAGCCTCTCGGTCCGTCTCTTCGCCAACGTGCTCGCCGGCCACATCGCGATGAAGATCTTCGCCTTCTTCGTGGTGCAGCTGCTGCTCGCCGGCGCCTGGAGCGTGCTCTCGCCGCTGCCGCTCTTCCTCACGATCGCCCTCACCGCCCTGGAATTCCTGGTGGCGGCCCTCCAGGCCTACGTCTTCGCGACGCTGACGGCGATCTACCTCAACGACGCGCTTCACCCCGGCCACTGATCCGGTCGATCCACCCGCCGCAACGAAAATCGTTCAAGACACTCAGGAGTTCATGATGGATCCCGTCGCTGCCAAGTACATCGGTGCCGGTCTCGCCTGCCTCGGCATGGCGGGCGCGGGCATCGGCCTCGGCAACCTGTTCGGTCAGTTCCTCGCCGGCGCCCTGCGCAACCCCTCCGCGGCCGACGGCCAGCGCGCCACCCTGCTCCTCGGCTTCGCGCTGACGGAAGCGCTCGGCATCTTCTCGCTGCTGATCGCCCTGCTGCTCCTGTTCGCGGTCTGATCCGTCACGGGGCCGGCCGCCCGGGCGCATCGCCCGGGGGCCGGCTCTTTTCCGCCAAGGCGCATCGGTTGCCCCGCCTCCTGCGGGGCGCCCAGTTTCCGTCCCGGACGAGGCAATGGCCGAGCATCATCCCCTCACGACCCCCTCGCCGAACGCGGACACCAAGATCGATCCGCATGCGGGCGCGCATACCGAGCATCCCTCGGGCGGCCACGGGGGCGCCTTCCCGCCCTTCGAGAGCCACACCTTTCTCTCGCAGCTCATCTGGCTCGCGCTGGCCTTCGGCCTGCTCTACTACCTGATGGCCAAGGTGGCGCTGCCGCGGATCGAATCGATCCTGCATGACCGTTCGAACCGGCTCGCGGCCGATCTCGACGAGGCCCAGCGCATGAAGTCCGAGGCCGACGCCGCGGGCGAGGCCTACGAGAAGTCCCTGCGGGAGGCCCAGGCCAAGGCCCAGGCGATCGCCCAGGAGACGCGCAACGCCCTCTCCGCCGAGTCCGATGCCAAGCGCAAGGCGCTCGAGGCCGAGCTGAACCAGAAGCTCGCCGCCTCCGAGGCGACCATCCGCAGCCGCACCGCCGAGGCCATGGGCAATGTCCGCACCATCGCGGGCGAGACGGCTTCCGCGATCGTCGAGCGCCTGACCGGCACCGCGCCGGACACCGCGAGCCTCGACCGCGCCCTCGACCGGGCCTCCCTGGCCCACTGATCCCGACGAGACCTCGAGACGAGCATGTTGCTGACAGCGGAATTCTGGGTCGCCGTCGCCTTCGTGGTGTTCATGGCGATCGCCTGGAAGGCGGGCGCCTTCGGCATGATGACGAAGGGCCTCGACGGCCGCGCCAAGCGCGTCCGCAACGAGCTCGACGAGGCCCGGCGCCTGCGTGAGGAGGCCGCCGCCGTGCTGGCCGACTACAAGCGCCGCCGCACCGAGGCCGAGCGCGAGGCCGAGCGCATCGTGGCGAATGCCCGCGAGGAAGCCCAGCGCGCCGCCGAGGAGGGCCATGCCCGCCTGAACGACTTCGTCGCCCGCCGCACCAAGTCGGCCGAAGCGAAGATCGCCCAGGCCGAGGCCCAGGCCGCCGCCCAGGTCCGGGCCGCCGCCGCCGACGCCGCGGTGAAGGTCTCGGAGACGATCCTGCGCGAGCGTCTCAGCGGCGATGCCGCCCAGGCCCTGGTGAAGTCCAGCCTCGGAGAGGTGAAGGCCCGCCTGCAGGCCTGAGCCGAACCGCTCCGACGTGACGAAGACGAGCCGCCCCCTCCGGGCGGCTTTTCTTTTGGCCGCCGCCATGCTGGTCGTTGCGGGCACCGGCCCCTAACTCCGGCAGCGCGGACGCGGTCGTATCTGCCCGCTCCGCTTCCGGAGACGGTCGGCCGGCCCATCCTTTCCCGGGGCCTGAAAGGGTGCAGGGTCCCGGCTCGAAGAAAAATCCCACCCGAGAGGAAGACGACCCATGACCCTGGTTTCGGTGATGTATCCGGGCGGTGCCGATGCCCGTTTCGACATGGACTACTACCTGACCAAGCACATGCCGCTGGTGGCCGAGCGCTGGTCGACCCTGGGCCTGAAGGAGGCCAAGGTGGTCAAGGGCGTCGCGACGCCGGACGGTGCCCCCGCCCCCTATCCGGTGATCGCCCTGCTGACCTGGGATTCGGCCGACGCCTTCTCGGCCGCCGTCGCCCGGCACGGCGCCGAGATCTTCGGGGACATCCCGAACTTCACGAACACCCAGCCCTCCGTCCAGATCAACGACGTGGCCTGGACGCATCCGGCGCAATAGGACGAGGCAGGACGCGGGCGATGATCGACATCATCAAGCAGGTTCAGGAGAAGAATCCGGGGCTCGGCACGACCATCATCGTGCTGCGCGCCGATTCGCGGGCGCTCGCGGGACCGGACCGGCTGACCCCGGAGGCGCAGGCTTGGCTCGACGCCAAGGCGCCGGATGCGCACCTCGTGCAGGAGACGATCTTGCTCGCGCCCTATCCCGGCGCCGCGCCGGTCGAGCGCACGGTGACCGTCCTGTCCTTCAAGGATGCGATGCAGCTCGCCGCCTTCGCGACGGCCTGGACGGCCGATCCGATCCCGGACGAGGAGGAGAAAGAGGAGAGCGCCTGAGGCGCCCTCCCCTCTTCGAGGGGTCAGGCCCGCTCGGCGTGCTCGCGGGTCACGAAGGCGATCCGGATCATGTTGGTGGCGCCGGGAATGCCGAAGGGCACGCCGGCCACCACCGCGACCCGGTCGCCGATCTCGGCGAAGCGCTCGCGCACCGCGAACTTCGCCGCGCGGAAGGCCATGTCGTCCACGTCGCTCGCATCCTTCGTCACGATCGGATGCGTGCCCCAGACGATGGCGAGGCGGCGGGCGGTCTCCCGCTTCGGGGTGAGCGCGATCACGCTGGCATTGGGCCGCGAGCGGGCGAGGCGCTGCACGGTCGAGCCGGAATGGGTCCAGGCCATGATCGCCCGCAGGCCGAGGGCGTCGACGATGGAATGCGCCGCGGCGGCGATGGCGTCGGAGGCCGTCGCCTCCGGGCTGGAGCGCTGGGCGGTCAGGATCGACCAGTAGAGCGCGTCCTTCTCCACCTGCTCGGCGATGCGGCTCATGGTCGTGATCGCCTCGACCGGGTACTGGCCCGCCGCGCTCTCGGCCGAGAGCATCACCGCGTCCGCGCCCTCGTAGACGGCGGTGGCGACGTCCGACACCTCGGCGCGGGTCGGCACCGGAGCCGTGATCATCGATTCGAGCATCTGCGTCGCGACGACCACGGGCTTGCCGAGGCGGCGCGCGCCGCGAGTGATGCGCTTCTGGACGCCGGGCACCTGCTCCAGGGGCATCTCCACGCCGAGATCGCCGCGGGCGACCATGATGCCGTCGGAGACCTCGATGATCTCGTCGAGGCGGGCCAGAGCCTGCGGCTTCTCGATCTTGGCCATCACCAGGGCGCGGCCGGCGGCGACCTTCTTCACCTCGGCCACGTCCTCGGGCCGCTGCACGAAGGAGACGGCGATCCAGTCGGCGCCCGCGTTCAGCCCCGCCTCCAGGTCGGCGCGGTCCTTCTCGGTCATGGCCGGCAGGGGCAGCACCGTGTGGGGCAGCGAGACGCCCTTGCGGTTCGAGATGCGGCCCGCGACGTCGACGCGGGTGACGGCGCGTCCCTCGCTCACCTCGGTGACATGCATCCGCAGCTTGCCGTCGTCGACGAGCACCTCGTGCCCGACCTCGAGGGCCGTCAGGATCTCGGGATGGGGAAGGTAGACGCGATTCGAATCACCCGGCGTCGGGTCGGAATCGAACACGAAGCTCTGCCCCTGGACGAGCTCGACCCCGGTCTCGGCGAAGGCGCCGACGCGGAGCTTGGGCCCCTGCAGGTCGACGAGGATGCCGATCGGGCGCTTGGCCTCGCGCTCGATCGTGCGGATCACCTCGATCTTCTCCGGCAGCTTCTCGCGCTGGAGATGGCTCATGTTGATGCGGAACACGTCGGCGCCCGCCTGGAACAGCTTGGCGATCATCTCCGGCGTGTCGGAGGCCGGACCCAGGGTTGCGACGATCTTCGTACGGCGTGCGCGCTTCAATCCCGCCTCCATGTCCGTAGGACCCGCCGGTGCAGGGATACCGGGAGCGGGAACGGCTCGGCGAAGGGGAGGCCCGTGAGAAGGTGGGCGGATCGCCGTGCGAGTGCTGCGGTCAAAAGCCTCGCCGGCCCCGCGCCGTCAAGGGCCGAGTGCGGGGCTGCAACCACGGATGCGTGAACCGCGAGGGCGGAGGCCTTGCCGGCAAAGGAAATGCGAAAGGCCGCAAAATGCGACTCGGACCGGCTTTCGGGAAGGGTTCTCGGCGACCTGTGGCGCACAAGTCATAGGTGAAGAGTCAAGCTCTGCCGTAACCTAGGGTCAGATATGCCTTTCGAGGAAGCTCACCCCATGAAGAAGCTGGTTCTGACGGCCGCGGCCGTCGCGCTCCTGACGAGCGCCGCCTCGGCCGCCGATCTGCCCCGCCGCGTCGAGCCGCCGGTCGTCTTCACGCCCGTCCCCGTCTTCACCTGGACCGGCTTCTTCGCCGGCGTCGAGACGAGCTACAGCTTCCTCGACCGTCAGCGCTACACCACCACCGGCATCGACACCGCCAACATCACGGCGATCAATCTCGGCCAGCGCGTCGGCGCGGTCCGCTCCCGCGACATCGACGGGCTCGGCAGCCTCGGCGGCGGCTTCGGCTACAACTATCAGTTCACCCCCGGCTCCGGCATCGTGGTCGGCGCGGCGCTGAACGTCGACTGGACCGACATTCACAAGAACACCGTCGCCATCGGCAATCTGGGCGACCCGAGCGTCTATCGCTCCAGCCTCGAGTGGCTCGGCACCCTCAACGGCCGCGTCGGCTACGCCTTCGACCGGTTCATGATCTACGGCACCGGCGGCCTCGCCTTCGGCTATGCCGAGAACAGCGCCGCCTTCTACGGCAACGACCTCACCCTCCGTTATGCCGGCGGCGACATCAGCTTCCGCACCGGCTTCGCCTATGGCGGCGGCGTGGAATACGCCATCCCCGAGGACAGCTTCCTGAACTACCTGAGCGTCGGCAAGTATCTCGGCATCAAGTCGAGCGCCGTGACCCTCAAGGCCGAGTACCTGCACTACGACCTCGGCTCCCGGAACGTGCTCGTCGCCAATACCGGCCTGCCCGGCGTGTTCGGCACCGGCTACAATGTCCGCTTCAACAACGAAGGCAACATTATCCGCGCCGGCTTCAACTACAAGTTCGGCGAGTAAGACGTCGATCCTCGACGCGTTCGACGGCGGGGGCGGGTGTTCCGAAAGGGGCGCCCGCCCTCTTCGTTTGGGCGCCTTGCGGCGAGGTCAGGAAGACCGGCCCGCGGTTACGGCTCGCCGCTCAGCGGCTGGCCGGGATCGCCGAGCTGGATCGTCCAGCTCTTCTGCTCGCCGGTATCGACCTCGATGAAGCCGTTGCGGTCGTAGCCGCGGGCGAGGCAATCCTCGACGCCGCGGATCGTGAAGGCGGTGTCCTTGGTGCACATCATGGCGCGCCCGCTCCACTCGCCGCCGCGCGTGTAATCGACCGCGAAGACGTAATAGAAGCGCGCGGCCAGCGCCCCGCGCAGCAGCGTGGCGCAATCCTTCGGCTTCAGATCCCACCAGCCTTCCGTGACCCAGCCCTGGGGGTCGCGGTAGCCGAGGGTGACACCGACCTTGCTGGCGGTCTGGTTGCACAGCCGCAGATCCGCCTGGGCCGGTCCTGCCAGGATGCACAGGCCGGCCGCCCAAACGGCGAGGGGGGCGCGACGCCGGCGGCCGCCCCCCTGCTTCACGACATGTTCGAACAAGTCAGCCGACGAGGATGATGCGGCAGTCGTTGACATTGGTGCGGGTCGGTCCCGGCTGAACGAGGTCGCCGATCGTCGCGAAGAAACGCGTCGAATCGTTGTCGGCGAGCATCGCGGCCGGGTCGAGACCGGCAGCGCGGGCGCGCTCCAGCGTCGTCGCATCGATCAGGCCGCCGGCGGGGTCCGTGGCGGCGCCGCGGCCGCCATCGGTGCCGTCGGTGTCGGCGGCGATCGCGGCAATGCCCGGGGCGCCTTCGAGCGCGATCGCGAGGGCCAGGGCGTATTCCTGGTTCGGGCCGCCATCGCCCTCGCCGACGATCGTCACGGTCAGCTCGCCGCCGGAGATCAGCGCGACCTTGCGGCCGGCCGCCTTCGCCTGCCGGGCGAGGCGGGCATGCTCGGCGGCGACCGCGCGGGCCTCGCCTTCGAGGTCGGAGCCCAGCATCTCGACCTCGTAGCCGGCCGCCTTCGCCGCCGCGGCGGCAGCCTCGAGGGCGTCGATCGGGCGGGCGATGATGCGGTACTCGGCCCGGGCGAAGGCGGCGTCGCCCTCCTTCGGGGTCTCGTTGGCCGGGTCCGTCAGCAGGGCGCGGGCGGCCTCCGGCAGGGGGATCCTGCGGCGCTCGCAGATCGCCAGCGCGTCGGCGAGGGTCGAGGGATCGGGCACGGTCGGGCCGGAGGCGATCACCGAGGGATCGTCGTGGGGCACGTCGGAGATCGCAAGCGTCAGGATCCGGCGGGCGTTCCTGGCCGCGACCGCGAGCCGGCCGCCCTTGATCCGCGAGAGGTGCTTGCGCACCGCGTTGATCTCGTTGATCGGCGCGCCCGAGCGCAGCAGCGCCTTGGTGATCGCCTGCTTCTCGGCGAGCGTCAGATCGCCCGCCGGGGCGATCCAGTTGGCCGAGCCGCCCCCGGAGAGCAGCACCAGCACCTCGTCGTCCGGACCGGCCGCAGACGCGATCTCGAGCGCCCGCTTCGTCGCCTCGATGCCGGCGGCGTCGGGCACGGGATGGCCGGCCTCGACCATGGTGATGCCCGGCGCGTCCTCGCCGTAGCCGTGGCGCGCCACCGCGAGGCCGACGATGCGGTCCTCGGGGACGCCGTGCTCCTCGCGGTAGAAGCGGCTGGCGACGGCGGCCATGCTGCCGCCGGCCTTGCCGGCCCCGAGGATGATCAGGCGGCCCGGCGTCGGTGCCGGGAGATGGCCGACCAGGCATTTGCGCGGATGGGCGGCGGCGATCGCGTCGTCGAGAAATCGGTTCAGGAGGCTTCGCTGGTTCGCGGTTCCCGGATCCTGGTGTGCGGGCGCGGTCATGCGGGGCCTCCTCCTCTCAGGTGCGTCGTTATAGATGATGCTTACCCTGCAAACCGCTGTGCCCGAGGCTCGGCGCCGCGGCAAGCCGGAAACGGCACCGTTCCCGCATGACCTGCCCGCATGGAGAGCGGGCCGGCCCTCCCCCTCCGCCTCGCCCTTCCGCCTTGGCTCGGCGCCGTTCGAGCCCAGATAGCTGCCATGACGTCCTCAGCCGCCCTGCCCCGCACCGACCCCCTTCCCCCCGAGCAGCCCGTCGAGACGATCCCCGGCCATCCCGGTCGCGGGCTCCTCGTGCTCTGCGACCATGCCTCGAACTTCGTCCCGGACGACCTCGGCCGCCTCGGCGTGCCGGAGCCGGAATTCGCCCGGCACATCGCCTACGACATCGGCGCCGCTGCGGTGACCCGGCGCCTCGCCGCGCTCCTCGACGTGCCGGCGGTGCTCACGACCTTCTCGCGCCTCGTCATCGACCCGAACCGGGGCCGCGAGGATCCGACCCTGGTGATGCGCCTGTCGGACGGGGCGATCATCCCCGGCAATGCCCGCATCGACGCGGCCGGCATCGCCGAGCGCATCCGCCGGTTCTACGCGCCCTACGACCGGGCCGTGGACGCGGCGATCGCCGCGGCGCAGGAAACGGGCCCGCCCCCGATGATCCTGACGATGCACAGCTTCACGCCGTTCTGGCGCGGGGTCGCCCGCCCCTGGCAGGTCGGCATCCTCTACGACGGCGACGAGCGCCTGAGCCGGCCGCTGATCGAGGCGCTGCAGGCCGATCCCGCCGGGCTGACGGTCGGGGACAACCAGCCCTATGGCGGCGGCCTGCCCGGCGACACCGTCGACCGCCACGCCACCGCCCGCGGCTTGCCCAACGCCCTCGTCGAGATCCGCCAGGACCTCATCGCCGGCGCCGAGGGCCAGGAGGAATGGGCGCAGCGCTTCGCGGCCCTGCTGCGGCCGATGCTGGCCCGGCCCGCTTGACGCGCGGCGCCGCCGCGCCGACCTGAGGCGCGAGACATCGCAGAGGCGCGAGGAACCAGAATGTCCGACATCGACCCCGCCACCCGGACCGAGCTCGAAGCCGCGGTGTTCCGCCGGCTCGTCGCGCATCTGCGCAACCGGACCGACGTGCAGAACATCGACCTGATGAACCTCGCCGGCTTCTGCCGGAACTGCCTATCCAACTGGCTGAAGGACGCCGCCGACGAGCGGGGCCTCCCCTTGAGCAAGGACGAGAGCCGGGAGCAGGTCTACGGCATGCCCTACGAGGCGTGGAAGCGGCTGCACCAGTCCGAGGCCAGCCCGGCGCAGCAGGCCGCCTTCGCCGCGCAGGCCAAAGGGCCGGACGGCCATTGAGTTCGCCGGCCCGGCGGGACCCGCGCAATGACTCGGTAAGCCTGACGGGCTAGGTAGGCCGTTCCGGCGTGCCCTCGGGGCGCGCCCCCATATTTCAGGGAATTCCCGTCATGGCCGCCTCCCCCGCCCCCGCCGTCGATCCGTCCTCGGTCGCCGCCGACCAGCTGAAGAGCATCATCGAGCGCATCGAGCGCCTCGAAGAGGAGAAGGCCGGCCTCGCGGGCGACATCAAGGATGTCTACGCCGAGGCCAAGGCGAACGGCTTCGACGTGAAGGTGCTGCGCAAGATCATCTCCATGCGCAAGCGCGACCACGCCGAGCGCCAGGAGGAGGAGGCGATCCTCGAACTCTACATGCAGGCCCTCGGCATGGTCTGATCCCTTTTCCGCTCGACGAGAGCGGAGACGGGATCGGCAAGCCTGCGCGGCGTCTCTGGCCGGAGCCGGTCAGGAGGCCAGCCGGTACCGGGCGACGGCGAGATCCGCGCCGTCGATCTCGGGGCTGCGGCCCGAGACGAGATCGGCGAGCAGGCGGCCCGAGCCGCAGGCCATGGTCCAGCCGAGCGTGCCGTGCCCGGTATTGGTGTAGAGATTCGCGAAGGGCGTCGGGCCGATGATCGGCGTCCCATCCGGCGTCATCGGCCTCAGGCCCGTCCAGAAGGTGGCGCGGCCGAGATCCCCGCCCCGCGGGAACAGGTCGCTGACCGAATGGGCGAGCGTCTCGCGGCGAGGCCCCCGCAGGGTCCGGCTGAAGCCGGCGAGCTCCGCGGTGCCCCCGACCCGGATCCGGTCGCCGAGCCGGGTGATCGCGACCTTGTAGGTCTCGTCCATCACCGTCGAAACGGGGGCGGCCTCCGCATCGATGACCGGCAGGGTCAGGGAATAGCCCTTCACCGGGTAGACCGGGAGCGCAATCCCGAGCGGGCGCAGGAGCGCCGGGGTGTAGCTGCCCATGGCCGCCACGTAGACATCGGCGGTGAGCAGGCTGCCCGAGGCGGTCTCGACGCCCGCGATCCGATCACCCTCCCGGACCAAGCGTTTGATCGCGGTGCCGTAGCGGAAATCGACGCCGAGCTCCGCGCAGAGCCTTGCCAGGGCCTGCGTGAAGAGATGGGCATCGCCCGTCTCGTCCCCGGGCAGGCGCAGGCCACCGACGAACCGGTCGGCGACGCGCCCGAGGGCCGGCTCCGCCGCGATGCAGCCGGCGGGATCGAGCAGCTCGTAGGGCACGCCGTAGGCGTCGAGCACCCGGGTGTCGTCGCCGACATGGTCGAGCTGGGCCTGCCTGCGGAAGAGCTGCAGCGTGCCGCGCTCGCGGTGGTCGTAGGCGATGCGGGTCTCGGCCCGCAATTCCCGCAGCACGTCCCGGCTGTATTCGGCGAGGCGCACCATGCGCCCCTTGTTGCGGATGTAGGCCTCCTCCGTGCAGTTCGCGAGCATGCGGGCGAGCCAGCCGTAGAGGCGAGGTTCGAGGCGCGGCCAGAGCACCAGCGGGCGATGGCGCATCATCAGCCATTTCAGCGCCTTGACCGGGATACCGGGCGCCGCCCAGGGCGCGGAATAGCCGGGCGAGACCTGGCCCGCATTGGCGAAGCTCGTCTCCAGCCCGGCCCCCGGCTGGCGGTCGATCACCGTCACCGCATGGCCGGCCTTGGCGAGGTAATAGGCGGAGGTGACGCCGACCACGCCGCCGCCGAGGATCATCACATGCATGGACAGGCTCCTCAGGCGTCGGTGTAGAGGCGGTGGAAACGGTGGCCGAGGCGCGTCAGGACCTCGTAGCCGATGGTGCCGGCGGCCCGCGCGACCGCATCGACGTCGCGCCGGGGACCGATGACGTCGACGAGGCTGCCGACGGCGATGGCGTCCCGGGGCACCTCGCTCACGTCGAGGACGACGCTGTCCATGGAGACGCGCCCCACGACCGGCAGGCGGATCGCGCCGTACCAGGCTTCCCCGCGGTCCGAGGCGCTGCGCAGGAAGCCGTCGGCATAGCCGATCGCCACCGTGGCGAGCCGGGTCTCGCGGCGGGTCGCCTGCGTGTGCCCGTAGCCGACCGCGACGCCGGCCGGCACGTCGCGCAGCTGCATCACCCGCGCCTGCAGCCGCACCACCGGCCGCATCGGGTTCGGCCGCCCCGGCTGCGGGGCGAGGCCGTAGAGCGCCGCCCCCGGCCGGACGAGATCGGCATGGAAGCCGGCCCCGAGACAGATTCCCGACGAGGCCGCGAGGCTCCCCGGCAGGCCGGGAAAGAGCCGGCGGGCTTGCGCGAAGGCGGCGCGCTGCGCCTCGTTGGCACCGTTGCCGGGATCGTCGGCGCAGGCGAGATGGCTCATCAGCGCCTGCAGGTCGATGCCCTCCCGGGCGGCGGGATCGGCGGCGAGCGCTGCGAGCTCCGGCGCGGAAAAGCCGAACCGGGTCATGCCGGTATCGACCTGCAGGATCGCGGGAAGGCGCCGCCCGAGCCGCCGGGCCAGCGCCTGCCAGGCGGCCCGCTGCGCCGGGTCGTTGAGCACGGGCACGAGGTCGCCGGCCACGCATTCCGCCTCGGATCCCGGCGCGGCGCCGTGGAGCACGACGATGCGCGGGCCGTGGCCGAGCAGGGCGCGCAGTTCGAGCCCCTCGTCGAGATGGGCCACGAAGAAGTCCCGGCAGCCCGCCGCCGCGAGGGCCGGGGCGATGCGGGCGATGCCGAGGCCGTAGGCATCGGCCTTCACCACCGCGCCGCAGATCGCGGGCGCGGCAAGCGCCGCTAGGCTCCGGTAATTCGCGGCCAGCGCCGCGAGGTCGATCGTCAGGATGCCGCCGGAGCGCGCCGCACGACCCTGCGCCAACCTCAAGGCATCGAAACGAACGGGCACCAAGGCGGGACTCAATCGCAGCCGTCGGAGGCCGCAGAGATAGCATGGCCGTGGGCGGCATTTCCCGCCGATCTGCGACAGCCTATGCCGTTCGATCTATAATCCGCGGCATCTTCTTCGATATCACGGCAGATCGTTCGAATGGTCCATCTCGACGCCATCGATCAGGAGATCGTCCGCATCCTTCGCGACGACGGCCGGATCAGCAATGCGGACCTCGCGGCGAAGATCGGCCTCTCGCCCTCCTCCTGCCTGCGCCGCGTCCGCGCCCTCGAACAGAGCGGCGTGATCCGCGGCTATGCGGCCCTGATCGATATGGGCTCGGACCGCCCGGAACTGGTGGTGCTCACGCAGATCTCGCTGGAACGGCAGACGGAGGATTTCCTGAACCGCTTCGAGGCGGCGATCCGGCGCTGCCCGGAGGTGCAGGATTGCTACCTGATGACCGGCAGCGCCGATTATCTCGTGAAGCTGCACGTCAAGGGCGCGCCGGATTACGAGCGGGTGCACAAGGAGGTGCTGTCCCGCATCCCCGGCGTCGCCCGCCTGCAATCGAGCTTCGCCATCCGGACCGTGGTGACGCCGCAGGGCCGTTGACCGCCCGGATCCCGCATGTCGTCCTGCCGCGGGACGCCGCGGGCGTTCACCGCATTGACCGGGCGCTAACCGGTCCGTGCGAAGGTCCGTCCCAGGGCCACGTTGCGTATCGGCCTGCGTCGCGGTCGCCCGCGACACGCCCCGCTGCCTCTCCCGGCAGCGGGGCCGCGTCGTTTCGGGGACCTGAAACGCCTCAGATCGTCTGGCCGAAGATGCGCGCGACCTGGGGGATGTCCTTGTCGCCGCGGCCGGAGAGGTTGAGCACCATCAGGTGATCGGCGGGCTTGGTCGGGGCGAGGTCGATGACCCGGGCCAGGGCATGGGCCGGCTCCAGCGCGGGGATGATCCCCTCCAGCGACGAGCAGAGCTTGAACGCCTCCAGAGTCTCCGAATCCGTGGCCGAGAGATAGGTCACGCGGCCCATCTCGTGCAGCCAGGCATGCTCCGGCCCGATGCCGGGATAGTCGAGGCCCGCCGAGATCGAGTGGGCGTCGGCGATCTGGCCGTCCTGGTCCATCAGGAGATAGGTGCGGTTGCCGTGCAGCACGCCCGGCCGGCCGCCGGTGAGGGAGGCCGCATGCAGGCCGCTCTCGACGCCGTGGCCCGCCGCCTCGACCCCGTAGATCTCGACCTCGCGGTCGTCGAGGAAGGGGTGGAACAGGCCCATGGCGTTGGAACCGCCGCCGATGCAGGCGATCAGCGAGTTCGGCAGCCGGCCTTCCAGGGCCAGCATCTGCTGCTTGGTCTCCTGGCCGATCACCGACTGGAAGTCGCGCACCATGGCCGGATACGGATGCGGGCCGGCCACCGTGCCGATGCAGTAGAAGGTGTCGGCGACGTTGGTGACCCAGTCGCGCAGGGCCTCGTTCATCGCGTCCTTGAGGGTGCGCGTGCCCGACTGGACCGGCACCACCTCGGCGCCCAGCATCTTCATGCGGAAGACGTTCGGCGCCTGCCGCTCCACGTCGACGGCGCCCATATAGACCACGCATTTCAGGCCGAAGCGGGCGCAGAGGGTGGCGGTGGCCACGCCGTGCTGGCCGGCGCCGGTCTCCGCGATGATCCGCGGCTTGCCCATGCGGCGCGCGAGCAGGATCTGCCCGAGCACGTTGTTCACCTTGTGGGAGCCGGTGTGGTTCAGCTCCTCGCGCTTGAAGTAGATCTTGGCGCCGTGGCCCGCGGGCGCCTGCGCCCGGAGGTGCTCGGTCAGACGCTCGGCGTAATAGAGCGGGCTCGGCCGGCCGATATAGTGGGTGCCGTAGCTCTCCATGTCCGCCGTGAAGGACGGGTCGGCCTTGGCCTCGGCATAGGCCTTCTCCAGGTCGAGGATCAGCGGCATCAGCGTCTCGGCCACGAAGCGGCCGCCGAAGATGCCGAAGCGGCCGCGCTCGTCCGGCCCGGTGCGGAAGGAGTTCGGTTCGGGGGCGAGGGTCACGGGTACGGATCCTTGGAACGGGACAGGTCGGCTTTCCCGGCTGCCTAGACCTGTCGGCGCATCATCGCAATGCGACCGGCGCACCCTCGGGTGACGAACGGCGGGCACCGGATGGTGTTAGGGTCGCACCGATCCGGCGCACCTTGCCGCACGAGGCGATCCATGACCGTGGACATCAACGATTACGTCGCCCGCGACTCCGACGAGAACACCATGACGGTCCTGAAGGTCGAGGGAGACCGGGCCCTGTGCAGCTGGTACCCGGACGGCGAAGTCGAGGGCGATCCGGTCGAGGAGTGGATCCCGCTGGCGGAGCTCACCGTCCTGCAGAAGGCCCTGCGCCCGCGCTGACGCGGGCGCAGGGCCTTCCGGGGCTTGGCGAGGCTGCCCGGTCAGGGGTCCTGGTTCAGGCGGTTGGCGAGCTGGTCGGCAAATTTCGCCGCGGCCACCGAGAGCAGGCGGCCCCGAAGCTGGGCCAGCACCATGGTCATGGGCTCGAGATCGGCCGGATCGATCGGGCGGCTGCGCAGCCGCTCGTCCTGCGGGATGCCGATCTCGACCTGCAAGCCGACCAGATCCTGCCGCAGCGCCAGGTTGCGCAGGAACTCGTAGGAACTCGATTCCACGGCCGTCATCAGGTCGAATCCCCGGCGGCCGAAGGCATGGGCGATGTGGTGGCGGATGGCGAGGGAGGCATCCGGAAGCGCCAGCGCATAGGAGAGGCAGTCCCGCAGGCGGATCGGGCCGGTCCCCGCCGCGAGCGGGTGCTCGGCCCGCATATAGGCATGGATCGGCTGGCGCCCCGCATACAGGATGTGCAGCTCCGCCGAGGGCGGCGGTTGCAGCACCAAAGCGAGGTCGGCCTCGAAGGTGGAGAGCGCCGCGATCGCCTGCCCGTAATCCCGCACCTGCACGCTGAACCCGACCTGCGGGAACTTCGTCCGGTAGATCTCCGCCTCTTCCGGAATCAGCCGCGTCACGAAAGCCTGGCTGCAGGCGAGCCCGATATGGCCGCGGCGCACGCCGGACAGATCGGCGATCTGCGAGCGGACCCGCTCCAGATCGGCGTTCCGGTCACGGATGTGCCGCACCAGGAGCTCGCCGGCCGCGTTCAGGCGCATCCCGGTCGCCAGCCGTTCGAAGAGCGGCGTTCCGAGCTCGAACTCCATGTCCTGGATCTGGCGCGTCAGGGCCGAGGGCGTGAGGTTGAGACGCTCCGCGGCACGGCGGATCGAGCCGCTGCGGGCGACTTCGAGGACGTAGTTCAAGGGGCGCAGATGCTTCATGACCGCTTCGCTCCGAGGCGGTGACCTGCCAGAGTGTTGACCTATACGCAACAGGTTGGTCGCTAGATGGCACTCGTTTGCAACTCTGCTTGCCCCTAGGGTTGGCGCCATCAGCCGAGCGGCTCGCGGGCCCCGGCTTCGAGGAGCCCTCCGTGCCGCCCTTCCCGACCATCCCCGCCCTGCACGCCGCCTATGCCGAGGGCCTGACGCCGCGGGCCGTGGTGGCGGCGTTCTACGAGCGGCTGCGGGGCATCGACGATCCCGGCATCTTCCTGGCGCTGGTGCCGGAAGCGGAGGCGCTGGCGGCCGCCGAGGCCCTCGGGACCTTCGCGCCGGAGACGAAGCCGCTCTGGGGCGTGCCCTTCGCGGTCAAGGACAATATCGACGTGGCCGGATTGCCGACCACGGCAGCCTGCCCGGACTTCGCCTATGTGCCGGAGGAGACGGCGCCGGCCGTGCAGCGCCTTCTCGCGGCGGGCGCGATCCTCGTCGGCAAGACCAATCTCGACCAGTTCGCGACCGGGCTCGTCGGGGTGCGCACGCCCTATCCCGCACCGCGCAATGCCTGCGATCCGGCCTATGTGCCGGGCGGCTCCAGCAGCGGCTCCGCGGTCGTGGTCGGGCACGGTCTCGTCGCCTTCGCGCTGGGCACCGACACGGCGGGATCGGGCCGCGTGCCGGCCGGGCTCAACAACGTCGTCGGCCTCAAGCCGTCCCTCGGCTCGGTCTCGAACCGCGGCATGGTGCCGGCCTGCCGGACCCTGGACACGATCTCGGTCTTCGCGGGCACCGTGGCGGATGCGGATACCGCCTTCCGGGTGATGGCCGGCTACGATCCCGAAGATCCCTGGTCGCGGCGGCTGCCGCTTCCGCCCCGGCCCACCGGCCTGCCCCCGGGCCTGCGCCTCGGCGTGCCGGATGCGCAGGGCCGCCGCTTCCACGGCGATGGGCAGGCGGAGCAGGCCTTCGATGCGGGCCTGGAATGTCTGGCCGGCCTCGTCGGCGAAACCGCGCGGCCGATCGACTTCGCCCCGCTCTTCGCGGTGGCGGAGCTGCTCTATACCGGCCCCTGGGTGGCGGAGCGCTACGAGGCGATCCGCCCCGTCATCGAGGAGCGGCCCGAGATCCTGCACCCGACGACGCGGACCGTCATCGCCCATGCGAAAAGCTACGCGGCCGCCGACGCCTTCGCCGGCCTCTACCGGCTCGCGGAGCTGCGCCGGGCGGCGGAGCGCATCTTCGAGGACGTGGACGTGCTCGTGGTGCCCACCTACCCGCGTCCCCGCACGGTCGCGGATCTCGCCATCGACCCGATCGGGCCGAACAGCGAACTCGGCACCTACACCAATTTCGTGAATCTGCTCGATTGGTGCGCCCTCGCCGTGCCCGGCCCGCGTCGCGAGGACGGCCTGCCCGCCAGCCTCACCCTGCTCGCCCCGCGGGGACAGGACGGGCTTCTCGCCGCCCTCGGCGCCCGCCTTCACGCGGCGGCGGGCGTCACGCTCGGCGCCGGAGACGTCCCGGCCCCGGCGCCGGCGGACGGCCCCGCGCAGGCGGCCCCCGGAGAGATCGAGATCGTCGTGGTCGGGGCGCATCTGTCGGGCCTGCCTCTCAATCGCGAATTGACCGATCTCGGCGCCCGTTTCCTGCGCAGCGGCCCGACCCGGCCGGATTACCGCCTCTACGCCCTGGCCGGCGGGCCGCCGCAGAGGCCCGGCCTCCTGCGCGTCGGGGACGGAGCGGGCGCGGCGATCGAGACCGAGGTCTGGGCCCTGCCGCCCGCCGGCTTCGGCCGCTTCGTCGCGGGCATTCCCGCGCCCCTCGGCATCGGCACCGTTCGGCTCGCCGACGGCACCGCGCCGAAAGGTTTCCTCGTCGAGGCCGAGGGCGTGACGGGCGCCGCCGACATCACGGAATCCGGCGGCTGGCGCGCCTTTCTGGCAAAGGCCTGACAGTGCGGTCGGGCCGCCGGCGCGCCGGCACGGCCGTTGCATTCTCAGCAACGGGCCACTCGGAAAGTAGCACTCGTTTGCAACGATCCCGCCGATTAGGCTTCTCTTCGTCCCAAGTTTCCCGTCAGATCCCACCCTCAGGAGCGCGTCGATGATTGCCCGCCGTACAGTTCTTGCCGGTCTCGGCGCCGCCGGCCTCGGCCTCGCCACGCGCGGGCGCGCGTTCGCCGCCGGGAACGTCACCGTCGGCTTCATCTATGTCGGGCCGAAAGACGATTACGGTTACAACCAGGCCCATGCGCTGGCCGCCAAGGCGCTGAAGGGCCTGGACGGCGTCGAGGTGACCGAGGAGGAGCGCGTCCCCGAGACCAACGCGGTCGAGAAGACCATGGAGAGCATGATCAATCTCGACGGGGCGAGCCTGCTCTTCCCGACCTCCTTCGGCTACTTCAACCCCTACCTGCTGGCCGAGGCCAAGAAGCACCCGAAGATCCAGTTCCGCCATTGCGGCGGCCTCTGGACCGACAAGGACCCGAAGAATGCGGGCTCGTATTTCGGCTACATCGCCCAGGGCCAGTACCTGAACGGCATCGTGGCCGGGCACATGTCGAAGTCGAAGAAGATCGGCTTCGTGGCGGCCAAGCCGATCCCGCAGGTGCTCAATAACGTCAACGCCTTCCTGCTCGGCGCCCAGAGCGTCGATCCCTCCATCACCTGCCAGGTGATCTTCACCGGCGAGTGGTCGCTGGCGGTGAAGGAGGCGGAGGCCACCAACGCCCTGATCGACGGCGGCGCCGACGTGATCACCTGCCATGTCGACAGCCCGAAGGTGACGGTCGAGACCGCCGCCCGCCGCGGCGCCTTCGTCTGCGGCTACCATGTCGACCAGTCGGCCCTGGCCCCGGAGAAGTACCTGACCGGCGCCGAATGGAACTGGCTGCCGATCTACAAGGGCTTCGTCGAGGACGTGAAGGCCGGCCGCACGCCGCCGAACTTCGTGCGCGGCGGCCTCGCCGACGGCTTCGTGAAGATGAGCCCCTATGGACCCGCCGTGAGCGAGGCGGCCCGCAAGAACGCGGACGCGGTCAAGGCCGAGATGCTCAAGGGCGGCTTCGAGATCATCAAGGGCCCGCTCAAGGACAATACCGGCAAGGAGATCCTCGCCGCCGGCAAGGGCCTGCCCGAGAAGGCGGTGGAGCTCGAGAGCACGAGCTACCTCGTGGCCGGGGTGAAGGGCTCGGTGTAAGGCGGCGAAGACCCTCCCCCCGCCGGGGGGAGGGATCGACCGGCGCGGCTGGCACGGTTCCTGCCCCGCCCGTTGCAACCCCGGGTTAAGGAACGCCGAACGTGGTCGCGGACGCTGCCCCCTCGCCGATGAGCGTCGCCCCGCCCCGGGCTCCGGCCGGCCTCCAGGCCCGCGCCTGGCTCGCGCGCCGCTCCGAAGCCCTGGCGATTCCCCTCGGAGCGGCGGTCGGCGGCTTCCTGCTCTTCAGCTTGTTTTTGCTGGCCTTGGGCAAGTCCCCCCTGGCCCTGGCCGACCTCGTCTGGCGCGGCGGCTTCGGCTCCGCCTTCGCCCTCCAGAACAGCCTGCAGCGGGCCGCGCCCCTGCTCTTCGCCGCCCTCTGCGTAGCGCTGCCCGCCCGTCTCGGGCTGGTGGTGATCGGCGGCGAGGGCGCGATCGTGCTCGGTGGCCTCGCCGCAGCGGTCATCGCGCAGCCTTTGAGCGGGGCATCGCCCCTCGTCGCCCTCCCGGCCATGGCGCTCTTCGCCATGGTGGTCGGCGGGATCTGGATCGGCGCGGTCGGCTTCCTCCAGGCCTATCGGGGCGTGAATGCCACCATCGCCAGCCTTCTGATGTCCTACATCGCCATCGCCGTTTCGAACCACCTGATCGAGAACGTCTTCCGCGATCCGGCGAGCCTCAACAAGCCCTCCACCTACGGCATCGGCGACGCCAACATGATCGGCCAGATCCCGGGCGTCGGCGTGCATTGGGGCCTCGGCTTCGGCATCCTCGCCTGCCTCGTCGCCTACCTGCTGATGGACCGCACCACTTTGGGCTTCGCCGCCCGCATCGCCGGCGGCAACGTGCGCGCGGCGCAGATCCAGGGCCTGCCGGTCGGCCGCCTCATCGTCGGCTTCACGGCGCTGGGCGGCGCCTTCGCAGCCCTCGCCGGCTTCTTCGAGGTCGCCGCCGTGCAGGGCAACGCCAACGCGACGCTCGCCGCGGGCTACGGCTACACCGGTATCCTCATCGCCTTCCTGGCGCGGCAAAATCCTCTGGCAATCCCGCCGGTTGCCCTGCTGCTCGGCGGCATCGAGGCCTCGAGCGGCCTGATCCAGCGGCGGCTGCAACTGCCCGATGCCACCGTGCTGGTACTGGAAGGCCTGCTCTTCCTCGTCGTTCTGGTGAGCGAAACCTTCTACGGCCGCTTCAAGATCTTCAATCCGCATCTCTGGGCGCAGAAGCAGGCGGCGGGAGCGTGAGGCGGCGATGAGCAACGATCTCGGCCTCTGGAACGTGCTGCTCGCGGTGATCGGCGGGGCGATCCGCGTCTCGACACCGTTCCTGTTCGTGAGCCTCGGCGAGACCATCACCGAGCGCTCCGGGCGCATCAATCTCGGGCTCGAAGGCACCCTCGTCTTCGGGGCGATGTCGGCCTATGCCACCGCGGTGATGACCGGCTCGCCCTGGGCGGGCGTGGCGGTGGCGGGCCTCTGCGGGGCCGGCTTCGGACTGCTGCACGGCTATGTCTGCAGCTTCCCTCGGGTAAACGACATCGCCATCGGCATCGCCCTGATGCTGTTCGGCTCCGGTCTCGCCTTCTTCCTCGGCAAGCCGTTCATCCAGCCCTCCGCCCCGCCCCTGCCGGCGATCTCCTTCGGCTTCTGGTCGGATCTTCCGCAGGTCCAGGCGGCGCTGCGCGTCAATGTGCTGTTCCTGATCGGCGCGGCGATGGCGGTCTTTCTGTGGTGGGCCTTCCGCAACACCAAGGCCGGGCTCATCATCCGCGTGACCGGCGACAGCGCCGATGCCGCCCGGGCCATGGGCTACGACGTCGACCGTGTCCGCCTCTACGCCACGGCGGCAGGCGGCGTCCTCGCCGGGATCGGAGGGGCCTATCTCTCCCTCTACTATCCCGGCTCCTGGAACGAGGGCATCTCCTCCGGCCAGGGCCTGATGGCGGTGGCCCTCGTCATCTTCGCCCGCTGGAATCCCCTCGCCTGCTTCGGGGCCGCGCTCCTCTTCGGCGGCGCCGGGGCGCTCGGCCCCGCCCTGCAATCGGTCGGCATCAGCCAGGGCTACTATCTGTTCTACGCCGCCCCCTACGTCCTCACCCTCGCCCTGCTCATCGCTACCTCCTCGCCCGACCGGGCGCTGGCCGGGGCGCCGGGCGAATTGTCCCTGTCCAAGTAAAGCGTCCAGGTTCAAGGAGTTCTCGATGAATGGCCTCGGCGGACTGAACAAATCCCCGAACGGCGTCGTCATAGGCCTCGTGCAGCTTCAGTTGCCGACGGTCGTCACGAAAGCGGACCTGAAGGCACAGACCGACCGCATCGTCGCCATGGTCGCGAAGGCACGCGCCAACATGGCGGGCATGGATCTCGTCGTGTTCCCCGAATACGCCCTGCACGGGCTGTCGATGGACACCAACCCCGAGATCATGTGCTCCCTCGACGGGCCCGAGGTCGCGGCCTTCAAGAAGGCCTGTATCGACAACAAGATCTGGGGTTGTTTCTCCATCATGGAGTTCAATCCCGGCGGCTACCCGTACAATTCCGGCCTGATCATCGACGATACGGGCGAGCTCAAGCTCTACTATCGCAAGATGCACCCCTGGGTGCCGGTCGAGCCGTGGGAGCCGGGCGACCGCGGCATCCCGGTGATCGAGGGACCGAAGGGCGCCAAGATCGCCCTCATCATCTGCCATGACGGCATGTTCCCGGAAATGGCCCGGGAATGCGCCTATAAGGGCGCCGAGATCATGATCCGCACCGCCGGCTACACCGCCCCGATCCGCGAATCCTGGCGCTTCACCAACCAGTCCAACGCCTTCTGCAATCTCATGGTCACGGCCAACGTCTGCATGTGCGGCTCGGACGGCGTCTTCGACTCCATGGGTGAAGGCATGATCGTCAATTTCGACGGCTCGATCATCGCCCACGGCACCACCGGCCGGGCAGACGAGATCATCACCGCGGAGGTGCGGCCGGACCTCGTCCGCGAGGCGCGCCTGCACTGGGGCGTGGAGAACAACATCTACCAGTTCGGCCACCGCGGCTACACGGCGGTGAAGGGCGGGGCCGGCGATTGCCCCTACACATACATGCACGACCTCGCCGCCGGCCGTTACCGGCTGCCCTGGGAGGACCAGGTGAAGGTCGTCGACGGGACGAGTTGCGGCTTTCCCGCCCCGACCCGTTCCTATGGTGAGCGTCAGTCCCCCCAGGCCCAGGAGGCGGCGGAATGAGCATCCTTCCCTTCCCGTCCCCGGAAGTCTCGGTCTCCGGCACCTATGTCGCGTCCGAGCCCTATCCCTGGCCCTATGACGGCTCGCTCAGGCCGGAGAACACGGCCCTCGTCATTATCGACATGCAGACCGATTTCTGCGGCAAGGGCGGCTATGTCGACGCCATGGGCTACGACTTGGCGCTGACCCGGGCGCCGATCGGGCCGATCGGCCGCCTGCTCGAAGCGGCACGGGCGAAGAGCTACCACGTCATCCACACCCGCGAGGGGCATCGGCCGGATCTTGCGGACCTGCCGGCCAACAAGCGCTGGCGCTCCCGCCGCATCGGCGCGGGCATCGGCGATCCCGGCCCCTGCGGCCGGGTGCTGGTGCGCGGCGAGCCCGGCTGGGAGATCATCCCGGAACTCGCGCCTCTGGCCGACGAGCCGGTCATCGACAAGCCCGGCAAGGGTTCCTTCTGCGCGACCGACCTGGAGCTGATCCTAACGACACGGGGCATCCGCAACCTGATCCTTACCGGCATCACGACGGATGTCTGCGTGCACACGACCATGCGCGAGGCCAACGACCGCGGTTTCGAATGCGTGATCGTCTCCGACGGCACCGCTGCGACCGATCGCGGCAACCACGAGGCCGCGCTCAAGATGGTGACCATGCAGGGCGGGGTCTTCGGCGCCGTCGCCTCCTCGGAAGCCATCCTCGCCGCAATAGGCTGATGCCCCTTCCCTCCCCCGCGTGGGGAGGAGCCACCTGGGCACGATCGGAGAGACCGATGAGCGAGACACCGGAAGAAGCCGCCATCGGCGTCGAGACCATCGGCATGACGAAGCGCTTCGGCGGCTTCACGGCGCTGGATGATGTCTCGATGAAGATCGAGGCGGGTGGCTTCCATGCCCTGCTCGGCGAGAACGGCGCCGGCAAGTCCACCCTCGTCAAATGCGTGATGGGCTTCTACGCGCCGACCTCCGGCTCCGTTCTGGTCGATGGGCGCGAGGCCGAGATCACCAACCCGAAGGGTGCGCAGGAGCGCGGCCTCGGCATGGTCTACCAGCACTTCACCCTGGTGCCCTCGCTTACGGGCGCGGAGAACCTCGTCATCTCCCGGGCCGACGCACCGAAGGTGATCCATTGGGCGACCGAGCGCGAGCGCCTGTCTGCCTTCATGACCGGCATGCCGTTCAAGCTGAACCTCGACCGGCCGGTCGCGGAGCTGGCGGCGGGCGAGAAGCAGAAGCTCGAGATCGTCAAGCAGCTCTACCTCAAGGCCCGCTTCCTCATCCTCGACGAGCCGACCTCCGTGCTCACCCCCGGCGAGGCCGAGGAGGTGCTGGGGCTGCTGCGCGCCATGACCGACAAGGGCGATCTCACCGTCCTGATGATCAGCCACAAGTTTCGCGAGGTGGAGGCTTTCGCCCGCTCCCTGAGCGTCCTGCGCCGGGGCCGGCTCGTCGGCGGGGGCGCGGTCGGCACGCTCTCGCGCGCGGACATGGCGGCGATGATGGTGGGCGAGCGCGTGACCCGCGCGCCCGCCGCCCGCATCGGCACCCCGGACGAGGACCGAGAGGTGCTGCAGGTGGAGAGACTGACGGCGACCGACGTGTCGGGCCTGCGCCACATCGTCATCGACGACCTGCGGGTGCGGGCGCGGGAGGTCGTCGGCATCGCCGGCGTCTCCGGCAACGGCCAGAAAGAACTCGCCGATGTGCTCGGCGCGCAGCTGCGCGCCACCGGCGGGCGCGTCGTGGTGGCAGGTACGCCCTATTCCGGCAGCCGGGCCGAGAGCCGGGCGCGCAAGGTCCGCTTCATCCCGGAGGAGCCCCTGCGCAATGCCTGTGCCCCCCTGATGTCGGTGGCCGAGAATATCGGCTTCCGCGCTTTCGACCGCCGGCAGGACGATCCCGCCCGGGCGCCGACCTTCTGGCTGGACCGGGGGGCCCTCACCAAGCGCGCCCACGAGCTGATCGGCCGCTTCGGCGTGAAGACCGCCTCCGCGGCCGCGCCCATCGCCACCCTGTCGGGTGGCAACGTTCAGCGCGCGGTGCTCGCCCGGGAGCTGACCGACCCGGTCGACCTGCTGATCGTGGTCAATCCCTGCTTCGGCCTCGACTTCGCCGCCGTGTCGGAGATCCGCAGCCGCATCATCGCCGCGCGCAACGAGGGCGCGGCCGTCCTGCTCATCAGCGAAGATCTCGACGAGATCCTCGAGCTCTCGGACAGGGTGCTGGTGATGTCGGAAGGCCGGATCGTGCACGAGACGCTGGCCGCACAGGCCAACATCGCCGAGATCGGCCGCTTCATGGCCGGCCATCACTGAGTTTGCGGAGAGGCCTCAGTAGATCAGGCCGGCCCGCTTCAGTTCGCGCTCGACCTCGTCGCAGGCCGCATCCAGCGGGTCGTCGTTGCTGGCCAGCGGCGGCATGAGCGGCGTCATGGGGGCGAAATCGAAAAGTTCGGGGGGCGCATCGACGATGCGGGCGCCGCCAGTCTCCGGCTCCGTATCCTGCCGCCGGGTGAGGCCGGGGAACAGCTTCGACAGCATGCGCGCCTCCTGAGAGACAAACCGGGCATTGGTTCTGCCGGTTCCGGCCCGGCATGGCCTGTCGAGCCGAGAGTCTGCCGCGCCCATCCTGTCTGCAGCGGCGCAGCGTTTCAACCCCTGCGAGCATCTTCGCGCCAGCGCTCCGCGAGGCGGGCAGCCGTTGCCGGGGCGGAGCGATCGCTTCATCGCAGCTTCGTGAAATGCGGCGGCGGCAAGCTGTGCTATCGATCGATCATAGCGTTTCACACCTGACCTCCGCCCCGCAGCCTCATTTCGGCTCGCGGGGTTTTTCTTGTGGCCGACCGGCTTCTCTCCGGACTCGCTCCAGGGCCTCTCCGCCCCGCGAGGACAGCGTCGGGCGCAATTTGGCCCTCCCAGGCGTTTTCATCCCAGAAAATCGTCCCAAATCTTCAGAGCAATTTGGATTCATCGTTCATTGACCTGATCAAGCTCCCCGAACATCCTTGTATGCATGCGGCTCCATCGCGTGCGTCACCGGAACTCCGAGCCGGTGGCGCGCAGGAGTGCGACCAGTGTTCAGGATCGATGGTCTCTTCCGAACCTCGCATCGCTCTCCAGGCCGTCGGCTTCCGCCACGGGGCGAGCCCCGTGCTCGGCCATGTCGACCTGTCCATCGCGGAAGGGGAGCGCGTCGGCATCCTCGGGCGCTCGGGGGTGGGCAAATCGACCCTGCTGCAGATCTTGGCGGGCCTTGCGGCCCCTTCTGCCGGCACCCTGCGGGTCGATGGCGCGGCCGTACGCGGGCCGGTTCCAGGCTGCACAGTCATGTTCCAGCGGCCCGCGCTGCTGCCCTGGGCCAGCGTCCTGGACAACGTGCTGCTGCCCGCCCGCCTCTCCGGCCGGCTGGCCCGTGATGGGGCTAGCTGCGCGGCGGAAGCGCAGCGCCTGCTGGACGATCTCGGCCTCGCCGAGCGGGCGCAGGCCAAGCCTCACCAGCTCTCCGGAGGCCAGCAGCAGCGGGCGGCGCTCGCCCGGGCGCTCGCGAGCGCGCCGCGTATCCTGCTCCTCGACGAGCCCTTCTCCGCCCTCGATCCCGAGATGCGCGCGAGCCTGCGGGCCGATGTGCTGCGCCTGTCCCGCGCCCGCGGCCTCACCCTCGTGATCGTCACCCACGACCTCGCCGACGTGGCGGCGCTCGCCGAACGCGCGGTGGTGCTCGGCGGCCGCCTGGCTCGGGTCACGGCGGACTTCTCCCTCGGTGCCGATGCGGAGGCCGAGTTGCGCCGACGCTTTGGCTCCCCTCCCGACGCGACCGGCCGCCACGCCGCCTGACCCCGAGCCTCTCGATGACCGCCCCCGACGACATCTCCGCCCTGTGGACGCATGAATGGGCTCGCGCCGACTGGAGCCGGCGCGACACCCTCGATGCCCTCGCCCGCGGTGGTCTCGCTGCCCTCCTGGGCGGCGGTGGCCTCGCACTCTCCGGCAAGGCAGCCCATGCGGCCGACGACGAGACCGTGCGCATCGGCTACCTGCCGATCACCGACGCCACCGCCCTGCTGGTGGCCCACGCCAAGGGTTACTTCGAGGAGGCGGGCCTCAAGGTTGCCGAGCCGACGCCGGTGCGCTCCTGGTCGGCCCTGGTCGAGGGCTTCGCGGCGGGCAAGTTCAACCTCGCCCATCTGCTCAAGCCCATCCCGGTCTGGATGCGCTACAACAACAAGTTCCCGGTCAAGATCCTGGCCTGGGCCCATACCAACGGGTCGGGCATCGTCGTCGGCGGCAAAAGCGGCATCGCCGACTTCAAGGGCCTCACGGGAAAACGCGTCGCGGTGCCCTACTGGTACTCGATGCACAATGTCGTGCTGCAATACGCCCTGCGGGAATCCGGCGTGACCCCGGTGATCCGCGGCGAGGCCGGCCCGAACGAATGCGCCCTTCAGATCCTGGCACCGCCGGAGATGCCGGCGGCGCTGGCGGCGGGTAAGATCGACGGCTACATCGTCGCCGAGCCCTTCAACGCGCTGGGCGAGATCAAGGCTGGGGCGCGGATGCTGCGCTTCACCGGGGACATCTGGAAGAACCATCCCTGTTGCGTGGTCGTCGCCCATGAGCGGCAGGTGGCGGCGAACCCCGAATGGACGGGCAAGGCGGTCGACGCCATCGTACGGGCCCAGGCCTATTGCGTGAAGAACCGCGAGGAAGTCGCCCGCCTGATCTCCAAGGAGGGCCGCGGCTACCTGCCGATGCCCGCCGAGGTGGTGGTGAAGGCGGTGACCGATTACGGGCCGGCCTACGAGCAGAACGGGGCGATCCGCCACCGTGACTGGGCCGCGCAGCGGATCGATTTCCAGCCCTGGCCGTATCCTTCCGCCACCAAGCTCATCGTCGAGGCCATGGGCAAGACCGTGGTCGAGGGCGACGCCACCTTCCTGAACGGGCTCGACCCGGATTTCGTGGCCAAGGACCTCGTCGACGACCGCTTCGTCACCGCCTCTCTCAAGCGCTATCCCGAATGGCCGGGCGCAGCGGATGCGGCCGCGCTCACCCGCCAGGAAGTCCTGAGCCTGTGAGCGGCGGCGCGACCGATGCGGCGCTCGCCGTCGAGCCGGGGACCGCACCGGCCCGGCCGCGCCTCGCCCTCGACGGTCTCGTCGCCCGTCTGGCGCCGCTGGTGGGCTTGTTCGGCCTGCTCGGCCTCTGGTTCGCGGGCGGACTGATCCTGGAGAGCGTGCCGGCCTACTCCGCCTTCGCCGGCTTCGCACCGGGGCCGGCCCTCACATCCTTCGCGGAGCTGATCGCCTCCGGCGAGGCGTGGCGGGCGGCGGGGCCGAGTTTGGCGCGGATCGGGCAGGGGCTCGCCGTCGCCTTCCTGCTCGGCGCGCCGCTGGGGCTGCTCGTCGGCTCCTCGCCGCTGGCGGAGCGGCTCCTGCAGCCGCCGTTCCAGCTCCTGCGCATGATTTCTCCACTCGCCTGGATGCCGATCGCGGTGCTGACCTTCCCGAGTTGGGACGGGGCCATCGTCTTCCTGATCGCGGCGGCCGCGATCTGGCCGATCCTGTTCGCCACCGCGGCCGGGGTGAAGCGGGTCGACCCGGTCTGGCTCGCCATGGCGCGCAATCTCGGCGCGGGCCCGCTCGCAAGCCTGCGCCGGGTCGTGGTGCCGGCGGTGCTGCAGGACATCCTCACCGGCCTGCGCCTCGCTCTGGGCGTCGCCTGGATCGTGCTGGTGCCGGCTGAGTATCTCGGGGTCACCAGCGGGCTAGGCTACGCCATCAACGATGCCCGCGACACCCTCTCCTATGACCGCCTCGCCGCCCTCGTCCTTCTGATCGGACTGATCGGCTACGCCCTCGACAGCGCGCTGGGTCGGCTCGCCGCCCACGCCCGCTGGATTCCCGCAACGTGAGGAAACGCTTCATGACCGCCACGGCCGCCAACGAGATCGTCCAGACCTTCGAGAAGACTTTTGAGCCGATCGACCGTGACAGACTGCACGCCCTTTCCGAGAAAGGCCGCTCCGACCCCAGCGTCGTGAAGACCGTTCGGGCCAAGACCATCGCGGAAGGCCGTCGCTTCCGCCACCTCAACTACATCCGCAATCTCGAGCCCCATATCGTGGACGAGCCTCCGGCGCTGCTCGGGGACGACACCGCTCCGAACCCGACCGAGGCCCTTCTCGCCGCCCTCGGCACCTGCGTGGCCGTCGGCATCCAGGCCAATGCAGTAGCCCGCGGCTGGACCGTGAAGGGCATCACGATCGAATCCGAGGGCGACATCAACATCACCTCGGTCTGGGGCACGGGCGATCTCTCCGAGAAGCCGGTCGGCCTGACCGCCGTGCGGCTGAAGGCGCATCTCGACATCGAGGGCGCGAGCGCGGCGGAGCTCGACGCGCTCGTGGCCCACGCAGCGCAATGGTCGCCAGTGCTCAACACTGTGAAGAACCCCGTCGACGTCACCCTGGCCCGGGCCTGACGCCGCCATGGCCGCCAGCGCCCGCCTCGCGACGCCGCGCACCGTCACGGACATCGTGCGCGACGAGCTGCGCCCACGCCTGTCCGCCATCGATGCCGGGGAATATCCTGAGAGCGTGCTGCGCTCGCTCGGGGCGGCCGGTGCCTTCAGCCACCATATCGGCGACAACCCGGATGGGCTGCTCGGAGCCGTGGATGCGATGGCCGAGGCGGGCGAGGCCTGCCTCTCCACCGCCTTCTGCACTTGGTGCCAGGACGCCCTGGTCTGGTATCTCGCCCGCTCCGAGGAAGCCGGTCCCCGCCGCCACCTCGCAGCCCTCGCCGCGGGAGAAGGCCTCGGCGGCACCGGCCTCTCCAATCCGATGAAAGCGTTCGCCGGCATCGAGCCCCTGGCGCTGCAGGGCCAGCGCGAGGGCGGCGGCTACCGTGTGCATGGACGCCTGCCCTGGGTCTCGAATCTCGCCCCCGGGCACCGCTTCGCCGGCATCTTCGCCCTGCCGGACGGGCGGCGGGTGATGGGGCTGTTCGAGTCCGGAACCGAAACGGTCGCGCTGTCGGCCAATGCCCGCTTCGTGGCTTTGGAGGGGACCGGCACCTACACGGTGCTGGTGCGGGACGCCTTCCTCGCCGACGAGGATGTGATCTCCCACGATGTCGCGACCTTCGTGCCGCGCATCCGCAACGGCTTCGTGCTGCTCCAGACCGGGATGGGCCTCGGCCTCGCCCGGGGCGTGGCCGCGCTGATGCGCGCGGATGCCCGCGGCCGCCGGGACGCGGCCTTCCTGCCGCTCGGCCCCGAGGGGATCGAGGCGCGGGCGGAGGCCCTGCGGGAACGCGTCGTCGCGGCCGCCCGCAACCACGGGGAGACGGACCGGGCGACCTTTCTGGACACCCTGCGCCTGCGCCTGGACGTGTCGTTCTTGGCGCTGGAGGCGGCGCAATCCGCCATGCTGCAATTCGGGGCCCGCGGCTACCTGGAGGGCGCGGAAGCCTTCCGCCGCCTGCGCGAGGCGCAGTTCGTGGCGATCGTCACCCCGTCGGTGAAGCACATCACCACCGAACTGGCGCGGGAGGCCTGACGCCGCCGCGCCGCAGCGTGGCGCGACGGCACAAGCCCGCTCAATGCAAGCGGAATTCCGCGCCCACGGCCCGGAGCTCCGCCGGCTTGATCAGGCGGCTGTGGCAGACCTTCACCGAATGCAGGGGCCCGTCGAGCGTCTTCTGCCAGAAGCTCAGGAAGCGTTTCAGTTCGGGGAAGTTCGGGAAGAGATCGAGCTCCTGCCAGACGAAGACCTGAAGCAAGTGCGGGTGGTCCGGCAGGTGGTAGAGGATCTCGGCCGTGGTGAGTCCGTATCCTTCGAGTCGGCGGCGGAAGCTGGTCGCAGTGGTCACGGTGCACTCCGTTCACGCATCGCCGCGGCACCTCCGGTCGCCGCGACGTCGGTGATGCGCGGCAGGCCAGTGGCGGAGCGACGATCCAGGATTCCTCTTGCAAAGCTGGGGCCGCGGCCATCGCTCGGATGGCCCGCGGCCCGGCCCTCGTGGCTCAGAAATCGGGCGCACCGGCAGGCGGCAGCGGCGCCTTCTCCTTCGGCCGGTCGGCGACCAGGGCCTCGGTGGTCACCAGAAGGCCCGCCACGGAAGCGGCATCCTGCAGGGCGGTGCGCACCACCTTGGCCGGGTCGACGATGCCGGCCTCGACGAGATCCCCGTAGGTCTCGGTCTGCGCGTCGAAGCCGAAGGTGTCCGAGCCGCTCTCGACGATCTTGGCGACGACGATCGAACCCTCGACGCCGGCATTGGCAGCGATCTGGCGGATCGGGGCTTCGAGCGCCTTGAGCACGATGTTGATGCCGGCCTTCACGTCGGCATTGTCGCTCGTCAGCGCCGATACGACCGCCTTGGCGCGCAGCAGGGCCGTGCCGCCACCGGGGACGATGCCCTCCTCGATCGCCGCCCGCGTCGCGTTGAGCGCGTCGTCCACGCGGTCCTTCTTCTCCTTGACCTCGACCTCGGTCGCGCCGCCGACGCGGATCACCGCGACGCCGCCAGCGAGCTTGGCCAGGCGCTCCTGGAGCTTCTCACGGTCGTAGTCCGAGGTGGTCTCCTCGATCTGCGCCTTGATCTGGCCGACACGGGCCTCGATGTCGGCCTTCTCGCCGAGACCGTCGACGATGGTCGTGCTCTCCTTGTCGATGCGCACGCGCTTGGCCTGACCGAGCAGGCCGAGCGTCACGTTCTCCAGCTTGATGCCGAGATCTTCCGAGATGGTCTGGCCGTTGGTCAGGATCGCGATGTCCTCCAGGATCGCCTTGCGGCGATCGCCGAAGCCCGGCGCCTTGACGGCCGCGACCTTGAGGCCGCCGCGGAGCTTGTTCACGACGAGAGTGGCCAGAGCCTCGCCCTCGACATCCTCGGCGATGATCAGCAGGGGCCGGCTCGATTGGACGACCGCTTCCAGAACCGGCAGCAGCGGCTGAAGGGAAGAGAGCTTCTTCTCGTGGATGAGGATGTAGGGATCCTCGAGTTCGGCGATCAGCTTCTCCGCATTGGTCACGAAGTAGGGCGAGAGATAGCCGCGATCGAATTGCAGGCCCTCGACGACGTCGAGCTCAGTCTCGGCGGTCTTGGCCTCCTCGACGGTGATGACGCCTTCCTTGCCCACCTTCTCGACCGCCTGCGCGATCAGGCGGCCGATCTCCTTGTCGCCGTTGGCGGAGATCGTGCCGACCTGGGCAATGGCGTCGGACGCGGTCACCTTGCGGGCGCGACCGGTGATGTCCTTCACCGCGGCGGCCGTGGCGAGGTCGATGCCGCGCTTCAGGTCGAGGGGGTTGAAGTTTGCCGCGACCGCCTTTGCGCCCTCGCGGACGATCGCCTGGGCGAGCACGGTCGCGGTGGTGGTGCCGTCACCGGCCAAATCGTTGGTCTTCGCTGCGACCTCGCGCAGGAGCTGCGCGCCGAGATTCTCGAAGCGATCCTCCAGCTCGATCTCCTTGGCGACGGTGACGCCGTCCTTGGTGATGCGCGGCGCCCCGAAGCTCTTCTCGATCACGACGTTGCGACCCTTCGGGCCGAGCGTCACCTTGACGGCATCCGCGAGGATGTCGACGCCGCGCAGAAGCCTTTCGCGGGCATCTCCCGAAAACTTCACGTCCTTTGCTGCCATTCCCATCCTCCAAGATTGCTGGTTACGGGCCAGATCAGGCCGCGATCACGCCGAGAATGTCGGATTCCTTCAGGATCAGGAGATCCTGGCCGTCGATCTTGACTTCGGTGCCGGCCCATTTGCCGAACAGCACCCGGTCGCCGACGGTCACGTCGAGCGCGTTCAGGTGTCCCTGCTCGTCGCGGGCGCCCGGGCCGACGGCGACGACCTCGCCTTCCTGAGGCTTCTCCTTGACGGTGTCGGGGATGATGATGCCGCCCTTCGTCCGCTCGTCGCTGTCCACGCGCCGCAGAAGAACGCGGTCGTGCAGGGGTCGAAACGCCATCGCCGTGGCTCTCCCAAGTCCGTTGGTGTCGATCCGGTGGCCCCGAGGGGCCGATCCAAGAGCCTCAGCGTGGCCGCGACCGTTCTTTTAGTCAACTGGATTGTTCTTTTTAAAGAACGAAGTTCGAGAGGACGATTGCGCCATCCGGGCGGCAGTCCGGGAAGAAATCTCTCGCTCCATCGTCCGGGGAGTGGGGCCGGCGATCCCAGCGCCTCGACGCACGGTCGCGCCGTGTGCGAGAGCCGCCGAAGCGGCTGGCGAAGAGGTGACCCGGATTAAAGCCGTGCGCCGAACGTGCCGGGGCGTGATTGTCTTGGCCCGGGCCGCCGAACATTGATAGCGTCGTGCAGGAGTGGCCCGCTTCGAGGCCACCGGGAGGAAAACCGCATGAGTCTAGGCGTTGCCGACGGGGTCGGGCATCAGGCGTTCGCCCCGACATGGCTGTCACGGGAGCGCATCGTCGCCAAACCCGGCTTCAACCGATGGCTGGTGCCCCCGGCCGCCCTCGCGATCCATCTCTGCATCGGCATGGCCTATGGCCTGTCCGTGTTCTGGCTGCCCCTGTCCCGGGCGCTCAGCGTCGGGCAGCCGGCGCCGGCGAGTTGCCCGGACATGAGCGTGCTCACGGCGCTGTTCACCACCCGCTGCGACTGGCGCGTCAGCGACCTCGTCATCGTCTTCTCCATCGGCATCGTCGTGCTCGGCATCTCAGCGGCCCTGTTCGGCGGCTGGCTCGAACGGGCGGGCCCGCGCAAGGCGGGCGTGGTGGCCGCGCTCTGCTGGGGCGGCGGCTTCCTGATCGGCGCCCTCGGCGTCCACCTGCACCAGCTCTGGCTGATCTGGCTCGGCATGGGCCTGATCGGCGGCATCGGGCTGGGGCTCGGCTACATCTCCCCCGTCTCGACGCTGATCAAATGGTTCCCCGACCGGCGCGGCATGGCGACCGGCATGGCGATCATGGGCTTCGGCGGCGGCGCGATGATCGGCTCGCCGCTGGCCGACACCCTGATCAAGACCTTCCGCAGCCCGGAATCCGCCGGCGTCTGGCAGACCCTCGTCGTGATGGGCATCGGCTACCTGCTGTTCATGCTGGGCGGTGCCTTCGGCTACCGCGTGCCGCCGGCCGGCTGGGCCCCGGAGGGCTGGACGCCGCCGGCCGCCAAGAACGCGATGATCGCCTCCGGCCACGTGCATCTGCGCGACGCGCACAAGACGCCGCAATTCTGGCTGCTCTGGCTGGTGCTCTGCCTCAACGTGTCGGCCGGCATCGGCGTGCTGGCCCTCGCCTCGCCCATGTTGCAGGAGATCTTCGGCGGCAAGCTGATCAACCTTCCCGAGGTCGGGTTCGGGCAACTCGACGCCGGGCAGAAGACCCAGGTCGCGGCCATCGCCGCGGGCTTCGTCGGCCTCCTGTCCCTGTTCAACATCCTCGGCCGCTTCTTCTGGGCCTCGATGTCGGACAAGCTCGGCCGCAAGCTCACCTACGCGATCTTCTTCGGCCTCGGCGTCGCGCTCTACGCCGCCGCGCCCTGGGCCGCGGGGATCGGCTCGACGGCCCTGTTCGTGGGCTTCTTCTGCGTGATCCTGTCGATGTATGGCGGCGGCTTCGCCACCATCCCCGCCTATCTCGCTGATGTGTTCGGCACGCAGTTCGTCGGCGCCATCCACGGCCGCCTGCTCACCGCCTGGTCGACGGCGGGCGTGATCGGACCGGTCGTCGTCACCGCGATCCGCCAGCATCAGGTCGATGCCGGCGTGACCGGCGTCGATCTCTACGCACGTACGATGTACGTGCTCGCGGTCTTCCTCGCCGTCGGCTTCGTCTGCAACCTCGCGGTGCGTCCCCTCGCCCGGCGCTGGTTCATGCCGGAGACCGAGGTCGCGGCGCTCGAGGCCAAGGGCAGGACGGGCGCTGCGACGCGAGGAGGCGCCCAGGGCATCGGCCGCGGCGGCGTCTCGGCCGGCGCGGCCCTGGCCTGGGCCATCGTCGGCATCCCGATCCTCTGGGGCATCTGGATCACCCTATCCAAGGCGCTGATCCTGTTCCGCTGAGCGCGGGACTTAGCCCCTCCAAAGCCCGCGCCGCGCCGATGGCGGCGTCGCGCGGGCCCTGACCTCGCGGGATGTCCCGAAAGCGGCCTCAGAGAACGAGGGCCGTCAGGACCGTCGTGACCACGGCAGCCGCGATCGCCAGCGCCAAAGCCTGGAAGCTGCCGATGCTGCGCTCGCGGGCGGTGTCGGCGACGAGCGCGGGGGATGCTGCGTCGCGCGGCCGCAAGGCCGTCGTCACGCGCTCCTCGCGCACCGTCTCCACGAAGATCGATTGCATCACCACGGTCATCGTTCTCTCTCCCGTCCATCCTGACGGGGGCATCCTGCCGGGTCGTCCGGGTGGCACCTTGATCCAGCGCAAGGGTCGGCGCCGCAAGGAATCAGGGCCGCGCGCGGGGCCGGCTTTGCGCTGGATCAAGGCCGCCCGCCCCGACCGCCCACACGCTCCACCGTCTGTCCGGAGCGGAGCCCTGCGATGCGCAGCTACCTCGTCACCTTTCACAAGGTCGTGCCCGATGGGAGCGGCCACGACCGTGCCGTCGTGCAAGGGCGCATGGTCGTGCGCGCCCGCTCGGACGTCTCGGCCCTCTACGAAGCCAAGGCGCGCTTCTGCCAGGCGATGCGGATCGCGGACTGGCGCCTGCGGGCCGATACCTGCCGGGCGGTCGAGGTGGCGCGGCTCGTGGCCTGACGTGCCCCGCGGTAGGGCTCGGGTTGGCAAAGATCAGAAACAGATAAGCATGCCGCCCGTATTGGCGACTCGTTTACCAATCCAGAGAAGGTCTCGGATCGACGCCGCTCCGCCGGAGCCTTGAGCGTATTCGCTCGCATTTCCTAAAGGATCTCCGGCGAAATTCCGACGAACTGCACGCGTCGAGAACCGCCTTCCATGAACATGCGTCCCGATCTCGCCTGCCGGAGCATTCTCCGGGGCCGGAAGGATCCGTCGCTCCTGCGTGACGAGTTGCTGCCGGAGATCGTCTCGGATTCGGCGCGGGCACGCCCGGAGCACATCGCCATCGTGTTCGGCGGGACCCGGATCACCTACGCGGAGCTGGAGGCCCGGGCGGACCAGGTCGCGCGGGCCCTGCGGGCAAGGGGCGCCGGGCCGGGCCGGTTCGTGGGCCTGTGGATGACCCGCTCCCTCGACCTGCATGTCGCCCTGCTCGGCATCCTCAAGAGCGGCGCCGCCTACATCCCCTTCGACGCCGACGCGCCGCCGGATAGGATCGGCGAGTGCCTCACGGATTGCGCGGCCGATCTCCTGATCGTCGACTCCGTGACCGCGGCGAAGCTCGAACGGGCGCCGGCGGCGACGCCCCTCCCCTTCGCGGCCCTGATAGACGAGGGCGGCGCGGGCGCACCGATCGACCTGCGGGCGCTCGGCCTCACCAACGCTCACCCGGCCTACGCGATCTACACCTCGGGCTCGACGGGCAAGCCCAAAGGCATCGTCATCAGCCACGCCAATATCTGCCACTACCTGCGCGCGGCGAACCAAGTCTACGGCATGACCGGGGACGACGTATGCTTCCAAGGCGCGTCGGTCGCCTTCGATCTCTCCCTCGAAGAGATCTTCGTCCCCTATCTCGTCGGCGCCACCCTGTGGGTGGCCTCGCCCGCGATCCTCGGCGAGGTCGACGCGCTGCCCGGCGTGATGCGGGCGGCCGGGATCACCGTCCTCGACACGGTCCCGACGCTGCTGGCGATGATGCCGGAGGACGTGCCCTCGCTGCGCATCATCATCCTGGGCGGCGAGGCCTGCCCGCCCGCCGTGCGGCAGCGCTGGTGCCGGCCCGGCCGCACCGTGTTCAACAGCTACGGCCCGACCGAGGCGACCGTGGTCGCCACCGTCGATATCGTCACCCCGGACGCCCCGGTGACGATCGGCGGGCCGATCCCGAACTACACCTGCTACATCGTCACCGAGCAGGGAATTCTGGCCGGCCCGGGCGAGGAAGGCGAGCTCCTGATCGGCGGCCCGGGCCTGGCCGGCGGCTATCTCGGGCGGCCGGATCTGACGGCCGAGAAATTCATCGCCAACCCCTTCGACCCGGAGGGGGCTGACCCGGTGCTGTATCGCTCCGGCGACGCCGTGAGCGTCGATCCGGGCGGAAAGATCCTGTTCCACGGCCGCATCGACGATCAAGTCAAGCTGCGCGGCTTCCGCATCGAGCTCGGCGAGATCGAGGCCCGGCTCTCCACTACCCCGGGCATCGCCCAGGCGGCGGTGGTGGTGCGCCCGGACAACGGCATCGACCGGCTCGTCGCCTTCGTGGTGCCGGAGGCGGGCCGTTCCCTCGACCGCGCGGTCCTGCGGGCAGCGCTCAAGGCGCAGCTACCGCCCTACATGGTGCCGGCCCATTTCGAAGAAATAGCCGTCCTGCCGCGGATGACCTCCGGCAAGGCCGACCGCAAGGCCCTGAAGGCGATGGCCCTCCAGGCCGCGGACGAAGCCGAGGTTCAGGAGGCGCCGCAGACCGCCACCGAGGCCGCCCTGCTCGCGGCGGCCCAGCCACTCTTCCCGGGGCAGGTCCTGGCCTTCGAGGCAGATTTCTTCAACGATCTCGGCGGCCATTCGCTGCTGGCCGCGCGCTTCCTCGCCGCCGTGCGCGAGACCTCGCGCCTCGCGAGCCTGACCCTGGAGGATGTCTACGGCCAGCGCAGCCTGCGGGCCATGGCCGCCGCCCTCGACACGCGGATCTCCGACGCGCCGGAGGCCAGCCCGGTCGACCTCTCCTTCAAGCCGCCGCCGCGCATGCGGCGCCTCCTGTGCGGCCTCGCCCAAGCCGCCTGCCTGCCGCTGCTGCTGCTCGGACGCACGGGGCCGTGGCTGACGATCTTCGTGGTCTACGAGCTGATCACGACCGACGAGGTCATCCGCTTCCACGAAGTGCTGATGCTTCTGGGCACCTATGCCCTCGTGACCTTCGCCGTCACCGTAGCCGGCATCCTCGGCAAGCGCGCCGTGCTCTGGCGGGCCAAGCCCGGCCGCTACCCGCTCTGGGGCGTCTATTTCTTTCGCTGGTGGCTCGCCAAGCAGTTCGTCGGCCTGACCCATCTCTCGCTGATGCAGGGCATGCCGCTCGCCGCCGCGACCATGCGGGCGCTCGGCGCCCGCGTCGGTCGCCGCAGCATCGTCAGCGGCCTCAATGCCGGGGCGATCGACCTCCTCACCATCGGCGACGACGTGACCCTCGGCGCCAAGCTCAGCGTCGCCAATGCCGAGGTCGTCGGCAACGAGCTGGTCATCGGCCCGGTGGAGATCCAGTCCGCCGCCTATATCGGCACCTCCTGCGCCATCGGCCACGGGGTGATCATCGAGGAAGGCGCGGAGCTCGGCGACCTCACCGCCATCCTGCCGGGCACCCGCGTCGGCGCCTTCGAGCATTGGGATGGCTCCCCCGGCCGCCGGGTCGGCGCGGTGGACCCCGCCACATGGCCCGCGCCGGCGCCTGAGCCCACACGGGCGATGCAGGCCGCCCGGACCGCGTTCTTCGCGCTGATGGTCCTGTTCATGCCGGCCATGGCGCTGCTCCCGGTCTTCCCGGCCTTCTACCTGTTCGACCGCTACGACACCGTGCTCCAAGCGCTCGTAGGGCTCGACTACCACTGGTACCTGCCGGTCCTAACCTGGCCGACCGCGATGCTCCTCGTCTTCGGAACGGCGATGCTCGTCACCGCCATCCGCTGGATCGTTCTGCCCCGCGCAGGAGAGGGCACCCACTCGATCCATTCCGGCTTCTACCTGCGCAAATGGACGGTGGGCCTGGCCAGCGACGTGATGCTCGACACGCTGAGCTCGCTCTTCTCCACGGTCTACATGCGCCATTGGTACCGGCTGATGGGCGCCCGGATCGGGCGGGACACCGAGGTCGCCACCAACTTCGCCGGCCGCTACGACACGATCGAGATCGGCGACCATTGCTTCGTGGCCGACGAGGTCGTGGTGGGCGACGAGGACATCCGACGCGGCTGGATGACGATCCGCAAGGTGCGCACCGGCTCCCGGGTCTTCATCGGCAACGACGCGGTGCTGCCGCCGGGCACGGACATTCCCGACGACTGCCTGATCGGCATCAAGTCGAAGCCTCCGGCCGGAAGCGCCATCGAACCGGGCGAGACCTGGTTCGGCAGCCCGCCCCTCCGCCTGCCTGTGCGCCAGCGCTTCGACGATGCGCAGACTGCGATGACCTTCCGGCCCTCCGCCAGGCGCCGGCTGCTGCGGGCCGTGTTCGAGCTGTTCAGCGCCTCGATGCCGACGATGATGTTCATCACCCTCGGCACCTACGCCGCGGAATACGTGCTGTTCCCGGCCCTGGAGCACCAGAGCTGGGGCATGTTCCTGGCGATCTTCGTGGCAACCTGCACGGCCTGCGCGCTGATCCTGGCCGGCGTGGTGCTCGTGCTGAAATGGATCATGATGGGCGTGTACCGGCCCGGCAATCACGGCCTGTGGTCGTGGTGGGCCCTGCGCACCGAGGCCATGACCACGCTCTACTGGGGCACGGCCGGCGCCATCCTGCTCGACAGCCTCCGCGGCACGGTCCTGCTGCCCCCGGCCCTGCGCCTGTTCGGCGTAAAGATCGGCCACGGCGTGTTCCTCGACAGCACCGACATCACCGAGTTCGACTGCGTGCGGATCGGCGACCATGCCGCCATCAACGCCACGGCCAACCTGCAGACCCACCTGTTCGAGGACCGGGTGATGAAGATCGGCCCGATCGAGATCGGGCGAGGCGTCAGCGTCGGCGCCCTGACCACGGTGCTCTACGACACCCGCGTCGGCGGCCACGCCCGGCTCGGACCGCTCACCATCGTAATGAAGGGCGAGGCGATTCCGGCCAACACCCAATGGGCCGGCGCCCCGGCGCGGCCGATGCAGGCGGCGGCGTGACCGCCCTCGCCCCGGCGGCGATCCTGCCCGGCGGAAACGAGGCGCAGGCCGCCACCTCCAAGGGCAACCCCGCCGCGGGGCCGCGGACGCTGTCGCGCCTCTCCCTCACCACCCTCGTCGTCGGCTCGATGGTCGGCGGCGGGATCTTCTCCCTGCCCCAGGCCTTCGGGCGCTCCACGGGCGTGGTCGGCGGGCTGATCGCCTGGGGCATCGCCGGCCTCGGCATGCTGATGCTGGCCCGTGTCTTCCAGACCCTGGCCGAGCGCAAGCCCGACCTGGATGCGGGCATCGTGGCCTACGCCCGGGCCGGGTTCGGCCCCTATCTCGGCTTCCTCTCGGCGCTCGGCTACTGGGCGAGCGCCTTCCTCGGCCTCGTCACCTTCCTGGTGCTGTCGCAATCGACCCTCGGCGCCTTCGTTCCGGCTTTGGGCGAGGGCGACACCCCCGCCGCCGTCGCCGTGGCCAGCCTGATCCTCTGGGGCGTGCATGCCCTGCTGCTGCGGGGCGTGAAGGAGGCGACCGCCCTCAACACGATCGTCACGGTGGCCAAGATCGTCCCGATCGTGGTGTTCCTCGCCGTGGTGGCGGTCGCGTTTCGGCCCGAGGTCTTCGCCGCGAATCTGATCGGTGCTCCCGCGCTCTCTGCCGGCGACCTGTTCGGACAGGTTCGCGGCACACTGCTGATCGTGGTCTTCGTCTTCCTCGGCATCGAGGGGGCGAGCGTGTATTCGCGCTACGCGCGGCGCCGGGAGGACGTGGGACAGGCCACGCTCCTCGGCTTCGCGAGCGTGCTCGCCCTGTTCATGCTCGTCACCATCCTGTCCTACGGGATCCTGCCGCGGGCGGAGCTCGCCGCCCTGCGCAATCCGTCCATGGCGGGGGTGCTGGAGGCCGTGATCGGGCGGCAGGGCGCCATCTTCGTCAGCCTGGGCGTGCTGATCTCGGTGCTCGGCGCCTACCTGTCCTGGTCGCTGCTGGCCGCGGAGGTTCTCTCTGCCTCGGCCGCGGGCGGGATCATGCCGGCCTTCCTCGGCCGCCAGAACGCCGCCGGCGCGCCTGCCGCCGCCCTCTGGCTCACTAACGGCGCGGTCTTCGCGGTCCTCCTGGCGACGCTCGCGGCGGAATCCGCCCTGCGCCTCGCGATCGAGCTCACCAGCGCCATGAGCCTGCTGCCCTACCTGCTGGTCGGGGCCTACGCCGTGAAGCTCGCCCGCACGGGCGAGGGCTACGCGGGCACAGGCGCGGCGGCCCGCCGGGCCGATCTGATTGCGGCGGCGCTCGCCACCGGCTACGCCGCCGGTATGCTCTACGCCGCCGGCCCGAAATACTGGCTCCTCTCGACCCTCATCTACGCGCCGGGGACGCTCCTCTTCCTGCGAGCCCGGCGCGAGCAGAGCGCGACGCCCTTCACGGCCGCGGAACGGTGTCTGGCTCTCCTCCTCGGCGCGGCGCTTCTCACGGCCGTCATAGGCCTGTGCAACGGCGCCATCCGTCTCTGACGCCGGCGGCCCCGATGATCCCGCACATACCTCGTCTCGCACAGGCCTGGTCTCCGCTCGCCCTGCTCGCCTGCCTCCTCGGCGGCACGCCGGCCTGGGCGCAGAGCGCCGCCCCGATCGCCGACCTCCTCGACACCACCCAGCCGGAGACGAATCCCCGGATCGCCCCGCGCGGGGAGGATCCTGTCCGCACCGGCCCGCTCTCGGCCTGGGCCACGGACCTCGCCGCCCACGGCCTGAGCTTCGACGTCAACGCCTACGACTTCTATTCCGCCAACCCCACCCTCGGCCTGCGCCCGGGCCAGCAGGCCAATGCCGCCTATCTCGTGCTGAGCATGAGCGCGGACCTGCAGCGGCTCGCCGGAATCGAGGGGGGCACGCTCAACTTCACACAGAGCTTCTTCGGGTTCGTGCGCAACCTCAACATAGCCAACGCCATCGGCGACAGCACGTCGGGCTTCCTGGCACCCTACAATCCGAATGCGAGCCGCCTCTCCTTGCTGACCTACCAGCAGCGCCTCCTCGACGACCGGCTGGTCCTGGAGATCGGACGGACACATCCCGACCGCTACTATGCGCTGCCCCCCTGCGGGACGGTCAATTCCTGCTACCAGGATCTGCTCGTGCTCAATGCGGGCTGGACCTCGAGCCTCTACGGGGTCTGGGGCGGCAACGCCGCCTATCAGCTCTCGCCGAGCACCTATGTCCAGGCCGGCGCCTTCAGCGTGAACCCCAACACCAACTGGCTCAACGGATACGAATGGGGCTCCGAGTGGATCGCGGGCGCCGTCGTCATGACCGAGATCGGGCTGAAGACGGATTACGCCGTCGATCCTTATCCCCGGCGGTTCTCCCTGACCGGCTTCGTGAACACCGCCGACCACGACGACAGTGTCCGGACGGTCGCGGGCTTCATGAAGAATTTCTGGCCCGGCACGCCGACGCCGCAGAAATCCGGCACCTCCGGCCTCGTCCTGACGGCGAGCCGGACGATCTGGCGTGCCGACGGGGGCCGGGAGGCGGGAGACCTCCATCCCAAGGCTCTCACCCTCTACGCGAGCGCCGGCTACGCCTTCGACGCGACGATCCCGGTGCGCTTCAACGGCTTCGTCGGCCTGCTGCTCGCGGGCCCCGACCGCAGCCGGCCCGAGGACACCTACGGCCTCAAGTTCAACTGGCAGCGCCTGAACGACAGCTACGCGATCTTCCTGGGGGACACCAACTTCTTCGCGGACGGCACGGGGCAACCCTACCCCCGCAACAAGTTCGTGATCGAGGCCAACGCCCATTTCGAGCTGGGCCAGGGCGTCGCCGTCGAACCCGTGCTTCAATACGTCGTCAACGCGAACTCGTTCTACGAGCCCTACACCGCCCGCCGGGCACGGGACGGCGTCTATCTCGGCGCTTCCCTCGTCGTTCCCATCGGGACGATGCTCGGCCTTCCATGACGACACGGTGCGGGGCGTGCAGGCCAAGCGCGTGCAGGTCGATGAGATTTGGTCGTTCTGCTACGCGAAGCAGGCGAACGTCGCGGACGCGAAGAAAGCCCCGGACGGCGCGGGCGACGTGTGGACGTGGATGGCGATTGAGGCCGACACGAAGCTCATCATCTCGTACCTGATCGGCGGCCGGGATGCCGAGTACGCGAACGCCTTCATCGGCGACCTGAAAGAGCGCGTCGCCAACCGCATCCAACTCACGTCGGATGGGCACCGGGCCTACCTCAATGCGGTGGAAGAGGTGTTCGGCGCGGATGTGGACTACGCGCAACTCGTGAAAATCTGCGGCGACGTGCCGGACGCCCATAAGGGCCGCTACAGCCCCTCAGACTGCATCGGCGCGTCAAGGTGCGGGTCCAGGGCGGGCCCAACCGGAAGCACATCAGCACGTCCTTTGCCGAACGCCAGAACCTCACGATGCGGATGCAGATGCGTCCTTTCACCCGGCTCACGAACGCCTTCTCGAAAAAGTTCGAGAACCACGCCCATATGGTCGCGCTCTATACCGTCTGGTACAACTTCGTGAAGCTGCACAAGAAGCATCGGATGAGCCCGGCCATGGCGGCAAGCGTGTCGGATCGACTGTGGAGCATGGAAGACGTGGCCGCGCTGATAGAGGCGGCTGCGCCAGTTGCCGGGAAACGTGGGCCATATAAGAAGAAAACAGCCGCCTAACAGCGAAGGGCGGACCCTTTCGAGCCCGCCCTTGCCGTAGTCCCGTCCAAGGGGGGTGTGCGTCGAAGCGCAGTGACCGTTTCCCAAGGCTCACCCCGCCAACATAGGGCACCCTTCCGGGCCATGCAAGAGATTTTCGCCAAAAATCCAGCGCTTAAGCAGTCGTTAACGACATCTCTAAGCTCTCCTAGATTCTCTAGGTATATCGAAGCCGCCAAGGGCGATGATCTCAGAGCTATATCCATCTATCATTGGAATGCGAAGCTCTCACAGTCACTTTACACCTATTTGCAGGCGTGGGAGATTTGCTTCCGAAACCGCGTGAATGAGTTCCTATGCTGGAAGTATAATTGCAACTGGCCCTATGATGAGCGAAGGGCCAAAAGGCAATTGACCCGCATGGATCAGAGCCGCCTGCAAGATGCCGTTGATCGTCAGGAAAGAACGCGCGGGATCAAGCCCGCGCCTCTGCCCGCGATTGTTGCCGATTTATCGGCAGGCTTTTGGGTCTCCCAGCTCTCAAAGAGCTACGAAGTCCCTTATGCGTGGCGTCATAACCTCACGCGCATTTTCCCGCATGATCGAGCGCTGGACCCGCGATCCGCATGGACGATTTGTGACGAGCTTTTGACCCTTCGAAACCGGGTAGCTCATCATGAGCCGATTTTTAGCTTGCCGTTAGAGCAGCGCCACCGCGACCTTCAGCGGGCTGTAGCCGCGATGTGCCCAGGCACGCATGCGTTTGCCGAAGCGTCGTGCTCATTCATGGAAACGTGGAATGCTCGCCCCTGATTGATCTATGGTCCGAAGGGCGCCGCACCTGTTGAGGCGGCGGCCCCCGCGCCGGGTGAACGTGGGCCGAACAAAAAGCGGGAGAGCCAAGATGGGGAAGCCGACTGAGCCCTACAACTTGGTTTGGGTTGAAAGCTACATAGCGGAAAAGACTTCTGGCCTCCACGGCAAGGTTCACATCAGGCCGACCGTCGATAGCGGATACCCGACCCATCTTCGCGTTCGATGCTCTCATGCACTAAAAAGAGATTATCCAGTTGGGACCAAGTTCCATCTCAAGGTGAAGCTTACCGACAAAGAGGGAGGCGAGGAGTTCTTGCACTCGCTCCACACGTGGGCGCCAGTCGCCATCGTTCGCCCTGAGGGCGCTTAAAAATTCAAACTGAGACACTACCGCCGCCTCCGACCCCTTCCGGACCTTCGATCCTGCCGGCCCAGATGTCCGTTCTGTAGGAAGAGGCGGACCTGTAGGCGGCCGCCATGGCACCACCATGTCGTGGCTCATAATCATGCGGAGGTCTATGCTTTAGGATGCGAGCGGCGCGCTACCCTGAGCCCGGCTGCCAAGAAGGGTTGTCCGGCCGATTTTACCATTTCGGATCCCAGCAGCCGCGACGGCAACGACGACGGCGGCGCCGAAGATGACATGGACGCAGGTCAACCGCAGCTGATGGTCCCAGTGCTGAAGCCAAGGCGCGGCTAAAAGTCAGGCTTTGACCACAGTCTGAGCTCACACCTTCCGCTCGCAGAAAATGAGGGCGGCCAAGAGCCCGAGACGTATCACCAGGGCGCCTGCAAACACGGCGCTCCAAGTTGCCAGTGGACCACCGGCGTCATCGAACAGCCATGGCATCGCGGCAAGCGCAAGCCCATGGCGCCGGTGACGAGGTGAAACGGAGTTCCCTGTTCCTTCCGGTCTCCTCCCATCCAGACCCTCCTTCATGGAAGCAAAGGTCGTCAACGAACGATCCAACCCGCGGCGCAGGCCCGGACAGCGCCTGCCGCTCTACTTACTCACGGAGTTCCCTGCGCCTCGATTCAGGCGGCGGCGAGTTCCGCCTCCTCGGGCAGAGGCGGTGCGGATGCGGCCGGCGCGAAAGGTTTGGGCCGCCACGTTTCTCCGAGGCCCAAGAGCGCCGCCTTGACCGCGTCGAGGCGGGATGGCTCGCCCTCCGACATCCCCTCGTCTGCCGCCACCTCCTTGAGGTACTCGTCCCACGCCCAGCGGTGCAGGATCTCTCGCTTGCAGCCGGTCATCAGTCGCGGGTGATTCAGCACATCCAACGGCTCGGCGAAGACGGCGGCCGGGTTCACGAGAGCCCGCTCCAGGTCAGGCAGCTGCGGCCGGCCATACTCCCGAGGCGCATGACACGCCGCAGCCTTCTGGCGCCGTGCAACGCCGAGCGGCTTGCCCAGGGGCGGGGCAGGACGTCTGTTCCACAGCCAAGGCGGAACCAGAGTCACCGAGGCCGGCCGTGCGGGTTCCGGCTCAATGCTGTAGTCGAGCCCCTGGCGCTCCGCATATGCGACAGCCTCCGCCCTGGTCCCGAAGGTGAGTCGAACCTCGGTCGCCAGCGTATCGCCGCCGCCCGTCCAACCCATCAATTCGTCGATCTCGGGTGGCGTGTTGCGCTCGAAGGTGAGAACCCACTTGTCCGCGTGCGCCCGGCCCGCCATCCCGACGGGCCGCCCGTGACGCCGGATGACAGCTCGCCGACCGGCAAGCCAGGGCGGCGCGACCGCCGATACGGGCGGATTGTTATGTCCGATGCCAATCACATGCTCCTGCATGGTTGCCTCCAGCTTCGATGCGTCGATGAAGTCAGGTGCCCAAGACCCCGAGGCGCGCGGCGGCCTGCACGCAGAAGCTCGCGGCAAACGAGAGCAGCGCGCCGTCCCAGGCGGTCAAATGCCCGCGTCCGAAGGGCGGTCCAGCCGTCGTGAGTGCGACGCCGAGCCAGACGAAGCCGGCGAGGTTGAGCAGCGTGGCCAGGGCCCAGGGGGCGATTGCGGCCGGCAGGAATGCTGCCGCGCCAACGCACAGGGCGGTGGACATGAGGCAGTCCGTGATCACCATCCGGTTTGCACCGAGCCGCGGCTCGGCTTGTGGCGGCCACCGCAACCTGGGCAAGCGCCAAGATCCGCCCTTCAGGTGGAGAATCGCCATCCCGCACCTCCTGCCGTCAGTTCGGACGGGGTTGCGAGGCTGCCCCCGCGGGGGGCGAGCGGCGCGCGAGCGGGAGACGCCGCCGGGTCGCCTCGTCCGCCGATCGTGTCAATACCTCCCCGTCGAGCGCCTGCAGCGCAGCTAGGACTTCGTGGAGCGGCACCGGCTCCGCCCGGCAACCCGGCAGGCAGCGCAAAGTCGGGCAAGACTCGACCGCTCGGGCGTCAGACGCCCATGAGGCCAGGATCGCCCGCTTCTCGGCAGTCGAGAGCCTGGGATAGGCCAGAACCTCGCGCGGGTGCCGGAACACGTCTCCGGGCGCAACGAAGGCCTCGAACGGATCTACGGCCGACGCTCTGAGCGTGGCGGAGGCCACGGGGCCGAGGCGCTCGATGGTTGTCTCAAGCGGCTGCATGGGACCCTCCTCGGTTGAGCAAAGGTTGAGCCGCCGGCGCGACCTGCAGGTCCGCGCCGGCCGCCATGTCATGCGTTCAGTCGTTCCTCTCACTCCCTGTTCGAGGGAGGCTCCCGATCAGTGCGTCGTCGTCTGCGGCGTGTCGCCATTGATCGGGATGCGGCGGCCGCGCTCCGGCGCCTTGGTCGAGCGGGGCAGGGTCACGTTGAGCACGCCGTTCTTGAACGAGGCCTCGGCCTTGTCCTCCTCGACCGCGAACGGGAGGACAAGGCTGCGCTCGAAGCGGCCGTAGGAGCGCTCCGTGTAGCCGCGCTCCTTGTCAGTCGTCTCCGCCCGCTTCTCGCCCCGCAGCGTCAGGACGCCATCGTCAATCGTGAGCTCGACATCCTTCTCCTCCAAGCCCGGCAGCTCGGCCGAGACGCGCAAGCCCTGATCGGTCTCGACCATCTCGACACTCGGCCAGCCAAGGCCGCGCATCGCCGGCGAGAGGGCTCCGCCACCAAAGCCGCTGAACACGTCGTCGAACAGGCGGTTCATCTCGCGGTGAAGCGTCAAGAAGGGGCTCACGGGCTCGTCCCGCATCCGGTTCGGCACGGGGGCGTTCGTGCTGCGGCCCCAGGGGATCAGATCTCTCACACTCATGGCTCTCGTCTCCATCAGCATGGTTGAATGCATGAGGCCTCCCCTGCGGGTCGGTGGACCCGCGCGAGAGGGGTGTCGTTCATAAGCCGGGGTTCAGGCGGCCTTGGCCTCGCCCTCGATCTGAGCCGGCGCGTTGTCCTGCCCGACGGGGGCCTGCGTGCCGCCGATGGCGATGCGGCGGGGCTTCAGGGCCTCCGGCACCTCACGCTTGAGATCGATAGTCAGCAGACCGTTCTCTAGCGAAGCACCCGTGACCTTCACGTGCTCGGCCAGATTGAAGGTCTGGCGGAACGTACGGGCGGCGATGCCGCGATGCAGGTACTGGCGCTCGCCCTCCTGGCCCTTTCTCTGGCCGGAGACGAGGAGTGCGGTGTCATGCTGGGTGAGTTCGATCTCGTCAGGCGTGAAGCCGGCCACCGCCATCGTGATGCGATAGGCGTCCTCGGCCACCTTCTCGATGTTGTAAGGCGGCCAGGCCGCCGAGGCTTCAGCGCGTTCGGCCTGCGTGAGAAGATCGAAGAGCCGGTCGAATCCGACCGAGGAACGGAATAGGGGCGCAACGTCGTAGGTCCTCATAACCACATCCTCCGATGAGCAACGTGACTACAAGGGACACCGGACACCGCGTGGCCGGCGCCCATGGTGCGAGCCATATCGGGCCTCGCACGCGCGTAACGGGCCAGGTGCATGCTGGTTCCAAAGGCTGCGATAATTTTTTCGTCTGCTTCGGACGAATGGTCGGGAGCGGTGGGTGCTGGAATATTGAGGACAGAGCACCCACGATCATGCCGGCGGCGCGATAAGCTCCGCGACGTTCGGCGACCACCGCCTTGGCCTGCTGCCGCCCGACCTCAATCCGAGCCCCGCGACCATCGCGGACTCATCCAAACACTGCCCATCGACGTTTCCAGGGCAGCCGCTCCGTGCGGCCATGTTCGTGTGAGAGGGTGAACAAGAGCATGAGGATGATTGCAGTGGCGGCCCTGGTGGCCGCATTCGGAACCGGCGGGCTGCTCGGCAGCAGCGCCGCCCAGGCAGGCGGGTACGGCTACGATGCCTACGATGCGCCCGAGACCGTGGTGACCCGCCGCACCATCGTGGAGCGCCGGGTCGTGGCACCGCCGCGCGAGGTGGTGCGCGAGGTCGTGGTGGAGCGCCCGGTGGTTCGTCCCCGCCGGATCGTACGAGAGATCGTCGAGGAGCGGCCGGTCGTATACCAGCCTCGTCCCGTGGTCCGCGAGGTCGTCGTGGAGCGCGACGGCTTCTACGGTCCGCGCCGCTTCGGACTTCGGCCGGTCGGCTATGGCTACGGGCCGGCCTTCGACCCTTACGATTAGGATGCTATGCGCCGGCCTCCAATCCGAGGCCGGCGCCTCAACCTCGCGGTGGCGCCGCGCCAGGGCCCGCTTGCGTGTCCTTGCGATCTTGGTCACGCACGAGCCAGTGCACGGCCCCGAGGGCAAGGATGGCGGCCGCTAGACCGATAATGGTGAGGGGCTCGGTCTTGCTCGCATCCAGGATGATGAACTTGCGGGCAAGTGCCAGCAGGGCGATCAGGATGACGGTGCGCAGCTGGATGATGCTCTCCTGACGGTGCAACACGCTCAGGATCGAGTGATTGAACTCTAAGGCGATCAGCACCGTGAAGATCATACCGAACACGGCCTGGAACACGCTGTGCTCGGCTGGATCGAGCAGGCCGAAGATGATCAGCCGCACGACGCGGAAGCAGAGGTTGATCACGGCCGCAACGATGACCAACCCGATGAGGCCGGTCAGGATCACGACGACGACCTCCTCGAAGCGCTCGTAGAGGCTCAGGCCTGGCCACGCCTTGCGCGTGTCCCGCAATGTGTCGGCCGCCGCAGAAAAGTGTTTCCCGAACGGGAATTTGCCAGGGCTCGGCCGCGGTTCACCGGCATCATCAGGCGTCGGACGTTCCACTTTCCAAGCCTCTTCCTTTCCTGGCTGCTTGCGTTCGCCCTGACCCCGGGCAACGTGGCCGATATTAGCATGGCGCGACCTCTGCGGCAGGCCGTCGTTCCGGCCAAGCGCCGGATCGCCTACCGGTAGCGCAATCGGATCGAGCGCCTGTTCGGTCACCTCAAGAACTGGCGCCGTGTCGCACACGCTACGACCGCCTTTGGACCATTGAAGCCGCACCTCACGCCCAGGCGGTCAGCAACGCCGAGACCTGCGTTGTGTAGCGCGACGAACGCATCTCGAACTTCGTCGACCAGTCTGTGCGAGCGCGCTCCAGCCCGGGCCCGGGCCGGCACGACGGTGCCGCGGCCCCAGCGTGCGTTGCAGGCGTCCAGCGCCGCCATCAGCGGGCCGGAACGCTCGCGATCGAGCCGGCCGATCAGGGCCCGCGGTGCTGTCTCCAGCGGCACGAGATCCATCGTCAGCACCCCGGCCTTCGCGTAGCGCCAGGGCTGCATGCCTTGCGGCTGCCAGGTGCGGGCCACGCCGAGCTGCGCGGCCTTGATGAGCACGAGGCTGTCGTTCGTCGCCTCCGGCAGCCCGATGACGGTCTGAACCGAGCACTGCGGCTCGCCGCGGTCATGCTCGCTCGTATGGTAGAAGACCGTGACGTGGTTGGTCGCCAGCCCTTCGCGCCGCAGCTTCTCGCCGAGTCGGGTGGCATGGGCTGCCACAGCCTGCTCCAACATGGCCTGCTCGGTCACGCGGCCGGCAAAGGAGCGGGTCACCGCGCAGCCCTTGCGCCGGGCCGGCACCAGGTCGAGCCCGATGCAGGAGACGCCGCGCAGCTCGAAGATCATGCGTTCGCCCACCACCGTGAGGGCCTTGCGCACAGGGCGCGGGTCGATGTCGCGCAGGTCCGCCACGCTATCGATGCCGAGCGCCTCGAGCTTGGCGAGCGAGGCCCGGTCGATTCCCCATAGCGTGCCGACATGGATGCGCGGCAGCCAATGTCGTAGGCTGCGGGATCGGTCAGGTCGCAGACGCCGCCGAGTTCCGGGACGCTCTTGGCGATGTGGTTGGCGAGCTTGGCGAGCGTCTTGGTCGGGCCGATGCCGATGCAGGTCGGGATGCCGGTCCAGGCCCGGACCGTCGCTCGGACATCGAGGGCGAGCGTGATGCGGTCGCGCCGGGTGAAGCCGGTCAGGTCGAGGAAACTCTCGTCGATCGAGTAGACCTCCACGTCGGGCGTCGCGTCGCGATAGATCGCGTTCAGCCGCGCGCTCATGTCCCCGTAGAGGGTGTAGTTCGAGGAGAAGACCCGCACGCCTTGCGTCTGGCAGAGCTGGCGGATCATGAAGAACGGCGCGCCCATCTTGATACCGAGCGCCTTGGCCTCGGCCGTGCGGGCGATGGCGCATCCATCGTTGTTGCTGAGCACGATCACCGGCACGGCCGAAAGCCGCGGGTCGAATACGCGCTCGCAGGAGCAATAGAAGCTGTTGCCGTCGATCAGGGCGATGGCCCGGCCGCCGCCGATCCGGTCGCGCAGGCGCGCTTCGGAGGCGCTCACCGGCCGAGCCCGGCCCGGGCGATGTGCCAGCGGATCGTGAAGCGGCCCACGCCCCAGATCTCGGCGAAGCCGTCCTCGTCCAGGGCGAAGACCGGCATGGCGTCGTTGTCGAAGGCAAGCCGCGGGCGGCCGCGCTCGACGAGGTAGCGCTTGCAGGAGAGCTGGCCCTCGACCACGGCCACGACGACGCTGTCATGGGCGGCGGTCAGGCTGCGGTCGACGCAGGCGAGGTCCCGATCGTGGATGCCGGCCCCGCGCATGCTGTCGCCGCGGATCTGCATCAGAAAGGTGGCCGGCGGGTTCGGCACGAGCCAGCGCGGCAGTTCCAGGGCGCCTTCGAGGAAGTCGTCGGCCGGGCTCGGAAAGCCCGCGCATAGCGCGGGCCCGACGAGGGGCACGCGCACCGTACCATCACCCGCCGACGGCAACTCGTCGACATGTCTGATTCCCGCAGCCCATGAGCCTGCCACGCGCTGTCACCCCTGCTCCGGCCGGCCCGCGCGGACGTAGCCATGCGAGACGGCCCTGCGCATCTCGGCGAGGTCCTGCTCGACCCGCAGCAGATCCTCGATGGCGAAGGCGAGCGCCCGCTCTGCATCCCCCTCCGCGGCCTCCAAGTAGGCGACAGCCGTCACCTGGGCCTCGCTCATGGCAGCAACGGTCTGGATCTGCGACGCGGTCGCCATGGCTGCCTCCGTCCCGGAAATTGAGAACGAAAAAAGAACAAAACCATCGGTCGCATCCGGTCAAGGCACGATCCGGCGCCCGTCGAAGATCGGGGGAAAGCGGGGAGGAATCAGCCAACGGGGCTTGACGGGGCAGGATGACGCTGGGGCGTTAACGGCACAGATCAGGCTAAGATCTAGCCGGTTACATCTCGCGGCTCCCGGCTACATATAAAGGAACGGACGGCTGATATCGCTTCGATGCGGCAAACTGCTGGATCTAAACTGATCGATTGGCAAACATCGATTGGCAAACTAAGATTCGCTAAATCCGATATCTTGTCACAAGCGCCACAGGTAAATCAACGGCTTAGCGCAGCGGCTCGAAGTGCACGGCTTTAAGTGACCTACCCCCACCAGATGGTCAGAGCTCAAAGTTAGTGCAGGGTCGGCCTCTGCTCCACGGGTAGCTTGGTCGACGGAGCCTGCTGGGTGAGTGCGGCCGGCCAAGCGGTCATGGCTGGGACGAACACCTCCGGCGCTGGCGGCTTTTAGCCGAGCGCGCCATGTGGGCGGATCGTGTTGTCGTGTCGACGCCAGCTTTCGATGATGATCTGCGCCTGCTTCAATGTGTAGAAGAGCTCGCCGTTCAACAGTTCATCCCGCAGCCGCGCATTGAAGCTTTCGACGAAGCCGTTCTCCCACGGTGAGCCCGGCGCGATATAGGCGGTCTTCGCGCCAACGACCGCAATCCAGGCCAGCACCGAGTTGGCGGTGAACTCGGGCCCGTTGTCCGAACGAACATGCGTCGGCAGTCCGCGCAGGATGAACAGGTCTGAGAGCCCATCGATCACGTCAGCTCCCTTCAGCTTGCGTGGCCGAGCGCCCGGCAGGCGCGGCGCTCGGAGACGTCCAAGACGTCCATGACATGCGCGATGCAGGCGCGCCAGTGCGCGGGGCTGGTCAGTTTCCCCGGGCGCCCTCCTGCAGGATCAGCTTATCGAGGGTGAGATCCGCGATCGCCTTCGGGAGCCGCTGGTTCTCGGTCTCCAGGTCCTTCATGCGCCGTACCTGGTCGCTCTTCAGACCACCGTACTCCTTGCCAGCGGTAGTCGGTGACCTCCGTCACGCCGATCGTGCGGATCGCATCCCCGACGCTCTGGCCTTGCGAGACCAACACATCAACCTGCCGCAGCTTGGCGACCACATCCTCCGGCTTATGCTGCGTCGTTCCCATCTGGCTGTCCTCATCCTGGCTCGAAAGCCATACATCAGGGCGGACCGCTTCAGTGGGAGCGGATCACTATTCCTATTTTGTAATCGTCAAGTTACAGGATAAATTCTCAAATTAGAATTTGTTTGCAAGACGTTATTGGTTATGAAGCGAACAAAACGATGGGAACCAAGAGGCCTATCGCTATGATGAATAGAGCAAGATTTTCACCATACGGGCAAGCTCCGATAGTTGGTATGGCTTAACGAGGAAGAACCCGCTCTCGATCTGCTTCTGATTTGAAGGAATACCTGAGCTTGTGACAATAAGTTGCTTGATATGTGGCCAGGTGAGCGACAACCGATTCACTAAGTTCCATCCCGACAAAGTGCCGACATGCATCGCGACGTCGATCACAACAATATCAGCATCATTTCCTGAAACGAGAAAATCGATTGCTCTGTGCGTACTGTTGAACGGTATAGCATCTATACCAACATCGATGAGAGCTTCACAAGAAAGTTCCGCGACAAGGAGTTCGGCGTCAACGACGAGAACAAGCGGGCGCAAACGTTGGTTCTCAGATTTTGAGTACTCAGTCATGAAGGATCCCAGGTGAATTGTAGTGGCGCTTATAGAAGTAAAAGTTGGGACGCACGATGCATTCCGCGTGATGTTAAATAGAACTGATATTATCGTTATGCAGCATGATCCGGAGCTGCATCGTAATTTTGCTAATAGCGATCATAGCAACCACTTGAATGAAAACCTATGCCATCATGGTCAAATGAAAAGTCGGGCTAACTCCGTGATAGGAACTGTAGGCCCTCGAAAAAGCACTAACACTGCTATATCCCGCTGCCTCAGAAATACTACTCACAGTGTGATTTCCTTCAGTCAATTGCAGTTTTGCCCATTCTAAGGTCTGTGCTCTGCCGTATTCAGCCGGCGACTGTCGAAATATATCTTTGAAACCGGAATTGAGGTCGTTGCGATTCAAGCCAACTTTTCGGCAAATCTCTGGGATCGACAGGCTCTGGCCGATATTGTGCCTATAAAGATACGCGGCTGCCTCGATTGCTTGAGAGAACCGTTCCTCATGCGACACGAGCGAGGGGCGACCATGGCGCGAATAGATATTGTTAAGCATGTGAACCGTTTCCAGAACGAGTTCCTCCGCCTTGGCGAATACGTACCTTTCGAATGCTCTGCCGTGGATGTCGGTTGAATAGACGTTGTCGACGGATGCTCTCACACGCGGTGGCAGGGGAAATTTCATGATAATTGGTCGAGCGTCATTCCCAAGCAGAGCGGAAGATATGTGCGCAGGAAGAGCCCGAATATTGAGCATATACTCTTCGATCAGTACCTCCGGGCGGACCATGAAACTAATGGCCCTTTTGTTCTTACCAGCATTCTGTCGCAAAGAATAGTCGCTAGTGTTAATGAGGATGATGACGTCAATGTTTCTGTTGTGGGAAATCCTGTCCTTAAGAGTAATCAAGTTAGATCCATTATACGTGAATAGAAAATTTACGTATCCTGCGGTATAAACATTAATTAGGTGCGGTCGATAAGTTGTTTCGTGAATATATGTCGAGATACTTTCGCTAGAATGGCTTTGGATAAAAGAATTATTATAGTTCAGAACATCGGCGGACAATGAAGATAGCGCACGCAAGCGTTGCGGCTGATCGAGTCTGAGTGAACTAAATATTTCATCGAAACGCATTATAGTAGACGGAAGCTTTTCATTAAGATGGATCAATTTACGCCTGCGGTCCATTCGATATCTTCTAAGTCAATACTACATTCCCGCCGTATGCTGGCTGCACACGGCGAATGGGCTCAGGGCAGCATAACCTATGATGCCATGACTCGGCCGAGGACGTTACCCGGCAACGCGCGACGATGACGGAGTGGATTTCAAAAATGACAAACTGTTAATCACACTGTCGACATCGAAACTGATAGGCACCCTCGATGTCGCGACCCAACACCAGTTGAGATCAAAATCAGCTTTCAGCCGACTAAGGATGTTATGCAGCGTTGGTGCCCTGCTGGACCAATAGCATTGTTTGCATCAGTTGCATCACGGGTTGGGCAGAAATTTTATCTTTTTTGTGGACATCACAAAAATCTGATGCCGAGATCAGCCTGCCAATGGCTCTACTCGGAGTGACAAGAGCCATAGCCCATCGATCAAATGTGCGGCTGTCGACTGGAGTGAATTCCAGTAAATCTATTTGCCTGTGTCTTAGATCGCGACAAATGCGTTCGAATGCTTCTTCGAGCGCTGACAAGGGTCCTTCGAGAACTTGAATGAACCCGGTGCGGGTCTGCATAATGGCTCCCGTAAGATCGCTGGCTGCGTTGCGGGCGACCGAACCCACAACGATCTCATCGATCTGCTTTCGGATGTGAGCTTCGGTTCCGATCAACGCCCCCTCACTCGCGTAAACCAGCCGATAAATTTGCATCTAACGCCTCCATCACGCTTTAATTTTGCGTGCGGTCCGCCCAAACAACTTGACGATCTCCGTCGACGGCACGGGTTTGCTGATCAGGTAACCCTGAATTTGGTCACAACCCTCCTTAATGATAAAATCTGATTGGGCGATTGTTTCGACACCCTCGGCCGTAATTTTCATGCCGAGGCTCGAGCCGAGTGTTGCGATCGCTCTGACGATCGCGGCGCTATCCTTGTCTGCCGGCGTTTGCCGTATGAATGATTGGTCGATTTTGATTTTGTCGAAGGGAAATCGGCGCAGATAGCTCAACGACGAGTAGCCAGTTCCAAAGTCATCCATCGAAATTCGAACTCCAAGAGATCGCAATTCGCATAGGACCGTCAGGGTTTTCTGTTCGTCCTGCAACAAGCAACCCTCGGTGATCTCGATCTCCAATCTTGTTCCTGGCAATCCGGTGACCTCCAAAATGCCACGAACAGTTGTTGCAAGTCGGCTATCGCGGAACTGAACCGGAGATAGGTTCACGGCAACGGTCAAGTGCTCGGGCCATGACAAGGCCTCCGTACAGGCGGTGTGCAAGACCCATTCGCCGATCGGCGCAATGAGTCCGGTTTCCTCGGCCAGGGAAATGAAATCGGCGGGCGGGACCAGACCGCGTTCGGGGTGGTACCAACGTATCAGTGCTTCTGCGCCGTCATATGCACCAGTTCGTGCATTGACCTGGGGCTGATAACACAAGTGGAATTCCTGTCTTGATATGGCTTGGCGCAAGTCGAGCTCAAGCGAACGCCGCGCTTGGACGCGAGCGTTCATGCTCGCCTCGAACAGGCGATAGCAGCTTCGCCCATCCTGCTTTGCACCATATAAGGCGAGATCCGCATTACCGATCAGCTGCTCCGGCGTATCACCGTCGTTCGGTGCGAGCGCCACACCGACGCTGACGCCGATATTCACGATAAGTCCGTCAATGAGGAAGGGACGGCCTAAGAGGTCTATGACCCGTTCGGCAACAGTTTGGACAATGGCGAGATCAGATCCTGCAGCCATGAGAACCGCGAACTCGTCACCGCCCAGGCGCGCAACAAGATCGCCTTTATTGACGGCATGTTGCAGCCGCTGAGATACACGACATAATAAAGCATCTCCCATGCCATGACCGAGCGTATCATTGACGAATTTAAAACGATCAAGGTCGAGCATGAACAATGCGAGTGCGGAATCTTCGGCTTTGAGGGAGGTGTAGCGATCCGCCAACGCGTCATGGAACTGCCGTCGATTGGCAAGCCCGGTCAGGGCATCGTGAAGAGCCAACCGATGCATCTCGGCTTCTGCGCGCAAACGCTCGCGCTGGTCGCGCACCGCAACGATGGTGTGCGGCTTACCCCGGATTGCGATCGACTGCGCGATGACGCGGACAGGGATATGTGCCCCTCCGGCATCCAAAAGGAGTGTGTCTGCTTCACGGGCTGCCGGAATGTGAGCGATATGCATGTCGGGGAGGACACGCTGGAGCGGGACTCCGAGCAGGGCCTTTCTCGACAGCCCTAGGATCCGTTCTAGACTCCTATTGATACCGCGGATGGTGTCACCGTCGCAGATCATCAACCCTTCAACAGCAATGTCTGCAAGATCTTGGAGTCGCTGTCCTTCAGCTTCATTGCGCAATTTATTGCTATGCCAAACTCTCAGGGCGGCAAGTGACAGTCCGACGATCAGCAGTGCGCCGTTTGCAGTGAGTATCGACAGTACGGTCGCGTTCATGCTTCCGCCGGGGATGGCGATCGTCGGGTCGTAGCTGATCGTGACCGCATCCATACCGAGAAAGTGTGTGCCGCAAACCGCAAGCAGTAGAAGGAGCGGTGCAAGGCGTCGTGCTGAGCGTCGTCGTTGGAATGCCGCGATCATCGACAAGCTTCCGAGAACGGCGCCGACGACGATGGATTGCCCGACAACGACCTGGTCCCAGTCCATAACTCCTTGGACATGATAGGCACGCATGCCGGTGTAATGCATCGCGGAGATAGCGAGGCCGACGATCGCGCCTCCCACCAAGCGACCGGACAACCCGGGCATGATGACAACCAGTCCAGCTCCAAGACCGACTAGAGCAAAGGCCACGACGAGCGACGCTCCGGTCAAGCCAACCGAGAAGCCGGAGGCCATGTTTGGCTCGTAAGCAAGCATGGCGATAAAATGAGTTGCCCAGATAGCCGTGCTCGTGGACACCACGCCCGCAGCCCCCCAGGCGAGCTTGTCCTTGATTGTCTTACTACGGAAGACCTGCTCACCCATTGCGAACGTTGAATAAGAACCCAACGCACAGATCACGGAAGCAATCAACACAAACCGCAAATCATGCTGCTGCGTTACACATAGATATAGTTGATGCATGAGCAGTCTCACCTGCGAGGCATTCGGGATTGAAAACGTCAGGAAATCCCTGTTACCTCTTGGCTCGTCTTTCTTGTTACATGATCCACATGCAAACTTGCCAGTCTTGTATGTTCGATGATTTTCTCAACGTGGCTCATACCAACTGCAGCTGCTTGCATACTGGCTGACATCTCGCGAACCACAGTCGACTGCTCACTGACGGCGGTAGCAATTATCGCGTAAGCGTCATTGATGTTCTGAATGACGGTTCCGATCTCACCGATCGCCTCGACTGCTTCACGTGTCGCCCCCTGCGTTGCCAGGATCCGCCCGTGGATCTTGCGCGTCGCACTGGCTGTCTGTTCAGCAAGAGCCTTCACCTCGGCAGCGACGACGGCAAAGCCTCTTCCTGCCGGTCCAGCGCGGGCTGCTTCGATCGTCGCGTTCAAAGCGAGTAAGTTCGTTTGACTGGCGATCGCGTTGATGATTCCGATCACGTCACTGATATGTGTAGCTTCCTGGCTGAGACCAGCAACAATGCTTCGAGTATGACAAACTTGTCCGACAGCCGCATCAGCCATGTCTGCTGCATGGTCGACCTGCTGACTGATGGCACCCACTGAAGCAGACAGCTGCTCTGCACCGGATGCGATGCATTGTATGTCCCGTGAAATACGCCCTGCCGTGACAGTTGCTTCCGAGGTTTGTGCTTCGACGTCTGCGACGGCATCGCTGATCGCGCGCAGGTTCACGCTGATGGATCGCTGCGCAGCGAGGCGCGATTCACGCTGTTGGACCTGGGAGGTGACGTCAGTTGAAAATTTTATCACCCGGGCGACTTGCCCACGCTCATCGGTGACCGGGTTATAGGTTGCTTGGATCCAGATCTCACGACCACCCTTTCCAACGCGTTGGAACTCTCCCGACTGGAATTCGCCACGCTGGAGGGCAGCCCAAAAACTGTGATACGTATCCCCCTGTTGTTCGTCAGCTGGGACGAAGAGGCGATGATGTCGACCTCGGATCTCGTCGAGCGTATAACCCGTTGCTTCCAAGAAATTGCTGTTTGCATCGATGATGGTGCCGTCGGGTCTAAAGGCGATAACAGCTTGAGATCTGTGCAATGCCTCGATCTGTCCAGCCAGATCGCGGCTGCGCACCTTGGTGGCAGTAATGTCGTTTGCAAATTTGACTATTTTTGTGACACGCCGTCGGCGATCAAATAAAGGAATCAGGGTCGCATGTAACCAGATCTCACGGGCATCATTTGTTTTAAGCCTGACTTCGCATGTTTTCGCGTGGCCTTCACGCAAGTCGAGCCACATATCCGCGGCGTCTGCATTCTCAAGCCCGTCGATCTGAATCAAGGAGTCGTAGGCTTTGCCAACTAAATCGGATAGGTTGTATCCTGTCAGGGCAATGAACTTGGCATCAGCATTCACGATAATTCCGTTGGGCGTGAACTCGACGTATGCCCGGGATATATCAGGCGCAGCATGTCGCGCAGCCAAGATGCTGGAAATAATAGTCATCACTCAGAGCCCGCTATGTAGAACTGATATGATGATTGATTATATTCTTTAAATAATAGTTAAGTCGAGGTTTTTCTGTAAGATTTATTTGCTAGGCACACTAATCACTGAAATAATTATTAAAATGAGTCCGATTGAATGATCTTACTTACAAACAAACGGGATCACACGCGCAAAATCATGGTGAAGTTTTATTATTTATACTGACTTGAAATATCACGTCAGGTTCGATCAATCCGTTTGTGGACCCTGCCCTGAAACGCTATTCATAGTCCGATCATGATTTTTTGATCAGTACGACCTACCTCAATAAAACTTTTCAGTAGCTTGCCCAGACCTTCGTGTAGATTAGAGGTAATAACAATCAATTCTTCGCAACGCTCGCGCAGCTCATCTGCATGAGAAACATTCAGCGAACGTAGATCGCTTATTTCATCGAAGCATCTTCTACGGATGTCGTCGAGCATCTGCATACTCTCGACGATCTCCGTGGCGGTAGATGTCGTGTCATTGCTGGCATTAGACGATTGATGCATGTGCCGACTTTCAGTTTTTGCGATACATAACAGACATCACATATCGTTTTCGCAGCATATCCCGGTAATCTGTCCCTTGGAACGCCGACTCCAGTAGCCTTGATATAAGTGATCCAACTGGGCTGGACCTCACCGGTCGTAGCAAGGGGCAGGAATGCCGCGTTGTTCTGTTGGTTGGGTAGCTGTATGCGATAGAGGATCACTGTCCCGTGTAGGTCTTTTGCAATTGCGGTGGCGTGGAGGAGTGCATCAGTCAAGCTCGTCGCCGTTACATCGCCGTCGAATAGTTCGGTCCCATTAAAATCAAAGCGCACGACGCAAAACCCGTAAGTGTTGTCGTGCGCAAGGTTTGCACCACAACTATAACAATTCGAATGTGTATTTCGCAATACATCTTAAAATTCAGCACCTATACTATGGATAGCGACCCGCTTTATGCAGAATATAATTGAGATATTTGCAGATGCAGCGTTGCCAAATGCGGTGCCGTTGATCTAGCTTGACCATTGAGTATCATTTCTTTTCGATTTCCTCTCAGAGAAATCGCGGCCGATGATTGTCTGCAATAACTTTGTGACAAACTGATAAGGCATCATCCTGCGTGCAACCTTAGGAGCCGCCGCGTCGAGTTCCCAGGCATGCTCTTTGCGCTTGCTAGAACGTTTTCGGTTTGGGCTGAGTCATCATGGCGGGGTTCACGCCGCGAGGTTGAGCCGATTCAGTGCGCGCTCCAAATGAGGAGCGCGGCATGGGCCGACCCTACAGCCAGGACCTGCGCGATGGGGGACGTCAGGGCAGCGTATCCTGAGCGATCTCGAGGAGAGTCTTGACCGCCTCCGATCGCAATTCCTCCACATCTTTCAAAGTTAACCAATCATAATCGATTGATGCATGGTCGCCATCATCGATATCGAAAAAGTAGTTGGGCATACCCACCACTCGTAATCGCTCGATGAGGGCGAAACCTCAGCTTGAGAGAATGGTTCGCGACCAATCGTTGACTCGATTCGGCGAACGAGGGCTGACTGTACGCTTTATTACGTGATGTCCAGCGCGTCTTGAAGCGGGAGCGGTTGAGCCGAAATGGTAAGAGGGTATCGGTAGCGTCACATCGTATGCCTCATGACCAATATGCCGGGCTTTCACGCCACGCTGGAGCTGCAGTGTGACGAAGCGTGCATGTCACGCTCACTCCGAGCCATCCACAGCAGCCTTCGCCTGCTGCATCAGGCGGACGCAGTGCTCTCACGATGGCATCGGCCCTTAGCGGAAAGGGCACCAGGCGAGATCATGTCGAAGACGCTCTTCGACGCGCCTGTACGATCCGCGGAATGCGCCGAGGCTCGCTTGTCCACCCAGAGCATGGCACGCTGCGCGTGGATTGGTGCGGCGCGCTCATGATCGGGTCAGGCGGCCGTGTCGGTTTCCGCCGACCGCATCAGCTTCGGGGCCATGGCCATCCGCCAACACGCGCCGGGCCGCCCGGCCGGTGTGCCGATCTGGACGTTCGCAGCTGGCCAGAAGAGCCGATGAGCATACGGGCGGCTGAAACGCAAAAAACGCCCCGGCCGGAGCCGGGGCGCATCGCGTACACGGGATTAAGAATTAGGGACAAAACCGTCTGGCCTGAGCTTGGCAGATGAGGGCGCAAGCGAGTGTGGTGAAGGCGAGATGGAGATCGGCCCGGCGCTCGTAGCGGATGGTGAGCCGGCGGAAGCGGGCGAGCCAGGCCAGCGTGCGCTCCACACTCCAGCGATAGCGCCCCAGCCGTTGATTGCTCTCGATGCCGCGCCGGGCAATCCGAGGCGTGATGCTGCGGGCTCGGCACTCGCGCCGGCAGCGGCGATGGTCGTAGCCCTTGTCGGCATGCAGCTTGTCGGGTCTGCGCCGCGGGCGACCACGCCGGCCGGTGCGCACGCCCGGCACCGCATCGAGCGTGGCGGCCAGCATGCGGCTATCGTGGCAGTTGGCGCCGCTCAGTCTCAGGCCGAGCGGCGTGCCGTTGGCGTCCACGACGAGGTGGCGCTTCGTGCCCGGCTTGCCCCGGTCCGTCGGGTTCGGCCCCGTCGCGGAGCCCCTTTTTTCGCAGGTAGGCTGGCGCTGTCGAGGGCGGCCCGCGACCAGTCGAGCGCGTCGGCGTCCTGAAGCCGCTCCAGCATCGCGCGATGGAGTGCGGCCCAGACGCCGGCCGCCTGCCACGCTCCCAGCCGCCGCCAACTCGTCTTGCCGCTGCAGCCGACTTCGGAACGCGGCAGGTGCTTCCACTGCATGCCGGTCCGCAGCACAAGGATGATGCCCGCCAGCGCCGCCCGGTCCGAGGCTGGCGGGCGACCGCCTTTCGGCTTCTCACGCTCAGGCGGCAGAAGCGGCGCGATCACCGCCCACAGATCGTCGGGGACAAGGGTCTCCATGCCCTTCCAACTCGCTCACACAGGTTTCGTCCCACGCTCTTAGAGCCCCAGTACAAAGAGTGCTCGAAACTCTTTGTTCCCTGTTGGGGCGGAAATTTTCGCGATCGTGCCGAGACTGGATTCGAAGCATCTTCGCCAATGTCTGGTGAATCAGATTGTAGCGATACTATCCCTCGCTTCGGGAATGAGATACATGTGCAAATTCTCAGTGAAGAAAATGAATTGCACGCGCGTAGCGCGGACTTGGCGTGAGCATTTTCCATGTGCCGCCAGCACCGCTGAGGGATCATGGTTGCTCGACGACGAGAGTAGACCATTATGGGCTGCCCATAAGCAGAACTGCTGAAATACAACTTGCTTCACTGTGAATCCACATTAGATCCTCGCTGAGCGCCCGCCAATCTACTATCTTATCATCAAAACAAAGGAAAAATATCTGATTTACCTCAATAATATTCATGTTGAATTTGATTCTCAAATGCAGCCTCCTAGAAATCCGCCCATCGCGGACGTTGCCACGTGTCAGATTTCATTGGTCGCCCGCCTCATTCGACCCCTCCAGCCGGTTGGACCATCACCAGCAATAGGTGAGTCAGCGCGAGATCGACGTGGCGCTGCGCCGTCGTCCGGCTCCAGCCACGCAGCCGGCAGGTCTCGCGGAAGGTGCCTTCGTCTGCTTGCGCGCGGCACCACGCCTTGAGCTGCTCGCGATGCTCCCGGTCCGGGATCTCCCGCTCGACCAGGCGACGGATGCGCAGGTCGAGCGGGTAGGGACCGAGATCGGGGTTTGGGGGCTTATCGGTCAGGGCTGAGATGATCCACGCCACGGCCTGCCGGTGGCTGTAGCGCGGCGGGTAAACCGGAACGTCAGGTTTTGCGATACGCGACGCCATCACGCTCCGAGCCGAGTCCTGCTTGGCGCCTACGCAGCCTAAGACGCCCGTCCGCCGGGCCCGGCCGAGACCGATCTCCTTGGCGAGAGCGGAGCGCGCCGCCGAATAGTTGGGCGCAACCATCGGGTAATCGTCCGGCAATCCGTAGCGCCGACGGTCGGCGACGGGGTCGAGCCCATGGGTGCCGAGGTGCCGCTTGAGCGTCTTGTACGGCTTGCCGTCGATGAAGCTGATCAGCGCCTGGGGCGTGATCGACTTCCGGATTTGCCCCGGGGTCGCCTGCTCGACCTCGTCGTTCTCAGTTGGGGCGGCCGTCGGCGCAGTGCCGAGGCTGTAGACCATCCTGAACGGCTTCATCTTGGTGAGATCGGACACTGGCACCTCCTCAAAGCCGGCGCGGGACGTAGCCGGCGTGGCGTTGGCCTCGGCGAGCCGGGCCCTTGGAACGAGACGAGTTCGCGGCCTCGGTCCGATCGCTGAGGCGCCCGATGATGGGGTCCATTCCCGGGGGCAGGTCGGCCCGGGCGATCTCGACCGTGGCCCAGCGGGTTTTGCAGCGACGGCATTCGCGCCAGCGGCGGATCGCCCTGGCGCTGTCGCGACTGCTGACCACGCTGAAAACGGGCCAGCCGCAGGAGGGGCAACTAAGCATTGGCGCGCCTGCCCTCAGCAGTGCGGCGCCAGGCGATCTCTGTCTTGCGCTCAGCCTCGGCGGCCTGGAACCGCCGCACGTGTTCAAGGTGTTCGGCGGTGCTGCCCTGGCGAGCCGCCGCGCTCAGATCCTCGTCCAGGCGCCTGCCGGCTTCGGCGATGGAGGCGATGAGCTGCCTTGCGGCGACTGCACCCTTCTCGCGCTCCTCAGCCGTCGGGCGTGTCGAGCGTCCGTCCGCCGGCTTGGCCAGGAGCACCGCGTTGAGGTCATAGCGCTCGACCTTCATCTCCGTGATCATCTCGTCGACGGCCCGGCGCATGTCGGGCGGGGTCAGCGGGAAAGCGTAGTTCGGCCACGGGAAGCGACGCTGATTCCAGCTCTTGCAGGCTCGGTGGACCACGCCGACTGGAAAACCCTCCACGGCCTCGACGAAGTCGTTCACCATCATCACCCCGTTGACCGGGTCGAGGGCGCGGAGCTGCGAGAAGCCCATCAGGAAGGCGTGCAGCCGGTCGTAAACCCGCTGCCGGTCCCAGGCCTCAGCGCCCGCTTCCAGCCAGGCGTCGAGCTCATTGCGTAGGGCGAGGAAGCGCTGCCGCTCAGCCGGCGCCCGCGCGAAGCCGGTCGAATTCCAGGAGCCGTCCTCGCTCCTCTTCGTCGACGCCCTGATCCCTGCCTTCTCTTCCTCGAGACGCTCGATGCGCTCGATGATGCTCTTCAACTGGTCGGCGGCGACCGAGGACGGATCGACGGCGGGAGCGGGGGAGGCAGCCATGGGGAATCTAGCGATGGAAAGCGGAGGCCGCCCGCCGGCAACGAATGCGCGAAAGGGCGGGCGGCAGTGGGGGATCAGGCGGCGACGGCGTGCCGGGCTGGCGCCTCGCACACGCCGCCGCGACCCAACCCGATCTGCTTGGCCAGGGCCGAGCGCTGGGCAGCGTAGTTCGGCGCGACCATCGGGTAGTCGTCGGGCAGGCCGAAGCGCTGGCGGTAGGTGTGCGGCTGGAGGCCGTGCGTGGTCAGATGGCGCTTCAGCGTCTTGTAGGGCTTGCCGTCGAGGAAGCTGACGATCGCGTCGGCCGTGATCGACTTCCGAATCTGAGCGGCGCTCGCCTTCGACACGCGCACGATCGCCGACATGCTCGGCCAGGAAACCGAGGGCATGGCAGCGCACTACTCGCGCGAGGCCGACCTCGAACCCAAGCTCAAGGGCGTGGTGCGGCGACTGGATCGGGAGAACAGGAAGCGCACAAAGGCTGTCTAACCAGACGGACGGTTTTGTCTAACCGGCCTTTCCGGGAACGTTTGTTCAGGGCCTAAGTGCTTGATTTTAAAGGTGGCTGGGGGACGTGGATTCGAACCACGACTAACGGAGTCAGAGTCCGCTGTTCTACCGTTAAACTATCCCCCAACACTAAGCGCTTGAACGCGCTTAGAAATTGGCGCCGTGGCTCACGATGGATCCGGATCACATGTCCGGACCGGCCGCCGACGACCCGCGCCATGTAGTGCCTCTGCTCCGGCTTGTCCATCCCGTTTTGCGCGGGAACCGCCACGCGATCGCGAAGCCGTCCCGGAAGCGGGAGCGCGAACCCGCGCTGCAGCGAAGGCCGGACCGCTCGGCAAGCCCTTGACCGGGCCGGGGCACCATGGCTTCTGAGCCACGGCCCTGTCAGGCCCCGTAGCTCAGCTGGATAGAGCAGCCGCCTTCTAAGCGGCAGGTCGTAGGTTCGAGCCCTACCGGGGTCGCCAGCCCGTTTTGCTCCGATTGAAAGACGTCCTCCTGCGAGGCAGGCTCTTCGGAGGCGGGCCGCTCCTTTCGTTCGAGCGGGCGGAACGCCGACCGAAGCCGATCTTTTCGGCACCGCGCTTCGCATCGGACCGACCCTGATGCAGTCCCGGACCGGATCCTGCCTCGGATCAGCGCGATATGCTGAAAAAATAGGCATAACTGAGGCGCCGGCCGGTAGCCCGGAAGGAGGCCGCCTAAGTTCCGGTCACCCTGGCGTGTCGCTTGCATAGAGCTTGACCGTCTCGGGACGACGCCAAGAGGTAGATCGTGAAAGCTTGGAAGACCTGGGGTTCGGCCGCCGCTCTAGCAGCCGGGCTCGTGATGGGTGCGCTCGGTTCGGGCGTGGCGCAGGCGCAGGAGACCATCAAGGTCGGCATCCTGCACTCGCTCTCGGGGACGATGGCGATCTCCGAGACGACGCTCAAGGACGCGATGCTGATGCTCATCGCGGAGCAGAACAAGAAGGGCGGGCTGCTCGGCAAGAAGCTGGAGCCGGTGGTGGTCGATCCGGCCTCCAACTGGCCGCTCTTCGCCGAGAAGGCGCGCGAGCTGATCGCCAAGGACAAGGTCGCGGCGGTGTTCGGCTGCTGGACCAGCGTGTCCCGCAAATCCGTCCTGCCGGTGTTCAAAGAGCTGGATTCGGTCCTGTTCTACCCCGTCCAGTACGAGGGCGAGGAGAGCGAGCGCAACGTGTTCTACACCGGCGCCGCCCCGAACCAGCAGGCCATCCCGGCCGTCGACTACCTGATGAAGGAGGAGAAGGTCGAGCGCTGGGTGCTGGAGGGCACAGACTACGTCTATCCGCGCACCACCAACAAGATCCTCGAAGCCTACCTCAAGGCCAAGGGCGTGAAGCCGGAAGACATCTCGATCAACTACACGCCGTTCGGCCAGTCCGACTGGCAGACGCGCGTCGCCGCGATCAAGAGCTTCGGCTCGGCGGGCAAGAAGACCGCCGTGGTCTCGACGATCAACGGCGATGCCAACGTGCCCTTCTACAAGGAGCTCGCCAACCAAGGCGTGAAGGCCACCGACATCCCGGTCGTCGCCTTCTCGGTCGGCGAGGAAGAGCTCGCCGGCATCGACACCAAGCCGCTCGTCGGCCACCTCGCGGCGTGGAACTACTTCATGTCGATCGACACGCCGGAGAACAAATCCTTCATCGAACAGTGGAAGGCCTTCACCAAGAACCCGAAGCGCGTCACCAACGATCCGATGGAGGCGCATTACATCGGCTTCAACATGTGGGTGAAGGCGGTGGAGAAGGCCGGCACCACCGATCCCGACAAGGTGATCGACGCCCTGCCCGGCATCGAGCAGAAGAACCTCACCGGCGGCACCTCGAAGATGCTGCCCAACCACCACATCACGAAGCCGGTCTTCATCGGCGAGATCAAGGATGACGGCCAGTTCGACGTGGTCAACAAGACCGACGAGCTGATCCCCGGCGAGGCTTGGTCCAAGCAGCTCGAGGGCTCGAAGGACCTCGAGGCCGACTGGGTCACGCTCAAGTGCGGCAACTACAACACCAAGACCAAGAAATGCGGCGGCGCCTGAGCGCCGTCACGTCGGACTGACCTGCCCGCGCGCGACGCGGGCAGGATGCCGAAGGCGTCGAGAGGAGCGGGATGTGCGTGGGTTCGAAGCGCGGGCGAGCGGCGTCACGGGCCACCTGCTGGCCCTGCTGCTGATCCTCGTCCTGCCGGGCATCGCTCTGGCGCAGACGCCCGCGGACACGGCCTACGGCAGGCTCGCCGCCGACAGCTATTCCGACATCGAAGCCGGCATCACCGGGCTCGCGGCCAGCGGCGATCCGCGTGCGGGTGCGGTCCTCACCGCCCTGTCGGACGGGCGGCTGCTCTACCGACCCTCGGACAAGGCGCTGTTCGTCAAGGAGGCAAACGGCCTCGTCGATGCCCGCACCGGTGTCCCGGCGACGGCCGAGGGCCTGAAGCCGGTCCGCGCCAACAACAAGGTCCGCCGGGCGATCGAGGCGGCGCAGGGTCTCCTCAACCTCGCGAGCCCGGATGCGGGCAAGCGCCGGGAGGCGGCGGATGCCGTGTTCAAGGCCCGCGACGTGGCCGCCCTGCCGGCGCTCGAGGCCGCCCTCGCCAAGGAGAGCGATCCGCGCCTGCGCAAGAGTCTCGGCGAGGCCCGCGCCGCCCTGCTACTGGGCCAGCCCGGCACGTCCGAGGCGGATCGGCTGTCCGCGCTCTCGGCGATCCAGGCCCGCGGCGACGGCGATGCCATCGCGATCCTGCGCGGGCTTAGCGCCAGCGACCCGAGCGAGGCCGTGAAGGCCGCCGCCGAGCGCGGCATCGCCTCGATCGAGCGGCGGCTCGCCCTCGTCGGCGCGGCCCAGAACGTCTGGTACGGCCTGTCGCTCGGCTCGGTGCTGCTGCTCGCCGCCATCGGGCTCGCCATCACCTTCGGGGTGATGGGCATCATCAACATGGCCCATGGCGAGATGGTGATGCTCGGGGCCTACACGACCTTCCTCGTGCAGGACGCGATCCGCGCCCACGCCCCCGGCCTGTTCGACTGGTCGCTGGCCATCAGCATCCCCTGCGCCTTCCTCGTGGCCGGCGCGGTGGGCGTCGCCATCGAGCGCGGCATCATCCGCTATCTCTACGGGCGCCCGCTCGAGACCCTGCTCGCCACCTTCGGCGTCAGCCTGATCCTGCAGCAGACCGTGCGCTCGATCTTCGGACCGACCAACCGGGAGGTCGGCTCGCCCGCCTTCATGACCGGCGCCTTCGACCTGTTCGGCCTGTCGATCACCTGGGGCCGACTCTGGATCGTGGCTTTCTCCTTCGCGGTCTTCCTCGGGCTGCTCTTCGTGCTGCGGAGGACCTCCTTCGGCCTGAAGACGCGGGCGGTGACGCAGAACCGGCGCATGGCCGCCGCCATGGGCATCCGCACGCCCTGGGTCGACGCCATGACCTTCGGCCTCGGCTCCGGCATCGCGGGCATTGCCGGCGTTGCGCTCTCGCAGATCGACAACGTCTCGCCCAATCTCGGCCAGGGCTACATCATCGATTCCTTCCTGGTCGTGGTGTTCGGGGGCGTGGGCAATCTCTGGGGCACGCTGGTGGCGGCGCTGACGCTGGGCGTCGCCAACAAGCTGTTCGAGCCGTATCTCGGCGCCGTGCTCGCCAAGATCGCCCTTCTGATCTTCATCATCCTCTTCATCCAGAAGCGCCCGCGCGGCCTGTTCGCCCTCAAGGGCCGGGCGGTGGAATCGTGAGCACGCCCCGAACCCGCCTCATCGACCCGAAGGGCTGGATCTTCCTGGCGGCGCTCGCCGCCTTCTGCGCAATCGTCCCGCTCCTGAACCTCGTCATCCCCGAGGGCTCGGGCCTGCACCTACCGACCTACCTCGTCTCGCTGTTCGGCAAGTACCTCGCCTTCGCCCTGCTCGCGCTCAGCCTCGATCTGGTCTGGGGCTATTGCGGCATCCTCTCCCTCGGCCACGGCGCCTTCTTCGGGCTCGGCGGCTACGCGATGGGCATGTACCTGATGCGGCAGATCGGGCCGCGCGGCGTCTACGGCAACCCGGTCCTGCCCGACTTCATGGTGTTCCTGAACTACAAGGAATTGCCCTGGTACTGGCTCGGCTTCGACCACTTCGCCTTCGCCGCGCTGATGGTGCTGGCGGTGCCGGGGCTGCTCGCCTTCGTGTTCGGCTGGCTCGCCTTCCGCTCGCGGGTAACGGGCGTCTACCTGTCGATCATCACCCAGGCGATGACCTTCGCGCTGATGCTGGCCTTCTTCCGCAACGACATGGGTCTCGGCGGCAATAACGGGCTGACCGACTTCAAGGACATCCTCGGCTTCCCCATCCAGGCGCAGGGCACGCGCGTGGCGCTGTTCGTGGCGACCGGGATCGCCCTGGCGCTCGGCTACCTCGTCGCCCGCTTCATGACGGTCTCGGCCTACGGCAAGATCCTGATCGCCGTGCGCGACGCTGAATCGCGCACGCGCTTCCTCGGCTACCGGCCGGAGCACTACAAGACGCTCGCCTTCACGGTCTCGGCCATGATGGCGGGCGTGGCCGGCGCGCTCTACGTGCCGCAGGTCGGCATCATCAATCCAGGTGAGTTCGCCCCCACCAACTCCATCGAGGCGGTGATCTGGGTCGCGGTCGGCGGACGCGGCACGCTGGTCGGCGCAGCGCTCGGTGCCGTGATCGTCAACTACGCCAAGACGGTGCTCACCGGCGCTCTGCCGGATGCCTGGCTCTTCGCGCTAGGCGCCTTGTTCGTGGTGGTGACGCTGTTCCTGCCCAAGGGCATCGTCGGCACGCTGGTGGAGCGCTTCGGCAGCCGGAGGGCGGCGGCCAAGCTTCCGCCCGAGCCCGCGATTCCCCCGAAGCTCGCGGAAGAAGGCCAGGGCTGATGAGCAGCGCCGATCTCCTCGCCCCGCCGGCCTCCGCCGAGGCGGGCGCCGCACCGGCCCGCAAGGTCACGGAGGCCCTCCTCTATCTCGACGATCTCAAGGTCACCTTCGACGGCTACCGGGCCCTGCGCGGCCTCTCGCTGACCCTCGACCGGGGGGAGATGCGCGCGATCATCGGCCCGAACGGGGCCGGCAAGACCACGATGATGGACTGCATCACCGGCAAGACGCGGCCCGATACCGGCATCGCGCTCTTCGACGGGACGCACGACCTGACCAAGCTCGACGAGCCGGCCATCGCCGATCTTGGCATCGGCCGGAAATTCCAGAAGCCTACCGTGTTCGAGAGCCACACGGTGGCCGACAACATCCTGCTGGCGCTGAAAGGTCCGCGCTCGGGCGTCGCCTCCCTGTTCGGCTGGCGCAACCGCGTCGCGGCCGAGCGCATCGACGCGCTGCTCACCAAGGTCGGGCTGATCGCCCATCGCGAGCGGCCGGCGGCCGATCTCTCCCACGGCCAGAAGCAGTGGCTGGAGATCGGCATGCTGCTCGCGCAGGATCCGAAGCTCCTGCTCGTGGACGAGCCGGTGGCCGGCATGACCGATGCCGAGACCGCCGAGACGGCGCGGCTCCTGCGCGAGATCGCCCGCGACCACGCGGTGATCGTGGTGGAGCACGACATGCATTTCGTGCGCGCCCTCGAATGCCGCGTCACCTGCCTGCACGAGGGCGCGGTATTGGCCGAAGGCTCGATCGACGCCGTGTCCGCCGACCCGAAGGTGGTCGAAGTCTATCTGGGGCGCTGAGGCGATGCTGACGGTCGACGGAATCGATCTCTATTACGGGGCGGCCAAGGCCCTGCGCGGGGTCTCGCTCACCGCCGAGACCGGCAAGGTCACCACCGTGCTCGGGCGCAACGGCGTCGGCAAGACCTCGCTGCTGCGCGCCATCGTCGGGCAGCAGCCCATCGCCAAGGGCTCGATCCGGCTCGGCGACACGGTACTCTCGGGGCTGGCGCCCTACGATCGGGCGCGGGCTGGGGTCGCCTTCGTGCCCCAAGGCCGCGAGATCTTCCCGCTGCTGACCGTGAAGGAGAATCTCGAGACGGGCTTCGCCCCCTGCGCGCGCAAGGATCGCTACGTGCCGGCCGAGATCTACGACCTGTTCCCGGTGCTGAAGGACATGCTGCACCGGCGCGGCGGCGACCTCTCCGGAGGCCAGCAGCAACAGCTCGCCATTGGCCGCGCCCTCGTCACCCGCCCGAAGCTGCTCGTGCTCGACGAGCCGACGGAGGGCATCCAACCCTCGATCATCAAGGATATCGGCCGGGCGATCAGCTACCTGCGCGACAAGGGCGAGATGGCGATCGTGCTGGTCGAGCAGTATTTCGAGTGGGCCCGCGACCTCTGCGACAGCTACGCGGTGATGGATCGCGGGCAGGTGGTGTTGTCGGGGACGCGCGCGGAGATGGTCGAGGCGGAGGTGCTCCGGCTGATGTCGGTTTAGCGCCGGCCCGACATGGAAACGGCGGGACCGGAATCCCGCCGCCTGCCTCGTCACGCTTCAGGAGGCGCCGGCCCGAGGCCGGCGATCCGATCAGCAGCGGTAGCCGCCGGAGGTCTGGCCGTACTGCTTGGTCGGGAAGTTCTGCTGCTGGGCGTTGCCCTCGCTGGCCGAGCTCATCGGGCAGCGGTCATAGCGCGGGTGGTCGGAAGGGTTGAGCGAGCCCGTCGTCGTCACGTCGTAGCGCGGGTCCCAGCTCTCCGAGAACGCCAGGGCGGACGAGGCCGGGGCGGCAACGCCGAGAACGAGGGCGGTGACGGCAGCGGCGACACGGGTTTTCATCGTCTTCTCAAGCTCCTTCGCAATGTGGCCGGTCGATCCGGAGCCACTTCATCTTGCGTGATCTTGAAATGGGGTGTCACCGGCCGGCGTGACGTGCTTATGCGCACGCAGCAACCGGGATGAAATTCATCCCGGTCCAGGAGAAGCGGAGACTTCGCGAGACGGAGGGAGCGGCATGGACCGCTCCCTCGGCGACGCGCTCAGTAGTCGATGACGTCTTCCAGGGCGTAGTGCTTCACCGTCTTGCGGTTGGCGATCAGCTCGTCGATCGTCGGCTCGCCCTTCATGGCACGGGCGATGGCGAGCTTCGTCGCCTCGTAGTTGGTGCGGTAGAGGTCCTTGCGGTCGACGTTCGGGTCGGCGGCGCAACGCTCGTCGAGCCAGATCATGATGATCATGCAGAGCTCGTCGAGCCCGTCCTTCGGCAGCACGCCCTCAATCACGCAATCGATGATCGCGTCGCCCGTGGCGGCCTGGACCACGCCGCCGAGCAACTCGGCATACTCGGCCGTGTGGATGGTGACCTTGGTGGTCATCATCGTGGCCGGACGCACGAGCTGGTTGAGGTCGCGCACCACGAACATGCGGGTATGGCCCTGCACCTGCCCCATCATCGAGGCGAAGGCCTGGCCGACGGGGCCGCGGGTGGAGCCGATTAGCACCTCGGGCATGGCATCGGTGTACTGCCCCTCGGCGGCGAGCACGGTCGCCTCGCCGGTGCGGAACCAGATCTCGGACATGGAAACACCCTCGTTGACGGATGGGCCGCAGCGAGCGGCATCGGCCGCGCAGACATCATCCCGAGCCTCCCCCGTCAATCACGGCGCGCGCATGCCCCTGGCGTCCCGGGCGTCGATCGGCCATTGACGGGCAGCGTGCCCGCCGCGGGACGGCAGGCGGCGAGGGCGGGAGTGCCGGCGATGGGCGGAACGGGCGGTCAGATGCCGAGGGAGCGCGGCTGGAGCCTCTCGGCAACGGCGGAGGGCGAGGGCGTGCGCCTGGAGATCGCCCTGCCGGATCTCGACGGCAAGCCGGTCACCGCGCTCCTACGCCTGGAACGGGCGGAAGCCCGCGCCTTCGCCCGCGCCTTGCTGCGGGCGGCGGGCGACGCCACCGAGCGGACCTTCTCTCCCTCCCGCGACGCGTAACGCCCGGCTTCGGGGCTCAGCGCGTGCCGGTGACCGGGCGGCGGCCCGGCAGGCGCGGCACCTTGGCGCCCCGCGGCTCGACAGGCTCGGCACAGGAATAGGTGAACTCGCTCTGGAGGTCGCTGAACACCGTCTCGCCGGTGATCTTGCAATCCTCGCGCACGGTCTCGTCGAGATAGGTGCGGGCAGCGGTGCGGAAGCGGGTCGTCCGGGTCTCGGCCGGCGGGCGCCCGGCCTGCAGGTCGCCGACATCGCAGCCGGTGACTTCGCGCAGGGCGTTCGAAACCACCAGCACCCGGCGGCGCTGCCGGTTGTCGTAGATCTCGTAGGGCTCGTTGCAGCCGATGGTCACGACCTGCGGCGTCTGCGCCACGTAGGTCTTCGAGATATAGGCGAAGCCCGTGCAGCCCGAGACCGCGAGGCTCGAACCGAGGGCGAGCGCAAGCGCCAGCCGCCGCATTGTCGTCGCCCTCTCAACCCGGACACGCATCGGCCCGCATTGAAACCGCTACGCTTGCGCGGTCAAGAGGCCACGTTCATCCCGCTTCCGCGAGCGCCACGGCGCGGATCGGCGGCAGGTTGGCGCGCAACTCGCGGCTGACGGCGGAGGAGGTCGCGACCGTACCGAGATCGGCATAGGTCTCGTGGTTCTTCTCGATGGCGGAAAGATCGTAGAGGTAGTTCACCATCAGCCCGTAGGATTGCTTCATCCCGTTGGCCGAGGTGTCCCCGAGGAAGTTCACCCGCTCCAGCCGGGCACCGTTGCCGAGATGGAAGCGGGCGACGGGGTCGAGCGGGCGGCCCTTCTCGTTCTTGGCGCGCAGGAAATAGGCCGCCGCGGCGGGAATCATCGCCTTTCGGACGGCCTCGCAGGCCGCCTTGTCGGTGGCCCAGTCCGGGCGGTCGAGCAGGCGCAGGGTCTCCACGTCCTCCCGGGTCAGTCCCTGCGGCGCATCCGCCCGGCGCTCCCGGTCGAGCCAGCTGCGGAAGCCAGGCACCGGCGACAGGGTGACGAAGGTCTTCAGGCTCGGGACCTCGCGGACGATGTCCTCGACCACCTGCTTGATGAGGAAGTTGCCGAAGGTGACGCCGGCCAAGCCCTTCTGGCAGTTCGAGATCGAGTAGAACACGGCCGTGTTGGCGGCCTTGATCGGCAGGGTCTCGCGCTCGTCGGCGAGGATCGGCCCGATCGCCGCCGGGATGCCGCCGGTCAGCGCCACCTCGACGAAGATCAGCGGCTCGTCGAGCAGGGCGGGATGAAAGAAGGCGAAGCAGCGCCGATCCGCCGGCTCGATGCGCCGGCGCAGGTCGTTCCAGTCCTGGATCGCGTGCACCGCCTCGTAGCGGATGATCTTTTCCAGGATATGGGCCGGCGTCGTCCAGTCGATGTGACGCAGCACCAGGAAGCCCCGGTTGAACCACGAGGCGAAGAGATGCTCGAAATCGCTGTCGAGGCTGTCGGCGGCGTCGATCAGGTCCGGATCGGCCCCCTCCTGGCGCAGGGTCTTGCGCAGGCCGAACAGGTCCTCGCGCATGCGCACCAGGGCGAGCGTGCCGCCGCGGGCGAGGTTGAGCCGGCGGATCAGCTCCTGGGCGCGGGGCTCGGCCGCCGCGTGCAGGCGCCCGAGCCGGGCCCGGGTCGGGTCGGCGCGGTAGGCGGCGATGGCCTCGTCCACCGCCTCGTGGTCGGCATCGAACTCGGCCGCGATCAGCCGGAGAAAGGCGAGGCGCTCGGGCGCCGGCAGCACCGCGTAGCGGTCGAGAATCAGGCGGGCCAGGGCGACGCCGGAGGCCTCGCCGCGCCGGGAGATCAGGTCTTCGCAGAGCTTCAGGAGCTCGCCGGCATCGGCATTGCGCGCCGGATCGCCGCGCCCGAAGCTGATCAGGTCGCGGCCGCGGTCGCTGATGGTCTGAAGGAGGTCGCCGAGGAACGAGATCGCCGCCATGAAACGCCGCCTGGACCTCCCCGCCCGCTTGTCATCGGCGCCGCCGGCCGGCGGCAGCACCGCTCAGGGATGTAAGGCGATCAGGCCGCCGGGGCCAGCCACCTCAAGGCATGGGCAGCCACTCGATCACGCCGCGGCGAGCGCGGCCGTATCCGCACGCTCGCGCCAGTCGAGCACCCCGTGCAGGCGGGCGAAACGCAGCTCCGCCGCGCGCAGGGCCCGCTCCGGATCGCGCGCCCGCGCGATCTCCACCGAGCCCACCTTGAAGGGCACCCCGAGGATCTGCTTGGCGAAATCGATGCGGTAGTGCGGCATCCGCTGTCCCTGTCGTTCCTGTGTTGCGATCTTCCCGTTGGAATGGGGGGCTGCGCGATTCGCGCGGGGCTTGGGCCCAAGGATAGGCCGAGACGGGGGCCGCAGGCGAGTCCACCGCCAAAACCCTCAACATCCCCAACGGATTGGATATGGGGACAACAACCCTCAGGTGCAAATCCCGCACCCCTGAGGCGCAAGGCCGCCCCCGGCCGGATCGGCTTGCCGGAGCGTGTTCCACAACATAGGCCGGCCTATGCCCTGCTTGACCCTGCCGCTCCCTCCCGCCTCCCTCGCGGCGCCGCGGGAGACAGGCCGATGAACGTCCCGCCTTCCGGCTTCACGGCCCGCACCCGCCTCGGCCTCACCCTGATCGCGGGCGGGGCGGTCGCCAATATCTACTACAACCAGCCCTTGCTTGCCGTCCTCGTCCAGGATCTCGGCGAGCGGGCAGCCCTTCTCGTGCCGACCGCGACGCTGGTCGGCTACGGCCTCGGTATCCTCCTGCTGGTGCCGCTGGGGGACAGCCTGCCCCGTCGCAGGCTGATCGTGTGGCAGCTCCTCGCCCTCGCCGTGGCCCTGGTTGCCGCGGGTCTCAGCCCGAATCTCCTCGCCCTCACGCTCGCGAGCCTCGCCGTCGGGGTGCTCGCCTCGGCGGCACAGCAGGCCGTGCCCTTCGCGGCGGAGCTCGCCCCCGATGCCACGCGGGGCCGCATCGTCGGCCAGGTGATGACGGGGCTGCTCGGCGGCATCCTGCTCGCACGGACCTTGAGCGGCTTCGTCGGCGCGCATCTCGGCTGGCGCGCCGTCTTCCTTGGGGCGGCGGCGCTGGCGCTGGCCATGGCGGGCCTCGCCACGGCGACGCTGCCGGCGGGCGGGGCCGGCAAGCCGCTGCGCTACCGGGCGCTGATGTACTCGGTGCTGGGCCTCGTGCGCACGCAGCCAGTCCTGCGGAACGCCAGCCTGTCCCAGGCCCTGCTCTTCGCGAGCTTCAACGCCTTCTGGGTGACGCTCGCCCTCCTCGTCGAGGCGGAGCCCTTCTCCTTCACCCCGGCGGGCGCGGGCCTGTTCGGGGTGATCGGCCTCGCCGGCGCCCTGTTCGCGCCGATCGCAGGACGCTTCAGCGACCGGGAGGGCGCCAAGCCCGTGGTGATCGCCGGGGGCCTGTGCGTGGTGGCGGCCTTCACCGTGCTCTGGGCGGCGGGCACCTGGTCGCTCACGGCCATCGTCCTCGGCGTGCTGCTGATCGATGTCGGCATCAATGGCGCGCTCATCGCCAACCAGACCCGGGCCTATGCCCTGGTGCCCGGCGCCCGCGGCCGCATCAACACCGTGCTGTTCACAGCCATCTTCAGCGGCGGCGCGGTCGGGGCCTTCTGCGGCACCCAGGCCTTCCTGTTCGCCGGCTGGCCGGGAGTCTGCGTCGTCGGCCTCGGCTTCGCCCTGGCGGCCCTCGCGGTGGCGGCCGGCGGCCGCGTCAGGACGGCTTGAGCACCCGGGACAGGCGGCACCAGGCGGCCTTGTCCCCCGGCAGGCCGAAGCGCAGCCGCGCCGGATTCTCGGCGAAGCGCCGGACATAGATCCCTGCCGCGCCGAGCCGCCGGAACAGCCCCGGCCCGTCGGGAAAATCGGCCGTGCGGAACAGGGTGGTGCCGCCGACCAGCCGCCCCCCGGCCCGCAGCAGCATGCGGTCGAGCCGGTCCGCCTCCGCCGCGCAGGTCTGCGCCATCTGCCGGCGCCATTCGAGGTCGGAGAGCGCGATCCGGCCCGCGGCGATCGCCGGGCCCGACACCGCCCAGGGGCCGAGCGCCGTCTCGAGGCGGGCGACGTACTCCGGACTCGCCAGGGCGAAGCCGAGGCGCAGGCCGGCGAGCCCGTAGCTCTTGCCGAAGGAGCGCAGTTCGACCAAGCCGTCGCGCTCGCCCGGCCAAGCCCCCTCCCCCGGCTCCAGATCCGCGAAGGCGCGGTCGAGCACCAGCAGGCCGCCGGCGCGGGCGAGCCGGGCGCGCAAGGCCTCGATCTCCGCCGGGGCGACCCGGCGGCCATCGGGATTGTTGGGGCTGACGAGGACGACAACCGCCGCGGCCGCCGTCACGGCGAGCTCCGGCACCGTCTCGACGGCATGGCCCGCCCGGCCCCACGCGGCCGCGTGCTCGGCATAGGTCGGCCCGACCACCGCGACCCGCGTCGCCGGCATGAGCCGCGGCAGCGTCTCGATCAGGATCTGCGTGCCCGGGGCGCAGGCGATCTCGTCGAGATCCCGCGCGCCGTAGGCCGCGGCCGCGGCCCGCTTCAGTGCGGCGAGATCGGCCTGCGAGGGCAGCCGTGTCAGGGCGCTGGCCTCGAAGGGCGGCAGCGGATAGGGGACCGGGTTGATCCCGGTCGAGAGGTCGAGCCAGGGCTCGGGCGCTTCCGGAAACAGCCGGCGCGCGGCCGCGAGGTCGCCGCCATGCAGGATCGGCGCGGGGCCCGCGTCCTCCTCATCCCCTCGGCCGGCTGCTGGCATGGTCTCTCTGGAACGACGGATCGCGATGGACTGGACCGACCTGATCCGCCCGCCCGGCAGCCTCGCGATCCTGGCGCTGGCCCTGGCGGTGGAAGCGGCGTCGGGTTATCCGGCCGCGCTCTACAGCCTGCTCGGCCACCCTGTCACCTGGATCGGCGCCCTGATCGGCCGGCTCGACCGGGGGCTCAACCGCGGCGACCCGCAGCGGCGGCGGATCGCCGGGGTGGCGGCGCTGGCCATTCTCCTCCTGGTCGCGGGGGGCGCGGCGCTCGCCCTCACCCGTCTTGCCGCCCTGACGGGACCGGCTGCGGCCCTCCCGATCCTCGCCCTGCTCGCCGCGAGTCTGCCCGCCCAGCGCAGCCTCCACGACCATGTCGCCCGCGTCGCCCGGGACCTGCGCGAAGAGGGCCTGACCGGCGGGCGGAGGGCCGTCTCGATGATCGTCGGGCGCAATCCCGAGAGCCTGGACGAGGCCGCGATCTGCCGCGCCGCCATCGAGAGCCTGTCCGAGAACTTTTCCGACGGCATCGTCGCGCCGGCCTTCTGGATCGGCGCCCTCGGCCTGCCCGGGGGCGTGCTCTACAAGGCGATCAACACCGCCGACAGCATGATCGGCCACCGCACCCCGCGCCACGAGGCCTTCGGCTGGGCCTCCGCCCGGCTCGACGATCTCGTGAACCTGCCGGCCTCCCGGCTGACCGCCCTGCTGATCCTCGCCGCCGCCGCTCTGCATCCGGGCGCCTCCGCCCGCGAGGGCTGGGTGGCGCTCCGCCGCGACGCGCGCCATCACCGCTCGCCCAATGCCGGCTGGCCGGAGGCGGCGATGGCCGGGGCGCTCGGCCTGCGGCTCGCCGGCCCGCGCATCTACGGCGAGATGCGGGTGGAGGATGCCTGGATGGGCCTTGGCCGGGCGGAGGCCGCCCCGGCGGATATCGAGCGGGCGCTCACCCTCTATCGCAGCGCATGCCTGCTGCTCTGGCTGATCGGCGCGAGCCTTGCCGCCCTGGCCTTCCTCAGCTGAGGCGGCTCCCCGCCAGCGCCAGCAGGCGCTCGCAATCGACATGCGCTTCGAGGTGGTCGGCGAAGCGGTCGAGCACCGCGTCGATTCCCGCCTCGTAGGAGTCCCCGCTCGGGGCGGCGCCGATCCGGGCGAGCCAGGCGGCCCGCTGGCGGTCGTCGGCGAAGAGGCCGTGGACATAGGTGCCGCAGACGCGCCCGTCCGCCGAGACCGCCCCGTCCGGTCTACCGTCCGAGAAGCGCAGGAGCGGCCGCGCCGCATCCGGCCCGGTCGTGTCGCCGACATGCATCTCGTAGCCGGCGAAGGGCACTCCGTCCGCGACACTGGTGCCGCTCACCGCGACGAGCCGCTTCTCCGGCGTCATCACCGTCTCGAGATCGAGCAGGCCGAGACCCTCGACGCGGCGCGGCGCCCCCTCGATGCCGTGCGGGTCGTCGATGCTGCGCCCCATCATCTGATAGCCGCCGCAGAGCCCCAGCACCGGCCGGCCGCGGGCGAGATGCGCGCGCAGATCCGCGTCCCATCCCTGCGCGCGGGCGAAGGCGAGATCGTCGATCGTGGTCTTCGAGCCGGGCAGGACGATCAGCGCCGCCCGCTCCGGCAGGGGCAGGCCCGGGCGCACGAACACCACCTCGACGCCGGGCTCCTGGCGGAGCGGATCGAGATCGTCGAAATTCGCGATGTGCGGGAAGACCGGCACCGCCACCACCGGAGCGCCGGGCAGGCGCCGCGGCCCCGGCTGGTCGAGGGCGAGGGCATCCTCCGGCGGCAGGTGCGCGGCCTCGGGGAAGTGCGGCACGAGGCCGAGCGGCGCCCAGCCGGTGCGCTGCGCGATGATCGCCATCCCGTCGTCGAACAGGCTCGGATCGCCACGGAAGCGGTTGACGAGGAAGCCGCGGATCATCGCCGCGTCCTCCGGCTCGATCACCACCTTGGTGCCGACGAGGCTGGCGATGACGCCGCCCCGGTCGATGTCGCCGACCAGCACCACGGGCACGCCCGCCGCCCGCGCGAAGCCCATATTCGCGATGTCGCCCCGGCGCAGATTCACCTCCGCCGGCGAGCCCGCCCCCTCGACGAGGACGAGGTCGGCCTGCCCCCGCAGCCGCGCGTAGCTGTCGAGCACCGAGGCCAGGAGCTTCGGCTTCATTTCCTGGTAGTCCCGCGCTCGGGCCGTGCCGACCATGCGGCCCTGCACCACCACCTGCGCGCCGACATCGCTCTGCGGCTTGAGCAGGACCGGGTTCATGTGGACTGAGGGCGGCACCCGTGCCGCCCGCGCCTGCAGGGCCTGGGCGCGGCCGATCTCGCCGCCATCGGCGGTCACGGCGGCGTTGTTCGACATGTTCTGCGGCTTGAACGGCCGCACGGCGAGGCCGGCCCGGGTGAAGGCACGGGCGAGACCGGCGACGATCAGCGACTTGCCGACATCGGAGCCGGTCCCCTGGATCATCAGGGCGCGGGTCATGGCACGGCGCCCCTGCGCAAGCTTCGTCCGGCTAGAAGAACGGCCCGGGCCCCCAGCCCCAGCCGATGGGCCGGGGGCGGAAGGGCAAGAACGGACCCGGGCCGTAGCCGGGGCCATAGAAGGCCGGGCGCGGGCGGAACGGCGGCGGGCCATAGGCGAAGGGCGGCGGGCCGTAGGGGTCGTCGAACACCACCTCGCGATAGACCGGGCGGGGCCGCAGATAGACCGGGCGCTCCACCACCACCTCCCGCACGACCCGGCGCGTCCGGTAGACATAAACCGGCTTGCGCACCACGACCTCGCGCACGATCGTGCGCGGGCGATGCGCGGAGCGGTATCGGCCAGCGGGCGCTGCCCGGTAGGATTCCGTCACCGGCTCGTCGGCGCGGGCCGTTGGAGGAGAGCCGGCCAGGCCGGCTGCGAGGGAAAGGGCCCCGGCGAGGGCGCAGGCGAGTCGTCTCATCGTCCACCCTGTCCTTGGCGCGGGCGCGTTCCGGCCGCGCTTGCACGGCCCCGGTTGTGCATCGGGGCGCCGCCGCCATCAAGGGCGCTCCGCCTCAGAACTCGATTCCCTCCTGCGCCTTCACCCCGGCGGAGAAGTGGTGCTTCACGCTGCCCATCTCGGTGACGAGGTCGGCGGCCTCGATCAGGGCCGGCTTGGCGTTGCGGCCCGTTACCACGACGTGGAGATCCGGCCGCCGGGCCTTCAGCGCTGCGACCACCGCATCGAGGTCGAGCTGCTCGTAGCGCAGCGCGATGTTGAGCTCGTCGAGGACGAGCAGGCGCAGGGAGGGATCCGCCATCAGGCGCTCGGCCTCGGCCCAGGCCCGCCGCGCCGCCGCGGCGTCGCGGGCCTTGTCCTGCGTCTCCCAGGTGAAGCCCTCGCCCAGGGCGTGCCACTCGACCTGGGCGCCGAAGGCCTTGAGCGCGTGCTTCTCGCCGGTGTCCCAGGCACCCTTCACGAACTGCACCACGCCGACGCGCCAGCCGCGCCCGAGTGCCCGCAGCAGCAGCCCGAGGGCCGCCGTGGTCTTGCCCTTGCCGGGGCCGGTATGGACGATGAGGAGACCCTTCTCGATGGTCTTCGAGGCGACTTCGGCGTCCTGGACCGCCTTGCGCTTGGCCATCTTCTCGCGGTGGCGGTCGTCATCGTCGCTCATGCGGGGTTCTCCGCGGAGGGTTTAACGGTCAGGGGGAGCCCGGCCACCATCAGCACGACGCGGTCGGCGGAGGCGGCGAGGCGCTGGTGCAGGCGCCCCGCCTCGTCGCGGAAGCGCCGGGCCAGGGCATTCTCGGGCACGATGCCGAGGCCGACCTCGTTGCCGACCAGCACCAGCGGCCCCGGCGCGGCGGCGCAGGCCTGCACGAGGGCGGCCGAGGCCGCGGCGAGATCGGCCTCCGCCAGCATCAAATTGGTGAGCCAGAGCGTGAGACAATCGACCAGAACCGGCCCCGTCGCGGCGGCCACCGCCTCGGGCAGCGCCATCGGCACGTCCCGGGTGATCCAATCGCCGGAGCGCCGCTCCCGGTGGAGGGCGATGCGGGCGCGCATCTCGTCGTCCCAGGCCTCCGCGGTGGCGAGATAGAGCCAGGGACCGGGGCAGGATTCGATCAGCCGCTCGGCATAGGCGCTCTTGCCCGAGCGCGCGCCGCCGAGCACCAGGGTCATTCCGGAAAGGGGCGTCCGATCATCCGCCATCCGGTCTCTCCACGAATCCATTCCGCCCCGGCCTATGGCACAGGGCCGGAGATCGCGCGAGCGAAGCCATCCGATCGCCTACCAGCCGGCGTTCCCGCGCATGCGCTCGGCGAGGAAGTCCACGAGCACGCGCACGCGGGCGGGCATGGCCGCGCCGCCCACGAACACGGCGTGGATCGCCTCGCGGTCCCCGGGGTTGAAGGGGGCGAGGAGCGGCACGAGCCGGCCCGCCGCCAGCTCCTCGGTGATGTGGAAGTTGCCCACCCGCGTGATGCCGACGCCCGCGAGTGCGAGCTGCACCAGCGTCTCGCCGTTGTTCGCCCGCATGCTGCCCTGCACGGCGAGGAGATGGTCCTGGCCGCCCACGCGGAAGGGCCAGCCGGGCTCGATGCGGCGGAAGCTGAAATCGAGGCAGTTATGGGCGGCAAGGTCCGCCGGCACCTGCGGCGTGCCGGCGCGGGCGAGATAGGCGGGCGAAGCGACCACCGTGCGCCCGGTATCGCCCAGGCGCCGCGCGGTGAGCGGGCTGTCGGCCAGGGGCCCGAAGCGGATCGCCACGTCCGCCCGGCCTCCCAGAACATCGGCGAGTTCGTCGGACAGGTCGATCTCGACCACGATCTCGGGATGCAGGGCGGCGAAGTCGGCGAGCAGCGGCACCACCACGAGCCGGCCATGTGCGGTCGCGGTGCTCACCCGGACCCGCCCCCGCGGGCGGCCCTGGTCGGCGAGCGCCCGCTCGGTCTCGTCGAGATCGGCCAGGATGCGCCGAGCTGCCCGTCCATAGGCTTCGCCCTCGGCGGTCAGGCGCAGACTGCGCGTGGTCCGCACGATCAGCCGCACGCCGAGCCGGGATTCCAGGCGGCTGACGATCCGGCTGACGGCGGACGGCGTCAGGCCGAGCCGGCGCGCGGCGCCCGCCAGGCTGCCGGCCGCGATCACGGCCAGGAAAGCGCTCATCTCGCCGGTTCGATCGATGCCGTCCCGCCTCATTCGTGATCCTTGCGCACGGATCTCGGTCCGCGAGCCCGGCTACCGCCCTCGTCGCCGATCCGCCACGTGCTGTCACGGAACGACGAGGATATCCACGATGAAAACCAATCCCGCCCTGCTCGCACTGGCCATGGGCGCCTTCGGCATCGGCGTGACCGAGTTCACCCCGATGGGGATGCTGCCCCTGATGGCGACCGATCTCGGCGTCTCGATTCCGGCGGCGGGCCTCGTGGTCAGCGCCTACGCCCTCGGCGTGTTGGTCGGGGCGCCGCTCGTGACCCTCGCGGCCGCACGCGTGCCGCGCCGGCGCTTGCTGATCGGTCTGATGGCGATCTTCACCCTCGGCAACGCCATGGCGGCGCTAGCGGACAGCTATGCGACGCTGGTCGCCGCCCGGCTCGTCACCTCGCTCAACCACGGCGCCTTTTTCGGGGTGGGCGCGGTGGTGGCAGCACGGCTCGTGCCGCCGGAGCGGAGAGCCGCGGCCGTGGCGGCGATGTTCTCGGGGCTCACCCTCGCCACCATCGGCGGCGTGCCGCTCGCGGCCTGGATCGGCGAGGTGCTCGGCTGGCGCACGGCGTTCTGGGGCATCGCGGGGGTCGGCGTCCTCGCCATGCTCGCGCTGGCCGCCGCCCTGCCGGACCTGAGGGCCGAGGCCGGCGCCGACATGCGGGCGGAGCTACGTGTGCTCGTCCGCGGCCCGGTGCTCGCCGCCCTCGGGCTGACGGTCGTCGGCGCCAGCGCGATGTTCACGGTCTTCACCTACATCGTGCCGATCCTGCGGGTCGAGACGGAAGCCTCCGTCGGCTTCGTCACGGCGATGCTGGTGCTCTACGGCGCCGGGCTCGCGGCCGGGAACTGGCTCGGAGGCCGCCTCGCCGACCGCTCGGTGGACGGCACCATCGCGGCCGCGCTGGCCGGACTGGTGGTCCTCCTCCTGCTCCTCGCCGCGACGTTGCGCTGGGAGGCTGCCGTCGCGATCCTGATCGTTCTGTGGGGCGTGGCGAGCTTCGCGCTGGTGCCGCCGCTCCAGATGCGCGTGATGAACGAGGCGCAGGAGGCCCCCAACCTCGCCTCGGCGATGAATATCGGCGCCTTCAACTTCGGCAACGCGATCGGGGCGGCGGCGGGCGGCGCCGTGATCGACGCCGGGCTCGGCTACCCCGCTGTCCCCCTCGCGGGCGCCGCGATGGCGGGTGCCGGCCTTCTCATGCTCGCGGCGCTCCGCCGGAACCGCCCCCGCCTCCCGGTTTCGGCCACCTGCTGAGCACAGGGCTAGGACCATGGCCGCGATTGTCCCGAAGGCGGCCATCCGCTCCGATTGCAAGTCCAGATCCGAGCCGCTAGGGTCCGCAGCGACGGTGCCTCGGCGACGAGGTGAAAAGGGAACGCGGGCCGGGGCCTCAGCCTCGAAGCCGCGGCTGCCCCCGCAACTGTGAGCGGTACACGTGCCCGCCATCGGCCACTGGAGCGATCCGGGAAGGCGGTGGGCATATCATACGCCGCGAGCCAGGAGACCTGCCGTCACCCGCTATCTCTCAACGCCGCCGGCGGGGCGGCCGGAGCCTGACCATGACGACCACGACGCTTTCCACCGCGACCACCGTCACCGAGGGCGCCCGCGCCGTCGTGATCGCGGCCTTCCTCGGCCTCGGCCTCGTCTTCCTGGCGGGTTTTGCCCCGGCCTCGGCGCTGCACAACGCGGCGCACGACTTCCGGCACGCGCAGAACTTCCCCTGCCACTGATCGCCTGATCCCCCAGGCGCCCTTTCCATGATTATCCGGTTGCTGTCGGCGGCGCTCGTCGCCGGCTTCCTCGCGGCTGTCGCTGCCACGGGGCTGCAGCTCGCCCTCACCTCGCCGCTCATCGTGGCGGCGGAGGCCTATGAAGGCCAGAGCGCCGCCCTGTCCGCGCCGAAGAGCCTCGTCGTGCTCGCCCATTCCCACGGGAACGGCGCGGAAGGCCACGACCCTTCCGATCCGGGTCATGCCGGCCACGACCACGGCGGGGGCGAGTGGCAGCCCGGCGAGGGCCTGCCGCGCATGGCCTTCACCGGCCTCGCCACCCTGATCGGCGGCGTCGGCTACGCTCTGCTGCTCGGCGCGGTGATGCTTGCCCTGCGCCTGCCGCCGGGTCCGGAGACCGGGCTGAAGCTCGGCCTTGCCGGCTTCGCTGCGGTGGCGCTGGCCCCCGCCGTGGGCCTGCCGCCGGAGCTGCCCGGCATGGGGGCGGCCGCCCTCGAGCTACGGCAGGCCTGGTGGCTGATGACGGTGATCGCGACGGGCCTCGGCCTCTACCTGATCCTGGTGCGCCGGGTGCCAATCACCATCCTCGGCGGCCTCGTCCTGATCGTCGGCCCGCACCTCGCCGGGGCGCCGCATGTCGAGGAGGCGGCCTCGAAGCTGCCGGCGGGCTATGCGGCGCAGTTCGCGGCGCGCTCGCTGGCCATCGCCTTCGTGTTCTGGGCGCTGATCGGCCTCGGCTTCGGCTGGGCCTGGCACGCCTTCGGACGCGAGAAGGCAACAGCCCGTGCCTGATCCCGACCATCCGAATGCGGTGGTGCTGCATGTCTGCACCACCTGCAAGGTGGCGGGACAGGGCGGCGACAAGCCGGCGGGCAGCCGCCTGCTGGACGCGCTCCAGACGGAGCTCGACCGCGCGCCCGTGCCGGGGTTGACCGTCGAGGGCGTGCCCTGTCTCTCGGTCTGCAAGCGGCCCTGCACCGTCGCCGTCGCCTCGGCGGGCCGCTGGAGCTACGTCTACGGGGATCTCGACGCCGAGGCTTCCGCCCGCACCATCCTCGACGGGCTCGCCGCCTATGCCGCCACGCCGGACGGGATCGTGGCCTGGCGCGAGCGGCCGGTCGAATTCCGCCGGGGCGTGATCGCCCGCATCCCGCCGCTGCCCGCGGCCCGCACGGACGACATCTGAGAGCGCGCCATGAGCATCGTCGAGAAGATCCCCTGCACCATCGTCACCGGCTTCCTCGGGGCCGGCAAGACGACCCTGGTGCGTCATGTGGTGGAGAACGCGAAGGGCGCGAAGCTCGCCATCATCGTCAACGAGTTCGGCGATATCGGCTTCGACGGCTCCTTCCTCGCCTCCTGCGGCATCGAGGGCTGCGACGAGAATTCGGTGGTCGAACTGCCGAACGGCTGCATCTGCTGCACCGTGGCCGACGATTTCGTGCCCGCCCTGACCAAGCTCCTCGACCGGCCGGAGCCCCCGCAGCACATCCTGATCGAGACCTCCGGCCTCGCCCTGCCCAAGCCCCTGGTCCAGGCCTTCCAGTGGCCGGCGATCCGCTCCCGCGTCACCGTCGACGGGGTCGTCGCCGTGGTGGACGGGCCGGCGGTGGCCTCCGGCCAGTTCGCCGAGGATCCGGACGCGCTCGCCAATCAGCGCGCCGCCGACACGGCGGTCGACCACGACAACCCGCTGGAGGAGGTCTTCGAGGACCAGCTCCTCTGCGCCGACCTCGTGGTCGTCAACAAGGCCGACCTGATCGACGCGGAGGCTCGCGGCAAGGTGCGCGCCGAGATCGAGGGCCACCTGCCCCGCGCCGTGAAGCTCGTCGAGACCGAGCACGGCCGCATCGATCCCCGCGTGCTGCTCGGCCTCGCCGCGGCGGCCGAGGACGATCTCGAGGCCCGCCCCTCCCATCACGGCGAGGGCGAGGACCACGACCACGACGATTTCGAATCGGTGGCGCTCCCCGTCTCCGCGACCGCGACCCCGGACGACCTCGCCGCCCGCGTCGCCAAGGCCGCCGAGACCGAGGGCGTGCTGCGCATCAAGGGCTTCGTGGAGGTGACCGGCAAGCCGATGCGCCTCGTGGTGCAGGGCGTCGGCCGCCGCATCGCCCACCATTACGACCGTCCCTGGAAGAACAGCGAGCCTCGGGACGGGCGCCTCGTGGTGATCGGCCTCAAGGGCTTCGACCGGGCGGCAGTCGCGGCGGCACTGGCGGGCTAGTTCGGCCCCTCGCCTCGCCGGCCCGCCGCGCGCTATGATGGCAGCGGATCCGACATGCTGAACCGCGCCCCCCAACCCATGAGCGTCGAGGCCTTCTTCGCCGGGCAGGAACGTCCAGCGGAGCTCTTCGAACGCGCGGGCGGCGCATCCGGCCAGGGTGCCTGAGCGAGCGCCATGCACCTGATCCGCGTCGATACGGTCTCCCTCGACGAGGGCGAGGCGGCCATCGATCTCGGGCAGACGCCCGGCGATCTCGTCGTCCTGTCCTTCACCGACACCGACCTGTCCGGCCTTGCCGCCGCCCATGCCGCGGAGATTGGCCTGCCGGCCCTGCGGCTCGCCAAGCTCGCGCAGCTGCGCCACCCGATGTCGGTGGACCTCTATGTCGACGGGGTGATCGCACGGGCGAAAGTGGTGCTGATCCGCTGCCTCGGCGGCCTCGACTACTGGCGCTACGGCATCGAGCGCGCCGCCCAGGCCTGCCGGGCCCACGGGGTGAAGCTCGCCGTGCTGCCCGGCGACGAGCGGCCGGACGAGCGGCTCGCAGCCTTCTGCACCCTGCCGCCCGAGACCCTCGCCGCCTTCGACACCTATTTCCGCGCGGGCGGCCACGACAATCTGCGCCAGCTCCTGCGCCGCATGGCCGCCGAGGCCGGGCAGGCGATCGAGGCCGCGCCGCCCAAAGCGCTGCCGCGGGGCTTCGCCTGGTGCCCCGCCTGCGGCGCGATGGAGCTGGAAACCGCGCTTTCCGCCGCGGGGCCCGGGCCCCGCGCGCTCCTTCTCGTCTACCGCTCGGCGGTGCTCGCCGGCGACACCGCCCCCGCTGTTGCCCTGGTCGCCGCCCTGCGCCAACGGGGCATCGGCACGGTGGCGCTCGCCGTCTCGAGCTTGAAGGATCCGGAGGCCGTTACCGCGGTGCGCGCCGCGATCGCCGCCGGGCGGCCGGACGTGATCGTGGCGGCGACCGCCTTCTCGGCGCGGGAGGATGCGGGTTTCGTGCTCGATGCCGCCGATTGTCCGGTGCTGCAGGCCTACACGATCGGCGCCGCGCGCACGGCCTGGCAGGCTTCCGCCCGCGGCATGAACGCCGCCGACCTCGCCATGCAGGTCGCCCTGCCGGAATTCGACGGAAGGCTCTCGGGCTTCCCGATCTCGTTCAAGGAGGAAGCGCCCGCGGTCGAGGGCTTTTCCGAACGCCGGGCCGTGCCCGATCCCGCCGGGATCGACGCCCTCGCCGACCGCGCGGCGGCCTGGATCCGCCTCGCCCGCCTGCCGCGCAGCGCGCGCCGGCTCGCCCTCGTGCTGTCGGACTATCCGGCCCGCGCAGGCCGGGCCGGCTACGCCGTCGGCCTCGACACGCCCGAGAGCGCCCGCGCCATCGCGCAGGACCTCGCCGCAGCGGGCTACGCCGCCGGGCCGCTGCCAGAGGCGCCCGCGCTGATGGCGGCGCTGACCGAGGCTCCGCCGACCTTCACCGTTTCGCTCGCCACCTACGAGGCCTGGTTCGCCGGCCTGCCGGAGGCCTCGCGGGACACGCTCATCGCGCAATGGGGACCCCCTCAGGAGGATCCCCTCTGCCGCGACGGCGCCTTCCGGTTCCGGATGCTGCGGGCGGATCCCGCGTCCCCCCTCGCGGGAGAGGGACACCTCAGCCTCTTCCTCCAGCCCGATCGCGGGCGGGCGGCGGACCGCAAGGCGGGCTACCACGATCCGGACGCGCCGCCGACGCACGCCTATCTCGCCTTCCATCTCGGCCTGCGGGAGAAGTTCGACGCGCTGATCCAGCTCGGCACCCACGGCACCACCGAGTGGCTGCCGGGCAAGGCCGTGGCGCTCTCGCCGGAATGCTGGCCTTCCCGCGCCGTCGGCTCCCTGCCGGTCGTCTATCCCTTCGTCGTCGACGATCCCGGCGAGGCCGCGCCCCTGAAGCGCCGGCTCGGCGGGGTAGCCCTCGGCCACCTGACCCCGGAGGTCGAGGCCGCCGGCCTGACGCCCCAGGCGGCGGCCCTGCGCGAGCTGGTGGAGGAATATTCCGCCGCGAGCGTGCTCGACCCGCGCCGGGCGGCGCTCATCGCCGAGGCGATCCTCGACGAGGCCGCCTCCGCCGGTCTGATGGACAGCGCCGACATCCCCGCCAACACGCCGATGGCCGATGCGCTGACGGCCCTCGACGCGCATCTCTGCGACCTCGGCGAGACGCCCTTCCGCGACGGGCTCCACGTCTTCGGCCGCGCCGGAGATAGCGCGGACGCCCTGCGTCAAGCCTGCGCCGAGGCGGAGCGAAGGAACCTCCTCGCGGCGCTCGACGGCCGCTTCGTGCCCCCCGGCCCCGCCGGCTCGCCCTCGCGCGGGCGGGCCGACGTGATGCCCACGGGGCGCAATCTCACCACCCTCGACCCCCGCAGCCTGCCGACCCGCGCCGCGACCCTGCTCGGCGCCAAGGCGGCGGAGGCCGTGGTGCGGCGCTACCTGCAGGACGAGGGCGAGTACCCGGCCCGCATCGTCATGGATCTCTGGGCCTCCCCGACCCTGCGCACCGGCGGCGAGGACGTGGCCCATGCCCTGGCGCTGATGGGCGTGCGCCCGGTCTGGGACCATGCCTCGACCCGCGTCACGGGCTTCGAGGTGCTGCCGCTGGCCCTGCTCGACCGGCCGCGCATCGATGTGACCTGCCGTATCTCCGGCGCCTTCCGCGATACCTTCCCTGAGACCCTGGCCCTGCTCGACCACGCCGCTCGGGCGGTCGCCGCCCGCGAGGGGGAGGAGGATGCCGAGAACCCGCTGGCCGCCGCCCGGCGCCGGGGGGAGTCGGTCTCGCGCATCTACGGCGCGGCACCCGGCCGCTACGGCGCCGGCACAGCGGGGCTCGCCCTCGACGGCGCCTGGGAGAGCCGCGACGATCTCGGCCGCGCCTATCTCGCCGCGACGAGCCATGCCTATGGCGGCCGCGAAGAGGGGGAGGATGCGGGCTTCGCCGCCCGGGTCGCCCAGGCCGATGCCTATCTCCACGCCTTCGACGTGGCCGAGCGCGATCTCCTCGACGGCGATGCCGCCGCCGACGCCATGGGCGGTTTTTCCGCCGCCGCCGCAACCACTGGCGCCAAGCCGGCTCTCTACAGCCTGGACGTGTCGAACCCCGAGACGCCCCGCGCCCGCACCGCCCGGGAGGACGTCGCCCGCCTGATCAACGGCCGGCTCGCCTCGCCTCGCTGGATCGCGGCGCAGCTGCGCCACGGCTATCGTGGCGCGCAGGAACTCGCGCAGGGCATGGATGCGGTCTTCGTGCTGGCCGCCGCGACGCCCGCCGTGAGCCATGCCGATCTCGACCGGCTCTACGGCGCCTGGATCGCCGACGCGCAGGTCTTCGAGGCCCTGCACGCCGCCAACCCCGCCGCGGCCCGGGCCATCCTGGAGCGTTTCGACGCGTTGCGCGCCCGCGGCCTCTGGCAGAGCCGGCGCAACGCCCTGCCCGTCGACGCCCTGCTGCCGGCGGCCGAATGAGCGGGCGCCGCATCCTGCCCGAGGGCGCCAGACGGGGCTGGTGCCCCTCCCTCGCCCGGCCCATGCCGACCGGGGACGGCCTGCTCGTCCGGGTGCATCCGCCGCTCGGCCGCCTCACCCCAGGCCAGGCCCGGGCCGTGGCCGAGGGCGCGCGCCGCCACGGCAACGGGAACATCGACATCACCGCCCGCGGCAACCTGCAGATCCGCGGCGTCACGCCGGAGAGCGGCTCCGCCCTCGCCTGCCTGCTGGACGGGGCGGGCCTCGGGGATGTCCGCGACGATGGCGGCCCGCAGCGGCTGACCCTGACGAGCCCGCTCGCCGGCCACGATGCCAGCGAGCGCATCGATGTGCCGGCCCTCGCCCGCGCCATCGAGGCCGTCGGCCTCACCATAAATCCTTTGCCGGCTAAAACTTTGGTGGCGATCGAGGGGGGCGGGCGCTTCGGGCTGGCCGGGCTGGAGGCGGACTTTACGCTGCGGGCGACCCGGCCCGGCTTCGCGGCCCTGGGCTGCGCGGCTCCGGAGGGGCTTGCCTGGACGCGGGAGCAGCCCGCGATCCAGATGCCCGGCCTGCTCGGCCTCGCCCTCTGCGTCTTCGCGGAAAGCGGCGCCCGGCGGATGCGCGACCTCGACGACGACGCCCGCGCGCGGGTGATCGCCGCGGCGGGCGGTGCGGGACCGGCCCCGGACGATGCGGCCGAGCCGCCGCCGCAGCCCGGCCGCGCCTTCCTGTCCCGCAGCCGCAGCGCCGTGGTGGTCGAGGCGCCCTTCGGCCGCTGCGACGCGGCAGGCTTCGAGCGGCTCGCCGATCTCGCCGGGACCGCCGAGCTACGGCTGAGCCCGAGCCGCGGGGTCTGCCTCGTCACCTCCGCGGCGCAGGCCGCCGGCCTCCTCGCCGCGCTCGCGGAAGCCGGCTTCGTGACCCGCGCCGACGATCCCCGCCGCGCGGTCGCCGCCTGCCCCGGCGCGCCGGCCTGCGCCTCCGGCACGACGCCGGTGCCGGACCACGCCGCCCGGCTCGCCGGCGCTTTCGCGGATTTCGCGACTGGCGGCCTCACCGCCCATGTCTCCGGCTGCGCCAAGGGCTGCGCCCATCCCGGCCCCGCCGACCTCACCCTCGTCGGACGGGAGGGCGCCTACGACATCGTCCTCGGCGGAAGGCCCGATGCGGAGCCGGCCATACGTCTGACTTTCGAGGCGGCGCTGGACCGCGTAAGGAGAGCGCAAACAGGGGGTGTATCCGCCCCGGGGGCAACCGCCTCGGCCGCGCTGCGGCAGGCGTTTCAGGACGATGGGACATGAGTGCGCGGCTCGACTACCTGCGCGATGGCGGTGCGATCTACGCCCGCTCCTTCGCGATGATCCGCGCCGAGGCCGACCTCGCCCGCTTCGAGGGCGCGGCCGAGCGGGTGGTGGTGCGGATGATCCATGCCTGCGGCATGACCGATCTGCCCGGCGACGTGGAGGTCTCCGCCGATTTCGCCACCGCCGGCGAGGCCGCCCTCAAGGCCGGCGCGCCGATCCTGTGCGACGTGCGCATGGTCGCTGACGGCGTCACCCGCAGCCGGCTGCCCGCGAACAACCCCGTCCTCTGCACGCTGGGCGATCCCCGCGTGCCCGATCTCGCCAAGGCCATGGGCACCACCCGCTCGGCCGCGGCGATGGAATTGTGGCGCGAGCACCTGCCGGGCAGCGTCGTGGCGGTCGGCAATGCCCCGACCTCCCTGTTCCGCCTGCTCGAACTCCTCGACGAGGGCATCGGCGCCCCGGCGGCGGTGATCGGCATCCCGGTCGGCTTCGTCGGTGCAGCGGAATCGAAGGAAGCGCTGGCGAAAGACGGGCGCGTGCCCTTCGTCGTGGTGCATGGCCGCCGCGGCGGCAGCGCCATGGCGGCCGCCGCCGTCAACGCGCTCGCGAGCGAGGTCGAGTGATGGAGGCGAGCGAGCGCTTCGAGCCGGTCTTGAGCGAGGCCGATGCGGGCGGAGCCGCCCCGCTCCTCGCCCGGACCGGGACGCTCTACGGCGTCGGCATGGGGCCGGGCGATCCCGACTACCTCACCCTGAAGGCCCTTCGGGTGCTGGAGCGGGCGCCGCTGCTCGTGCACTTCTGCAAGAAGGGCAAGCGCGGCAACGCCCGCACCATCGCCGACGCCCTGGTGCGCGATCCGGCCCGGGAATTCCCCCTGGTCTATCCCTACACGACCGAGCTTCCGCCGGACCACGCGGACTACGTCTCCGCGCTGGCCGCCTTCTACGACGACGCCGCGGGCAAGCTCGCCGACCATCTCGGCGCCGGCCGCGACGTGGCGATCCTGTCGGAGGGCGACCCCTTCTTCTACGGCTCGTTCATGCATCTGTGGCGGCGGCTCAAGGACCGTTTCCCCGTCGAGGTGATCCCCGGCGTCACCGGCATGTCCGGCTGCTGGACGCGGGCCAACACCCCGATCACCTGGGGCGACGACGTGCTCACCGTGCTGCCGGCGACCCTGTCGCCGGAGGCGCTCGCCGCGCAGCTCCGGGGCACCGACGCCGCGGTGATCATGAAGCTCGGCCGCCACCTGCCGAAGGTCCGCGCCGCCCTGGCGGAGGCGGGCCTGCTCGCCCGCGCGATCTATGTCGAGCGCGGCACCATGGCGGGGGAGACCATCGTCCCGCTCGCCGAGAAGGCGGACGATTCCGCCCCCTATTTCTCGATGGTGCTGGTGCCCGGCGAAGGCCGGCGCCCCTGAGTTTCGCGCCCATGACCGGTTCGCTCACCATCGTCGGCCTCGGGCCGGGCGATCCGCGCCTGCTGACGCTTGCCGCGCAGGACGCCCTCGATCAGGCGCAGGACCTGATCGGCTACATCCCCTATGTCGCCCGCGTCCCGGAGCGGCCGGGGCTGACGCGCCACGCCACCGACAACCGCGTCGAGGTCGACCGCGCACGCCACGCCCTCGAACTCGCGGCCTCCGGCCGGCGGGTCGCGGTGGTCTCGGGCGGGGATCCCGGCGTCTTCGCCATGGCCGCGGCGGTGTTCGAGGCGGTGGAGAACGGCGAGCCCGCCTGGCGCGACCTGCCGATCCGGGTCGAGCCCGGCATCACCGCCATGCTCGCCGCAGCCGCCCGCCTCGGGGCGCCGCTCGGCGGCGATTTCTGCGCGCTCTCGCTCTCCGACAACCTCAAGCCCTGGGAGACGATCCTCGCCCGCCTCGAAGCGGTTTTGCGGGCCGATCTCGTGGTGGCGCTCTACAACCCGATCTCGAAGGCGCGGCCCTGGCAGCTCGGCAAGGCCTTGGAGCTCGCCGCCGGCCTGCGCCCGGCCGACACCCCCGTGATCCTCGCCCGCGCCGTGACCCGGCCGGACGAGGCTTTGCGGGTGCTGACGCTGGATGAAGCCCGCACCGCCCCTGCCGACATGGCGACCATGGTCATCATCGGGGCGACCGGCACCCGCCTGATCCCCCGCAGCGAGGGATTGCCCTTCGTCTACACGCTGCGCAGCGTGGCCGGGTCGGGCAGCGCGTAGCTCTTCTGCTCCCGCAGGAGCGAGCCCGCCGCCACGTCGATGCGCCGCTTCAGCGCCGCGCGGCGGTCGTTGAGGCGGTAGACGGAGCGGGCGGCCTCGACGAAATCCGCATCGAAGCGGCCCTCCGCCTCGCGGGACCGGAGCTCGTCCTCGACCTGCCAGAGGGCGCCGTTCACGTCCCTGAGCAGCTCGAGGACGGCGCGCGTCTCCGTGGAGGCCGTCTCGAAGGCCGGCGTCGCGGTCAGGAGCTTCAGCTCGTCGCGGACATAGCGGAGCTTGTCCGGGTCGTGGATCCGCTCGGACTTGATCTGGAGGATGCTGATCTTGTCGATCAGCTCGCCCAGGGAACAGGGCACCATCGGCAGGGAGACCGGCCCGGAGACGATGCCGGCCGCCCGGCGGGCGAGCGCCGCATGGATCGCGGCGAAGACGCTCGCCCAATCCCCCGGCCGCTCCTGCCGGAACAGGCGCAGGCTCGGATACCAGGGGCAGTCCTCGCCGGTGAGCAGCCAGCGCCAGTCCGGCACGTGGCTGAGGGCCAGCCAGACCGGGCGGCCCAGGGCCCCGGCGAGATGGGCGACGGCCGAATCCGAGGTCACGACGAGGTCGAGGCTCATCAGCACCGCGGCGGTGTCGAGGAAGGCTCCCTCCGTGTCCAGGGGCTCGGGCAGGCGCTCGACGAGGCTCGCCGGCACCGCCTTGAGCTGGTCGAGGCCCGGCCCGCGCTGCAGGCTGATGAGCCGCACGCCGGGCAGGCCGGCGAGGGTGAGGAAATGCGCGAGCGGGATCGAGCGCCGGCTGTCGTGCCGGAACTGCGGATTGCCCTGCCAGGCGATGCCGACCCGGAAGCCCCGCTCCCCGATCACCCCGGCCCAGCGGGCGATTCCTTCCACGCCGACGCGCAGATAGGGCGCCGCCCCCAGGCTCCCGGCCCGGAGGCCGAGCCGGTGCGGCAGGCTGAGGAGGGAGACGTGGTAGTCGTAGGGACCCTCGCCCTCCCCTTCCCCGACCAGGGTACAGTGCTCCGTGAGCGGCGCGAGCAGCGGATGCAGGGTTACCGGCACCTGGAAAGTGACGCGGGCGCCCTGCGCCGCGAGCGCCGACAGGAAGCGGACGAACTGGAAGGTGTCGCCGAAGCCCTGTTCCGCGCTCACGAGCAGGCGCTTGCCGGCGAGGTCTTCCCCCTGCCAAGTCGGGCAGCCGGAGGGCCGCGGCGGCTCGGCCCCCTGGAGACGCGCCTCGTAATCGGCGAAGCCCGCGGCATAGTCCCCGGCGAGCAGGCGGCACATCCCGCGGTCGACGAGCAGCACGGGGTCTTCCGGCCGCAGGGCGAGGGCCTGCGTGAAGGCCGCGACCGCTTCCTCCAGCCGGTGCAGGTCGCACAGGGCCTTGGCACGGTTCGACCAGGCATCGGCGCGCTGTGCATTGAGGGCCAGGGCCGCGTCGTAGCTCGCGAGCGCCGCCTCGACGCGGCCGGCCTCGTGCAGCAGCACGCCCCGGTTCAGCCAGGTCTCCGCATCGTCGGCGCGCAGGGTGACGACCTGGTCGTAGGCGGCGAGGGCGTCCTCCCAGCGCCCGAGCCGGTGCAGGACGAGGCCGAGCAGGGCGAGGGCGTCGAGATCCTCGGAATCGCGATGCAAGGCCCGGGTCAGGTAGCCGAGGGCATCGGAGAGGCCGCCGAGCCGCAGGGCGGTGCGGGCGTAGCCGAGCCAGCCGGGCTCCTCCGCCTCTTCCAGGGAGACCGCCCGGGCGAGGCTCGCCCGCGCCTCGGCCAGCAGGCCGCAGCCTTCCAGCGCCGCGCTCAGGTTGCTCCAGACCTGGGGCGAGGCGGGCTCGTGGCGGGCGGCGGCATCGAGCCAGGGCACGGCGGCCTCCGGCCGGCCGAGCGCCATCATCACCACGCCCGCGAGGGTGCAGCCGGCGCCGTCGGAGCCCAGCGCCTGCCGATGCGCCTCGACCAGCCGCCCGGCCTCGGCCGTCTGCCCGGCGAGGTAGAGATCCTTGATGTCCCGATAGGCCGTCATCACCCGATTCCCTGCCGCAGCCGCTCCAGAGCAGCCTGCGCATCCGCCACCCACGGCACCGCCGGCACGGGGGGCCGTCGCACCACCACCACGGGCAGCCCGAGATCGCGCGCCGCCTCGATCTTGGCGTAGGTGGCCGCGCCCCCCGAATTCTTGGTGACCATCACCGCGATGCCGGCCTCGCGCAGGAAGCGCGTCTCCGCCGCCCGGTCGAAGGGCCCGCGGGCCGCGATCGCGTGCAACTGCGGCAAGGCCACCCCGGCGGGCTCGATGCTGCGCACAAAATAACGATGCTGCGGCGCAGCAAGAAAGGCCGAGACCTCCTGCCGCCCGATGGTGAGGAAGACGTTTCGCGGCGTCTCGCCCAGCGCCGCGGCGGCCCCGGCCATGTCGTCCACCTCGGTCCAGTCGTCTTCCGGCTGCCTGTCCCAGGCCGGCCTCCGGATCGCCAGCAGGGGCACGCCCGCCGCCGCGCAGGCCTCCGCGGCGTTGCGGGAGATCCGCGCGGCGAAGGGATGGGTCGCATCGACCACCTGCCCGATCCCCTCGGCGAGGAGATACTCGGCGAGCCCCTGCGCCCCACCGAACCCGCCGATGCGGGTGGGCACCGGCAGGGGCCGGGGCCGGGCCGTGCGGCCGGCGAGCGACAGAGTCGGCGCGAAATGCGCCGCGAGCGGCGCGAGGCCGGCAGCCAGGGTGCTCGCCTCGGTGGTGCCGCCGAGGATCAGGATGCGCTGGGGATGCGCGCCTCGCCCCGCCTTGTCCTGTCCGTTCCCCATTCGTACACCTGTTGCGCCGACGGCCCCGCGATAGCACGGCCGTGGCGAGGATCGAGCCTTGTTCCCGTTCTGCCGCGATTGCCTGACGGAACAGCCGGCCGGCGCGCAGCGCTGCCGTGCCTGCGGCTCGCCGCGGCTCCTGCACCATCCCGCCCGCGACCGACTCGCGATCGCGCATATCGATTGCGACGCCTTCTACGCCACCATCGAGAAGCGCGACGACCCCGCCTTGCGGGACCGGCCGCTGATCATCGGCGGGGGCAAGCGCGGCGTGGTCGCCACCGCCTGCTACCTCGCGCGGATCGACGGCGTGCGCTCGGCCATGCCGATGTTCAAGGCGCTCAAGCTCTGCCCGCAGGCGGTGGTGCTGCGGCCGGACATGGAGAAATACGCCAAGGTCGGCCGCGCGGTGCGGGCGATGATGCTCGACCTGACCCCCGCCGTGGAGCCGGTCTCGATCGACGAGGCCTTCCTCGACCTCTCGGGCACCGCGCGGCTGCACGGGGCGTCCCCGGCCGTGACCCTGGCCCGGTTCGCCGCACGGGTGGAGCGGGAGATCGGCATCACGGTCTCGGTCGGGCTCTCGGCCAACAAGTTCCTGGCCAAGATCGCGAGCGACCTCGACAAGCCGCGGGGCTTCTCGATCATCGCCCCGGAGGAGGCGCGGGACTTCCTCGCCGACCGGCCGGTGGGCATCCTGCCGGGCATCGGCGGTGCGGCGCAGGAGCGGCTGGCGAGCCTGGGCATCCGCCGGGTCGGCGACATCGCCCGCGCCGATCCGAAGCGGCTTCACGCCGCCCTGGGGCGGGAGGCGGAGCGCCTGATCGCCCTGGCCGAGGGTCGCGACGGCCGCCCGGTGAAGACGAGCCGGGAGGCCAAGACCGTCTCCGCCGAGACGACCTTCTCTGCCGACATCGCCGATTTCGCGGAGTTGCGGCCGATCCTGTGGCGGCTCTGCGAGAAGGTCTCGGGCCGGCTCAAGAAAGCGGGCCTCGCCGCCGGCAGCGTGACCCTGAAGCTGAAGGACGAGTCCTTCCGCCTGCGCACCCGCACCCGCGGCGGCCTCAGCCCGACGCAGCTCGCCGATCGCCTCTTCCGGGAGGGGGAGCCGATGCTGCGCGAGGCCTGCGACGGCACCCGCTTCCGGCTGATCGGCATCGGCGGGGGCGATCTCTGCGCCGCGATCCATGCCGACCGGGGCGACCTCGTCGACAGCAGCGTCGCCGCCGTGGCGCGGCGGGAGGCGGCCCTCGACAAGGTCCGCGAACGCTTCGGCGCCGCGGCCGTGCAGCGGGGCCTCGGCTTCAGGCCGGCGGAACGGGGCTGAGGGACGCGGCGAAGAGCGGGAGCGCGGGCCGATGGGCGGCCTCGTGGGCGAGCAGCCAGCGCTTGCGCGCGATCCCGCCGCCATAGCCGGTCAGCGTGCCGTTGGCGCCGATCACCCGGTGGCAGGGCACGACGAGGCTGATCGGGTTCTGCCCGTTGGCGAGCCCCACCGCCCGGGCCGCGCCCGGCAGGCCGAGACGGGCGGCGAGAGCGCCGTAGCTGCGGGTCTGCCCGGCCGGGATCTCCCGCAGGGCCGCCCAGACCCGCTTCTGGAAGGGCGAGCCGCCGCCATCGATCGGGATCCGGTCGAGGGCCGCGAGCTCCCCATCGAAATAGGCCTGCAGGCCGGCGCGGAGGCCGAGGGCGTCGCCCCCTGCGCGCAGCGACACCGCCGCTCCGAAGCGGCGCTGGAGGAGCCGCGTCAGCCGCGCATCGGGCGCGCCGAAATCGAGGGCGAGGAGCCGTGCCCCGTCATGGACGGCGTGGACCGGGCCGATCGGCCCGGGACCCTCGAAGCTCAGGAGGCGCAGCTCTGCGGTCATCGGGGGATCCACTCCGGGGGCGTACCCCCGGAGTGGCGGTTGTCCTGCCGGCGGTCAATCGCCGACGATCTTGCCGTCCGGCCCGACCTTGATCTCGCGGGTGGTGTCGGCGAGGGCCACGGAGATGTCGTAGCGCACCGCCGAGCCGTCCCGCTTCACCTCCGCCTCGTAGGCCTTGCCGCCGCCGGCCTGCTTCTCGGCGATGGCAAGGGCGTCCTTGAGCGAGGTCGAGGCCTTCTGGAAATCGGCGGGCTTCAGCCGGGTGAAGTAGCGCTCGATCGGCTGGTTCTCGGTCTTGTAGAGTTTGCCCGTGTCGGCATCGATCCCGTACTCGACGAGCTTGCCGTCCGGATAAACGACCTTGATCGCGTAATGGGCCGGGTTCTTGCCGTCCGCGCGCTCGAAATCGGCTTCGATGGCGCGGCCCTTGTCGCCCTGGCTCTCGGCGGTGGTCAGCGCCTGGGCGAGGCTGGTCTTGGCAAGGGCCGCGGCCTGGAATTCCTTGAGGTCCTTGCCGGTCTGGGTGGCGCCGGTCGTCGCGGGCCGGTCGCCGGCGGGCTGCTCCGCCGCGGCCGCGAGGCCAGTGCTCAGGGCCAGAACGGCGGTCGCCAGGGTCAATCGCTTCATCATCGTCGCCTCCTCGATCCGGTTGCGTGTTGGGTCGTGGAAACGTCGTCGCGGAATTTCCGTTTCATGGGCAGTGGCGCGGCGCGTCGTCGGGGAGCCCTTTGCCGACGTGAACTCACTCGATGCGGATACCCTGAGTCTCGGCGCGATCCTGGTCCGTTTGGGCGCGGCGACCCTCTGCGGCCTGCTGCTCGGACTGGAGCGGGAATGGCGGGGCAAGGATGCAGGCATCCGAACCCACGCCCTCGTCGCCCTCAGCGCCGCGCTGATCACCACCTCGGCGCTGAGCCTCTATACCCAGGTGCGCGCGCAGGGGGGCGACGCCGACCCGCTGCGGGTGATCCAGGGCCTCGCCCAGGCGATCGGCTTCATCGCCGCCGGCACGATCTTCGTGGCGAAAAGCGACGTGAAGAACCTCACCACGGCGGCGAGCGTCTGGTTCTCGGCCTCGGCCGGCATCGTGGCCGGCGCGGCGCAGTTCCGCCTGCTCGCGGCCGCCATGGCGTTCGCCGCGGGGATCCACCTGCTGCTCACGCTGCTCGACAAGGCGGGCCTGACGCCGCGCCACCACGATCGGCCGGATTGAGCGCCCTTACCGCCCGCACTCGCCCTCGGCCTTGGGATCGGCCTTGGTGAGCTCGATGCTCTTCAGGTCGCCGTCGATGGAGAAGTCGCCGTAATCGAGATGCAGGGCGCCGCTGACGCCGTTCTCGTAGAGGTCGAAGGTCAGGGTGTAGACGGGGGTGCGCTCCCCCTCCCCCGGGGTGAAGTAGCTCAGCGTCACGGGCCAGCGCCGCATGCTGGCGAGCGGGCCCTCGCGCAGGGGCTTGTCCCGGTCGGCCTTGGCCGCGGCCGGCTGGGCCGAGGGCCGGCCGATCACCGCCAGGGTGTCGTAGACCTTGCGGCCGTCGTCGGAGCCGTCGAACACCTTCACGCCGAGGGTGGTCTCCCCGGCCCGCGCCGCCTCGACGAGGCGCCGCATATGGCGGCTCGGGAACAGCACCTCGCCCGAGGCGCCGAACTGGTCGCGCTTGGGCTCCTTGAGCTTCACCTTCATGCCTTCGGCCGAGCGGTCGGCGGTGCCGTCCACCGCGGGCGTCGGCACGCCGTTGAGGATCGTCACGGTCTTGAAGCGGAAGCTGTCGCCCTCGCCGCTCTCGTAGGTGGTGTTGCGCAGGTCCGAGGTGCGGTCGCCGCTCTCGCTGGAGGAGAGCATCGTCACCTGCCGCGTCTGCATCGTGTAGCCCCGACAGGCATCGCCGGAGAAATCGAGCACGATGCGCCCGCGGGCGCTCTCCACCGCGCGGGTACCGGAACTGCCGGCCAGCGACAGGTCGTAGACCGCCTTGTGGTTGGCGAGCCGCACTGGCGGCTCGCCGGCGGGCGGTGCGGTCTGTCCGGGAGGCGCCGCCAGGGCGGCGTTCACCGTGAGGAGCAGGCAGAGCGGGGCAAGGCGCATGCGGGCGTTCCCGAGGCTGTCCGGCAAACCCGGGCAGGCCCGGGCTCGGTCGCGCCCAACATAGGCAATCGTCGGCGCCGGGCAATGCGAGCGCTCGCAATCCCGGCAGGCGCACGGGGCGCGCCGCGGACGAGCCCCGACCGACCCGGCAAGCTGGCCAAACGACGGGGATCAAAAGACTTTCTATCTGAAGAGCATATTCTCGATATTTACAACTAATACTAGCATTTCCCGGAGATGAGGCTGCATCACGGCATTGGCGGTGGAAACAGGACGGCGGGGCCGCTCGACTCTTGCACCGGCCTCACGGGCTCCTGTAGGCTCCGCTTCATCGCCGGGGGGAGACCCGGCGGGCATCACCGACAGGTTCGGACTGCCCGGCCGCCGGCACCACCGGGCGAGGCGGCGCGGGCACCGGCCGCGGGAACGAGACGACGTGGAGGGGCCATGAGCGAGGCGGTTCCGAGCTGGACGGACGAGCGCGTCGAGCTTCTGCGTCGGCTGTGGGAGGATGGTCTGAGCGCCAGCCAGATCGCCTCGCAGATCGGCGGGATCTCGCGCAATGCCGTGATCGGCAAGGTGCATCGCCTCGGCCTCGCCGGCCGGGTGAAGCCTACGGGCCCCACCCAGGCCGCCCCCCGCAAGAAGTCCGGCGCGGAGAGCGAGGAGGCCCTGCCCATCGCCGCCGTGGTGGAGGAGGTGGTCCTGCCCGAGCCGCCGGCCATCGTGACCCATCGCCCGGCCCCGGACTTCCCGATCGTTCCGCCCCCGGCGGCGCCCGAGCCCGCGGTGATCGCGGTGTCCCAGCGCGTCACCATCATGGAACTGCGGGAATCCATGTGCCGCTGGCCGATGGGCGACCCGACCTCGCCGGAATTCCGCTTCTGCGGTGCCCGTTCGATCACCGGCCTACCCTATTGCACGCAGCACGCCCAGATCGCCTACCAGCCGGCGGCCGAGCGCAAGCGCGACCGTCGCGTGGCGGGCTTCCGCTGACGCGCGCCCGACCGGGCACAGGCGGCTGACAGGCGGGCTCCGGCCCGCCTTTTCGTTTCGGGGTGCCGCCTTGCACCCGGCAAGCCTCGCCTTTCGGATAGGGCGCACTAAGGTTTCCCGCGAGGCAACGACCTCACCCGCATCGGGGCAGGATGTCCGGGACGGCCCGGCCTTCTCAAGGAGAGCCGGACCATGGCCTGGTTCATTCTGTTCGCCGCCGGGATCCTGGAGGTCGTCTGGGCCTTCACGATGAAGCAATCCGCGGGCTTCACGAAGCCGGTGCCGGCCCTCGTCACCCTGGTCGCGATGGTCGCGAGCGTGGTGCTTCTCTCGATCGCGATGCGCAGCCTGCCCCTCGGCACGGCCTATACGGTCTGGACAGGCATCGGCGCGGTGGGCGCCTTCCTCGTCGGCATCCTCGTGCTCGGCGAGCCGGCGAATGCCCCGCGGGTCATCGCCGCCCTGCTCATCGTCAGCGGCCTCGTGATGATGAAGCTGTCCTCGGACGCGTGAGCCGGCGGGCGCTCGAAACGCCCCACCGCTCTCGCGAAAAACCCCTCAGCCGCCCGCGAACATCTCGTCGAAGGAATAGCCCGATCCGCGCACGGTGCGGATCGGGTCGGTCTGGCGCGGACGATTGATGGCCTTGCGCAGGCGGCCGACATGCACGTCGACGGTGCGCTCGTCGATATAGACGTCGTGGCCCCAGACCCCGTCGAGGAGCTGTTCCCGGGAAAAGACCCGGCCGGGGCTCTGCATCAGGTATTCGAGCAGCTTGAACTCGGTCGGCCCGAGATGGATCTCGCGGCCCTGGCGGCGGATGCGGTGGCTCACCCGGTCGAGCTCGATGTCGCCGGCCACCAGCGTGTCGGCAAGATGGGCGGGCTTGGCCCGGCGCAGCAGCGCCCGCACCCGCGCCAGCAGCTCCGGCACCGAGAAGGGCTTGACGATGTAGTCGTCCGCCCCGGTGGAGAGGCCGCGCACCCGGTCGCCCTCCTCCCCCCGGGCGGTGAGCATGATCACCGGCAAGCGTTCGGTCTCGCGGCGGGCGCGGATGCGGCGGCACAGCTCGATGCCCGACAGGCCCGGCAGCATCCAGTCGAGCAGGATCAGGTCGGGGATCTGCTCGCGCAGCAGCAGGTCCGCCTCGTCGCCCCGCGCGGCGTGGTCGACGGCGAAGCCCTCGGCCTCGAGGTTGTAGCGCAGGAGCGTGGTGAGGGCTTCCTCGTCCTCGACGATCAGGATCCGGGCGCTCGTCATGGGTGCCTCTTGGAACGCGTCCCAACGAGGCGGAGGCCGGTGCACGTCGGGAAGCGGACTGTACAAAGACTGGAGCCGCCGCCCGACGGATGCGGGCGGCGGCTCGCGACAGGAAGGGTCAGGCGGCGCCGGGCTGAACGGTGGCGTAGTTCGAGGCGTCGTTCTTCGGGCGCTCGCCGGCCGGGGTCTCGCCGGTGACGAGATACTCGATGGTCTCGGCGATGTTGGTGGTGTGGTCGCCGATGCGCTCGACGTTCTTGGCGCAGAACAGGAGATGCGTGCAGAACGAGATGTTGCGCGGATCCTCCATCATGTAGGTCAGGAGTTCCCGGAACAGCGAGTTGTAGAGCGCATCGATCGCGCTGTCGCGCTGCCACACGTCGTGGGCGGCCGAGACGTCCCGGGTGCCGTAGGCGTCGAGCACGTCCTTGAGCTGCTCTTGGACGAGGTCGCTCATGTGCTGGACGCCCAGCACGATCTTCTGCGGCTGGGTCTGGTCGCCGATGGCGACGACCCGCTTGGCGATGTTCTTGGCGAGGTCGCCGATACGCTCTAGATCGCCGGCGACGCGGATGCCCGAGATGGTCTCGCGCAGGTCGATGGCCAGGGGCTGGCGGCGGGCGATGAGGAGCACCGAGCGCTCCTCGATCTCACGCTGGAGCGTGTCGAGCCGCTTGTCGGCGGTGATGACGGCCTGGGCCAGCGCCGTATCCCGGCGCACCAGCGCCTCGGTCGCGTCGGTCATCATCTTCTCGGCGACGCCGCCCATCTCCGAGATGGCCCGGCGCAGGTCCTCGAGATCCTGGTCGTAGGAGCTGACGATATGTTCTGACATCTGTTGGACTCCAGGATCGGGCCGCTCCGCGCGGCCCCGGCGGAAGGATCTCGTCTCAGCCGAAGCGGCCGGTGATGTAGTCCTGGGTCTGACGTTTGTCGGGGTTCATGAAGATCTTCGTCGTCGGGCCGAACTCGATCAGCTCGCCGAGATACATGAACGCCGTGAACTGCGAGATGCGGGCGGCCTGCTGCATGTTGTGCGTCACGATCACGATCGTGAATTCGTTGCGCAGCTGGTCGATCAGCTCCTCGATGCGGCCGGTGGAGATCGGGTCGAGGGCCGAGGTGGGCTCGTCGAACAGGATCACCTCCGGACGCTGGGCCACGGAGCGGGCGATGCAGAGGCGCTGCTGCTGGCCGCCGGAGAGACCCATGCCGGACTGCTTGAGCTTGTCCTTGACCTCCTCCCAGAGGGCGGACTTGCGCAGGGCGTCCTCGACGCGACCGTCGAGTTCGGATTTGGGCAGCTTCTCGTAGAGGCGCAGGCCGAAGGCGACGTTGTCGTAGATCGACATCGGGAAGGGCGTCGGCTTCTGGAACACCATGCCGATACGGGCCCGCAGTTCGTTCAGGTCGACCTTCGGATCGAGGATTTTCTGGCCGTCGACCAGGATCTGCCCCTCGGCCCGCTGCTCGGGGTAGAGGCTGTAGATGCGGTTGAAGGTGCGCAGCAGGGTCGACTTCCCGCAGCCGGAAGGGCCGATCAGCGCCGTGACCTGCCGGTCGTGGAAGTTGAGGTTGATGCCCTTCAGGCCGTGGAACTGGCCGTAATAGAAGTTCAGGTCCTTCACGGCGATGCGGATCGGCGCCTTGTCGTCGGCGGGCGCGCGGTTGTTCATCTGGCTGCGGAGGGCGGGGGAGACGCTCATGGAGGCTCGTCCTTGACTGGATAGGCTCGGGGGCGCGCGCGGCTCAGCGCGCCCGCTGGTCCTTGACGACGAAGCGCGCGGTGATCGACAGCGCGAGGATGGTGACGGTGATGAGCAGCGCGCCGGCCCAGGCGAGGCTTTGCCAGTTGCCGTAGGGCGAGAGCGCGAACTGGTAGATCATCACCGGCAGGTTCGCGACGCCGCCCATCAGGTCGGCCCGGAACCAGTTGTTGTTGTTGAGCGCCGTGAACAGCAGCGGCGCGGTCTCGCCGGCGATGCGGGCGAGCGCCAGGATCACGCCGGTGACGATGCCCGCGGAGGCTGCGCGCCAGGTCACGCTGGTGATGACCTTGGACATCGGCGCGCCGAGGGCGGCGCCGGCCTCGCGCAGCGAGCCCGGAACGAGGCGCAGCATGTCCTCGGTGGTGCGCACGATCACCGGCGTCGCGATGATCGCCAGGGCCACGCCGCCGGCCCAGCCGGAATAGGAGCCCATCGGCCGCACCATCAGGGTGTAGACGAACAGGCCGATCAGGATCGAGGGCGCCGAGAGCAGGATGTCGTTGAGGAAGCGGATCACGTTGGCGAGCTGCGAGTTCCGGCCATACTCGGCGAGGTAGGTGCCCGCCATCACGCCGACGGGGGTGGCGACCGCGATGCCGATCGTCGTCAGGATCAGGCTGCCGAGGATCGCGTTGGCGATGCCGCCGCCCTCGGTGCCGGGGCCCGGCGTCGGGTGCGTCAGGAGCGAGAGCGAGAAGCCCTCGAGCCCCTTCCAGATCAGCATGATCAGGATCGAGCCGAGCACCACGGCGCCAATGGCCGTGGCCAGGGTGCAGGAGGTGCGCAGCAGCCGGTCGGCGACCCGCCGGCTCGGCCGGACGCGGGAGCCGCGGGGGACGGAAGCGGCCTCGGCCGAGGCGTAGGGATTGGTGGCGTCCATGGAGAGCGCTCCCGGCTCACGCGGCCTTCACGCGCCGCGTCAGGTAGCGGGCGACGATGAGGACGAAGAAGGTGATGACGAACAGGATGCAGCCGAGGGCCATCAGGGCGTTGAGCTGCAGGCCGTCCGCCTCGTTGAACTCGTTGGCGATGCGCGAGGCGATGGTGGAGCCCGGATCGAAGATCGAGGCGGAGAGCCGGTTCGCGTTGCCGATCACGAAGGTGACCGCCATGGTCTCGCCGAGGGCGCGGCCGAGGCCGAGCATGACGGCGCCGATGATCGAGACGGAGGCCTGCGGCACCAGCACGTGGCGCACCACCTCCCAGGTCGTGCAGCCGATGCCGAAGGCGCTCTCGCGCAGCACGGTCGGGATCTGGTCGAGCATGTCGCGGGTGATCGAGGCCACGAAGGGCACGATCATGATCGCGAGGATGATGCCCGCGGTGAGCACGCCGACGCCGGAGGGCACCCGGGAATAGAGCAGCGTGCCGACGATCGGCAGGCCCTCGACGAGGTTCGAGACCGGCATCTGCACGTAATGGGCGAAGAGAGGCGCGAACACGAACAGGCCCCACATGCCGTAGATGATGCTCGGCACGGCGGCGAGCAGCTCGATCACCATGGCGACCGGCTTGCGCGCCCAGCCGGGGGCGAGCTGCGTCAGGTAGATGGCGATGGCCAGGGAGAGGGGCACGCCGATCACCAGGGCGATCAGGGCCGAGACCAGGGTGCCTATCACGGCGACCAGGGCGCCGAACTGCTCGGTGCCGACATTCCAGGCGCTGGAGGTGACGAAGCCGGGCCCGAACTCGCTGAAGGCCGGCCAGGCGCCCCAGACGATCGAGCCGATGATACCGACCAGAACGAGGAGGACGAGGAGGGCCGCGCCGTAGGCGCAGGCGCGGAACAGGCTGTCGAGGCTCCGGCTCGGAACGGTCCGGGCCGCTCGCTCGCTGCGCGCCAGGGCGATCTCTTGGGTCAACGCGGTCATCCGCTCATGCTCTGTCGAAGGGGTGGCGTTTAGCGCGCCGAAGCCGCGGGCGCGAGCGGGTCCCGTCGTCTTCCCTCACCCCATCTGGGGAAAGGCGGAACTGGTCTTTAAGATCGTCGACGGCCGGGTGCTCGGCACGCCCGATCCTGAAAAAGCCTTCCCCCGCCGGAGCGGGGGAAGGCCGAGGGGATTACATCCCGAAGACGGGCTTGCCGTCCTTGCCCTTGATGGTCTTCCACTCCTCGTGGATCTGGGCGACGACGTTGTCGGGCAGCGGCACGTAGTCGAGCTCGGTCGCGAGCTTGTCGCCGTTCTTGTAGGCCCAGTCGAAGAACTTGAGCACGTCAGCGGTCTTGGCCGCGTCGGCGGGCTCCTTGTAGACCAGGATGAAGGTCGCGGCGGTGATCGGCCACGCGCCCTCGCCGGCCTGGTTGGTCAGGGAGATGCCGAAGCCCGGGGCGGCCTTCCAGTCGGCGCTGGCGGCGGCGGCCTGGAACGCCTTGTCGTCGGGCTGCGGGAACTTGCCGGCCTTGTTCTCGAGGAGGGCGTAGCCAAGCTTGTTCTGCTTGGCATAGGCCGACTCGACGTAGCCGATGGCGTTCGGGACCTGCTTGACGGTGGCGGTGACGCCCTCGTTGCCCTTGCCGCCCTGACCCACCGGCCAGCTGATCGTGGTGGCCGCGCCGTATTCCTTCTTCCAGCTCTCGGAGACGCCGGAGAGGTAGGTCGTGAAGATGTTGGTCGTGCCGGAGGCGTCGGAGCGGTAGACCGGGGTGATCGGCGCGTCGGGGAGCTTCACGCCCTCGTTCAGCTTGGCGATCTTCGGGTCGGACCACTTGGCGATCTTGCCGGCGTAGATGTCGGCGAGCAGCTCACCGTTGAGCTTCAGCTTGCCCGGCTCCAGGCCGGCGATGTTCACCACCGGGACCACGCCGCCCATCACGGTCGGGAACTGGACGAGGCCGTCCTTCTCGAGCTGCGCGCCCTTCAGCGGGGCGTCGGTGGCGCCGAAATCGACCGTCTTGGCCTGGATCTGCTTGATGCCGCCGCCGGAACCGATCGACTGGTAGTTCAGGCCCGTGCCGGTCTCCTTGCGGTAGGCCTCGGCCCACTTGGAATAGACCGGGAAGGGGAAGGTCGCGCCGGCGCCGGTGATATCGGCGGCCAGGGCGGGGAAGGCGAGCTGAGCGGTCGCGAGACCGAGGGCCAGCGCGTAAGCGAAGGGTTTCACGTGCATCTCCGTGTCGTGTCGGGCACCGGGGGCGCGGGACGCCGGCCCGCTGCTGAGGCGGACCCTGCGCGTACCTCACGGCCTGCGCTGCGGTAATCACCCGACGCACCGCGCATATGACGATGACATGACAAGGACGTGACAACGCCCTGCCCGAGATCACGGAGCCGGGGAAGGAACCCTGCCAGGATGCCCGTGCGTTGAGGACATGCCGGTTATCGTTGTGGAATGCGGGAGGCCGAGGTGGCGGATTCACCGCCCTCACCGTCGTCGGAGCGGCCGAGTCGCGCCGCGAACGCTCAGGATGCGGTCTATCTCGCCCTGCATGGCGAGCGGGCCGAGCTGGAGCGCGCCCTCACCCTCGCCCGTCAGCGGCAGCAATTCGGGTCGAACCCGGCGGAGATCGAGGCGGCACGGATGGAGGAGGCGAGCCTCCTCAAGGATCTCGACCGCATCCTCACCATGATCCGCGCCGCGGAGATCAAGCGCCGGCCCGGCGGCCGCCGCTGGCAGTAGCCCGCTCGCCCTATTCGCCCCGCCGGCGGTCGCGCTCCTTGTGGCGCAGGCGCAGGAGAAGATCGACCTGCGTGTCGGTGATCGGCTGACGGTCGCAGCTCTCCGCGTAGACCGCGCGGAGCGTCGTGCCGAGATGCATCCGCGTATCGGTGCTCAACCGGGGCGGCACGTTTCCGCCGATCCCGAGAATGCCGGCCCAATCCCGTGACATCGCCTTGCCCATGCTCCGACCCTGGCAATCGTCGTCGATGCGTCCGGGACCAGCCTCGCGCAGCTTGGTTAACATTTCCTTATTGTTAAGGTTACCCGAACGTCACCGCCACCGGGGCGGATCAGGCCTCGGCGCTCATCAAAAGCCGGGCGGCGGCGGCGCGGGCCTCGTCGGTCACGATGGCGCCGGCCAGCATGCGGGCGATCTCCTCCCGGCGCGCCTCGGTGGTGAGGCTGCTCACCCGGGTCGCGACGCGGCCGCCCTTCACGGGATCCTTGGCGATCAGGAAATGGCGCTCGGCCCGGGCGGCCACCTGGGGCGCGTGGGTGACGGCCACGACCTGCACCCGCTCCGAGAGCCGGGCGAGGCGGGCGCCGATGGCATCGGCCACCGCGCCGCCGACGCCGGTATCGATCTCGTCGAAGATCAGGGTCGGGGCCGAGCCGCGGTCGGCGAGCACCACCTTCAGGGCCAGCATGAAGCGGGAGAGCTCGCCGCCGGAGGCGACCTTCATCATCGGGCCGGGCCGCGTGCCGGGATTGGTCTGGGCGAAGAACTCGACCCGCTCCGTGCCGGCAGGGTCGCGGGAGGCCTCGTCCGTGGCGATCTCGGTGATGAAGCGGGCACGCTCCAGCTTCAGCGGCGGCAATTCCTTCTGCACCGCCGCGTCCAGGGCCTTGGCCGCCCGCCGCCGCCCGTCGGCGAGCTTCTTCGCCGCCGCCGCATAGGCGGCCTCCGCCGCGTCGAGGGCGGCCTGGAGCCCGCCCAGGGCCTCCTCGCCGGCATCCATCGCCGCCACGTCCGCCTCGTAGCGGGCACGCAGGGCGGCGAGGTCGTCGGCGGGCACGTCGTATTTCCGCGAGGCCGCGCGCAGGGCGAACAGGCGCTCCTCGGCCCGCTCCAGCTCGCGGGGATCGAATTCCGCGGCGAGCACCGCCGCGTCGAGCACGCTGCGGGCCTCGTCGAGGGCGACGAGGGCGGCGTCGAGGGCGGCGACGCAAGGATCGACGAGGCCGGGCAGCTGCGCGCTGCGGCGCTCCAGCCGGCGCACCGCCGAGGAGAGATGCGGCACCATCGAGTTCGGGCCGCCGACCGCGTCGAGGGCGTCGTTCAGCTCGCGGGCGACCTTCTCGCTCTGCTGCATCACCGTGCGGCGCTCGGCCAGCGTCGCCTCCTCCCCGGCCTGGGGATCGAGGGCAGCGAGCTCCTCGACGGCGTGGCGCAGGAAATCCGCCTCCCGGCGCGCGCCCTCGACCCGGGCGCGCTGCTCGGCGAGAGCGGTGCGGGCGCCCCGCACCCGGCGGGACGCCTCCGCCACCTCGGCCAGGGGCTTGGCCAGGCCGCCGAAGGCGTCGAGGATCGTGCGGTGGCTCGCCGGATCGGCCAGGGCCCGGTCGTCGTGCTGGCCGTGGATCTCCACGAGGGCGGCGCCGATCGCCTTCAGCGTCTGCACGCCGGCGGGCTGGTCGTTGACGAAGGCGCGGGTGCGGCCGTCGGCGAACTGGACCCGGCGCAGAATCAGGTCGCCCTCGGTGTCGAGGCCGCCCTCCGCAGCGATCGCCCGGGCGGGATGGTCGAGCCCGACATCGAACACGGCAGTGACGCTGCCCTGCGCCTCGCCGTGGCGCACGAGCTTGCCGTCGCCGCGGCCGCCGAGCGCCAGGGCGAAGGCGTCGAGCAGGATCGACTTGCCCGCGCCGGTCTCGCCGGTGAGGACGCTCAGGCCGTCGGCGAAGTTCAGCTCGAGCTTGTCGATCAGAACGATGTCGCGGATCGCGAGCTGGACGAGCATGCCGCGTGCGGAAGGAAGCCTGTGGAAGGAGGCCCGTGTTTAGGGCCAAGCGGGGTCGGGGCCAAGCGGGTCGGAGCCGAGCACGACGGCCCTCTCTCCAAAAAGAAAGGGCGGCGCCATTGGCACCGCCCCGATCGTCCGCGCCGTCCGGGCCGTCAGTTGGCCTCGGCCGTGCGCCCGATGACGCCGCGATAGACCTTGCTGAGCCAGGAGGACTTCTCCTCGCGGGGCTCCAGGCCGCCGTTCTGGAGAAGGGCGAAGGCATCCTTGTACCAGGGGCTGTCCGGGAAGTTGTGGCCGAGCACGGCCGCCGCGGTCTGCGCCTCGCCGGTGAGACCCAGCGCCATATAGGCCTCGGTCAGGCGCTCCAGCGCTTCCTCGGCGTGGCGGGTGGTCTGATACTGGCTGACCACGTTGCGGAAGCGGTTGATCGCCGCCGGGAAGTTGCGCTTCTCGAGGTAGAAGCGACCGACCTCCATCTCCTTGCCGGCGAGCTGGTCGCGGGTGATCTGGATCTTGGCCTTGGCGTCGGCGGCGTATTCCGAGGTCGGGTAGCGCTGCACCAGCTCCTGGAGCGCCTGGAGCGCCCGCTCGGACCGCTCCTGGTCGCGGGTCACGTCCGGGATCTGCTTATACTGCGACATCGCCATCAGGTACTGGGCGTAGGCCGCGTCCTTGCTGGCCGGATGGCGCTGCAGATAGCGCTTCGAGGCGCTGATCGCGTCGTCGTACTTCTGGCCCTCGTAGTTCGAATAGGCCGTCATCAGCAGCGCTTTGCGCGACCAGTCCGAATAGGCGTACTGCTTGTCGAGCTGCTCGAAGGACTTGGTGGCCGCCTCGTAGTCCCGGTCCTCCATCTTGGCCAAGCCCTCGCTGTAGAGCTTGTCCGCGGGGGTGTCGGCGATCACCTTCGGCTCGTACTTCTCGGCGAAGAGGCCGGTCGGATCGAAGCCGTCGCAGCCACCGAGGCCGAGGGTCAGGAGCGCGACCGCCAGGGCGCCGCGGGTCGAGAAGTTCAGAGGCATCCCGGTCTCATCCTCAACAGGCGCGGCCGACCATCGTCCGGCCCGCATTCCCACGCCAACACCGCGTCGTCAGGGGCATCCGATGCCACGCCCCGGCCCCGGGGGCCAGGGGGACGCGCCCTCTTAACGCGAGGTTACCGTGGAAGCAGATTCGGGCGCGAAAGCGGCGGCAAGGGGGCCGTCGCTTTCCGCGAAAGGCTGTGGCTTGCGGGTTACAGCTCGGCGGCAAAGGCGGCGAGGCCCAGGCCGGCGCCGATCTCGGCCAGCGCAGTCTCGCGGCGGCTGCCCTGGCCCTCGACCAGGCAGTAATTCGCCCGGTCGGCGAAGAGGGCGGTGAGCACGCCGACATTCATGCGGTGGCCGCCGCAATAGGAGCGATAGGCCCCCTGGATCGGCAGGCCGGCCAGGGCGAGGTCGCCGACCGCGTCGAGCAGCTTGTGGCGGACGAACTCGTCGGCGAAGCGGAGGCCTTCCGGGTTGACCACGGCGGTGTCGCCGACGGCCACGGTGTTCTCGAGGGAGGCGCCGAGGGCGAAGCCCGCCTTCCAGTAGCGCTCCACGTCCCGCATCATGCCGAAGGTGCGGGCCGGGGCGATCTCGCGGCGATAGGCGGCGGGGGTGAGATCCAGCACCTTGCGGCTGCGGCCGATCACCGGGCTCTCGAAATCGATCTCCACGTCGAGGCGGAAGCCCCGGTCGATCGGGCGCAGCTCGGCAAAGCCGCGGCCGGCCTCGATGCGGACCGGGCGCAGCACCTTGATCCAGCGGCGGGCGGCGCCGCAATGGACGATGCCGACGGCGTCGATGGCCTGGACGAAGGGACGGGCGCTGCCGTCGAGGATCGGCATCTCCGGCCCGTCGATCTCGACGAGGACGTTGTCGATCCCGAGCCCGTAGAGGGCCGACATCAGATGCTCGATGGTGGCCACGGCACCGGTCTCGTTGTCACCGATGACGGTGCAGAGCTCGGTGGCGGAGACGCAGGCGTGATGGGCCTTGATGAACCGGTCGTTGCCGGTGGGCGTCCCCGTGCGGAGGAAGGCTATTCCGTGATTGGCTTGCGCTGGATGGAGGGTGATCTCGACCGGGTTTCCGGAGTGGACGCCGATCCCGCTGAGGGTCGCCGGCGATTTTATCGTTGTTTGTTGGTTCGTCCGCATTCCCTTAGCCCTCGGCCAGGATCCAGCGCCCGCACCCGTTTTCGGGCACGTCACATCGGGATCCGTCCGCTGCTTGAAGCCTCTGCGGGCGCTTCGCGGCCGTGCATGCCGCTGCGCCTTTGTCGTTCCGAGGCTTGGTATAGACGGGGTGAACTGCACCGCCAAATCACGGATTCTTACGTTCTGTTACAGCCACGGTTTCGACACAGTTAAGAAAAAACCGTGACTTCCCAAGCAATTAACGAATGGTTAACAGCGCCTTTCCGGCCGCGGGCGCTGTGGCATAAATGCCGCTACACCCCCGGCCGGCGGCGCCGGACGCACGCGCGAAGGCGCGCCGCGGAACCCGCAGCGCGCCTTCGCCGATCGGTGCGGGACGGCCCGCCGGGACAAGTCCCGAGGGGCCGGATCCGGCTCAGTTCGCCTGGCGGCGCAGGAAGGCCGGGATCTCCAGGTGGTCGTCCTCCATCATCCGCGGCGCCGGGGCGACGCGGCCCTGGGCGTCGAGGTTGCCCTGGGCCGGGCGGTACTGGGGCGCCTGGACGCTCGGGGCGGCGCGGGGCGCCGGCGGCGCGACCGGATGGGCGGCCTGCGGGGCGGCCGGGGCGCGCATCGGCGGCAGCGGCGCCCCTCGACCTCCTCGCGGCGGCCGCCGAAGCCGACCGTGGCGAGGCGGCGCAGCAGCGTCATGCGCTTGGAATCCTGGGCCTGCTCGGCCGGCTCCTCGCCCCGGCTCACCCGGATCTGCGCCTGGGTGTGGGGCGGCAGCTCCGAGATCTGCGGCATGCGCGGCGGACGGGCGAGCTGCGGACGCGGCGGCACGTAGGGGCCGGCGGCGGCCGGAGCGGCCTCGGGCGCCGGAGCCGGGGCGACGGGCTGGGGCTCGTAGGGCATCGAGGCGCGGGGCGCGGCCTGGGTCAGCAGCACGTCGTCGCGCATCACCGGAGCCGGAGCCTCGGCGCGGACCGGCTCGGGGGCGGCCTCGGGCAGGACCGAGCGCGGGGCGACCGGGGCGGCCTGCGGCTCGGGCTGGCGGGCGACCGGGGCCGGCTGCGAAGTCGAGGCGCGGGCACGGGCCTCGGCACGCAGGCGCTCGGCCACCTCGGCGATGCGCTGCTCGGTCTCGACCACGGCCGGGTTGTTCGGCGAATGGGCCGAGATCAGCGCCGGCTCGATGCCCGTGGCGACCACCGACACGCGGATGATGCCGTCGAGGCTCTCGTCGAAGGTGGCGCCGAGGATGATGTTGGCGTCGGAATCGACCTCCTCGCGGATGCGGGTGGCGGCCTCGTCGAGCTCGTAGAGGGTGAGGTCGGCGCCGCCCGTGATCGAGATCAGCAGGCCGCGGGCGCCCTTCATCGAGACGTCGTCGAGGAGCGGGTTGGCGATGGCGGCTTCCGCGGCGCGGTTGGCGCGCTTCTCGCCGGAGGCCTCGCCGGTGCCCATCATCGCCTTGCCCATGCCGCGCATGATCGCGCGGACATCGGCGAAGTCGAGGTTGATGAGCCCCTCCTTCACCATCAGGTCGGTGATGCAGGCGACGCCCGAATAGAGCACCTGGTCGGCCATGGCGAAGGCGTCGGCGAAGGTGGTCTTCTCGTTGGCGACCCGGAACAGGTTCTGGTTCGGGATCACGATCAGCGTGTCAACAGCGGCCTGGAGCTCCTGGATGCCGGCCTCGGCCGTGCGCATGCGGCGCACGCCCTCGAACTGGAAGGGCTTGGTCACCACGCCCACGGTCAGGATGCCCATGTCGCGGGCGGCCCGGGCGATGACCGGGGCGGCGCCGGTGCCGGTGCCGCCGCCCATGCCGGCGGTGATGAAGCACATATGCGCGCCCGAGAGCTGATCGCGGATCTCGTCGATCACCTCCTCGGCCGCGGCCGAGCCGACTTCCGGATGCGAGCCGGCGCCGAGGCCCTGGGTGACGTTGAGGCCCATCTGGATGACCCGCTCGGCCTTGGAGGAGGTGAGCGCCTGGGCATCGGTGTTCGCCACGACGAATTCGCAGCCGAGCAGGCCGGATTCGATCATGTTGTTGACCGCGTTGCCGCCGGCGCCGCCGACGCCGAAGACGGTGATGCGGGGCTTGAGTTCCCGGATGTCCGGCGCCTGCAGGGAGATGGCCATGGTGTCGAGCCTTTCGTGACCTTGTTTCGACCGGCGCCCCTCGGCGGCGCCTAACTCTTTGTTTTTATACGAGAACTCTAGAAGCTTTCGCGGATCCAGCGTCCGACCCGCGAGAAGTACCCGTCGGTTCCGGTGCCGGCGAAGGCGCTGTGCCCCCGCGGCTCGAAATGCTCCGCATGCGCGACCTGCGGGTAGATCAGCAGGCCGACGGCGGCCGAGAAGGCCGGCCCCTTGGCCGCCTCCGGCAGGCCGCGGATGCCGAGCGGCCGGCCGATGCGGACCTGGCCCTGGAGCACCCGGCGGGCGACCTCCGGCAGGCCGACCAGCTGGCTCGCGCCCCCCGTCAGCACCACCCGGCGCCCGGCCTGGCCGGCGAAGCCGGCATTGCGCAGGCGGTCCCGCACCAGTTCGATCACCTCCTCGACCCGCGGCTTGATGATCCGCACGAGGTGCGAGCGCGGCACGTGGGTCGGGGCGTCGCTCTCGTCCTCGCCGACGCCGTGGACCGCGATCATGTCGCGCTCGTCGGACGCCGTGGCGATGGCCGAGCCGTAGAGGGTCTTCAGCCGCTCGGCCGCGGAGACGCGGGTCGAGAGGCCCCGGGCAATGTCCATGGTGACGTGATGGCCGCCGACCGCGATCGCGTCCGTGTGGACGAGATGGCCGCCGGAGAAGACGCCGACGCTGGTGGTGCCGCCGCCCATGTCGACCACGGCGACGCCGAGCTCGGCCTCGTCGTCGACGAGCGCCGAGAGGCCGGCGGCGTAGGGGGTGGCGATCACGGCGTCGACGCCGAGATGGCAATGCTCGACGGCGAGCATCAGGTTGCGGGCGGCGGCGGCCTCGGCGGTGACGACGTGCAGGTCGACGCCCAGGGCATCGCCGATCATGCCCGAGGGGTCGATGACCGCGCCCTGACCGTCCAGGGCGTAGCCGGTGGGCAGGGCGTGCAGAACGGCCCGGCCGGGGCTGACGCCGTGGGCGCTCGCGGTCTCGAGGACCCGCTCCACGTCGGAGCCGGTCACCGTGCCGGAACGGACGGCGACGCGGGCCTCGAAATGCTGCGAGCCGAGCCGGCCCCCGGACATGTTGACGATGACCGACTGGACCTCGGCCTTGGCCATGCGCTCGGCGGCATGCACCGCCTGGCGGATGGCGCCCTCGGCGGCCTCCAGGTCGACGATGGCGCCGCCCTTGAGGCCCAGCGAGCGCTGGTGGCCGATGCCGATGATGCGGGCGAGATGGGTGCGCCCGCGCAGGGTCGAGAGCTGCTCGGCCGGCTGCAGCTCGGCGATCAGGCACACGATCTTGCTCGTGCCGATGTCGAGGACCGACAGCGTCGCGCTCCGACGGGCGGAGAGGGGTTTCAGACGCGGCGTGAGGCCGGAATGGGACAACATCGGACGCTACCGGGCGAGGAACGCGGGAACCGGGGAGAGGGCGTGGCGGGCGTCGCGGCTCATGTCGCGGTGCCCTTCTTGGTCTTCTTCTGGCTCTCCGCCCGGGCGGCGGCGGCCTCCTCGGTCAAGCGGACGACGACGCGGTCCGGCATGCGCAGGTCCACCGCGATGATGTCCTTCTCGAGCAGGCGGTTCTTGCGCTCGAGATCGGCGAGGCGGCCGAGCGCCCCGACGGGATCGTCCTCCGGCAGGCGGATGTCGACGCCGTCGAGCTTCAGGGTCCAGCGCCGGCCGGACACGTAGGTGCCGGCCTTCACGCGCTCGCCCAGGGGACCCGCCGCCTCGATCAGCGACAGGTATTCCTTGAGGTGGACATTGGCGTTCTCGCCCACGACGAGCGGCAGGCTCGCGTAGCGGTCGTCGCGCATCTCGTCGATCACGGTGCCGTCGGCGGCGATCACCTGGATCTCGCCGTTGCGCTGCCACAGGGCGGCGGGCTCCCGCTCGACCTGGGTGATGACGATCTCGTTGGGATAGACCTTGCGCACGGAGGCGCTGGCGATCAGCGGCTCGGCGAGGAGGCGCTGGCGGGCGGCCTCGACGTCGAGGAAGGGCACGGAGGTGCGCCAGTCGATGCCGGCGGCGTGCAGCACCTCGCGCTCGTACATCCGCGAGATGCCGGAAATGGTCACCTTCTCGACGCCGAAGCCGGCGAGCCGGGCCAGGACGTCGAGGGGCCGGCCGTTCTCGGCGACGAAGGCGTCGTAGCGCCCGCTCGCGACGAATCCCGACAGGGCGACGACGGCGAGGGTGCCGGCCAGCAGGGGCGTGCCGAGATGGCGCGGCACGCGCGCCTCGATCGGCACGGCGGGGCGCAGGCGACGCGCCGCGGTGAACCGGCGCAGGACGCGCGGGAGCCGCAGGCGGGTGAGCCGCGCGCGCCCGGACGCAGCCGGGGCGTTCAGCGACTCAGAGAAGCGTCCTCCACCATCCATCGGACGAGCTCACCGAAACTCAGGCCAGCGTGGGCAGCAATTTCCGGCACAAGGCTCGTCTGGGTCATGCCGGGTTGCGTGTTGACCTCCAGAACGACGAGGGCGCCCGTGCCTCCGGGCGTGTCGTCGTAACGAAGGTCGGCACGGCTGACCCCGCGGCAGCCCAGTGCTTGATGCGCCGTTAACGACAACTCTTGGACACGCTGGTAAACATTTGGTTTAAGATCGGCGGGCAGGACGTGGATCGACCCCCCTTCGGCGTACTTCGCGTCGAAGTCGTACCACTCCCCCGAGGCGGGCTTGATCTCGATCACCCCGAGGGCCCGGTCGCCCAGCACCGCGCAGGTCAGCTCGCGGCCGGCAACGTAAGTCTCCACAAGGACTTCCTCCCCGTAGACCCATTCGTCCGAGTTCAGGATCTGGGACGGATGCGAGCGCTCCTCGCGCACGATGATCACGCCCATGGAGGACCCCTCCGCGATCGGCTTGACCACGTAGGGAGGAGTTAACGGGTGTGACTTCGCCGCATCATGACGGTTAACGACGCGGCCCTCCGGCACGGCCACGCCGGCCGCTTTCATGACCGTTTTGGCACGCTCCTTGTGCATGGCCAGGGCCGAGGCGAGCACGCCGGAATGGGTGTAGGGGATCTTCAGGATCTCCAGGAGGCCCTGGATGGTGCCGTCCTCGCCCGCCGGGCCGTGCAGCGCGTTGAGGGCGACGTCGGGCTTCAGGGTGGTCAGCACGGTGGCGATGTCCGGCCCCACATCGACGGGGGTGACGCGGTAGCCCTCCCCTTCCAGGGCGCGGGCGCAGGCGGTGCCGGAGCGGAGCGAGATCTCGCGCTCCGAGGACCAGCCGCCCATCAGGACGGCGACATGCTTGGACATGGAGGTTTCTCCGCAGGCGCTTCGTTCGTCTCGGGGCGGATCGTCAGGCGGCCGCCGCCACGCCGATCCGCTTGATCTCCCAGTGCAGCTCGACGCCGGAGGTCTCGCGCACCCGGCGGCGGACCTCCTCGCCCAGGGCCTCGATCTCGGCCGCGGTGGCGCCGCCGCGATTGATCAGGAAGTTGCAGTGCATCTCCGAGACCTGGGCCCCGCCCACGGCGAGGCCGCGGCAGCCGGCGGCGTCGATGAGCTGCCAGGCCTTGCCGCCCTCGGGATTCTTGAAGGTGGAGCCGCCGGTGCGCTCGCGGATCGGCTGAGCGGCCTCCCGGGCGGCGGTGACCCGCTCCATCTCGGCCTCGATCTCGGCCCGGTCGCCCGGCCGTCCGCGGAACAGGGCGCTCGTGAAGATCACGTCCTCGGGCGCCGCGGAATGGCGGTAGGTGAAGCCCATCTCGGCATGGCTGAAGTGGCGGAGCGCGCCCCTGCGGTCGATGCCGCGGGCCTCGATCAGCACGTCGGTGGTCTCGCCGCCATGGGCGCCGGCATTCATGCGCAGGGCCCCGCCGATGGAGCCGGGGATGCCCCGGTAGAAGGCGAGCCCGTCGAGGGCGGCCTCCGCCGCGGCCTTGGCGAGCCGCATGTCCGGCACGGCCGTGCCCGCCCGCAGGGTGTCGCCGTCGACCGCGACCGAACCGAAGGCCTTGCCGCCGAGCCGGATAGTGACGCCGGGGATGCCGCCGTCGCGCACGATCAGGTTCGAGCCGAGCCCGATCACCGTGACCGGCACGGCGGGGTCGAGGGCGGCGAGGAGCGCGGCCAGGTCCTCCTCGTCGGCCGGCGAGAACAGCACCTGCGCCGGCCCGCCGACCCGGAACCAGGTCAGCTCCGACAAGGGCTGATCGGCCAAAAGCCGCCCGCGGAGATGGGGCGCGGCGGCGCGGATGTCGTCGATGAGGGAATGCACTGTCATATCCGTGATCCCCCTCTCCCCGCACGCGGGGAGAGGGCCGAGCCCCCCTTGTCGGGGGCGAGGCGAGCGGAGCGAGGGTGAGGGGACGTATCCGGCACGGGCTCTTTCGTCGACATCCCCTCACCGTCGCCCTTCGGGCTCGCTGCGCCGACGACGAGGTCGTCGCAGCCCTCTCCCCGCGTGCGGGGAGAGGGGAGAAGCGCGGCAAGGATCGTGTCCGAAACTCCGTCGATGTTTGTCATGATCTCAGGGTTCCAGAAGCGGAGGATCCGATAGCCCCGCTCCGTCAGCCAAGCATCCCGAACCGAGTCGCTTTCCGAATCGGCGTGCTGGCTCCCGTCGCACTCGACGATCAGCCTCGCCTCCCGGCAGCAGAAATCCGCAACATACGGTCCGACGCTCTCCTGCCGGACGAACTTGAACCCGGCGAGACGCCGATCACGAAGGCGGTGCCAGGGCCGGCGTTCCGCCTCCGTCTGGTCGTGGCGGAGCCGACGCCTGAAACGGGTCCGCTCCTTCGCGAGGGTGGTCACCCCTTCAGCGCCGCCAATTCCCCCGGCAGCGCGTAGGCCCATTGGGTGATCGTGCCGGCGCCGAGGCAGACGACGTAGTCGCCCGGCCGAGCATGGGCGGCGACGAGGCCGGCGAGGTCTTCCGGCTTCTCCAGGGCGATGGCGTCGCGGTGGCCGCGGGACTTCAGGCCCGAGACGAGGCCGTCGCGGTCGATGCCGGGGATCGGCGCCTCGCCCGCCGCGTAGACGGGGGCGACGATGACCGTGTCGGCGTCGTTGAAGCAGGTGCAGAAATCGTCGAACAGCGAGTGCAGGCGCGAGTAGCGGTGCGGCTGCACCACGGCGATCACCTGGCCCTCGGTGGAGGCGCGGGCGGCGCGCAGCACGGCGGCGATCTCGACGGGGTGATGGCCGTAATCGTCGAAGATCACCGCGCCGTTCCACTCGCCGGTGCGGGTGAAGCGGCGCTTCACGCCGCCGAAGCCGGCCAGCGCCTTGCGGATCGCGTCCGGCGAGACGCCGAGCTCGTGGGCGACGGCGAGCGCCGCGGTGGCGTTGAGCGCGTTGTGCTTGCCGGGCATCGGCAGCACCAGATCCTCCATCTCCAGGCGGAAGCCCGGGCGGCGGTCGCGGATCATCACCCGGAAGCGGCTCTGACCGCCGCGCAGGTCCACGTCGAGCAGGCGCACGTCGGCCTGGGGGTTCTCGCCGTAGGTGATGATGCGCCGGTCCTCGATGCGCCCGACGAGGTCCTGCACCGCCGGGTGGTCGATGCACATCACAGCGAAGCCGTAGAACGGGATGTTGTCGATGAAGCGCCGGAAGGCGTCCTTGATCGCGTCGAACGAGCCGAAATGGTCGAGATGCTCGGGGTCGATGTTGGTGACGATGGCGACGTCCGCCGGCAGCTTCAGGAAGGTGCCGTCGGATTCGTCGGCCTCCACCACCATCCAGTCGCCGTCGCCCATGCGGGCATTGGTGCCGAAGGCGTTGATGATGCCGCCGTTGATCACGGTCGGGTCGAGCCCGCCCGCCAGGAGCAGCGTCGCGACCAGCGACGTCGTCGTGGTCTTGCCGTGGGTGCCGGCCACCGCGACGCAGGACTTGAAGCGCATCAGCTCGGCGAGCATCTCGGCGCGGCGCACCACCGGCAGCCGGCGCTCGCGGGCGGCTTCGAGCTCCGGGTTGTCGCGGCGGATCGCGGTCGAGACCACCACCAGGGCGGCCTCCTCGACGTTCGGCGCGGCATGCCCGACGAAGGTGCGGATGCCCTTCTCGGCGAGGCGGCGGACATTGGCGTTGTCCGAGGCGTCGGAGCCCTGAACCGTGTAGCCGAGATTGTGCATCACCTCGGCGATGCCGGACATGCCGATGCCGCCGATGCCGATGAAGTGGATGGGGCCGAGCTTGTCGGGCAGCTTCATTGCTTTGTCTCGGGCGATGGTCGCGGGCGGCCTCGGGGCCGGCCCGGCGTCACGGAATCAGGTGGCGGCCGCCGTCTCGACGACGACCGTGGCGAGACGCTCGGCGGCGTCGAGGATGCCGGCGGTTTTGGCCGCAGCGGCCGCCGCGGTCAATTTCTGCGGGTTCCCGAACAGGTCGACCAGCTCCGCGGTCAGGCGTCTCGGGGTGAAGGCGCTCTGCGGGATGGCGAGCGCCGCGCCGATGGCCGAAAGCGTCTCCGCGTTGGCGGCCTGGTCCTGGTCGAGGGCGCCGGGCAGCGGCACCAGCAGCGAGGGCCGGCCGATGGCGGCGAGCTCCGAGACCGTGGAGGCGCCGGAGCGGGCGACCACGAGATGGCTCGTCGCCATGCGCCCGGGCAGGTCGCGGAAGAAGGGCGCGGCCTCGATGCCGGCGAGACCGAGGGCGAGATAGCGGTTCTGCACCGCGGTCAGATCCTCGGGGCGGGCCTGCTGCACGAGGTGGAGCCGGCTGCGCAGTTCCGCGGGCAGCGCCTCGATCGCGGGGGGCACCACGTCGCTCATCACCCGGGCGCCCTGGCTGCCGCCGAAGACGAGGAGATGCAGCGGGCCGCCGGCCGCGAGCGCCGGATAGGGCGCGTCGGCCACCGCGAGCACCGCGGGGCGGATCGGGTTGCCGGTATGGACCCGGCGCGCCGTGGCCCGGGGCGGGATGCCCCGCACCTCGCGGAAGCCGGTGGCGATGGTGCGGGCGCCGCGGGCGAGGAAGGCATTGGCCCTCCCCATCACCGCGTTCTGCTCGTGCAGGAGGGTCGGCACCTTGAGGAGCTGGGCGGCGAGCAGGGGCGGCACGGTCGGGTAGCCGCCGAAGCCGACCACCGCGGCCGGGTTCAGCCGCTTCACGGCCCGGGCCGCCTGGCCGAAGCCGCGGCCCAAGCTGAGCATGGCCCCGGCCCGGCGCAGGGGCGAGCGGCCCGAGGGCGTCGCCGAGGTGATGGTGACGATCTCCTCCGCCGGGAAGTCGCCGGCGATGGAATCGACGCGGGCGTCGGTGGCGAGCGCCACCCGGATGCCGCGGGCGCGCAGGGCGTGGGCGAGGCTCTCGGCGGGGAACAGGTGACCGCCGGTGCCGCCCGCGCAGACCAGGACGAGGGGGGTGAAGACCGTCACTGCATCAGCCCTGGCACGGCGGAGGGCACGGTGCCCGGCGGGCGCTGGCTGAGCGTCGTGGTGCGCGGCCGCTTGCGGGTGAGCGCCACGAGGAAGCCCATGCCGAGCGCCAGCGAGATCAGCGAGGAGCCGCCATAGGAGACGAAGGGCAGGGTCATGCCCTTGGCGGGCATCAGCTGCGTGTTCACCGCCATGTTGATGCAGGCCTGCAGGCCGAAGAGGGTGGTCAGACCGGTGATGGCGAGCCTCGTGAAGGTGTCGTCGGTGCGCCGCGCGAGCTTGAGCCCGCGCATGACGATGTAGGCGAAGAGGGCGACGAGGCCCAGGCAGACCAGCACGCCGAATTCCTCGCCGGTCACGGAGAAGATGAAGTCGGTATGCGCGTCGGGCAGGTGGCGCTTGGCGATGCCCTCCCCCGGGCCGGTGCCGAGCCAGCCGCCGGAATTGAAGGATTCCCGCGACCAGAATTCCTGGAAGCTGTCGCCGGAATCCTTGTCGAGGAAGCGGGTGATGCGCTCGCGGACGTGGTGCAGGAAGGTGTAGGCGGCAAACACCCCGAGGAGACCGCCGGCCCCCAGGCCCGCGACCCAGAACCAGTGCAGCCCGGCCACGAAGAACAGGGTGCACCAGACGATGGTGATGAGCATCGTCTGCCCGAAATCCGGCTGCAGGATCAGGGGCACGATGGTGACGGGCAGGAGGGCGAGGGCCAGCAGGCCGCCCGGCATGTCCCGGCGCTGCGCCCCCTCCGAGAAGGCCCAGGCCGCCACCACCACGAAGGCCGGCTTCACGAATTCCGAGGGCTGCAGGCCGAAGGAGCCGAACTGGATCCAGCGATGGGCGCCCTTGATCTCCGGGCCGAACTTGCCGGCCAGGATGCAGAGCACGACGCCGCTCATCCAGGTGACGAGGGCGAAGCGGCGGATGTGGCGCACCGACAGGAAGGAGACGGCGATGATGAGCAGGATCGTCGGGACAAGATACATCGCCTGACGGTTGAGGAAGTAGAAGGTCGGCAGGCCGATCCGCTCCGCCACCGGCGGGCCGCCGCCCATCAGGAAGACGAGGCCGGCCACCATCAGGCAACCGAGCGCCGCCAGCAGGCCGCGATCGATCGTCCACCACCAGTCGGTCAGGGGGGTGCGTTCCGCGCGCGACATCATGGGGTGAACCGACCTCCGGACAGGCCGCGGAGGCGGGACGGACCGCGGCCGGCCGGGATTCTCGGAGCGATTGGTTAACACCGCCTTAGGGTTAGCGGCTTCTTGCCGGAAAGGTCGTTTCCGCGGGCATTCGGAAAAGCCGCATCCAGAATGCACCGTTTAAGCCATTCATTAACGTGTGTCGTCAGAAATATAACACGCCAAAGTTGCGCAATCGCGCTGTGGCGATCGAGACGACGCCGATCGAAAACGGGCAGATCCGGTCACCGGATCGACGTCATCTCCCGGACGGAGCCCTGAGAGACGATGTTCGCACGGAACAGCACTTCCGAAATCCAGGCCAAGCTCGCCGCGCTCGACCGCGTACAGGCCGTGATCGAATTCGACCTCTCGGGCACGATCCTCGAGGCGAACGAGAACTTCCTCAACGCGGTCGGATACACGCTGCCCGAGATCAAGGGCCGGCATCATAGCCTGTTCGTCGAGCCCGCCACCCGCGAATCCTTCGAGTATCGCAATTTCTGGGATCGGCTGCGCGCGGGAGAGTTCCAGGCGGCGCAGTACAAGCGCGTCGGCAAGGGCGGCCGCGAGATCTGGATCGAGGCCTCCTACAACCCGATGCTCGACAAGGCGGGCAAGCCCTACAAGATCGTCAAGTTCGCCACGGACGTGACCCGGCAGGCGCAGCTCCTCACCCAGCTGCGGGCGATGATCGACCGGAACTTCGGCGAGATCGACCAGGCGGTCGGCCGCTCCCGGCAGGAATCCGGCTCCGCCCTCGATGCCGCCCGGCTCACCGCGGGCAGCGTGCAGACCATGGCCGCCGCCTCGGAAGAGCTCGCCGCCTCGGTGGCCGAGGTCTCGCAGAGCATGGCGATGTCGCAGGCGGCCACCGACAGCGCCTTCGAGCGCGTTCGCGACGCCGGAGAGCGCACGAAGCGCCTCGCCGACGCGGCCAGCGCCATGACCGGCATCGTCGGGCTCATCCAGAACATCGCGGCGCAGATCAACCTGCTCGCCCTCAACGCCACGATCGAGGCGGCCCGCGCGGGGGAGGCCGGCCGGGGCTTCGCCGTGGTGGCGCAGGAGGTGAAGAACCTCGCCAGCCAGGCGGCGCGGGCGACGGGCCAGATCAACACCGAGATCGGCGGCGTCCAGGCGATCTCCACCGAGGTGGTCGCGGCCCTCGCCTCGATCAGCGGATCGGTCGACACGATGCGCAGCCACGTCGTCGCCACCGCCACGGCGGTGGAGGAGCAGAGCGCGGTGACCCGCGACATGTCGGTGAACATGCAGGAGGCCGCCCGGGCGGTCGGCGCCATCTCCGACAACATCACCGCCATCTCCGCCGCCATCGCCCAGGTCTCCGGCGCGGTGGAGACGACCCGGGAGGCGGCGCAGGTGCTGGCGCGGTAGGAAACCGGCCCGACCGGGCCGCATCGGCTTGACAGGCCCCGCGGCCTGCCGGACGATCGGCCCGTCGAAAATGGCTGGCTTGGTCTGGGTAGGCCCAAGCCCTTCCCCTTCGGAAGCTCTGTTCCGGCCCCGGCCGCGAACCCTCGACAGTCCCGGCGCCTCCGGCGCCATCGGGTCTGTCCGGGCTGCCATCGACGCGATGCTCCCTCGGTCGGACCGACGAAGGAGCTAACCTTGTCCGTTTCAGGATCGATTCTCGTTTTTCTCGCCAACGGCATCCAGGGAAGCGCCGTGGTCCGGGCCGCCCGCGACCGGGGCCATCCCGTGCGCGCCCTGGTGCGCGACCCCCGCGCCGCCGCGGCCCTGCCCGCCTCCGATCTCGTCCAGGGCGATCTCGACGATCCCGCAAGCCTCGCGGCGGCGATGAACGGCGTCGCCCATCTCGTGCTGCAGGTGCCGACCGGGGCGCAGGCGACGATGGAGCGGCAGGTCGGGAACGTCCTGCGGGCCGCCGAACGGAGCCACATCCGCTCGATCGTCCTCAAGCTCGCCAGCGCGAGCCGCAGCGCGCCCTGCGACGAGCCGAGCTTCGTCGCCAATGCCGCCCTCGAGCGGCGCCTGCACGATTCCGGCATCCCCTTCGCCCGGGTGCGGCCCACACTCTATCTCGACAACCTGCTCAAGCCCTCCGCCCGGGCCGAGATCGTCGCGAAGGGCCTCTTCGCGCCGCCGATCGCGGCCGGGCAGCGAATCGCCTGGACCTGTGCCGACGATTGCGCGCGGGCCAGCATCCTGCTGATCGAGCAGGGGCGCTACGGCGGAGACCATCGGATCGCCGGCCCGGAGAGCGTCACCGGGCACGAACTCGCGGCGCGCCTCTCGGCGGGCTGGGGCCGGACCATCGCCTATCGGGCGCAGCCGATCCCGGATTTCGAGCGGGAGATCGATGCGGCGATGGGCGCCGGGATGGGCCGCCGCGTCGCGTCGAAGTTCCGCTACCTCGCCGATCATCCGGAGGACGCGGACAGGATCCTGGCCGCGCCGCATCGACCCTCGCCCGACCTCCCCGGCTTCGCGCCCACCGCGATCCAGGACTGGGCCCGCCGTCACGCCGGTCGGTTCGGCTGATCCGCGCCGGCGCTCAGGCGGAGGGCAGCGGGCGACGCCGCAGCCGCGGGCGCCAGATGCCGAGGGCGACGTTCGCGGCGGCGATGGCGAGCAGCACCCAGAGGGTGTTGCGCTCGGGGCCGAGGGTCAGGCCGAGGGTGGCGGGGTCGATCCGGCCCGCCAGCGCCAGGGCGCTGCGCTCGGCCTCGTGCTGCATCGGCCCGAGCACGCCGACGAAGCCGCTCTCGAAGACCAGGATGCCGGTGGCGGTCTTCAGCCAGACCCAGCCGGCATTGTGGTAGGCGCGGGTGATCGCGATTCCCAAAAGCCCGGCGATCAGGGTGAGCCCGAGGGAGGGGAAGAAGATCCAGGTGGCCACCGCGCCCATGGCGCCGCGCATCGCCGCATATTCGGAGAGCGCGCTCGGGGCGGGCGTGCGGGCGAGCATCACCAGCAGGCAGGCCATCGCCCCCGTCAGCCCGATCGCCCCCATCGTGTGGAGGAATTTCAGCAGGCGCCGCACGGTGTCTCGACTGCCCTTCGGCCGATATGCCGGAACTCTACTGTGCTTCCGGCAGGGGCGATAGCAGTCGTTCGGCCGCGGGAACGGGCCTCGACTTATTCCGGCCGCGCCTGCACCAGTTCCCGGAAGCGGTCGCCGCGGATCTCGAAGTTGCGGAACTGGTCGTAGGAGGCGCAGGCCGGGGAGAGCAGCACCACCGGTTCGGCCGCGGGCGAAGCCGCCGCCGCCTCGGCCGCCTTGGCGGTCGCCACCTCGAGGGTGTCGCAGCGGGTATAGGGCACCCGGCCCTCCAGGGTCTGCGCGAAGGCGTCGCTCGAGGCGCCGATCAGGTAGGCATGGGCGACCCGATCGAAGAGCGGGGCCAGGGGCGCGATCCCGCCCTCCTTGGCCTTGCCGCCGACGATCCAGTGCACGTCGCGGAAGGCGAGCAGCGCCTTCTCGGTGGAATCGGCGTTGGTCGCCTTGGAATCGTTGACGAACAGCACCTTCCCGCGCCGGCCGACCTGCTCCATGCGATGGGCGAGGCCGGGGAAGCTTGTCAGGGCGGCGGCCAGGGTCTCGCCCTCGATGCCGAGCGCCTGCGCCACGGCCACCGCCATGGCGGCGTTCTGCCAGTTATGGGCGCCGCGCAGGGAGCCGATGCCGTTCACATCCGCCAGGACGCGGCCGTCCCGGTCGAAGACCCGGCCGTCGCGGGCGATCAGGTCGCCCTCGGCGCTGCCATGGCCCTCGACATGCACCCGCAGGCGCGGCGCGCCCCGGCGTCCGGCGATGGCCGCGCAATAGGCGTCGTCCACGCCGACCACGGCGAGGTCGGCGCGGGCCACCACCCGCTCCTTGATCGCGGCGTAGTTCTCCATCGTGCCGTGCCGGTCGAGATGGTCCGGCGTCAGGTTGAGCAGGATGCCGACGCTCGGGGCGAGGGAGGGCGTCAGGTCGATCTGGAAGGTCGACAGCTCGATCACGTGGACGCGGGATTCGGCGGGCGGCTCCAGGGAGAGGATGGCGGTGCCGATATTGCCGCCCATCTGCACGTCGCGGCCGGCTTCGCGGAGGATATGCGCGATCAGGGCCGTGGTGGTGGACTTCCCGTTGGTTCCGGTAATGGCGACGAAGGGCGCCTTCGGAGCCGCGGCCGCCCGCTCGCGGCAGAAGATCTCGATGTCGCCGATGATCGGGATGCCCGCCGCTGTGGCGAGCCCCACGGTCCAGTGCGGCTCCGGGTGGGTCAGCGGCACGCCGGGGGCGAGCACCAGCGCGGCGAAGCCCGACCAGTCCGCCTCGCGCAGGTCGGAGACGGTGACGCCCTCCGCCCGCGCCCGGGCCTGGCTCTCCGGGCTGTCGTCCCAGGCGATCACGTCGGCGCCCCCCGCCAGCAGCGCGCGGACGGTGGCGAGCCCGGAACCGCCGAGGCCGAACAGAGCGACCTTTCGTCCGGCGAAGGTGGTGGCTGGGGTCATGGGCGGTTCGCTCGGCGAGGTGAGGTCAGCGCAGCTTCAGGGTGGCGAGGCCGGCCAGCGCCAGGATCACGGCGATGATCCAGAACCGGATCACCACCTGCGGCTCCTTCCAGCCCTTCTGCTCGAAGTGATGGTGGATCGGCGCCATCCGGAAGACGCGCTTGCCCGTGAGCTTGAAGGAGGCGACCTGGATGATCACCGACATGATCTCCAGCACGAACAGGCCGCCCACCACGGCGAGCACGATCTCGTGCTTGGCGGCGACCGCGATGGTGCCGAGCAGGCCGCCCAGCGCCAGGGAGCCGGTATCGCCCATGAAGATCTGGGCCGGGGGCGCGTTGAACCAGAGGAAGCCGAGCCCCGCCCCGATCACCGCGCCGCAGACCACGGCGAGCTCGCCCGTGTCGCGGACGTAGTTCACCTGCAGGTAGCCCGCGGTGAAGGAGTTGCCGACGAGATAGGCGATCACCCCGAAGGTGCCGCAGGCGATCATCACCGGCACGATGGCGAGGCCGTCGAGGCCGTCGGTGATGTTCACGGCGTTGCCCGCGCCCACGATCACGAAGGCGGCGAAGGGCACCCAGAACCAGCCGAGGTTGAGCAGGGCGTCCTTGAAGACCGGGAAGGCGAGCTGGTTCTGCAGGGCGGCGGGAGAGTAGACCGAGATCAACAGGCAGGCCGCACCGGCGATGGCGAATTCGAGGGCCAGCCGGAAGCGGCCGGAGAAGCCCTTGTGGGACTGCTTCGTCACCTTGAGGTAGTCGTCGTAGAAGCCGATCGCGCCGAAACCGAGGGTCACGGCCAGCGTCACCCAGACATAGTGGTTGCGCGGGTTGGCCCAGAGCAGCACCGAGACCACGGCGCCGGCCAGGATCATCAGGCCGCCCATGGTCGGCGTGCCGCGCTTGGTCAGGTGGGTGGCCGGGCCGTCCTCGCGGATCGGCTGGCCCTTGCCCTGGCGCAGGCGCAGCAGGGAGATGATCCAGGGGCCGAACCAGAACACGAACAGGCCCGCCGTGAACAGCGCGCCGCCCGTGCGGAAGGTGATGTAGCGGAAGACGTTGAGGGGCGTGAGCGTGCCGCTCAGGTCCGACAGGAGATAGAGCATCGGTGTTGGCCGGGCCGTCTTCGCGTTCGGGAGGGAAGCCGGCGCGGACGAGCGGCGCCGGGCGGAGATTCGGTCAGGGCGCGCGCTGCATCGCGGCGGCCCGCAGGGTCGGGTCGACCGCGTAGCGGGCTTTCACCGCCTCGACAATCCGGCCCATGCGGATCGAGTTGGAGCCCTTCACCATCACGGCGTCGCCCGGGCGCAGGGCGGCGACCACGGCGTCGGTCAGCTCGGCGGAGGTCGGCGCGTGCAGGCCGCGACGGGCCACCGGCAGCGCCTCGAACAGGTGGCGCATCATGCCGCCGGCGGTGAAGACGAGATCGATGCCGTTGGCCTTCACGGCCTCGGCGAGCTCCCGGTGATGGGCCTCCGCGGCGGCGCCGAGCTCCAGCATGTCGCCGAGCACAGCGATGCGGCGGCCCTTGCCCGGGGTGTCGATCCCGGCGAGCGTCGCCATCGCCGCGCGCATGGAGGCGGGGTTGGCGTTGTAGCTCTCGTCGACGAGATAGGCCTCGCCCTCCCCGATCAGCAGAGCCGTGCGCTCGCCGCGCCCGACCGGGGGCTTCAGCCCGGCGAGCGACAGGGCGGCGCGGGCGAGGTCGGCGCCGAGGGCATGCACCACGGCGAGCACGCCGAGGGAATTCATCGCCACGTGCCGGCCCGGGGTGCCGAGCTGGTAGGCCAGCGGCACGCCCATCACCGTGGCGTCGACCACGGAGACGTCGGGCCGGGTCAGGATGCGGTGGGCCCGCACATCGGCCTCCGCATGCTCGCCGAAGCTGACGACCCGCCCGGCGCGGGAGGCGCGGGCATGGGCGAGCAGGCGCTCGTAATTCGGGTTGTCGCGGTTGATCACCGCGACGCCGCCCGGCTCGATGCCGGAGAAGATCTCGCCCTTGGCGTCGGCAATGGCCGAGAGCGAGGGGAAATGCTCGATATGGACCGGCTCGACCGTGGTGATCAGCGCCACCTGCGGGCGCACCTGGACGCTGAGCGGCACGATCTCGGCGGCGTGGTTCATGCCGATCTCGAACACGCCGTAGCGGGCGCTCTCCGGCATGCGGGCGAGGGTGAGCGGCACGCCCCAATGGTTGTTGTAGGAGGCGATGGAGGCATGGGTCTCGCCCTGTGCCGAGAGCACGTGGCGCAGGGCCTCCTTGGTGCCGGTCTTGCCGACCGAGCCCGTCACCGCGACGATGCCGGCCCGGCTGCGGGCGCGGGCGGCCCGGCCGAGGGCGCGCATGGCGTCGAGGACCGGATCCTCGCCCTGCCCCGGCACCGCGAGCACGGGGCCGGCCCCGGCGAATTCCTCCGCGCGGGTCTCGGCCACCACGGCGGCGCCGGCCCCCTTGGCGAGGGCGTCCCGCACGAAGTCGTGGCCGTCGCGCGCCTCCCCGCGGATCGCGAAGAACAGGTCGCCCGGCTGCAGGCTGCGGGTGTCGATCGAGGCGCCGGTGACCGGGCGTGCCTCGCCCAGCAGGCGGCCGCCGGTCGCCGCCGCGAGGGCGGCCGGAGTCCAGAGGGGGGCGTCGGTCATGCCTTCAGCTCCGCCAGCGCGGCGCGCACCGCATCGTGGTCCGAGAACGGGAGCACGCGATCCCCCACGATCTGGCCGGTTTCATGGCCCTTTCCGGCCACCACCAGGACGTCGCCGGGTTTCAGGTCGCGCACGGCGGTGCGGATCGCCTGGGCGCGGTCGCCGATCTCCTCGGCGCCCGGAGCGGCGGCGAGGATCGCCGCGCGGATCTCCGCCGGCTCCTCGGTGCGGGGATTGTCGTCGGTGACGATGACCCGGTCGGCGAGCCGCACGGCGATGCCGCCCATGATCGGCCGCTTGCCGCGGTCCCGGTCGCCGCCGCAGCCGAAGACCACGATGAGCCGGCCGGTCGCGAAGGGGCGCAGGGCCTTGAGCACGTGCTCCAGCGCCTCGGGCTTGTGGGCGTAATCGACGAGGCAGAGGCCCCCGTTCGCCTCGCCGATGCGCTCCATGCGGCCCGGCACGCCGGTGAGATGGGCGAGGGCGGCGAAGACGCCGGCGGGATCGGCCGCACCGGCCGGGGTCGAGAGCACGAGCCCCGCCGCGACCAGGGCGTTCTCCACCTGGAAGCCGCCGACGAGGGGCAGGGCCACCTTGTACTCGGCCGATCCGCCGGTGGGGCCGGGGCCGTAGAGGGTCAGGGCCTGGGCGAAGCCTTCGGTGCGCGCGTCGACGAGCCGGATGAAATCCCCCGCCCGGCCGGTCGCGCGCACGGCATGGCCCGCCGCCTCGGCCGTGGCGATCACCCGCTCGGCATAGGCGCCGTCGGCATTGACGATGGCCGGGCCGCCCGGCGGCAGGAGCGTGGTGAACAGCCGGAGCTTGGCTTCGAGATAGGCCTCGACGCTCGGATGATAGTCGAGATGGTCGCGGCCGAGATTGGTGAAGCCCGCCGCGGTGAGGCGCACCCCGTCGAGGCGGCGCTGCTCGATGCCGTGGGAGGAGGCCTCCATGGCGAGATCCGTGATGCCCTCCTCCGCAAGGCGGGCCAGGGTCTCGTGCAGGCTCACGGGATCGGGCGTGGTCAGCGAGCCGTAGGACGCCCCCCGGTTCGTGACGATGCCGACCGTGCCGAGGCTCGCCGCGTCGCGGCCGAGGCGGGCGAGGATCTGGCGGACGAAATCGGCGACCGAGCTCTTGCCCGAGGTCCCGGTGACGGCGACCATGGTCTCGGGCTGGCGGCCCGAGACGCGGGCGGCGGCCAGCGCCAGGGCGCGGCGCACGTCGGGAACGGCGACCCACGCGGTCTCGGCCGGAAGGTCGGGGGGCCGCTCGCCCTCGCCCACCACCGCGACCGCACCGGAGGCGGCGGCCTTGGCGGCGAAGATCCGGCCGTCGACCTTCGTGCCCGGCACCGCGACGAAGACCCAGCCCGGGACGACCTTTCGGCTGTCCGCGGTGAGGCCCGCGACGGGACGGCCGGGCTCGGCGAGCGCGGCGTTCGGAAACAGCGTCCCGAGGGTTGGCCCCGTCATGGGCCGCCCACCTGGGTCGCGTGATAGGCACCGAGCTTGACCATGAGCGGGAACGGCTTCGCCGGCGGCTCGAAACGGGGCGGCAGGCCGAGGATCGGCGTGACGCGCTCGATCACCTTGCCCGTGACCACGCCGGAATTCCAGGCCGCGGTGGCGTAGCCGCCGCTCTCCGGCAGGCCCTGGGGCTCGTCCATGATCGTCACGAAGAGGTATTTCGGGTTGTCCATGGGCGCGGCGGCCATGAAGGTCGTGAACAGCCGGTTCTTCACGTAGCGGCCGCCGACCACCTTCTCCGCCGTGCCGGTCTTGCCGCCGACGAAGTAGTAGGGGATCGCCGCCTTCTTGGCCGAGCCCTCGACCGCGTTGAGGCGCATGATGAAGCGCATGGCCTCGCTGGTCTCGGGCCGGATCACGCGGCTCGCCTTGGCGCGGGCCGTCTCCTCGTCGGTCTTGAGGAAGGTCGGCTTCATCAGGTCGCCGCCATTGACGATGGCCGCCACCGAGGCCGCCGCCTGGAGCGGGGCGACGGCGAGGCCGTGGCCGAAGGCGATGGTGATCGTGTTGATCTCGGTCCAGCGCGGCGGGATGATCGGGCTCGCGCTCTCGGGCAGCTCCGTGCGCAGCCGGTCGAGCAGGCCCATCTTCTTGAGGAAGGCCTTGTGCCCGGGCACGCCGATGCCCAGCGCCATCTTGGCCGAGCCGATATTGGAGGAGTGGGTGAACACCTCCGGCATGGTGATGACGCGGTTGGTGCCGTGATATTCGTGGATCTTCTGCCGGCCCCAGCTCAGCACGCCGCCGCGGGTGTCGAACGTCGAGTTGACGTTGTACTTGCCGGAATCGAGCGCCATGGCGAGGGTCATCGCCTTGAAGGTCGAGCCCATCTCGTAGACGCCGACATTCATCCGGTTGATCTTGTCGTCGGAGAGCGCGTCGACGGGATTGTTGGGGTCGAAATCCGGCATCGAGACCAGGGCGAGCACCTCGCCGGTGTTCACGTCCAGGATCATCGAGGCGCCGGCCTTGGCCTTGAAGTGCTCGATGCCCTTGGCGAGCTCGTCGCGCACGGCGAACTGGGCGCGCAGGTCGATGGAGAGCTGCACCGGCTTCAGGTCGGTCTGCTTCTCGACGAAGCCGAGGCTGTTGAGGTCCTTCAGGCCGGTCGAGTCGATGTATTTCTCCATGCCGGCGATGCCGACATTGTCGAGATTGGTCACGCCGAGCACGTGGGCGGCGGCGACCCCGTTCGGGTAGACGCGCTTGTGGTCGGGCAGGAAGCCGATGCCGGGAATGCCGAGGCGGTGGATCTCGACCTGCTGCTTGGGCGTGATCTCGCGCTTGACCCAGACGAAGCCCTTCTTGGTCGAGAGCTTGGCGCGCAGCTCCGTGGCGTTGAGCTCCGGCAGCACGGCGGTGAGCAGCTCGGTCGCCTCGTCCTTGTCGTAGATGTTGCGCGGCTCGGCGAAGACCGAGACCGTGCGGATGTCGGTGGCCAGGATCTCGCCGTTGCGGTCGATGATGTCGGGGCGGATCGCCGTGGTGGCGGCGGCCGCGACCCGGTGGTCGTCGCTGTTGTTGCCGGGGGTCGCCGCCATCACCACGAGGCGGACGCTGATCGCCCCGAACACGCAGGCGAAGGCGAGCCCGACCAGGCCGACGCGGGCGTAGGAGCGCTCGATGGCGAGGCGGAACATGGTGCGCCAGATCCGCTTGGGCGGGCTCTCGGCCGGCTCCAGGCGGAGGCGGCCGGGGGCGGCCTCGGGCAGCGGCGCCGTCTCGGGCGCGGCGACGGCCTCGGGATCGGGCGAGTTCGCGTCTGACACGGGAGCTACCTCGAAGGCGTGGTCGGCGTGCGGGTGCTGACGGTGCGGGTCGTGATGGAGCCGGTGGTGCGCGGCTCGTCGGCCTTGGCGCCGGGCTTGTCCTTCGGCGTCGCCGTGGCGGCGAGCAGGCGGCCGATCTCGTCGCCGCGATCGGGCCGCTCGGGCAGGTCGGACATCCGGGCGAGGTGGCCGGTGCCGATGAGTTCCAGGGCGAGGTGGCGCTCCACCGCCGCCTGCAGGCGGTCGGGCCGCGTCAGCAATTGCCACTCGGCCCGCAGCACGGCGATGGCCTGGCGCTCCTTGTGCAGGGCGCTCTTCAGCTTGGCGACCTGGGCGGTCTGGTAGAGCGTGTCGTACTTGATCGAGTAGGCGTAGACGGCCGAGGCCATCAGCCCGATCACCGCGATGAGGTTGAGAAGCCGGATCACCGCCGCGTCCCTCCCCGGCCCGAACCGCCGGACGCCGCGCCGGGCAGCGCAGCCAGCATCTCGATCGCCGCCAGCGGCGCGGGCGCGGGCGCCTCGGTGCGCTCGCCGGCCCGGAGCTTGGCCGAGCGCGCCCGCGGATTGGCGGCGCATTCGGCCTCGGAGGGCAGCACCGGCCCCTTCGTGACCAGGCGGAAGCTCTTCTCCGGCGGCTTGGCCACGCTCGGCACGTGGCGGGAGGCCTGCACGGACCGGCCGGACCGCGCGGAGAGGAACTGCTTGACGATGCGGTCCTCCAGCGAGTGGAAGGTCACCACCGCCAGCCGGCCGCCGGGCTTGAGGATGCGCTCGGCCGCGTGCAGCGCCCGCACCAGCTCGCCGAGCTCGTCGTTCACCGCGATGCGCAGACCCTGGAAGCTGCGGGTGGCCGGGTGGATGCCGCTGCCGGGATCGGCCCGGACCACGCCGGCGATCAGGTCCGCCAGTTCGAGGGTCGTGGTGATCGGCCCGCGCCGCCGGGTCTCGATGATGGTGCGGGCCACCGCCCGGGCGCGGCGCTCCTCGCCGTAATGGTAGAAGATGTCGGCGAGCGTGGCCTCGTCCGCCTCGTTGACGAGGTCGGCCGCGCTCGGCCCCGCGCGCTCCATGCGCATGTCGAGGGGGCCGTCCTGGCGGAACGAGAAGCCGCGCTCGGCCTGGTCGAGCTGCATCGAGGAGACGCCGATATCGAGAACGACGCCGTCGGCGGCGGCGAGGCCCGCCGCCTCCAGAGCCGCGTCGAGGGCGCCGAAGCGGCCCTGCACCAGGCTCAGCCGGCCGCCCGAGGCGGCGACCAGGTTCGCCCCGGCGGCGATGGCGGTGGGGTCGCGGTCGATGGCGACGACGGAGCCGGCGGGATCGGCCTCCAGCAGGGCGCGGGTATAGCCGCCGGCCCCGAAGGTGCCGTCGACGAGGACGCGGGCCGCCTCACCGGAGGCCGGGCCGAGGGCCGCCAGGACCTCGGCCAGCAGCACCGGCACATGCGGCGCCTCGACCGGCGCGGCGGCGGCCGCCTTCCTCGGCGCGCGGGTCATCGCGCCCCCGCGGAATCGGGAATCGCAAAGGGCGCCGGGCGATCGGAGAAAAGCCGGGTCATGCAGTCCTGAAGCTCGGAGAAGCCGCGCAGGCGCGGCGTCGGAGAGGGTCGCGGCGCCGGCCATGCGGCGGCCATGGGCCCGCTTCCGGGCACCCGTCCTCGAACCTGAGCGGGTGCCCGCCGATCCTGAATAAATCGTCAACGGGTGAGGTCGGGGTACCATGGGGCTCCGAGGGCCGTCAACGAACGTGGCCGTGGCTTCGGAGCGATCAGACCCGATCAAGGTTAACCGAGCGTCAATGTGCCGGCCCGCGCCGGAACCGGAGCGCGAGAAAAAAGTCGTCGTGCAATCAGGCGGATCAGCCGGCCTTTAAGCCGGGTTCTGTAGGGCCCGGCGCCTGCGCGCCGGACGTGGCGGCCATTCCTCTGGGACGGTCGTTGCCGACCGCCTCGAGCAACCAACCCGGGCGACCGGCCCGGAGAGCCGGCCTGCCCTCCCCTTTCGGGAAGAGGCGCGTCGCCCCTATTCGGTCTTGCACCCGGTGGGGTTTGCCATGCCGTCCGCGTTACCGCGTCCGCGGTGCGCTCTTACCGCACCCTTTCACCCTTACCTCGCGAAGAACGCGTCCTTCGCGAGGCGGTCTGCTCTCTGTGGCACTGTCCCTGGGGTCGCCCCCGCCGGACGTTATCCGGCACCGTCTCTCCGTGGAGCCCGGACTTTCCTCCCCGGGCCGAAGCCCGGAGCGGCCGCCCGGCCGGCTGATCCGGGGCGGATCTGCGCCCCCGCGCCCCGCGGGGTCAAGAGCGCGGGCGACGAATCGCGCCTGCCGCCGCCTCTGCCTCTTCCGTGAGCCTGCACGGATTTTGGGCCCCGCGTTGCCGGCAGGCCGGGAAGCGCCACCTTTCGCACACGAAGGACGCGCCGCCGGGCCCGGCCCGACGGCGCGCCTTCCGCCAACCACGGAGGACGCCATGACGGAGACGACCTGGACCCTCGACGCCGTGCAGCAGCTGCGCAGCCTGGCCCGCGAGCAGGTGCCGGTGGAGGTGATCAGCCTCAGGCTGAAGCGCCCGGTGGAGGCGGTGCATGCCAAGCTCGCCGAGCTCGGCATCACCCCCGCCGCCACGCGCTGACCGCTCACCAGGTGCCGATGTTCTCCATCGAGGCCCAGGGCTCCTGCGGCGGCTTCGCGTCGCCCTTCTGCAGGATCTCGATGGAGATCCCGTCCGGCGACTTCACGAAGGCCATGTAGCCGTCCCGCGGCGGCCGGTTGATGGTGACGCCGGCATCCTTCAGCTTCTGGCAGAAGGCGTAGATGTCCTCGACCCGGTAGGCGAGGTGCCCGAAATTGCGCCCGCCCGAATATTCCTCCGAGTCCCAGTTGTAGGTCAGCTCCACCATCGGCGCCTTCTCGGCCCGGGCCCGCTCCACGTCGCCGGGGGCGGCGAGGAAGACCAGGGTGAAGCGCCCCTTCTCGTTGTCGACGCGCCGCACCTCCTGCAGCCCGAAGGTGTCGACGTAGAAGGCCAGCGCGCGGTCGAGATCCGCCACGCGGACCATCGTGTGCAGGTATTCCATTGCGGTTCGTCCGGGGTTGCCGATTGCCGAGCGCCTATCTGGCGCCTGCGGGGCGGGGCTTCAATGCGGAGAGCCACGTTGCACTCGGAGTCCGAGCCGCCGATAGAGGGCGCTTCCCCTTCCTCCGGCGAGGCAGAGATCCGATGCGCACCGAGACGCCCCCGACCGTCCGCCTGGAGGATTACCGGCCGAGCGACCACCTGATCGACCGGGTCGATCTCGACGTGCGCCTCGATCCCCATGCCACCCGGGTGAGGGCGACGCTCGCGATCCGGCCGAACCCGGCGGGGCGGGAGGGCGCGGCCCTCGTGCTGGACGGGGACGAGCTCGACCTCGTCTCCCTCGCCCTCGAAGGCGCGCCCCTGGCGCCGGAAGCCTACGAGGCGAGGCCCGCGGGCCTCGTGCTGCACGCGCCGCCGCAGGCCCCCTTCACCCTCACCATCGAGACGCGGATCGACCCGACTGCCAACACCAAGCTGATGGGCCTCTACCGCTCCAGCGGCGTCTACTGCACGCAATGCGAGGCGGACGGCTTCCGGCGCATCACCTATTTCCTCGACCGGCCGGACGTGATGTCGGTCTACACCACCCGGATCGAGGCCCCCCGCGACGAGGCGCCGGTGCTCCTCGGCAACGGCAACCCGGTCGAGGCCGGGGACGTGCCCGGCACCGACCGGCATTTCGCCGTCTGGCACGATCCGCACCCCAAGCCCGCCTATCTCTTCGCCCTGGTCGGCGGCCGGCTCGGCGCCGTCTCGACCCGCTTCACCACCATGGAAGGCCGCACGGTCGCGGTCGGCGTCTATGTCGAGCCCGGCAAGGAGGCGCGCGCGGCCTATGCCCTCGACGCCGTGGTGCGCTCCATGGCCTGGGACGAGCGCGCCTTCGGCCGCGCCTACGATCTCGACGTGTTCAACGTCGTCGCCGTGTCCGACTTCAACATGGGCGCGATGGAGAACAAGGGCCTCAACATCTTCAACGACAAATACGTCCTCGCCAGCCCCGAGACGGCGACTGACCAGGACTACGCCAATATCGAGGCGATCATCGCCCACGAGTATTTCCACAACTGGTCGGGCAACCGCGTCACCTGCCGGGACTGGTTCCAGCTCTGCCTGAAGGAGGGCCTGACGGTCTTCCGCGACCAGGAATTCTCCTCCGACATGCGCTCCCGCGCCGTGCACCGCATCGGCGAGGTGCGCACCCTGCGCGCGCGCCAGTTCCCGGAGGATGCCGGGCCGCTCGCCCATCCGGTGCGGCCCAAGCAATATGCCGAGATCAACAACTTCTACACGGCGACCGTCTACGAGAAGGGCGCGGAGATCGTGCGCATGCTGCGCACCCTGATCGGCGAGGCCGCCTTCCGCGCCGGCATGGACCGCTACTTCGCCGAGAACGACGGCACCGCCGCCACCGTCGAGGATTTCCTGGCCGCCTTCGCCGCGGTGACGGGCCGCGACCTCGCGCATTTCGCGCAATGGTACGAGCGCCCGGGCACCCCGCGCATCGCGGTCGAGGGCCATTACGACGCAGCCAGCCAGCGCTACCGGCTCGATTTCCGCCAGACCCGCCCGGGCGCCGGTGCCGATGCCCCGCCCCTGGTCGTCCCGGTCGCCCTCGGCCTCGTCGGGGAGGCCGGCCCGATCGAGGTGGCCTCGCCCTCGGTGAAGGAGGGGGTGTTCGTGCTCGACAAGGCCGAGGACTCCCTCGTCTTCGAGGGGGTCGAGGCGCCTCCGGTCCCCTCGCTGTTCCGCGGCTTCTCCGCCCCGGTGCGGGTCGACATGGCCGTCACCGACGCCGAGCGGCTGATCCTGCTGCGGCACGACACCGACCCCTTCAACCGCTGGGAAGCGGCCCAGCGCGTGGCCCTGCGCCTGATGATCGACCGCACCCGGGCCGGGGCGCCGGAGGCGGAGGAGGCCGGGCCCGAGGCGCAGGCCTTCGTCGCGGCCCTGGGCGCCTTCCTCGACGGGGAGGCCCTGTCCGACCCGGCCTTCGCCGCCCTGGTCCTCACCCTCCCGAGCGAGGGCGACGTCGCCAGCGAGATCGGCACGGACATCGATCCGGACGCGATCTTTGCGGCGCGCCGCACCCTGCGCCGGCAGATCGGCCGCCAGCTCGGCGCGCGGCTCGAAACCCTGCGCGAGGCCCTCGACGCCCCGGCCGGCACCCCCTTCAGCCCGGACGCCGCCTCGGCCGGACGCCGGGCGCTGCGCAACATGGCCCTCGATTTGATCGCCACCGCCGATCCGGAGCGGGGCGCGGCGCTCGCCGCCCGGCAGTTCGAGACGGCCGGCAACATGACCGACCGCCTCGCGGCGCTCGCGAGCCTCGCCCAGATCCCGGGGGAGGCGCGCGAGGCGGCGCTCGCCGCCTTCGGCCGGGATTGGCGGGGCGAGCCCCTGGTCCTGGACAAGTGGTTCTCGATCCAGGCGACGATTCCCGAGGACGGCACGCTGGCGCGCATCCGCGCCCTCCAGGCCGACCCGGCCTATTCGGTCACCAACCCGAATCGGGTGCGCTCGCTGGTGGGCGCCTTCAGCCTGGCCAATCAGACCCAGTTCAACCGTCCGGACGGCGCCGGATTCCGCCTGCTGGCCGAGACGGTTCTGGCCGTCGACGCGCGCAATCCGCAGACCGCGGCCCGCCTGATGACGGCCTTCGGATCCTGGCGCCAGCTTGAGCCGGGCCGCCGGGCCGTGGCCGAGGCGACACTCCGCGAGATTGCGGGCGCAAAGCAGCTTTCCCGCGATGTGGCCGATATGGTGGGGCGGAGTCTGCGAGCCGGCTAAGGCCTTGATTTCGATAAAAATTTACGAATCAAATCCGGCCCTTGAACGGACTCGGACGCCTCCGGGAGTCAAGCGATGGGGTTTCAGAATCCGCATCGCGTACGGTGAATCCCGTGGACAAATCGGCCCCGCAAATGCACAAATATGTATACGATTCGGAGAGAGGTTGAGGCCGCGTACTCCGGGCGTTCACCCACGCCATTGAGGTCGATTCATGCCGGGGGCGGCCACCGCTTCTCTGGACGCGCGCCTGCGCGCGGACTCGATACTGGGCATCCGCCGCCCGCTGAGCCCCGGCCAGCTGCGGCTGGCCCGCATCGAACGGCGGCTGCGCACCGCCTTCCCGATCCTCCTCGGCCTCTTCCTTCTCAGCAGCATCGGCTTCGCGGCCCTCCAGCTCCAGGCCCAGCACACGGAGGCGATGCGGCGGGCGCTCCTCGACGTCGAGGCCTATGCCCATCTCGCGACGGGCGCCCTCGGCCAGGGCCGGGACGTGTCCTCCAATGAGAGCCTGCGCCGCCTGCTGCATCCGCGCAGCCTCGAGACCGGGCGCCAGGTCCTGGTGATCGACGCCGACGACCGGATCGTGGCCGCGCATCCGGCCCTGTCCGGCGGCGAGACCACCCTCACCGGGCTGCTGGAGGACGGGCAGCCCCTCGGCCTCCTGGGCGAGCGCGCGAGCCCGATGGTGGTGCGCCTCGCCGACGGCACCGAGGCGGTCGCCGCCATCCGCACCCTCGGCGGCACCGGTCAGGTGGCGGTGCTGCAGCCCGTGACCCACGTCACCGCGCAATGGTGGCTGGCGCTGCGCAACCAGGCCATCCTGCTCGCGGCGGTCGCCTGCGTCGTGCTCGGGTCCGGCCTCGCCTACGCCCTGCAATCCCGCCGGGCGGAAGCCGCCGACGCGGTCTGCGACCAGATCCGGCAGCGGCTCGAGACGGCCCTGGGCCGCGGCCGCTGCGGCCTGTGGGACTGGGACATCGCCCGGGGCACGATCTTCTGGTCCAACTCGATGTTCGCCCTGCTCGGCTACCCGCCGGAGGGCGTCCTGTCCTTCGGCCGGGTCAACGCCCTGATCCATCCCGAGGACGGCGACCTCTACAGCCTCGCCCAGGGTCTGGCCGCCAGCCAATCCACCGTGGACCACGAGTTCCGGGTGCGGGGCGCGGCCGGCGACTGGATCTGGCTGCGCACCCGGGCCGAGATCGTGGAGGATCACGGCGACGGCAGCCGCCACCTCGTCGGCATCGCCGTGGATGTCAGCGAGCAGCGCCGCTTCGCGGAGACCACCGCCACCGCGGATATGCGCCTGCGCGACGCGGTCGAGGCGATCTCCGAGGCCTTCGTGCTCTGGGACGACGCCAACCGCCTCGTCCTGTGCAATTCCAAGTTCCGCGACCTGCACGCCCTCTCCGCCGACGACGCGACGCCGGGCCGGCGCTACCAGGAGATCATGGGCCGGGGCGTGCTGCCGCCGATCCGCCGGGAGTTGCCCGAGCGCGGCGGGCCCGGCAACGCCGCCCGCACCTTCGAGGTGGAGCTCACCGACGGCCGCTGGCTCCAGGTGAGCGAGCGCCGCACCAAGGACGGCGGCTACGTCTCCGTCGGCACCGACATCACCAGCCTGAAACGCCACCAGGAACAGCTCGTCGCCTCCGAGCGCGAGCTGATCGGCACGGTCAAGGACCTCAAGCGCTCCCGCCGCACCCTCGAATTGCAGACCCAGCAGCTCGCCGATCTCGCCGAGCGCCATCTCGACCAGAAGGCCCAGGCCGAGATCGCCAACCAGGCGAAATCCGAGTTCCTCGCCACCATGAGCCACGAGCTGCGCACGCCGCTCAACGCCATCATGGGCTTCGCCGAGCTGATGGAGAGCGAGGTGTTCGGCGCGCTCGGCTCGCAGCGCTATCTCGACTATTGCCGCGACATCCGCACCAGCGGCACCTACCTGCTCTCGGTGATCGACGACATCCTGCACATGTCGCGCATCGAGGCGAAGCGGGTGAAGCTGTCCTGCCGCGGCCTCCCGATCGAGGGCGCGGTCTCCCGGGCCCTGATGCTCGTCACCGAGGGCGCCCGTGCCAAGGGCGTCGCCCTCGACGTGGAGATCGCCCCGAACCTCCAGGTGCATGCGGACGAGCGCGGCCTGCAGCACATCCTCGTCAACGTGCTCCAGAACGCGGTGAAGTTCACCCCCGCCGGCGGCCGCGTCAGCGTGCGGGCGCGCCCCTGCCACGGCTTCGTCCACGTCTTCATCGAGGATACCGGGATCGGCATCCCGAAATCCGCGATCCACAAGCTCGGCCGGCCCTTCGAGCAGGTCGAGACCAACCTCACCCGCACCCACAAGGGCTCGGGCCTCGGCCTCGCCATCGCCCGCTCCACCGCCGAGATGCATGGGGGCACCCTGCGCATCCGCTCCGAGGAGGGCGTGGGCACCATCGTGCTGGTGCGCCTGCCGGTGGAGGCACCGGGGGACGAGGCCGCCCGGGGCCGGGCCAGCGAGACGGTCGCCTCCCTGCTCGAGGCGGCGGGCGCGACCGCGCGGCCCGAGGCGGAGTGCCCGGGCGCCGTTCCGGTCTTCTGACATTGCACCGCAGCGAAGACCCGCCGGATTCGCCCGGATTCGCGGCGGCCCCTTAACCCGCCGGCAACACTGCCGAAGAAACCACTGATTGTGAGCATGAAGTTCGTGCCATCCGGCACGAACCCCGACATACCTCTCGACGGGGGTAGTGTTGGAGTATCAGGCGATGTCGTCTCCCGGCGGAGCAGGCGCACGGCCCGATTTTGCGCAATTATCCCGTTCCGTCTCCTGGGCCCCGACGATCGGGCTGTCCTGGCTCTGGGGCCTCGGCTTCTTCTACGCCTTCCACGTCACCCTCACCTATGGCTGGCTCGGCTTCCTCGCCTTCGCCCTGCCCAATGCCTTCGGCCTGTTCCTGTTCGGCTGGCTGCTCGGGGCGCCGGGCCGCGACCCGGCCAAGGTCTTCCGCAGCGCGGAATCGGGCTATGCCGGGCTGTTCCTGCTCGGCCAGCTCGGCGCGGTCGCGATCACCCTCTTCGCCTTCGTCGCCTATCTCTGGTTGCCCCTGAGCGGGGCGAGCCCCGCCGTCGCCGTGGGCCTGCTCGTGCTCGTGGCCTGCGCCGTGGGGCATGCGGTGCCGATCGCCCGCCTGCGCTTCCTCCACCTCGCCTATCTCGTCGTCGGGGTCGCCGCCGCGCTGATCGCCCTCGCCGCCCTGCGCGAGAACGCTGCCGCCGCCCCGCTGCCGCTGGCCGCCTTCGACGGGCGCTTCTACGGCCTCGTCCTGCCCTCCCTGGTCGGCTTCCTGCTCGGCCCCTGGACCGACGTGCAGCAATGGCAGCGGGCGGTGGAGATCCACCGCGGCGGCGGCTCGGTGCGCGCCGCCTACACCCTCGGCGCCCTGATCTTCCTCGGCCTCCTCGTCCTCAACGCCCTGCTCGCCGCCGCCGCGGGGCCGGAGGGGAGCATCGTCGCCGCGGACGGCGTCGCCGGGGCGCAGGCCGCCGTGACGCTCGCCTTCCTGCAGCATCCTTCGGGGATCGGGCTCGCGGCCTACGTCACCTGGGTGGTGATCGCGGCGCTCTCGACGATCGACGGCTTCTACGCGGCGACCCGCTGGTGGCTCACCTCCGCCACCGGCCGCAGCGTCTCGCCGCTGCTCGCCATCATCCCCGCGGGCTTCGTGGCCTCCCCCCTCTGGATCGTCCTGGCCGCCCTCGCGGTCGCCACGGCCATGGTCTCGGCCAAGCTGTCGATGATCTACCTGATGCTGCCCTATGCCACGGTGCTGGTCGGGGCCGCCGCCTGCCTCGTCGGCGAGACCCTGGGCGCCCCGCGCCGCTACGATGCCATGCTGTGCTGGCTGATCGGCGTGACCGCGGCGCTGATCTTCCTGCTCGGCTACGTGGCGCCGAGCCCGGCGCTGCTCGCCCTGTCGCCGCTTCTCGCCCTGCTCGGGGCGATCCCCACCGCCAACGCCCTGTTCGGCGGCCCCGAGCCCGCCCCGGCCGCCGCTCCCGCCGCCACGGCTTCCCCCGAGGCGAAGGTCGCGGTGCTGACGGTCTCCAACACCGACGCCGCCGCCTCCTTCGGCTTCGACGGGCAGTGGTTCGTCATGCACCTGCTGCCGACCTACGACGACACCAACTCCGTCGGGAACGTGTACTTCGCCAACTACGTGCGCTGGGTCGGCAAGGCGCGGGAGATGTTCTTCAACATCTGCATGCCGGATTTCGACCTGAAGACGACGAGCTATTACATCCTCACCCGCAACTTCCAGCACGAGTTCCGCCGGGAGGCGATGGAGTTCGAGCCGGTGACGGTGCGGATCCGCATCGCCAAGCACAATCGGAAATTCGTCACCCTCGCCCACGAGATCCACAGCGAGACCCACGGCCTGCTCGGCCGGGGCGAGCAGTCGCTGATGTTCGTGGACGTGAAGACCTACCACCCGCTCGACATCCCCGGAGCCATCATCCAGGGCTTCCTGCGCTACTGGCCCAAGGAATCGCCCCATTCCGGCGACCGCCCGAACCTCCCCGGCGATGTCGGCATGTCCGGCGACGCGCTGCTGATGTGAGGCCGCGCTATGCGTAAGCCGCGATCACGGTCTCGATCGGGAGAAACAGCACGAGGCTGTCGACCGGGTACTCGATGAACTCCGCCTGCGCCCAGTAGAAGCCTCTGGCCGCTTCGCTCTTGGCCTGGACCAGGACGGCACCGATCCCGATGCTGCGCGAGGCCGCCGCGATGCGGCGGAGGGCGTCCGCGAGAAGGTCGCCGCCGAGGCCCTTGCCGGCATGACGGCGATCGACCGCGAGTCGCCCGATCACCGAGACCGGGATCGCATCGGGCGCGTTGCGGCGAAACCTTCCCGGCGCGGCCGCCCGCTCGACCGCGCCCGCGGAGATGCAGACATAGGCCACGACCCGCTCTCCCTCGCAAACCACATAGGTGCGTGAGAAACGGCTCTCGTTCTTGAGCGCCCGGTGCCGCAGCCAATCGTTCAGAGCCGGCTCGCCGCAATCGAATTCGGACGGGTCGTGCCTTGGCGAGAGGGGGACGGGTGGGGCGAGCCGCGGCTCCGACCGTCCGGTCCCTACGTCTCCCATACCGGTGTCCGGCGCAGGAGCGCGCGCAGCTTCGGCCCGGGGGCCGGAGGAGCATCGAGAGCCCGGAGGAAGGACTCGTAACGTTCGGGCTCGAGGGCAAACAACTTCTGGTCGAGCAGAACTTCCAGGGCCTGCCGCCGGGCGCTCTCGACCATGAACTCGGTGCGGGTCTTTCCGAGGGCTGACGCCGCCTCATCGATGAGCCGGCGCGTTCCGGCTTCGATTCGGAGATTGATGCTCCCCTTGGTTTCGGTCGCCGACGCCGAGCCCATCACCGGATTCCCAAGTCTGGAAAGGCAAGGATACGCCTCCCGACACCGCGGGAAGATGATCCTCCGTATTGACAACGTCAATACGGAGGATCACGCCGCGTACGGCTTCCGGTCCGTGAGGCCGCCGCGGGCGGCGAGCGCGGCGGCTTCGGCGGCGGGCATCGGGCGGCCGAACAGGTAGCCCTGGAACTGCCGGCAGCCCTGGCGCATCAGGCAGTCCCGCTGGGCCTCGGTCTCGACCCCCTCCGCCGTCACCGTCATGCCGAGGGCCGAGGCCAGGTCGATGATGGCGCGCACGATGGCGATGTCGCTGGCATCGTCCGGCAGGTCGTTCACGAAGCTGCGGTCGATCTTGATCTTGTCGAAGGCGACCCGGCGCAGATAGCTGAGCGAGGAATAGCCGGTCCCGAAATCGTCGAGCGACAGGCGCAGGCCCAGGCCCCGCAGGGCGCGCAGCACCTCGTGCACCGCCGGCGTCGCCGCCAGGAAGACCGACTCCGTCACCTCCAGCTCCAGCCGCTCGGCCGGCAGCCCGCTTTCGCGCAGGGCCTCCCGCACGATCCCGGCGAGGTCGGAATGGCGGAACTGCACCGCGGAGAGGTTCACCGCGACGCTCAAGGGGCTGCCCCAGGCGGCCGCGATCCGGCAGGCCTCGCGGATGATCCATTCGCCGAGCGGGATGACGACGCCGGTCTCCTCCGCCAGCGGAATGAACTCGGCCGGGGAGACGAAGCCGCGGGCCGGGTGGCGCCAGCGCACCAGCGCTTCGAAGCCCTGGATGCGCCCGCTCTCCGCGGAGACGAGGGGCTGGAAATAGAGCACGAATTCGTGGCGCTCCAGGGCGCCCCGCAGGTCGGCGGTGAGCGCGCGGCGCGCCTCGATCACCTCGTCCATCTCCGCCTCGTAGAAGCGGTGTGCCTTCCGGCCCTCGCTCTTCGCCCGGTAGAGGGCGAGGTCGGCCTTGCGCATGATGTCCTGCTTGCCGTCCTCGGGCGCGACGGCGATGCCGATGCTCACGCCGATGCTGACGCGGATGCCGTCCAGGAAGAAGGGCATGGCGAGGGCGTCGACCACCTGCGCCGCCAGCGCCCCGGTCGCGTGGCGGTCCCGGGCGATGCGCCCCTCGACCAGCATCGCGAATTCGTCGCCGGCGAGCCGCGCCACCAGGGCGCCGCTGCCGGAGACCACCCGCAGGCGGTTGGCGACCCCCTGGAGCAGCGCATCGCCGGCCCCGTGCCCGAAGGCGTCGTTGACCGCCTTGAACTCGTCGAGATCGAGACAGAGCACGGCGAGGCGCCCGTCGGCGCCGAGGGCGTCCAGGGCCGTGTCCAGGCGCTCCTGGAACAGCACGCGGTTGGGCAGCTCCGTCAGGGAATCGTGCGTGGCGAGGTGGGAGAGCCGGTTCTCCGAGAGCTTGCGCTCGGTGATGTCGGAGCCGACCCCGCGATAGCCGGTGAAGATGCCCCGGCGGTCGAAGATCGGCTTGCCGCTCACCTCCCACCAGCGGCTGCGCCCGCCGATCTCCATCGGCAGCATCACGGCGCGGAAGGCGTGGCGGTCCGCGATGCAGTCCCAGATCTGCGCGGCGCCGGGGGCCGACCCCGCCCGGGCGAAGAGCCGTTCGAGGGAGAGGTCCTGAAGGGCGTAGGCCGGAAAGCCGGACACTTCGGCGAAGCGGGCCGAGACGTGCTGGAGCCGCAGATTGGCATCCGTCTCCCAGAGCCAGTCGCTCGCATTCTCCTCGAAGTCGTTCAGGAGCAGGCTGGTCAGCTCCTGCTGGCGCTCGAGATCGACCTGCACCTCCACCCGCATGCGCACGAGCCGGCTGAAATGCAGGATCGTGGCGAAGATGAAGGACGCGTAGAAGGTCAGGAGCACCGCGACATAGGCGTAGAACACGTCGCGGGTCAGCCCGAGGGCGAGATAGGAGCCCAGCACGATCGGCCCGGAATAGCCGATCGCGGCGCCCGGCAGCACGGCCGCGCTCATGCCGCAGGCGATCAGGCCGGCGCAGGTGCAGGCGATCAGCAGCCGCTCCTGCGGGTCGCTATCGACGAAGAGCATGACCGGGATCGAGGCGAGCAGGATGCCGAAGGCCAGGGAGAGGCCGTAGACGCCGAGCAGGTAGAACCGCGACAGCGCCTCCGGCTTGGGCCGGGTGCGCCAGCGCCGGCACTGGTCGATCGCGACCACCGAGAACCCGATGGTCACGGCGTCGAGGCCGCCGAGATAGAGCGCGGTCGCCGGTGACCAGAACAGCCAGGTCACGACCTGGACCACGCTCAGGCTGACGAGCACGGTGAAGGGGGCGAGCCGCAGGGCCACGTCGACCTGCTCGATGCGCACGCGGCGATCGAGGCTCCCGTCCCGGGGGCGCCCTCCGCCATCCGTATCGATCAGAAGCGACAGCAACATCATCTGGACCACACCCGCTGTTCCGCGGTTCTGTCGACTTTGGGCTTGAGCGCTTGCCTGCATGTTAAAGGAATGCCCGCTGCAGTTGCGGCGCTCCTGCGTTCCTGGCGATGCAGTTAAGAAAATGGAAACGTTTTCACGCCCATTCACCATATTCCTCGATGATGACACTGTGATTTCGTCAGAAATTCGTCCCTTTCGCCCCGATTTTCTGAGGCGCATGGAACGAATTTCATGGATCAGGTTTGGTATTCTCGTGTCATACGCCCGCGGATCGATCGGCGATCGATCCTGCCGCAGCGGCGACATCACGGATGCGTTTGCCGCGCAGCCGCTTCCCGACCGGCCATGTCTGGACCGGCCCCGGCCACATCTGACGCGCACGCGTCACGGCGCGGATCGCGGCCCGCCTGGCGGGGCGGCGCAAGTCGGGAGGGGCCCCGTCCCCGAACCGACCCGAAGCACGCTGAGGCTGCAGGATCCAGGCAGCACCGGAGGCCCGGCTCAGGCCGTCTGCATCAGCAGCTTCGACAGGGCACCGACGATGCGCCGGATCTGGATCGGCTTCTCCAGCCGTTCGACCCCGCCGAAGGCCGCCGGGATCACGGACTGGTCGTAGCCCGTGACGAAGACGAAGGGGATGCCGCGCTCCTTCAGGCTCCCGGCGAGGGTGAAGGAGGCTCCCAGGCCGAGATTGATGTCGAGCACGGCCGCGTCGGGGCGCTCCCGCGCCAGCCAAAGCCGCGCCGCCTCCTCGCTGGGGACCGGCCCGATCACCGCGGCCCCGGCCTCCCGGAGGGTGCGCGCGGTATCGGTCGCGATGAAATACTCGTCCTCCACGACCAGGATGCGCTGGCCCCTGAGAGCTGGTTCGACGGTCATGGCGCGCTCCCCCGGACAGGGTGGCCCTTCGCGGGGCTCCGGTCTCCGGGATGCTGGGCCGTCCCAACAGAGGCCTTCCAGCCGGCACCGTGCGCCCGCCCTCCCGAGGACAACCGCCCCGCGACCGCCGAGTTCGGCGGGGCGCGCGTCACGGCACAGGCTTGGCGCCACGTCCGAGCGCCCGGTCGAAGGCGTCGCGCACGAAGCGCCGCTCGGCCTCGATCTGGGCGGTGAGCGCCCGGGCATCGGGCAGGGAGGCGGCACGGGCGAGGCGCGCCAGCGCCACGGGGGAGGCCGTGTCGGGATCACCTTCCACCATCAGGCGCTGCCAATGGTGGATGCCGTCGAGCCAGCGATGGGCGGCGACGAGGTGCTCCGCCTCCGCCCGGTCGAGCAGGCCGGTCTCCCCGGCGCGGGCGAGGACGCCGCCGGTGTCGCGGCCGATCAGGTCCGGGTCCCGGGCCGCATGGGCGAGCACCAGGGCCTGGGCCAGGAAGTCGAGGTCGAGCAGGCCGCCCGGGGCCATCTTGAGGTCGAGGGGGCCCTTGTCGCCCTTCTGCGTCTCGACGAGGGCGCGCATGTCCCGCACCGCGCGGGCGACCTCCGCGGCCTCCCGCGGGCGGGCGAGCGCCGCGCGGATCGCCGCCTCGGCCTCCGCGGCGAGGCCCGCATCGCCCGCGATCACCCGGGCGCGGGTGAGCGCCATGTGCTCCCACAGCTCCGCCTCGCCCTCCTGATAGGCCCGGAAGGCGCGGAACTGGGTCGCCACCGAGCCCTGGCCCCCGCCGGGGCGCAGGCGCAGGTCGATCTCGTAGAGCCGGCCCCGCCGGGTCGGCGCCGTGAGCGCGGCCACGAGGCGCTGGGTCAGGCGGTTATAGGCCACCGCCGCGTCGAGGGGCCGGGGGCCGGCGCTCGTGCGGTCCTCGGGGTCGAAATCGTAGAGCACCACGAGGTCGAGGTCGGATTCCGCCGTGAGCTGGCGGGCGCCGAGGCGGCCATAGCCGAGGATGGCGAGCCGCCCCTTCGGCACCGCGCCGTGCTCGACGAAGAAGGCCGCCGAGACCGCCTCCAGGGCGGTGGCCACCGCCGTGTCGGCGATGGCGGCATGGGCCCGGCCGGCGCTTTCCGGCGTCAGGATGCCGGAGAGCAGGCGGGCGCCCGCCGAGAAGCGGAGCTGGCGGGCGGCGTCGCGGCTGCGGTCCAGGAACTCCTCGAAGCTCCCCGGCCGGCCGAGCAGCGCCCGGTACTGCGCCGCGATCTCCGCCGCGTCCGTGGCCGGCTCGACGAAGCCCGGATCGATCACCGCGTCGAGCACGTGGGGGCTGAAGGCCACGGTCTCGGCGAGCCGCGGGGCACTGCCGAGGAGGTCGGCGAAGAGCAGCCGCAGCCGCTCGTGCTCGCGCAGGATGGTGAGCAGCTCCACCGCCGCGGGCATGCGGCCGAAGGCGCGGTCGAGGGCGGCGAGCGCCGCATCCGGGTCGGGCGTGCCGGCGAGCGCCTTGAGCAGGGCCGGGGTCAGCTCGGTCAGCACCTCCCGCGCCCGCGGGCTGCGCACGGCGGCCCGGCGCCCGAAATGCCAGCCGCGCACGGTCTCGGCCACGGTCTCCGCCGCCCGGAAGCCGAGATGGCGCAGGGTGGCGAGCGTGCCGGGATCGTCCCCGGCCCCGCTGAAGACGAGGTTGCCGAGCTCCGAGGAGAGGTCGTCGCCCCCCTCGAAGAGCAGGGCGTAATGCGCCTGCACCCGCTCCGCATGGGCGAGCAGCGCCGCCTCGAAACCGGCCCGGTCGGCAAAGCCGGAGAACCGGGCGAAGGCCTCCAGCGCCTCGGGCTCGATCGGCAGGCGCTGGGTCTGCTCGTCGCGCAGCATCTGCAGCCGGTGCTCGATGGTGCGCAGGAAATCGTAGGCCGCGCGCAATTCGTCCCGGGCCTCGGCGGAGATCCAGCCGTCCGCGTGCAGCGCGCCGAGCATCGCCACGGTGGAGCGCCCGCGCAGCTCCGGCCGCCGGCCGCCGAAGACGAGCTGCTGCGTCTGCACGAAGAACTCGATCTCGCGGATGCCCCCGCGCCCGAGCTTGATGTCGTGGCCGGCCACCGCCAGGGTCTCGTGCCCGCGCACGGCATGGATCTGCCGCTTCATGGCGTGCACGTCGGCAATGGCCGCGAAGTCGAAATACTTGCGCCAGACGAAGGGCCGCAGCTCCTTCAGGAAGGCCTCGCCCGCGTCGCGGTCCCCGGCGACGGGCCGGGCCTTGATGAAGGCGGCGCGCTCCCAGTTCTGGCCCGTGGTCTCGTAATAGACATAGGCCGAGGCGAGGCTCATCGCGGTCGGGGTCGAGCCGGGATCGGGCCGCAGCCGGTAATCGACCCGGTGGACATAGCCCTCGCCGGTGCGCTCCTGCAGGAGCTTGGCCATGCCCTGGGCGAGGCGGCTGAAGAACGGCGTCGGCTCCAGCCCCTCCTTCAGGCGCCGGGCCTCGGGATCGAAGAACACGATCAGGTCGATGTCGCTCGAATAGTTGAGCTCCCGCCCCCCGAGCTTGCCGAGCCCGAGCACGACGAGCCCCGAGCCCGCCTGCGGCGCCTCCGGATCGAGGGGCCGGAAGCGCCCGGCGGCGGCGGCCTGGCGCAGCAGGGCGTCGGCGGCGGCCTGGACCGAGGCATCGGCGAAATCGGAGAGCGCCCGGGTCACCCGCGCCTGCGGCCAGAGCCCGCCGAGATCGGCCAGCGCCACGAGCAGCGCGTGCTCGGCCCGGTTCGCCCGCAGAGCCCGCCCGACCGCGTCGAGGTCGCCCGCCGGCGCCGCCCGGCCCGCCGCCGCCTGCGCGGCCACGATCCGCGCATCCGCCGCCTCGGGATCCGCGTCGAGGAGCCGGGCGAGGCGGGCGGGGTCGCGGAGGCACAGACCCCACAGGAAGGGCGAATGGTCGGCCAGCGCCAGGAGCAGGTCCTTGGCCGCCCCCTTGCGCAGGGCGGCCGGCAGGTCGGGCGCGATCTCGGCGAAGCGCGCCTCGGCCTGCCCCGGATCCGACAGCGGCGGCGCGGCGCCCAGATGCCGGCGCAGGGCGGCCTCGCGGCTCATGCGGCTCCTCCCGTTTCTTGGCGCCCGTCATCGCGCGTTTCGGGAGGGGGGTCCAGGGGAGGCCTCGCCATCCCGCCCGCCCGATCCATCTACCGCCCGAGCCGCAGGAGGAGCGCCCGTTGGACACCCGTTCGCAGAAGCAGAAGATGCTCGCCGGCGCTCTCTACGTCGCCGACGATCCCGAGATCGCCGCCGATTCCGCCCGGACCATGGCCTGGCTCGCCCGCTACAACGCGGCCCTGGCGCAGGACCCGGCCGAGCGCCAGGGCCTGCTGGAGGAGCGGTTCGGCTCCGTCGGGAAGGGCTGCAACATCCGCCCGCCCTTCCACTGCGATTACGGCTTCAACATCCACCTGGGCGAGGCCGTGTTCATGAATTTCAACGGCTGCATCCTCGACGTGGTCGCGGTGCGGATCGGCGACCGCACGCAGATCGGCCCCGGGGTGCAGATCCTCACCGCCGACCATCCCCGCGACCCGGCCCTGCGCCGGCAGATGCTCGAATGCGGCCGCCCGATCAGCATCGGCGCCGATGTCTGGATCGGCGCCGGCGCCCTGATCCTGCCCGGCGTCACCATCGGCGACGGCGCCATCATCGGCGCCGGCAGCGTGGTGACCCGCGACGTGCCCGTCGGCGCGACGGTGGTAGGGAATCCGGCGCGGGTGCGGGTGTGACGGTCCGCTTCCCCGACACGCGCCATCCCGCTTCGTCTCCACAAAAGGCCCCCGGCGCCCACCCGCATCGTCATGGCGAGGCAAAGCCGAAGCGATCCAGCGACGCCGCCGTTTCGGAGAGGGCAGTGCTCCTGGATGGCTTCGCTCGCGCTCGCCCTGACGAAGGGAGCTCGGCCAAGTCCGGCGTGTCGGGCAGCGACCCCGCCCCCGAGGGCAATAAGAGCCAAGTTTCGCGCACTACCAAAACGCGTGAACGCTGATCGCTTTCCTTTAATGTCATTAGCGATGGCGACTCTGGGCCGTTCCCGACCCATCGTAAGCGCTCAGCCAGCTTACCAGATTAGGCTCTAGAGTATTCAAAGACGGTCGCCCGCTCAGTCTTCACGGTGACAGCAGGATCAGTGTGGGCACCCTGTCCATCCGTACGATCGATAATTTTGCCATCACTTGAGTCCGCAGCATGGCATTCCAGGACGGGGCGTTCGACATGATGGTAGCCAGAATTCTAGCGCAGATGTAGATGTATTATTTAAATATATGGCTAACATTGGTCAGATTGCGTATTTTTGCTTTCTTCTATTAAATTTTCTATAAATTTAACCCTCATATCGTAATATTTAGAAAGTCTTGATACGCTAAAATTATCTTCCCTCAAGCCGACATTACCAAAATCCGATATAATCAAAAGAAGCAAATCTCGACCTAACATTCCCCCGAGATAAGATGCACGAAATAACTCGGGTGATTTGGGCGACATTGATCCATGAACAAGCTTAGATCTAGCGCGATATAGGATCTTTACTTGATCGATTATTTTTTCTCGCTCTCCAATTTCCGGTCGCGTGATGCATATTGCAGATATTCTATCTGCTAGAATAGAAGCAATATCATTTTTTTCATCCGTGATAACCATTCTTTCGAGCGCGGTCGCGTATTTCACAACCTTAGTAGAATAACTTTCATCTCTGACAGCCTCTCCGTACCATTGAGCAGCATCTAAGAATCTGCGCGACAGAGGTCTTTCTAAGATCGGGTTGACAGATGCTTCCAGTGCAACTCCACATAATTCAACTGCCTTCCTGAAATCCTCACGCTCAAAACAACTTGACCATCCAGAAGCAAAGTTGATCTGCCCAGCACCCGACATCGATAAAGATACATCGAGAGAACCTTCAGGCGACAAACTGAAAATTGCCCTATTATCGCGACGCAGCTTCGGACCTCCGACTCTCATATTGTCAGTCGAGCTCGCACCAAAAAGCAAATGCATACAATTTAGCGCCGAAGTAACTGCATAATCCGCAATATCCCTTGACACCTCGTCATCGCATCCAATAATTTCAACCTCTGCACTCCAGCGGAAATCTCTATAATATAACAAACCGTCCCTTAGCAGCCTCCTTAGATACGCTCTCCGCCTTGAATCCGATTCTTTCTTTCCTCTTAGATCCGAATTTTTCATTTTTTCAATTATATAATTTCTAGTATGACTCCTGTTTCTGAATTTTATTGGCCCTATATTGAACTCACCAATTTCATCTTCCGTCATTAGGTGACATGGAATAAGATATTTTTTATTTTTGCATTTAGTTTTTGCTTCTCGCCCAACAATGCTTAGGGTTTTTTCGATAGAAGACATTGTTATTGGTATTTTGCCAGTGAGAAACCGCTCGCTAAACCTTGCTTGCATTAGCTCCCTCAAGCGGATAGTAGATATATTACGAGCAATTCCAGCACGCTTGCCGGCCTCTCTTGCCAAATCATCTAAACTCTCCCCGGCGGCTCTACCAATAAGCCACGATCCTCCTGAAGCTGCCGGCACGCTATATGCCCAATCATCACTATTAATTAATTTGAAATCATGCTTAGAAAGCTCCCTGATCCTAAAAAACTCCCTAACAATAAAATTAGCATTCTCAACTAATTTATTCTTTTGGCCGCTCATAGTACCACCTTAACAATTAATTTATATTTACTAGCTGCACACATCTTACAGAAAACACAGCCATTGTAGATAAGATCTTACTATTCCATTTGTCCCGGCACCGTCACCACCACCCGCAACCCCGGCCCATTATCCTCCAAATCCAACCGCCCGCCATGCAGCCGCACCACGGCGTTGACGAGGCTGAGGCCGAGGCCGAAGCCGGGGTTGGTGCGGGCGGCTTCCAGGCGGACGAAGCGGGCCAGCACGTGGGCGCGCTCGGCCTCCGGGATGCCGGGGCCGTGATCGGCCACGGTGAGGCGCACGCCCTCGGGCACCCGGGCGGCTGTCATGGCGATGACCGGGGGGCCGGGGCCGCCGGCGCCGTATTTGATGGCGTTGTCGGCGAGGTTGGCCAGCGCCTGGCCGATCAACTCGCGGTTGCCGCGGATGGTCAGGCCGGGCTCGGCTTCGAGCGTCAGGGCGAGGCCCTTCTCCTCGGCGAGCGCCTCGTAGAGCTCGGCCACCTCCCCGGCGACCCGCCCGGCATCGAAATCCGCGAAATGGTCCGGCGCGCTGCCGGCCTCCAGCCGGGCGATGGTGAGGAGCGCATTGAACACGCGGATCAGCCCGTCGCTCTCCTCGATCACCGATTCCATCGCCGCGCGCAGCTCGTCGGCGCTGCCGGCCCCGCGCAGGGCCTCGTCGGCCCGGTTGCGCAGGCGGGTGAGCGGCGTCTTCAGGTCGTGGGCGATGTTGTCGGAGACCTCCTGCATGCCGCGCATCAGCTCGCCGATGCGCTCCAGCATCAGGTTGAGGTTCTGGGCGAGGCGGTCGAGCTCGTCGCCGGTGCCGGCCACCTTCAGGCGGCCGTCGAGATCCCCAGCCATGATGGTGCGGGTGGTCTCGGTCATGTCGTCCACGCGCTTGAGCACCCGGCTCGCCACGAACCAGCCGCCGACCACGCCGATCACCAGCACCAGGGCCAGCGAGGAGCCGAAGGTGTTGCCGATGACCTCGCGCAGGCGGTCGCGCTCGGCGGTGTCGCGGCCGACCAGCAGGCGGAAGCCGCCGGCCAGCGTGTAGACCCGCATGATCGCCCGGTGCTCGGCGCCCTCCTCCCCCTCGCTGCCGCGGCCATAGGGGCCCTCGAACTGGCCCGGCGCATCGAGCAGCCCCAGGGGCACCCGGGAGACGTTGCCGACCACATGCTCCCCGGCCGGGGTGGTGACGAGGTAGAGCGAGGCCCCGGGCTCCTTGGCGCGCCGCTCCACCACGGCGATGAGCCGGCGCAGCCCCCCTTGGGTGTATTGCTCGGACAGGCCGTTGATCTCGGCCTCGATGGTCGAGACGATCTGGTCGTCGAGCACCCGGCGGGCGTTCCAGGCGACGTAGCCGAGCGCCAGGGTCACCGAGACGGCGAACAGCACCAGATAGGCGAGGGAGAGCTTGAACGCCGTGGTGCGGAACAGCTTGCCGAGCCGGGCCGGCAGGCCTTCCCGCCCGGGGGGCGCGTCGCGCAGCAAAGCCGGGGGCAGGCGCGGGGCCGGCGGGGCCGGCGCGCGGCCGGAGGCGTCGTCCCCCGCGCCCGGCGACACCGCCCTCACGCCCCGCCCGCCGGATCGGGCCGGACCATGTAGCCGGCGCCGCGGACCGTGTGCAGGATCGGCTGGTCGAACCCCTTGTCGATCTTCGCGCGCAGGCGCGAGACATGGACGTCGATCACGTTGGTCTGCGGATCGAAATGGTAGTCCCAGACATGCTCGAGCAGCATCGTGCGGGTGACGACCTGCCCGGCATGGCGCATCAGGTATTCGAGCAGGCGGAATTCCCGGGGCTGCAGCACGATCTCCCGGCCCGCCCGGGTGACCCGGTGGGACAGGCGGTCGAGCTCCAGGGTGCCGACCTTGTACGCCGTGGGCTCGGCCCCGCCCGCCGGGCCGGCCCGGCGCCGGGCCAGCACCTCCGTGCGGGCGAGCAGCTCGGAGAAGGCGTAGGGCTTGGGCAGGTAATCGTCGCCCCCCGCCCGCAGGCCCTTCACCCGGTCGTCGACCTGGCCGAGCGCGGAGAGAATCAGCACCGGCGTCGTCACCCCCTGCTCGCGCAGGGAGCGGATCAGCGACAGCCCGTCGAGCTTGGGCAGCATCCGGTCGACGATCAGCACGTCGTAATCGCCCTCGCGGGCGAGCGCGTAGCCGTCGAGGCCGTCCGTCGCCTGGTCGGCGACGTGCCCCTCCTCCCGGAACGCCTTGGCGAGATAGGCGACCGCGTCCCGGTCGTCCTCGATGATCAAGAGCCGCATCGGCTCACGGCATAATCCGCCGGGACGCGGCTGGAAATGCGCCGATGCGCCCGGAATGGGGACATCCGAGGGAGCCGGCATGGGACCTCGCGGGGGCCGACGAAGCCGGCCTCGAAGCCCTCGGCCTTCGGCTTCGCGGCCGAAGGGCCGAGGCTTCGAAGCCTCGAGCGGCGTCAGGCTGGTCCCGCGGGCCTTACCGGAGGGTCGCCGGCGGATGACGAATCGGTCATCCGCCCCGGCGCCTCAGTTCGGGCCGGCGGGGGCCGCCTCGCCCCCGCCACCGGGCACGATGGTGGCGCCGCCGATGACGCGGACCTTCTTCTCGCCGGCCGGCGGATCCTGCCAAGCCGCTTTGGTATCAGGGGTTTTCGCCTCGGCCGGCTTCGCGTCGACCGCCGTTCCGGGGGACGGGGGCTGCACCGCGGCCGGCGTCGGCGGCACGCTGTGGGCGGCCTCCTTGACCGGCTCCTTCCCCTCCGGCGCCGCGGGCTTGGCCGCCTCGGCGGGGGCGGGCCTAGGAGGCTCGCCGGCCTTGGCGGAATCCCGGCCAACCTCTTGCGGCATCTCGAGTTTCGGCGCCGGCGCAGCGGGCGTCGCCCGGGGCGCGGCGGGCTTCTGCACGGGGGCGAGCTTGGCGCTGCGCCGCCCCGAATCGGCCCGGCCCCGGGCATCTGGGTTCAGCCCGAACGGCGCGGCCTCGGCCGGCCCGGGCGGCGTCGCGCTCAGGCCCGGCCGCTGCGGGCGGATGCCCGGCGGCCCCGCATCCGGGATGTCGGCGGGCGGCACAAGCCTCTCCGCCTCGCGGTAGACCCGGCGCGGCCGCGGCTCCTCCTCGGTCCAGCCGAAGCCGGCGGCGCGCGGCGGGCGGGCGCCCGGAAAGTAAGGAACATCAAGGCGTTCGCGCCCCAGCACCGCCCCACTGCGCGGATCCACGATCAGCCGGACGCGGGCCCCGGCCGGGTTCGTCGCGTCCACGACATAGGCCGCCCCGTCGAAGCGCGGCCGTCCGATCTCGGTGAAGCCCCGGTCGAACAGGCGGAAGGCCACCGCCCGCGGCGACATCAGCGGCTCGGCCTCCTCGAACTCGAAGGTGCGCCCGTAGCCCTGCGCCATCGCCGCACCGGTGGCGACGCTGAGCGCGAGAGCGGCAAGACTGGCGCGGAGGAAATGCGAGGTGCGGCGCGAAACCATGTGACCTCTCGTCGATCGGCCCGGGCGGCTTGGGCCGGGCGCCGCTTGAGGCGGCTTGTCCCGGCCCGGGCGCAGATCGTTCCCCGCAGGCCCCCGTGCTTGGCAAGATGTCGTTAACTTCAGAATTCGGGCGAGAATGCGGGGCGATTCGAGAACCGGCCCTCGCCCGGGTCGGCGCCTCGTGCCGGGTCGTGACGTGCCGTCGCGTCTGCCCTGCATAAAGCGGGGTCGAGCGCGGTGTCGGTGCACTTGCTGGAATACTTGAAATCTGGCACCGTCGATTTATAGGACAGTATCACTGTCCCTTTTCGGTGGCAGCCGCCTTCGGGCGCGCTGGGGGCTGTTTCGCGTGATCGACGTGACGTCCAAACGAGCTATCAAGCCGATCGCCGACACGGCGATCCGGGCGAGCGCGGGCTGAGCGAGCCTGCGCCACGCCCGCGGGTTGCGGGCGCTTCTCGAAGCCGAAGAGATCCCGCCACGACCCGACGCAAACTAACCGCGGTGTCCGAACGTCGCTTCCGTTCGGGCACGAAACATGCTCGCCTTCGGGTCGGGACGGAGATGTGACGGCGATGCGCATGGATTCATCGGGCATGAACGCCTTGGAACTGTCTGTGTCTGCAAATACCCGCTCTGACGACGTGAACATTCCCTCGCGCGCCGGCGACAAGCCGCTGATCGTCCGCGACCCGGCGCTGCCGAAGGCGGAAGGCAGCTACGATCCCGCGCGCGAGCGCGATGCCTGCGGCGTCGGCTTCATCGCCGACATGCACGACCGGCGTAGCCACGCCATCGTCCAGCAGGGCCTGAAGATCCTCGAGAATCTCGACCATCGCGGCGCGGTGGGCGCGGATCCGACCATGGGCGACGGCTGCGGCATTCTCGTCCAGATCCCGCATGTCTTCTTCGCGGAGGAATGCTCGCGCCTCGGCTTCGAGCTGCCGCCCCACGGCCAGTACGCCATCGGCCAGTTCTTCATGCCGAAGGCCGAGGATGCCCGCCGCATCATCGAGGAGATCGTCGAGACCTCGCTCGCCGAGGAGGGCCTGCCCCTCATCGGCTGGCGCGACGTGCCGGTCGATTCGAGCGACCTCGGCGCCGCCGTGAAGGAGACCGAGCCGCATCACCGCCAGGTCTTCATCGGCTGCCCGGCCACCATCACCGACCAGGACACCTTCGAGCGGCGCGTCTACATCGCCCGCAAGGTGATCTCGTCCAAGGTCTACGGCCATGGCGACGAGCGGCTGATGGAGTTCTATCCGGTCTCCGTGTCGACCCGGACCGTGGTCTACAAGGGCATGGTGCTCGTGCACCAGCTCGGTCACTACTATCTCGATCTGAAGGACGAGCGCTTCGTCTCAGCCATCGCCCTGGTGCACCAGCGCTTCGCCACCAACACCTTCCCGACCTGGCGCCTGTCGCACCCCTACCGGATGGTCGCGCATAACGGCGAGATCAACACGCTGCGCGGCAACGTGAACTGGATGAAGGCCCGCCAGGCCAGCGTCGATTCCGAGCTGTTCGGCAACGACATCTCGAAGATCTGGCCGATCTCCTACGAGGGCCAGTCCGACACCGCCTGCTTCGACAACGCCCTCGAGTTCCTCGTGGCCGGCGGCTACTCGCTCGCCCATGCGATGATGATGCTCATCCCGGAGGCCTGGGCCGGCAACCCGCTGATGAGCGAGGAGCGGCGCGCCTTCTACGAATATCACGCCGCCCTGATGGAGCCGTGGGACGGCCCGGCCGCGGTCGCCTTCACCGATGGCCGCCAGATCGGCGCCACCCTCGACCGCAACGGCCTGCGCCCGGCCCGCTACCTCGTCACCGACGACGGCTTGGTCGTGCTCGCCTCCGAGATGGGCGTGCTGCCGATCCCGGACGAGAAGATCGTGCAGTCCTGGCGCCTGCAGCCGGGCCGCATGCTGCTGATCGACCTGCAGAAGGGCCGCATCGTCTCCGACGAGGAGATCAAGGGCGAGCTGGCCGGCGCGCATCCCTATGCCGAGTGGGTGAAGAACACCCAGATCGTGCTGGAGGACCTGCATCCGATCCAGCCGCGGGCCTCGCGCACCGACGTGTCCCTGCTCGATCGCCAGCAGGCCTTCGGCTACACCCAGGAAGACCTGAAGCTGCTGATGGCGCCCATGGCCGTGACCGGCCAGGAGGCGGTCGGCTCCATGGGCTCCGACACGCCGCTCGCCCCGCTCTCGGACAAGCCGAAGCCGCTCTACAGCTACTTCAAGCAGAACTTCGCGCAGGTCACCAACCCGCCGATCGACCCGATCCGCGAGGAGGCCGTGATGAGCCTCGTCTCGTTCATCGGGCCGCGGCCGAACCTGCTCGACATGGAAGGCGCCTCCCGCCGCAAGCGGCTCGAGGTCCGTCAGCCGATCCTGACGAACGGGGATCTCGAGAAGATCCGCTCGATCTCGCATTTCGAGGACCGCTTCGACACCAAGACCCTCGACATCACCTTCCCCGCCGAGACCGGCGCGGCGGCGATGGAGGGCGCGCTCGATCGCCTCTGCGACCGGGCCGAGGTCGCGGTGCGCGGCGGCTACAACATCATCATCCTGTCCGACCGCGCGGTCGGGCCGGACCGGATCCCGATTCCGGCCCTGCTCGCCACCGCGGCCGTGCACAACTACCTGATCCGCAAGGGCCTTCGCACCTCGGTCGGCCTCGTGGTCGAGTCGGGCGAGCCGCGCGAGGTGCACCACTTCGCCTGCCTCGCCGGCTACGGCGCCGAGGCGGTGAACCCGTACCTCGCCTTCGAGACGCTGATCGCGATGAAGGACGAGTTCCCGCCGGACCTCACCGACGACGAGATCGTCTACCGCTACATCAAGTCGATCGATAAGGGCCTGCTCAAGGTCATGTCCAAGATGGGCATCTCGACCTACCAGTCCTATTGCGGCGCGCAGATCTTCGACGCGATCGGCCTCAATTCCGAGTTCGTCGAGCGGGACTTCTTCGGCACCGCCACCACCATCGAAGGCATCGGCATGGCCGAGGTCGCCCAGGAGACCGCGATGCGCCATCGCGACGCCTTCGGCGACGCGCCGGTCTATCGCAACGCCCTCGATGTCGGCGGCGAATACGCCTATCGCCTGCGCGGCGAGACCCATACCTGGACCCCGGACACGGTGGCGACGCTGCAGCACGCGGTGCGCCTCGGAGCGGCCGAGCGCTACCGCGAGTATGCCAAGCTCGTGAACGAGCAGGAGAACCACCTCAAGACCCTGCGCGGCCTGTTCCGCATCAGGACCGCGGAGGAGCTCGGCCGCCAGCCGGTCGACATCGCGGAGGTGGAGCCGGCCTCCGAGATCGTGAAGCGTTTCGCGACCGGCGCGATGTCCTACGGCTCGATCTCCAAGGAGGCGCACGAGACCCTGGCGATCGCCATGAACTCGTTCGGCGGCCGCTCGAACTCGGGCGAGGGCGGCGAGGAGCCGCGCCGCTTCAAGCCGCTGCCGGACGGCCGCTCGCGCCGTTCTGCGATCAAGCAGGTGGCGTCCGGCCGCTTCGGCGTGACCACCGAGTATCTCGTCAACGGCGACATGATCCAGATCAAGGTGGCGCAGGGTGCCAAGCCCGGCGAGGGCGGCCAGCTGCCCGGCCACAAGGTCGACGCCAAGATCGCCAAGGTCCGCTACGCCACCCCGGGCGTCGGCCTGATCTCGCCGCCGCCCCACCACGACATCTACTCGATCGAGGATCTTGCCCAGCTGATCTTCGACCTGAAGAACGTGAATCCGGCGGCGGACATCTCGGTGAAGCTCGTCTCCGAGGTCGGCGTCGGCACGGTGGCGGCAGGCGTCGCCAAGGCGCGCGCGGACCACATCACGATCTCGGGCTTCGACGGCGGCACCGGCGCGGCCCCGCTCACCTCGATCAAGCATGCCGGCGGCCCCTGGGAGACCGGCCTCGCCGAGACCCAGCAGACGCTCGTCATCAACGGCCTGCGCGGCCGCGTGGCGCTCCAGGCCGATGGCGGCATCCGCACCGGCAAGGACGTGATGATCGCGGTGCTGCTCGGCGCCGACCAGATCGGCTTCTCGACCGCGCCCCTGATCGCGGCCGGCTGCATCATGATGCGCAAGTGCCACCTGAACACCTGCCCCGTGGGCGTCGCCACGCAGGATCCGGTGCTGCGCAAGCGCTTCAAGGGCACGCCGGAGCACGTCATCAACTACTTCTTCTTCGTGGCCGAAGAGCTGCGGGAGATGATGGCGGCAATGGGCTTCACCAAGCTCGAGGACCTGATCGGCCGCTCCGATCTCCTCGACAAGCGCGAGGCGATCGACCACTGGAAGGCGCGCGGCCTCGACTTCACGAAGCTGTTCCACCGTCCCGATGTCGGGCCGGAGGTCGCGATCCGTCACGTCGAGTCGCAGAAGCACCCGATCGACACCGTGCTCGACCGGCGTCTCATCGAGAAGGCCAAGCACGCGATCGAGACCGGCGAGCCGGTGGTGGTCGAGGACGTGATCAAGAACTCCGACCGCGCGGCGGGGGCGATGCTCTCCGGCATGGTGGCGAAGGCGCATGGCCATGACGGCCTGCCCGACGACACCATCGTCGTGAAGCTCTCAGGCACCGCGGGCCAGAGCTTCGGCGCCTGGGTCGCCGCCGGCGTGACCATCGAGCTCTCGGGCCACGGCAACGACTACATCGGCAAGGGCCTGTCGGGCGGCAAGCTGATCATCCGCCCGAGCGAGGCGCTGAAGGCCTCGGCGACGCGGACGATCATGGCCGGCAACACCGTGCTCTACGGGGCGATCGCCGGCGAGTGCTACATCCGCGGCTCCGCGGGCGAGCGCTTCGCCGTCCGCAATTCCGGCGCGATCACGGTGGTCGAGGGCATGGGCGACCATGGCTGCGAGTACATGACCGGCGGCGTCGTCGTCTCGATCGGCGAGACCGGGCGCAACTTCGCGGCGGGCATGTCGGGCGGCATCGCCTATGTGCTCGACGAGGACGGCACCTTCCGCGAGCGCTGCAACCTCTCGATGGTCGATCTGGAGCCCGTGGAGGAGGAGGACGACATCATGCGTCGCTTCCACCAGGACGGCGACCTGGAGACGAAGGGCCGGGTCGACATCCTCGCGGACATGTCGGGCCACGACGAGGAGCGGCTCACGCAGCTCATCACCAACCATCTCAAGTATACCGGCTCGCCGCGGGCGAAGAAGATCCTCGACGACTGGGCGAGCTACCGCACCAAGTTCGTCAAGGTGATGCCCGTCGAGTACCGCCGGGCGCTGCGCGAGATGGAAATGGCCCGCATGCCGGTGGCGGCGGAGTGAGATGAGGGCGGCCGGCTCCGTGCCGGCCGCCGCATGTCAGGAACGGATAGGGCGGAGCGCGCGATCCCGAGGATCCGCGGCGAAGGGCTGATCGATGGGCAAGGTCACGGGTTTCCTCGAATTCGACCGGCAGGAGCAGAAGTACCAGCTCGCGGCGGACCGCGTGCGGCACTTCCGCGAGTTCACCCTGCCCCTCGACGAGTACGACCTGAAAAAGCAGGCGGCGCGCTGCATGGATTGCGGCATCCCGTTTTGCCACGGGCCGACCGGCTGCCCGGTCCACAACCAGATCCCGGACTGGAACGACCTCGTCTACCAGTCCGACTGGGAGGAGGCCGCCCGCAACCTCCATTCGACGAACAACTTCCCCGAATTCACCGGCCGCGTCTGCCCCGCGCCCTGCGAGGAGGCCTGCACGCTCAACCTCGAGAACCAGCCGGTGGCGATCAAGACCATCGAGCAGGCGATCGCGGACCGGGCCTGGAACATGGGCTGGGTGAAGCCCGAGCCGTCCAACACCCGTACCGGCAAGCGCGTCGCCGTGGTGGGCTCCGGTCCCGCCGGCATGGCCGCGGCCCAGCAGCTCGCCCGGGTCGGCCATGACGTGCATGTGTTCGAGCGCGAGCCCAAGGCCGGCGGCCTGCTCCGCTACGGCATCCCGGACTTCAAGATGGAGAAGCGCCACATCGACCGGCGCGTGAAGCAGATGGAAGCCGAGGGCGTGGTCTTCCACTACAAGGTCAATGTCGGCGTGAACAAAACCGTCGAGGAGCTGACCGCGGAGTTCGATGCCGTGCTGTTCTGCGGCGGCGCCGAGGATCCCCGCAACCCGCAATTGCCGGGTCAGGATCTCGACGGCGTGCATTACGCCATGCCCTACCTCGTGCAGTCGAACCGGCGCGTCGGCGCCGAGCCGATGCCGGGCAACGGCGAGCTGCCGATCATCGCAGCGGGCAAGAACGTCGTCGTCATCGGCGGCGGCGACACGGCCTCCGACTGCGTCGGCACCGCCTTCCGCCAGGGCGCGCTCTCGGTCACGCAGCTCGACATCCGCCCGCGTCCGCCGGAGCAGGAGGACAAGCTGACGGTGTGGCCGTACTGGCCGACCAAGATGCGCACCTCCTCGAGCCAGGCCGAGGGCGCCGAGCGCGAGTTCCAGGCCGCGACCCTGCGGCTCGAGGGCAACCGCAAGGGGCAGCTCACCGGCGTCGTCTGCGCCCGCGTGGACGAGAAGCGCAAGCCGATCGAAGGCTCGGAGTTCACCCTGCCGGCCGACCTCGTCTTCATGGCGATCGGCTTCGCCGGCTCGGTCACCAAGGGCCTCCTGGAGGAATCCGGCGTGGCCCTCGACAAACGCAACAACGTGCTCGCCAACACCGAGGATTACCGGACCTCGCATCCGAAGATCTTCGCGGCGGGCGACATGCGCCGCGGCCAGTCCCTGGTGGTCTGGGCGATCCGCGAGGGCCGTCAGGCCGCCCGCTCGATCGACGAGAGCCTGATGGGCGCGAGCCTGCTGCCGCGCTGAGCCGCAACCTCCGCGGAGGCGCGGAGGACGAAGGAACGACGCCCGATCGCTATGCGGTCGGGCGTTTCCTTTTGGCCCGTCAGCTCGGCGGCCACTTGAAATCGTCGGCGCGGCCGGGCTGCGGCATCGGGGCGGCGCCGCGCTGAAGGCTGCGCTCGACGGTCCCGGTGGCATCTCCCTCCCGCGGGCGGCCGGTGATCAGGAGGCCCCCGGGCGAGGTCTCGACCCGGCCGAGCGGCACCACCGGCCCCGCGGTCGGCTTCACCGGGAGGCTCGGAATGCCCGGCGGCTCCGGCAGAGGCGGCAACATCGCCGTGATCTTGCGGTCCAGCGCCGAAGTGTCGTCGAGGCTGACGCCCGCGCTCGCGGGGGCCGATGTGCCCGGCACGGCCGCAACCGGCGCGGCCTGCTCCGGCGTCAGCGTGCCGTTGGCGCCCATGATCCGCTTCAGTTCCACATCGGCGAAATGCGCCACCTTGCGCGCGCCGGCACTGGTGAAGTGAACGCCGTCCGAGGTCCGCAGGCGCGCCTCCTGCCCGTCGACGTCGGGACCGCTCGCGACATAGCGGTTCCGTTCGTCGACGAAGCCCTGCCAGATCTCGACGAAGCTCTGCCCGGCCTTCTGCACGCGCTCGCGCACGAGGTCGTTGATCGCGGTGAAATCGGTGGTGAGCGACTCGCTGCGCACCGGCGGCAGGCCGACCCAGATGAGAGGCACCTTGCGGTCGGTGAAGGCCTTGATCAGCGCATCGACCCGGGCGCCGTAGATCTCCCGCCACTTGTCCGAGAGGGGATCGTAGCTCTGATCCCCCTCGCGGATCGGCTGCCGGTCGTTCACGCCGACCATGACCAGGGCGTAGCTGCTTCCGGAATTGGCCTTGAGCCAGTCCTCGGCGGCTTTCGGCCAGTCGACCACGTCCTTGCGCACGAGCCCGCTATCGCCGCGGGAGCGATCGACGATGGCGACATTGGGATTGTCGGAAAAGGCCTCGTCGAGGCCGCGCCGCAGGTAGGAGGCCAGCGAGTCTCCGAAGACGGCGACCTGCGTCGTCGGTGCGGTTTTGGGCTCCGCCGGCTTCGGGGCGGCGACGGACGGCGCGGGCGGCACGGAGCGCTTGCGGCTGGTCCGCGTGCTGGGGGGCGACGGGCGCGGCCGAGAGGCCCGACCCGGCTCCGCGGAACTCGGCGGCCGCGCGGCGGGGGGCTGAGCCTGTTGCGGGCGGTCCTCCCAGGGCCAGTAGAATTGCCGGGGCGCCTCCTGGGGCGGCGGAGCGTAGCGGCGGGCGGTCGCGCGTCCGCCATAGCCGTAGCCATCGTCCTGATAACGGTCACGCAGGCGGCGCCGGGGCGGGGCGTAGTAGGGGTCGCCCCTCGGCGCGTCGTAGGCGTCGCCCCATTGCGCCCGAGCCGGCCCGGCGGGACTCAACAGCAGCATGAGGGCCGCAACCAGGATGCTAGCGAGAGCGGAGCCGAGCAGGCTCACGGCCAAGGTCCAGCGAGAAAACGGCTTGATGCGCATACCGTTGGGCTTGCCCGGTCGCGGTTGGCGGAGGGCTGTCATCTTAGCCGACCCTTTCCGATCCGTCTAAAGTCGGCCGGCCGCCCGTGCCCCGCCCTTCTGCCGAGTCACGGCCTTGCCTGGAGACGAGCGAGGAGCGCCGGGCTGGCATAGCCGTCGGCTGGGAGCCCTTCGCGGATCTGATATTGCCGCACCGCCTCGCGCAGGCGCGGCCCCGCGCGCCCGTCCTGCTCGCCCGCATAGAGCCCTTGCCCGGCAAGCGCCGCTTGGAGCTGGCGCAGCCCCGCCGTCTCGAGACGGGCCTCGCCCTTCGGCCAGGGGGCGGCGAGGACGGGGGCGCCGGCCAGCCGGTCCGCAAGGTGGCCGACCGCGAGCGCATAGGCGTCGCTCGTGTTGTAGCTGCGGACGACCTCGAAATTGTCGGTGATCAGGAAGACCGGGCCGCCGAGCCCCCCGGGCAGGAACAGGCTCCCCTCCCCCGCCTTCGGCATGGGCTTTCCGTCGGTCCGAGTGACGCCGCGTTGCGCGAAATCGGTCAGCGCCCCCCGGTAGCGCGCCAGGTCGAAGCCGGCCGGAAGCCGCACTTCGTAGCCCCAGGACAGAGCCGGGTTCCAGCCGAGAGACTGGAGATAATGCGCGATGGAGGCGAGCGCGTCGGCGTCGGAGCGCCAGATGTCGCGATGCCCGTCGCCATCGAAATCGACCGCCTCCTTGAGGAAGACGGAGGGCAGGAACTGCACCTGCCCCATGGCGCCCGCCCAGGAACCGACCATCCGTTCCGGCTCGATATCGCCCTGCTGGAGGATGGCAAGCGCGGCGAGCAATTCCCCCCGGAACAGGCTGCCGCGGTGACGGGCATAGGCGAGGCTCGACAGCGCGCGGAGGGTCGGGACGCGGCCGGCGCTGGCGCCGAAGTCGGATTCGATGCCCCAGAAGGCGAGCACCATCCAGCGCGGCACCCCCGTCTTCGCCTCGATCGCCTCAAGCGTGGAGGCGAGACGGGCGGCCTGCGCCCGCCCCTTCGCGATCCGGCCGGGCGAGACCGCGCCGACGAGATACTCCCAGACCGGGCGGCTGAACTCGCCCTGCTTCTTCGTGCGGGCGAGGATGTCCGGATCGGGCGCGGTGATGCCCCGGAAGGCCGCCTCGAACGTCGCGTCCGAGATGCCGCGATCGCGGGCCTCGCTGCGCAGCCCCTCGACGAAGGTGGAAAAGCTTTCCGCCTCGGCCAGGGAGCCGCTCGCGAGGAACAGCAGGGCAACCAGAGCCCGCGACAACAGCCTCAACGGAGATTTCGCTTGGCGAGCGCGTCTTCCCAGGCGAGCGCCTGCTCGACGATCCGATCGAGATCGTCGTGCTGCGGGTTCCAGCCGAGGTCATTCCGGATCCGGTCGGCCTGCGCGACGATCTGAGCCGGGTCGCCGGGGCGACGCGGAGACAGCCGCACCTCGAAATCGCGCCCCGAGACGCGCTTGACCACCTCGATCACTTCGAGAACCGAATAGCCGCGCCCGTAGCCGCAATTCAGGGTCAGGCTCTCGCCGCCCTGGCGCAGGTGGTTCAGCGCCACGAGATGCGCATCGGCGAGGTCGGAAACCTGGATGTAGTCCCGCAGGCAGGAGCCGTCCCGGGTCGGATAATCGGTTCCGTAGACATCGAGATGCGTACGCCGGCCGAGGGCGGCCTGCGTCGCGACCTTGATGAGATGCGTCGCGTTCGGGGTGGACTGCCCGCTGCGCCCCCGCGGATCCGCGCCCGCCACGTTGAAGTAGCGCAGCACCACGTAGCTGAAGCCGTGGGCCTTGGCCGCGTCGGCCAGCATCCACTCGCTCATCAGCTTCGAACGGCCATACGGATTGATCGGATTCGTCGTCAGGTTCTCGGGCACCGGCACCACTTCGGGTTCGCCGTAGACGGCCGCCGTGGACGAGAAGATGAAGTGCTTCACCCCGGTGCGCACCGCGGTCTCGATCAGCGCGCGGGTCTTCACCGTGTTGGCGAGATAGTAGCCGAGGGGATCCGACACGGAATCCGGCACCACGATCTTGGCCGCGAAATGCGCGATCGCATCCACGCGATGCTGGAGGATCGTCTCCGTCACGAGGGCCTGGTCGGCCACGTCGCCGACGACGAGCTTCACCTCAGGCGGGAGCGCCCAGTCGAATCCGGTCGAGAGATCGTCGATCACCACGACCTCGTCGTGGCCTGCGTCGATCAGCGCCAGCACCATGTGGCTGCCGATATAGCCGGCTCCGCCCGTCACCAGAACAGCCATCGCCCCTGCCCTTCTTATGGAACCGCGAACGCGGGTCTTTAGTGGTGCCGGTCGCGTCAGCCCAGCTCACCTGAGATCTCGTTTCGCCCACCCGCCTCCGCGGGTCCAGTCTTCATTCGCGAGACGGGCTTCCGCGCCTGCGACGCGGCGGGAGAGACCGGTTCGAAGGGCGAGCGTGCGACGGGGCGACGCCTCGAACTCCCGGTCGATTGCAACCGGAGCAGGACCAGCCCCGACCCGACAGGCTTCAGGTCCGATTAAGCTGCGGAATGGCCAAGTTTCACCACTTCGGGCGCTGCATGCACCGGAGCGTCGCGCTATGTAACGCACTCGTTACGGGCTCTTCCCGCCGAACGCCACATACGGGTCTCGATTCATGAAACCGATTCGCAAGGCCGTCCTTCCCGTTGCGGGCCTGGGCACACGCTTCCTGCCCGCCACCAAGGCCGTGCCGAAGGAGATGTTGACGGTCGTCGACAGGCCCGTCGTCCAGCATGTCGTGGACGAGGCACGGGAAGCCGGCATCGAGCACTTCATCTTCGTCACCGGCCGCGGCAAGGCGGTGATCGAGGACCATTTCGACATCGCGTTCGAGCTCGACCACACGCTTCGGGAGCGCGGCAAGACCGCGGCCTACGAAGAGCTGAAGAAGGATCTTCCCAAGGCTGGCCAAACCAGCTTCACCCGCCAGCAGGCACCGCTGGGACTCGGCCACGCCGTCTGGTGCGCCCGCGAGATCGTCGGCGACGAGCCCTTCGCGGTCCTGCTGCCCGACATGCTCAGCCGCGGCTGCATGGGCCAGATGCTCTCGGCCTACGAGAAGCACGGCGGCAACATCATCGCCGTCGAGGAGGTGAAGCCGGAGGAAACCCACCAATACGGCATCGTCAGCGTCGGCGAGACCTTCGGCCAGACCTTCGAGATCACCGGCATGGTGGAGAAGCCGAAGCAGGGCACCGCCCCTTCGAACTTCATCATCTCCGGCCGCTACATCCTCCAGCCCGAGGTCTTCTCGATCCTGGAGAAGGGCGAGAAGGGCGCCGGCGGCGAGATCCAGCTCACCGACGCGATGAAGCGGCTCGCGGAGACCCAGAAGTTCTACGGCATGCGCTACGACGGGCGCACCTACGACACCGGCTCGAAGATCGGCTTCCTCACCGCCAACATCGCTTACGGCCTGCAGCGGGAGGAGCTGTCCGACGCTCTCCGTCAGGAGATCCGGCAGCTTCTCGGAGAGGGCTGAGCCAAATCCGACCCGAATCCCCGCTCGCGCTGCATGGCTTGCGACATGCGCGCGCAAGTCATGCGACCGCGTCATGACAAGACCCCATTCTGGCTCTTGCCTTTTGTGCGGTGCACTGTATCTTGTGCATTGCAAGGTCGCGATGGCGTCGCGGCCCTGCAGCCCTTCTTGGGCGTTTCCTCCCTAGACTTCGGGCCGTCCTTCGGGACGGCCTTTTTTATTGCCCACAGGCCCGGACCGCCCTCACGGTCGTGGAGGCTTCATTCCGCCGCGATGCGATGGGGCGGCGCATCGACGACCTCGGCCGCAACGGCGGCCACGACATCCGTGAGCGTCTGCCGCAACGTGTCGAAACCGCAAGTCATCGCAAGACTACTCTCGTTCATATACAGAGCGCGATTGATTTCGATCTGAAGAGTGTGGCGGTTTAGGTTGGGTTCGCCGTAGTGCTCGGTGATGAAGCCTCCGGCGTAGGGCTTGTTTCTCACGACCTTATACCCTCGGGCCCTGAGCTGGGCCTCGAAGCCCTGGGTGAGGGCTTCGGAGCAGGCCGTGCCGAAACGGTCGCCGAGGACGAAGTCGGCATTGGCGCTCTCGTCCCGCCCGAGGCTCGAGGAGGGCATCGAGTGGCAATCGATCAGGATCGCCCGGCCGAACTGGCGGACCGTGCGCTGGATCAGCCCGCGCAGGGTGCGGTGATACGGCTTGTAGAGCTGCTCGATGCGCTGCACCGCCTCCTCCACCGGCAGCCGCTCCCGGTAGATCTCCTGCCCGTCGGCGACGATGCGCGGCACCGTGCCGAGCCCGCCCGCGACGCGCATCGAGCGGGTGTTGGCGAAGGGCGGCAGCCGCCCGTGGAACATGCGCGGGTCGAGCTCGTAGGGCTCCCGGTTCACGTCGAGATAGGCCCGGGGGAAGTTCGCCCGCATCAGCGGCGCGCCGAGGGCGACCACGGGGGCGAAGAGCCGGTCGACATAGGCGTCCTCGGAGCGGCGCAGGGCCAGCGCGTCGAGCCGCGAGGCGGCGAGGAAGTCCGGGGGGTAGACCGCGCCCGAATGCGGCGTGTTGAACACGAACGGCAGCGTATGCGCCGCAGGCTCGTCGATGGCGAAGGGCGGGTCGAAGGCGTCGGCAGGCTGCGTGTCGATCATCGGCGCGCGTTACCGCGGGAAGCGGGCGACAGGGAACATCCCCCCACTGTGGGGTGCCGGCAACGCTCTGTCCACCGTGCCGGTGCGCACGTGGCGGCACGGGCGCGATTTAAGACCTTGTTTACCATACGGACGCTTTATGGAATGAACGAAGCAGGTTCCTGGCCTAGGAAGCCGACCGATGAAGATCCTCCTCGCCGAAGACGACAACGACATGCGGCGCTTCCTCGCGAAGGCGCTGCAGAATGCCGGCTACGATGTCCTGTCCTTCGACAACGGACTCTCGGCCTATAACCGCCTGCGCGAGGAGCCCTTCGAGCTGCTCCTGACGGACATCGTGATGCCGGAGATGGACGGCATCGAGCTGGCCCGCCGGGCCACCGAGCTCGATCCCGACATCAAGGTGATGTTCATCACCGGCTTCGCCGCCGTGGCGCTGAACCCGGATTCGAAGGCTCCGAAGGACGCCAAGGTCCTCTCCAAGCCATTCCATCTGCGCGAGCTCGTCAACGAGGTCGAGAAACTGCTCGCCGCCTGAGCGGCCGGGATGGCGGCCGTGCGATGGCCGCAGTAGGAAGGAACGAGGCTCTTCCCTATATCGGAAGGGCCTTTTCTCATTCCTGCCAAAGCGCGGACGATGCAGCCGGTCACGATCTACACGACGGCCTGGTGCCCCTATTGCTCGGCGGCCAAGAGCCTGCTGCGCGAGAAGAACGTCGCCTTCACGGAGATCGACGTCGAGAAGACCGCCGGCGCCCGGGCAGCCATGGTCCAGCGGGCCGGCGGCCGCACCAGCGTGCCGCAGATCTTCGTCGGCGACACCCATGTCGGCGGCTGCGACGATCTCTACGCCCTCGACCGCGCGGGCCGGCTCGACCCGCTGCTCGCCGCCTGATGGCCGCCCCCGCCCCCACCCGCTTCGTCGCCGCCTGCGCCCAGATGCAGGCGGGCCGCGATCCGGCCGCCAACCGCGAGGCGGCCATCGCCGCCGTGCGCGAGGCGGCGCGGCGCGGCGCGCATTACGTGCAGACGCCGGAGACCACCTCGCTGGTCGAGCGGGACCGGGAGCGCCTGTTCTCCCACGTACGCACGCAGGACGAGGACGAGACCCTGGCCGCCCTGCGGGCGGTCGCGCGGGAGGCGGGCATCGTCGTCCATATCGGCTCGCTGGCGATCCGCAACGGCGAGCGCATCGCCAACCGCGCCTTCCTGATCGACGGGACCGGGGCGATCCGCGCCTCCTACGACAAGCTCCACCTCTACGACGTCGACCTGCCCAACGGCGAGAGCTGGCGGGAATCGGCGACCTATACCGGGGGCGATTGCGCGGTGGTGGTGGAACTCCCCTTCGCCACCCTCGGCCTCAGCATCTGCTACGACATCCGCTTTCCGGCGCTCTATCGCGGGCTGGCCGAAGCGGGGGCGCAGGTGCTCACCGCCCCGGCCGCCTTCACGAAGCAGACCGGCGAGGCGCATTGGCACGTGCTGCAGCGGGCGCGGGCGATCGAGACCGGCTCCTTCATGATCTCCGCCGCCCAGGCCGGCCGGCACGAGGATGGCCGCGACACCTTCGGCCATTCGCTGATCGTCGATCCCTGGGGCCGCATCCTCGCCGAGGCGGAGACGCCGGCCCCGGCGCTCATCCTGGCCGAGATCGACCTCGCGCTCGTCGAGGAGGCCCGACGCCGCATTCCCACGCTCGTTCACGCCAAGCCCTTCCGGATCCGGAAGGCTTGATCGCAAATCTGCTGTCCGATGATCCGTTACACGCTCGCCTGCGATGCGGGCCATGATTTCGAGAGCTGGTTCCCGTCGAGCGCCTCCTACGACGAGCAATCCGCGCGCGGGCTCGTCACCTGCCCGGTCTGCGACTCGGCCAAGGTCGGCAAGGCGCTGATGGCGCCCGCCGTCGCCCGCACCGACCGCGAGCGCTCCCGGCCCCCTGCCGCCCCGGCCGTTCCGGCTCCCCCCGCGGAGAGCCCGGCCGTGCCCATGATCGCCGAGCCCGAGCGGCAGATGCGGGCGATGCTGCGGGCCTTCCGCGAGCAGGTGACCCGCGACGCGGACGATGTCGGCGGCCGCTTCCCCGACGAAGCGCGGGCCATGCACTACGGCGAGGCGCCCGTGCGCGCGATCTACGGCGAGGCGACGCCCCAGGAGGCCAAGGCGCTGATCGAGGAAGGCATCGAGGTGATCCCCCTGCCGCCGGCCCCGGACGACCGGAACTGATCGGGGTTCGAGCGGTCGCCTCGTCCCCGCGCGCGGCTCTCGGCTTTACAGAGCCGCGCGTGCCGACGGAGCCCCTCTCCTCGCCCCCCGGGCGAGGGGATGCGCACCTGACCGAGGCCGCCCTCCGAACAAGGGGGAGCCCGCCGCAAGCCCCCAAAACCCCGCATCACCCCCCGCGGGCGGCGCGGATGAAGGCGGCGATGCGGTCGGGGCATTTGATGCCCGGGCTCGTCTCCACGCCGGAGGAGACGTCCACGGCCCGCAGGCGCGTGCGGGCGAGCGCCTCGGCGACGCTCTCCGGCGTGAGGCCGCCCGAGAGCATGGTGCCCGGTGCCAGTTCGGCCCGCTCGATCAGGGACCAGTCGAAGGCGAGGCCGTTGCCCCCGGGCCGATCCGCGTCGGCGGGCGGCTTGGCATCGAGGAGCAGGCGGTCCGCCACCGCTGCATAGGCGGGAAGCCCGGCGAGATCCGCCGCCGTGGCGATGCCGAGGGCCTTCATCACCGGCCGGCCGAAGCGCGCCCGGACCGCGGCGACGCGCTCCGGCGTCTCGTGGCCATGGAGCTGGATCACGTCCGGCGCGACCCGCTCCACGACCGCGGCGAGCAGGGCGTCGTCGGGATCGACCAGAAGGACGACCCGCTCGGCCCGCCCCCGGGCCCGCTCGGCGAGCGCCCGGGCCCGGTCCAGGTCGACATGGCGCGGGCTCTTCGGGAAATGGACGAGGCCGACGAGATCCGCCCCCGCCGCCAGGGCGGCATCGAGCGTCGCCTCAGTGCTCAGACCACAGATCTTGACGAGGACGGACACGGGATCAGCGCGGGGCGGGCAGCGCCACGCGGTTGGGAACCCGCAGGTTCTCGCCGGTCTGGCCGTTCACCGCCGCGACGTTGCGCAGATGCGCGGCCTCGCGCTCCAGCCGGTCGGCCTCGCGGCGATGGTACCGGGCGCGCCGGCGGGTCGTGCCCTGGCCGAACCAGCTCCCGATGCCGCCGACCAGGATGCCGAGGGCGACCGCGGCGAAGAGCACGGCATAGAGCGGCACCGCCAGGGCGAAGACCGGCTCCGGCGAGAACGGATCGGCCGAGATCGTGACGATCTGCCGGTTGGCCACCGCGAGCAGCACCACGACGATGGCGATGGGCAGCAGAATCAGGCTTTTCAGGAAACGAATCATCTCAAATCTCCGAAGGCTCGCGCCCCTCGCGTCCAGGGACCCCGCCCGGACGAACGCATCGCCTCGTCGCGAAACATGATGCGGAACGGCCGAGTCTCAAGCGCTTGCGCGCGAGGGCAGGGGCGGCCTTGCCGGCATGCCTTCAGCCATCCACCGCCTCGGCCGCGCCGATGCCGGCCTTGTTGAGGCGCAGGCGCATCTCCTTGCCGGTCTTGAACACGGGGATCGCCTTCTCGGAGACGGCGACCGCCTCGCCGGTGCGGGGGTTGCGCCCGCGCCGGGCATCCCGGCGCTTCACCGAGAAGGCACCGAAGCCGCGCAGCTCGACCCGGTCGCCCCGGGCCAGCGCATCGGCGATCGTGTCGAGGATCGCGTTCACCAGGGTCTCGACGTCCCGCTGATAGAGATGCGGGTTCTGCTCGGCGATCCGGAGCACGAGTTCCGACTTGATCATAGGCAGGTCTTCCGAAGGCGATGGTCGGGGCGGGCGCGCAGGGCCGGGCGGCGAGGGATCAGCGGGCCTCGCCCGCGGCGGGCCGCCAGAGGGCGAGCATGCCGCCGGCGCTCAGGCCGCGGCTCTCCTCGCTCCACGCCCTCAGATGGTCGGCGAGCCCGTCGAAGCCGAGCAGGCCCGCCACGCCGGCCGCCGACCACAGCTTGAAGCCGCCTTCCGATTTCGGCTTCCAGTCCTTCACGGGCAGATCCTTGGCGACGCCCTTCTCCCGCTCCAGCCAGGCGATGGCCTGGCGCTCGCCGCCGAGCTCGTCGACGAGCTTCAGGGGGATGCTCTGCCGTCCGCTGAAGACGCGGCCATCGGCGACCGTGGCGAGTTCCTTCTCGCTCAGGCCCCGGCGCTCGGCCACGAGCCCCTTGAACCAGGCATAGGTGTCGGAGACCACGGCGGCCAGCGCTGCCCGGGCTTCGGGGGAAGTCGGCGTGAAGCCCGAGGGCTCGGCCTTGAGGGGCGAGGACTTCACGGCCTCGACCTTGACGCCCACCTTGTCGAGGAGCGCCGACACGTCCGGATACTGGAACAGCACGCCGATGGAGCCGACCAGGGCGGTCTCGCGGGCGACGATGTGGTCGGCGGCGATCGCCGTGATGTAGGCGCCCGAAGCCGCCGTGCCGTCCACGAAGGCGACGATCGGCTTCTTGGCCGCCAGCGCCCGCAGGTTGCGGTAGAGCTCTTCCGAACCCGTGGTGGTGCCCCCGGGGGAGGAGATCGAGACCACGACGCCCTTGACCGCGCTGGCCTCGCCGACGCGCTTGATCAGCTTGGTGGTGTCCTCGCTGCCGGCGATGAAGCCGCCGATCGAGATCCGGGCGATCTGATTCTCGACGGCGCCGAAGCCGATGGGCTGCGTGCCGCTGCGCACCCGCAGGCCGACCGCCGCCACCGCGACGATAAGGCCGCCGATGCCGAGCACGCGCCAGAGGGACAGCTTACGGCGCAGACGGCGCCGGTCGATCAGGAATTCGGCATCCGCGGCCATCCGACGATCCACTCCCTGCGGTCCGGCCTTCGCCGGCCGGCTCTCGTTCGACCCAACCGATCGCGGCGCGCCCGGTCAACGAAGCGACACCGATCATTTCACATCCTCAGGTTGCGTGCATCGCACCTTTCGGACAGGACCAGCCGTCGCGGCGGCGGGCTGAACCCGGCCCGCGGAAGGGAACACCGCCAGCTGAACCCGGGGAGTTCTAGCCCCAGCTCCCACGGCCGGGCAAGGCCTCGAAGGCCCGCGCGGGCGTACCGGGCGGGCCTTCGCGCCTCCACGAAGTCACGACAGCCAAAACAGAATTTTCGTGCGCTGCGACTCGGGCCGGCTCAGGCGGGCTCGCCGCCCCGGACCTTGAGCTGGTCGATGGCCCAGAGCCAGGCCCCGTCCTCCTGGCGCCGGGCCAGCTCCACGGAGAGGGCGCCCTTGGGCAGGCGCGCGAAGGTGAGGGCGACGGCGCCGTTGCGGAGCGGCGCCAGGGTCTCCGGGGCGGGAAAGTCGGATTTCCGCGCCAGGAGATCGGCATAGAATCGGTGGATCTCCGCGTGGCCCGTGGCCACCACCTCGCCTGCGGCCAGCACCGCCTCCGGCTCGTAGAGGGCAACCAGCCCGTCCACGTCGCCGGCATTGGCGCGCTCGTTGAAGAGGCGGGCCAGATCTTCCGGCGCCCTGGCGACGGCGCGCTGCGTCTCGTTGTGGCTCATCGGATGCCCTCCCTGATCGTCTGTCGTTTCGTTGTGTCCCTAGCGGAGACGCGTGCCCTCGCCGTCGCGCACGCTGACCGAGACCGGGATCCCGGCCTTCACGCTCTCCGAGACCGTGCAGAAGCGCTCGAAGCGGGCGAGCACGTCGGCGATGCGGTCCATGCTGGCGGCCGGCGCCCCGAGGGCGATGGCCACCTCGATGCCCTGGAGCCGGAGCCGCCCCTCGTCGTTGCGGCCGACATGGCCGACCGCCTCCGCTTCCACGCCCTTGCCGTCCTGCCCGTAGCGGCCGAGCGCGAAGGCGAGGCTGGCGCAGAGGCAGTTGCTCACCCCGGCGATCAGCAATTGCTCCGGCGAGGGGCCCTCGCCGCCGCCGATCGGCACGGGCTCGTCGGTGAGGAGCTCGGGGAAACCGTCGCCGAACTCCACGCGGAAGGCGAAGCGCTCGATCTGGCGGATCCTGATTCTGGCCTCGGCGCCCATCTCTTTCCGTTCCTCCCCGAGCGCGCCCGCGGGGCCGCTCCCTCAGCGAACCGCCGACCGCGTCGATCGATCCAGACCGATCTTGACCTGAATTTCGTATCTGGTATACCAGATGCCAACACGACGTCGCGATGCAAGTCGCCGACAGTCGACATCAGGGAGGCGCCGAACGCCATGAACGATCGCGGCATCCTCGACGATCTTGCCGTCAGGCTACGGCCAGTATCCGTGCCGAAAATCGCGCAGGAGAACTGCGCCTCATCTTGAGTTCCCTTCAGAACGGAGCAGCCGCAGGCAGGTCTCTGCCTGAAACCGATTGAACAGCGTGGGTATCCCCATGTCCCAGACAATCGACGCGAACCAACCCGATCTCGCCCAGCTCGTGGCCGCGGCCGGGGATGCGGTGGTGGTCTCGGATGCGGAGGGATTGATCACCCTCTGGAATCCGGCCGCCGAACGGATCTTCGGGTTCTCGCAGGACGAAGCGCTCGGCCGGAACCTCGACCTGATCACGCCGGAGCGTCACCGCCAGCGGCATTGGCACGGCTACGCCAAGACCATGCAGACCGGCGTGACCCGCTACGGCACGCAGCTCCTGAAGGTCCCGGCGCTCCACAAGGACGGGCGGTCGCTCTCGATCGCCTTCACCGTCGCGCTGCTGAAGGCGCCCGACGGCACGGTCACCGGCATCGCCGCGATCATCCGCGACGAGACCGAGCGCTGGGAGGAGGAACGCCGGCTCCGCCGCCGCGTCGCCGACCTCGAAGCCGAACGTTCGAAGCTCGCCATTGCGTAACCGTGAATATTGTTAATTTATTTCAACAATAACACAATCACATTAACAAACGATCCGAAACCACAGTTCACTTAGGGAGAAAGCCAAGATGAGCAAGCCTCTCGACGGCATCAAGATCATCGACTTCACGCACGTCCAGGCCGGCCCCGCCTGCACGCAGCTCCTCGCCTGGTTCGGCGCGGACGTCATCAAGGTCGAGCGCCCCGGCGCCGGCGACGTCACCCGCAACCAGCTGCGCCACATCGAGGATGCGGACGCCCTCTACTTCACGATGCTGAACTCGAACAAGCGTTCGCTGACGCTGGACACCAAGACCCCCCAGGGCAAGGAAGTCCTCGAGAAGCTGATCCGCGATTCGGACGTGATGGTCGAGAATTTCGGCCCCGGCGCCCTCGACCGCATGGGCTTCACCTGGGCCCGCATCCAGGAGCTCAACCCGGGCATGATCCTGGCTTCGGTGAAGGGCTTCTCGGACGGCCACCACTACGAGGACCTGAAGGTCTACGAGAACGTGGCCCAGTGCGCCGGCGGCGCCGCTTCCACCACCGGCTTCTGGGACGGCCCGCCCACCGTGTCGGCCGCGGCGCTTGGCGACTCGAACACCGGCATGCATCTGGCCATCGGCATCCTCACGGCGCTGCACGCCAAGAACAAGTCGGGCAAGGGCCAGAAGGTCGCCGTCTCGATGCAGGACTCGGTGATCAACCTCTGCCGCGTGAAGCTGCGCGACCAGCAGCGCCTCGACGCCGTCGGCTATCTCGAGGAGTACCCGCAATACCCGCACGGGACCTTCTCGGACGTGGTGCCGCGCGGCGGCAACGCGGGCGGCGGCGGCCAGCCGGGCTGGGTGCTCAAGTGCAAGGGCTGGCAGACCGACCCGAACGCCTACATCTACTTCACGATCCAGGGCCATGCCTGGGCCCCGATCTGCAAGGCGCTGAACAAGCCCGAGTGGATCGACGACCCGGCCTACAACACCGCCCGTGCCCGCCAGGACAAGATCTTCGAGATCTTCGCCTTCATCGAGGACTGGCTGGCCGACAAGACCAAGTTCGAGGCGGTCGACATCCTGCGCAAGTTCGACATCCCCTGCTCGCCGGTCCTCTCCATGAAGGAGATCGCCGCCGATCCGTCGCTGCGCGCCAGCGGCACCATCGTCGAGGTGCCCCATCCGAAGCTCGGCTCGTACCTGACCGTCGGCAGCCCGATCAAGTTCTCGGACATGCAGGTCGACATCAAGGCTTCGCCGCTGCTCGGCGAGCACACCGACGAGGTGCTCAAGGACCTCGGCTACACCCCCGAGCAGATCGCCGCGATGCACGAGGCCCGCGCGGTCTGACGACCGGACCTCACGAGACGGGGATGGGGCGGCCTTCGCCCCATCCCGGACCAGTCCAGTCCATTCCGTTCCTTTCCTCCGCTCTCCCCCGGGAGGTCGTTTCGGCGGTACGCCGCCGACGCGGTCTCGCGTGTCACTCCGGGCCGATTCGTTCGGCCCGGTTTCTTTTTGGGACCTCGAGCCGTAGGGACCGAACGACGGGAAGCGCGGCCGCTCCGCCGTCGCCTCCAGCTTGAGGGAGTTCGCCGGTGCCGTCATCGCGCCTGAGCCGCCTCCTGCCCCAGCAGGCTCCGGTCAGCCTGCGCGAGCGCGTCCGCGCCGCCTGCGGCGCCCTGCTCGGCCTGCTCGTCACGGGGCTCGTCTCCCGCGCCGCCCTCGGTTCGGGCGCCGAATTCCCCGTCATGGTCGCGCCGATGGGCGCCTCGGCCGTGCTGCTCTTCGCCGTTCCGGCAAGCCCCCTGGCCCAACCCTGGTCGATCCTCGGCGGAAACCTCATCGCCGCCCTGGTCGGCGTGACGGTCGCCGCCCATGTCCCCGACCCGCTGGCCGCCGCCGCGATCGCCGGCGGGGGCGCGATCGGCCTGATGCTCGCGCTGCGCTGCCTGCATCCGCCGAGCGGCGCAGTGGCGCTCACCGCCGTGCTCGGCGGCCCGGCGATCCACGATCTCGGCTACGGCTTCGTGTTCTGGCCCCTGGGCGTGAACACGCTGCTGCTGCTCGCCTCGGCGGTCCTGTTCAACACCCTCACCGGCCGGACCTATCCGCACGGGGCGAGCATCGCGCCGGCCGCGCCCCAGGCCCCCGGCCGCGCGGGCCTCGCCGCGAGCGACATCGACGCGGCGCTGAAGGATTTCGACCAGGTCCTCGACATCGACCGCGGCGACCTCGAGGCGATCCTGCAGCGCGCCCAGCTCAGGGCCCTGCTGCGCCGCTCCGGGCCGGCGACCTGCGCCTCCCTGCTGACGCGGGACGTCGTCGCCATCGCCCCCGACACGCCCCTGCGGGAGGCGCTCCAGCTCCTGCGCCGCCACCACATCAAGATGCTGCCGGTGACGGACGAGAGCGCGCGGGTGCTCGGCGTGCTCACCCAGACCGACCTCATGGACAAGGCGGAGTGGCACCGGAAGGGGCCCCGGCTCGGGCTGGCCCGCCGCCTCCGGCTCACCGTCGGGCAGGGCCGCGCCCCCCATGGCTGCGCGGCCGACGTGATGACCACCTCGGTCGAGTCCCTGAAGCCGGAGATGGCCCTCGCCGAGGTCGCCGTGCGGATGGCGCAGGGGCCGCACCATCACCTGCCCGTGGTCGGGCCGGAGGGCCGCCTCCTCGGGGTGGTCTCCCAGACGGACCTGATCGCCACGCTGGTCGCCGAGGCGGCCACCCGCGGCACCTCCCCCCTGGCCGAGGCCGCGCCGAACCGCGCAAGAGGAGCGGAAGGCGGCCTCCTCGATCTCGCCGCCGGGGCGGGGTAGCCGCCCTGCCCGGACCGGGCCGCAGCGAAAGAGGCTCGCTTACGAAGCGTTAACCATGCGCGCCGACAATCCCGCGACACCAGCAGGGATGCCATGGCGCGCGGTTCGAAGCTCAGCAGGATGGCGTCCGGGAAGGCGCCCTCCCTCGGCAGGCTTCTCAGATCGGCCACCGAGCACCTCGCCGCCGATCGCGTGTCGGAGGCGGAACAGGACTATGCGCGCATTCTCGCGCAGGAGCCGGCGAACGCCGCCGCCCGTTACGGCCTCGGCCTGGCGGCGATGCGGCGCGGCGACCCCGCTCAGGCCGTGCCTCTCTTCGTGGAGGCGCTCCGCCTCCAGCCGCAGCAGGCGGTGCATTGGACGGCGCTCGCGACGGCGCTGCTCGCCTCCGACCGGCTGACCGAAGCACGGGCGATCCTCGACAAGTTCCGGAGCTGGGGCTTCGACGCCGCCACCATCCGACAACAGATCGCGCCCCTCGCCCGGACGCTGCTCGACCACGCCGCGACCCTGGTGCAACAGGGCCGACCGGCCGAGGCGGAGCCGCGGGTCGATCTCGTCATCGCCCTCGACGACAAGAATGCGGCCGCCATCCATCTGGCCGGCGTGATCGCGTCCCGGACGAAGCGGCCGGACCAGGCCTGCACCCTGTTCGAGCTCGCGGCGACGCTCGAGACGGACAACGCCACCTACCAGAGGGATCTCGGGGAGGCGCTCCTCGACTGCGGCCGGAAGGGGGCCGCCCTGCGCGCCTTCGAGCGTGTCGTCGAGCTCGACCCGTCCCAGGCCGATGCCTATGCCCGGCTGGCCGATCTCAACCGCCAGAGGGGGCACCTGCAGGCGGCCCTGCGGGCGAACACGGCGCTCCTCGGGCTCCAGCCCGACGCACCCTACGCCCGGAACAACCGCGGCGTCCTCCTGCAGCAGCTCGGCCGCCCGGCCGAAGCCCTTGCCCTGCTCGAAGAGGCGGTGGCGCGCGATCCCGGCGACGCCATCAGCTACAGCAACCTGGTCCAGGCCGCCCTCTTCACCAGCCCGGCCCGCGCCCTGCAGATCGCCGCCGAATTCGGCCTCCGCTACGCCGGGCTTTCGGAGGCCGCGCGGCGCTTCGCCAACGATCCCACGCCGGACCGTCCCCTGAAGGTCGGCTTCGTTTCGGGCGATCTGCGCGAGCATCCCGTGTCGCGCTTCATCGAACCCTTCCTGCAGCACCACGACCGCGGGCGGATCGAGGCCTTCGCCTACTTCACCGGGGAGGCGGACGCGACCACCGGGCGCTTGAAGCCGCTCTTCGAGGGCTGGCGCGAGATCGCCACCCTCGACGACGATCGCGCCGCGACCCTCATCCAGGCGGACGGCATCGACATCCTGGTCGACCTCGCCAGCCACAGCGCGGACCACCGTCTGCTCCTGTTCGCGCGCAAGCCGGCGCCGGTGCAGGTGACCTGGATCGGGCTTCCCCTCACGACGGGGCTCGCCGCAATCGACTACCGGCTGACCGACCCCCTCTACGACCCGGAGGGCAGCGAGGATCCGCTCTATGCGGAGACGCTCTGGCGGCTGCCGGGCGTGTCCTATTGCTACTGGCCGGACCGGACCGCCCCGGAGCCCGCCGAACAGGCCCCCTTCCAGGCGAACGGGTTCATCACCTTCGGCTGCCTGAACCGCTTCGAGAAGGTGAGCCCGGAGACGCTGGCGGTCTGGTCGGACCTGCTCCGCGCGGTCCCGGATTCGCGGCTGCTCCTCATCGTCACGGACCCGGAGGATCCGGACACGCAGGCGGAGATCGGGCGCCGGCTGACGGAGGCCGGGATCGATCCGCAGCGCGTCGCCTGCGTGCCCCGCTCGGGCACGGAGAAATACGCCCTGCACGGGCAGGTCGACATCGCGCTCGACCCCTTCCCCTTCAACGGCGGCACCACGAGCTACGACACGCTCCATATGGGCGTGCCCTATGTCGCCCTCAGAGGCGGCCAGACCCTCTCGCGGATGGGCGCGGCGGTGCTCGCCGGGGCCGGCCTGCACGCGCTCGTCGCCGAGACGACCGCGGACTACGTCGCCATCGCCGCCGGCCTGGCCGGCGATCCCGCCCGCCTGCTCGACCTCCGCCGCGGCCTGCGCGACAGGCTGCGCGCGAGCCCGCACATGGACCATGTCCGTCATGCGCGGGAGGTCGAAGCGGCCTTCGCGGGGATGTGGCGCCGCTGGTGCGCGGCCCAGGCCGGAGAGGCCGCCGCGGCCACCGCCTGAGGGCCGAGGCGCCGCGCGGGGATCGAGCCTACGCGTCGAACAGGAACGCGACCGCCCGTTCCACCACCGCCGGATCGTAGGCATGCGGGCCGTCATACTCGACATAGGTCAGGTCGTAGCCCGCCGCCTCCAGCAGGCGGGCATGGCGCCGGCCGCTGCGGTCGATCGGGATCTGCTCGTCGCGGGTGCCGTGCGAGAGGAAGATGCGCGGGGCGCCCGCCTGCACCTGGACGGTGAGGAAGCCCGCCGACGAGACGATCATGTGCGAGACCCGGTCGCCATTGGCGAGCCCGAGGGAGAGGGTGTAGCTGCCCCCGTCCGAATGCCCGGCGAAGGCGAAGCGGGCGGGATCGAGCAGGAAGCGGTCGGCGACCGCGGCGAGCGCCGTGTCGAGTCGCTCCCGGTCCGGCCCGTTGCCGGCGATCACGAGGTCCCAGGTCGGGAACAGCGATTGCGGGGCGAGCAGCAGGAAGCCGCGCGCCTCGGCGTGCCGCTCCAGCATCGGCAGGATCTTCTGCGCGCTGCCGCCGCCGCCATGGAACAGCGTCACCAGGGGCGTGGGCCGGCGCGGATCGATGCCGGCGGGGACGACCAGCACAGCGTCGCGCTCGGGGAACAAGCCGAGGTCGTGGCGCCCGGGGGGCAGGGGCGGCTGCGAGGGCAGCCGGTGCCGGAAATCCAGGCGCCCGGCGAGATGGGGATCGATCGGAGAGGCGGCCGGCGGCGCGGCCTGAGTCGCGGTCATGAGAGCCTCGTCGCGAAGGGGAACAACGAAAGGACCGCGATGCGGCTGGCGCATCGCGGTCCCTCGGCGTTTCAGTGCAGGGGACGCAGCCGCCCGATCACTTCTTCTTCAGGGTGCTCTGCGGGTTGAGGTTGCCGATATTGCCGCTCTCGCTGCCCGCGGCCGGGTCGATCACCGCGTTGATGAGGGTCGGCTTGCCGGAATCCATCGCCGCGTCGACGGCGCGCTTCAGCTCGTCCGGCGTGGTGACGTTCACGCCGACGCCGCCGAAGGCCTCCATCATCTTGTCGTAGCGGGAATCCTTCACGAACACCGTGGTGCCGGGATCGCGCCCGGTCGGGTCGATGTCGGTGCCGCGATAGATGCCGTTGTTGTTGAAGATCACGATGCAGACCGGCAGGTCGTAGCGGCAGATCGTCTCCACCTCCATGCCGGAGAAGCCGAAGGCCGAGTCGCCCTCGACCGCCAGCACCGGCTTGCCGGTCTCGACGGCGGCGGCGACGGCGAAGCCCATGCCGATGCCCATCACGCCCCAGGTGCCGACATCCAGGCGCTTGCGCGGCTGGTACATGTCGATGATGCCGCGGGCGAGGTCGAGGGTGTTGGCGCCCTCGTTGACGAGGATCGCGTCCGGCCGCTCCTTGATGACGGTGCGCAGCGCGCCGAGGGCCGAGTGGAAGCACATCGGCGACGTGTTCTTCATCAGCTTCGGGGCCATCTTGGCGATGTTGGCCTCCTTCTTGGAGCGGATCGTCTCGATCCAGTCCGCGGGCGGGGCCTTCCAGTCCTTGCGCAGGCCGTCGAGCAGCGCCTCGACGCAGGAGCCGATATCGCCGACGAGCGGGGCGGCGATCTCGACGTTCGAGTCCATCTCACGGGGCTCGATGTCGATCTGGATGAAGCGCTTGGAGCCCGGCTCGCCCCAGGTCTTGCCCTTGCCGTGCGAGAGCAGCCAGTTGAGGCGGGCGCCGACCAGCACGACGACGTCGGAATCCTTGAGCGCGGTCGAGCGGGCGGCGCCGGCCGAGAGCGGGTGGGTGTCGGGCAGCAGGCCCTTGGCCATGCTCATCGGCACGTAGGGGATGCCGCTCTCCTCGACGAGGGCGCGAACGGCCTCGTCGGCCTGGGCATAGGCCGCGCCCTTGCCGAGCACGATGAGCGGACGCTTGGCCGACTTCAGCAGATCGAGGGCGCGGGCGACGGAGGCCGGGGCCGGGATCTGGGCCGGAGCCGGGTCGATCACCTTGACCAGGGACTTCGCGCCGAGATGGCCGTCGATGACCTGCGAGAACAGCTTGGCGGGCAGATCCAGGTAGACGCCGCCGGGCCGGCCGGACACCGCGGCGCGGATCGCGCGGGCGACGCCGATGCCGATATCCTCGGCGTGCAGCACGCGGAAGGCAGCCTTGCAGAGCGGCTTGGCGATGGCGAGCTGGTCCATCTCCTCGTAGTCGCCCTGCTGCAGGTCGACGATCTCGCGCTCGGAGGAGCCGGAGATCAGGATCATCGGGAAGCAGTTGGTGGTGGCGTTGGCGAGCGCGGTGAGGCCGTTGAGGAAGCCCGGCGCCGAGACGGTGAGGCAGATGCCCGGCTTCTTGGTGAGGAAGCCGGCGATCGCCGCGGCGTTGCCCGCGTTCTGCTCGTGGCGGAAGGAGATGACCCGCAGACCCTCGGCCTGGGCCAGACGGCCGAGATCGGTGATCGGGATGCCGGGCACGTTGTAGATCGTCTCGATGCCGTTGAGCTTCAGCGCGTCGATGACGAGGTGGAAGCCGTCGGTGAGCTCGGTCTCCTGGTGCGGCACGGCCCCGGCCGTGATCGCATCGATGTTTTGGGCGATGGCGGTCATGTCTGCTGTCCTCCCAGGATATCGTTCGCGAATGGCCTTCGCGAGTTCGGGTCTTCGTCGGAGCCCGGCCCGGTGGCGTTCGGCCTCGGGTCCCGTTCGTCTCGGTTCCCGCGGCGCCCTCGGCGTTCGTTGAGGCGGGATGCCCGGCGGCGACCGGCGCGTCGGCCGATCGATTTGCATGTCTGGTATACCAAATACCAGAGAGGGGGTCAACGCGCGAGACGGCGGCGGAGCTCGAAAGACGCCTTCACGTTCGCGCGTGCGCCTCGCCCCCGATCCGTCCTCCCGGACGCCTCCGCAAGGACGTTGACGCGCCGCGGGTCGGGCCCGCGGCGCGTCGAGGACGGCCCGTCAGAGGGGCCTCGGGACGGCGCTCAATGCGCCGTGACGGGGGTCGGGCTCAGGGCCACGGGCGGCTTGGTGTAGGCGGCCCGCATCGGCTTGAGGACGAAGATCGCCATGAACGCGGCGATGATGTTGAGCGCCGCCGCCGCCAGGAACACGGCGTGCCAGCTGCCGGTCATGACCGTCAGCACGCTGGTATAGGGGACGATGAGCGCCGCGGTGCCCTTGGCGGTGTAGAGCAGGCCCGCATTCGTGGCGGCGTACTTCGAGCCGAAGGTGTCGCCGCAGGTCGCCGGGAAGAGGGAGTAGATCTCGCCCCAGGCGAAGAACACGAGGCCGGTCAGGATCACGAAGGCGAAGGGATCCTGGCCGAACTGGCTCAGCAGGTAGATGCCCACGCCCTCGATGGCGAACGAGAGGAACATCGTGTTCTCGCGGCCGATATGGTCGGAGACCCAGCCGAAGAAGGGCCGCGTGACGCCGTTGAGAACCCGGTCGATCGTCGCCGCGAAGGTCAGGGCCGGCAGGGTGATGCCGAGCAGGCTCACCGGGGTGTCGGCGATGTGGAAGTCCTTCGCGATCGGGCCGAGCTGCGCGGTCGCCATCAGGCCGCCGGCGGCCATCATCACGAACATCGCGTACATCACCCAGAAGATCGGGGTGCGCACCATCTCGCCGGGGGTGTAGTCGCGCTTGCTCTGGCTGACCTTGGCGACGTCCGGAACCTGGCCCTTCTTCGGGGCGACGAGGAACAGGGCGAGCAGCATCACGATGAGGCCCTGGCCGATGCCGAAGTAGAAGAAGGCCGACTCGTAGCCGTAGTTCTTGATCATCGCCTGGATCGGCACGACGGTGAGCGCCGAGCCCGCGCCGAAGCCCATGGCCGTGATGCCGGCGGCCAGACCGCGGCGATCCGGGAACCACTTCAGCGAGTTGCCGACGCAGGTGCCGTAGACCGCGCCCGCGCCCGTCCCGCCGATCGCGGCGGCGACGTAGAGCAGGAAGAGCGTGTCGGCATAGGAGTTCATCACCCAGGCGATGCCGCAGAGGGCGCCGCCGATCAGGGTGACGATGCGCGGGCCGTATTTGTCGACGAACCAGCCCTCGATCGGCACGAGCCAGGTCTCGGTGACGACGAACATCGTGAAGGCGATCTGGATGGCGGCACGGTCCCAGCCGTGACGCTCCTGCATCGGGTTCACGAAGAAGGTCCAGCCGTATTGCATGTTGGCGATCATGCACATGCAGATCACGCCGAATACCAATTGCAGCCAGCGGTTCGTCGGCGCTGGGCTTCCTGCTGCGACAGAGCTTGTCATGAGCGTTTCTCCTGAGGATTTGGATCGACTGCTTGATTTTTTGTTTTGTGATTTTTGTTGAGCGAAACCGCCCGCACTTTTCTGGAATTATCCTTCAAAGAATTCACATGGCTGAAATAATCGGCCGGGGCATGACGCCTGTCCGATGGGCAATATCCGGAAAATGGTCGCCAAGTTGTCGGAAGCCGGTTCAACAACCGGTCCGATGAGGAAGACGGGCGAACATCCGTCGCCATGTGCCCTGCGCCGGCACGGAACCTCCTCTCCACCCGCAATTGGCCGATGGACGAATCGTGCAAACCACTTGCCCGACACCGGCACCATAATTCATAATGCAGAATTGACAATAGGTATTTTGTATACCACCGTGGACAACAAGAAAGCTTCCCTCGACGGAGGCAGGACGGAGGAACGCCATGGAGACGATGCGAGGCGCCACGGGCGAGATGCGGGCGGTGCCGCGGATCCAGGCCGATCGCTCCGTGGAGGAGGCGGCCCAGCTCCTCACGCGCAGCGGCAGCAGCGCCGTCGTGGTGGTCGAAGGCAGCGGCGACGACGCCGCGATTCTCGGTCTCCTGACCGAGCGCGACATCTTCCGCGCCGTCGCCGCCGAGGGACCCGACATCTACAACGGCTGCGTCTGGCGCATCACCCGGCACGATTATGCATCGCTCGATATCCGCTCCTCCGACGAGGACCGGGTGCGGATGTTCTGCGAGCGCCAGGTCGACCACATCGCCCTGGTCGACGGCCTGCGCCTCGACTCGGTGCTGAGCATTTGGGACTGCGCCCGCGACGTGTGCGCGGCCTCCCACGGGGCGGGGCGGTGACGTGTCCGGCGAGAGGGACGCGGAACCCGAAGCGCCCTTTCGCTCTCTTCATCTCAGAACCGGCGGGAAGGCTCCCGCCCTCACGTGGCCTGAACGAGCGTAGTTGCACCATGAGCGCCGTCGAAGTGAAATATCTGACCGTCGTCGAATGCCCGGTGATCTTCCCGGGCGAGAACGAATACGCCATGTCGAGCTTCGACATGCTGCCCCGCCTCGGCATCACCCGCGGCCTCGAGAGCCGTCACGTGAAGGTTCTCGACAACCGCATCGTGATGGTCTGCATCTGGAAGAGCTCGTTCTGCGCGCGGCTCTTCTTCGATGCGGCCTGGACCGAGAAGGCGGCCGTGCTCTGGCCCGACACCTACCAGTTCCGTCTGGAGCCGATCGAGAACGCCTCGGCGGCCTGAGGCGAGACGAGGGGCGGCAGATGGCATGAGCAGCAGCCCCGCCCTCGCCGCCCCGAAGGCGGCCGTGCCCGATGCCTGGAATCCCGGGCTGGTCCCCGGGATCCCCCGCGCCTTCCTGCCGCTGGCGACGGTGTTCCGGCCGGAAAACGTCGAGACCACCCTGAGCGAGACCTTCGAGCTCAGCGACGCCTGCGGGCTGCCGGCGACGCAGCTCGCCCTGTTTCGTCCCGAGCGCCTCGTCGTGCACGAGGTGCTGATCCGGGTGATGGCCGATCTCTCGGTTCCGGTGGGCGAGGTCTATGCGGATCTCGGCCTGAACTTCCGGCGCATGGTCGCGACGATCCTGAGCGAGGGCATCGCGGCGCAGATGCCCGCCCTCCTCAAGCTCCTCGCCGCGATCCGGGACGAGGCGGCGGCCCTTCTCGAACGCGAGCTCGCCGAGCTCCTCGACGCGCCGGCCGAGCCGGAGGCCGCCGAGGCGCCGGAGCCCGAGGCGCTGCCCTGGTACCGCCGGCTCGGGAAGCGGCGGCCTCCGGTCGAGCCGTCCCCGCCGCCGGCCCGGCGGGAGCCGGGGGATCTCCTGCGCCGCCTCGAAGCCCGGCGCGCGGAGGCGGCTCCGGGGAGCCTGGAGGAGGCCGCCCGCGACGCGCTCCACCGCGTCCTGTCGAGCGTGCTCGCCCGCCACGGCTGCCTGATCCACGACCGGGCGCTCCTCTGCCGGATCGCCGGGATCCTGGTCTCGAACGACCATGGCAGCCGGCGGATCGGCCTCGCGCTGGAGCCCGCCTTCGATGCGGCCGCATCCCGCGCCGGCTACCGGCGGCTCGCGGCCCAGGAGCATCCCGTGGTGATGACGGTGAAGGGCGCCTCCGCCTCGGGCAAGAGCACGATCCGCCCCTATCAGCGCGACCTCGTCGAGCGCGGCGGCCAGAGCTGGTGCGACTTCGCGGTGATCACCCCCGACGTCTGGCGGAAATACCTGCTCGACTACATGAGCCTGGGCGCAGCGCGGCTCTATGCCGGGCCGCTGACCGGCCACGAGGTCGAGATCGTCGATGCCAAGCTCGACCGGCACGTGGCGCGCAAGGCCGCCGAGGGCCGGATCTCGCATCTGCTGATCGACCGTTTCCGCTTCGACAGCTTCTCCGCCGATCCGGCCGCGGAGGGGGGCGGCCAGTTGCTCAGCCGGTTCGGCCAGCAGGTCTATCTGCAGTTCATGGTGACGCCGCCCGAAGCGACGGTGGAGCGCGCCTGGAAGCGCGGCCAGGAATTCGGCCGCTACAAGGCCGTCGAAGACCTGCTCGCGCACAATGTCGAAGCCTATACCGGCATGCCGCGCCTGTTCTTCAACTGGGCCCTGCGGCGCGACAAGGCGGTGTTCTTCGAGTTCCTCGACAACGGCGTGCCGAAGGGGACCCGGCCGCGCACCATCGCCTTCGGCACCAACAACGCGATGGTGATCCTCGACGCGGCGGGGCTGATCGACATCGAGCGCTTCCGCAAGATCGACATCCACGCCCGCTGCCCGGGCGACGTCTACGGGAACGTCGATTCGGCGCCGGAGCGGAATGCCGGCTTCCTGAGGGATTGCCTGCGCCGGCTGCCGCGCGTCTGCTTCGCCGAGGCCGCCACGGGTCAGGTCTTCGCCCGCTACGAGCGGGGCCGCCTCGCCGGCATCGACCGCGAGACCCTGGCGCGGGCCTGCACCGATCCGGCCACCCGCGCCGCCCTCGCGGCAGCCGGGCTCCCGGCGGCGGCGGAACGGGCCGCCCCGATTCGCGAGGCGCTGCCCCGGCCCGATCCCGCGACTCTGGGAGCCTGGAGCCTACGCGTCTGACTCCGCGTCCTCGGGCGCCCCCGCCGTCGCGCCGCGATAGCCCATGGCCAGCACGTAGAGCTCGCTCGAATCCGCCCGGCTCGCCGCCGGCTTCACGTGGCGCACGCTGGCGAAGTCGCGCTTCAGGTCGGCGAGGAGCGTGCCCTCGGTGCCGCCCTGGAACACCTTGGCGAGGTAGCTGCCCCCCGGCGCCAGGATCTCCCGGGCGAAGGCCGCCGCCGTCTCGGCGAGGCCGATGATGCGCAGGTGGTCGGTCTTCTTGTGGCCCGTGGTGTTAGCGGCCATGTCGGACAGGACGAGATCGGCCGGGCCGCCGAGCAGCGTGGTCAGGCGCTCGGGCGCGGAGGGGTCCAGGAAGTCGAGGGTGATGAATTCGACGCCGGTCATCGGGTCGATCTCCAGGAGATCGATGCCGACCACCCGCCCCTGCGGGCCGACCACCTTGGCGGCGACCTGCGACCAGCCGCCGGGCGCGGCCCCGAGATCCACCACCCGCTGGCCCGGCTTGAGCAGGTGGAAACGCTCGTCGATCTCCAGGAGCTTGAAGGCCGCGCGGGAGCGGTAGCCCTCGCGCTTGGCCCGGGCGACATAGGGGTCGTTGAGCTGCCGCTCCAGCCAGCGCTTCTGGGAGACGGTGCGCCCCCGCGCCGTCTTCACCCGCTGCTTGAGATCGCCTCGCAGGCCGCCCTGCCCGCCGCGCCGGTCGCTCATGATACCAAACCCTTCACGGGATCGTCCTATCGCGCCGCAGCGGGCACGGGAAGATGCGGTCCGTGAACCCGTTCCGCCAAAGCCCGGCGGGATGAATTCACATAATGCAACGTTATAACGTTGTGTATCGTCCGCGACCGAGGGATGGTCCCGGCCGGCTGCGCGACCCAACCGTGAGAGGAGTGCCATGACGATCGACCCGAGCGCCGCGATTCCCGCCGACGCGGAGACAGCGGGGAATCGCAGTGCCGCCTCCTGCCTGACCGAGGCCGGCAAGGTGCTTCTGCAATGGGCGGAGACCATCGCCACGCGCGATGTCGCGGCGGTGCTGTCGCTCTACGCCCCGGACGCGATCCTCGTCCCGACCCTGTCGGACGACATCCGCGGGCGGGAGGAGGACCGGCGCCGCTACTTCGAGTCGTTCCTGTCGAACGACGGCATCAGCTGCGGCATCACCGTGCAGAAGAAGCGGGTCAGCCGAAAGCTCGGAACGGTGGTGATCGGCGGGCTCTATACCTTCACGATCCGGCGCGATGGCGCGGAGGAAGAGGTGCCGGCCCGCTTCCTGTTCACCTTCGAGGAGATCGGCGGCCGCTGGCTCATCACGGGGCACCATTCCTCGCGCACCGCCGAATCCGTCTGAGCGGCGGCGGCGCGGGAACGGGTCAGCGATAGCCCCGCCGGCGCCAGACCCCGTCCTCGCGCATCATGTTCATGAGCAGGCCCTCGCGCAGGCCCCGGTCGGCGATGCGGAGGCGGTCGGCCGGGAAGACCCGGCGGATCGCCTCCAGGATCGCGCAGCCGGCGAGGACGAGATCGGCCCGGTCGCGGCCGATGCAGGGATTGTCGGCGCGCTGGTCCAGGCGGGTGCCGAGCAGGTCGTCGATCGCGTCCGAGACCTCGGCGTCGCTCATCCAGAGGCCGTCGACCCGGCGCCGCTCGTAGCGGACGAGGCGCAGATGCATGGCGGCGAGCGTCGTCACCGTGCCGGAGGTGCCGAGCAGGTGGAAGAACGGCGCGGTGGCCGCGGCGGCGGCGCGGATCGCGAAGGGCGAGAGCAGATCGCCCACCTCCTCCACCATGCCCTCGAAGGTCAGCCGCGTGACCTCGGAGCCGCCATGCCGCTCGGCCAGGGTGACGACGCCCACGGGCAGGGAATCCCAGGCGCGGATGCGTAGGGTGGGATCGGTGGAGGGGTTGGTCGCCGCCCCGTCGAGCCAGGCGATCTCGGTGGAGCCGCCGCCGATGTCGAAGATCACGACCGATTCCGCTCGCGGATCGGCGAGCGCGGCGCAGCCGGTGACGGCGAGATAGGCCTCGGTCTGGCGGTCCACGATCTCGAGATCGAGGCCGACCTCGGCCCGGACGCGCTCGACGAAATCGGCGCCGTTGACGGCGAGCCGGCAGGCCTCGGTGGCGATCACCTTGGAGCGCACCACGCCGCGGGCCTCCATCTTGGCCCGGCAGATCTTCAGGGCCTCGACCGTGCGCGCCACCGCGGCCTCGCTCAGGCGGTCGGAATTCCCCAGCCCCTCGCCCAGGCGGACGATGCGGGAGAAGGCGTCGATCACCCGGAAGCCGTGGGAGGCGGGTTCGGCGATGAGCAGACGGCAATTATTGGTGCCGAGATCGAGGGCGGCATAGGCGTTGCGCCGGCCCGGCCGCATCGGCGGATAGGGCGCGGCATAGGCGCCCGAAGACGCGACCGGCCGTCCCCCGACAGGCGGCATCGTGCCTTCCCGCTGCAGCGACACGCTGGGTGCGGGGCGGACCGTCACGGCGGCACTGTCATCCCTCATCGGACGCGCCGGGTCCTCGCGGATCGTGGTGCGGCGACGCGCCGGACCATCCTGATCCATCACGCTACAATCAGTGCGGAAGTTCTGCAAAGGCCCGTTGTGACGAAGTCGCACTTTCATCACCGGCGCCCGCCGCGGCGGCGCCGGCCGCGGCGGTCACATCAGGGTCTTGCTGGCGCTGTTGGCGCGGGGAATCGGGCGCAGCAGGCTCTTGACCTGCGAGAAGGGCCGCGGCCGGCTGATCACCTCGTCGAGGCGCGACCACAGCGTCTTGGGCGAGAACGGCTTGGCGATGATCTCGTTGACGCCGAGGGCGATGGCCCGGTCCACCACGTTGCGGCGCGGCTGGGCCAGCATCAGGATGATCGGCACGGTCGGCGAGGGCGAGGTGGCCGGCGTGCGGGCGAGGCGGATGAACTCCTCGCCGGACAGGATCGCGAGGTCCCAGTCGAGAATCGTCAGGTCCGGCTTGCTCTCGGCCAGCACGCCCAGGGCCTCGGCCCCGTCCGGCGCCTCGAGGACGCGCTTGATGCCGACGCGCATCAGCATGTCGCGCACGATGCGGCGGATATAGAGGCTCTCGTCCACGACGAGGGCGGAGAGATCGGGGAAGGTCGGAGTCGCGATCATGTCGGCGGTGGCGGGACCCTCGGGCCTCAAGGCCGGATGCGAGGGGCAGGCTAGGCCGCGGAGGATTGCATTTCCCTGAATCTCAAAGCGAAACTTTCACCGTCCCGGCAGGCCGGGCCCGGGGCCCTTTGCCGGGAAAGGGGGACAAAGCGCGGAATCTCCGCATTTCACCCCCGAAAAAGCCGTTGCCGGCCGCCCCTGCCCTCGAAAGGTCCTTGCGGTGCGGGCGGGATTGCGTCAGGACTGACACGTTATTCTTGGTGACCGCTCCAGGGATGATGAGTGTGCGGAGCGTGGGCTGTCTCGCATAACGCGCACGCGATATTCGGGACGTTGGCGGGCGGACGGTTTTTGCGAGCTTTCTATGGGACGTGGGCGTGATTTTCGCGGGGGGTCGCAGAAGCGCGGCTTCGATGAAGGTGGTTCCGAGCCGCGTTGGCCCGACCAGCTTCCCCCCGAAGGTGGCTATGGCGGCGGCGGATACGGCGGCGGCAATTACGGTGGCGGCGGTGGCGGCAACCGGTTCGGTGGCGGCGGCGGCGGTTTCGACCGCGGACCCTCTCGGTCTGCCGCGCCGGCTCCGACCGGCCCCGAGCGCGATGCCACGGTGAAGTGGTTCAACAAGGAGAAGGGCTTCGGCTTCGTCGAGCTGGGTGACGGCTCGGGCGATGCCTTCCTCCACATCCGCGCGGTCGAGGCCGCCGGCCACGACGACCTGATGCCCGGCACGCGCCTCACGGTGCAGACCGCGCAGGGTCAGAAGGGTCCGCAGGTCACCGCCGTGACCAGCGTCGACACCTCGACGGCCGAGGCAGCGCCCCCGCGCGCGCCGCGCCCCCGCTTCGGCGGCGGCGATCGCTTCGGTGGTGGCGGTGACCGCTTCGGCGGTGGCGACCGCTTCGGCGGCGGCGGCGGTGGCGGCGGTGGTCGCTTCGCCAGCGGCCCGTCGGTCGAGATGACAGGCACCGTGAAGTGGTACGACCCGGCCAAGGGCTTCGGCTTCGTCTCCGTCAACGACGGCGGCAAGGACGTGTTCGTGCACCGCTCCGCCCTGTCGCGGGCCGGTCTCGACTCGCTCGCCGAGGGCCAGCAGGTCACGCTCGGCGTGGTCGAGGGCCAGAAGGGCCGCGAGGCCCAGAGCATCAGCGTCGATTACTGATCGACCCTGACGGCATTTCGGGAAGGCGGCGGCCGCAAAGCCGCCGCCTTTCTTTTGCGACATCCCCGGAAGCCCGGCGCCTGCCGTGCCGCCCGGAGTCGCCCCGTGTCCTTTCCCCGCGCTGCCCTGAGCCTTCTGCCCGCCGCCGCGCTGCTGCTGCCGGTCCTTGCCCGGGCCGAGGATTTCACCGGCTTCTATGCCGGCGTGAATGCGGGCTACGCCTTCGACCGGGACCGCGACCGCAGCCCCGCCTCTTCTTTCCCCGGCCCGGCCGGCGCGGCCCCGCAGGACCGCAACGGCCTGCCGCCGAGCGCCGAGGGCGCCGCGCGCCTCATGCAGCGCAACGCGCCCGGACGCGGCGCCGCCGCTCCGGGGCGCTGAAGGCTTCCTTCCTGACAGGACGCTGACGGCGACCGTCAGCCTCGCGGGTCCGCGTGCTGCCATGACGGCGGCGCCACCGAACGAGGAGGACGACCCCCATGCCGATGACATCGTTGACGAAGCCCCTGCTCGCCGCCGCCCTCACCCTCGGCGCGCTCGCCGGCCCCGCCCTGGCGGACGTCCCGGGCAAGGACTGGATGCCGATCGACCAGGCCCTCCGGAAGCTCACCGAGGCCGGCTACACCGACATCCGCAGCCTCGAAGCCGATGACGGCGTCTGGGAGGGCAAGGCCCTGAAGGACGGGAAGGCCGTCAAGGTCACGGTCGATCCCCATGACGGCACCATCGCCGAAAAAACCCGCAAACGGGACCGCCGCGCGGACTGAACAGCGAGAAGCCGGGGCGATGCGCGCCCCGGCTTTTTCATGACGGTCGAAGCGCCGTCCCTTCATGAGGCCGCGCCCGGAGCGGGCGCTACCGCGATCCCCTCGAAAGCGCCTCCTTCCGATCCGCGGGAAGCGAATCTTCCGCGGCCGGAGGCGCATCGGGTACGCGGGCCAGGAACATGTCGAGTTCGTCGAGAGACCGGCCCGCCGCGCGCTGCTCGAAGAACGCCGCCGCAGTCTCGACGGCGCCCACCTTCTGCGCCACGGCGGTCGCGATCCACTGATTGAGGCTGACACCGTCCTCCTTCGCCAGACGCGCCGCGGCACTCTTGATCGAGGCCGGGAGCTTGAGGGGATAGGTCGCCTTGCTCATCGCATCAGTTCCTCAAGGAGCGCCGCGCGTCCTCGCAAAGCGCGAAGGCCGCCCTCACCCCCGCCGCAACGCCTCCAGCACCTTGCCGCCGGCGCGACCGGTCTGGGGCATGCCGAGCTGGCGCTCGATCTCCTTGATGGCGTCGCGGGTCTTCTGGCCGACCTTGCCGTCCGGCTCGCCGACATCGTAGCCGCGGGCGGTAAGGCGGGTCTGGAGGTCGCGGCGCTCGGCGCGGGAGAGCGGCGGATCGTCCGTCGGCCACTCGGCCTGGACGCCGGGCCGGCCGCGCAGGCGGTCCGAGAGCACGGCGATGGCGAGGCCGTAGGATTCGGCGGCGTTGTAGGAATAGATCGCGTCGAAATTCTTCGTGACCAGGAAGGCCGGCCCGTCGATGCCGGCGGGCGCCAGGATGCCAACCGGCCCCTCCCCCGTCAGCGGGCGGCCATCGACCTTAGTGACGCCGAGCGAGGCCCAGTGGCCCACGGGCTTCTTGTTCTTCCGCCCGGCCGCAGCGACGTTGAAGCCGCGGGGCAGCCGCACCTCGTAGCCCCAGCCCTGCGCGTTCGACCACTTGGCCACGCGCAGGAAATTCGCCGTAGAGCCGACGGCGTCGGCCACGGAATCGACCACGTCGCGGCGCCCGTCCCCGTCGAGATCGACGGCGAGACGCTGATAGGTCGTCGGCATGAACTGGGTCTGGCCGAAGGCGCCCGCCCAGGAGCCGGTCAGGCGCTCGGGGGCGATGTCGCCACGGGCGATGATCTTCAGGGTGGCGAGCAGCTCGCCGCGGAAGAAGTCGCGCCGGCGGTTGTTCGAGCAGGCCAGCGTCGCGAGCGACTGCACCAGCGGCATCTTGCCGAGGTTCTTGCCGAAATTCGACTCGACGCCCCAGACCGCGGCGATGGTGTAGCGGTCGACGCCGTAGCGCGCCTCCGCCGCGGCCAGGGACTGGGCGTGCTGGCGCATGGCGGCGCGCCCGTCCTCGACCCGTTCGTCGTCGACGAGGGCGGCCATGTAATCCCAGATCGGCGTCTTGAACTCGGGCTGGGCCTGGGAGAGCTCGATGACCTTGTCGTCGAAGCCGATGCCGCGGGTCGCGGCCCGGAAGGCCTCGGCCGAGACGCCCTGGGCCGCGGCCTGGCTCTGGATCCCGGCGAGGCAGGACTCGAAGTCGGCGCGGGCCGCTCCGGGGAGCACGAGGCCCGTGCAACAGAGGAGGGCGAGGATCGTCGCGCGCGGCGTCATCGGCAGGGCTCCTTCCGGCTGAAGCTGTGGCCTCCGTTTAAGGCGCCCTCAAGGTAAACGAAGCGTGACGATCCGGCCCGGTCACGCCCATTCGCGGGCGGCGAGCTTCTTCTCGTAGGCGTCGATCGCCGCGGCCTGCTGGTCGAGGGTCAGGCCGATCTCGTCGAGGCCGTTGAGCAGGTTGTGCTTGCGGCCTTCGTCGATGTCGAAATGCAGCGTGCCGCCATCCGGGCCCTTGATGGTCTGGGCGGCGAGGTCGATCGTCAGGGTCGCGTTGGCGCCGCGCTCGGCATCCTCGAACAGCTTCTCCAGGTCCTCCGGGGAGACCACGATCGCCAGAATGCCGTTCTTGGCGCAGTTGTTGAAGAAGATGTCCGCGAAGCTCGTCGAGATCAGGCAGCGGATGCCGAAATCGGCCAGTGCCCAGGGGGCGTGCTCGCGGGACGAGCCGCAGCCGAAATTGTCGCCGACGACGAGGATCTTGGCGTTGCGGTAGGCGGGCTGGTTCAGGACGAAGTCCGGGTTCTCCGAGCCGTCGTCGTTGTAGCGCATCTCGGAGAACAGGCCCTGGCCGAGCCCGGTGCGCTTGATGGTCTTGAGATACTGCTTGGGGATGATGCGGTCGGTGTCGACGTTGATGATCCGCATGGGCGCCGCGACGCCCTCCAAAGTCGTGAATTTTTCCATCGTCGTCTCGCGCGCGTCGTCTGTCTCGGGCATCCTCGTGCCCGCCCGTTGGCCGGGCTTCTAGCAAGGGCCGTCCGGCACCGGAAGGCATGCGACGCCGAGAGGCCGCGCCAACGGCATCGGCCTTGCCTATGCTCGGCCGAATTCTGCCGGAAACCGGGGGCTCCTACGAGACATGGCCGAGACGTCCGACACCTTCAAGAAGGCGCCCAAGCGCAAGCCCGCCAAGGGCAAGAACATCGCCGTGTCGCCGGAGATGCGGCAGGCCTACGCGGACATGATCAAGCAGCACCAGGACAAGCAGGAGACCTACGGGCGCCACCTGCCCCAGGATCCGCCCCGCGGCCGCTGAGCCGGCCGCATCCCGGGCCCCTCAGCGCTTGCGCACGAATTCCGTGCGCAGGACGAGACCCTTGATGGTGTCGTGGCGGCAATCGATCTCCTCCGGGTCGTCCGTGAGGCGAATCGAGCGGATCACCGTCCCCTGCTTCAGGGTCTGGTTCGCGCCCTTGACCTTGAGGTCCTTGATCAGGGTGACGGAATCGCCATCCGCCAGGAGGTTGCCGGAGGCATCGCGCACCTCGGGCTTGCCCGCCGCGGCCGTAGCCGCCGCCATCTCGGAGGCCGGGCGCCACTCGCCGGTGGCCTCGTCATACACGTAGGAATCGTCGTCGTCGGACAAGGAACGGCCTCGGCTGGGAAGGGAGGCCCCTTCTCCCCGCTCGCTCCCGATGCGGCAAGAGGTCGCGCGAGCAGGGCAGGCCACCGCCCGATGCAGGCGGCGAGCACGCTCCCCCGGCCTGTTCCCCGCCGCCCGCAGTAGGGCCTCGGAAAGATCCAGGCGGGCCGAGCCGAGCCCCCTCTCCCCGCACGCGGGGAGAGGCCCGCATGGACCTCGTCGTCCATGCGGGAAGCGAAGGCGTAGCCGGAGCGATGGTGAGGGGGTGTCGACGGACGAGACTCCTCCGGAACCGCCCCCTCACCTTCGGCTGCCGCCTCGCTTCGGCGACGATAAGGTCGCCGAAGCCCTCTCCCCGCAAGCGGGGCGAGGGGATGCGCGTCGATCTTGCGCCCTGATGATCGGAGCGGGTGAGCCGAGCCCCCCTCTCCCCGCACGCGGGGAGAGGCCCGCATGGACCTCGTCGTCCATGCGGGAAGCGCAGGCGCAGCCGGAGCGGCGGTGAGGGGGAGTCGACGGACGAGACTCCTCCGGAACCACCCCCTCACCTTCGGCTGCCGCCTCGCTTCGGCGACGACGAGGTCGCCGAAGCCCTCTCCCCGCAAGCGGGGCGAGGGGATGCGCGTCGATCTCGCGCCCGGATGATCGGAGCGGGTCGAGCCGAGCCCCCTCTCCCCGCACGCGGGGAGAGGCCGAGCTGCACCTCGTCGTGCAGCCCGGGAGCGCAGGCGCAGCCGGAGCGATGGTGAGGGGGTGTCGACGGACGAGACTCCTCCGGAACCGCCCCCTCATTCTCGGCTGCCGCCTCGCTTCCGCGACGACAGCCATGAGCAGAACTCGGGTCAACCCGAGTTCCGATGTCGCCCAAGCCCTCTCCCCGCAAGCGGGGCGAGGGGATGCAGCTCGGCCGACGCGCTCGAACAGCCGGCTCGACAACACAAAGGAGCCACGCCCGCCCGGGCATGGCTCCTCGTTCGTCTCTCCCGCGGCGCCCGCCCTCAAGGTGCGCGCCGCAAGCATGAGGCTCACATCGCCTTGAGCGGGCCCGCCTCAATGACGTCTTCGACCGTGCGCAGGCCGGCGCGGGTCGAATTGACGAGCACCGCCATGTTGCCCGGCGGGTGCTGGTTCTTCCACATCTTGGTGTGGGCCGCCGGGATCTTGTCCCAGGGGAATACCTCGCTCATGCAGGGATCGACCCGCCGGTCCATGACGAACTGGTTGGCGGCCGAGGCCTGCTTGAGGTGGGCGAAGTGCGAGCCCTGGATGCGCTTCTGCCGCATCCAGACGTAGCGGGCGTCGAAGGTGATGTTGAAGCCGGTCGTGCCGGCGCAGAACACCACCATGCCGCCGCGCTTCACCACCAGCGACGAGACCGGGAAGGTCGCCTCGCCCGGGTGCTCGAACACGATGTCGACGTCGTTGCCCTTGCCGGTGATGTCCCAGATCGCCTTGCCGAACCGCCGGGCTTCCTTGAGCCAGGTGTTGTATTCGGGGCTGTTCACCTTCGGCAGCTGGCCCCAGCAATCGAAGTCCTTGCGGTTGATGACGCCCTTGGCGCCGAGGCTCATCACGTAGTCGCGCTTCGACTCGTCCGAGATCACGGCGATGGCGTTGGCGCCCGAGGCGGCGCAGAGCTGTACGCCGAACACGCCGAGGCCGCCGGAGGCGCCCCAGATCAGCACGTTCTGGCCGGGCCGCACGGTGTGCGGGGCGTGGCCGAACAGCATGCGGTAGGCGGTGGCGAGCGTCAGCGTGTAGCAGGCCGCCTCCTCCCAGGTCAGGTGCTTCGGCCGCGCCATGAGCTGGCGGGACTGCACCCGGCAGAACTGGGCGAAGGAGCCGTCGCCGGTCTCGTAGCCCCAGATGCGCTGGGTCGGCGAGAACATCGGGTCGCCGCCGTTGCACTCCTCGTCGTCGCCGTCGTCCTGGTTGCAGTGGACGATGACCTCGTCGCCGACCTTCCAGCGCTTCACCTTGGCGCCGACCTTCCAGACGATGCCGGAGGCGTCGGAACCGGCGATGTGGTACTCGCCCTTGTGCACGTCGAAGGGGGAGATCGGCTCGCCGAGGCCGGCCCAGACGCCGTTGTAGTTCACGCCGGCGGCCATGACGTAGACGAGCACCTCGTCGTCGCCGATGTCCCAGACCGGCAGCACTTCGAGCTGATGGGACTGCTCCGGCGGCCCGTGGCGCTCGCGGCGGATCGCCCAGGCATACATCTTGGCAGGCACGTGGCCGAGCGGCGGGATCTCGCCGAGCTCGTAAAGGTCCTTGGCTTCCGCCGTCTGGCCGGTCCAGGCCGGTGCTGCGCTCGCAGCCATCGTGGCTCTCCCTTATACGCTCGTTGTTGCCCGGGCCTCCGGGCTTAGCGACGCTATAAGCACGATGTTTCCGCCCTTCCAAGTGGGCCGAAAGGCGGAGACCGGCTCCAGATCCTGGAAAAAGGGCATCGGCCACAGCCGATGCCCTCCTGAATGCAATATACCGGGATTTCTCGGGTTTTCGGCTACTCGGCCGCGGCCCGGCTCCCGCCGATGCCGAGCCCCTCGGCGACCCCGCGCCCGAAATCCTCGTGCACCTTGTACCAATGGGCGATCATCCGCTCCTGGATGGGGCGGGGGCTGTCACTCATGGAGGTGACGATGTTCTCCACGAGCCGCTTGCGCCCGCCCTCGTCGAGCACTTTGGTCCAGAAGATTTTCGGCTGGCCGTAGAGATCCTCGTCGTCCCCCGGCCAGCCGTAGCGGCCGGCCTCGCCCTTGAGGCGCAGGGGCGGCTCCGCGAAGGACGGATCCTGTACCGGGCCGCCGAAGGAATTCGGCTCGTAATCGACCTGCGCGCCGTGATTGCCGTCGGTGCGCATGGCGCCGTCGCGGTGATAGGTCTGGACGGGGGCGTTCTTGGCCTGGTTCACCGGGATCTGCTGGTAATTGACCCCGAGCCGGTAGCGATGGGCGTCCGCGTAGGAGAGCACGCGATTCTGCAGCATCTTGTCCGGGGAGAAGCCGATGCCGGGCACCACGTTCGAGGGCTCGAAGGCCGATTGCTCGATCTCGGCGAAGTAGTTGTCCGGGTTGCGGTTCAGCTCCATCTCGCCGATCTCGATCAGCGGGTAGTCGGCATGCGGCCAGACCTTGGTGAGGTCGAAGGGGTTGATGCGGTAGCTGTCGGCCTCGAGCTCCGGCATGAGCTGCACCGAGACCCGCCATTTCGGGAAGTCGCCTGTCTCGATGGCGTGGGAGAGGTCGGCAGAGGAGTAGTCGGGATCCTTGCCGGCGACCTCGTCGGCCTCGTCGGCGGAGAAGTTCTGGATGCCCTGCTTGGTGTGGAAGTGGAACTTCACCCAGTGGCGCTCGCCCCTGTCGTTCCAGAGCGAGAAGGTGTGCGAGCCGTAGCCGTTCATGAAGCGCGCGGATTTCGGGGTGCCGCGGTCGGAATAGAGGAACATCACCTGGTGGATCGCCTCGGGCGAGAGGCTCCAGAAGTCCCAGCGGCGCCAATGCGGCTTCAGATGGGTGCGCGGGTCGCGCTTCTGGGTGCGGATGAAGTCGGAGAACTTGATCGCGTCGCGCACGAAGAAGATCGGCGTGTTGTTGCCGACGAGATCCCAGTTGCCCTCCTCCGTGTAGAACTTGAGGGCGAAGCCGCGGGGGTCGCGGGCGGTGTCGGCCGAGCCGGATTCGCCGCCCACCGTCGAGAAGCGGGCGACCATCGGCACGTCCTTGCCGACCTCGGTCAGCACCTTGGCCCGAGTGTATTCCGCCAGTGATCGGGTGAGGCGGAAGGTGCCGTAGGCGCCGTAGCCCTTGGCATGCACCACCCGCTCCGGGATCCGCTCCCGGTTGAAATGGGCCATCTTCTCGATGAGGTGGTAGTCCTGCATCAGCACCGGGCCGCGCGGGCCGGCAGTGAGGGAATTCTGGTTGTCGGAAACCGGGTTTCCGAAGGCTGTGGTCAGCCGCGGGCTCTGGTCTGCCATCGCGGGTTCCTCCTTGGCTGTCGGCACGATCGTCCTCGCCGGCTCAACGCACGAAGCGGAGGTTGGAGCCCTTCGAAACTGCGGCGTGGCGCCGCCTTCTTGCGCGGACGACCGACCGGGCCCGGGACCAGCCGCGGGAGGAAGAACCGCGCCCACGTCGGCGCGGGCGCCATCATCCCGGCAAAATTTCGAGAAGACGAAGGATTAAATCGGCAAAACACCTTCGTGTGCCGCAGCACATATTACCGGTATTTGCCCATTATCTTGCTCATATGCCTCGTCGTTAGGCAGGCCCTGACAATTACTGGAGCAAGATCTTGCGGCGCTTTCTCTCCTGCCTCTCGCTTGCGCTCGCGGTGCTCGCCACCGCGGCCGTCCCTGCAACATCGCGGCCGGGTGCCGGGAACGAGCGGCCCCGGGCCGCCAAGGCGGCCAAGGTGACCAAGCCCGTGCTGCCGAGGAACGCGGCCCCGCATTGGTCGAGCATCGCGCCCGACCTCGACCGCCTGCCCGCGCCGGGCTCGCCCCGCTCCATCCTCGTCCCCCGCGGCGGGCGGCTGGACGTGGTCCAGGTCCCGGCGGCGCCGAGCTGGCCCGCCGCGTCGCGGAGCACGTGCGAGATCGTCGTGAAGCGCCCGGGCGGCAACCCGACCCAGGACATGACGGGCTCGATCGGCCACGCCAAGAGCCACCAGAGCAATGGCGGCCCGGCCCGCATGCGGGTGTGCGCGAACGGCTATTGAGCCCGCACATCCTCTGAAACAGCCGTGAGCCGGCGCTCTCACGCACGGGCGAGTCCCCCTCGCCCGTGCCGTGCATGGCGCAATGCGGGACCTTCACGCGAAAAAATCCGCTTCACGCGGCATCAAGTTTTTCCAGTCGCCGGACCGACCGACCCCGACCTTTCTCCCAGATGACGAGCCGCGGCCGCTTCGCTACGGTGCCGCCGACATCGCGCGGCACGCGCGGGATTAAGACGAATTCTGGTATACGGAGTCGAGCGGGATGAGCGCCAGCGCGAGCGTCGCGGAGGTCAAGCGCGACAAACCTTGGATCATCCGCACCTATGCCGGTCACTCGACGGCGGCGGAATCCAACAAGCTGTATCGCGGCAACCTCGCCAAGGGCCAGACCGGTCTCTCCGTCGCCTTCGACCTGCCGACCCAGACCGGCTACGACCCCGACCACGAGCTCGCCCGCGGCGAGGTCGGCAAGGTCGGCGTCTCGATCGCCCATCTCGGCGACATGCGGAGCCTGTTCGACCAGATCCCGCTCGCCCAGATGAACACCTCGATGACGATCAACGCCACGGCGCCGTGGCTGCTGTCGCTCTATCTCGCGGTGGCCGAGGAGCAGGGCGCGCCGATCTCGGCCCTGCAGGGCACCACACAGAACGACATCATCAAGGAGTATCTCTCGCGCGGCACCTACGTGTTCCCGCCCGCGCCCTCGCTCCGGCTCACCAAGGACGTGATCCTGTTCACGACCAAGAACGTGCCGAAGTGGAACCCGATGAACGTCTGCTCCTACCACCTGCAGGAGGCGGGGGCGACGCCGGTCCAGGAGCTGTCCTACGCGCTGGCCATCGCCATCGCCGTGCTCGACACCGTGCGGGCCGACCCCGATTTCGACGAGGCGAGCTTCCCCGACGTCTTCAGCCGGATCTCGTTCTTCGTGAACGCGGGCATGCGGTTCATCACCGAGATCTGCAAGATGCGCGCGTTCAGCGAGCTCTGGGACGAGATCGCCCAGGAGCGCTACGGCATCACCGACCCGAAGAAGCGCATCTTCCGCTACGGCGTGCAGGTGAACTCTCTCGGCCTCACCGAGCAGCAACCCGAGAACAACGTCCACCGCATCCTCATCGAGATGCTGGCGGTGACGCTGTCCAAGCGCGCCCGCGCCCGGGCGGTGCAGCTGCCCGCCTGGAACGAGGCCCTCGGCCTGCCGCGCCCCTGGGACCAGCAATGGTCCATGCGCATGCAGCAGATCCTCGCCTTCGAGACGGACCTGCTCGAATACGACGACATCTTCGACGGCTCGACGGTGATCGAGGCCAAGGTCGAGGCCCTGAAGGAGCAGACCCGGGCCGAGTTGAAGCGCATCGCCGAGATCGGCGGCGCGGTGACGGCCGTCGAGGCGGGCGAGCTGAAGCGGGCGCTGGTGGAATCCAACGCCAAGCGCATCTCGGCCATCGAGAAGGGCGATCAGATCGTCGTCGGCGTCAACAAGTGGCAGCAGGGCGAGCCCTCGCCCCTCACCGCCGGCGAGGGCGCGATCTTCACCGTCTCCGAGACGGTGGAGATGGAGGCCGAGGCCCGCATCCGCGAATGGCGCTCGAAGCGCGACGACCGGGCGGTGGGCAAGGCCCTGGACGACCTGGAACAGGCCGCCCGCTCCGGCGCCAACATCATGCCGGTCTCGATCGCCGCGGCGAAGGCGGGCGTCACCACGGGCGAATGGGGCCAGCGCCTGCGCGAGGTCTTCGGCGAGTACCGCGCGCCGACCGGCGTGACCCTGGAGACGGTCACCTCCGGCGCCGCCGAGGAGGCCAAGCTCCTCATCGCCGACCTCGGCGAGCGCCTCGGCGAGACGCCGAAGCTCGTGGTCGGCAAGCCCGGCCTCGACGGCCACTCGAACGGCGCCGAGCAGATCGCCCTGCGCGCCCGCGACGTCGGCTTCGACGTGACCTATGACGGCATCCGCCAGACCCCGGCGGAGATCGTCGCCAAGGCGAAGGAGCGGGGCGCCCACGTGATCGGCCTGTCGATCCTCTCGGGCTCGCATGTGCCCCTGGTGCGCGACGTGAAGGCCAAGCTGCGCGAGGCCGGCCTCGACCACATCCCCGTGGTCGTCGGCGGCATCATCTCGACGGACGACGAGCTGGTGCTCAAGAACATGGGCGTCACCGCCGTCTACACCCCGAAGGATTACGAGCTCGACCAGATCATGGTCGGCCTCGCCAAGGTGGTGGAGCGCGCCCTCGACAAGCGCGCCGCCGACAAGGCGGATGCGGAGGCCGGCGTCCCCGGCGCGCCCAAGCGCAACGAGGGCGCCGGGCAGGTGTTCTGATGCGCCTGCCGTCGCGGTGGCCGCCGCCGCCGCGACCCGCCCCCGGAGGCTGACGCCGCGAAGGCCGGCCGCCGGGACGCTCCCGATCCGGCGCGCGACGCCGGATCGCCCTCCGCCGCGGGGCGGGATGTCGCTTGTCTTGCCGTCTCTCCCGGCGCGGCCGGCTCCGCCCCCTCGGGGCGCGCCGGCGCGCGGCTGGGCCGAACGGCACGGTCAGTCGGGCAGCAGATGGCGATCGACCTCGGATCCGTTTTCTGGCGCTACACCCACACGCACGACGCCACGGGACGGGTCATCAAGCTCGCCCCCGACGGGCGGATCGTCGGCCAGGAGCACCCGAACGAGTATTTCTGGGCGATCGAAGACGCGACGCTCGTCTTCCAGCATCTCGACGGCCGCAGAAGCGTCGAATTCGACCTCCCGGCCGGGACGGAGCGTCCGGACACCCTGGCGGGCCGCCTGGTTCTCTGGCCGGATTCCGGCATCGAGACGCGCCTGTCCCGGGAGCCGGGCCTCACCACCCTCACCGTCGAATCCGGCCGCAGACTCGCCGACCGGATCGACCTCATCGCCCCGGCGGTCAAGGTCGCGGCGCCGAAGGCCGCCGGCGACGGGGCGCGGGACAGCTACGTCGCCAGCGGAATCGATCTGCTGACCTTCCACGACGCGATCGTGCTCAACAAGTACGGCGCCATCGAGAAGGACGGCGCCGTCGTCCGCGAATCCCTGTTCCATTTCCCCTTCTTCATGGACAGGAACCTGCTCAAATTCTCGGAGGCGGAACTCGGCCGCTTCGACGTGGTGCCCACCTTGCGCGCGCGCCGGGCGCTCCACGCCCTGGCCGGGGTGTCCGGCAACCACTTCCACTGGCTCCTGTTCTTCGTCTGCAAGATCGCCCTCTACGGCGAGCTGCCGTCGCGCCGGAAGGACCTCGTCGTCCTGCTGCCCGACTATCTCTGGGAGGCGCAGCGGCAATCCGCCGAGCTGGTGGCGGAGCATTACGGGCTGCCGATCGTGAGGCTCCAGGATGCGGGGGCCGTCTTCGTGGAGGAATTGCTGGCGCCCTTCCAGCAGACCCCGCACGGGATCGACATCCATCCCGCCGCGATGACGGCTTTCGCGATCATCAAGCGGGGCACGGCCGGCCAGGCACCCCCGGGGCCGGAGCGCATCTACGTCACGCGCTCGGATTCCAAGTTTCGGCGCCTGGAGAACGAGGCGGAGATCGAAGGGCTCCTCGCCCGTTTCGGCTTCACGGTGGTCCGGCTCACCGGGCTGTCGCTGGCGCAGCAGGTCGCCCTCTTCGCCCATGCGCGCATCGTGATCGGGCCGCACGGCGCCGGCCTGACCAATCTCGCCTTCTGCGAGGCCGGCACGCGGGTGCTGGAATTCCAGCATCCGGACCATGTCAGCTGGTGCATGAAGCACCTGGCCTACCTCGCCGGGCTCGATTACCGCTTCCTCATGGGCCACGTCTCGATCGAGGACCGCTACCGGATCGACACCGAGGCCCTGTTCGCGATCCTGCGGGATCTCGTCGCCTGAAGCCGGCGGGCCGCGGCCTCAATCGCGCGGGCCCGTCCGCTCCAGCACGTGCACGGAGAACAGCCCCTCCGCGTCGGTCCAGACCTCCGCGGCCGACCAGCCGGCCTCGGCGGCGAGCGCCCGGAAGCCGGCGATCGTGTACTTGTAGCTGTTCTCGGTATGGATCGTCTCGCCCCGCTCGAAGCCGAAGCGGCGGCCGGCGATCTCGACCTGCTGCCGCGTGCGGCTGACGAGATGCATCTCGATGCGCGAGGCCTCGGGGTTGAACAGGGCGCGATGGGCGAACTGCGCCGCGTCGAAGCTTCCGGCGAGTTCCCGGTTGATGCGGGCGAGCAGGTTCATGTTGAAGGCCGCGGTGACGCCGGCCGCATCGTCATAGGCCGCCTCGAGCACCGCTCGGTCCTTGACGAGATCGACGCCCACGACGAGCCGGGCGCCCTGGCCGAGGATGCGGCCGAAGGTGTCGAGCAGCGCCACCGCCTCCTCCGGCCGGAAATTGCCGATGGTGGAACCGGGGAAGAAGCCGGCCCGGGGCGCGTCGCCCAGGGAGGCCGGCAGGGCGAAGGGCCGGGTGAAATCGGCCACGACGGGGGCGATCGCGAGATGGGGGAAATCCCCGCGCAGGGTCTCGGCCTGCTCGCGCAGGAACTCGCCGGAGACATCCACCGGCACATAGGCCGTCAGGTCCTTCATGTGGCGGAGCAGGCGGCGCAGCTTCACCGTCGAGCCGGCGCCGAACTCGACCAGCGCCGCGCCTTTCGGCAGGGCCGCCGCGATCTCGGGGCCGCGCTCGTCGAGGATCTTCAGCTCGGTGCGGGTGGGATAGTATTCCGGCAGCACCGTGATCTTCTCGAACAGGGCCGAGCCGGCGGCGTCGTAGAAGTACTTCGCCGGCAGCTCCTTGCGCGCGGCGCCGAGCCCGTTCCAGACATCGTCCCGGAACAGCCGGTCCTCGGGGGCCTGGGCGAGGGGCTTGGCGTCGTCGAAGCGGGGATGGACGGTCAAGGAAGATCCTCCGGCGGCGAGCGTTCGGGACCCCGGCAGGGCGCCGGGCAGGAAGAAACGTGCGATCTTGGGCAGGTGTTCACGTTCGGTCTTCACGCTCCGGTGGAGCGTGCATCCGAGAGGCGCAGGCCGGTGAACTGCCAGCGCTGGTGCGGGTAGAAGAAATTGCGGTAGCCGATCCGCGCATGCCCCTCCGGGGTCGCGACCGAGGAGCCGCGCAGCACGTACTGGTTCGACATGAACTTGCCGTTGTACTCGCCGAGCGCGCCGGGGAGCGGGCGATAGCCGGGATAGGGGCCGTAGGCGCTGCGGGTCCATTGCCAGACGCGGCCGAAGGCATCGCCCAGAAGCCCCTCGCGGGCGGCGACCTCCCATTCGGCCTCCGTCGGCAGGTCGCGCCCCGCCCAGCGGGCATAGGCGTCGGCCTCGTAATAGCTGACATGGGTGACCGGCAGGCCCGGATCGACGGGCCGGAGACCGGCGAGCGTCATGCTCGCCCAGCCGCCCTCGGCCCGGCGCCAGTAGCCCGGCGCCTCCCAGCCCTCGGCCTGGACCTTGAGCCAGCCGTCCGAGAGCCAGAGCTCGGCCCGCGCGTAGCCGCCATCCTCCATGAAGGCGCGCCACTGGGCGTTGGTGACGAGGGCCCGGTCGATCGTGCCCGGCAGCATCAGGACGTCGTGGCGGGGGGATTCGTTGTCGAAGGCGAAGCCTTCGCCCGCATGCCCGATCTGGGTGATGCCGCGGGGGAGCTCCGCCGTGCCGGTGCGCGCCTCCGCGGCGGGGAAGCGCCAGGCCGCGTCGTAGACGGGGCTCAGCGGGTTCTGGGCGAAGGCGTGCAGGATGTCGGTCAGCAGCAGCTCCTGATGCTGCTGCTCGTGGTAGAGGCCGATCTCCAGAACGGGGAGGATCGCGTCGAGGGCGGCGGCGGAGGCCTCGCGCAGCAGGGCGTCGACGGCGCGGTCGACATGGGCGCGGTAGGCCGCCACCTCCTCCATCCGCGGCCGGGTGATCATGCCCCGCAGGAAGCGCGGCTGCCGCGGCCCGGCCTGCACGTAGTACGAGTTGAACAGGTAATGCAGGCGCTCATCGTAGATGGCGTAGCCGGGCAGGTGCTCCCGCAGCAGGAACTGCTCGAAGAACCAGGTGACATGGGCGCGGTGCCACTTGGTCGGGCTCGCATCCTCCATGGACTGGACCTGCTGGTCCTCGGCCGAGAGCGGCGCCGCCCGCCGCTCGGTCTCCGCCCGCACCGCGTGGAAGGCGGCGATCCAGGCCTCCCGGTCGACGGGCCGGGCCGAGACCTCCGGCGGCGGGAAGGCCCGGGCCCCGGAGGCGGGACGGGAGGAGAAGACCGCTGCGCTCGCTGCCATCGGGAGGACCTCGTTCTCTGAACTCACGGCGCAGGTAGTCCGCGATTTCGCCGCGACAACGCGGAGGGAGCGGCACCGTTCGTCGCGCCCCCCCGCGCGCCGGGCCGGCATCCACAGGGTTTGCACGCGGCGAACCGGCGCCGCGGCCTTGATGCGGCCACGGTGAGCCGGCCTTAACCATCGCCCCCCGACACTTCGCCCCGAGGCAGAGACGGGTTACTCGCATGCGGATCGATCTGATGGCCGGAGCGACCTTCGCCGCCGCGTCGCCGGCTTCCCTTCGCGAACCGACGATTCTCGTCTTCGATTCCGGCCTCGGCGGCCTGACCGTGCTGGAGCAGGTGCGGGCGGCCCGGCCGGATGCGCGCACGCTCTATTGCGCGGACGACGCGGCCTTCCCCTACGGCGCCCTCAGCGAGCCGGTGCTGGTGGAGCGCGTCCTCGCGGTGATGGAGCGGCTGCTCGCCCTGCACGCGCCCGATCTCGTGGTGATCGCCTGCAACACCGCCTCGACGGTGGTGCTCCCGGCCCTGCGCCAGCGCTTCGTTACGCCCTTCGTCGGCGTGGTGCCGCCGATCAAGCCCGCCGCCGCCCTCTCGCGCTCGAAGGTGGTGACGCTGCTCGCGACCCCGGGCACCGTGGCCCGCAGCTACACCCGCGACCTCGTCGCCACCTATGCCGGCGATTGCGCCGTCACCCTGGTCGGCGCGCCGAACCTCGCCCGCTACGCGGAGGCCGAGATGGCGGGCGAGCCGGTGACGGATGCGGCGCTCGCCGCGGAGATCGCCCCCTGCTTCCGCACCCTGGAGGATGGCCGGCGCACGGACGTGATCTGCCTGTCCTGCACCCATTACCCGCTGCTGCTGCCCCGCTTCGAGGCCCTGGCCCCCTGGCTCGTCGGCTGGATCGACCCGGCCCCGGCCATCGCCCGGCGGGTGGTGCAGCTGCTCGGGCCGGGCGAGGCGCGGGACCGGCCGCAGCCGGTCCAGGGTATCTTCACCGGCGGCGCGGGCCTGAACCCGGCCCTCGAACGCAGCCTGGCCCGGCGCGGCCTTGCGGAGATCGGCGTCGAGGCTCTGCCCCTGCGGCGCGCGTGAGCGTCCCTGGCCGGCCCCTGACGCGGCCGGGACCCTCGCCGGTGCAGCCATGCATCGGATCCGGTGGGTCGCCGCACCCCTGCATGGCATTATTCTGCACATGCATCTCCAGACCCATCATCCCTACACCCTCACCGTCGAGCCCTCCCCCAGCCAGGCGCAGCGGTTTCGATGGGAGATCCGGCAGGGGCTGCGGGTGGTCGATTCCTCCAAGGATGTCTGGCCGACGCAGCGCCGGGCCGCGCAGGCGGGCCATGCCGCGCTCTGCGATCTGATCGCCGAGTGGCGGGCACAGCATTAGCCGCGCGCAATCGGCACGATCGTGCCGGTGCGCCCGGGGACCCGGCCGTCCTCGATTGACGCCGCCGCTCTTCTCGTCTAGGAGCGGCCGGTTCGCGGGGCTCCGATCAGGGGCCCCGTGGCATTTTCATACGCACCCGCGAGCGGCCCGAAACCCGCTCTGTCGTCCTTGCGGCGCGAGCCGCGAGGAAAAGGAGGGCGCGTTCCTCAACTTGTTCCAGAGGAACAGCGATGTCCAAACGCGTCCAGGCGAAGCACAAGCTCGATCGCCGCATGGGCCAGAACATCTGGGGCCGCCCGAAGAGCCCCGTCAACCGCCGTGAATACGGCCCCGGCCAGCACGGCCAGCGCCGCAAGGGCAAGATGAGCGACTTCGGCACGCAGCTGCGCGCCAAGCAGAAGCTCAAGGGCTACTACGGCAACATCACCGAGAAGCAGTTCCGCCGTTACTACGCCGAGGCGATCCGCCTGCGTGGCGACTCCGGCGAGAACCTGATCGGTCTGCTCGAGCGCCGCCTCGACGCCGTCGTGTACCGTTCGAAGTTCGTTCCGACCCCGTTCGCGGCGCGTCAGTTCGTGAACCACGGCCACGTCAAGGTGAACGGTCGCCGGGTCAACATCCCGAGCTACCAGGTGAAGGCCGGCGACCTCATCGAGGTCAAGGAAGCCTCCCGCCAGCTCGAGATCGTCGTGGTGGCGAGCCAGCTCGCCGAGCGCGACGTGCCCGACTACATCGAGGTCGATCATTCCAAGATGACCGCCCGCATCACCCGGATCCCGGGCCTCTCCGAGGTGCCCTATCCGGTACAGATGGAACCGAACCTGGTCATCGAGTTCTACTCGCGCTGATCCGAAGCTTCCCGCTTCGCCCTCAACGGAAAGGCCGCCCCTCGGGCGGCCTTTCTGCTTTGGGGCACCGGCCTTCGTCCGGCACGAGACGGTCCCGCACCAGGGCTTAATAAAATCCAGATTCTGTATCTTTGTGAACTATCAATCGCACCGGCAAACCATCACAGTATAACAATCACCGGCTGTAAGATCCCAGGCGCCGGTGCCGGAGAGACTTGTCCTCCCGCCGACAACCGGGCGACCTAATGCCGAGCACGGCCACCACGACCGACAGCCCCGCCCCGGGTCTCCCGACCTACCGGGCCTATTATCTCGACCCGACAGGTTCGATCCGCTCCGTCGTGGTGATCGAGGCGGAGGACGACGAGGCCGCCAAGGTGAAGGCCCAGTCCCTGGTGAACGGCCACGGCGTCGACCTCTGGGAGCGCGCCCGCTTCCTTGCCAGCTTCCCGCCCCTGCTCACCGCCCCGAAGGACGATTGAGCACCCGATCGGCGGGGGAGCGCGGCTGTTTCGCGTGCTCGGCCCGGTCTGCGACGGCCTTTCCTCTCCCCTCGGGAGAGGTGGCCGCGAAGCGGACGGAGAGGGCGGCGAGCTTTCCGGACCGCGCTCAGGGTCCCACTCCACCGCGCTGCGCGCGGTTCCCCTCGCCCGGGAGGCGAGGAGAGAGGCTCCGGCTCACCCCCATCGAATCATCCGGACGCGAGGCCAACGCGCAACGAAAAACCCGCCCCGAGGCGATCGGAGCGGGTCGAAGGGAGATCCGGGCCCACGCCGTGGCGCGGGCCGAAAAACCTTACTCGGCGGCGGCGACCTTGGCAGCCTTGGCGGCCTTCTCGGCGCGGTCGGAGCGCTCGACGATACGGGCCGACTTACCGCGGCGGTCGCGCAGGTAGTAGAGCTTGGCGCGGCGGACCTTGCCGCGGCGGGCCACCTTGATCGAATCGATCATCGGCGAATGGACCGGGAAGACGCGCTCGACGCCCTCGCCGTAGGAGATCTTGCGGACGGTGAAGCTCTCGTTGAGGCCGCCGCCGGAACGGGCGATGCAGACGCCCTCATAGGCCTGCACGCGGGTGCGGTCGCCTTCCTTGACGCGGACGTTGACGACGACCGTGTCGCCCGGCTCGAAATCCGGAATGGTCTTGTTGAGACGGGCGATCTCTTCCCGCTCGAGCTGCTCGATGATGTTCATGGAAAATCTCCGCCGTTGCGCCCGTCCGGCAAAGGCCGGGCGTCAGGATTTCGGCATCCTGTTGTGAGTTGGCCGGCTCTCTACAGGAACGGGAGCGGCTTGTCGATATGTCCGATCGTCCGCTTCGAGCGGGGCGACCCGCCGGCGCGCGCCGGCGTCCCCATCCCGGAACAGGTGTCGGAAACCGCGCACGTCCGCCGCAGGGACCCGACTCTTGCGCGAAGAGCATGGCCGGGTTTCTGAATGAGCGGTGCCATGCGCCGCCGGCACCCTTCCGAAACCGCCGCCCAGCCCTTACCTCTGGGAGACATTCTCCTCCCAAGGAAATGGATCGAAACTTTTCAGGCGCACCGGGTTACCGGGGCGCCTTTTTCTTTGACCCCGGCGCTACTTCAGCTCCTCGTGCCAGGTGCGGCCGTCGCGCTCGATCAGGGCGATGGAGGCGGTCGGCCCCCAGCTGCCGGCGGAATAGGGGCGCGGCGGCTCGGGCCGGTCGGCCCAGGCCTTGAGCAGCTTGTCCGCCCATTCCCAGGCGGCCTCCACCTCGTCCCGGCGCATGAACAGGGTGGCGTTGCCGCGCACCACGTCCATCAGCAGCCGCTCGTAGGCGTCGGGATAGCGCTGCTTGAAGGTCTCCTCGAAGGAGATGTCGAGATCGGTCGGGCGCAGGCGCATGCCGCCCGGCCCCGGATCCTTGGTCATTACCTCGAGCTTCATGCCCTCCTCCGGCTGGAGCCGGATGACCAGGCGGTTCGGCTCGCGGCCGAAGGATTCGGAAGGAAAGATCGAGAAGGGCGAGGCGCGGAACTGCACCACGATCTCGGAATGCTTCTTGGGCAGGCGCTTGCCGGTGCGCACGTAGAAGGGCACGCCGGCCCAGCGCCAGGAGCGCACCTCGAGCTTCAGGGCGACGAAGGTCTCGGTGCGGCTGGTGGCGGCCTCCGGCCCCAGATCGTCCTGGTAGCCGGCCACCGCCTTCCCGCCCACGGCACCGGAGACGTATTGCCCGCGCACCGTCACCGTCTGCACGTCGGCGGCGGTGATGGGCTTCAGGGCGCGCAGCACCTTCAGCTTCTCGTCGCGCACCGAATTGGCGTCGAGGGAGAGCGGGCTCTCCATCGCCGTGAGGCAGAGCAGCTGCAGGATGTGGTTCTGCACCATGTCCCGCAGGGCGCCCGAGGTGTCGTAATAGCCGCCGCGCCCCTCGACGCCCACGGTCTCGGCCACGGTGATCTGGACGTGGTCGATCACGTCGGCGTTCCAGAGCCGGTCGAAGATCGTGTTGGCGAAGCGCAGGGCCAGCAGGTTCTGCACCGTCTCCTTGCCGAGATAGTGGTCGATGCGGAAGATCTGGCTCTCGGGGAAGACGGCGCCGACGGCGTCGTTGATGGCGCGGGCCGATTTCAGGTCCTTGCCGATCGGCTTCTCCAGCACGACGCGGCTCTTCTCGCCGATCAGTCCGAACCGGTCGAGATTCCGGCAGATCGGGCCGTAGAGATCGGGGGAGGTCGCGAGGTAATAGGGCCGGATCCGGTCCGGCTGCTCGTCGAGCAGCGCCTTGAGGTCCGGCCAGCCGTCCTCGCCCAGCGCGTCGATATGGACGTAGCTGAGATGGGCCAGGAAGCCGTCGAGCTTGTCCTCGTCGAGATCGAAGGGCGCGATGAAGCTCTTGAGCGCGTCCCGGGCCTTCTCGCGGAAGGCCTCCTCCGTGAGCTCCGTGCGCGAGGCGCCAATGATGCGGCTCGTCTCCGGGATCTGCCCGTCGCGATAGCGGTGATAGAGCGCCGGCAGGAGCTTGCGCTGGGTCAGGTCGCCGGTGGCGCCGAACACCACGTAGTCGAAGGGTGCGACGGGGATGATGGTGGCCAAGGGCTCTTCTCCCGCTTCGTAAGTGCCGAACTTCTATCCCGAACCGATGCGCCGATCCACGCGGCCTGACGCAAGCAAGCCCTCCGCCAGAGCGGGGCCGGGCCGTGTGTTTCCGGCCCCGGCGGACTTGATGACATGGCCTCCGCCTCGATCGAGCGGCCCCGGCATCACGGCGGCGCAACCGTCACGCTCGGGGACAGGCGCGACAGCCTGCGGGAGGGGAAAAGTAACCATCCCGGCGCAACCTGCCGGCACGACCCCTCAGAGGCCGGCGATGTTGCTGCGTCACCACATCCTTCGTCCGGCGCTCCTCGCGCCGCTTCTCCTCGCCGCCGCCGCCGCGGGGGCCGAGTCCGCCCGCGAGGGCGCATCGGCGCCGCTGCCGCTCTCCGTGCAGCCCTCCTCGCAGGAGGCGGGCCCGGTCGCGCCCCCGGCGGCGCCCCAATCCGCCGCGCCGCAAGCCGCGCCGGTTCCGGCGGCCGACTCGGCCTCCGCGCCCGCCCGGAAGAGCCGCGAGCTGCCGGCCACGATCTATGCCAAGATCGCCGAGGACCCGCAGCCGAGCTTCACTCCGGCCACCTTCCTCGACACGGTGCGGATGGCCGAGCAGTACCGGGCGCTGGCGGAGGCCGGCGGCTGGAGCAGCCTGCCCGCCGGGCTCGCCCTCAAGCCCGGGGACCGCAACCCGGCCGTGGCGGCCCTGCGCGGCCATCTCGTGATGACCGGCGACCTCGCCGCCGACGCCGTGCATTCGGACCTCTACGACGCGCCGCTGGTGGCCGCGGTGAAATCCTTCCAGACCCGGCACGGGCTGCCCGATTCCGGCATCGTGGCGCGGCTCACGGTCAATGCCCTCAACGTGCCGGCCAGCGTGCGCCACCGGCAGCTCGCCGCCTCCGCCGAGCGGCTGATGGGGTCCACCTTCGCCTTCGGCGAGCGCTACGTGGTGGTCAACATCCCCTCGGCCGCGGTGGAGGCGGTGGAGAAGGGCGCGGTGGCCCGCCGCTACGTCGCCGTGGTCGGCTCGCCGGACAAGGCGACCCCGGTCGTGGCGACCCGCATCACCGACATCAATCTCAACCCGAACTGGACCCTGCCCGTCTCGGTGATCAAGAACGAGATCATCCCGACGATGCGCAAGAACCCGGGCTATCTCGCCAAGAACCACATCCGCATCTACGGCCCCGGCGGCGCGGAGGTGGACCCGACCGCGATCGACTGGTCGAGCGAGAAGGCGATCAACTACACGCTGCGCCAGGATCCGGGCTTCGACAATTCGCTCGGCCAGGTCCGCATCGACATGCCGAACAAATACGCGGTCTACATGCACGACACCCCGGCGAAGTCGCTGTTCGCCGGCAATGTCCGCTTCCACTCCCATGGCTGCGTCCGCGTCGGGCAGGTCAAGGAATTCGCGGCCTGGCTGCTCCAGGGCACCGAGGGGCCGAACGGGCCGGGCTCGACCTGGGGGCCCATCGAGATCGAGACCGGCATCGCCACCGGCGAGCGCCGGGACATCAAGCTCACCAAGCCGGTGCCGGTCGCCTTCGTCTACCTGACCGGCTACGCCACCGCGGATGGCCGCGCGCATTTCCGCGACGACATCTACGGGCTCGACAACCCGGCCACCCCCGCCCCCGCCGCCGCGGTTCCGGACGTCGCGACCACCGGCGCGATCGTGCCAAAGCCGGCTCCGAAGCCGGCGCGCCCGGCCTCGGAGCCGGCCTCGAAGCCGTCGGCGCCCAAACCGGCCGTCGAGGCGCGCATGCCGGCCCCGAAACCCGCCGCGAAGCCGCAGCCCCTGGAGGCCTCCGCTCCCCCGCGCGAGCAGCCCCCGATCCCGCCGGGCCTCGTCGGCCCCCGGGGCTGACGCACGAAAAAGCCCCGGCGGCGCCTGGCGCCCCGGGGCTGTTTTCAAGGAGATCCGGCCTCAGGCCTTGGACTTCTTGAAGCGCTCGACCCCTTCCAGGATCAGGCGATGGGCCTCGGCCTTGTCGCCCCAGCGCACCACCTTCACCCACTTGCCGGGCTCCAGGTCCTTGTAGTGCTCGAAGAAGTGCTGGATCTGCTGCAGGGTGATGTCCGGCAGGTCCGCATAGTTCTCGATGCGGTCGTAGCGCATGGTCAGGTGGCGCGAGGGCACGGCGATGATCTTCTCGTCCTCGCCGGCATTGTCCTCCATCACCAGCACGCCGACGGGGCGCACGCTGATGATGGCGCCCGGGGCGATCGCCCGGGTATTGGCGACCAGCACGTCGCAGGGATCGCCGTCACCCGACAGGGTGTGCGGGATGAAACCGTAATTCCCCGGATAATGCATCGCCGTATAGAGGAAGCGGTCGACGACCAGGGCGCCGGCATCCTTGTCCATCTCGTACTTGATCGGCTCTCCGCCCAGCGGGACCTCGACGATGATGTTGACGTCCTGCGGCGGATTCTTGCCGATCGAGATGGCATCGATGTTCATGGCTTATCCTGATCTGTCCGGCAGGAGGCCGTCTTTCCGGTCGCGGCTGCCTGCACGGCCCTTCTAGCCGCGCCGTACCGCCAAGGAAATCCGACATTCGACAGGCGGAGCGGCCTGTTACGCCCATGTCCGCACTCTGAACCGTGGGTTCTAAACGAAGATAAAGCCGATCTTCGGCAGGCAGGCGCCGGAGAGGCGCTCGACGGCCTCGGCGCTGCGCAGGCCGCCGAGCCCCTCGTAGAAGGCGATCGCCCGCGGATTGGCGGCGAGGGACCAGACGCCCACCCGCGCGAGCCCGTGATCGATCAGGTCGTTGCGCACCGCACGGAACAAGCGGGTGCCGAGGCCGATCCCCTGATATTCCGGCGTGATGTAGAGTTCGTCGATCTCGCCCTCGGCCCGCAGGGAGCGCTCCCGCGCCCGGCCATAGGCGGCGTAGCCCACGATCGTCTCCCCGAACTCCACCGCCGCGAGCCCGCGGCCGCGCCCGATCATGCCCTTCCAGGCCGTCGGGCCGCGCTTGGCGATGTAGCGCTCCAGAGCCAGGCCGGGGATGACGCCCTGATAGGCCTCTCGCCAGGCTGTATCGAACACGGCCGACAGCATCGCCGCGTCCCCTAGCCGTGCGCGGCGGATGCTGACCGTGGTCGTGCTCATGGAGACGTCCGCTCCCCGATGCGTCGGATGGCGCCATGATGCGCGCAAATCCGGGCGCGGGGCAACGGGGGATCGGCGGCGCCGAAGCGTCTCCCGCGTCGCAGCAGAAGAGGCTCCCCCCTGGCGCCCGTGGCGCCGCGTTGTCGCCCATCCGAACGGCTGCTAGAGCGGCGCGGGGCAGCATCCGGCCCCGGAGCGGCGATCGAGCCGGAGCATCGTGTTCAACCGTTTCCTCAAGCCCGAGACCCGCTACGCGCGCCGCATGGCCCGCATCGCCCGGTTCGAGCAGCCCATCGAAGGCCCGCTTGCCCGCGCCCGGGCCTGGGCGAACATGCTGCTCGTCGATCACGGCGTGTTCCGCCTGGCCTATCTCAACCGGCATCTCGTCGGCACCGGCCTCGTCTGGCGCTCGGCCCAGCCCTCGCCGCACCAGCTCGCCTGGTTCAAGCGCAAGGGCGTGCGCACGATCATCTCCCTGCGCGGGGGCCGCGAGCATGGCTCCTGGCCGCTGCAGCGCGAGGCCTGCGAGCGTCAGGGCCTGAAGCTCGTCGAGTTCGTCCTGCGCTCCCGGGAGGCGCCCTCCCGCGAGACGGTGCTCGCCGCCAAGGCCTTCTTCGAAGGCATCGAGTACCCGGCGGTGATGCATTGCAAGTCCGGCGCGGACCGGGCCGGTCTCGCCGCCGCCCTGTTCCTGATCCTGCACGAGGGCCGGCCCGTGCGGGAAGCCGCGCGCCAGCTCTCCCCCCGCTACGGCCACTGGCGTTTCGCCAAGACTGGGATCCTCGACGCCTTCTTCGCCCGCTACCTTGCCGAGGGCGAGCCCGCCGGCCGCAGCTTCCTGGAATGGGTGGAGCACGATTACGATCCCGAAGCCCTCAAGCGCGAGTTCCGCTGGGGCTTCTGGTCGGACCTCGTCGTCGACCGCCTGATCCGGCGGGAATAGCCGGATGAGCACGGGCTTGATCAGGGGCGCCGTGGCCTGGCTGCTGCCCGGGCGCCGGCCCGCGGAGACGCTGTCCGGCCCAGGGCCGCGCATCGCGGTGATCGGCAATTGTCAGGCGGAGGGCGTGGCCTTGTCCGTGGCGACGCTGCTGCCGGGGGCCCAAGTCCGCCTGTTCGGCCTTGCCGGCCTGCGGGCGCGGCGGGGCGGCCTGGAGACGCTGGTCGGGGAGCTGCGGGCCTTCGACCATGTCTTCGTGCAGGCCCTCGAACCGGGCAGCCTGCCCGGCAGCGGCCCGCAGGCCCTGTGCGCGGCCCTGCCGGCGGCCCGGCTCTATCCCTCGATCGTGTTCTCCGCCTTCCATCCCGACGCGATCTATGTCGGAGCCGCGGGAGGCCGGCTGGTCCCCTCCCCGCTCCACACCTACCATTCGGCGATCGTGCTGTTCGGCTTCCTGCGGGGGCTCACGCCCGGGCGGGTCGCCGCCCTGTTCCGGCGCGACGTGATGGTGCGGCTCGGCTATTTCGCCGCCTGGGACTCCTGCGCCTCCGACCTCATCCGGGCGAGCCGCGCAGTCGACTTCGATCTCTCCGGGGAGATCGCCCGCTGGGCCCGGCGTGGCGTGTTCATGCGGAATATCAACCATCCGAGCATCGGCGTGCTCGGCGAGGTGGCGGCGCGGCTGCTGCGGGAGGCGGGCTTCCAGCCGGCCGACATCGATGTGGGCGACTACGTGCCCGATCCACTCCTCAACGGAGTCGTCTGGCCGGTCTATCCGCCCATCGCCGAATTCTATGGGGTCGCAGGCTCCACCCTGTTCAAGGGACGCCGCCCGTCGGGCGGCGTGGCCCCCAGCTACGACCTCGACCGCCTCATCGCGGAGAGTTTCGCGCTCTACGAGACGACGGCCCGCGCGCAGCTGCGCTGCCACCGCACCGACTTGTGGGACGGCATCCCGGAGATCCGGGCGCTCTTCGACGGGGGCGCCTGAGCGAAAGCCGCTCAGGCCTCGTCGTCGGCGGCGCGCTTGCCGGGACGGGAAGCGGGAGCGTCCTCACCGCCGGAGCGGCGGGCGAGTTGGGCGAGCGCCGTCATCTCGCGGAACCAGGTCCGCACGGGCCGGGCCGGAGTGCCCCCCCAGCGCGCCCCCGGGGGCACGTCGCGGTTCACGTTCGAGGAGCCGGCGATCTGGGCGCCCATGCCGATGCGCAGATGGCCGACCACGCCGACTTGGCCTCCGAGCACGACGTAATCCTCCAGCGTGGTCGAGCCGGAGATGCCGACGCCGGAGACGATCACGCAATGGCGACCGATCACCACGTTGTGGGCGATCTGGACGAGGTTGTCGATCTTGGTGCCCTCACCGATCACCGTGTCGCGGCTGGCGCCCCGGTCGATCGTGGTGTTGGCGCCGATCTCGACATCGTCCTGGATGATGACGCGGCCGACCTGTGGCACCTTGAGATGGCCGCCGGCACCCATGGCGAAGCCGAACCCGTCCTGGCCGACGCGCACGCCCGGATGCAGGATGACCCGGTTGCCGACGAGCGCGTGGGAGAGGGTGACGCCGGCACCGATCGAGGAATCCCGCCCGACCCGGACATTGGGGCCGATCACGGCATTGGCCGCGACCACGCTGCCGGAACCGATCTCCGCGCCCGGTCCGATCACCGCCCCGGGATCGACGCGCACGCCGTCCTCAAGCCGCGCCTCGGGATGCACATGGGCCCCTGGAGAGATGCCGGCAGCGGCAAACAGCGAACCCGGCCGCATCGCATCGGGATGCAGGCGTGCGAGCAGCTTGGCGTAGTGGCGATAAGGATCGGCCGCGACGAGGGCGATCGTCGTCTCGGGCAGCCGGGCGGCGAAGCGCGGCGAGACCAGGCAGACACCGGCACGCGTCCGGGCGAGAGCCTCGGCGTAGCGCGCGTTGTCCATATAGGCGAGGTCTTCGGGGCCGGCGCTCTCGAGGGGCGCACAAGCGACGAAGGCGCGGGACGGATCCGCGCCTTCGGGAAGGGTGAGACCCGTGACGGCGGACACCTCTGCGAGGGTCAGGCCGGGTTCGGGCGCGAAGAAGACGGGATCGGTCATGAAAGCCATAACGCGCCGCCCGGGGATCGGGCGGCGCGTCGTTTCCGTCAGAAGCGCGAGCCGCCGGAGAAGCGGAAGGCCTGGATCTGATCCTTGCCCACGCGCCCGAAGGTCGTCTGGATGCCTTCGTCCTTGGTGAGGGCGTAGGCGTAGTCGAAGCGGATCGGGCCGAGGGGCGAGTTCCACAGGATCGAGGCACCGACCGAGGAACGGATGGTCGGCTTGTCGTGGACGTTCACGCACTCGGGCTCGACCTTGATCGCGTTCGAACCGAAGCTCGTGTAGTTGCAGAGGCCGCCCGGGGCGATGCCGTTGATGAAGCCGTCGCCATTCACGTCGAAGGAGCGGCTGCCGGAGTACCCGAACAGCGTACCCGCATCGGCGAAGACCGCGCCCTTCAGGCCAAGATCCTTCGGGATGCCCCAGATCGGGAACTGAATCTCGAGGGTGCCGCCGAAGTAAGTCGTACCGCCGATGGCGTTGGAGCGGGCATCGGCGATGCCGACGTCGCGCGGGCCGAGGCCGTTCGGGGCGAAGCCGCGCACCAGCGACGGCCCCATGAAGAACTGGTCGGTGATCCGCAGCGGGTTGCCGTCGAGCGCGGTGATGTGACCGCCCTGGATGCGGACGAAGCCGACCACGTCCTCCCAGAGTTCCTTGTAGTAACGGGCATCGCCCGTCACGCGGAAGAACTTGGAGTCGCCGCCGAGGCCGGCGATATCGGGCTTCAACTCGCCGTAGAAGCCGTTGGTCGGCCGCTGCAGGTTGTCGAGGGTCGAGTAGGCGAGCGTCACACCGGCGAGCGAGGTCAGGGTCGAGCCCTGCGAGCCCTTGAGCGCGATCGAGGCCTCGCCGTCGAAGGCGCAGTTCGGATAGGCGGGCAGACCGCCGACGTTGCGACCCGAGACCGGATCGATCGTGCCCGCCGGGTTCAGCTGGGTGTAGCCGGGGATCGGGATCGAGCAGTCGTTGAAGGGCCGCTTGATCGTGTTCGGGACCTTCAGCTCGGTGTTGTACAGCGAGTAGCGGAAGGTGACGCCGAATTCCTGGGTGATCGGCAGGCCGACGCGGAGCTGGCCGCCATAGACCGTGGTCTCGTAGCGCGAGTACCGGGTCAGGTCCGAGTACTTGTAGAAGGCGTCGAAGCCGGCTGCGAGACGGTAGCCGAGGAAGTACGGCTCAGTGAAGGAGAAGTCGAAGCCCTTGGCGTACTGGCCGCCCTGGGCGGCGACACGCACGTATTGCCCGCGTCCGAGGAAGTTGGATTCGGAGACGGAGACTTCGCCGATGATGCCGTCCTGGGTGGAGTAGCCGCCGGCCACCGAGAACGAGCCGGTGGGCTGATCCTCGACGTCGATGTTGACCACCACCCGGTCCGGCGCCGAGCCCGGCTCGTTGGAGAAGCGCACCTTCTTGAAGAAGCCCAGCCCGTTCAGGCGGCGCTCGGCCCGGTCGACCAGAACGCGGTTGTAGGCATCGCCCTCGCCCAGATCGAGCTCGCGCCGGATCACGTAGTCCCGGGTCCGGGTGTTGCCGCGGATGTTGATGCGCTCGATGTAGACCCGCGGGCCGTCCTCGACCACGAAGCCCAGCGACACCTTGTGGGTGGCCCGGTCGCGCTGGCCCGTCGGCCGCACCTGGGCGAAGGGGTAGCCCTGGCGGTTGACCTCGTTGGTCACCCCCACCAGCGTCTTCTCCACGTCCTCGGCGTTGTAGACGTCGCCGACCTGGGCGCGCACCTCGCCGTCCAGCGCGCCGGTATCGACCCCCGGAACCCGGGCATCCACTGCGACCGCGCCGACCGTGTACTGCTCGCCCTCGTCCACCGTGACGGTGATGACCCAGCCGGCATCCTCCGGCGTCTCGACGTAGCGCGCATCGGCGTTGACGATGCGGAAGTCGGCATAGCCGTTCTTGAGGTAGTAGCGCCGGATGATGTCCAGGTCGTTGGCGATGCGGTCGGGATCGTAGACGTCCGAGGTCTTGATGAACGACAGGAAGTTCATCTCGGAGGAGGTCATCATCCCGCGCAGGGTCGACTCCGAGTAAGCGTTGTTGCCCACGAAGTGGATCTCGCGGATGCCGGTCTTGTCGCCTTCCTCGATCTGGTAGACCACGTCGGTCCGCCCGTTCGGAAGATCCACCAGACGGTAGCTCACCCGCGCCGTCCCACGACCCGAACGCTTGTAAACGTCCCGGATCCGCTCAACGTCGGCGGAGATCACGGCCTGGCTCAGCGGGCCACGATCCTTGGCCTCGACCACACCCTCGAGCGTCGCCTTCTCGATCTTCTTGTTGCCCTCGAAGACCACGCGGCCGATCACGCTGTTCTCACGCACCCGCACGACGGTGGCGCCGCCGCGGGCCGAGACCTGCACGTCCGAGAAGAGGCCGGTGGAGAGAAGGTTGCGGCGCGCTTCCTCGGGCGAGCCCGAGGCGGTTCCCGTCACGTAGGAACGAATGGTGTCGGAGTCGACGCGGCGATTGCCCTCGACGACGATCTGCTGCGCCTGAGCGGCGACGCCGCCGAGAATCACGCCAGCGGCGGCGGTGGCGACCAAGACGATGGTCCGCTCCGCCGACTTGCGCCGGCGCTTCCCCGTCATCGACATCATGTATTCGCCCGTCTCTTTTATTATCAGCACGGGTTCGCACCCGCAGACGAGCGTCCATCGGACGCCCACCCTCTGGTCCCAGCCACGCTTCTATCGAGTTTCCCCTCGTTAGCAAACGTGAACGGGGGATCGACCTGTCGGGATTTTGGGGGTCGTGGCCTTCGCGCCACTTAACGGACGATGGCAGACTCGAAGCATCGTCGATTAAGGTGAATAGGGCGTAAATACGGCTACGCCCACGGCTTTTTCGAATAGCCGCGGGCGGGCGCAACGCTTTGTTCACCCTCGATCCGGGCGGAGCCGCGACCCCGCCCAGCGGGTCGCCTCAGGTGCCGCGGCCGCTCCAGGAAGCCCCCAGATTGAGGATGTCGTTCCAGGCCGCGAACAGCATCAGCATGATGACGAAGGCCAGCCCGATACGGAAACCGATCTCCTGCGCACGCTCGCTCAAGGGTTTCCCGCGCACGGCCTCGAAGGCGTAGAACAGGAGGTGGCCGCCATCGAGCAGCGGGATCGGGAAGAGGTTGAGCAGGCCGATCGAGACGGAGAGCAGCGCGGTGAGGCCGATCAGGCCCCCGACGCCGCCGACCCGGGCGACCTCGCCCGAGACCCGGGCGATGCCGATCGGACCGGAGAGCTGATCGGCGGATTCCCGCCCTGTGACCAGCTTGCCGATGTAGCTGAAGGTGCGGTCCACCACGAAGACGGTCTCGTGGACGCCGAACGTCACGGATTCGAGCGCGCCGTAATGGACGAGCTTGGCCGCGCCGGCATTGGGGCCGTTGATGCCCAGGCGGCCGATGCGATGGCGGCCGAAGGGCGTGCGCTCCTCGAAGGTGTCGGGCACGGCGGTCAGCGTCTCACGGCCGCCGTCGCGCTCCACCACCACGGACAGGCTCGACCCGGCGCTGCTGGCCACGATGCGCTGCATCTGCGCGAAGCTGCCGATCGCCTCGCCGTCGATGGCGCGGATCACGTCGCCGCCCTTGAAGCCGGCCCGCTCGGCGGCGCTGCCCGGCTGCACGGCCTCGACCCGGGCCGGCGTCTCGTAGCGGCCATTCACGTAGATCGCGCCGGAGAACAGCACGATGGCGAGGATGAAATTGGCGATCGGCCCGGCGGCGACGATGGCGGCCCGCTTGTGCACGGGCTGGGTCGGGAAGCTGATCCTGCGCTCGTGCTCGCTCATGCGGGCCACGGCCTCGGCATCGGGCACGCTCGCGCCGTTGGCATCGCCCACGAACTTCACGTAGCCGCCCAGGGGGATCGCGGAGAGCTTCCAGCGGGTGCCGCGGCGATCGTTGAAGCCGGCGATCTCGGGACCGAAGCCGATGGAGAAGGCATTGACGCCGACGCCGCACCAGCGCCCGACCAGGAAATGCCCCATCTCGTGCACGAACACGACGACGGTGAGCACGATCAGGAAAGGGATAACCGAGCCGAAGAAGCTCTCGGCCGTGCCGCCCATGGCGGAAAGGAAGTCCATCTGAGTCTCCCGAGGCCCTTCGGCCCCCGTTCTTCTCGACCGCTCCGCGCTGAGATCGGCGTCCCCCTCCACGAGGGCAAGCACGTCGCGTCCCGCGGATGGTCGCACGGCCCGTCGCGCGAGGCGAGCCTTTAATCCCGACCGTCTCGCCCCAGAAACCGGAGCCGGAACGAGGCGGCAGGGGCTTGTTGCGCCGAACGCCGGCGGGGTCTCACTCCGCCGCCGCGGCGGCGGGGAGGGCCTGGGACGCCCAGGCGCGCACATGCGCATCGATGGCGAGCGCGGCCTCGACGTCGGCGGGAGCCGCGCGGTATTCGGCGGCGAAATGCGTGCAGGCCCGCTCCACCAGTTCGGCGATGCCGTAGAAGGGAATGGCGCCGCGGATGAAGGCCGCGACCGCGATCTCGTTGGCCGCGTTCATCACGGTCGGCGCGCCGCCCCCCTCGGCCAGCGCGGCCCGGGCGATGCGCAGGCAGGGGAAACGGGCCTCGTCCGCCGGCTCGAAGGTGAGGCTGCCGGTCGCGGCGAGATCGAGATTGCGCCCCCGCTCGATGGTCAAGCGGTCGCCGAGGCCGAGGCAATGGGCGATCGGCACGCGCATGTCGGGCATGGCGAGCCCGGCGGTCACCGCGCCGTCGCGCCAGTAGACCAAGCCGTGCACGATCGACTGCGGATGCACGATCACGTCGAGGCGGTCGGCGGAGAGCGCGAACAGGTGATGCGCCTCGATCAGCTCCAGCCCCTTGTTCATCAGGGAGGCGGAATCGATGTTGATCTTCATGCCCATCGACCAGGTCGGATGGGCAGCGGCCTGATCCGGCGTCGCCGCGGCGATGCGCTCCCGCGTCCAGGTGCGGAACGGGCCGCCCGAGGCGGTGATCGTCATCTTGGCCACGTCGTCGATGCGGCCGTCGCCCAGGGCCTGGGCCAGGGCGTTGTGCTCGGAATCCACCGGCAGCAGGGTCGCGCCGTAGCGCTTGGCGTCGCGCATGAAGGCGTCGCCGGCGCAGACCAGGCTCTCCTTGTTGGCGAGCGCCACCGTGCGGCCGAGCTTCAGCGCCGCGCAGGTCGGCTTGAGGCCGGCCGCGCCGCTCACTGCGGCGACGACGATATCCGCGTCGCGGGCCACCGCTTCCAGCACCGCCCCCTCGCCCGCCCCGTGGGGGATGCCCGAGCCCGCCAGGGCCTCGGCCAGGGCCGGGCCGGCGGATTCGTCGGCAAGGGCGGCGAAATCGGCCTTCAGCTCCCGGGCGAGCGCGCCGAGGGCGGCGGCGTCGCGGCCGCCGACCAGGGCGCCGACGCGGAAGCGCCCGGCATGCTGGCGCAGGAGATCGGTGGTGGAACGACCGATGGAGCCGGTGGCGCCGAGGACGGTGACGGTGAGGCTCACGGGAGACATCCTGAAGTTTCGTCGGCGGGCATCATCAAGCACCCGAAATCAGACGGCAGCGAGGCGCCGCGCCAGGAGCGCGAGGCCGGCGAGGAGGGCGACCGCGAAGAAGCCGTCCAGGCGGTCCATGATGCCGCCATGGCCGGGAATGGTGTGCCCGGAATCCTTGACCCCGTAGCGACGCTTCAGGGCGGATTCGAACAGGTCCCCCCCCTGGCTGAGGACGGAGGCGAGGGCACTGACGAGCGCCACGGCGAGAAGCGGGAGGCGCCCGAACAGATCCGGGCTGCCCTCGCGGGCCGCGAGAACGACGCCGAGCCCGGCGAGCGTGCCCGCCAGAAGCCCGCCGACCGCCCCCGACCAGGTCTTGTTGGGGCTCACCCGCGGCATCAGCTTGGGGCCGCCCAGGAGGCGGCCGGCGAAATAGGCGGCGATGTCCGTCGACCAGACCACGGCGAAGATCCAGGCCGGTCCGACGAGGCCGATGGCCGGGTCCTCGCGCAGGGCCGTCGGCACGAGCACGACGACCGAGGCCGCGGCGAAGCCGAGCACGGCATGGAGCCGGCCGGTCGCCCCCCGTGCGGCGACCGCCAGGATCGCGACCGCCAGGGCCGCGATGGCGGCCGCTACGGGCAGCGGCAGACGGGCGAGGAGCGCCACGCACAGACCGATAAGGCCGGCGGCGCTGACGATCCCGAGAAGCCGCGTCGGCGCCGTGCGGCTCATGGCGAGCCATTCGCCCGCGCCGAGGATGCCCGCGGCGAGCCAGATCGCCGCGAAGGGCCAGCCACCGACGAGGAGCGCGGCCAGCACCAGGGCCGCGAGCACCACGCCGGAGACGGCCCGCAACGCGAACTCACGGGTGGCGAAGGGCATGCGCCGCGCGCCCGCGGGCGTCGGCGCAGAGCCGCGACCGCTCATCCCTGGGCCTTGCTGCTGAGGCCGCCGAAGCGGCGGTCGCGGCGATGATACTCGGCGACCGCTTCCAGGAAGGCGCCGTGGTCGAAATCGGGCCAGAAGGCCGGCGAGACCACGTATTCGGCATAGGCCGTCTGCCAGGTCAGGAAGTTCGAGAGACGCTGCTCGCCCGAGGTGCGGATGACGAGATCCGGGTCGGGGATCCCGGCCGTGTCGAGCGTGCCCGTGATCGTGTCGAGCCCGATCGCGTCCGGCTGCAGACGGCCGGCGGCGACCTCGGCCGCGATGCGCTGCATCGCCCGCAGGATCTCCTGCCGGCCGCCATAATTGAAGGCCACGACCAGGGTCAGGCCCTTGTTGTCGCGGGTGCGCTCCTCGGCTTCGGCGAGCAGGGCAGCGATGTCGGACGTGAGATCGCTGCGCTCGCCGATCACGCGGATGCGCACGTCGTTGGCGTGGAGCTCGGCGAGGTCCCGGCGCACGAAGAGCTTGAGGAGCCCCATCAGCTCGGCCACCTCGGTCGGGGGCCGGCGCCAGTTCTCCGACGAGAAACTGTAGATCGTCAGGTAGCGCACGCCGAGCAGGATGGCCGAGCGCACGGCGCGACGCACCGCCTCGACGCCCCGACGATGCCCCTCGAAGCGCGGCAAGCCGCGGCTCGAAGCCCAGCGGCCGTTGCCGTCCATGATGATCGCGACGTGCTGCGGGGGAGGCAGCGCGGGCTTGATCTCATGGCTCGTGGGCTCGGACTCGCCGGACAGCGCACCGCCCCCGCCATCGACCGCCGCCACCTGACGCGCGCCTTCCGATCGAATCAACGCGCCTCTCCCCCGATCCAGACCATGTAACACGGGGCGGCAACGCGCCGCCCCGCCTGAAATTACAACGGCGACCGCCGGGATCAGACCTGCATGATCTCCTTCTCCTTGGCGGAGAGTACGGTGTCGATCTCGGAAATATGGTCGTCGGTCGCCTTCTGCACGTCGCCCGCCTGACGCTTCTCGTCGTCCTGGCTGATGGCGCCGTCCTTCTCGAGCTTCTTGAGGATGTCGAGCCCGTCGCGGCGGACATGGCGCACGGCGACGCGGGCCTCCTCGGCGTATTTGTGGGCGACCTTGACCATCTCCTTGCGGCGCTGCTCGTTCATCTCGGGGATGCGCAGGCGGATGGTCTGGCCCTCGGTCATCGGGTTGAGGCCGAGATCGGATTCGCGGATCGCCTTCTCGACATGCGTTACCATCGAGCGGTCCCAGACCGAGATGGACAGGAGGCGCGGCTCCGGCACGCTCACGGTGGCGACCTGCGCCATCGGCATCAGCGCGCCGTAGGCCTCGACCTGGATCGGATCGAGCAGGCTCGGCGTCGCCCGGCCTGTGCGCAGGGAGCCGAGATCCTTGCTCAGGGAGGCGACGGCGCCCTGCATGCGGCGCTTGATGTCGTTGAGGTCGAAGTCCGGTGTGGCCATGTCGAAAGAAGGTCCCGACGCTTGGGCTGTGGAAGCGGCGCAGCCGGGCGAGCGGCTGCCTGCACGCGTTGCGGCTTCAATGAACGAAAACGCGTGCACCCGCAAATAGGAAGCGGCTGCCGAACGCCATCGGGCGGGTGCCGGCGCACCGCCTTTGCAAGCGTGGCGCGGCCCCGTCGCGCGGACGGATCGGGTCCCGTGCCTACCGATCCGCCCGGAGGCGCAACGCGCGATCAGCCGAGAAGGGCATGAGGCTGGTCAAATCCGGCATGCGCTCCGACAATGGTGCCCCTGGAGGAACCATGCTGGAAGCGAAGGTGATCACCTGCTCGGCCCGGCGGGAGGCGCGGGAGCTCTATGAAAGGCTCTGGCGACCCGAGAGCTTCCCGCAATGGGCCTCCGGCCTCAGCCAGGGGGCCCTCGAACGCGACGGCGAAGGCTGGACCGCCCAGGGACCGGAGGGTCCCGTGAGGATCACCTTCACGCCGCACAACCCCTTCGGCGTGATGGATCACCGGGTCGATCTCGGCGACGGCCGAAGCGTCTTCGTGCCCCTGCGGATCGTGCCGAACGGGGAAGGCAGCGAGGTCATGCTGACGCTGTTCCGGCAGCCCGGCACGAGCGACGCGCAATTCGCCGAGGACGAGGCCTGGATCCGGCGCGACCTGGCGGCGCTCGTCGCCCTGGCGGAGGGGCCTCCCGGCCCCTGACGCCTTACGGAGCGGGGACGCCCCTACGGCGCCACCAGGGTAGAGGGCGCATCGCCGGTCAGGATCGCGGTGACGGAGCTCGGCGGATGGAGCGAGCCGACCACGATGGACAGCCTGCTCTCGCGCGCCAGGGCGAAAGCGGCCGTGTCCATGATCTTGAGGTCGCGGGCGATGGCCTCGTCGTGGCTCAGCCGGTCGTAGCGCCGCGCGTTCGGATCGCGCTTCGGATCGGCGGAATAGACGCCGTCGACCTGGGTGGCCTTCAGCACCGCGTCGCAGCGCAGTTCCGCCGCGCGCAGCACCGCGGCCGTGTCGGTGGTGAAGTAGGGGTTTCCGGTGCCGCCGGCGAGCACCACGACCTGGCCCTTGTCGAGATGGTGCAGGGCGGGCTGCCGGGCGAAGGTCTCGCAGATCGTCGGCATCGAGACCGCCGACATGGTGCGGGCCGCCACACCCGCGGCGTTGAGCGCGGTCTCGATGGCCAGCGAATTCATCACCGTCGCCATCATCCCGAGCGAATCGCCCGTCGCCCGGTCGATCCAGCCGGCCTGGGAGATGCGGGCGCCGCGGATCATGTTGCCGCCGCCCACCACCACGGCGATCTCGAAACCATGCCGGATGGTGCTGGCGATGTCCTCGGCCAGGGACGCCAGGGTCGGCGGATGGAGCCAATAGCCGTCCGGGGCGGCAAGCGCCTCACCGGAGAGCTTGACGAGGACGCGACGGAACGGCGCCTTCTCCGGCATCTAGGGCTCCTCAATACGCTGGGGGGAACGCGAAGTCCCGCGGCTTCTATCAAGGCCCGTACCAGAACGTCGAGGGGCGACGGCATCGCTGCCGCCGCCCCTTTTCAACATGGAGGAAAGCGTGGATCGCGCTCAGCGCGACATGCTCGCGACCTCGGCCGCGAAGTCCGGGCCCTCTTCCTTCTCGATGCCCTCGCCGAGGGCGTAACGCACGAAGCCCTTGATCGCGACCGGGGCGCCGGCCTTGCCCTCGGCCTCCTTCAGGACCTGGGTGATGGTCTTGGAGCCGTCATGCACGAAGGGCTGCTCCAGGAGGGTGACCTCCTTGTAGTAGCTCTTCAGGCCGCTCTCGATGATCTTGGCGAGGACATGGTCCGGCTTGCCGGCGTTCTTCTCGCGCAGGATGTTGCTCTCGCGCTCGACGGTCGCGGTGTCGACGCCGGAGGCGTCGAGGGCCACCGGGTTGGTCGCGGCGACGTGCATGGCGATCTGGCGGCCGAGGGTCGACAGGAACTCGACGTCACCGGTCGATTCGAGCGCGACGAGCACGCCGATCTTGCCGAGACCCTCGCTGATCTGGTTGTGCACGTAGGAGGCGATCACGCCCTGGCCAACCTCGAGCTTGGCGACGCGGCGCAGGGTCATGTTCTCGCCGATCGTGGCGATCAGGTTCGAGAGCGTGTCCTTCACGGTCGTGGAGGAGCCGGGGAAGGTCGCGGCCTCCAGGCTCTCCAGGGTGCCGTCGGTGTTCAGCGCGAACTTGGCGGCCTCGCGGGCGAAGGCCTGGAAGCTGTCGTTGCGGGCAACGAAGTCGGTCTCGGAGTTCACCTCGAGGATCGCGGCGTGGCGGCCGGCGGACTCGACGGCGACGAGACCCTCGGCGGCGACACGGCCGGCCTTCTTGGCAGCCTTGGCGAGACCCTTCTTGCGCAGCCAGTCGATCGCCGCCTCGAGGTCGCCGTCGGTCTCGTTGAGCGCGCCCTTGCAATCCATCATGCCGGCGCCGGTCTTCTCGCGCAGCTCCTTCACGAGGGCGGCGGTGATGTTGGCCATGGCGATCCTCTTTCGATTCAGCGGTGTCTTGAAGTGAGTGAGCCCGGCGCTCGCTTAAAGCGCCGGGCTTTGCAGAGAGATGACGCGCGCCGCGGCACCGGGCCCGAGAGCCGGTGCCGTCGCCGATCAGGCCGCAGCGGCCTCGACGAAGGCGCGGGACTGCTCGATCCAGCCGTCGCGGCCGATGCGGCCGTTGAGCTTCAGATCGGCGTCGAGCTTGGCGACGTCGTCGGGCTGCATGGCAGCGATCTGCCAGTAGTGCCACACGCCGGCATCGTTGAGCTTCTGCACGAGCTGCGGGCCGACGCCGGTGAGCTTGGTCAGGTCGTCGGGGGCGCCGCGCGGGGCGGCGAGGAGCTCGAAATGCTCGGTCGACTCGGCGAGCGCCGCGACGTCGGCCGGGTTGATCGAGCCGGACTCGATGGAGGCAACGGCGTCGTCATTGGCCGGCAGCTCCTCGGCGGTCGGCTCCTCGGAGGCGCCGACATCGATGCCGAGCGCGCCCTGGCCGCGGCCGATGCCCTCGATCGCCGCGCGGGCGACCAGATCGCAGTACAGCGCAATGGCGCGGCCGGCGTCGTCGTTGGCGGGGACGACGTAGGTGATGCCGTCGGGGTTGCAGTTCGAGTCGACGATGGCCGCGACCGGGATGCCGAGGCGGTTCGCCTCCTTGATCGCCAGCTGCTCCTTGTTGGTGTCGATCACGAACAGCAGGTCGGGCACGCCGCCCATATCCTTGATGCCGCCGAGCGCCTTCTCGAGCTTCTCCTTCTCACGGGAGAGCATCAGGCGCTCCTTCTTGGTGAGGCCGACGGCGCCGCCATCGAGGGTCTCGTCGACCTTGCGCAGGCGCTGGATCGAGCCCGAGATGGTCTTCCAGTTGGTCAGCATGCCGCCGAGCCAGCGGGAATTGACGTAGTACTGGGCGGAGCGCTTGGCCGCCTCGGCGATGGCATCCGCCGCCTGGCGCTTGGTGCCGACGAACAGCACGCGGCCGCCACGGGCCACGGTGTCGCTCACCGCCTGCAGGGCGGAGTGCATCGCCGGCACGGTCTGGGCGAGGTCGATGATGTGGATATTGTTGCGGGTGCCGAAGATGTACGAAGCCATCTTCGGGTTCCAGCGGTGGGCCTGATGCCCGAAATGCGCGCCCGACTCGAGGAGCTGGCGCATGGTGAAATCGACGGCCATGATTCTTTGTTCTCTCCGGTTGGTACCGCCGCGGAGGAAGCGACCGACCTGAGGCCGGCCACCGGAAACGCCTCATTCATGCATGAGGCCGGCTCCGCGTGTGGGATGGGCGGGGGCGTTAGCAGAAGCGGGGACGCGGCGCAAGCCAAGCCCCTCCTCCAGGCTCAGCCCGCGACGCGGCCGACCTCGTCCCGGGTCCGCTCGATCATGGCGAGCACCGCGACGTAGAAGGCCTGCTGCAGGGGCGAGAAGGTGTCCGGCCGGATGCCGTCCGAAAGCCGGGCGAGCAGCGCGTCCAGGGCGGCCGGGCGCGCCCGCGGATCCGGCTCGGCCAGGGCGTGTTCGAGGACGGCGCCCTGCACCGCGGCGAAATCGTCGCGCTCGGCGCGCGCGATGAAGCCGTGCAGGACGGCGGCGGTCTGATCGATGGAAGCCATCGGCGCTTATGGGCCGCAATCGCCCCGCCAGGCAATCACGCAGATGGGGCGAAGACGGCGGCGATCTCGGCGGGCCCCATCACGCGGCATTCTCCCGCCGGCAGATCGGCCGGCAGGTCGAGGCCGCCGACCCGGTCGCGGTGGAGCGCCGTGACGTGATTACCCAACGCCGCGAACATGCGGCGGACCTGATGGTAGCGCCCCTCGTGCAGGGTCACGGCACAATGGGTCGCGTCCTGGCCCTCGAAGCCGACCGGCAGCAGGGGCTTGTCTTCGCCCTCCAGCATCAGCGTCCCGGAGGCCAGGACCGCCGCCTCGTCGCCCCGGAGCGGCCGGTCGAGCGTCACCTGGTAGCGCTTGGCGACCTTGGCCTTGGGCGAGATGATCCGGTGCAGCAGCGCCCCGTCATCGGTGAGCAGGAGCAGGCCGGAGGTCTCCTTGTCGAGGCGTCCCACCGTCGAAAGTGCGGGGTCGCGCCGGCGCCAGCGCTCGGGCAGCAAGCCGTAGACGAGCGGCCCCGCCTCCTTGTGCGAGCAGGTCACGCCCAGCGGCTTGTGCAGCATCAGGCAGAAACCGGGCAGGGGATCGAGTGGGGCGCCGTCGATCCTCATCCGCTCGGGCAGGTCGGCCTCGAGGGCGATACGGCCGCCGGCATCGTTCAACGCCGCGCCGTCGAGGGTGATGCGACCACCCCAGGCCAAAGCCTGGATCTCCCGGCGGGAGCCGTAGCCGAGATTGGCGAGGAGCTTGTCGAGACGGACGGACTTGCTCATCCGTTCCTCTTGCCGAAGGCCTTGCCGGAACCCGTGGCCTTGCGCGCCTCGATCACCTTGTAGCCGTCGCCCGCGGCCCTCTGCGTCACCTCGCGGAAATGCTCCCGCAGGGTGGCCTCGTAGGGCAGATGGGTGTTGGCGGTGAGCCAGAGGCTGCCGCCGGGGCGCAGGACCTGGGCCGCCCGGGCGATGAAGGCCTGACCCAGGCTGCGGTCCTCGGCGCCCCCGTCATGGAAGGGCGGATTCATCACCACGAAGTCGAGACGCGACAGGGCCTCGTCCGGCTGGCGCAGGTCGGCCCAGCGGAAGCGCGCGCGGGCGTCCCCCACGTTGCGCTCGGCCATGGCGACGGCGCGCCGGTCGATGTCGATCATCGCGAGCTGGGTCACCGCGGGCGAGCGCAGCACGGCCATGGACAGGATGCCGAGGCCGCAGCCGAAATCGGCGCCGCGGCCGGACAGCATCGGCAGGGTCTCGATCAGCAGGGCCGAGCCGGGATCGAGACGGTCCCAGGAGAAGATGCCCGGCTGGGTGCACAGAGCCATGTTGTCGATGTGGCGCGGCGCCCCCTCGGCGATGGCTTCCTCAAGCCCCTCCGGCCGTTCCGGCCGGGACAGGAGGCAGATCCGGTGATGGCGGCGCGCCTCCTCGGCGATCACGGCCCCGAAGGCGGCGAGCTCCTTGGCGAGGCGCGCCCCGCCCCGATCCTTGGGCGCCAGCGCCACGCAGCGCCCGCCCGGGGCGAGCCCGCGCAGCGCCAGTGCGAGGGTGTAGCGCCGCTCGATCGTGCCGGCGGGGGCGAGCACCACGGCGCCGTCGAGGCTGCCGGGGCTCACATCCTCCAGGCGCGGGGAGCCGGGAAAGAAGGGCGAGACCTGCGCCGCGCCGGAGGCGACCTCCACGAGGCCGGCCGGGGGGAGGCCGTAGACGACGTGCTGCATCTTTTCTGGAATTCGGACTTCAAACGCTTCGGTCCGGGAACGCACGTCGTGGCCGGAGGTCACGCGCGAAGCGGTGCCTCAGGTCGCAAACGGACGAATCGACCGGGGATAACTCTCGTATAGCCGGATTCGGCGGCGTCCGGGACGGCTTTTCGTGGGCCGCCCCGGCCTCGGCCGGCCCTCAGTGGCCGGCCGCGTCCAGGGCCGCGCCCGGCTTGTCGTAGCTGCCGAGCCGCTCGACCATGATGGCGGTGGCCGCGTTCATGCCGACGACCTCCACCGCGACGCCGTGATGGCGGAACTTCAGCACCACCCGGTCGAGGGCGTTCACGCTGGTGATGTCCCAGAAATGCGCGGCCGAGAGATCGATCACGATACGGTCGAGATCGGTTTCCCGGACATCGAAGGCCGCATGGAAGGCCTCCGCCGTCGCGAAGAAGATCTGGCCGCTGACCCGGTAGGTGCGAGCCCGCCCCGCGCGCGTGGAGGTGACGCCGAAGAGGCGCGTCACCTTGTGGGCGAAGAACAGCCCGCTCAGCGCCACGCCGAACAGCACGCCCCGGGCGAGGTCGTGGGTCGCCACCACCACCGCGACGGTGCCGAGCATGACGACGCTCGACGAGCGCGGATGCGTGAGGAGCGTCCGCAGCGACCTCCACTGGAAGGTGTTGATCGAGACCATGATCATCACGGCGACGAGCGCGGCCATGGGGATCTGCGCCACGTAGGGCCCCAGTACCACGATCAGGAACAGCAGAAAGGCGCCGGCCCAGAGGGTCGAGAGCCGTCCGCGGCCGCCGGAGGAGACGTTGATCACCGACTGGCCGATCATCGCGCAGCCGGCCATGCCGCCGAGGAAGCCGGAGGCGATGTTGGCCGCGCCCTGGCCAGCGCATTCGCGGTTCTTGTCGGAGGTGGTGTCGGTCATCTCATCGATGATCGCCGCCGTCATCAGGCTCTCCAGCAGCCCGACCATGGCGATGGTGGCCGATGTCGGCAGGATGATGCGCAGGGTCTCCAGGGTGAAGGGCACCTGCGGCAGGGCGAACCAGGGCAGCTCGCTCGGCAGCGCGCCCATGTCCCCGACCCGATGGATCGGCAGGTCGAGGGCCATCGCCACCGCCGAGAACAGCACGATCGTCACCAGGGGCGAGGGGATGGCCCTGGTCAGGTAGGGAAGCCCGTAGATCACCACGAGGCCGGCCGCCGTCATCGCGTAGACGATCGTGCCCTGGCCGATCAGCTCCGGCATCTGGGCGAGGAAGATCAGGATCGCCAGGGCGTTGACGAAGCCGGTCACGACCGAGCGCGAGACGAAGCGCATCAGGTTGCCGAGCCGGGCCGCGCTCGCGGCGAGCTGCAGGAGGCCGGTGAGGATGGTCGCCGCGTAGAGGTAGGCGACGCCGTGCTCCTTCACGAGGCCGGTCATCAGGAGCGCCGTCGCTCCGGTCGCCGCCGAGATCATGGCCGGGCGCCCGCCGGCGAAGGCGCTGACGACGGCGATGCAGAACGAGGCATAGAGCCCGACCTTCGGGTCGACGCCGGCGATGATCGAGAAGGCGATCGCCTCCGGGATCAGCGCCAGGGCGACCACCGTTCCGGCGAGCAGCTCACGGGTGACGTTCGGAGCCCATTCGCTCCGCAGACGGACGAGATTCATGGAGGCAGCGCTTTCGTGCTCCCGCGCGCCACGCGGCGCCGACAGGAGGCATGAGCCCGCGCGGCAGCGGCGCGGACAGATGAGGGAATAAGGGAAAAGGACGACGGAGAGCGCGCGGCTACGGCGGCGTGGGCCGGCTCTGGCGGGGGGCTCGATCCTGCGTCATGGGTCGGCGTGTAACAGGTTCATGCTGCGGCGCAACCGAAACATGGCCGCGCCGCCGAGAGAAAGCCCCTGTCAGTTGCGGGGGAACTCCAGCCCCATCTCCCGGTAGCGGGCGGGATCGTCGGCCCAGTTCTCGCGCACCTTCACATGCAGGAACAGGTGCACCTTGGCCTCGGCGGCCTCGGCGATCTCCAGCCGGGCGGCCTGGCCGATCGCCTTGATGGTCTGGCCGTTCTTGCCGAGCACGATGGAGCGCTGGCTCTCGCGCTCGACGAAGATGGTCTGCTCGATGCGCACCGAGCCGTCCTGCTTCACCTGCCACTGGTCGGTCTCGACGGTGGAGCGGTAGGGCAGCTCCTCGTGCAGGCGGTCGTAGATCTTCTCGCGGGTGATCTCGGCGGCGAGCATGCGCAGGGGCGCGTCCGAGACCTGGTCCTCCGGGTAGAGCCAGGGACCCGCGGGCATCATCGCGGCGAGCGACTTGCGCAGCGCCTCGATGCCGTCGCCGTTGAGCGCCGAGATCATGAAGGTCTCGGTGAAGGAGATGCGCTCGTTCAGGGTCTTGGCGAGGCCGAGCAGCTTCTCGCGGGGGATCAGGTCGATCTTGTTGAGCACGAGGAGCTTCGGGCGCTTCACGTCCGGGATGCGCCCGAGCAGCCGCTCCACCTCCTCGTCCACGCCCTTGCGCGCGTCGATCAGCAGGCAGATCGCATCCGCATCCGCGGCGCCGCCCCAGGCCGATTGCACCATGGCCCGGTCGAGCCGGCGCTTGGGCGCGAAGATGCCGGGCGTGTCGACGAGGACGATCTGCGCCGAGCCCTCCATCACGATGCCGCGCACCAGCGCCCGGGTCGTCTGCACCTTACGGGAAACGATCGAGACCTTGGTGCCGACCAGGGCGTTGAGCAGCGTCGACTTGCCGGCGTTCGGCACGCCGATCAGGGCGACGAAGCCGGCCTTCGCATCGGCCGGGATCTGCGGCAGCAGGCTTTCCGGCGCGGCTTCGTGTCCGTGGTCTTCGTCTTCAGCCATCGCTGTTCCCGTCCTGGGTTGCGCCGATCCCCTCCCGTGCCAGCACGGACTGGGCAGCCTCCTGCTCGGCGACGCGCTTCGAGGAGCCCGTGCCGAAACCGGGCTCGATGCCCTTCACCCGGACGGCGATTCGGAAGACCGGAGCATGATCCGGGCCGGAGCGCTCCACCACCTCGTAGACCGGGATCGGCAGGGAACGGGCCATCGCCCATTCCTGAAGAGCCGACTTGGCGTCGCGCCCGCGGGGCGCCGCCGTCTCCTGCTCCGGCCGGAAGGCCTCGCGCACGATCGCCTTGGCCTTGTCGAAGCCGGCATCGAGATAGACCGCGCCGAGGATCGACTCGCAGGCATCGGCGAGGATGGTCTGGTTGCGCCGCCCCCCGCCCTGCACCTCGCCGATGCCGAGCTCAAGATGCGGGCCGACCTGCCACTGCGTCGAGACCGCCGCGCAGGTCTCCCGGCGCACGAGGCCGGCGAGGCGGCGCGACAGCTCGCCCTCGTCGGCCTCGGGGAAGGCGGCGTAGAGCAGTTCCGCCACGGCGAGGCCGAGCACACGGTCGCCGAGGAATTCCAGCCTCTGATAGCTGCCGGTGCGGCCCGAATTCCCCGCCTTGCTGACATGGGTCAGGGCGAGCCGGAGCAGGTCCGGATCGGCGAAGTCGTGGCCGATGCGCGCCTCCAGCTCCTGCAGGGAAGGCCGGGGGCGCTGGGCGCGGCGGGCGCGGCTCGAGGGGCGCGGGGCTCCGCCGTCTCCGGGTGCGGGTGCGTCGCTCAAATCAGTGGATCGTCGAGAACAGGCGGCCCCAACGGACATCCGCCGGCCAGCGCCAGATCTGCCAGGCGGGCGTTCCCTCGTCGATCGAGAAGAAGATCATCTCCGCCCGGCCGACGAGGTTCTCGAAGGGAACGTAGCCGACGCTGGCGAGGTCCCGCGAATCCGTGGAATTGTCGCGGTTGTCGCCCATCATGAAGAAGTGGCCCGGGGGCACCGTGTAGAGCTCGGTGTTGTCCCAGAAACCGTGGTCGCCGTCGCGCTCGATCGTGCGGTGCACGACGCCGCCGGGCAGCGTCTCCTGGTACTGGGGCACCTTGGTCGACTGCCCGAAGGCGTCGAAGGTCTCGTAATCGGCGATGCGCTCGCGCTTGACCGGTTTGCCGTTGATGTTGAGCACGCCCTCGATCACCTGGATCTTGTCGCCGGGCAGGCCGATCACGCGCTTGATGTAATCGGTCGAGTTGTCCTTGGGCAGCTTGAACACGGCGATGTCGCCGCGCTTGGGCTCGGCGCCCCAGATCCGGCCCTGGCCGCCGATCGGCAGGTACTCGCCCAGCGGCAGGGAGTATTTCGAGTAGCCGTAGGAATATTTCGAGACGAACAGGTAGTCGCCGATCAGGAGCGTCGGGATCAGCGAGCCCGAGGGGATGTTGAAGGGCTGGAACAGCAGCGTGCGCACCACCAGCGCGATCAGGAGGGCCTGAACGCCGACCTTCACGGTCTCGCGGATGCTCGCCCAGGTGCCGGTGTCGGAGGACCGGAGGGCCGGCTTGGTCTCGTGATCCACGCGCGCGGTTTCCATCAGTCTCAGTCGTCTCCGCGGCGTCCGGGCCGGATCGGCCCGCAAGGCAGCCGCGTGGGATGCGGGCGCGTCTCGCCCGCGGGAGTGGCGGCGGTCTAGACCAAGCTTACGCCCCCCGCAACGCAAGCCTTGAGCGCAGTGCCCTTTCGCACCGGGCCGGCCCGCGGCCCGGCGAGGCGCCTTCTTAGCCTGCTCAGGGCTCTCCCGGCACCGCTTCGATGATCACGAAGGCTTGCGCCAGGGGCGGGTCGTCGGTGAGGGAGATGTGCAGCCTGGCCACGTGCCCGGCCGGCACCAGGGCCTCGAGGCGCGCCTGGGCGCCGCCGGTGAGTCGCAGCGTCGGCGCGCCGCCGGGCAGGTTCACCACCTCCATGTCGCGCCAGAACACCCCGAGCGCCATGCCGGTGCCGAGCGCCTTGGCGCAGGCCTCCTTGGCCGCGAAGCGCCGGGCGTAGGACGGGGCGCGGGCCGCCCGGGCGTCGCATTTGGCCCGCTCGGCATCGGTGAAGACGCGGTGGGTGAAACGGTCGCCGAAGCGCTCCAGCGAGGCCTCGATCCGGCGGATGTCGCAGAGATCGGAACCGATGCCGACGATCATGCGAGCCCCGCGGCGTTCTCCCGGGCCCGGTCCATCGCCGCGCGCATGTCCCGCACCGCCTGGCGCAGACCGACGAAGATCGCCTCGGCGATCAGCGCGTGGCCGATATTGAGCTCCTTCAGCTCGGGGATCGCCGCCACCGGGCCGACGCTGTCGAGGGTGAGACCGTGCCCGGCATGCACCTCGAGGCCGATCTGCGTGCCGTAGCGGGCCGCCCGCAGGATCCGGTCGAGCTCGGCGCGCAGGCGCAGGGCATCACCCTCGATCGCCGCCTCGCAATAGCGGCCGGTATGGAGCTCCACCACCGGCGCGGCGAGGGCCCGGGCCGCATCCATCACCGCCTCGTCCGGCTCGACGAAGAGGGAGACGCGGATGCCCGCCTCGGAAAGGGCCGCGATGCGGGGCGCGAGGTGATCCCGGCCGCCGACGATGTCGAGGCCCCCCTCGGTGGTGCGCTCCTCGCGCTTCTCCGGGACGAGGCAGGCGGCATGCGGCCTCGTGGCGAGCGCGATGCCGACCATCTCGTCGGTGGCCGCCATCTCCAGGTTGAGGGGCACGGAGAGCTGGCGCAGGGCGGCGATGTCGGTGTCTCGGATATGCCGGCGGTCCTCGCGCAGATGCGCGGTGATGCCGTCCGCCCCCGCCGCCACCGCCTCGTGCGCGGCGCGCACCGGATCGGGATAGGCGCCGCCGCGGGCGTTCCGCACGGTGGCCACGTGATCGATGTTGACGCCGAGACGAAGGGACGAGGCGGACACGGGGCCGGGTCTCCGAGGATTGCGCGGCCTGCTCTAGACGAGCGGGCCTTCGAAAGGAATGCGGGCGCGCTTCGTCCGGCTCCCGCGCAGCCCAGTCATGCCGGGCCCACATCGGAACGCGGCGGGCAGTCTTAACCCGCTCCGCTTGCGCGCGGGCGCAACACTTCCGATCTGGCAGGCGAAGGGGACATCGCCCGGGCGGCCCGGCCGCCCATCGCCAGGACATCCGCACCATGCCCCGCCTCTCGATCCTGGATCTCGCCTTCATTCCCGAGGGCGCGACCCCGGCCGATGCGCTCGCCAACAGCCTCGATCTCGCGCGCCATGCCGAGCGCCTCGGCTACAACCGGTTCTGGCTCGCCGAGCACCACAACATGGTCGGCATCGCCAGCGCGGCGACGGCGGTGGTGATCGGCCACGTCGCCGCCGGCACGAAAACGATCCGGGTCGGGGCGGGCGGGATCATGCTGCCCAACCACGCCCCGCTCGTGATCGCCGAGCAGTTCGGCACCCTGGCGGCCCTGCATCCGGGCCGGATCGATCTCGGCCTCGGCCGGGCGCCGGGCACGGACGGCCTGACCCTGCGGGCCCTGCGCCGCTCGCCGGACGCCGCCGACAGCTTCCCGCAGGACGTAGTCGAATTGCAGGCGCTGCTCGGGCCGCTCCAGCCGAACCAGCGAGTCCAGGCGGTGCCGGGCACCGGCTCGGAGGTGCCGCTCTGGATCCTCGGATCCAGCCTGTTCGGGGCGCAGCTCGCGGCGATGCTCGGGCTGCCCTACGCCTTCGCCTCGCATTTCGCCCCGGACGCCCTGCTGCCGGCGCTCGAGGCCTATCGCAGCCGCTTTCAGCCCTCCGGGCAGCTCCAGCGGCCCTATGCCATGGTCGGGGTGAACGTCGTGGCGGCGGAGACGGACGCGGAGGCGCGGCGGCTCTTCACCTCGGCCCAGCAGCAATTCACGAACCTCGTGCGCGGCACCCGCGGCCTGCTGCGCCCGCCGATCGACGACATCGAGACCTACTGGAGCCCCGCCGAGAAGGCCCAGGCCTCCCGGATGCTCGCCCGCGCCATCGTCGGCTCGCGGGAGACCGTGCGCGCGGGGCTCGACCGTCTTATCGCGGAGACCGGCGCGGACGAGCTGATGGTCGCCTCCGCGATCCACGATCACGGCGCCCGCCTCCGCTCCTATGCGATCCTGGCCGAAGCGGCGGAGATGCGCACGGCGGAAGAAGTCGCGGCCTGACGGCGCCTCGCCGGCAGCCCTCCCCTCTGCGAGCGACGAAGCCGAAAACCGCGGCCCCCTCGTTGCCATCCCGCGAAAACTCCGTTATGGGCGCGCCTTCGCGTTCGCTCCGGCCGGGGGCTGAACGGACGGTGCCGCCTGTGGCACAGGGTAAGTCAGTACTGACTTAATCCCGTCGTCCCGTGTCTCCGCCTTCGATCAACCGCTCGGGCCATCATCAAGGGCTCGAAGGGCTTGGCGCCGAGCGAAATGCGAGACGAACCGGCCCGAACTCTCCGCGCCCTGCGCGGCCGGGCTACCTTTGACCGTTAGACAAGGCCCGACAATGCCTCTCTACGAACACGTCTTCCTGGCGCGCCAGGATGTGACGTCCCAGCAGGTCGAGACCATGGTCGAGACCTACAAGGGCGTCATCGAAGCCAATGGCGGCACGATCGAGAAGATCGAGCCCTGGGGCGTCAAGTCCCTGGCCTACCGCATCAAGAAGAACCGCAAGGCGCATTTCACGCTCCTCAACATCTCGGCTCCCCCGGCGGCGATCGCCGAGATGGAGCGCCAGATGCAGATCTCCGAGGACGTGCTGCGCTTCATGACCATCCGCGTCGAGCAGCTCGAGGCCGAGCCGTCCGCGATGATGCAGAAGCGCGACCGCGACGACCGCAAGGATCGCGACCGCGGCGACCGTCCGCGTCGTCGTGACGACGACTTCGGCGGCTTCGGCGGCGGCGAGCGCAACTTCGGCGGGGAGAACTGATCATGGCTTTCGGTGCTGGTGGCGGCGGTGGCCGTCGTCCGTTCTTCCGTCGGCGCAAGACCTGCCCGTTCTCGGGCGCCAACGCCCCGAAGATCGACTACAAGGACGTGAAGCTGCTCTCCCGCTACGTGTCGGAGCGCGGCAAGATCGTTCCCAGCCGCATCACCGCGGTCTCGGCCAAGAAGCAGCGTGAGCTCGCCCAGGCGATCAAGCGCGCCCGCTTCCTCGGCCTGCTGCCCTACGTGATCCGCTAAGGGTCGTTCGGCTTCCCGGCCCGCGTGTCTCGCGCGGGCCGGTTCACCTTTCCCGAGGGCAGCCCTGGAACGGGCCGCCCGATCGCTGGGGTGGTCCGGGGATGTCTCTCCGCCGCTCCTAACCCTGCCCTCGACGAGGGACAGCGGGACAGCGGAATTCGATGAACAAGGACATCGCATACGGCGTCGGCGCGGGCCTCGTCTCGGCACTCCTGTTCGGGGTGCTTCTGAAGGCGACCCCGCTCGCGATCGTCCTCTACCTGCTGGCCCCGCTGCCGATCCTGATCGTCGGCCTCGGCTGGAGCTACAAGGCCGGCCTCGCGGCAGTGGCCGCCGGCAGCCTGGTGCTCGCCGCCTTCGTCTCGCCCTATCTGGCCTTCGCCTTCGCGGTCTATCTCGCGATCCCCGCCTGGTGGCTCGCCTATCTCGCCATGCTCGGCCGGCCCTCCGCCGACGGCAGCCTCGAATGGTACCCGACCGGGCGCCTGCTCGCCTGGATCGCCGGCACGGCGGCCCTGGCCTTCGTCGCCATCGCGGTGATCGCCTCGCCGAACTACGAGACCTTCCGCGCCCAGCTCGGGGCGATGTCGAAGCGCGTCGTGCAGGTGCAGACCCAGGCCCGCACCGGCGCCCCCGCCCCGACCGGAGCAGAGACCGGCAGCGACAAACCCGCGCCGGCCCAGGAAGCCGCCCCCGAGGACAAGGGCTCCGAGGACCTGCAGAGCGAGGTGGCCGAGGCCCTGGCCACGGTCGCCCCGGCGCTCGCCGCCCAGGGCCTCGCCGTGCTCCTGACCTTCTATCTCTGGGCGGCGGCGCGCATCGTGCAGATCTCCGGCCGCCTCGCCCGGCCCTGGCCGGACATCCCGGCCACGGCGATGCCGCGGGCCGCGGTGGCGCTGCTCGGGGCCGCCTTCGGCCTCACCCTGGTGCCGGGCTATCCGAGCGTGCTCGGGGTGGCGCTGGTCGGCTCCTTCAGCGCCGCCTTCGCCCTCCAGGGGCTCGCCGCCTTCCACGATCGCAGCCGCGGCCGGCCCGGGCGCGGGGCGCTGCTGATCGGCCTCTACGTGGTGCTGTTCGCGACGCAGGGCGTCGCCTTCGTCGCCCTCTTCCTCTTCGGCATCGCCGACACGGTGCTCGGGCGACGGCGCCCGCAGCCCGTGCCGGGGCGCCGCTGACCCCTCCCGCCGGGTGAACCCGGCGGATCCTGCAAACACCGAAAACCTCGACCGAAAGGACACAGAACCATGGACGTCATCCTCCTCGAGCGCGTCGCCAAGCTCGGCCAGATGGGCGAGACCGTGAAGGTCCGCCCGGGCTACGCCCGCAACTTCCTCCTCGCCCGCGGCAAGGCCCTGCGCGCCACCGAGGCCAACAAGAAGCACTTCGAAGCCCAGCGCGCCCAGCTCGAGGCCCGCAACCTGGAGCGCCGCAGCGAGGCCCAGGCCGTCGCCGAGAAGCTCGACGGTCAGAGCTTCATCCTGGTTCGCCAGTCCGGCGAGACCGGCGTGCTCTACGGTTCCGTCTCGGCCCGCGACCTCGCCGAGATCGTGACCAAGGAAGGCTTCACCGTGAGCCGCGACCAGTTCGTGCTCAACCAGCCGATCAAGACCCTCGGCCTGCACACCGTGCCGGTGCACCTGCACCCCGAGGTCGAGGTCACCGTGACCGTGAACGTCGCCCGCAGCGCCGAGGAGGCCGAGCGCCAAGCCCGCGGCGAGGTCGTCACCGAGCGCGAGCAGTTCAACCTCGACGACCTCGGCCTCGAGGTCGGCCAGGCGCTGGCCGATGCCGGCGAGGGCGCCGACGACCGCGGCTGAGCCGCTTTCTCCCGCGGCGGCAGCGCCCCGGGGAGAACCACTGAAAAAAGATCCCGGGCCGATGTCGGCCCGGGACCAGCCGCATCGTCTTTCGAGGAGACGGGGCCGACGATGCCCCGCTCCTTCGAAGGAGCGGACGATGCGGGTGATGGTTCTGGTGAAGGCGACCACGGAGAGCGAGGCCGGGCAGATGCCCTCCGCCGAACTCCTCGAGGCCATGGGCCGGTTCAACGAGGCGCTGGCGGAGGCGGGCATCCTCCGGGCGGCCGACGGGCTTCACCCCTCCTCCCGGGGCAAGCGGGTCGCCTTCGACGGCACGGAGCGCAGGGTCATCGACGGCCCCTTCGCGCAGACGAAGGAGCTGGTGGCCGGCTTCTGGCTCTGGGAGGTGAAGGACATGGCGGAAGCCGTGGACTGGGTGAGGCGCTGCCCCAATCCCATGCCCGGCCCGAGCGAGATCGAGATCCGCCCCCTCTTCGAGATGTCCGATTTCGCCGCGCTGCAGGGCTGTTGAGCCGGCGCGAAGCGTTCCGGGACCCCGTGGACAGCGGGGACGAAGCGCTTCCGGCGTTGACTTGTTCCCAATTCGTTCCAGCATATCACCCGCGATTCCGGTCCTCGGAACCGCGGGCGCTCGGCTTTCGGCGGGTGTGGCGCGGCGGGTGCAGCGCGGCCGGCGCGCCGCCCCTAAGGATCGGTTCACCGTGCCGCGGCATGGTCGGGCAGAGATACGGAGCGCGGCCCCGTCGGGCCGCCGGGAATGGAGATCGAGAGCGCGCCATGGCCTTGCCCAACGCCCTGACGGCGAAGCTCGAAGCGGTCCAGGCCGAGTACCGCGTCCCGCCCCACAATATGGACGCGGAGCAGGCCCTGCTCGGCGCGATCATGGTCAACAACGACGCCTATTACCGGGTGTCGGACTTCCTCCTGCCCGAGCACTTCATGGAGGAGGTGCACCGCAAGATCTTCGAGGTCGCGGTCTCCCTGATCAAGGCGGGCAAGCTCGCGACCCCGATCACCCTCAAGACCTATCTCGGCGACGCCGATCTCGGCGGCATGACGCCGATGCAGTACCTCGCCCGCCTCGCGGCGGAGGCGACCACCGTCATCAACGCCGCCGAATACGGCCGCACCATCTACGACCTCGCGATCCGCCGCCGGCTGATCACCATCGGCGAGGACCTCGTGAACGGCGCCTACGAGGCGCCGGTGGAGGCCGCGCCCCGCGACCAGATCGAGGCGACCGAGCGCCGGCTCTACGAGCTGGCCGAGGCCGGCAAATACGACGGCGGCTTCCAGAAGTTCTCCGACGCGCTCACTGCGGCCGTCGACATGGCGGCCAAGGCCTATCAGCGCGACGGCAAGCTCTCCGGCATCGCCACGGGGCTGACCGACCTCGACGCCAAGATGGGCGGCCTGCAGCCCTCCGACCTGATCATCCTCGCGGGGCGCCCGGCCATGGGCAAGACCTCGCTCGTGACCAACATCGCCTTCAACATCGCCAAGGCCTATCGCGGCGAGAAGCGGCCCGACGGCGTGATCGAGACCGTGAATGGCGGCATCGTCGGCTTCTTCTCCCTCGAAATGTCGGCCGAGCAGCTCGCCACCCGTATCATCGCCGAGCAATCCGGCGTGCCCTCCTACAAGATCCGCCGCGGCGACATCCGGCCCGAGGACTTCTACAAGATCACCGACGCCGCCCGGGAGATGCAGTCGATCCCGTTCTACATCGACCAGACCGGCGGCATCTCCATCGCCCAGCTCGCCGCCCGCGCCCGCCGCCTGAAGCGGCAGAAGGGGCTCGACCTGCTCATCGTCGACTATCTTCAGCTGCTCTCGGGCTCGGCCAAGAAGGGCGACAACCGCGTGCAGGAGATGACCGAGATCACCACCGGCATGAAGGCGCTCGCCAAGGAGCTGAACGTGCCGATCATCGCGCTCTCGCAGCTCTCCCGTCAGGTGGAGAACCGCGACGACAAGCGGCCGCAGCTCGCCGACTTGCGCGAATCCGGCTCGATCGAGCAGGACGCCGACGTGGTGATGTTCGTGTTCCGCGAGGAATACTACGTCAACAACAAGAAGCCCCGCGAGGGCACGGAAGAGTTCTTCGCCTGGGAGGCGGAGATGAACCGCGTCCACGGCAAGGCCGAGGTCATCCTCGGCAAGCAGCGTCACGGCCCCACCGGCACGGTCGAGCTGCAGTTCGACGCCAACATCACCCGCTTCTCGAACCTCGCCAGCGACGACCGGATGCCCGACCGGATCTGATCCGGATCGTGCTACAAGCCCTCATCCGCGCCCCGCGGGCGCAGTTGTGAGGGTCGCGGCGGGCCGGCCGGAGGAGAGCGGATCATCGCCTTCGAAGAACCAGAGGGTCGCGACGAGGCGCGCTTTTATCCCGCCCACGGCGCCCGCCTGACGATCGACCTGTCGGCGCTCGTCGCGAACTGGCGGCAGCTCGGCGCCTGCGCGCCGCAGGCCGAGTGCGGCGCCGTGGTGAAGGCGGACGCCTATGGCTGCGGGCTCGCCCGGGTCGCCCCCGCGCTGTGGCGGGCGGGCTGCCGGACCTTCTTCGTGGCGCATCTCGCCGAGGGGGTCGCGGCCCGCGCGCTGCTGCCGGAGGCGGCGATCTACGTCCTCAACGGCCTTGCCCCCGGCACCGGCGCGGCCTATCGCGCCCATGCCCTGCGCCCCGTCCTAGGGGACGGGGAGGAGATCGCCGAATGGGCGGCCCTGTCGCGGGGCGCGCTGCCGGCGGCGCTGCATGTCGATACCGGCATGAACCGGCTCGGACTGCCCGTGCCCGAGGCCCTGGCGCTCTCCGGCGATCCGCTGCTGGCGGAAGCGGGCATCGACCTCGTGATGAGCCATCTCGTCAGCGCCGAGCAGCCCGAGGCCGCCGTGAACGACCGCCAGGCGGCGGCCTTCGCCGCGATCCGCGCGGCCTTCCCGGGTCTGCGCGCCTCGCTCGCCAATTCCTCGGGCGGCTGCCTCGACGCCCGGGTCCGGCACGATCTGCTGCGCCCGGGCTACGCGCTGTACGGCGGCAACCCGCATCCCGGCCGACCGAATCCGATGCGGCCGGTGGTGCGGCTCGAGGCGACGATCCTTCAGTTGCGGGAGGTCGAGGCCGGGGAGAGCTGCGGCTACAACGCCCGCTGGACCGCGCCCGGCCGGCGCCGCCTCGCCACCCTGTCCCTCGGCTATGCCGACGGCTATCCGCGCGCGGCGAGCAATGCCGGCCGGGCTCTCGTCGGCGGCGTCCCCTGCCCGATCCTCGGCCTGATCTCGATGGATCTCATCATCCTCGACGTGACGCAGGCCCCGGAGGCCCGACGCGGCGGAACCGCCACCCTGATCGGCGGCGACCTCGACATCGACAAGGTGGGCGAGGCCGCGGGCACGATCGGCTACGAGATCCTGACGGGGCTGGGTTCCCGTTATGTTCGTGTCTATGTAGGGTAAGCCGGGCCGCGAGAGCCGGCCCCTCCCCTTCCTCCGGGCCCCTGCGGCCGGGACCGCAATCCATGGCCAAGATCCACCAGACCTTCGTGTGCCAGTCCTGCGGGGCGGTCTACAATCGCTGGCGCGGGCGCTGCGAGGCCTGCGACGGCTGGAACACGATCCAGGAGGAGGTGGCGGCGAGCGGCCCCCAATCCGGGCCGGCGGCGGCGCGGACCTCGTCCCGCGCCCGTGGCCGGGTCTTTCCCATGGAGGGCCTGACCGGCGAGGCCAAGGAGGCGCCGCGCACGCCCTCCGGCATCGCCGAGCTCGACCGGGTGACCGGCGGCGGCTTCGTGCGCGGCTCGGTGATCCTGCTCGGGGGCGATCCCGGCATCGGCAAGTCGACCCTGCTGATGCAGGCCTCCGCGGCCATGGCGGCCCAGGGTGCCCGCGTCGCCTACATCTCCGGCGAAGAGGCGGTCGGCCAAGTGCGCCTGCGGGCCGAGCGCCTCGGCCTCGCCAAGCATCCGGTGGAGCTCGCAGCGCAGACCAATGTCGAGGACATCGTCGAGACCCTGTCCCAGGGCCATCCGCCGGCGCTCGCCATCATCGATTCGATCCAGACCATGTGGACCGAGACCGTCGAATCGGCCCCGGGCACCGTCACGCAGGTGCGCTCCTCCGCCCAGGCCCTGATCCGCTTCGCCAAGACCACGGGCACGGCGGTGATCCTCGTCGGCCACGTCACCAAGGACGGGCAGATCGCCGGCCCCCGCGTGGTGGAGCACATGGTCGACGCCGTCGCCTCCTTCGAGGGCGACCAGGGCCACCATTTCCGCATCCTGCGGGCGGTGAAGAACCGCTTCGGCCCCACCGACGAGATCGGCGTCTTCGAGATGACGGATGCGGGTCTCTCCGAGGTGCCCAATCCCTCCGCCCTGTTCCTGGCGGGGCGCGACCATGCCGCGCCGGGCACGGCGGTCTTCGCGGGCATGGAGGGCACGCGGCCCCTCCTCGTCGAGATCCAGGCCCTGGTCACGCCCTCGGCTCTGGGCATGCCCCGGCGTTCCGTGGTCGGCTGGGATCCGAACCGGCTCTCCATGGTGCTCGCGGTGCTGGAGGCCCATGGCGGCCTGCGGCTCGGCACCCACGACGTCTATCTCAACGTGGCGGGGGGCCTGCGCATCTCAGAGCCGGCGGCCGACCTCGCGGTGGCGGCCGCCCTGGTCTCCTCGCTCTCCGGCGCGACGCTCGCGCCGGAGACGGTGTTCTTCGGCGAGGTCGGCCTCTCGGGCGCGGTGCGGCCGGTGGCCCAGGCGCAGGCGCGGCTGAAGGAGGCGCAGAAGCTCGGCTTCTCGCGGGCGATGGTGCCGCAGGGCCGGGGCGAGGAGACCGACAGGCTGCTCGCCACCCAGTCCCTGCGCCACATCGCCGACCTCGTGGCGGGCATCGTCGCCGATGCGCCCCGGCGCGGCGCGCGCAATGCCCGCCGGGCGGAGGTCGACTGAGGCTGCGGGGCCGCGCCAGGAGACTCGCATGAGGATCCCCAGCGTCGTGCACGGTGAAATCGGGCGCCTGTTTCGCGCAAGGTGACGGCCGAGGTTCGCGCTTGTATAACGCCCGCATCAAGAGCCGGAGGCGCGCGGCCCGGGCGAGCCCGCGTGTCGATGCCGAGCGGCCGTTCCCCGCCCTAAGCGATGCGTAGCCTGCGATGCCGTTTTCCATCCTCGACCTCGTGGTGCTCGGCATCGTGGTCCTGTCCGCGCTGCTCGCCGCCGTGCGCGGCGTGACCCGGGAGGTGCTGGCGATCTTCGCCTGGGTCGTCGCCGCGGCGGTCGCCTGGTCGCTGCACCCGCTGCTGCTGCCCACGGTGAAGCAGCACGTCACCAGCGACACGGTGGCCCTCGTCGCCTCCATCGCGGCGATCTTCCTCGGTACGCTGATCGTCGTCTCGATCATCACGGTGAAGCTCTCCGACCTCGTGCTCGATTCGCGGATCGGCGCGGTGGACCGCTCCCTCGGCTTCCTGTTCGGCGCCGCCCGCGGCTTCCTGATCTGTGTGATCGGATGGGTCTTCCTGGCCTGGCTCGTCCAGGGCCGGATGCCCGACTGGGCCGCCCAGGCGAAGACGCGCTACTATCTGGAGCAGTCCGGCAACGCCCTGGTCGCCCAGCTGCCCGACAATCCGGAGGGCTGGATCAAGAGTCTGCGCAAGCCGAAGGGCGAGGGCGCGCCGGAAGGCGGCGAGCCGCCGGCCGAGGGCGACACGCCGGCCCAGCGCACCGACGCCCAGCCTGCCACGCCCGCACCGCGGCGCTGACCCCGCCTGCCTGCATGGAACCGTTCTTGGTTCCGCCGCAGAGGTCGCTTAGATAGCGGGCTTTCCAAAGACGCTGCCCGTCGGGATCGGCCGGCAACGAGGAATCGGCAGGCATGTCAGAACAGAGCGCGCGGGACCTCGACTGGGACGCCGAGGGCGATACCCTGCGTGAGGAATGCGGCGTCTTCGGCATCTACGGACACGACGACGCCTCCGCCATCGTGGCCCTCGGGCTCCACGCCCTTCAGCATCGCGGCCAGGAGGCGGCTGGGATCGTCGCCTTCGACGGGGCGGTCTACCATTCCGAGCGCCGCCAGGGCCTCGTCGGCGATTCCTTCTCGGACCGCGCCACCATCGAGCGGCTGAAGGGCCAGGCCGCCATCGGCCATGTGCGCTACTCGACGACGGGCGGCACCATCCTGCGCAACGTGCAGCCGCTCTTCGCGGAGCTGGCGAGCGGCGGCCTCGCGGTCGCCCATAACGGCAACCTGACCAACGCTCTCTCCCTCCGCCGCGACTTGGTGCGCGACGGCGCCATCACCCAGTCCACCTCGGACACCGAGGTGATCCTGCATCTGGCCGCGCGCTCGCGCAAACCCCGCATCGTCGAGCGCTTCATCGACGCCCTGCAGCAGATCGAGGGCGCCTACGCCATCGTAGCGCTGACCAACAAGAAGCTGATCGGCGCCCGCGACCCCATGGGCATCCGCCCCCTGGTGATCGGCGAACTCGACGGCCGCTACATCCTCGCCTCGGAAACCTGCGCCCTCGACATCATCGGCGCCCGCTTCATCCGCGACGTGGAGAACGGCGAGGTGGTGGTGATCTCGGACGAGGGGCTGGAATCGATCCGCTTCGCCGAGCGGCGCCCGATGCGGCCCTGCATCTTCGAATACATCTACTTCGCCCGGCCGGATTCCGTGGTGAACGGCAAGAGCGTCTATGCCGTGCGCAAGAACATCGGCATCGAGCTCGCCCGCGAGGCCGGGGCCGAGGCCGACATCGTGATCCCGGTGCCGGATTCCGGCGTGCCGGCGGCCCTGGGCTACGCCCAGGAGACCGGCCTGCCCTTCGAGATGGGCATTATCCGCAACCACTATGTCGGGCGCACCTTCATCCAGCCGACCCAGTCCGTGCGCGAGCTCGGCGTGCGCATGAAGCACTCGGCCAACCGCGCCGCGGTGGAGGGCAAGCGCATCGTGCTCGTCGACGACAGCCTCGTGCGCGGCACCACCTCGGTGAAGATCGTGCGCATGATGCGCGACGCCGGCGCGACGGAGGTGCATTTCCGCATCGCCTCGCCGCCGATCACCTATCCCGACTTCTACGGCATCGACACGCCGGAGAAGGAGAAGCTGCTCGCCGCCACCCACGACCTCGAGGGCATGCGCAAGTATATCGGCGCGGATTCCCTCGCCTTCCTCTCGATCCCCGGCCTCTACCGGGCGATGGGCGAGGAAGCCCGCAACGAGGCCTGCCCGCAATACACCGACCATTGCTTCACCGGCGAGTATCCGACCGGGCTGACCGACCTCGCCATCGCCGGGCCGAAGCGCTTCGCGATGCTGGCCGAGGCGGACTGAGCGGATGGGGAAGCCCCTCGAAGGTCGCGTCGCCGTCGTTACCGGAGCCTCCCGCGGCATCGGCCGGGCCGCCGCCCTGGCGCTGGCCGGGGCCGGGGCCCACGTCGTCGCCGTGGCCCGTACGCAGGGGGCGCTGGAAGAACTCGACGACGCGATCCAGGCCGCCGGGTCGAGCGCCACGCTGGTGCCGCTCGACCTGACGGATTTCGACGGGCTCGACCGGCTCGGCGCCGCGATCAACGAGCGCTGGGGCCGGCTCGACGCGGTGATCGGCAATGCCGGCATCCTCGGCAACCTGATGCCCGTGGGCCATGTCACGCCCAAGGTCTGGGATCAGGTGATGGCGATCAACGTCACCGCCAATTACCGGCTGATCCGCTCCCTCGATCCGCTGCTGCAGCGTTCGGAGGCCGGCCGCGCCGTCTTCGTCACCTCGGGCGCCTCCGTGAAGTGCCGGGCCTATTGGGGCCCCTATTCCGTCTCGAAGGCGGCGCTCGACGCCCTGGTGCGCACCTACGCCGCCGAGACCGAGCGCACCCAGGTGCGGGCGATGCTCGTCAATCCGGGCCCGCTCCGCACCGCCATGCGCGCCGCCGCCATGCCGGGCGAGGATCCCCAGACCCTCCGGACGCCAGACGACCTCGCGCCCCATCTCGTGCGGCTCGCGAGCCCCGCCTGGAACGAAACCGGCCGGCTCTACGATTTCCCGAGCGACCGGGTGCTGGATTTCCAGCCCCCCGCCTGAGGGCGGCCTTCGTCCCCGGCCCCAACCTACCTTCGAGGACCGCATGATCGACGTCCGCTGCATCTGCGCCATCGGCCAGCGCGGCCAGCTGGGGCTGAACGGGCAATTGCCCTGGGAGGGCAACACCGATCCGGTCTTCGTCGAGGACGTGACCCGCTTCTTCCAGCTCACCATGGGCCACGTGCTCATCGCCGGCCCGAAGACGGTCTCCTCAATCCCCGAATTCGCCTTCAAGGACCGCACCATCGACGTGATCCGCTCGCACGAGGATCCGGAGACGGTGCTGAAGCGCTATCCCGGCCGGCGCATCTTCGTGGGCGGCGGCATCAAGGTCTGGGACGTCTACGCCCCCTATATCCAGCATTGGGACGTCACCCGCCTGCCCTATGACGGCGAGGCCGACCGCTGGTTCGATCCGGCCTGGCTCGTGGGCAGCGGACGGCCACGCTGAACCCTTCGCCCCCGGCAGCGTTCGTACTCACGCGTTGAGTGAGGCGGCGTCCGACCGGTCTCCGCGTCAGGGGATAGGGTGATGTCCGGCCACAGCTACCGCTTCGGCATCGAGGAAGAGTACTTTCTGGCCGATGCCGAGACCCGCGGGACGCCGCGCCGCTCGGTGAAGCCCTTCCATACGGAGGCCGGCGAGGCCCTGCCCGAGATCGGGCGCGAATTGCTCCAGTGCCAGGTCGAGGTCTGCACGCCGCCCTCGACCGCCTTCGGGGCGGCCCGCGACGTGCTCGCGCGCCAGCGGGACAAGCTCGCCGAGATCGCGGGGCGGCACGGCCTGCTCGTCTTCGCGGCCGGCACCCATCCGGTGGCGGACTGGGCGCGGCAATTGCCCACCAAGGGCGACCGCTACCGCGGCATCCTGCGCGATGTCGGGCTCGCCGGGCGGCGCAGCCTGATCTGCGGCATGCATGTTCATGTCGAGGTGGCCGACCCGGAGGCCCGCGTCGACCTGATGAACCGGCTCCTGCCGTTCCAGCCCCTGCTCTTCGCGCTCTCGGCCTCCTCGCCCTTCTGGCAGGGCAAGCCGACCGGGCTCTCCGCCTACCGCCTCAGCGCCTTCGGCGAGCTGCCGCGCACCGGCCTGCCGGAGCTGATCGCGGATGCCGCCGATTACGCGCGCTACATCCGGATCATGACCAAGGCGGGCTCGATCCAGGATGCGAGCTACCTGTGGTGGTCGCTGCGCCCCTCGATCAAGTTCCCGACCCTGGAGCTGCGCATCGCCGACAGCTGCACCCGGCTCGACGACGCCCTCGTCATCGCCGCCCTGTTCCGCTGCCTCGTGCGCCTCGTCGAGCGCCGGCCGGCGCTGAATGCCGGCCTCACCGGCGTCTCCCGGGCGCTCGCGGCGGAGAACCTCTGGCGGGCGCAGCGCAGCGGCGTCGAGGCGGAATTGATCGACGAGGCCTCCGAGGAGGCCTTCCCCTTCTCGGACTATCTCGCCAGCGTCCTCTCCCTCGTGGCGGAGGATGCCGAGGCCCTCGGCTGCGCGGCGGAGATCGAGGGCGCCCGCCGGATCCTGCGGGAGGGCACCAGCGCCGACCGGCAGATCGCGCTGTTCGAGGCGGCCCGCGGCGGCGAGACCAGCAACCGGCAGGCCCTCGACGCGGTGGTCGACTGGCTCGCCGAGACCTCCCGCAGCGCCTGAGGCGCCATCAGCAGTTTATGTGCGATCGCAAATACACGCGATCAGTTTCATGATCCGTTAGCCCTGCCTCGGCCGAGATCAGCCGCGAATTCCTCGATCGTTAACCCTCCATCGAACGTGTATTACCTCGATCCTCTTCCGGATCGACACGGCAATACTTGAGTAAGGCGCGACGCCTTATCCAGCCTTCAAGCGCGACACCCGCGCTGCATCGGGACATCGGTCGGGGCCATTGCCTCCGCCGTCGCCGGGATCGCCGCGACGGGCGGACGGTCCCGCGCGGCTTCCAGATGCTCACGGCAGCGCCCGCACCCCGCGCGGCGCAGGAAGGTTGGAAGGTCTGGAAGTCCCATGCGTTTCATGAATGGTCGCCTGAACGGGCAGCGGCGCGCCCACGCGGCGGAGCGGCAGGGCTCCGGTCGGAGCACGGCTTCGTTCGTGAGCCGGCTCGCCCTCGCCGCCGCCTGCACCCTCTCCGTCACGGCCTGCGTCAGCCCCAAGGAGCAGCGGGCCATGGATCAGAACCAGTGTCTCGGCTTCGGCTTCGAGCCGGGCACCGACGCCTTCGCCCAATGCATGATGGGTGTGACGCAGCACCGCGAAGCGCTGGCGCAAGAGCGAAACCTCGCCCTGCAGCACCAGAACATGGTGCGGTTCTGGCAGAACGAGCGCGAGTGGGAAGAGCGCCGCCGCGCCAATCTCGCCCGCTGAGGCGGCCTTCGGGCGATCGGAGCCGGCCGAACCGGCCCGATCGTCCGGGACGCCACCATTCTTGGAGTGACCGATGACTGAGGAATTCCGCGGCCCGCGCTACCCGACCGGCGCAATCATGAGCCTGGCCGTCCTGATCGGGATCGCGGCTTGGCTGTCGACCGCGAAGCCGAGCTACTTCATCCTGGCGGCGCTAGTCAGCATGATCGCCTTCAGCGTTCTCTACAGCCTCGTGCGCAAGCGCCTCGGCTGGCGGCCGCTGGATCTCGAGGCGCTGCCCAACCTCCCCTTCATCTGAGCGGGAGGGTGTCCGGCAGCGGCGGAAGCCTACGCGGGTCCTGCTCCGGCAGCATCCGGTCGAGGACGAAGTCGCGGCGGATGGCGACGTGCCAGACGGTCGCGAGGATGTGCAGCAGCACCAGCGCGTAGACCGCCCATTGGCCCGCGAGATGCGCCTTCTCGAAGGCCTCGTGCAACTCGGGGTTCTTCTCGAAGCCCGGGATGGAGAACAGCCAGAAATACGGCAGCGGATTGCCGTTGAAGGCGCTGAGCAGGAAGCCGGTGACCGGCATGATCAGGAAGATCGCGTAGAGCAGCCAGTGATTGATCCTGGCGAGAAGCGCCAGGCTGCGCGACTCGGTCGTCTCGGGCGGCGGGGGATTCAGAGCCCGCCACAGGATGCGCAGGGCCACGATCGCGAAGATCGTCAGGCCGACCGACTTGTGCAGGGTGAAGACGACCGGCTTGGCCGCCGCGTCCCTGGCGAGGCTGGTGCCGATCCAGGCGAGCGGAAGCACTGCCACCACTAGGGCCGACGTGAGCCAGTGCAGGGCCTGGGCGACCCCACCGTAGCGGGGAACGGTCGGCGGCGCGGTGCCGAGGGGCGCCATGGGCTGCAGGGGCATGGACATCCTTATCCGCCACGCGCCAACACGCATCGTCCGGGCCGTGACGGGCTCCCGGTCCGCCAGGCTTATTTAGAGCAATTTTAAACGGCAGCGTAGCCCCGAGGACGGGATGCCGCGGCCCAGGCGCAGCCCCCGGCTCAGATCGCGGCGGCGGAATCGCCGTCCACCGCCGGGTCCTCGTCCTTGACGGCGTCCCTGCGCCGGCCGCGGCCGGGGCGACGGTCGAGGAAAGCGCGGCCCAGGGCGCGGAACGGCGCGGCGAGGCGGCGGGCATCCTCCGCCCGCTCCATGAAGCGCTCGCCGCGGCGGATCTCCTGGTCCAGCCGGGCCATGGTGCGGGCGAGCGCCGGGTCGTCGTCCTCCAGCCAGACCTCGACGGTGCGGGCGAAGGCGATCACCACGCCCTGCAGCTTCACCCGCCCGAGCGGGCCCTCCGTGTCGATGCCGGCCGCCGCCAGCATGTAGCGGTGCGAGTTGAGGGCCACGTTGTTCAGCGCCATCAGGGAGAGCGGGTCGGCGCGCAGCGCATAGGCGATGCGGCGCAGGGCCGGCTTGTAGGGCGCCATGGCGTCGAGCCGGCGCATCAGCACGTCGAAGAGGCGCTCGCGGGTCGGCTCGTCGGCGAGGTCGGTCGCCTCCTCCTCCAGCACCTTCCTGTCGATGATGCGCGACAGGCCGCCGAGGATGGCGCCCTTGGACGGGAACAGCTCCCGCAATTCGGCGAGGCTCAGCCCGGCCTCGCGGGCCACGTCCCCGACCTCGATGTCGTTCCAGGGCTGCTCGGCGGCGAGCCGCATCAGCGCCTCGACGGCGGCTTCGCGGGGATTGGGCTTGGCCGACTTCCCCTTCGCGGCCTTGGCCACGGGCTTCGGATCGGGATTCGCTTCCATGGTCGCGCTCCGTCTCTGGCTGAGTGTCGCGGACCGGGACGGGCCGCCTCATCGGGCCTTACTTAAGCCCACTCGCGCCCGCTTGCAGGGACAAGGCGGAAATCAGGGCTGTGCATCACACCGATTCTTAAAAGGCCTGCCTCCATAGCAGGGGATGATCCGGGTGGTCCGCCGCCCGGCCCCGGCAGACGGAGGCCCCGATGCTCCACGCCCCGATCGTTGCCGAGCGCAGGCTCGTCCCGGACGACGCCCCCCTCGAGCTCGCCGTCATCATCCCCACGCGCAACGAGGCGGGCAATGTCCGCCGTCTGCTCGCCGGGCTCGAAGCGGCCCTCGCGACGATCTCCTGGGAAGCGATCTTCGTCGACGACGATTCGCCGGACGGCACCGCCGCGCTGGTGCGCGAGATCGGCCGGAGCAATGTCCGGGTGCGCGTCCTCCAGCGGATCGGACGGCGCGGCCTGTCCTCCGCCGTGATCGAAGGCATGCTCGCCACCTCCGCCCCCGTGCTCGCGGTGATCGACGGCGACGGCCAGCACGACGAGACCCTGCTGCCCCGCCTCTACGCGGCCGTGCGCGACGGCCACGACCTCGCGGTCGGCTCCCGCTACGTCGAGGGCGGCGGCACCGGCGACTGGGATTCGGGCCGCGCCGCGGCGAGCCGCTGGGCGACGCAGCTCGCCCGCAAGGTGACCCGAACCCGCCTGAGCGATCCGATGAGCGGCTTCTTCGTCCTGCGCCGCGAGGTCCTGGAGGCGGCCCTGCCGCGCCTGTCCGGCACCGGCTTCAAGATCCTGCTCGATCTCGTCGCCTCCTCGCCGGAGCCGCTGCGCATGACCGAAGTGCCCTACACCTTCCGGAGCCGCACGGTGGGCGAGAGCAAGCTCGATTCCGCCGTCGTCCTCGAATACCTGAACCTGCTCATCGACAAGACCGTGGGCCGCTTCCTGCCGCCCCGGCTGATCCGCTTCCTGCTGGTAGGCGGCCTCGGTCTCGGCGTGCACCTCGCCGTGCTCGGCCTCGGGCTGGCCCTCACCGCCCCCTTCGCCGCGGCCCAGGCCTTCGCCGTCTGGGCGGCGATGACCTTCAATTTCAGCCTCAACAACGTCTTCACCTACCGCGACCGGCGCCTGCGCGGCTGGCGGCTGCTGCCGGGCCTGCTGAGCTTCTACGCGGTCTGCGGGATCGGGGCCCTCGGCAATGTCGGCGTCGGCACCTGGGTGCACGGGACGCAGCAGATCTGGTGGATCGCGGGCATCGCCGGCGCGGTGATCGGCGCGGTCTGGAACTTCGCCGCCGCAAGCGTGGTGACATGGCGGCGCTGACCGCGGCGCCGGTTCCGGCGGCGTCGCGGCCCTCCCTGCCCGCGAGCCGCCTCGCCCGCCTGCCGGCCCTCGCGGCCCGGGCTCTCCTGGCCGGGCTCGCGGCGCTGATGGTCTACGGGCTCGCCCTCTCCTTCGCGCCGAACGCCGGAATGGTCCGGACCTCGCCCGACCCCGAGCAGACCGACGTGAAGCTCTACACGGCGATCGCCGAGCGCGTCGCCGCGGGCGAGGGCTACTACACCGCCGCCCTCGCCGAGCAGCGCCAGCGCGGCTACCCGCTCAAGCCCTTCGTGACGGTGCGCCTGCCCACCCTCGCCCTGTTGCAGGCACGGATCGGGATCGACGCGGCCCAGCGCATCCTGTGCGGCCTCGCGGCCCTGGCCGCCCTCGCCATGGCGTTCCGCCTGTTCCGGGATCTCGGCCCCGGCCGCGTCCTGGCCGCGGCCATCGCGCTCACCGTCGTCGGGTTGCTGCCCTTCGGCGTCCCGGTCTTCGGCTTCTGGCACGAGGCCTGGGCCTCGGTGCTAGTGGTTCTGTCGCTGGCCTGCCGCAGCCGGGAGCGCTGGATCGGGAGCGTACTGATCGGCTTCGTGGCGGTCGCCTTCCGCGAGCTCGCCCTGCCCTATCTCTGCGTCATGGCCTTCGTGGCGCTGGTCGAGGGCAACCGGCGGGAGGCGCTGGCCTGGATCGCCGCCATCCTCGCCTTTGCCGGGCTCCTCGCCGCCCATGCCCTGACGCTCAGCCACCTCGTGACCGCGGCCGACCCCGCCTCGCCCGGATGGAGCGCGGCCGGCGGCTGGCCCTTCGTGCTGAGCATGATCGGCGCCTGCACGCTCCTCACCCTGGCGCCGTTCCCGCTGGTCGCCCTGGTGGCACCCCTCTGCCTGCTGGGCTGGGCCGCCTGGCCCGGCGGCCTCGGCCTGCGGGTCGCCCTGCTGCTCGGCGGGCTGAGCCTCGCCTTCATGCTGATCGGACGCCCGGACAATTTCTACTGGGGGATGATGCTGGCGCCGCTGCTCTTCACGGGGCTCGCGGCCCTGCCCTTCGGCCTGCGCGACCTCGTTCACGCCGCGCGGGGACAGGCGCAGCCGCGGATCGCGGCCTGACTCACGCCGCCCGGGCGACCGCTCCGATCGAACGGGGAAAGAAGCGCCCGGCCCGCCGGCTTCGATCAGCCGGAAAGCTCGGCCGCCCGGCGGGCCGCCGCGGCCACGGCCTCCCGCATCAGATCCGGCATGGCGCCCTCGCGCATCAGCACCGCCAGGGCCGCCGCGGTGGTGCCGCCCGGCGAGGTCACGTCCCGTCGCAGCTGTCCCGCCTCCGTGCCGGTGGCCTCGAGCAGCGCCCCCGCCCCGGACACCGTGGCGCGGGCGAGCCGCGCGGCCGTCTCGGCGGGCAGGCCCGCCGCGATCCCGGCCGCGGCCAGGGTCTCGGCGAGCAGGAAGACATAGGCCGGCCCCGAGCCGGACAGGGCCGTCACCGCGTCGATCAGCCCCTCGTCGTCGAGCCACTCCACCAGCCCGGAGCAGGCCAGCAGGGCTTCCGCCGCCGCGCGCTGGCCGGGCGAGACCTCCGAGCTTGCCACGGCGCCGGTAGCGCCCCGGCCGATGCTGGCCGGCAGGTTCGGCATGGTGCGCACGACGCAGGCGAGGCCCGGAAGGCGGGCCTTGAGATCGGCGATGGTCTTGCCCGCGAGGACCGAGACGAGGAGCGTGCCCGGGCCGACGAACGGGGCCAGCGCGGCAGCGGCCTCGGCCAGCCCCTGCGGCTTGATCGCCAGCACCAGCGTCTCGGCCGGGGCGGGCGCGGCCGGGTTCACGGCGATGCCGCGCTCGGCGCAGAGCATCGCCATCTCGGGGGAGAGGTGCGGGTCGACGACCGTGGTGCGGGCGGGATCGAGGCCGCCGGCGAGCCAGCCCCGCAGCATGGCCCCGCCCATCTTGCCCACGCCGAAGAGGGTCAGCGAGGCGGGCAGGCCGGTGACGTTCGCCATCGCCCCACTCAGGCCTCGCCCTCGGTCTCGAACAGGACGGCGTCCAGGGATTCCCGGGCGCTCTTGCCGGCCCAAATCACGAACTGGAAGGCCTGGTAGTAGCGCTCGCAGGCATCGGTCGCGCTCTTCATCAGCATGGCGCATTGGCCCTGCGTCGGCGCGATGCCGCCGGTCAGCAGCAGGGAGTGGCGGAACATCACGACGCTGTCGGTCGACCAGAGATCGAAATGGCCGATCCAGAGCTGCTCGTTGACGAGGGTGACGAGCTTCAGCACCTCGGTCCGGCGCCGCTCCGGCACCTTGAGGTCGAAGGCGGAAGCGACGTGCAGCGCCTCGACGTCTTCGATCCAGGTGAAGGCGATGTGGTAATCCGTCCAGCGGCCCTGGACCGAGACCGACATCTCGTCGGCTTCCGCCCGGTCGAACATCCAGTCGCGCAGGGAGGCGATGCGTTCGACGACGTCGAGCGGGTGCTCGGGCCGGTCGTGATCTTCGATCTGGAGCTGGTTCATGGCGATCCAAGTTGTCGGCCGGTCGAGTCATGTCGAAACGGCCGGCGCAAAAGCAATTGCGGCCCGCAGATTGGGCAACCCAAGGTCGCGAACCTTCTCGCGAAGGTCTGCACCACGGATCATTTGACTCCGGCTGCGGTCCCGTCTTTCCGGTCGGGGCGAATCAGTGCTTTAGCGGTTATAACCTGCCCCGCCCGGAAGCTTCAAAGCTCCATTTGGGGTTGAGCGGTGGGCAACGCGCATTTCCACCGATCCTTCCTGTGCAAAATCACAGGCGGCCTCGAAGCCCGGGGTCACACCGCCTCGGAGCCGCCGGCCTTGGCTTCGAGGGCGCCGAGCTTGGTTTCGAGGGCGGCGACCCGGGTGGCGAGCGCCTCGTTCTGGGTCCGCAGCGAGGCGACGAGGTCGCGCAGCACGTCCACCTCCTCGCGGGTGGCGATGTCCATGTCGCGGATCAGGCGCTCGAACTGGCCCTTCACCAGGGTCTCGGCCTCCCGGCGCACGCCCTGGGCGGCACCGGCCGCATCGGTGAAGAGGCGGGCGAAATCGTCGAGGATGCGGTTCGGGCCCTGCATGGTCGGTCTCCCTGGAGCGCCGCCCCGGCGGTTTCGCCGGAGGGCCGAATCAGTGTCCGCTCCGACATAGGAATCGGCGCGACTCCGGGCAATCGCCCCCGTGAAAGGGATTTCGGCTTTTCCCGCCCCGGTTTCGGCAGGTTTCCGAACATCTCGGAGCCGCGGTCCCGCAACATCGGGTTACAAGGTTTGTTTCCCGACTCTCTTCGATCCGCAGCCGGTGCCGGGCATAACACCCGACAGAGGGTCGCCTTTCACTGCAGACGGATCATGAGCACCACCGCCGCCGCGCCCACGCCCCACATCCTTGTCGTCGAGGACGACCGCGAGATCAGCGCCCTCGTCGCCCGCTACCTGCGCGCCAACGAGTGCCGGGTGACGCTCGCGGGCGACGGGAAGGAAATGGACCGGGTGCTGCTCGACGCCCGGGTGGACCTGATCGTCCTCGACCTGATGCTGCCGGGCGAGGACGGCCTCAGCCTGTGCCGGAGGCTGCGGGCCAACTCCTCCATCCCGATCATCATGCTCACCGCGAAGTCGGAGGATGTCGATCGCATCGTCGGGCTCGAGATCGGCGCCGACGACTATCTCGGCAAGCCGTTCAACCCGCGGGAGCTCCTGGCCCGCATCCGGGCGATCCTGCGGCGGGGCGCCGGCAGCGACCGCCAGGAGGACGATGGCCTGCGCAAGCTCCATTTCGCGGGCTGGACCCTGGATGCGGCCCTGCGCCAGGTTCTGAGCCCGGAGGGTGCCCGCATCTCCATCACCGGCGCCGAGTTCGATCTGCTCCACGCGCTCTGCCTGCGCCCGGGCCGGGTTCTCTCCCGCGACCAGCTGCTCGACCTGACCCAGGGCCGCGCCGCCGGCCCGTTCGAGCGCAGCATCGACGTGCTGGTCAGCCGGATTCGCCAGAAGATCGAGCGGGACCCCCGCAGCCCGGAGATCATCCGGACGATCCGTTCCGGCGGCTACCTGTTCGCGCCGGAGATCACACGATCATGAGTGCGGGGATCGCATGAGCGCGGGGATCGAGGGCCTCGGCCCGAAAAACGGATATCACTTTTCGAAAAATGCCGGTGCGGAACCGCCGCAGGGCCCCGCGCGGCTCGCGCCGGCTTCCGGTTCCGAGGCCAGTCGGGAGGCCGCCCTGCCGAAGCGCCGGCGCTTTCCCTGGCCCCGCCCGCGCTCGGCGGCGGGTCAGATCGCCCTGCTCGTCGTCGCCTCGATCCTGGCCGCCCATATCTGCGCCGGCCTCGCCGTCCTGGCTCTGCGCGAGCCCTGGCGGGCGGAAGGTCATCCGGGGGTCGCGGCCACCCGGCTCGCCACGGTCGCCCGCCTCGTCGATGCCTCCGACCCCGCCGCGCGCGAGGGGGTGCTGACCTCCGCGGCCAAGACGCTGCCCGCCCTGCGGCTCTCCGCCTGGGACGGGACGCTGCCGGCCACCGGCGGCCCCAAGCAGGATCTTGGCGAGGGACGGGGGATGCTCGACCGCGTGCGCGAGGTCTTCGGCCCGAATCTCGACCTCACTCTCCTCGGAACCGGCGCCGGTCCGAATGGCGGCCGGCTCCTCCATATCGGCCTCGCCACCCCTTCCGGCGCCCGCCTCCAGGCGGTGCTGCCGGCCGAACCGCCGCGGCCCTCGCTCCAGGGGCCCCTCGTCCTCACCCTGCTCTTCCTGGGGCTGAGCCTCGCCATGCTCTCCCTCTGGGCGACCCGGGCGCTCACGGCGCCGCTCGCCCGCCTCGCCCACGCGGCGGAGGCCTTCGGGACCGAGGCGAGCCCGCTGCCCCTGCCGAAGCGCGGGCCGGAGGAGGTGCTGGCCGTCGCCCGCGCCCTCGACCGGATGCGCGCACGCGTGCATCGCCTGATCGACGACCGCACCCAGATGCTGGCCGCGATCAGCCACGACCTGCGCACGCCGATCACGCGGCTGCGGCTGCGCGCCGAGTTCATCGAGGATGAGCACGCCCGGACCGCGACCCTGCGCGACCTCGACCAGATGAACGGCCTCGTCGAGGCGGCCCTCTCCTACGTGCGGGACGGCCAGAGCGGGAATGCGGGGCCGATGCCGCTGATCGATCTCGCCTCGATCGTCCAGACCGTCTGCGACGATTTCAGCGACGTGGGCGCCGACGTGACGCTGGACCGTGCCCGTCACGTGCTGGTGCGCGGGCGGCCGGAGGAATTGCAGCGGGCGATCACCAACCTCGTGGACAACGCCGTGAAATATGCCGGCGCGGCGCGCATCGCGATGAGCGCCGGGCCGCACGGCATCGCCGTGGAGGTGAGCGACGAAGGCCCCGGCATCCCGGATGCCGAGCACGCGGCGATGCTGCAGCCCTTCGTCCGGGGCGATCGGGCCCGCAATCTCAACGAGGCGAGCGGCTTCGGCCTGGGGCTCTCGATCGTGCTGGCCATCGCCGAGACGCATGGCGGGCGGCTCGCTCTGCGCAACCGCGAGGGCGGCGGCCTCGTCGCCCGCATCGACCTGCCCGCGGCCACGGGTGGGGAGACGTCACGCCCGACGGGGTCGGATCCGGTTCCGGCGCGCAGGACGACGCCGCCGGCCGGACTCGAGGTGTAGGCCCGATCGATTCGAACCGGAAATTTGACGCGAAAGGTTTCTCAAGCCGCCTCCGAAACATCCGGAAACACAGGCACCGCCCGGCATCAGGATCCCGTTAAGCATGGCGGCCTCTCCTGAGCGTCGCGATCACGCATCCTGCGCGTATCGCCGCCACCGGAGCGATCGATGACCGCCATCTCCAGTCTGTTCTCCTCGACGAGCACCCAGGCGACCCGTCCGCCACCCCCGCCGCCCCAGGGCCAAGGCCAGGGCAGCGACCCGATCGCGGACGAGATCAGCAGCGCGCTGTCCTCGGGCTCGATCAGCTCGACCGATGCCACCGCCCTCACCAGCGCGCTGGACAGCATCCATTCGAGCCTGTCCGAAGACGATTCCGCGACCTCGGCGTCGAGCACGGGGTCGAGCAAGGGCGCCGCGCGCCACGACCCGAGCGCGATGAAGTCCAAGATCGACGGCCTGATTGCGGACCAGGTCAGCGCCGGCACCCTGACGAGCGATCAGGCGGACACGCTGAAGTCGATGTTCGCGGATGCCGCCGCCTCGGGTCCGGCCGGCATGCAGGGACCGCCGCCCCCGCCGCCTTCGGATGGCCTGTCCGCCTCCGCGAGCACGGATTCGAGCGACGGATCCTCCAGCACCACCGATTCCTCGAGCGCGGCGAGCAATGCCAGCGCGCTCCTCGCGGATTTCCTGAAGCAATTGCAATCGAATCTGGCGAGCAGCGCCAGCTACGGCGCCAACGGCAGCTCGAGCACCGCCTACGCCAAATCGAGCCTGGTGCTGGATTTCAACGCCTGAGCGGGCCGGCGCGTCGGAGGGCTTCGCGCCGGCCCCTCATCCTCGACGATTCCGGAGGACGATCAGAACTCCATGTCGAGTTCCTGAATCTCCTCCGGCTCGCCGGCCGCGGCCTCGGTCCACTCGGTCATCAGGTCCCAGGCGAGAATCGTGTCCTTGTAGGTGTCCGCCGTGAACGGCAGCCGCACGTCGTAGGTGCGAAAGCGCGTGCAGACGGGCGCGTACATCGCGTCCGCGAGCGTCGGCTTCGGCCCGAACAGGAACGGGCCGCCGGAGCGCGACAGGCAATCCTCGAAGATCGTGCAGATGCGCTCGATGTCGCCCTTGGCGCCGTTGAACACCTTGAAGCCGTGATGGAGCGCCCGCAGGTTCATCGGCAGCGCCGAGCGCAGATTGATGAATCCGCCATGCATCTCGCCCGACACCGAGCGGCACCGTGCCCGCTCGACCGGCGGCTCCGGCAGAAGCCCCGCCTCGGGATACGACTCGTTGAGATATTCCGCGATCGCGAGGGTGTCCCACACGCTGATCCCGCCATGGTCGAGCCGCGGCACCAGGAAGGAGGGCGAGAGCAGCAGCAATTCGGCCCGGATCGAGGCATCGGCCCCCGAGACGACGGCGGTCTCGAAATCGAGGCCGACCATCCGGCAGATCAGCCAGCCGCGCAGGGACCAGGAGGAGTAGTTCCGGCTCGAAATCGTCAGCGTCGCCGCAGCCATGGTCGTTGCCCTCCACCATTGTTGCCGAGGTGCGATCCAAGACTCGTACCAGCCGCCCTCCGGCTTCACGCCGGCCACGCTGTCCACCGAAATCGCCGCACGTCCGGGATCCGAAAATCTTCCTCGAAGTTATCGAATCCCCGGTGGGCATGATGCTCGCGTCGGGAGAAGGGCGAAAGCGGCTTCTCCCGGTGGCCGGTCCGGACGTCGGTGATGCGCGGATACGACACTCGTTCACATATATACTTTTTGCCGGTTGCGCGCCCTTGCGAGGCGGATGACCCTGCCGCCTCCTCGCAGACCGCCTGCGGGCTGCCGCGGGAGGGCGCCACCGGTCGTGCATCGGCGGTGTCCCCTCCCGCAGGAGACACCGGTCGATGATGTACGAAGCCTTCGACGTCCAGAGCGACATCGCGCGCCAGACCCGGGCCTGGGGCCGCGTGATCCGCGATGCGACCGCGCCGTTCGCCGATTCGCCCTTCGGCGGCCCGGCGAAATGGTGGTCGGCCGGTGCGCGCATGATGATGCGGGCGGGCCTCACCTTCACCCGGCCCTCCTACGGCATCAGCCGGGTGACGGTCGGCAACCGCGAGGTGCCCGTTCTCGAGGAGCCGGTGGTGGCCACGCCCTTCGGGACGCTGCTGCGCTTCCGCAAGGACGTCGAGACCGAGCAGCCGAAGGTGCTGGTGCTCGCCCCCCTGTCGGGCCACTTCGCGACGCTGCTGCGGGGCACGATCCGCACCCTGCTGCCCGATCACGACGTCTACATCACCGACTGGCACAATGCCCGCGACGTCCCGGTCTCCGAGGGCCGCTTCGGCTTCGACGACTATGTCGATCACGTCGTGCGGTTCGTCGAGACCATGGGCGAGGGCACGCATCTCCTGGCGGTCTGCCAGCCCGCGGTGCAGGCGCTCGCCGCGACCGCGGTGATGGCCCAGTCGAAGAACCGGACGCAGCCGCGCAGCATGACGCTGATGGCCGGCCCGGTGGATTGCCGCGTCAGCCCGACCAGCGTGAACGAGCTCGCCACCTCGAAGCCGATCGAGTGGTTCGAGCAGAACCTGATCGCCACCGTGCCCGCCCGCCACAAGGGCGCCGGCCGCAAGGTCTATCCGGGCTTCATGCAGGTTTCGGCCTTCGTCGCGATGAACGCCAAGCGCCACAGCCAAGCCCATAGCGACCTGTTCTGGCACTACATGAACGACGAGGCCGAGAAGGCGACCGCGCTGGAGACCTTCTACGACGAGTATTTCGCCGTGCTCGACCTCACGGCGGAATTCTACCTCGAGACCGTCTCGAAGGTGTTCCAGACCTACGACCTCGCCCGCAACGCGCTGACCTATCGCGGCACGCCGATCGACATGGGCGCGATCCGCCGCACGGCGCTGATGACGGTGGAGGGCGAGCGGGACGACATCTGCTCCGTCGGCCAGACCATGGCCGCCCATGATCTGTGCACGGGGCTCGCGCCGCACATGAAGAGCCATCATCTCCAGGCGGGCGTCGGCCATTACGGCGTCTTCTCCGGCCGCAAGTGGGAGGGCCAGACCTACCCGCTCGTGCGCAACTTCATCCAATCCCACGCCTAACGGTTTCACGCCGACTTCCAACGGCGTCGCCGTTGGTGTATGGCGTGAGGTCAGGTGCAAGCTTTCGCGCCGATTCGGACACACGACGCGTCCCTCCCGGGCCGATCCCGGGACAGGGGCGTTTGTCGGTTTTTCCCTTGAGGGGTCCGGATCGGGCGCGGTCCGGTAAAGACGTATTCCAGAGGATCAAGTCCGTTGCAGGTACTCGTTCGCGACAACAACGTCGATCAGGCGCTCCGCGTCCTCAAGAAGAAGATGCAGCGCGAGGGCATTTTCCGCGAGATGAAGCAGCGGAAGGCCTATGAGAAGCCGTCCGTGCGCAAGGCTCGCGAGAAGGCCGAGGCCGTGCGCCGTGCCCGCAAGCAGGCCCGCAAGACCGCCATCCGCGAGGGCCTGATCGCAGCCCCGAAGCCGAAGCCCCGTACCGGCGCCCCGCGCCGCCCCGGCTTCGGCCAGCAGCAGAGCCCGGCTCCGGCCGCCGCTGCTCCCGCCGTGGCCTCCTGAGGCCCTTCGCGCCGAAAACGATGAAGGCCGCTGCGAAGCGGCCTTTCCATCGGACGAGCGAGACGATCTGGCCCGGCTGTCCCCCGACAGCGCGGGCCTTTTCCGTTTGCGTCAGGCGTGCGGCGCCAGGGCGGCGCGCTCGGCCTGGACGAGGACGGCCAGCGGCACCCAGGGCTTGCGCAGGAACACCGCGTGAGACGGCAATTCCGACGCGCGGTCCGTCTCGCGCTTGGAGGTCACGACCAGCCGGACCTCCGGCCAGCGCGCATCCACCGTGCGGGCGAGCGCCACGCCATCCATCGCGCCGGCCAAAGCCGTGTCGGCGAGGACCATCGCCACATCCACGTCGGGCCGCTCCAACACGGAGAGGGCCGCTTCTGCGCTCTCGCAGGCGATGACGTCGAGATCCGTCTCCTCGATGAGGACGGAGGCGAGGTTGCGAAGGTCGGCATCCTCCTCGACGACGAGAGCCACGCGATGATCCGGGTTTGCGTGAGCCATGGAATCTCCTTCGCTCGTTCGAGTGGGGTTCCTCAGGTCCGGCGGAGCGGGACCTGCCTGTACGCGACGCGGGAAGGGGGACACCGCGGACAACGTGCGGCGCTCATCGACAACCGGCGGCCATGCCTTCGGGTTCAGCCCAAATCAGGAGGTTATGCTTCCAGGCGCCACGGCGCATTAAGAACCTGTTCACCATCCTGGCATGAATGTTAGCCTCCGCAAACGAACCTCGGCCTTCCGGACCGAGGCTTGCATGGGGTGCCGTTCAGGCGGCGGCTCGGGCACGCTCCCGAGCGAGACACGGAGGTTCAGAGGTCCGCGATGTGCCGTTTCCTGGCCTATCTCGGTGAGCCGGTTTTCCTGAACGAACTCGTCTGCGCGCCGACGCATTCCCTGGTGCACCAGTCCCTGCACGCCACCGAGGCGAAGACCGAGACCAACGGGGACGGGTTCGGGATCGGCTGGTACGGCGAGCGCCCGGAGCCAGGTCTCTACCGCGACATCTGCCCGGCCTGGTCGGACGAGAACCTGGTCAATCTCTGCTCGCAGGTCCGCGCGCGCACCTTCTTCGCCCATGTCCGCGCCTCGACGGGCACGGCCACCACCCGGGCGAACTGCCATCCCTTCGCCCATGGCCGCCACCTGTTCATGCATAACGGCCAGATCGGCGGCTATCACCGGATCAAGCGGCGGCTGGAGGCGCTGATCCCGGACGAGCTCTACGACACCCGCCGCGGCACCACGGATTCGGAAGCGATCTTCCTGCTCGCCCTGGCCGAGGGGCTGACCGAGGATCCGGTCGGCGCCATGCGCCGGACGGTGACGACCGTGCGCGCGCTGACGCAGGAGGCCAAGGTCACGGAGGCCTTCCGCTTCACCGCCGTCCTCACCGACGGCGAGACCCTCACCGCCTATCGCTGGGCCTGCGACGGACGCCCGCCGAGCCTCTACTACCGCGAGACGCCGCAGGGCCTGACCGTGGTGTCCGAGCCGATCGACGGCTGCCGCGAGGGCTGGAAGATCGTGCCCAAGGGCGGCACCCTGCGGGCGCGCCGGGGCGAAGGGGCGTCGATCTCTGCGCCCGACGCAGAGCGGATCGCCGCCTGAGGAGGAAACGCTCCTAACCGGCCCCGAACTGCGCTAGGTCCCGGCGGTCTCATCGCCGTAAGCGGGGCCTGCCCATGTTTCCCGACGTCAAGCTCCACATCGCCGGCCATTGGCGCGCGGGCGCCGGCGGCGACACCCTCCCGATCCTGAACCCGGCCACGGGCGAGACGCTCGGCCGGCTGGCCTGCGCCACCCGGGCCGACCTCGACGAGGCGCTGGAAGCCCTCGCCCGCGGCTTCGCCGCCTGGCGGGCCGTCTCGGCCTTCGAGCGCGGCAAGGTGCTCCGGAAGGCCGCCGGGCTGATGCGCGAGCGCGCCGAGACCATCGCCCGTCTGATGAGCCTGGAACAGGGCAAGCCCCTGGCCGAGGCGCGCATCGAGACCGCGGTGGCGGCCGACATCATGGAGTGGTTCGCGGAGGAAGGCCGGCGCGCCTATGGCCGGGTGATCCCCGCCCGGGCGGACGGCGTGCTGCAGATCGTGGTGCGCGAGCCGGTCGGCCCGGTCGCCGCCTTCACGCCCTGGAACTTCCCGATCAACCAGGCCGTGCGCAAGCTCTCCGCGGCCCTCTGCACCGGCTGCCCGGTGATCCTGAAGGGGCCCGAGGACACCCCGGCGAGCTGCGCCGAGCTGGTGCGCGCCTTCCTCGATGCCGGGGTGCCGGGCGATGCCCTAGCCCTGGTCTTCGGCGAGCCCGCCGAGATCTCCGGCTACCTGATCCCGCATCCGGTCATCCGCAAGATCACCTTCACGGGCTCCACCGCCGTGGGCAAGCAGCTCGCGGCGCTCGCCGGCCAGCACATGAAGCGGGCTACGATGGAGCTCGGCGGCCACGCCCCGGCGATCGTGTTCGACGATGCCGATGTCGAGACCGCCGTGCGGGTGCTCTCGGCCAACAAGTACCGCAATGCCGGGCAGGTCTGCGTCGCCCCGACCCGCTTTCTCGTCCAGGAGAAGGTCTATGACCGCTTCGTCGACGGCTTCGTGGCCGTCTCGAAGGGGCTGAAGGTCGGCCCCGGTCTCGAGGAGGGCACGCAGATGGGCCCCCTGATCCATGCCCGCCGGCTCGAAGCGATGGAGGCCCTGGTGGCCGATGCCAACGAGAAGGGCGCCACCCTGCGCACCGGCGGCAAGCGCATCGGCAACCAGGGCCATTTCTTCGAGCCGACCGTGTTCACGGACGTGCCCCTCGAGGCGCGCCTCATGAACGAGGAGCCCTTCGGTCCGATCGCCGCGATCCGGCGCTTCAGCCGCGACGAGGAGGCTTTGGAGGAGGCCAACCGCCTGCCTTACGGGCTCGCGGCCTACGCCTATACCCGCTCGGCGGAGCGGGCGACGCGGGTGGGCGCGCGCGTCGAGGCGGGCATGGTCTCGATCAACCACCACGGCATCGCCCTGCCCGAGACGCCCTTCGGCGGCGTGAAGGATTCGGGCTACGGCAGCGAGGGCGGCTCCGAGGCGATCGAGGCCTATCTCACCACGAAGTTCGTCACGCAGGCGAGCTTCTGAGGGCGCAAACGGGAAGAGCCCCCGGCGCCCCGGCGCCGGGCGTTCGCTATCGCGTCTCGGCGGCCGGCACGGCGGCGATGCCGGCCTGGGCCGCCCAGGCGCCGAGATCCTGCTTGCGGATCGCCGCCGCCATCAGGTCGGGGAACAGGTCCGGCGTGCAGGCGAAGGCGGGCACGCCCAGGGCGACGAGCCGCGCGGCGAGCGCCCGGTCATAGGCCGGCGCGCCCTCGTCGGAGAGGGCGAGCAGGGCGATCACCTGCACGCCGCTGGCGACCAGACGCTGCGCCCGCGCCAGCAGCCCGGCCTCGACGCCGCCCTCGTAGAGGTCGGAGATCAGCACCAGCACCGTGTCCTCGGGCCGGGTGATCCGGGATTCGCAGTAGCCCACCGCCCGGTTGATGTCGGTGCCGCCGCCGAGCTGCACCGAGAACAGCACCTCCACCGGATCGTCCATGGTGTCGGAGAGGTCGACCACCTCCGTGTCGAACACCACGAGCCGGGTCGAGACCGCGGGCAGCGAGGCCATCACCGCACCGAAGATGCTCGAATAGACCACGGAATTGGCCATCGAGCCCGACTGGTCGATGCACAGGATCACGTCCTTGAGCGAGCCGCGGCTCTTTCGGCCATGGCCGAGCCGCGTCTCCGGGATGATGGTGCGGTACTCCGCCTGGTAGTGGCGCAGATTCGCCCGGATGGTGCGGTTCCAGTCGATCTCGGCATGGCGCGGGCGCCGGTTCAGGCTCGCCCGGTCGATCGCCCCGTTCACCGCCTGGCGCAGGGGCTCCTCGAGCTTCTTCATCAGGGCGTCGACCACCTTGCGCACGACGAGGCGGGCCGTGTCCCTGGTCCGGCCGCCGAGCAGGCCGCGCAGGGAGATCAGCGTCGAGACCAGGGAGACGTCGGGCACGACCGCCTCCAGCATCTCGGGCTCGCTGAGCATGCGCTTGAGGTCGAGGCGCTCGAAGGCATCGCGCTGCATCACCTGCACGACCGAGGCCGGGAAGTAGTCGCGGATATCGCCGAGCCAGCGCGGCACCGAGGGCGCGGAGGCGCCGAGCCCTCCCTTGCGGTCGGAATCGTAGAGGGCGCCCATTGCCCGGTCGAGGCGCAGGTCGTGCTCCGAGAGGGCGCAGCCGGTCCCCTCGGCCGGCCCCCCCCCGAGCACGAGGCGCCAGCGGCGCAGGCGTTCGCTCTCGTCGCTCATTCCGGCGCTCCCGTTCCCGGCTCCGGGCCGAGCAGCCGATGGAGGATCGGCAGCACCCTGGCCGCGCGCTCCGCGTCGAAGATATAGCCCGGCGGCCCGGCCTCCGGCACGGCGCCTCCCGGCCGGCGCAGGGCCTCGCCGATCGCCCGGCGCTCGGCCGGGGCGATGGTCGCGAAGGTGCGGCGCACGAGGGGCAGAAGCTCCACGAACAGGGCCTCGTCGAGCCCCGTGAGCCAGTCGTCGAGGACGGCGAGCAGGTCCCGCCCGTGGATCAGGGCCGTGCCGCTGTCTTCGAGGAAGCCCTCGATCCAGGCGGCGGCCGGCGCCGCCCCGGAGGCCCGCGACAGGGCGCGGGCGAGGCGCTGGCCGGCCTCATCGCCGCTGACCACGCGATCGTCGAAGAGCAGGCGCACGGCACGGCCGACGACGCGGCCATGGGCATGCTCCTGGTCGGCAAGCGCCAGCAACGCCTCCTGCCAAGCGGCCTTCAGCGCCGGCTCATCCAGGAGCGACAGGGCGGCCGATACGGAAACGAGATGCCTCTTGGCGATGGCGGCGGCCTCGTCGTCGAGGCTCTGGCAGGCGGCGACGAGCCCGGCGGCCGCCCGCGGCACCAATCCGCGCACCACCGCCAGCACCGGCGCGGCGTCGGAGGCGCGGACCGAACCGTAGCGGGCGAGGTCGGCAAGCGGCGGCAGCGCCTCCATCAAGTCGAACACGTCCGCGGAGACGGCGGCGCGGTCGTTGAGCGCGCGGATAACCGCCTGCGTGGCCTCGGCGAGATCCGCATCGAGCAGCGTGCCGATCAGGCCCGACAGTTCCGAGACCCGGCTCGCCGCCCGGGCGCGCGCCGTGACGCGGCTTGCCGCAGCCTCGGCCACGGTGCCGCCCTCGGCGGAGGCCGCCACCAGTTCCACCACCCATTCCGGCTGCCAGGCCAGGAACCAGGCCTCCTTGAAGGTGCCGCGCCCGCGCGCCTCCCGCCGCGTGCCCCAGGGAATCCCGATCAAGGCGAGCCGGTTGAGGAAATGGCTGCGGGCGAGGTCGGTCTCCTTGCGCAGGTCGAGGGTGAGTTCCCCGGCCGTGGCGGAGGGCTTCAGGCGCAGGCGCCTGCACTGGGCCTCGAAATCGACCTCCACCGGCGTGCCCGGGCTGTCCGGCGGGGTGGCGCCGAGGCGCTCGCCGATCACGAGCCTGCGCCGGATCAGCGCCATCGGCCCCGGATCGGCGAAGCAGAGGGTCGCCTGGGCCGCCTCGTCGAGATCGTCGAGGGAGGGCCGGGCCCGGCCGCGGAAGCCCGCCAGGGCCTCGGCGAGGCGGGCCGCCTCGATCACCGAGGCCGGCGAGGCGTCGAGATCCGCCTCCCGCAGCAGCGCCGCGGCCCGGGCGAGCCAACGGGCGGCGACCCGGGATTCGTGGTTCCAGAGGGTGTCGTACCATTCCGGCGAGAGCACGCCGGCCCGGTAGCCGCTCGCCGTGGCGAGCCGCTCGTAGGACCAGGGCGCCCAGGCGGCGGCGACCTTGGTCTTCGGCAGCCCTTTCAGGGTCGCGGCGTCCGCCGCCGACTGCCCGCGCGCGTCGTGCCGCGCCAGGGCGGGCACGTGCCAGGCGCCGCAGATCACCGCGACGCGCTCGAAGCCCTCCTTGGCCGCCTTGCGGATGCACTGGCGCATCTGCGCCTCGCGGGCCTCCTCGCGGAAGGCCTCGTCGGGATCGGGGTCGTCCTGCTCCCGCAGGGCTGCCATCGCCTCCGCGATCGCGGCGAACACGTCCCCATCCGCCCCCGCCCGGCTCTCGACGAAGGCATCCCACCAGCGCTCCCCATCGGGAAAGCCCGCGGCCTGGGCCAGTTCGCCGAAGGGATCGCGCCGGATCGCGGCGGGCGCCGCCGCGGCGCTTTCCGGAGGCGCCGCCCCCGCGGAGGCGAGGGCTTCGGCCGGCGGCGCGTCCTGCGGCGCTTCCCCGCTCTCCTCCGCTTTACCGAAGCCGTCCGCGAGTTGGATCGCGTGGGGCAGGTCGATGAAGCGCAGGCTCGCCCCCGCCGCGATCCCGTGCCGCAACGCCACCCATTCCGGCGAGAAGGCCGCGAAGGGGAAGAAGGCGCAGGCCTGCGGCCGGTCCGGCCGATAGACGAGGAGGGCCACCGGCGGCGTCATGCCCTCCGCGGCGGCGAGGGGGATCAGCGCCTCGGCATCCGGCGGCCCCTCGATCAGCAGGCAATCGGGCGCGAAGGCGTCCAGGGCCGCGCGCAGCGAGCGGGCCGAGCCCGGCCCGTGATGGCGGATGCCGTAGAGGCGGATCTCGGGCATCGCGCGCTCAGGCGCTCTCGCGGGCGGCCCGGTACAGGTCCTTCCACTCGGCCCGCTCCTTGACCACGGTCTCCAGGTATTCGCGCCAGACGATCGCGTCCTGGACCGGATCCTTCACCACGGCGCCGCTGATCCCGGAGACGAGGTCCTGGGCCGAGAGGCGCCCGTCGCCGAAATGTGCGGCGAGCGCCAGGCCGTTGCCGACCACGCTGATGGCTTCCGCCGTCGAGAGCGTGCCGGAGGGCTGCTTGACCTTGCTCTTGCCGTCGGCGGTCACGCCCTCGCGCAATTCGCGGAAGATCGTGACGACGCGGCGGATCTGGTCGGCGCCCGGCGGCTCGGCCGGGATCTCGAAGGCGCGGCCGAGCGCGGCGACGCGGCTCTCGACGATGGCGATCTCCGCCTCGATCGTGGCCGGCGGCGGCAGCACCACGGTGTTGAAGCGCCGCTTCAGGGCGCTCGACAGCTCGTTCACCCCACGGTCGCGGTTGTTGGCCGTGGCGATGAGGTTGAAGCCCTTCTGCGCCGCCACCTCCTCGTTCAGCTCGGGGATCGGCAGGGTCTTCTCGGACAGGATGGTGATGAAGCTGTCCTGCGTCTCCGAGGGGATGCGGGTCAGCTCCTCGACGCGGGCGATGCGGCCCTCGCTCATCGCCCGCATGATCGGCGAGCCCACCACGGCCTCGCGGCTCGGCCCCTTGGCGAGCAGCAGCGCGTAGTTCCAGCCGTAGCGGATCGCCTCCTCGCTGGTGCCGGCCGTGCCCTGGACGATGAGCCGCGAGGTCCCGCTGATCGCCGCCGCCAGGTGCTCGCTGACCCAGCTCTTGGCGGTGCCCGGAACCCCGAGGAGCAGCAGCGCCCGGTCGGTGGCGAGCGTCGCCACCGCGACCTCCATGAGGCGCCGGTCGCCGATATATTTCGGCGAGACCGCGAAGCCGGACGGCAGCCGCCCGCCCAGCAGGTAGGTGACGACGGCCTGGGGCGAGAGCTGCCAGTTCGGCGGCCGGGGCCGGTCGTCGGCCGCGCGCAGGGCCTCGAGCTCCTCGGCGAAGGCGTCCTCGGCGGCTCGGCGCAGCGGCATGGCCTTGGTCCCGTTGGTCTGCGTCATCCTCAGGCTGTCTCCCGTGCGAATGCCCGTCAGGCGAAGTCGCGCCGCAGGGCGACGCGCAGCGCCAGGGTCTCGGCGAAGGCGGCGAGCTGGCCGTGCAGGCGGTGGTCCTCGCCCTCCGGCAATCGTGCCAGGATGGCGGCCGCCGCGGCCGCGGCGTCCTCGGTGGGGACGATCCGCTCGCCGAGGCGGTCGAGGAGCCAGGTCTTGGCGAGGCCGTCCCGGTCGGCCCGGGACCCGCGGGTGACCGCGGCGAGCCAGTCGAGGCAGGCGGCGCCGAAGCGCTCCGAGAAGACCGGAGGGCCGGTGACGAGCAGGGCGAATGCGTCCTCGATCGCGCCGTGAGGCAACGCCGCGGCCACGGTCCGCTCCCATTCCTCCGCCGGCAGCAGGGCCACGGTGCGGGCCCACCTCTCCCGCAGGGGATTCGTCGGCCGGATCCCGGACAGGCGCCCGGCATAGGCCTCCCCCAGAACCGCGGCCTGGGCGCGGACCCAGTCGGGGTCGCGCTCGCGGCGCACGCTGGCGAAGAAGCCCTCGAAGATCGCCTCGGCGAACTCGCTGTGCAGGCCGAGCTCGATCCAGAGCCGCGGCGGATGCTCGGCGAAGACATGCAGGGGCGCGCGGGCGAGAATGTCCCGCAGGAGCCCGGCCCGGGTGCCGCCGCCCCGGCGCTCGTAGGCGTTGGGCTCCACGCCGTCCCGGGCGAGGGCGGGCGATTCCTCGGGCAGCGTTACCACGAGCGCGTGCTTTGTCCCCCCGAGGAGACGCCGCTTGCTCTCGAGGACGAGGGCGGCCCTGGCGCGCGCGCCCATGCGGGCGGCGAGGCGCGAGCGCGGCAGGCGCGGGAGCAGGCCCTGGGCCGCCGCCCGCACGCCGGAGGACCGGTCGTCGAGGCAGGCTTCGAGGAAGGGCTCGTCGGCCTCGCTCAGCCCGATCTCCAGGATCGAGACCAGGGCGTGGCGCATCTCCGCCTTCTCGGCCCGGAAGCCCGCCTCCAGGGCGGCGCGGGCGCCCTCGGGGTCGCGCTGGCGGAAGGCGGCGAAGGCCGCCCGGCGCTCCTCCGTCGTCCCCTCGGTCCAGTCCCGCCCGGCGGCGGGGGAGGCCTCGCCGCCGCAGGCCTGCCGGAACCAGGCGATCTCCGGGCCGGCGATCCGGTCGAGGGCCTCGGGCCAGTCGCTGCGATAGGGAATCAGGGCCGGCAGCAGCCAGATCGGCGCACGCACGCCCGCCGCGCCGGCCAGCGCGCACCATTCCGCCAGCCGCGGGCGCGCGGTGCGGCCCCCGGCGAGGAGCAGGGCGAGCCGCGCCGCCGCGGCGGGCGGGCATTCCGGGCCGGCGGCCTCCCGCGGGGGGAGCGGCGCCAGCGCCTCCGCCGCCAGCCCTCGCCCGGCCAGGTGATGGAGCCCCTGCGCCGCGAGGCGCGCAAGCAGCCGCCCGCCCGAATCCGCCTCCGGGGCGAGGCCGGGGAAGGCATCGTCCAGCAGGGCGGGCGGCGCCCGCTCGGCCCCGATCAGGGCGGCGGCCAGGGCCGCCTCGAACCCGTCCGCGACAGGCACGGCACCCATCAGGCGGCCCGCGTCAGGATGGGCCGGAGGTCCTGCGCCGGCACCGCATAGAGATGGCCCTCCGCCACCAGGGCGAGGACGCTCAGCCCGAACCCGTCATAGAGCCCGAACAGATCGACCGGCCGCCCCGCCGCCACCGCGACGAGGGCGCCCACGCGCGGATCGGCCTTCAGGGCGAGGCTGCCCGTGGCGTCGCCGATGCCGAAGGCGGGAGCCTCCGCCCCCTCGGAAAGGTGCCCGAAGCGGACCTCGCGCAGCCGCAGGGGCCAGCTCTCCAGCCAGGGCGCCTGCGCCAGGGCCTGGGCGAAACCGTCGAGGGCCGCCGCGATGCCCGTCGCCCCCGGAAGGCCGGCGAAGGGCGCGGCACCGGCACGTCCCTCTCGAATCACCGCCCGCAGGGGCGGCGTGCCGGGATGGAAAGCGAGCGCGCCGCAGAAATCCTGACCGGCCGCCGGGACCGGCGGCAGCGGCGCGCCGGCGCTGGCATAGTCCACGATCTGCGCCAGGGCGCCGCTGCGGCGCCCGGCCAGCCAGACCGTGCGTGCGGTGAGCTTGTCCTCCTCCTCGACCGCATGGGCGAGCACCGCCCAGTCGTCGACCGCATCGGGCCGGGCGGCGAGATCCTCCGCACCGACCGGATAGCCCAGCGCCGCGCGCACGCTCGCCACTTGGTCCGGCGCCAGGGCATGGAGCCGCCGCGCCGCCCGGACCAGGAGCGCGAGCCGTCCCAGGGCGAGGGCCAAAGCCGCATCGGGCCGGGCGGCGCCGAGAACGGGGGCGCCCGCCGCCAGCCCCGGCAGGGCACGCACCCGGCGGGCGAGGCCCGGCGCCTGCCCATCGACGAGGCGGCCCGCCATCCGGTCCCAGAAGGCGTAGGGCTCCGCCCGGGCGGCGGCGAGGCCGCGGCGCATCAGGTCGCGCAGCCAGAGATCGAATTCGTCCAGGGCGGCCGCGACGCGCTCCTCGCGGGCCTGACGCCGCTTGGCCTGCGCCTTCTCGTCGACGGGCTTCGCGGGAGCCTGGGCCTTGGTCTCGGCAGCGGTCGCCCGGCTCTCCCGCCCCTTCATCCAGGCGGCGACCCAGTCCGGCGGTTCGGCCTCGGCGAGCGGCGCCGCCGCATCGAGCAGCATCAGCCCGAGGGCATGCTTGCAGGGAAATTTCCGGCTCGGGCAGGTGCATTTCGAAGCCGGCCCGGCGAGATCGGCCACCGTGCGGTAGGGGCTCGCCCCGCTGCCCTTGATCTCACCCCAGATCACCCCGCCCGCCCGGCCCGGTGCGCTCCACTTGGCAGGCTTGGCCTGATCCTGGCCGGCTTTGCGGCTCGACGCATCGGGGGCGAGGTCGAGAATCTGGGCAGCGGTGAGGCTCATGCGGCAGGACGATCGTCTTTCCATCGGGCGGCTGCAGAAGAGCGGCACGTTATACGGTCGAAGCGGCGTTGCAACCCCAATAACGCTCAGAAATCCCCCGGATTGACTTTGGATCTGTTCCGAACAACGCTCCGTTTTTCTGTTTCATATCGCTTGCGCGCCATCGAATGACGTGGCAGCGCGTCGCGATCAAGAGATCCGATAGAACAAGGCCCGGGATGCGGCGCCTGGTATCGCGTCATCGGGCGCCGATTCGGGCCGCCGGGGGCGCTTGCCGGTCCCCGCACCGCCGATCTCTCCCCTCTCACGCTTCGGCAGCCCAGGGCCGTCTCGGGCCGGCTTACCCTTGGATCGGGAGCCGGATTCCGTGCGGCCGCCAGTGGATCGGCGGGCACGAGGCGATTTCCTCTCAAGAAATTTCCATTACTCCTGATTGACGGACGCGGGCCGATATGCGACCTCTTTTCCCGAGAGATCCGACCGGGGGAGAAGAACGCGATGTGCGGCATCGTCGGGCTGTATCTGAAGACACCCAAACTTGAATCGCAGCTCGGCACGTTGCTGGCCGGGATGCTGGAAACCATGACCGATCGCGGCCCCGACAGCGCGGGCTTCGCGATCTACGGGACCGACACGGACGCGAACGGGGTCAAGCTGACCCTGCGCGGCCCGGACGCCGCGTCCCTCGACGAGGCGGTGACCGCCCTCGAGGCCCATCTCGGCACCTCCGTCGCCCGCACCGGCCGCGACACCCACAGCGTCCTCTCGCTGTCGGCGGAGCAGGAGAAGGCCGTGCGCGACTGGCTCGCCGCCGAGCGCCCCGGCATCGACGTGGTCGGCACCGGCAGCCGCATGGAGATCTACAAGGAGGTCGGGCTTCCGGCGCATGTCGCCGCCCGCTTCGACCTCGCCGGCATGACCGGCACCCACGGCATCGGCCATACCCGCATGGCCACCGAGAGCGCGGTGACCACCAACGGCGCCCACCCCTTCTCGACGGGGGCCGACGAGTGCCTCGTGCACAACGGCTCGCTCTCGAACCACAACGACCTGCGCCGGCGCCTGCGCCGCGAGGGCCTGAGCTTCGCCACCGCCAACGATTCCGAGGTGGCCGCCGGCTATCTCAGCTGGCGCATGCGGGAGGGCGACAGCCTTCAGCAGGCGCTGGAGGCGAGCCTGTCGGATCTCGACGGCTTCTTCACCTTCGTGGTCGGGACCAAGAGCGGCTTCGCCGTGCTGCGCGACCCGATCGCCTGCAAGCCGGCCGTGATGGCCGAGACCGACGACTACGTCGCCTTCGGCTCCGAGTACCGGGCGCTCGCCGGCCTGCCCGGCATCGAGAACGCCCGGGTGTTCGAGCCCGAACCCGCCAAGGTCTATGCCTGGGAGCGCCACTGATGCCGAGCTTCGACCTGCGTAGCGCGCCCCTGCGCGAACTGAACCGCAGCCTCCACGCGCTGCCCCCCGACACCAACGAGACCCATTGGACGATCACCGGGCCGGACGGGGCGCATGCCATCGCCGCCGGGCTCGACCGGGCCATCACCGTCGAGATCGAGGGCCATGTCGGCTATTACTGCGCCGGCATGAACAAGCAGGCCCAGGTCGTGATCCACGGCAGCGCCGGCACCGGCGTCGCCGAGAACATGATGAGCGGCTTCGTGCACGTGCGGGGCGATGCCGGCCAGTCGGCGGGCGCCACCGCCCATGGCGGCCTCCTCGTCATCGACGGCAATGCCGGCGCCCGCTGCGGCATCTCGATGAAGGGCATCGACATCGTCGTGAAGGGCTCGGTCGGCCACATGTCGGCCTTCATGGCCCAGGCCGGCACCCTGGCCGTGCTCGGCGATGCCGGCGAGGCCCTGGGCGATTCCCTTTACGAGGCGCGCCTCTTCGTGCGCGGCTCGGTGAAGAGCCTCGGCGCGGATTGCGTCGAGAAGGAGATGCGCGACGAGCACCGGGAGGCGCTCTACGCCAAGCTGAAGGCCGCGGGCCTGGCCGGCGAGGTCGACCCCTCCGAGTTCCGTCGCTACGGCTCGGCGCGCAACCTCTACCACTTCCACGTCGACAACGCCGGAGCCTACTGAGATGGCCGAGCATCCCAAGAGCCCGCGCACCGCGCCGCGCTTCTCGGCGACCTTCACGCCGGAAGTGATGTCGGAGATCCGCCGCGCCGCGGCGACCGGCATCTACGACATCCGGGGCGCCGGCGCGAAGCGCAAGCTGCCCCATTTCGACGACCTCCTGTTCCTCGGCGCCTCGATCAGCCGGTACCCCCTCGAGGGCTACCGCGAGCGCTGCGGCACCGAGGTGGTGCTGGGCTCGCGCTTCGCGAAGAAGCCGATCCAGCTCAAGACGCCGATCACCATCGCCGGCATGAGCTTCGGCTCGCTCTCGGCCAACGCCAAGGAGGCCCTGGGTCGCGGCGCCACGCTCGCCGGCACCTCCACCACGACGGGCGACGGCGGCATGACGCAGGAGGAGCGCGGGCATTCCAAGACGCTGGTCTACCAGTACCTGCCCTCCCGCTACGGCATGAACCCGGACGACCTGCGCAAGGCGGACGCCATCGAGGTGGTGATCGGCCAGGGCGCCAAGCCCGGCGGCGGCGGCATGCTGCTCGGCCAGAAGATCACCGAGCGCGTCGCCGGCATGCGCTGTCTGCCCCCGGGCATCGACCAGCGCTCCGCCTGCCGCCACCCGGACTGGACCGGCCCGGACGATCTCGAGATCAAGATCGGCGAGCTGCGCGAGGTCACGGATTGGGAGAAGCCGATCTACGTCAAGGTCGGCGCCTCGCGGCCCTATTACGACACGGCGCTCGCGGCCAAGGCCGGTGCCGACGTGGTGGTGCTCGACGGCATGCAGGGCGGCACCGCGGCGACGCAGGACGTGTTCATCGAGCATGTCGGCCTGCCCACCCTCGCCGCGATCCGCCCGGCGGTGCAGGCGCTTCAGGATCTGGGGCTGCACCGCAAGGTCCAGCTCGTGGTCTCCGGCGGCATCCGCTCGGGCGCCGACGTCGCCAAGGTGCTGGCGCTCGGCGCCGACGCGGTCGCCATCGGCACCGCGGCCCTGATCGCGCTGGGCGACAACGATCCCCGCTGGGAGGAGGAGTACCAGGCTCTGGGCACCACCGCGGGCGCCTATGACGACTGGCACGAGGGCAAGGACCCGGCCGGCATCACCACGCAGGATCCGGAGCTGATGAAGCGCCTCGATCCCGAGCTGGCCGGCCGTCGCCTCGCCAACTACCTCGCGGTGATGACGCTGGAGGCTCAGACCATCGCCCGCGCCTGCGGCAAGAGCCACCTGCACAACCTCGAACCCGAGGATCTGGTCGCCCTCTCCATCGAGGCGGCGGCGATGGCCCAGGTGCCGCTCGCCGGCACGGGCTGGGTTCCGGGGAAGACCGGAATCTGAGGAGGCACAGGGCCGCTCGCCGGAACGGGGAGCGGCCTTCTTCTTGAATGCGGGCCGGCCTCACGGTCCGCGCTGACGGAGCATGGCGATGCCGCTGGATCTCGAGAACGCCGCCAAGGAGCGCGGCATCAAGTACTTCCTGATCTCCTACACCGACCTGTTCGGCGGCCAGCGGGCGAAGCTGGTGCCGGCGGCGGCGATCAAGGGCATGGCCCGCGACGGCGCGGGCTTCGCCGGATTTGCCACCTGGCTCGACATGAGCCCGGCCGATCCCGACCTCTTCGCCGTGCCGGATCCGGACGGCCTGATCCAGCTGCCCTGGAAGCCGGAAGTGGGCTGGCTGCCCGCCGACCTCTACATGGACGGCAAGCCGGTCGCCCAGGCGCCGCGCAATCTCCTGAAGGCGCAGATCGCCGACGCCGCCCGGGACGGGCTGCAGATGAAGAGCGGCGTGGAGTGCGAGTTCTTCCTGATCACGCCCGATGGCAGCGCCCCGGCGGACAACGCCGACAAGCAGATGAAGCCCTGCTACGACCAGTCGGCCCTGATGCGCCGCTACGACGTCATCACCGAGATCTGCGACGCCATGCTGTCGCTGGGCTGGAAGCCCTACCAGAACGACCATGAGGACGCGAACGGCCAGTTCGAGATGAACTGGGACTACGACGACGCGCTGATCACCGCCGATCGGCACGCCTTCTTCAAGTACATGACCCGCTCGATCGCCGAGAAGCACGGCCTGCGGGCGACCTTCATGCCCAAGCCCTTCATGAACCTGACCGGCTCGGGCTGCCACGCCCATGTCTCGCTCTGGCGCGACGGGCGCAACATCTTCGCCGATGCCTCCGACGAGATCGGCCTGTCGCGGGAGGGCTATCACTTCATCGGCGGCCTGATCCACTCGGCCGACGCGCTGGCGGCGATCACCAACCCGACGGTGAATTCCTACAAGCGCATCAACGCGCCGCGTACCACCTCCGGCGCGACCTGGGCGCCCAACACCGTGACCTACACGGGCAACAACCGCACCCACATGATCCGCATCCCGGATGGCGGCCGCTTCGAGTTCCGCCTCGCCGACGGCGCGGCCAACCCCTACCTGCTCCAGGCGGGCCTGCTCGCCGCCGGCCTCGACGGCATCCGCCAGAAGCGCGATCCCGGCCAGCGCCTCGACATCAACATGTACACCCACGGCCACACCGTGGAGGGCGTGAAGCGGCTGCCGCTGAACATGCTCGACGCGATGCGGGCGCTGGAGGGAAGCGCAGTGCTGAACGAGGCGCTGGGCGCCTTCGTCCCGAGCTACCTCAAGCTCAAGACCGAAGAGTGGAACGCCTATTGCCGCCACCTGACCGAGTGGGAGCGCGAGACCACCCTCGACTGCTGAGGGGCCGGCCCGCGACCGCGGTTTCGCCAAGACAAAAGGGCCGGCGCCAGGCGCCGGCCCTTTTGTTGTGCGTGCGGAGGATCGCTGGAGATAGACGACACGATCGGGCCGACAGGTCGCCCCGTGTCCCGCCCCCAGCCGAGGTGGGCACCGCCCCGGCTGGGGAAAGGCTCTCAGCCCCGGCTGCTGATCGGCACGTACTGGCGCTCGTCCGGGCCGATATAGAGCTGGCGCGGACGACCGATCTTCTGGGACGGATCCTCGATCATCTCCGCCCACTGGGCGATCCAGCCGACGGTGCGAGCCACGGCGAAGAGCACCGTGAACATCGAGGTCGGGAAGCCCAGCGCCTTGAGGGTGATACCCGAGTAGAAGTCGATGTTCGGGTAGAGCTTCTTCTCGACGAAGTAATCGTCCTTGAGGGCGATCTGCTCGAGCTGCAGGGCCACCTCGAGCAGGGGATCGTCCTTCATCCCGAGCTCGTTCAGCACCTCGTGGGTGGTCTTCTGCATGATGCGCGCGCGCGGGTCGTAGTTCTTGTAGACCCGGTGGCCGAAGCCCATCAGGCGGAAGGGATCGTTCTTGTCCTTCGCCTTGTCGACGTACTTGCGCACGTTCTCGGGCCGGCCGATCTCCTCCAGCATCTTCAGCGCCGCCTCGTTGGCGCCGCCATGGGCCGGGCCCCACAGGCAGGCGATGCCGGCCGCGATGCAGGCGAAGGGATTGGCCCCCGAGGACCCGGCCAGACGCACGGTCGAGGTCGAGGCGTTCTGCTCGTGGTCGGCGTGCAGGATGAAGATCCGGTCGAGCGCCCGCGAGTAGATCGGGTTGACCTCGAACTCCTCGCACGGCACCGCGAAGCACATCCGCAGGAAATTCGAGGTGTAGTCGAGATCGTTCTTCGGATACACGAAGGGCTGGCCGATCGTGTACTTGTAGGCCATCGCCGCCAGGGTCGGCATCTTGGCGATCATGCGCAGGGACGCGATCATCCGCTGCGACTCGTCCGAGATATCCGTCGAGTCGTGGTAGAAGGCCGAGAGCGCGCCGACGCAGGCCACCATCACCGCCATCGGGTGGGCGTCACGGCGGAAACCCTGGAAGAAGCGGTTCATCTGGTCGTGCACCATGGTGTGGCGCGTGACCCGGTAGTCGAAATCCGCCTTCTGCGCGGCGGTCGGCAGCTCGCCGAACAGCATCAGGTAGCAGGTCTCGAGGAAGTCGCCCTGCTCGGCGAGCTGCTCGATCGGATAGCCGCGATAGAGCAGGACGCCCTTGTCGCCGTCGATATAGGTGATCTTCGATTCGCAGGAGGCCGTGGAGGTGAAGCCCGGATCGAAGGTGAACTTGCCGGTCTTGGCGTAGAGCTTCCCGATATCGATGACGTCGGGACCGATCGTTCCGGATTTGACGGGCAATTCGACGTGGTTGTCGTCCACGGTGATGGTGCTGGCGGAAGCGCTCATGGGAACGCGGACCCTTTCTCGCGACGGGGACAGCACCGGACCGAAACCCGCCGAAGACCGGCCCGGTCCGAAGCGAAAACCGCCTTTGCTGCGGTTGCTCACTGGGGAACCGGTTAACGGATCGATCGGTCGCCAGCAACGGGGCGGCACTCCCACCCGCTTCGCGCATGCGAAAAGCGGGCCGGGATGAAACCCCTTTTTTCAACCCCTGCTTAGGGCGCTCTCCGCCGAAGCGGACACCGGTTCGGCGTGAGAGCGCGCGTCACAAAAAAGGCTTGGAGCCGCTCCCGATGGCAACGCGATCGGAAGCGGCTCTAGGCGGCCGCGGCCTGATCGCGCAGCCGCGCCAGGCTCTCCTCGCGGCCGAGCACGGCCATCACGTCGAAGAGCGGCGGGGAAGTGGAACGGCCCGTGGTCGCCGCCCGCAGGGGTTGCGCCACCTGGCCGAGCTTGAGGCCCTGCGTCTCGGCGAACTGCCGCACGGCGGCCTCGGTGGCGGCCGCGCTCCAGTCCGGCAACGCCTCCAGCGCCGGCAGAATCGCCGAGAGCCGCTGCGGCGCCTCGCCCGAAAGGAGATTGCGCGCCTTGTCGTCCAGGGCGAGGGGGCGCTGGGCGTAGAGATAATAGGCGCTGTCGAGGAGCTCCACGAGGGTCTTGGCGCGCTCCTTCAGGCCCGGCATCGCCGCGACGAGCCGCGCCCGCAGCTCCGGCGAGAGCACCGCCGGCAGGCCGCGCGCCGGGCCGAGGCTCGGCAGGATCCGCTCGATCGCGGCGACGAGGTCCTCGTCGCTGCTGCCGCGGATATAGAGGCCGTTGAGGTTCTCGAGCTTGGCGAAGTCGAAGCGCGCCGCGGACCGGCCGATCGCCTTCAGGTCGAAGGCCGCGACCATCTCCTCGGTGGAGAACACCTCCTGGTCGCCGTGGCTCCAGCCCAGACGCACGAGGTAGTTGCGCAGGGCGCTCGGCAGGTAGCCGAGATCGCGATAGGCCTCGACGCCGAGCGCCCCGTGGCGCTTCGACAGCTTGGCCCCGTCCGGCCCGTGGATGAGCGGGATATGGGCCATGGCCGGCACGTCCCAGCCCAGCGCCTGATAGATCTGGCTCTGGCGGGCGGCGTTGGTGAGGTGGTCGTCGCCGCGGATGATCTGCGTCACCCCCATGTCGTGGTCGTCGACGACGACCGCGAGCATGTAGGTCGGGCTGCCGTCCGAGCGCAGCAGCACGAGATCGTCGAGATCCTTGTTCTGCCAGACCACCCGGCCCTGCACCGCATCCTCCACCGCGGTCTCGCCCTCGGTCGGGGCGCGCAGGCGGATCACCGGCTTCACGCCGGCCGGCGCCTCGGAGGGGTCGCGGTCGCGCCAGCGCCCGTCATAGCGCAGGGGCCGGCCCTCGGCCCGGGCGGCCTCGCGCATCTGCGTCAGCTCCTCGGGGGTGGCGTAGCAGTAATAGGCGTTGCCCGAGGCGAGCAGGCTCTCGGCCACCTCCCGGTGCCGGGCGGCGCGGGCGAACTGGTAAACCACCTCCCCGTCCCATTCGAGGCCGAGCCAGGACAACCCGTCGAGGATCGCATCGATCGCCCCCTGCGTGGAGCGTTCCCGGTCGGTGTCCTCGATCCGCAGCAGCATGCGGCCGCCGAAGCGGCGGGCATAGAGCCAGTTGAACAAGGCCGTGCGCGCCCCGCCGATATGGAGGTAGCCCGTGGGCGAAGGCGCGAAGCGCGTGACGACGGCAGACGACATCGGTTCTTGAACTTGAAGGCCTAGAGGTGACGACTTCGGGCGCGCGGACGAGCCGGTGACGCGTCTGAGCTGGGGAGGGCTGGCCCAGCCGGCGCTCCGCCCGAGCGGGCCGTGTAGCATGCATGATCCGATGCGTTAAGGAATCCCGGCGGCATCGGCCGCGTCGGGGCCATGCGCGCCATGGGGCGGCACGGATCAGGATGGGCGGAGGACAGGCGCGCGGCCATCGCCGCGATCCGCCTGCCCCCGCTCGCCGCCGCCGGCCCCGCGGTTCTGGCGGCCCTCGGGCAAAGCCTCGCGGAGGAGAGCGAGCGGCGGCGCCTGTTTCCCTGGATCGCCGTCGCGTTCGGGGCGGGCATCCTGGCCTGTTTCGAGATGACGGACGGGCTGCCGAACCTCGCCGCACCGCTCGTCGCCGCCGCCCTGCTCGCGGCGAGCCTGTTCGGCCTGCGGGCCCGCCCTGTGGCGACGGCCGTGGTGATAAGCCTGGCCGCCGCCTTCCTCGGCTTCGCCGCCGCGACCTACCGGATCCAGTCGGTGGCGGGACCGATCCTCGCCCGGACGACGATCGCGCCCCTCACCGGCGTGATCGAATCGATCGAGGAGCGGGAGGAAGGCGCCCGCCTCGTCCTCCTGGTCGAGAGCTTCGGCACGCTGACCGCCTCCGAGCGGCCGACCCGGATCCGCGCCTCCTACCGCAAGGCGCCGCCCCTGACCGCCGGCGACCGGATCACGGCGACGGCGCGGCTGCTGCCGCCGCCGGAAGCGGCCCTGCCCGGCGGCTACGACTTCGCGCGGGACGCCTATTTCCGCGGGATCGGCGCGGTCGGCTCGCTGACGGGGCGCATCGCCGTGCTGCCGCCCACGGCCCCCCTCCCCGGGAACCTGCGCCTCGCCGCGGGGATCGACACGGCCCGCAACGCGCTCACCCGCCGCATCACGGAGTCGATCGGCGGACAGGCCGGCGCGGTCGCCGCCGCCCTGGTCACGGGCAAGCGCGGCCTGATCGACGCCCGGACCAGCGACGTGCTGCGCGCGGCGGGCATCTATCACGTCATCTCCATCTCCGGGTTGCACATGGTGCTCGCGGCCGGGGTGGTGTTCTTTCTGGTGCGCGCGTCGCTCGCGGCCATCCCGATCCTGGCGCTCGGCTGGCCGATCAAGAAGATCGCCGCAGCCTGCGCCATGGCCGGCGTCACGGCCTATTGCGCCTTCTCGGGCTGGGACGTCGCCGCCGAGCGCTCCCTGGTGATGACGCTGGTGATGCTGGGGGCGATCCTGGTGGACCGGCCGGCGCTCAGCATGCGCAATCTGGCGCTCGCGGCCCTGATCGCCCTCGCCCGCGAACCCGAGGCCCTGCTCGGGCCGAGCTTCCAGATGTCCTTCGGCGCGGTGGCCGGGCTGATCGCCTGCGCGCCGCTGCTCGACCGCGTCTTTCCCCGGGCGCGGGAGGGCGGGCGCTGGCTGCGGCTCGCGGCCTCCGCGGCCACGGCCACCCTCGGCACGCTCGCCACCACCCTGGTGGCGCAGATCGCCACGGCCCCCTTCGCCACCTATCACTTCCAGACGGTGCAGCCCTTCGGCCTCGTCGGCAATGCCCTGACGCTGCCCCTGGTCTCGCTGGTGGTGATGCCCTCCGCGGTCCTCGGGATGCTGGCCACGCCCTTCGCCCTCGACCGGCCGGTCTGGTGGCTGATGGGCCTCGCGGTGAAGGGCATGCTCGCGATCGCGACCTGGATCGCGGGCTTCGACGCCGCGACCTTGGTTCTGCCCGCCTTCGGCACCGGCGCCCTCGCGGCGCTGACGCTCGCCCTGCTGCTGCTGGTGCTGCCCGGCGCGCGCCTGCGCTGGCTGGCGCTGCTCCCGGTCGGGGCGGGCCTCTGCCTCGCCGCGGGGCGGGAGCGGCCCGACATCCTGATCGACCGCCACGGCGCCGGCGCCGCCGTGCGCGGGAGCGACGGCCGCCTCGTCGCGCTGGGAAAGCCGTCCGCCTTCGTGCTCGAACAATGGCTGAAGGCGGATGGCGACGGCCGCCGCGCCGAGGCCCTGGCGGACCGGGCCGGCGCCCGCTGCGACCCGCTCGGCTGCACCCTTGCGGCCAAGGGCGGCCTCGTCGTCGCCTATGTCTCGGACAAGCGCGCCTTCCGCGAGGATTGCGCCCGCGCCGACATCGTCATCAGCGGGCGCAGCGCACCGCCGACCTGCGCCGCGCGCCTCGTGGTCGACCGGGGGACGCTCGAACGGCTCGGCGCCGTCGCGATCGACCTCAAGGGCGGCGCACCGGCCCTGACCGGCACGCGCGAGCAGGGCCGCAGCGCCCCCTGGCGCCCGCCCCCCAGGGAGGCGGCCGTTCCGGCAGCGTCTCCCACCGCGAAACCCGAGGCGGAGGACGGCGCCGAAGAGGCGCCGCCCGCCCCGGAGGAGCGGCTTCAGTAGCGGCGCACGAGGCTGACGAGGCGGCCCTGGATGCGCACCCGGTCCGGGCCGAGCACCCGCGTCTCGTAGGCCGGGTTCGCCGCCTCCAGCGCGATCGAGGAGCCGCGCTTGCGCAGGCGCTTCAGCGTCGCCTCCTCGTCGTCGATCAGCGCCACGATGATGTCGCCGGTATTGGCCGTGTCCTGCTTGCGGATCACCACGAAGTCGCCGTCGAGGATGCCGGCCTCGATCATCGAGTCGCCGCGCACTTCGAGGGCGTAATGCTCGCCCCCCGAGAGGAAGTCCGGCGACATCACGAAGGAATGGCTCGGGTTCTGGATCGCGGTGATCGGCGTGCCGGCGGCGATCCGGCCCATCACGGGGATCGAGACCATGCGGTCGTCGATCTCGGTGCTGACCGCCGCGGGCGGGCGGGCCGGGGGCTGCTTGGCGCGGCCGCCCTCGACCACGCTGGGGGTGAAGCGCCGCACCTCGGCGGGCGGGCCCGAACGCTCCGGCGGCCGGCCGGCCGCAACCTCGGGCACCCGCAGGATCTCGATGGCGCGGGCGCGGTTCGGCAGCCGGCGCAGGAAGCCCCGCTCCTCCAGCGCCGTGATCAGGCGGTGGATGCCGGATTTCGACTTGAGATCGAGGGCATCCTTCATCTCGTCGAACGAGGGCGGCACGCCGCTCTCGCTCATCCTGGCCTGGATGAACTGGAGCAATTCCAGCTGCTTGCGCGTGAGCATGCGCGACCCTTCACGAAGCCGGGGCGCGGATCCCGCGCACCTCGGAAACAAAACGCGAACACGTTAAACGTTCCGCAAGTGTTCCGCAAGCAGCGGGCTTCCCCCGACCGCCTTCGACATGAAAGATTCTGCCCGGATCGCCCCGCGCGGCAGGAGCACGACGTCGCGCGCCGTTACATCCCGCCCGCGACGACGCGGAGTCGGGTTTGACGCCGCCGCTTGTTGCGGTGCAAATCGCCATGGGCAGAATAGTGCGCCCCCCGGGCGAATCGATGCCGGCGGAAGGCGACTCTCAAAGGGTGGAATGATGCGGAAGGTGCAACCAGATGCCGCGACCGCGCTGAGCGGCCTCCTGCATGACGGCATGACCATCATGGCCGGCGGCTTCGGGCTCTGCGGCATCCCCGACGAGCTGATCGCCGCGATCCAGGAATCCGGCGTCAAGGACCTCACTGTCGTCTCGAACAATGCCGGCATCGACAATGTCGGCCTCGGCAAGCTGCTCGCCACCCGCCAGATCAAGAAGATGATCTCGTCCTATGTCGGCGAGAACAAGGAATTCGCCCGCCAGTATCTCGGCGGCGAGCTCGAGATCGAGTTCAACCCCCAGGGCACGCTCGCCGAGCGCATCCGCGCCGGAGGCGCCGGCATCCCGGCCTTCTACACCAAGACCGGCGTCGGCACCCTGGTGGCCGAGGGCAAGGACGTGCGCACGTTCGACGGCGAGGAATACGTGATGGAGCGCGGGCTCTTCGCGGATCTCGCCATCGTGCATGCCTGGAAGGGCGATACCGAAGGCAACCTCGTCTACCGGAAGACCGCGCGCAACTTCAATCCGATGATGGCGACCGCCGCCAAGGTGACGGTGGCGCAGGTCGAGCACCTGGTCGAGGCCGGCGAGATCGACGGGGACCACATCCACACGCCGGGCATCTTCATCAAGCGCATCCTGCACGTGCCGATCCGCGAGAAGCAGATCGAGCAGCGCACCGTGCGCAAGCGCAAGGATGCCGAGCCGGCCGCGGCCGGCGGCGGCCAGATCTGATCGAGGGAGAGGAGAGTACCATGGCCTGGACCCGCGATCAGATGGCCGAGCGCGCCGCCAAGGAGCTGAGGGACGGTTACTACGTCAATCTCGGCATCGGCATCCCGACGCTCGTCTCGAACTACATCCCCGAGGGCATGACCGTGCAGCTCCAGTCGGAGAACGGGATGCTCGGCATGGGCCCCTTCCCCTACGAGGGCGAGGAGGACCCGGATCTCATCAACGCCGGCAAGCAGACCATCACGGCGCTGCCGACCACGAGCTATTTCTCCTCCGCCGATTCCTTCGGGATGATCCGCGGCGGCCACATCAACCTGTCCATCCTCGGCGCCATGCAGGTCGCCCAGAACGGCGATCTCGCCAACTGGATGATCCCGGGCAAGATGGTGAAGGGCATGGGCGGCGCCATGGATCTCGTGGCCGGCGTCAAGAAGGTCGTGGTGGTGATGGAGCACGTCGCCAAGAACAAGGACGGCTCGGAGAGCCCGAAGCTCCTGAAGAGCTGCGACCTGCCGCTCACCGGCACGCAGGTGGTCGACATGGTCATCACCGATCTCGGCGTCTTCACCATCGACAAGAAGGGCGATGGCGGCATGACCCTGGTCGAGCTCGCCGAGGGCGTCACCGAGGACGAGGTCCGCGCCAAGACCGAGGCCGCGTTCACGACGGCCCTGCGCTGAGGCGCTTCCCGGAGGGCGCCCCGTTTCGGGACGCCCGCCGGCCCGCGGCCCTTGCCATGGCTAAGCGGGCATTAAGCCGACTCGTCGAAAAGTCGCGATCGGAGATTCGGGCGCCACCCGTGCCCGGCTCCTATCAGCGGACGAGACGAGAGTGTTGCGTATGCGTAGCGTTTCGACGGCGGACAACGTCATTCCCTTCCGTCGCCCGGCCGGCAAGCCGAACACGGGCTTCCAGGGCGGTTCCGCGGCCTTCGCGTTCCAGCCGAGCCCGGCCCATGTCCGGGCGCGCGCCGAGCAGCGCAGCCTGATGGAGGCGGTCTACGCCTCCGGCGGCCTGACCCTCGCCGCCGAGGACCGGGACAACAAGCTTCTCGCCTCCCGCCTCCAGGTCTACGGCTTCCTCGGCATCGAGGAGGTCGGTGAGGATGGCAGCCTGCGCCGCCTGCGCCCGTCCGAGGCGGTGCGCGCCCGCCCGGAGCGGCCCTGGCGCCTCTCGAAGGCCGGCTACGGCAGCGACCTCTCCGTCACCATCCCCTCGACGGAAAGCTTCCTCTTCGAGCAGGCCGGCCTCCCGGCCTGACGCGAGGCCCGGAAAGGCCGGAAACCATGGTCGTCCGCCCCCGCCCCGGCCTGTTCGAGATCCTGTTCACCCTGCGCGGGTCGATCCTGCCGGAGGTGGCGCCCAAGGTGATCGGCATCGCGGCGGTGGCCTGCGGCGTGGTGGCGGTCGAGCGGCACTGGCCTCATCCCTTCCCGGAAGCGGCGGGCATCGGCCCCTTCACCCTGATCGGGCTCGCCCTCTCGATCTTCCTGAGCTTCCGCAACAACGCCTGCTACGACCGCTGGTGGGAGGCGCGCCGGGCCTGGGGCCAGCTCATCACCGAGACGCGCAACCTCGCCCGCACGCTGCCGGCCCTGCTCGCGGGCCCGGAGCAGGAGGCGCGGCGGCAGCGCTGCCTGCGCCGCGTCTGCGCCTTCACCCACGCCCTGCATGCCCGCCTGCGCGGCGGGGACGAGGCCGCGGCGGCGGGGCCCTGGCTGCCGCCGGCGGAGGCGGCGCTTCTGCCGGGCCGCCCAAGCCCGGCGGACGCGACCCTCACCGCTCTCATGGCCGATCTCGGCGAGGGCATGCGGGCCGGCGCCCATGGCGAGGTCGGCCTCGGCCTCCTCGAACGCCCGATCGCGGCCCTCGCGCAGGTCCAGGCGATCTGCGAGCGCATCCAGGGCACGCCGCTGCCCTTCGCCTACACCCTGCTGCTCTACCGCACGGCCTGGCTCTACTGCCTGCTCCTGCCCTTCGGCTTGGCGGCGACTCTCGGCTGGGCGACGCCCATCGCCGCGGCCCTCGTGGCCTATACCTTCTTCGGCCTCGACGCCCTCGGCGACCAGCTGGAAGAGCCGTTCGGAACGGACGCCAACGACCTTCCCCTCGACGCCCTGCTGCACGTGGTCGACGCCACGATCCTCGACGCCCTGGGCGAGCCCCTCCCGGCGCCCCCGGCGCGGGCCCATGCCCATATCCTCAACTGAGGTCGCCCCCTGACGGCGCCGCCCGCCGGTCGGAGCGGGCGCGCCCCCGCGACCGGAAGGACCGGCCTTCGGCGCTCTCGCGCGCAAGCTCCCACGAAACACCCTGGCCCATGGCCCTCCGCGGGGGGATCACGGGGCCGCGAACCAGGGGCTTCGTGGGAGCAGACGGCCTCGAGCGGTCTCAGCGACCGCCCTCGGCCATCGCGAAGGCCCGGAGGGCCAGCCTTACTTGCCGGTCACGCCGCCGAGGACGCCGCCCACGGCACCGAGCACCTTGTCGAGGAGCCCCCCGACCAAGCCGCCGACCTGATCGACCGTCCCGGAAACCGCGCCGAGCTCCTGGCTGAGATCGACCCCGAGCCCGAGGCCGACACCGAGGCCACCCCCGACCTCGTCGAGCTCCGCAGCGTTCAGCTCGCGGACCGTATCGATGTTCTGCGACATAGTTTTTCTCCTAGATGATCAGACTATAGGACAAGTCTATCCCATAGCCACAGAGAGAAGCGCTCTAAGAAACGCCTCTGCCCGATAAAGGAGCACGGCCGGCAGGGAGCATCAACCCACGGATTTTCGCGGACATGCTGCGGCGAACAATTCGGTTGCGGACGATCCATGCGGGGCTATCCTTGGAAATAGCCTCCATCCCCCTCGTAAATTTGCCCTTTCTCGATCCCGCGCCGGCTTGCCATGCTGGGTTGTGGAAACTCTGCCCGCGGCGGGGCCTGGCGGGGGACGCGGGCGCTAAGGGTCTGTTCCCGGGCGAGAAACGAACCGATCCTGCGGCGGCCTGCCGCAGGCGGGCTCGGGATGACCCGCGCGGCCGCGCCGCACAGCATCGCGCACCCCGCAGAGGCGACCTTAACCGATTGTATTGCAAAGATTTTTTCGGAAGGCTCCCGGATCGCGCACGTCCTTTGCCGTCTCGCGGCTGCGAGATCCGAAGCGTGACGGAAATGTGGCGCCTCTCCTCCGGACGCGTCGTCCGGCCGCCTGATGGCCGCTTCGGCCGGGGCACGGCGCTCCGCGAACCCGAGAGCGGCGGCCGCGGCCGAAGGCGAACCGGGCCGTCTCCCCGGATTCGCCTCAGATCCCCGCATCGAAGGCGGCGCTGACCCGGGCGGCGCGGGCGACCTCCCGCGGGGTCACGCCCAGGACGCGTCGGAAGGTCTTGGCCATCTGGCTGGCATCGGTGAAGCCCGCCTGGCTCGCCACCGCGCGCAGGCTCGGCGCCCCCGCTTCGATCAGGTCGCGGGCCCGGTAGACCCGCTCGCGCAGGATGTACTGGTGCGGCGTCAGGCCGAACGAGGCCTTGAAGGCGCGCACGAGGTGGCCGACGCTCATGCCCGCGGCGTCCGCGAGTTGCGGCAGGCCGAGGGGCTGCGTGAGATGCGCGCCGATCAGCGCGCGCAATTCCGCCGCCTTGGTCGAGTGCAGCCGGGGCGCCGCCCGCGGGACCGGCGCCGCCCGCTCCGAGAACATCCGGAGCAGGGCGGTGGCGATGCTCTCGACCAGCACCGGACCGCCGGGGCAGCCCGCCTGCAGATCGGCGGAGACGGCCAGCAGGAGATGCGCCACGGCGGAGCGCGCCTCCGAGGGGAGGAATTGCGTCCGCACCCCGAGCTTCTGCACCGGCTCGTGCGAGAGCCGCTCCACCGCCTCCGGAGCCAGCTTCAGAGTGAGGTTCCGGAACGAGCCTTCCCAGGCCCCGACGACTTCGGAGCCGGGCTCCAGCACCGCGATGTTATCCCCTTGGAAATGATGGCTCTCGCCAGCGCAGGTGAAGGTCTGACGCCCCGGCGAAAGAGAAAGACCGAACTGCACCCCCTGCTGGGTCAGGGCGACGCGGCCGCGGGAGCCGAGCACCACGTCGGTGAAGCCGATGCCGCACCAACCCTGCTCGGCGCTGTTGCCGAGCACGGCATCGACATCCCCATCGAGATCCACCCTGCAACCGTAATCGTTGTAGTGGACCTTCATGGCCGGCATGCTCCCTCCCGCGTGGCCGGCCGCGTCCCAGGCCTTGCGAAGCGCGGCCGAAGCAATCGTCTTCAACTTGGTTCCGGCGACGATCTTGTCGATATCGCGCACCGGCGAAAAGCCCCGCCCCTCGGCTCGACAGAAGATTCGCCGCGTGAGCTCGGCCATTTTCCCGGAGCGAGGAGAATTCGGTTCTCAATCAGCCCCATTCCGTGTGAGGATTTTTCATTTTATGCAAAAGACCATTCGGCCTGCGCTACTGCGACAATCTGTCAGCGCCATCAAAATTTTTCTTGCAAGCTCAGTATTTTAGCGAGGCGACGTCGGCTTCGACGATCCGTGATCAATTTTCGACCAAACCAGACCGCCAGGCACAACCAAGCCGAGAACTTGTCTAGGCGAGCCCGAACACGGCGCTTGCGATCAAAAAACGCCGTTTCGCCACAATCCGGTATCGCGGGCTTCACAAAGGCTAATTTTCACCCTTGCTGACACGAGCCACCGATATACCTTGATCGACAGGAAGCAACGCCAAGCAGCGCTTCCGTATCGTCTAGCGCGAGGCAAGACTAACGCGCCAAAATCCTTCAGGAGATACACGCATGACCGAGAAGTTCGACACCATCCGTGAACTGGACGCGACCGAGCTGGACGCCGTGGGCGGTGGCCTGTCGCTGGGCCTGGGGCTCGATTTGGACCTCAGCAAGGAGCTGGGAGCTGTCTCCGGCGTGGTCGATCAGGTCGGCGGACTTGTGGGCGGGACCCTCGACAAGGTCCTCGGAGCCGTGGGCGGTCTCCTCGGAGGCCTGCTCGGCGGCAAGTAGGCGCCCGCGCTTCCGAACGGCATCGGCCCGGCCGATGCGCGCGGCAGGCCCCACCGGCCTGCCGCCTTTCGTTCGTCCGCCGCGATGTCTTCCCGCAGACCGGACGGGGTGTCGCCCCCCTCCCCTTCACCCGCGGGCGCCCTGAGCCTATCAGGGGCACGCCAAGACGCCCGGGGCGCGGCCCGCCGCGCCCTCCACGCCCATCCCGAGGAGCGATGCGGTCATCCCTGTTCCGCCGCGAGGTCGCCGAAGCCCGCAAGGAGGCATGGCTCGGCGAAGCCCAGATCGCGCAGCCGCTGCCGATCCGGCTGGTGACCGGAATCTGCCTCGCCCTCGTCCTCTGCGCGATCCTCTACGCGGCGCTCGGGACCTATACCCGCCGGATCCACGCCCAGGGCCTGCTCACGCCGAATATCGGCCTGATCACGGTGGCGAGCCCCGTCGCCGGCCGGGTGATCAGCTCCGGCGTGAAGGAGGGCAACCGGGTCGAGCGCGGACGCCTGCTCTACACCCTCGATCTCGACGCGGTCTCCTCCAACGGCCCGACGCAGGAGCGCGTCATCGACGAGCTCGGCCGGCAGAAGGAGAGCGTCCTGCGCCAGCGCAACGCGCGGGCCTCCATGGCCGAGACCGAGAAGAAGGCCCTGCAGGAGCAGCTCGCCAATCTCGAAGCGCAGTCGAGTCAGCTCGACGAGCAGATCAAGCTGCAGGAACAGCTCGTCGTCCCCCTCAAGGACCGGGTCGACGTGCTGGCCAAGGCGGTCTCCAACGGCCTCGCCCGGGCCGGCGACCTGCAGAGCCAGAACTACCTCTACATGCAGGCGAGCTCGCAGCTCGCCACCTTCCGCCAGACGGCCCTGCAGCTCGTCGGCAAGATCGGGGACATCCGGGCCAACCTGGCCTCCTTCGACGACAAGCTCACCCGCGACCTCGCCGAGATGGACCGCGCCGCCGCGCAGCTGGAGCAGCAGAAGGCCGAGAGCGAGGCCCGGCGCAGCATCGAGATCCGGGCGCCGGAAGCCGGCATCCTCACCTCGATCCGCGTGCAGGCCGGCCAGGGGGTCGCGGCCGGCGCGACGCTGCTGACGCTGCTGCCGAGCGAGGGCCGCCTCCAGGTGAACCTGTTCGTGGAATCCTCGGCGATCGGCTTCATCGACACCGGCGAGCCGGTGATGCTGCGCTACGCGGCCTTCCCGTTCCAGCGCTTCGGCCTCTACCGGGGCGTCGTCACCGAGGTCACCCGGGCGCCCCTCGATGCCGCCGACGCGCCGGACGACGCCGACACCAAGAAGCGGGCGGCCGACGGCCTCTACCGCATCGTGGTGCGCCCCGACGAGGACGGCGTGATCGCCTATGGCGAGAAGCGCCGGCTCGAAGCGGGCATGCGGGTGGAGGCCGACATCGCGCTGGAGAAGCGCCCCCTCTACCGCTGGCTGTTCGATCCCCTCTACCGGGTGAAGCGCAGCGTCGATCTCGTCACGCAGGGCGGCTGATTTCGTGAGTCTTCTCGATTCCGTGCAGTTCGGTTTCGGCCGGCGGTTGCCGGTCGTCCTCCAGGCGGAGGCGGCCGAATGCGGCATGGCCTGCCTGACCATGGTGCTCGGCCATCACGGCCGCCACGTCGATCTCGGCGCCCTGCGCCGCCGCCACGCCCTGTCCCTCAAGGGCATGACGCTGCGCAACCTGATCGACCTCGCCGGCAGCATGGGCCTCGCCACCCGGGCCCTGCGGGTGGAGCTGTCCGATCTCGGCCGGCTGAAGCGGCCCTGCATCCTGCATTGGGGCCTCAACCATTTCGTGGTGCTGGCCGAGGTGCGGCCGAAGGCCATCGTGATCCACGACCCGGCCCGCGGCCGCCGGACGCTGAGCCTCGCCGAGGCCTCCCGGGAATTCACCGGCGTCGCCCTCGAGGCCACCCCGACCGCGCAGTTCGTCAAGGAGAAGAAGAGCGCGGGCCTGGCCCTGCGCGACCTGTTCCGCAATGTCGGCGGCCTGCGCGGGGCGCTGGCCCAGATCTTCGTGCTCTCCTTCGGGATCGAGCTCGTCGCGATCCTGATGCCGATCGCCTCGCAGATCGTCATCGACGAGGTGATCGTGAACGCCGATCTCGACCTGCTGCTGGTCGTGGCGATCGGCCTCGCCCTGCTGCTCGTGGTGCAGCTCGTGCTCGCCGTGGCGCGGACCTGGGCGATCATGCTCACGGGCACCAAGCTCAACTACCAATGGTCGGGCTCGCTGTTCGACCACCTCTCCCGCCTGCCCCTCGACTATTTCGAGAAGCGGCATGTCGGCGACGTGATCTCCCGCTTCGGGTCCCTCGCCACGATTCAGAAGGGGCTGACCACCGACCTCGTCCAGGCGCTGCTCGACGGCATCATGTCGATCAGCATGCTGGTGATGCTGACCATCTATGGCGGCTGGCTCGCTTTGGTGGTGATCGCCTCCACGGTGCTGACCACGCTGCTGCGGGTCTTCGCCTACTCGGCCTATCGCGAGGGCACCGAGGAATCGATCGTGGCGGAGGCGCGCCAGCAGACGCATTTCATCGAGACCGTGCGCGGCATGGCGAGCGTGAAGCTCCTCGACCTGCGGGAGCGCCGCCGCGGCATCTGGATGAACCATTTCGTGGCCTCGCTGAACGCGCGGCTGCGGCTGCAGCGGCTCGACCTCGTGTTCGGGCGGGCCAACGAGTTCCTGTTCGGGGCCGACCGGCTGATCCTGCTGGTGCTCGGCGCCCGGGCGGTGATCGACCAGTCGATGTCGCTGGGCATGCTGGTCGCCTTCCTGTCCTACCGCGACCAGTTCTCCAGTCGCATCGGCAACCTGATCGATGCGGGCTTCAAGCTGCGCATGCTCAACGTGCAGACCGACCGGCTCTCCGACATCGTGCTGGCCGAGCCGGAGGAGCGCCACGAGGCGGTTCCCGTCGAGCCGGCGAGCCCGGCCATCGCCGGCAGCCCGGCCGGGGCCATCGCCGTGCGCGACCTCGGCCTGCGCTACGGCGCGGACGAGCCCTGGATCTTCCGCAACCTCGCCTTCGCCGTGCCGGCGGGCTCCTGCTTCGCCATCACCGGCCCCTCCGGCTGCGGCAAGACCACCATGATGAAGATCATGATGGGCCTGCTGCCGGCGAGCGAGGGCAGCGTGCTGGTCGACGGGCGCGAGATCCGCAGCCTCGGCACCGCCGCCTATCGCCGCCGCATCGCCGGCGTGATGCAGAACGACGGCCTGTTCGCCGGCTCGATCGCCGAGAACATCTCCTGCTTCGACGAGCGCCCGGACCAGGGCTGGATCGAGGAATGCGCCGCCCGCGCCGCGATCCTGGAGGACATCCGGCGCACGCCGATGGGCTTCGAGACGCTGGTGGGCGACATGGGCTCGACGCTGTCGGGCGGCCAGAAGCAGCGGGTGATCCTGGCCCGCGCCCTCTACCGGCGCCCGGAGATCCTGTTCCTCGACGAGGCGACGAGCCATCTCGACGAGGCGACCGAGGCCGCCATCGCGGCCGCCCTGCGCGAGTTCCGCATGACCCGCGTCATCGTCGCCCACCGCCCGGCCACCATCGCCCATGCCGATCAAGTGATGAGCTTCGGCCAGCCGGCGACGCAGCCCAAGGCGCTCACCGCCGCGCAGTAGCGGGCCTCCCCGGGATCAGGCGGCCTCCCGCGGGAGGCCGTTCGTCTCGACGCGGTTCCGCCCGCTGCGCTTGGCGCGATAGAGGGCCGCGTCGGCCCGGGCGACCAGCCCGTCCGCGGTCTCTCCGGGGCGGAGCGCGGCCACGCCGAAGGAGCAGGTGCGCAGGCCCACCACCGGCAGCTGGGTCGTCTCGATGCGCCGGCGCAGGGTCTCGGCGACCGACGCCGCCTCGGCCAGCCCGGCCCCCGGGCAGACCAGCATGAATTCCTCCCCGCCCCAGCGGCCGACCGTGTCGTCCGGGCGCCGGTCCGCGCGCAGGATGTCGGCGAAGGCCGTCAGCACCGCATCGCCCACCTTGTGGCCGTGCTGGTCGTTGATCGCCTTGAACTGGTCGATGTCGCCCAGGATCACCGCCAGGCCGGCGCCCTCCCCCGCCGCCCGGGACACGCCCGCCTCCAGGGCCTCGTCGAGCTTGCGCCGGTTGAACAGGCCGGTCAGCAGATCGGTGGTGGCGAGCACCTCCAGTTCCTGCGTCCGCTCGGCGACCTTGGCCTGCAGCGTCGCATTCATCTCCCGCAGGCTCCGCATCAGCAGCGCGTTGTCGTCGGAGGACTGGCGCAGACGGCGCATCATGGTGTTGAGGGCCTCGACCAGCGCGTGCAGCTCGTGGCGCCCCCCGGCCCGAAGCACGAGGGGACGGGTCTCGGGGCAGGCGCCGTCGAGCCGCGCCACGAAGGCGCCGATCTGCGCGAGCGGGCGGCCGACCATCCCGCGGATCACGGCGGCGAAGATGAACCACAGCATCACCGTCTTGATCAGCGAATTGATCAGGATGACGACCAGGGTGTGGCGCACCTGCTCGATGGCGATGCCGGTGTCGGAGAAGACCGTCCAGGAACCGACGCGGTGGCGCTGCCCGGTCTCGTCCGTATGGATCAGGTCGAAGCTGCGGCTGAAGGGCGTACCGAGACGCGCGAAAGCCCCCTCCGGCGCGACGGCATTCGTCCGGGTGTCGTCTCCGACAAGGCCGATCGTCTCGATCCGGACCCCGTGCTCGTCCCGCACCTCGACGCCGATCACGGCCGGGATCTCGCGGATGCCGCTCAGGATGCCGCGGAGCACCTCGGCGTTGAAGCGCCACATCGCGTCCTCCAGCCCCGGCCCGAAGGTCCGCTGCATCGCCGCGACATCCTCCCGAAGGTGCTCCCGCGCATGGGCGTATTCCAGGGCGAGCTGGATGCCGGTGAGCAGCACCGCCACAAGGAAGTAACAGCCGAAGATCACGCGGATCAGGCGGCCGGCCAGGGCGGTGGGACCGGCGCCGTCCGCCTCCGGCGCAGCGGGCGCCGCGTGTCTGCGCAGAAGCGCCATCACCGTCTCACTCGCCCGTCAGGAAACGCGTGTCGTAGACGGCGCGGATCTTTTGCAGATCGGCGGGCTCGGACCAGGACTCGACGATCTCCCGCCAGGCCGCGCCCGGACGCTCCTCGCGCAGGACGGCGTTGACCCGGGCGACGACCTCCTGCCCGTTCGGCGTGTTCGCGCACATGACCCGGGAGAAGACCGGCTCCGGGGTCTCGGCGAAGGGCAGCCCGACGAAAGCCTCCTCCGCACCGAGCCGGCGGGCGCCGTAGCGGGCGATGGTCGGATACTCGACGAGATAGTCGAGACGGTCGTTGAGCAGCATCCGGAAGGCTTCCGAGAACTCGGAATGGGTCGGCAGGGGCGCGTTCGCGCGCAGGAGCGCATCGATCTCAAGGCCGAGGGAGCGGTCGCGCAGGACGCTGGTACGCAGATCGCGCCGATCCTTGAGGAGCCCGTTCAGGGAGAGCGGCCCCAGGGCGTCGAAGGTCGCCCGCCGGGGGGCATGGACCATGATGCGCAGGGGATAGAACATCGACACCGGCAGGGAGAAGACCGCGAAGGTCTCCCGCTCCGGGGTCTTCACCCCGCCCACGAAGCACCAGTCGGCGCCCTTGCGGATCTCGTGGAGCACCCGGGGAAACGGCACGGTCACCATCCGGTGCCGGTAGCCGTCGAGCCGCTCGATCAGGCGCTGCCGGATCCGGTCGAAGATGCCCCGGTCCCGATCCGGCCCGTCGGTGATCATGAAGGGCGCGGCGTCGTAGATCGTCCAGCCGATCTCCTTGTCCTGGGCCTTAGCCGTCCCCGGCAGAAGCGCGGCGAGGAGAAGGGCGAGGACGGCGAAGGCGCCGCGGCCACGGTCGACGACGAAGCGGGAGGGCTTCGAGAACAGCCGCCGCTCCCGCCGATCCGGGGCCGGGGAGGCCACCACGTCGAGGCACGGGGCAGATCTCATTCGCCGGACGGATCCCACAACACGAACATGTGGTGGGCCTAGTCGCAGAAGATGCAGAATCCCCTAAGACGCGCGACACAACTGCATACAATCAAATTGCATGCAGAGATTGCAGCTCTGACGCGAGGGGCGGGACATTTCCCCTCGCGGGCATTGATCAGGGGAAGACGTAGCCGCCGACGATGCGCAGGCCCACCTCGCGGCCGGCCTCGTAGCGCTCGCCATCCGTGTCCTCCACGGCGAGGGTGCGCCCCTCGCCCCGGTCGACCTCGATGCGCTGGCGGCCCTGGCTGCGATGCGAGGAGCGCACGGTGCCGCCGAGATGCGCCTCGAAGCCGTCGGCGAACTGGAACTGCCAGGGCCGGACATAGAGCTTGATCGGGCCGATCACGTCCCGCGGCGCGGCGACCGGCGTCGCCCGGCCGTTGACGAGAACCCGGCCGCCCTCGGCGATCGCCTCGATCTCGATGGCGTCGCCCAGGAACTTGAGCACCGTGGCGGAGGCCGGGCTGTCCTGTACCTCGTCCGGGGTGCCGATCTGCTCCAGGCGGCCCTTGTCGAGCACGGCGACCCGGTCGGAGAGCTCCAGCGCCTCGTCCTGGTCGTGGGTCACGAAGATCGTGGTCTGCCCGGTGCGGTTGTGGATCTCCCGCAGCCAGCGGCGCAGGTCCTTGCGCACCTGGGCGTCCAGCGCGCCGAAGGGCTCGTCGAGGAGGAGCACCCGCGGCTCCACCGCGAGCGCCCGGGCGAGCGCGATGCGCTGGCGCTGGCCGCCGGAGAGCTGCGAGGGGTAGCGGTCCGCGAAGCCCGAGAGGCGGATCAGGTCGAGCAGGTCGCCGACGCGGCGCTTGATCTCCGCCTTGGCCGGCCGGTCCGCCCGCTTCCGGGCGTTCAGCCCGTAGGCGATGTTGTCGGCCACGGTCATGTGCTTGAACAGGGCGTAGTGCTGGAACACGAAGCCCACCGCGCGCTGCTGCACGGGCAGGCCCGTGGCATCGTCGCCGCCGAACAGGATGCGGCCGCTATCCGGGAAGTCGAGCCCCGCGATGATGCGCAGCAGCGTGGTCTTCCCCGAGCCCGAGGGGCCGAGCAGGCCCAGCAGCTCCCCCGCCCGCACGTCGAGGGAGAGGCCGTGCAGGACGGCGGCCGTCTCGAAGGTCTTCGAGAGATCCTCGACCCGGATCGCCGTCGGCTTGCCGACGAGGCCGCTAATGGCGGGCGCCGGAGGCGAGTTCGCTCGCGTAGCGCCACTCGAGAACGGATTTGATGACGAGCGTGACGAGGGCGAGACCGGCGAGGAGGGAGGCGACGGCGAAAGCGGCAACGAAGTTGTACTCATTGTAGAGGATCTCCACGTGGAGCGGGATCGTGTTGGTCAGTCCGCGGATATGCCCGGACACAACCGAGACGGCCCCGAATTCGCCCATCGCCCGGGCGTTGCAGAGCAGGACGCTGTAGAGCAGGCCCCAACGGATATTGGGCAGCGTCACCGTGAGGAAGGCGTGCAGGCCGGAGGCCCCCAGCGTCAACGCCGCTTCCTCCTCCGTGGTGCCCTGCTCCTGCATCAGCGGGATCAGCTCGCGGGCGACGAAGGGGAAGGTGACGAAGATCGTCGCGAGCACGATGCCCGGCAGCGCGAACAGGATCTGGATGCCGTGGCTCGCGAAGAAGGTGCCGAACAGGCCCTGCGCGCCGAACAGCAGCACGTAGATCAGACCCGAGACCACCGGCGAGACCGAGAAGGGCAGGTCGATCAGGGTGATGAGCAGGCTCTTGCCCGGGAACTCGAACTTGGCGATCGCCCAGGCGGCCGCCACGCCGAAGACCAGGTTGAAGGGCACGGCGATGGCCGCGACGATGAGGGTCAGGCGGATCGCCGAGAGCGCGTCCGGCTCGCGGAAGGTCGCGAGATAGGTCTCGAGGCCTTTCGACAGGGCCTGGGCGAAGACCGTGACCAGCGGCAGCACCAGGAACAGCGCCAGGAACACGACCGCGATCCCGATCAGCAGCCAGCGGATGCCGGCCCCTTCCGTGACGGCGCTGCGCGGCGCGGCCGGGGGCGGCGCCACGGCGAAGGTGGAGGCGGGCACGGCCTCAGACATAACCGAATCTCCGCCGGCTCCAGGCCTGGATCAGGTTGATCGCGAGCAGCGTCAGGAACGAGATCCCGAGCATGATCGTGGCGATGGCGGCAGCGCCCCCGTAATCGAACTCGGAGAGCTTGATGACGATGAGGAGCGGCGCGATCTCCGAGACGTAGGGCAGGTTGCCCGCGATGAAGATGATCGAGCCGTACTCGCCGACGCCCCGGGCGAAGGCCAGGGCGAAGCCGGTCAGCACCGCCGGCACCAGCGGCGGCAGCACGACCTTGGTCAGGGTAGCCAAGCGGGTCGCGCCGAGGGTGGCGGAGGCTTCCTCCACCTCCTTGTCGATCTCAGCGATGAGCGGCTGCACCGTGCGCACGGCGAAGGGCAGCCCGATGAAGACCATGGCGATGAAGATGCCCACCGGGGTGTAGGCCGCCTGGATGCCGAGCTTGGCGAGCTGCGCGCCGACGAGGCCGGTCGGCGCGTAGAGCGAGGCGAGGGCGATGCCGGCCACCGCGGTCGGCAGGGCGAAGGGCAGGTCCACCACCGCATCGACCACCTTGCGGCCAGGGAAGCGGTAGCGCGTCAGCACCCAGGCCACGAGGAAGCCGAAGACCGAGGAGACGAGCGCCGCCACCAGCGACACGCCGAAGCTGATCCTGAGCGCGCTCGCCACCCGCGGATCGCGGGCCACCTCGACGATGCCGGAGAGGCCGATGCCCGAGGCCTTGGCCACGAGGGCCGCGAGCGGCAGCAGCACGATCAGCGTCAGGCAGGTCAGGGCGTAGCCGAAGGTAAGCCCGAAGCCCGGGATCACGCTCGGCCGGCGGAAGCGCCGGGCGGGGCGCTGCGTGGGAGGGGCGGAAGCAGCCATGGGCGCCTCAGCGGCCGGCCTTGCTCAGCTGGTCGAACAGGCCGCCATTGTCGAAATTCTTCTTCTGGATATCGTCCCAGCCGCCCTGCAGATCCTCGATCTTGAACAGCTTGATCTCGGGCAGGAGGGCGAGGTCCTTCTTGTCGGCGGCCTCGCGCTTGATCGGCCGGTAATGGTGTTTGGCGAAGATCGCCTGGGCCGCATCCGTGTAGAGGAACTGCAGATAGGCCTCGGCCTGCTTGCGGGTGCCCTTGGCGTCGACATTGGCGTCGACGATGGCGACCGGCGGCTCGGCGTAGATCGAGGAGGGCGGCACCACCACGTCGAACTTGTCGGCGCCGAATTCCTGCAGGACGAGGAAGGCCTCGTTCTCCCAGGTCGGCAGCACGTCGCCGAGGCCGCGCTGGGCGAAGGTCACGGTCGAGCCGCGGGCGCCGGTATCGAGAACCGGCACGTTCTTGTAGACCTGACCGACGAAGGCGTTGGCCTTCTCAGCGTTCTTGCCTTCCTTCTCGTAGGCGTAGCCCCAGGCGGCGAGGAAGTTCCAGCGCCCGCCGGCGGAGGTCTTCGGGTTGGGGGTGATGACCTTGATGTCGGGATTGACGAGGTCGGCCCAGTCCTTGACGCCCTTCGGGTTGCCCTTGCGCACCAGGAACACGACCGTCGAGGTATAGGGCAGGCCCTCGTTCGGCAGCTTGCTGCGCCAGTCGGGAGAGATCTTCTTCGAGATCTTGGAGATGGCGTCGATGTCGGAGGGGATGCCGAGGGTCACGACATCGGCCGGCACACCGTCGATGACGGTGCGGGCCTGGGCGCCGGAGCCGCCATGAGAGGCGCGGACGGTGATCTCCTCGCCGGTCTTGGCCTTCCAGTCGGCGGCGAAGGCGGCGTTGATGTCGCGGTAGAGCTCGCGGGTCGGATCGTAGGAGACGTTGAGCAGCTCCGCCGCGCGGGCCGAGGCCGGCATCCCGAAACAGGCGATGGCGGCGAGGCCGGCCATGGCGAGGACGCCGCTGCGGCGGGTCGCGGAACGGGCGATCTTCGAGGCGTGGGCGGTCAAGACGAGCTCCGGAAGCCGGACGGCCCTCCCGATCCGAGGGGCCGTTCGTTGCGTGAATGCCCGGATGTGTTGTTCTTTTAAAAGAACGTTGTCAAGGCGAAGCCTCGCGTCACCCACTCACCGATCCGGGCCTTCCTCCTCTCGGAACGGCTCATTTTCGGCAAAAATAAAACAAAGTTCTATTATTTGATGCATAAGCGACAAGAACCCTCTCCACATCCGCCGTTCTAAAGAAAGAACGTCCGCCTTGGGAGACCCAAGGGGATTGTTCATATCCGGAGCTCAAAATGATGCCCGGAGCCGGCGCTGCGCGCCCTCGCCACGGACGCATCAGGGTCGGATACGAGGCCGTTCGGGCCTGTGCCGCGCCGGCGCGCCCTGCGGCGGTCGACCGCCGCAGGGCTCCGGAGCCGAAAGACGGTCGCGTGTCCAAACGCCGAAAGACACCCCAGAGCCCGCGCGCGGCGGCGGTCGGCCTGCAAGCCCTGCTCGCGGCGGTGTTCGCGCTCATCATCGTCACGGTCGTCGGCGGCCCGGTTTGGACCACCTATCGCGAGACGGCCGCCCTATCCTCGGAAGAGGCGACGGCCCGGTTCGATGCCCTGGCCTCGACCGTCGCGCAACGCCTGCGCGCGACCTTCGATCCGGGCTTGATCATGCTGGACGCGCTCGCGGCCATGCCGCTCGGGCGGATGGAGCCGCTCGCCGCAGGCCGGGTGATTCTCGCCATCATGCAGTCGGACGCGCGCCGCTCGCCCGCGGTGGCCGCCGTGCAGATCGGACGCGACGACGGCACCGCCCTCATCGTCGGGCGCCTCGACGACGACAACCGGGAGGTCGCCGGTGCCGTCTACGTCTTCAAGGTGGTCACCGCCGCACCGGACGGCCTCGTCCAGCGCACGTACCACCTCGACGAGCAGGGCCGCGAACTTGCCCAGACGGACACCACCCCTTCCGATTTCGATGCCCGGAACCGGCCCTGGTACACCGCCTCCGTCGTCACCCCGGAGACGATCACGACGCCGCCCTACCGCTATATCGGCCAGCGCAACATCATCGGCGTCACCCTCGCCCGGCGTGCCACCTCCGAACCCGGCATCGTCTACGGTATCGACATCACCCTCAAGCGCCTGTCCGGAACGCTGACCGCTCTCAAGCGGTCGAGCGGCGCGGATCTGGCGCTGTTCCATCCGGGCGGCCAGCTCGTCGCCGCCACCGAAGAGGCTGCGGAAGCCGCGCCCGACCGCCCCCTCATCGACGGCCTGCCCTCGATCACCGAGGCGGGCAACCCGCTGCTGTCGGCCCTGTTCCGCGCCTATGCCGCAGGCGGCGCCGTTCGGGACAAGATCCTGTCCATCGACGAGGAAGATTACTTCGTCCGCTTCGACCGGCCGGGCGCGGAAACGGGCCTCGTCACCGCCATCAGCATGCCGGAGAGCATCGTCCTCGGCCCCGCGGCGGCCCTGCGCGACCGGCAGCTCATCATCGGGCTCGCGGCGATGGTGGCGGCGGCCCTCGTCTCGCTCCTGGCGGCCCGGCAGCTCACCCGCCCGCTCGGGGCCGTGACCCGGGCGATCTCCGGCATCTCCCGCTTCGAATTCGAGGCGAGCCGGGCGCGGCCCTCCCACATCCGGGAGATCGACGAGCTCTGGACCATGGTTCTGATGCTCGAACGCACCCTGCGCACCTTCACCTGCTACGTCCCGGCCCACCTCGTGCGCTCCATTGCCCGCGACCGGAAGGTGCCGATGGTCGGCGGCATCCGGCAGGAGGTGACGGTGCTGTTCACGGATGTGGAGGGATTCACGTCGATGTCGGAGCGGGCCGACCCGCACGCCCTGATGACCCAGATGTCGCGCTATTTCGGCACGATCGCCGCGGGGGTGACGGCGTCGGGCGGCTTCGTGGACAAGTATATCGGCGACAGCGTCATGGCGGTCTGGGTCTCCTCGCCCGCCTGCCAGGACCACGCCGCCCGCGCCTGCGCCGCGACGCTGGACATCGTGGCGCGCCTCGAGGCGCTCAACGCCGCCTTCCGCCGCGAGGGCCTGCCGGGCATCCGGACGCGCTACGGCCTGAACACCGGCGCGGGCATCGTCGGCCATGTCGGATCGATCGACCGGCTGAGCTACACCGTGATCGGCCACACCGTGAACGTGGCGAGCCGGCTGGAGCAGCACAACAAGCAGCTCGGAACCACGATCCTCGTCAGCGAGGACGTGGTGAAGGCCGCCGGAGCCGGCTTCGCCTTCGCGCCGGCGGGGCTTGCCGCCATCAAGGGGCTGTCCTCCGGCATCCGGGTCTACGAGCTGCGGTCCGCAGCCTCTGCCGATCAGACCGAGACCCAATTATAGGCCAGCCACAGCCCGTGGGCGACGAGGGCCCACCAGGCCACGGTGATGCCGACCGCGCCGATCAGGCCGGCGGTCGGGATGTGCTTGCGCAGCGTCTCGGGGACCCTTCGCATCGAACCTACTCTCCGTTCTGGGCAAGGGCGCGCGGCGAGTTGCCGGCGCCGCGTCCGGCCTGCATCCGCGCCGCGACGCGGACGGCCTGGGCCCGCAGGCCGCTCCCCACCAGGAGGGCGACGGCGTGCGGATTGGTGAGGGTGTAACGGATCGTCAGCCGGGCCGGCTCCTGGCCGAGACGCCAGGCCCATTCGAAGCCGACGCGCTGGATCCAGGCCGGCGCGCGAGAGCGCGTGCCCGACAGGAAGTTGAACAGGCCACCCGAGGTCTTGATCATGCCGACGCGGGAGAGCCGGGCCCCGTGCTCCTGCACGAAATGCTGCTCCCGCGGCACTCCGAGGCCGAGCCAGAGGATGTCCGGGGCGAGGGCATCGATCTCGGCGAGCTTGGCCTCCAGGGCCGCGCCACGGTGGAAACCGTGGCTGCCTCCCAGCAGGCGCAGGTCCGGATAGAGCTTCCGGACATTCGCGAGCGCCCGCCGGTTCTCCTCCTCGGTGGCCCCGTAGAGATAGAAGCTGACGTCATGCGGGATCGCGGCCCGGGCGACGTGGTGGAACAGGTCGGTGGTCGCGACCCGCTCCGGCAGCCGCCGGCTCCCGAACCAGCGGGACAGCACCACCATCGGCTGCCCGTCGGGATTGATCAGGTCGGCCGCCTCGACGAGCTGCGCGAAATCCGGATCGCGGGCGCAACGCGAGAGCACCTCGCCGTTGGCGGAGGTGAGGAACAGGGGCCGCTCCCCGCGCGGCAGGCGCGCCGCCTCGATCATCAGCGCCACCGTCTCCGCCATGTCGGCGGCGGCGATCGCGACCCCGCCGAGGCGGGTCACCGGTACGGCGCGCATCAGAGCCGCGCCCGGCGCGGCTGCGGATTCCATCAGGCTCATCGCGCGCCTCCATAGGTGCCGACACCACGGCCCGCGGTGGTGGAGACGGCCGTCAGCAGGGGCGGGCGAGGGGGATCGTCGGGAAAGGGGGCGGCGCCCCGGCGCAGCGCCTGGGCGCCGGAGGCGCCCATCTCCCGGCGGAGGCGGTCCTCGCCGAAGGCCAGGGCGAGCCCGAGCAGCAGGCCCGCGCCGAAGCCCAGCATCGCCAGGGTCTTGGCCGGCGGCGGGTAGCTGCGCTGCAGCGGCCGCACCGCCGGGGTGATGACGCGGGCATTGCCGATGTCGAGGCGCGCCTGCTCGCTGGTCTCGCGGGCGCGGACGAGGAACGCCTCGTAGACCGCGCGGCTCGCCTCGGCCTCCCGCTCCAGCTCGCGCAGGCGGATCGAGGCCTGGGCGACGTCGACGGTGCGGCCCTTGGCCTGCTCGAAGCTCTGCTCCAGCGCCTTCACCGTCGCCTGGGCACGGGCGAGATCGGTGCGGGCCGCCTGGGCGAAGCGGCCGATCTCCTGGTCGATCAGGCGGCGGACCTGCTGGACCTGTGACTGGATCGAGCTGACGAGGGGATGGCGCGGCCCGAGATCGTGCATCAGCTCCGCCTGCCGGCGGCTGAGCTCGCTGTACTGGCCGCGCAGGGTCGTGATGGCCTGGGAGGCGAGCACGTCCTCGTTGCCGCCGGCATCGAGCCCGTCCTTGCGCATGCGCTCGATCTGGTCGACGCGGGCCTTGGCGTCGGTGGCCCGGGCGCGGGCGGTGGCGAGCTGAGCGGTGAGCTGGGTGAGCTGCTGATCGGTGACGAGGCTGTCGCGGGTGCCGACGAGGCCGTTCGCGGCCCGGTAGAGCTGAACCTTGCTCTCGGCGGCGTTCACCGCGTCGCGCAATTCGCCCAGCCGCGCGGCGAGCCCGGCGCTGGCGCGGTTGGCGGCGTCCGCGCGGTTGGCCGCCTCCTCCGCGAGATAGGCGGCGACCACGGCATTGGCGAGGCGGGCGGCCTTCTCCGCCTCCCGCGACCAGACCGAGACCTCGACGATGAAGGTGCGCCCGCTCCGGCTGACGCCGATGCGCCGCTGCAGGGCGTCGAGGGCGATGGCGGCGTCTCCGCCCGGATCGGCGACCGGCGGCTGCGACAGGCCGAGGGCGAGGCTGATCTTCCCGAGCAGGCCCGGATCGCCGGTGCCCACGAATTCCGGATCCCGGGCGAGGTTCTGGCTCGCCACCACCCGGGCGAGGACGTTGCTGGAGGTGATGACCTGCGCCTGGCTCTCGACGATGGTCATGTAGCCGGTGGAATCCTGATTGCCCGGCGTCAGCTCCTTGTCCATCAGCCGCAGGTCGCGCGGGTCGAGATAGAGCTGGACGCCGGCGGCGTAGCGCGGCGTCAGGGACTTGCCGACCAGGAAGGCGATGCCCGTGCAGGCGAGCGCGCAGGCGAGGATCACGAGGGCGCGCCGCCGGAGAGTCTGGAACACGCCGCGCAGCGACAGTCCCCAGGCGGAAGGGGCCCGCCCCGCCTCGGCGGCGGGCGGCGGACTCGTCCGGGGCAGACTGTCTTCGTACAGCAGCATGGATCGCTCCCGTGGGCCGCGACGCGGGCCGCGCGTCCCAAACCCGGATCCGCGAGACCGCTTCGAGAAGCGGATGCGCCCTTTCGGGACATCCGCCGCCGCCGCGGGCCGCGATGCCGTCCAGGTCGCAATCGCCTTGCCGCCGAGGCGCCTCGGCGGTGGTGCGCGCAACGCTGGATTTGGAGAAGGGAAGGCTCTCTCGCCGCGCGGCCCGGCCGCCGGCGGAACGCCCGATCGTGCCGAACGCAGGCTTGCGACGTTGCGGCGAAAGCGCGTGACCGATCAGAAGGCGCGGCGGCGGGCTTCGTCCATGGTCACGCAGGCGATGCCCCGCGCGGAGGCCGCGCGCAGCACGGCCTCCAGAAGCTCAGGCCGGCAGCCATAGGGACTCGGCGCGGGCGTGACGTCGTGCCCGTAGAAGATCAGCCAGCCCCGTTTCGCCAGGGCCTCGTCCATCAGGCGGTCGATCTCCCCCGCGTCGAGCGCCCCGTCGATCAGCGGATTGGCGCGCAGGAAGCAGCGGTCGACCCGGCCCGCATTGACGCCGGGGATGATGCTGCGGCCGGTCGCGAAGACGTCCCGCACGACCCGCTTGGCGCTCACCGAGCCATAGCCGTAGGGGAAGGCGAAGCTCCGCGGCTCGATGCCGGTGCCGAAGCTCCGAAGCGTTGCGCGGTTCCGGCCCACCTCCCCGGCGAAGCCCCGTCGGCCCAGCATCGGCACGAAAGCGTGGGACTCCGTGTGGCAGCCGATCTCGTGGCCGGCCCGGTGCAGCGCGGCGAGGCGGTCCGCCCCCGCATTGCGCCAATGCTCCGAGGGCGTGTCGACGAGCTTTCCGGCGATGTAGAATGTGCCCTTCGCCCCGTAGGCCTCGAGCAGGTCCACCCCCGTGGTGCAGGCGGAATCCGGCACGTCGTCGAAGGTGAGGCTGACCAGGGGCTCCCGCCCCTTCAGCAGCACGGTCGAGCCGGCGACATGCATCGCGACGCGATGGGCGAGACGCGCGCGCAGCTGGGACGGCCAGTGCCGGGCCTCGCGGGGCAGCGGACCCACGGCTCAGGCTCCCTGGCCGGCCGAGGGCGCGCGCTTGCGCAGGATCAGGTGGTAATCGCCGTGGCGCAGGTTCACCTTGCCGAGGAGGGCGAGGTTCATCAGGTCGGTGGCCGCGTCCATGAGGCTCGCGAGCAGCGGAAGGCGCTGGCGCATCTCGGCGTAGCGCGGGCTCTCGTAGACCCGCTCGTAGAGCGTCTCGAAGCCGAGGGGCTCGAGATAGGCCTTGAGCCGCCGCGGCAGCACCAGCGGATGGTAATGCACCGGGAAGGGCGGCTCTCCGGGATGGCCGGCCCGGGCATGGCCGCGGATGCGCCGGTAGTACCAGACGTGGAACCAGTGCGGCGAGACGCGCGTCACGAACCCCGACAGGGACCGGGGATTGGGCGCGCCGACGAGGAGGAGGCCGCCCGGCTTCAGAGCCTCGGCGAAACGCTGCAGGGCGGCCGCCACGTCCGGCAGGTGCTCGATGACGTTGTAGGTCGTCACGAGGTCGAAGCTGCCCGCCGCGAAGCGCTGAACCTGAATATCGCCCTCGACCCGGGTCGAGGCGTAGCCGTTGTTGGCAAGCTGGACGGGATCGATGTCGACCACGGTGACGCGACCGCGCCGGATCAGCTCGGCGGGCAGATAGGAATCCGCCCCCCCGCCGGCTTCGTAGATCGCGACCTCGCCGGCGGGCAGATGCTGCTGGAGCACGGCATGGACCCGCGCCAGGCTCGCGCCGGCCTCGCCGGCGGGAAGGGGCGTGCCCTCATGCAGCCCGACGGGCTCGAGCGGGATCGCGTCCAGGCCTGCGAACGTTGCGCTCATGGCCATCGCCTTCCTCCAAAATCTTTACAGGAAATCATCGGTCCAGCCCAGCCAAACAGTTGCACACCGCAACGATGACAATGTCTGGAACGACCGAACCAGTTATGCGTCAGAATTATTTCTGCATTTTTCTCGCTAGAAAGAAAGGATCACGTCCGCGTGATCCGTCGATATCGTTAAAATTGGCTCTTAGATTTGCTACATCCCTCACGCGGCCCGCGAAGAAGCCTCCGAAATCGACGGTTGTGTCTCCGAATAGTATCGGGCGAGGCTCGCACGGATCGTCGCCATGGGCGTCGCGCCGAAGGACTGGATGCAGAAGGCCCGCTCCCAGGGCTCCGCGGCCCGCAGCATCGCAAGGATGTCGGGCACCTCCAGGGGATCGGCGTCCCAGTGCGTCCGGGTGAAACTGCGGGCCGTCGGACTGTGGCGGGCGAGCAAGGCCGGCGTGTTCGCGACGAAGGCGCCGTAGGTCATGTATTCCGAGAAATCCCGGTCCCGGCACATCGCCGCGACCCAGTTGCGGCCGCTCAGGAGCTCCATCCGGGCGGTCATCGCCCGCACGCTCGCCTGATCCCAGACGATGATCTGGTCGATGTAGTCGTCGGCGGGCAGGACGGGCGCCGGCGTCCCCACGAGGCGGCTCGCGGTGGCGACCCAGAGCTTGTGGCGGACGGCCCCCTCCGTGACGCCGCCGGCATGGATGTGGAACGGCGCCGGGTTGGGCTCGGCCAGGGTCGCGAAATCGAAGTCGCGGAAGAAATAGATGTCGGAATCGATCAGGCAGAACCGCTTCTCCCGCAGGGCGCGCGCCGCCTCGATCTTCACGATCTGCTGGATGTGCCAGCCGCTCACCGGCTTGCCGTGGAAGGACCACCAGTAGCGGCGGCGGCGCCAGCGCAGAAGCGGGACCGGGCGCAGCCAGCGCGGCAGGAAGCGCGAGAGCGGCAGGATCTCGCGGTCGGGACGCGCATGGGGCGCGAACAGCGCCACGTCCTCGTCGTCGACGATGACGTAGTGTCGGCCGCGCCGGGGCACGTGCCGGTCGATGCTCTCGAACAGCAGCCGGCAGCGCTCGAGGTCGCCGCGATGGCTCAAGGTGATGATGCCGACGGTCTCGGGACGCGGCTGCGGGCCGGGGCCGGTCTCTTCGGGACTTCCGCTCATGATGCCGCACTCCGAACGAGCAGCCGGTAAACCACGGTGAAGGAGATCGCGTAGATCGCCAGGTAGACGGCGTTCAGCCAGACGCCCCAGGATTCCGAGCCGGGAGCGGCCAGGAGGATGAGGGCGACGGCGAGGGCCTTGAGGAGGACGAAGCTCGCCGTGAGGCCGGCGCGCAGGGTCATGCTGCCGAAGGCGAAGAACAGCTCGCCGTGGAATTCGAGCAGGTTGCGCACCGCCGGCACGGCGATGATGGCCGCGAGCATGCCGTAGGCCGCCGAGACGTTCGGCCCGAGGATGCCCGGGCGCAGATGGAGCATGGCGAGGAGGGCGAGCAGCATGCCGGTCGAGACGAGGGCCACCGTCCCTTCGAGCTTCAAGCATTGCCGGATCCGCTCCCAGCTCGCCCGGCGGGCGCGGATCAGCTCGCGCGAATACATCATGAAGATCGGCCGCAGCGGCACGCCGGTCAGGTCGATGAGCCGCATCGAGATCGCGTAGATGCCGGCCATGCGCTCGCCCGCCAGCGTCAGGATGACGAGCTTGTCGACCTCGGTCTGGGCCGTGAACAGCAGGTAGGAGAAGGCGAAGAGCAGCCCGTCCCGCAGGCGGCCCTTGAGCAGGGCCGTCCGGTGGCGCAGCCGGATCCGGGGATGGAAGGCGATGCTGAGCGCGACCGCCGCGGCGAGGTTGCCCGCGAGGTAATACAGGCTCCAGGTCTCGGCATGCCCCCCGCCCCCGGCCCAGAAGGCGACCGCCGCGACCGCGCGGAAGCCGACCGGCAGGGAGACGAGGGTCGAGGCGGCGGCGAAGCGGCCGAGCCCGTTATTCACCTGGACGAGAAGCTCGATCTGCCGCCACAGCACGATCTCGACGAGCATGATCGCGAGATAGGCCGGCAGCTCGATCACGTTCCGGAACAGGACGAGGTAGACGAGGCCCGCGACCGCGAAGAGAAGCGGCAGCGCCAGCACGGCGCAGAGGTAATAGGCGGCGAGATAGCCCGAAAGCGACGCGCGCCGGCCCGCCGCCGCCCGCATCACGTAGGACTGGAACCCGAACCCGGCGAAGCAGCCGATCAGCATGCCCGCGCCCGAGACCGAGGCGAAGACGCCCATCTCGGCGAGGCTGAGGGTGTTGGCCAGGACGAAGAAGTAGACCACCTGCAGCGCGAGGCGCCCGCCGGAGCCCGCCAGGAGCTGCGCGTAACTCGTAAGCAGCCCGCGATGGCCCGCGAGCAGGACGCCCAGACGGCCCGAAGCGGGACGCCGTCCCGGAACGGTCCGGGCCGGCAGGACGCGCGGCCAGCGCAGCGTCGGAAATCGGGACGAGTGAACGGTCATGGGCCGGTGCCGAGCAGACCGCATGCCAGTGTCGCGGTCCCGGATCGACTCCGCCGGCGCGGTGGCCACGCGGGCCGTCGATCGGCGACCGGACCTCTTCTTGCAGGGTGGGGGGCGACGGATCCACCGAGGTTCCAGAATGAGACATCCCGATCCCGCCGGCATCGACATCGTCGTCTGCGTGCCGACCTTCCGCCGGCCCGCCCATCTCCGGCTGACGCTCGACTCGCTGCTGGCCCAGACCATCGCCCGGCCCTTCGCCGTGGTCGTGGTCGAGAACGACGCCTCGGCCCGGGAAGGCAAGGCCGTCGCGGACGGCTACTTCGCGGCGGGACGCCTGAACGGCACCAGCGTGGTGGAGCCGAACCAGGGCAATTGCCATGCGATCAACACGGCCTTCGGCACGGCCCTCGCGAACTATCCGGCCGCGCGCTTCATCCTGATGTTCGACGACGACGAGATCGCCACGCCGCACTGGCTGGAGCGCATGGTCGAGACCGCCGAGCGCACCGGGGCGGGCATCGTCGGCGGCCCGGTACATCCGGCCCTCGCCGAGGGCCGGCGGGCGCTCGCCGCACATCCGGCCTTCGCCCCGGCCTACGACACCAGCGGACCGGTCCCGGTGATCTACGGCAGCGGCAACTGCCTCATCACCCGCGCGACCTTCCAGCGGCTCGGCCTGCCGCCCTTCGATCCCGGCTACAACTTCCTCGGCGGCGGCGACACCGACTACTTCGTGCGGGCGCAGGCGGCCGGCATCGCCTTCCACTGGAGCGCGGAGGCCGTCATCACCGAGACGGTGCCCCCCGAGCGGCTCCGGCTGCGCTGGCTGATGAGCCGCGGCCTGCGCATCGGCGCGATCAACCACCGCATCGACACGAAGCGGGCGCACGGCGTCGCCGGCCGGTCGCGCCTCCTGGCCAAGACCGCCCTGCTGCTGCCGGTCTCCGCCGTCCGGGCCCTGCGTCTCTACGCCCGCACCCGCGAACCGAGCATCGCCCTGCACCCGGTCCTCGTCGCCTTGGGCCGCCTGCTCGCCGCGCTCCGGATCGAGCCGCAGCCCTATCGCGCGGTGTGAGCCCCGTGGCGACCACGCGGGCGGCCGCTCCGGGCACCCGGACCCGTCCCCCGTCCCTGCTCGGCTATCTCGCCGAGCAGGTGGCCGAGATGCGCGTGCCGTGGCTCGCCCGCTGCCTCGTCTTCCTCGCCGGTCTCCTCGTCTCCTGGATCACCCTCAAGCCCTTCCCGAGCCTGTCGAACCTCGATGCGGGCGACATCACCACCGGCCAGGAGGGCGCGACCTACGTCACCTTCGGCCTGCTCGCCCTCGCCGCCATCGGCTTCGCCCTGCGCGAGCACGCGCCGGCGCTACGCTCCCTGCTGACGCGCAGCCTCGTCGCCCTGGTGGTCTGGCTCGGCCTCTCGGTCCTGTTGTCACAGGATCCTTCGACCTCCGCCAAGCGGCTGGCCCTCACCGGGGCGGTCTCGGTCTTCGCGGCCTGCCTGCCGCTGCTCGCCGGCTCCCGGCGGGAGCTGCGCAACCTGCTGGCCCTGGCCGCGGGCACGCTGCTCGCCCTGTGCTATCTCGGGATGCTGCTCGTCCCGCATCTCGCGATCCACCAGCCCAACGACTTCGTGGAACCCGCGCTCGCGGGGGCCTGGCGCGGCGTGTTCGGCCACAAGAACTACGCCGCCGCGGTGATCGCCCTGGTCGCCTTCATCGGCGTCGGCCTGTTCGGCATGGGCGCGCGCCTGGCCGGAAGCGCGATCGTGGCCGCGTCCCTGATTTTCCTCGCCGGCTCGGGCGGAAAGAGCGCCACGGCGCTGCTCGTGGTCACCTTCGCCCTGACCGGGGCCTTCCACCTGTTCCGCGGCTTCGCCGCCCGCGCGGCGATGACGCTCGGCCTGGTCTTCGCCCTCAACCTGTTCAGCGTCGGCACGGTGATCAGCGAGCCGCTGGGCACGGTGGTGCGGATGCTGCCAATCGACGCGACCTTCACCGGCCGCACCGACGTGTGGCGCTTCGCGGTCGACGCCGTGGCGGTGAAGCCCCTCACCGGCTACGGCTTCTCCGCCTTCTGGGGCACGGCCAAGGTGCGCGACAGCTCCGACGAGGGCGCGACCTGGGCGGGCTACGCCGCCCACAGCCACAACGGCTATCTCGACAGCGCGGTCAATCTCGGCCTGGTCGGGCTCGTCCTCACCGTGCTGGTCTTCCTGATCGCGCCCCTGCGCCACTTCCAGAGACTCCAGGAGGGGGAGGGCCGGAGCGATCCCCTCGCCTGGATGTTCCTGCGGATCTGGCTCTTCGGGATCCTGCTCTCGTCCATGGAGAGCTTCTTCTACGACCGGGCCGATCCGCTCTGGATGACCTTCCTGTTCGCGGTGTTCGGCCTCCACTACCTCGCCCGGTTCAGGACGCGCTGAGCGCCGCCCTCGCCCGGGCCGGCGCCGCCGGCGGGATCAGCCTCTCCAGCACGGCGGCCGCGTCGCGGAACCAGAGATCGGCGTCGATCTCCGGCAGCCGGGTCGGGCGCGCGGCAGCGGCGAGGACCAGCGCGGCATAGGCCTCGGCCTCCGCTCCGGGCGGGGCGAGCACGATGGCGCCCTCCTCCAGCAGCGCCCGGAAGCGGGGATGGTGATCGAACTCGTCCGCCCGCAGCGGCGCCGTCACCACGACCGGCCGCCCGGCCTGGACGCTGGCGAGGATGCTCGCCCGCCGCGCGGTCAGCCCCTCGGGCAGGACATAGGCGAAGGCGTCGACGGTTTCGAACAGGCCGTAGAGCTCCTCCGCCGTCGCGACGTAGCCCGACACCACGACATGCTCCGACAGGCCGAGCGCCGCGACCTTGCGGTGGAAGATGTCCTCGATCCCGTCCGAGGCCTTGATGAAGGAGCCGATGAAGACGGTGAGGACGTCGACGCCCCGCGCCCGCAGGGCGGCGGCGATGGCGAGCACCGCCTCCGGCTGCTTGCCGGGATAGATCGAGCCGAAATGGCCGAGCACCAGGCGCCCGGCCTGCCGCGCCGCGGCGAGGCGGGTGCGCAGGGGGCTGTCCGCGGTCTCGGCCGGCCGCATCATGTTGGGCGGCACCGGCATCAGCACGGCGCGTTTGGCGAGGAATCCGACGATCGGATCCGCGGCGAGCTCGTCGCGCACCTGGGGCGAGACCAGGACCACGTGATCGGACAGGAGCAGGATCGGCCGCAGCACGGCCCGGCGCAGGCGGTGCATGCCGCCCCATTCGTGCAGCACGGCGATGCGCCCGCGCCGGCGCAGGGCGGCGAGGGCGAAGGCGAGGACGGGGCCGGCGAGGGCCCGCTTCCAGGCCACCACCGGCATGTTGGCGACGAGGCTGCGCGAGCGGCCGATCGCCCGCCACAGCCGGCCGACGGGAAGCGTCTTCGGCTCCAGCAAGAGGGCTTCGTGTCGCCCGGGCTCCATCGCCTGCAGGGTGGCGAGCAGCCGGGCGGAGAAATCCCCGATGCCGCAGGGCGGGCGGCCGCTGCCCAGGAGGTGCAGGGCGGCGAGCGGCGTCTCGGAGGGGTCTGCGGGCGGCATGGTGGATCTTCCGGGGCTCGCGGCGAGCCCGGCCCACTCTGTCGCCTGCCCCTTAAGAGACCGCTTCACCGAGCGCGGACGGCCCTCCGCCCCCTCCCAAGGGGATCGGCGCCTCGCCCGAAGGCCCTTCCGTCACGCCGGCCCAGGGCCTAACCTTCCCGAATGAACGACGATCTGCGCGAGTCCCGTGCGGCCCTGATCCTGATCGCGGGCGCGGTCTTCTCCGTGCTCGCCTTCGGAGCGGTGACGCTCCTGTCGCAATTCGGCGGCTGACCGCGCCGGCCCTCCGGTACGGCGCGCTCTACTCGGCGATCTCCTTGAGGTGCCGGTCGATGGCCGCCAGCGCCTTGGCCTGCTCGGGGTCGGGATGCGGGCCGCTGACATAGGCGAGCGTCACCCGGGCGATGCGCAGGGCCGTCGCGAGATCGCGCCCCTCGCGGCGCGCCTCGTCGATCACGGCGGCCACGTCCACCATGATCTGTGCTTTGGCCGCATAGCCTCTCATGGCAGCGGACACCCCACGGGAACCTGCAACGCGTCGTATCCGGTCTCGGCCGCCCGAGCGGAGGCCGCGTTCATGGCCTTACCATAACCCGCCGCCGAATTGAGCCCGGCCCGGGATGCGACCCCCTGCCCGTAGGGAGGGGACCCGGGACGAAGCGCCCCCTTCGGCCGGGCGCGCAGGGAATTCTTCTGCATCCGCCCCCTGACGACGAACAAAGTTTCCCCTGCCGATCTTCAATAAAAAACCGGCTTTCATTGACATTTCTTTCGTCCAGAGGAACATTTTTACCCGCAGACGATCCCATATGATCCGAGAAAGCGCCGATATCGGCACGGCGAATACTTTCCTTTCGCCTTGGATCCGAGCCCGCGCCCGCCCCTGGGATGAACGTCTCCGAATTTCTCTTGACGGAAGCCGCGCATGCCGAACGCTGACCTGCCCTCGTCCCATCCGGAAACGCTCGCCCTCCATGCCGGCTGGCGGGCCGACCCGCAGACCGGGTCGGTGGCGGTGCCGATCCACCAGACCACCTCCTACCAGTTCCGCGACACCGACCACGCCGAGAGCCTGTTCGCGCTGAAGGAGCTCGGCAACATCTACACCCGCGTCACCAACCCGACGGTGGACGTGCTGGAGCAGCGCCTGGCCGCCCTCGAAGGGGGCGCCGCGGCGCTCGCGGTCGCCTCCGGCCAGGCCGCCTCGGCCCTGGCGATCCAGAACCTCGCCCGGGCCGGCGACAACATCGTATCCTCGACCGACCTCTATGGCGGCACCTGGAACCTGTTCGCCAACACCCTGTCCGAGCAGGGCATCGAGGTCCGCTTCGTCGATCCCGTCGATCCCGAGAATTTCCGCCGGGCGACCGACGCGCGGACGCGGGCCTATTACGCCGAGACCCTGCCCAACCCGAAGCTGACGGTCTTCCCCATCGCCGAGGTCGCGGCGATCGGCCGGCCGGAGGGCATCCCGCTCATCGTCGACAACACCGCGGCGCCGCTGCTCGCCCGCCCCCTCGAGCACGGGGCGGCCATCGTGGTCTACTCGACCACGAAATATCTCGGCGGCCACGGCATCGCCATCGGCGGGGCCATCGTCGATGGCGGCAATTTCCACTGGGCGGCCCATCCCGAGCGCCAGCCGGCGCTCAACACGCCGGATGCGAGCTATCACGGCGCGGTCTGGACGGAGGCCGCGGCGCCGCTCGGGCCCATCGCCTACGTGCTGCGCGCCCGGGTACGGCTCCTGCGCGACCTCGGCCCCGCCGTCTCGCCGCTCAACGCCTTCCTGACCCTGCAGGGGCTGGAGACGCTGCCCCTGCGCATCGAGCGCCACAGCCGCAACGCGCAGGGCGTGGCCGACTGGCTGAAGACCCGGCCCGAGGTGGTGCGGGTGATCCATCCCTCCGTCCAGACCGGCGCGGCCCGGGAGCGGGCCGACCGCTACCTCCGCAACGGCTATGGCGGCCTCGTCGGCTTCGAGCTGGCGGCGGGCCGGGCGGCCGGGCGCCGCTTCATCGACGCGCTCAAGCTGTTCTACCACGTCGCCAATATCGGCGACGCGCGCAGCCTCGCGATCCATCCGGCCTCGACCACGCATTCGCAGCTCAATGCGCAGGACCAGCGCGCCACGGGCGTCTCGGACGGCTATGTGCGGCTCGCGGTGGGGCTAGAGCATCTCGACGACATCCTGGCCGATCTCGACCAGGCGCTCGCCGCCGCAGGCACCCTCGCACAGGCGGCCTGAGCCATGGCGACCACCCTCCCCCTCCTCGACCTGCGCCGCCTCGACGGCGCGCCGGACGACCGCGCCGCCTTCCTCGCCGAGCTGCGCGAGGCCGCGCGCCAGGTCGGCTTCTTCTATCTCACCGGCCACGGCATCCCGGCCTCCGAGATCGCCGGCGTGCAGGCCCTAGCGCGGCGCTTCTTCGCCCTGCCGCTCGCCGAGAAGCGGGCGGTCGCCATGGTGAACTCGCCGCATTTCCGCGGCTATACCGAGGCCGGCCGCGAGATCACCCGCGGCCGCCCGGACTGGCGCGAGCAGTTCGACATCGGCGCCGAGCGGGAGGCGCTGCCCCGAGAGCCGGGCCTGCCCGCCTGGACCCGGCTCCAGGGCCCCAATCTCTGGCCGGCCTCCCTGCCCGGCCTGCGGGTGGGGCTCCTCGCCTGGCAGGAGGCGGTGACGCAGGTCGGCATCCGCCTGCTCCGGGCCTTCGCCCTGGCTCTGGGCCAGGAGGCGGAGGCCTTCGCGCCGATCTATGCCGGCGCGCCCAACCAGCACATCAAGATCATCCGCTATCCCGGGCGCGAGGCGACGCAGGACGAGCAGGGCGTGGGCGCCCACAAGGACAGCGGCTTCCTCACGCTGCTGGTCCAGGACGGCGAGGGCGGCCTCGAAGTCGAGACCGAGGGCGGCTGGATCGCCGCGGCGCCGGTCGAGGGGGCCTTCGTGGTCAATGTCGGCGAACTCCTGGAGCTCGCCTCCAACGGCTACCTGCGGGCCACCGTGCACCGGGTGGTCACGCCCAAGGCCGGCCGCGACCGCCTCTCGGTCGCCTTCTTCCTCGGCGCCCGCCACGACGCCACGGTGCCGCTCCTCGACCTGCCGCCGGACCTCGCCGCCGCGGCGCCGGGGCCGGCGAGCGACCCGGACAATCCCCTCTTCCGCGAGGTCGGGCGCAACTACCTGAAGGGGCGCCTGCGCTCGCATCCGGACGTGGCGGCCCGCCACTACGCGGATCTCACGGAGGCGCGCGCGGCATGAGACGCCTCCTCGACAATCTCAGGGCCATCCTGCGACGCGCGGAGCTTCCCGCCGGCCCGATCCCCCTCGCCTCCGGTGCGATGCTGAGCCACGAATGGCTCGCCCCCCACCTCATCCGCCTGCCGGCCGGCATGCCGGCTCCCGGGACGGCCAGCGGAGCCTCCGATGCCTGACCCCGCGACTCCGCCCGTCTACGAGGAGGTTCTCGCCGCCAACGCGGCCTATGCGGCGGGCTTCGACAAGGGCGATCTCGCCCTGCCCCCGGCCCGGCGCTTCGCGATCCTCACCTGCATGGATGCCCGCCTCGACCCCGCGAAATATGCGGGCCTGTCCGAGGGGGACGCCCATGTCATCCGGAACGCGGGCGGACGGGCGAGCGACGACGCGATCCGCTCGCTCGTGATCTCGCACAAGCTGCTCGGCACGCGGGCCTGGTTCGTGATCCACCATTCCGATTGCGGCATGGAGTTCTTCACGAACGCGATCATCGGCGACCTGCTGGAGGACAGCCTGGAGACCGCGGCCCTGGAGGACGGCGCCTGGGTCAATCCCCATCACGGCGGCGGCTCGGCGGCGGGGAAGGCCATCGACTGGCTGACGATCTCCGACCGGCTCGGCAGCGTGGCGGCGGATGTGCGCCGCATCCGGGCGCATCCCCTGGTGCCGGGGCACATCCCGATCTTCGGCTTCGTCTACGACGTCGCCACCGGCCGCCTCCTCGAGGTCGCCGCCGCCAGCGAAGCCGGCCGGCCGACGGCGGAGCCCCCCGGCGCCTGACGCCGCCGGGGCGGGTCGCGGCCGTCCTCAGGCGGGCTGCCCGAGGATGGCCAGGATCTCCCGGCGCAGGCGCACCAGCTCCGGATCGTCCCGGTGGCGCGGATAGGGCGCCGTGACCGGGATCTCCGCGCGCAGGGCTGCGGGGCGGTCGGAGAGGACGATCACCCGCTCGGCCAGCACCAACGCCTCCTCGACGTCGTGGGTGACGAGGACGGCGCTGAAGCGCTTCTCCTGCCAGAGCCGCAGGATCTCCGCTTGCATGGCGAGGCGGGTCAGGGCGTCGAGCTTGCCCAGGGGCTCGTCCAGCAAGAGCAGGCGCGGTTCGTTGACGAGGGCCCGGGCCAGGGCCGCCCGCTGGGCCATGCCGCCGGAGAGCTGGTGCGGATAGGCATCCGCGAAGCCCGACAGCCCGACGAGGTCGAGAGCGGCGCTGATCCGGCCCTGTTCCTGCCGGGCCGTGCCGCGGGCCTCCAGGCCCAGCGCCACGTTCCCGCGCACGGTGCGCCAGGGATAGAGCGTCGGATCCTGGAACACGAGGAGGCGGGACGGATCGGGCCCCTCGACGAGGCCCCCGTCGACGGTGATGCGGCCCTCGCCCGGCGGCTCCAGCCCGGCGATCAGGCGCAGCAGGGTGGACTTGCCGCAGCCGGAGGGGCCGAGCAGGGCGACGAAGCCGCCCGGCGGGAGATCGAGCCCGACGCGGTCGAGCACCGGCAGGGCCTGCCCCCTCAGGGCGAAGGCATGGCTGACGGATTCGACCCGCAGCCGCGCCCCGGCGGCCGTGTTGCGCGTGGCGGCTACCATTGCACCAACCCCTTCTGCCAGGAGAGCACCCGATCGCGCAGGCGGAACAGCAGGGTGATCAGCCCGGAGCACATCAGCGCCATCACGATGAGCGCGGCATACATGTTGGCATAGGCCGCCCAGCCCTGGGCCCATTGCAGGTACCAGCCGAGCCCCGCCTTCACGCCCAGCATCTCGGCCACGACCAGCACCGCGAAGGAGGCGCCGAGCCCCATGAACAGGCCGACGAAGACATGCGGCAGGGCCGCCGGGATCGCGACCCGCAGCACGAGGAAGGCCGGCGAGGCGCCGAGCGTGCGGGCGACGTCGAAATAGGCCTTGTTGACCCCGGCCACGCCCGACCAGGTCAGCACCGTGACCGGGAAGCCCGTGGCCAGCGCCACCAGGAAGGTGCTCGCCGACCAGGAGGACGGAAACACGAAGAAGGCGAGCGGCAGCCAGGCGGTCGCCGGCAGAGGCCCCACGAAGCGCAGGACCGGATGCGCCCAGTAGCCCACCGCCCGCGACCAGCCGATGGCAACGCCGAGGCCGAAGCCGGCCAAGGCCCCGATCAGGTAGCCGCCCGCGAGCAGCAGGAGGGAGGCGAGCGTGCTGGTGCCGAGCCGGGCGTAATCCTCGAGGAAGACTTCGAGGATGGCCTGGGGCGGCGGGAAGAACGGCATCGGCAGCAGCGCGAGCTTGGCCGTGACGACTTCCCAGGCCGTGAGCCCGAGCCCGGCGACCGCGAGCCAGGGCGCCCCATGGCGCAGGCGCTCGCCCGGGCGACCGAGGCGGCCGGCGAATCCAAGGGATGCGGCCAGCACGAGGCCGAGGCCGGCGGCGGCGAGGCCGAACTCGCGGGTATAGGCGAAGTCGCCGTCCTCGTGCAGGGCGAGGGTGACGGCGGCGAGGAGGAGCCAGGCGGGTCCCGCGGCGAGGCGCCCCCAGGGCAGGCGCGGCAGGGCCGCCCGGGCGGCTCGCGGCAGGGCGCCCGCGACGGCGCCGGTGGTCGCGCTCATAAGGCGCTCCTCAGCTCAGCACGTCGGCGTAGATGCGCTCGGCGAACTTGGCCGTGTCGGTCGTCCGCTTGAGCACCTTCACGCGCTTCAACTCGTCCCCGTAGAGCACGAGCTGCTCCTTGAGGTCGCCCCCGACCGGGCGGTCGCCATGCGCCTGGGACCTGAGCATCGCGGCCAGATCCTCGACCGAGCCCTTGCCGCCATAGCCGGAGAAGGCCTTGGCCGCCGCGACCGGGTCCGCGTGGACATGGTGCCCCGCCTCCAGCACGGCCCGGGTCAGGGCGCTCGCCGCCGCGCGGTCGTTGCGGATCAGGCTGCCGCGCAAAGCCACCACGCAGCAGGTGCGGGTGGCGTATTCGCCCGAGAGGTTGGTGGCGAGCTCGGCGAAGCGCGGATCCTTGAGCCAGAGCCAGGTGCGGGGATCGGAATCGGCGAGCGCCTGGGCCTCGCCCTTTTCGACCGCGAGGTTCAGGAGATCGGCCGGGTACTGGCGCCACTCCACCTCCGTCTCGGGGTCGATGCCGGCCTTGGCCAGCAGCAGCCCGAAGAAGTTCTTGGCGGGCGAGGCCTGATCGCTGATCGCGATGGTCTTGCCCTTGAGCGCCGCGATCTCCGTGATGCCGGCCGCTTTCGCGGTGAGGAGGCGCAGGCAACCGCCATGCAGCCCGGCGGTGATCTTCACGTCGAAGCCCTGCTCCAGGGGCTTCAGCCAGCGCAATGCCATGCCGATGCCGGCATCCGCCTTGCCCGTGGCGATGGCCTCCAGCAGCGCCTCGGTCGAGCCGCCGAAATTGACGAATTCCACGTCGAGGCCATGGCGGGCGAAGAGGCCGCTCTCCTTGGCCAGCGGCGCGGCGGCGGTGCAGATCGCCGTGGCGTTCCAGGCGAGCTTGATCGGCTTCAGCGGCCCCGTGGCCTCGGCCGCGGCCGGCCGGCAGAGCGGGCCGGGATCGAAGCCGCCGCCCGGGCCGGGCCCGAAGGCGCGGCCGGTGCCGAGCCCGAGGCCGAACGGCAAGGCCGCCGCCGCGGCGGCCCCCCGCAGCAGGAACCGGCGCGACGGCGAGCGGCCGTGACGCGCGAACGCATCGGTCATGGGGGTCGTCTCCAGGGCGCGTGAGCGCGACAGATGAGGAGCAGGCGGCAACGCGCGCCGCCTACCGAGTCCTCAAATGAATAATGACTTCACCAGTGTTCATTCGCGAAATCTTGAAGTCAATGAACGGTCATTCTCAATATTCATGAAAAGAGAAGAGATTGTTCCAGCAAGCCGGCCGGCACGGGAACGTCCTGCCAAGGACGCGAACCCCCTCCGACCCGCGAGGCGGAGGGGGTTCGAAAGACCTGGGGCGGGACGCCCTCAGCGGGTCGGCGGCTGCCAGAGGCCGAGGGCGGCCGCGTCGACCGGGCGGGGCAGCAGGCCCTCGGCCTTGAAGGCGTCGGCGATCTTCTGCTGCTCGGCGAGGCCCTCCCGCGTCACCGGCTCGACCTTGTAGCTGCGCCGGTCGTTCGCCTGGCGCACGATGGCCGGCTCGATCTTCCAGAGGGCGCCGAGCCGGGTCGCCGCCTCCTCCGGGTTCGCCTTCACCCAGGCACCGGCCTGGGCGAGCTTGGCGAAGAGCACGCCCAGCACCGCGCCGTTCTGCGCCACATAGGCGTCGGAGGCGAGGTAGTAGCGCTTGTAGAGGGACAGGCCGGTGCCGTCCCGCAGGATCCGGGCACCGGACTGCGCCTGGGCCGCCGACAGGAACGGGTCCCAGGCGACCCAGGCATCGACGCTGCCGCTGGTGAGCGCGCCGCGGCCATCGGCCGGGGTGAGATAGGCCGGCGTGATGCTGGTGAAGGGCAAGCTCTCGGCGCCGAGGGCCGCGAGCAGCAGGTAATGGCTCCCGGCGCCCTTGGTGACCGCGACCTTCCGGCCCTTCAGGTCGGCCACCGTCTTGATCGGGGAATCCGCGGCGACCAGGATCGCCTGGGCACTCGGCGACGGCGCCTCCTGCGCCACGTAGGTGATGCGGGCGCCCGCGGCCTGGGCGAAGACGGGGACCGTGTCGGCCACGTCCGCGGAGACGTCGATCTGCCCGACATTCAGGGCTTCCATGATCGGCAGCCCGCTCGTGAATTCGTGCCAGGAGACGGTGACGCCGAGGGGCTTCAGCGCATCCTCCAGGGCCCCCTCCTGCCGCAGCAGCGCGATCAGGGTCGAGGAGCGCTGGTAACCGATGCGCAGGCTCGCGGACGCGGCCGAGGCGCCCTCCGTCTGCCAGGCCAGGGCCAGCAGCATCAGGGCGACCGTCGCGAGCAGGGCGCGAAGACCGTGACGCATCGTTGAAAGACCTCGTTCGAGCCGATGAGGACAGCTCGCCTCGCAGAACTCATGACGTTCGGAAAATCGAACGTCAATGAAACGGAACGGCAAATACTTGGCGCTCAACGAGAGGATCTTTCATCGAATGCCAGCGGAAGAGTAGAAAAATCCCATCGCCTCCGCCGGGCCGGTTTTCTTAAGGTCCGGATTCGAGAGGCCGGAACGCCGCCCGGCGCCGGCAGCCGGGCCTGCAGGGGCGCCGCGGGCGGCATCGAGGGCAAAAACCAAAACCACCTCGCGGCACGGCCCGCCCGCGGAACGATCTTCGCGCGCGCCACCGAAATAAGAACGAATGTACTTTTGACTTTTCGGCCCTCCTCAATCCAAAAATAGACAAGGAAAGACATTGGCGGGTCCACGCAAGGATCCGCCATGGTCTCGCGCCCACCTTAACCGCATTCGGATGCCGCCGCGTCTTGCCGACGCGGCCGGCGTGCCATGGACGGATCCCAGATCATGCAGCCTGCGCTGCGCCTCGTCCGGTCGGCCCCGGACGGGGACGCCCCCCTCCGGCCCGCGGCCCGCCCCAGCGCCGTGCCCGTCCCACGTGCCGCGCCGGGCTTCGGCCGGGCGCAGACGATCCTGTCCGTGGAGGGCCTGTCCCTGTCCTTCGGCGGCACGGTGGCCTTCGCGGAGATCGACCTCACCGTCGGCGCGGGGGAGATCCACGCGGTGATCGGCCCGAACGGGGCCGGCAAATCCTCCCTCATCAACGCCGTCACCGGCCTCTACGCCCCGCAGGCCGGGCGTGTGCGGATCGGAACGGCCGCCTTCGCCCGCGTGCCGGCCGGGCGCCTCGCCGGGCTCGGCGTCGCCCGCACCTTCCAGAACCTCGCCCTGTTCAAGGGCCTGAGCGTCCTCGACAACGTGCTGTCCGGGCTGTCCGCGGCGCGGGAAGCGGGGCTCGCCGCCCAGCTCCTCGGACTGCCGGCCGCCCGGCGGGAGGCGCGGCGCCACCGCTTCGAGGCCGAGGCGGTGCTCGCGCATCTGGAGCTCGACGCCCATCGCGACCGGCCGGCGGGCAGCCTGCCCTACGGCCTGCAGAAGCGGGTGGAACTGGCCCGCGCCCTGGTCGCCCGCCCGAAACTCCTCCTCCTCGACGAGCCGATGGCCGGCATGACCGCCACCGAGAAGGCCGAGATGAGCGGCTTCATCCGGGCGGCGCGGGAGCGCACCGGCGCGGGCATCGTGCTGATCGAGCACGATATCGGCGTGGTGATGCGGCTCTCAGACCGGGTCAGCGTGCTCGACCATGGCCGGCGCATCGCCACCGGCAGCCCCGCCGAGGTGCAGGCGGATCCCGCCGTCATCGCCGCCTATCTCGGGCTCGAGGACGGCGACGCGGCGGAGGACGCGGCATGAGTCCCGATCTCGCCTTCCTCGTCGAGGTCGTCGTCGGCGGCCTGCTGTCGGGCGTGATGTACGCTCTCGTCGCGATCGGCTTCGTGCTGATCTACAAGACCTCCGGTGTGCTGAACTTCGCCCAAGGGGCGATGGTGCTGTTCGCCGCCCTCACCTTCGTCAGCCTGGTCGAGCGCGGCCTGCCCTTCCCCGCGGCGCTGGCCGCGACGCTCGCGGTGATGGTGGTCGTCGGGCTTTCCATCGAGCGGACCGTGCTGCGGCCCCTCGTCAACCAGCCGCCGATCACCCTGTTCATGGCCACCCTCGGGGTCGCCTACGTCATCGAGGGCGCGGCCCAGCTCGCCTGGGGCACGCAGGTGCACGGGCTCGACCTCGGCATCGACGACACGCCGCTCGAATTCGGCGGCGTGCTGGTGAGCCGGTTCGATCTCTTCGCGGCCACCGTCGCGGGCTTGATGGTCGCGCTGCTGACCGCCTTCTTCCGCTTCACCCGCACCGGCCTCGCCTTCCGGGCCGTGGCCGACGACCCGCTCGCCGCCCTCAACACGGGCCTGCGCCTGCCCCGGATCTGGTCCGCAGTCTGGATCGCCGCCGGCATCGTCGCCCTGGTGGCGGGCCTACTCTGGGGCGCGCGCCTCGGCGTGCAGTTCTCCCTGTCGCTCGTGGTGCTGAAGGCCCTGCCGGTGCTGGTGCTGGGCGGCTTCGATTCCATCGCCGGGGCCATCGTCGCCGGGCTGATCGTGGGCGCGGTCGAGAAGCTGTCGGAGGTCTATCTCGGGCCGCTCATCGGCGGCGGCATCGAAGGCTGGATCGCCTATGTCGCGGCGCTCGGCTTCCTGCTGGTCCGCCCCTCCGGCCTGTTCGGCCTGCGCGGCGTCGAGCGGGTCTGACCAGCCATGACCAGCCTCCCCCTCTCCGCCGCTCGCACCCCTCTCCCGGCCCGGGCCTTCGGCCTCGCCGCCCTGCTGGCGCTCGCCTACGGGGTCGTGCCCCTGATCGGCAGCAGCTACCTGTTCGAGGCGATCCTGACGCCGTTCTTGGCGCTGTCGCTGGCCGGGCTCGGGCTCAACCTGCTCACCGGCTATGCCGGGCTGCTCTCGCTCGGCTCGGCCGCCTTCATGGCGGTCGGCGCCTATGCCGCCTTCAACCTGTCCCTGCGGCTGCCCCTCCTGCCGCTGCCGGTCTCGATCCTCCTGGCCGGGCTGGTGGCGGCCCTGGCCGGGCTCGTCGCCGGATTGCCGGCGCTGCGGCTGCGCGGCTTCTATCTCGCGGTCTCGACGCTGGCGGTGCAGTTCTTCGTCGCCTGGGCGCTGAACCGCTTCGGCTGGTTCTCCAACGACAGCCCGTCCGGCGTCATCAACGCCCCCCGGCTGGTGGTGGCGGGCCTGTCCTTCGAGGATGCCCGCGGGCGCTACCTGTTCTCGCTCACCGTCGTCGCGCTGCTCACCCTCGCCGCCTGGCGCCTGGTGCGCTCCCCCACGGGCCGCGACCTCGTGGCGATCCGGGACAACGAGACCGCGGCCCGGGTGGTCGGGGTGAAGGTCGCCCGCACCAAGCTCCTGGCCTTCGCCCTCTCCTCCTTCGTGGTCGGGGTGGCGGGCGTGCTCTGGGCCTTCGCCTATTTGCGCACGGTCGAGCCGGCCGGGTTCAACCTCGACCGCTCCTTCCAGATCCTCTTCATCGTCATCATCGGCGGCCTCGGCACCCTGCGCGGCGCCTTCCTCGGGGCGGGCTTCATCGTGGTGCTGCCCCTGCTGCTCTCGCGCCTCGGCGCGGCCCTCCTCGGCGACGGCTTCGATTCCGGCACCCTGGAGATGGTCCAGCGCATCGTGCTCGGCGCCCTGATCGTGGCCGTGCTGATCCGCGAGCCCGCGGGCCTCGCCGCCCTGCTCGACCGGGCCGGCCGCCGCCTCGCCCGCGGATCCGCCTGAGCCTCCCCCTCTTCAAACCCGAAGGACGACCATGCCCCTGAGATCCCGCAGCCGCGCCGCCCTGCTCGCCGGCGCCGCCTTCCTCGCCCTCGCCGGCGCGGCCGGCGCCGACGAGCAGCATTTCCCGCTCCAGAGCTACCGGGTCGGCCCCTACGCCGCCGGCGGCACCGGCTTCTTCGGCGGCTTCATCGACTACCTGAACCTCATCAACACCCGCGACGGCGGCGTGAACGGGGTGAAGCTCACCTGGAGCGAGGGCGAGACCCAGTACGAGGTCGAGCGCGGCGTCGAGGTCTACGAGCGGCTGAAGTCGCGGCCCGGCATCGCCGCCTGGAACCCGCTCTCGGTGGGCATCGCCTACGCGATGATCGACCGCATCACCGCCGACAAGGTGCCGCTGATCACGATCAACCATGGCCGCACGGATTCCACCGACGGCCGCGTCTTCCCCTACGTCTTCCCCCTGCTGCTCAACCCCTACAGCGAGACCAGCGGCATCATCGAGTATCTCGGCACCCGGGAGGGCGGCCTCGAGAAGCTCAAGGGCAAGACCATCGCCGTGCTCTATCACGGCTCGCCCTACGGCAAGGAAACGATCCCGATCTACGAGCTGCTCGCCAAGAAGTACGGCTTCAAGGTCGAGCAGATCGAGGTGCCCCATCCCGGCAACGAACAGCAATCGCAGTGGCTCGCCATCCGCCGCCTGCGGCCGGATTACGTGGTGCTGCGCGGCTGGGGCGTGATGAACCCGGTGGCGCTCAAGACCGCGCAGAAGACCGGCTTCCCCGCCGACCGCATCGTCGGCAATGTCTGGTCGAATTCGGAGGAGGACGTGATCCCGGCGGGCGAGGCCGCCAAGGGCTACGTGGCCATCACCACCCAGGCCTCGGGCACCGAATATCCGGTGATCCAGGAGGTGGTGCGCAACGTCTACGACAAGGGCGCCGGCAACCTCGCCGACAAGAAGCGCATCGGCAGCGTCTATCACAATCTCGGCGTGCTCAACGGCATCCTCAACGTCGAGGCCGTGCGGATCGCGCAGGGCAAGTTCGGCAAGCGGACGCTCACCGGCGACGAGGTCCGCTGGGGCTTCGAGCATCTGCGCCTGGACGAGGCCCGCGTCGCCGCGCTCGGCGCCAAGGGGCTGTTCCACTCGATCAACGTCACCTGCGCCAACCACGAGGGCGAGGGCCGCGTCACCTTCCAGCAATGGGACGGAGCGAAGTGGAAGGTCGTCTCCGACTGGATCAAGCCCGACTGGGCGAGCCTGCGCCCGATCATCGAGGCCTCCTCGGCGGCCTATGCCAAGGAGCACGGCATCACCCCGCGCGATTGCGGCGCGGAAGAGAGCGGCAAGCAGGCCTCGGCGGAAGGCCGGTGACGGGCGGCGCCGATCCGGTCCTCCTGCGCGTCGAGGCGCTGGAGGTCGTCTATGGCGGCGCGGTCCGGGCGCTGGGCGGCGTGGACCTGACCGTGCGCGCGGGCGAGATCGTCGCCCTCGTCGGCGCCAACGGCGCCGGCAAGACCACCCTGCTGCGGGCGGTGTCGAACCTCCTGCCCGCCACGCGCGGGCAGGTCGTGGGCGGCCGCCTCGCCTATGCCGGGCGGGACATCGCCCGCACCCGCACCGACCGGCTCGTCCGCGACGGGCTCGTCGGCGTGCTCGAAGGGCGCCACTGCTTCCGCGCGCTGACCGTCGAGGAGAACCTGGTGGCTGGCGGCCTCGGGCGCGGCTCGGACCGGAACGCGGTCCGCGCCGATCTCGACCGCGTCTACGGCCTCTTCCCCCGCCTCGCCCAGAAGCGGGGCGTGGCCGCCGGCCTGCTCTCGGGCGGCGAGCAGCAGATGGCGGCGATCGGCCGGGCCCTGATGGGGCGCCCCCGCCTGCTCGTCCTCGACGAGCCCTCGATGGGGCTCGCCCCCCGGGTGGTCGAGGAGATCTACCGCGTCCTGTCCGGCCTGAACCGGGCGGAGGGCCTGACCCTGCTGGTCGCCGAGCAGAATGTCCGCCTCGCGCTGCGCCACGCCCATCACGCCGTCGTGCTGGAGAACGGCCGCAGCGTGCTCGCGGGCGCCGCCGCAGCCCTGCGGGCGCGTGACGACATCAAGGCGTTCTATCTCGGCCTCGCCGAGGTTCCGCCGGAGCCGCGCGCCGTCGCGCGGGCCTGAAAGCGCGGGAGGACGACCTCCTCCCCCAGGGGCCACCGGAGGCGGAAGCATCTTCCGCCGGTCGCCCCAAATAAAGTATGCGCTTTCATTGACTGAATAGCTTCAATACACGAAAACAATATCACACAAGAGCTGGCCGACCCAATGAATACGATATGTATTCTTGGATCGAGCGGGGCGTCGCGCCCGATCCGACCGGACGGCGCAAGACCCCTCCGGCCTCGGTGCAGGCGCCGCGCGCCGGCCTGCACCCGGCGTCCCCGATGCCCCGCCCCGTCCGACCTCACGAACCTGCGATGCCGCCGGTCGCTCGACCCTGCGCGGAGCCGCGAGAAAACGAGCCTTGATGACGAACGACGTGCCTTCCCCCGCCGCCCGATCCGCCGTGGTGCCCTCCGCGGCGCTCCTGCGCCGCCTGCTCCTCGGGACCTGCCTCGCCGGCGCCCTGCCGGTCATGGCCTCGCCCGTCCATGCGCAATCCGCGAGCGCGGTCGAAACCTTCACCCAGGAGGCCGGCCCGGCCACCGATTCCAACGCGATCGGCGTCGCCCCGGACGGCACGGTGAAGTGGCACGGGCCGCTCGCCCCCTACGCGGCCTCCCTCGCCGCCGCGGGCCTGAGCTTCGACGTCAACGTCTACAACTTCTTCTTCGCGAACCCGAGCGCGGGCCTGCGCCCGGGCCAGCTCTCGAACTCCGCCTATTACCTGCTCAGCCTCGATGCCGATCTCGACCGGCTCGCCGGGATCAAGGGCGGCTGGTTCCACTACACGCAGAGCTTCTTCGGCCTGCGCTGGAACAACCGCAACATGGGCGGCGACATCGGCGACTCCACGATCGGGTACCAGCCGACCTTCAACCGCGACTTCGCCCGGCTCTCGATCCTCACCTACGAGCAGCGGCTGCTCGACGACCGCCTCGCCATCGAGGTCGGGCGCACCCATCCCAACCGCTACTACGCCCTGCCCCCCTGCCAATCGAGCGTGAGCTGCTTCCAGGACATCCTGCAGATCAATGCCGGCCTGAGCTCGCCGCTCTACTCGGTCTGGGGCGCCAACGTCGCCTACAAGCTCTCGCCGAACGACTACGTCCAGGCCGGCGCCTTCAGCGTGACCAGCGGCGCCAACTTCCTGTCGGGCTACGACTGGGGCTACGAGCCGCTCAACGGCGCCCTGGTCCTGGCCGAGGCCGGCCATTCGACCACCTTCGCCAACGACCGCTATCCCGGCCGCGTGGCGCTGACCGGCTTCTACAACACCGCCGACCACGACGATAATTACCGCACGGTCTTCGGCACCTCGAAGGGGCTGAACCCGGGCACCCCAGTGCTCCAGCGCTCGGGCACCTCCGGCCTCATCCTCACCGCGAGCCAGGTGATCTGGCGCGCCGATGGCGGCGCGGACGCGGCCAACCTGAATCCGACCTCGATCCAGGCCTATACCAGCCTCGCCTACGCCCCCGACCCGACGATCCCGATCCGCTGGAACGCCTTCGCCGGCCTCACCCTGCAGGCCCCAGACCAGAGCCGGCCGCTCGACCGCTACGGCGTCAAGGTCAACTGGCAGCGCATCGCCGCCGACTACGCCCAGTTCCTGGCGGACGCGAACTTCCTCTCCGGCGGCTCCGGCGCCCTGTATTCGCGCGACAAGTTCGTCTTCGAGGCGAACGCCCATCTGGCCCTCGGCAAGGGCGTCTTCTTCGAACCGGTCGTCCAGTACCTCGTGAACGGCAATTCCTACTGGAACCCCTTCACGGCCAACCGCCCGAAGGACGGCTTCTATGTCGGCGCCACGCTGATCGTGCCGCTCGGGGCGATCCTCGGCCTCGCCCCGGGCTGAGCGGCCCCGGCCGCCAGCCCCGCCGCACGCCGGCTCCCCAGAACGGACGAAGCCCCATGACGCGCCCGATACGTTTCAACGCCTTCGACATGAACTGCGTCGGCCACCAGTCGCCGGGGCTCTGGGCCCATCCCCGCGACCGATCCTGGCAGTACAAGGACCTCGCATACTGGCAGGACCTCGCCCGCACGCTGGAGCGGGGCCTCTTCGACGGGATCTTCATCGCCGACGTCGTGGGCTATTACGACGTCTACAAGGGCTCGAACTGGCACGCCCTGCACCAGGCGGCGCAGATCCCGGTCAACGATCCGCTCCAGCTCGCCGCCCCGATCGCGCTCGCCACCGAGCATCTCGGCATCGGCATCACCGCCTCGACCTCGTTCGAACACCCCTACACCTTCGCCCGCCGCCTCTCGACCGCCGACCACCACACCAAGGGCCGCGTCGGCTGGAACATCGTCACCTCGTATCTGGAGAGCGGGGCGAAGAATCTCGGCCAGGCCGGGCTGAAGCGCCACGACAACCGCTACGAGGTCGCGGCCGAATATGTCGAAGTGCTCTACAAGCTGTTCGAGGGCAGCTGGGAGGACGGCGCGGTCCTGCGCGACCGCGAGCGGCGCATCTTCACCGACCCCTCCAAGGTCCACGAGATCGGCCATCGCGGCCGGCATTTCGAGGTGCCGGGCTACCATCTCTGCGAGCCCTCGCCCCAGCGCACCCCGGTGCTCTACCAGGCGGGCGCCTCGGGGCCGGGCAAGGCCTTCGCGGCGGCCCATGCCGAATGCGTCTTCGTCGGCGCGCCCCTGAAATCCATGCTGAAGGCCTACGTGGCCGATGTGCGCGCCAAGGCCGTCGCCGCCGGTCGCTCGGCCCGCGACGTGCTGATCTACAACCTCACCACCGTCATCGTCGCCGAGACCGACGAGGCCGCGCAGAGGAAGTTCGAGGAGTACCAGTCCTACACGTCCTATGACGGGGCGCTGGTCTTCATGTCCGGCTGGAGCGGGATCGATTTCGGCCAATACGCGCCGACCGACCTGGTCAAGAAGGTCGAGACCAACGCCATCGTCTCGATGGTCGAGCATTTCGCCTCCGGCGAGAAGCCGTGGTCGATTGCGGAGCTCGCCCGCTGGGGCGGGATCGGCGGCATCGGCCCGGTCTTCGTGGGCTCGCCCTCGACCGTCGCCGACATCCTGCAGGAATGGGTCGAAGAGACCGATGTCGACGGCTTCAACCTGGCCTATGCGGTCACACCCGAGACCTTCGAGGACACGGTCAACCTGCTGGTGCCCGAACTCCAGCGCCGCGGCGTCTACCCGAAGGCATACCGCCCCGGCACCCTGCGGGACAAACTGTTCGGGCGCGGCCCGCTCCTGCCCGAGACCCATCCCGCCCACGGCTACCGGGACATCGAGGCGGTGAAGGCCCGCGAGGCCTCCCGCCTCGCCGCGGCGGAGTGAGGCCGGGCCGATGGCGGATCCGATCCTCGAACTCTCCGACGTCTCCCTCTCCTTCAAGGGCATCAAGGCGATCAGCGCCCTCAGCTTCGCGGTGGCCCGCGGCGAGATCTGCGCGCTGATCGGCCCGAACGGCGCCGGCAAGAGCTCCCTCCTCAACATCCTGAACGGCGTCTACCGGGCCGATTCCGGCAGCCTCACCTTCGACGGGCAGCGCTTCGGCCGCATCAGCCCCGGCCGGGCGGCGCGGCTCGGCATCGGGCGCACCTTCCAGCACGCCGCCCTGTTCGGACCCCTCACCGTGCGCGACAACGTGCTGGCGGGGCTTGCCCGCCACAGCCGCACGACCATCGCCGAGCACGCCTTCGGCCTGCCCCGGGACGCGGCCGAGACGCGGCGCTTCCACGCCCTCGCCGAGGAGACCCTGAGCTTCCTCGAACTCTCCGCCCATCGCGACCGCATCGTCGCGACCCTGCCCTACGGCGTGCAGAAGCGGGTCGACCTCGCCCGCGCCCTGGTCGCCCGGCCGAAGCTGCTCCTGCTCGACGAGCCCATGGCCGGCATGAACGGCGACGAGAAGCGGGCGATGGCCCGGTTCATCGCCCGGACGCGGGAGGCCTTCGGCACCACGGTGGTGCTGATCGAGCACGATATCGGCGTGGTGATGAGCCTGTCCGACCACGTCGTCGCCCTCGATTACGGGCGCAAGATCGGAGACGGCGCGCCCGAGGCCGTGCGCAACGATCCGGCGGTGATCGCCGCCTATCTCGGCAAGCCGCATTGAGGGCGTCCCGATGAGCTTCTTCCTGGAAACGCTCGCGGGCGGCCTGCTCGCCGGCGTGATGTACGCCCTCGTCGCGATCGGCTTCGTGCTGATCTACAAGGCCTCGGGCGTGTTCAACTTCGCCCAGGGGGCGATGGTGCTCTGCGCCGCGCTCACCTTCGTGACGCTGACCGAGAAGGGCCTGCCCTTCTGGCTCGCCGGCCTGCTGACGCTGGCGATCATGGTCGCCCTCGGCGTCGCGGTGGAGCGGGTGGTGCTGCGGCCCCTCGTGAACCGCTCCCAGATCACCCTGTTCATGGCGACGCTGGGCCTGTCCTACGTCATTGAGGGCACGGCGCAGTTCCTGATGGGCGCCAGCGTGCACGAGCTCGATCTCGGCATCGTCGACCTGCCGATCGAGGTCGGGCCGATCCAGCTCAGCCGCTTCGACCTCGTCGCCGCGGCGAGCGCCGGGGCGCTGGTGATCGCCCTGTCCCTGTTCTTCGACCGCACCCGCATCGGCGTGGCCCTGCGGGCGGTGGCGGACGATCCCCAGGCGGCCCTCTCCATCGGCATCCGGCTGCAGACCCTCTGGGCAGCGGTCTGGGCGGTGGCCGGCTTCGTGGCCCTGGTCGCCGGCCTGCTCTGGGGCGCCCGCCAGGGGGTGCAGTTCTCCCTCACCTTCGTGGTGCTGAAGGCCCTGCCCGTCCTGATCATCGGCGGCTTCACCTCGATCGCCGGGGCGATCGTCGGCGGCCTCATCGTCGGCGCCGCCGACAGCCTCGCCGAGATCTACCTGGCGCCGCTCCTCGGCGGCTCCGTCTCCACCTGGTTCGCCTACCTGCTCGCCGTCGCCTTCCTGCTGGTGCGTCCCGCAGGGCTCTACGGCGAGCGCGCCATCGAGAGAGTCTGATCCGACGTGAACACCGCCGCCTCCTCCCTCGCCGCCCCGGGCCGGCGCCTCGCCCTGCCCGCGCCGCCCCTGCGCGCCGCCGGCCTCGCCGCCCTGCTCGCCGTCGCCGCCGTCGCGGTGCCGCTCGTCGCCACCGATTACTGGTACAACGCCATCCTGATCCCGTTCCTGATCATGGCGCTGGCCGGGCTCGGGCTGAACCTGACCATGGGCTATGCCGGCCAGGCCTCCCTCGGCACCGGCGCCTTCATGGCGGTGGGGGCCTACGCCACCTACAACCTGCTGCTGCGCCTGCCCGCATTGCCCCTGCCGGCGAGCCTCGCCCTCGGGGCGCTGATCACCGGCGCCGTCGGCCTCGTGGTCGGCCTGCCGTCCCTGCGCATCAAGGGCTTCTACCTCGTCGCGACGACGCTCGCCGCGCAGTTCCTGCTCGAATGGGTCTTCACCCAGGTGGGCTGGTTCTCGAACTACGCCACCTCGAGCTCCATCTCCGCCCCCCGCCTCGCCCTGTTCGGCCACGACCTGTCGAGCCCGGCCGGCCGCTACGGCCTGACGCTCGCGAGCGTCGTGGTGACGACGCTGATCGCAGGCAAGCTGGTGCGCAGCCAGACCGGCCGGAACTGGAAGGCCGTGCGCGACATGGAGACCGCCGCGGCGGTGATCGGCGTACCGGTGGCCCGCGCCAAGCTCTCCGCCTTCTTCGCCGGGGCCGCCGTGTGCGGGCTCTCGGGCGCGCTCTGGGCCTTCGCCTATCTCGGCACGGTCGATGCCCGCAGCTTCGACCTCGACCGCTCCTTCCAGGCGATGTTCATCATCATCATCGGCGGGCTCGGCAGCCTCTCGGGCAGCTTCATCGGCGCGGCCTTCATCGTGCTCACCCCGATCCTGCTGACGCATCTCTCCGGCGCCCTGCTCGGCAGCGCCCTCGACGGCGGCCAGATCTCGAACCTGCAGCGGATCATCTTCGGCGCGCTGATCATCGGCTTCCTGATCAAGGAGCCCAACGGCCTCGCCGCCCTCCTCGGCCGCCTGCGCCCCGGCCGCTGACCCCTTCTCTTCACATTGCCTTCCCGGAGACGAACCATGCCCCGCCTCACGCGTGCCCTGCGCGCCGCCCTCCTCGCCACCGCTTTGGCCGCCCCCTTCGCGGCGGCGCCCGCCTCAGCGCAGGACAAGGGGCGCCAGTACTTCCCGCTGGCCACCTTCCGGGTCGGCGCCTACGCCTCCTCCGGCATCCCGAGCTGGGCCGGCGTCATCGACTATTTCCGCTACATCAACGAGGTCGAGGGCGGCATCAACGGCGTGAAGCTGGTCTGGGACGAGTGCGAGACCGAATGGGCGGTCGAGAAGGGAGTCGAGTGCTACGAGCGGGTCAAGGGCGGCAAGGACGGCTCGCCGGTGCCGATCTTCCTGCCGCATGGCGACCCGGTCTCGAAGGCGCTCACCGAGAAGTCGGTGGCCGACAGGATCCCCCTCGTCACCACCGGCTACGGCCGCACCGAGGCCATCGACGGCCGCGTCTTCCCCTACAGCTTCACGGTGCTGTTCAGCTTCTGGAGCGAGGCCTCCTCGGCGATCAACTACATCGCCGAACAGGTCGGCGGGAAGGACAAGCTCAAGGGCCTCAAGATCGCGACCGTCTATCACGACAGCCCCTACGGCAAGGAGACCCAGGTCCCCCTCGCCCTGCTCGCCAAGACCTACGGCTTCGAGGACATCCAGATCCCGGTGCCGCATCCGGGCAACGACCAGTCGGCGCAATGGGCGCGCATCCGCCAGATCAAGCCGGACTGGGTCTTCCTGCGCGGCTGGGGCGTGATGACCCCGGTGGCGATCAAGACCGCGGCCAAGACGGGCTTCCCCGTCGACCGCATCATCGGCGGCATCTGGTCGGGCTCGGAGGAGGATGTGCGCCCGGCGGGCAGCGTCGCCAAGGGCTACCGCACGATCACGCCCTTCCCCGCCGGCCAGGACTTCGAGATCCTGAAGAAGATCAAGGCCGAGATCGTCGACAAGGGCAAGAGCGACCTCAAGGACCCGAAGAGCTTCGGCTCGGTCTACTACAATTCCGGGCTGATCGAGGCGATCATCTCCGTCGAGGCGATCCGCACCGCGCAAGCCCGCTTCGGCCACCGCCCGATCAACGGCGAGGAGGGCCAGTGGGGCCTGGAGCACCTCGTGCTCGACGAGGCCCGCCTGAAGCAGATCGGCGCCGACGGCCTGGTGCAGCCCCTGCGCCTCTCGGCGAAGGACCACGAGGGCGGCGGCGCCGGCAAGATCCTGCAATGGGACGGCGCCCAGTGGGCCATCGCCAGCAACGGCTGGGTGAAGGCCGACCGCGACTTGCTCCTGCCGCTGATCTACGAGCGGGCCGCGGCCTACGCCAAGGAGAAGGGCATCACGCCCCGCACCACCGACTCCGCCGACGCCGGCGCGAAGTGAGGGCGGCCGCATGAGCACGCCCCTCCCCGCCGCGGCCTTCCTGGAGGTGCAGGCCATCGAGGCGGTCTACGGCGCTTCGATCCTGGCCCTGCGCGACGTGTCCCTCGCCGTGGCGCGGGGCGAGATCGTCGCCCTGCTCGGCCCCAACGGGGCCGGCAAGACCACGACCCTCCGGGCGATCTCGAACCTGCTCGGGGCCCAGCGCGGCGCCCTGCGCCGGGGGGCGATCCGCTGGCAGGGGGCGCCCACGGCGCCCCTCGATCCGGCCGATCTCGTCCGGCGCGGCGTCGTGCAGGTGCTGGAGGGCCGCCACGTCTTCGGGCAGCTCACCGTGGAGGAGAACCTGCTCACCGGCGGCTACCTGCGCCGGCCGAGCCGCCGGCAGCTCGCCGAGGATCTGGAGCGGGTCTATGCTTGGTTCCCGCGCCTGAAGGCGCGGCGCCACGCCAAGGCCGGCCTCACCTCCGGCGGCGAGCAGCAGATGGTCGCGATCGGCCGCGCCCTGATGACCCGTCCGACCCTGGTGCTCCTCGACGAGCCCTCGATGGGGCTCGCCCCGATCGTCGTCGCCGAGATCTTCTCCATCATCGCCCGGCTCAACCGCGAGGAGGGGGTGAGCTTCCTCGTCGCCGAGCAGAGCGCCAACCTCGTCCTCGACCACGCCGACCGCGCCTACGTGCTGGAGAGCGGGCGCATCGTCGCCTCGGGCTCGGCGGCCGAGCTCGCCGCGAGCGGCCGGCTCGCCTCCCTCTATCTCGGCGGCGCCGAGTCCCCGGATGCCGCGACGCGGCACTGATCCCCGATCGAGCCAGGAACAGAGCCACGATGAGCCAGTCCGCATCCCCGTCCCCGGCCGCCTGGGGCGAGGCCCCGAGCCCGCGCTACGCCGCGCTCGCCGCCCGCTTCCGCCCGGTCTTCGCCCGCATCCGCGAGGGCGCCGTCGCCCGCGAGCAGGAGCGCCACCTGCCCCACGAGGCGGTGGGCTGGCTGCGCGAGGCCCGCTTCGGCGCCCTGCGGGTGCCGGAGGCCGAGGGCGGCTTCGGGGCGAGCCTGCCCGACCTGTTCGAGCTCCTCGCCGAGCTCGCCGAGGCCGATTCCAACCTGCCCCAGGCCCTGCGCAACCATTTCGGCTTCGCCGAGGACACGGTCGGCAGCCCGCAGGATCCGCGCCGGGCGCATTGGGTCGCGCGGCTCGCCGCGGGCGACCTCTTCGGCGGCGCCTGGTCCGAGACGGGCGCGGCGGCGGTCGGCCGCTTCGAGACCCGCATCCATCGCCTCGGCGAGGGCTGGGGGCTGACCGGGCGCAAATACTACACGACGGGCTCGCTCTTCGCCGACTGGATCGACGTCGTCGGCACCGGCGAGGCGGGGGAGGAGACCTCGGTGGTGGTGCCGGCCCGCGGGCCGGGGGTCGAGGTGATCGACGATTGGGACGGCTTCGGCCAGCGGCTCACCGCCAGCGGCACGGCCCTGTTCGAGAACGCGCCGGCCGTGGGCGAACCGCTGCCGACGGCCCTCCGCTTCGCCTACGGCCCGGCCTTCTTCCAGGCGGTGCATCTCGCCACCCTGACCGGCATCGCCCGGGCCGCGGCGGGCGAGGTGACGCAGGCCGTGAGGCGTCGCGAGCGCACCTATTCCCACGCCTCGGGGCCCCGCGCGAGCGCCGACCCGCAGATCTTGCAGGTGGTGGGCCGCGCCCACAGCCTCGCCTACGCCGCCGGCGCCCTCAACCGGCACGCCGCCCACGCCGTCCAGCGTTCTTACGAGGCCCGCATCCGTGGCCTGCCGGAGGCGGAGGCCCATGCCATCCATGTCGCGGTGGAGATCGAGCTCGCCCAGGCCCAGACCGTTCTGACGAGCCTGGTGCTGGAGGCGACGACGATCCTGTTCGACGCCCTCGGCGCCTCGGCCACCAGCCGCAGCCACAGCCTCGACCGGCACTGGCGCAATGCCCGCACGATCTCGTCGCACAACCCGCGCATCTACAAGGACCGCGTGGTCGGCGACTACGCCGTGAACGGCACCGAGCCGCCCTTCCAGTGGAAGATCGGCCGCGTCCTCGCGGAATAGCCCTCGGGCGGCGTCCGGCCCGTCCGGACGCCGCCCTTGTAATTCCTCAACGAAGTTTGTCCTGATTTCGGGGGCCGCCCGAGGGACCTCCTCAATCGAATTTAACTCGACTCTCTTAGAACATTGCCCTTGCGTGCTGCTGCTCTCAAAGAACTTTGACTTTGATGACAATCGGCCTCTGCAGCCCTCCTAGTCGCGCGCTCATGCGTTCGGCACGATAGCACAACGTAGGGCTCTCCTGCGCTCCGATGAGGGGCGGAGCTTGGGGAGTTGGCGGGCTCCCATGAGGCTGCACTCACGCCAGCGTAAGGCCATCTGAGTGCAAGGGGACGCCAGGGACGGATTGCGGCACCCAGGGCGACCGGTTTCGACACCGCCACGGCCCGAACTTGCTCGCTGCGCCGGATCGATCGGGGCCTCGACATCTCCCGACGAGCTGGGTCGGCTTCAACCACAACGTCGAACCTTGTCGCGCATCCGCGGCGGGACCGCAGGCTCCGCGACGTCGTCCGGGACGCGGCCCCATGACAATTCGTTCGCACTTCGCCGGCCTGGTTGAGCAACCCAACCGCCGGGATGGGGGCCGCGCAAGAATGATCGGAGAAGCCGGGCGTGCCCCCCACCCTCCGGCGGGATAAATTCTCTAGAAAGCCTGTCCTGATTTTGGCGTGCGCTGAAGGCGCGCTCTCAACAAAGTTTGTCTCGATTGCCAGAGAAGGCTGAACTTCGTGGGGTTTGTCGCGATCAGGCCAGCGCGTCGCGGCTGCACGGAGGGCGTGAACGGGGCCTTCCGAACGCCTCTGGCAGCCCCCGTCTGGCCCGCCTCCGGTGACGGACGGGATGCGCTGGGTCGAACGCGCCTCCACGAGCGTCCGCGAGCCCAGGAGCCAGGCGCGGAAGCGATCTGTCGGCCGCGCTCGGTCGGGACAGGAGCCGTGACTGACCCCGCTTCACGAACCCGAAAAGGCCGTCGTGCCTGCGCCTGCGGGGGCGGGAACCGGAACTGGGGCCAGAATCGACCGGCGGGCGGGATCGACTTCGGGTGAAGCTGCCATCCCGATGGCTCTCGCGGGCCCGCCCTATCGGTCCGCCCCACTTTGCTTTCGGCAAGGCTGCAAGGACAATGCCGACGTGGCGGATTCGCGACGGCCGGAGCCGCAGAGGAAGACAGCACGTGCGCGTACAACCTCTTGACCTGACGACCGACGGTGACCCGCACCCGATCAAGAGGCTTGCCCGCCTTGCGCTGCCCGAACCGCTCCGTGAGGCGGATGTCGCAGAGGATTTCGACCGTTGGATACGCGACAACGTCCCGAGCGAGAGGGACCGGATCGGCATGTTCGACCGGTTCGGAACACCGCCGCTGACGCAGCGCGAGCACGCCTTGTTCACGCTGCTGTCGATCCTGGCGATCGAGCACGGCGCCTGGCCGCTGGAAGAAGGATGCGGTCGGGCAATCCGGTGCCTGGAGGAGATCCAACGCCACTGGGCGCCCTCCGACCCAGTATCCTCATACCTTCGAGGGAAGGCCGCCGCGTTCGTCGCCCAAGGCTTTCGATGCGCGCGCGGCGAACCCGGGCGCCTGTTGTCGTTCCTGAACGGCGCGCCGCTCCGGGTCTGCGGGGACGGTACGGCGGCGCTGGCCTTCGGCGTGACCGCGCCGGTCAGCGACCTCATCTTCGATTTCAGGGACGACGCCTTTGCGCTCCACAGCCTGCGTTCCATGGTCGAAGGCGACCGAACCGCGTTCGACGCCGCCGTCCTCGCTCAAGCGGAAATCCTTGCTCCCGCGATCGAACGGGGGGTAGCCCGCCTCTTCGAGCGCTGCGCACCGCCCCCGGGAGACTACCTCGCCGCCTTCCGGGACGTTCTGTCCGACGAGAGGTGGCTCCCAACGCTGCTCGGGAAGCTTGAGGGCCGTGCCGACCTGCGGGACAGGGTTGGCGGCATGCCAGCCGCTGCGGAATGGCTGCGGGCCATCGCCGGCGCACGCGCCTGGAAAGCCAACGACATCCGGCGTCTCGTTCGGCTCGAACCGCTCTTCGAGGACGATCCAGAGGCCTTCATGGCGGCAATCGTCTCGGGTGTCCGCGCCTTGGAGGGCTCGGAGCCGGCAAGCGCGGTGTTCGCTGCCTTGAGCCTCCTGCACCTCGCGCGCCGGCGTCGCGCGGTCCGCTCGGAGTTGGCCGACGCCGAGCGAGAGGAGGCCTTCGTCTTGGCGCTACGGGATCTTCCGTCAGGGGAAATGATCGTCCGTTTGCACGCCCAGCTTGCCGACCTGCCCATGGATATCCCAGGCGCCCGCGCCGTGTGGCGCCATTTGGGCAACGCGGAGAAGGGCCTGTGGCAGTGGCGGATCCGAGCGGTCGTCGGCGACGACCGAGCCCTGCGGCGCGGCTTGGCCGAGTTCCTTCTCGCCTGGATGTCGCAGGACGTCTACCGCGACGTCGAGCGCCTGGTCGTCGATCTCTTGCCGCCCGCGCAGGAACTGGACGTCCTCCGCACGCTGGCCCAATCGTGCGACCGGCTCACCTCGCTGCGCGCGGGTTGCCTCGCCCGAGAGATGACCTTCGGCCTGCCGGACTGAACGGTCTCACCAACCGGGCGCAAACGGGTCGCCCGGACTTCCCGCCTCGTCGCGGCGGTGCGCGGCATGACGCCTGGACGGAAAGGACGAGACCCGTCCGTCCCCGTACCCCAGGCTGGCGGTCGCATCGATGAAGTCGCGGAGCGCGAGCCTTCCCGTCCGGTCGATGGCGATGATGTCGGCCGCCAAGGGTTGCCTGCGGTCGTCCGAGAGAGCCTCGGCGGCGGTCTCGGCGTCCGGGAAGAGACGCCCCAACGACAGGTCGCGGCCGGAGGACATGGCGATGCTGACGAACGACGCGAAATCCCACCCGGGCGAGCGCTCGCCGCCATAGGCGTCGACCTGCCCGAAGGCCGGCGCCTGACCGTGGGCCCAGACATCGTGGAACACCTCGGTCGCCGGCATGACGGTCGTGATGAAGGCCCCCTTCCTCGCCCAGGCCGGGTAGAAGAGGTACCAGCCCATCCCGGTCGAGAGGAACGTGTCGAGCTGCCGTCCCTCGTTCCTCCCGACGTCGGTCAAGCCCGTCGCGGTCGCGTTCTTGGCTTGGAAGAGGACGATCCGGTACATCGGGCGCCCGAGGACGTGCACGCCGGCGACGACCGCGAGGTCCGCCGCGAGAAGATCCCGGCCCTCCAGCATGGAGGCGGTGCCGAGGTCGAGCGTGTATGTTTCCGGCAGGCCGGCTCCCGCCTCGTCCATGGCCGGGATCACACGGTGCTCGACCGCGCTTTGGATGTAATGGAGCACCGCTTCCGTCTTGAGCGGCTCGGGCTTGCAGCGTCCGCGACGGAGGGCGACTTCCAAGCCGTACTGCAGGGCCGTGAACAGAATGGCCTGAACCGGGTCGGCCCAGTATCTGGGCGACATCGCGAGCAGCTGTGCGACGAGATGGTGCCGCCCTTCCTCCGCGGCTCGATCCGGATCGAACGCTCCCGCCCCGAGGCCGAGCGTCGGGGCAAGTTGACGCCAGCCGACGCCACGCGACGTCACTTCGCCGGTCGATGCCATCGCTCCCAGGCCTCGCCGGGTGTCCTCGGCCAGGCTCGGCCGGACGCCACCGGCGTACAACCGCTCCAGGGCTGCCAGGAGGACGCCCCGCTGCCGCGGGCTCAACCTCGCGGGTAGGGATGCGATGCCGGCGAGCTTCCCAAGGGCGACCGTGGTGCGCAGGCGGCCGAATGCCCGGATGACCGGGTGGTCGGTTTGCCATGCGTCTGATTTGTCCCAGTCGTGGAAATCGGCAGCCATCGCGTCGCTCTCAGTGAGGCGCGAGGGGATAGCCGACCCGGTCCCTGCGGGCCAGGGATTGCCGCGCAACTTCGCCGAGGGATGCCCCGAGGCGTCGGCTCCCAAGGGCGGGCATCCCGTCGGTCCGCGGTGACCATCAAGCCCTGCGCGGGCTCCATGGCGGCGCGCTCGCACGATGGAGTGCGCCCTGTTTGGATAGGTGACGAGCCGGTGCACGTGGCCATCCTCGCCCGGCACTCGACAGCGAGAGAAGCTCGACGCCGTCCCGTTCGCCGAACCGGGTCACCTCGGCTGGCACATCAGCGTCGCGCAGCTCACCCCTGAAAGTGCGCGCGTGCCGATGCCGCAACCGGCCGATCGGGCGGTCGTCGCGGAAAGGGCTCATGCCCGCACTCGACCCACCTCATCGGGCGGTGTCAGGCGCCGGCGTCGCCGCCCGGATGCCCGACCATGCACCCGGCGCACCAGACCGAATTCCTCTCGGCAAGCGAGCCTCGCTATGCGCATCCACGGCGCGCCAACTCGCCGCGGTAGCCGCCGGCATATTGGCCCTTGCCATCCGGCCTGCAGCGGCTCCGAACATCGCTCCTTCGCTGTGTCGGCAGAAGGCTCCCGGTCGGGGTGCTGACCGACACTCCCAGACGCCGCTCCATCCCCGCACGCGGGCCCCCTGCCTGTTGCCCACTGGCATTGTACGGGGCACCCCTTGCGCGAGGGCCGACGCGTAAAGAGCGGCGCTCGCAGCAGCGGCAAACAGGATCGTTTTCATATTCACCTCCGCAATCGACGATGGGGCGCGTACGTCTCGCCGTTTTCTTTGGATTTCGTCCCGCGGATCGCGGTGGTTACACGTCCGCGGATGTCCATGGCTTGTGACCGCGCGTGGCGTCCGATGCCGTGGGCGTTCCGCCGCTCCCGAGCGAGGCGGAGCGATGATGCCGGACGAAGCGACGGTAGCGGTCGATCAGCCCGGCCCTTGGCTTCGCCCCCCGTCCGCGCCTTCGCCACCACGGTGGCGGCTCTACGATCGCCAGGCCAGCGCTCTCGCCCACTGGGCGGGGCTCGCCGCCCGGGGCTTGGAACGGCCGATCCGGCGTGGGCCGGCGGGCCAAGCTATCGCGAAAGCTTGTCCCGATTTCCGGCCTCGCCGAAGGAACGCTCTCAACACAATTTGTCCTGACTTCCCGGGAAGCCTGTCCTTCGAGCGAGCCCGGCTGCCGGACCATGTCTGGGCGTGGCCCGCGGACGGGCGACGCTCGATGGGCGTGGACGTCCTATCAGCTCCGGCGCCGCCCCTTCCCGGGAGGGCCGACCCGGACGGCCTGCCGTGACCGGCCCCGCTCGGCGCCCGCCCCGAGGTCCGCCCCGGAGCCCGGCGAAGGGCCCGCCTGCCGTCGGCTCTTCCGCCTCATCCGCCGGCGTCGCGGCACTTCGCGCCGTGCCGCCGAGATCGGCCTCGACACCACCTCGCTCAGGGGCCGCCCGACGCTCCGGGCGCCTCGCCGCCCGGAGCGCGCCGCCCCGGAAAACGGTCCCGCGGGCCCGAGCGATCACGGCGTCGGCAGGTCACCCCGCCGCGTTCCGGCCCCAGAGGTGCTCGGCCGCCGCGTCCGATTCGGGCTTGGAGCAGAACTCGCAGTGCGGATCGCGCGCCCGCCGCAGCCGGCGCCGCCCGATGGGGGCCTTCCAGGGATCGACGGCCCAATAGTTGGTCGCCGCCGCCCCCGCGTTCGAGCGCAGAAGTTCGACCACCAGCAAGGCGCCGGCCATGCTCGACACGAACGCGAACGGGGCGAGCACCTGCCTGCCTTCCGGTGTCAGCAGTGTCTGTGCGGCGCAGAGCTGCTTGAAGAGGCTGTCATAGGCCGTGCCCACGATCCCCGCGGGATCGATCTGGGGATGGGCCCGATGGATCCGCCCGGCGGCCTCGGCCGAGATGAAACCCTCCCTGACCGCGGCGAGGTCGACGCCCAGCCCATCCGCGATCGAGCGCTCCCGCGCGTGCTCGTCGGGAACGTGACGGTAGATGCAGGCCATGCAGGCATCCTGCGTGGGCTGCCGGTGCGAGTGCACGACGACGCCGCGCACGTCGGTCGTGGACGCGTCGAGGACCCGGCCCGGAAGCTCCTTCTGGATCCCGCGCCGCGCGCGCCTGCTGTCGACCGTGACGATGGCCGTGGCGGGCGGCCCCGCGGATTTGCAATAGGCCGAGAAGTCCTGGACGAGTGGTTCGAACGCGAGCTCGGGGAAGTCGGCCGCGGCGCGCTCGGCGAGCGCGACGGCCTTGTCGCGGCCGACATCCTCGTCGCCCAGGTAGAGGCAGCGGTTGGGATTGCCTGAGCCTACCGTTTTCGGGTCGACGATGCGGAGGCGGCCGACGGCGCGCAGGTGGCGCAGGGCGCGAACGAAGCCGTGGGCCACGGCGCCGGCGCCGACGAGCACGGCGTCCGAGAGATCGACGGTCGTCGCGAGCGCCGCGTCCGGCACGCCGAGCTGGTCGAAGTCCAGCCGGAGCGGGTAGGCGACGGCCGGAAGTGCCGGGTCGTCGAGCAGCATCCGCAGGGTCGCGGCGGCCGCCGGGCATGCGGCGACGGCGGCCAGCAGGGGATGGGGCGGCGGGCCGCCCGTCCGCCCGACGGGGCGGACATCGACGGTGGCGCCGCCGGCGTCGATGGCGGCGTGCAGCCGGGGCAGGTCCGTCCGCGCGGCCGCCTCGCCGATGACGAGTTCGAGCTGCGCCTCCTCGGCCGGCGAGGTCACCACGCCGACGGTCCGCGCGAGCAGGGCCGCCACTTCCGCCGCCCAGGCGGCGTCCGCGCCGCCGGGAGGAGCGGTGACCAGAACCGCCCGGTTGAGGCGCTCGGACGCGTCGTCCTCGTCGCTTCCGAGGATGGCGGCCAGCATCCGGGCGTTCTCTTGGGCGGGCGTGATCATGGCGTCACCTCGATGCGGATGCGCTCGCCCGGCCGGCGCACATGCTCCCACAGTCCAGCGTCCGAGAGCTCGTAGACCATCGCCTCCTCCAGGAAGGTCCCGGGCGTCGCCGTCGCGGCGAAGCGCGGCAGCACCAGGGAGAGGGCCCCGCGATGCCGGACGATGGCCCAGGCGTCGTCCGCCTCGGAATGGAACGCCCTGCCCGGATGGGTATGGACCTGGGCGACGATCTTGAGACGGTGGGCGCGAAGGTGCCCCATCAGCGCGCGCATGCTCGCGGGCGGCAGGTGGAAGTAGTCCTCGGCGGTGGCCTGCTCGGGTTCGTAGACCTCCTGCACGGGCGTCGGCGCCGCCGAGGCCGAGCGCGCGAGCCAGAGCACGGCGCGCTCCTCGCCGCGCCGCCCCCCGACGCGGAGGCGGTCGAGGGTTTCCGCGAGGATGGCGGCGGTGCAAGCGACGGCTGTCATCCGACCGCCCTCTTCCAGCAGCGCCAGATCTGGTCGAGGATGCCGAGCAGATCCAGGCCGGACTGGCCGCGGTAACCGTCCCACCGCTCGCCGACATGGCTGAAGTGGGTGTGGTACTCGCGCGTTCCGCGCATGCAGACGAACATGCGGCCGGTCACGGGATGGGGACTGGGGTGGAAGATGCCGCCGGCCCCGGGGGGAGCCTGCGAGAGGTGTTGCCCGGCGGCGTCGAGCAGTTCGACCGACGGGGGGAGGTCGTCCCAATCGACGCAGGTGAAACGGAGCCTCAGGGGCGCGGCGGTCGGATGCCCGAGGATCACGTCGAGCACGGGATACTCCGCCTGAAGGACCGTCCAGTTGCGGTGGGCCGCGGTTCGGGAATCGAGGCGGCGCACGTCGCGCTCGAACGCGGCCCGGGAGAGCAGCTCAAGCACGGGCGCCCCCACCGCCCTCGCGGGGCCCCCACTCGATCTCGACCTCGCCGGAGAGCCCGTTCCCGGCAAAGGAGGCGGACGGATCGATGTCGCGGTTGCCGACGGTCGTGATCCACGTCGCGGTGTCGCCGAGCTCCAGCTTGCGCGCGGCGCGGACCAGCACGTCCGCGACCGGCGTCGTCGCGGGAACCCGCACCGCCCCCTCGGCCGGGAAAACGCCGCTCGTGGTGAACACGGTCACCAGCACGAAGTCCGGCCGTTGCGCGCGCCGCGAGACGATGTGCTCGACGCCGCGAGTCTCGAACGACACCGCGCCGCCGGGCCGCAGGATCTTGTCGGGCTCGTCCTCGCGCTCCAGCACGAGGTCGTGGCCTGCCGGGACGTGCAGGATGGCGAGGAGCTCGTCGACCTCGATCCGGCCGTCACCCCAGACCTGGCCGACCTCGTCCACCGTGAAGGAGAAGCTGCGGTCGCTGCGGAAGCCGCGAAACGCGCCGCCTTCCTCGGCGACGAGGTCGACCTTGTCGTCCGTGCCCACGAGGTGGGTGCGGCCGCCCCGGACCAGGATGAGCTGGTGCTCGCTCGCGGGCAAGAGGCCGGCCCTGGTGAGGACCTCACGCCCGGTGACCTCGCCGTCGTCGAAGCGAACCGGGGTGCCGTTCACCGGGAACACGAAGCTGCGGGCCCGCGCGTTATCCATAACCTTCATCCTCGTCTCCACCTGCTGGCGCGCGCCGACGTTCCCGTACACACTCTTGACGGACGACGGCCTTGGACTAAAAGACGCTTTCAGTCTCGGCTGGGACTGTATGTATCTGGACTAGGTCGGCCGTCAAGTCCGATTCTGGACCAGGGAGGGGTTGATGACGAATTCTGCCCACGGCGCCCGGAACGAGGCTGGGTCGTCGCGGCTCCCTGTGGAGCTCGAAGCGTTCTTCGCGATGGCCGACAGGTGGCACCTGAGCGCCGACGAGCAGATCGCGCTTCTCGGTTCGCCGGCGCGGTCGACGTTTTTCAAGTGGAAGAAGGAAGGGGGCAGCATCCCGCCGGACACGACGGAGCGGGTGTCTCACCTTCTCTCGATCTGGAAGGCGCTGCGCATCCTGTTTACCGTAGACGAGCGTGGGGACGAGTGGATCAGGGCGCCGAACGAGTATTTCGATGGGGCGAGCGCGCTCGACGTCATGCTCTCGGGGAAATTCGCGGACTTGTACAAGGTCCGCATCTACCTGGATGCTCAGCGTGGCGGCTGAAGATTTTTCCCTGACGACGTGGAAGGGTGACGCGTTCCGCTTGATCCCGTCCCGGTTTCCGCCCGTGTCCGTCTATGACGGGCTCGTGGCCGACGGCAGGGTCGAGGCCCTCGTCGCGGTCGAGGACATCACGAACCCGCGCCTCCGCTCGATTGACCGCCTCGCGCGGCTCCGACCCGGGGTCCCGGCCGATGCCCCGAGGCTGCAGAACTGGAACCACGCGCCCTTCGCCTACGGCAACCCGGAGGGCAGCCGCTTCTTCGATCACCTGAGGCCGTGCCTGGAACTGGCTGCGGACCGCCAGACCGCGCTCGCCGTGTCGGTGGCGCGTCGCGAGAGGTTTCTCGCCCGGACCCGTGAGGCGCCCATCGGCCTCGACATGCGCATGCTGCGGACGCCGGCCGAGGGACGCTTCGTGGACCTTCGCCACGTCCCGGCCGATCTCGACGCGAAGGCGTGCCGCGAGATCGGCGCCCGCGTATCCTCCGAGGCCGACGGGGTTCTCTACCACCCTCCCGAGCGCTCAAGCGCGACGTGCCTGGCCGTGCTCAGGGCAAGCGTGCTCGGCCGCTCGATCCAGACGGTGCACTACCGGTACGTCTGGACCGGCCGCCGCATCGCCCTCCTCTACGCGTTCGACGACGAGGGGCGCGAGGTCAGGCCAGAGACCCTGGGCGGCGAGGAGGACGTGCTCGCCGCCTGAGCTCCGCCGCGCCTCAGCGCAGCTCGCCTGCCGCCCAACCGTCCAGGCGGACGAACTCGTGGAACGTGCAGCCGCGAGCCTGGCAGACGACGCTCGGCAGGACCCGGCCCTCCGCCGTGACCGTGTGGTCCTTCAGCACGAGCGCGTGACCCTGCGAGCAGGTCATCTCGGCCTTGAAGCGCCTCACCGTCGACGGGTGGCAGGCCTTCCAGTGCAGCGGCGGCGGCCTGTCCCCACCGCCGTAGCGGCGGATCGTGACCTGTCGGTGCCGCGGTTCAACGGGACGTTCGGTTCGAGGCGCGTCGCCCGAACGGCCAAGCCAGAGACGGCGCAGGAGGGATCGGAGCCAGTCAAACATGCGGTGTCACCAACATCCACAAGGGCCGTGATTTCGCGAGCGTATGCCGTGCCCTGAGACCGGCCGAACGGTCGGGCACGCCGTCATTACACCATGCCGGCGCCCCCGACATCGTGAGGAGCCTGAACGCGGCGCAAGCTGGGGGCCATCGGTCCATCGCCGACAAGCAGGAGAGCCGGCGCTGGGGGGCCGAGCCCGTTCCCCGGCTGTAGGAGCACAATGGGACGGACTTCGGCGCAGGACGCTTCCCGCGACGAGACCTCAAGCACGGGAGGGCTTCGGCGAGTATTGGGCCGGTCCCGCGATCTTGCAGCACGCTGCTGCGAAATTGCCTTGGGCCGCCATCCTCTTGCGTCTCTCGGGTTCCCGGGCGGCGGCCGCCGCGTCGCAGGACCCGGGCGCCCGGTGCGCCCGCCGCGGGCTCTCGGATGGGGCAGCCCCGCACGGTCCGCTCACGTATCCCGCCGCCGAGGCGCAACCTCCGTTAGAGCGGGCGCGCATGCGTCCTGGGAATGCGGCGCCGGAGGTCCCGCGGTACATCCTCCCGGGACCACACCGTCGTGACCTTACGGCCGGCGGTCGCGAAAACCGGCTTGATGCCGGCCCGGTCGAGGGCTTCCCGCACCCACCGAATGCCGGATCCGATGTCCCTGGCGAGGGCCCCCGTGGTTGCGTACTCGCTCTCGAAGGCCGCCAACGCATCCTCCGGGACGAGGATCTCCCCGCATGCGGTCGCGGTCCCGGTCAGCAGGCCTTGCCGGACGATCAGGCCGACGACGTCGGACGGCACCGTGATGCGCCGGCCGACCTCTGCGAGGGTGAGGCCGCCGCCCCCGCGGGACCGGCGCGCGGCCCTGATGTCCTCCGGGTCGAGGAGGAACCCCGCGAGGCCGGGCGCGTCCCGCAGGACCGCCCTGACCCGGAGCTGTCCGGCCAAGATCATGGCGCAGGTGCCGCGCACGCCGTCGACCTTGCCGTGCTGGCTGGCGCGCGCGAGCGGCAGGAGGCCGGCGGGAGCGGCCTCGACGGTCGGCGCTGGGCCGCGGAGTCGGGCCAGCACGGCGTCGATGGCACCCCGGTCGAATACCTCGGCCTTGATGCCGGCGCGACGATGGATCTCGGCTGGCGGGACGATGCGGGCGGCCACCAGCATCCTGGCCTGTCGCTTGGCCAGCCCGAGCGCGGCGGGCAGGTCGTCCGCGCGGACCGCACGGTCGAGGAGCGCGCGGATCTCGGCGGCGGTCTCGCGGGTGATGCCGATGGGCGTGCCCCGCTTGGTCCGTTCCGGCCACGCACCCAGGGCCTTGACGTAGCCGGCGACGAACTCCGGCCGGCGCCCGCACTGGGCCGCGATCTCGGCGAGGCTGACCAGGGGGACATCGGCATGCCGGATCACCACCGAGGTCTTGTGGACCGGACCCCGTGCCGCGTGATGCGCGAAGAGGATCGCCCGCACCGCGTCACCGCTCCCTCCCGCCGGCAGTCGCTTCGCCCACAGGTACAGGTAGCCATAGACCTGTTCGGCGCCCCAGGCCCCGAGGCCGACATGGTCGGCTCCGGCCATCCCGTCGAGCAGGGCCTCGAAGGCGCGCGGCCAGTCCCGCGCGATGGCGAGGCCGGCCGAAAGCACCTCGGGATGGCGTTCCGCCGGAAACTTCGACAAGGCCCCGTCGGCGCCCCCGTGCCGGGCGACGCCCAGCCGCTCCATGGCGTCGCAAGCCTCTGCGAGCGTCAGCCCGTCGAGAATGGGGACCTCCGTCCTCGGCATGCCGCCGAGGCGGCCGACCACGTAGGCGTCCGCCAGGGTCGTGCCGGGCGCGACCTCGACGCCCTCGCAGGCCAGCAGGGGGTGGCCGTTCCTGCACCGGGTCAGCGAGCCGGCTTCCCAGGTGACGTCCACGCCGCAGGTCGGGCAAGCCGCGGCCAGCAGGACGTGATGCACCGGGCAGGTGCGGACGGCAGCCACGTCCCACCAGAAGCGCCGGTGAACGTTCCAATGGGCGTGACGTCCGGACCGCGGCCGGCGGAGGTCGTCGTCCCAGCAGCGCGGGCACCAGCGACGCGCGTTCGTCGTCCAGTCGTCCCGGTGGATCTCCTCGCCGGCGATCACGACCCTCCGCTTGGTGACCTCCGCCGGGGTCCATCGCAGGAAGGGCTCACCGTCACGGCCGAGCCGGTCCGCGAGGGGCTTGGCGGCGCGCCCCTGCAGGATGTCGCTCAAGGCATGGCCGGCGCTCCTCAGGCGTTCCCGGCTCCACGGCTCGCCATTGACGTCGAAGGCGCGCAGCAGGTGCGCCGCTGCGGATTCGCCCTCGACGACGGGCGGGATGATGGTCAGTCGCACCGACGTCCTCCTACGCGTCGTCCGGGTCGATGTCCGCTTGCGCGGTTCCCATCAGTCGGGTGAGCTTGTCGAACTCGATCTCCTTCAGCTTCGGGCAGGTCGAGATGTCGGGCACCCTGAACGGGTTCCGGTGAGGGCCGAGCTCGAAGATCTCGTCGAAGACGAATGCTAGGTGGTCGAGTTGGCTGATGCTCGGCGCGCCGCTTCGGATGGCGCGGAAGGCCGCCTTCTTGACGAGGTGCATCATCCGGCCGGTGTATCCCGCCGATGCCTTGAGCATGCGCTGGACCATGTCGTGCTCGGACAGGCCGGAGGGGGCCGGGAAGCCGAGCCGCGGCTCGATCAGCTCCAGGAACTTCGTCGCCTTCTTCACACAGGCCGCCGAGTGGCCGAGTGGCCTGATGGGCATGAAGATGCAGCGTCGGAGCAACTGGAAGTCCTCCTTGAGCACCCGCCTCAGCCACGGCATGCCGGAGAGCACGAGCGAGATGGGGCGCATCTCCGCCCCCGGCGGCCGCAGGGGGTCGTTCGGGTCCGGGAGGACGAGGTTCTTCAGCGTCTCGACCAAGGCCCGCCGCTCGTCGCCGGTGCGCCCGCGGAGGGCGTGGTGGAATTCATCGACCATGACGACCGACACGAGTTGGGCGTGCATCTGGTGGCGGACCCTGCGCCAGATGTCGTGCTCCTTCAGGGTGGCGCTGAGTTCCAGATCGGTCAGGGCGACGTACAGCGCGAGCCCCAGCGTCTTCAGGGTGCAGGGGCTGGGCGCCTTGATGAACACCAGCGGGCGCACGGGGCCGACCTCGTCACGGAACGGCACCAGGGACGGGCGCATCTGCAGCCGGGCGAGCAGATGCGACTTCCCGGCCCCGGAAGGAGCCGGAACGACAAGGCACTGGCCCTCGACGTCGTCGGCGAGGTCGGCCAGCATCTGGTCGAAGCGCGCGACCGCCTTGACGACGACGTCCGTGTTCACGTGGATCGTGTTCACGCGTCTCTTCCAGGCGCGCCGCTCCAGATCCTGGGGGCTCAGACGGGTGGCGAACCGCTCCCGGCGCGCGGGAACGGCCTCCTGCGGGGCGAGGACCGTGACGTCGGGGCGGAAGATGTCCGCTTCGTGGGCTTGCAGCATGCGATGGTCCTCACTCGGCAGTCCAGTTATCGGGATCGTCTGCATCGAACCCGATGTCGTCGGCCGCCGCCGCCGGCATGGTCGCCGCCGGCACGGTCGCCGCCGCGGTGACGGGCGGTGATCGTGCCGGCTCGGCGGCGACCGAGTCGTCCTGCGCCGCGCGGACCGGGCGCCCGCCGGTCTTGCGGCCCCCCTGCCCGATGCGGGGCGCAGGCGCCGCCTGGCCGTCGGCCGCGGCCGACGGCGCGGCCTTCCTCGGGCGCCGGGTCCGCAGCCGCTCGGCCTCGTGGGCGTTCTCGTCAGCGACGTCCCAGGCCACCTCGAACATCGGGTCGTCCGCGTGCTCGCGGAACCAGTCGACGTCGGTGCTGGCCAACCGCTGCGGCTTGACGCCGGCCTTGCGGCATTCGGCGCGAAGCAGCTCCATCGCGCGGACGAGGGTCGCGCGTGCGACGCGCTGGCCCTCCAGCGTCATGCGACGCGCCGTCCGGACCACGTCGCGCCACTCGGCAAGGGAGGTGCCGTCCGCCAAGGCGTCGTCGCAGGGAACCCTGATCCACCCGGCCTCCTCGTCCACCAGGACGAGGAGGTGGCCGAGATCGGACGCATCGACCTTGACGAGGAACTCCTCGCCGAAGTGGAAGCCTTTCCTGCGGCGGACGCCCTTCAGCTCGTCCGACTGGAAGGTGAGCCCGAGGAAGGTGATCCCGTGCCGCTGGATGGTCCTCGGGACCACGAGCGCGATGAGCGGGTCGAGGTCGTCGGCCGACGGCGGCAGGCGCGTGCCGTAGCCGATCAGGTCCTGCCAGCGCTGCAGGGGCGTGCGTCCCAGCAGCCCGCCATGCTTGCGGTTGTGATAGATGTCGACGACCCAGATCGTGAAGAATTCGATGAGCTGGGCGAGGGTCAGGGCGGCTTGCCCGACGCTGTCGTAGTCGCCCCGCTCGCGCACGTCCCGGAAGGTCCGGCCCGGCAGGTAGGCGCAGAAGTCGCGCGCGATCGTGCCGAGGGCCCGCTCGACCTTGCCCTTCAGGTGGGGCTTGCGCCGGGGCATGTAGCGAAGCTCGAACCGCAGCTGCCCGGCGGCCGCCTTCATCGAGCGGGAGTGGAATTCCCGTCCGTTGTCGAGCTTGACCACCTCCGGCACGCCGAACACGGGCCAGGACGTCTCGACGCGGACGCGGGTCAGGTCCTTCGGCAGCACCGCCATGCGCAGGCAATGCATCACCGAGGTCCAGGAGGGGCGCTCTTCGCTGAGATGGAACCCGACGATCATCCGGGTGGCCGCACAGATGGCGACCGTGAGCCAGACGCGCTTGGTGCGCTTGTCCTTCCGACGCCGGTTCCGCGCCGGGGTGCCGTCGCCTTCCAGAACCAGCACGTCGAGCGGCGTGTGGTCGATCTCGACGATTTCGAGCGGCCGCGTCGCCTGAGGAGCCTTCTTGACGTGCCGGAAGGCCTGCTCCGCCTCCGCGGGGCCCTGGCGGTGATAGATCTCGTCGAACCGACTGACGTTCGCCTTCACCCAGCGCCGGATGGTCATGGCGTCGGGCACATCGAGGGGCACGGCGCGCGTCTTGTTCTCGCGCTCGACCCGGCCCTGGATGAACAGGATGACGTGGCTGAGGGGGGGGCCGTTCCGGATGAGCCAGTCCTCGCGCACCCGCTCGGCGAGGATCACCTCGACTTCCGGGTCGAGGCGGAAACCCGCCCGCCCCTTCTGGTCGTGCAACGGGATCAGCGCCGCGAGGGCCCTGCCCCCCTTGCGCCAGCGCCCGTACCAACCCTTCAGCGAGGACCCGCTCACCCGTTCGAGCGGCACGTCGTCGGGATGGGAGCCCTCGTTCTCGATGACCCGTTGCCGACGCTCCGCCGCGACGAGCTTCGCGATCTCGGCGTAGCCCTTCAGGACCTTCTTGTGGGTCCGCTCGGCGAAGCACCGGTCGCAGGCCTGCATGTAGTCGAGGCGCATCAGCGCCGCGTCCTGCTGGCGGACATCGAACGTGTCGATGGTGCGGAGGAGGTTGTCCTGGACGCCTTGGGGCAGGCCCGCGGTCGTGTCCTCCACCAGTTGAAGGCGCCTCGGCTCGCCGAAGTAGAGGTCGGCCAGCTCGGCATGGCTCTTCGTGACCGAGACCGGCCTCGCCCCGAGCGTGCGCAGGGTGACGCCGCTCGCGTCGCGCGAGAGCACCTTGTGGTAGACGCCCTCGACGATGACGAGGGCGCCCTCCTGCAGGCGGATCTGGCAAGCGCCCATGTTCAACGCCGCCCCCTCCCGGGCTCGGACACGCGCAGCCGCCCGCTGCGGCAAAGGTCCAGCATCGCGGCCTCGCTCAGGAAAAGCGTGACGGGATCGGGCCCGAGCCGGCGCAAGAGGACGCCGGCCGCGGCGCGCGCGATGGCGTGGGGGATCCCGTCGACGAGCGCGACCGCGCCGCGGTGCGTGCGGATCTGAGACCGATCTCCTGTCATGGGGCTACCTCCGGCTCGGGGAACGGCGGACAAGGGCGTGGTCGTCGAACGGTCGGCCGGGTTCGGTGAGCTCGGCTTCCCCGCGCGCGACCAGGGCGACGACGGCCCGGAAGGCGCGGGTCCCGAGGCCCGAGGCCGCTCGGAGCTCCCGGACGCGGGCCTCGCCGCCGAAGCGGTCCAGGACGACGCGGATGGTGTGCTGCTCCGCCTCGTCGACGACGAAGCTTCGCTCGCTCGCGACGAGCGCCGCGTTCGCGACCCGGAGCGCGTCGATCTCGACCTCGGTCCAGAGCTCGAAGCCGTGGTAGCCGGCCGCGATGGCGCCCGCCGCCAAGCGGGGCCGGATCTCGTCCCAGCCGAGCCTGATCACCCGCTTCAGCGGCTTGACCTCGACGCAGAGGCGCCGCCCGTCGTCGATCTCGACGGCGAAGTCCGGCGTGTAGGTGTGCCACCGGACGCCGTCGTGCCACCGGAACGGGACGGGCTCCTCCTGGTAGCGCAGGACGGCGTCGTCCTGCTCCAGGAGGAGGATGAAATCCCGCGCGAGGAGGCCCTCGTAGGCCACCATGCGGTGGCCCATGCCCGGCTTGCCGGAGGGGATCTCGCCCGTGATGCAGTCCCGCCGTCCGGTGACGATCCGGCGGGACGGATTCGGCTTGCCGACATGCCGGCTTCGCAGGGTCCGGGACATCAGGCCCCTGCCCCGGCGCCGGGCATCCGCGCGGGCGCGGCCGCCGCCCCCAGGCGGATTGGATACCGCGTCACCCCCTCCTGCCAGCGGTCCAGCGGGGTCCGCCCGTCCCGGCGCGAGCGGCCGAGGTCGTGCTGGCTGAGCCAATCCTGCACCGCGGCCATCAGGCCGTCGGCCGTCGCCACCGCGGCCCCGGTCGCGGCGAGCCATTGCCCCAGGCCCGCCGCCGGCGCGGCCCCGCCCGCGGAGGCCGCCGGGCCGAAGCGCAGCTCGATCCCGAGCGCCGCCGCGGACCGCAGGACCGATTCGCTGCGGAACCGGGGGGCGTGGTCGAGCAGGAGGGCGTCCGGGAGACCGAGGCAGAGGCGGGCGACGCCGAGCGGCTCCGGCGTGGCTGCGGCCGGCCGGGCACCGAAGAGCCCGAGGACGGCGTCGCCGTCGGGCTCCGTCGTGGAGAGCCTCGCCGCGACCGTCACGCCGCTGTAGGCGTCCCGCGCGGTCAGCAGGTGGACGCGATCCGTGTCGAGTTCCGGCAGCGCGATGTCGAGGGTCTCCTCGCCGACGACCACCTCGCCCAAGGGGTGCCCGCTCGACATGTGCAGGAACCGGAAGACCTGCCGGGCGGGCGCCGCGGATCCGCGCGCCGGCGGCCGCATGCGGGCGCGGATCATCCGGCGAAGGGTGCCGGGCGCCGGCACCTGGTCGGGCGCGCACCCGCGGGCCAGGGCCTCTTCCCGGCACCGCTGCAGCGCCGCCTGCGTCAACAGGGAGAGCGAGGGCGCCGGCCGCAGGCGGGCCTGGGCGGCGGCCTCGTCGGCCACGGACCCGATCCAGGCGGCCCAGCGGGGCCGGGCCGGCACGGACCGCCGCCGGTCGGCGAGCGCGGCCACCTGCCCGCCGCTCGTGCGGAGCAGCCGCTGCCACCGCCTGACCTGCCGCAGCGACGGCCACTTGACGTCGTCCACCTCACGGCCGACCGCCGCGAAGGCGGCCGGCACGGCATCGGCGCCGCACGCGCCGGCCGGCAGGCCTTCCAGGGCCTGCACATAGGCCAGGCGCCGTCCGGCGCGGGCGCGCTGCGCCTCCGTCAGCTCCGAGAGGGCCGGCGGATCCGCCGGGGCGAGGGAGTCGCTCTGGACGGGAAAAAGTTCGAGCTGCGTCATGACCGCGGCGGTCCTCTGAAAGCCCGTGGCGGGCGTTGATGGAAGCTGGGCGAGGCGGCCCCGGCACTCGGGCCGGGGCCGGTCGTGCGGGCTAGTCCTCGGGCGCCTGGTCGTCCCAGGCCTCGGGCGTGAACTTGCCGGTGGGGTGGCCGAGAAGGAGGCCGAGGTCGTCGTCCCACGCGTCGAAGGCGGGATCGACGAAGCGGTCGCCGGCGGGCGGCTCGCCGCCGTACTGATCGGTCAAGGGCGTTCTCCTGGGGTCGCGAGGTCGGTGGCCCGGTCGAGGGCGTCCGTCGGACGGCCCCGGCTCGGCGGCATCAGGCGGCCGGGACACCCCAAGGAGGCGACACGCGCAGGCCCTTGCTTTCACGCGCGGGAGCTGGCATACGTGTCGGGCCTCGGCGTGTGCCTCATCCGGTCGGTGCGGTAGTTTCACGGTCGCGGTCGAAAAGGCTCGGACGTCGCTTGGGCCGGGGATTCCACTCCCCTTCCCGGCGCGGTCGAGCGATACACCTGCGGTGGCTTGGTGGTTAGACGCAGGTGATCTCAAGGCGTGCGGCCCTCGGGCCGTGCGCCTTTGTCATGACTCATGGGGCGCGACCGGAGCCGGTCGCGGAGGGTCGCGCGACCGCCCACGGCGGACGCGAACCGGTCTGATCTGGCCGGGCATTGTTACTCTCCCTCGAAGTCCCGGGACGGGACTTTACTCGGTTTCGCCCTGAGACGGCTGCGCCCGGAACTGGCCGAGCGCGTACCACATCTTCGCCTTCCGGTCGTGGATTATTTTCCCATCGCGCTTAAGCTTGGTCTTGGACTTCTCCGAGGCGTCGAGCTGGTAGCCGGCTTTCCGGACGACCTCGTTCACCTCGGCGCCGGACATCCCCCGGGGGCCCGCCTTCGCCAACGCCGTGACGATCACCTTCGCGACCGGGCCGGTGACCGCGGGCAGTTGCAGGGGCTCCGCCCCCGGCCGATCCGCATCCGCGGCCGCCCGCGGGAGGGCCACGGCCGGCGCGAGGCCGGAGCGCTCCAACGTGCCGATCAGGTGGTCGATGCCGGCCAGTTCGGTGGCGATCTCGCGAAGCTTCGCGGCACCGGCCAGCATCGCCGACCGCACGGCTTCGTGCATCTCCGCCTCGGCCTGCCGGGCCTGCTCGCGCAGCCTCTCCCGCGCCTGTTGCAGTTCGGTGAGCACGACCATCCCCCACAAGGCCCGCGGGCGGTCGCGCCCAGGCCGATTTTGAAATCCTACCCGGTCGCGGACCCCGTGGCAACCGGGTGAGACCCGGCCGCAAGGCGCCTGGTTAACGGGGTCCTGCCTGACCGACCCTGCTTCCGGCCGGGTGGCTTCCCGTCCGGACCGGCCGCGCAGACCTGGCCGGGCGCGCCCGCGGGCGGCGAGCCCGGGCCGGGCGTGCCGGCGCGCTCCGGCCGTTGGCCGGGTGACTCGGCGTCACCCCGCCCGGTAGGCCGCGGCCGGACCGACCGGCTCGCGCGACATGAAGGGCTGCCCCCTGCCCTCCGCCCAGGCGAAGCCAAGCGCGGCCAGCGCCGCCGTCAGCTGCGCGTCGTCGGCGGGAGCGATCCGCAGCCCGGCCCCCTCCGCGTCCGCGATCGCGACGAGCCGCTCCAGGAAGCCTGGGCGCGGCGCCCGCCCGGCCAGGCCGCCTACGACCAGGTCCCCCTCCCCCGACAGGCCCAGCGGCAGGTCCGGCAGGTCGTCCCCCCGGGTCAGCCGGCGCATGACCCGGTGCGCGGCGGTGTCGAGCTCGGCCGGGACCGAGGCGTCCAGCAGGGTGTCGGCCGCCGCGTCGGAGACCCGCGCCGCGCCGCCGCCCGGCAGGACCGCCGCGACGGACAGCTCGATCCCGCCGGCCCGGAGGTCGAAGCGGGCCGACAGGACGAGGCGGACAGCGGTGCGCGTCACGGTGATCGCCACCGCCCCGTCGAGTCCCTCGCCCGCGGCGTAGGACGCCGGACCCACCGCCAGTCCCCGATGCCGGCGCAGCAGGCGACCCAGGGCGGGGCCGAGCTCCGCGTCGACGATGTCCCGCGCGAGCGCGTCGGCGAGGCGCCGCCGCCAAGCCGGGCCGTCGCGGTCGCTCCTCCGGGCGCCGGGGGCCGGCAGCGCCCGGAGGACCGCGGCGGCGTGGCGGAAGCGCTGCCCGGCACTCGCGCCCAGCGCCTCTCGGTAGAGCGCATCCGCGACGGCCTCGACCAGCGGCGGCAGCCCCTTGGCCAGGGCCGCCCGCAGCCGCCGGCCGGCCGAGGCGGCCTGCGCCGCCCGGCTTGCCTCGCCGGCATCCGCCATCAGCGCCGCGGCCTGCCGCGCCTCCGGCGCGACCGTGAACGCGAGCGCCTCCAGCTCGTCGGAGGCCCGGAGGACCGCCGGCAGGCAATCGAGGAAGCGGAGGGCGCGCTCGACATGCGCGCGGGCGGAGGCGCCATCCTCGGGGATCCAGCGGGCGGCCCTGAGCAGGGCATCCCGCACCTGCGCGTGATCCGCCGGCGCGAAGGCCCCGGGGAGCGCGCGCAGGAGCGCGCGGTCGGCCGCCGCGCGCGACCGCGCCAGGGGGAGGACGATCCCGTCGTCCCAGACCTGCCGGAGATCCTTCCGGATCGCCCGCCTCAGGGCCGCGATCCGGGTCGCCCGGATGCCGCCGGCCACGAACGCCGCGTGCAGGTTCTCCATCGTCGCGTCGACCGTGTGCCGGGTGGCCGGGTGCGAGAGCGTCGCGATGGTTCGCCACGCCGTCGCGAGCTCTCCCGCGTCCGTTTGCGTGGGGCTGCTTCCGGCGCGGGAGGCCGGGACGACGGGAGCGGGGTGCATGGCCGGAGGATGCCCAGGAACGCGAGCGTCCGGCCGGGCGATAGGCCGCGGGACCGCGCCAGGCCGGCGCGATGGATCCAGGGCGCTTCGATCCGGGCCGCGGACGGCGCCCGGGAATCGGGCGCACGCCCCATTGTGCGGGCCACGGAGCAAGCCACAATCGGCGCCGCCCGGGCCGTGCCGCATCCCCTGCACCGGCGCGCGCCTCAGGTCGCCTCGCCGGTGTCCCAGGACGCCCAGGAGCCCGGCAGCGACGCGGTCTCGCGGGCGAGCCGGACGAAGGTGGCGAGGTCCTCGTTGGCGTCGTCGAAGGCGCCGTCGAGCAGGGTCCACGCCTCCGGCGCGGCGAGCGCCGCGCCATCGGCGAAGCCGCGGTCGTCCGGCCCGGTCCGCCCGCGGTCCCGCGGCGAGGCCGGGTCGACGGCCGCGCCCGGGTCGCGGGCGAGACGGCCGGCGAGCCGCCCGGCGCGCCCCGGGCGCGGTCCGGCGGCCCCGGCCCGGCCCGGGCGAGCGCGCCGGCCCGGGCCGGCGGGGCCTGGGATTCGCCGCGCGCCCGGGCGTTGCCCTGGAGGGGGCGCCGCGGGTGTTCGCCAATGTCGTCATCGTCGTCTCCGTCGCAGCAGGATCGATGGGGTGGCGCAGGTCGGAGGGGTTGCCGGCTCACCGAGCCCCGGCATCGCCGCGCAGGGCTGGCAGGCGGCGGGGCGTCGGCCGGGAACGCGGGGTCCGGCCTGCGGCGCCTCGGCGGCGGCGCGCGGCGGGGCGCCCGCGCCGCTCGGGAGCCGTCGCCGCCGAGGCGCGCGAAGCTCTCGGCGAGGTCCCTGAGGCGCTCGGCGGTGGCCTGGTCCGCGGGGAGCCGGCGGGGCTGAGCGCCTCCCCGAGGGCCGCGGCGTCGAGCCGCTGCGCGTCCGGGTCGGCCGCCGCGGCCTCCAGGACGGCCATGAGCAGGGTGCCCGACCGCAGCAGGCTGGCGGCCGGCGTGCCGGCCGCGAGGGCGGCGAGGTCCGCGCGACCGGGCGGGGCGAGGCGGACCGGGAGCGTCCGCAGCCTGCCTTCGAGGCGCCGGCATCCGGAGAGCGCGGCGGACCAGGGCAGCAGCCAGGGGGCGGCGGGCGCCGGCCGGCCGGGGCGGCCGCGTGCGCGACGGCCCGCAGGGCCCGGGCGGCGTGGAGCGGGCTCATGCCCGTCACGACCGCCACGCCGAGGCGGGCGCGGACCCGGTCTCGTCCAGCGCGGCGAGCGGCAGCACGAGGAAGACCTCGACCCGCCCGCCAGGGCTGCCGCCGCGCGGTCGAGCAGGCCCTGGAGCTGCGCCGCCGCGCCGTGGGCGACCAGGGCGGGCGGGCGCCGGCCGGCCGGCGCGGCCGGGCCGGGCGCGTGCCCGGGGTAGGCCAGGACGGTGGCCGGGCGCTCGACGCGCGCGAGGGCGGCGGCGGCCAGCAACGCCGCGTGGTATCCGGACGCATCGTCCGCGAAGAACCCATAGACCATGGCGGCATCCTTTCCGGTTGCGGGCCGCTGGAGCTTCCTTCTCTGAGGAAGGCTGAATTATACCAATGGTAAAATAGACTGGCTAGATTCGGTCTTGCCTGAAAGCAGTTCACCCCACCGCAATCTCTGGCCTTGGTTAACCGAAAGCAGTCTACGCGCCCCGACGTGCGGGGATGCGGGCCGCACCACCGCCACGCTTCCGACGGCTCGGCGAGCGGGCCGCGCGGGGAGCCGCGAGCCCGGTCTTCGCCGGACGCCGATCCGTTGCCCGTCGCGTTCCCGGCGAGCCCGCCGCGCCGGCGACGGGGCGCGGGCGAGCGCTCAGGCGGTCCGGATCGACCGCCCCGGCGCGTCAGTGAGACGCGGCCCCTGGTCCGATCGGGGACGGCTCACCGCCTTGGTGACCTCCTCGAACCGCGCGCTCGCGTCGGACCAGTTCTGGGCGAAGTCGAACAGCTCGCGCAGGGCCGGCGCGATCTCCTTGTAGGCCGCCAGCGCCGCGACCAGGGCGCCGAGCGAGAGGCGGCCCTGGACGACGAGGTAGCCGCCGATCGCGAAGAAGAAGAACGGCGTGAGGTTGGAGGTGTAGTTGTAGAGCCCCTTCAGCCGGCCCTTGAGGTCGTTGATCTCGACCCGCACCCGCTCAAGCTCCTCCGCCAACCGCATCTGCCGCAGCAGGGCCGACCCGCGTGCGGGGCCGGGCGCGGCCGCGGGCGCGCGGGCGGCCTCCTCCGTGGTCAGGAGGCCGCCGAGCGCCCGGGTCGCGTGGACCCGCGCGCGCACCCTGCCGTTCAGGCGCCGCTGGAGGCGGGGCAGGACGCTGAGCTGCACCGGCAGCATCATCAGCGCGGCCAGCGCGAGGGCGGCGTTCTGGAGGAGCAGGAAGGCGACGCTGGTCACCAGCGTGCCGCCCTGCACGAGCGGCACGGCCACGAGGCTGGCCCCGAAGTAGCCGATGGGCTCGACCTCCTGGACGGCGACGGCCGCGAGCGCGGCCCGGCGCTCGGGCGAGCCTTCCCCGCGCGCCCGCCGGACGATGGCGAGGCGTAGCCGGCGCACGAGGCGCTCGTTGACGCGCCCGCGCGCCCGGTTGACCGCGTACTTGGCGAGCCCGCCCAGCGTCAGCACGGCAAGGTAGCTGGCGCACAGGGCGAACAGGAGTTCCACCTGCGAGAGGGTGAGGCCCAGGACGGTCATCTCCGGATGGCCGTCCCCGTCCGCGTCGGTGATGGCGCGGTTGATGATGTGCTTGGGGATCTCCAGGAGAAGCCACGCCGCCGGAAGGGTCAGCAGCGAGAGCAGCACGAGGCGCAGCTGGAAGCGCAGCGTCGCCCGGACGATGAAGCGCTCCAGGCGCCACCCCGCTCGCCCTCGGACGCGCCGACCGCGGTCGGCGGCATCGGCCTCGGCCGGGCCCGCCGGCGCCGCCGCAGCCCCGCCCACCGCAGGCCGAACCGGACGATCAGCCATCCTGTCCAGGCCGGCGCGACCACGAAGACGAGCACGGCCAGGAGGTCGATCCACCAGTGGCCGTGCGGGTAGTCGAGCCCCGTGATCCGGTGGGCCAGGGCGTGGATGAAGGCTGGCGTCACCACGGGGCGCTCCGATGCCGGGATCGATCCCATCCCGTGGGGGCCGTCAGGCTTGCCCGCGCCGATGCGTGCGTGCCCGCGTCACGTCCCCGTTTCGCGTCCGGGCCTCGCCGGGGCTCCGCCGGCCCGGCCCGGCCGGTGACGACCGGGGATTCCCGTCCGCAGGCTCGGGCCGGGCGGCCAGGGCCGCCGCGCACGCGCCGCGGGACCGGGGCCTCCGGCAGCCGGGCGAAGCGATGCGGCGCCGCGCTCGCGCCCGGAGCTGCGCCAACCCCGGCCCGGGGGCGCGCGGCAGGCCCCGCGCGGCAGCGGGCGCGGTGCCGCCTTGACCTCCCGGCACGTGAGCGCGAACCGAGCCGCCGTCGCGCATCCGTTTCCCGCGGCCGGAGCGAGACGGGGCAAGGGCTGACGGCACGGTCCCTCGGCGGCTCGCATCGGCCTAGGTGACCCACTCCACGACGAGCGACAGCGTTGCGATCAGCAGGACGCCCCCGGCCTCGTCGCGCACCCGCGCGATCAGCGTGGTCCGGTCCTCGCCGGGCGGCAGGTCCCTGGCGAGCTCGGAAAGGGTGGCGCTGACCTCCTCCCGCACGGCCTCTCGGTCGGCGAGGTCGAGGCCGTCCCGGTCGAAGACCTTTCCGTTGGCGTCGCTGAAATCAAAGAAGTACCGCGGCATCGGCTGGATCCTCGCTCTCCGACAATGACGCCGCCTCGCGGACGAGGCGGTAACGGGCCGGCGCGGGCGTCCGGGCTCCCAATCCGGAGGCACGGCGGTTGGCATCGCCCCACAGAGCTTGCCGACGGCGCCCCTGCCCGCGGCGGCCGATGACCGGTCCCGCCGCCGTCGACATCAGGGAGGTCCCGGACGGGGGCGGGCCTGCCGCGGAGCGGGGCTGGCGGGCATGGGAGGGACGGCGCGCCCGAGTTGCACCGGCGACGCGGAGGCGTCGACCAGGGCACGGCCGGCCGTCGGCCGGGATCAGCTCAGGATGACCGGCTCGGCGACGCGGTTTCGGGGCGGCCGCGTCCGGGCGCCGCCCGCGTCAGGCGGTGCGTCTCGGCGGCCGCTCGATGCGCAGGAGGTGCGGGTCGGCGACGGCATCCTCCTGCAGCGCCCGGAGCCGCTCGGCCGGCCGAAGCCCCGATATGGCACCGGAGGCCGGCGGCGCGGGCACGGCGGCCTGGCATGCCAAGGGCGAACAGGTCGCCGGGCAGGAGGCGGCGCGCTTCTGCTGGGGCTGGTGCCGGTGGGAAGGCTTCGGCGCCACGTCGTCCGGAATGTCACCGGCCGCCTCGGCGGCCGCGGAGATCGCCTCGGCCCCCGCGCCGACGACGTCGCCATCGTCGGGCGCCGGCACGATGCCAACGCTCCATCCACCGTCGTGAGGATAGGCCGGGGGCTCCGCCACCGTCAGGTCAGCGAGGGAGGCGTGTCTCGGCGTCGTGCATTGCGCCGCCGGCGCGACGGCAATGGCCAACGCGAAAACGGACAGCACCAGGAAACGCGCGATCGCCACAGGTTCGCTGACCTCCCCCCGCCTCCCGCGGAGCATCGCACGAGCACGCAGCCCCGGCAATCCGGGACGAGCGTGCACCTCCCCCGGCCCGGAGGCGACGAACGATGGCCCGCGCTGGGTCCCGGTTGCGGTCGGCCGCATGACGCCTCGGCCGGGCCAACTGCGCCTCCCCGCGGCGCTGGCAAGACCGCCGACGGTCGGCGAAGGGACCCGCGATATGGCCTTGACCCTGTAGTGGCTACAGGGTGCATGAAGGCGGCCCTCCGGCCTGGCCCCCGGTGCCGGGCAGAGGGAGCGCCTCATGATCGCAGCGGCTCTTGCGGACCCGACGCCCGCGTCTCCCGCGGCCGCGAAGTCCCTTCGCTGCAGGACGAGGGGCATGGACAGGCCGCCCGGGACCGTTCCGGCCTGGGCCGCACCGTCCGGTCAGCCGGCGACGGCCGGGCGGATGCCCGAAACCACTTCGCGTGACCGGCGGCCCGATCCCTGAGAGCCATGCGCAAAACCGGACGCATCTCCGTGCCGACCGCGATCCGCCCGCTCCGCCTGGGCGCGTGCATGATCGCGCTTGCGCTGATCCTGGGGCTGGTCGGTCTCGCGACCGCGGCCACGGGCGGACCGGCCGAGAGGCAGGCTACCATCGCTCTCGCGGACCTGCCCGGCGTGCTGCGCGACGGAAGCCGCGAGCCTCCGGGCTGTTCCCAGGACTCCTTGCCTGGACCGGGCCTGTGCGGTGGCACCTGCGACTGCGGCTCGGGTCTCAGCCCGGCGCTCGAATGTCCCGGACGGCATCTGCTTGCCCGCCATCTTGGCGTTCCGCCGGATGCGGCGGCTTTGCCTTCGGCTGACCTGGATAAGCCGAGTAAACCACCACGACCTCGATACGTCGGTCTCTGCGGCATGCAGACGACAACCCGAACCGCTCAGCCAAATCATGGGTACGTATCGAGGTTCGCAATGGAGCGACGAGCGTTTGGCCGCCAATCAAGCCGGCGGCGAGCATCCGAACAGGTTCCATCCCGGCAGGGACACCCCATCCAAGTCCCGCTTCCGATGGGGATGCCGACGAATTTGGATCCACTGATCTATGGAGCTGCGACGAATATCGCTCGCGACGTCAGGGACGGCGGCCTGACGAGGTGCCGGTCCGCGGAAGGCAGCACCGCGGCGAAGATCGAAGCCCTTCTGAACTATCTGGAAGGCGTCGTCTTCAGGCATGGCGACGCTGCGGTCGACGGCCTGGTCGCGGACGCTCCGGGCGGACGCTTGCCGGTCGCCTGCAGGACGGGATGCGCCTGGTGCTGCCACCAGGATGTCGACGTGTCCATCCCGGAAGCGATCCTGATCGCGCGCAGGAGAGACGCGGCGCACGGCCCCGAAGGCCGGCCGTCGGGCGCACCCGCGCATCGACCGGCTCCCCTCCGCGTCGTCGGCCGGTCGCGCGCGGGCCTGCCGTGCCCGCTGTTGAGCGAGGAGAAAACCTGCTCGGTCTACGCGGTGCGACCGTTCGCATGTCGTACGTTGCTGTCCTCCGATGCCGTGCTGTGCGAAGACGCCTTGAAATCGGCGGTTTCCGGAAAAGCCGACGTCTACATGAAGTCCTATGGCGTCCTCCAACTTGTCGGATGCGCCCATCGGGCGGGCATCAACGCGATCACGAGAGAACTCGGTCTTCAACACGACGACGTGAGCCTCGTGTCGGCCCTGTCCCAGATCAGCGACGACAAGGACACCGTTGAGCGCTGGATGGCGGGCGCGAGGGTGTTCACGCCGAGAGCCGGTCCTTGACGGCAGCTCTGCCTCCCGAGCCCCGGCTTCCGGGCGTGGACGGCTTGGTGCCGCTGACTCGCCGGCCGAACGGCGCACGCATGACGGACAAGGGCCGAGATCTCCGCGCCGCGGCGGTCGGCCGTGCGGAACGGAGGTGTCCCGCGCCGGGCCGCCCGTTTTTGGGCGGAAATCCGGGACTCTCCGGGACGGCAACTCGGGTGACGGTCGGCGCCGCAAGGCCGAAGGGGAGGATGGTGTGACGGGGGATGAGGGATGAGACGGTTCCTGATGCTGGTCGCACTCGCGGTGCTGGCAGCCCTGCCGGGTGTGGGGATCCGCCTGACCGGCCTGCAGGTCGGTCCCATCGGCGAGATGGTGGCGTTCGGCGCCGCGATCCTGTCGGCCGGGTTCCTGCTCTCGTGGGGCGCGGAGGCGGCCGAACGCCACGTCTCCTTGGGCCTGATCGTCGCCGTCGTGGCCCTGGTGACCGTGCTGCCCGAATACGCGGTCGATCTCTACTACGCCTACCAGGCCGGCAAGGCGGGCCCGGACTCCCAGTACGTCCACTACGCCGCGGCCAACATGACCGGCGCCAACCGCCTCCTGGTCGGGCTGGCGTGGCCGTTGCTGGTCGCGCTGCACTGGCTGAAGGGGGGCGGGCGCGCCATCGCGCTGACGCGGAGCAACGCGGTCGAGATCGTCGTCCTGCTCGTCGCCAGCCTCTACGCCTTCCTGATCGTGCTGAAGGACACGATCACGCTGCTCGACTTCGCCGTGCTCGTCGCGATCTTCGCGGCCTATGTCTGGCGCGTGCGCGGCGGGTCCGAGGCCGAGGAGGACGAGGGCGAGGAGCCCGGCCCGGCCGCCGCCCTCAACGCGCTGACGCCCGCCGCCCAGTGGGCGTCCATGGCTGCGCTGACGGTGGTCGCCTGCGGGATCATCCTGGTCTCGGCCGAGCCCTTCGCGGAGGCGATGGTCGGCTCGGGCCGGCTGCTGGGCCTCAACGAGTTCCTGCTGATCCAGTGGCTGGCGCCGCTGGCGAGCGAGGCCCCGGCCGTCACCGTCGCGATCCTGTTCGTGGTCGCGGGGCGCGCCGCCAGCGGCCTCGCCGCCTTGGTGAGCGACAAGATCAACCAGTGGACGCTGCTCGTCGGCATGCTGCCCCTGGCGATGAGCGTCGGCGCGGGTTCGTTGACGGCCTTGCCGCTCGACGCGCGCCAGGCCGAGGAGTTCTTCCTGACCGCGGCGCAGTCGCTGTTCGCCCTGGCGCTGCTCCTGCGCCTGCGCCTGGGGCTCTGGTCCGCCCTCGCCCTGGCCGGCCTCTTCGGCATCCAGGTCGGACTGGCGTTCTGGTACCGGGAGGACGAGGCGCGCACCGTCGCGACGCTGACCGCCCTCGCCTGGGTCTATCTGGGGCTCGCCGCCGTCCTGTTCGTCCTGAACGGCCGCCGCCTGCTCGAAGTCGTGCGCGTCGCCGTCTCGGTGGCGCCGTCCGTCGGGCCACGCGCGCCCGGGGCGGCCGAGGCGACCGAGGGACGCCGGTGAGGCCCGCCGCGCGTGCCGCGCCCGAAGCGGGCCGCGCCCTGCCCGCGGCACGCCGGCCCGGGGCGGATCGGGGCGGCAGGCCGTCCCCTCTTGCCCCTGCGCCCTGCGCGCCGTCCCGGGCCGGCGCCGCCGCGGCGGAGCCGGCCCACGCGCGCAACCGGCCTTCGCGGCCAGCCACGCCGCCCGGATCACCTCCCGCATCATGCTCTTCCCGGACGCGCTTGCCTTCGACGGCGCGGCGCGAGCCCTGGGAGGCGGCGGACGGCGGGCGCGCCGCGACATGGGGGCGACGGGAGACCGCCTCCCTCGGCCGACCGCGGCGCGGCTGCGCGCAGGGCGTCGGCATCGGGGGGCGCGACACCCAACCAAATCCGGAGGCCCGGGATGGGCAGCAAGAAGATGGCGCGGCAGACGGCGCGCTGGAGCACGGGAGCCCGTGGCGGTCGCCGCCGCGTGAGGCGGTGGGTTCGGGCCGCCGCGCGGCGCGATCTGATCCTGCTGATGGCGGCCATCCTCGCCGCGGCGACCCTCCTGCTGGTCGCCTCGGGATGAGCGACGGTGGCGCGGGCCGGACGGGCGGCGGGGACTGGGTGCGAGCGGGCGGAGGACGGACATGCGGCAGCGTCGGAATCGGGCGGGTGACGGGACCTCGTCGGGCGCGGTCCCGTCGGCGGCGCTGCCGGCGCTGCGGCGGGCGGCCGAGGCCCTGAACGCCGGCCGTCTCGACGAGGCCGAGCACCAGGCCCGGTCGGTGCTCGCGGCCCGCCCCCATGAGCCCACCGCCCTCGACGTGCTCGGCTGCGTCGCCTTGAACCGGGGCCGGCCCGAGGAGGCGCTGGCCCACTTCGAGCGGGTGCGTGCGACGCGGTCCAAGGATCCGCTGCTGCAGTTCAACCTCGGCGAGGCGCACCGGCAGACCGGCGCGCCGGGCTCGGCCCTGCGCCACTTCCGGAAGGCCGCCGAGCTCCGCCCCGATTTCGCCGAGGCGCATGGCCAGGCGGGCGAGATGCTGCGCGCGCTCGGGCGCTTCACGGAGGCCGCCAAGGCCTACCAGAGCGCCTTGATGCTGAAGCCGGAGCTCGCCCACTGCCTGGCGGGCTTCGCGCTCCTGCTGGTGCGGGAGGGCGAGTTCGGCCAAGCCGTGCCCTTCTTCGAGGCCGCGCTCCGGGCCACCCCCGTCACGATGGCGCCGGCGCGGGCGCCGCTCTGGGCCAATCTCGGGAGCGCCCGCCTCCGGGCCGGCGAGACGCTCGCGGGCCTCTCGGCCCTCGCGGAGGCCGTCGCCTGCGCGCCGGACCAGCCCGGCTTCCCGCGCCTGCTCGCCCGCGAGCTCCTGCACCTCGGCGCGGTGCCGGCGGGACCACGTTTCCGGGCGGTGCTGATCGCCCTGTTCGGGCGGGCCGACGTCGACCCGCGCCTGCTCGCCACCGCGGCCGTCGCGGCGCTGCGGCAGGATGCGGCCGTCGACGGCCTGCTCGCCCGGTTGGCGGCCGATCCCCCGCGTGCCCGCGAGACCGTCGCCGAAGCCGATGCGGTCGTCCGCGCCCTGCTGGACGACGCGCTGTTCCGCGCGCTCCTCGCCGCCGCCCCCATTCCCGATCTCGGGCTTGAGCTCCTGCTGACGGAGGTGCGGCGAAGCCTGCTCCTGGCGGCGCGGGAGGGGGCGCCGCCCGCACCGGACCTCACCCTCGCCTGCGCCCTGGCGCGCCAGTGCTTCCTCAACGAGTACCTCTACTGCACCGACGAGCAGGAGGAGGTCGCCCTGGCGGCCCTGTGCGCGGGCTTCGGTCGAGCCGAGGCCGACGCGGGCGCGGCGGATTGGCGCCGGGTCGCCATCGCGGCCTGCTACCTGCCGCTGCATCGCACGGCCGCGGCCCGCCTCGACCTCGCCAAGGCCCCGCCCGCCCTGCGCGCCCTCGTGCGCGAGCAGGTCGAGGAGCCGGCCCAGGAGCGCGCCCTCGCGGACAGCCTGGTCCCGCTCAGGCCGGTGCGCGACGCCGTGTCCCTCCTGGTCCAGGCCCAGTACGAGGAGAACCCCTATCCGCGCTGGTCGCGCGCCCTGCTCGGGACCCCGCGTCCCTTGCGCGAGCGGGTCCACCTCGCGCTGCCGCACCTCGGCGCGGACGAGATGCCGGCGGTCGAGCGGCCACGCGTCCTCGTCGCGGGGTGCGGGACCGGCATCCAGACCATGCGGCTCGTGCAGTCGGTCGCGGACGCCTCGGTGCTCGCGGTCGACCTGAGCCGCAGCAGCCTGGCCTACGGCATGCGCAAGCTGGCGGAATACGGGATCGGGTCGGTCCGGCACCTGCAGGCCGACATCCTCGACCTCGCCAACCTGGGCGAGCGCTTCGACCTGATCGAGAGCTTCGGCGTGCTCCACCACATGCGCGAGCCCTTGCAGGGCTTGCGCGTCCTCTCGGGGCTGCTCGCGCCGGGCGGCCTGCTCTTCCTCGGGCTCTACAGCGAGATCGCGCGCGCCAGCGTCGTCGCGGGGCGCGCCCTGGTCGCGGAGCGCGCGCTCGCGCCGACCCCGGCCGGCGTGCGGGCGGGCCGGCGTGCCGTCATGGCCGGGGCCGTGGCGCAGCCGGACCTCGGCATGCTGCTCAGCCCCGCCTCCGACTTCTGGACCCTGTCGGAATGCCGCGACCTCATCTTCCACGTCGAGGAGCACCGTTTCACGCTGCCCGGGATCGGCGCGATGCTGGAGGCCTGCGGGCTGGAATTTTTGGGCCTGGAGCCCGAACGCCCGTCGGACCGGACCCGGTTCGCGGCCGAGCATCCGGACCCGGCCGCGGCGCGCTCGCCGGCGGCGTGGCACGGTTTCGAGACCCGCCATCCCGACACCTTCGGCGGCACCTATCGGATCTGGGCGCGGCAGGCGCGCCAGGGCCGGACCGGTTCGCGCTGACTTCCGATCCCGGGGGGCATCATTCGCTGTGCCCGGCCCCGCCCGTGCCGGCCGGCCCTCCCCCCGGCTCGGTGCCGGCGCCCCGGTCCTGCGACGCGGCGGTCCGCGGCTTGCGCTTCAAGGGCGTCAGGAGGGCGAGGACCAGGAAGTTGGACAGGGCCGGGATGAGGCCAAGGTCGTAGTAGCCGAAGCCGACGGCCGCCCCGATCACGCCCACGTTCCACAGGCTCGCCGCGGTCGCGGTGCCGTGCACGTTGTCGCCCCCCTTCAGGATGGCGCCACCGCCGATGAAGCCGATGCCGGTGATGAGTCCCTGGAGGATGCGCGCCTGCTCCGGCGTGCGCGCGCCGAGGAGCTCGCTGGCGAGCAGGATGAAGCCGCAGCTGGCGATGGCGACGATGGGGAAGGTGCGCAATCCGGCGCTGCGCGCCTCGCGCTCGCGGTTCCAGCCGAGCGGGAATGCGAACGCGAAGGCGAGGCCCAGCCGCACCAAGTGGTTGGGAAGGTCTCCCCAGATGCCCCAGTACGAACCCATGATTCCTCGCCGGTGTGAGAACGCCCCGATGGTCCGTCCGCGCGTCGTGCCGCCGTTCCGAGGCGGGCCGCCAGCGGCGCGCCGACGGTGATCCTCGCGCCTGACGGAACCTTCCCGGAGCGGCCCGCATCAGGGCGAGCGGGGTCCGGTCGGCTCGGCGTCGCGCCTCGTTACGCCCTGACGGTCCGGCGCGCTGCTCCCGGGGTCGAGTTCCGTCACCTCCCAGTCGTCGCCGACGTTCTGGCAGGCCGTGCCGCGGATCCTGGCGGTGCGCTGCGCCTCTTCCACGGTGGCCAGGAAGGCGCGGCAGATCCGCCCCGCGCGTACGACCGGCGCGGCGGTCGGCACGACGCTGCCCTTCCGCCCGCTCGCCGGGTTGTCCCACCGGATGCGCAGACCGTTCCCGCTGGGTTCCAACGCGAGGCCGAGGATGCCGCGCGCCCGGCGCCAATCCTCCGGGTCGAGCCCCGGGAACGCCAGGGGCGCCGTACGCTTCGGGTCCTGCCCCGGCACGCCGGGAGAACCGTCGGCAGGCCGGGAGATCGGCAGCGAGATCGCGCAGGCCGGCAGCGCCAGGATCAGGAGCGCGGCGCCGGCGCGGGACAGGGGACGTGCGGTTGGCCGGAGCCGGGGATGGGACATGACGGTGCGCTCGGCGGTGTCTGGCGAAGGCGGGGGCGGGTCGGGGCGCGCCGGCGGTCCCGGACCGCCCGGCAGCCCCGGCCAGGGATGAGCGGGCGGCCCCGGGGCGCGGACCTGGCGGCGGAAGGTCTTCCGTCCCATCAGCGGCCATCCGGTGTGCGCACGCCGGACCAGAGGTCCTTGACCTGATCGAAGTGCGTCTTCGGGCTGTAGGCCGCCACCGGCACCGCGATGAAGCGGGCGGTCAGGCGCCCGATCTGCTGCACGACGCCGTAGGAGAACACCACGCGGTTGCGCTGGGCCTGGATCAGCTGCACGCGGGCGTTCAGGAGCTCCTGCTGCGCGTTCAGCACGTCGAGGGTGGTGCGCTGGCCGACGCGGGCCTCCTCGCGCACCCCGTCGAGCGCGACCTCGTTCGCCTGGACCTGCGCCTGCGAGGCGATGACCTGGGCCTTGGCGGCCTCCAGCTGGCCCCAGGCCGAGACCACGGCGGCGCGGATCTGGTCGCGCAGGAACTCGACCTGCAGGCGCGTCTGGCCCACGAGCTCCTTGGCCTGCCGGATCTGCGCGTATTCCGATCCGCCTTGATAGATCGGGACCGTGATGCGGCCCACGATCGAGGCGGTGCGGCCGTTGTCGCCGGGCTGCTCCTGGTCGTAGCGCTGGGCGACCTGGCCGGTCAGGCCGACCTGCGGGTAGAGCCGGCCCTCCAGCACCTTCACCTGCGCCTCGGCGGCATCGACCGCGTGCAGCGCCGAGGCGATCTGCGGGTTTTCCTTGAGGCCGATCTCGACCGCGGCGTCGAGGTTGCCCGGCACGGGGCGGTCAAGCGGGCGGCCCGGCGAGAGCTGGCGCGGCTCCACGCCGATGACCCGGCGATAGATGCCGATGCTGGCGCCCAGCTGCGACTCCGCCGCGCTCACCTGCGAGCGGGCGAGCGCGAGGCGCGCCTCCGCCTGGGCGACGTCGGTCCGGGTCAACGCGCCGACCTGGAAGCGGAAGGCCGTCTGGCGGAGCTGCTCCTGCAGGACGGCGACGTTGTTGCGGTTCAGCTCCAGCGTCGCGGTATTCTGAAGCACGTCCATGTAGGACTGGACCGCACTGAACAGGGTCGTCGTCTCGGTGAGGCGCAGGCTCTCGCGCTGGCCGAGCACGGTCGATTCCGCGCGCCGGGTGTTGTTGTCGGTCTGGAAACCGTTGAACAGCGTCTGGTTGACGGTCAGGCCGGCGCCGCCCGGCAGGGCGGTCCGCGCGAAGCGTTCCCCGCCCTCGACGCCCTTCTGTCGCTCGACCCCGATGTCGGCGTCGAGGCGGATCGTGGGGCGGTAGCCCGCCCGGGCCTGCACGATCTCCTCGTCCGTCGCGCGCAGGCCCGCCCGGGCGGCGTTCAGCTCCGGGTTCGCGCGGAAGGCGCGCGCGAGGGCACCCTCCAGGGTCTCGGCCCGCGCGCCCCCGGTGGCGCCGGCCAGAAGGAGCGCGGCGCACAGGCTGCAGGCCGCGCGGGTCCGCCGCGATCGGGCGCTCGGCGACGGGGAGGAAGGCCGGCGGGCACCGTGCGCCCCTGGCCGGGCGGAGGTTTCGGCGCCGGCACGACCCGGTGAACCTGCGGGTCTGGGCGCCCGGGCGGGGCGGACCGCCGCGGCGGACCATTGCCCGGCCGGATCCGACCCGCGCGACGGCTCCGGCGTACCGCCCTGCCGAGGCTCGGCTGCGCGGCGTCCCCGACCCGCGGCGAGCGCCGAGGCCTGGCCCGCACGAGCGAGCGGGAACGCGCCGGCACGCGGCGCCGCGCCCGGGAAGACCGCCGGTTCGGGGTCGATGATGAGGGGAACGGGCATCGCCCACCCTGCGAGATGCTGCCACATGCCGCCCCGTCGCATCGACGGGACCCGCGCCGCGCAGGGCGGGCGCCTTCCCTTCCGGGCCTGGGGATGACCATGCAACCCGGGTTGCCGCCGCGGCATGCGGCGGCCGGCGGGTCAGGCGCGCGGGGGCTCGCTCGGGGGCGTCGATGCCACGGAGGAGAGGCGGGCGGTGCCGAGGGTGAATTCGGGCGGCCTGGCGATGCGCAGGGGCGTCACGACCGGGCTCTCCGGCCGGATGACGGCATGGCAGGGGCAGTGCGCGCTGCAACGGCCAGGCCCCGCAAGGCCGCGGTCCGCCGGCTCGTCCGCGGCGGGCGCCCCGGAGATGGCATCGAGCACGATGACGATGCCGGGCCCGCCGGCTTCCTCGTCCGGCGACGCGGGCGCGGTCAGGGCCGGGTCCACCAGGGAGACGGTCAGGGCGATGGCGAGCAGGCAAACCAGGGCGCGGCGCCAAACGCCGGACGCGTACCCGTCCCACCGCTGCCGAAGCCTGACCATACGCCATGCTTACGGGGGCGCGCCGCCCGGCGCAAGGTCTCGCGGAGGTGGGGGAGGCCAGCGTCCGAGGAGCCCGATCGTTCCCGCGCGCCGGCGGCGCGACCCGTCGCAGGACCCTCCTCGCGCGGAGGGTTTCGCGCTTCGCCGGGGTCCGGCCCGGCCTCAGGGGCGGAGCCGATGTCCGGCCAGGGCGATGCGGTCGCGGATCTCGACCTGCCCGCGCAGGACCCGGATCCATCCCGCGCGCTCCCAGCCGGCGAGATGCCGGCTGACGACCTCGCGCACGGTGCCGAGGTCGGCCGCGATCTGCCGGTGCGTCGCGGTCACCCTTCCGTGCTGGTCCGCTTGGGCGAGCAGGTGCCGGGCGAGGCGCTCCTCAAGGGGCGTGAAGGCGATCTCGTCGAGGAGCCCGAACAGGACGGCCATGAGCTTGGCGTAATCGTCGAGGACGAAGGCGCGGAACGCGGCCGAGGCCGCCATGAGGTGCCGGAAGGTCTCCGCCGGAAGCGCCGCCAGCACCGTGCGCTGCTCCGCGACGCTCTCGGCCGGGAAGGTGCCGCCGGCGAGCAGGCACTGGGTCGTGAGGACGCAGGTCCCCCGGGGACCCACCCGGTAGATCAGCATCTCGCGGCCGCCCGCGGAGATCCGGAAGACGCGTGTCCGGCCCTCGATGCACATCAGGTAGTTCGCGCACTCGCCTCCCAGCTCGTAGGCGGTCGCTCCCGCCTCCAGCACGGGAAAGCGCACGGCGCCGCGCAGGATGTGCCGGTGGTCGGCCGGAAGCGTCCCGAGCACGGGAAACTGCTCGAACCAGCGCTCGACGCGGTCGGCGTGAGACATGCGCGATGACCTTCAGCTCCGCGGCGCGCCGGTCGGGCGCCGGGGACGTTCCGGGACAGGCCGGCGTCGATGAGCGCGGGCACAAACGACCGATGCCGCCCGCGTTCGGATTGAGCCGCGCGGGCGCGCGGCGGTGCCGGTTCCGGCGGTGCGCGGGGCCCGAGCCCGTTCGCCGGGAACCGCGGGGACACCCATACGCAGGCACGCGGCCCTCCCGTTCTCGGCCGTCGTCGCCCGGGGTCCGGCGTCGGCCGCGGGCGACCTGCTCCGCCCCCTCGGCCGGACGATGCCGGACATGACGCAGGCGGGGACGGCCCGCGCCGCTATCGAGGCGACGATCGCCCGGGCGGCCGGCAAGCCGCTCAGCCTCTCGGACGGGCGCCTGTCCGGCCTGGACCTCAGGCGCGCGAACCTGCGCCCGTCCCGCTTGAACAGGGTCCTGCCGCGGGGGGGCGGTCTCCGCGTCGCGGCCCCCGACCAGGCCGGGCTCAAGACGGCCGACCTGGGCGGGGCGAAGCTCGTCGGCGCGCGTTTCTTCGGTCCGCAGGTCCGGGGGCGAACCCGCGCGGAGCCGACCGGAGCGGGGCCAGGACCTGGCCGCGACTTCGGCGGGGCGAGCGCCGGCGGCGCGCTCCGCGCCGGCCCGCGCGGCGACGCCGCCGTCCGGAACGCTGACGCGAGCGGGGCCGGCCTGCGCCGGCGCAAGGGCTGGGACGCGACCCCGGATTGCGACGCGCTCGTCGCGAACCGCGCCGGGACCGACCCGGCCCACCGGACCGCCCCGGCGGATCGGTCCGACGCCTCTCCGAACGCCCGTCCCGCGCGGGCGCGAGGCCGCGTCGGCGTCCGTGCGTTCCGGGGGCAGGGCTCCGATCCCGCGGGCCGTTACCCTCCCTGGATCGCCTCTCCGTACCGGAACGTGGCGGAGCCGCCGTCCATCCTCAGCGTTCCGGACCCGGCGAACGAGCTCGTCCCGTCGGCCGACCCGGTGCCGCGCTGGCCATTGGAGCAATTTGCCCCGACGGATGCCGGCAGCCCCGCCCCGGACGGATGAAACAGGCCGCTGCAGGTCGTCCGCCCGTCGGTCGCGTAGAACTCGCGCCGCAGCAGCCGGGTGGTCACGCTGCCCGTGAGGCGCTCCCCCGACGGGAGATGCAGGGTGAACGGGACCGTCGCGTAGCCCGGAACATCGGGCACGTGCAGGCAGCCCGTCACGCCGGTGGCCAGCCCCCAGGCACACGCGAACCTCCTCCAGCCGATCATCACGATCCCTCCCCGCCCGTGCCGGTCCGACCGACGCCCGCGCATGGCCCGGCCGCGGATGGGCGCCGGCCGTTGCGCTCGCCGCCTTCGGCGGCCCGGATCCCCGGATTGCCCGCAGCGGCGTGGCCGCTGCACCGCCCCGACCGGCCCGGTGCCGAACCCGGCTAGATCCCGGGGCCGCGCAGTCGATGGTAGAGAGCCCTGACGGCATCCATGTAGTCCTGACCCGGGTTCTTGGCGCAGAAGGTGCGCAGGAAATGGACTTGGGCCTGAAGCGGGACGGACGGCGGTGTCAGGTCCAGGTCTTCATCGATTCCTGCCGGCGCACGAATCAGCGCTCCGCTCATGAAACCTTGCGCCCAGGCGAAGAAGTACAGCTCGGCAGCTTGGTTCGCGGAGATCTCCTGGTTGAACGCTGCGCAGGTCTGGGCGCCGATGCCGACGATCTTGGCCGTCGATCCTGCCTGCGCGGACATCACGACCATGACGCCGAGGGCCACCATCACTGTTCGTCGCATCGATGCTCCCCGTCGCTCCAGTTTCGTAGGATGAGCCGGAGCCAGCGCCGTCGAACGCCGGCCGGTGGGTGGTCATGGCGCCATCCGGCGGTCCCGGGATTCGAGCAGGTCGGAGGTATGGCGGGCGGCGGGGTGGCCGGTCGCCGCCTCGTGCGCCGACGAGCATTTCTCGTAGAGCTCGCCCGCGGCGACCATGACGATGCGTTTTCCGCCGCCTTCGGCGGGGCGGACCGCCAGGAGCGTGCGCCCCGCCGGCCACGTCACGGCGTTCGGCAGCCCGGCCTCCTGCGGCTCGCCGTAGCGCCGCACCCCCTCCCGGTAGATCGCCGCGTAGGCCGGCACGAGCTCGGCCTCCGCGAAGGGGCGGCTGAACCAGATGACCTGCTGCAGACCCTCGTCCCCGCAGACCTCCAGGACGACCTGCTCGGTATCGGGCCCGGAGGCCGGCGCCCGGCCCTGGAAATAGAACAGGGCCGTGACGTTCCCCTCCCGATCCGCCATGGACGGTTTCGGCACGGACGTCAGCGGACCCCAACGCAGGCCGAAGGGTGCCTCCCCGGCAAGCGCCCCCGGGATGCCGGCCGCCCCCAGGAACGCGGTGGCGAGCGCACGACGAAACGTCCGCATCACGGGGCTCCCCCTCGGGTCCGTCGCGACCGCGCCTCGCCGGTCCGGGGATGCATGGCCCGGGTCACTCGGCCGCCTGCCGGAGCCGCGCCCGCGCGCCGGCCGAAGCCTCCTCGGCCCGGCGCGGGGAGCGCGCGACCTCCTCGCCGCCGAAGCGCGCGTACAGGGCCGGCAGGACGACCAGGGTCAGCAAGGTGGCGCTGATCAGGCCGCCGATGACCACGGTCGCGAGCGGCCGCTGCACCTCGGCTCCGGTCTCGGTCGCGAGCGCCATCGGCACGAACCCGAGCGAGGCGACCAGCGCCGTCATCGCCACCGGCCGCAGCCGGGTCATGGCGCCCTCCAGGATCGCCTCGCGCCGCGGCCGCCCTTCCGCGACGAGCTGCTTGATGAAGGTCAGCATCACCAAGCCGTTCAGGACCGCCACGCCCGAGAGCGCGATGAAGCCCACCGCCGCCGGCACCGAGAACGGCATGCCCCGCAGCCACAGGGCCGCGATGCCGCCGGTCAGCGCCAGCGGCACGGCGCTGAACACCAGCAGCGCGTCCCGGGGCGAGCCCAGCGCCGAGTAGAGCAGCAGGAAGATCAGGGCGAAGCAGACCGGCACCACGATCATCAGGCGCTTGCGGGCCGAGGCGAGGTTCTCGAACTGGCCGCCCCAGGTCACGTCGTAGCCCGAGGGCAGCCGCACCTGGCTCGCGACCTTGGCCTGCGCCTCGGCGACGAGCGAGCCGATGTCGCGCCCGCGGACGTTCGCGGTCACGACCACCCGGCGCCGGCCGTTCTCGCGCGAGACCTGGTTCGGCCCTTCCGCGACGGAAAAACTCGCGACCTGCTTCAGGAGGACCGACGCGGCGCGCCCGTTCGGGCCGGGCGGCAGCGGCACCGGGATGTTCTCCAACGCCTCCCGGTTCTCGCGCACCTTGTCGCTGAGGCGCACGACGATGGGAAAGCGGCGGTCGCCCTCGAACACCAGCCCGGCGTCCTTGCCGCCGATGGCCGCCCCGATGACCTCCTGGACGGCGCCGGTGCTGAGCCCCAGCCGCGCCGCTTCCGCCTTGTTGATCTTGATCTCCAGGAAGGGCAGGCCCGCCGTCTGCTCGACCTTGACGTCCTCGGCCCCGTCGATGCCCCGCAGGATCTCGGCGATCTGGTCGGCCGCCTTCGTCATCGGCCCGAACTCCTCGCCGAACACCTTCACGGCGAGGTCGCCGCGGGCGCCCGCCAGCAGCTCGTTGAAGCGCAGCTGGATCGGCTGGGAGAACTCGAACACGTTCCCGGCCAGGGCGCCGACCGCCTTCTCGATCTTCTCCTGGAGCTCGGCCTTGGACAGGTCCGGGTCCGGCCACTCCTCCTGGGGCTTCAGGATCACGAAGGTGTCCGAGGAGTTCTGCGGCATCGGGTCGGACGCGACCTCGGCGGTGCCGGTCTTCGAGAAGACGTAGGCGACCTGCGGGAAGCGGCGGATCGCCTGCTCGATCTTGAGCTGCATCGCCTGCGACTGCGACAGCGAAGTCGAGGGGATGCGCAGCGCGTTCATGGCGATGCTCTTCTCGTCGAGCGTCGGGATGAACTCGGCGCCGAGCCGGGTGAAGAGCAGGCCGGCCCCGGCCAGCAGCAGCAACGCCGCGACGATGAACACCATCGGCGCCCGCACCGCCCCGGCCAGCACGGGCCGATAGGCCCATTTGAGGGCGCGGATGATGACATTGTCCTTCTCGGTGACGCGCCCGGTGATCACGATGGCGATCAGGGCCGGCACGAAGGTCAGCGACAGGACGAAGGCGGCGGCCAGCGCGATGATCACGGTCAGCGCCATCGGCTCGAACATCTTGCCCTCGACGCCCGTGAAGGTGAGGAGCGGCACGTAGACGAGGATGATGATCGCCTGCCCGTAGAGGGACGGCTTGATCATCTCCTCGGCCGAGGCCCGCACCGTGGCGAGGCGCTCCTCGGTGTCGAGGGTGCGACCGAGACCGTGCTGCTTCTCGGCGAGATGACGCAGGGCGTTCTCGGTGATGATGACCGCCCCGTCGACGATGAGGCCGAAGTCGAGGGCGCCGAGGCTCATCAGGTTGGCCGAGATTTTCGCCTCGACCATGCCGGTCATGGTCATCAGCATGGCGACGGGGATGACCAGCGCCGTGATGATGGCGGCCCGGATGTTGCCGAGCAGCAGGAACAGGATGACGATGACGAGGGCCGCGCCCTCCGCGAGGTTCTTGGCCACGGTCCTGATGGTGGCCTCGACCAGGAGCGTCCGGTTGAGGACCGTCTGGACCTCGACGCCGGGCGGAAGCGACTTGCGGATCTCCGTCATCTTGGCGTCGACCGCGGCCGCGACCGTGCGGCTGTTCTCGCCGATCAGCATCAGCGCGGTGCCGACGACGACCTCCTGCCCGTCCTCGCTGGCCGAGCCCGTGCGCAGGTCGCGCCCGATCCGGACCTCGGCGATGTCCTTGATCCGCACCGGCACGCCGCCGCGGGTGGTGACGAGGACGTTCTCGATCTCCCCCATGCTCTCCAGGCGCCCGGCCGCGCGCACGACGTAGCCCTCGCCGTTGTCCTCCAGGTAGCGGGCGCCCTGGTTGGCGTTGTTGGCCTCCAAGGCCCGCGCCACGTCGGAGAAGGAGAGGTCGAGGGCGGTGAGCTTCGTCGGGTCCGGCTGGACGTGGTACTGCTTCTCGAAGCCGCCGATGCCGTCGACGCCGGCCACGCCCGGCACGGTCTTGATCTGGGGCCGGATGATCCAGTCCTGCACCGTGCGCAGGTACGCGGCCCGCTCCAGCTCCGTCCTGAGCCGCTGGCCTTCCGGGGTCAGGTAGCTGCCGTCCGGTTGCCAGCCCGGCTTGCCCGCAGGCGACACCGTCCGCTCGTCCGGCTTCGCGTAGTGGATCGACCACATGTAGATCTCGCCGAGGCCCGTCGAGATCGGGCCCATGCGGGGCTCGGCGTCGGGCGGCAGGTCCTGCTTGACCTGGGACAGGCGCTCGGCGACCTGCTGGCGGGCGAAGTAGATGTCGAGCTTCTCCGCGAAGACCGCGGTGACCTGCGAGAAGCCATTTCGCGATAAGGACCGGGTGTATTCGAGGCCCTTGATCCCGGCGAGCGCGGTCTCGACCGGGTAGGTGACCTGCTTCTCGATGTCGATTGGCGAGAGCGAGGGCGCGACCGTGTTGATCTGCACCTGGTTGTTGGTGATGTCGGGGACCGCGTCGATGGGCAGCTTGGTCAGGGCGTAGCCGCCGAAGCCGGCGGCCAGCAGCGACAGCAGCAGCACCAGCCAGCGCTGGTGGACCGAGAAGTCGAGGATGCGGGAGATCATGGGCGGGCTCTCGCTCAGTCGTTGTCGCCGGTCGCGGCCTTGCCGAGCTCAGCCTTGAGGAGGAAGGAGTTGGCGACCGCGATCTCGTCGCCCGGCCTCAGGCCCGAGACGACCTCGTAAGCATCGTCGTCGGAGCGCCCGAGCTCGATCTCGCGCTTCTCGAAACCGGTGGCCGTGCGCACGAAGACGACCTTCTCGCCGGCGACGGTCTGGATCGCGGCCTTCGGAACCCGCACCTTGACCGCATCCTGGCCGACCTCGACCTCGGCGGTGACGAAGGTTCCGGGCCGCCAGGCCATGTCCCGGTTCGGCAGCCCGACGATGACGCGGGCGGAGCGTGTGTCCGGGTTCAGGATCGGGCTGACGAAGATCACCTTGCCTTCGGCCTGCTTGTCGGCGTCGCCCTGGCTCGGGGTGACCAGGACCCGCGCGCCTTCCTTGACCTTGGCCAGTTCGGTGGTTGGCACCGCCAGTTCGATCCAGACGGTGGACAGGTCTGCGACCGTATACAGGTCGTCCGGGTCGCCCTGACCGCCGACGTCGGTGCCGAGGTCGACCTTGCGCTCAACCACGCGCCCGCTCAGCGGTGAGCGCAATTCGTAGCGGCGCAGCGTCGAGGTGTTGGGCGTGGTCTCGTCCCGTTTGGCCGCGCTCGCCACCTCGGCGGCGTTGAGGCCGAGGGCGGAGAGCTTCTGCCGGGCGAGGTCGACGCGAAGCTGCGCCTCCGAATAGACGGCCTTGGCATTGAGGAAGGCCGATTCGGCCGAGATGCGCTTTTCCCAAAGCGCCTGCTGCCGATCGAAATTGGTCTTCTCAAGCTCTGCCTTCACTGAGGCGGTGAGATACTCGCTCTTGGCGTCCGCGACCTCGCGGCTGTCGAGCACCGCGACGACCTCACCCTTCACAACCTCCTCGCCCAGGCGCTTGCGCATCTCGGCCACAATCCCGACCACGCGCGCGGGCACCCGGGCGATCCGGTCGGCGTCCGGCGCGATGGTGCCGGGAACGAGAAGGTGGCGCGCGAGCGTGCCCCCCTCCACCGTCACGACCGTGATGTCCTGCCCGGAAACCTGCTCGGGCTGCATCTTGATCACGGTCGGCTCGGCCTCTCCCCCACCCTCCCCGTGCGGATGCTTGGCGGTCGCAGGCCCGGTCTCCGGCTTCGCCCCTCGCGGGCGGGGATGCTCGCCCGCGGGCTCCGGGACGTCGGTCTCGGAGGAGGGCTGACCGGCGGCGGGCGCCGGGTGGATCCTCGGGACCCCGACCGAGGCGAGGGCGTCCTGGACGAATTCGGACACGCGGGGAACGGCACCGCCGATGGCGATGCCGGTGGCCAGGATGACCACGGACAGGAGAATGCGCATTGAGCCTGACTCGACCGGGACGCCGCTTGCCCGCCTGCGCGGCGGTGACGGTCGATCCCGCATGTTCACGTAAGGTGATCGACTGGCCCGGCGGATCGCCGGGCGGCCCGTGCCACCTCGGTGGCGCGGTCACCTCAGGCGCGAGGAGGCCTCGACAGCCGGTCCGGCCAGGTCGACGCGAGCGCGCCGACGGACCGGGACCGGTTGGGCTGGGCAGCCGCCGCGGGCGCCGTCGCGGGAGCGGCGTCCGCGGTGATGGCCTGGTGGCAGCTGCAATGCACGTGACAGGTCACGCCCGGATCGGACGTGTCGGTCGCGGAGCCGTCGGCCGGCGCGACCACCGAGAGTTCCGTCCCGGCAGGTGCCTTGCCGTGGTACGCGAAATCGGCTGCCAGGCCCAGGTCGGGAGCGGCGATGAGCAGGACGAGCACGAGCGCGAGCAGGCGCAGGGCGGTCACCGACCAGCCACGCCCGGCGTCGAAGCTCTTCTGCCGCATCCCGAGGGTCATCCCCGTCCTTATGGCGATTCGAGGCCGCGGATACAATCGGGTTCGTCGCGGTGCGGCGTCGGATCCCAGGCGGTGTCTCCGTACGCCGCCCGCCAATCGTCGTCGCGACGATGAGAGACGTGGTGCCCGCGGCGGCCCTGGCCGCCGTCCGGCATCATGGCGGTCCCGCGGCCCGCAGGGCGGGCGTCATGGTTTCGGGAGGCCGGGTTCGCCGCGGCCTCGAACGGAGGCACCGCCGGCCGTGGCGGCATGCCCCGCTCCCGGCGGTACCCTCACCGGCGGGCACCCCGGCGCCGGGCCGCGGGCGCACCGGCCGGACGCCGCCCCGGCTCGGGCCCGCGATGCGCTCACCAGGGCCGCCGGCGGGACCCCGGGACGGATTGGCCGCGGGATGACCGAGGCGCGTCGACCGGACCCCGCCGGACGCCGCCCGTGGCCGAAGGGCGGAGGCGGCCCGGCCCCGGGGCCTCACGGGCGGTCGGAGGGCGCCTCGTTCTTGCGGGGCGAGCGCGACCTTCGGTCGAGCTCGGACCGCGCCATCCCCGTCACGACGCCCGTGGCCCCGTCCCCGTGCACGAAGCGGGCGCCCTGCCCTTCCAGGGCCTGCCGGAGCCGCAGGGCCAATCCCTCGCTGAGGTCGGAGAACGCGTTCTCGTAATCGTTGATGCTCTTCTTCGACACCATCGACAGCTCGCGCAGATCGGATTGCGAGAGCCCGAGGAGGGCGCGCGCCGCTTGGCACAGGTACCCCGGCACCGGTTTTTCCGGTGGATAAGCATTAACCTTCGGGAACAGCAGCAGGTCATGGTACGGCTCTCCGCATTGAAAAAGCTTTATACCAATGATATAATTCCATTCGATTTCAGACGAGACGGTTTCGTGGCTGTCGGTGGACTTGGTGTCCGCGGACGGCTTCGGGCGTGCATGCTGGGGGTCTGCCATGATCGCTGCGTTCTTCGGTGCCGACGGACGTTCCGTGAGTGCCCATGCTGTCCTCGTGGCGACGGTCGCCGCCGCCGCCGGGCGGCCGGCGACGCTGGCGCGGATCACCCGGCCGGCCGAGCCGCGGCTGCCTCGCGGCACGAGGTTGCCGGACGCCGTCCGCGTTGTCGAGCTTCAGGCCGCCTCGGCCGAGGCGGCGGTGCAGGCCGCCTGCGAGGCCGCGACGGCCCGGGACCGCGAAGGCTGGCTGATCCTCGACCTGCCCGCCGAGTGCCTCGCCGCGCCGTCCCTGCGCGCGCATCTCGACGCGGCCGTTCTGCCGGTCGGCCCCACGCCGCTCGACGAACACTTCGCGGCCGCCGTGCTGGGCGACCCGCGCCTCGTGCCCCCCGTTCAGGCCGGGCCCCCGGCCCCGGTCTGGCTGCTCGGCTGCGGCCGCTCCGGCGGCGAGCCCGCCGTGGCGCGCTTCGAGCGCTCGATGCGCGCGGCGGTCCGAACCGGCGCTCCCGACGCGGCCGATGCGATCCGGGCCTTGCCGGTCGCGCTGCCGCGCCTCGGCCCGTCCGACGCCGCCGGCCTCGTCGTGGGCACCCTCACGTCCCGGCTCCTCTGCCAGGGCCTCCACCTCATCGCCGCCATCGAGGCCGCCGCCCGGCACCCCTCCGCCGCCCCGTTGCGACGGCAGGACCTGGCCGAGAGCCTCGGCCCGGCGCCGTCCGCCGGCGGCGGCGCGGACCACCGCGACACGGGCGAGCGCCTCCGCGACCTCGCCGAGGCGCTGGAGGCCATCGAAGAGGGCGCGGGGCCGTCGCCGCAGGACCTGGCGGACGCGCCCCTGCTGGAGGATTGGGACGTCGGGCTCCGGGCCGTGAGGGCCTTGACCGGCGTCGTCTCGGGGCACCCCGACTTCCCCCGGCCGTGCCGGATCAGGACCTCCGAGGTCTACGCCTCGGACGGGCGGACCTGGGTCCGGACCTATTCCCGCTGGTACAGGCTCGGGAGAGCGGTCGGCGACACGGCGCCCACGACCCTGCAATAGGCCGGCCCCGGCCGACGGCGCGACGCCGCGGCAGACCGGGCTGCGGATCACCCCCGCCTGACGGCGGGAGGCACCGCCCTCCCCCGGACCGTGCGCCGTCGGCCTCGCTGTCGGCCGGGAGCCGGCCGGCGTGGCCACGCCCGGTCGCGGCCGGCGCGCCAGCGTCCGCCGCCCACCCCCGCCGTGCGCCGGAGGCGCACCCTCCCCTCGCCTGGAGCCGCCGCCCATGACGGAGTCCCCGACTTGCCCCGCCGGACAGGGGCACGCCGCCCCTGCCGGCGCCCGCCGCGCCACCGGCCCGGACGTCCGGGCGCGGCAAGGCCCGGCCATCCTCCGCCTCTGGCGCGTGGTGCCCGCGACCGGGCTCCGGCCGGCCACGGCCGAGGCGCTGCTGGCCACGCTCCGGACCTGCGCGCCGCCCACCCGCCATCGCTCCTGGGGCGAGGCCCTCGACGGCGACGCCGCCGCCCTGACCCGCGTCGCGGTCACGGTCCTGCGGGTCTGCGGCCCGGAGAGCCGCCTGACGGACCTCGTCGCGAGCGCGCTCCTCGCGCAGGCGCTGCGGGGCGAGCCGGCCGCCGCGGCGCTGCTCGCGCACGCCCTGCGCCGGCTCGGCGAGCGTCGCCCGGGCGAGCCCCACCTCGCCCGGCTCGCCGCGTCCTGGGACGCCTGGGCGCCCCCGCCCGGGGACCGAGCACCGGGGGCCGCCGCGGGCGCTCCCGCCCGCGCCGCGCCGGAAGGGCGCGGCGACCGGTCCCGTCCCCCCGCCGGAAAGGAACGCGGCTTGCGCCTCTGGATCCTGTCTGACCTGCACCGCGACGTCGGCCTGCCCTGGACGCCCGCCGAGATCCCGGACGCCGACGTGGCGGTCGTGGCCGGCGACGTTCGGGAGGGCCTGGTCGAGAGCGTCACCTGGCTCGCGCACGTCATCCGCCCGCACATGCCGGTGGTGTGCGTGGCCGGGAACCATGAATTCTATCGGCGGACCTTCGTCGAGGAGCTCGCGCGCGGGCGGGCGGTCGCCGCGAACCTCGGCGTGCACCTGCTGGAGGACGACACCGTCGTGATCGGCGGCGTCCCCTTCTCGGGATGCACGCTCTGGACCGACTACGACCTCGACGGCCCCGACCTGCGCGCCGCCTCCATGGAGGATGCCCGCCGGGGCATGAACGACCATCGGCTGATCAGCTTCCAGACCAAGCCCCGGTGGATGCGCTTCCGGCCGGAGGAGGCGCTCGCCGTCCACCGGGTCTCGCGGGCCTACCTGGAGGGCGCACTGGCCGCTCCCGCGGCCGCGCCGCGTCGGCCGCACGTCGTGGTGACCCACCACGCGCCGAGCGCCCGCTCCGTCGCGCCCGCCTTCCGAGGCAAGCCCCTCAACCCGGCTTTCGCCTCGCGGCTCGACGCCTTCGTCGAGCAAGCCGGCCCGACCCTCTGGGTGCACGGCCACACCCACGCGTCGATGGACTACCGGCTCGGCGAGACGCGGGTGCTCTGCAATCCGAAGGGCTACGGCGGCGAGAATCCCGCCTTCGACCCGGCCCTGGTCGTGGAGGTCTGACGCCGCCAAGCCCGCGGATCGACGGCGGTTCCGCATGCCCCGCGTCCGGCGGGCGCGCCGCCCTGCCCCCGCGCGTCCTTCACCCCCTTTCCCCGGGAGCCCGATGACGAAGATCCCGCCCAACCTCGCGCGCCCGGTCGTCCCGAGGCGGCTTCCGCGCGGCCTGTGCGCGGGACCTGTCCCGGAGGGGCGCGACGCTGCCTCGCCGCGCCGGCTCGCGGCCGATGCGGCGGCCGCGTCGGCGCTCGGCACGGTCGGCACGGCGCGGGCCTCGAACCCCGAGGCCCCGGAATTCCCGCGGCCGGCGCCGGTTCTGCCGCCCCCGGACGGCGTCGCGATCCAGGCGTTGCGCCGACGCGGCGGCTTGGTCCGCCGGTCGCGCCCGGCTGCCGAGGCCGTGCCGCGCGTGCGGGAGCGCGGCCGGGGGTCGCTCGGGACGAGCCCGCTGACGGCGCCGCCCCCTGCGCCCGCGCTGGAAACGCCCCCGCGGGGCCGGCCGGGCCCGCTCCCCGCGCGCCCGCCGTTGCCGGTGGGCCCCGGGCACGCCGGTCGGGCGCCGGAGACCGCGCGCGGGCCCGGCGGCGGCGGGACGCCCGCGGGGATGCGCCTGTGGATCCTCTCGGACCTGCGGGTCGATCGGGCGCCCTACGAGCTTCCGCACCCTCTGCCGGAGTTCGACGCGCTGCTCGTCGCCGGCGACGTCTGCACCGGCATCGAGGCCGCGTTGGCTTGGCTCGCCCGGGCGCTGGACGGGCGCCAGGGAAGCCGGCCCGTGGTGATGGTGCCGGGCAACGCGGAGTACTGGTCCGACGTCCCCATGGTCGAGGCGCTCGCCCGGGGCCGCGCCCTGGCGCGGTAGCTCGGTCTCCATCTCCTCTCGGACGCCTGCGTACGCCTCGACGACGGCCACGGCCGCGGCGTGCACGTGGTCGGCGCAACCTTGTGGACGGACTGGGCCCTGCATGGGCCGGCCCGCGCCCGCCTCGCGCGAGGGTATGCCCGGCATCACTGGCCGGATGCCCGCCGCATCCGCCTGCGCGCCGGCCGTGACTGGTCGCCACCGGACGCCGCCGGGGCCCACGCCCGCTCGCGCGCCTACCTGGAGGACGCGCTCGGCTCCATCGCCTACCAGGAGGTCGGCTTCCGGGCGACCGCGACGTCCGTCGTCACCGGCGTCGCGCGCGGGGACCGCGCCGTGGTGTTGACCCACCATGCCCCGTCGCGCCGCTCCCTGGCCGCGGATTGGCCCGGCTGGCTCGGCGACGAGTGGGTCGCCGCCGCCCTCGTCTCCGACCTCGAACCGCTGATGAGCGGCTGGGGCGCCCCGAGCCTCTGGGTCCACGGTCACGTCCCGAGCCGCGCCGACTACAGGCTGGGCCGGACCCGCGTCGTGGCGAACCCCACACCGGGGCGGTACCGGGGCCCATCAGCACGGCCTGACGGCCGCGGTTGCCATGCGGGCCCCACCCGAGCTCCCACGTGAGCCCGGCTCCCCTACACCGGTTCCGGCGCCATCGGCCGACAGGATCCGGCGTGGTCACCCGATGACGGGACGGGCGCCCGCCCGGGCCGGAACCGCGGCGCCCGGGTTCCGGGTTGCGGCCCGGGACCCGCCACGTGGGCCCATGCCCGGTCGGTGGCTACGGCTAGCAAGAGCCGCCGCCGCACCCGATCTCCGTGCAGGCCACCACGCCCCGGGCGGTGTCGGCCACGAGCTCCTCGGTGAGGCGTAGCAGGCTCTCGACGCGCGGGTCGCTGAGGCGGTAGCGCACGAAGCGCCCCTCCTGCTCGCGCAGGACCAGCCCGCAATCGTACAGGCAGCCCAGGTGGTTCGAGACGTTCGACTGCGTCAGCCCCGTGGCCTGCACGATCTCCGACACGCTCAGCGCCCCGGGGCGCAGCGCCTCCAGGATGACGAGGCGCGAGGGATCGGACAGGCCGCGGCAGAGCTTGGCCATGTGTTCGGCCTTCCGGCGCAGGGCCGCCGGCGCAGCGCTGCGCTGGGGTCGAGCACGCCGCCCGGGCAGGAGGGTCTGGTCTTCAGCCATGCTTGGACATCGTCATTCGCTGATATGTGGCGCGACGCCTCTCGATCCCCAGCCCGGCCAGCCCGTGCGGCGCGTCGATGCCGGGTCTCCACCATGTGGAGCCGCACAAGCGCGCCTCGTCAGCCGATCCGGCCGAGGGCTGGCCAGGTTTCCAGCAGCCAGGAGCCGATCTCGGTCAGGCGGCCCGTCATCATGGCGAGCCCCATGCCGATCATCACCCCTCCGGCCGCGAGATTGAGGAGCCGCCCGAACCGGCCGAGGCCCCGCCCGAGGCCGAGCAGCCGGTCGGTGAACAGCGTGGCCAGCAGGAACGGCAGCCCGAGCCCGAGCGAGTAGGCGGCGAGCAACACCAGGCCGCCCGCGCCGGCGGTGACGGTGGTCACGGCGAGGATCGACCCGAGCACGGGTCCGATGCAGGGTGTCCAGCCGAAGGCGAAGGCCAGGCCGAGGAGGTAGGCCCCGCCGGGCCCGCCGCCGGCAAGCGCCCCGTGGTAGCGCAGGTCGCGTTGCAGGGCCGGGAGCCGCAGGACGCCCGTCGTCACCAGGCCGAAGAGGAGGATGACGGCGCCGCCGATGATGCCGGCCTCAGACCGGTAGGACAGGACGAGCCGGCCCAGCGCCGTGGCGCCGGCGCCCAGAAGGACGAACACGGTCGAGAAGCCGAGCACGAAACACAGCCCGAGGGGGAGCGCGCGGACGGCCGGACCGGCTCGCGCGCCGCTCCTGGCTTGGCCGGCGAGTGACCGGCCAGCCACGAAGGAAACGTAACCCGGCACCAGCGGCAGCACGCACGGGGACAGGAACGAGACCGCGCCGCCGGCAAAAGCGGTCAGCAGACCCGCCGTCGAGACCTCAGGCACCGGCGCGCTCCACGGCCGCGTCCGACGCGATCCGGCCGTCGCGGACGTTGACGAGCCGCTGCGCCCTCGCGGCCACGGCCGGGCTGTGGGTCACCATGACGAGGGTCCGTCCGTGGCGGTGAAGCGCGGCCAGCCGGTCGAGGACGTCCGCCTCGGCGGTCGAGTCCAGGTTCCCGGTCGGTTCGTCGAGAAGCAGGAGATCCGGGTCGTTGGCGAGCGCCCGGGCCAGGGCGACGCGTTGTTGCTGGCCCCCGGAGAGCTGGCCCGGCAGATGGCCGGCCCGGTCGGCGAGCCCCACTTGGTCCAGGAGGTCGAGCCCCTTGCCGCGTGCCCGGGACGCGGGCCAGCCGCCGAACCAGAGGGCGGTCTGAACGTTTTCGAGCGCGGTCAGGTGCGGCAGCAGATTGAAGAACTGGAACACGAAGCCGATCTTGCGCGCTCTCACCGCGGCGAGGCGGCGTGCGCTCAGGCGGGACAACTCCTCCCCATCGAGATGGACCTTCCCGCTCGTCGAGCGGTCGAGGCCGCCCATCAGGTGCAGCAGCGTGCTCTTGCCATGGCCGGAGGGCCCGACGACCGCGACCCAACTGCGCCGCTTGATCGCGAGCGACGCCTCGTCCAGGGCCACCGCCGCCGCCTCGCCGCGGCCGTAGACCCGGGAGACCTTCTCCAAGCGGACCAGCGCATCTGCCTCAGACATGTCGGATCGCATCCATCGGTGTGAGCCGCGCCGCGCGCCAAGCCGGATAGAACCCGGCGAGCAGCGCCAAGGCGACGGAGAACGCCAGCACGCCCGCCATCGTCCCGGGGTCGAGCGCCGGCGTGGGCGATTGGCGCAGGGCCGCCGTGAAGGGATTGTCGGCAAGGGACGGCCCGATCCGGTAGGCCGCCAGCACGCCGAGGCCGAGGCCGATCAGCCCTCCGAGCCCGCCGTAGAGACCGGATTCCAGGAGGAAGCCGATGAACAGCGTGCGCCGGGTTCCCCCGATGGCCTGCAGGATGCCGATCTCGCGCCGCCGCTCGTAGACGGCCGTCATGAGCGTGTTGGCGATGCCGAAGGCGGCGGCCACCACGCCGACGATGGCGACCGCCTGCATCGCCGCGCCGACGGTGCCGACGATGGAGAGGACCGAGCTCACGAGCTGCTTGTCCGACACCACGGCGACGTTGGCCGCCTCCTGGATGCGCAGGCTGATCTCGTCCGCCCGCTCCAGGTCGTCGACCTGCACGGCGACGAAGGAGACCTTGCCCTCGGTCTCGTAGATGCGCTGGACGACGGCGAGCGGCGCGAAGGCGGCGACGTCGTCCTTGGTTCCGGTCGTGTCCAGGACGCCGACGACCGGGAGCGGGCGGCCGCGGACGGTGAAGGTCTCCCCCGGCCGCAGCCCGAACTGCTGGGCGATGGCCGCGCCGATGACCACGCCTGCCTCGTCGGGTCCCTGGAAGTAGCGTCCCTGGCCCACGCGCCAGCCTTGGAGCGCCCGCATCGCCGTCGGCTGGATGCCGATCAGCGGCACCGGGCGGTTCCGGAAGGCCGTGCGCTGGTTCAGGTAGGGCACGGCCGTCCGCACCCCCGGCACCGCCGCGATCTTGGCGAGTTCCGTCATCGCGATGGCTTCCGGCAACTGCTCGCCGGTGAGAACCGAGATCTGCTCGTAGGCGCACCAGCCCTTCGGGGTGACGACGAGGTTCGCCCCCAGCCCCTGCGCCTGGCGCCGGATCTCCTGGGTCAGGCCCTGGCCGAGCGTGAGAAGGGCCACGAAAGCCGCGATGCCGACGGCCACGCCCGCCAGCGTGAACGCGAAGCGGCCGGGCCGGCGGACGAGATTGCGCCAGACAAGGGTTCCGAGATTCACGCTGCGTCTCCCGCCGAGCCTGCCGTCGTGCCGCCAGGGCGCGTCATTGGAACTGACCGTGGTTCTTCAGGCCGGTCACCCGGAAATACGGGTGCCGGTCGCCCTGGACGAGCTCGCCTTCCAGGTCGACCTCGTCCCAGCGCGCAACCGGCATCGCGGTCTCCGCGCTGACCGGCAGGTAGAACTTCGCGCAGTTCGTCGATTTGCAGATCTTGGCCTCGCGGGCATCCACAACCACGAACTTGCGGGGGCTGGTGCCCTCGGCTCTGGCGACGACCGCGCGCAGCGTGATGCCGCCCTTATAGTTGAAGGGATCCGCGGCGATGTCATCGACCTGGAGCGCGCCGGGCGGGAGCGGCCGGGGCGTGCCGCCCAGCCCAGCGAGGACGTTTCCGGTCGCGCCCCGGGTGTTGGCCCAGAGGGCTCCTCCCAGGACGGCGATGCCGACGGCCGTGAGCGTCGCGAGCGCGAGCCGGGACGTGCGCGAGGGGGGTGTTGCCGCGTTCATGAGGTCCTTCCTCTCTGTTGGGCGATGGCATTTCTCAGGATGGCCTCGATCCGCGGCCCGTCCCATTCCGCCGGCCCGACGAAGCGGCCGATCTCATGGCCGTCCCGGTCGAACAGGAGGGTGGTCGGCAGCCCCGCGGCCCCGACCTGCGGCAGGACGGCTCCCGCGCTGTCGAGGAACACCGACAGGTGCCGCACGCCGGCGGTTTCGTAGAACCGGCGCACGACCGCGGCGCCGCCCCGGTCCACGGACAGGGCGACGACCTGGAAGTCCGGCCCGCCGAGCTTGGCTTGCAGACGGTCCAGCGCCGGCATCTCGTGGCGGCAGGGCAGGCACCAAGTCGCCCAGAGATTGACGAGAACGACCTGGCCGCGGAAATCCGCCAGGCGAGCCGGATGTCCCTCGCCGTCCACGAACGCCAGCAAGGCGGGGGAACCGGGGCCGGCGACCTTCGACCAGAGCGCCCCGCCGGCGAGGAGCAGGACAGCGGGGACCAGCCACGCCAGGCGCCGGGTTGCCGGCCGCTTCAGGCTCTCCATGCGGGTCTGGCTCATGCCCGCGCCTCGGTCGCGCGCGGCACGGCTGGGTCTTGGTCAAGCCGAAGTGGCGGGCATCCGGGCTTGTCGGGACCGCCCCCGCCGGGCCGCGCGCCGGACCTCGGACGTAAGAGGCGGGCCGAGTTCGCGAGAATTCCGAAATCGGGTCCCGCCTGCGCGGCGGCTGCCAGCGTCGGCGGCAGGAGGCCGGACGCCGCGAGGCTGAGGCCGGTCAGGTTGTAGACGACCGTGAAGCCGAGGTTGAACCGCACGGCCCTCATGGTGCGCCGCGCGATGCGGACCACCTCGGGCACGAGGGTCCAATCCTCGCGCATGAGCGCGACATGCGAGGCCTCCAGGGCGACGCCGCTGCCCGCGGCGCCCATCGCGATGCCGACGTCGGCCTGGGCCAGCGCCGGTGCGTCGTTGACGCCGTCGCCGATCATCACGACGACGTGCCCGCGGCTCTGGTACTCCTTGACGACCGCGATCTTCTCCTCCGGCAACAGGTCGGCGCGGTAACCCAGGCCGAGCGGTCCGGCGAGCGCAGCGGCGGTGCGAGCGTTGTCGCCCGTCACCAGCTCGAAATGCCGGATGCCGAGCGCCCGCAGCGCGGCGAGGGCGGCCGGCACCGCGGGCCGCTCGGTGTCCGTCGCCGCCAGAACCCCGACAGGGCTGCCATCGCAGGCCACGACCACGAGCGTCTTGCCCGCCGCTTCCAGATCGGCCATCCGCGGCGGTATGTTAAATCCTTCCGGCAGCAGGCGTCTGCCGCCCACGGTGACCGTCGCGCCCGCGATACGCGCCCGCACGCCGTGGCCGGGCATGGCCTCGAAGTGCTCGGGCTCAGCCGGACAGAGCTGGCGTTCGGCCGCCGCCGCTCGCACCGCCTCGGCCAGGGGATGTTCGGAGTAGCGTTCCGCGCCCGCCGCCATCCTCAGCAACCGCTCCTCGCCCGGAGCGCCCGATCCATCGAACGGCACGACGTCCGTGATCCGAGGCCGGCCGAACGTCAGCGTGCCGGTCTTGTCGAGCAGCACCACGTCGGCCCTGGCGAGAGCCTCCAGGTAGCGCCCACCCTTGATCAGGAGACCGCGCCGGGCGGCGCTGCCGATCGACGCGATCATGGCGACGGGCGTGGCCAGCGCGAACGAACAGGAGCAGGCCACCATCAGCACCGCCGCGGTCGCGAGCGCGTTTCCACTCACGAAGAAGGTGGCGGTCGCGACGGCGATGACGACGGGCAAGTACCAGGTCGCGAACGTGTCCGCGATGCGCTGCACGTCGGCGCGGTGTCGGTCGGCCTCCTCGACCATCTTGATGACCCGGCCGAAGGTCGTGTCGACGCCGATGGCGGTCGCTCGGACACGCAGGGCGCCGAGTTGAGCGAAGCTCGCCGCGAAGACGCGCGCGCCGGGGCCCGCTTCGACCGGCATCGACTCGCCGGTGATCGAGGCCTGGTTCACGGTGGCCTGTCCGGCGATGACCTCGCCGTCGACGGGAACCTTCTCGCCCGGGCGCACGACCACGGTCTCGCCGATCCGCACCTCGGCGACCGGCACTTCGATCTCGGACCCGTGGCGCTCGACCCGGGCTTTTTCGGGAGCGAGGCTGGTCAACTCCCTGACGGCGCGGCGTGCGCGCTCGGCGGTGAAATGCTCGACGTAATCGGCGAGCCGCATGAAGAACACGACGATGATCGCGGCCGGCCAAGCGCCCGTGAGCACGGCGGCGCCGAGGCCGACCGTCATGAGGGTGTGCGAGGTCACCCGCCGCCTGAACGCGGCGCGCAGGACGGAACGGAAGATCGGGTAGCCGCCGAGGAGGACCGCCGCGAGCCAGAGCGGCCATGCGACAAACCCGGACAGCCGGTCCAGGAGACCGGACCATTCGGCGAAGACCACGAACCCGACGACAGCCCCCAGGGTCGCGCCGAAGGCGGCGAGCAGACCGGCCGAGAAGCTGGCCATCGTGTTCTGCAGCGCAGGGTCGCGCGCGGCCGAAACGGCGCCGCAGCCGTCGCCGCACCCGCATGCCGGGGCGTCGGCGGCGTCGTGGCCCGGTCGTTCGCTCAGCATGGCTCGGCCTCCGCGCGCGGGGCCGGTATCGGGGCGACACCCCGTGCGGTGCCGGCCGGCCCTGCTTCCGGCAAGCGCAGCGCGACCGCGCCGCCCGGGTCGCGCAGGTCCCGCGGCCGGGCGCTCGGATCCGGTGTCGCCGTGCGGTGCGTCACACCCGCGTGTTTCTGGGCGCCGATGCGGCGGGCAGGGGTATTCGGGGCCATTCACGAAACCGTGCGGAGGGGTGGGGACGAGCGCCCGGACGGGTTCGCCCCCTCAGGAACCGAGCATGGGGGCGATGATTTTTTCGATGTCCTCCATCGAAAGGTTCCCAGCGTACCTTTGTCCGTTGATGAAAAAAGTCGGCGTTGAACTCACCTTGAAGGTCTCGGTGGCGCGCCGCCTCACGGCGCTGACCGACGCGTATAACTTCTGATCTTTGAGGCAGGACTCGAATTTTTCTTGTTGAAACCCAGCTTGCCGCAGGATCGCCTGCAGATCGTCCAGGGGCTTGGCAGTGAAAGCCCAGTCCTTCTGATGATCGAAGAGTAGATCGGTGACCGGGTAATAGCTTGCATGGCCCTTGCAGCGGGCCAGCATGAATCCGGCGGTCGCCAGGGGGTCCAGCGGAAACTCGCGCAGGATGAAGCGCACCTTCCCCGTGTCGATGTAGCGCCGCTTCAGCTCCGGGTACGTCTCTCGGTGAAATGCCGCACAATGGCCGCATGTCAGGGACGCGTATTCGACAATCGTCACCCTGGCGTCCGGCGACCCGAGCACGACATCCCCGAGCGGCCCCGCCTCGGCGAGTTCCCGGGCCGATACGTTTTGTGCAAGGGCCGGCTTCACGGTTGCCGAGGCCGAGGCTATCAACAGCAGCCGAAGTGCTCCGCGTCGGTTCATCGCAATTCGCTTCCTCGGCAGATGCTTGGATGCGGCTCGCCCGGTCTGCGGAATGGGGCCTGGCGGGCGCTGGGATGCATGACGGTCAGCACGAAGCCCTGTCGCATTCGCGGATGTTCGCGATGGCCCGCTGCAGCGCTTCGACGCCCACCGCGCCCGCGATGATGCCGTCGTTGAGGACGAACGCCGGGGTCCCCGTTATGCCGAGCTGGTCGGCCAGGGCGGCATTCTCCCGGAGCACGGTCGCGACCGCCTCGTCCTGCATGTCCTTCCGCAGCTTCCCGGGATCGAGCCCGAAGTCCTTGGCGACCGCGAGGGCGCGTTCCCCATCGGCGCGGCCTCGCGTTTCCATCAGCTTGTCATGGAACTCTCGGAGCTTGCCTGCGGGCAGTCCCCGCTTCGCGGCGATTGCGACGCGGCTGGCGTCGGTCGAGGCCGCCCCGAGAACCGGGAACTCCTTGAGGACCACCCGCAGCTTCGGATCGCTCTTGACCAGGGCGTCCACATCGCTTCTCGCCTTTCGACAGTACGGGCAATTGTAATCGAAAAACTCCACGAGCGTGACGTCGCCGGCCGGATTGCCGATAACGTAATCGTTTGCGGAGTTGACCAGCTTACCGCGCGCTTCGCGCAGTGCGACAGCTTGTGTCGCCTTCTGCGCCTCCTGCTGGCGGCGCTCAAGCTCGGTCAAGGCCTCCTGAACCACGTCCGGGTTCTTCAGCAGATACTCCCTGATGACCGCTTCGAAGGCCGGCCGCTGCTCCGCGCTCAGGATGCCGGACTGACCCTGAGCGACGGCCGGAGCGGAGGCGAGCAACCCGATGAGGGCGAGGCGAAACGGGATCATGAGTGCCGAATGGCTCCTTCCGACCGGCCCCGACCGAGGGGCTTGCGGTACCGATCATCTCATCATATTGCCATGTGCTGATATGTCTGGCAAGCGCCTGGCTCGGGCGGCGCGCCGGCACACCCCGGCCGCGCGATCCTGGGGTGTCAGGCCGTCCTATGCGGAGATCCCGAAACGCGATGTCACGTTCAACGACGGCGACGGTGATACCGCAGGGGCGGCGCCGTTCACGCGGACGGAAGCACCGGAGCCATGGAGCGGTACCCTCGCGCCCGACCAGCGGCTCGCCTGCGTGACGAGGCTCTGCCGCACCTGAAGTTTGGAGACGGCCTCTCATGACCCCATCGGCCCGCCCGGCGCGGATCGGCATTCTGACGGTCTCGGACCGTGCGAGCTCAGGCGGCTACGCGGACGCGAGCGGGCCGGCCATGCATGCCGTCCTGGCGGAAATCCTCGCCTCTCCCTGGGAGGCGGTCGCGCGCACCGTGCCGGACGGCGTCGAGAGCGTGCGTGACGCCCTGATCCGGCTCGTGGACGACGCGCACTGTGACCTGGTCCTGACCACCGGCGGGACGGGGCCGGCGCCCCGCGACCTCACCCCCGAGGGTACCGAGGCCGCCTGCGACAGGATGATGCCCGGCTTCGGCGAACTGATGCGGCGGCGCGGCCTGGATCAGGTGCCGACCGCCATCCTGTCGCGGCAGACGGCGGGCCTGCGCGGCAAGGCGCTGATCGTGAACTGTCCCGGGCGTCCCTCGTCCATCCGCGTCAGCCTGCTCGCCGTATTCCCGGCCATCCCGTATTGCCTGGACCTGATCGGGGCAGCGCGTATCGAGACGGATCCGGCCGTGGTGCAGGCGTTCCGGCCGACTTAACCCGCCGGAGACCGCCCGGTCTGCCACGGTTCTCCCCTCTCCTTGCGATGGCGGCATCGATGGCGCAGAGGGCATTGAGGGACTGCCCACCGAGCAAGGCCCGGTGGCCTGTCGCGACGCGTGAGAACGGGTACGCGTACCGGATGACCGCCGTCGCGGGCTCCAGGCCGATCAGGTCCCGCCGCCGCAAGCGTCCCAGGCGGGCTCGCGCATGATCCTCGGCGACGCCCACCGTGGCGGCGATGGCGCCAGGGTGGACGTCCCCGTGCCGCGTAGAGGCGGCGGACGGCGCGCCAGAGCCGATCCTCATCGGCCTCCAGCGGACGCGCTTACGCCTCGATCAAGCTGGACCGCGCAGCCGTCGCCGGGCGAGCGCGGCCCGCGCGCCAGGCGAGACAGCGGCCGACCATTCCGGGCGGAGCACGCCCGGCCTGATCTCGACGGCAGAACGCTGCGGTCTCGCCTGCAGGTCGGAAGACATCCCCCTGCGGATCCTGGGCATCCCGGTTAACCGGCGCAGCAGGACAATTTCCTGACGTCCCTGTCGAAGGTCTGGGCCGCGAGCTTGAGACCCTCGACGGTGGTCAGGTATGGGAAGATCGTCTCCGCGAGCGCGTCGATGGTCAGCCCGCCGCGGATGGCCATCGCCGCCGTCTGGATGCTGTCCGCGCCCTCGGGGGCCAGGATATGCGCTCCCAACAGCTGCCGGGTCGCGCGATCCGCCACGAGCTTGATCAGCCCGCGCGTGTCGCGCGCCGCGAGCGCGCGGGGCACGTTGTCGAGCGTGAGCACCGAGGTGCGCACGTCGTACCCGGCCGCCCGGGCCTGCACCTCGGTGAGGCCGACGCTTCCGACCTGAGGGTCGGTGAACACCACGGCCGGCATCGCCCTGTTGTCGTAGCGCAGGCTGTCGCCGTTGAGGGCGTTCTTGGCGGCCAGTTTCGCGCCGTAGGCCGCCATGTAGACGAACTGGTCCTTCCCGGTGACGTCGCCGGCAGCGTAGATGCCCGGCTTCGAGGTGCGCATGCGGTCGTCGACCACGATGGCGCCCGTCGGCGTCTGGGCGACACCCGCGTCGGCGAGACCGAGGTCCTCGGTATTCGCGGTGCGCCCGGTCGCCGCCAGGATCCGCTCGGCCGTGACGGTCTCCCGGCGGCCGTCCCGCCAGAACGTAAGGCTCACGCCACCCTCCGTCCTGTCCACGGCCTCGTAGGACAGGCCGCCCAGAACGGCGATGCCTTCGCCGGCCAGATAGCCGGCGAGGGCCTCCCCGATCTCCGGCTCCGCCGCGGGCAGGAGCCGGCTGCGGCAGACGAGCGTCACGGCGACCCCGACCCGCGCGAAGGTCTGCGCAAGCTCCGCGCCGATGTAGCCGCCGCCGAGGACGATCATCGAGCGCGGAAGTTCGGTGAGGGCAAGCGCCGCGGTGCTGTCGAGGGGCGAGGCGTCGGCAAGGCCGGGAATGTTCGGCATGGCCGGGCGCGTGCCCGTGGCGATGAGGATGCGATTCGCCGCGAAATGCCGGCCCCCTGCCTCGACCCCGCCGGCGACGAGGCGCGCGCGACCCTCGTGGTAGGACACGTTGTTGTAGGCCGGCAGGAGGTCCGCGTACTTCGCCTGGCGCAGGCCCTGCACCAGGGCGTCCTTCTGGGCGACCTGGGCGCGCCAGTCGGTCACCCGAGCCTGGGCCTGGATGCCCGCGAACCGGCCGCCCGCGGTGTTGGCATGGTGCACGGTCTCCGCGGCCCGGATCAGGGCCTTCGAGGGGACGCAGCCCACGTTCACGCAGCTGCCGCCCAACGTGCCGTGCCCGATGAGGGCGACCTGTGCGCCCTGCTCGGCGGCCGTGATCGCGGCCGAGAACCCGGCCGAACCGGCGCCGACGACGACGAGGTCGTAGGGGCCGCTGCCGTTGTTCCCGCGCGGGGTGCTGCAGCAATCGCTCATGATCTCAGCTTCCGTGTGTGTTCGTCCGCGCCGCGGCACTCGGATGCCGCCGGACGCGTGGAGGTGTTGAACCGATCGGGCTTGATCCCGGCTGAGCTGCCCAGGACGAGGATTGGCGGGACCGGGACACCGTCGGCCCCGGTGGCCCCGGCCGCGAGACCGCCCGATCCTGGGACGGCCACCGGGATGGGCGTCGCGCGCCAGGGCGCGGCCGGGCAGGCGCCGGCTCGAAGGAGATGGCGGTCGCCAGAATGATGTCCCGGGCCTCGTCAGCGCGCCTGAGCGGGGCTGCCGGTGATGTCGGCGGCCGCGTTCCTCACCTCCTTCACGGAGGACGGGTACCCGGCGTTGGTGGCCGCCCCGGACAGGGCCTCGGCCGTGACCTTGTCGTCGTCGAAGGTCACGGTGGCCGTGGCCGTGCCGCCACGTTCGACGACCGTGACCTGGGTCACCCCGTCGAGGCGCGACAACGTCTTCTTGACGATGGGCGCGCAGGTGACGCAGCTCACGTTCTGGACGTCGAGAATGGCCGTGCGCGGGGCGGCGAAGGCGCCACCGGCCGGCGCCAGGACCGATCCGGCGATGAGGGCGCGAAGCAAGATCTTCATAGTGATCTCCTGGGTAAGGACGGTGAGGGTCAGACGAACAGGGGGGCGGTGTAGGGGAAGGTCACGGCCGCCAGGACGAGTGCGGCGGCAATCCACAGCCCGATCCTGGCGAGACGGCCCGAGCCGGGCCGCGCGCACGCGCCGGCATCCGCGCAGGCCGCCGGCCGGCGGTAGGCCCGCCAGAACCCGAAGCCAAGGAACGCCACCGCCGCGGCGATGAAGACGGGCTGGTAGCGCGCGAGCGCGGTCAGGTTGCCGATCCAGGCCCCGCTGACGCCGAGGCTGAAGAGTGCGAGGGGCAGGATGCAGCAGGAGGAGGCTCCGAGCGCGGCGAGGATGCCGCCGACGGCAGCGATCCTCTGCCCGTCCCCTTCGGCCTCGCTGCGCGGTGCGACCGTGCTCTCGCATGGAGCCGTGCCAACCAACTTGTCCATGTGGGATCCTTTCGATGTCCGGATTGTGCAACCTGTAGCGACTACAGGTGCAAGCGCTGATTTGGGCCGTTCACGTGTTCCTCGCTCCGGCCTCGGGACGGCTCTGCGGGCTGCCCCGGTGGGATCGGGTCCAGGATGAGGGATCGGCCCGTCCGGCCCGGTCACCACGCGACGGTAGAAGCAGCTGGAGCGGCCGGTGTGACAGGACCCTGCTCGACCGGCCAGGCGAACCCTCAGCCAGATCGCGTCCTGGCCGCAGTCCACCCGGATCTCCTGGACGTGTTGGACCTGCCCGCTCGTCGCGCCCCTGTGCCAGAGGCGCTGCCGGGACCGGCTCCAGAACCACGCCTCACCGGTCTCGATGCTCCTGTGGAGCGCGGCGGCCTTCATCCAGGCCAGCATCAGGACGGCGCCGGAGCCCGCGTCGGTGGCAACGGCCGGAAGCAGCCCGGCGCCGCCGAAGCGTGGCAATAGCGCGGCGCATTCCTCGCGGGCGATGGTCTCGCCAGAGTGGAACATGCGTCGCCCTCGGTCTTGCCCGTGCCGGGTCGCCGCCGGCGGACCTGCGGCCCCGTCCACGACCCGGCGAAGACCCGAGAGTCGCTCACCGGTTGCCGCCCTCGGGCCGGTGACGCCCGATCCCGTTCGAGCGGGCGAGGGCGAACCAGACGGCGCCGTCCGGATCGACTGCGATCCCGTTCGGTGCCTTGAGGCCGCCCAGACCGATCTCGCTGAGCCGTCCGCCCGGGGACAGACGGCTGAGCCGTCCGCCACAATGCTGCGTCACCCACAGCGCGTCGCTGCTGGCCGCGATGCCGCAGGGAGACCTCGTGCCCGTACAACGGGCAGGGTGGCCGTCCTCGGAAACGGAACCAGGCGCGCACGATGCGAGCGTAAACTCGGTCACGCTGCCGTCTGTCGTGATCCGACCGATGGCATCCGCCGCAGCCTCGGTGAACCACAGGGCGCCGTCCGGACCGGAAACGATATTTTGCGGGGCGCTATCTGGGGTCGGCAGCGGGAACTCCGCAACCTGGCCGGCCGGTGTGATCCGGCCGACCGTGTTGCTGTTGAAGCCCGTGAACCAGAGATTGCCGTCGGGCCCGAGCGTGATGCCGTAAGGCGTCAGGGTCTTGGCGAGGCTGAACTCGCTCATCCTCCCCTCGGCCGTGATGCGGCCGATCCGGTTCGTGCCCGACAGCGTGAACCACAGGGCACCGTCGGGCCCCGTCGTGAGGCCGAACGGGTAGCTCTCGGGCGTCGGGACCGGATATTCCGTGATCACGCCCGCAGGCGTGATGCGCCCGATCTTGTTGCCGCGGTTCTGCGTGAACCACAGGGCGCCGTCCGGACCGGCCACGATCGCCTGTGGGCGGCTGTCTTGGGTCGGGATGGGGTATTCGGTCAGTTCGCCGTCGGGAGCGAGCCGCCCGATCCTGTTGCCCTGCTTCTCCGTGAACCAGATGGTGCCACCGGGTCCGACGGCCACGCTTTCCGGGTAGCTGTCGGGGATCGGGAGCGCGAAGAGCCCCACGTCGCCGGCGTGCGCCGGGCCGGTCAGGGCCAGGACGACCGGAAGGCTCCCGAGGCGCAGCGGCCGGAGGCGGAAGCGCGAGATTTCGTCGATCACACTCCGGGCATGCCTGCGCAAGGCCTGGGGGACGCGGGCAATCAAGGAGAATTTCAACACGGCTTTCCCTCCCACCTTGGAGGGGCTAGCATCTGTAGCGACTACAGGTTCAAGGAGATTTGCATGGGCATCGTTCCTGCGTCGCGCGGACGCGCTGCCCTGACCATCGGGGCGCTTTCTGAGGGAACCGGCGTCAACATCGAGACGATCCGGTATTACGAGAAGGTCAAGCTCCTGCCGGCACCGCCCCGGACGGCCGGGAACCAGCGGATCTACGATCGAGCTCACCGGCAGAGGTTGACCTTCATCCGCCGGGCCCGCGAGCTCGGGTTCAGCGTCGAGGACATCCGGGCGCTGCTGACGCTCGTCGACCGCCACGCGGTCACCTGCGGGGAAGTCCAGGGCGTCGCCGACCGCCAACTGATCGCGGTGCGGGCGAAGATCGCCGACCTCCGGCGGATGGAGCGCGTCCTGAAGGACATGACCGCGGCCTGTATCGGCGGCCTCGTACCCGACTGTCCGATCATGGAGACGCTGTTCCAGGACGAGGACTCGTGACGCCTGCATCCGCCGGCCGTATGCTTCGGGCACGCGGCCGGCGGCTTCCCGCCGCCTCAGGTGGCCGACGGCCTGCTCCACACGTGACCGCCAGCAGCGAGCGCGCTCAAACCGGCACCCTCCGAGGCCGGCCGATAGGTTCGCGGGCAGACGCCGCCGAGCCTGTTCGACAATCCAGACCGAACTTCGCATTCACCTCTGGCCGATACGGAACCGAAGAAACTTCCGGCCCGGCGGAAACCTGAAGCTGCTCCAGGTTTGTTGACCATCGTGCGTGCGGCCATCGGCCCATCTTCTGTCGCCGGTCGGGTCAGACGCGGGCTCGTCCGAGGCACCAAGCCGAGCCGGGGCCCGCTTGCGCCTGTCTGGCTGCCGACCTGTTCGGGGAGGTTCCATGCTGTCCGCTCGCGGCCCTTCGCGTGAGGTGGGCAATATCCCGGAACCGGCGCGAGCGCGGGAGTCGCCACCTTCCTCGCCTTCGCCGCGCTTGCCCTCGTCCGCTGTGGCTTGCCCATCCATCCATCTTCCGTCCGACGTGCCACTGGCCTCCGTGGCTCCGTACGAACCGGCGGCCGCAGGTGCCCTTGCAGCGCTCGGGCGGGTCGGCTTCGGCTGACACCTCCGACGGTGCTGCGCCACCTGCGCGCGCAATGCGGGCCGTCCCGGCAGGGCTCGCGACCGAAGAGGAGCTGCCGGTGAGCAGGACATCCCTCGCAAGTCTGGGTGAACGAGATGGCTGGAAGCTACGACTTGATCATCATCGGCAGTGGCACGGCGGCCATGGTCGCGAGCAATCGGGCCTCGGCCGCCGGCCGTAAGGTCGCAGTGACCGACTTCCGGCCCTTCGGCGGCACCTGCGCCCTGCGCGGATGCGACCCCAAGAAGATGCTGGTGACCGGCGCCCAGGTGATGGACGACATCCGCCGCATGCGCACCCGCGGGGTGGTCGCGCCCGAGGCTCGGATGTCCTGGCCGGAGCTCATGGCGTTCAAGCGCACCTTCACGGCCCCGATCCCGGAGAAGCAGGCGAGGAACTACGCCGGGAAGGGCATCGACGCCTTTCACGGCCAAGCCCGCTTCGTGGGTCGGAACGCGGTCGCGATCGCGGGCGAGGGCGTTTGCGAGGCGCGGCACATCCTGATCGCGGCCGGAGCCCGCCCAGCGCCGCTCCCCTTTCCCGGCGCCGAGCACCTCGTCACCAACGAGGAGTTCCTGGAGCTTGAGGAGCTCCCGCCTCGTATCATCCTGGTCGGGGGTGGCTACATCGCGGCCGAGTTCTCGCACATCGCGGCCCGGGCGGGCGCGAGCGTCGCGATCCTGCAGCGTGGCGAGCGCCTCCTGACCCAGTTCGACCCCGAGCTCGTCGGTTGGCTCATGGAGAGCTTCCACGAGGCGGGGATCGACGTGCGGACGCGGCGCGCCGTCGTGCGGGTCGAGAAGGCGGGGCACGGGTACACGGTCCTGACGCGGTCCGAGACCGGCGCCGAGGAGGCGATGGAGGCCGACCTCGTGGTCCACGCCGCGGGCCGAATCCCGGATCTGGAGCCGCTGCAGCTCGATGCCGCCGGCGTCGCGCGGGACGAGCGCGGGCATCTCAGGCTCAACGCGTTCCTGCAGAGCCCATCGAACCCTGCCGTCTACGCCGCAGGCGACGCCGCCCGGACGGGGCCGCCCCTCACGCCGGTATCGAGCCACGACGCCAAGGTTGCCGTGCGGAACATGATCGAGGGCAATCAGTACCGGCCTGACTATCGCGGCGTCCCGAGCGTCGCCTTCACTATCCCCCCGATCGCGAGCGTCGGGCTGAGCGAGGCAGAGGCGCGGCAGAGGAACTTGAGGTTCCGCCTGCGGAGCCAGAGGGTGTCCGGCTGGTACACGGCCCGGCGCGTCGCCGAGCCCACCTACGGCTTCAAGGTTCTGGTCGACGAGGACACCGACCGCGTGCTCGGTGCGCACTTGGTCGGCCCCCACGTCGATGAGGTCATCAACATCTTCGGCCTGGCGATCCGGCATGGTCTCACGGCCGAAGACCTGAAAACGACGATGTTCGCCTACCCAACCGGAGCATCCGACATCGGATACATGCTCTGAACGGCTGCGTTCTCGACGAGCAGGTGAAGGCAGGCGGCCTCGGAGAGCGGGGGCGTGGCTTGCACCCGGCTGCGCCGTCGCAGCCGGACGGAGTCCCGCGGCGCCGCCTTCGTGACAGGCACGTCCACGTCGCTGATCGTCGACGAGGCCGCGACACCCGCCCCTGGGGCTTCGCCTCGCCCGGCCGAGAGTCCCCGACGCTCGCGCAGGTCCGCGGCTTGGCAAACCAGCGCGTGTACGGCGCAGCGGCAGCGAGGATGGCGGAGCCGCTCCAGCGCTTCCAGGGGCTCTGCACCGGGGCCCTCCTGCACGGTACGCTCCTGCTCCGCTTGCGCAGCGGGACTCGGTGCACCCGAGCGGCCCGCCGGCGCCGGTTGGGCCGTCCGCGGTCACCTCAAACTGGGCTGGTGGGCCGTCCCGGCCTTAAGAGGTGTCGAATGCGGGGCACGGCTCCGCTCCGACGCGTTCCGCCTCAGAGACCCTGCCGCCCCGGGACGAGAACGGACCGTCGAGGCTCAATGCGGCTGCCTCGATCGACTTCCATACGTCGGGGAAGCGCGTCCCGTGCCCTGCTCGTCCGCGAAGCCAAGGCATGCCTCGGCCACGCAGGCCGATGCCGACGACGGGTCGGCCGCGCCGGCGAGGGCCTCCAGGGCGCGCATGAGGTGCTCGGCCGCGTCGCGATGTCCCTCGCGGCGCGCCTGCCGGAATGCGGAGAGGATGACGGTGTCGAGGGTATCCTCCTCGAATTCGGGTGTTGGCGTGCTCAGGGGCGTCCTCCTTCGACGGACGGCGTCTCGGGCCTGAAGAGACGCACGGCAGTTGCGGCCAGCGCCAGTTCCGCCGCCGCGAACAGCGCGAGCGTCGTCCCGAACCCGAAGCGGAGCAATCCGCCGAAGAGCAGGCTTCCCAGCCCGAACCCGGTGAACAGCAGGCAGACGTTGAGCCCCATGGCCTGCCCCGGACGTTGGCCCCCGAGCGCGGTGACGACGCCGGCGAGCAGCGGCTGGGTCATGTCGTAGCCGAGCGACAGGACCGTCACCGCCACCGCCGCCAGGAGAAGCGGCGCGTTGAGGGTCAGGGCCGCCGCCGACAAGGCCCCCAGGAGCAGGCCGGCCGGGAGCAGGCGGCCGCGCCCTCGCCGGTCCGCGATGCGGCCGATGACGGGCCCCAGGAGGAAGCCCGGGATGCCGTAGCCGAGGAGCGCAAGGCCGACCCCGACGGGACCGAGCCCGTATCGCTGCTCGAAGTACAGGCCGAGCCAGGTGAACACGCCGGAATGGAACATCGAGTTGAGCAGGACAAAGCCGTAGGTGCGGCATCCGCGTGGGTTGAGCAGGAGGTCGCGATAGCCGCGGAACAGGTCGGGCAGCCGTGTCCCGGCCGCCGTGGCGCCCGGGATGATCCCCTGTGACGGCGCGAGGACGAGCAGGAGCGCGCCCCCGGCGACGCCAACGGTGAGGAATAGGCCGCGCCATCCCACGACCGGTTCGAGCAGGGCACCGAAGGTCGACCCGAAGGCCATGCCGCCGGCCATTGCCCCAAACAACCATCCCAGGGGGCGCCCGCGTCGTTCGTAGGGGAAGAGCCGGCCTACGAGAACCAGGCCGAGCGGAACGACCCCGCTCGCCCCCAGGCCGGTCATGAAGCGCCACATGGCGAGTTGCCCGACCGAGCTCGCCGTGGCCGTCAGGGCCGTCAGCGCCGCGAAGGTGCCCAGGGAACCCGCCATGACGCGCCAGACGCCGAGGCGGTCCGCCAGCAAACCGTAGACCAACGTCGCCGCGCCGTACGGGATCAGGTAGGCGGGAACGATGAGCCCGACGCGCTCGGGCGAGACGCCGAACCCCTGCGCCAACTGCGGCAGGACCGGCGCGACCATGAACGCCTGGAAGAAGATCACGAATGCCGCCGCCGCGAGCACGCGGAGCAGGCGCTCGCGGTCGACCTCCGCGGGCTCTGCCGCTCCGGGGATCATGCCTGCACCTCGGCGCCGTCGAACCCGCCGTTGGCGAGCGCCGCCCGGATCTCCGCGGGTCCGACGCGGGACGGCTCGAACCGAACGGCGACGTACTTGCGCCACGCGCTGGACCTCGCCTGCCGGATCCCCGGAACGGCCATCAGCAGGTCACGGACCGTCTCAGCGCACCTGTCGCACAGCATTCCCGGCACGGAGAGGGTGACCTCCGTCAGAAAGGCGGTTTCGTCGCTCATGAGGTCTCCGGGGTTCAGAGCAGGTCCGCGTAGACCCGCGCGTAGTAGGCGCTGACCAGTAGGAGGGCGGCGCCGCTGAGGAGCTGCAGGGCTCGGCCCCAGACGCCGAGGCGGGCCAGGCGGGTGACCGCGCTCCCGGCCGCACCGGCGGCGAGGAAGGGCAGGCCCCGACCGAGGCCGAAGGCGAGGGCGAGGACGACGCCGCGCCCGTCCCGACCCTCCGCGGCCGCCACCGTGAGCAGCAGCAACAGCGGCGCGGCCGAGGTGCCGACGCTGAACACCACGCCGTAGGCGAAGGCGCCGAGCAGGCCGGGGTGGCGCCAGGCCGTCAGCGCTCGGGTGCGCAGGCGCGGCCACCAGAAGGCGAGCAGCGCCGCCGCGAGCGAGACGCCGGCCATGAGCAGGGCCCAGCTCCGGCCGAACGCCTCCGTCGCGAGCGCGCCGAGATGTCCCACCGCGGAGCCGAGGGCGGCGAGGCTCAGGACGATTCCGGCGAAGAAGGACCCGGCCACCTGCAGGCCGGCGCGGCGGGACCCCGCCTCCGAGGCCCCGGCGACGCTGGCCAAGCCGAGCCCGACCGGCAGGGTGCAGGGGCAGACCGCGCTGGCCAGGACCCCGGCAAGGAACGCGATCCAGAGGGCGGCCGGCCCGCCGGCGCCGGTCGCCAGGGGCCGGACGAGATGTTCGAGCGTCACGGCGCCACCACGGGAGGACCGGGGGTGTAGCCGAGGCCCGCGACGGCCGTCCGCACGCGACCGAGCAGGAGGGGTCGGCCGGCGGCGTAGGTGACGCGGAGCGTGCGGCCGACGAAATCGATCTCCGCGTCGGTCACCCCGTCCACCTTCCGGACCGCACGCTTGATCGAGGCGGCGCAGGAGAGGCAGACCATGCCTTCCACCGGGAGGGTCGCGACCTTCAGATCGGAGCCGCGGCGTGACGTGGCCGGCGTGTCCTCTTGGGCCCGAACAGGCCCCACCGGTCCCAGGAGGAGAGCTGCCAGTGCGGCCGCCCCGCTCGAAGAAATCAGGAACCTCATCGCCGACCTCCTTCGATGGCGAGCCCGTTCGTCCCGGGCAGGCTGCCGACGCTCGTGATCGCCCCCAGGAACAGTCCGGGCTGGCCCCAGAGGGAATTGAGGAAGATCGCGGTGACGCTCACCGCCATGGCGACCATGGCCCAGATCGGGTTGATGAGGCCGGTCGCGGCGATCGGGATGCCGAGGCCGTTGAAGGCGAAGGCGAGCCAGACGTTCTGGAGCATCTTGGCGTAGCTGCGCCGGCTGATGCGGCGGGCGAGCGGCAGCGCGGCCAGGCGGTTCGACAGGATGATGATGTCGGCGGCCTCGATGGCGATGTCGGTGCCCCCGCCCATGGCGATGCCGACATCGGCCTGCATCAGGGCGGGCGCGTCGTTGATGCCGTCGCCGACCATCGCGACCTTGGCCGTCGCCTGGAGGCGCCGCACGGTCTCCGCCTTGCCGTCGGGCATCACCCCCGCGTGGACCTCGTCGATGCCCGCCTCGGCGGCAATCCGGCGGGCGGCCCGCTCGTTGTCACCGGTGAGCAGGACCGTCCTCACGCCCTCAGCCCGCAAGGCCGCGACCGCCTGCGCCGCGTCGGACCGCAGGCTGTCGTCGAGCGCGAGCAGACCCAGCAGGCGATGGTCCCGGCTGACCACGATGACGGTGCGCCCGGCCCCCTCCAGGGTCAGGATGCGCGCTGAAGCGGGCGCGAGATCGATGCCGTGGCCGGCGAGGAAGGCCGGGCTGCCGACCAGGACGTTGCCCGCCTCGGTCTGGGCGACGATGCCCTTGCCCGGGACGGCCTCGAACGAGGTCACGTCCGGGGGCACGGCGCCGCGAGCGAACGCGGCCTTGACCACCGCCTGCGCGAGCGGGTGCTCGGACGAGGCCTCGGCCGCGGCGGCAACGGCGACGAGATCGGCCTCGCTCCCGGAGAACGCCTCGACCTCGCGGACCGCGGGCCGGCCCTCGGTGAGGGTCCCGGTCTTATCGAAGACGACGGTGTCAACGAGGCGATAGCCCTGGAAGGCCTCGCCGGTCCGCATCAGGATGCCGTGCTCGGCGGCTTCGCCGGACCCCCGCACGATGGAGAGCGGTGCCGAGATCCCGACGGCGCAGGGATAGCCCATGACCAGGACGCTCAAGCCCGCGAACACGGCCCGCTCGATGTCGGGTTCGCCGCCCGCCAACCACGAACCGGCGAGCCAGCCGACGAAGGCCAGCGCGGCCACCGCGAGCACGGTCGGGGTGTAGACCTGCAGGACGCGGTCGACGAGGTGGAGCAGGCCAGGCTTGAGGGCGCGGGCGTCCTCGACCTCGCGCACCACCTTCTGCAGGAAGCTGCCGGCCCCCACCGCGGTTACCCGCACCAGCAGGGTGCCGGTGCCGTTGATCGAGCCGCCGATGACGGCGTCGCCCTCCGCGCGCTCGACCGGGATCGGCTCGCCGGTGACGAGGGCCTGGTCGACGGCGGAGCGGCCGCCCGCGACCGTGCCGTCGACGGGCACGCGCTCCCCGGGGCGGATGCGGACGAGGTCGCCGACTGCGACCGCGTCCAGCGGCACATCCCGCTCCTGGCCGTCCCGGACCACGCGGGCGGTCTCCGGCTGGAGGTCGAGGAGCCGCTTCACGGCCTGGGAGCTGCGCGTCTTGACGATGAGGGACAGCCACTCGGAGAAGATGTGGTAGGTCGCGACCATGACCGAGACGGCGAAGAACGGGGCCGTCGGGTAGTCCGGCCGGTCGAGAACCAGCCCGATGACGCCGCCGAGCATGCCCGCGAAGGCGCCGATTTCCAGCAGCACGTGCTGGTTCAGGATGCCGCGGCGGAGGGCCTGGACGGCCATGTGCAGGATGTGGCGCCCAACCCCGAAGACGAGCACGACCGCGAGCGCGGCGACGAGCCAGGGAGCGGAGGCCGTTAGGTAGCCCTGGAGGTTCAGGTAGAGCAGGCCGAGTGCCAGGACTGCGAGACCGGTGGTGCTGGCGGCCGCGGCGAGGAGGCTGGTCTTCCGCAGGACGAGGAAGACCATCGCGCCGAGGCTGAGGCAGACCAGGGCGGGTAGGAAGCCGATCCAGCCGAGGGTGGGATCCGCGATGATGGGAATGGAGGCGACGCTCAGGGCGACCGCCACGACGAAGCGGCGGCTCTCGCGCACGAGATCGCGCTCCTCCTCCTCGTAGGGCCGGACCTTGCGCGGGTCGGAGATGGTGTAGCCGATGTCGCGCAGGATCCCCAGCAGCGCCGCCGGCCGCGCGACCGCCGGGTCGTACTCGACGAGGGCCTGCTCGTGGGTCAGGCTGACCGCCACCTTGTCGACGCCGGGCTGGCTGCCCAGAGCCTTCTCGATGGTTCCGGTGCAGAGCGAGCAGTGCAGGCCGCCGATCCGGGCACGGATGCGCGCCCGGTCGGGCCGGCTCGCCGGCTCCTCGCTCCACAGGGAAAAGTCGGTGTCGAGGGTTGCTGCGGCCATCGGTCCGTCTCCAGGAATGTCCAGCCGGCCGGATCAGGCCGAAGTACGGGCCACGACCTGGAAGCCGCGCTTCTCGATCAGCTCGACGAGGCGGTCCTCGCTGGTGGTCGCCGGGTCGTAGAGGGCGCGGACGCGTCCCTCGTCGAAGGAGACGTCGATGCCGCGGACGCCGGGATGAGCCTCCAACAGAGAGCCGACCGAGGCGGAGCAGGCGGCGCACCGCCAGCCTTCGACCTTCAGGGTGACCGTCCTCATGGCGTCTTCCTCTTTCTCGGCGCGCCGCATCGGCACGCCGCCGGTGCCGGCGGTGCCTCGTCGAGGGCTTCCAGGATGGTGCAGCCACCCAGCCCGCCGTGGCCCGGGCACGAGGCGACCACGGCCTCCAGGGCGGCGCGGACGCGCAGGAGTTCGGCGATCCTCGCGTCCACCTCGGCGATCTTGTGCCGGGCCCGGGCCCGCACGTCGCCGCAGTCGGCCTGCGGGTCGGCGCGCAGGGCGAGGAGCTCCTGCGCCTCCTTGAGGGAGAACCCGATCCTCTGGGCCTGCCGGATGAAGCGGATGCGGGCGATCACCTCGGGCGGGTAGGTCCGATAGCCGGCCCCCTTGGCCGGCTGCGCGATCAAGCCCTGGCGCTCGTAGAACCGGATGGTCTCGACGCCGACGCCGGCCTCCCGCGCCGCCTTCCCGATGGTCGGATCCCGCATGTGCTGCCCCGGCATCACCAACGCCCCGTGAGCCTAAGGTCCGTACCGTAGTACGGGGTCAAGGGCGTTTTACGAGGGAAGTCTTTGGGCTCTCGCTCCCGGTTATCCTCCGTGGTTTCCGGAAGGGGCGGCCCATGGGCTCGGTCTGCCGCCGGGCGGCGGCCCGAGATGCCTCAGGGATAGGCTCGCACCGCGTCATCGTGCGATGCGGACGGGGCGGGCAATGGCCTCGCGGGTCCCGCGCAATTCGCTGGAGGGCAGGTAACGCGGGTCGAGGTCGCCCACGCGCGAGAACGCCGGCCCGGCGAACTGGGCGCGCACGTCGTCCCCGCGGTTGTCCCGAGCCACCCGGAAGAAGTTGCGCGCGGTCCCGCCCTCGACGCCGAGGGCGAGGTCGAGCATGCGCACGATGCCGGAATAGATGCTCGTGGTGCGCGCGACCTCGAAGGCCGCCGCGACGTCGCCGCCCGCCTTGCCCAGCCAGAGCACGTCGATGAGTTGCACCGTCTCGGCCGAGCCGCTCGCGGTCAGGCGTTCGGGCAGGCGGTTGAGGCAGCCGCCCGACAGGCGGCCGGGGCCGTAGGGACGGCCGGCGTCGTTCGAGGCGATCCAGACGTCGAAGCCGAGGGCCAGGCCGAGGTCCCGCAGCCAGCCCTGGATCTCGGTGTGGGTGTGGTCCGCCTTGCTCGCGGCCTGCGCCCGCACCCGGTCGAGGTCCGCCCGCCGGCGGGCCAGGGCCGCGGCCCCCGTCGCGCTCGGGCAGCGGCCGGACCCGACGTCGAACAGGAAGCCGGCGACGCCCCCGTCATCGTTCGAGAGGAGCGTCCGGTGGCTGGCGTTGAGGGCGACGATCCCCCGGGCCCATGGCGAGGGACTCGTCCCACTTGCCGAGTGTCGCGTTGGCCCCGGTCAGCGCGTTGTAGCCCTTCACGATGGCCGTGTTGAACGGGCTCACCCAGGTCGGGTGCAGGAAGTAGAGCAGGTTCGCCGCCGCCGGGCCGAGGCTCGTGATCCCCGCCTGGTCGAGCGCTTGGATGGCCGCGAGCACCTGCGCCTCGGCGGTGCCGCGCAGGCAGGCGTCGAGGAAGCGCCCGAAGGCGACCTGGTTGGCGCCGTCCTCGTGGATGTCCGGGATGCGCAGCTTCGGCTTCCAGAGGAAGGCGTGGTCGGCGCCGTGGAAGACCTGGCGCTGCTCTGCGATCGCGTGGGCCCCCGTCTCCAGTCACGAGCCGCGGTAGGCGTTGCCGAAGGTGTCGGCCCGGATCTCCTCGACCACGGCCTGGAGGCGGCGTCGGATCGCGCGGAAGTTCTCGATGCGCTCCTCCCACAGGGACCAGGTCCGGTGGGAGCCGCCCGGGTCGTCGCGCCAGGCCCGGATGCGGTTCCCGATCCAGGCCGCGTCAGGCAGGGAGGGTTCGGTCGGTCCCGGTCTCGTCCATCACCTGCATCGGCGCGGCATACCCGTCCTTCGCATCCGGATGGGAGCGTACCATCCCGCCTTCGGGAACGCTGTCATCGGCAAGGCTCACGCGGGCAGTGTGGTCGGTCGCGTCGAAGGCGGCGCGCTCGGTCAGGGCGCGGCCCCCTCCCCGCTGGCCTGCCGGACTCGGCGCGGCAATTCGCGCGCGAGCGCCGTGCGCCGACAGGGCGTCATCTTACGCCATGCCCTGATCTCCGAACTGGTCCGGCCGCAGCCGACGCACCAGCCCGACCGGCCATCGAACCGGCAGACGCCGGTGCAGGGATCCTTCTCCGTCACGGCACGCCCTCCCTCGCCCGCAACGGGCTTCTCGCTCGACATACATAGGGTAGCCCCCTATATTACGAAGCGAAGGGAGCCGACCCATGTCCCACACCGTCAAGGACAAGACCAAGCTTCTGGCGCGCGTGCGCCGGATCAAGGGGCAGGCCGAGGCCGTCGAGCGCGCCCTGGAGGCGGAGATCGGCTGCACCGACGTGCTGATGCTGGTCGCCTCGATGCGGGGCGCCATCAACGGGCTGACCGCCGAGCTGATGGAGGACCACATCCGCCATCACGTCGTCGACCCCGCTCGCGAGCCCGACCCGGAGCGTGCCAAGGGCGCGGCCGAGCTCATCGAGGTCGTCCGGACCTATCTGAAGTAGGAGGGCGACCCGTCATGGTCCCGTTTCCCGAATTGCTGCAGCAGGGGACCGCGCACGCCTGGCTGTTCGTGCCGAGCGCGATCCTGCTCGGCGCCCTGCACGGCCTGGAGCCCGGCCACTCCAAGACGATGATGGCCGCCTTCATCATCGCGGTCCGCGGCACCGTCCTGCAGGCGGTCCTGCTGGGCTTGGCGGCGACGCTCTCGCACACGGCGGTCGTCTGGGTGATCGCGCTCGGCGGCCAGTACCTGGGGCAGGCGTGGGGCGGCGAGGCGTCCGAGCCGTACTTCCAGCTCGCCTCGGCCGTCCTCATCGTCGGCATCGCGCTCTGGATGGCGTGGCGCACCTGGCGCGAGCAGCACCACGACCACCACCACGACGCCGAGGGCCACGGCATCATGGCCCGCGATGGCGTCTTCCAGCTGGAGGTCATCGAGGACGGCGTGCCGCCGCGCTGGCGCCTGAGCCGGGTCAAGGGCGTGCTGCCCCCGGCCCAGCGCGTCACCCTTGAGACGGTCCGACCCGACGGTGCCCGCCAGGCATTCTCGTTCGCGAGTGGGGGCGACTTCCTGGAGAGCATGGAGGAGATCCCGGAGCCGCATGCCTTCAGGGCACGGCTGCACCTCGATGGGTCCGCCGGGGCGGAGATCCACGAGGTCGCGTTCGAGGAGCACGGCCACGCACACGACCACCTGAACCTGGGCGACGAGGACGACGCACACGCCCGGGCGCACGCCGAGGCCATCCGGCGACGGTTCGGGGGCCGCACCGTGACCACCGGTCAGATCGTGCTGTTCGGCCTGACGGGCGGCCTGATCCCGTGCCCGGCCGCCATCACGGTGCTGCTGCTCTGCATCCAGCTCAAGCAGTTCAGCCTCGGCTTCGCGCTCGTCGTGTGCTTCAGCATCGGGCTGGCGCTCACGATGGTGTCGGCCGGAATCCTGGCCGCGCTCAGCGTGAGGCACGTGGCGAACCGCTGGTCGGGCTTCGACGCCTTCGCCCGGCGGGCCCCCTACGCCTCCGCGGCTCTGATCGTCCTGGTCGGCCTCTACACGGGCTGGCTCGGCTGGGAGGGCATCCGGCACGGCCACCAGGAGCCTGCGACGACGATTGCCGTGTGGGCGCCGGCCTGACGGGCGCCGCGGCCCTTGACCTTCCCACCAGGGGAAGCCCCATCTGCGTAGGACGCCACCGACGGGAGGGCGTCATGGTCCGCTACAGGGTCGAGAAAATGGGCTGCGGCGGCTGCGCCCGGACCGTCATACACGTCGTGACCGATATCCGATTTTGACGAAACCGTTCGATTCGATTCACAATCGGTCGATTGCGATTCTGGCGAAACACCATGGCAAATCCCGACCGCACCTACTTGGTTTACGCAACGAACACGGACGGCCACGAGGTTTGCGCAGGCGAATACGCGGCCAAGTGCGCAGATCATGCGATCAACCTGGCCAAGGCAGCCGGGTACGGCGGCACCATGGTCGCGCAGCCCTCGCCGGGTCAGCTCGTTCGCGACCATTACCGGAAGGACAAGGGGCGCGGCTGAGACTATCGCTGGACCGGTTCGGCCCCGACCTGGCCAGGCGGCGCGACCGCGCTCATGCGACGCCTCAGCGAACTCGGTGGAAAGCCCGGCTTGCGCGGCTTTCTTCGGGTGGCGCGTCTTTTCGAGGGAAAGCCATCAATTGTGGTTTTCACCTCCTGTCCCGGAAAAGCCTGTTGACCTTCCCACTATGGGAAGCCCCATCTGAGCGGGACGCCACCGAGGGGAGAGCGTCATGGCCCGATACAGGGTCTCGGAACCGGGTTGCGGCTGCGACCAGGCCGTCACGCGCCGTCCTCGGCGTCGAGTCCGGGGCTCGGGTCAATGCCGACCTGCGGGCCAAACGCGTGACGGGTTCGGGCGCCGGCGGCCTCGCCGACCGCATCGCCCAGGCCATCACGGCCGCCGGCTACCCGGCCGAGCCGTTGCCCGCGGCACCTTGAAACGCCGCCGCGGCAACCAAACCTGCACGCCGGCATTCACGTCCCTGACGACATAGTCCCGCCACTGGAAACGGTGTAAGCAGCCCTCATGAGCCCCGACCGGCAAATCGTGCGCCTGATGGCGGCGATGATCCTCGCGATCATCGCCTACGTCGCGCCGTCCGCCGTCCAGGCCCACGAGGGCCACGCGCACCATGGCCGCCACCAAGCCGCGGCGGCATATGTCCAGGCGGCGCCCTCCATCGCTGAGACCACGGTTTCCGCTGCCCCTTCGCGCGTCGTAAAGACGTCGGCGAGGCCCCGGACCGCTGTCGATCTTCAGGCGCCGGCCGTCGAGCCGGTGGCCTCGCTGCGAGCGAATGACGCCGGCGGTAGGTGCTGTCCGGCCGGCTGCAGGGGCTCCTGCTGCGGGACCATGGTCTGTTGCGCGTCGGGCATCATGTCCGGCACGGGGGCCCTGTCACTTCCCGTGGTCCGCACTGCCAAGCTGATCCCGCACGACGTCGCTGGCCGCCCGGGCGTCGGCCCCGAGGCCCTGCCCAAGCCGCCACGAACCCTCGCGTGACGTGAGGCGCGCCTGAGGCGCGCAACGCCCGGACTGCGTCCGCCATCGCGGCGTGCATCCGGACTTCCCGACGCGAGGATACCCATTCATGTCGACCCGTCTTGCCGCCGCCCCCGGGGCGGTGGCGCTGCTTGCCGCCGTCCTGGCGGGGCCCGCGCTCGCCCACGAGGGCATGACCACGGCGCCGCGCCGCCGCCCGTCACCAAGACCATCGCGCCGCGCGGCGAGGCGCTGTCCGACGCCTTCGAGCTCGTCGCCATCCCGCGCGACGGCACCCTGACGCTGTTCCTCGACCGCTTCCGGACGAACGAGCCGGTGCCCGGCGCGACCATCGAGGTCGAGACGCCGGAGGGGGCCAAGATCGCCGCGGCCACGCCCGAGGGCGGCTACGCGCTGCCGGTGCCCTGGCTGGCGAAGCCCGGCCGGCACGAGCTCGTGGCGACCGTCACGGCCGGGGATGCGGTCGACGTGTTGACCGTGGCGGTCACCGTGCCCGATCCCGCCGCGCAGGCAGCCGCAGCGGCCGCCAAGCCGACGCCGACGCAAGCGGCCTTTGGACGCGCCTCCGAGTTCGCCCACGGCCTCCGGGAGCGCCTGACGGCCAAGGACCCGACGCTGGTGGCGGCGGTCGCCGTCGCGTTCCTGCTCGGCATGCTCGTCACCGCGGTCGTTCGCGGGCGCCGAGGCGCCCCCGCCCTGGCGCTGCTCGCCATCGGCATCACCCTCATCCTCGGCACCGCCGCCTTCGCGCACGGCGACGAGGACCACGGCGAGCCGATGCGGGGGGCCGCCCTGATCGAGGCGCGGGCCCCCGGCTCGGCTGACCTCGCCCAGCGCCTGCCCGACGGCTCCGTGTTCGTGCCCAAGCCCACGCAACGGCTCCTCGTCCTGCGAACGACCATGACCGAGCAGGGCAGCTTCCACCGCTCGGTCGAGCTGCCGGGCCGCATCATCCCGGACCCGAACGCCAGCGGCGTGGTGCAGTCCTCGGTCGGTGGCCGGCTCGCGCCACCGCCCTCCGGCCTCTTCCCACGCCTCGGCACCAAGGTGCGCAGGGGCGACGTGCTCGCGACCGTGACGCCGCCGGTCCAGGCCGTCGACGTCTCCGACATGCGCCAGCGGCAGGGCGAGCTCGACCAGCAGGTCGCCATCGTCGAGCGCCGGGTCGAGCGCTATAAAAAACTCGCCACCACCGGCGCCGTGGCCCAGACCCAGCTCGACGACGCGGTCGCGGAGCTGAACGGCCTGCACGACCGCCGCGCCGCCCTCGACAAGATCCGGCAGCAGCCCGAAACCTTGGTGGCGCCCGTCGACGGCGTGGTGGCGCAGGCCGCGGCCGTGGCCGGGCAGATGGCCGCGCCCGGCGCGATGGTGTTCCAGATCGTCGACCCGAACCGCCTCTGGGTCGAGGCCCTCAGCTTCGACGCGCTGACCGCGGCGCAGAACGCCACCGCCCGGCTCGCGGATGGCCGGACCCTCAAGCTCGCCTACCAGGGCACGGGGCTCGCCGACCGCAACCAGGCTATCCCGGTGCAGTTCGCGGTCCTCGGCGACGCCGCCGGCCTGCGCGTCGGGCAGTTCGTCACGGTGCTGGCCGGGACCGAGACCGAGCAGGCCGGCCTGGCGCTGCCGCGCTCGGCCGTGGTGCGCACCGGCAACGGGCAGGACGTCGTCTACGAGCACACCACCGCCGAGCGCTTCGAGGCGCGGCCCGTGCGGGTCGAGCCGCTCGACGGCGCCCGCCTGCTGGTGGCCGAGGGGATCGGACCCGGCAAGCGGGTGGTGACCCAGGGCGCCGAGCTCCTCGACCAGGTCCGCTGAGGAGGCCGGCCATGTTCACCGTCCTCGTCAGCCAGTCGGTCCGCAACCGCCTGCTCGTCCTCGCGCTCGCCGCGGTGCTGGTGCTGTACGGCGCCTTCACCGCCACCAAGCTGCCGGTCGACGTCTTCCCGGACCTCAACAAGCCCACCGTCACCGTCATGACCGAGGCGGAAGGGTACGCGCCTCAGGAGGTCGAGCAGCTCGTCACCTATCCCATCGAGACCCGGATGAACGGGTTGCCGGGTGTCACCCGCGTGCGCTCGGTCTCGGGGGTCGGGCTCTCGATCACCTACGTCGAGTTCGACTGGGGCACCGACATCTACCGCAATCGCCAGCAGGTTGCCGAGCGGCTGTCGCTGGTGCAGGACCAGCTGCCCCGCGGCGTGACCCCGGTCATGGGGCCGATCTCGTCCATCATGGGCCAGATCCTGCTGGTGGCGGTGACGGGCGAGACCGCGACCCCGATGCAGGTGCGCGAGGTCGCCGACTTCACCATCCGGCCCCGGCTGCTGACCATCCCGGGCGTGGCGCAGGTCATCCCTATCGGGGGCGAGGTGCGCCAGTTCCGGGTCAGCCCAAACCCGGCGGCGATGCGCGCGCTCGGGGTGACGAACGCCCAGCTGGAGACGGCGCTCGCGCAGTTCGGCACCAACGCCGGCGGCGGCTTCACCGACCAGAACGCCCGCGAGTACCTGATCCGGAACATCGGCCGGACCATGAGCCTCGACGACCTGCGCAACCTCGTGGTCGCCACGGTCGCCGACGCCCCGGTCTACCTGCGCCAACTCGCCGAGGTGTCCTTCGCCGCGAAGGTGAAGCGGGGCGATGCCGGCTACATGGCCAAGCCCGCGGTCATCGTCTCGGTCGAGAAGCAGCCCGACGTCGACACGGTGCGGCTGACCCGCAGCATCGAGACCGCCCTGAAGGAACTCAACCCGACCCTGCCCGGCGGCATCAAGGCCGACCAGGTCTTGTTCCGGCAGGCCGACTTCATCGAGACTTCGATCCGCAACGTCGAGCGCGTCCTCGTCGAGGCCGTGCTGGTGGTGGCCCTGGTGCTGTTCGCCTTCCTCTTGAACGTGCGCACCACCGCGATCTCGCTGCTGGCCATCCCGGTTTCGGTGCTGACGACCGCTCTGGTGTTCCACCTGTTCGGCCTGTCCATCAACACGATGACGCTCGGGGGGCTCGCCATCGCCATCGGCGAGCTCGTCGACGACGCCGTCGTGGACGTCGAGAACATCTACCGACGGCTCGGCGAGAATCGGAAGGCGGGCAACCCTAGGAGCACCTTCGAGGTGGTGGTCTCGGCCTCGAACGAGGTCCGCTCCGGCATCGTCTACGCGACGCTGATCATCATCCTGGTCTTCGTGCCGCTGTTCGCGCTCTCAGGCATCGAGGGCCGGCTCTTCGCGCCCCTGGGGCAGGCCTACATCATCTCCATCCTGGCGAGCCTGCTCACCTCCATCACCCTGACGCCCGTGCTGGCGTCCTGGCTGCTGCCGGGGCTCCGGAACCTGGAGGAGCACGACAGCCGCTTGCTGAAGCTGCTCAAGCGCGGCAACGCCGCCCTGCTGCGGGTGGCTTTCCGGCATAAGGGCCTGCTGGTCGGCACCGTCGCGGCCGCGGTGGCCGCCGCCGGCATCGCCGCCTGGAACTTGCCGCGCGCCTTCCTGCCGCCGTTCAACGAGGGCTCGTTCACGGTCAGCATGACCTTCAACCCGGGCATCTCGCTCGCCGAGAGCAACCGGGTCGGGCTGATCGCGGAAAAACTGCTCCTGGAGATTCCGGGCGTGAAGGCGGTCGGCCGCCGGACCGGCCGGGCCGAGCTCGACGAACACGCCGAGGGGGTGCATTCCTCCGAGATCGACGTCGCCCTGGACGATGGGCTGAAGCGTCCGAAGCAGGCGCTCGTCGCCGACATCCGCGGGCGCCTCGGTGCCCTGCCGGTGGCGGTCAACGTCGGCCAGCCGATCTCGCACCGGCTCGACCACATGCTCTCGGGCGTCCGCGCTGAGATCGCGCTCAAGGTGTTCGGCGACGACCTCGACGCCCTGCGCCGGGTGGCGAACGGCCTGAGGGACCGCCTCGCCAAGATCCCGGGGCTCGCCGACCTGCAGGTCGAGCGGCAGGTCCGCATCCCGCAGCTGGAGGTGCGCGTCGACTACACCCGGGCGGCCCTCTACGGGGTCCAGCCCGCCGCGGTCGTCGAGCAGATCAGCCGCCTCTCGAACGGGCGGGTGGTCTCGACGGTCGTCGACGGCGTGCGCCGCTTCGACGTGGTGCTGCGCCTGTCGGAGAACCGGCGGACGACGGCTGGCCTCGGTGACCTGCTGCTGGAGACGCCCTCGGGCTGGGTGCCGGCGCGCCAGGTCGCGGACATCCGCGAGACGGACGGGCCGAACCAGATCCTGCGCGAGAACGCCCGCCGCCGCATCGTGGTCCAGGCCAACACCACGGCCGAGAGCGACATGGCCACGATCGTGGCGGCGATCCGCGAGGCGGTGGCCCAGGAGCCGATGCCGCCCGGCTTCTTCACCAGCCTGGAGGGCACCTTCCAGGCGCAGGAGGAGGCGAGCCGGACCATCGCGGCGCTCTCCGGCCTGTCCTTGGCGCTGGTCTTCGCCATCCTCTACAGCCGCTACCGCTCGGCCGCGCTGGCGCTCATCATCATGGGCAACGTGCCGCTCGCCCTGATCGGCTCGGTGGCGGCCCTGTGGCTGGTCGGGCAGCCGCTCTCGGTCGCGTCGATGATCGGCTTCATCACGCTGACCGGCATCGCGGCCCGCAACGGCATCCTCAAGATCAGCCACTACCTGAACCTGTCGCTGCACGAGGGCGTGCCGTTCGGGCCCGAACTCGTCGTGCGCGGCAGTCTGGAACGGCTGACCCCGGTGCTGATGACGGCGCTCTCGGCCGGCGTGGCGCTGTTGCCGCTGCTCTACGACGCGGCGAGCCCGGGCAAGGAGATCCTGCACCCGGTCGCGGTGACGATCTTCGGCGGCCTGATCAGCGCGACGTTGCTCGACACCTTCCTGACCCCCGTCCTGTTCCTGCGCTTCGGCCGCAGGCCGCTTGAGCGGCTGCGTGCGCTGCACGCCGAGGCGCCGGCCTACCCATCCCCGGACGGCGCGCCCCCGCGGCCGGCCGAGGCCTACTGACCCCGCAACCGAGGAGTTCCCCATGATCCTTTCGAGAGTGACCCTGGCCGCCGGCCTGCTCGCCGCGACCGCCGCCTACGCCCACGAGACCACCGGCCAGCACGGCGGCCGGGTGGCGGACGCGGGCAAGTTCCACGTCGAGCTCGTCACCAAAGGCGAGACCGTCGACGTGTTCCTGTTGGACGAGGGCCAGAAGCTGGTCCCGACCTCCGGCTTCAAGGGCACGGCCATCCTCGTCGTCGGCGGCAAGCCGACCCGCGTCCCCCTGGAGCCCGCCGACGGCAACCGCCTGTCCGGCAGGGCCGCGGTCGCCCTCGGCGAAAGCCCCAAGGGGGCCGTGCAACTCACTGGTCCCGACGGCGCGACCGCCAGCGGCAAGTTCAACTGACCCCTCGCACCAGGAAGCCTCCTCGATGAAGACCCTGACCTCGACCCTCGCCGCCGGAGCCCTGGCCCTCGGCCTCTCGGGCATCGCCTTAGCGCACGAGGCCCACGACCATGCCAGCCATGGCGGTCACGACCACGCCGCCATGGCTGCCGCGGACAAAGCGGACACGCCGGCCACGAAGGCGTTCCGGGACGTCGATGCCGAGATGCACCGGAACATGGACATCCGCTACTCGAACGACGTCGACGTCGATTTCGTGCGCGGCATGATTCCCCACCACAAGGGCGCCGTCGGGATGGCCAAGGTCGCCCTCCAGCATTCCAAGGACCCCGAGATCCGGAAGCTGGCTGAGGAGATCATCAAGGCTCAGGACGTTGAGATCGCCCAGATGGAGGCCTTCCTCAGGAAGCGCGGCACCAACTGAGCGGTCGCGTCCGCGCGCAGGCGGCCCTCCCGAATACGTGATGCTTCAGAGTATTTATTTCAGAACGCATCTGTATCCCGTGAGTTCTATATTAGGGTAATGACGGTCTGACTTATCTGATACTGAGTCAGCATTCCAGTCGTGCCGCAAACCTTGCGATGGATAGACGGAGAACCTGAATGCACCAGATGTCGAGCGAGATGCAGTCCTGCATCGACGAGTGCCTACGCTGCTACCAGACCTGCCTCAGCATGGCCTCGAACCACTGCCTCCCGGCCGGCGGCAAGCACGTCGAGCCCGAACACTTCCGGCTGATGCTCGCCTGCGCCGAAATCTGCCGGACCTCGGCGCACTTCATGCTGTTGGGGACCGCACACCACAAGCATACCTGCGCCGAGTGCGCCGACGTCTGCGAGGACTGCGCCCGCAGCTGCGAGCAGGTCGGCGACATGCAGCAATGCGTCGAGCAGTGCCGCCGCTGCGCCGAGAGCTGCCGGAAGATGGCCGCCTGATGGATCCGGGGCGGCCGACCGGGCCGCTCCTCACCCCCAACGAGAGAAGGCAATCATGCTTGTTCGTACCCTGATTCTCGCCGCGGCCCTGGCGCTCCCGGGCGCCGGGATGGCTCTCGCGGCCGACCACGACCATGGCTCGATGCAGTCCGCCGTGAAGCTGCCGGAGGCCTGCAAGGCGGCCACCGCCGGCAAGGACGCCATGATGAAGGACATGCAGGGGCACATGTCCCAGGCCATGCAGGGCATGGGCGGCCAGATGACCGAGACCCAGAAGGGTCTCCAGCAGGCCATGATGTCGATGAACGGCCCGATGATGCAGGGGATGATGGCGGGCGACCCCGACGTCGCCTGGATCTGCGCGATGATCCCGCACCACCAAGGCGCCATCGACATGGCCCGCGCCGGGCTGAAGGGCGCCGACAACGCCGAGAGCAAGCGCCTCGCCGAAAAGACAATCGAGGAGCAGGAGAAGAGCATCAAGGAGCTCGTCGCCTGGCTCGACAAGAACGCCAAGACGGAAGGCAACCAGTAAGCCGCCGGCTGTCGTCGGGTCGCTTGCGGCCCGGCGGCGCCCGCTCGGCCATGCGGAAGGAGCGGTCATGAGCGACGCGCCACAGGGACACGATCCTGCCCCAGGAGGCCACGGCCATGCCGAGCACGGGCACGCACACGGCCACGACCACGGCCACCATGCCGGCGTCACGGAGAGCGAGGACGGCGCCTTCCGCGTGAAGGACCCGGTCTGCGGGATGATGGTCGACCCGCATGCGACGAAGCACCGGGCCGAGCACGACGGGCACCCCTACTACTTCTGCTCGAACGGCTGCCGGACCAAGTTCGAGGCCGACCCGGTCCGCTACGTCGACCCCGGCCGGGCCGCGAAGAAGGCCGACCCGGTGCCCGAGGGCACGATCTACACCTGCCCGATGCACCCCGAGATCCGGCAGCTCGGCCCAGGGGCGTGTCCGATCTGCGGCATGGCCTTGGAGCCGGTGCTGGTCGGCGCCGACAAGGGTCCGAGCGAGGAACTCGTCGACATGACCCGGCGGTTCTGGATCGGGCTCACGCTGACCCTGCCGGTGTTCGCGCTGGAGATGGGCGGCCACCTGACTGGCCTGCTCGACCTCCTCGGCCAGCAGAATTCGAACTGGGTCCAGTTCGTCCTCGCGACCCCGGTCGTGCTCTGGGGAGGCTGGCCGTTCTTCGTGCGCGCCTGGGCGTCGGTGCGCAGCCGCAACCTCAACATGTTCACCCTGATCGCGATGGGCACCGGGGTGGCCTGGGCCTACAGCGTCGTCGCCACCGTTGCGCCCGGACTCTTCCCGCAGGCGCTGCGCGGTCACGGCGGGGCGGTGCCGGCCTACTTCGAGGCGGCCGCGGTCATCACGGTGCTGGTGCTCCTCGGGCAGGTCCTGGAGCTCCGGGCCCGCGAGAGCACGGGCGGGGCGCTCCGCGCGCTGCTCGACCTCGCGCCGAAGACGGCCCGCCGCATCCGGCCCGACGGGACGGACGAGGAGGTGCAACTTGACGCCATCGGCGTTGGCGACCGCCTTCGCGTCCGCCCCGGCGAAAAGGTGCCGGTCGACGGTGCCGTCGTGGAGGGCCGCAGCTCCGTCGACGAGAGCCTCGTGACCGGGGAATCGATGCCCGTCACCAAGGAGGTCGGCACCTCCGTCATCGGCGGCAGCCTCAATCAGTCCGGCGCCCTCGTCATCGAGGCGACCAAGGTCGGGCGCGACACCATGCTGGCCCGCATCGTCCAGATGGTGGCCGAGGCCCAGCGCTCTCGCGCGCCTATCCAGCGTCTCGCCGACCAGGTCGCCGGCTGGTTCGTGCCGGCGGTCATCGGCGTGGCGGCGCTGGCCTTCATCGCCTGGATGGCGTTCGGGCCGGAGCCGCGCTTCACCTTCGCGCTGCTGGCGGCTGTCGCAGTGCTCATCATCGCCTGCCCCTGCGCGCTCGGCCTCGCCACGCCGATGTCGATCATGGTCGGCGTTGGCCGCGGCGCCGGGGCCGGGGTGCTCGTCAAGAACGCCGAGGCGCTGGAGCGCATGGAGAAGGTCACCACGCTGGTGGTCGACAAGACCGGCACGCTGACCGAGGGCAAGCCAGCGGTGACGCGGGTGGCGGCGGCGACCGGCTTCGACGAGGCCAGCGTGCTGCGCCTCTCGGCGAGCGTCGAGCGGGCGAGCGAGCACCCGCTCGCCCTCGCCATCGTGAAGGCGGCCGAGGAGCGCGGGATCGGCCTGGCTCCCGTGGCGGATTTCGACAGCCCGACCGGCAAGGGCGCGCTCGGCACCGTCGAGGGGCGCCGGGTGGCGCTCGGCAACGCCGCCTTCCTGCGCGAGCAGGGGGTGGAGGTGTCGACTTACGCGGCCGAGGCGGACGACCTGAGGCGAGATGGGGCGACCGCGATCTTCGCGGCCGTCGACGGGCGCGTGGCCGGCGTCATCGCGATCGCCGACCCTGTCAAGGTCACGACGCCCGAGGCGCTCGCCGCGCTCCGGGCCGAGGGCATCCGGGTCGTGATGCTGACCGGCGACAATCGGACGACCGCAGAGGCGGTGGCGCGCCGCCTCGGGATCGAGGAGGTCGAGGCGGAGGTGCTGCCCGACCAGAAGGCCGCCGTGGTCGAGCGGCACAAGGCGGCCGGCCAGGTCGTGGCGATGGCCGGCGACGGCGTCAACGACGCTCCCGCGCTCGCCGCCGCCGACGTCGGCATCGCCATGGGCACCGGCACCGACGTGGCCATCGAGAGCGCTGGGCTGACCCTGCTCAAGGGCGACCTCCTCGGCATCGTGCGGGCGCGGCGGCTGTCGAAGGCGGTGATGGGCAACATCCGCCAGAACCTGTTCTTCGCCTTCGTCTACAACGCGGCCGGCGTGCCGATGGCGGCGGGCGTCCTCTACCCGTTCCTCGGCATCCTGCTCTCGCCCGTCATCGCCGCCGCCGCCATGGCGCTGTCTTCGGTCAGCGTGATCGGCAACGCCCTGCGCCTGCGGGCGACCCGGCTCGGTTGAAGCGTCCCACCTCGGAGCCCCTTGTTCGCGCCCGTCGTCCACGACCTGATCCACCGGGTCACCGGCCTGGATCAGCCCCACGGCCCTGGGTGGATTGAGCTCGTCTCGGTCCTCGTTCTCGTCGTGGCGCCGGCCTGGACGGGAAGGCTGGCGCTCCGCCTCGGCTGGCGCTGGCTGCGCGGACGGCAGCGCCGTCGCGGCGCCGGAAGCCCGGAGCGGCGGAGCCTTGAGCGCGACGTCCCGCGGGCGACGCTGCGCTTCCAGCTGCGCCTCGTGCTGCTCTCGCTGCTGACGCTTCCGGCGGCGTGGCTTCGTCCAGGGCCGCCTCTCGCTCGACGCCCTGGTCGCGGCGCTGGCAGCCTTCAAGGAGATCGCGCCGGCCCTGCGCGAGCTGTTCGGCTTCGCGCAAGGCTGGTCCGACGCGAGAGCGCGGTTCGAGGAGATCACGAGGTCGCTGCAAGCACTTGAGTTGGCCGTGGGGCTGCGCGGCCTTGAGGTGAAGCTGGAAGCTCGCCACAGCGCGGCCGGACCCGCGTCGATCATCCACGCCATGTCGCGGCAGCTATCCGCTGTCGGGGTTCGCGGCGTCCTCCCGAAGTTCCGCAATTGAAGACCAGGCGCCGGTTCGTTCGTGCGCGCCTTCCATCGATGTTCGGCCGTTATATGGCATCCCGGACGCTCGCATTGCGTGCTCGCTCATACACTGCTCAGGCTTGAGTGAGTTGTCCGGACGATCGTTGTGTTCGGGATCTCGATGCGCGCCGCGGTGGAACATTGCATCATCGTCGGCGAGGTGAGGTGATGAGACAAGGCGCGGCTGTGCTGGCAGCGGAGGATGCGGGCCCTCACCGTCGCGCCAGGGCCGCCGTCCGGGCGATGGCCACGGTCGCCCCCCCCTCCCCCCCGCCGTGGCGTGCTGCGGGTTCGCGGCCAAGGGCCGTTCGAGAGACGGGAGCTGATGCCCCTTGCGTCGCCTGCGGAGCCAGCCGCACGTCCCTCAGGCGGGGTCGACCATCGGCGAGAGGGCCTCGATGATGCGGCAGTCCGCGACCGACCCGCAGCCGCACTGGCCGATGACCTCGCGCAGTTCCGCGGCGAGCCGGGCCAGGTCGGCCAGCTTGCGCTCCACGTCGGCGAGGTGGGCGCGGGCGATGATGTCGACCTCGGTGCACGAGCGCTCCCGGTCGTCGGAGAGCGCCAACAAGTCCCGGATCTGCTCCACCGTGAACCCGAGGGTGCGGCTCCGCCGGATGAAGCTCAGCCGGCGCAGGTGCTCGGGCCCGTAGAGCCGGTAGTTCCCGCTCGACCGCGCCGGCGGGGGCAGCAACCCGACCTTCTCGTACCACCGCACCGTCTCGACGCGGGTCTGCGTTGCCTCCGCGAGCCTGCCGATGGTCATGGACGCGGTTTTGCTCACGGCTTGACCCTGCAGTGACTACAGGGTGCATGTAGGCACCCGTCCCGGTCCGGTCCAGGGCTCGGACGAACGGAGCGCAGCATGAACCAGGCCGCCCCCGCGGACACCCTGTCCCCGTCCGCCCCCGGCGCGCAGGCCCTGCGCTACAGGGTCAGGGGCATGGACTGCCCGACCTGCGCCGGGAAGATCGAGACCGCCGTCTCCCGGCTGCCGGGCGTCGCGGACGTGCGCGTGAACTACGGCAGCCAAATCCTCGACCTCGCGCTCGACGAGGCCGCGACGCCGAGGACCGACTTGGAGGGGCGCATCGAGCGCCTGGGCTACGGCGTCGCGCCGCTCCCCACGGCCGCGGACCTGGCCAGGGCGCAAGCCTCGGGCGGCGCCCCGCCCGCCGAGAGCGCGGAAGAGCCCGAGCCGCCGCTCTGGCGGAGCCGGAAGGCGCTGCTGGGCATCCTCATCGGCGCCCTGTTCGCCGCCGGCTTCCTCGTCGAGCGGATCGCGCCGGGCCTGGCGGGCGAGTACGCCTACTGGCCGGGCGCGCTCGTCGGGCTCGCCTATTACGGCCGCCGGGCGGTCCTGGCGGCGTTCGCCGGCACGCCCTTCTCCATCGAGATGCTGATGTCGGTCGCGACCGCGGGGGCGCTCGCCATCCACGCCGCCGAGGAGGCCGCCATCGTCGTGCTGCTCTTCACGGTCGGCGAGATGCTGGAGGTCGTGGCGGCGGGCCGGGCGCGCGCCGGGATCAAGGCGCTCGCCGCCCTGGTGCCGAAGACCGCCCGCCTCGTCGACGGGCCCGACGGCGCCATCCGCGAGGTGCCCGCGGCGTCGCTGGCCATCGGGCAGGTCGTCGTCGTGAGGCCGGGCGACCGCGTGCCCGCCGACGGCGTGATCACCGACGGCGCGTCGAGCCTCGACGAGTCCCCCATCACCGGCGAGTCGGTCCCGAAGCCCAAGGAGGTCGGCGACCCGGTCTTCGCGGGCAGCGTCAACGCCGACGGCGCGCTGCAGGTCCGGGTCACCAAGACGGCGGCCGACAACACGGTCGCCCGCATCCTGCACCTCGTCGAGGAGGCGCAGGCCTCGAAGTCGCCCACGGCGCGCTTCATCGACCGGTTCAGCGCGGTCTACACGCCCATCGCCTTCGCGTTCGCCGCCGCGGTCGCAATCGTGCCGCCGCTGCTGCTCGGCGCCGACTGGGGCACCTGGGTCTATCGGGGCCTGGCGCTCCTCCTGATCGCCTGCCCCTGCGCGCTGGTGCTCTCGACCCCGGCCGCCATCGCGTCCGGGCTGGCCGCCGGAGCGCGGCGCGGGCTGCTCGTGAAGGGGGGCGCCGCGCTGGAGGTCATCGGGCGGGTGCGCACGGTCGCGTTCGACAAGACCGGGACGCTGACGGCGGGGCGGCCGCGGGTCACCGACATCCTGGCCCTCGCCCCGGACGCGTCGGAGCGGTCGCTTCTCGGGTTGGCCGCCGCGGTCGAGAGCGGAAGCAGCCACCCCATCGCCCGGGCCATCCTCGACCGGGCGAACACGGACGGGGTGCCGCTGCGGCCGACGCGGGACGCCCGCGCCATCCCCGGCAGGGCGGTGCAGGCCACGGTGATGGGCCAGACGGTGCTCGTCGCCTCCCCGCGCCACGCCGCCGAGAGCGCGCGGCTCGGCCCCGAGGCGGACCGCGCCGTCGCGGAGCTGGAGGCCGGCGGCAAGACGGTGGTCATCGTCGTCCGCGGCGCCGAGGCCCTGGGCGCCATCGCGGTCCGGGACGAGCCCCGCGCCGACGCGGCCGCCGGCATCGCGGCCCTGCGGAAGCTCGGCGTGCACAGCGTGATGCTGACCGGCGACAACCGCCGCACGGGCGGGGCGGTCGCGTCCGAGCTCGGCCTCGACGTGAAGGCCGAGCTCCTGCCCCAGGACAAGCTCGCCGAGATCGCGGCCCTGAAGGAGAGGGGCCCGGTCGCCATGGTCGGCGACGGCATCAACGACGCCCCGGCCTTGGCCGCCGCCAGCGTCGGCATCGCGATGGGCGGCGGCACCGACGCGGCCCTGGAGACGGCGGACGCGGCGGTGCTGAACGACCGCGTCGGCGACGTGGCCGCGCTGGTCTCGCTGTCCCGGGCGACCCTGGGCAACATCCGCCAGAACGTCGCCATCGCGCTCGGCCTGAAGGCGGTGTTCCTGGTGACGACCATCGCCGGCATCACCGGCCTCTGGCCCGCCATCCTGGCCGACACCGGCGCGACCGTCCTGGTGACGGCCAACGCGCTGCGTCTTCTGAGGGCCTGATGAGCTCTTCGTCAGGCTGGGCCGGCCGCATGGCGACCGTGGCCGTGGTCATCCTCGCCTCCACGGCCATCGACCTCGGCGCGAAGGCGGTGGCCGAGGCGTGGCTGACCGAGGGCGTGCCCCGGGGCTTCGTGCCCTTCGTCGACCTGAGCCTGTCGTTCAACCGGGGCATCAGCTTCAGCCTGTTCGCGGCGCACGATCCGTCCTCCCTCGCGCTGCTCCTCGCCCTCCAGGGTACGCTCACCTGCCTCGTCATTGCCTGGGCGCTGGCTACGACGGGCACGCTCGAACGTCTCGGGCTCGCCGCGATCGCCGGCGGGGCGGCTGGAAACTTCCTCGACCGGCTCATCGACGGCGCCGTCACCGACTTCCTCGACCTGCACACCGGCGGCATTCGCTGGTTCACCTTCAACCTGGCCGACACCTGGATTTCCGCCGGCGTCGTCCTGCTGCTCCTCGAAGGCCTTTCCGCGCGACGGAGCCATCCCGGTGCCGGGGAACCAGTCCCATGAGGGGCCCGATTCCGCCGAACCACGGCCACGACAACCTGGCATCAACCCTTCGGGCCCAGGCTCGTGCGCCCACCCCAGCGAGGCCGACATGCTGAAGACGACGACGCTCGGTCTGGCCCTCCTCCTGGCGCTGTCCGCCTGCCAGGACGGCCAGTACGCGGCCTCGACGCGCCACCTCGCGCCGATCCCGCCCGCGACCCTGGCCCTGATGTCGACCAAGGGGGTCTCGGCGGCCGACCCGATCCTGATGCGGGCCTACAAGAAGGAATCCGAGATCGAGCTCTGGAAGCGCGGCGCGGACGGCAGGTACGCCCTCCTGAAGACCTATCCGATGTGCCGCTGGTCGGGCCAGCTCGGGCCCAAGACCCGGGAGGGGGACCGGCAGGCGCCGGAGGGCTTCTACGCGGTCACGCCCGCGTCCCTGAACCCGAATTCGAGCCTCTATCTCTCGTTCGACCTCGGGTACCCGAACGAGTACGACCGCTCCCTGGGACGCACGGGCGCGCACCTGATGGTGCACGGCTCCTGCTCGTCGCGGGGCTGCTTCGCGATGACGGACGAGGCGATCTCGGAGCTCTATGCCGTGGTGCGCGAGGCCTTCGCGGGCGGGCAGCGTGCCGTCCAGTTCCAATCCTATCCGTTCCGCATGACCCCGGAGAACCTGGCCCGGCATCGGCAGGATCCGAACGTCGCGTTCTGGAGGAACCTCAAGGAGGGGTCCGACCGCTTCGAGGTGACGTGGGCCGAGCCGGTCGTCGGCGCCGCGGGCGGTCGCTACGTGTTCGATGCCGGCGGCGACGAGGCCACGGCCGGCGCGGTCGCGCGGAAGCAGGCGGACGACGAGCGGCAGGTCGCCGCCCTCGTGGCGAGCGGGACGCCGGCCGTCCGGCTGGTGTACGAGGACGGTGGCCAGCACCGGGCTTTCCGCGAGACCATGATGGCGATGGGAAACGGGCTCGGCGAGGTGAGCCGCCCCGAGGCCCTGGCCGCAGGGCCGCGCGAGGTCGCGATGCCGGCCTCGGGCCCGGTTGCCCTTGCCGGACAGCGCGAGCCGGTCCGGGGTGCGGCGGCACGCAAGCCGCCGGGGCCCGGCGGGACCGAGGCGGAGCGCCAGCGCCCCCGCAAGACCTTCGCCGCGGCGGGGGACGGGCGGGAGTGACGAGCCTGCCTTCATCCCTGCGCCGGGCCTGAGACCATGGCCATCGACGCCTCAAGCGTGGGCTTCGTGGCGGCCTTCGCGGCCGGCGCCGTGTCGTTCCTGTCGCCCTGCGTGCTGCCCCTCGTCCCGGGCTACGTGTCCTACGTCGCGGGCCAGTCGGCTGCCGGCGGGCGCGACAGCCTGCGCACGCTCGGCCTGAGCCTCTGCTTCGTGCTCGGGTTCACGACCGTCTTCGTCGCGTTCGGCGCGGGGGCGAGCGCGCTCGGCTTCGCCCTGCTCGCCCATCGCGAGGCGCTGAACCTCGCCTCGGGCCTCCTCGTGATCCTGTTCGGCCTGTTCACGGCCGGTCTGCTGCGGCCCGCCTGGCTGCAGCGCGAGCTGCGCTGGCACGGCGATCCGCCGGGGCGAGGGCCGGTCGCCGCCTATCTCCTCGGAACGGCCTTCGCCTTCGGATGGACCCCCTGCATCGGTCCCGTCCTCGGCGCCATCCTGGCGGTCACGGCCTCCTCGGCCTCGGGCAAGGGCGTCGCCCTGCTCACCGTCTACTCGCTCGGCCTCGGCGTGCCGTTCGTGGCCGCGGCCCTGTTCCTGTCCGGCTTCGTCGCGCGCCTTCGGACCCTGCGCTGGTTCGGCCGTGCCCTTCAGGTGGTCGGCGGCGGCGTCATGGTGGCGATGGGTCTGCTGATGATCACCGACCGCATGACCGCCGTGGCCGCCCTCATCCTGGAGGCCTTCCCCGCGCTCGGGCGGATCGGTTGAGCCGGGCGAGCGCGCAGGCGCCCGCGCGGCGGCAGAGGCAGCCGCCGAGGCAGGGCGTCGTTCGCGCGGAGCGGGTCAGCTTCGTGGCCGCCGGCGCGGGATCCGGACCTCGCCGTCCCCAACCCGGGGACGGAACGACGGCGGGTCAGGAACGTAGGGAGGCGCGCCTCAAGCGAGCTTCGCGCGCGGCGCGGATCGGCGCGAGGCGGTCGCGCAGGGCCTCCATCCGAGCGATCTTCTCGCCGAAGGTCAGGGCGGCGAGCTCGCGGCGCCCTTCCGCTTTCCGAGCAAGGATGTCGGACCGGTCGGGATAGGCAGCGGTCGAAGCGTTCTTCATGACACCGTCGACCCTACGGCGCACCGATCCGCGACGCCAACCACCGGGCGGAAGGCCTGCCACTTCTCGACCGGCTTGATCCGTACCGACACGGGGGCCGGGCCGTTCAGCCAAGCTGACGCGTCGCCCTTCCCGCGATCCGGCGGGCATAGAGGAGGCCGCCGGCGCCCGCGTCAGGCGTACGGGACCGCTGCCGATGGCATCCGTGCGAGGCCGCATGCCTGCCCGGCCGCCCCTCAGCGCCGCCGCCATCGTTCCCGCAATGTTCCCTTTCCGGTCCGGGTGCCCTACCCTCTTGCGACGCGGGCCGGCACCATGCGGAAACGAATCCGTGGACAACGGCCGGAATCGGACGTGACGGGCGGGAGAGCCGGAACGTAGACCATGCGTCATGCGGTTGTGGGAGGCGGCGGAGCCGGCGTCGCCGCGGGGACAGGACCGAGGATGGGCGAGCAACTCGACTGGACGGCCCTTCTGAATTCCCGGCGTCGCAAGCCGAGGCCCGGCGGGAAGGCGCACGAACCGAGGCTGGGCGAGGATCGGACCCAGCACGAACGCGATCACGACCGCATCCTGTTCTCCACCCCGGTGCGGCGCCTCCAGGACAAGACGCAGGTCTTCCCGCTGGAGCGCAACGACAGCGTCCGCACGCGGCTGACCCACAGCCACGAGGTGGCGAACATGGCGCGGAGCATGGGGACCACCCTGGCCTTCGTCCACGGCGAGGCGCTCGGCTTCCCGGCGTCGGTCGAGCCCCTGCGCAACGTGCCGGCCCTGCTGGAGGCCATCGGGCTCGCCCACGACCTCGGCAACCCGCCTTTCGGGCACCAGGGCGAGACCGCGATCCAGACCTGGATGAAGCGTCACGCGACACCCCGTTCGGAGGAGCCGGGCTCCTTCGCGATCTTCGACGCGCCGGGCCTGACCGAGCCGATGCGCCGGGACTTCCTGGCGTTCGAGGGCAACGCGCAGGCGTTCCGCTTGCTGACCCGGCTGCAGATCCTGAACGACGATTTCGGGCTCAACATGACCTACGCCTTCCTGGCGGCCCTGATGAAGTACCCCGTGCCCTCGGACGCGGTCGACAAGTCGTCCCATGCCCGGAAGAAGTTCAACTTCTTCCAGTCCGAGGCCGGCATCGCCGCGGAGGTCTGGGCGGAGACCGGGCTGCGCCAGGGCGTGCGGCATCCGCTGACCTTCGTGATGGAGGCTTGCGACGACATCGCCTACTCGGTCGTGGACGTCGAGGACGCCGCCAAGAAGAACCTGATCAACTTCAACGTGCTGACGGCGTGGCTGCGCCACGATGCCTGCGACGACGAGGTCACCCTCGGGGTCTGCGAGCGGGCGGAGCGCTACCATGCCGACTTCCGCGACGAGGGACTCTCGCCCGGGGAACTCGACGACATCTCGATGCAGATGTTCCGCGTCGACGCCATCGGGACGATGGTCCGGGCGGCCGTCGGGGCCTTCGTCGCCAACCGGGACGCCATCATGGCCGGCGCGTTCGACAGGGAGTTGATGGCGGCCTCGGACGCCGTCGTGCTGTGGACCTCGCTCAAGCGCTTCGCGAAGTTCCACGTCTACCGCCACCGCAGCGTCCTTGAGGTCGAGCTCGCCGGCCACCGCACGCTCCACGAGCTCATGGACATGTTCTGGACGGCCGTGGTCGAGCGCAAGGACCCGGACGACCTGAGGTCGGATCGCGAGGCCCTGCCGGCCTACGTCTACTCCCGGATCTCGGAGAACTACCGGCGGGTCGCCGAGGCTCCGGGCAACCGGATGCCGATGCGCTACCGGGAGTTGCAACTCATCACCGACATGATCTCGGGCATGACCGATACCTTCGCGGTATCGCTGCGCGACGACCTGGGGCGGCACCATGGCTGACCCGGGCAGGCGCGCCCGGGACGGGGCCGAGCTGGGCCGGCGGATGCGGGCCTTCCTCGCGGACGAGGCCCGTGGCGGCGACGAGATCGCGGACCTGATCGGCCACCTGGGCCAGGCCGGCGAGGTCGCCATCTTCGGGGGCATGCCCCGCGACATCGCCTGGGGCGGGGCCGACGCGTTCGGGTCGGACGTGGACCTCGTCGTGGACACCGCGCCGGGGCGCCTGGCGGAGCTGCTGCGCGACGGCCGCGCCGTGCGCAACCGTTTCGGCGGGTACCGGATCGCCGGCCGCCGGCACTCCTACGACGTCTGGGCCCTCCCCTCCACCTGGGCGGTGCGCACCGGCCACGTCCGCGCGACGCGCCTGGCCGACCTCGTCCACACGACCTTCTTCGACCGGGACGCCGTGCTGTACCTGTGCGGCTGCCACCGGGTTCACCACGGCCCGCGGTTCGCGGCCTGGCTGGGTCACGGCACGGTCGACATCAACCTGGAGGAAGACCCGAACCCGCGCGGCACGGCGCTCCGGGCGCTGCGCATCCTCCTCGAACCCGGGCAGGCCGTCGGCCCGAGGCTGGCCGACTACCTGCGCCGGATGGCGACGGCGCCCGGCCACCATCTCGACGCGGATACCGTGTCGCGGCTCGCCGCGGCGGCGAACCTTGCCGGCGCGCCGTCCCGGCCTGTCGGACCCGTGGCGCAGCGCCGGTGCAGCCCTGCCGAGGGCCGGGCTCGGGCACGGGATTGGCGCGCCGACCCTGCTGGGCGCAGGGGTGGCCGTGGCGAGCGGTGAGGCGCGGTCCATGGCAGGGCGCGAACCGGGGGCCGGCCGAGCCCGGGAAGGCCTTCTGTTGCTCGGATCGGCCGTGGCGCTGGCGGCCGCCGCGATGCAGTTCGTCCAGGTGGGCTGGCCGGCCCTCGTCACGGGCGCGACGGTCCTCCTGGTCGGCTGGATGAGCCTCGGACGCCGTTCGGGCGACCGCGCGACGGGCGCGGGCGCGACCACGGAAGCCGCGAGCGCGCCGGTCGACCCCGCGCCGTCCACGATCCATGCTCCGCCTGACCCGCCTGACCTCGCCATCCCCGCGACCCCCCTGCCCGCCCCGCCCGAGGGACCGCGAGACACGTTCGGTCGACGGCCCCCCGAGGCGGTTGCCTCCGAGGCGCACGTCGAGCCTGCCTTCACGGTCACGCCCCTACCCGACGATCCCGCGCCCGTGCCGCAACCCTCGCCGGAGGGGCGCGGCAAGCGGGGCCGGTCGGCGCGCTGGGTCCCTCCCGGCGAACCGGTCGAGATCCAGGGCCTGACGGTGACGGGAGGGCTGATCTACGTCGGCGAGAAGCTCGGGTCGGATCCGTGGCGCAGGGAGAACTGCCTGATCGATCCCGCGCTTCCCGTGGCGAAGGCGGGGCGGGGCTCGGCGACCGGCCTGACCTACTGGTGCCGGTACGACGGGCTGAACCCGGCGGGCCGCCGCGCCTACCTGGACTGGCTGGCCGGGGGGCGCTCCGACCCCGCGGCCAGCATCGCGCTCGTCTTCCTGTACTTCTACGGTCTGGAATACCGGCTGTTCAAGGAAGGGGTCGCGGCCGACGCGCCCGTGCTGGTCGCGGAGGTCGAGCGCCTGCGCGCGATCTACGGGGCGAACAGCTCGTTCCAGGCCTATGCGCGGAGCTTCGTCGAGGCCGCCCGGCTGTTGGTGCCCGCGGCGGAGGAGCGGCGTCCCGAGCTGAACCTCGACCCGAATTTCTACAGCTACGAACTGCCGCTCGCCGTCAGGGTCCATCTCGGCCGGAAGCTGGCCGACGGCCAGCCCCTCGACGCGGACGACGCCCTCCTCTGGCTGGCGGGCCTGCCCGACCGCGGCTTCCGCACGCCGGTGACGCGATGCCCGGACGAGTTCGCGGCGCTCTGGCGCCTCCGGTTCCCGGCCAAATACCCGAAGGGACTCAAGGTCGGCGCGCCGAAGGCGCGGATCAAGGCGTCCTATCGAGCCGCCAGTTCGACGTTCCAGGTGGACCTCAAGGCGCCGGGGTCCCTGCCCGATATCGCTGCCGTCTCCGCCCCCGTGAGGAAGCTCCGCGAGCTCGTCGAGGCCTGCACCGACGAGCTCGATGCGTTCAGCCGCTTCGTCGGCAGGCGCCCGGACGCCCGCGGGAGCGTGCAGGCGGCCCTGCTCCTGCCGCCGGACCTGGCCTGCGCAGGCGACGCGTGGACGGCCGTCGGCGAGCGCTGCGAGGCCCTGTTCGCCGCCGGAGCGGCCATGCCGGCCACGTCCCTGCGCCGGCTGCTTGAGGTGATGGAGATCCCGCTGCCGGAGGAAGGCCGCGTGCCGCAGGCCGGCGTGACGCAGCTCTGCCAAGCGCTCGACCGGGTCGGCATCGGCATCGAACCGGACCGCCGCTACGGGCCGGAACCTCGCGCCGGCGCCTCGGCCTCGGACGCCGATGCGGCGGTCGTCCTGTTCAAGGGGGCCGCCGGGGCACCGGTCGACGCGACACGCCCCGAGTACCTGGCGCTGCGCGGCGTCATCGAGGCCGCATGCCTCGCCGCGGCGTCGGACGGCGCGGTGTCCCAGGGCGCCGCCGACGGGATGCTCGCCGCGATCCGGGGCACCGATACCCTCAGCCTTGCCGAGAAATCCCGCCTGACCGCCTACGCCCTGTCGATCCACCGCAACCCGCCGAAGCCGCAGGGGATCCTGAGGCGGTTGGCGGGCCGCCCCCTGTCCGAGCGCCAGGCCTGCGCGCGGGCGGCGCTCGCGGCCGTCATGGCCGGCGGTCAAGCCAAACCCGCGGAGGTGCGGTTCCTCGAACGGTTGCACGCGTTCCTCGCGCTGCCGGCCGACGGGATCTACGCCGCCCTGCATCGCGGGCCGCTCGGGTCGGCCGCGTCGGCGGAGCCGCGGGGCGCCGACGGGAGCCAACCGCGCGGGGACGTCGGCGACCGCGCTTCCGGGCGCGTCGTCATCGACGCATCGCGGCTGGAGCGCGTTCGCCGCGAGACGCAGGCGGTCGCAAGCCTGCTCTCGGACATCTTCGTCGAGGACTCGGCGCCCGGGTCAGGTGCGGGCACGGTTTCGCCGCCGGGTGGCGTCGCCCCGGAAGCGCCCGCGCCGGCACCGGCGGACACGGGCCCGGCCGGGCTCGATCCGGCCCATGCCGGCCTGCTCGCCGCGGTCGCCGCATCCCCGGACCCGATGCCGCGCGAGGCGTTCGACCGGGCGGCCCGCGCGAACGGCCTGTTTCCCGACGGGGCGCTTGAGACCATCAACGAATGGGGCTTCGAGCGCTTCGACGAGGCCTTGATCGAGCACGACGACCCGGTCACCATCGCGGCCCACCTTCGCCTCCACCTGCTCCCCAGCACCACCGCCTAGCCCCATGCAGCCAGCCCCGACCATCCGCCCGCGGGACCGTGACGCGATCCTGCAGGCCCTCTCGGCCGGCGTCGTGCCGCGCACGGGCCTGCGCCACGTCCAGGTCGGGCGCGCCGCCGAGATCGCCGCCCTGGTGCGCGACATCGACCGCGTCGCCGACGAGGGGTCCTCGATCCGGTTCGTGATCGGCGAGTACGGGGCCGGGAAGACCTTCTTCCTCAACCTGGTCCGGCTCGTCGCCCTCGAACGCAAGCTCGTCACCGTGCACGCGGACCTCGCGCCGGACCGCCGCTTGCACGCCAGCGCGGGGCAGGCGCGGGCCCTCTACGCCGAGGCCCTGCGCAACATGGCGACCCGCACCAAGCCGGACGGGGGCGCCCTGGGCAGCGTCGTCGAGCGCTTCGTCACGGACGCGGTCAAGGAGGCGCAACAGGCCGGCCTGCCCGTCGAGCGGGTCATCGACCGCAGGCTCGCGCCGCTCCAGGACGAGGTCGGGGGCTACGACTACGCGGTCGTCCTGAAGGCGTACTGGCGCGGGAGCGAGGACGGGAACGAGGCGCTGAAGGCGGCGGCCCTGCGCTGGCTCCGCGGCGAGTTCTCGACGCGGACCGAGGCCCGGCAGGCGCTGGGCGTGCGGACCATCGTCGACGACGACAACGTCTACGACGCGCTCAAGCTGCTCGCCGCCTTCGTCCGGCTCGCGGGCTACGGCGGCCTGTTCGTCGTCTTCGACGAGCTGGTCAACCTGTACAAGCTCCAGAGCGCGCAGGCGCGCAACCAGAACTTCGAGCAGGTCCTGCGCATCCTCAACGATGTGCTGCAGGGGAACGTGCGCGGGCTCGGCCTGGCCCTGGGCGGCACGCCGGAATTCCTGCTCGACACCCGCCGCGGGCTGTACAGCTACCAGGCGCTCCAGAGCCGGCTGGCGGAGAATGCCTTCGCGAAGGGCGGCCTGGTCGACCTGTCGGGCCCGGTGATCCGGCTGCAGAACCTGACCCCGGAGGACATGCTGATCCTGCTGTCGAACATCCGGGCGGTGTTCGCCGGCGGCGACCCCGCCAGGCACCTCGTGCCGGACGAGGCGCTCGGCGCCTTCATGGGTCACTGCAACGACCGGATCGGCGAGGCCTACTTCCGGACGCCGCGCAACACGATCCGCGCCTTCGTTCAATTGCTTGCCGTCATCGAGCAGAACCCCGGCACGGGCTGGAAGGAGCTGCTCGGGCACGTCGAGGTCCGCAGCGACGACCAGGCAGATGACGCCGGGGCGGACGCCGACGTCCCCTCCAGCCCGGCGCCCGGCGATGAGCTCGTCAGCTTCCGCCTCTGAGCGGCGCCTCCGCGACGGGGCCTTCGACCGCCTCGCCCCGGAGGTCCGCTCCTGGATCCGGGAGCAGGGTTGGACGGGGCTGCGGGACATCCAGGCGCGCGCGATCGACGCCGTCCTCGACGGCGGTGACGACGTGTTGGTCGCCGCGGCGACGGCGGCCGGCAAGACCGAGGCGGCCTTCCTGCCCATCCTGACCCGGATCGCCGGCCGGGCCGAACCCGGCCTGGCGGTGCTCTACGTGAGCCCCCTGAAGGCGCTCATCAACGACCAGTTCCAGCGGCTCGACCAGCTCTGCGAGCGGATGGAGATCCCGCTTGTCCGCTGGCACGGGGATGCGCCGCAATCGGCCAAGGCGCGGATGCTGGCCAAGCCGGCCGGCATCGCCCTGATCACCCCGGAATCCGTCGAGGCCCTGCTGATCCGGCGTCCCGCCGATGCCAGTCGATTGCTGGCGGCGTTGGATTTCGTGGTCGTCGACGAAGTGCATGCCCTCCTGTCGGGCCCACGGGGGCTCCACCTGGCGTCGCTGCTGAGACGTGTCGAGGCCCTCGGCGCGCCGGGCAGGACGCGACGGGTCGGCCTGTCGGCCACCATCGGCGACGCCGAGGCTGCGGCGGCCTGGCTTCGCCCGACCGCGCCGGAGCGCGTCCGCCTGCTCCAGGACGGCGGGGCCGGCCTGGACCTCCAGCTTCGGATCCTCGGCTACCTGGAGCCGCTCGACGCCGACGGCACCGACGGGGCCGAGGCGGAGGGCGCGGCCGGCGCAGGGCCGGTGCCGGCACTCGACGCGATCACGGACCACCTGTTCGCCTCGCTGAGGGGCAGCAACAACCTGGTCTTCGGCGGCTCCAGGCGGCTGGTGGAGGCCCTCTCCGACAGGCTGCGGCGCCGGGCCGAACGGGGCGAGGTCCCCAACGAGTTCTTCCCGCACCACGGCAACCTCTCCAAGGAGTTGCGCGAGGAGCTCGAAAGCCGCCTCAAGGACGCGTCCCTGCCGACCACCGCGGTCTGCACCTCCACCCTGGAACTGGGCATCGACATCGGCTCGGTGCGGTCCGTCGCCCAGGTCGGCGCGCCCCGCTCGCTGGCGTCGCTGCGGCAGCGCCTGGGCCGGACGGGGCGGCGGCCGGGCGTGCCCGCCATCCTCCGGATCTACGTCCGCGAGCAGGAGCTCGACACGCGCTCCTCGGTCCTCGACGAGCTTCGCCAGGACGCGGTGCGCGCGGTCGCGGCCATCCGCCTGCTCGCCGCCCGCTTCGTGGAGCCGCCGCTGGCCAGCGACGCCGCGCTCGCGACCGCCCTGCTGCACCAGGTCCTGTCCGTGATCGCGCAGCGCGGCGGCGCCCGGGCCGACGCGCTCCATCGGCTTCTCTGCGGTCCCGGGGTGTTCGCCTCGGTGACGCCGGGCGACTTCGCGGAGCTGCTGCGCGGCGCGGCCCGGACGGGGGTGGGCCTCATCGAGCAGGCGCCGGACGGCACGCTGCTCCTGGGCGAGCGCGGCGAGCGCCTCGTCCACGCGCGCGAGTTCTACGCCCTGTTCGACAGCGGGGCGGAGTGGCGCCTGGTCGCCGGGACCCGGGCGCTCGGCACGATCCCGCTCACCAACGCGGTCGCCCAGGGCACCCTGGTCGTCTTCGCCGGGCGCCGCTGGCTGGTCGAGGAGGTGGACGAGCGGGCCCACGTCCTGCAGGTCTCCGCGCACCGGGGCGGGGTGATCCCGAAGTTCGAGCGGCTGTTCGCCGAGCCCACGCACGACCGCCTCCTCGCGGAGATGCGCGGCGTCTTCGAGGCCGACGACGTGCCGGCCTACCTCGACGCGCGGGCCCGCACCTTCCTCGCGGAGGGGCGGTCGGCCTACCGCCGCCTCGGTCTGGGACGCTCCCGGATGGTGCACACCGGGCGCGACCTTCACCTCTTCGCGTGGCGCGGCAGCGCGACGTGCGACGTCCTGGCGGTCATCCTGTCGATGCTCGGGTTGCCGGCGGAGCCGCACGACCTTGGCGTCACGCTCCCCGGGGTGAGCCCGGACGACGCCCGAGCGGTCCTGCGCAGGGTTGCGAGCATGGTGCCGGGCGATTTCGCGGCCGTCGCGGAGTTCGTCGGGACCATCCAGACCGCGAAGTACGACGAGCATGTTCCGGAGACGCTGCTGCGGCGCTTCTGGGCCCGGCGAAACGAGGGCGTCCTGGCGCGGATGCCGGGCTTGGCCGCCGAGATGCTCGACGGCGTGCCCGAAGCCTGACGCCCGGTGACGGGCGCGGCCGAGCGGGCCCAGGGGAAGCTGGCGACCCCGAGCGGGCCGCGCTGGGCACGGGCGCGCCGGGAAGAGCGCGCAAGCTCGCGCCCGGGCGCGGAGCCAAAGCCTCGGCCATCGTCAGGTTCGAGCAGGTTGTGCACGGCTGGGCCGGGGCGACTCGTACGAGCTTGACCGTTTCTTCAGCCTCGCCGGAGATGGGTGACGGTCGACGGTCGGGGAAATGATTCGCATGATGGCGCGCCGGACGGTGGTGATCCAAGGCCGCCTCGCCATGTCGGACGGCCGGCTGGCCGCCGCGCGCCGGTCCGACCATGGCGTCCAGCTCATGCCCGTGGAGCGCATGGTGGCGCGCCTCGCCGGGGGCTTCGCGCGACCGGTCGACGACGAGACGCTCAAGAGCCTTCTGCCGGCCGCCCTCGCCGAAACGGACCTCGGCGAGCTCGATCCCATCAAGACGCTGCCGGGCATGGTCGACGCCGCCGCCGAGACCGTGCGGAAGGCGTGGCTGGCCGCCTTCGACCTGGCGCGGTCGGCCGACCCGGCCGACCGGACCGCCTCGGTCCGGCGCCTGGAGGAGGCCGTCCTCGCCCGCCTGCCGGCCGGGATGATGCGGCCCGTCGACCTCGCCGAGGCCGCGCGGGCGCGTCTCGCCCACGCGCCGCGGGTGCTCGGGCCCGTCGAGATCGTCGGGCTCCCGGACGTGCCGCCGTGCTGGCGCGGCCTCGTCGCATCCCTGGTCGCGCACGTTCCCGTGACCTGGGTGGCGGGGCCGCGCTCCGTCCCGGATTGGGTGGAGGCGGCCGGCATCCGCGTCGTCACGTGCGCGCCGGAACGGCCGGCGGTCGCGGTCTGCAGCGCGGCGACCCCGAGGCACGAGGTCCTGGAGGCGCTGCGCTGGGCCCGCGAGCTGATGGCGTCCGGGCAGGCCGCGCCCGCGGACATCGCGGTCGCGGCCTGCCGCACCGAGGAGTACGACGACGTCGTGCTCGCGCTCCGGGCGGAGGCGAACCTCGACGTGCGCTTCGTCCACGGGGTGCCCGCCGCCAGCGTCCGCGAGGGGCAGGCCGCGGCCGCCCTCGCCGACGTCCTGGTCAGGGGGATCTCGCAGGACGGCGTCCGCCGCTTGGCGGCCCTCCTGCGCGACGGCCCCGGTCCCTTCGCCGCGTTGCCCGAGCGATGGACCCGCGTCCTTCCGCGCGAGGCGCCGCTGACCGACCCGACGGCCTGGGAACGGCTGCTGAACAGCCTCCGGGCAGAGGATTTCCCGGACGGGCAGGACCACGTCCCGGCGCTGCGGGACGTCGTGGGCGTGCTCGTGCAGGGCGTGTCGGTCGCGGCGGAGGCGGGAGAGCGCTTCCTGCACGGCCTGGCGCTCCGGATCTGGCGCAAGGCCTTGATCGAGGGGGCGCCGGCCGTCGTCGACCTGACGCTGGGACGCCTGCGCATCGACGACGGGGCGGACGCCTGCGCCTCGGTCGTCTGGGCCCCCGCCTCGGCGCTGGCCGCCGCCCCGCGGCGCTTCGTGCGCCTGCTCGGGCTGAGCTCGCGCGGCTGGCCGCAGGTCAGCGCGGAAGATCGGCTGCTGTCGGACCATCTCGTGCCGTCCCGTCTTCTCGACCCCTTCCCCAGGCCGCTGGCCGACAGGAGCGACTTCCGCGCGATTCTGGCCACCAGCGCCGGGGCCGTCGTGCTGTCCCGGCCGCGGCGCGGCCCCGACGGGCGCCTGCTCGGGAGGAGCCCGCTGCTGCGCGAGTTCGGCGCGGCCGAGACCTACCTGGGGCGCAACCGCGTCCCGGCCCACGCCGTGGGCGAGGTCGACCGACTCATGGCCCGGCCGGCGGAGTTCCGCGCGACGGCCCCGGCCATCTGCGCGGCGGGCTGCTGGCGGGCCTGGGGCCGGGCGGAGCTGACCGCGCACGACGGGCGCGTCCGGCCGGACCACCCGGTCGTGCTCGCGATCCTGGATCGCACCCATTCCGCCCGGTCGCTGCGCAAGCTCCTGCGCGACCCGCTGGGCTTCGTCTGGACCTACGGGCTCGGCCTGGAGACGGCCGACGCGGCCGCGGAGCCGCTCACGCTCGGTCATCAGGCCTTCGGCAACCTCCTGCACGAGGTGCTCGAACGCGCGGTGGTCGCCCTGGAGGCGGATGGCGGCTTCGCCCCGTCGACGGACGCGGGCAAGCGCCGGGCGCTGGCCGCGGTCCTCGCCACCGTCGCCGAGGTCTGGGAGCGCGAGCGCCCGATCCCGCCGCGGCTGATCTGGCGGCGGACCCTGGACGAGACGGCCGCGCTCGCCCTGGCCGCGCTCACCCACCCCGACCAGCCTCTCCTCGGGCAGGGAAGCTGGGTCGAGGTCCCGTTCGGCGGGCAGCCGCCGAAGCGCGACCACCACCCCCTCCCCTGGGACAGCGACGCCACGGTCACGATACCCGGCACCGGTTTCCGGATCTCCGGCTACATCGACCGGCTCGACCTGTCGCACGACCGCGGCAGCGCGCGGGTGCGCGACTACAAGACCGGCAAGCCCCGCGAGGCGGGGACGGTCCTCGACGGCGGCCGCGAACTGCAGCGGTGCCTGTACGGCTACGCCACCCGCGTGCTCCTCGGCGCGGACGTGTCGATCGATGCCTCGCTGCACTTCCCGCGGGAATCCCTGTGCCTCCGGCTCGAACGGCCGGACGAGGCCCTCGACGAGCTGGCCACGTATCTCGTCGCGGCCGGCGCGAGCCTGCGGGCCGGCAACGCCTTCGCCGGCCCCGATGCCCGGGATGCCTGGAACGACCTGGCCTTCGCGCTGCCGGCGAACGCCGACAAGACCTACTGCCCGCGCAAGCACGACCTGGTGACGACGGCGCTCGGCGAGGCCGCCCGCGTCTGGGAGGCCGCCTGATGACCGCCCACGACCGGGGCCTCGCCGACGCGGCCCAGCGCGCGCTCGCCATGACCGCCCACGACAGGTCGCTGCTCGTGGAGGCCGGGGCCGGATCCGGGAAGACGGCGCTGATGGCCGGCCGCATCGCCATGATGCTGGCCGCGGGCGTCGCCCCCGGATCCATCGCGGCGGTCACCTTCACGGAACTCGCCGCCAGCGAGCTGCTGGAGCGCGTCGGCGAGGTCGTCGGCCGGCTGGTCGAGGGGCAGGTCCCGGAGGAGCTGCGGGTCGTCCTCCCGAACGGGTTGTCTCCGGATCAGCGAGCCCGGCTGGTCGAGGCCGGCGAGCATCTCGACGCGCTGGCCTGCACCACCATCCACGGGTTCTGCCAGCGCCTGGTCAAGCCCTACCCGGTCGAGGCCGACATCGACCCGGGCGCCCGGGTCGCCGACGAGGCGGAGGCGGACGGCATCTTCCAGGATCTGCGCGACGGCTGGCTCCGCGAGTGCCTCTCCGGCGGCGGCGGCCTTGTCGCGGAGATGGTGCTGGCCGACCCGGACGCGGCCCTGGCGGCCATCGACCGCGTGGCCGGCTGCCTGCGCGAGGGGCGCGCGGTGGGCACCGCGCCGGCGGAACCCCTTCCCGACCTGGTGCGGGCCTTCGGCGCCAGCGTGCAGGCCTTCGCGGACTTCCAGCGGAGCTGCGGGGTTTCCGAGGGTGAGACCGCCGCGAACGTGCGGGCGTTCCAGGCGATGGCCGCGCGGCTGCCGGACACCGGCGTCGCCGACGCCGACCTCGTCGCCATCCTGACGGCGGCGGCGGAGGCGAGCCTGTGCAAGGCGGACGGCGACTTCGCGAAGTACCGCGGGGGCAAAGGCAAGTGGGCCGGCGCCGCCAAGCTGGTCGGCCTTCCGAAGACGGAGGCCGACCGGCTCCAGGCGTCGGCCGAGCGCCTGCACGTCGCGTGCTGCGAGGCTTGGCGCCGGCTGAAGGCCAACGCCGCGAGCGAACTCCTGGCCAGGCTCGTCGGAACGGTGCGGACCGTTCTCGACCGGTACCAGGCCCGAAAGCGCGACGGCGCCCTGCTCGATTTCGACGACCTGATCGCCGCGGCCGCCACGCTGCTCCGCGCGCACGAGACCGTGCGGCAGGCGCTGGGGCGCCGCTACCGCCACGTCCTGGTCGACGAGTTCCAGGACACGGACCCGATTCAGACGGAGATCCTCTGGCGGCTGTGCGGCGAGCTGCCCGACGGCGCGGCCGACGCGTGGACGGAACGCGTGCTGCGGCCGGGCGCGCTGTTCCTGGTCGGCGATCCGAAGCAGGCGATCTACCGCTTCCGCGGGGCGGACGTGTCGACCTACGTCCGGGCGCGCGACCGCATCCTCGCGCGCTCGCCCGACGACGTCCTCGCGATCTCGACGAACTTCCGGTCCTGCCGCTCGATCCTCGCCTACGTGGACGAACGCTTCGGCGACATCCTGAACGGGGTCGGGCAACCCGGGTTCGCGGCGCTCGACGCCTTCCATCCCGACCACGACCGCGGACCCTGCATCGCGGCGCTCGACGTGCCGGCCGGTGCCGACGGGGCGAAGCGGACCGCGGAGGCGCTGCGCGACGCCGAGGCGGAAGCGGTCGCGGACCTTTGCGCGCGCCTGATCGGGCACCAGCTCGTGACCTGCAAGCGCGCGGGCACCCGCACGCTCCGGGCCGGCGACATCGCGCTGCTGGCACCGAGCGGGAGCGACCTCTGGCGGTACGAGGAGGCGCTTGAGGCCAGGGGCATCCCCGTCTCGACCCAGGCCGGCAAGGGCTTCTTCCGGCGGCAGGAGGTGCATGACCTGATCGCGCTGACGCGGGTGCTCGCCGACCCGCGCGACACGCTCGCGCTCGGGGCCCTGCTGCGGGGGCCGGCCGTCGGCCTGACCGACGAGGAGTTGCTCGACCTCGTCGACGGACTGCCGCGCGACCCGGAGCGCCCGGAGAGCGTCCCCAGGCTGCGCCTGCACGTCGATGTCGCGCACGTGAACCATCCGGTGGCCCGGCCGGTGCTGGAACGGTTGCAGGCCCTGGCGAAGCGGGCGCTCGGCACGACACCGCACGACATCCTCAGCCAAGCCGTCGACGCGCTCATGCTGCGCCCGGTGGTGCAGCAGCGTCACGACGGCCACGCCGAGAGGGCGCTGGCCAACATCGACCTGTTCCTGGAAATGTCGCGCCCGTTCGCCGTGCGCGGCCTGCGGGCCTTCGCGGGGGCGATGAGGGCGGCCTGGGAGGGCCGGACGCGCACGGTCGAGGGCCGGCCGGACGCGCAGGAGGCCGCGGTCTCCTTGCTCACCATGCACGCGTCCAAGGGGCTCGAATGGCCCGTCGTGATCCCGATCAACACCACCACCCGGACCAAGGCCGTCTCCGGAGCCCTGGTCGACCGCGCCTCGAACTGTCTCTACTGCCCGGTCTTCGGGGTGCGCCCGGCCGGTTACGACGAGGCGCTGGAGGCCGAGAAGCGCGAGGTCGGGAACGAGCGGGTCCGCCTCTGGTACGTGGCGGCGACGCGGGCCCGCGAGACGCTGGTGCTCACGCGGTTCGCCGAGCCGGGCGCCAGCACGTCCTGGTCGGCGGTGGTCGACCTCGGGCTGGCGGATTTGCCGTCCATCGACGTGGAGCGGCTGCCGGTCGGGACGCCGGCCGTCGCGCCGGAATTCGCGAACGGTCAGACACGGGAAATCTTCGCCGCCGAGGCCGCCGCCGTCGCCCGGCAGCGCCGCTTGCGCTGGATCGTCCCCAGCCGCGGCGATGCGGCGGGTCCCGAGACGTCCGGCGCCCCCGGCCTGGTCGAGGGCGGTACCGACGGCGGGCGCGGACCCGGGGGACGGCCGACAGGCAGCCGGGAGCGCGGCATCCTCATCCACAAGCTGCTGGAGGAGATCCTCACGGGCGAGGCGAGCGAAGGCGACGATCTCGGACGGCGCGCCGGGCTCCTCGCCCGGCAGCTCGGTCTCGGAACCGGCGACGCTGCCGGGGCCGAGGTCGACCTGGCCGAGGTCGCGGCCAGCGTGACCCGGGCGCTCGGCCTTCCCGAGATCGCCGGGATCCGCGAGCGCCTCCAGGCCGAGTTGCCCGTGTTCGGGTTCGAGAGCCTCGCCGACGAGGACCAGGCGACGGCGGGCGTGGTGGACGCGATTGCCTGCGACGCGGTCGGCAAGCCGGACATCGTGGTGGACTGGAAAAGCGACGTGGATCCTGCGGAGGCGGTCCTCGCCGACTACCGGCGTCAGGTGGCCCGATACCTTCTCGCGACGGGCGCGCGCCTCGGCCTGATCGTCTTCGTGACGAGCGGCCGGGTCGTCCCGGTGACCCGCGCCGCGATGGCCGACGTCGGGGCTGGATGAGCGACGAGGAAGAGCGGCCGGGCTTCCGCAGGCCGCTGCGCGGGCATCACCCGGCCTGTTCGGAAGGCCGCCATGTTCCCGGAACGGAGGGTCCGGTGCCGATGCCTGGGGAGAAGCCTTGCCTCGACGTGGGAGCCTGCGCCTTCGCGAACGGCGGAGGAAGGCACTCATCACTTGCCAGGTCAACGCGGCTCGGCCTGCTCCGGCTCGTGAATGAGCAAGGACGCAGAGTGTGAGCAAGTTCAAGCGGTTGACAGCGGATCCCCGGGTCTGCGTGAAGAGCGCATGAAACAGTCCGTTCCCGGGGATCGGCAGGCTCGGTCGCTGGCCGGCGCCGACGGGCGTGGGCGGGCGCGTGTGCTCTGCCCGTCCCGGTGTGGCCGACGCCGCCGTCCCGTGCTGGCCGCGGCGCGGACCATGAACCCGTTGCGCGAGAGCGACCTGCCGGGCGGTCTCCCCCGAGCGCGTGCCGAGCCCGCCGCTGCCGACTGAATTCCGGTGGCGCCGCCTTGAGACGTCCATCAGAGAGCTTCCCGGACGGCTTCGAGCGCGCGCTCCCGCCCGCAGGCGCGGTTGTCCTGCGTCCCACGGTGGACTCACCGGCTTCGACGGATGATGCTCCCGCGGGAAACATGCGATGCCGGGCGAAGATGTCGAGCGCGTTACGCGCCGGCCACGTCTGCCTGCCCGGCATCGCCAGGGTTGGGAATTCCTGTCAGAGCCACCATGTTAGTGCCAGCTAAAACAGGGTTGTCTAATACAGGGCGGCCGACGTCGATGGATGCGGTGACAACGACCGACCTGCTGCGCCTTCAGGACAAGGCGGCCGATGCCGCGCGCCTGCTGCGCCTTCTCGCGAACGAGAAGCGTCTCCTCATCCTATGCCTGCTGGTCGCCCGGGGCGAGATGGACGTGACGAGCCTGGCCGAGGCGGTGGACCTCAGCCAATCGGCCCTCTCGCAGCATCTTGCCAAGCTGCGCGAGGACGGGCTGGTCGCCTTCCGGCGCGAGAGCCAGACGCTCCACTATCGCCTGGAGGATCCCCGCGCCGCGCGCCTGCTCGCGACGCTCAAGGACATCTTCTGCCCGGAGGCGGGCTGATCGGGTAACCAGGGCTCCGCCAGGCGCGCGCTCCGCCGCGTCGGCGGCTTGGCCGTCCACCCAGCGCCGCCGTGACGGCGTGGTCGACCCGGCTGCCACGGTCGTCGGCTCCGGGGCCAACCGGATCGGAACCCCCGGCGTGCCCGCAGGGCGTCGCGCTCGACATCGATCGCCCGGGCGGCCCGAAGGTCGAGGCGCCTCAGGACAGGCAACGGCGGGCCCCAGTCCTGGACGGCGTGAGGCGGCAGAAAGGCGGCCACGGCCGCCGGGAGCCGTGACCGGCGCCGGTCCGTGACCGCTCCCGAGAGCCATCCCGGCCAGCGTCGCCGCGTTGGCCGCCGACGTGGGCCCGCGATCCCATTCCCGTCCAGTTCGCGCGACCGCCGGCCGCTCGCCTCGGGATGCCCCCGTGCCAGCGGAGGCTCTCGTGAAGCGCCGCCTCGATCCGGCGGTTCACGCCAGGGGCGGTGTGGAGCGCGGCCCGTTCCGCCGTCCCGGACCATCCGGCGTCTCCCCGCCATCCCTTGACATTTGATTAGATATTTCTAATTTAGACATCACTAATCTGGTTGCGCCGTCGCTGGACGCTGCCGCTCACGACGGCCACGCCCCCGGCGCCTGAGGGATCGCTCCAAGCCTGCGCGAGACGCCCGGCACCGCGGTCCAGGAGTGAGTGCCATGGATACCTTCACCCCGCTTTCCGCCGTTTTCGGCGGTCTCATGATCGGCGCCTCCGCAGCGCTCTTCCTGATACTCAACGGCCGCATCGCGGGCGTCAGCGGCATTCTGGGCGGCCTGCTGCCGCCGAGCACCGGCGGGATCGGCTGGCGCGCCGCCTTCCTCGCCGGCCTGCTTCTCGCGCCCCTCGTCCACGCCGGCCTCGGCGGCGGCAGGCCGCCCGTGGCGGTCGAGGCCTCGCTCCCGCTCCTCGGGCTTGCGGGATTGCTGGTCGGTTTCGGCGCGCGGCTCGGAGCCGGCTGCACCAGCGGCCACGGCGTCTGCGGCGTCGGCCGCGGCTCGCCCCGCTCCCTCGTGGCGACCGGCACATTCATGGCCGCCGCCGCCGTGACGGTCTTCGTCACGCGTCACCTGATCGGAGCCTGACCATGTCCAGGATCGTGTCCGCGTTCGCGGCCGGCCTGCTGTTCGGGCTTGGCCTCATCGTCTCCGGCATGGCCAACCCGGCCAAGGTCCTCGCCTTCCTCGACGTGACCGGCCGCTGGGACCCGAGCCTCGCCTTCGTCATGGCGGGTGCCGTCACGGTCTCGGCCGCCGGTTACCGCATCGCGACGCGCCGGGGCCGGCCAGTGCTCGCGCCCAAGCTGGAGATCCCGACGCGGCGCGACCTCGATCCGCGCTTGCTGACGGGCGCCGCGGTCTTCGGCATCGGCTGGGGCTTGGCCGGCCTCTGCCCCGGGCCGGCGCTGACCCTCCTCTCGGTCGTGCCGACCCGGGCCGCGGTCTTCGTCGCCGCCATGGTCGTCGGCATGCTGCTGTTCCAGGCCCTGCCATCCGCCGTCTCCCGGCAAGCGGCGTCCACCTCTGCCGCGCCGGCGGATGCGTGATGGCGAGCTTCGTCACCTTCGGCCTGGCGGCGGGCTCGGGTGGGCTCGTCGGCGTGGTCCTCGGCCTCGTCGGCGGAGGCGGCTCGATCCTGGCAGTGCCCCTCCTGACCTACGCGGTCGGCGTGAACTCGCCCCATGTCGCCATCGGCACCAGCGCCCTGGCGGTCTCGGTCAGCGCGGCCGGCAACCTCGTCCCGCAGTGGCGGGCCGGGAACGTGAAGTGGCGGTGCGCAGGGGCGTTCTCGCTCGCCGGCGTCCTCGGCGCCCTGGCCGGCTCGGCCGCGGCCAGGGCGGTCGACGGGCAGAGCCTGCTCGCCCTGTTCGGGTTCGTGATGCTGGCGGTCGGCGGCCTGATGCTGCGCCGGCGGCGCGGCGAGGGCGATCCGGACGTGCGCCTGACCAAACGGAGCGCCCCGGTGCTCCTGCCCTGGCTGCTCGGCATCGGGTTCGCGGTGGGCCTGTTCTCCGGCTTCTTCGGAATCGGCGGAGGCTTCCTGATCGTGCCGGGCCTGATGCTGGCGACGTCCATGCCGCTGCCCATGGCCATCGGCACCTCGCTGGTGGCGGTCAGCGCCTTCGGGGCGGCCACCGCCGCGAGCTACGCGGTCTCCGGCCTGATCGATTGGACGCTGGCCGGGCTGTTCATCCTGGGCGGCGCGCTCGGCGGCCTCGTCGGCGCCCGCCTCGGCCAGCGTCTCGCCGGGCACAAGCGCGCCCTGACCATCACCTTCGCCGGCCTGGTGATCCTGGTCGGCCTCTACGTCGTCGCGCGCGGCCTGCCAGCCTTGCTCGGTCGGGCGTGACGTCCAGAGCCCCGAAGCCGTTCATCCCGAACCGGAGGAATGCATGTCAGACCTGACCGCAACGTCCCTGCACGGACGCCCGCTCGTGACGGGCTTCTACGAGCAGCGCACGGGCAGCGTGCAGTACGTCGTCGCCGATGCGGAGACGAAACACTGCGCCATCGTCGACCCGGTGCACGACTTCGATCCGAAGTCGGGGGCGACCGCCACCCGCTCGGCCGATGCCCTGCTCGCCCATATCGCGCGCGCGGGCTACAGGCTGCAGTGGATCCTCGACACGCACCCGCACGCCGACCACTTCTCGGCGGCCGGCTACCTGCACGACAGGACGGGCGCGCCGACCGCCATCGGCGAGAAGGTCGTCGAGGTGCAGAAGCTCTGGAAGGGGCTCTACAACCTGCCCGAGACTTTCCCGGCGGACGGCTCGCAGTGGGATCGCCTCTTCGCCGACGGCGAGCGCTTCCGGATCGGCAACCTGGACGTCGAGGTGCTGTTCACGCCGGGCCACACCCTGGCCTCCGTCGCCTACCGGGTCGGCGACGCCGCCTTCATCCACGACACCTTGTTCATGCCCGACAGCGGCTCGGCGCGGGCGGACTTCCCGGGCGGCAGCGCGCGCACGCTCTGGCCTTATTATAGCAGCCGCGTCCACGGCGGCACATCCACCGAGCGCTTCTTCCTGTTGATGAGGCGCCAGAAGGGGCTGTTGCGCCGTGCTTATGTGTTAGGATCGGCGACCGCATGGTGGCGACAGCGCAGGTCGGTCTGCCCGGGGCCTTTGTCCGGCGCCCGGCGGGCAACACGGTCCTGCTGCCGTACAGACTGCTCAGGCAGTTCAGCCTGCGCTTCAGGCGGGTCGCCTGCTTGAGGATCGGCCTGCGCTGACGATGTCTCGGCCCGGGGGGCGCTCAGCGTGCGACACGTGGCGGGCCGCTGGTACGGGCTCGGCGCCCTCGTCCTTGGACGACCTCCTGCCCGCACCCATGTGCTTCCCGGATGTCGCCTGTCGGCCACCCAGAACCGCCGCCACGCGGTAGCCTCGGTCCGCCCGGTCCAAATGCCGGTCAGGTCTCCCCCTCCCTGCTGCGTGCGGGTTCGCCTGCCCTCAGCCTCGGGCGCGTGGCCCGTAGAAGCGGTGCGCGTTCCGAACCACTCCGGGTTCATGCTCCCTCGGGAGATCGCGCCCATCCGTCATGGCGTTGATCACCTCGAACGCGTCCTCGATCCTCTCGAAAGCGCGACCGCCTTCGAGGTCCGACACGAACGTCCCGTCCGCCGCCAGGAAATAGATGACGTCGTCGTGTCTCAGGTAGACGTGATACTCGTCCGGCCGGTCTTCGCCCAACGTCAGCCCCCACTCCGCGAGCGGCCTATATGGAACGCAGCGAGGCCGGCACACACCGTAGAAAGTACGGTTGCGCGGGATCTGGGATTGACGGCCGTCCGTGGCGGGCGACCGTATGGCGTGAGACGTTGAGCGTGCCGGAGCGAGGTACGATGTCCCGGTGGCCGAGCGCGCGTTTGCCCGACCGGCCTGGTGACGGTGGCGCGGGAGAGCGGTGCGATGACACCACGCCGGGCGCCGGCGGCAACCCCGGCTGCGCTTTCCCGGCCCTTATCGGTTGAAGTTGTGCCGCCTCCGGGCGGCCTCGGGCGCAAGCCGTGGACACCGCTGGAGCGCGCCGGAACGGGTTCGACGCGGCTTCGCAACGCGCCACGGGACGCAGGGCAGTTCGTCCGGGGGGGCTGGTCGGCGCATCGGCGAACGTGCGCTGGTACCGCGGCCGCGGCTTCGTTCAAGTTCCGTTGTCCATCATGGACGGTCGCGCGCCGGTGCTGCCGCTCGCTTAACCGGCTCCGGCGAAACTCGGCCCCGGGCTGGGATACGGGGACGGATCGTGGGCGGGCGGGCGAGAACTCAAGCGGAGGAGGAGCTCCGATACGCCTGGGTCGACGTGGCAAAGGGCATCTGCATCTTGCTCGTGGTGATGATGCACTCGACCCTCGGCACCGGCGAGGCGATGGGTGGGGAGGGCTTCCTGCACCCGGTCGTCGCCTTCGCCAAGCCGTTCCGGATCCCGGACTTCTTCCTGCTCTCGGGTCTGTTCGTCGGACGGGTGCTGGACCGTGACTGGCGCCGCTTCGCCGACCGGCGCATAATCCACTTCGCCTACTTCTACCTGCTCTGGCTGCTGCTTCAGTCGGCGTTGAAGTACGAGACCGTCGCCGGGGATGGGGGCATCCCGGCCTTCCTGGCTCACCTTGCCCTCGCCCTCGTCGAGCCCTACTCAACGCTGTGGTTCATCTATCTCCTCGCCGTGTTCTCGATCGTGACGAAGTTGCTGCGGCCTTTGCCTGGCCCGGCGCTTCTCGGGACCGCCGCGCTGTTGCAGATCATGCCGGTCCAAACCTCCTCCTTCCTCGTTGAGGAGTTCTGCGCCCGCTACGTCTACTTCGTCGGCGGCTACCTCCTGGCCGACCAGATCTTTGCCTTCTCCGATGCCGTGCGGCGCTACCGGCGGCTGGCGCTTGCAAGCCTTGGGGCCTGGGCGTTGGCCGAGGGCTGGCTCGCCTTCACGCCGTCGGGCATCCCGGACCACCCGACCCTCGCGAGCCTGCCGGGGGTGGGTCTCGCGGCCGGATTCGCGGGCGCGCTGGCGATTGTCGCACTTGCCAGCTTGCTGGCCGAAGCGGGAGGCGTCGTGACGGGGGCGCTGCGTACCTGCGGGAAGCGCTCCATCGTGATCTATCTTGCCTTCTTCCTGCCAATGGCCGCCTGGCGCAGCCTGATCGTGAAGACGGGCGTGATCGAGGATGTCGGATTGGCCTCGCTCGCCGTGATGAGCGTCGCCGTCGTACTGCCTCTTCTCTTCGAGCGGCTCATCCGCGGCACCTGGCTCGGCTTCCTATTTCGCCGTCCCCGCGTTCTTCATCTCACGGGTACAAGGAGCGGTGAGGCAGCGCTCACGACGCCGCTGACCGGCAGCCGGGTGATCGAACGTCAGGCTCGCGGTTAGCGCAGGACCCGGGGGGGGCGTCTCGTCGGTGACGAGCAGGTCGAGGCTCGCGCGGCCGATTGCCTCGGCGAGCCCGTCCGTCAGGCGTGGGCGGGCCGGACAACCCTTCCGCACTCGCAAAGACCCGTTAGGTCTCGGCGTGTCAGGATCGAAGCGACGACAACGCAGCCGGGGAACGCCGCGCGATGATCCTGCCTCGGCGCCTCCCGCGCATCCTCCGGTCCGGCCGCAACTGGGTCGCGCTCAGCGTGCTGGCGCCCGTCGGCATGCTGGTCACGTCAGGGCTCCTGCTGCTGGAGGTGCGCCGTGACGCCTGGGACAAGGCCGAGCAAACCTCGAAGAACCTACTGCAGGTCATCGAGCGTGACATTGCCCGCAACGTCGAGCTCATCGACCTGTCCCTGCAGGCGGCGGTCGAGAACCTGCGTGCGCCCGAGGCGGCGGGGGCCGGCCCCAAGCTGCGCCAACTCATCCTGTTCGACCGGGCCGCCACCGCCAAGGACCTCGGGGTCATGCTGGTCATCGACGCCGACGGTGACGTCGCGGCCGATGCGGGCGCCGTCCCTCCGCGCAAGGGCAATTACGCCGACCGCGACTACTTCCAGGTCCACAAGGCGCGCTCGGACGTCGGCCTCCATATCGGCCGACCGCTGATCTCGCGCCTGACCGGGGAGCGCATGCTGCCGTTCAGCCGCCGCATCGCCAACCCCGATGGCTCGTTCGGCGGCGTTGCGCTTGGTACGCTCAAGCTATCGTACTTCACCCGGCTGTTCGACCGGATCAGCCTCGGTCATGAGGGTGCGATCAACCTCTACATGCAGGACGGCACGCGCGTCGTGCGCCATCCCTACGTCGAGGCCGACATCGGCGTGAACATCGCCGGCACCCGGAACTTCGACCGGTTCGTGCGCGAGGGCGGCGGCGCCTTCGTCGGCACCTCGGTCCGGGACGGCGTCGAGCGCCATTACGCCTTCACGCGGGTCGGCGACCTACCCCTCGTCCTCAACGTCGCCGTCGCCACCGCCGAGGTCGAGGCCGCATGGCGGACGAAGGCGCTCGGTATCGCCGCCGTCGTACTCGTGCTGTGCGGGCTGACGGTCACGCTGTCGCTGCTGTTCGGCCGCGAGCTCCGCCGCCGCGCGGAGATGCACGCCGAGATGGCCCGCCTCTCGCGCACCGACGCGCTGACCGGCCTTGCGAACCGCCGCCGGTTCGAGCAGGTCCTCGCCCGGGCTTGCGAGGACGCCCGACGCACGGGCAACCCGCTGTCGCTGCTCGTCGTCGATGCCGACCATTTCAAGCGCTACAACGACCGTTACGGCCACGCTGTGGGTGACGAGGTGCTCAAGGGCTTGGCCGGCTGCCTCAAGGCTGCCGTGCCCCGGCCCGGCGACCTCGCCTGTCGGGTCGGCGGCGAGGAGTTCGTGCTGCTCTTGCCGAACACCGACGCTGCGGGCGCGCGGCGCGTCGCCGAGAGGGTGCACGCCCAGGTGTCGGGACTGGCAATCGCCTCGGCCGGCATCGCGCCAGGCGCCGTCACGGTCAGCATCGGGCTGGCGACGGGGATAACCGACGCCGACCTCTACGGCTTGGCCGATGCCGCCCTCTACGAAGCCAAGGCATGCGGCCGGAACCAGACCCGCTGCGCATCGCCCCTAACGGGCAGGTCAGCCGGCGAGCCGCAGTTTCGTCTGGTCGGCGCCTGAGACGCTCGGCCGGGGCACGATGGCGTCGCGATGCCCGTGATGGCAACCCTCACGGCAGCGATCCTCGGGTGGGTCGTTCTCGACCTCAGGCGCCCGCCATAGCGGGGAGCTGGCCTGAGCGGGGCGGGGCCGCATCTTGGAAGCGATGGTCTTGCCAGGGCGCCGAGCCTGGTTCTCCAGGTCCGAAGGTTGACACCCGCTTCACTGGGGAACCGTGGGCAACGGCTGGATGCGAGCCATCCCGTGACGTCCAGCCCTGTTGCTCGACCACCGCAAGCCGATGCCGGTAGAAACGTACCCACATGTAGAGGCAAGATCCCTTCGCGGAACCAAGCTGTTTAGCCTCGCCCGGTGCCCTCCTCCGCGTCATCGCGCTTCACGTGCGGCCTGCTGACCAGAACGCCAATCGCTTCTCCGCTTCGGTAGAAGCGCGCCCCACGGTTCTCCAGGGCTTCGCGCAAGGCGCGGACCACGCGGCTTCGGGGCTCCACCTTCTGGTTCTCGAAGTCATTTATGGTCTTCTTGCTCACGTCCGAGAGTTTCGAGAACTCAAGCTGCGTCAGGCCGAGCAACTCGCGAGCCGCTTGGCACACAACGCCCGGAAGGGGGGCGCCGGGCTCCAGCTCATCGACGTTGGCTGAGGATAAGTCGAGCGGCGGCTTGCTTTGCTCGTGATAAAATATTACACCCGTGGTATAGTTCCATCTCGTTGTTTGAGCTCGCCCGTCCGCGCGTGGTCCCACTCCATCGCCGGCATCCGTGGCCCGCTCCGCTCTCTCGGGATGGGACTGCTCCATGCTCTACGCCTTCTACGGGGCCGATGGCCGTTCGGCCGCGACCCATGCCGCCCTCGTGGCGGCCCACGCCCTGGCGACCGCCGCACGGCCCGCCACGTTGCTGAGGATCACCGAGCGGGGACAGGGCCTTGCCCGGATCCCGGAGACGATGCCAGAGGCCCTGTGCGTCGTCGAGGCCGAACCCGGCGACCTCATGACCTTCGACGATCCGGAGGAGCTGATCAGGCAGGCACGGGCCACGGCGCGGGACGTCGTCCTGGACCTTCCGCTCTCCTGGCTCCCCGTGCGCAGCTTGCGCGAGGCGGCGGCCTTGTCGGTGGTCGTCGTCGGCCCGGGCGCCATGGAGGAGCGCCTCGCAGCCTTCGCCCTTGGTCAGTGCGGGGAGCAGGTAACCGCGGGGCGGCCTGCGCCGGATCAGGCTTCGGGCGCGGGGCCGGAGCCCGGATCCCCTGCCCCGATCTGGTTGCTCGGGGCCGGACGGGCCGGCGGAGGTCCGGACGCCACCCGTTTCGAACAGGCGATGCGCCCCCTCCTCCGCCGCGCCGGGGCCGGCGACGGCTGCCGGTTCCTGCCCGTGGCCCTGCCTGCGCCGACGCGGTCCGAGACGCACGCCGTCGCGGCGGGCCATCCGCTGGCCGGAACGGTGCGCCAGGGCATGCTCCTTCTCGCCGCCATCGAGGTGGCCGCCCAGGATCCCTTCGTCGCTTCCCTCGACAGCGGGCGGTTCGCCCGCGCGCTCGGCCTCGATCCCGAGATGCCCGTCACCCCCGACGAGCGGCGGCTCTGCGACCGGCTGCGCGACCTCGCCGACGCGCTGGAGGCGCTGGAGCAAGGCGGACCGGCTCCGGAGGAGATGGCGCGGGCGCCGCTCATGGAATCCTGGAGTTTTCTGAGCGGCCGGACGCGGGTGCTTGCCGGCGTCTCCTTCGGCCACCCGACCATCGCTTCCGGGCGCCCCACCCTCACCTCGGACGTCTTCGCCACGGACGGAAGAACTTGGGCGCGGACGCTGTCGCGCCTCTATCGCCTGGGGACACCGGCAGAGGCGACGCCGGCGGCGGGGCTCCAGTGAGCGCGCGCCCTCCCGCCCATCCCGACGCCATGGAGATAGCCTGACATGTCCCGACCCGCTTCCGGGCGCCGCGACGCCTGCCCGGCCGCTCCCGCGTGCCCGCCCGCCGCCAACGCCGCGCTGAGGCGCGCGCCCCCGATGCTCAGGCTGTGGCGGGTCGTGCCGCCGCAGTCCCTCGGTCCCGCGACGGCGCGCTCGCTCCTCATGGTGTTGCGCGCGGTCGAACCCCCTTGCGCCCGGCGACGCTGGGACGCCGCGCTCCGGGGCGATCCGGTCGCGACCACGCGCATCGCGCTCACGGTCCTGCGCCTGGAAGGGGTGAGCGGACCGGCGGCCGACACCGTCGCGAGCGCCCTGCTGCTGCGTGCCTTGTGCGGTGATCGAACCGCCCCGGTCGTCCTCGCAAGCGCGCTGAGGCGATTGGCGCGCCGACGTCCGGACGAGCGTCACCTGGTCGAACTCGCCGCGCGGTGGGCGGCCTGGGTGCCGCGCGTCCCGCCGGCGCCGCGGCCGTGACCGACCGGGACCGGTTCGCCCCGGCGCCGACCGAGAACCCCTGCCCCGCATCCCAATCGCCCAAGGACGGCACCCATGCGCATCTGGATCCTGTCGGACCTCCACCAAGGAGTGGGAGGGCCACCGTGGAACCCGGCCCGTATCCCCGAAGCCGACGTGGCGGTCGTCGCGGGCGACGTCTGCGAGGGGCTGGGCGCCGCGGTGGACTGGGCGGCCGAAGCGCTCGGACGCCACATGCCGGTCGTGATGGTCGCCGGCAACCACGAGTTTTACCGCCGCATCCACGGCGAGGAACTCGCGCTGGGCCGTGCCGCCGCGCAAGCCGCCGGCATTCACCTGCTGGAGGACGAGGCGGTCACGCTCGGCGGCGTCCGGTTCTGCGGGGCCACCCTCTGGACCGACTATGCGCTCAATGGCCTTGAACGGCGGCGGGCGGCGATGGACGCCGCCGGCCGTGGCCTCAACGACCACCGGCGCATCCGCTGGGGTCACGCGCGGCGGCCCTTCCGCCCGGAGGAGGCGCTCGGCCTGCACGAGGCCTCGCGCGCCTTCCTGGACGCCGTCCTCCGGGAGACCCCCGGAGGGTTGCCCCAGGTGGTGGTCACGCACCACGGCCCGGCACCGGCCTCCGTCGCGCCGGCCTTCGCCGGCGACCCGCTGAACCCGGCCTTCGTCTCCAATCTCGGGCCGATGATCGAGGACCGGCGCCCCGCCCTCTGGGTTCACGGTCACGTCCACGCCAGCCTCGACTACGTGCACGCCGCCACACGGGTGATCTGCAACCCCCGCGGGTACGGCTCCGAGAACCCGGCCTTCCGCGCGGATCTCGTGGTGGAGGTCGGCGCGTGAGGACGCCTCCCTCATGGGGCGTCGCGGCAAACGGGGGACTTGGATGACCGCCTACCTTCCGGCCGACCTGCACGAGCAGGTCGCCGCCCTGCGCACGCTGCTCGGCCGCCTGGAGCGGGTCGTCGCGGGGGCGTCGCCGATCCGCAGGGAGCTCGCGTGGGCCCCCCTCGTCGAGGGCTGGGTGCCCGCCTCGCAGCCGCTTCCCGCCATCGTCGGCGTGATCGACGGGAGCGCCGTGCTGACGGGCCGGATGTGGGCGCTCGACCCGAACCTCGGATGGGCGCTGACGGAGGAGGGCTGGCTGCGCCTCGGCCAGCGCGGCGAAGCCTGACGCGTCGGACCACGAAGATGGAGGACGAATTTCCTTTGACCGGTCCTGTCGTACCCCCGAGCCTCGCGCGCAGGATCGTCCTGCGCCACCTGCCGCGCATCCTGCGTGCGGGCCTAGATCCCGACGGCTTGTACGGTCGGGTGCCGGTGATGCTGGCGCGCGACGCGGGGGCCGTCGACGCCGGCCTCGGCGAGGCGGTCCTGGCCTGGATCGCGCAAGGACCGGCGCGGGACATCCACGACGACCTTCCGGAGATGGCCGCCGGGACGGCGCCGCGGGGTCCCAGGGCCCTGCTCAGGCGCGTCCTGAGGTTGCGCTCTGACGGCCGCGAGGAGCGGCCGTCAGAGGTCCATCCCTCGGAGGCCCGCACGCTCGTCGGCCTCCTCGACGGGTTCGCGGCCGCCCACGACTCCGTCACGGTCCGGGAGATCGCGGACGCGGTCCTCGTGTTGACCGCCTCGCCCGCCGACCGGTCGGCCGCGGCACGCTTGGCCGCCTCGATGTGGCGGGAGCTGCCGCGCATCGACGAGAGCGCGGCGATCCTCCGGCTCCTCGACATGGCGGAGGAGTTCGACGACGACGACGACAGCTTCGTCTCGGCCGAGGCGGGCCGGCACGGACTCCTGCCCTTGCCCGTGCCCGAGGACGCCCGGGCCGAGGTTCTGCGCCGGGCGTGGGTCGAGGCCATCGACGCGGCCATCGCGGACCTGCGGGTGCAGGCCCGCGCCCTGGCGCTCGGCCTGTCCGCGCTCGCCGTCGGCGAGACCGAGTGCTACTACGGGACCGAGGGGATCGGGAGCGCGGCGCTCCGGTTCGGCGAGGCGGCGCTCGGACCCGTCGAGCGGCGCGCCCGCGCCGCCGAGCGCAGGCGCGCCGAGCTGGCCGCCGCGCGCAAGACCGCCGAGACGCCCGGGAGCGCCGCGCCCGCGCCGGCGGACGAGCCCGACGCGGGCGTGCCCGAGGGACACGTCCTGGTCTGTCCGGCCATCGGCGCCACCGGCTCCGGCAAGGGCCGCGACGTGACCAAGGGGTACGAGAAGTCCATCGCCAAGCCCCTCCCGTTGGTCCCGACGCCCGATCTCGTGCGCGTCCGGCGCCGGCTGCTCTACGAGTTCCCCCAGGCGGGCGGGGCCGTCGATTTCGTCCTATGCGATCTGGTGGGCAAGCCGTTCGTCCGCCTCGGCCACCTCCTCATCGTGGGTCCGCCCGGCAGCGGGAAGTCGCGCTTCGTCCGCCGGTTGGGCGAGGAGCTCGGGACCGGGGTCTTCCGGGTCGACGGCTCGAACGACGCCGGGGCGAGCTTCGGCGGCACGGAGCGGCGGTGGTACTCCGCCGAGCCGGCGCGACCGTTCATGGCGGTGAACCGGTTCCTGCAAGCCAACCCCCTCGTCCTGGTGGACGAGGTGGACAAGGCACCGACCCGCAGCGACTACGGACGGCTCTGGGATGGCATGATTTCCTTCCTAGAGCCCGAGACCGCCGCACGGTTCCCCGACCCCTGCGTGCAGGCGGAGCTCGACCTCTCCTGGGTCTCCGTGGTGGCGACGGCGAACGTGGACTGGAACTTGCCGGCGCCCCTGCTCGACAGGCTGAGGCGGATCGAGTTCCCGCATCCGGGTCCCGAGCATCTTGAGGCGCTGCTCCCCGCCCTGCTCGCCCAGGCCGCGGCCGAGCGCGGGACCGACCCGCGCTGGGTCCAGGGGCTGACGGGCGAGGAGGTGAGGGTCCTCCGCAGGGCGTGGCGGGGCGGTTCGGTGCGCCGCCTCCGCCGGATGCTGGACGTCTTGCTGCGCCACCGGGAGCAGGCGGCCGTCAGGCACTGACCGCCACTCGCCCCACCCCACAGCACGGCCGGCGCCCCTGCCCGCCGCTTCGCGACGGAGAACCCCGGACGTTGTCAGGCCGCATCCTCCCCGAACCGTATGTCCTGCCCCCGGTCTTCCGGCCCGGGCGCGCCCGCCGCAGCCTGGACGCAACCGCGGCCTCCAACGCGCGGACCCCCCTGCTTCCCGCCCGGTCGGAGGGGATGCGGCTCTGGATCATGTCCGACCTCGCCGTCCGCGACGGCGCGTTCGCCCTGCCGGATCCGCTTCCGGACCATGACGCCCTGCTGGTCGCCGGCGGGATCTCCGAGGGGCTGGTGGCCGCGGTCGAGTGGCTCGCCGGGGCGCTCGGCGACCGGAGGGCCGGCCGGCCCGTGGTGCTGGTGCCGGGGATCAGCGAGTACCGCGGCGGCTTGCCTCCGCACGAGACCCTGCGGCTCGGGCGCGAGAGGGGGCGTGAACTCGGGGTCACCATCCTGATGGACGACGCCGTCCGGCTCGACGACGGGCGGGGGGCGGCCGTCCACGTTGTGGGGGCGACGCTCTGGACCGACTGGGCGCTCGGCGGTGCGGCATACGCCGGCGGCGCGCGCGCGCGGGCGCGCAACATGTGGCGGGGCGGCGACAACATCCTGGCGGAGCGCGACCGGACCTGGGACCCGTACGACGCGGCCGGTGCCCATGCCCGGTCACGCGCCTACATCGAGGACTTCCTCACCAGCGTCGTTATCCAGTCCAACGGCATCTCGGTCCCGCCATCATCGCTGGCCGCCGGGGTGCGTCCCGGCGACCGGGCCGTGGTCCTGACCCACCACGCGCCGTCGGCGCGTTCGCTGCATCCGGGCTGGCCGGAGTGGCAGTGCGAGGAGTGGGAGGCCACGACCTTCGCGTCCGACCTGGAGGACGTCCTCCGGGCATGGGGCGCGCCGGCGCTCTGGGTCCACGGCCGCGTGCCGGCGGCGGCGGACTATCACATCGGAAGGACCCGGGTGCTGGCCAATCCATGGCGGAGGCAGGGCAACCGGGCTTTCGACCCGGCGCTCGTCGTCTGCGTCTGAACCCTCTCCCCTCCGTTTTCCGCCCAGCGAGCCTGCGAGGGCTGCCGCGGACCACGGGAAGCCTCTTTGAGCCCCGCCTCCCGCAGCCCGCCGCGGCGCGAACCCGGAAAGGTCTCGACATGTCCCTCAACTCCATCGCGAACGTGACCGCGCGCCCCGGACTCCAAGCGCCGGGCGGCGCGGCCCGCCTCGCCGCGGGCGCGACGTTGCTCGACGGCCACGCCCCCGCGGCGCCTCAGAGACACCGTCCGGACCGGCCGCAGGCGCGGACCGGCGTCGCGGAGCCGGCCGGCCTCCACCAGGCGTTGCTCGTCCTCGATATCGAGACGGTGCCCGACGAGGAGCAGGTCCCGTCGGATTGGCCGTCCGAGAAATTTCCGAAGGCGGCCTGGCACAAGGTGGTCGCGGTCTCCTTCGTCGAGGCGGCCATCGCCCGCGACGCGGCAACCGGAACCGAGGCATACCAGATCCGGTCGTGCCGGAGCGGGGGCGAGCCTGGATGGGACGAGGAGCGCCTGCTGCGGGCCTTCTGGAAGTTCTTCGCGGCCGGCCGCTACAGGGTCGTCACCTGGAACGGCCGCAGCTTCGACCTCCCCACGCTCCTGCTGCGCTCGTTGATGCACGGTATCGCGGTGCCCTCCTGGTACAGGAGGGGGACCAAGTGGGACGGCTACGGCCACCGCTACGCCGTGGACTGGCACTCGGACCTGATGGAGGTCCTGGCCGAGTTCGGGGCCTGCGCGCGGCTGACCCTGGAGGAGGCCGCCGGGCTCCTGGCCCTGCCCGGGAAGCTGGGCGAGCACGGCTCGCAGGTCGCCGCCATGATCGCCCGCGGCGAGATCGGGCGCGTGCGGGCCTATTGCGAGACCGACTGCCTGAACCTCTTCGTGCTGTACCTGCGCTGGGCGCACCTCACCGGAAGGACCGGCCCGGAGGCCCACGACGCTGCCATCGACGGCCTGATCCGGTACCTGGGGTCCGAACGGGCGGCGCGCCCGCACCTCGGTGCCTTCGTGGACGCATGGCGGCGGGCGACCGAATCCCGGTCCGCCTTCGTCTCCCGGCCGCCGCAGGCTTGGCCCGCCGTGGCGGGCTGAGGTCGGCCGGCCCGGACGCTCCCGCGCACGACCGGGACGGGCCCGCCGGCGACGAGGGCTTGGTCGGCGGGGCCAACGACCGGGACCGGGCCGCCGCCGTGGGGAGCGCTGGCACCGCCGGCCTGTCCCGACGGACGTCCCCATCGCCGATGGGTCGCGGCGAGCACGGCCGTCGCACGCGCGCAGCCTTCCGTCGTCGAGGGTACGGGCGCGTCTATCGCGGGTGGGACACTTGCCCCGGCCGGATGGGCCGCGACGCCGGCGGATACCCGCGCCGTTTCAGCCGGCCGCACTCAGGTCCCTGGTTCTCCCGAGCACGCCGGCGATCGCCGGTGCGATGTCCGTCGAGCGGGTGACCGAGGCCCCACCCCCGGAAACCAGATCCAGGTCGTGACGCCGGCCGGGGGCCGCGGGCTCGCTGATCAGACGCCGGCACAGCAACTCGGCCAGCGAGGGGTCCTCGACGGCACAGACGATCTGCCGACCCGACCGCTGCAGGGCCGAGAGCACCTCGACAAGGTGCAGAGCCCGGAAATCGTCGATGTGCTGGACCGGGTCGTCGAGCATGAGCGTCCGCCAGGTGCACCACGGTCGGGATAGGTGCACGGAGAGGAGGAAGGCCAGGCCGGCCGCGCGCCTCTGCCCGCTGCTGAAGACGAATTGCGGGTTCAGCCCGTTGCCGACCCTCAGGCTCAGGAAGCGCTTCACGTCGCCGCGGATGCCGTAATCAATGGTGCGCCACTCGGAATGCGGGCGTAGCCGTTGGTACAGCTCGTTCAGCAGCGGGCTGATGACCGCGAGGCGCTCGTCGATGATCTCGGCATTCGTCCTGCGGACGGTACGGTCCAGCGTCCGGGCGGCGGTCACGGCCGTCCGGACCCGCGCGAGCCGGTCCCCTGCGGCGTCGGCCTCCGCCCGGAGCGCTTCGACGTGCGCTTCGAGATCCGTCACGCGTTCCACCGCTTGCGAGGCCTCCAAGGTGAGGATGCTCCGCTCCAGGTCGATCAACCGACTCCGTTCGGCCTGCACGGCCGCGTCGAGGGCGCCGGCGTCATGCGCGAGCTTCCCGTCCAGCGAGCGTCGCACGAGCTCGGCCGACAGCGCCTCTTCGCGGGCCGACAGCTCGGCCTCGGCGGACGCGAACCGGAGGACCGCCGCCTCGGTCTCCCGCAGGATCTCGGCCGCGGCCTCGTGCCGGGTCCGGGCCGCCGCGAGTTCGGCGCGCGCCTCCGGCACCCCCGAGTGCCGGGCGGCGAGCCGCTCGCGCGCAGCCGCGAGCCCCGTCTCGAATTCGGAGGCGCCTTGCGGCGCGCGACAGAGCGGGCAGCGGTCGTCATGAAGCCCGACCCGGCTGCCATGGTCGACCAGGATGGCCAGCGACGCGGCGAGCGCGTCGGTCTCCTGCTCCCGACGAAGGCGCGCCTCGGCGGCCTCCAGCGCGTGGCGGGCCTCCCGGACCGCGACCTCGGCCTCGGCCGCCGCCACCGCCGCCGCGTCCCGGCTCGCGCGGAATTCGGGGCCCGCGACCGTGTCGCGCAACGCGCTCACCGCGCGAACCTCGTCCGCGACCCGGCCCATCTCGCCGAGGCCCAGTCGGCGGCCGGCCAGCGCCTGCCGCGCCGCCGCGACCCGGCTCCCCAAGTCCTGGCCGCCGGCCGCCGTCAGCCCGTCCAGGCTGGACAGGGCCGCGGCGATGTCGCCGGCCTTCAGGGCGACGTCCCGGGTCTCCTCCAGGTCGGTCAACGCCGCCGTCAGGCGCGCGCGCGCCTCCTCGTAGGCGTGCGCGGCGGCATTGTGGGTGCCCTCGGCGGCGGACAGGACCTCGCGCGCCTTGGCGGCGTAATCCGGACCTTCGATGGCACCCAGCGCCGCGCGCACGAGCTCGAAGCGCTGCGTTTCCGTCAGGTCGAGGCTGAGCGCCGCGATCCATTCGTCGCGGATGATGGAGGTCCTGCAGACCTGCTGCAGCGCCCGCTCCGGCTTCGCGCCCGGAACGCAGAGCATCGCCTCGATGCGCGCCGCGTCCCAGTCGGCGCCGGTCTCGCGCGAGCGCGTCACGGCGAAGCCGCTCCCGTCATCGGCACGGAATCCCACCGTGACGAAATGCGCCTCCGGCTGCCCTTCGCCGCGCCACCAGACATAGTCGTCGAGGCTTTCCTTCGCCGCCTTGTCGACGAGGTACTTGTCGATCTGGCCCGTGAGGGCGAACTCGACCGCGTCGCACAGCGTGCTCTTCCCGACGCCGTTCCGTCCGCAGATCACGGTGAAGCCGGGGCCGAAATCCACGCGTTGGCGCTCCCGGAAGCCCCGGAAGCCGCACAGTTCGAGGTAGTCGAGCCTCATGGCGCATCCACCAGGATGCGCGCCACGTCGGAAGCGCTCGCGACGCCCAGGAACGCTGCCACCGCGGCGTCCGGGACGTCGCTCAACCGCGCCCGCAACCGCGCCCGGTAGTCGGCGCCGCCGATCGTGGGCGCGCTGAGCACCGGCAGGAGGGGCAACAGCGTCCTGCGCAGGTCGGCAGCCGTGCGCAGGTCGCCGCGCGCGATCTTGCGGGTCATGGAGAAGTCCTCCTCGATCCGCTCGATCTGCCGCGCGAGGACGGGGTCGGAACCGCTGGCCAGGAACAAGGCGTAGAAGTTCCAGGCCTTCGCGCCCGCGGAGCGCAGCGCGGCCGCATGTCGGCCGAGCGTGGCCTGCTGGACTTGCCGCCAGTCGGCGAGCAGGCCCTCGCCGCTCCCGAAGACGTGCAGGAACCCGGCGACGGAGGCGTTCTCGAAGCAGACGACCGGCACGCTGCCGCCCGGCCAGGTCCACGTCTCGTAGCCGGCCGAGCGGAGCAGCACCTCGGACTGGGTCGCGATGTCCATCACACACCGAGCTCCTGGCGTGCGGCGGGAAGGTCGAGCCACGCCGCTGATGCGCCCGGCCGGATGATGTCGCCCGGACGCCCCTCCCGCACGAGGTTCACCGGCAGGCCGACGTCGAGGGCCCCGGCGCAGACCACGACGTCGGCGACGTCGAACGGCGTCTCCCTGAACCGGTCCTGCGTCGTCTGGAGCAGCGTGCCCGAACCGTTCACGACCCTGACACGACGGCCCGCGAGATCATAGCCGACGGAGGTCTGGACGGCACCGGCGCGGCGCAGCAACAGGTGCGCGTAGCCCAAGACCTCGGAGGGGCCGGGGTTGCGCAAGGTCGCCGCGGCGGTGGCCGGCACCCCCTCGGCGTCCCGGCGAAGGCCGTAGAGGTCCTCGCTGCCCAGGTCGGGCGGATCGAGCCAGGTCGGCTCGCACGCCGCCCCCGTTTCCCGCTCCAACGCGGCGCGTCCGGCGTGCAGCACCTTGCGGAGGTACCCTTGGGAGAACGCCCTGCGCAGTTCGTCCAGGACCTCGGCCCCCGAGCGCCTGACATGCGCGAAGCGGACGTTCCCCGAATTGGCCAACGTCCAGAGCTCGGGGGCCTTGGCCTGCAGGACGTCCTCGCCCGCGAGGTCGACCAAGGTCACCGACAGCGGCGCGACGCCCGTCATCGCCTCGGCAAGAACGGCATTGAGGTAAGACCAGTCCGACCAGAAGCCGACGACGAGCAGGTCCTTCTCGCGCAGGTTCGCCGCCATCCAGGTCTTGGTCTTGGCGATGCGCGCGGCGATCACGCCGTCCCCGGTGAGTTGCGAGGCCGTCCAGACCGTGGCGCGCCGCTCGCGCACCGAGCAGCCATGGAACTTGAGCAAGGGCGCGTGCATGCGGGCCCGCACGGTGGCCTCGTCGCCGTCGAGCGAGGCGGCGAGGTCGAACCCGTAATCCTGCGCGCGACGCTCGATCAGGTTGTCGTAATTCGCCGAGACGGCGCCGGCAGCCATGCGCGTGATCAGGAAGTCCGCCACCGCCGCGTGGCCGGCGTTCGGCGGCCTGACGAAGCTCTCCCAGGGAACGAGGGCCTCGATGAAGACCGAGCCGAGGGTGTCGTCCCTCGCGAAGATCTCCGCCAAGGCTTCCAGGTCGCCGCGCAACTCCGGCGGGCACGCGGGGTCGATGCTCATGACGTACCGGTCGTAGCAACTGGCGGCCACGGACCATGCCGACGGTAGCGAACTCGGCGGCGCCATCGACAGGCCGGCACCGCAGAGTATGACGAGGCGCCCCGCCTCCATGGAGGCGAGCAATCGCGCACGAACCGCCGCGTCCAAACCGCCCCCCCCTTTGCCGCGCAAACCTTCGCGATGGCGATAGACCGAGATCACACTCAAGTTGACATCCTCCCCGCCCTGAAGGACGGGGATTCCTACCGCGTGTCAGGCCGCGAGGGCCGGACCCGCCTCGGTGGGTTCCTGGGCCGACGCCATCACGGGCGAAGTCTCTCCGTAGGCTAACCGGGCGTGCCCCGCCCTTGCGATGTTGATGGACGCCACGTCGTCCGCGTTCGCCTCGTGGCCGCACGCCACGCACCGGAACACGGCCTGGCTCGGGCGGTTCCCCGCCGCCACGTGCCCGCACTCGGGGCACGTCCGGCTCGTGTTCGGCGCCGGCACCGGCAGCAACCAGCCGCCGAGCCACTCCTGCTTGTACCCGACCTGCCGGCGGAACTCGCCCCACCCCTGGTCCAGTATCGCCTTGTTCAGCCCCGCCTTCTGACGGACGTTCACGCCCGGCTCCTCGACCGTCCCGGCCGCGCTTGCCGTCATCGCCCGCACGTCCAGGTCCTCGACGCAGACCACCGCGTGGTTCTTGCTGACGGTCGTCGAGGCCTTGTGCAGGAAGTCGGAGCGGATGCGGGCGATGCGTGCCTGGACCCGTTGTACCTTCGCCTTCGCCTTCCTCCATTTCCTACTGAACCTGATCTTGCGGGCCATCGCCCGCTGCGCCTTGGCGAGCGACGCCTCGGCCTTGCGGAACGCGTTCGCCGGCTCGATGACCGTGCCGTCGGACAGCGTGGCAATGCGCGTCACGCCGACGTCGATGCCGACAAGCGTCGTCGACGGGTGGACCGGCTTCTCGACCTCGCGCTCGGTCTGGACCGAGACGTGCCACTTGCCGGCCTTCAGCGAGACGGTGACCTGCCCGATCTCGCCCTCGACGGCGCGGGAGGCGCGGTAGCGCATCCAGCCGAGCTTGGGCACGCGGATGCGCCCGTTCGGCTGGTCGAGCTCGACCTTCTGCGGGTGGCGGAAGGCGTCGTCCTTGCCCTTCCTCTTAAAGCGGGGGAGCTCGGCCCGCCCCTCGAAGAAGTTGCGGTAGGCGCGGTCGAGGTCCTTGAGCGCCTGCTGCAGGATCTGGCTGTGCACCTCCCTGAGCCAGGCGGTGGCGGGGTCGGCCTTCCAGGCGGTGAGGTGCTTGCAAAGGTCCGCGTAGGAGAGGTGCTTGTCGCCTGCGGCGTACCGCTCCTTCTGCAGGGCGAGGGCCCTGTTGAAGACGGAGCGGCGCGCGCCGCAGGATCGGCGCATGAGCCGTTCCTGCGCGCCGTCTGGCCGAAGGACGAACCGGTATGCCTGGACGCGAAGCACGGGTCGAGGCTAGAACGGATGCGGAACGCCGGCAAGGGCCTTGTTGCGGATGCCGGGCAGGCTTCTGTCGCGGCCGGCGCTATCCATCCCCGCCCTGAAGGACGGGGCCTTCCGCGCTTCTACGGTCACCGGAACCAATTCGCACCCGACCGGGTGGACGCTTTCGTGGCATGGCTTCGCGGCATGCCGGGCCGCGGCTTCCTGGGACGGCCGGCGAACTGGCCCGCCTGACAAGCGAGCCGCGGCGCCGACCGTCACCCTCCCGGCCGCCGGTTCGTGAACCCGGCCGCTCAAGCCTTGTTCGTGAACCGCGCGGAGGCGGCCTTGCCGCCGACCTTGAGCGACACCGTGGCCACGACCTGGCCGGTCGCCGCGACGGGCAGCTTGCCCTGCACGCTGTTGGCCCCAGCCGGGCTGAGGGCGACCTTGTAGCTCTTGCCGCCGACGAGCACCGTTGCGGTGCCCGAGACCTGCGCCGCCGGAACGGGCTTGCGCATCTCGTCCAGGATGTAGACCGTCACGTCGGTGTCCTTCACCACGAGTTCCAGCCAGAGCTCCTGGGCTTCCTGCACGAGGCCGCCGTGCACGGCCTGGGGCGGCTCGCCATGGGCGAGGGCAGAGCCGGATGCGAGGCTGAGGGCAAGAACCAACGGAATCGCGCAGAACTTCATCGTGCTTTCCTCGTAACAAGCCGGAAATCGGTGGTAAACGCGTCGTCGGCGCGGTTTCCTAGGTTCCATGTCGCCCGGACAGGGAGCGGCGAACTCTGCTGTCCTGCTCCAGGATTGCCTCGAACAAGGCGACGTAGGCCGTGGCCGCGCGCCGCGGGGAGAAGTCGGCCGCGCGCCGTCGGCGTCGGTCGGCGTCGCCCGGATCTTCCAAGACGACCTCGATAGCCTCGGCCATCTTCGCGGCGTCGCCGACCGGAACGATAACCCCAAGCGCCGGGTAAAGCAGGATCTCGCGCGGCCCGTCGCAATCCGTCGCGACGACGGGCATGCCGTGGGCCAAGGCCTCGACAACGGCAAGACCGAAGGCTTCGACGCGCGAGGACAGAACGAGGCAACTCGCCTCTGCGAAGGCTGACCAAGGTTTCATGACATAGCCGCGAAGCTCGACCCGGTCGGACAGGCCGAGGCGGTCGATCTCGGCTGCGAGGCTCGCATGCTCGACCCCCTCCCCGAGGATCACCAAGCGCGCGCTCGGTTGTCGTACCTTGGCGAAGGCGCGCAGGAGGGTCTGATGATCCTTCGCATGGTCCAGGCGACCCACGGAAAGGATGACCGGCACGGTCCGGTTGGGTGCCTTCTCCGCCACGCGATCAGAGAGGACCGGATTGTAGATCCGGCTCAAGCGGCTCGGATTGGCCGCAAGCCTCTCCTGCAGGTATCGGGCAAGCCCGTCCGAGACGGCGATTGTACGAGCGGCCATCCGGGTGAGAAGCGGCGTGGCGAGGTAGCCGATGCGGCTGAGAAGCCCACGCTCGTTCGCCGTATAGCCATGGTACGTGATGACGCTCCGGCGCAAGCGGCCGGCCAGGACCGCTGCCACCGTGTGCTTGAGGTTTGAGGAGGCCAGCGCGGAGATCGTGACGTCCGGCCGCTCGCGACGTATCAGCCCGGCAAGGCGCGCCGTTGAGCGTAGATGTCCGCCTCCTAACACGACAAGCCGAGCATCGGGGCTCAAATAAGCCATGTTTTCCCGGGCCTCGTAATCAACGGCCACAACTACCTCATGTCCGAACTTGCAGAATTCAGTGGCGAGGATTGCCCACACACGTTCTGCTCCGCCGCCCGCCAGGGCGTGCACGTACATGAGAATCCTACGCGGAACAGTTCTCGGCCTGTCGGAAGCAGGTAGAGCATTCACCGGAAGTATCCTGCCTTGGCGCTGGCGTCGTACGGCTCCTGCTAATGGTTGTGCTTGTGGCGCGCGCCGCTGTCCGGCTGCGCTGTGCTGGAGGGGTTCTCCGCCGCCTTGGTGCCATCCGTCCCGGCGGCGCCGTGGTTCATTCCAGCATGACCCTCGCCTGCCTGTGCCTGCATCCACAGGTCGTTGTACTCGTCGTCGGTCATCTCCGGCAGCTTCCGCAGCAGCGCGACCGTCGCCCAAAGCATCTCGTCCCCGTCGCTCGCCATCGACGGCATGCCGCTCATCTTGATGCCGTTCTTCAGGATCCAGAACAGCTCGCCCGCACTGTAGCGCTTCGCGGCCTCCTTGAGATTGGGCGGCTCAGGATACATGCCCTCCGCGACCTCGCTGCGCTTGGTGCCCGGCCCGCCATGGCACGTGGCGCAATGCTCGGCGAAGTGCCCGACGGCCGGCACCAACCTGGGTTGTTCGTCGTAGCCCGCCGGCGGCAGCAGGCCGGCCGCATGGGCTCGGATCGAGCGCACCCGTGCCGTCTCCAACACCCACGAGGTCAGGGCCCAGTGCGGCTCCGTGGCGGCGACGTTGAAGACGCCCGCGTAGATCACGGCCGCGGCGGCGACCGTCGCCAGGATGCCGGCCGAGAGCAACGTGAGGAAGACGATCTTGGCGGTTCGCATGGAGGTGTCCTGAGTGACCGGTTTCGAGCCGGGCCGCCCACGCGTCAGGTGCGGGGGCGCCGTCGGCCGAACTGGGATGAGCGCGCTCTCGACGGGTTGGTCTTCTCACCGCGCCTTCTGGATGCGCGTGATGGCAAGCTGCCCGTTCACCCGGTCGGCGGAGAACCGGACCCGGTCACCGGCTTTCACCCCCTTCAGGATGGCGGGGTCGGCGACCCGGTAGGCCATGGTCATGGCGTCCATGTCGATGTTCGGGATGCGCTCGTGGTCCAGCGTGACCTTGCCAGCGGCCTCGTCGACCTTCTGGACGGTCCCGCTCACGAGAGGCGTGTTGGCAGCGGGCTGGGCCGCGGCGGGCTTGGCGGGGGACGCCGGAGCGGGCGACGGCGACGCGGGCTGGGTCGAGCCGCCCGCCTGCGCCTTGCGGTCCAGCGGACCCTCGCCGGACGGCGTCTGGTTCGGCTGCGGCCGGTAGTCCGACTGCCGGCTCCGGACCTGCCATTCCTTGAGGGCGTCGATCTTCTGCTGCTGCTCGTCCTGGATCTTCTGCGCGGTCTCGCGCAGCTGGCGGTCGCCGCCGTAGTCGAGCTGCGCCTTGGCAAGGAAGAGGGACTGCTCGTAGCTCGCGATCAGGAGCTCGGCGAAGTCCCGGTCCGGGTCGCCGGTCAGCTTGAGGTTCCTGAAGCGGTCGGCCATGACCTCGCGCACGCGCTCCAGGGCGGCCGGGGCACCCTTGGCAGGTTGCGCCCAGGCCGTCCCCGATACCGGGCCGGCGAGCGCCACGGCCATGGCGGCGGCGAACAGGGATAAACGTCGCATGTGACTTCCTCCGCGGCATGGGGCCGCCGCGCGTGATCGGGCGTGCCCGCGCGGCGGGCCCGTTCGAGGCGCTACTTGGCTTTTTGGATCTGGGTGACGGTGTACTGGCCGCCGGCCTCGTCGACGTCGAACTCGACCTTGTCCCCGGACTTCAGGTCCTTGAGCATCGCCGGGTCCTTGACCTTGTAGGCCATGGTCATGGCGTCCATGTCGAGCTTCGGAATGCGCTCGTGGTCCAGCGTGACCTTGCCGGCGGCCGGGTCGACCTTCGTGACCGTGGCCTTGACCGATTGCGCCCAGGCCGGGCTCGCCAGAGCCAGCAGCGCGGCGAGGGCGAAGGGAGGTACCTTCCTCATCGTATTCTCCTGATGGTCGTTGTGCCGCTGCACGGGCACTTGTTGAGGGGCGATGGCGCCCGCGCAGCGGCTTTCGGGCGGACTAGGTCCACCCGAACCCGTCCGGCGGTGCCCGCCCGCATCGGGGCGTCGTTCCGGCGGAAGCTTGGAAGACATCCGGCATCGCCGGCTCAGTGGTTTCCGTGACCGCCCGGGTTGGAGGCCGTCCGGCGCTTGCGCGGGTCGACCACGCGCAGGTCGGTCTCGCGGGCTTTCCGGCCCTTGGGCGTGTCCGGCGCCCGCGTCGGCTCGGGCAGGGGCTCGCCGGTCCACTCGTAGGCCAGCGTGCCCTCTGGGTGCTGGTACCAGCCCGGATCCCTGTAATCGCCGGGCGCCACGTCGGGGCGGACCTTCAGCACGGTGAACATGCCGCCCATCTCGACCGATCCGAACGGGCCGGCGCCGGTCATCATCGGCAGCGTGTTCTCGGGCAGCGGCATCTCCATCTCGGCCATGGAGCCCATGCCGGTCGAGCCCATCGGCATGTAGCCGGGCGCGATCTTCTGGATGCGCTTCGCCGTGCTCTTCAGGTTCACGCCGATGTAGGTGCGCACCGAGTGGCCCATGGCGTTCATGGTGTGGTGCGACTTGTGGCAGTGGACCGCCCAGTCCCCCAGGTTGTCGGCGTTGAACTCGATGGCCCGCATCTGGCCGACCGCGACGTCAGCGGACACCTCGAACCACTGGCGCTCGGGCGGGATCCAGCCGCCGTCGGTGCCCGTGACCTTGAAGTCGACCCCGTGCACGTGGATTGGGTGGTTGGTCATGGTCAGGTTGCCGAAGCGCATCCGCACCTTGTCGCCCTGGCGCGCGACCATGGGGTCGATGCCCGGCCAGACCCGGCTGTTGAAGCACCACATGTTCATGTCGAGCATCGTGTTGACCTTGGGCACGTACGACCCGGCCTCGATGTCGTAGGCGTTCAGGAGCCAGACGAAATCGCGGTCGACCCGCCGCTCGGCCGGGTCGCGCGGATGCACGACGAAGAAGCCCATCATGCCCATCGCCATCTGGACCATCTCGTCCGAGTGGGGGTGGTACATGAAGGTGCCCGAGCGCCTGAGGATGAACTCGTAGACGAAGGTCTTGCCCGGCGGGATGCCGGGCTGGTTCAGGCCCGCCACGCCGTCCATGCCGTTGGGCAGCGTCTGGCCGTGCCAGTGCACGGCGGTCGCCTCCGGCAGCTTGTTGGTGACGAAGATGCGGACCTTGTCGCCCTCGACCGCCTCGATGGTCGGACCCGGCGACTGGCCGTTGTAGCCCCAGAGATGGGCCTTCATCCCAGGGGCCATCTCGCGCACCACGGGTTCGGCCACGAGGTGGAACTCCTTCCAGTCCCCGCGCATGCGCCAGGGTAGGGTCCAGCCGTTCAGCGTCACCACCGGCTGGTAGTCCACCCCGGTGGTGGGCACGAGGGGCGGCTGTGTCGTTGCCTTGTCCATCGAGGGCGCCTCGGGCAGGCCGGCGGCCTGCGTCCGCCCGCTGATCATGGACGTCCCTGCGAGGACCAGTCCGCCGGCCCCGAGCAGGTTCCTGCGCGAAATGTCAGTCATCGGTTTCTCCATGGGTCTCGTGCGATGCGGCATCAGCCGCCGGGCGTGGCGGAAGCGAGGGTGTCGCCACCGCCGCCGGCCACCGCCTCGGACCCGGCCGATTCGCCGCCGAAGCCTTCGCCGGTGAAGCCCCCGCCGATGACGGCCGCCCTGAGGTCGGTCGCCGCGATCCAGAAGTCGCGCTGGGCCTCGATGGCCTGGATGTTGCTCAGGATCCGAGAGCGGGCGTCGATGATCAGGGTGGTGACGTCGATCAGCATGCCGCTGTACTGCAGCAACGCCTGGTCCTGGATCGTCTTGCGCAGGGGCAGAACGCTCCCCTGGTAGTGACGGGTGATGTCGTACTGGCCGCGGTAGCGCTGGTAGGCCTCGCGCACCTCAGAGCGGGCGTTGACCGCCTTCTCCGCGAGGCGATGGGCGGCGCCGAGATAAGCCTCCCGCGCGCCGCGCACGACCGTCGTCCCGAAGTCGTAGATCGGGATGACCAGGTCGATGGAGTAGCCGCGCCCGAAGCTCTTGTCGCGAGTGACGTTGAAGCCGCCCTGCTCGTTCGGCTCGAAGGCCTTCGCGCGCTCGTAGCGGTCGGAGTAGCCGACATCGAGCACGTTGATGAAGCCGCTGACCTGGTTGAGGCCGTACTGGCCCGCGAGCGACTGGAGTTCGAAGCGCGCCGTCTGGATGTCCGCGCGCTTCTTGATTGCCTCGGCCTCGATCTGGGTGCCGCTCACCAACCGGCCGGGCAGCGACGGCAGGCCGTTCGGAAGCTTGAAGTCGATCTCGCGCCCCCAGAGGCCGAGCAGGCGGATCAGCTTCTCGCGCTCGACCCGTTGCAGGACGCGCGCCTTGGCGAGCTGCGCCCCGAGCTCGCTGTAGAAGGCGTGCTCGCGCGCCTGCTCCAGCTTGTTCAGCGCGCCCGTCTCGCCGAGCTGCTTGGCCAGGGTGGAGGCGGAGCCGGCGCTCGCGAGCGCCTGCTCCAGGTAGGCGACGGACTGGTTCGCCGACACCGTGCGATAGAACTGGCGCCGCGCCTCGCCGGCGAGCCGCAGCACCTGCCCGACCGTGCGGTACTGCTCCGCCCTGAAACGGTTCTGGGCGATGGGGATGCGGACGGGCAGCGTCAGGAGCTCGATGAGGCTCGCGGTGAGGGAGCGCTCGACCTCCAGCGTGAAATCGCCCCCGGTCCGGCTGAGGGAGAGCCGGGGGACCGGCGGCAAGGTCGCCTGGACGAACTCGGCTTCCGACACGCCGAGGTCGTTGAAGGACGCCTGCAGGGCGCGGTTCTTCAGGAGGGCGACCTGAACCGCGCTGTCGGGCGTCAGGGGGCGCCGCAGCAGCTGGTCCGCGCGCGCCGCCGCGCCGGTCGCGGCGATCTCGTCGGACACCTTCACGATGTCCTTCCTCAACTCCAGGGCGGCGTAGCTGTGCGCCGGTCCGAGACCGCCGTCGGCCGAGAAGCCCACGCAGCCGCCAAGCGGCACCCCGACCGACGCCAGGAGGGCAGCGGTCCGGGCGCGACGGCCGAGCGACGCTGCGGCTCCCCGGCGGGCGCCGGACCCGCGAGTCTGAGGCAAGGTCATCCGTGAGTTCCCTTTGTGGGTTAGTCCGGGGGCGGGCGGGGTTTGGTTACAGGCGGGTCCCATCACCGCCCTCCCGTGTCGCGCTTGCCGCCCATGCCGGGCATGTTCATGCCGGGCATCCGGGAGTGGTCCATGCCCTCCATGCCGCCCGAGCCGGACTTCGGCGTCACGGCGCGGTTGAGCTCGCGCCAGTCCTTGGGATCGACCACGTCGTAGCGCGCCACGCCCGCGGTGACCGCGGAGTAGCGCGGCGCGCGCACGGCGACGGCGGGATCGGCCGGGGCGACGAGCCAGTGCGGCGCGGCGGTGGGCACGCAGGCCGCCAGCGGCAAGGCCGTGAGCGCCAAGGCCGTGAGCGCCACGGCCGGCCTGAGGGAGGTGAGCATCGCTGTGATCCCGAACGGGGGCTGGCGGCCGCGCTCGGGGGCGCGGACCGGCGGACAGGGAGTGGGGCGCGGGCGCGGCTGCGCCGGCCATGCCGGGCGCGGCCCGCGCAGGCAGGATCCTGGTCAGGGCGCGGCCGGGAGCGGCGTGCGGGCGCGGGCGGGCGCTCGGCCCGCCGCGGTCAGGCGCGCTGCCGGGGCGGCCGCTCGATGCGCAGGGGACGCGGCTGGGCGACGCCGTCCTCCTGGGCCAGGCCGATGGGCTCGGAGGGGCGCAGGGTCAGCGCCTCGCCCGGCCAGGGTGCGTCCGGCACGGCCGCCTGGCAGGCCAGGGGGCAGCAGGTGGCCGCGCAGCTGACCGGGCGCTTGTGGTGGCCGTGGCCGCCCGGGTGGTGCTGGCCGGCCGAGGCATGCCGCTGGCAGTCGGGGCCGTCCGCGCCGTCCGCCTGGAGGGCCGCTCCCGCGGGCGCGTCGGCGGAGGCGGCTCCGTGTCGGTGGTGGGTGTGCGGGTCGGCGGGGGCCGCGGCCTGGTCGACGGCGGCGTGATCGGCTGCGGCGTGGCGCTTCATCGTGCACGGCGCCGCCGGGGCGATGGCCACGGCCATCGCCAGCACGGCGAGCAACACTGCGCGAAGAACTGCCAAGGACCCAGAGACCCTGCCAAAACCCGACCCAATCGTCGCACGGATGGACTTGCCGGGCAACGCACGAACACTTTGATTTAATGTGAACCTGCCTCGGCCCTCGGCGCTGTTGGAATTCGGTCACAGGTCATGCCCGCGCGGCGGCCGATAGGTGTCGAGATCGTGCCGGCGGGCTTCTGGAGGCTCGTGACTTGGGCGTCTCTGCGTGGGGTGCGATTGCCTGCGGCCTAGGCCGGCTCGCGACGATGCGGATCTCCCCAGGCGCCCGTGACGCCGGTCTTGCCTTCCGAGCTTTGGGCGGGGCCTCGATGTCAGTCCTGACCGGGGCAAGAGGGCGCCGGCCCGTGAGGCTCGGACGCCCGCCCCCTCGGCCTCCCGGGTGCCGGGTCCGAGATGGTCGCGATGCGACCTGATCCTGTCCTCGGTGCCGCGCCAGGGTGCACCACGGACCGCGCAGCCTCGTCTCACCGCCGAGCGCCGGCCGGCTCGGGGCGCTCGGTGACGGGGCGTTGGGGCGCGCGCCGGATCGAACCGGTCGTCAGGCCGTCGTCGAGCGATCGGAATGCGGGACGCAACTTCTGATACCGTTCGTTGCGCCAAGCAGGGGGGACGTTGTCCCAGGCGCCGGCAAGGGCGTGACCCGGCATCCAGGCCATCAAGGCGGCGCCCAGAAGGGCGGCATGGACAGCTCGGTTCATGGCTACGTTTCCCTCTTCTCAAGAAGCTGGCGGCTTCTCGGAAGAGTTCGGGGCCGACGCGGAAAAGGTTGCAGACCGTTCGAATCTCGAACTGCGGTCGGGCCAAGACCCCGGGGCCGCGCCCCGGGGAGACCAGCCCGGCATTGCGGTGTCCCACCGGCTCCGGGCCCGGTCTGCGCCCGGCCCGGTCGCAGCCTGACCGCAGCGGTCGGACGACACGACGAGATGGACGGCGTCGCGGCCTGCCGCCACCCGCGCGGAACCCGGCTCTCAGCGGGCAGGCTGCCGCCGCGCTTGCCCGACGTGGCCCGGAAAACCCAAGCCGAACCGATCCCGGACTCGGGGCCGGGACAGCTCATCGGGATGGCGCGGAACAGATCCTGGGCGAACCGGCATTCGTGGGCGAGACAGAACCGGACTGTCTCGACATCGGCCGGTGGCACCGGCGCAGCCGCGGCGCAACCTCGCCGCCGAACTTCCGGACGATGCAAGCGCGGCACTTGGCATGCGCGCCTGAGTTCAAGGACAGCAGGTGTCCCTTATGCAGGGGGAGCGCCAATAGGGTCCCCTGACGCCGGCTGGACGCTCCCTCCTCCGGCCGTGGCCGTGTCCGCTTTCGGCGACGGGGAGAAGTTGTTCGGCCAGCCTGACCCCGACGACCCGGACGGCGGTGATCCCGGCCGGCGGGAGAGCCTGGCCGGGACCGTGGCTAGCGGGCTCGCCAGACGAGGCGGCGCCGAGCCGTCGAGTCGTTGCCCTGACCCGTCGGCGGTCCGCAGCGAGGCCAGGGGTGGAAGATCTACTTCTCCTTCCGGATCTTGGTCTGGATCTCGCGCAGGCTCTTTTCGTTTTCCTCCTTCGTCTTCCGGGCTTCCTTCACCACCGTCTCGTCCTTCGAATGCTTGATGGCGGCCTCGGACATGTCGACCGCGCCTTGGTGGTGTGCCGCCATGCCCTTCATCCAGGCCAGGTCCGGATCGGGGTCCATCATGCCCTGCATCATCGCCTTGTTCATCTTGTCCATGGCTTCCATGGAGTCCTTCTGCAGAGGGCCCATGTTCTTCATGTCCATGCCCGACATGGACCCGCCCTGGCCGCCTTGGGCGAGCACCGGTGTCGCGCCGGAAGCCATGAGTGCCGTGGCTACGAGTGCGGTTCTCACTACCTTCATGCGAGCCTCTCTGTTCGTTTTACCCTGTGGGGGTACAACCCGGCGGCGTGATCCAGGTTCGCCGTCCGATCGCGCTTTTCTGTTGGGTTGGGTCGTAGGCCGGGCGCGAACAAGCCGGCTGCCATCCGGATGGCCGTGCCCGCCAGCCCCCGGCGTCCGGCAGCCGCGGTCCGGGGTGACGCCACGGGAACGCTGAGCTCCCGGCGAGCGCGCCCGTCGCCGAGAGGGCCACGGGCGACGGGCTTAGGGTGTCGGTGGGACTTGGCACCCCGTGTCAGTGGCGCCCTTCCCGGTGGTGGCCGCCCTCGCGGACGACCTCATGATGCTCCTCGTGATGGTCCGCCTCACCATGATGGCCGTGCGTCTGCCTGTGCTCGATGACGTGTCCATGGCGCTCCGCGCCGTGTTGGTCGCCGTGGGCGGCCCCGACTTCGTCGAGCGCCCGCGCCGGCCCTGCCGTGGACCCGAATGCGGCCGCGGCGGCCACGAGCAACCCGACCTGCAACAGTCTCGACATCCCTTCACCTCCATCGTCGTTCTGCGGCTCAAGGAGCGCGCTTGGCCCCATATACGATCCGGGGGTATTCAGGCGTTTTGTTCCTCCGCGAGCGTTCCGAGCAAGATGGAGGGGCCGGACGACAGCGGGCGGGCTGGGTCGCTGGGGTGGTCAAATGGGCAGGCGGGGCCCTGTAACCATCTGCGCGTTTCCTACGGATTGGTCCTGGCGGGCACCCCGTCCGTGCGAGGCGGCGGGACCAGGCCGGCCGCTCCGGTGGTCGACCCCTTGCCCGCTCGCGTCTCGGGTTCACCTTAGCCCCGGCGGAGGCTGCGCGGGCTGGTGGGCGCGTGTCCGGGGCCGGCACGCGCGGATCGAATGCGAGGCGAGCCGCGGTGACGTGTTTGATGGCCGGGTCAGACGCGTCTTCGCGGTGTGGCCGAGAGAGGCGTCTTGATCAGTCAGGAAGACGAGTTGCGGGCCTTGCTGTCGTCCGGCCTCGCCGGAAGCGCGGCGGACTACCGGTTGTTCCTGGAGCGGCTTGGTCCCCACCTGCGGGCCTATTTCAAGGGTAAGCTCGCGCGCTCCGGACGCGCCGCGCCGGAGGCGGAGGACCTTGTCCAGGAAACGTTGATGGCGGTTCACACGCGACGGCACACCTACGACGTTGGCCAACCGGTCACGCCCTGGCTCTACGCCATCGCGCGCTACAAGCTCATCGACCACCTCCGGCGTACGCGCGCCTCCCTCGCCGACGTGCCCGTCGAGGATGCGAGCGAGCTGGTCGCGCGCGACGACCACGCCGCCGTCGAGAGCACGCTCGACGTCGAGCGCCTGCTCGGTCGCCTTCCCGGCAAGATGCAGCAGGCGATCCGGGCCATGAAGGTCGAAGGTCTGAGCGTGGCCGAGGCCGCGACGCGCTCCGGCATGTCGGAATCGGCCATCAAGGTCAGCGTCCACCGCGGGTTGAAGGCGTTGGCCGCCTTGGCAGGGGGCAAAGGGGAATGAAGACCGACGAACTCATCGGCTTGCTCGGCGCGAGCTTCGCCAGCGAGCCTGCCAAGTCTCCCGGCATGCTGAGGCGGATCGCGCTCGGGGCCGCCATCGGGGCCGCCGGGGCGCTCTGCCTCGCCCTTCTCGCATTGGGCGTCCGGCCTGACTTGGGTGAAGGCAAGTCACTGACCTTCCTGCTGGCCAAGCTGGCCTTCGCCCTCGCCGTCGGTGGCTTGGCCCTGCGCTACCTCGGTCGCATCGCTCGCCCAGGGGGCGAGAGGAGGGTGCATCTCGGCATCGCGGCCCTGCCGTTCGCGGCGGTCATGGTCCTCGCTGCCCTCAGCCTCGCCAACGCGCCGGCGGCCCACTGGGGGACCATGCTCACCGGCCACATGTGGCTCGAATGCCTCGTCTCCATCCCGGTGATTGCTGTGGTCCCCTTCGCGACCCTGATGTGGGCGGTCCGGAGGTTCGGCGCGCCGACGGACCTCGTCCGGGCCGGGGCCCTGGTCGGGCTCGCCTCGGGAGGCGTGAGCGCGATGGGCTACGCGATTCACTGCATGGACGACACCGTACCCTTCATCGCGCTCTGGTACGGCGGCACGATTGCCCTCTGCACGCTGGCGGGCGCGCTTCTTGGTCCTCGCCTGCTGCGCTGGTAAGGCCGTCGGCTCGCCCGTAGGCACGGGCGAACCGCTCCCGGCCCGCCGCGCGCTTCAGGGGCAGGTCAGCCCGGAGGCGTCCAGTTCGGCCGTGGGTACCCGGATAGGTCACCGTGTCGCGCGGCGCGGACGCGCGGATGTGCGTCCCACGCCTCCTGCGTCAGCGCCTCCCCGTCGATCAGGAAGGCGCTCGCCCCGTCCTGCGCCACCACCGCGGGGCCGAGAGGATTGTCGAGGATATCGTAGAGACCGGCCGCCTCGTTCCAGGCGCGGACCGAGACCGAACGGCCCTCGTCCATGAGGAAGGCGCAGTGCGTCCACGCGGGATGGGGCGGCACGACGGCCCCTGCCCGCACGGGTGCGGCGGTCGCGCGCCCGGGAGGTGAGGGAAGGCCGGCGAGGAAGGCGAGCGCACGCTGTGCCAGAACCTCCTCGAACCCGCATTCCGCTACGCGCGCCTGGATGACGGCAAGGTCGAGAGGCCGGGCCTGATGGTAGGCCGCGATGTAGTCCCTGTCCTTGTCGGCAAGGCGGGCGAGCTTAGAAACGATCAGATCCTCCGGGCCGGGGGCCACCACCGTCACGGTCGCCGCGCCGTGGCCTCTCACCTCCCGCACCACCGCGCGCGAGGGCCACGAGGGCGGCAGGCGGGCGGTGCGGTCGTCGACGCCGTCGATGTAGAAACCGTGAGCCGTGTGGAAGTGCGAGCCCTCGCCGAAGATGACGGAGATCTCTTCGGATGCCTCCGCGAGGTCGTCGTCCTGGGCGGCCTCCCAGGCCCGAGCGTTGGCGGGATAGGCGTCGATCTCGGGCGACATGCACATCGTGACCGGCGCGCCGGGCCAGCCCACGAGGATGCCCTGGCTGCCGACGACCACCACGGTGCGGGCCTTGAAGTGCAACGCCAGCGAACGGGCGGTGCGCTCCAGGTCCGCGACCGTCCGGATCTCAATCGGACGGCTCACGCCGGGACGGAGGAGCCTTGGCGGCCGGCATGCGCCGCGCGTTGGGCGGCCGCGCCTTTACGTGCCAGGCGCCAGATCCGCTTTCGGACGTTCGGGTCGCGCACGAACGACACGCCCTCCCCTTCCAGGAACGGCGAGGACAGCCGAAGCCGCTGCATACCCTCGTCCCGCCGGGTGAGGAGTTGCCGGATCGTCCCCGGCGGCTGCCCGAGGATCTCGCGCCACTCGGAGACGAAGGTGCGCTCGGGGTAGTCCGCCTCAAGCCGCATGACGGCCATCTTGGCGCTATCGAGGATGCCCGGGTCGCGCGCGAGCCGACGCGCCACCAGCCGATGGATCATCAGCTTGGCACGGTCGTTCACGACTTCCCTGTTTACCTCGGGACGCACGGGATGCCTCTGGAGCCACACGCGTTTCGGACCGTGGGCATTATGCCCGACGCCCGGAGACCCGACAACGTCGGAGTTGGGGCTCGGTTCGACTTCCACAGAACTTCGGTCCCCGCGGATATGGGGTCTGGCACCGGTCTCTTTGACATCCTCCCCGCCCTGGAGGGCGGGGATTCCTACCGCGTGTCAGGCCGCGAAGGCCGGACCCGCCTCGGTGGGTTCCTGGGCCGACGCCATCACGGGCGAAGTCTCTCCGCAGGCTAACCGGGCGTGCCCCGCCCTTGCAATGTTGATCGACGCCACGTCGTCCGCGTTCGCCGCGTACCCGCACGCCACGCACCGGAACACGGCCTGGCTCGGGCGGTTCCCCGCCGCCACGTGCCCGCATTCCGGGCACGTCCGGCTCGTGTTCGGAGCCGGCACCGGCAGCAGCCAACCGCCGAGCCACTCCTGCTTGTACCCGACCTGCCGGCGGAACTCGCCCCACCCCTGGTCCAGGATCGCCTTGTTCAGCCCCGCCTTCTGACGGACGTTCACGCCCGGCTCCTCGACCGTCCCGGCCGCGCTCGCGGTCATCGCCCGCACGTCCAGGTCCTCGACGCAGACCACCGCGTGGTTCTTGCTGACGGTCGTCGAGGTCTTGTGCAGGAAGTCGGAGCGGATGCGGGCGATGCGTGCCTGGACCCGTTGTACCTTCGCCTTCGCCTTCCTCCAGTTCCTACTGAACTTGGTCTTGCGGGCCATCGCCCGCTGCGCCTTCGCGAGCGCCGCCTCGGCCTTGCGAAACGCGTTCGCCGGTTCGATGACGGTGCCGTCGGACAGCGTGGCGAAACGCGTCACGCCGACGTCGATGCCGACAAGCGTCGTCGACGGGTGGACCGGCTTCTCGACCTCGCGCTCGGTCTGGACCGAGACGTGCCACTTGCCGGCCTTCAGCGAGACGGTGACCTGCCCAATCTCGCCCTCGACAAGCCTGCTCGCGCGGTAGCGCATCCAACCGAGCTTGGGCAGGAAGACCCGCCCGTTCGGCTGGTCGAGCTCGACCTTCTGCGGGTGGCGGAAGGCGTCGTCCTTGCCCTTCCTCTTGAAGCGGGGGAACTCGGCCCGTCCCTCGAAGAAGTTGCGGTAGGCGCGGTCGAGGTCCTTGAGCGCCTGCTGCAGGACCTGGCTGTGCACCTCCTTGAGCCAGGAAGTGTCGGGTTCGGCCTTCCAGGCGGTGAGGTGCTTGCAGAGGTCGGCGTAGGAGAGGTGCTTGTCACCGGCTGCATACCGCTCCTTCTGCAGGGCGAGGGCCCTGTTGAAGACGTAGCGGCGCGCGCCGCAGGAGCGGCGCATGAGCCGTTCCTGCGCGCCGTCGGGCCGAAGGACGAACCGGTATGCCTGGACGCGAAGCACAGGCCAAGGATAGAACGAATGCGGAACGAAGGCAAGGGGATTGGATCGGTGCCCGGGCAGGCTTCTGTCGCGGCCGGCGCTATCCATCCCCGCCCTCAAGGGCGGGGCCTTCCGCGCTTCTACGGTAACGCATCGTCCGCGCGTCCCGAAGTCGTCGGTAGCGGCGCCGTGAAGGCAAACGCGAAAGACGATGGAGCATTCGATGAAGTACATCCTTGCAACCTTGGTGGCCTCCACCCTCATGACCGGCGGCGCTTGGGCGCACCCGAGGCTGACCGGCGAGGCCGTTCCCTCGGCGGGCTGGAGCGTCCTGGAAGGCCCGACGGGAGCCGCGCCCGAGGTGACGGGCAGCCTCGGCCGCGTTTGGGAGGGGCGTGATCTCCAGGGACGGGACCTGAGGAGCAGCACGCGCGGGAATGCCCAGTTCCCCGAGCGTCCCGCCGCGGCCCAGAACCTCGGCACCACTTCGGGCGGACCCGCGTTCTAATCAACGTCGGGCACGTTGCGGGAGCGGCTGTAACCCGTGGGCCCGCACCCGCGAACTTGTATTCGCCGGGCTTGTCGCGAGCCCGGCGCGTCCGGGGCTAGGCAAAGCCCCCGATCAGTGGGATCCTGGAAACGGATGTCGATCCGATCCACCATAGCGCGCCTGCTCACGGCCCTCGCCGTGCTCGGCCTGATCGCCGGGGCATCCGTCGCCCCCGCGCAGGCGCGCGCCTTCGTGGGCGACGGCGTTCAGCGGGACATGGTCGCTCAGCAAGGCGGCGTCACGACGCCACACGTCGCGCCGATGCCCGACGACATGCCGTGTTGCGATCCCGAGCCCTCGGGCCCGGACTGCCGCGACACCAAGGCCTGTCCCTTCGCGGTGGCCTGCGCCGCGAAGATCGTGCCGGGGATCCTGCCATCCCCGCCTGCCGATGGCGGCCCGGTCGCCCCGGTCCTCCTGCCCGTTCGGCAGGACCATATCCGGCCGAGTTTGGCCGCAGCCCCGCAGGCCCCCCCTCCCAAACCGCGTTCCTGAGCACGCCCGAGAGCGGTGCCGCCCCGTGCATGAGCATGCACGGCAGCCTTCGCGCACCGCCGCGCCGCGGCGGCCCGAACGGTCGGGGTCCCGCATCCAGACGCTCCGGAACAGGATCATCCCCGTGTCCACCGAACATCCCGCATCCCCGCGGCCGCGTCCTGCCCCGGCGCATCCCGCACGCCCCGAGCCACGCGCGGCCCGTCTCCCCATCCGCTCAGTCCTAAGGGTGGCGCCATGACGGGCCGGGAGGACTTTTTCGACGCTTACCAGAAGGAGCACCGGCCGGCAGGGCGAGGCGCTTGGCTCCTGCTCGGGCTCGTCCTCATCGTAGCAGCCCTAGCGGGAGCCGGCGCCGGTTACGCGCTCGCGCGCGGCGCATGGGTCATTCCCGGCGCGGTCGCGGCACGGCTTCCGGAACCGGTCGCGGCCTGGCTGCCCAAGGGCGCGCCACTCATGCCCCCGGACCTCAAGGATTATTCCTTCGAGCTCCTGGATCCCGAGACTAAATCGGGCGAGGCGACGCTCAGGGTGCGTCTGCTCGACAAGCGCGCCGGCAAGCCCGTGGCCGACGCGCTTGTCTACGCCCGCCGCCTCGACATGGCACCCGACGGGATGCCGACGATGACGGGTAAGATGAAGCCGGAGGCGAGCCCGGAGCCGGGCATCTACGCCTTCAGGGCCAACCTGGCGATGGAGGGCCGCTGGCGCCTCTCGCTGGCCGCGAAGGTACCGGGCGAGACCGGCACCGTCCAAGACCAACTCGTGCTCAGGGCCGTCGAGTGATGGACCAGACGACACCGATCCACCTGGCGCGGCGACGTGACCGCGCGCACCCGGGCGGCCAGGCGAAGGCGTGGGTCGCGGCCCTCGTTCTCCTGCCCCTCGCCGTCGGCGGCGGCGCCCTCGCCGGGCTGAAGGCCGGCGAGGCGGGATGGCCCCTGCCGGCATGGTTCCCAGCCTCGGTCTCCGGTCTGCTCGTCGGTCGCGACGCGAAGCCGGCCGCGGCCGCGGATGCGCCCGTGCTCTACTACCGCGACCCCGACGGAAAGGCGGCTTACGCGCTCGCGCCGGCGAGGACGCCCGACGGACGCGCCTACCTTCCGGTGCATGTCGGCGAGGATGTCGACTTCGAGCCGCGGCCCGCGGCGGCGAAGGAGACCGAGGCGAACGCCACCTACGCCGCGCCCCCGGCCGTGGGCCGGAAGATCCTCTACTACCGCAACCCGATGGGCCTGCCCGACACCTCGCCGGTGCCGAGGAAGGACTCGATGGGGATGGACTACCTCCCCGTCTACGAGGGCGAGGCCGAGGACGGGAACACCGTCAAGATCTCGCCCGGCAAGGTCCAGCGCACCGGCGTGCGCACTGAGCGGGCCGAACGTCGCGTCGTCAGCCGACCGGTGCGGGTCCCCGGCACCGTCACGCTCGACGAGCGGCGCGTCACCGTCGTGGCGACACGCTCGGATGCCTACGTCGACCACGTCGAGAACGTGACGACGGGCGACCGGGTGCGGAAGGGCCAGCCCCTGGTCCACGTCTACTCGCCCGAGATCAACGCGGCCGCCGCCCAGCTCATCGCAAATCCCGGCTTCGACGGGGCCCGGCGGCGGCTGCAGAACCTGAACGTCTCGGATGAGGTGATCAACGAGATGGAGCGGACCCGGAAGGTGCCGATGGCCATCACCTGGTCCGCGCCCCGGGACGGCCTCGTGCTGCAGCGCACCGCCATCGAGGGCATGAAGGCTGCGGCCGGCGACACCCTGTTCCGGATTGCCGACATCTCGGTGATGTGGGTGCTGGCCGACGTGCCCGAGTACGACCTCGGCAATGTCAAGGTCGGCCAGCCCGTCAGCGTGCGCGTGCGCTCGCTGCCCGGGCGCAGCTTCACCGGCAAGGTCGAGCTGATCTACCCGCAGGTGAACACGCAAACCCGCACCACCCGCGTGCGCATCGAGTTGCCGAACCCCGACGGGGTACTGCTGCCCGACATGTACGCCGACGTCGACATCGGGACCGGGGCGACGAAGCCCGTCGTCGCGGTCCCGAACGATGCCGTCATCGACACGGGCGCGCGCCAGGTCGTGCTCGTGGACAAGGGCGAGGGTCGCTTCGAGCCGCGCGAGGTCAAGGTCGGCGCCCGCGGCGAGGGCTACACCGAGATCCGCGAGGGTGTGCAGGCCGGCGAGCAAGTCGTGACCGCGGCCAACTTCCTCATAGACGCCGAGAGCAACCTGAAGGCGGCGCTGCAGAGCATGGCCGCGCCCAAGCCCCCCGCCGAGCCCCGGGCGCAGGCCGAGGAGAAGCCAGAATGATCGCGCGCCTCATCGGCTGGTCGGCCCGCAACCTCGTCCTGGTGCTGATCGGGACCGTCTTCGTGGTGGCGGCCGGTCTCTACAGCGTGCGCACCCTGCCGCTCGACGCCATCCCGGACCTCTCGGACGTGCAGACCATCGTCTACACCGAGTACCCGGGGCAGGCGCCCCAGGTCGTCGAGGACCAGGTCACCTACCCGCTGACCACCGCCATGCTGACGGTGCCGAGGTCGAAGGTGGTGCGCGGCTTCTCCTTCTTCGGGGTCTCGTTCGTCTACGTCATCTTCGAGGACGGCACCGACCCGTACTGGGCCCGCTCGCGCGTGCTCGAATACCTGAGCGCGGCCGGCAAGCGCCTGCCGACCGGCGTGACGCCGACGCTCGGGCCCGACGCGACGGGCGTGGGCTGGGTCTACCAGTACGCCATCGTGGCCAAGCAGCAGACGCTCGCCGAGCTGCGCTCGCTTCAGGACTGGGTGGTGCGCTTCGGGGCCTCGCGCGCCGAGGGCGTGGCCGAGGTCGCGGGCGTCGGCGGCTTCGTGAAGCAGTACAACGTCGTCGTCGACCCGAACCGCCTGCGCGCCCAGGGCATCCCGCTCAGTAGGCTTCGGGAGGCGATCCGGTCGAGCAACGCGGATGTCGGCGGCCGCACGGTCGAGCTCTCCGAATTCGAGTTCATGGTGCGCGGGCGCGGCTACCTGAAGAGCGTCGCCGACATCGAGAACATCGTGCTGAAGACCGAGGCCGGCACCCCGCTGCGGGTGCGGGACATCGCCCGGGTCGAGCTCGGGCCGGACGAGCGGCGCGGCATCACCGAGCTGAACGGCGAGGGCGAGGTCGCGGGCGGCATCATCCTGCAGCGCTTCGGCGCCAATGCCCTCAACGTCATCGAGGGCGCCAAGCAGCGCCTGGCCGAGGTCGCCGCGAGCCTGCCGAAGGGCACCGAGATCCTGCCGGTCTACGACCGCTCGCAGCTGATCGAGGCGGCCATCGACACCCTGAAGCACACGCTGGTCGAGGAGAGCGTCATCGTGGCGCTCGTCTGCATCGTGTTCCTGCTGCACCTGCGCAGCGCGCTGGTGGCCATCCTGATGCTGCCGGTCGGCATCCTGATGGCGCTCGGCGCGATGCATCTCCTTGGGATCGGCGCCAACATCATGTCGCTGGGCGGCATCGCCATCGCGGTCGGGGCCATGATCGACGCCGCCATCGTCATGATCGAGAACGCCCACAAGCACCTGGAGCGGGCGCCCCCGGGCAAGCCCCGGGTCGAGATCCTGGTGGAGGCCGCGGCCGAGGTCGGCCCCTCGCTGTTCTTCTCCCTCCTGGTGATCACGGTAAGCTTCCTGCCGATCTTCACCCTGGAGAGCCAGGAGGGACGCCTGTTCGGGCCGCTCGCCTTCACCAAGACCTTCGCCATGGCGGCGGCCGCGCTCCTGTCGGTGACCCTGGTGCCGGCCCTCATGGTGCTGTTCGTGCGCGGGCGCATCATCCCCGAGCACCGCAACCCGCTGAACCGCCTCCTGATCTGGGTCTACCGCCCGGTCATCAGGGTCGTGCTCCGGGCCAAGGTGCTGACCATCCTGCTGGCGGTGGCGGCGCTCGGCCTGACCATCTGGCCGGCCCGCCAGCTCGGCTCCGAGTTCATGCCGGACCTGAACGAGGGCACCCTGATGTACATGCCCACGACCCTGCCGGGCATCTCGGTGACCCAGGCCGGGGAGCTGCTGGCGACCCAGGACCGCATAATCAAGTCCTTCCCCGAGGTGGCCTCCGTCTACGGCAAGGCGGGGCGCGCCTCGACGGCGACGGACCCCGCCCCCACCGAGATGTTCGAGACCATCATCACCCTGAAGCCGAAGGCGGAGTGGCGTCCCGGCGTGACGCTGGCGAGCCTCAAGGCCGAGATGGACAAGGCCCTGCAGTTTCCCGGTGTGTCGAATGCCTGGACGCAGCCGATCCGGGCCCGCATCGACATGCTCTCGACCGGCATCCGCACGCCGGTCGGCATCAAGATCTACGGCACCGACCTGACCGAGATGGAGAAGGTCGCCCGGCAGGTCGAGGCGGTCGTGCGCAACGTGCCGGGCACGTCGAGCGCCTACGCGGAGCGGGTCATCGGCGGCTACTTCCTCGACATCACGCCGGACCGGGAGGCGCTCGGGCGCTACGGCCTCATGGTCGGGGACGTGCAGGACATCATCGCGACGGCGCTCGGCGGCGAGAGCGTCACGAACACGGTCGAGGGCCGCGAGCGCTACACCGTCAACGTGCGCTACCCGCGCGCCTTCCGTTCAAATCCGCAATCCATCGCCACCGAAGTGCAGGTGCCGTTGCCGGCCGGCGGCACGATTCCGCTGGGCGAGGTGGCCAAGGTCCAGCTGACCCGGGGGCCGACCTCGATCCGCACCGAGAACGGACAGCTCGCGGTCTACATCTTCGTCGACCTGAGCGGGCGCGATCTCGGCGGCTACGTCGCCGAGGCCCGGAACGCGGTCAACACGGAGGTCCAGCTCCCGCAGGGCATGAGCATCCAGTGGAGCGGGCAGTTCGAGTACCTGGAGCGGGCGGAGGCCAGGCTGAAGATCGTGGTGCCCGTGACCCTGCTCGTCATCTTCCTGCTCCTCTACCTCAACTTCCGGCGCCTGACCGAGACGCTCATCGTCATGCTGTCCCTGCCCTTCGCCCTGGTCGGCGGGGTGTGGCTGATGTGGTGGATGGGCTTCAACATGTCGGTCGCGGTGGCGGTGGGATTCATCGCGCTCGCCGGCGTTGCCGCGGAGACCGGCGTGATCATGCTGGTCTACCTCGACCATGCCTGGGACGAGCGGCGGGCCGCCGCCCTGGCCGCTGGGCGGGAGACCACGCGTGCGGACCTGTACCAAGCCATCATGGTGGGGGCGGTCGAGCGGGTGCGCCCGAAGATGATGACGGTCGTCGCCATCATGGCGGGCCTGCTGCCCATCCTCTGGAGCTCCGGCGCGGGGTCGGAGATCATGCAGCGGATCGCGGTGCCCATGATCGGCGGCATGGTCTCCTCGACCGTGCTGACCCTCGTCGTGATCCCGGCCATCTACGGGCTCGTGAAGGGACGGAGGCTGACGCTTCGGCAGGAAGGGTCGGCCGCCGTGCAAGCGGGGCTTCCCCGGGCCGCCGAGTGAGCGGGGCTGGACAGGCCGTCCCGGCGGCCGTGAGAAGACAGGAGTCGACTATGAGCGAACTATTCCGACCGTCCCGGCGCATCGTGGTCCTCGGCCTGGCGGCGGTCGGCGTACAGGCGGCATGGGCGGAGGATCTGCCGGAGGTCGTCGCCACGAAGGACCCGAGCTGCGGTTGCTGCGAGGCCTGGGTCAAGCACCTGCGCGACGAGGGTTTTCGCGTCCAGGTCGTGAACGCCCCCGTGAACCCGGTCAAGGCGAGGCTCGGGGTGCCGCGGGAGCTGGCCTCGTGCCACACGGCCCAGGTCGGCGGCTACGTCATCGAGGGGCACGTGCCCGCGTCGGCCATCAAGCGGCTGCTCGCGGAGAAGCCGTCCGCCACCGGCCTCGCCGTGCCCGGCATGCCGGTCGGCTCGCCCGGCATGGAGGTCGAAGGGGTGGAGCCGGCCACCTACGAGGTGGTGCTGTTCGGCCCCGGCGGGCGCACCACCTTCGCGCGGTTTCGCGGCGGGCAGGCCGTCTAGCCGGGCATGGCGGCACGCCCGCCGGGGCAAGCAGGGGGGCTTCTTGACCGAGGTCGACCGGAACGCCGCGGCTTTGACCTTCGAGGACGACGAGGACGACGGCGTGGCTTGCGGCGTCGGCCCGTGCATCGCCGTCGCCATCGTCAACAAGAGCAAGAGATGGGCCGGCTCGTGCCACTTCGGCGACGTCCGCTACGGGCGGAGGAGCCGAGGCGGTTCCTGTCGAGGGCCTCGAAGGCCGGCGACATCGACGGTCTCGTCGGGGTGAGGATTGGGTGGGGTGACGATACCGACCCCGGGACCTCGACGCAGGTTAGCCTGGGGCGCCGCGGCGGCACTGGCGGCGGTGCCGGCCTTCCGCCCCGGGGCCTACCCACCGCTCCGGCTGAATGCAGGGGCCTGCAACGTCACCGCCGGCGCGGGTCCGGCCGACATCCGGTTCGAACCGGGGCGCCCGAATGGGGCGACGCGCCGTGACGGTGGCCTTGGGACTGGGCGGTCGAAGCGCCGGTCGCCCTCGCGTTGGGACCTCGGGGAAAACGGCAGGGTCGCTTCGCTAATCCTCGATCCAAGCGAGCTGCCGCCGGTACACCTGACCCTCGCCACCACAAGACCGGCAATCGAAATCGTGCCGCTGCCCCGTCCCCTTGCAGCTCGGGCACTCCACCAAGTCATATTGCGACCAGTCGTACCGATCCGCCAGTTGCCGCTCCATGCGCCCGTCGCCGCCACAGGGTGGGCAGTCGTAGCCGTTGACCTGTCCGCTGCCGCCGCAGAGGCGGCACGGCACCTCGGCGTAGTCCGATAGGTCGACGCGCTCGGCGTGCCGTGCCTCGACCCGCCCGTCGCCCTGGCACACGGGGCAATCGAGGCCGTCCCGTCGCCCGCTTCCGTGGCAGAGAGGGCAGTCGACCTCGTCGTATGCGGTTGGGTCGATCCTGTCGGCGACGTGCCGCTCCATCGACCTCTCGCCGCCGCAGGCCGGGCACTCCTCGCCACGCCGGCGCCCGACGCCCGCGCAGACGGGACAGGGCACTTCCTGGTAGTCCCTGGCGTCGACCGCTTCCGCGTGGCGACGCTGCATGCGACGCTCGCCGCCGCAGGCCGCGCATGGGCTCCCGTTGCGCTGGCCCAGCCCGTCGCAGACCGGACAATCCACCGCTTGGTAAGCCGATACGTCGATTCGGCGGGCCTCCGCCGTGCCGATGTAGCCCTCGCCTCCGCAGGCCGGGCAATCGGAGCCGTCCCACGAGCCCGCACCCCCGCAGAGCGGGCAGGCGGTCATCGAGGCGTCCCTCAGGAACTCGTCCCGCGCCTCGACGACGGCCGCGGCGAACGTCCGTATCCGAGCCTCGGGCAGCGCCCGGGCTCCCTTCGCCGAGCTGGCGACCTTGGCCGCGAACTTGCCGTAGGACCGGCCGACGGGACCGGCCGTTGGCTTCGCGGTCGCGGCCCTGCTCGCGGTCTCTTCCAGCGCGACGATGTCCTGTTCAGCGAGGGCGACCGCGGCGCCGTGGGCCGCGGCGAACTGCGCGTTGGCAAGCAGGCCGCCGATCTCCTCGATCTGCCGGACGAGTTGCAGGACGGCGAGGCTGGCGTTCCGTTCGATGGTCCACCCGCGCACGCGCCGGTTGACGAGCATCTGCTTCACGGCCCGCACGGTCGCGAGGTCGACGTCGCGGGGCATGTACACGCCCTTGTCGAAGTCCGTGTGGTGGTTCGGGCAGAGCCAGACGAGACCGGCGGGATGATGGCTCAGGGTTTGCGCGACGGGCTCGATGTGCGCGGCCTCGCAGTTCGCGCCGTGGTTGCAGATCGCGCAGCCGCAGTTCGCCTCAAGCTTGATCTCCAGGCGAACCTTGTCGGGCATGTGCGGACGCGTCTTGCCCTCCGTAACCGGCCAAGGTTCCCGCAGGAACTTGTCGAAGGCGGCGAGTTCGGCTTCCTCGTACCAGCGCAGCCCGTCCGCGGTCTCGCACGCGAGCTTGCGCCGGATGCCGGCCTTGGCCCCGTATCGCGTGAAGTATTCGAGGAGTTCCGGCGACATCCGAAGGCGGATCGCCGCTTCGACCTCGGACAGCTTCCCTTTGCCTTCGGGCTTGGTGTTGCTCGCCATCCAGGGGGCTCAAGCGTCCGTTGTCACCGTCTTTGGCGTACCGGCCGGGGACGGCCGCCAGCCGAGGGATACGACGCGGCGGTCGCACCTCGGCCCACCGGCTCGGGCCGGGCGGGCCCTTCTAGACTTGCCGGCGCCACCCGGCAACGACGCGCCCGGACCGGCCTGCCCGATGTAAGTTCAGGCCGAACGGCATTGGACGCCCGGACAGAGGTGCCGCCGATGAAGCCGTCTGCGTACGCACCCGTCCCGCGATGAAAACGAGCGCTGCCTCGGCTTCTACCGGCCGAAGCAGGCATACGATGGGCCATGGTGACACGTGCCGTGATCATGACGCGTGAAGTGGTTGTAGAAGCCGCGCTCGTGAGCGAGATGCTCGCACTCGTGATAGGAGTAAACGCAGCCGAGAAAGACCGGGCGGTCGTGTACCCGGAGTGTCCTTCCGGCCGGTGCGAGGCCGGGGCTCGACTCGTCGTCGAACGCCGCGCCGGAGGGCGGCGGTGTCATGCGGAAGCCCACCGCACCTGCCCCGGTCGGGGCCAAGACCAGGGCGATTGCGGAGACGTAGAGAACTCGTTTGAGCATCGCGCATCCCCTCCCGCTCTTTTCGCGCAGTTGAGATCCCCCGTCCGGGAGGGGTAACGCACGGGCGGCCGAGAACGGTTGCAAACCCCCAGGGGGTAATTGGCATGGCCGGACCGCGAAGTTTCCGGATCGGGTCGAGTTTCGAGCCGATCCGGACGCGCGTGACCGCGTCTTCAAGCCTTGCGCGCACGCCTTACCCATGAAGACCTGAGCTCCCGCCGTTGATGCCAGCAGCCTGTCGGCAGTTACCCCCTCGGGGTACGTTAAGGGAGCATCAACCACGCCGTGGGAGGGTCCGGTGAAGAGGGCTGCGGGCGAGGGACCGGACGATGGGTGGAATGGATCGCATGGCGGGAACGCTCGGGCTGCTCGGCTGCGGCCTGGTCTGCGCGACGTTCGTGGCCCCGTCGCACGCGGCCGACCTGCCGCCGACCGCGCCGTTGCCGGAGCTGCGCGGAACCCTCCCCCCGGAGGCCGAGGTTTCCGGCTTTTACCTCCGCGGCGACGTCGGTTTCAGCAACCAATCCGTGGAACGGCTCTCCAACAGCCTGGACGCGCTCGGCACCATCGAGAAGGTCAATCTCGGCTTCGCGGGCGCCCCGCTCGCCGGCGCCGGCGTCGGCTACCGCTTCGGCCGGTGGTTCCGGACCGACGTCACGGGCGAGTATCGCAGCGCCGCCGCGTTCACCGGGCTTGAACGCTATCGCGACGCGAGCCTGCCGCTCGGGTACGGCACCGACGAGTACACCGCGTCGAAGCGTGAACTGGCCGTGCTCCTCAACGGTTACGTCGATCTCGGGAATTGGTACGGCCTCACGCCGTTCCTGGGCGCCGGCGTCGGCGCGGTGCGGATCACGCTCGACAATTTCAAGGACACGAACGTCGTCACTCAGGGCCTCGCCTACGCGAAAGCAGGCTCGAAGACGAACCTTGCTTGGGCGTTGCACGCGGGTGTCGGCTACGAGGTGAGCCCGAGCTTCACGGTCGAGCTCGCATACCGCTACCTCAATCTCGGCGACGGAAAGACCGGCACGGTCTACAACTATGCCGGCCAGTGTGGGTCCTGCGAGGCGCTGACCTTCAAGAACGTCGATTCGCATGACGTGAAGCTCGGCTTGCGCTGGGCACCCTGGGCCGCGGTCGCCCCGACCGAGCAGGCGCCGCTGGTGCGCCGGTACTGAGCTCGCGTGGCCGTCCGCGCGGGACTCGCGCCGGCGGCGGGCTCCCCGAGCCGCGACGGCCGCCCCCGCGCGGGCAGGATGGGGCGGGTGCACGGCCGAGGCGATTGGCTTGTGGCCCGAAACCGCCGGTAAACAGCTTCAGACGCTCTACCAAAAGCTTAAGTACGGGTACGTTGCCGATATTGCCCGCCTGTGTAAGGATCGGAACCGGTTCGAGAGGGTCTCTGGGTCCTTGGCAGTTCTTCGCGCAGTGTTGCTCGCCGTGCTGGCGATGGCCGTGGCCATCGCCCCGGCGGCGCCGTGCACGATGAAGCGCCACGCCGCAGCCGATCACGCCGCCGTCGACCAGGCCGCGGCCCCCGCCGACCCGCACACCCACCACCGACACGGAGCCGCCTCCGCCGACGCGCCCGCGGGAGCGGCCCTCCAGGCGGACGGCGCGGACGGCCCCGACTGCCAGCGGCATGCCTCGGCCGGCCAGCACCACCCGGGCGGCCACGGCCACCACAAGCGCCCGGTCAGCTGCGCGGCCACCTGCTGCCCCCTGGCCTGCCAGGCGGCCGTGCCGGACGCACCCTGGCCGGGCGAGGCGCTGACCCTGCGCCCCTCCGAGCCCATCGGCCTGGCCCAGGAGGACGGCGTCGCCCAGCCGCGTCCCCTGCGCATCGAGCGGCCGCCCCGGCAGCGCGCCTGACCGCGGCGGGCCGAGCGCCCGCCCGCGCCCGCACGCCGCTCCCGGCCGCGCCCTGACCAGGATCCTGCCTGCGCGGGCCGCGCCCGGCATGGCCGGCGCAGCCGCGCCCGCGCCCCACTCCCTGTCCGCCGGTCCGCGCCCCCGAGCGCGGCCGCCAGCCCCCGTTCGGGATCACAGCGATGCTCACCTCCCTCAGGCCGGCCGTGGCGCTCACGGCCTTGGCGCTCACGGCCTTGCCGCTGGCGGCCTGCGTGCCCACCGCCGCGCCGCACTGGCTCGTCGCCCCGGCCGATCCCGCCGTCGCCGTGCGCGCGCCGCGCTACTCCGCGGTCACCGCGGGCGTGGCGCGCTACGACGTGGTCGATCCCAAGGACTGGCGCGAGCTCAACCGCGCCGTGACGCCGAAGTCCGGCTCGGGCGGCATGGAGGGCATGGACCACTCCCGGATGCCCGGCATGAACATGCCCGGCATGGGCGGCAAGCGCGACACGGGAGGGCGGTGATGGGACCCGCCTGTAACCAAACCCCGCCCGCCCCCGGACTAACCCACAAAGGGAACTCACGGATGACCTCGACCGGCATGCGCTCGATGGCCGAGACGGAGATGCCGCTTTTCGGGGTCGCGCGCTTCCGGAAGGCGCGATGAGGCACCCGTACATGATGAGGGCGGCGTCCCCGCCCGGGGGAGCGTCCGCCGGCGCGCGGCAAAGGCTGCCGGGCGCGCTCGTACGTCCTCGACCCCGGCTGCTCCTCGTGCTCTGCGCGGCGCTCCTCCTTTCATCCCCGGCCGTCGCTGCCGGGGATGGACCCGCGGGCGCGTCCGCCCCTGCCGCGCCGTCGTCCTCCGGCGATGCGGCTCACGCGGCGTCGGGTCAGGCCGGCTACCGGCGGATGCTCGCACGCGAGGCCGAAACGCGCGGATTGCCCCCGGCCATCGCCGATGCCGTCGCGTATGTGGAGAGCGGGTACGATGCCGGCGCGGTCGGTGGGGTCGGCGAGCTCGGACTGATGCAGGTCCGGCCGACAACCGCGGCCATGCTCGGTCACACGGGTACCGCCGGGGCCCTCCTCGATCCCGCGACCAACATCCGCTTCGGCGTGGCCTACCTCGCACAAGCTTGGAAGCTCGCGCAGGGCGATCTCTGCCGCACGCTGATGAAGTACAGGGCCGGCCATGGCGAGGAGCGGATGAGCCCGCGCTCCGCCACCTACTGCCAGCGGGTGCGGGTCCGCCTCGCCGCGGCCGACGCTTCGCTCGCCGGGACCGCCTTACCCTCCTTCCAGGAAGGCGTCCGCGGGATTCCCGCGGCACGCCTCACGGAGCGGGATCCCCGTTCGGCAATCGCGCGGCGCTTGTGGGCCGAGCATGCGGCCCGTGTCCGCGGCATCGGGGCGCGCATCGACCGCATCATGGGCGGCGGCTGAGAACCTGTCGGAGCAAGCCACTTGAACGTCCGTCCCAGCCCCGTCCCGCCCGCCGTCAAGTCGCGTGTCCGCCCCGCCGGCGGCGGCCGCATGGAGGTCTGAACCCATGGACCACGGTCACCACGTGCATCATGCCCACGGGCACCGTCGCGGCCACGGCGCGGCCTACGCGGCCGGGGAAGCCGCGACGGACCCCGTCTGCGGAATGCGGGTCGATCCTGCGGCTACGCCCCACCACGCCGAGCACGACCACGCGACCTACCACTTCTGCTCGGCGGGATGCCGCGCGAAGTTCGTGGCCGAGCCGGCACGCTACCTGACGGCTGACAAAGGGCCGCCGGAAACCCCTGCCGGCACGGTCTACACCTGCCCCATGCACCCGGAGATCCGCCGCGACCGACCGGGCAGCTGCCCGATCTGCGGGATGGCGCTGGAGCCGCTCACGCCGACGAGCGGCCCGGTCGAGAACGCCGAGCTCAAGGACATGAGCCGCCGCTTCTGGATCGGCCTCGTCCTGACCCTCCCCGTCTTCGCCCTGGAGATGGGGGGACATCTGACGGGCCTCGTCGACCGCCTCGGCCTGCAAACCTCGAACTGGGTCCAGTTGCTGCTCGCCTCGCCCGTCGTCCTCTGGGCGGGTTGGCCGTTCTTCGAGCGGGGCTGGCAGTCGCTGGTGAACCGCCGCCTCAACATGTTCACCCTCATCGCCCTCGGGACCGGCGCGGCCTACCTCTACAGCGTCGCCGCGACCGTGGCGCCGGGGCTCTTCCCCGAAGGCCTGCGCGGCCACGGCGGGGCGGTGCCGGCCTACTTCGAGGCCGCGGCGGTCATCACCGTCCTGGTGCTGCTCGGGCAGGTGCTGGAACTCGGGGCCCGCGAGCGCACCTCGGGCGCGATCCGGGCGCTGCTCGACCTCGCCCCACAGAAGGCCCTGCGTCTCGGGACGGAAGGGACCGACGAGGAGGTGCTCGTCTCGGCGGTGGCCGTCGGGGACCGCTTGCGCGTCCGGCCCGGCGAGAAGGTGCCGGTCGACGGCGAGGTCGTCGAGGGGCGCTCGGCCGTGGACGAGGCGATGATCAGCGGCGAGCCCATCCCCGTCGCGAAGGAACCCGGCTCCCTCGTGGTTGGCGGGAGCCTGAACACGACCGGGGGCTTCGTGATGCGCGCGACGCGTGTCGGGGCCGAGACCACCCTGGCCCGCATCGTCGCGATGGTCGCCGAGGCCCAGCGCTCGCGCGCGCCGGTCCAGCGACTGGTGGACGATGCGGCGGCCTGGTTCGTCCCCGTGGTCATCTCCGTCGCCGCCCTCGCCTTCGTTGCCTGGATGGCCTTCGGGCCGGAGCCACGCTTCACCTACGCCCTGCTCGCGGCCGTGGCGGTCCTCATCATCGCCTGCCCCTGCGCCCTCGGCCTGGCGACGCCGATGTCGATCATGGTCGGGGTCGGCCGCGGCGCCCAGGACGGGGTCCTGGTCAAGAGCGCCGAGGCCCTGGAGCGGTTGGAGAAGGTCGACACGCTCGTCATCGACAAGACGGGGACCCTGACCGAGGGCAAGCCCAAGGTCACCGCCGTGCTCCCGGCCCCCGGTTTCACGGACGCCGACGTGCTGCGCCTCGCCGCGGCGGTCGAACGCGCGAGCGAGCATCCCCTGGCCCTCGCCATCGTCCGGGCCGCGGAAGCGCGGGTCATCCCGGGCGCCGTGGCGTCCGACTTCGAGGCACCGACCGGCAAGGGGGCGCTCGGCACGGTCGAAGGACGGCGCGTGGCCATCGGCAACGGGCGTTTCCTGGAGGAGCAGGGGACGGACGTGACGCTCCTCCAGGCGCGGGCCGAGGAGGTGCGGAGCCGGGGCGCGACGGCGGTCCTCGTCGCCGTGGGCGGGAAGCCGGCCGGCGTCATCGCCATCCAAGACCCCGTCAAGACGAGCACGTTCGAGGCCCTGCGAAGGCTGCGGGGGGAAGGCTTGCGCATCGTCATGTTGACCGGCGACAGCCGGACGACGGCCGAGTTCGTCGCCAAGTCGCTGGGCATCGACGAGGTCGAGGCCGAGATCCTTCCCGACAGGAAGGCGGAGGTGGTCAGGACGCTCCAGGGCCAGGGCGCGGTCGTGGCGATGGCTGGTGACGGGGTCAACGACGCGCCGGCCCTCGCTGCCGCGGACGTCGGGATCGCGATGGGCGGCGGCACCGACGTGGCCATCGAGAGCGCGGGCGTGACGCTGCTTCGCGGAGACCTGGTCGGCATCGTCAGGGCCCGGCGCCTGTCCCGGGCAACGATGCGCAACATCCGCCAGAACCTGTTCTTCGCCTTCATCTACAACGCGCTGGGCGTGCCGGTCGCTGCCGGACTGCTCTACCCGTTCCTCGGCATCCTCCTCTCGCCGGTCATCGCGGCGGCCGCCATGGCGCTCTCGTCGGTGAGCGTGATCGGGAACGCCCTGCGCCTCCGCACGGCGCGGATCGGCTGAGCCAGGACCATGACATGCGCACCGCCCCCCTCCGCCGAGGGGCCAGTCCGATCCGTGTGCCGGAAGCCCCGCGGACGAATCCGGGGACGTGCTCCCCTCGCTCCTCCGAGCAACTGCATGAGCCCGTGGAGACGATGATCACGCACCCGCTCGCACTCGGCGTCGCGGACGCCCACCTCGCCGCGGTCGATACCGCCGTCCCGGACTTCGTCGAGGCCTTGTACCTCGTCGGCTCCGCCGCCATGGGCGATTTCCGTCCGTCCCTCAGCGACGTGGATTTCGTGGCGGTGACGCAGGCTCGTCCCGGGAACGGCGAGCTGGTCGCCCTCGCCGAGGCCCACGCCCGCCTGGCGCTTGAGCGACCGACCCCGGCGCTCGACGGCATCTACCTGACCTGGGACGACCTGCGGGACGGCCCCGTCGGCATCCCGGACGGCCCCTGCGTCCAGCGGGGACGGTTCTTCGCGTCCGGATGCCACGACCGGCATCCGCTCACCTGGAGCGTCCTGGGGACCAGCGCGGTCACCGTTCGCGGTCCGCTCTGCGCGGGCACCGGGCTCTGGCGCGGAGCGGCCCACCTGGAACGGTGGGCCCTCGCCGGCGTCGATGAATGCCGGGGCCGATGGCTCGGAACCGACACGGCGGACGAGGCGACGCTCCTCGCGGCGGACGGGGTCGAACGGGCCGTCCTCGGCATGTGCCGGCTCCACTACATCCTCGCGACAAGGGTCGTGCCCTCGAAGAGCGACGCCGGCTTGTACGGCTTGATCACCTTCCCGCCGGAGTGGCATCGCGTCATCGACGAGGCCCTGCGCATCCGCAGGGAGCCCGCGGCGGCCTGCCTCTACGAAACGCCCGGCGAGCGCCGCCGCGACGCGTTGGCCTTCGTCCGCGCCGTCGCCGACGACGCGCGCGCGTCGGGAACCGATGGGGGCGGTCCGCCGCCTGGCTGAGGGCGCCCGGCCTGCGGCACCCGGGAGCCGCCACCGCCGGGCTCCCGCGTAAGGCCGCCATCGCCCTTCCGAACCTGGACCTTGCGCCGAGCGCTCGAAGAGGCCGGTAAAGGGCCTTTGGTCCCGTGTCGGGCCTCGCCCCGCCGCGCGCGATCAGGGGGCCCGTGGGGGTGAAGGCCGCCGGGGCCATCGGAGGGGGGCCGATTGCCCGGTTGGCCCTGTCCCCTGCCCGCATAGAAGCCAGAGTCCGTCGCCAGGAGTACCCGTTGCTCACCCCGCCGATTATCCACGACCTCATCCACTGGACGTTGGGCCTCGACCACGCCCACGCCCACTGGTGGATCGACCTCGTCACCGTGGTGGTCCTCGTCGTGGCGCCTGCCTGGACCGCTTGGCTCGCGGCCCGGTCGGGCCTGCGCTGGGCCGCCGCCCGACGGGATCGTGTCCGCAAGGGGAGAGCGGTGCCCTCGTCCGCCGCGTCCACGGGCGCCGCGGGGCGGCCAGGTTCCCGTGAGACCGGCGCGGTGCCGCTGGAGGCCTACGTCGTGCGTGCGACGTCACGGCTGCAGGTCCGTCTCGTGCTCCTCTCCGTCCTGACGCTGCCGGCGGCCTGGCTCCTCCTTGAGATCCCCAAGCACATCATCAACCACGCCCTTGCCGATGACGCGGGCGACGGTCACCCGAAGATGGCCTTCCTCGGCCTCCATCTGGGCCGCGTCGAGCTGCTGTTCGCGCTGTGCGCCAGCTACCTGGCGGTGCTCACGCTCAGCGGCCTCGCCAAGTACGCGGTCAATCGGGTCCGCGGGCGCGTGAACGAGCGCCTCGTGCGCCGCCTCCGCCTCGCCATCGTCCGGCGCGCGCGCGGCGAGCGCTCCGCCGAACGGCGGGCCACGCTGGCCGCCGTCGCCGTCCAGGAGGTCGAGCCCATCGGCTACTTCGGCGGCAGCCTCGTGGTGGTGCCGCTCGTCCAGGGCGGCACGCTCGTGACCAGCATCGTCTTCCTCCTCCTGCAGAACGCCGCCCTGGCCCTCGCGGCCCTGATCATGCTGCCGGTCCAGCTGACGATCCTGCCGCGGTTGCAGCGGCGGTTGAACGCGAAGGTTCGGCAAAGGGTGCATGCCACCCGTGAGCTGGGGGCGCTGCTCACCGCTCCCGTGGTCGCGCGGCCGGCCGGCGGCGAAGCGTGCGAGCCCTCCGGCCTGGGCCGGCAGATGCGCCAAGCCCGGGGCCTTGAGCGGGTGCGCATCGAAATCAACGACCTGAAGGGTCGCCTCAAGGGCCTTTACAACTACACCGCGAACCTCACCCCGTTCTTCTTCTTCTCGATCGGCGGCTACCTCGTCGTGCAGGGGCGGCTCTCGCTCGGCGCGCTCGTCGCCGCCCTGGCCGCCTACAAGGAGATCGCCCCGGCCATGCGCGAGCTGTTCGACTTCGCCCAGGACTGGTCCGACGCGCGCGCACGCTTCGAGGAGGTCACCAAGGCCCTTGGGCCGGCCGGGCAAGAGCAACGCGCGACGGAGAGGCCGGTGCGCGACCGGACCGTTCGAGCGGCCTGAGCGGAGCCGGGAAGCGCCGGAGCCTCGCCGGGAGGAGGCGTCCGGCCCCGCCCGACGACGCGATCCCCCGGCCGCGGGTCCCCGAAGGCCGGCAACCCCCTCATCCTCCGGGACGCACCCGGCGCGACCGCGCCTACCGCAGCAGCGTCGAGCCGAGCTGTGCCAGGCCGCGCCCCAGGCCCGGCGCGATGCCGAAGCCCAGCGTTCCCGCCGTGCACAAGCCGAGCGCCCATGCGTAGCCGGCGCCGGATGCCGGCCGCTCGATACGTTCCGGTTCCCTGAAGTACGCCTCCGCGATGACGGCTGCGTAGTAGAAGAGCGCCACCGCCATGTTGGCGGCGGCCACCACGGCGAGCCAGGCGAAGCCCCCCTCGATGGCGGCCACGAGCAGGAAGACCTTGCCGGCGAAGCCCGCCAGCGGCGGGACGCCCGCGAGCGACAGGAGGGCGAGCGCCAGCGCCGCCGCCGGCCCCGGCGCCCGCCGTCCGAGGCCGCGGATCGCGGCGAATCCGTCGCTCCCGGTCATGCGCTCGACCTGCGCGACCACCGCGAACGCCGAGAGGTTCATCAGGAGATAGGCCACGAGGTAATAGCCTACGGCCGGCAGGGCCTCCGGGGCCCGCCCGGCCACCGCCACCGCCATCAGCACGTAGCCGGCCTGGGCGATGCTGGAATAGGCCAGCAGGCGCTTCAGGCTTGCCTGGCGGAGGGCCACCAAGTTGCCGAAGGTCATCGTCGCGGCGGCCAGGAGCGCGAGCACGGTGGGCCAGGCGGCGAGGCCGTTCGGCATCGCCGCCAGCAGGAATCGGAGGAGGCCGGCGAACGCGGCCACCTTCGGCACGACCGAGACGAAGCCCGAGGCGGGAGCCGTCCCTCCCTGGAAGACGTCCGGGGCCCAGACGTGGAAGGGCACCAGCGTCATCTCGAAGCCGTAGCCGACGAGGACCAGGCCGAAGGCCAGCGCCACCCAGGCCCGGTCGGCGCCGGCCAGCCCCGCACCGATGGCCCGCAGGTTCAGGCTGCCGGTGAGGCCGAACAGGAAGGTCAGGCCGTAGGCCATCACCGCCAGCGCGGCGGCGCCGTAGAGGAAGTACTTGAGTGTCGCCTCCTGGGCCGGCCCGTCGCTCCGCACGAGCAGGACGAGCAGATAGGAGGGGAAGCTCACCATCTGCAGGAACAGGACGATGAGGCCGAGGTCGGTGGCCGCCGTGAGCCCCATGCCGCCGACGGTCGCCATGAGCAGCGCGACCGGGTAGTGCGGTTCCTGCTCGCTCGCGCGGAAGTGGGAGCCGAGCGAGAGCAGGCTCACCAGGGCGCCGGCCTCGATCACCAGCTGGTAGAAGCCCCGGAACGGATCGACGGCGTAGGTGCCGCAGAAGGTCTCCCGCGGCGGGGCCGTCAGCATCGGCGCGGTCAGGCCCATCGCGACGAGCAGGGCGAGGAGCGCGACGGCGGCGGGCAGGCGGCGCCACCGGCCCCGGACCCAGCCGGCAACCGGGACCAGCGCGAGGGCGGTCCCGGCCAGCACCATCTCGGGCCCGACGGCGCCGAGATCCATGCAGCCGCCCATCGTCTGCCCACCGGTCATGGCAGGTGCGCCAGGGCTGCGGTCGTGCCGTCGAGCAGCGCGACGAGGACGGACGGCAGGACGCCGAGGCCGAGCGCCAGGACCGCGAGCGCCCCCGCCGAGCCCGCCTCGGCCGCCGTCAGGGGCGGCAGCGCCGGCATGTCGGGCGGCGCCCGACCCATCAGCAGGCCCGTCACGAGCCGGAGGTAGACCGCGGTCGTCACGACGAGCGCGAGGACGGCGAGCGCGGCGACCCAGGCGGAGAGCTGCAGGGCGGCGCCGATGGCCTGGAACTCAGCGATGAAGCCGGACAGGCCCGGGAGCCCGAGCGAGCCGAAGGCGAGCAGGCCGAACAGGCCGCTGAAGGCCGGCATCGAGCCGATCAGGCCGCCGAAGCGGGCGAGTTCCCGCGTGCCGGCGCGATGCTGGAGCATGCCCACCAAGAGGAACATGCCGCCGGTCAGGAAGCCGTGGCTGACCATCTGCACGGCGGCGCCGTTGAGCGCCAGCCGGCGGACGCCCTCGTTACCGGCCAGTGCCGCCACCGCGACGCCGAGCGTGACGAAGCCCATGTGGTTGACGGAGGTGTAGGCGACGAGCCGTTTCATGTCCGTCTGCGCCAGTGCCGCCAGGGCCCCGTAGAGGAGCGACGCCAGGGCCAGGGCGACCAGGAGCCAGCCGAACCGGGCGACCGTGTCCGGCAAGGTCGGCAGCAGCACGGCGAGCATGCCGTAGCCGCCCATCTTCAGTTGGAGGCCCGCCAGCACGACGCTGCCCTCGGTCGGTGCCTCGACATGCGCGTCGGGCAACCAGTTGTGCAGCGGCACGACCGGGAGCTTGACCCCGAACCCGAGGAGTAGCGCCAGGAAGACGAGGCCGCCCGCGAGCGGGGTCCGGTCCAGCGGCCTCGCCTGGACGATGGCCGGTAGCGAGAAGGTGTGGGGCTCCATGGCGAGATAGAGGGTGAGGAAGCCGAGCAGCATCGCGAGGCTGCCGGCGCGGGTGTAGAGGAAGAACTTGAGCGCCGCGTAACGCCGCCGCTCCCCGCCCCAGATGCCGACGATGAAGTACATCGGCACCAGGCCGACCTCGAAGAACAGGTAGAACAGCAGCAGGTCCTGCGCCGCGAACAGCCCGATCAGCCCGGTCGCGAGCAGGAGGAAGAGGAAGGCGTGGGCGTGTGCCCGGTCGTGCTCGCCCAGCACGTAGACCATCACCACCGTGAGCAGGATGGCGGTGAGCAGGATCAGCGCCAGGGAGAGACCCCCGACGCCGACGTCGTAGCTCGCCCCGAGCGACGGGATCCACGGGAGCGTCATCCGCCATTGCAGGCCGCCGGCCCCTGGATCGAAGCCGGCCCAGAGGACCACCGCCGCGCCCAGTGTCAGCACGGAACCGGCGAGGGCGACGCGGCGGACGAGGCCGGGACGGTGACGTGGCAGCGCCAGCACGGCGAGGCCCGTGAGGAGCGGCAGGAGGATGGTCGCGGTGAGCATCGGGTCCAGTCCCCTCAAGGCCAGAGCATCAGGGCGCCGGCGGCGAGCGCCGCCGCGGTCCAGGCGAACAGACCGAGCGTGTAGAGGTAGAGGCGACCGGCTTGGAGGGCGCGGAGCCGCTCGCCCCCGGCGGCGAGCCCGGCGGCGAGGCGGTCGCCGCCGCGCCCGAAGCCCCCTGCCTCGATGCGCCCGGCCCACCCGGCGGCCCGCCGGGAGCCGCCGGCGACCGCGCCGGCCCCGGCATCGAGCGCCCCCTCGGTGGCCGAAACCGTCCGGGCGAGCCACATCGCGCGGCGCGCCGGGGCCTCGGTGGCGGCTTCCAGCCCGGAGGCGAGCCGCGCGGGGAGCGCGCCGAGCGCGGGCGCACCGCTCCACCCCCTCGCCGCGCCGAGACCGAGCCCGAGGATTCCGGCGGCGAGGCCGAGACTGCGCCACCCGGCCTCCGTCTCGGGCGCGGCGGCGAAGGGCAGAGCGGCGCCGAACCGCCCGGCCAACAGCCAGCCGAGGCCGGCGGCGGCGAGCGCGAGCAAACCCATGCCGGTCCGCATCGCCCAGCGGGGCTTGCGCGGGCCGACCGTGCCGCGGCGCCTCCCGAGGAAGGTCGCGGCCCCCGCACGCCCGATGTAAATCCCGCCGAGCAGGACGAGCAGGACGACCAGGGACCCAGTCCCCGGGCCGTGCCGCGACGCGACCGCGAGGATTGCCTCCTCGCTCAGGAACCCGGACAGGGGCGGCACGCCGGCCAACGACAGGGCCGCGACCAGAAAGGCGGCGCCGGCGAACGGCAGCGCGCGAGCGAGGCCGCCGAGTCGACCGAGGGCGCGCGTGCCCGCCCGTTCCTGCACGATGCCCGCGGCGAGGAACAGGGTCGATTTGAAGGCGGCGTGCGCCGCGAGGTGGAAGGCGGCCGCGCGCGGGCCGCCCAGGCCGAGGGCCACCATCATCTCGCCGAGCTGCGAGCAGGTGGACCAGGCGAGCACCCGCTTCAGGTCCGCCTCGGCGGTCGCGATGAGGCCGGCGGCGAGCGCCGTCGCGGCCCCGATCCAGAAGAGGGTGTCGAGCGCGACGGGCGACGCCGCGAAAACCGGGTACAGGCGCAGCACGAGGAACACGCCGGCGGCCACCATCGTGGCGGAGTGCAGCAGGGCCGAGACCGGGGTTGGCCCGACCATCGCGTCGGGGAGCCAGCCGGAAAGCGGTAGCTGGGCGCTCTTGCCGACCGCGCCGGCCAGCATGAGGAGCGCCATGGCGGTGACCGTGCCGGGGGCGATCCGGCCCCCCTCGACGGCACCGACGAGGACGTCGACGTCCGTGGTCCCTACGGCGGCGAGCGCCAGGAGCCAGCCCAGCAGGAGGCCCACGTCGCCGATCCGGGTCATCAGGAACGCCTTGGCGGCGGCCTCGGCGGCGCCAGGCTCCGCATGGTCGAAGCCGATCAGGAGGAACGAGGCGAGCCCGACCAGTTCCCAGGCCGCGAACAGGAGCGCGAGGGAGTTCGACAGCACGAGCGCCAGCATGGCGCCGACGAACAGGCCGAGCTCGGCGAAGAAGCGGGGCCGGTCGTCCCTTCCGGCCATGTACCCGAGGCTGTAGAGGCCGACGCAGAACGCGACGCCCGCGACCACCGCCGCGACGAACCACGTGAGCGGCGTCGCCGCGAGCCCGACGGTCAGCCGATAGCCGCCGCTCTCGAACCAGGTCGCCGACAGGGCGGCATCGGACGGCAACGACGCGAGGCTGGCGAGCGACAGGGCGACGGCGCCCACGACGAGCCCCCCGCCGCCCCAGGGCAGGCGGCGACCGATGCCGAGGGCGGCCGTGGCCGCGAGGAGCGGCAGGAGCGGGATGGCGAGCAGGACGGTCATCGCTTCAGGTCGGCGTAGGCGTCGACCTCGGACGTCCGGCGCTGCCGGTACAGCAGCAGGACGAGGGCGAGCCCGATGGCCATCTCGACGGCGCCCACCGTGACGACCAGGATGGCGAGGATCTGCGCGGAATAGTCGCCCGGCGCGGTGAACCGCCAGAACGCGACGACGTTCAGACCGATGGCGTTGAGGAGCACTTCGACGCCCATCAGGATCATGACCGCCGAGCGCTGGGCGACCACGGTGTAGAGGCCGATGGCGAACAGAAGCGCGCCGACGACGAGGTAGGCGGTCAGCGGTACCGTCATCCGATATGTCCCCCGTTCCGGTGGTGGGCCTCTTGCTCGTCCGGGCGCTCCGCCACCCGATCCGGGGTCGCGAGCGGCGCGAGGCGGTCGTTCCGGATCGGCTCGGGCTTGGCGTCGACAGCGACCTTGGCGGCGCGCAAGGCGTCGTCCGGGTAGGCCGAGGGCCGGGCGAGCAGCACGGCGCCGAAGATGCCGATCAGGATCAGGAAGCCGGCGCCCTCGAAGGCGACCATGTACTTCTCCATGAGGAGATGCCCGACCCGGCGTGCCGAGTCCGCGTCCGGCACCGCCTCGGGCATCGCCGGCCAGGCCGGCCGCAAGACCAGCATCCCGACGAGCACGGCCCCGACGCAGAGGGCGAGCCAGGCCGCGACGGGGCGCACGGGCGTCACCATCGACATGTCCATGCCACCCATGTCCATGCCGCCATGACCGCCCCCGTGCGCGTGGTCGTGCCCGTGGGAAGCCTGTCCGTGTTGGTGGGCCGCGCGCTCGCCGTGCCCGCCCTGGGCCTCGTGCGGCATGGCTTTCGCCGCCCCGTCGTGCGCGTGGGCGTGGTCGCCGCTCGCCGCGCCGCCGTGCCGGGGCCGGTGGCCGCCGGAGTGGCCCTCGTGGTGTCCGGTGGCGGCGGCTTGGTCGCCGGCTTCGCCCTGCCGGTGGCCGTCCTGCCCGACCTCCGCGGGCTGGCGCGGGACGAGCCCCTTGCTGAACCAGCGCTCCAGCGGGGCCATGTCCATGCCAGCCATCATCGCCCCGCCCGGGTCGTGCATGACCAGCACCATGAACAGGATCATGACGAGGAAGCCGCCGATGTACATCATGACCTGGAGCAGCCCGATCAGGTCGGCGGACAGCAGGATGAACAGGCCGGCGACCCCGATGAAGGAGGCCATCAGGAAGATGCCCGAGCGGAACATGCTCATGGTCGTGGTCATGCCGAGCGCGCCCGCGACCGCGACGAAGGCGCAGACCAAAAAGGCGGTGAGCTCGAAGGCGGCGGTCATGCCCGTGGTCCCACGCCGAGAAGGATCAGGCCGCCGACGAGGAGCACGTTGACGAGACCCGCCGGGATCAGGACCTTCCAGGACAGCGCCAGCATCCCGGCCGTCGAGAACGGCCGGACGCAGCGTCCGAGCCCCAGCATCAGCGCCATCAGGGCGTAGGTCTTGGCCAGCATCCAGGCCCAGCCCGGCAGCCACGGCCCGGACGGCCCCCCGAGGTAGAGCACCGCCCCGACCGCCGCGACGACGAAGAGCACGCCGGCGAGGGCGACCCGCCACAGGAGGCCGGACCAGCCCCCGGCCGCGCCGAGCACGCCGCCGCCGATGGATCCGGCGAACGGCTCCAGGAACGGGGCGCGGTAGGACTGCATCAGCCCCGTGACGAGGTAGAGGAGGAAGCCCGTGGGCTGCAGGACGACGAACCACAGGTCTCGCTGCGCCTCGACGACGGCGACCGTCGACAAGGAGCGTGCCATCATGACCACGCCGACATAGGCCAGGCCGAGCGGCACCACGTAGGCGACGAGTTGGGCCACGATGCGGTAGCAGGCCTCCACGGCGTCGGGCGTGTTCGCGCCCCAGCCGGCGAGCGCCAGGCCAAGTACGACGAAGTCGACGACGACGATGACGTAGAAGAGGCCGACGCCGAGATCCCGGCCGATCAGACCCGGCCCGAACGGGATGACCACCATGGCAAGCGCGACCCCGCCGAGCGCCACCGCCGGCCCGGCCGGCAGCAGCCAGCGGTCGGCGTTGGGCAGGTCCAGGCCGCGCCTGAGGTCGACGTCGCGCGCCGGCCCGGCCTCCAGGCCCCGCCGCGAGAAGAGGCGCTCGACCGCAAGGGTCAGGGCGGCGCCTCCGAGGAGCGCAGCCAGCACCGCCGCGGCGCTCGCCACTACTCCCATCGCAGGCCGCCCATGCCCCAGGCGTAGGCGATGCCCGCCGAGAGGAGCGCGATGAACACCAGCATGTCCAGGAACGCGGTCACGCCGATATCGGCGAAGACGATCGCCCAGGGATACATGAAGATCATCTCCATATCGAAGGCGAGGAAGATCAGCGCGTATACGGCGTAACCGAAGCGGAACTGCGCCCAGGCCTGGGGTGCACGGCTCGTCCGCCTCGGGACCCGCGCGAATGCCGCCGCGGCCAGCAGCGCGAGGCCGGCGGTCATCAGCAGCACCAGCGCCACGAACGCGTAGTCGCTCACGGTCGACCCCGGCAGCGGTTCCATCCTTGCTCCTCCCCTCCCTCGACGGGCTTCGCTCGCCAGGCCCGGGCCACGGGACCGCACCGCCCCTGCGCCTGGAACCGATGTCGCGACGGCGGGATACGCCCCGGCCTTCCTCAATCTTCCTTGAACGCCCGCCGGACCTGATCGTTGAGGGGCTTCGTCAGGTAGGAGAGCACCGTCCGCTCGCCCGTCTGGATGAAAACCTCGGCCGGCATGCCCGGCACGAGCTTGATCCCCTTGAGCCGCGCGACGTGGTCCGGTTCCGGCTTGACGTGGACCTTGAAGAAGCTCGTGCCCGTCTTCTCGTCCGTGATCTGGTCGGCGGCGACGAGGCTGACCGTGCCCTCGATCTCCGGGGTGGTCCGCTGGTTGAACGCGGTCAGGCGCAGCACGGCCTTTTGTCCGAGCCGGACCTGGTCGATGTCCTTCGGGGCGACCTTCGCCTCGATCACGAGCGTGTCCGCCCTCGGGACGATCAGCATGATGGGTTCGCCCGGGCTGACCACCCCGCCGATGGTGTGGACGGCGAGTTGATGGACCATGCCGTCCTGCGGGGCCCGGATGTCGATGCGCTTGAGCTGGTCCTCGGCCGCGACCCGCTTCTCGACGAGCTCGGCGATCTTGCCCTGCACCTCGCTCAACTCCTTCGCCACCTCGCTGCGCAGGTCCTGGTCGACCTGGATCACCTGGAGCTCGGTTTCGGAGATCTTTCCCTTCGCCTGCGCGACGGAGGCGACGAGCTGCCCGTGCTCGCCCTCCAGGCGGGCGGCGTCGCGCTCCAGGGCGGTCACGCGCTGGATGGGGACCAGGTTCTTGCGCCAGAGGTCGCGCACGCCTTCGAGCTCGCGGTTGATCAACTCGGTCTCGCGCCGCTTGCCGGCGATCTGGCCCGTCAGGCCCTGGATCTCCTCCCGGAGCTGGCCGGTCCTCTCCTTCAGCTGCGCCTTCTGGCCCGCGCGGGCGTCCCGGCGCAGCTCGAACAGCCGGGTCTCGCCTGCCATCACCCTCCCCGCCTCCGGGTCGCCTTGGGCGCGGCCCCGGAGGACGGCCGCGAACGAGACCCGGGGGGCGCCGTCGCGTTCCGCCTCCAGGCGGCCCTGGCGCGCGGTCAGCTCGGCCAGGCTCTTGTCGACGACGGCGAGGTCGGCGCGGGTCACGGTCTCGTCCAGCCGCATGACGACCTGGCCGGCGCGCACGAGGTCGCCGTCCCGGACCCGCAACTCGCCCACCACGCCTCCGGTGGGGTGCTGCACCTTCTTGACGAAGGAATCGACGACGAGCGTCCCCGGTGCCACGACAGCGCCGGCGAGCTCGGTGGTGGCCGCCCACCCCCCGAGGCCGACGGTGAGCAGGGCGGCGGCCGCCAGGCTCAGGACGAGGTGGCGCCGGACGGAGCGGCGGATGTCCCAAGGGCGCTGCGCGCTCATGCCCGCGCTCCTTCTGACAGGGCCCCTTCGGCGTCGGCGACCACGCGCAGCGGCACCGGTCTCTCGGATGGCGGGCGCTCCTTGCCCTCGACCCGAGGCAGCCGGGCGCTCGCGGCCGCGGCCGGGCGCTTCAGGGCGGACAGGACCTCATCCTTGGGCCCGAAGGCGCGGACCCGGCCGTCCGCCATGAACAGCACGCGATTGACCGCCGCGAGGGCGCTCGGGCGGTGGGCTACGATGATCACGGTGCCGCCGCGGGCGCGCACGTCCCGAATCGCGCGGTTCAGGGCGTCCTCGCCCTCCGCGTCGAGGTTGGAGTTCGGCTCGTCGAGGACGACGACGAACGGCTCGCCGTAGAGGGCGCGCGCCAGCGCGATGCGCTGGCGCTGCCCTCCCGACAGGGCGGCCCCGCCTTCGCCGATGGGCGTGTCGTAGCCCCTCGGCAAGGAGCACACGAGGTCGTGGACGCCGGCGGCGCGTGCGGCGGCGACGATGGCCTCGGAGGGCGCGTCCGGGTCGAAGCGCGCGATGTTCTGCGCCACCGTGCCGGCGAAGAGTTCGACGTCCTGCGGCAGGTAGCCGATGTGCCGGCCCAGCACCTCCGGCGGCCACTGGTCGAGGGTGGCGCCGTCGAGCCGGACGCAGCCGCGGAGCGGCGCCCAGATCCCGACCAGGGCACGGATGAGCGAGGACTTGCCGGAGCCGCTGGCACCGATGACGCCGAGCCCCTCGCCGGCCCGCAGCGAGAAGGTGGCGTCTTCGACGAGGGCATGTTCGAGCCCGGGGGCCGTGACCGTCACGGCCTCGACCCGGACGCTCTCGCAGGGGGGCGGCAGGGCGACGCTCAACCGCTCGCTCGGGAACGAGGCGAGGAAGGCCTTGAGGCGCCCCCAGCCCTGTCGGGCCGCCACGAGCGATTTCCAGTGCGCCACCGCCAGCTCCACCGGGGCCAGGGCCCGGGCGACCAGGATCGAGCTCGCGATCATGATGCCGCCCGTCGCCTCGCCCGCGATCACGAGGTAGGCGCCGACGCCGAGCACCAGGGATTGCAGGGTAAGGCGCAGCACCTTGGCCAGGGCCCCGAACCCGCCGGCGACGTCCGATATGCGCCGCTGGGCCACGAGGTTGCGCTCGCTCGCCTCGGCCCAGATGTCGCCCGTGCGCGGGGCCATACCCATTGCCCGCAGAACCTCGGCATTGCGCCGGCCGGCCTCTGCCAGGGTGTAGCGCTGTCCGGCCGCTGCGGCCGCTGCCCGCGACGGACGGCGGGTCAGGAGGTCCGTGACGAGGGTGATGGAGACGAGAAGCAGCGCACCCCCCAGCACCGCCGCGCCGATCCAGGGGTGGAAGGCGAAGCAGAGCAGCAGGTAGAGGGGGATCCAGGGCAGGTCGAACAGGGCGGCCGGCCCCGGGCTCGACAGGAAGGTGCGAACCTGGTCGAGGTCGCGCAGCGGCTGCAGTCCGTCGCCGTGACGCGAGGCGACGAGCGGGGCCTGCACCACGGCGTCGTAGGTGCGGCGCCCGAACGCCCGGTCCACGGACGCGCCGATCCGGACGAGGAGGCGGTTGCGCAGCACGTCGAACAGGCCCTGGAAGCCGTAGAGGACGAGAACGATGGCGGCGAGCCCGAGCAGCGTGGGCACGCTGCGGCTCGGCAGCACCCGGTCGTACACCTCCAGCATGAACAGCGAGCCGGTGAGATAGAGCAGGTTCACCAGGGCGCTCAGCAAGCCGACGCCGAGGAGCGCGCCCCCGATGCCGGGACGCACCTCGGCCGTCGTGGAAGACGGTTCGTCATCGTTGGCCGCCACGGCGTTGTTCGCGAGCGCGGTTGGCTGCATGTCGTTCTGCCTCATGCGAGGGGGCTGGCGCGGGATGGCCGGGCGGCCTTCCAGGTGCGGGCCGGGCAGCGCGAAGCACCCGGCCGCGCGGCCCCACGCATGAGCGCGGGGCCGCACCCGCTCAGGCGAGCATGTAGTCGTGCTCCGGGCTGGCGGACGCCGTCGCGGTCTCCTGGAAGATCAGCCTGGAGCCCTCGCCCGTGATGGCCGGGTCGTCGATGAAGGAGCCTCTCGTCCCGTCGTCGGCATTCCACATGAAGTCGTCCTGCGCGAGATCGCTCGTCTTCAGCCCCTGGAGCAGGATCGAGCCGTCGCCCTCCGTCGTCGTCCAGCTGACGCGCACCCCGCCCGAGACGTCGGCGACCGTGACCTCGTCCGGCGTGATGTCGCGGAAGGCGATATGGTCGAACGCGCCCGGACCGGCGTCGAAGCCGCCGGAAACGATGTCGTTGCCGGTGTCCGGACCGACGATGAAGGCGTCGGCGCCGTCGCCCCCGTTCAGCACGTCGTCGCCCCGGCCGCCGTCGAGCATGTCGTGGCCGGCCCCGGCGTAGAGCACGTCGTTGCCGTTCTCGCCCATCAGGTTGTCGGCCTGGTCCCCACCGTAGAGCTGATCGGCGCCGCGGCCCCCCATGAGGTGGTCCTGCCCCTCTCCGCCGTCGAGGACGTCGCGTCCGGCGTCGCCGGACAGGTCATCGTCCCCCGCGCCGCCGGAAAGATGGTCGGCGCCATCCTGGCCATAGTAGAAGTCGCGGTCGGCCGTACCCTCGAAGGCGTCCCGGCCCGCCGTGCCGACCTTCACGTTGAACTCGTCGAAGCGGAAGGCATCCTCGGCGGTCGTCGCGCTGCCCGCGTCGGGGGCGGAGAGGTTGCCGCCCTCGTCCTTGATGAACTTGTCGGCCGTGACGGTCTCGGCGTCGGCGCCGGTCGGACGGATGACCTGGCGATCGTCGGTGAACATGAAGTCGTCCTGGGCGAGCTGCGACTTCTCGAACCCGGCCAGGAGGACCGACCCCCCCTCGCCCACATCCCAGCTGATCCGCACGCCGGCGTCGGTGTCCTCGAAGCGAAGGTCCTCGGCGTTCAGGCCGCGGACGGCCAGGTGGTCGAACATGCCGGGGCCGCCCTGGAAGTCCTGGATCACGTCGTCGCCGCTGTCGGGGCTGATGACGAAGGCGTCGCCGCCGGGCCCGCCTATCAGGATGTCATCGCCGGCGCCGCCCTCAAGGTCGCCGTGGCCGACCCCTTCGTCGAGGTAGTCGCGCCCGTCCTCACCGCGGAGTCCGTCGGCCGCGTCGCCGCCGATGAGCACGTCGGCGCCCCTGCCGCCATCGAGGTGGTCCATGCCACCATCGCCGACCAGGACGTCGCGACCGTTGCCCCCGAGCAGGTCGTCGTTCTCGCCGCGGCTCGCCAGGTAGTCGGCGGCGCCCCGGCCGAAGGCGGTGTCCATCGCGCCCGTCCCGGGATAGGCGTCGAGGCCGGACCCGCCGATGTACAGCCTGTGGTCGCCGAAGCTCAGCTGGCTGGCAGGTTCGTCGTGGGAGCTCTGATGCTGCCGATTGTGCGTCATCTGCCGGGTCCTTGCGCTGTTCGAGGGAGCTTGCGTGCAACCCGCCGGCGTGTGGTACTAACCGGACATACCCCTGCAGGGTACACCTCGCTAGAACTCCGGCATTTGCCGCATTGTTTCCCGCTTTTCCTCCATCTGGGGCCGTTTGACGCGACCGGGTGCGCAGGGTCGGCGACGGAACCTTCGAGGCTCGGGCCGGGACGACTGCGTCGCATCGGATACCGTGGGAGGGTTTGTTGCGCCGGTCCGGGACGCTTCCGATGTGGATCGTGCCGCGTCCTGCGGGTCCGCGACGGCGGGCGAACTTGTCGTCGGCGCTCGGCCGGCGACGTTCGCAGGCCTCGCTCAGCGAGAGGAGCGGCGCGGCCTCGGGACCCCGCCTACGGCCGGAGGCGCGCGGTCACGGGACGCGCGATGGCCAGCACGCCCTTCAGGCCGCTGCCGAAGCGCGCGATGCTCGCGCGGTGGTCGCGGAGCTCGCTGTAGGGAAGGTAGCGCAAGTCCAGCTCGCCCACCCGGGAGAAGGCCGGACGGGCGAATTGCGCCCTGACGTCGCCCTCGCGACTGTCCGGGGCCACGAGGAAGAAGTTGCGGCCGGTTCCACCCTCGATGCCCAGCGCGAGGTCGAGCATGCGCACGATGCCGGAGTAGATGCTCGTCGTGTGCTCGACCTCGAAGGCCGCCGCGACGTCGCCGCTCGCCCCGTCGAGCCAGATCACGTCGATCAGGCGGACCGTTTCGGCCGAGCCGTTCGCGGTCAGCCGTGCAGGCAGGCGCTCCAGGCATCCGTCCGATAGCCGGCCGCCGGCGTAGGGCCGGCTCGCGTCGTTCGCGGCTATCCAGACGCCGAAGCCGAGCGCGAGGCCGAGATCCCGCAGCCAGCCCTGGATCTCGGTGTGTGTGTGGTCGGCGTCCCGGGCGGCCTCGACGGCCTTCGAGGCGCCGGCGGCCTCCGCCCGGACGCGGCCGAGGTCCTCGCGCCAGCGCTCCAGCGCCCCCGCCGTGTCGCGTTCCGGCAGCGGGTAACGGCCGGAGCCGACGTCGAACAGGAAGCCGGCGGCCGCGCCGAGGTCGTTCGAGAGAAGCGACCGGTGGGCGTCGTTGAGGGCGAGGATGCCCCGGCGCATGGCGAGGTACTCGTCCCACCTGCCGAGCTTCACGTTGGCGCCGGCGAGGGCGTTGTACCCCTTCACGATGGCGGTGTTGAACGGTGGCATCCAGGTCGGGTGCAGGAAGTAGAGCAGGTTCGCGGCCGCGGGGCCCAGGCCCTTGATGCGCGCCCGGTCGAGCGCCTGGACCGCCGACAGGACATGCGCCTCGGCGTTGCAACACAGGCACGTGTCGAGGAACCGGCCGAAGGCGAGCTGGTTGTCGCGGTTCTCGTAGATATCCGGGATGCGCAGCTTCGGCTTCCAGAGGAAGGCGTGGTCGGCGCCCTTGAAGACCTGGCGTTGCTCCGCGATGGAGTGGACAACCGTCTCCAGCGAGGAGCCTCGGTACGCATTGCCGAAGGCGCCGGTCCGGATCTCCTCGACGACGGCCTGGATGCCGCGCCGGATCGAGCGGAAGTTCTTGATACGCTCCTCCCACAGGAACCACGTCCTGTAGGAAGCGCCGGCATCCTCGCGCCAGTGCCGGAGGAGCTTGCCGACCCAGGCTTCGTCCACGTCCGTCCCCCCTCCTAGACCCGAGCCAGGCTTCCGCCGCGGAGCATGCCCCGGCCCGGTATCCGACGCCACTAGGTCAACTCCGAGTCGTTCCGGCGCCGCCGAGATCGCGGCGGCGGTGTCGCAACGGCGCAACGGCCTGGCCGTCGTTCGGACCACGGCGGCCGGTCAGCCGGACCGGGCTGCGGGCCTTGCGCGTGCACCGGCCACGGCCCCGGTGCCGGGTCGCCGTGCGCAGGCGCCGCCAGGAAGCCTTGATCGTCATCAGGGCGACGATCTCCGGTCCCGCGGTATCGCCATCGTTGTGAGGTCCCGGGAGGTCTCGGCGAGGCACGTGCGCAGGCGCGCGGCTCGCCCGGGGAGCCCGGCACCGCCCGCAGCCAACTCGCGCGTGGCGAAGTGGCGAGTCGGTTTGAATTGACCCGGGCGTCTCGACGGAGGAGGCCTGGTCTCGCCGCAGGACAGGACCACACGTGCAGCAGTGCCAACGCTCGCCCCGCGGCTTTCGCTCCACCCTCGTGCAGGCCGAGCAGCCCGCCGTCGTGTCCCGGCGGCCGGGCATGACGAGGATCGCGCCAATCCTATCCGCTGCCGCCGCTAGCAGGTCGATGAGCAGGGCTAAACGGGTGGCGCGCAGGTGTTGCGCCGAATGGCCCTCGCTCGGCGCTCCTCGCGGCGCATCCCGCGCAGGGCGGGCACCGGCAGTCCCGCCTCGCGGCGGGCGCGGCGCTCGGCCGGGCCGTCCAGCCGCAGCAGCGGCGGCACCATGCGCGTGGGGTCGGTGGCGACCAGCACAGGCACGTCGCGCATGAGCAGGGCCGCGTTTTGCCGGGCGCGGGTGAGCGAGCGGTTGGCACCGCGCTCCGCCAGCCTGAGCACCGTCGCCCGCTCGCGTTCGTCAGCCCACGAGGTCTCGCGGGCAGCCATCCTGCGGGCCCTGCGCGCCCGGTTGCGCTCCGTGGTCACCGTGCACGCGTGTTCGGCCTTGGCTGACCGATGGGCATGATCGGTGCCGACGCGGAGCAGCCAGAAGTTGTCTGTCGTGACCGACCAGTCGTCGGTGCCGCGGAAGCGCAGCTTCGGCAGCGGCCTGCCCGCCTCCCTGGTCATGACGCGGTCCCGCACGCACTGGACCCTGGCGCGGCAGCCCTCGGCGACGGCATTGTTGAGCATGGAGTACGGGAAGGAGCGCAGGACCGGGAGGCGCTCGCACGGCCGGGTCAGCTCCGGCTCGGGCCGACGGCAGTTGGTACGTGCAGGAACCTGGGCGACGTCTCAGGCGCCGGGGTAGGGCCCTTTCCATCCGCCTAACCTCACGGAGAGGCAGTGGGCAAAGGCGTGGGCGAAGGGGACGCGCGCCTCGATGGCGGCATTGCAGGGCAGACGGCAGAGTTGGCCGGCGTGGCCGAGCCCGCCGACCAGAACTGGTCGGCGAAGACGGTGCCGGACACGGTGCGTCCCCTTCGCCTTCCGCAGCGGCTGAGTGTTCCCCATTCTTCCCGGATGGGCGCGGGCGTCTTCACGGTCAAACCTGATCGCGGCAGGACGCTGGCTTCCGGCGACGAGGGGGAACGAATTTAAGATGACCCACCACCCGTGGCGAGCCGGGCTTGGCGACCGCCTAGCTGGAAGGCTGATGGGCCGTCGCAGGGTAAGGGTCCCGGTGCGGAACGACATCGCATCCCACTGTCCGGCCTTCGCACCGGGACCGCGGCGTCATGCCGCCGGTGAAGGGGTATAGCCGGCGGACGCAACCGCCCGTGCCACGGCGGCCGCGTCTTCCGTCCCGCCGACGGTGAGCGTCTTGCTTCCTAGGTCGACGGTCACTCGCGTGCCGGGCAGGTCTCGCACGATGGCGGCCGTCACCGCTCGCACGCAGTGGCCGCACGTCATGTCCTCGACCCGAAGAACCACCGTGTCGGGTTGGGGCCGGCGTGCCGGGAACGGCGTGGCGACGGAGTTGTTCGTGCAGCAACACATTCAGGGTCTCCTTCTTGAGGACCCCGCCCAAATGGGGCTTCCCATCGTTGGAAGGTCAAGGGCCGCCCGGAGCGTTCGCAGCCGATGCGCCGACCTCAGTCAGCCGGCGAGCGCGGCGGCCGCTCAAGCGGGCGGTGCGAGGCGTCGACCCTTCCTCGGGTTGCGCCACCATCGAGCACGGATCCGGCGCGGGTACCGAGGCGCACCGCACTAGCCGGATTGGCGTGCCCGCCCCGGTCGCGCGTCGCCCCGGACGACCGCTCCCCGCGGGCCTGCCCCGCTTCGGGAACCCCGTTGCGCGGCGGCGATCCTGACGAGGCAGGCCCGGCAGGGGGCGGAATGCCCCGTTCAGCGACTGCCGCCGCCGCTGCCCTGCGGGACGGCGCGCGCCGGCTGGCCGGCGTTGCCAGCCGCTGCCGAGTCGGTCTGGAGGGTGGATGCCCCGGTCGGACCGGGGGCGACCACCACGTTCCGGTCGTTGCCGGTCGTGCCCGGCGTGCGCGTGACCACGGGCTCGGCGGATCCCGGCACGCCGGGCCTGGCGGGCACCTGCGCGGAGGCGGCGCCGGGAAGCGCCGCGGCGAGCAGGCCGGCGAGCGCGAGGGACAGCTGACGCATCGATGTTCTCCGTCTCGCGACGATGCTGTGGTGGGAGAGCCCCTCGGGCTCAGGCGGCCATCTTGCGGCAGCTCTCGGCACAGCGGCGGCACTGCTCGACGCAAGCCTGCATGTCGCCGACCTGTTCGCAGCTGCGGGCGCAGTCCTCGCAGACGTCGGCGCACTCGGCGCAGGTATGCTTGTGGTGCTCCGTGCCGAGCAGCATGAAGTGCGCCGAAGTCCGGCAGATCTCGGCGCAGGCAAGCATCAGGCGCAGGTGCCCGGGCTCGACGTGCTTGCCGCCGGCGGGCAGGCAGTGGTTCGAGGCCATGCCGAGGCAGGTCTGGTAGCAGCGCAGGCACTCGTCGATGCAGGCCTGCATATCGTGGCTCATCTGATGCATGTCGTCGCTCGCATTGTTCGGGAGGATGCTAAGCCTTACTATCAGGGGAAGCCCCGAGGCCGACGAGGCCGGGGCGTCGCGAATGTCAACATACCCAACCGGGGTATTGTTCCGGGTCCCGGGGCCAGCGGTCGCCCGACCATCAGAGGTACACGGCAGCATGGCAGGTTCCGAAGAGGACCATGGAGGCGTCCCGGTCGACCATAGGCAGCAGATCCCGCGGCTCCGTCGAATCGAGGGGCAGGTGCGCGGCGTGCAGCAGATGATCGAGAACGGGCGCTACTGCATCGACGTCGCGCACCAGATCGACGCGGTGGTCGCTGCGCTCAGGCGCGTGCAGTCGGACATGGTGCGCGACCACATGCACGCGCTGGTGCAATCCTCGCTGGCCGGGAACCTCTCGGATACCGAGCGGCAGCGCCTGGCCGACGAGGTCGGCGGTCTCATCGCTCGCATCGTCTGACACCTCCGGCATTCCCGCCAGGCCCGCTCAAGGTCCCGCGCCTGGAAGTCCGGGCAAGAGGCGCGCCATGGCGCCGCCGTAGCTGCCGTCCGGCGCTGCATTCTGCCGGCTGGCCATCGCGGAGGTTGCCCGGCATGGGGCGTTACGATGGCGCCGGGGCAGCCTGCCCCGCCGCCCGGATTGTCGCACTTTGGCAACATCCCGCCGGATCCGGCCAGGAGCCGCGGATTAACTCGCGACTGGCTTTGACGAACGATTGTCGGCGCGTTTACCCATGAGGGGTATAACGGAGGTGCCGATGGCCGGTATGTCGCGACGAGCCCTTCTCACCGGCGCCGCCGGGGTCTTCGGCGCGGCGGCATCCCTGCCGCGGGGCGTCGGCCGGGCCCTCGCGCTCGAACAGCGCAACGGGGTGAGCTTCCTCAAGGGGCCTTACAACCTCGCCTTCTTCTACCGGCACAACCGCGCGTACCGCATCGGCGCCGGGATGCACTTCTTCCACTCGAAGCAGCACGACTTGCTGCAGTTGACGCGCTTCGAGGACCACGCCGCCGTCGACGCCCGCTTCGACAAGGAGGCCCAGGAGTGGCTGCGCGATCCGCCGGCGACCGAGCCGGAGATGCCGTACTACTCAAGCTACGTCGACCGGGCGATGCACACGCTGTTCCGGACGATCGACTGGACGCACATGCATCACGAGCAGACCTACGACGTGATGTCGTTCCGTGAGATCCCTTGGGCCGAGAAGAAGGTTTGGACGGACCGCACGGTCCGCTACTACCTTGAGATGCAGACGCCGGGCGTGCCCCGCAGCGTGGCGCCGCTCGAACTCACGATGCGGCGCGCGGGCATCATGATGAAGCCCTACCTGAACAACTTCCGGAACTTCTACCCGCTCGACCAGAGCCTGTTCTACGTCGCCCACTGGTGGCATCCGGCCGTCTACGAAGCCCAGATGATCTCGGGCAACCATGACCAGGAGGCCGCGATCAAGGCCGTCGAGGAGACCATGTACCGCGAGGTCCTGCCCGACCGCCCCCAGCGGATGGTGCTCTCGCGCGAGATCATGCCGCGCTACTCCCGAATGAGCCCGGAGAGCGCAAACATCTTCGACAACCTGCACATGCTGCACGGCATCGCCTACTCGATCCTGGCCTACAAGGGCTGGTCGGTCGAGGAGAAGCGGGCGGAGATGTACCGCGTCATCGAGGCCATGGGCTACCAGCCCGGCGACGAGGTTTACGCGCGCAAGTTCCGCGAGCCGTATCCAGGATACGATCCGCGCACCTACCCGGCCTGGGTGCGCTCGCCCCAGGGCGCGATGGGCATGATCATGATGGACATGCTCATGGAGATGCTGCCGATGATGTATCCGGGCGGCCTCTCCAAGGACCGGAAGGCCGCCGTCATGCGGCAGATGATGATGAACGGCCGGCTCGGAATCGAGCCCGGCGAGGTTCCCGGCTCGCTCCACGACGCCTTGATGCAGGTCGCCCCCGGCATGCGGATGATGCCGGGCTCGACCGAGCCCGGGGAGACGCCGGCCATGATGGTCGAGCACATGGTCTCCGCCTGGAAGGCCAAGGCCGCCCGCATCCCGGACGTGGCCCCCATCGACATGGGCGTCGAGCCGAGCCTCGGCCCGGCCCGCGTCGCCGTGCGCTGAGGAGCCCCGCGCCATGCCGAAGATCGTTCGCGCCGTCCTCGCGGCCGCCCTCGTCGCCTCCGCCGGCCCGGCGCTCGCCGCGGATCACACCAACCTGGAGGAGGGGCTGCCCATCACCGTTGAGGACGCCTACCCGATCAAGGAGAACGGCCTCGAAGTGCAGTCCTACTTCCAGTATAACCGCACCCGGAACGACCCGCGTGGCCTCAGCAGCCTGATGGCCGTGCCCCGCGTGGAGTGGGGGGCCTTCAAGAACTTCCAGTTATCTGTCGAGGCGCCTTACAGGGTCGGCACGGCGAGCGACACCGACCAGGGAGCGTTCCGGGCCCAAGGCTTCTACAACTTCAACCAGGAAGACCTCGTCCTGCCGGCCCTGGCGGTCGCGCTCGGCGTCAACACCCCCTACGGCCGCATGGCGGGCGGGACCGAGACCGAGCTCAAGTTCCTGGCGACCAAGAGCATCGGCACGCCGGACCCGGAGGGGCTTTCGCCCTACTCCTACGTGCCGCGCCGGATTCACTTCAACGCGTCATGGTTCCACAACTACGACCCAACCACAGGGCGCGAGGCGGAGCGGCGCGACCGCTACCGTGTCGGGGTGGGCTACAGCCAGCTGGTGTCGAACAACGTAGTGCTGGTCGCCGACATCTTCCGCGAGACCGACCGCGAAAGGGGGCGCGCGGTGAACCTGGCTGAGATCGGCGCCCGCTACATCGTCACGCCCCAGACAGTCTTGACCGGGGGTGTCGGGGTCGGCTTCGGCGGCGACCGCCGGCAGGACTTCCGCGTCACGGCCGGCCTGCAGCATTCGCTAAGCTTCCCGTACTCGTTCGACCCGCCCCGCTGAAAGGCCGGACGCGCAGCCTCCCGCAGCCCTCGGCTGGTTTACCGCGAGATCGGAGAGTTCGAATGGGCCCGGAACGCCATGCCTGGACATCCAGGAACGCCGGGCGAAGGCGCCGTGTGCGGCCGGGCGTCCTGGCGGCCGCGCGGAGGACGTTCCTGCGCATCCTGTTGGCCATCGCCGTCGCGGGGGCGTGCGGCGTCGTCGGCAGGCAGATCCTAACCTCCGCGGCCTCGACGGAGCCCTACGCGAGCGGCCAAGGCCCGCGCGAAACCCTGGGAACGCTGCGTTGACCGGCTTACGCCGGCGAAGGCGGTCGTCGGATTTGGGGCAATCCGCGCCGACGCGCGACGGGGCGGCGGCTGCACGGTCGCGGTGCGTCCATGCACGCTCGCACAGGACCAATCCCGGCGGCTGCTGGTGCCGCCGGGTGCCACGGATGCGCGGCGTTCTTCGAGGGGCTCCTTGTCCGCGCGTGCGGCACAGGAGGCCGGCGAGGCGCGCGTGCGCGGCGAGAGGTCGAACACGTGGCCCCGGCGCCCGAGCGGTCGAGAAGCGGGTCCGGGACGAGTGCGGGCGCGCGCGACCGGACGAGCGGGTCGGCGTCTTGCGTTCGCCGTCACCACGGTGAGGGATCTACGCATGCACCTCTGCATTGCGTCGTAGCTGGCCGGGAGGCGTCGCGGCTGGGCCGAGGGGTGGACCGGCTGCCGTTAAAACTTCGAGAGGCATCCAGGGTCCGACGAACCCGCTCCCGAGAACGCCCGCCGGCTCAGCCTGGCCGGAACGTGCTGGGGGGGCGGCCGGCCGCGACCGGTGAGGCCGCGAACAGGTCCGCCGGCGAGGTCTCGTCGAGCGCCGTGGTCGGCCGAGCCTCCATGGGCGCCTCCGACCGCCTCCGCTGTCTTGGTAACCGCGAAGTGCCGGCCGGGTATCCGACCCTGCGACGGCGGCGACGAACGTGACGGACGTTCGCCGAATCGAGCGTACCGCAACGAATCTTAAGCGGCCGTGTCGCCTACCGCCAAGCTAGCTGCGCGGCATCCGCCGGATCATCCGCGGCGCGCAGGCCAGGGCGGTCCGCATCGTGACCTGCCCCGCCCGCAGCGGTCCCAGGGCTGCCCGGGTCATGCGGCCTTCGTCCCGGCCTTCCGGCGCAGGAAGGCGGTGGCCTCGGCCGCGGGCAGGGGTTTGCCGAACAGGTATCCCTGCGCCTCGCCGCAGCCGGACAGCCGCACCGCGTGGAGCTGCCGCTCCGTCTCGACGCCCTCGGCCGTGACCGCAGCGCCGAGGGAGGCCCCTAGGCCGGCGATGGCCCCGACGATGGCTGCCGTGCCCGGATCGTCCACCGCCTCGACGAAGGAGCGGTCGATCTTGATCCGGTCGAGCGGGAACCTCCGCAGGTAACTCAGCGAAGAGTATCCTGTGCCGAAGTCGTCGAGCGCGAAGCGCACGCCGAGGCCTCGCAACTCGTGCAGGAAGGCCAGGACCGCGGGGTTGTCCCGCAGGAGCGCGGTCTCGGTGATCTCCAACTCCAGGCGACCGGCGTGCAGGCCGGTGGCGGCCAGCGTCGCGACGACGCCCTCGACCAGGCCGGGCCGCATCAGCTGGACGGCCGAGACGTTGACGGCCAGGCGCATGTCTCCCGGCCATCGCGCCGCCTCCTCGCAGGCGTTGCGGAGCACCCACTCGCCGACCGGCACGATGAGCCCCGTTTCCTCGGCCACCGGTATGAAGGCGTCCGGCGGGACGCGGCCTCGGGTCGGGTGCGTCCAGCGGATCAGCGCCTCGAACCCGGTGATCGCCAGCGAGCGCGCGTCGACCACGGGCTGGTAGTGCAGCTCGAACTGGTCCCGCGCGAGCGCCCCGCGCAGGTCGAGCTCCAGCCGCTGCCGGCCGCTCGCGGCCTGACCCATCGCAGGGTGATAGAACCGGTACCCGTCGCGGCCCGAGTCCTTGGCCGCGTAAAGCGCGAGGTCGGCGTTCTTGAACAGCGTGTCGCCGTCCCGGCCGTGCTCTGGCGCGAGCGCGATCCCGATGCTGGCCCCGACCGTGATCTCGTGTCCCTCGATGCGGAACGGCGCCTGAAGGGCCTCGACCAGGCGCGCGGCCACGGCGGCGCCCTGCCCCGGGTTGGCGACGGGAGCGGTCAGCACGGCGAACTCGTCCCCGCCGAGCCGCGCCAGGACGTCCCCCTCCCGTAGGCGGTCGCGCATCCGGGCAGCGACGGACCGTAGCAGCGCGTCGCCGGCCGGGTGGCCGAGCGTGTCGTTCACCGCCTTGAAGCGGTCGAGATCCAGGCAGAGCACGGCGCACGTCGCGTCGTGGTGGCCGACTTCTGCGAGCCGTCGGTCGAGGCACTCGCGGAAGCGGGTCCGGTTCGCGAGGCCGGTCAGCGCGTCGTGGTGCGCCATGTGGGCGATCTGGGCCTCGGCCCGCTTACGCGCGGTGATGTCCGTGTAGGTGCGCACCATCCCGCCGCCTTCGAGCGGCACCGTACGGACCTCAAGGACGGTCCCCTCCGGGCGCTCCCGCTCGTGGATCCGGCTGTCGGCCTCCCTCGCCTGCTCCCGTCCCGAAGGAGGCAGCGCCTCGGCCGGGTCCGCCGTCTCGCCGCGGGCGACCTGATGGCGCCGCACCGCCTCGAAACTCGGCTCGCCGCGCAGGAGCTCCCCCGGCAGGTCGAGAAGCTCAAGCGCGCGCCGGTTGTGCACGCGGACACGCCGTGCGGCGTCCACCATAAGGAGGCCCTGGTCCATGTGCTCCAAGGTTGCGCGGAGCAGCGCCGAGGTCGCGCGCAGGTCGTCCTCGACCCGGACGAGGTCGGTCACGTCCATGCAGGCGCCGAACAGCCCGACGACCTCGCCCGCGGCGTCCCGCTCGGCGACCGCGTGGGCCAGCACGACGCGGATCTCGCCGTCCGTACGAACGAAGCGCGGACGATGCTCGTAGGCCTCACCTCCCATGGCGGTCCGCTCAAGGCGGACGCGCACATCTTCTCGGTCCTCCGGATGGAACGTGTCGAGCACCGCTTGCTTCGTCGGCGCCCCGGCCCCGGGTGGACGGCCGAAGATGGGGTACATCCCGTCCGACCACGTGATGCGCTCGCTGGGGAACGCGATGCGCCAGTGGCCGATCTTGGCCCAACGCTCCGCCAGGCCGAGGTCGCGGTTTGCCCGGTGCAGTTCGTTCTCGCGCGCCTGCAGGGCGACCTTCGTCTCCTGCAGGCGAAGGTGCGAGACGGCGAGGGCGGCGAAGTCGCGGAGCCGGCGCCTCCGCGCATCATCCAGCGCCCGCGGCTGCGTGTCGATGAGGCAGAGGGTGCCGAGCCGCAGGCCGTGCTTCAGGCTGAGGGGCGCGCCGGCGTAGAACCGGATGCCGGGCGCGCCGGTGACGAGCGGGTTGCCCGCGAAGCGCGGGTCCAGGCCGGCATCCTCGACCACGAGGATGTCGTCTGACCGGATGGCGTGGTTGCAGAAGGCGGCATTCCGGGCTGTGCTGACCGCGAAGGTCCCGACGCCCGCCACGAACCACTGCCGTTCCGCGTCGACGAGGGAGACGGCCACGGTCGGCGTGCCGAGCATCTCGGCGGCGAGGCGGCAGATGGCGTCGAGATCGGGATCGGGCGGCGAACCGAGGATGCCGAGGCTGCGCAGGGCCGTCAGGCGTTCGGCCTCGTGATCGGCAGGCGGGATCATGCGCTCGTCCAGTGCCCGGCCGTTCGACCGGCCTTCATCGGGAGGGGCGGGCGGCTCGCTGCGCCGCCGTTCAAGCGAACGTATCGGCGTCAACCGTTAAGGCATACCTACGGGGGGTTCTGGGCAGGCATTCTGGCCCGGCCGCCTCGCTAGACTGGCCATGGACAGGGCGCCGGCGTCTTGTGGGCCGGGGCGGTGGGCTCGCGCGGCATGCCGCGCCCCCTGGCCGGCCTTCCCTTGAAACGGTCGCGACACGCGACTTGCGGGGGCCGCTGTCTGAGCCGCGCGGCCTCGGCCGGCTGACCCACGCATGGTCCAGCGGGGGCCTGGCCATGGCCGGTTTACACCAGGGCCGAGCTGCATCGGCGCCGGTTCCCGACGGCGCCATGGCCGTGTTCGGCGCAATGACCGCGAGCGAGCGCTGCCGCGGGGGAGGCTCCGCACCGGCACCTGGCCCTGGGCTCCAGCGGCGTCGCGTCGGAACGGGCGACCGCGTCCGGCCCGGTGTCCATCCGGGTGGCGCGCCGAGGCGCGGCCGAGATGGCTCTAGAGGGCGATACGCATCCGGTGAAAGGCTTGTTTAACCTTACCGCCATTCGCTAGCGGGCCATGGTCCGAAATGCTTGCCGTCCGCCGCCGGGTGCCGTAGCTATGGCCATGGCCATGGCCATGGCCATGGATGCCCTGGCCTGCAGCTTCGCCCAGGGCTGCGCGGCTTCAGGCCAGGGGAGCACACCATGTTCAACGACCTTCGCTCCGCCGTCAGGCGCATCGAGGAGGAGATCGATAAGGTCGTCGAGGAGCAGAACAGGTTCCTGCGCTCGACCGCGTCGCGTCTGGCGGTCCTCTACCTTCAGAAGGAGCGCATGGAGGAGCTGTTGGCAAAGGCGGGGACGGAGCCTGTCCCGATGCCCTCGCCCGTGACGCCGACCTCGCCCCCTACTCCGGCGAAGCCCGTGCGGACGGGGGCGCCTTCCGTGGTCCTAGGTCGTGCGGCCACGGTGATCGTGGAGGCGCTGGAGCGGGCTGGAGAGGCCGGCCTGTCCGGGACCGAGCTGAACGATGCCGTCCGAGACGCCAAGATGAGCAAGGACGCTTCCGAGAAGGCGAAGACGCGTTTGAAGCGCCTGGGCCTGGTCCGCCACGATGAGCTTGCTCGCCGGTGGTACGCGCTGCCTCCGGCGTAAGTAGGCACCAGATGACGGCGGCCGGAGAAGTCGGGGCGGGCGGGTGCCTGAACCTTAACCAACCGGGAAAAGTCAGTCCAGGCAAGCTACACCGCAGGTGTAAAAACTTGCCGGAACATGGTACTATTCGACTTGGATGATGGAGGCGTGCATGGCGGCCAGTCACCTCAAGCGGGCGTTGACCTCTCGCCCGCATGCTCCGGCGGCTGACCGGCCGGTCGGGCGGGCACGGGCTCGTGGCCCGCCCTTGGTTCGGGCCGACCCGGGACCCCAGGTCTCGGACGGGCAAAAAGAAACGCGCGGCCCATGGGCCGCGCGCTTTACCCTGAACTCGCCTCTCAGTGTCGCAGCTGCCGCGAGTGTCAGGCATCCCGCACCCTAGGGTTCGGGATCGGCCAGCCAAGGCCAACGGGTTCCTCCGGGAGGCTGCCAGGCCCCGCGGATCGACAGTCGTACCCTAGCCGCACCTGCGCGCCTGCGCAAGCGTCTCGTTGCGCCCGTCCTGGATCCCGTTGGCGACCATCGCCGAGGACCCGCCGCCCTCACGGCATGCGGGCCCGGTCCCTTCGCCTGCGAGAGGACAAGACCCATGGACGACCTGGATTTCGGTGGCCTCACCGGCGCCGACGACGACCCCGTCACCGCCGCCTTCCTCGACCCCGACTTCGACCGGTGGGACGGCGACGTCGCGCGTGCCCTGGGCCGCCGGGCCGCCGACTTCGACGGGCGGGGCCCCTCCGACGCCGACGACGCCGACCGCTGAGCGTCCGCACCGCGGTGCGCTCCCCTCCCTCGGCTCCGGCCGGGGGAGCCCCCTGTCCAGCGACGGGCCGCCCTTGCGGCCGTCATGCCGGAGTTCCCCGATGAAGATCCGTGACCAGGAAACGACCACCTCCTCCCCCTCCCTCGACGATGCCGCCCGGGCAGCATCGTGCCGCCAGGTGCCGCCGGACGCGCACGGCCGGTGCGTGCCCGTGAGCGCCCCCTCCCCGCGTGCGCTGGCGTGCGTAGGCATCAGCCAGGCAGCCCTCGCCGTTCGCGTCGCGGACCTCGGCCTCGATGTCGTCCACATGACGCTGGCCCGCGACGAGAGCACGGGCCTGGTCGTCGCCGCGGCCCTCGACGCGGCGCGGCGCCGGCCGGTCGATGTCCTCGGGCTGTTCGGTGACGGCTCGGGCACGGCAGGCGGGCTCGGTGCCGTCTGGCCGTGCCTGGGCGTGCCGGAAGTCATCGTGGTGGACCACGCCGTCGGGTACCATGACACGGGCTTCCACGAGGCCGCGTGGCGGATGGGGATCCAGGTCCTGCACCGGCCCGCACGTGCACTGCCGGGACAAGCGCACCTCAACGCCCTGTTGGGCCGGTCCGGGTCCTGTCGCGACGGTCAAGGGCGAAGCGCCGTCACCATGGCGGCGCTCGTCGGCGCGGTGCATGCCTGGATCGCCGCCTGCTACGCGTCCCCGCGCGGTCGTGACGTGGACGCGGTGCGGACCGCGCCGCCCGCCGTCCCGCCGGGAGCGTCACGGGCCCACGCCTGGACGTTGCGGGGCAAGGCCGGCCGGAACCTGGTTGGCCGGATGGCGGCCGGCCGCCGCTAGGCCCGGCAGGGCCCTGGACCCGCCGGCGCTCGTCGGGCCCGAGCGTCCGACCCGGAGAGCCAAGCGCCCCCGATTCAGGGGCCGGTGTCCCTGCTCCGCGGCCCCCGGATACGGGGCCGCGGCATGCCCTCGCCTCGGGGCGCCAGCCGTCGGGGGCAGGCCGCTCGCATGACGCAACCGGCGAGCTGCCTGAAGGCGTCAATGTCGAGGAAACCAGGGCCGTGAGAAGGCGTGCACGAGCGTCGCCCTCCTCGTGGCAGCCATGCACCGCCCGCCACCGGCGCGACCGCGGCCCCGCCGGGCCCGTCCCAGCCCCCGGCCGGTCGATGATGCGAAACGCCCGGCGCCTCGTCTGCTCGTCGAGATGCACGTGCCCGCCTTGGGCGGCCCGGGCACGGGTCACGGTCCGTGACCTGGGCGCCTTCGCCGAGCCATGACACCTCCGCCAGGCGGGGTACGGGTCCGGTCAACATCGGTCGCGGCTCGGGCCCCTCCGACCAAGTCGGCGCGAGCCGGCCCGCGCAATCCGCCACCCAGCCTCCGGCCCAGGTACCCTCCTCGCTTACGCCGCGGGCCCGGAAGGACCCGCCGGCTTCCGCTCGCCCGACAAGGAGGAGGCGCGGGCCGGTGGCCGACCGGTGCGTGCTTCGGAGGGCCAGCTGGCCGACGAACCCGCCGGGCGCCGCGCCATGCTCGACCGTGGGCTCCCCCCCAAGCAGAGCCCTGATACAGGTCGCGGGTTCCGGGCGGCTGTGAGACACGCGGAGGGTTCAGACCCCGGTCGACTCCCGGTCCACGTCACCGCCCTCCCCGAGCTTCGCCGGACTGGGGCTGGGCCTGAGAGCTGCGCAATCCTGTGGCTGCCCGGGCCAGGTCTGGCTTGGCACGCGCCTCTCCCCTCGCGGACTCCTGGCCGAAGATCGGGGTGGCGGGTCGCAGCTTGTCCCTTTCACGACCGCCCGGACGATCAACGCGTGCTCCCGGGCGGAGCAGCACTCTGTCGATTCGGGCCGGCGCCACTCGCAAGCGGCGGTCCCGGCGGGCCCCGCTGGGGTGCCCGATCCCCGGCGGCGCGGCTCCGTCCCAACCCTCCGGTGCTCGCATGTCTCCTTCCGGCCACGTCCCGTATGCCTCGAACGCGCCCGACGCTTCTGCCGCCGGCATGCCCTCCGTCCCGGAAGGGGAAATCCGGCGGGCGATGCGGGCCGTCGTCGCGGTTTGTCCGCCCGAATCGGGCATGATCCTGAACGTGTTGCTGGACAACCTTCTCACCGCCAGCCGAGCGGGAGGCATCCTGCGGTCCAAGCTGCACGGCCTGGACGTCGGGTTGCGCAAGCACCTCAGGCAAACGTGGCTCGACGGGGTCGTCGTGCCGCTCGCGAGGACGCGCAACCCACTCCATCGCGCCGCCTCCTCCGCCCTGCCGCAACTGCGGGACCCACGGGACGTCTCCGGCCTCCTCGCGGCGGTGAGACAGATCGCGGGCGAGGTCCCGGAGCACACCACGGCGCGGGAGCACCTCGACGGCGCCGTCCGCTTCCTGGAAGCGCTCCCGATCCTGATGCGCGCGGTCGAGGCCCTCGAAGCCCGGACCTTCGCCCAGGGTGCGGGCCGCTCGCGAGCGGTCGGGTACAATTCGGGCGCACGCGACGACACGCGTGCCCGTCAGGTGCGGTCGGCCGCCCATGAGTTCCGCAAAGCGGCGAGGAAGGCGCTCGCGCCCCTCGTGCTGCGCCTGGCGGACGCCGTCTTCGAGGCGGAGCTCGGAGCGGTCCGGAGCGCCGCGTTCGCCCGAGCCGCGCCGGTCCTGCGGTCACCCCCGGTCGGCGGTCCGAGGAAGCGGGGCTTGGCGGGGCCACCCTGGCGCCGTCGCCTGCTCGACGGGCTGCAGGGCGATATCTGGGGCGGCTTCGGAGCGGCGCTGGAAACCGTGCTGCGGCGCCATCCCGGGCTGGAGGTCACGGAGATCGCCGTCGACCGCAGCGGCGACCTGTGCGGGCGGGCTCGGGCGGTCCTGACGCGGCACGGGGTCCGGTTTGCGGTCGCCACCTGCTTCGACCTTCAGGTCGGCTCGATGCGGCACAGGGCGGAGGATCTCGTCGGACCGGGCCACCGGGTCGACCAGCCCACCTGGGCCGAGGTGGACGCGTGTCTCGACGCTCATGTTCCGCCGGAACTCGACACCGCCTCCTTCCGCCTGATGCGCCACATCCTGCAACGGGACGGTGGCGACGGCTTCGTGCTCGATGCCTATGCGGAGGACCAGCTCGTGATCGCCTGCCGCGCCGGTGGCCGGCTTCCGGAAGAATTCGCGGACTGGCTCGTCGAGGCCGCAGACGCGTTGGGGGTGACCCTGAGGTTCGCCGCGGACGACGGTGGCCCACCGGTTGCCGAACTGGCGCGCGTCGGCTTCGCGTGGGCGGAGGGAAAGGAGCGGTTCTTCATGACGCGGTCGGCCGTGCCCGACCCGGGAACCGGCCCCCTGCCCTGAGCGGCGTGGTGCCACCACCACGCTCGCGCTCTCGACCGGCCAGCGAACGACGCTGCCCGAGAGCCTGGGGCGGATCGAGGCGCGGAAGTGGAAGGCGCAGAAGGTCGTCTCGCGTCGCAAGCGCGGCTCGAACCGACGCCGCCGGGCCCAAGTTCGCGTCGCGCGCCTGCAGGCGCGGCAGGCCCGCATCCGGCGCGACTTCCACCATCGCGAGGCCCTGGGCGTCGCCCGCCGCTTCGGCGTCGGCCGAGGAGCCGGGCCGCAACGTCCGGCAGAAGGCAGGGCTGAACGGCGCCATCCTGAACGCGCGCTGGCATCAGTTCGCGACGATCCTGAGCTACAAGATTGAGGAGAGAGGCGGTCAGGTCGCGACCGTTCCGGCTCGGTTCACGAGCCAGACCTGCGCCGCGTGCGGCGTCGTGGATGCGAGGAGCCGCGGGAGCCAAGCGCGCTGTCGACTGGAGGGGACCTCGCGGTTCCCGAAAATCCCCGTCGTTCACGGCGGGGAAGATGTTAGGGTGTTGTCGAGCTTAGATGCCAGGGGGAGCTGACATGGTGATCGTCAGGATGCCGGGTGGCGATGTCGAGTCTATCGCTCCGGACGAGCTGCTCTGGATGCGGCAGGCCTTTGACCACGAGTTCAAGGATGCGGTGATGCTCCGCATCACGGGTGACCGGATCTATTCCGTGGAAACGGTGGCGTCCCTGGCCGCGAAGTTCGCCGCAGCCGGGGCCGCCATGGCTCGGCTGACCCCTCCCGAGGGCGCCATCGAGATGATGGTCAGCGCCGAACGGGTCCGCGAGGTCGAGCCGCCGAGCCCCGCCATCCACCACGAGGGTGCCGGATCGGTCCTCAAGTTCGGTCCCAAGCTGATGCTCGCCGTGCGTGAGAGCGAGGCCCAGGCGAAGTCCATCCTGGCTGAGGCGGTTAAGGGTCGGCCGCCGGCACCTGCGGCATTGGCGGCGGCGGCCCTGGGAGGCGCCATCGTCGGTGCTGCGGTCGCCGTAGCTGTGACGGCGCCGGGCGCGGGAGGCCCGGATCCCGAGGCACAGGAACGCCCGGGACCAGCATGAGAGCCACGGCGGATCGCCCGGCCCGCTCGTGCCCCCTCGCCCGGCCCGCCATCCATGTGCCGCCGGGGCGGGGGCCGCTGTGTCCGCGCACCGGGAGTGACAGCCGGCGGGCCACAGGTGGCGATGCAAGCGACGCGCGACCGCGCGCCGCCTCCGGTACGGGACGGCCCAGGGCTTTGAGCAGGACACGCCGGTCGGGCAGATCTCCGGCATGAGCCGCCCCTCCGGGTTCGGTGGGGACGGGGCGAGGCAGGGACCTCCGGATGGGCCGGCCAACACCGATTTCGTTCTCTCTATGTTCCAATCTTGGAGCGCCTGCCCTAGTGTCTTGCTGGCGCGAGCGGCACCGTACCGAACGGAATCCGTGGACAACCGCAGGATCCTGGCGTGACGCGTCGGAGGGCCGGAACGTAGACCGGGGCGCACGGTGTTGTGGGTGGGCGATGGACCGGGCGTCCTCGCCGCAACGGGATCGAAGGATGGCCGATCAACTCGACTGGAGACGCCTCCTCAACGCGCAGCGGCGCAAGGGAAAGGCCGCAGGCAGAGCCTACACGGCGCGGCTGGGCGAGGACCGGACCGAGCACGAACGTGACCACGACCGTATCCTGTTCTCGACCCCGGTGCGGCGCCTCCAGGACAAGACGCAGGTCTTCCCGTTGGAACGCAACGACAGCGTCCGCACCCGGCTAACCCACAGCCACGAGGTGGCGAACATGGCGCGGAGCATGGGAACCACCCTCGCCTTCGTGCACGGCGGGGCGCTGGGTTTCCCCGGGGAGGTCGAGCCCCTGCGCAACGTGCCCGCCCTCCTGGAGGCCATCGGGCTCGCCCACGACCTCGGCAATCCGCCGTTCGGACATCAGGGCGAGACCGCGATCCAAACCTGGGTGAAGCGGCACTCCGTGCCGCGCAAGGATGACCCGGCCTCGTTCGACATCTTCGACGCGCCGGACCTGAGCGAGCCGATGCGCCGTGATTTCCTGAAATTCGAGGGCAACGCGCAGGCGTTCAGGCTGCTGACGCGATTGCAGATCCTGAACGACGACTTCGGCCTGAACATGACCTATGCCTTCCTGGCGGCCCTGATGAAGTATCCCGTGCCGTCGGACGCGGTCGACAAGACCTCCCAGGCAAGGAAGAAGTTCAACTTCTTCCAGTCGGAGGCCGAGATCGCCGCCGAGGTCTGGGCCGAGACCGGCTTGCGGGAGGGCGTCCGCCATCCCCTGACCTTCGTGATGGAGGCTTGCGACGACATCGCCTACTCGGTGGTGGACGTCGAGGACGCGGCCAAGAAGAAGCTGATCAACTTCAACGTGCTCATGGCTTGGCTGCGTCACGACGCGTGCGACGACGAGTTGACGCTCGACGTCTGCGAGCGGGCCGAGCGCAGCCACGCCGAGTTCCGGGACGCGGGATTGTCGCCCGGGGAACTCGACGACATCTCGATGCAGATGTTCCGCGTGGACGCCATCGGGAAGATGGTGCGGGCCGCGGTTGGGGCGTTCGTGGCGAACCGGGATGCCATCATGGCCGGCGCGTTCGACAGGGAGCTGATGGCGGCCTCCGAGGCGGTCGTGCTGTGGACCTCGTTGAAGCGCTTCGCCAAGTTTCACGTCTACCGCCACCGCAGCGTCCTCGAAGTCGAGCTCGACGGGCACCGGACCGTTCACGAGCTCATGGACATGTTCTGGAAGGCCATCATCGAGCGCAAGGATCCGGACGACCTGCGCTCCGACCGCGAGGCGTTGCCGGCCTACGTGTATTCCCGGATCTCGGAGAACTACCGGCGCGTGGCCGAGTCGCCCGGGAACGCGATGCCGATGCGCTACCGCGAACTGCAGCTCGTCACCGACATGATCTCGGGTATGACCGACACGTTCGCGGTGTCCCTGCGCGACGACCTGAGGCGGCACCATGGCTGACCTTGGCTCCCCCGTCCGCGACGGCGCTGAGCTGTGCCGGCGGATGCAGGCGTTCCTGGCGGACGAGGCTCGCGGGGGCCCCGAGATCGCGGATCTGATCGGCCATCTCGGGCAGGTGGGCGAGGTTGCGATCTTCGGCGGCATGGCCCGGGATATCGCCCGGGGCGGGGCTGCGGCCTTCGCATCGGACGTGGACCTGGTCGTGCACGCGCCGCCGGAGCGCTTGGCGGAGCTGATGCGGGACGGCGCGGCCGTTCGGAACCGCTTCGGCGGCTACCGCATCGCCGGGCGCCGCCACTCGTACGACGTCTGGGCCCTACCCTCCACCTGGGCGGTCCAGTCCGGGCACGTGCAGGCCGCCCACCTGACCGACCTGGTGCACACCACCTTCTTCGACTGCGACGCCGTGCTTTACCTGTGCGGCTCCCGCCGGGTTCACCACGGACCGCGTTTCACCGCCTGGCTGCGCGACGCCATCGTCGACACCAACCTGGAGGAGAACCCGAACCCGCACGGGGTCGTGGCCCGCGCGTTACGGATCCTCCTCGAACATCGGCAGGCCGTCGGGCCCGGCTTGGAGAGGTATCTCCGCAGGATGGCCAAGGGGCACGCGGGCTGCCTCGATGGGGACCTCGCATCACGCCTGTCACGCATCCTCGCAGGCCTGCGCCCGCTGCCCGACGGCCTGGGAGCCACGGCCGCCGCGCGGCACCCGGGTGCGGGTGGTGAGGCGCCCGGGCGGGGCGAGCGGGACCGGGCGAACCGGCATGGCTGCCCCGACCGTTCCCATGTTCCGTGGCCGGCGCCGGGGCGGTTGAGGTGTCCCGGATCATCCTGATCCGGCCCGCGTGCTCCCGCGTTCGAGGCTGATGCGCCTCGCGAGTTGCCGGGCCCTATCCATGGAACCGGCCTTGCGCTGAGGTGGACGCCGCCACCCCTGGTCACCGGACCGAGGTTAAGCGTCAATCGCCCCATGGCAGCGCGCGGCGGGCCGCAAGGCATGGTGGCCGCGTGCGAGCATGGCCGTGTGGCGGCGCGTTTCCCGGACCGGAACGTCCTCGGAGAGGACCGGCCGACGGGGTACGACGCCGCGACGAGGAAGAAGGGCGCGGGCCTGTCGCCGCGCTCGTGGGTCCAACTCGATCAAGGCCGTGGGCTCGGACGCTGCAGGGAGCCTGACGGACGCTTCCGGGGTTGTTCCCGGCGGGCTCCTCCGGGTCGGCCAGGGATGACGTGCGAACCCACCGCCAGAACGAAGATGGGCCGTATGAGCGCGGCGCGATGGAGAGAGCACGCCTGAGTTTCGAGCGCGTGGTCTCCTTGCGCTGCGTGGTCTCGTCGACGGAGGCGGTCGCGCCGATCGGACGCGCGCTGTTGCCGGCCGCGGAAACGGCTGCGGCGAGCGCGTGCAGGTTGGCCGTGCCGCGCACGCTCGCCTGCTCGGTCGCGACCTTCGCCGTGGCCGCGGTGGCGCATGGCACCGTCTGGAGCACGCGTCCGACGCGCGATGCGCAGGTCATGCCCTCGACCTTGCTTCGGGCCCGTTCGGCACGGCCGACGCAGGACGCGCAGCTCATGCCCTCGACAGACCGGTTGATTGTCGTTCCCGCGGACTTCCTGGGCCGGGACTGAGTGCCCGCACCGTCCGCGTGGCCGGCGCACTTCCGTCGCCGGCGTGACGGCGGTCGGGCCCGGCAAGCGACCGTTCGTGCGGACGTCGTCGGCCGCGTGTGGGCCGGGTATGGCTTCGTGCCGGCCGCGAGCCCCGGTGGACCGGAGGGCCGGGGACCGACGCCGAAACGCGGCCTGCACGGCTCTGCGCCGAAGCTCTGGCGGCGTTCCTCTCGCACTGGCCCGAAGCCGGTTCAGCAGCCGGGCCGGCGCCGCTTTCCCGGGGCGGCATAGGTGCGTAACGCCGCGTGCTCGGAGCCGCGCCGGAGGCCGACACGTCGGCGCTCGCCGCCCGGCTGCAGACCAGGCACGGCCGCCCGCAAACGGCCGTTGACCGCACCGGACGACCCTGGAGCGTGGTCCGTCGTGAACGCCAAAAGCCCTGGATCGCCGTCAAGCTCGGTCAGAGTATTCATTTTCATTCACAAGCAGCAGCGCCGCGTCGATCACGTCGCGGAAGGCCGGCGAGCGTTCACAGGCCGCGAGGAGACGCCGCGTCCACGCTTCCGACGGGTGGGCGACGCCCGCGGGCCGCGCGGCGAGATAGGACCGTATCGACGCCTCTAGCTCCGGGCGGGGCCTCTGCTGACCGCGCAAGAGCTTGGAAATGTTGGCCTGGCTGGAGCCCAGCGTGCGGGCGAGCGCCTCCTGGCTCAGGCCGTCCTCGCGCCGGGCTCGTTCCAGCGCCGCCGCGATGGCGGCGCGCTCGCCGCCTGATCCGATCTTGCGTCCCCTCATGCTTTGAATGAAAATGAATATTCGGGGACGGCGTCAAGGGGAATCACGACTATGCTGCTCGAAGCGGACGGCGGCCCGACGGCTGCACGGCGTTCGCCGCCTGATCCAGATGCCGAGATCGTGCCCGGGGTGCGCTGGGGGCGGCCCGAGTGGGTGCCGAGTGCCGCGTTCTGGGCGGACATGGTCAGCCGCGCCAGCGAGCAGTCCGACGGGTTCGTCAACCGCGACGGGTCCCTGCAGGAGGAGGTCGGGTTTTGCCTGCTCGGCGGCTACGGCATCACGGCTGAGGTCAACCATGCGGTTCACGACCGGTTGATGGAGGCCGGCGTGTTCGTGCCGGGACGCCGCCCGGCCGAGGGGGATCTCGAAGCTCTCCTGCTGCAGCCGGTCCTGCTCGGCGGCCGCCCGGTCCGCTACCGGTTCCCGCACCAGCGGGCCCGCCGGCTCGCGGTCGCGTTGGGGATGATCGAGGATGACCCGCCGCCGACCGACGACGCCTTGGCATTCCGGCGCCACCTCATGCGGATTCCGGGCATCGGGCCGAAGACCGCATCCTGGATCACGCGCAACTGGCTGGGCAGCGACGAGGTTGCGATCCTGGATATCCACATCATCCGGGCCGGTCTCCTGATCGGCCTCTTCGACCGGTCGATGCGGGTGCCGCGCGACTACGAGGCGCTGGAGCGGCGCTTCCTGGAGTTCTGCGGGGCGCTCGGCGCCAGGCCGTCCCTGCTCGACGCGGTGATGTGGCGGGCGATGAGGAATATCGGCCGGGGCCCTGTTTGACGGCGGCCGGGAAAAGAGGCCACTGTCGTCTAGGTTCGCGCCCAGGGATCGCGATGTCAGGCGGTAGCAAGTCCAGCACACGCAGGGGCCCGCGTCTGGGGCCGGGTACGTCGTCACCCGTGTCGCCTTCGGGGCGGGAGGGCCAGGGCGGTGGGGCAGGGCTCGGTGGGGGCGCGGACCCTTGCAACCTGCGCTACGACACCGACCTGACGGGGGTGCGGGCCCCTGCGGTGGTGACGGTCCGCGAGCGGGACGTCCTCGACGTGACCTTGCACCGGGAGGATCCCTTCGAGACGGCCGTGTGCCGCACGCGGCCCGCGGCCGACATCGTCGGCTCGCTCGCGGGCATGGAGGGCTTGGACCAACTCCTCGGCTGCCTGCGCGCCGGACATCTGTACGAGGCCCGCGTCATCGAGGTCGATCGCACCCGCTGTCGCGTCTTGGTCGAGCGGGTGACGCGTTGATCGTCGCCGGCGGCTGCTACCTGGAAGTTTGTGCCGTCCCGCGTTGGAGGCGCCTCTTCGGGTCCGGAGGGCGGGCCGCCGCATCGGTCGGCCGGCTCTCGCCCGGAACCGAACTCCATACCTATGCCCACCGGGGGTGGGTCTCGGACGTCCGGAGCTCGATGCACGCGTTCGGTGTGGGCGCGACCGTCCAACCCATCGACGAGAGAATCTCGTTCTCCTACTTCCATCCCCTCTCGCCCGCGTTGCTCGAACCGGCCGTACCCGCTGCGCAACCTGTCCTGACCGTGTCCGGCGACGTGGTGCTTCGGTTCGGCTTCGTGGAAGGCGACGCCGTCGTCTCCGCGCGGCGCGCCGTCCACGATCCGCAGACCGGCCATGCGGCGAGCCCCTTCCGCGCTAATGGCTCCCGGGCCGAGCGGCTCGCCGTCGTGCTGAACCAGGGCGAGGCAGAGGCCGCGACCGGCGCGGCGGGCGACGACGTGGGCACCGCGCTTCTCGCCGCGCACGACGCCGAGATCGTCGTCGTCAAGCGCGGGTGCGAGGGCGCGCGCGTGTTCCGGGTCGGGGGCATGCCGGCCGACATCCCGGCATACCGCTCGGAGCGCGTGTTCAAGATCGGGTCGGGCGACGTGTTCAGCGCGGCCTTCGCGCACCATTGGGGCGAGCGCGGGCTGGACGCCGTCGACGCCGCGGACCTGGCCTCACGCAGCGTCGCGCACTTCGTCGACTACCACGCGCTGCCCCTGCCCCCCGCCGCCGAGCTCGCGTCCCAGTCTGCCCTGCCCGCTGGCCGGCGTCCGGGCCTGATCTACCTGGCGGGACCCTTCTTCGATCTCGCGCAGCGTTGGCTCGTCGAGGAGGCGCTCGAACGGCTCCAGGCACTGGGCGCGCCGGTGTTCTCCCCCTTGCACGAGGTCGGTACGGGCCGTCCGGCCCAGGAAACCGCGGCTGCCGATCTCGAAGGCCTGGACCGCTGCGCCGCGCTGCTCGCGCTGCTCGACGGCGCCGATCCGGGCACCCTGTTCGAGGTCGGGTACGCGCGCGCCCGCGGCAAGCCCGTCGTCGTCCTTGCCGAGCGCCTCGACGACCCGAACCTGACGATGCTCGTCGGCACCGGCTGCCGGGTCGCTCGCGACCTCACATCCGCGCTCTACCAGGCGGCCTGGGCCGCCATGGAATGAGGGCGCTCCTGCTCTCGGGCGGCCTCGACTCGGCGGCCATCGCCGCCTGGCAGAGGCCGGACGTCTGCCTCACGGTCGATTACGGACAGAGGCCGGCCAAGGGCGAGATCGCCGCGGCGGACTCGGTCGCGCGCGAGCTGGGACTTCGCCACGAGATCGCGCGGGTCGACCTGTCGGCCCTTGGCCTTGGCCCGCTCGCGGGGCGCGCGGCCTCGGATCTGGCGCGCGCGCCCGAGTGGTGGCCTTACCGCAACCAGATGCTGGTGACGCTCGCCGGCATGCGGTTCGTGGCCGAGGGACTGACCGAGATCCTGCTCGGGGCGATCAGGACGGATGTTCATGCCGACGGTCGCGCTCCCTTCCTGCGGACCGTCGACCGGCTGATGCACCTGCAGGAGGGAGGCGTCCGGGTCATGGCCCCCGCGCGCCACCTTTCGGCCCTGGAGCTTGTCAGGCGGTCGGGGATCCCCCGTTCACTCCTGGGTGCCACCTTCTCCTGCCATGTCATGGAATACGCCTGCGGTCGGTGCCGTGGCTGCGAGAAGCACCAGGAAACGCTGGCGCGCATCGATGGCGGCCGGGCCCGCGCCGGCACCGCGGCCCGGGCGTCCGCGGCGACGGGAGGTTGAGTCATGTCGGGAGGACCCCCGGGCCGGCGAGGGCGGGCTCCGCGGCGATTGCAGCAGTCCGGCGACGGTTGCGACCTCCACCTCACCGTCGACCTGATAGGGGTGCGTCGTGAGGCGGCGGACCGGGTACGCGAGGGCGACGACCTGCGGATCGAGCTTGTCCACGAGGGGGCCGCGGTCGGCGCGATCTGCCGGAACGGCGAGGGCGCCGTGGTGGGCGCCCTCGCCGCGTTCCCGGGTCTGACGCGGCTTCTCGACTGCCTCGCGCGGGAGGTGCCCTTCGTCGCCCATGTCGAGGAGGTCTCGTCGACGCGGTGCGTGGTGACGGTGTCGAGGACCGACCCATGATCATCGTGGGCGGCAGTTACCGGGAGGTCTGCGCTTACCCGGAATGGGACCGGATTTACGGTTCCGGTGGCCGGGCCGCCGTGGCCGTGAGCGGGCTCGCGCCCGGCTCCGTGCTGCACACCTACGCCTACTCGGGTTGGGCGGCGGACGTACGCGCGACCATGGCGTCGTTCGGCGTCCGTGCCGAAGTGGTCGAGATCGAGAAGGAACTCGTCTTCGAGTACTACCATCCCCTGAGCAAGGAGCCCGTGCCCAAGGCGTCGGCCGGTCTGCCCCGCATCACGGTCTCCGGGGAGGTCGTGCTGAGCTTCGGGATGCTGGAGGGGCCGGCCACGGTCGTGGCCGGCCGGGCCGTCCACGACCCGCAGTCGGACAGTCCCGAGGCGGCCTTCTCGGCGTCAGGGTCGCGGGCGGGCGAGCTGGCATACGTGGTGAGGGACTACATGCTCGCTGCGGCGGATTCGTCGCAGGAGGCGATGGATGTGGCGACACGCATCATGGCCGATGAGGGCGCCTCGGTCGTTGTCGCCCGCCACGCCATCGGCGGCGCCAGCGTCTATGTCGGTGACACGAAGCCGCGGCTGGTTCCGGCCTACATATCGGACACGTGGTTCAAGATCGGCTCCGGCGACGTGTTCTGCGCCGCCTTCGCGCACTACTGGGGCGAGCGCCGGCTCGACCCCGTCGAGGCCGCCGACCTGGCATCGCGCAGCGTCGCCCATTTCAACGACGGTCATCGCCTGCCTCTCCCGGCGCCGCATGCCTTGAGCGCTCTCGTGCCGCAGCCGGACACGGCGCATGGGGGGCGGGTCTTTCTTTCGGGACCGGCGGCGACGCTGCCTCAACGTTGGCTCCTCGACCAGGCACGGTGGTGGCTTCTTGATCTCGGGAGCGAGGTGTTCTCGCCGTTCCATGAGTACGGCGAGCGGCTTGCCGCGAGCGCCGGTCCCGCGCTCGCCGGACTGAGGGCCTGCACGGCTGTCCTCGCGCTTGCGGATGGCGGCGACCCGGGAACGAGCGCCGTCATCGGGCACGCCCGGGCCGTCGGGGTTCCGGTGGTCGTCCTGGCGGAAGCGGTGGCTGCGACGGACCTCGCGGTGCACGCGGGCATGTCGTGCGAGATCGCCCGCGACTTCACGACCGCCCTGTACCGCGCGCACCTGGCCGGAATGCGCTGACCCGACCGGACATCGTCGATGAGACCTCCGACCCGACCCCCTCCCAAACCGCTCCGTGGCGTCTCGGCGGAGCCGGTCCAGCCGCGTGGCCCAGCTTCGGCCGCGGACACCGTGGAGCGTCTCAAGTCGGCGCAGGAGACCTGGCAATCCTTCCAGGACTTCCTGGACCGGCGCATGCACTCGCGCTGGGTCTTTCGGGGCTGCGCGTCCCGCGAATTCCTATGTGTGCCGAGCGCGGGCCGCACGCCGAACCACGACCCGCTGTTCGAGGAGCACCTGTTCCGCGCCTTCAAGCGCGAGGCACGGTTGCACGTCTCGCTGCCGGGGGCGACCGATTGGGACTGGTTGGCCCTGGGGCAGCATTTCGGGCTGCCGACGCGCCTCCTGGACTGGACGACCAACCCACTCGTCGCGTGCTTCTTCGCGGTCTCCAGCGACCCCTTGGACGCCGATGCCGTGATCTACGCCTATCCGGTGGACGACACGCTCGTCATAAATCCGGAGGGCGGACCGGGCCCGTTCGAGATCGACCGCGTGGGGTTCCTGCTCCCGACCACGACGGCCCCGAGGATCGCGAGCCAGCGCGGGTTGTTCTCCGTCCATCCCAGGCCCAGCGAACCCTGGATGCCGAGCGGACTGGCTGAAAACAGCTTCGTCATACCGCGAGGGGTCCGGTCGCGCTTCCAGCGCAAGCTCTTCAGCCTCGGCATCGATGCGGCCCATATCTGGGCTAGCCTTGAGGGCGTATGTCTCTCGCTGAGCTGGCAGTATCGGCAGCGTCTCGGCATTGGCGCCGCCGTGTTCTGAGGAGGTTGCATGCCGGGCCCTGACGCAGCAAGCACGGATGCGGCTGTCCTCCAGGCCGTCGCAACGGCCGTGCGAGAGATCGACCTGACCGGGACCGAAGCCTGGGGGGACCTGGGCGCGCTGTCGGCGCACACGCACGTCGACTCCGTCGAGGTCTTCGCCGACGAGATCAAGGTGCGTGCCGGCAGCTTCGAGGGCCCGATCAACGTCCATTGCACCCTGAATTACGGGAACGGCGCGGACGGCCTTACGGTATCGGAGACCTTTCCAGGACGGTTCGAGGGCAGCCTCTCCCCCGCGGGGCCGGTCATCCTACGGCTGAAGGTGGACACGAGCAGCTTCTACGCCTGAAACGGCCACGGGAACCGCAGGGGCGTATTTATGGTGACGGAGCGGAGGGATGAGTCCCCCTCTACGTCAGACACGACGGTGATGCGTACTTCCTGACCGAAGGCGGGCCATTCGCACCTGACCTCGATTGCGGTCGACTGTTCTATGAACCTGGCGAGGACTTCGGGATCATCAACGATCCGACGGACGGGCGCGACCCGCCGTTCAAGAGCGAGCCTGGCTCGTTGAGAAATGCTCGGCGACGGGTGAAGCCGAGAGGCCGATTTCCGGCCGACGTGCCTCCCGGTGGGCGTAGTTGGCGGGGCGCGGTGCATCCGGGGGGATGCCGCGGCCGCGCCGTTATTCACCAAGCTTTGCTATTTTCCCTACGCGTAAGCACCAGATTACCTTTAAGCAAAGACAGCCGACTGTCCGTGGATCTCCCGAACCAGGTGAGATCTCAAGCTGGCGTTGGCTTTCACGTCGGAAGTAGGCACTTGCGCCTGTCCCGTGCTATAACGAGCGCCACGGATGGCGCGCGCTCTTTTCGCCCTCGGTCTCGAACGCCAGCTGCCTGTTGAACGCACCAGGATGCCCGGGAAGAACACTTAATCGCTTTCATAGGTCAGCCTATTCGCTTTGAAAGGCAGCCTAATCACTTTCCCCCAGAGCCGCGAGGGTCGAACTTCTCAGTAAATCCGGTCAAGTTACCCTTCCATAGGGTCAAACTTTACTGAGAAATTACAGCCCTCTCGCTCAGATGTCGAGATTGGCGACGCTCAACGCGTTTTCCTGGATGAACTCGCGGCGGGGCTCCACCACGTCGCCCATCAGCTTCACGAACAGATCGTCCGCGTCGGTCAGGTCCTTCACCTTCACCTGGAGCAGCGAGCGCGTCTCCCGGTCGAGGGTGGTCTCGAAGAGCTGGTGCGGGTTCATCTCGCCCAGGCCCTTGTAGCGCTGGAGCTGCAGCCCCTTGCGGCCGAAGGCCATCACCGCCTCGAACAGGGCCACGGGGCCGTGCAGCACCGTCTCGTCGCCCTTGCGGGCCAGCGTCACCGGCTCGCCGTAGATCTCCTGCAGCGCCTCGGAGCGGTCCGCCAGGCGGCGGGCCTCCTGCGAGGCGATCAGGCTCGCATCCAGCGTCGAGACCTGCTTCACGCCGCGCAGCGTCCGGCTGAAGACGTAGCCGCCCTCGGAGGCCGCGCCGGTCCAGCCCCGCTCGATATCCTCGGCGATGCGGTCGAGCCGCTTGGCCGCGACATCGGCCAGCACCTCGGCCTCGCTGGGATTCTCCGCCGCGTCCCGGGCGAAGGCGCCGGCCAGCACGGCCTGCTCCACCACCGAGCGGTCGTAGCGGGTGTGGAGCCCCTGCAGGATGCTGCGGAAGCCGCGGGCCTCCTCCACCAGGGTCTTGAGCTGCTCGCCACCGAACTCCGTGCCGGAGGCGAGGCGCAGCACCGCCCCCTCGACGCCCTGGTCGATCAGGTAGTCCTCGAGCGCCCGCTCGTCCTTCAGGTAGATCGTGCGGCGGCCGCGCTCGGCTTTGTAGAGCGGCGGCTGCGCGATGTAGAGGTGCCCGCGCTCGATCACCTCCGGCATCTGCCGGAAGAAGAAGGTGAGCAGCAGCGTGCGGATATGCGAGCCGTCCACGTCCGCATCGGTCATGATGATGATGCGGTGGTAGCGCAGCTTCTCCGGGTTGAAGCCCTCGCGGTCCGTCGAGGAGCGGCCGATGCCGGCGCCGAGCGCCGTGATCAGCGTGCCGATCTCCGCCGAGGACAGCATCCGGTCGGCGCGCACGCGCTCGACGTTGAGGATCTTGCCGCGCAGCGGCAGCACCGCCTGGAAGGTGCGGTCGCGGCCCTGCTTGGCCGAGCCGCCGGCGGAATCGCCCTCCACCAGCAGCAGCTCGCACTTGGACGGGTCGCGCTCCTGGCAATCGGCGAGCTTGCCCGGGAGCGAGGCGATGTCGAGGGCGCCCTTGCGGGTGATGGTCTCGCGCGCCTTGCGCGCCGCCTCGCGGGCGGCGGCGGCGAGCACGACCTTGCCCATCACGGAGCGGGCCTCGCCGGGATGCTCCTCCAGCCAGTTGGACAGGCCCTCGTTGAGGATGTTCTCCACCGCCGGGCGCACCTCGGAGGAGACCAGCTTGTCCTTGGTCTGCGAGGAGAATTTCGGGTCGGGCACCTGCACCGAGACGATGGCGGTCAGGCCCTCGCGGCAATCGTCGCCGGTGAGCGCCACCTTCTCCTTCTTGGCGATGCCGGAGGACTCGGCATAGCCCGTGAGCTGGCGGGTGAGCGCCGCGCGGAAGCCGGCGAGATGGGTGCCGCCGTCGCGCTGAGGGATGTTGTTGGTGAAGGGCAGCACCGTCTCGTTGAACGAGTCGTTCCACCAGAACGCGCATTCGACGCGGATGCCGTCGCGCTCGCCCAGCACCGTGACCGGCTTCGACATGCCCTCGACCGGCTTCCGGGAACGGTCGAGATAGCGCACGAAGGCCTCGACGCCGCCCTGGTAGCAGAGCTCCTCGCGCTTGTGCTCGGCATGGCGCGCATCGGTGAGCACGATGCGCACGCCCGAATTGAGGAAGGCGAGCTCGCGCAGGCGCTTCTCCAGCGTCGGGTAGTCGAACTCGATCATCGAGAAGGTTTCGGGCGAGGGATAGAAGGTCACCTCGGTGCCCCGGCGCTCGCCGGCCGGGCCGACCACCTCCAGCGGCGCCACGGCATCGCCGTGGCGGAACTCCATGCGGTGCTCCTTGCCGCCGCGCCAGATCCGCAGCTTGAGGCAGGTGGAGAGGGCGTTGACCACCGACACGCCGACGCCGTGCAGGCCGCCGGAGACCTTGTAGGAATTCTGGTCGAACTTCCCGCCCGCATGCAGCTGGGTCATGATGACCTCAGCCGCCGAGACGCCCTCCTCCTTGTGGATGTCGGTGGGGATGCCGCGGCCGTTGTCGGTGACCGTGCAGGAGCCGTCGGCGTTCAGCGTCACCGTGACGAGGTCCGCGTGGCCCGCGAGCGCCTCGTCGATGGCGTTGTCCACCACCTCGTAGATCATGTGGTGGAGGCCGGAACCGTCGTCGGTGTCGCCGATATACATGCCGGGACGCTTGCGGACCGCATCGAGGCCCTTCAGCACGCGGATCGATTCTGCGCCGTAGCTGTCGGCGTGTTCGTTGTTCTCGTTATCGGACATGCAGTTCCTCGGGCAGGCGGTTTCCGGCTTCGTGGTTCCCACGCGAGGGCCTCGTCGGCCCAGGCGCGCGCCTGCGATTCGTTCGGGTCCCCTGATATAGGGGTTTCGCCTTGGGATTACATCGTTTTCCGGCCACCGAGCGCCGCCTGATTCCCCCTCTTGAAGGGGGGAGCTTAACGCGGCGTTAGGGCCCTGCCGGGGGCCCGCGGGGTCCGCCTCAATCCTGCAGGAACGGGTTCGTCGCGCGCTCCTTGCCGAGGGTGCTGGTCGGGCCGTGGCCGGGGGTGAAGGCGACGTCGTCGCCGAGGGGCAGCAGCTTCTCCTTGATCATGCGGATGAGCTGCTCATGATTGCCGCCGGGCAGGTCCGTGCGGCCGACCGAACCCTGGAACACCACGTCGCCGACCAGCGCGAAGCGGGCGTCCCGGCTCACGAACACGACGCTGCCCGGGGAATGGCCGGGGGCGTGCAGGATGTCGAAGCCGAGGCCGCCGACCGTGACGCTGTCGCCCTCGTCGAGCCAGCGGTCGGGGGTGACGGCGCGGGCGCCGTCGAGCCCGTAATCGGCGCCGGTCAGCGGCAGGCTGTCGAGCAGGAACTTGTCGGCCGCGTGCGGGCCCTCGATCGGCACGCCGCCGAGGCGCTCCTTCAGCTCGGCCGCGCCGCCGGCATGGTCGATATGGCCGTGGGTGAGCAGGATCTTCTCGACCCTCACCCCCTGATCCCGGATCGCCTTCTCGATGCGCTCGAGGTCGCCGCCCGGATCGACCACCGCGCCGACCTTGGTGGCCTCGTCCCAGATCAGGGTGCAGTTCTGCTGGAAGGGCGTGACCGGGATGATCCCGGCGCGGGGCGTTCCTGGCATGGCGGTCCCTGTGCGCGAAAGGCGCCTTGGCGGCGCGTCCTGCCGCCTTCTAGCGCGGAACGCCGGCCGGGGCATCCCGGGCCGGCGGCGTGACCGCCCGGCCACAGGGTGGCCCCATGCGCCCGGAACGCGCCGGCCAAGCGCGGCCGTGGCTGGCGGCCCCATCACGCGCCCGCTATCGCTGCCGCCGCGGAACGAAGTGGGGCACGTGGCGCAGCGCGGCATCATCGGAGCGGGGCTGATCCTCCTCGCGCTCTGGCTCCAGGCCCTGGCCCCCGCGGCCGCCCTGCGCGCCATGGCGCTCGCCGCCGATCCCGTCGCCCATGCCGTGATCTGCGGCCCTTCCGGCGCGGAGACCGACCCGGACGATCCCGCCCAACAGGCCCCGCACGCCGCCTGCCAGCTCTGCGGCCTCTGCGCCGCGGGCCTGACCGGCGCCATCCTCCCGGCCGCGCCGCCCGCCCTGGCCGCCCCGTCCTGGCGGATCGCCGCCGCCTGGCCGATCCCGCCCCCGCCCGCCCGGATCGTTTCCGACCATCCCCCCGGCCAGCCCCGCGCGCCGCCTGCCTCCGTCTGATCGCCAGCGCCCTTCCCGACGCCCTCCGCGGCGGTGCCGCCCGCACGCCGCCGGATCAGACGAGTCTTCCCCGATGCCTTTCTCCCTCCCGCAGGGCCCTGCCGCCCGTGCGTCCCTCCTCCGTGCGCCCGCCCTCCTCGCCGTCCTGCTCCTGCCCGCGACGCCGGCCCGGGCCGAGGATTCCCCCGCCATCACCCTCGAAGAGGTCTCCGTCGCCGGCACCGGCAAGGCGTTCGGCGTCGCGGGCCCGCCCGGCTCGGCCGCGGCGGTGATCGAGCATCCCGTGGGCCAGGTGGTCACCGCGGTGGGCCGCGAGAACGTCATCGCCAACCGGCCGGCCACCGGGATCGGCGCGGTGCTGCTCAACAGCCCGGGCGTCACCGTGCGCCAGGGCAACGGCGCCCGCGACGTCGTGATCTCGATCCGCGGCAACAACGCCCGCTCCACCGGCGTGACCCGCAACATGGTGGTGCTGGAGGACGGCTTCGTCGTCACCCAGCCCGAGGGCTTCACGCGGTTCGATCTGGTGGATCCCCGCGCCTATTCGCGCATCGACGTCTTCCGCGGCCCGCAATCGGCGCTGTTCGGCAACTTCGCCACCGGGGGCGCCCTGGCCTTCCGCACCCGCACCGGCCGCGAGATCGATGGCTACGAGGTCGGCGTCGATGCCGGCAGCTACGGGCTGCTCAGCAACTACTTCACCGTCGGCGGCGTGAGCGGCCCCGTCGAGATCAGCCTGTTCGCGAGCGACGTGCGCGGCAACGGCTATCAGGAGCATACCGGCTACGACACGCAGACGGTGAACCTGCTCGCGAGCTACACCCCGACGCCGGACAACCGCTTCACGCTCAAGGTGATCGACAACGAGGTGCATGCCGACATCGCCGGCCGCGCCTCCCTCGACGAGTACCGGCTCAACCCCTTCCAGCGCGGCTGCGCGAGCGCCGCGACGGCGGCGCCGGGCTGCGTGACCTACTCGCTCTTCCGGAACGGCGCCTTCGGGACGAGGATTCCCGTGACGGCCGCGCAGATCGGCCTGGAGCGGAAGGACCGGCGCACCATCGTCGCCGCGCGATGGGAGCACGACGTGGACGCCGACACGACCTGGCGGATCCAGGCCGGCTTCGACGAGCGCAACATCAACCAGGCCTTCTACACCTCGTCGGGGCGCGGCAGCATCCCCTCCCTCAACGTCCTGGCCGACGTGACCCACCGCTCGGAGCTGTTCGGCCTGCCGGCCCTCACCTACGCGGCCCTGAACCTCAGCGCGCTGGACGGCCACTCGCCGACCTTCAACCTCACGCCCTTCGCCGGGCCGCGCCTCGGCGCCCTGATCGGCGACCAGTTCTCGCAGCAGGCCAATCTCGGCGGGCGCGCCCGCACGGAGCTCGCCCTCTCGGAAACCTGGACGGGCGTGCTCGGCATCAGCGCCGAGAACACCTGGATCAAGGGGCGCAACCTCGCCTATTCCTACACCAACGGCAGCCTGACCCGCAGCCTCGCCACGGCCGACCGCAGCTTCCTCAACGTCGCGCCGGAACTGGCCCTGGTCTACCGGCCGAACGAGGCCCTCGCCGTCCGGGGGCGCGTCGCCACGGGCTACGCGACGCCGGGGGCGAGCAACCTCTTCGTCACCTCCGCCGGCCTGCCGGGCAACAACACGCAGCTGCAGACGCAGGAGAATCTCGGCTTCGACCTCGGCGCGGACTGGACGCCGCTGCCGGACCTTCGCCTCAGCCTGACCGGCTTCTACGAATTCTATCGCAACGAGCTCCTGTCCCAGTCGCCGGGCTTCGGTCTCCTCAGCTACACCTTCAACGCCCCCGCCTCGGAGCATCGCGGCATCGAGTTCGGCGCGGAGTGGCTGTTCGGGGAGGGCTGGCGCGGCACCCTCGCCTATACCTTCGACGACCAGTTCTACACCGACTACGTGGAGCAGCTGAGCGCCGGGGCGGCGCCGGTCCGGTTCGACCGGGCCGGCCACGCGATCCCCGGCGTGCCGGCCCACCAGCTCCTCGCCCGGATCGGCTACGACGTGCCGGCCGGCCCCCTGGCCGGCCTCGGGGCCTTCGCGGAAACGATCGTGCAGGACGGCTACTACCTCGACAACGCCAACCTGCTGCGGGTGCCGGGCTACGCGATCGTCAACCTCAACATCCACTATTCGCGCCTGCTGCCGGCCGGCTACGCCAAGCGGATCGACCTCTACGGGGAGGTCCGCAACGTGTTCGACACGACCTACATCGCCTCCGCCAATCCCCTCGCCAACTCGCTCAACGCGACGACGGGCCTGCAGAACGGGCGCGACGTGCTCGCGGCGACCTCCGGCTCGATCTATGCCGGCGCCCCGCGCACCTTCGTGGCCGGGATGAAGCTGAGCTTCTGAAGGGCCGGCGCAGCGCGGGCGATCAGTTCGCGCTGCGCTTCAACAACGCGTCGAGGCCGCCGACACGGTACCAGTGGTAGCCGTAGCCCTCCAGCACGATGCCGTGGCGGCCATCCGCCCCCGCCTCGCTGCGGGCGCCGGTGAGGAGGTCGACCAGCACGGCGCCCTCCGGCCCCGGCACGCCGGTCTCGAAGCGGGCCTCGACGGGCTTGGCGTCGAGGTTGTGCACGCATAGCACGGAGTTGTTGCGCCAGTCGTAGCGCAGGGCGAGCACGGCGTTCTCGCCGGTCTCGATCACCGTGAAGTCGCCCCAGCCGATCTCCGGCACCTCCTTGCGCATCCGGATCACGCTCTGCATCCAGTTGAGCAGGGAGCGCGGGGCGTGGCGCTGCGCGGCGACGTTGACGTGCGGGTAGCCGTAGGGCCCCGCGTCGATGGGCGGGCTCACCGGCCGGTCGCTGCGGGTGAAGCCGCCCTGGGCGTCGGCGGTCCATTGCATCGGCGTGCGGGCGCAGTCGCGCTCCGGGATCGAGAGGTCGTCGCCCATGCCGATCTCGTCGCCGTAGCGCAGCACCGGGGTGCCCGGCAGGGAGAACATCAGGGCGTAGGCGAGCTCCAGCCAGCGCTGGTCGCCGTTGAGCATCGGCGCGAGCCGGCGGCGGATGCCGCGGTCGTAGAGCTGCATGCTCTTCTCGGGGCCGAACTTCGCGAAGACTGCCTGCCGCTGGGCCTCGGTCAGGCGGCCGAGATCGAGCTCGTCGTGGTTGCGCAGGAACATCGCCCACTGGGCCGAGGGCGGCCGGTTCCAGGTCTTCTTCAGGGCCTTGACCAGGGGCCGCACATCCGCGGCGGCGAGCGCGTAGAACAGGGCCTGGTTGACCTGGAAGTTGAACATCATGTGCATGCGGTCGGCATCGTCGCCGAAATAGGCCATGTCGTCCTTCGGCAGCACGTTGGCCTCGGCCAGGATGATGGCGTCGCCCGAGCGCCATTGCAGGAACTCGCGGAAGTCCCGGAGCAGGTCGAACCGCTCCTTGGGCGCGCCCTTCACCGCGGCGCCCTTCTGGGCGATCACGAAGGGCACCGCGTCCATGCGGAAGCCGGAGACGCCGAGCTCCAGCCAGAAGCCCATGATCTTGAGGATCTCGGCCTGCACCTCCGGGTTGGCGGTGTTCAGGTCGGGCTGGAAGTCGAAGAAGCGGTGGAAGTACCAGGCCTTCGCCGTCTCGTCGTAGCTCCAGGTCGTCTTCTGCACGCCCGGGAAGACCATGCCCTCGTCGTAATCGGCCGGCCGCGTCTTCGACCAGACATACCAGTCGCGGTAGCGCGAGGCCGGGTCGGAGCGGGCCGCCTGGAACCAGGGATGCTGGTCCGAGGTGTGGTTGACCACGAGGTCGATGATGACCTTGAGCCCCCGCTGCTTGGCCGCATGGGTGAAGGCCACGAAGTCGCCGAGCGAGCCGTAGGCCGGATCGACCCCGTAATAGTCGGTGATGTCGTAGCCGTGGTCGCGCTGGGGCGAGGGCTGGAACGGGTGCAGCCAGAGCGCTGTGACGCCGAGGCCGAGCAGGTAGTCCAGCCGCCGCTCGAGGCCGGCGAAGTCGCCGGTGCCGTCCCCGTCGGCATCCATGAAGGTCCCGACCGACAGGCAGTAGAACACCGCGTTCTTGTACCAGAGGTCGCGGATCACGCTGGCTTTCATGGAACGGGCTCCGGACGGCGACCCGGCTCAACCCCAGCAAGAGCTTAACCGTTCCGCGAGAGTCCGGTGAGGATCGCGGGACGATTGCAGGATGTTTGCTCAGGCAAGCTTGACGGCACGAACGGCGCCCGTGAAGCGTGACGACAACACCGCGCGATCGAGACGGTGTCTTTGGGGGCGTTCGATGAAGACTTGGATCCTGGGCGTGGCGCTGGCCGCCGCGCTGACGTCGTCGGCCTATGCGCGCAACTTTGCCGTGCCGAACGGGAACCCGGCGGTCACCATCGTCGTGCCGGACGACTGGAAGATCAAGGAAATCGATTACGGCTATTCCGCCAAGTCGCCCGACAGCGCGGTGATGTTCTATGTCGAGTACGCCAAGGGCAAGAAGCTCGACGCGATGATCAATCTGAACAAGGATTGGATGGCCGAGAACGAGATCGACGGGTCGGTGAAGCCGGAAGAGCGCGAGATGGACTTCAACGGCACCAAGGGCCAGGTGCTGCGCTACAACACCACCGATTCTCAAGGAAAGACCATCGTCGACTTCGTGCTGCTCGAAGGCGGCGGCGGCAACGTGGTCATGCTGACGCTCTGGGGCTCCCAGGAGGAGCGCGCAGCCAATTCCGAGGCCATCAGCGGCATCATGAAAAGCGTGCGGCCGATCCGGTAGGCGACCGGGCGCCTGACAAGCCTCCGGCCGATCGGAACCGATCGCGCCGGCTCCCCTCTCCCCGCCCGAAACCGGGCGGCCCCGGGCTCCGTCGGGAAGAGCAGACAGCCGGATCAACCGGACCCGGCACGAAAGGATCTCCAAGATGAAGCGCGTGGTCGCGGGCCTGGTGCTGGTGCTGCTCTCGGGCGTGGCCGCCCGGGCGGCGGAGGATTTCTGGGGAGGAGCCGCCCCGAAACCGGCCGCCCCGGTGCGGAGCGCGGGCGGCGGCCTCGCCGAGGTGGAATCCCTGGAGGCGGCGCTCGCCGAGGCCTGGGAGAAGACCCCGCTGACCCAGCGCCACGTCGTCTTCGTCTCGGAGAAGGCGGCACTCTACGGCGCCTACACGGAGCGCCCCTCGCGCGTCTTCGCCAAGGGCGAGGATCTCGTGACCTATCTCGAGCCCATCGGCTTCACCTGGAAGGCGGATGCCGACGGGGTGAACCATTTCGGCTTCGTGCTCGACTTCACGGTGAAGAGCCGGGACGGCAAGGTGCTCGCCGGGCAGGACGGGTTCCAGCGCTTCGACTTCGCGAGCCGCTACAAGAACCGCGAGGTCTTCATGAACATCACCATGTCGCTGAACGGCATCGAGCCGGGCGACTACGTGCTCGGCTACGCCCTGCACGACCGCAACGGCAACAGGGTCTCGCGCTTCGAGCAGCCCTTCGCGATCAAGGAATGAGCGGGCGGGCGGCCATGGCCGGCTCCCCGGCCGGCGCACCTTAAAACAGCCGCGTTGTGCACCCCATCTTGCGGGGGCCCGCCCTGCGGGCGCCCGAGCGCGGCCCCCGCCGCGGGCGGGCCTCCCGTCCGCCCGCGCTCCGGTCTGAATGAACCCCATCCTGATCAAGCTGTTCGCGACGGCGCTGACGCTCAGCCAGGTCACGACGCGGCCCGACGACGTCCGCACGCGCTTCGATCCGGCCACGGACGGCCCGCAGGTGGTGCAGATCCTGCGCGACGGCTGCGCCCATATGCGCAAGGCCTTCGACATCGAGGACATCAACCTCGACGAGCTCATCAGCACGGCGATGGAGGATCCGAGCGCGGTCGCCGGCGACAACGCGCCCAAGATCCTGCACGGGCTCGACCTGACCGAGCTGAACACGAGCTACAAGCAGTTCTGCAAGGGCGAGAACCCGGCCTCCTCCCCCTTCGACCCGAAGGCGGTGATCGCGTTCTACAACAAGGCCGTGACCGACCTGCCCTCCGCCGAGGCGCTGAGGGACGCCAAGCTGCCCGGCGCGACCGTGATCCTCGACCAGGCCGGGAAGCCCTATTCGGAAACCTTCGAAGCCAACGGCCGCCGCCTCGCGGTGCCCGTCGGCGCGATCCCCGATATGGTCCGGCAGGCCTTCGTCGCGGCCGAGGACAAGCGCTTCTACCAGCACCACGGCATCGACGAACGCGGCGTCATCCGCGCCTTCATCGGCAATCTCGCCGCGCCGGGCCGGCCGGCCGGCGGCTCCACCATCACGCAGCAGGTGGTCAAGAACCTGTCGGTGGGCGACGACGTCACCTACGAGCGCAAGATCCGCGAGATGATCGTGGCCGCGCGGCTGGAGCGCATCCTCGACAAGCCGCACATCCTCGGCCTCTACCTCAACGGCATCTATCTCGGCCGCGGCGCCTACGGCATCGAGATGGCGGCGCGCTCCTGGTTCGGGAAGTCGGTCGGGCAGCTCACCCTGCCGGAGGCCGCACTGCTCGCGGGCCTGCCCAAGGGGCCGAACTACTACAGCCCCGACAAGTATCCCGACCGGGCCCGGGAGCGGCGCGCCTACGTGCTGACCCGGATGAAGGAAGACGGCGCGATCACGGACGCGCAACTGAACGAGGCGCTGAAGAGCGATCTCGGCATCCGCCCGCCCGAGACGGCACGGCGGGAGTCCGGCTTCTACTTCGTCGAGCATCTCGGCCGGGAGGCGCGCACCTTCGCCGGTCTCGAATCCCTGACGAGCGCCTCCTACACCGTGCGCTCGACCGTGAATGCCGGCCTGCAGACGGCCACCGAGACGGCCCTGCAGGAGGGGCTCTCCACCTACGAGCGCGCCACCGGCCGCGCCCGCTACGAGGGGCCGGAGCTGAACCTCGCCGAGGCGGTCAGGAAGCTGGAGGCCGCGCCGCCCCCGGCGCCCGAGCCGGCCCCCGCGGAGGAGCCGAAGCCGGTGCCCGTGCCGAACGGGGTGAAGGCCGGAAAGGCCCTGCCGCCACCGAAAGCCGCCGCGAAGCCCACGGTGAAGCCCGCCTGGCAGCGCGCCCTCGAAACCGCCCGGCCGGTCCTCTACGACGTGCACTGGCCGCTGGCCGTCGTGCTCCAGACCGGCAAGAACGGCACCAAGGTCGGCCTCGCCGACGGCCGGGTGGCGAGCCTCGATCCGGGGCCGGCCCGCGGCAAGCTGCAGCTCTACGACGCCGTGCGGGTGCGGCTGCGCGACCCCAACGCGCGCGTGCCCCGCGCCGACCTGCGGGTGCGGCCCGCGGTGCAGGGCGCCGCCATCGTGCTCGAGAACCGCACCGGCCGCATCCTCGCCATGACCGGCGGCTTCGCCTATCCCCTGAGCCAGCTCAACCGCGTCACGCAGACGGTGCGCCAGCCGGGCTCCACCCTGAAGCCGCTGACCTATCTCGCCGCGCTCAATGCCGGCCTCCAGCCCAACACCCTGGTGATGGACGCCCCCGTCACCCTGCCGCCGATCGGCGGCATCGGCGAGTCCTGGTCGCCGAAGAACTACGACGGCGGCGGAGCGGGTGCGACCACCCTGCGGCGCGGCCTCGAATTCTCGAAGAACCTCGTCACCGCCCGCCTGCTCCAGGGCGGCATCGCCGAGAAGGCGCCGGCCTCGCTCCAGCGGGTCTGCGACATCGCCCTCGAAGCCCAGCTCTACGCGGAATGCGAGCGCTACTATCCCTTCGTGCTCGGCGCGCAGCCGGTGCGGATGATCGATCTGGCGAGCTTCTACGCGGCCATCGCCAACGAGGGCGGCCGGCCGAGCGCCTATGCGCTGGAGAGCGTCGAGAAGGACGGCAAGGCGGTCTACAGCCGCGCGCCGAAGGATCCGGTGCGGATCGGCTCGGCCGACCGCGTCGCCTTCTACCAGCTCAAGACCATGCTCCAGGGCGTGACCCAGCACGGCACCGCCGCGGCCCTGTCCGGCGTCTCGGCCTATGTGGCCGGCAAGACCGGCACCTCCGAGAACGAGAACGACGCCTGTTTCGCGGGCTTCTCCAACGAGATCACGGTGGTGGTCTGGGTCGGCTACGACAATGCCGACGGCACCCGGAAGACCCTGGGCCGCGGCCAGACCGGCGGCCACGTCTCGGTGCCGATCGCCCGCACCATCTTCCAGGCGGCCTGGGCCAACGGCGTGCCGAAGACGCCGCTCTCCGGCCCCTCGCCGGAGGCGCGGCCCCTGATCGCCGACCGTCCGATCGAACCCCGCAGCGGCCAGCTCGTCGCGGGCGGCGGCTTCCTGGAGCATTTCCGGGTGAAGGACGGGCGCGTGGCCGACACGCAGTACAACCTCGTCCCCCGCGAGACCCTCTACGCCATGCGGCCCGATGGGGAGGACGGCGATCTCGGCGGCGGCGAGGACGGCGCCGACATGGCGGGCGATGCCATCTACGGCCAGCGCCGCCGCGGCGACCTGCTCGATCCCTTCGCCGATCGCGGCGATCCCGCCCCGCAGCGGCGCCCGCCGCAGGACGAGTACAGCCCCTGGCCCGGGCGCAACCGCTACGGCCAGGCCCAGCCCTCACCCTTCGGCGACGACGAGTCCTATCCGCGCCAGCGCCGCCGCGACCCGGACTACCTGTTCGGCGACGATCCGCGCTACTGAGCCGCCGCCGACGGCCCGGCCCTCCCCCTCTTCCTCAAGGACAAGACGTGATCAGGCAGCTTCCGGCCTCCCTTCTCCTCGCGCTCGGCCTCGCGGCCCCGGCCGCCGCGCAGGAGGGCATGAAGATCCAGCCCGCATCCACGCCCTCCGCCGTGCAGGACGTGCCCTCCCTCGACGGGCAGGCGGTGCCGAAGCCCGGCACGATCCTGTTCACGGACCACCGCGACAAGGCCTCGACCAACCCGGAAAGCGGGCTGATCCTGTTCAAGGACTGGCGCAAGGCGCGTCCCGAGGAAGCCGAGATCCTGGCGCCCTATCCGAGCTATGCCGAGCCGGACTACACCGTGACGCTCAACGGCACGACGAAGCCGCGGCACGAGACCCTGAAGGTCTATGTCGCGGAGGGCCGCTTCACGATCGCCAAGCCCGCCTCCGCCATCGACCTGTCGCGCTTCGCCAAGCTCGATTTCGTCGCGAAGATGGACCCCGCGATCAAGCACAAGGCCCTGACCCCCGGGGAGGTGACCCCGACCAAGGACCCGGCGGCCGCCTTCGCCAAGCGGCCCGACCGGCCCTGGTGCGGCGCCCCCGAGACGACCTGCATCGAGTCCCGCTACGATCTGGAAGGCAAGCTGCCCCTCGGCGTGAAGCTCGCCAACAAGCTGGAGCTCGGCTCCTCGAAGAAGATCGCGGAATTCGTCTCCTTCCAGAGCGAGCTGCGCCCGCTCTCGGCCTCCGAGGCGGCCGGGTTCGGGGCGCTCACCCGGATCGCGACCCCGCCGAGCGGCGGCCTCGAGCAGACGATCTTCTGGGTCAACCAGATCCTGCGCTTCGGCAAGTTCCTGGCGGTGTTCCAGCCGGCGCCGGACGACCCGAACAGGACCGTGGTGACGACCTACATGGCGCTCGCGGTGAAGGCCGACGTGCTCGACCGCAAGCAGGAATATTCCCGCGTGCCCGTGCTCAAGAACCTGCTGCCGGTGCAGGTGCTGATGGGCAATTCCTCCTTCAACACCGGCACCTCGATCAGCGCCGGCCTGCCGGTCTATGCCCGCAACCGCATCGCCGCCTTCGCGGAGGCTTTGGGCAAGTAAGGCGCATCCGACGCGAACCGGCGGCAGCGCGATCTCCGCGGAATTGCGGCGCCGGCGAGGGGATTCAGGCCTGGGCGCGTGACGAAGCGCGGGGAGCTTCTTCCCCGAAGGCACTGTGACACGCCGCCGGGTGCGTTCGCCGGGCGATGGGCCTATATGCGGCGGACACCACGTCTCTTCAGAACGCTTCCATCATGGCATCCGAACCCGCTCCGGCGGCGGCGCGCGCACCGGCCCCGCCCGCGCGTCCCGGCCTCGTCGCCACGCTCCAGCGCCTCTGGCCCTATCTCTGGCCCCATGGCCGGCGCGACCTCCAGGCCCGCGTCTTCGTCGCCTTCGGGCTGCTGCTCGTGGCCAAGCTCGCCACGATGGTGATGCCCTTCACCTTCAAATGGGCGACCGACGCCCTCGTCGCGGCGGTCGGCGGCAAGGAGCCCTCGCTTCCGACCGGGCTGCTCGCCGCGCCGATGCTGCTGATCGGCGCCTACGGCCTCATCCGCATCGCCATGGCGGCGCTGACGCAGGTGCGCGACGGCCTGTTCGCCAAGGTGGCGATGCACGCCGTGCGCCGCCTGGCGCTCCAGACCTTCGAGCACATGCACCGCCTGTCCCTGCGGTTCCACCTGGAGCGCAAGACCGGCGGCCTCACCCGCGTGCTGGAGCGGGGGCGCAACGGCATCGAGGAGCTGTCGCGCCTGATGGTGCTGACGCTGGTGCCGACCGTCGTGGAGCTGGTGCTCGTGCTCGGCATCCTCGCCTACGAGTTCGACTGGATCTACTCGGCCGTGGTCGCGGCCATGATCGCCGCCTATCTCGGCTACACTTGGAAGGCGACCGAGTGGCGCATCGCGATCCGGCGGCGGATGAACCATTCCGACACCGACGCCAACGGCAAGGCCGTCGACTCGCTGCTGAACTACGAGACGGTGAAGTATTTCGGCGCGGAGACGCGCGAGACCGAGCGCTACGACGCCTCGATGGCCGCCTACGAGAAGGCCTCGACCCAGACCTACGTCTCCCTCGCCGTGCTGAATGCCGGCCAGGCGATCATCTTCACCATCGGCATGACGGCGGTGATGTGGCTCGCCGCCCGGGACATCCTGGCGGGCCGGGCGACGATCGGCAGCTTCGTGCTCGTCAACACGATGCTGGTTCAGCTCTCGATCCCGCTCAACTTCGTGGGCATGATCTACCGGGAGATCAAGCAGGCGCTCATCGACATCGACGACATGTTCCTGATCCTGCACCGCAATCCCGAGATCGCGGACAGGCCGGGGGCGCTTCCCCTGCGGGTGGAGCGCGGCGTCGTGCGCTTCGAGGACGTGCGCTTCGCCTACGACCCGGCCCGGCCGATCCTGCGCGGCGTCTCCTTCGAGGTGCCGGCGGGCCGGACGGTGGCGATCGTCGGCCCCTCGGGGGCGGGCAAGTCGACGCTCTCGCGCCTGCTCTTCCGCTTCTACGAGCCGCAGGAGGGCCGCATCACCATCGACGGGCAGGACATCGCGGCCGTGCGGCAGGAGAGCCTGCGGGCCGCCCTCGGCATGGTCCCGCAGGACACGGTGCTGTTCAACGACACGATCGGCTACAACATCCGCTACGGCCGCTGGGATGCGGACGCCGCGGAGATCCGCGAGGCGGCGCGCCTCGCCCAGATCGATCGCTTCATCGCGAGCCTGCCGGAAGGCTACGACACGCCGGTCGGCGAGCGCGGGCTGAAGCTCTCGGGGGGCGAGAAGCAGCGGGTCGCCATCGCGCGCACCATCCTGAAGGGACCGCCGATCCTCGTCCTCGACGAGGCGACCTCGGCGCTCGATTCCTTCACCGAGCGGGAGATCCAGTCGGCCCTCGACCGGGTGGCGGAGGGGCGCACCACGCTGGTGATCGCGCACCGCCTCTCGACCGTGGTCAATGCCGACGAGATCCTCGTTCTGGATCACGGCCGCATCGTCGAGCGGGGCACCCATGGCGCGTTGCTGGCGCAGGGCCGCATCTACGCGGCGATGTGGAACCGCCAGCGGGAGGCGGACGCCGCTCTCGAGACCCTGAAGCGCACGGCCGAGGAGGAGGCGATGGAGCAGCTTCCCACGCGCCGGGAGCCGGCGACGGCGGAGTAGCGGCGACCGGGCGCCCCACAAAGATCGTCTTAACCGGCCCCGGTTACGGTCGGTGGGTCGAAAGCGGAGTTGATCGAACCCGCGCATGCCTGGCCCTTCGAGACGATCGCGCTCCCTCCCCACCTCGGCGGGGGAGAGGATTCGGCTGCTCGAAGCGCAGATCCGGTTGCAGAACGCGATCATCCGCGCGCAGGCCAAGGAACTCGCCCATTCCCGCAAGACCTTCGACCGCGCCTCGCAAGCGGCCCGGATCGGCGTGTGGGAATGCGACCTGCCCTCCGAGACGCTGCGCTGGACGGACGTGGTCTACGACCTGTTCGACATGCCGCGCGGCAGCAAGGTCGATCGCGGCCGTGCCCTCGCCTGCTACACCGAGGAGTCGCGCCGCGCGCTCACGGCCCTGCGCAATCGGGCGATCGCCGAGCGAAGCGGCTTCAGCCTCGATGCGGAGATCGTCACCGCCGCCGGCTGCCGCCGCTGGATCCGCCTGACCGCGACCGTCGAGTCGGAGGGCGGGCATGCCGTGCGCATCTTCGGGATGAAGCAGGACATCACCGAGGAGAAGATCCTCTCGGACCGTACCCAGTACCTGGCGAATTTCGACGCCATGACCGGGCTCGCCAACCGCCATCGCTTCCAGGCCCGGCTGCACACGCCCTTCCACGCGCTGATCCTGGTCGACCTCGACGGCTTCAAGGGCGTCAACGACAATTACGGCCACGCGGTGGGCGATGTCTGCCTCGTCGAGACCGCCCGGCGCCTGTCGGATCTCTGCGGCAGGGTCGCCCTCGTCGCCCGCATCGGCGGCGACGAGTTCGCCCTGCTTCTCGATGGGGCGCCCGAAGACGGGCTGGAGGCGCTGGCCGCGCGCATCGTCGCCACCCTCGGCCAGCCGATCCGCCACGGGGGCCTGAGTTTCCACGTCGGCGCCTCGGTCGGCGTCGCCCTCGCGGCCCGGGAGGACCCGGATTCCCTGTTCGGCCAGGCCGATGCCGCCCTCTACGCCGCCAAGAACGCGGGGCGGAATACCTACCGGTTCGCCCCACCCGCTGCCGCACCGGCAGCGGGCCGCCACGAAAGGCGCGGTTGACGCGGGCACGCCCCCCTGCCATCGGGCGAGGGTCCACGCCCGCTGATCCGCCGGAGCCTCATGTCCGACCTCCTCGAGACGATCCGCCGAACGCTCGTGCCGATCCACAAGGAGGGCTATCCCTTCATCCTGATCGGCATCGTGCTCACGGTGCTGTTCGGCTACTTCTCCCAGTTCCTCGGCTGGATCTTCCTGATCCTGACCCTCTGGGTCTGCTACTTCTTCCGCGACCCGGAGCGCGTGGTGCCGGTGGGCGACGGGCTCGTCGTCTCCCCCGCGGACGGCCGGGTGAACCTGATTTCCACGGTGCTGCCCCCGCCCGAGCTCGACCTGCCGCCCGAGCCGATGCTGCGCATCTCGGTCTTCATGAACGTGTTCGACTGCCACGTGAACCGCGTGCCGGTGACGGGCCGGATCGGGCAGATCCACTACACGCCGGGCCTGTTCCTCAATGCCGAGCTGGACAAGGCGAGCGAGGACAACGAGCGCAACGGCCTCGTGATGGAGACGACCCATGCGGGCCGGCCGGTGCGGATCGGCGTGGTGCAGATCGCCGGCCTCGTGGCGCGCCGCATCGTCGGCTTCGTCTCGGCCGGGGATTCGCTCCAGGTCGGCGAGCGCTTCGGCCTGATCCGCTTCGGCTCCCGCGTCGACGTCTACCTGCCCGCCTCGACCCGCGTGCTGGTCGGGCTCGGCCAGAAGGCCGTGGCCGGCGAGACGGTTCTCGCCGATCTCGGGGGTGGCCCGGAACGGGCGTTTCGCCGTATCTGACCGCGATGGACGATCTCTTCGCCCCCTTCGAGCCCGATCTCAACGAGCCGCGCCGGCGCCGCTTCAAGCCGGTCCCGTTCCGGATGATCGCGCCCAACATGATCACGCTCCTGGCGCTCTGCCTGGGGCTGACCGCGATCCGGCTCGCCTTCGAGGGCAAGTTCGAGCCGGCGGTGATCGCCGTGGTGGTCGCCGCCGTGCTCGACGGCATCGACGGGCGCGTCGCCCGCCTGCTCAAGGGCACCTCGCGCTTCGGCGCGGAGCTCGACTCGCTCGCGGACTTCGTGAATTTCGGCTGCGCCCCGGCCCTGATCCTCTATGGCTTCGCCCTGCACGACCTGCGCTCGGTCGGCTGGATCGGGGCGCTCGTCTTCGCCATCGCCATGGCGCTGCGGCTCGCCCGCTTCAACGCGATGCTGGACGATCCCCACCGGCCGGAATGGAAGAAGGACTTCTTCGTCGGCATGCCCGCCCCCGCCGGCGCGCTGACGGGCATGCTGCCGCTCTACCTCAACTTCCTCGGCCTCTCCTTCGAGGGCTGGGGCGCGCCGGTCATCCTGGCCTATATCCTCGTCATCGCCCTGCTCGTGGTCTCCACGGTGCCGACCTTCTCCGGCAAGACCTGGGGCAAGCGCGTGCCCCGCGACTGGGTGGTGCCGATCTTCCTCGTGGTCGTGGTGGGCTTCGGCCTCGTCATCAGCTTCCCCTTCGAGAGCCTGGTGACGGTGAGCCTCGCCTATCTCCTGCTCCTGCCCCTCGGCACCCTCCAGTACCGGCGCCGCCTGAAGCAGGAGCCCGCGCCCGCCCTGCCCGCCTCCGGCCCCGACGCCCCGCCCGAGGGGCCCTGAGCCCCCTCGGGCGGCCCCTTGGCCCTTCGACGATCCCTCCGGCTGCCTCCCGGTCGATCCCGCGGAACGAAATCGGGCCCTGGGCATTCCTGCCCGGGCTCGAAACGGTTCAGAGATCTTGAGAGCAGCCGCGTTTCTCTTCGCTTCTTCCGGAACACGGCGCTCGAACGTCCTCCACCGCGCCCGCGCGTCCTCGCACGGGGCGGCGCGTCGCGACGCGCGCGATCGAGGCTTCACGCGCCGCCTTTCCGCCGAAGAATCCCTGCGGACGCATGCTTGTCGCGGGGGCGCCTCCGCCCATGTTGCGCTGCGAGGGGTTTTCGACAGAGCGGAGGACTTGGACAATGATCGTCCCGAAGACTCGCGATGGCATGAAACGAACGCTGCTCGGCCTTTCGCTTCTCGCGGCCGCCGTGGCGCCTCTGCCGGCGCTGGGGCAGGAGGGGCAGAGCGCCCCGCCCCCGATCACCCTGCCGATCGCCCCCCAGGACAACCCGCTCTCCAACGGCGATCTCGTCTTCTACGGCAATTACTGCGGCCCGGGCAGCAAGGGGCCGGGCCTGCCGCCGATCGATGCCCTCGACGCCGCCTGCATGCATCACGATGCCTGCTCGCCGGCGGTGGGCAGCGGCGCCCTGCCCAGCTGCGGCTGCAACCGCCGGCTCTACAAGGAGGCCCGGGCGGTCTCCCTGCGCCGGGACCTTCCCCAAGACACGCAGATGGCCGCCCAGGTGGTGATGGAGGGGGCGAAGACCCTCGCCTGCCGCTGAGCCGCCCACGGCACCGCCGCCTCGACGGGGGTGCCGCCGAAAGGCGTCAGGCCTGCGGCGTGTCGGGCACGATGCCCAGGGCGTCGAGCCCCTCGTCCAGGAGGTCGCTCGCGTTCGGCGTGCCGAGCAGCTCCTTCACCACGCCGTCGCCGGCCTCCTCGCGCTCGCGGGCGAAGCGCACGGCGTTCGGCCATTCGGCGGCTTCCATGTCGCCGCGGCCGACATAGAGGAGGGCGAGCAGGTTGGCACGCTCATCGTCGTTGAGCCCCCTCAGGAACGAGCGGATCTCGCCTTCCGTGGCATCGTCCGTGCCGCCCACGAGCACGTCGGTCGCGCCGTCATCGATGGGGTTCGAGCCGGAATCCGGATCCGTCGGGCCTTCCTTCACCTCGATCGCCCGCAGCCTGAGGATGGTCTCCGTGACCTTGTCGAGGGCGATGTCCATTCACGAAACTCCCGTCTCTGGCATGGCGGCGCGGAGGCGTCTCGCCGGCCCCGCCTTGGAGCCCCGACAACACGCCAGAGGCCCCGCGGGTTCGCTTGCCGGCTGCGGCCGTGCCGCCGCGCCATCCGACGAACCGAAATCATTGGATGCCGGCGCCGCAAGACTTCGTGCAACAATTGCGTTTGGCTAGAAGACGTCGTGACCCTTCCCGATCCGTCCCGCCTCGCCCCTCTCGGCGCCGCTCTCTGGGGTGCCGCCCTCCTGGCCGCGACCGGCCTTCCCCGGCCGGTTTCCGCCGAGACGGAGAACAGCCTGCCCGCCTGCTATCCCACGGCCGGAGGCGCCCTGGAGATCTGCCGGAGCCTGGGCGAACCGGAAGGGCTCCTGTTCGCGCCGCCCCCCTGCGCCTTCGCCTACGGCGTGCAGATCCTCCGCCTGAAATGGCGCGGGGCGCCGGGTCCGCTGCAATTCGTCTATCACGCCGAGCCGAAGCGCGAGACGCGGCGCGGCCACCGGGGGGCGGAGGACGGATGCCCGGGCGATCTGCGCGCCACCGATCCGAGCCTCGGCGGGACGCTGAGGACCGGCCGGCAAGCGGAGCAGCTCGTCGCGACGATGCCCCCCTCCGCCTATCGCTTCTGGGCCGGGCAGGCGGCCTCGGGCGAGGCGCCGCGGCGGAAGAAGCGCCGGCGGGGCCGCAGGGCGCGGGAAGAGCAGCACCAGGAGATCCGCATGGTCGCCGCGGCCGAGGAGGCCAGCGGCGCCCGCGATCCGATGACCGTGGCCGGCCGCGACTGGGCGGGCGACGACACCTATGCCGTCCTGATGCTCGCCACCGAGACCAACGACCAGGGGCGCCGTCACGTCCTGATCCAGGCCCGCACCGCGGATTTCGAGCATTTCGACCTGCGCACCCGCGACGAGAGCGGCGCCACCGCCTGGACGCCCTTCGGCGAAGAGGCGTCGCAGCCCCGGCGGCGCGGCCGGCGCAGCGCGCCGTCGGCGCCGGCCCTGGCACCGGTGCTCGACGAGGCCGGCAAGCCGATCACCGGCCATTGCGCGGCGCAGGGCGCCGAATCCCGAGGGCTGGTCGGCTCCGTGAGCGTGGTCGACCAGACCTATTACTACTTCTACACGGATGTGCTCCCGTCCGATTGCGGCGAGCCGGCGGCCAAGCGCCGGATGGGGCTCTACCTGCGCACCAGCAAGGACGTGATGGCCGAGCGCAGCTGGTCGGCACCGCGCATGATCATCGAGGGGCTGCCGCCGGACACCCTGATGCGGGTGGCCAAGGCCAAGGGCATGGAGCGCTGGGCGGTCGCCTATTCCTGCTTCCGGCCCGCCAACGCCCCGGGCGGCCCGGTGGCGGATGTCTGCCTCCAATACACGGCCACGCTCGCGCCCGGCACGATCGCGGGCCTCACCCTGTTCTCCGAGCCGGTCGGCGCCGTGCGCTCGCCGGCCTTCCTCGGCCTGCGCTCGGGGGGCGACGGCAGCGGACGCTACGGCCGCGACGGCTTCTTCTGGATGACCGACCGCTACGGCAACCTCGACACGCCGTCGATCTACCCCGGCAAGGACGGCTTCCTGACCTGGCTCGACCGCCAAGCCCCGCGCAGCGACGGCAGCGAGGGTTCGAGCCTCTATGGCCGCCCCGTCTACTGGTCGACCTGGAGCGTGCGGACACGCTAGGGCGCTCCCCGCCGACGCGGATCCGGTTCGGCGAAAGACAGCGCGTCAGGACAAGGGCCTGGGGCCGTGCCCGGATTCGTCTCAGCGCCGCGAGGCGAGGTCGCCCGCGCGCCGGTGCCACATCAGCATCAGGCCCGCCACGACGAGCCACGGGCAGGCGATCCCGATGAAGAACGACATCCGATGTCCTCCCACGGCGCCGGACGTCGCGGGCCATCCCGCACCGGCCCCAGAATGATAAGCCGGGCCGGCGCCGCCGCAAGGCTCGGGCGAGGCCCGGGGCTATCCCGGGCGCCCGTCCTCGCCGAGGATGACGCGGCGGTCGCCGATCCGGCGGGTGAAGCGGATCGCGTCGAGATGCTCCAGCAAGGGAATCGAGAACTTGCGGGAGATGCCGAGGGTCGCCCCCGCCTCCCGTGCCAGGAAGCCCTCCCCGCCCCGGTCGGCCGGATAGGTCTGCGCGAGTTGCCGCTTCGCCTGCGCGATGGCGTCCTTGTGGAACAGGATCGTCCGCTTCTGCACCCGGTCGAGGGCGCGCACGAGGGTGCCGGCGCCCAGCAGGAAGGCGAGCGCCTCACGCCGGCGGATGTCGCGGCCGACCGCCTCGATCTCGTCGGGCGGGGTCAGGCCGCCCTTGCGGAAGAGGGCCTCCAGGGCGCGGACATGTTCGGTGGCGTTGCGGGCGGGATCGAAATCCGCCCGGCGGAACAGCGTGCCCGCCTGAACCGCATCCTTCGTGGCGACGAGGTCGCGCAGGGCCGCGGCGGCGACGGCCTCGCCGAGGCCGCTCTCCCGGGCGAGCCGGTCGAGGGGGACGCCGTGCTCGATCGGGTGATCGCGGTGATGGCGGGCGAGCGCCGCCAGCACCGTCTCGCGCAGGCGCGTGAAATGCGCCGCATCGACGAGCCTGTCCCCGACCGGACGGGCGCGGATCTCGCTCAGGCGGCGGCGTACCCGATCCGGGGCCACGCCGACGGCGCGGACCAGATCGGCCTCGCTCACGCCCTCCAGGCCCCCCTGTGCCAAGCGGATGTCGAGGGCTTCGCGAGGGCCGCCGGCCGCGAGCGCGGCCAGATCCGCCAGCACCTTCGCGTCGTTGCGCTTGCGCCGCCGGGAGAGCGGATCGAGCACGCGGCCGCCGGCCACGGTGATCGGCGGCGCATCCAGGCGGAGGATGAAGGGCTCGCGCACCGGAAGCGCGATGTCCTCCTCGGCGCGCAGCTGCGCATAGGCGGTCTCGCCGGGCTCCAGGGCTTCCCGGTCGAGCAGGCGCAGGCGCGCGGGGACCTCGGCGGTGCCGTAGAGGAGCCGGCAGGCGGTGCCGCCGGCAAGCGGCGCCGCGGCGGAGGCCACGGCGGTGAGCACCACGTCGATCCAGCGGGTCGGCGCGAGAAGACCGGGCGCGCACAGGGCCTGGCCCCGGTGCAGATCGGACAATTCGATGCCGCGCAGGGCGACCGCCGTGCGCCGGCCGGGCTCCGCCGTCTGCACGCTGCGGCCGTGGATCTGCAGGCTGCGGACCGTGACGGCGCGGCCGCCCGGCATCAGCGCGAGCTTGTCGCCGACCGCGAGGGGGCCGCGGCGGAGCGTCCCGGTGACGACCGCGCCGAAGCCCGCCCGGGCGAAGACACGGTCCACCGGCAGATAGGGGAAGCCGTCGTCGATCGCCGCCGGGGCGTCCTTCAGGAGCGCGCCCAGGGCCTGGGCCAGGGCTTCGAGGCCGGTGCCGGCGACGACGGAGGTCGGCACCACCGCCGCCTGTTCGAGCCCTGCCCGCGCCGCCACCGCGGCGAGCTCCGCGCTGCGGGCGGCGACGGCCTCCGGGCTGACGAGGTCGCATTTCGTGAGGGCGATCACCCCCCGGCGCACGCCGACGAGCCGGGCGATCTCCAGATGCTCCACCGTCTGCGGCTTGATGCCCTCCTGCACGTCGACGGCGAGCAGAACCGCGCGCATGCCGGTGGCGCCGGAGATCATCGCCCGCACGAAGCGCTCGTGGCCGGGCAGGTCGACGAGGTCGATCTCACCCTCCGGCCGCCGCAGCAGGGCGAAGCCCGGGACGATGGAGACGCCGCGGGCCTGCTCCTCCTTCAGGCGGTCGGTCTCGACGCCGGTGAGGGCGCGGACGAGGGCGGTCTTGCCGTGATCGACATGGCCGATCACGCCGACGAGGAGCGACTTCATGGACTCGGGACGATGCAGGCGGTGACGGACAACCGCTGATTAGAGACGGCGTCCCCCCGGGTGAAGGCCCTTGCCGCGGTCAAGGCCGGATCAGGTCACGAAGAGCAGGTTGAGCCCGGCCTTGCGGAAGCCGTCCTCGACGATCTTCAGGTCGAGGCCGTAGGAGGCCACGTCGTCGGCGATGGGGTCGAGGGCCGGGTCGCGGTGCTGGTGCAGGTGCTTGAGATAGCTGTGGCAGGTGCCGCAGGCCTCGACCTGCACGTCCTTCGAGAGCTCGTCGAGGCCGTAATAGCTGATGTCCTCGCCGGAGCCGCAGGCGGCGCAGCGGATGCGCACGTGGTTCCACAGGGTGCCGCAGAGGGAGCAGGACAGGTAGCGGGCCTTGTCGGCCGGGGTCCAGGACACGATCAGGCTCGCGGTCGGCGCGCCGCCGCAGGCCGGGCAGACGCCGTCGGCGACCGGCTTCAGAGCCTTCGGGGTCAGCCGCGCGGCGAGCCCCGCGAGATGGACCTGAAGGGCGCCGGCGACGAAGACGCATTCGGCCATGCGCTCGACCGGGAAGGCGCCCTCGAAGATCTGCAGGGCGAGGTCGAGCCGGTCCTCGGCCGGCGCCGCCTTCAGCGCGGCGAGCGTCTGCCGCGCGGCCTCGGGCGCGCCGGAGAGGTCGACCTTGTCGAGCAGGGCGTCGAGGCAGGCGGGAAAGCCGCTTTCGTCGGAGAGCACGCTGCGCGAGAGCGCCGGCATGCCGTGCTCGGCGCGCAGGGCGAGATCCGCCTCGGAGACGGGCGCCCCCGCCTCGGAGCCGGGGCTCTCCGCCTGCACCGCGGCCTGGGCCTCGGCGATGGCCGCGAGGAACAGGAGGTAGCCGCCGAGGGGATGCTCGGGCGCGAGCGCCCGGAAGCGGGCGGCGCGATCCCGGAACAGCGTCTCCGGCGCCGGCAGCCGCACGAACGGCACCGCGCCCGAGATGCCGATCTGATCGGGATCGGGCTTGATCCGCTCGAGCCGGCGGGCGGTCGCCTGCCGGGCCTCCGCCTGCTCGGCGGGGGTGGAGGGCGTGTCGTTGCCCGCCCCCTCCTTCGAGGGAGCGCGCTTGAAGAAACGGGCCAAATCTCAGTGTCCGCGCTTGTCGGTCGATCCGGTGCGGGTCGGCAGGCTGGCCGCGATCTGGCGGAACCACTTGCGGTGGTGCCGGTAGGCCCAGCCCCCCGTCACCGTGCCGCGCACCATCGCCCGCCCGGTGCCGCGCACCCAGATGCCGGCATAGATGTGCACGACGATGATGGCGATGGCCACCACCGCGGCGAGCGAGTGGCCGAGGAGCGCCCAGCGCTGCGTCTCGATGGTGGTGGCGCCGCCGAAATACTGCTCCCAGATCGCCAGCCCCGTGACGAACATGATGCCGATCAGGGCGGTCTGCCCCCAGAACACGCCCTTCTGCCCGGCATTGTACTTGCCGAGCTCGGGCAGGCGGTCCTCGCGGTTGGTCACCACGTCGCCGATATGCTTCGACCATTCCACGTCGTCGCGGTTCGGGATGTTGAGCCGCCAGAAGCGGATGAACAGGAACGCGAAGCTGACCACCAGCGCGACGCCCATCCAGGGATGGAAGGCGCGCGTGGTCTGCCCCCCGCCGAACAGGGCGGTGAGGAAGTTCAGGTAGGGCGTGAACATCGCCAGCCCGGACAGGGTCAGCAGGGTGAACAGGATCGCGGTGATCCAGTGGTTCACCCGCTGCAGCCCGGTATAGCGGGGCACGTAGAGGACCTCGGACGCCTCGGTCTTCACTTCCCGAAGAGGCCGGACCTCGCTGTCGCGAACGTCGGTATGGATCGTCATCGGATCAGTCTCGTTCGAACGCCACCAGGGAGAATACCACGATCCGGCCGCTCACGACGGCCGGATCTCTCTGCCCCCTTCGCGCGCCGCCTTGTCCTTGAGGTCGATCGCCTCCTCTTCCTCCTCCGGCACCACCTCGTTCGGACCGGCGGTGACGTAGTGGAAGAAGCCCGCGAGGGCCGCAAAGCCCATCGTGGCGAGGCCGAACACCTTGGCGCCCCCCTTCCAGAAGGAGACGAGCGGCGAGATCTTCGGATCGTCCGGCAGGCCGTTATAGAGGTGCGGCTTGTCGTTGTGGTGGAGCACGTACATCACGTGCGTGCCGCCGACCCCCTTCGGGTCGTAGAGCCCCGCATGGTCGAACCCGCGCGACTTGAGGTCGTCGATCCGGTCATGCGCCTGTTCGACCATGGCCTCCTTGGTGCCGAACATGATCGCGCCGGTGGGGCAGGCCTTGGCGCAGGCCGGGGCCTGGCCGACGGCGACGCGGTCCGAGCACAGGGTGCACTTGTAGGCCTTGCGGTCGGTCTTCGAGATGCGCGGGATGTTGAAGGGGCAGCCCTTCACGCAATACGCGCAGCCGATGCAGTTCTCCTCGACGAAGTCGACGATGCCGTTGGAGTACTGCACGATCGCCCCCGGCGACGGGCAGGCCTTGAGGCAGCCCGGGTCGGTGCAGTGCATGCAGCCGTCCTTGCGGATCAGCCATTCGAGATTGCCGGCCTCGTTCTCGTATTCGGTGAACCGCATCAGGGTCCACGTCTTCGCGGTGAGGTCGTGCGGGTTGTCGTAGACGCCGACATTGATGCCGACGTCGTCGCGCAGGTCGTTCCACTCCTCGCAGGCCGATTGGCAGGCCTTGCAGCCGATGCACTTCGACACGTCGATGAGCTTGGCGACCTCCTCCTGGGCGCGGATGGCCGGCGGCTGGTCCGTGGAGGCGGAGCGCTGCCGGATATCGAGGGAGCTGTAGTCAGCCATGGTTCACACCCTCCCTCACGCGACCCGGTCCGACGGAGGCGAGGTCGGCTCGATGTTCACGAGCCAGGCCTTGAACTCCGGCGTCTCGGTGTTGGCGTCGCCGACCACGGGGGTCAGCGAGTTCGGGTGCCATCCTTTCTTGGTCTGGCCGATGAAGCCCCAGTGCTGCGGCATGCCGACCACGTGGACCTTCTTGCCGTCGCAGATCAGCGGCTTGATGCGCTTGGTCACCACCGCCTTGGCCTTCACCGAGCCGCGCTTCGACCAGACGCGGACCCAGTCGCCCTTGGCGATGCCCTTCTCGCGGGCGAGCTCCTCGGAGATCTCGACGAAGGCCTCCGGCTGGAGGATCGCGTTGATCTTCGCGTGCTTGGTCCAGCCGTGGAAATGCTCCGTCAGCCGGTAGCTCGTCGCCGCGTAGGGGAACTCCTCCGAGGTGCCGAGATCGGCCAGGTCACCCTTGAAGATGCGGGCGGCGGGCGCGCCCTTGATCTTCGGGAAGGCGGCGTTGGCGACCGGGGACTCGAAGGGCTCGTAATGCGTCGGGAACGGCCCGTCGCGCATGAGGCCCCGGGTCCATAGCCGGGCGACGCCCTCCTGGTTCAGGATGAACGGGCCCATGCCCTTCTCGGGGGCCACGGTGGCGCCGTAGTCCGGCACGTCGAAGCCGACCCACTGCTTGCCGTTCCACTCGATGAGCTTCTTCTTCTCCGACCAGGGCTTCCCGTCCGGGTCGCACGAGGCGCGGTTGTAGAGCACGCGGCGGTTGGCCGGCCAAGCGAAGGCCCAGTTCGGCGCGATGCCGCGATTGCCGGGATCGGTGTTGTCCCGGCGGGCCATGGTGTTGCCCTTCTCGGTGTAGCAGCCCGAGTAGATCCAGCAGCCACAGGCGGTCGAGCCGTCGTCCTTGAGCTGCGCGAACCCGTCGACCTGCCTGCCGGCGGGGATCGTCGCCCCCGTGGCGTCCTGGATCGGGGCCAGCGTGTAGCCGTTGAGCTCGCGGGCGAGCTCCACCGGCGTCGGCGATTCCGCCAGGGCGTAGTTCCAGGTCAGGTTGACGATCGGATCCGGGAAGGCGCCGCCGTCCTTCTGGTACATCGCCTTCATCCGAAGGAAGATCGCCGACATGATCTCGATGTCCGAGCGGCACTCGCCCGGCGCATCCTGAGCCTGCCAGTGCCATTGCAGCCAGCGCGAGGAGTTCGAGAGCGACCCCTCCTCCTCCGCGAACAGCGTGGTCGGCAGCTCGAAGACTTCCGTCTGAATCTTCGTCGGATCGACGTCGTTGTACTCGCCGTGGTTCTCCCAGAAGCGGGCCGTCTCGGTCTGGAGCGGGTCCATGACCACGAGGAACTTCATCTTCGAGAAGGCCTCGGTCATCTTGGCGCGGTTCGGGAACGACAGCAGGGGGTTGAAGCCCTGGATGACGTAGCCCGTCATCTTGCCCTGCTTGGCGAGCTCGAACCCGCGGATGACGTCGTAGGTCGGCACGTCGAGCTTGGGCAGATAGTCGTACGCCCAGTCGTTCTCCTTCTGCGCCTTGTCGCCCCACATCGCCTTCTGGAAGGAGACGAAGAACTTGTTGTAGTTCTGCCAGTAGCTCATCTGGCCGGGGCGCAGCGGCTTGAACTGCCGCTTGGCGATGTAGGACGCGTAATCCGGCTCCTTCTCGATCGGGATGTTCAGATAGCCGGGGATGAGGTTGCTCATCAGCCCGATATCCGTGAGCCCCTGGATGTTCGAGTGGCCGCGCAGGGCGTTCATGCCGCCGCCCAGCATGCCGATATTGCCGAGCAGGGTCTGCACGATGCACATCGAGCGGATGTTCTGCGAGCCCTTGGAATGGTGCGTCCAGCCGAGCGCGTAGAGCGAGGTCATCGTCTTCTCGGGCGACGACGTCTCCGCGATCATCTGGCAGACCTTGAGGAAGGTCTCCTTGGGCGAGCCGCAGATCCGCTCCACCATCTCGGGCGTGTAGAGCGCGATGTGCTTCTTCAGGAGCTGCATCACGCAGCGCGGATGCTGCATCGTCTCGTCGACGACGGCGTAACCGTCGGGACCGATCTCGTAGTCCCAGGTGGTCTTGTCGTAGTCGCGCTTGTCCTCCGAGTAGCCCGAGAATAGGCCCTCTTCGAACCCGTAGCCGTCCTTCACCACGAACGCGGCGTTGGTGTAGGCGGTGAGATAGCGATGCTGGAGCTTGTCGTTGTCGATCAGGTACTTGGCGACACCCGACAGGAACGCGATGTCCGTCCCCTGCCGGATCGGGCAGTAGAGATCGGCCACCGAGGCGGTGCGCGTGAAACGAGGATCGATGACGATGAGCTTGGCGTTGTTGTGCGCCTTGGCTTCCACCACCCACTTGAACCCGCAGGGGTGAGCCTCGGCGGCATTGCCGCCCATCACGGTGATGAGGTCCGCGTGCTTGATGTCCATCCAGAGGTTGGTCATCGCACCGCGGCCGAAGGAGGGCGCCAAACTGGCGACCGAAGGACCGTGTCAAACCCTGGCTTGGTTGTCGAAGACCAGGGCCCCCATGCTTCGGACCGTCTTGTAGGTCAGCCAGGCCGTCTCGTTGGTGGTGGCCGAGGCGCCCAGGAAGCCGGTGGTGATCCATCGGTTGACCGTGAGGTCGCCGTTCTTGGCCACGAAGTTCTTGTCGCGGTCCTCCTTGAGGAGCGTCGCGATCCGGTCGAGGGCGAAGTCCCAGGAGACCCGCTTGAACTCGGTCGTGCCGGGCGCCCGGTATTGCGGGTACTTCGTGCGGGTCTCGGACCGGATGAAGTCGAGGAGCGCCGAGCCCTTCGGGCAGAGCGTGCCGCGGTTGACCGGATGATCCGGGTCGCCCTCGACATGCATCACCGCGGACTTGGCGTTCTTCGAACGGTCGCCGAGGCTGTAGAGGATGACGCCGCAGGCCACCGAGCAATACGGGCAGGTGTTCCGCGTCTCGCGCATCTGCGCGAGCTTGTAGGGCCGCACCGCGGCGGCCATGGCGGGCTCGAGCCCGCCGAATCCGAGGGCGCCGAGCGAGCCCCCTGCGAGGCCGGCGCCCAGCCCCTTCAACAACCCGCGCCGCGAGACCTGGACCGTCATGGCCTGACCCTGTTGAGAGGTATTCTCATTCCAAATCGTTTCCCAGGAACGCGCCCTGGTGGCAAGTGCGGTCGCGTGACACACGACCCTAAATTGTTGCGCGCAATCGATACGTTCGAAGGCCGGATTCCATCCCAAGCGATGGCGGGTTAGCCCTCCTTATTTCGACGGCGAGGCCGGATTGCTGCCGGACGGGTTCGGCGTGCGGTGCGGGAGCGGCTCCTGGGGCTCCTGGCCGGTCTTGTTGGGGGTTTCGCTCGGCGGCACCGGGCGGTCCTTGTTCTGCGCGGTCGACTGGCCGCCCGGATCGGGCGCGTCCTTGCCGGCGGATTGCTCCCGCGGCACCGGCGCCTGGCTCCAGCCGTCATTGGCGCTGCGCGACGTGTCCCCGAGCACGTCCTGCCCCTTGATGCCGCCCTTGTCCTGCGCAAGGGCAGGCAGCCCCGAGGCGGCGAGCAGGAGCACGGCGGCGGCGAAACGGGTGAGATGCGGCACGGCGGCCCTCGATCGTTGCGGATCCAGGGAAAGCGCGCCCGCGCCGCGGGAGTTCCTGCCTCAGAAGCCGCGGGCGGCGATCAGGTCGCGCAGGGTGGTGATGGTGGAAGAGTCGGCGACGCCGTCGACCCGCGCCTGCCGGAAATGGCGCTGGAAGGCCGTCACCACCGCCTCCGTCCGGGCATCGAAGAGGCCGGTCACCGGCTGGTCGTAGCCGTAGAGGGCGAGCATGGCCTGGAGCGCCTCGACCGGCCGGCCGGATTCGCCCCGGCTGAGGAAGCGGCCGTCGCGGATCGGGCTCGGCGGCACGTGATGGCCGATGCCCGCCGCGGCGAGACGATCCCAGGGAAAGTTCTCGCCGGGATCCTCCTTGCGCTCCGGCGCCACGTCCGAATGGGCGAGCACCCGCGCCGCGGGGATGCGCCGGCGCGCGACGATGTCCTGGCACAGGGCGATCACCCCCGCGATCTGCGCCTCCGGATAGGGCGGCAGGCCGCCGTCATGGCCGGGATGGACGATCTCGACGCCGATGGAGCGGGAATTGATGTCGGTCTCGCCCATCCAGACGGCCCGCCCCGCATGCCAGGCGCGGCGCGCCTCGGGCACGAGCTGCACCGCGCGGCCATCTTCGTAGACGAGATAATGGGCCGAGACCTCGGCGGCGGGGTCGCGCAGCCGGGCGAGCGCCAGGGCGGCGTTCTCCATGCCGGTATAGTGGAGGATCAGCATGTCCGGGGCGGCACCGCTGCGCTCCCCGTGATTCGGCGAAGGCAGGACCTTCTCCGCGAACGGGCTGTCGGGGACGAGGCTCACGTGATGCCCCGCTCCGCGGCGATGCGGTCCCAGGCCGCGTTCAGGGCGGCGAGCCGGTGGGTCGCGATCGCCACCGCCTCCGGCGGCAGGCCGCGGGCCATGGCCCGGTCGGGATGGTTCTCGGCCACGAGCCGGCGGTACTGCGCCTTGAGGGCGGCGTCGTCCGCCTCCCGGCCGAGGCCGAGCACGAGATAGGGATCGTCGGGCAGGCGGACATGCCGGGCGGCGACGCGCAGGAAGCCCGCCTCGTCGAGGCCGAAGATCGCCGCCACGTCGCGCAGATAGCGCTCCTCCTTCTCGTGGATCGCGCCGTCGGCCTTGGCGATGTGGAAGAGGCCGTCGAGCACGTCCTCGAGCAGGGCCGGCTCGTCGCGGAAGGTCGAGGCGAGCTGCTGGGCATAGGCCTCGAAGCCGGCGGTCGTCGTCTTGGCGAGGTCGAACAGGCGCGCGACCCCGGGCCGGGCCGCGGGCGCGACCTGGACCACGCGGTCGAAGGCCTCGATCTCGGAGGGCGTCACCACCCCGTCGGACTTCGCCATCTTGGCGGCCAGCGCCACGAGGCCGGTGGTGAAGACCACGTCCTTGGGCGTCGCGCCGAGCAGCGCGCCCTCGCGGTCGACCAGGAAATGCCCGGCCACGCCGCCGAGCAGGGCGCCGAGCGGCCCGCCGAGCAGGGCCCCGAGCCCGGCGCCCCCGATCTTGCCCCAGAGACCGGCGCTCATGTGCGGGGCGCTCCTGCGCGGAGGGCGCCCGCGGACGGGACGGGCGGGGCGGCGGGGGAAAGCAAGGTCGGCATCATCGGCAGGCTGTCGCGGCTTCGCCGGTTAACCCCGGAAGCGCGCGCCGGTGCAACCGCGCCGTGGCGGCTCCGCCGCCGAAAACGCGAAGGCCGGGGCGATCGCCCCGGCCTCGCGCGCTTGAATTCAACCCTGACGGCGATTCTTAACGGCAGTACACGTCGCCATAGGCGTCGCGGTAGGTGCCGTAGGGGCAGCGCGGCGCGGTGGCCGCACCGGCGATGGCGCCGCCGGCGCCGATGGCCGCGCGCCGCGCGAGCGCGCCGCCGGCCCGGCCCGTGGCGAGGCCGCCGATCGCGGCGCCGAGGCCGGCGCCGAGGGCACCGCCGCCGAGGGCCCGGTCCTGGGGCGTGTTGCAGGCGCCGACGGACAGGGCGAGCGTACCTGCGAGCACGGCTGCGACGAGCTTCTTCATGACCGAGAACTCCCTTGTGCGGTCCCGCGCCCGGCCTGATTTCACCGTGGCGCCCTAACCCAGCTTAGCCATTATGCACATGAATGGCGCCGGAACGGTCTAGGTTCCGCCTCTTTCGTCGGGGGGCATGACTTTTTTGCCGCAGACCGCCATGTGTGCGGCGGAACGCAGCCGGCCCGTCACCCATCTCGAGGATTCCATGCCCAAAGCCACCCTGATCGTCCGCAAGCCCGCCGTCCGGCCCGAGCAGGTCGTCGACACGATCGCGCTCGACCATGCCGGCCGGCGCGCGACGCACGGCGCCCTCACCGCCGCGGGCGGCCTCGGCTTCGAGCTCGCCCTCTCCAACGCCGCCGGTCTGGAGGACGGGGACGCCCTGAAGCTCGAGGACGGGCGCCTGGTCGCCATCCGCGCGGCGGACGAGCCGCTCCTCGAAGTCCGCGCCGGCAACCCGGCCCGGCTGCTGCGCCTCGCCTGGCAGCTCGGAGGCGAGCACGTCCCCACCGAGGTCGGCTCCGAAGCCCTCTACGTTCCGGTCACCGCCAACGCCCTGGTCCGCAACGCCGGCTGCGAAGCCGCCCCGGTCACCCGCCCCTTCAAGCCCGAAAAGCCCCCCCACGACCATAGCCAGTGCGGCCACGACCACCATCATCACGATCATGGGCACGGGCACGGCCATGCCCAGGCTCACGACCATGCGCACGATCACGGACATGAGCATAAGCACGGTGCCGAGTGCGGCTGCGGCCATGATCACCATGACCACGACCATAAGCACGGGCATCACCACGACCATTGAGGCCCTCGCGTTGAAGCCGAAACGGCGAGGAGCTATCCGCTCGCGATGACCAAGCCTCTCCTCAATGCCGAAGACCTGCGCTTCACAGTGGCACCGATGATGGACTGGACCGATCGGCGCTGCCGGTCGTTCCACCGTGTCCTATCGCGCCGGGCCCGGCTCTATACCGAGATGGTGACGACGGGCGCCGTGCTGCACGGACCGCGGGACCGGCTGCTCGGCTTCGACGCCGTCGAGCATCCTGTCGCCGTGCAGCTCGGCGGCTCGGATCCGGCCGATCTGGCGGCGACCGCCCGGATCGCCGCCGATTACGGCTACGACGAGGTCAACCTCAATGTCGGCTGCCCCTCCGACCGAGTGCAGGAGGGCCGGTTCGGCGCCTGCCTGATGCGCGAGCCCGCCCTGGTCGGCGACTGCGTGTCGGCGATGAAAGCGGCCGTCTCGATTCCGGTGACGGTGAAGTGCCGCATCGGCGTCGACGACCAGGATCCGGAAAAGGCCCTCGACAGCCTCGCGCAGGCGGTGATCGCAGCGGGCGTCGACGGGCTGATCGTGCATGCCCGCAAAGCCTGGCTGAAGGGTCTGTCGCCGAAGGAGAACCGGGACATCCCGCCCCTCGATTACGGCCGGGCGGCCCGCCTGAAGGCGGTCCATCCCGCCCTGCCGATCGCGGTCAATGGCGGCGTCACCACGATCGCGCAGGCCAAGGCGCTCCTGCACGACCTCGACGGCGTCATGATCGGCCGGGCGGCCTATAGCGACCCGGCAATCCTGCTCGACGTGGATTCCGAGATGTTCGGAGAGACGCCGCCGGTCGCCAACGCCTTCGAGGCGGTGGAAGCCTTTGCTCCCACCATCGCCCGCGGCCTCGAAGAGGGACTGCGGCTGCACGCCTTCACCCGGCACATGCTCGGCCTGTTCAACGGGCGCCCGGGCGCTCGGGCCTATCGCCGCCATCTTGCCACCGCCGGTATGGCGCCCGAGGCCGGGCTCGCCACGCTGCGGGAGGCCGTGGCCCATGTCATGCGGGCGACGGCTTCGGCCTACGGCACCGACGAGGGGTGGCAGACGGCCTGCTAGCACGCGCCGAAATGGATGCCAGCTCGGCGAGAGAACGCGCATCGAGACGAGGTTCGCCAATGCCTTTCTTTTCGCCGGCAAATTAGTCAAAAATCTTATTCGGCAAATATTTGTGGCAGCTGAAACACATGCTTCCGAAACAAATATTGTGACGGATTATGACTGAGCGTTGAACCGTAGCAGCCGCTACGCCTCCGGGAAGCAACCACCAGCTGACTCGCTCCCCGGGGGACCTTCATCATGCGGTTCGATCACGGCGTCTCGGTCGCGGCCATCCTGGCCGCCACGATCGGGGCAGGCGCGGCTCAGGCCCAGACGGCCAACACCACGCCCGCCAACGTCAACGTCCTCAACCTGCTCTCGCCCTTCCTGGGCCTCAACGCGACGGCAACGGGCCAGGCCACGCTCCAGACCAATCTCGACCAGACGGTCGCCCTGAACAACGGGGCGTCCTCAGACCGGCAGGCCCAGGCGATCAGCGATAAGAATCTGCCCGGCAACGCGAGCAACAATCTCTCCTCGGTCGGCCTCGGCATCTACGGCCCGGGCGCCAACCTCGCCGGCGGCCTGCCCGCCCAGACCCCGATCAACGGCATCACGCCGATTCAGGCGGTGGGCGGCCTCGGCGCCCGACTCGGTCCGATCTTCCAGCGCGGCACCGCCAACGGCACGAGCGGCCCCCTCGGCGCCACCGTGGACCTGCTCGCCCGCGCCTCTTCCTTCACCGGCACCGATCTCGGCGTCGCCAAGAACTTCTTCGCCAACGGCGCGCCGAACAATCCGGCCGTGACGCCCGCGGGCTACGTCCCCATCCCCGCTGTCGCCCCGGCCGGTCATACCCTGCCGAGCTTCAACGGCCTGCCGAACACGAGCAACAGTGTCTACGATCTCGCCTATGGCGTGACCAACACGCAGCCGGGCCAGAACGTCTACGGCGATTCTCGCCCCGTGCAGGTCGTGCCGGATCGCCTGAACAAATTCGACCCGACCGCCCTCGGCGGGCTGGCGACCAACCCCTCCTTCCCGAGCGGGCACACCACCTACGCCTTCACCGACAGCATCCTGATCGCGATGCTGGTGCCGCAGCAATACCAGAGCATGATGGCCCGTGCCGCCGATTACGGAGCGAGCCGCATTATCCTCGGCGTGCATTACCCGCTCGACATCATCGGCGGCCGGGCGCTCGCGAGCTACGACCTCGCTCAGGCCTTCACCAATCCGCTCTACGTCAACAACGCGGCCACCACCGGCACGGCGATCAACCTGCCGAGCCTGTTCACCCAGGCCTCGGGCCAGATCCAAGCCTATCTCTCCGCGCAATGCGGCGACACCGTCGCCAATTGCGCCTCGAGCGCAGCCAACAACGCGGGCAATCCCTATACCGCCTCCGCCGCGAACCAGGCCCTCTACCAGCAGCGCCTGACCTACGGGCTGCCGACACTGAGCTTCGCCGCCGCCCCGCGCGAGGCGGCACCGGCCAATGGCCCCGACGCCTCGATCCTGCTCGCCCCGCTCTACGGCGGCAGCACCGCTGCGGCCAAGACGATCGCGCCCACGGGCGGCCTCTACGGTTCGCTGCAATCCGGCACGATCAACCAAATCCTGGTGAACACCGAGACCAATGCGCTCGCCGCCTTCTACGGCACGCCCCTCAGCTACTGGAGCCGCATCGACCTCTATTCGGCCGCCGGCTATTTCGGGAACGTCACCGGCAGCCTGCGGATGGACCCACTCGACCGGCTGACCACCGACGTCATCGTCGGCAATGGCGGCACGCTCTTCGCGGACGGCACCATCACCGGCCGCACCGTCCTGACCGCTGGCGCCGTCCTCGGCGGCACGGGCAGCCTCGGCAGCCTTACGGCCCTGAGCGGTTCGACGGTCGCCCCCGGCAACGGTCTTGGCACACTGACGGTGGCCGGGAATGCCGCCTTCCTCTCGGGAGCGACCTACCAGGTCCAGGCCAATGCCGCCGGCCAGGCTTCGCGCCTCGCCGTCGGCGGTAGCGCCAGCCTCGGCGGCACAGTGGACGTGCAGGCCCAGGGCGGCCTCTACGCCCCGCGCACGGCCTACACCATCCTGACCGCCCAGGGCGGCGTGAGCGGCCAGTTCTCCAACGTCAGCGCGAACTTCGCCTTCCTCACCCCGAGCCTGCGCTACCAGGCCAACGAGGTCGATCTGACGCTGACCCGCAACGACATCGCCTTCGCCGCCATCGCGCAGAACCGCAACCAGGCCGCCGCGGCCGATGCAGTGCAGAGCGCCGGCCCCGGGGCGGGTGTCTATGACCGCACGGTCGGTCTCACCACGGCGGAGGCGCAGGACGCCTTCCAGGCCCTGTCGGGCGACGTGCATGCGAGCGCCGCCTCGGCCGAGTTCGGCACCGCCTTCTTCGTCCGCGAGGCCATCCTCGACCGGCTGCGCCGGGGCGGCAGCCCGGGCTATGCCGAGACCGCTGATTTCGGCAACCTGCCGGCGACCTACACCGCAGACCTGCCAGGCCGCACGGCGCCGGTGGCGGTGGTGCCCGCCCGGGTGATCGACCCGCGGGTATTCGGGCTGTGGGGCCAGGGCTTCGGCAGCTTCGGCGACGTCCGCAGCGATGGCAACGCCGCCGGGTTCACCCGCCAGACCAGCGGCTTCGTGCTCGGCGCCGACCTGCGGCTTGAGAACGGCTTCCGTCTGGGCGTGGCCGGCGGCTACGCCTTCACCAATCTCGACACCAGCGGCCGCCAGCAGACGGGCGAGATCGGGAGCGGCTTCGGCGCGGTCTATGGCGGCACCGAGCTCGGCCCGGTCGCCCTCCGGCTCGGCGCGGTCTATGCTGACAATTCCCTGCGCACGCGCCGCACCGTCACCTTCCCCGGCCTGTCCGAGGTCGAGACGGCGCGCTACGGCGGCTCCACGGTGCAGGGCTTCGGCGAGCTCGGCTACCGCTTTGCCCTGGGCTCCGGCGCCCCTTCCGCCCTCGTCAGCAAGGACCCGGTGGTCGCGCCCGCCGCGCCGCTCTCCTACATCGAGCCCTTCATCGGCGGCGCCTATGTCAGCATCCACCACGACCGCTTCGCGGAGACGGGCGGCCTAGCGGCCCTGCGCGGCTTCGGCCGCGACACCGATGTCGGCACCTTTACCGCGGGCGTGCGGGCGCAGACGGTGTTCGACCTTGGGCTCGGCGCGCCGGTCTCGGCCTATGCCATGGCCGGCTATCGCCGCGCCTTCGGCGACGTGGTGCCGACCGCGCTCCTGGCCTTCGGCACCGGCCCGAGCTTCGTGACGGCCGGCATCCCGATCGACCGGGATGCCCTGGTGGCCAATGCCGGCCTCGACCTGCGCGTCTCGGCCAATGCCACGATCGGCATCGCCTATACCGGCCAGGTCGGCGAGCGGGCCCAGGACCACGCGGTGAAGGGCAACTTCACCCTGCGCTGGTGAGGCCAGCAAGCCTTCCGGCGCGACCATGACGCGGCAGATACGAAAGGGCGTCGCCGGCAACGGCGGCGCCTTTTCGGTTCGGGCGGAGGCTTCAGCGGCTGCGCAAGATCAGTCGGTCGCCGCGCACCTCGTAGGAGGGTAGGCGGGTGAGGAAGCTCTGGCCGAGCAGGTTCTCGGACAATGTGCCCGGCCGGCTCACCATGGCATCGACGCGGCGTTCGGTGATCGGGCCAATCGTGATCGATTCGAGCTGGGTCGGGGCGGCGAGCGTCGTGCCATTGGCGGTCGCGACGCGAATATGGAAATCCGCGGCCTCCGGCCTGATCCCGAGCGCGGCGGCTGTGTCCGCAGTGAGCACGACGCTGCTCGCTCCGGTGTCGAAAGCGAAGCGGCGCTCACCCTGGCCGTTCACGTCGGCGAGCACGGAGAAGCCGCCGTCGGAGCGGCGGGTGATCGTCACCTCGCCGCCCGGCCCGACCACCGCCGTACCCGGGCGAAGCACGCCCATCAGGTTGGCGCCGACCTCCTGCGCCTGCTCACGATAGGCATAGGCGCCGATCACCACGAGGAAGAGCACGACCCAGATCGCGAGCTGCCCCAACGTCCGCCCGGCCCCCTCGCGAAAACGGCGCAGGAAGCCGGTCCCGAACAGGATCAAGAGCGCCCCCCCGGAGGCGAGGCCGGCGATCTGGTCCGAGCTGAGGCCGCCGAAGCCATTGCTGGCATCCGTCGCCACGAGGACGACGAGGGCAAGGCCGAGAAGGCCGAGGAGGAACCACATCATCGTCGGGGTGCGACCTCCCGATCCGGATAGGCCCGGCGCAGGCGCTCGGGCAGCTCGGCCATGATGGCCCGGCGTTGCGGCTCGGAGAGGGAGCCCCAGGCGCCGATCTCCCCGCGGGTGCGCCCACAGCCCTCGCACAGGCCCGTCACGGCATCGAGGATGCAGACCTTGGTGCAGGGGCTCGACGGCTTCGGCGCGGCGGAGACGAACATGGGCGTGAGGTGGGACGACAACGGCGCGGGGTCCAGGGCTCAGACGGGAATGGCAGCGAGCATGACCAGTAAAGCGCCGACCTCTGCCACCTGCTGGCAGGCCCCGATGACGTCGCCGGTCTGGCCGCCGATGCGGTCGCGCGCGAGGGCGCAGAGAGCGAGCGACAGGGCGGGCGCGAGCAGCAGGGTCAGCACCAGCCCGAGCAGCGGCAGGCCGAGGGCGAGACCGATCAGGGCGAGCAGCAGGCAGAGCCCGGCCGCGATCCCCACCGTCGTGCCCGTGGGGCGCCCCACCGAGGCGCCGGCCCCGCCCGGCCGGGCCGGGGCGAGCAGCACCATCGGGGCGAGGGCCGCCGCGCGGGAGATGGCGGCGGCGAGCAGCAGCACCAGGGCGGCGTGGAGCCCCGCCCGATCGAGCAGGGTCGCGAGCGCGCCGGCTCGCAGGGCGAGCACCAGGAACAGGGCAGTGCCGCCATAGGCGCCGATGCGGCTGTCGCGCATGATCTCCAGGCGCCGCTCCCGGGTGCGGCCGCCGCCGAAGCCGTCGGCGACGTCGGCGAGCCCGTCCTCGTGCAGGGCGCCGGTGACGAGGGCCGAGACCGCGAGCGCCAGGGTGGCGGCGACGAAGGGGCCGAGGCGGATCTCCCAGGCCCCCACCATGACGAGGGCCGCCGGCAGAGCGAGAATCACGCCGGCGAGGGGCAGCATCCGCGGAACCGTGCGGAAATCGGGCGTGGCGTAGGGATCAGGCTCGTAGGGCAGAGCCGGAATCGGCAGGCGCGAGTAGAACCGCATGCAGGCCGCGAGATCGTAGAACACGCCCGCGCCGGGAAAGGCGGGTCCGAGATCCTGCCCGCCATTGTCGTTCATCGCCAGCCTCACGAAGAGCCCCGGATCCCTCGGCGCTGCCCGCTCGCCTTCACCACGGTCGGCCACGCCGTTATAGCTCCGCTCTTTCCCCGGCCGCAGCCCTTCGGCCACGGTTTCTTGGCTCTCTGCACGGACAATTCCGCGATGTCGGACTCCACCTCTCCCTTCGCGGATATCCGCGCCCTGATCGCGCAGATGCCGGATGCCGATGCGGATGCCGTCGCAGCGGTCCGCGCCCGGGACAGCGTGCTGACCAAGCCGCCGGGGGCGCTCGGCCGCCTGGAGAACTTGGTCGAATGGCTCGCCGCCTGGCAGGGCAAAGGTAGCCCGACTCTCGACCGGCCTCTCGTCTGCGTCTTTGCCGGCAGCCACGGGGTGGTGGCGCGGGGTGTCTCGGCCTTTCCGGCGGCAGTGAACCGTCAGATGCTCGACAACTTCGCGGCCGGCGGGGCGGCGATCAACCAGCTCTGCGCGACCTATGGCCTCGGCTTCCGGGTGTTCGACCTCGCCATCGACATGCCGACCGGGGACATCTGCGAGGGGCCGGCGCTCGACGAAAAGGCCTGCGTGGCCACCATGGCCTTCGGCATGGAGGCGGTCGCCGCCGGCACAGATTGCCTCGGGGTGGGCGAGATGGGCATCGGCAACACCACCATCGCCGCGGCGATCTACACCGCCCTCTATGGCGGCGCGCCGGCGCACTGGGTGGGGCGTGGCACCGGCGTGGACGAGGCTGGCCTGACCCGCAAGGCGGAGGCCGTGGCCCTGGCGCTGAAGACCCACGAAGGGCATCTGGACGACCCGCTGGCGGTGCTCGCCCGCCTCGGCGGCCGCGAGATCGCCGCCATGGCCGGCGCGATCCTCGCCGCCCGGCTACAGAAGGTGCCCGTAGTCATCGACGGTTACGTCGCCACCGCGGCGGCGGCGATCCTGCACGCCCTCGACCCGCGCGCCCTCGACCATTGCATCGCGGGCCATGTCTCGGCGGAGGGCGCCCATGCGGAGGTGCTGGAGCGCCTCGGCCTGCCCCCGCTGCTCGCCTTCGGCATGCGCCTGGGCGAAGCCTCGGGCGCGGCCTTGGCCATGGGCGTCCTGAAGGGCGCCCTCGCCTGCCACCGCGACATGGCGACCTTCGAGCAGGCGGGCGTCTCCGGCAAGCTTTGACACCGCTTCGCGGGCGGACCATCCTGAGGGCCCGGATCAGGCCCAGCCATGAGGGTACCCGAGACGGCCGCGCACGAAACCCGCTTCCTCCGGATGCTGGACGGGAGCTTCCGCCGCTACGGGGCGGCGGAGGGCCTGCCGCCCTCCCTGGCCGAGGCCGTACGGGCCACACCCCGGCACCGTTTCGTCCACCGTTTCCGCCTGAGTGACGACGGGGACATTCAGGATTTCGAGGCGGCACCGGAAGCGTGCCTTGATGACATCTACAGCGATGCCGTAATGCGCCCGGTCGGCGCGGACGGGGCCGCCCTGCCGTCGAGCAATTCCCAGCCCAGCTACATCCTCTGGCTACTGCGCCTGCTTGGGATCGAACCGGGGCAGCGGGTCCTCGAGGTCGGCTCGGGCTCGGGCTGGCTCGTCGGGGTGATGGCGCGGCTCGCCGGCCCGGAGGGCCGCGTCGTCGGCGTCGAGATCATCCCCGAGCTCGCCGCGCGCAGCCGGCAGGACCTTGCCGGGCTCGGCCTCAACCAAGCGACCATCGTGACCGGCGACGGGACGGCGGCGGTCGCGGGCGGCCCCTTCGACCGGGTGATCGTCACCGCCGCGACCTGGGACCTGACAGCAGCGCTCTTCGCGAACGTCGTCGAGGGCGGTCGCCTGCTGGTGCCGATCCTGATGCGCGGCGGCGGGGATGTCTGCCAGGTCGCGCTCCTCCACCGGGAGGATGCACGCCTCGTCGCCGAGAAACGGATCCCGGGCTTCTTCGTGCCCCTGGTCGGGCCGGGCCAGCCGGCCGGTCGGTCTTTGCCACGCCTGGAGGAAGCGCTTCGGATGTACGGCCTGCCTTCGGAGCCCACGGCCTCATGGCCCTTCCCGCTCGCGGCGTTCTGGCCAGTGGCGGCCGCCTTCGGCCTGTTCCTGCGGATCGCGGAGCCGGGGACCCTCGCCCTCGCGACGGGCGGAAAACTCCCGCCCACGATCGCCCTGTGCGCGCCATCGGGCGGCTCCCTCGCCCTGCTCCGCGGCGACCGGCTCGAGGTCTACGGCACGCAGGAAGCGGCACGGATTCTGATCGAGGCCTATCGGCGCTGGGCCTCCCTCGGCATGCCTGGACCGGAGAGCTTCGCGCTGGAGGTCGTCCCGGCCGCCGGGGCGCCTGCGGAGGCGCCGGGCCTGCATGTGGAGCCTCGCGGCGCGAGCGCCCTGGTCTGGCGCCTGCCACCGGATCTCGGCGCCTGGTCGATCCTGGCGGGCGCGCTGCCCTGAGCCCTCAGGCCGCCCAGGGACGTCGCCGGCGCCGACGCGGGGGCTCCTCGGCGACCGGCGCACTGAGATCGACCGCGGGCAGCGCGTCCATCACGCGGGTCGCCGGGAAGGTGACGATGACCTCCGTGCCGTGGCGCGGCTTCGAGACGAGCTGGAAGCCGCCGCCATGGAGATCGACCAAGCCCTTCACGATGGGCAGCCCCAGACCCGAGCCCTGCTCGGCGGTCTTGATGGCGAGCGCCCCGCGGCCGAAGGACGACATCACGATGCCGAGCTCCTCCTCGGGGATGCCCGGCCCGGAATCCTTCACGCTCACATATTGTCCGCCCGAGGCGGTCCAGCCAACCTTGAGCACGATCTCGCCGCCCTGAGGCGTGAACTTCACGGCGTTTGTCAGGATATTGAGCACGATCTGGCGCAGCGCCCTCTCGTCCGCCCAGAGGCGGGGCAGCGAGTCGTCGATCAGGCACTGGATGGACTGGTTCTTCCCCCGCGCCCGCAGGGCCATCATGTGCCTGCACTCCTCGACCGTGTGGGCGAGCTGCACCGCCTCCTCGTTCAGCTCGTAGCGCCCCGCCTCGATCCGCGAGAGGTCGAGGATCTCGTTGATCAGGTTCAGAAGATGCATCCCGCTGTCGTGGATGTCGTTGGAATATTCGAGATAGGCCGGAGCGGTGTGGGGCCCGAAGACCTCGTTCTTCATCACCTCGGAGAATCCAAGGATGGCGTTGAGCGGCGTGCGCAGCTCGTGGCTCATGGTGGCGAGGAAGCGGGACTTGGCGAGGTTGGCCTCCTCCGCCCGGCGCCGGGCCTCGTCGGAATTGGCCTTGGCCTGCTCCAGCTCGGCGAAAATGGCGTCCTTCTCCGCCCGCGACTGCACAGTCCCGACCGCGGAGGCGTAGAGCCGGCGCGAGAGCACGGTGAAGAAAGCCTGCGACCCCACCGTCATCACGACGAGCAGGATCATGTTCGCATCCTGCGAGACCAGGAGCAGAGACAGCGCGGCCAGCGTCAGCGGCAACACCCCGCCGAGCGCCGCGATGGGAACGGTGGCCGCGACCATGGTCGCGACCGCCGCGACGATGGTGAGACCGAACAGGGCGAAAGTGCGCGCCTCCATCGCGGTGAGCAGGATCATCCCCGCCCAGGCGCCGCTCTGCACGAACTCCCCGAGGATGAACACATTGCGCCAGCGCCGGAGCGCGGCGACGTCGTGCCCCCCGCGCAGGAAGCGGCGGCAGAGACGCGTCATCATGAGGACGACGAGAATCACGCCGCAGCACCCGATGCCGACAGTGGCCGGCGACACGCGCAGGGTCGCGGCCACGGCCAGCGCAAGGGCCAGCAACACGAGCGGGATGCAGGACCCGGCGCGGTACTCGGCGTAGAGCCGCATCAATTCGTGGTCGAAGGCGCGCTCCAGCCCGCTCTTCGAGGTCAGACGTTCGCGCGCCGAGCGCATCTCGCGCGCGATACCGCGGCGGCGAGCCACCTCCTGCGAGGACGGCCCACGTCCGCGCTGAACCATCTCCGCCGTCAGATCGGGCATGCCGGTGTGGGAACGCTGGGGGGCGGAGCGGCGGGGGGCCTGCCCCGGATCGGAGCACCCAGATTGCGCGCGATATGTTAAGAACCGGCTGCCGAGACCGGGAGAGTTTTCACCGTACCGGCAGAAAGCGGCTTGAAGCCGCCGCGGCCTCATGTGCGCCGGCGCACATCGGCCGGGGCGAGACCGGGACTAACCCCAGCGCCTGGGGCCTTGCGATCGGAGACTGGCATGTTCACGATCACCGTCAACGGGACGTCGCATCAGGTCGAGGCCGATCCCGAGATGCCCCTGCTCTGGGTGCTGCGCGACCGCCTCGACATGACGGGCACCAAGTATGGCTGCGGCATCGCCCAGTGCGGCGCCTGCACCGTGCATCTCGACGGGCAGCCGGTGCGCGCCTGCCAAACCCGCATCGGCGATGTCGGCGAGGCCAAGGTCACGACCATCGAGGGCGTGTCCGGCAAGGTCGCCGAGGCCGTCCAGACCGCCTGGCGTGGGCTCGACGTGGTCCAGTGCGGCTACTGCCAGTCCGGCCAGATCATGTCGGCCATCGGCCTGCTCACCGACAATCCGAAGCCCTCGGATGCCGATATCGACGGTGCCATGGACGGCAACGTCTGCCGATGCGGCACCTACCAGCGCATCCGCGCCGCCATCCACGAGGCTTCCCGGACCCTGGGCTGAGCCCCTCCGAGGCCGAAAGGCCCCTCGCCGCCCCACCGCTTCGGCGGGGCCGCAGATTCCTCAGGCTCCCTGCCGCACCGGAGGTCCCTATGCTGAAAACCGCCCGGCCCGACGCCCAGCGCCCCGCCCCTTCCCGCCGCGCGTTCCTCAGCGGCGGCGCGGTCGCCGCGGGCGCGATCCTGATCGGCTTCCGCCTCGACCTGCGCAATCCGGCCCGCGCGGCTGGGGGCCCCGATTTGTCGAAGGTCGGGGCCCAGCCCAACGCCTTCCTGCGCATCGCCCCCGACGATACCGTCACGGTGATGATCAAGCATCTCGACATGGGCCAGGGCAACACGACCGGGCTCGCCACCATCCTGGCCGACGAGCTTGACGCCGACTGGTCGAAGGTGCGCACCGCCTTCGCCCCCGCCGATGCGCGGCTCTACAACAACCTGCTGATGGGCCCGGTGCAGGGCACCGGCGGCTCCACCGCCATCGCCAATTCCTGGTACCAGTTGCGCAAGGCGGGCGCCGCGGGCCGCGAGATGCTGGTGACCGCCGCCGCCTATCGCTGGAAGGTGCCGGTAGCCGAGGTCACGGTCGAGAAGGGCGTGGTACGCCATGCCGCCTCGAACCGGGCGGCCCGCTTCGGCGAACTTGCGGAGACGGCGGCGAGCCTGCCGGTGCCGCAGGAGCCGAAGCTCAAGGAGCCGGGCGCCTGGACGCTGATCGGCACACGGGTGCCCCGCCTCGATTCCGTGGCCAAGACCAACGGCAGCGCGATCTACTCCCTCGACATCCGCCGCCCGGGCCAGGTAACCGCCCTCGTCGCCCACAGCCCGCGCTTCGGCGGGGTGCCGAAACGCGTCGACGACAAGGCCGCCCACGCCGTACCCGGCGTCCTCGCGGTGGTGACGATCCCGACCGGCGTCGCCGTGATCGCCAGGGACACCTGGAGCGCCATGAAGGGCCGCGAGGCCCTGTCGGTGATCTGGGACGACTCCGCCGCCGAAACGCGCTCCTCCGATACGATCCTTGCGGAATACCGCACCCTGGCCGAGAAGCCCGGCCTCGTCGCCTCGGCGAGCGGCGAGCCCGACAAGGCGACCGCCGAGGCCGCCAAGGTGCTGGAAGCTGAGTTCAGCTTTCCCTATCTCGCCCATGCGGCGATGGAGCCCCTGAACGCCACGATCGAGCGGGCCGCCGACGGCTCCTTCGACGTCTATGCCGGCTGCCAGCTCCAGACCATCGAGCAGGCGGTGGTAGCCGCCACCCTCGGCGTCACGCCGGAGAAGGTGCGGCTGCATACCCAATGGGCCGGCGGCTCCTTCGGCCGCCGAGCGACGCCGGGTGCGGATTACTTCGCGGAAGCCGCCCAGATCGTGAAGGCCTGGGACGGCAAGGCGCCGGTCCATCTGGTCTGGACCCGCGAGGACGACATGACCGGCGGCTTCTACCGCCCGACCGTCTACCACAAGGTCAGGGCCGGCCTCGATGCCAAAGGTGCCATCCTCGGCTGGCAGCACGTCATGGTCGGCAAGTCGATCATGATCGGCTCGCCCTTCGAGGCGATGCTGATTAAGAACGGCATCGATTCCACCACCGTCGAGGGCGCCTCGGACACGCCCTACCAGATCCCCGCCTACCGCTTCGAAGTGCACAATGCCCGCGAAGGCGTGCCCGTCCTGTGGTGGCGCTCGGTCGGCCACACCCACACCGCCCATGCGATGGAGGTGTTCATCGACGAGCTGGCCCACGCCGCCGGGGCCGATCCCCTCGCCTATCGCCTGTCGCTCCTGAACCGCGCGCCGCGGCTCTCGGGGGTTCTGAAACTCGCCGCCGAGAAGGCCCGCTGGGCCGACAAGCCGGCGGAGAAGGGCCGCGCCTACGGCATCGCCGCCCACGTATCCTTCGGCTCGTACGTCGCTATGGTGGCGGACGTGACGGTGGGCGCCTCCGGCGTGAGGGTGAACCGCATCGTCGCCGCGGTCGATGTCGGCATCCCCGTGAACCCGGACGTGATCCGCGCCCAGGTGGAGGGAGCGGTCGGCTTCGCCCTGTCCTCCGTGCTGCGCAACAGGATCACCCTGAAGGACGGCATGGTGCAGGAGACGAACTTCGACAGCTACCAGCCGACCCGGATCAGCGAGATGCCGAAGGTGGAGGTGCACATTACCCCCTCCACCACCGACCCGACCGGCATCGGCGAGCCCGGCGTCCCGGTGTTGGCCCCGGCCATCTCGAACGCCATCTTCGCGGCAACCGGCCAGCGCCTGCGCTCCCTGCCCCTCGACACGGCCGGGCTGAAGGGGGCCTGAGCGCCAATCCGATCGCGCGGAGCGACTTCCGAGATCTCGGTCGGGCCCTGAGAGACGTTTGAAGCGTCCCCGTGTGGGAAGGGGTCGGGGTGCTGCAGAAGGCCCCTGCTCGATCCAGCACACTGCTTCCGACCCGCATCGTGCCTGCCTGATCTGGAAGGGCACGATGCAGAGTCCGGGCGAGCCCAGGATCTGCGAGGAGGAAAGGCCCCTCCATCGGCCTGCGCGAAGCGCCGCCTCAGCGCCAAGACTTCGCGCTCGCCTCGGAATATCCCCCAAGATCATGAACGAAGGCGTGATCGACAGGAATCTTTCGGAATCAATTCTCGGCGCGTCTCATCGCGACGACTCGCAATCCATCCTGATCCCTGGGGGCACGCGATGATGCGCAAATCAGGCTTCGCGCCCCTGCTGGCGATCTCCGCGCTATCGCCCACCCATACCTTCGCCTGCGGCGAGGGCGCCGCGGAAGGCGACGGGAAGTGGCTGTCGAACCGGGGCGCCGCGGTGGCAGCCGATAAGGCCGCGGCCCTCGACAAGTTCGTCGCGGGCAGCGACGCTACCGCACCACCGACACCTACGTCTTCTGCGTGAATCCCGAGGGCGTGACCCGAGCCGGAAGGCCGACGCGACACGGTAACGCCCCGCTCGCCGGAACAGGGACGCCTCTCCATCTCAGGAAGCATGTCCCCCTCTTCCACCGCCTTCGAGGATGTCGCCGCGGATCTGCGCGCCTGCCGGCTCTGCCGGGACGCCCCCGCCTTCGGCCCGCCCCTGCCGGTCGAACCCCGCCCGATCGTGCAGGGCAGCCGCTCCGCCCGACTCTGCATCGCGAGCCAAGCGCCGGGCAACCGCGCCTTCCGCAGCGGTGTGCCCTTTCAGGACCCCTCCGGGATCCGTCTGCGCGATTGGCTCGGCCTCGACGAGGCGGCCTTCTACGACGCTTCCCGGCTCGCCATCGTGCCGATGGGCGCCTGTTTCCCCGGCCACGACGCCCAGGGGGGCGACCTGCCACCGCGGCGGGAATGCGCTCCGCGCTGGCGGGAGGCGCTCCTCGCCGGCCTGCCGCGGATCGAGCTGATCCTGGTGATCGGACAATACGCGCAGGCCTGGCATCTCGGCCGCGGCCGGGGTCTGACCGAGACGGTGCGGGACTGGCGCGCGATCCTCGACGCCCCGCGCCGCCCCCGCGTGCTGCCTCTGCCCCATCCCTCCTGGCGCAACAGCGGCTGGCTCAAGCGCCATCCCTGGTTCGAGGCGGAGCTTCTGCCGGTGCTGCGGGAGGAGGTGGCGCGGGTGATGGCGCCGCCGGCGGCGTTGACAGAGCCGCCCTCGGCGTGATGGTGCGGACTACCCCGCCGCAGAGTTGCCGATGCCCGATTTCGCCGATCCCCGCGACCGCCTGATCGTCGCCCTCGACCTGCCGAGCGTGGCCGAGGCGGAGGCGCTGATCGACCGGATCGGCGATGCCGCCACCTTCTACAAGATCGGCTACCGCTTGGGGTATGCTGGCGGCCTCGCCCTCGCAGCCGATCTCGCCCGGCGCGGTCTTAAGGTCTTCCTCGACCTCAAGCTCCACGACATCGGCAACACGGTGGAAGAGGGCGTGCGCGCCGTCTCCGACCTCGGCGCGACCTTCCTCACCGTGCATGCCTATCCGCAGACCATGCGGGCCGCCCTGCGCGGACGCGGAGCCGGCCTGAAGATCCTGGCGGTGACCGTGCTCACCTCCTACGACGATGCGGACGCGGCGGAAGCGGGCTATGCCCTGCCCGTGGGCGAGCTCGTCGCCCGGCGCGCGGCCCAGGCCGCCGAAGCCGGGATCGACGGCATCGTCTGCTCGGCGGCGGAGGCGGAGCGCGTGCGCGCCATTGCGGGGCCGGACCGGCTCATCGTCACCCCCGGCATCCGCCCCGCCGGCGCCGATCACGGCGACCAGAAGCGGGTGATGACCCCGGGCCAGGCCCGGGCAGCGGGGATCGACCACGTCGTCGTCGGCCGACCGATCACCGGCGCCGCTGATCCCAGAGCGGTGGCGCAGGCCATCGTCGCCGAGATGCAGCCGGCGGCTCCGTAGAAGGCTGCGGGATCCTCAAGATCTGGGCACGACGGGCCAAGCCCGCCTCGTCATCCTCGAAGCATCACGGCCCACAGTCTCGCCGAGCCGATGCCGGTTCTCGCTCCCGAGTCAGGCGGCCGGGCGCAGGCCGCCGAGCAGGAAGGCGATCATCGCCTCGAGTGGCGGCACGGGTGCGTCCGGCGTCTGGCTCACCAGAACGGGATGGCAGTAGCGCACGATCGCCACGTGGATGCAGGCGGCCGCGGTCACGGGATCCGAGACGGTGAATTCCCCCCGGCGCACGCCGTCGGCTACGACGCGCTCGAAGACCGCGCCGATCCGGTCGACATGCTTACGGCAGACGTCCCAGCTCTCGGTCATCGCCGCCTCGACCATCTCATGCATGCGGGGGAACGCCTCGCAACGCTCCAGGCAATCGCGATGGAGGGTCGTGATGATGTCCGCCAGCCGATCGGCAGCGCTGAGGCCCGGCGCATCCGCGATGCTGAGGATCAGCGCTTCGATCTCGCTGGTGAGGCGCTCCACGACCGCCTCGTTGATCGCCTTCTTCGAGTCGAAGAACCGGTACACGTTCGCCGGGCTCATCCGGAGCGTCTTCGCGATGTCGGCCACCGTGGTCTTCTGGTAGCCGATCTCCCGGAACGAGCGCTCCGCAGTCGCGATGATGCGACAGCGCGTGGTCGGGGCGTTCTCCTCCGCGAGTGCGGCGTCGGTCTCGGTCGTCATCGTGGTGAAGCCTAGGGATCGGCTCGGGCCTCGTCAAAGAGGCGCTACCACAGGAACGTTTGGCAAGGGAAAGCGATGCCCTATCCCCGCATCGTCGCTTTCATTCTTCCGAGTGTCGAGATCGGGACCTTTGCGGGACGGAGCCGATCCGACCAGCAGCCTGGACGGAAGAGCCCGTCACTCTCGCGGCACGGCCGCCCGTCAGCTTTTCTTCCGAAGGGGGCGCACGAAGCAGCCTGCGGTCTTGAGGAAGCCGGTCGCCTCGCAGAACGCCCCCAGACCCGGCACCTGCGGCGGCACGAGAAGCTGCAAGCTGCCGCAGCCCGCCAAGCGGGCGGCCTGGGCGGCGGCCTTGAGGAGCTGGCGCCCGATGCCGCGGCGACGTTCCTCCGGGCCCACCAGCAGCTGCGTGATCTGAGCGATGAGAGAGGCCTGTTCGAGGGCCGGATACCAGTGCAGGACCACGATGCCGCTCGGCGGCCCCCATTCCAGCGCGAGCAGGGCCGTGCCATGCGTGTAACGGATCGCGTCGAGCTGCTCGGCCAGCACATGCGAGGGCACCGGATGCCCGGCGGCCCGCATCAATTCGGCGAGGCCGGGCGCATCGGCGGCCGTTGCCGTGCGGATCTCAAGCCCGTAGCGGCTTCCCAACGGCATCTCCGATCATCGGCATACCCAAGGCAGCGCCGCGCATCCCCGGCTCGGCCGCCGAGATACCGCAGGTTCGGCGCCTGAAATTTAAGTGTTTGGGAAAACTGGTGCTGCGAGAGAGGATTGAACTCTCGACCTCCTCATTACCAATGAGGTGCTCTACCACTGAGCTACCGCAGCAGGAGGGCCGGCAGCGCGTCGGCCCCGGACGGAGGCGGCATTAGCGGAAGCCGGACGGCTTTGCAACGCCTTCTCGGCCGCCGAGGCAAGAAGGCGAGCCCGACCATGCGCGACGTGGCCGTGGCGCCGCACCGGCGAAGCCTGCATCCGCCCCCTCCGCGCCCGGTTGGCACACCCTGTTTGTCGCCCGACCATGAAAGAGGTCGCGGTGCGGAACACAGCTTCCCTCTCCTGCCGTGCGAACAGTGTCTCCCTTGATGATCGGGCCGTTTCGGAGCATGACGCGCGGCGATGTGGCTCCGGAGGCTCTGGTGCGAACGGCCTGTCTCGACGCTTTTCGGGCCCGCGCTCAACTTGATTGACGCAGGACCGGAGCGCCGATATAGAGCCCCATCCGCCGCCGGGCGCCATCAGTGCGAATCGGCGGCTTCGTCATTGCCTGAAGACATGACGCGCCGGCCGATCGGCCGCTCCCTTTGAGAGCGGGGCGCATCGGCGCCGCCCGACCAAACGAGGATGCCCATGGCCAACACCGTGTCGGCCAAGAAAATGACCCGCAAGATCGCCAAGCGCACGGCGATCAACCGCTCGCGCCGCTCCCGCATGCGCACCTTCGTCCGCAAGGTCGAGGAGGCCATTGCCACCGGCGATTCCTCCAAGGCTCTTGAGGCGCTGCGCGCCGCCGAGCCGGAGATCATGCGCGCCGCCCAGCACGGCATCGTTCACAAGAACAATGCCTCCCGGAAGGTCTCGCGCCTCAGCGCTCGGGTGAAGGCGCTCGCGGCCTGAGGGCCAGCACCGCTTCCCATCGCGTTCGATTCGGAATCAGCCCTGCCATTCGGCGGGGCTTTTTTCATGTCTCGCGCGCCGCGCACGGCCCCAAGGATCGCCCGGCACGCTTGTGCACCGTCGAGCGCGAGTTGTTCACAGGATGTTTCGAGTTGTCCCCGGGTGCCCCTTGCAGCCTCCTGACGGACACCGGTTTCAGAACCCGTTAACGATAATCAAAATCGTTCCAGTTGCAGCGCGTCATGCACGCCGTGTAGCTTAACAAAACGTATCCGAAGTCGCTTGGATACCAAGTTTCAACGACTTGCACCGGCATGATCCCCAAGTCGCCTGCGGATTCTTATCTCAACGCTGCTTTGCCGCGCCGCAGGAAGCAGGGCCGAACTGTCCCCATAACTCCCAATGTTAGGAGAACGATAGAGAATTGTTGATAGACCTCCACCATCGCCAAGCGGCGGCGGTGCGGGCCTTGACAGCCCCATGACGATTCGGGGGCCTCGCGAATCTCCGCGAGTCCACCTCTTACTCAGTGTGTGCGTACGCAGCCGCGGCGGCTCCCCGTTCCGGCTGCGAGGAGAGCGTATGATGCACCTCGACGGCAGTATGGCGGACGGTGCCGGTGGCGGCAGGAACGGCGAGAACGGGAGCGACGTCCCGGCCGCCTGGACCCGGGTGAAGCGGCGGCTGCGCGCCGAACTCGGCGAGGACGTATTCGCGAGCTGGTTCGCCCGGCTGGAACTGGAGGACGTGAGCGGCGGGACCGCCCGCCTCACCGTGCCAACCCGGTTCCTCAAGAGTTGGATCGAGTCGCATTATCTCGACCGCGTCCTGAACACCTTCCGGGCCGAGACGGAGGCCGTCGAGCGCATCGAAGTCGGCGTGCGCGGCCCCTCGGCCTCGCCGCGGCCGGCCTCCGCATCGGCCAAGCCTCACCCGACGAGTGCGCCGCTCGCCCGCATCCAGGCCAGCGCCGCCTCCATGGCAGCCATCTCCACCGGCGCCGAGCCGCTGCCGGACGCAGAACTGCCGCTCCAGCGCGCAGAAACCGGGGTGCCGGGTGACCTGAACGGAGCTCCGCTCGACCCCCGCCTCACCTTCTCGAACTTCGTGGTCGGCCGCTCCAACGCCCTGGCCCATGCCGCGGCCGAGCGGGTCGCGAGCCACGAAGGCGAGGGCACCCTCTACAACCCGCTCTACGTCCATGCCGGCGTGGGCCTGGGCAAGACGCACCTGTTGCACGCGATCGGCCACGCGGCCCGCGAGGGCGGGCGCCGGGTGATCTACCTCACCGCCGACCGCTTCATGTACGGCTTCGTCAACGCCCTACGCACGCAGAACGCCCTCGCCTTCAAGGAGCGGCTGCGCGCCATCGACCTGCTGATCCTGGACGACGTGCAATTCATCCAGGGCAAGTCGATCCAGGCGGAGTTCGGCCACACGCTGAACGCGCTGGTCGATGCGGGCAAGCAGGTGATCGTCGCCTCCGACCGGCCGCCGGCCGAGCTCGAGGCCCTGGACGAGCGGGTGCGCTCGCGCCTGGCCGGTGGCCTCGTCGTCGAGATCGGCAGCCTCGACGAGTCGCTGCGCGCCTCCATCCTGCAGGCGCGGCTCACGGCGGTGCGCCTCGCCCATCCCGGCTTCGAGGTCTCGCCGGCCGTGGCGAGCTACGTCGCCAAGGCCATCACCGCCAACGGACGCGACCTCGAAGGCGCGGTGAACCGGCTGCTCGCCCATGCGACGCTCACCGGCGCTCCCGTGACGGTCGAGACCGCGGAGAACGCGATCCGCGATCTCGTGAAGAACCGCGAGCCCAAGCGCATCAAGATCGAGGACATCCAGAAGCTCGTCGCGAGCCGCTACAACGTCTCGCGCTCCGACATCCTGTCGGAGCGGCGCACCGCCGCCGTGGTGAAGCCGCGTCAGATCGCCATGTACCTCTCCAAGGTGTTGACGCTGCGCTCGCTCCCGGAGATCGGCCGCCGTTTCGGCGGGCGCGACCACACCACGGTCCTCCATGCCGTGCGCAAGATCGAGAAGCAGATCGGCGAGGACGCGACGCTCGGCGACGAGGTCGAACTCTTGAAGCGCATGCTGATGGACTGAGCCGAACGCCAAAGGACCGCATCGCCGGACGCCGCGCCCCATCCGAGGGGGTGCGGCGTCGTCGTTTTCGGAGCCGAACCGTCGCTCGCGATCCGGTCCACCCCGACCTCGCGCCGCCAATCACTTGGGGTTGATCGCGGCCCTGTCTCTTGCGTTGCCGGTGCCGGTTCGCCAAGTTGCCGGACCGCGACCGATCTCGGACAGTCGCGGGACGATCGGTCGAAGCCAGAGTTTTTCGAAAGATGAGAGTCACCGTCGAGCGCGCGGCCCTTCTCAGGTCGCTCGGCCACGTGCACCGGGTCGTCGAGCGTCGCAACACGATCCCGATTCTCTCCAACGTGCTGCTGCGCGGCGGGCCGGACGGGCTTGAGCTGAAGGCGACCGACCTCGACATCGAGGTGACCGAGACGATTCCCGCCGATGTGGTCGATGCGGGCGCCACCACGGTGCCGGCGCATGTCATCTACGACATCGTCCGCAAGCTGCCCGAAGGCGCGCAGGTCTCCCTGGAGACGAGCGGTGAGACGGGGCAGATGACGATCCGTTCGGGCCGCTCGCGCTTCGCCCTGGGCGCGCTGCCGGAAGGGGACTTCCCGGATCTCGCCGCGGGCGAATTGCCCCACCGCTTCACCATCGGCGGCCTCGACCTGAAGCGTCTCATCGACAAGACGCAGTTCGCGATCTCGACGGAGGAGACGCGCTACTACCTCAACGGCATCTACCTGCACACGCTCGATGCCGATGCCGGGCTGAAACTGCGGGCGGTCGCCACCGACGGGCATCGCCTCGCCCGTGTCGAGATCGACGCTCCCGAAGGCAGCGGCGGCATGCCGGGCATCATCGTGCCGCGGAAGGCCGTGGCCGAAATTCAGAAGCTCGTGGACGATGGCGGCGAGACCGTCGAGGTCGAGCTGTCGCCGGCCAAGATCCGCCTGCGCTTCGCCGGCGGCGTGACGCTGATCTCGAAGCTGATCGACGGCACCTTCCCCGATTACCAGCGGGTCATCCCCTCCGGGAACGACAAGTACCTCACCGTCCAGCGCGACGAGTTCGCCAAGGCGGTGGACCGCGTCTCGACGATCTCGTCCGAGCGGGGCCGCGCCGTGAAGCTCGCCATGGGCGAGGGGCGCCTCGCCCTCTCGGTGAACAATCCGGATTCCGGCTCGGCCACGGAAGAGCTCGACGTCGACTACGATGCGGCCACTCTCGATATCGGCTTCAACGCCCGCTACCTGCTCGACATCACCGGCCAGCTCGAGGGCGACACCGCCCTGTTCAAGCTGGCGGATCCGGGCTCCCCGACCCTGATCCAGGACAAAGAAGGCGCCTCTGCCCTCTACGTGCTGATGCCGATGCGGGTGTGACGCAGGTTTCGAAGACGACGCCTGCGTCTATATCGTTTGCATGGATACGATGCCGGCCGGGGCGCCGCGCCTCAGCCGCCTGATCGCCCGCGACTTCCGCAACCACGCCGATCTCGATCTCGTGCTCGGGCGGCGCTTTGTCGCGCTGGTGGGCGAGAACGGAGCGGGCAAGACCAATCTTCTGGAGGCGATCTCGCTGTTCTGCCCGGGCCGCGGCCTGAGGCGGGCAGATTTCGCGACCATGGCCCGCCAAGGTGGTCCGGGGGGCTTTGCCGTGTCCGCGACCCTGTCCGGCGACGGAGACGGTCACCGACTCGGCACCGGCCTGGAGCCGCCGGGGCATGACGGCCGGGCGGCGCGGCTGTGCCGGATCGACGGTGCCGCGGCCTCCTCACCCGTCGCCTTCTCGGAATTCCTGCGCGTGGTCTGGCTGACGCCGGATCTCGACGGGTTGTTCCGCGGTCCGGCCGGCGACAGACGGCGCTTCCTCGACCGGCTCGTGCTTGCCGTCGATGCCGGGCACGGCGCCCGGGTCTCCGCGATGGAACGGGCGCTGCGCTCGCGCAACCGCCTGCTGGAGGAACGCCCCGACGATGCCCGCTGGCTCGACGCCATCGAGCGCGAGGTGGCCGAGCTCGGCATCGCCGTCGCCCTTGCCCGCCGGGAGACCGTGGAGCGCCTCGACCGCCTGATCGCCGAGAACAGGGACGACGCACAGCCTTTTCCCTGGGCGAGCGTTCGGCTCGAAGGCGATCTCGACGACCTCGTCGCGGTCTGGCCGGCTCTGGAGGCGGAGGACCGCTTCCGCCGCGCCCTGCAGCAGGGGCGCCATCGCGACCGCGCTGCGGGTCGTACCCTCATCGGACCACAGACGACGGATCTCGTCGTGCGCCATGGGCCGAAGGACGTGCCCGCCGGGACCGCCTCGACGGGCGAGCAGAAGGCCCTGCTGATTGGGCTCGTCCTCGCCCATGCCCGCCTCGTCCAGGCGATGAGCGGGCTTGCGCCCCTCATCCTCCTCGACGAGGTCGCCGCCCATCTCGACCCGCGCCGCCGCGCCGGCTTGTTCGACGCCCTGGAAGCGTTGCCGGGACAGGTCTGGATGACGGGGGCGGATCCGGCCCTGTTCGTGGAGCTCGACGGGCGCGCCGATGTGGTACGGATCGTGGACGGCCACGTGGTGCCGTCCGACGCCTGATTCCACCATGCCCCTGTCGAGCCTCGCCCTGTTCGCCACCGTCTATGTGGTCGCCGTCGCCACGCCGGGGCCCGGTGTGGTCGCCCTCGTCGCCCGCGTCCTGGCGCGTGGGCCGCGCGGCGTGCCGGCCTTCATCGCGGGTTTCCTCGTCGGGGACCTCGTCTGGTTCTCCATCGCGGCAACCGGCTTCGCGATGCTCGCACAGAGCTTCGCAGCCCTGTTCATCGGGCTCCGCTATCTTGGCGCGGCCTATCTCCTTTATCTCGCATGGCGCGCCTGGACCGCTCCGGTCGAACCGGTGACGACGGAGCCTCTGCAGGGCGAGGGCCGCCTGCGCCTGTTTCTCGGCGGCTTCGCACTGACCCTCGGCAACCCGAAGGTGGTGCTGTTCTTCCTGGCGCTGCTGCCGAGCGTGGTCGATCTCGAACATCTCGATGCGCGCGGAATGGCCGAGATCGCGGCCGTCATCGTGATCGTGCTCAGCACGACCCTCGGCGGCTATGCCGTCGCGGCTGCTCGAGCCCGCCGCCTGTTCGTTTCCCAAAGGGCTCGCCGGGCCGTCAACCGCGGGTCCGGGGCCGTCATGGGCGGCGCGGCTCTCGCTGTGGCCAGCCGCTGAGGTCGGCTCGGCACAGGAGGGCCGCCCTCACGTCGAGGCGCGAGACGCGGGCACCGACGAATATCCCGTCATTGCCAGCTTCACCGAAGAACGCTTTGTCGGGCCATGCGATTCCGGAGCGGCTTGATCGCTCCCGGCCATGCGTCCGGCGACAGTTCCCGCCACGCGGGCTCATTTACGAGGGCATGACGCACCGCCTCGGTCTTGCTCCCGCGCGCCCGCGGTGCCAGCTTCTCGGCGAGGCGTTCACCTCGTCGCTGCGGACGTTTTTAGAGGCATGCGCGGCTTCGCTGCTTAGACATCCGAAACGCATCGCCTACACGCCCGCCCCGCAAACCGGCCGCTCCGGCTTCGATCCGATTTTCGCAGAGACACCATGACCGCTCGCCTCGACGAGGCCCGTGCCGCGCTCCGAAAGACCTTCGGCTACGACGATTTCCGGCCCGGCCAGGATGAGGTGATCGGGGCGGTGCTCGACGGCGAGCACGTCTTCGCCGTGATGCCAACCGGGTCGGGCAAGTCGATGACCTACCAGCTCCCGGCTCTGGTGGATGCTGGATTGACGGTGGTGGTCTCGCCGCTGATCGCCCTGATGCACGATCAGGTGCAGCAGATGCGCGCCTTCGGCATCGAGGCGGCGACGCTGAATTCCACGGTGACCGAGTCCGAATCGCGCGAGGCTTGGCGCAAGATCCGGAACGGCGAGTTGCGCCTGCTCTTCGTCTCGCCGGAGCGGCTGCTGATGGAAGGCTGCATGGACGCCCTGTGCGGGGCCGGCGTGCGCCGTCTCGCCGTGGACGAGGCCCATTGCGTCTCGCAATGGGGGCACGACTTCCGGCCGGAATACCGCGAGCTCGCCCGTGTCCGCGAGGCGCTGGGCAACGTGCAGACGCTGGCCCTCACCGCCACCGCCGACCAGGCGACGCAGGCCGACATCTCCGAGCGGCTTTTCCCGGCCGGCCGGCCGCCGCGGACCTTCGTCCATTCCTTCGATCGGCCGAACATCCGGCTGACGTTCGAGCCCAAGGACAATCCGACACGGCAGTTGGAGCGTTTCCTGCGCCCCCGGCGCTCGGAGAGCGGCATCATTTATTGCTCGTCCCGCAAGCGGGTGGAGCAGCTCGCCGACAGCCTCAAGGCGGATGGCTTCAAGGCCTTCCCCTACCATGCCGGGCTCGACCAGGGCACGCGCATGCGCAACCAGGACACCTTCCTGCAGGAGGACGGGGTGGTGATGACCGCCACCGTCGCCTTCGGCATGGGGATCAACAAGCCCGACGTGCGCTTCGTCTGCCATGCCGACATGCCGACCAATGTCGAGGGCTATTACCAGGAGATCGGCCGCGCCGGCCGCGACGGCCTGCCCGCGGACACACTCACCCTCTATGGCCTTGACGACATGGCCCTGCGGCGCCGTCAGATCGACGAGAAGGAGATCCCGGACGAGCGGCGCCGGGTCGAGCGCCGCAAGCTCGAGGCGATGATCGCGCTCTGCGAGGGCGCGACCTGCCGCCGCGAGTCGCTGCTGGCCTATTTCGGCGAGACCAGCGCCCCCTGCGGCCGCTGCGACCTCTGCCGCGGCGGGGTGACCCTGATCGACGGCACCGTCCCCGCCCAGAAGCTCCTTTCCGCGATCGTGCGCACCGGGCAGCGCTACGGCGCGGCCTATGTCTGCGACCTCGTGCACGGCAAGGAGAGCGAGCAGATCCGTCGCAACGGCCACGCCGCCCTCAAGACCTTCGGCGTCGGCGCCGACAAGCCGGTCGTGGCTTGGCGCGCGATCCTACGCCAGCTCTTCGCGGCAGGCGCGGTTGCCGAGAACGCCGACGGCTATGGCGGCCTGTCCATGACCGAGAAGGGCGAGGCGATCCTATTCGGTCGCGACCGGATCGAGCTGCGCCCCGATCCGGAGCCACGCAAGGCCGAATCCCGCAGCCGGCGTTCCGCCCCCCGCGAGGACGACGCCCTTCAGCTCGGCGAGGCGGACGAGGCCCTGTTCCAGCACCTGCGCGGTCTGCGCGCCACTATCGCCCGGGCGGAAGGCATCGCCGCCTTCATGGTCTTCCCCGACCGGACGCTGATCGAGATGGCCCGCGCCAAGCCCGTCGATCTCTGGGCCCTACGCTCGGTCCACGGGGTCGGCGAGCGCAAACGCGAGGCCTATGGCGAGCGCTTCGTGACCGCGATCGCGGAATTTCTGGCCGATGACGGGCAGCGCCGCCGGACGATCACGGGCTGACGGCTAAGATCGGACGCGGGGCGACCGGTTCACACCTTCACGTCGACGAGCTTGCCCTGTCCCGGTGGCGGGGCGGGCGACGCATTCGCCGTACTCGCCACGAGACCGGCGACGGCGCGCTCCGCATCGATCTGCTGGCGTGCCACGGCCGTGCCGACGTTCTGCGAGAACGAGGCGGCCAGCATCTGCGTGGCTTGCGAGGCGATGGAGGTCATGCCTGCAGCCTAGGGCCATCCCCGTGAAGGCGCAGTTACCGCGACACCGAAGGATTGATCAGAATGATGGTTCTCGCCTTCGGAAAACGATGCAGCAAGACCTCGGCGTTCGTGTCTGGCTTGCGTGAGAGCCAAGCCCTGCCCATGGGCGATCGTCCAAGCGTGCCCTTACGGTCGCGCGCGTGACTCTTTCGCACTCGCCCCTGGCGATCCGCATCGTGTAGGCACGCGGCTCCCTCACGCCTTCGCCCGAGGAGCCGCCGAGTCATTTCCGAGAGTCCCGCTTCGAGCGCCCCCTTTCGCCGTCAGGTCTTCTACCTGCCCGGCTTCGACCCGCGCGATCCCGAGACCTATTGGGGCCTCTATCGCCGCGAAGCCCGCTTCACGGCCGGTCGGCGTGGCCTCGGAATCACGGTCGGCGAGCCGGTGCGGAGCTCCGATGGCCTCAGCCTCGACTGGACGATCCGCTGCGAAGCCGGGGCACGGCACGCCGAGACGCGCTATACGCTTCTGCGCTGGGAAGAGATCGTCCGCAGCCGCTTCCCCCGCTCCAACCTGATGCGCCTTTGGGCGATCCCAGCGCTCTGGTGGCGTCTCCGGCGCAGCGGCTACACGAAAGCCTTCCGCAAGGAGGCGCGCCGCTTCGCCCGAGTCATCTACGGCGTGCATCAGATCTATGCCGCCTTCGTGCTGCTGGCCGTTGTGGCGGCGACGCTGCTGGTGACGGGCACGCCCCTCAGCGGCGGGCCGGCCGCACTGACCGCTCTCCTTATCCCGCTCGTAGCCTACGGAATCCTCGGGCTCATCACCCGCGTCACCAAGGGCAAGCCGCTCTACATCGCCCACCTCGTCGACGACACGGCCTTCACCCACGACCACGCGAGCGGGGCCGAGACCCGCATGCGCGGCCGGCTCGGCGCCTGGGCCGAGAAAATCCGCGCCGCGGAAGGCCAGGCGGACGAGATCGTGGTGATCGGCCATTCCTCGTCGAGCTTCCTCGCGATCGAAGCATTGGACCGGCTCCTGTCCACCGACCCCGATTTCGGCCGCCGCAGCACGCCCGTGACCCTCGTCACGATCGGCAGCGTGATTCCCTGGATCACCCTCGACCCCCGGGCAGTGGAGATGCGGGCCGCGCTCCAGCGCTTCGGAGCCGCCTCGGCGATCGCTTGGCTCGACCTCAGAGCCAAATGGGACTGGCTCTCGATCCACCTGCGCGATCCCCTCCAGGCGAGCGGGCTCCCGGCGGCCGCCCCGGGGCGGCTCGTGGCGCAGCACGTGCGGATCGAGGACCTGATCGAGCCCCGGATCGTGGCCCGGCGGCGCTGGAACCTGTTCCGCATGCATTTCCAGCTGCTGATGTCGAGTTGCCGCCCGGACACCTTCGACTACATCGCCTTCACGGCCGCCCCGGAGCCCGTCCACGCCTATGTGGCGGCGCGCCGCAAGGCGGGGCAGCAGGGGGCAGCGCAGGATCCGGAGGCCGCCATCGCGGGGGTATGAGCGGATCGCGCACAAGAGAGTGTTTGCAGGCTCGGCCCTGACGCTCTAGAGCCGCATCCACGCACATGAATGCAGATCCTGGATTCGCAGGGTAACATCCCGCCCGCGGTTGCCGTCTCCTGTCGGACGGCCGCAGCGTGTCGTGGACGCCTGACGCCGGACGGCGTCAGGTGAGGCTTCAAGGTCTTGGCATGTTCCGAAACGACGTTCCGATCACTCCCGAACTCGTCCGTCAGCACGGCCTCACGCCCGAGGAATACGAACGCTTCCGCGGGCTGATCGGCCGGGACCCGACGCTGACCGAGCTCGGCATCGTCTCGGCGATGTGGAACGAGCACTGCTCCTACAAATCCTCGCGCAAGCATCTGCGCGGCCTGCCCACGAGCGCGCCCTGGGTGATCCAGGGGCCGGGCGAGAACGCGGGCGTCATCGATATCGGCGACGGCCATGCCTGCGTCTTCAAGATGGAGAGCCACAACCACCCGAGCTTCATCGAGCCCTACCAGGGCGCGGCGACCGGCGTCGGCGGCATCCTGCGCGACGTCTTCACCATGGGCGCCCGGCCGATCGCGGCCCTGAACGCGCTGCGCTTCGGCGCGCCGGACCACCCCCGCACCCGCCACCTCGTCTCCGGCGTGGTCGCCGGCATCGGCGGCTACGGCAATTCCTTCGGCGTGCCCACGGTGGGCGGCCAGGTCGGCTTCCACCGCCGCTACGACGGCAACATCCTCGTCAACGCCATGGCGGTCGGCCTGGCGAAGACCGACGGCATCTTCTACGCGGCGGCCACCGGCCTCGGGAATCCGATCGTCTATCTCGGCTCCAAGACCGGCCGCGACGGCATCCACGGCGCCACCATGGCCTCGGCGGAGTTCGACGAGGAGAGCGAGTCGAAGCGCCCGACCGTGCAGGTCGGCGATCCCTTCGCCGAGAAGCTCCTGCTCGAGGCCTGCCTGGAGCTGATGGCCTCCGGCGCCGTCATCGCGATCCAGGACATGGGCGCGGCGGGCCTAACCTGCTCTGCCGTGGAGATGGGCGCCAAGGGCGATCTCGGCGTCGAGCTGAACCTCGAATGCGTGCCCGTGCGCGAGGAGGGCATGACGCCCTACGAGATGATGCTCTCGGAGAGCCAGGAGCGCATGCTCATGGTGCTCAAGCCCGGCATGGAGAAGGAGGCCGAGGCCATCTTCGTGAAGTGGGGCCTCGACTTCGCGGTGATCGGCCACACCACCGACACCCTGCGCTTCGTCATCAAGTGGCACGGCGAGACGGTGGCCGACCTGCCGATCAAGGAGCTCGGCGACGAGGCCCCGCTCTACGACCGGCCCCATCTGCCCAACACCCACCAGCCGGTGGTGAGCGCGGCCGAGGTTCCGGCGAACGTGCCGAACGCCGAGGCCCTGAAGCGCCTCGTCGGCTCCCCGGAACTGGCCTCGAAGCGCTGGGTCTACGAGCAGTACGACCACTTCATCCTCGGCAACACCGTGCAGAAGCCCGGCGGCGACGCCGCGATCGTGCGGGTCGAGGACGGCCCCAAGGGCCTGGCGCTCACCTGCGACGTGACCCCGCGCTATTGCGAGGCGGATCCGGTCGAGGGCGGCAAGCAGGCCGTGGCGGAGGCCTGGCGCAACATCACGGCGGTGGGCGGACGGCCGCTCGCCATCACCGACAACCTCAATTTCGGCAATCCCGAGAAGCCGGAGGTGATGGGCCAGTTCGTCGGTTGCCTGAAGGGCATCGGCGAGGCCTGCCGCGCCCTCGACTTCCCCGTCGTGTCGGGCAACGTCTCCCTCTACAACGAGACCAACGGCGTCGGCATCCTGCCGACCCCGACCATCGGCGGCGTCGGCGTGATCGACGACGTGGCCCGCCACGCCACGATCGCCCTGAAGCGCGAGGGCGACGTGCTGGTTCTGCTCGGCCGCACCGAGGGCTGGCTCGGTCAGTCGCTCTATCTCGCCCAGATCGCCGGCCGCGAGGAGGGCGCGCCCCCGCCCGTCGACCTCGCCGCCGAGCGCAAGGTCGGCGACTTCGTGCGCGGACTCATCACCGGGGGCATCGTCGACACGGTGCACGACCTCTCCGATGGCGGGCTTGCCGTGGCGCTCGCCGAGATGGCCATGGCCGGTGGGATCGGCGCGGCCCTGCCGGAGGTCGCCGGCGCCCTGCCCGCCCATGCCTATCTCTTCGGCGAGGACCAGGGCCGCTACCTCATCGCCGTCGAGGCGGAGGCCGCCACCGACCTGCTCTACAGCGCCTCGGCGCAGGGCATCGACGCGGCCATCGTCGGCGTCACCGGGACAGACCGTTTGACCCTGCCGGGCGGCGAGACCATCTCGGTGGCCGAGTTGTCCGCGGCCCACGAGGGCTGGTTCCCCGCCTATATGGCGAGCCAGCCCGCGGGCGCCGCGGCCTGAAGCCCTTCGAGAAGGACCGTTCCGATGCCGATGGATGCGCGCGAGATCGAGGCGATGATCCGCGAGGCGCTGCCCGACGCCACGGTGGAGATCAAGGATCTCGCCGGCGACGGCGACCACTATGCCGCGACCGTGATCTCCTCCGCCTTCAAGGGCAAGACGCGGGTCGCCCAGCACCAGATGGTCTACGGCGCCCTGCAGGGACGCATGGGCGGCGTGCTGCACGCCCTTGCGCTGACCACGGGCGTTCCCCAGGATTAAGGGATTCCGCGCGCGGACGGGTTTGCCCGGGCATCGCGCCACCGGACTCCGACGATCAATTCGCAGAACCGCGCAAGGACGGGACCCATGACCGACATCAACACGGCGATCCAGAACGAGATCGCCTCCCAGGACGTGGTCGTGTTCATGAAGGGCACGCCGCAATTCCCGATGTGCGGCTTCTCGGGCCAGGTCGTGCAGATCCTCAATTACCTCGAAGTGCCGTTCAAGGGCGTGAACGTCCTCGACGACATGGCGATCCGCGAGGGCATCAAGGCCTTCTCCAACTGGCCGACCATCCCGCAGATCTACGTGAAGGGCGAGTTCGTGGGCGGCTGCGACATCGCCCGCGAGATGTTCCAGTCCGGCGAGCTGCAGCAGTTCCTGTCCGAGAAGGGCATCCCGGTGAAGACCGCCGCCGCCTGACCGGCGCCGGAGCGGACGGAGGAAGGGCGCCGCGGGCGCCCTTTTTCGTGCGCGCTGGCCAGAACGGCGGGAAACGCCTGCGGCCTCAGGGACTTCCCTTCGGAGCGAGCGTCGCCGGAGGGAGCGCATGCGGGATGTCATCATCGTGGGCGGCGGCCCGGCCGGGCTGAATGCCGCCCTGATCCTCGGGCGCAGCCGGCGCAGCGTGCTCCTCTGCGACACCGGCGAGCCGCGCAACGCGGCCACGCCCCAGACCTGGGGCCTGTTCACCCGGGACGGCACGGCCCCCTTCGACCTGCGGGCCAGGGCCCATGCCGATCTCGACCGCTACGAGACCGTGCGGCGGCGGCAGGTGGAGGTGGTGGAAGCCCGGCGGGTGGAGGACGGCTTCGAGATCGTCCAGGCCGATGGGCGCCGCGAGCGCGCCCGCCGCCTGATCCTCGCCACCGGCCTGCGCCAGGAACTGCCGCAGGTCGAGGGCTTCGACACCTATTGGGGCCGGGGCGTGCATGCCTGCCCCTATTGCGACGGCTACGAGGCGCGGGACCGTGCTCTCGTCGCCTATGGCGAGGGGCATGGCGGCTGTGGGCTCGCCCTGGAGCTGACCTGCTGGAGCCCCGACGTGACCCTCTGCGTCGAAGGCGAGGCGTCCCTGTCGGAGAAGGACCGGGCGCGCCTTGCCCGCAACCGCATCCACGTGGTCGAGGGGCCGGCCCTCCGCCTGGAAGGCGACGGCGACCAGCCGAGCCGTCTCGTGCTCGCGGACGGGCGCGCGATCGCCTGCGCGGCCCTGTTCCTGATGCCGGATACCTGCGCCCCCTCCCCTCTGGTGACGCAGCTCGGCTGCGAACTCACCGAGCGCGGGGTGGTGCCGACCCGGGACTACGAGAAGACCAACGTGCCGGGTCTCTACGTGGCCGGCGACGCCTCCCGCCGGGTGCAGTTCGCCGTCGTCGCCGCGGCGGAGGGCGCAATGGCCGCCTTCGCGATCAACACGGAGCTCATCGCCGAGGACACCCGCTGAGGCTGGTTTCGGGGTGAGGCGGTGGCGCCTCTCCTCGCCCCCTGGGCGAGGGGGACCGCGCGCAGCGCGGGGGAGCGGGTGCCCGAGCACGGGGCCGGAGGCGAGAGGACGGGGCCGGATATCGGCTCGGGGCCCGGCGTTGTCTCCGAAACGGGACCGGTCCCGTCCGGAGCGATCGAGAGCCATGGCCCCACGCCTGCACCCGCACAGCCCCCGCGTCGCCGTCGCCTGCGGCTGCACGCTCGGCGAGGAGGTGATCTGGGACGCGCGCTCCGGCCTGCTGATCTGGGTCGATATCGAGAACCCGGCGATCTGGCGCCACTGGCCGGCGACGGACGAGACCACGCGCCTGCCCCTCGACGAGAAAATCGGCTTCGCGCTTCCGACGCAGGAACCCGACCGGGTCGTCGCCGGCTTCCAATCCGGCGTGGCCCTCGTGTCCCTGTCGGATGGCAGCCGGGAGCCGATCGTGCGGCCGGAGCCGCATCCGCCGGGCAACCGCCTCAACAGCGGCCATGTCGGGCCGGACGGCGTCCTCTGGTTCGGCAGCATGGACGACGCGGAGAAGGCCGATACGGGCAGCTTCCATCGCTGGGACGGGCAGCGCCTCGCGACCTTCGGCGGCCGCCACGCCGTCACCAACGGCCCTGTCCTGAGCCCGGACGGATCCTGCCTCTACACGATCGCGACGAGCCGGGACCTGGTGCGCCGGCACCCGATCCTCGACGGGATGATCGGCGAGGCGGCGCCCTTCATCCGCTTCGAGAAGGGCTGGGGCCACCCGGACGGGCTGACCGTCGATGCGGAGGGCTTCGTCTGGATCTGTCACTACAACGGCTCGCGCATCACCCGCTTCGCGCCCTGCGGCGAGATCGAGCGCGTGCTGCCGATGCCGACGGCGTTGGTGACCAAATGCACCTTCGGCGGCCCGGATCTGACGACTCTCTACGTCACCACCTGCCTGAGGGGCCGCGATCCGACCCTGGACCCGATGGCGGGCCATCTCTACGCGGTCGAGACCGGCATCCGCGGCCTGCCCGGCAATATCTACGGATGCACGGGCGCCCCGGCGCCCATTATTGACTCGTTAAGTTCTCGTGCGCCTTCGCACCGCGGCGAGACCCCCGCGATGCAATGATGAAGATGTGATGAACCGCGAAAGCTTCGCGGAACTTTTCCCCGTAAGTCCCGTTATCGAACGGTCGAGCTTCCCGCTCGGCGGTCGCGAGACCCGGATGGCGGCCCAGGAGCCGGTCATGGCTGTCTTTGATGCGAAGGATCCGACGCTAAATTCCGACGATGCAGCCCTGCTCGCGCATGTGCTGCATCCGACGCCCGCGACCCGCGCCCATGCGAAGCTGCGCGGCCGGCGGCTGCTCAAGCGGGCCAATCCCTTCGCCGTCCAGCCCGAGGATCCGACGCCGGCGGTCGACGGCGCCCTCTCCCCGGCCGCGCGCTGACCCTCACCAGCTCTGCGTCGTGATGAGTCCCTGCTTCGTCACGACGACCCAGTTGCGGCCGCGCCGCTCGATCGCCTCGACCCGGCCGATCCCCGGCACGGAATCGCCCGGGGCGACCTCCACCAGCCGCCGCTTGCGATCCTCCAGCATCGCGACCCCGTCATAGACCTCGCGCACGGCCCAGCTCTCGATCGCCTCCGGCTTCGGCTTGTCGGGCAGGCTGCCGGTCGTCTGGACCGGATCGGCCTTCGCCGTCGGAGCCGGGGCGGGCGACGCCGCCACCGGCGCGGCCGCGAGGCGCTTCTCGATCAGCGCAGTCAGGCTGGCCTGGCGGGCGGCCTGCTCGCGCTCCGCCTGCTCGAGGCGCTCGCTCAAGGCCGCGATGTGCTTGTCGAGCACCTGCTCCATCTTGCCGATGCGCTCGCCGAGGACACCCGTGACGGACTTGCGGTCCCCGCGCGCAGCCTCGCCCTGATCCTTCAGCCCGGCCACGGCCTTGGTGAGCCGCTCGACCTCGACGTTCAGCCGCGCGCTCTCGAGGCGGCCCGCCTCGAGGCCGGCGGCCATCTGGCGTAGCGCCTCGTCGCTCCCGCCCTGCGGCGCGGCCACGAGGCCGAGCACGCCGCCGAGGGCCAGGGCGCCGGCGAGGGCGCCGAGCATCAGCGGGTTGGGCTTGAAGGCCGGAATCCGCGATGCGGGGGTTTCGGCGGATGTCGCGGAACCGGAGACGGCCTGCTTCAGCAGGGCCTCGGGCGAGAGCGTGGGGGCGGAGGCCTTCTTCAGGTCGTCCTTGCCGGCGGTGTCGACGGAGTCGGTCATGACTCGTGCTTCCCGTAAACCTCGGAAAGCATTGGTTAAGCACGTTTGTTTACCAAACCCTTACCGGCCTCCCGCCCCGCGCCCTTCCCTGCGCCGAAGCCTTCTCCCCGACTCTCCGAAGCCAGCCCTCGACGGCCTCGTGCCGATCCCGCAGCGCGGCATGCTGGGCCGTGTCGGCCGCCGTTTCCCCTGCGTCAGGCCCTCCATCGCAGCGCGCAGCACTTCGATCCATGCGTGGGACGCATGCTGGCATCTGGTATTTTGTACTTCATATCCAATGATGCGAGGGCTATCTCACTCTTGTTCGCACCGCACCATCGCTTCTGGAGGGGTCACATGATCGGTACCGTACTTTCTTCTCTGGTCCTGCTCTTCGCCGTGCAGGCCCTGCTCGTCGTCAAGCTCGCCGACAAGCTCACCGCCGATGCCGCCGCCCGCCAGGACAGCCACAAGGGCGTCGCGCAGCCGGCCGGCCGCTACGCCGCGCACGCCGCGTAAGCCGACCTCGATCACCCCGGCGGCCGTCCGGCCACCGCGTGATCCGATTCGCGTCTCCCAGCGCCCGCGCCTGACGGCGCGGCGCTCGGCCATGCCTCCCCAGAGGTCCCGTTCGGTTCCGGATCGCTCAGACGATGCCGGAGAGGGCTGGGATCGGGCCCGAAGGCGTGTCCCGCACAGGCCCAGCAAATCCGGTCGCCCCGCCGACCGGAAACCCGAGCGTCTCGTCGTCGGCCGCCGGAAGGGCCACGGATGTCTCCTCCTCGGAGGCTTGCCCGAACGCTTCGGCAAGCAGAGCAAGCGCTATGTCGGCCATCAGGCGTCCTCCCGTTGGGGGCCAGGGGTCCCGCAGACGCCCTAACTCACGATTTGGTATCTGGTATACCAATAAGCGCTATAATGCAAGATGTGCCGCGATAGCGCGCTATTCTGCGGCCGCTTTCTGCACGTAGCCGGTGGCGCCCGACGCCACGATGCGCTGAATCTCCCCCTCCGAGCAGCCGAGCACGTCCCGCAGGATCTCCTCCGTATGCTCGCCGAGCAGGGGAGAGCGGGTGATGGCCACCGCGTTCGCCGACAGCTTGATCGGATTTCCGACCGTCAGATACGGCCCCCGGGCCGGATGCTCGACCTCGACGACGGTACCGCTCGCCCGCAGGGCCTCGTCCTCGGCAATCTCCTTCATCGACAGGATCGGCCCGCACGGAATGTCGTAGGCGTTGAGGATCTCCATCGCCTCGAACTTGTCGTGCTTCATCGTCCACGCCTCGATGCGCGTGAAGATCTCGTTGAGATGCGGCAGGCGCGCCTTTGGGGTGGCGTAGCTGGGGTCGGTCTTCCAACCGGGCTCGCCGATGATGTCGCAGATCGGCTCCCAGACCGCGCCCTGCGTGATGAAGTAGATGCAGGCGTTGGGGTCCTGCTCCCAGCCCTTGCACTTGAGGATCCGGCCGGGCTGGCCGCCCCCGGAATCGTTGCCGGCCCGGGGCACGGAATCGCCGAAGGGAATGCCCTCGCCGAACTGGCTGTATTCCATCAGAGGGCCGCGCTCGAGGCGCTGCTGGTCGCGCAGCTTCACCCGGCAGAGATTGAGCACGCCGTCCTGCATGGAACAGTCGACCCGCTGCCCCTCACCCGAATGGGTGCGGTGGAACAGGGCGGTGACGATGCCGAGGGCGAGATGCAGGCCGGTGCCGGAATCGCCGATCTGGGCGCCGGTCACCATGGGCAACCCGTCCCGCCAGCCGGTCGTGGAGGCGGCGCCGCCCGCGCATTGCGCGACGTTCTCGTAGACCTTGCAATCCTGGTAGCGGCCGGGGCCGAAGCCCTTCACCGAGGCGAGGATCAGGCGGGGGTTCTCCGCATGCAGCGTCTCCCAGGAGAAGCCCATCCGCTCCAGGGCGCCGGGGGCGAAGTTCTCGACCAGCACGTCGCATTCGCGGATCAGGCGCCAGAGCACCTCCTTGCCGGCCGGGTTCTTGGCATCGATGGTGATCGAGCGCTTGTTGTGGTTCAGCATCGTGAAATAGAGGCTGTCCACCCCCGGGATGTCCTGCAGCTGCTGGCGCGTGGCGTCGCCCGTTCCGGGGCGTTCGATCTTGATCACGTCGGCGCCGAACCACGCGAGAAGCTGCGTGCAGGTCGGACCGGACTGGACATGCGTGAAGTCGAGCACCTTCACGCCGTCGAGCGCCTTGCCCATCATCGCTTCCTCCTGAGAGCCGGTCTTTCCGCGCGGCGCATCGTGCGGAGCCCGTCCCGCGGCCTCGCGCCGCATCGGAAGCTCCCCGGAAGGCTCCTCAAACGGAGCGCGTCCCGCGCACGAGTCGGGCCGTCACCCCTGCCGACTCTTCGCGAATAATCTGGCATACCAGATGCCAGACGTCAATTTTTTAGGCACCTGCCATGCGTCCGTTGCCGGGTGGAAGGCTCTTCCCCTTCACGCGCGACCTGGGCAGAACTTCCCGGAGAGCCGGCCGTCGCCTTGTCTTTCGCAAGGGGAGTCGCCATGGTCGAGGTCGTTTGCACGCTGCAGTGGTCCCTCGACCAATCCGGCTCGGAACGCGAAAACCTGGTGAGATGGAAAATTTCGCAATAAAGCCGATCGTGCCGGCGACGAGCTTGCGGACCCTTGCCTACGAAGCACTGAAGTCCGCGATCACCAACATGGACATCTACGGACAGGCCGGCGACGTCCGCCTGGACGAGCGCGGTCTGTCCCAGACCCTGGGCGTCAGCCGCACCCCGATCCGCGAAGCGCTCACCGTGCTGGAGCAGGAAGGCTTCGTGCGCAACGAGCCCCGCCGGGGCGTCTTCGTCGTCAAGAAGACGCGCAAGGAGATCGTCGAGATGATCCAGGCCTGGGCGGCCCTGGAGAGCATGGCGGCGCGCCTCGCCTGCACCCACGCCTCCGACGAGGATCTCGCCTGCATGCGGCGGATGTTCCCGGAATTCTTCGAGGGCAGGCCCTCGGACCATCTCGACGAGTATTCCGAGGCCAATATCCGCTTCCACCAGAAGATCATCTCGCTAGGCCAGAGCGAGGTGATCAAGGACATGTGCAGCAATCTGCTCATGCACGTGCGCGGCATCCGCAATCAGGCCCTGCGCCAGGGCGACCGCGCCTCGAAGTCGATCGAGGAGCACATTCAGATCATCGAGGCGCTGGAGGCGCGGGACGCCGTGCGGGCCGAGCGCCTGGTGCGCGACCACGGCCTCGGCCTCGCCGCGCATGTGGAGCAGTACGGCGCCCATCTCGACTGAGGCTGTTTCCGAACGGTGGCAGCAGCAACTGCGGTTTTTCCTTCCCCTTTGGGGGAGGTGGCCGCGAAGCGGACGGAGAGGGCGGCGCCGTGGTGCCCGGCATCGGACCCGGCGCACTCACTCCACCGCGCTTCGCCCGATTCCCCTCGCCCAGGGGGCGAGGAAAGGCCGCCACCCGAGCAGGCGCTCCCGGCGACAAGGAAAAGGCCCCCTTCCCGGAAGCGGAGAGGCCTTTTCGTTTGCGGTGCCGGGCCTATTCCGCCGGCACGGAATGCCCGTGGGGCATGGGGGCCGAGCCCGGCTCCGCCGCTTCGCCCTCGGCGGCATCCTTCCGCCTAAAGAATCGCATCACCACCACGAAGAAGACCGGCACGAAGAACACGGCGAGCACCGTGGCCGAGATCATGCCGCCCATCACGCCCGTGCCGATGGCCTGCTGGCTCTTCGAGGCGGCGCCGGTGGCGATGGCGAGCGGCACCACGCCGAAGATGAAGGCGAGCGAGGTCATCACGATCGGGCGGAAGCGCAGGGTCGCCGCCTGGATGGTCGCCTGGACGAGGCTGGTGCCGGGCTTCCAGAGGTCCTTGGCGAATTCCACGATCAGGATCGCGTTCTTGGCCGAGAGGCCGATGATCGTGATGAGCCCGATCTTGAAATACACGTCGTTGGGCATGCCCCGCAGATAGACCGCGGCCAGGGCCCCGACGACGCCGAGGGGGATCACCAGCAGCACCGAGAACGGGATCGACCAGCTCTCGTAGAGGGCCGCCAGACACAGGAACACGATCAGCACCGAGAGGGCGAGGAGCAGCGAGGCCTGGGAGCCCGCCTGCTTCTCCTGCTCGGACTGGCCGGTCCAGGTGTAGCCGAAGCCCCGGGGCAGGAAGGTCATCAGCCGTTCCATCTCGGCGATGGCATCGCCCGTGGTGTAGCCCGCCCGCGGCTCGCCGGTGAAGCGCACCGATTGGTAGCCGTTGAAGCCGACGATCTGGCTCGGCCCGAGGCTCCATTTCAGGTCGGCGAAGGAGGACATCGGCACCATGGTGCCCTGGCTGTTCTTCACCGCGTAGTTCATCAGGTCGGCGGCCTGCATGCGCTGCAGCTGCTCGGCCTGCACGTAGACGCGCTGCATCTTGCCGCGGTTCGGGAAGTCGTTGGTGTAGACCGAACCGAGATTGACCTGGATCGCGGCATTGATGTCCTCGAACTTCACGCCGAGGGCGGCGGCCTTCTCGCGGTCGATCACCAGCTCCGCCTGAGGCGTGGGCGGCAGGCCCTCGATCTTCACCTTCTGCAGGACGGGGCTCTGCTTGGCGAGGCCGAGGAGCTGCGCCTCCGCCGCGGTGAGGGCCGAGTAGCCCTTCTGGGCCCGGTCCTGCAGGCGGAAGGAGAAGCCCGCCGCGTTGCCGAGATTGTCCACCGGCGGCGGCTCCTGCGCGTCGACCACCGCGTCGCGGTAATCGGCGAGCGCCGCATTGGTGCCGTTGACGAGGGCGATGGCGGAATTGGCCGCGTCCCGCTCGGACCAGGGCTTCAGGGTGACGAAGGCCTGGCTCAGATTCGGCCCCTGGCCGGAGAAGGAGAAGCCGTTGAGCATCGTCACCGTGGCGACGCCCGGCTGGGCCAGGAGATGCTCCTCGACCTTGCGCACCGCCGCCTGGGTCCGGTTGAACGAGGCGCCCGCCGGGGTCTGGATGTCCACGGTGAAGAAGCCCTGGTCCTCGACCGGCAGGAAGCCCTCCGGCAAGCGCAGGAAGGCGAAGGCGGTGCCGCCCACCAGGATCAGGTAGATCACCATCACCCGGCCCGACTTCTTGATGAACCAGCCGGTGCCGCGGCCGTAGCGGGCGGTCTCGCGGTCGACGATCCGGTTGAACCAGCCGAAGAAGCCGCCCTTGGCGTGGCCGTGGCCCTTGGCGATGGGCTTGAGCAGGGTGGCGCAGAGCGCCGGCGTCAGCGTCAAGGCCAGCAGGGCCGAGAAGGCGATGGAGGTGACCATCGCGATCGAGAACTGCCGGTAGATGATGCCGACCGAGCCGGGGAAGAAGGCCATCGGGATGAACACGGCCACCAGCACCAGGGTGATGCCGATGATCGCCCCGGTGATCTGGCCCATGGCCTTGCGGGTCGCCTCCTTCGGGGGCAGGCCCTCCTCGTTCATGATGCGCTCGACATTCTCCACCACGACGATGGCGTCGTCGACGAGGATGCCGATGGCGAGCACCATGCCGAACATGGTCAGCACGTTCACCGAGAAGCCGGCGAGCAGCATCACCGTGACCGTGCCCATCAGGGCGATCGGCACGACGATGGTGGGGATGAGGGTGTAGCGGATGTTCTGCAGGAACAGGAACATCACGATGAAGACCAGCACCACCGCCTCGACCAGGGTGTGCAGCACCTTCTCGATCGAGGCCTTCACCGCGGGGGTGATGTCGTAGGGGATGTCCCACTTCAGCCCCGGCGGGAAGAACTGGGACAATTCCTCCATCTTGGCGCGGATCGCCTTGGCGGTCTCCAGGGCGTTGCCGTCGGGGGCGAGCGTCACCGAGATGCCCGCCGCCTCGCCGCCGTTCAGCCGGGTCGAGAACTGGTAGGCGTCGCCGCCGAGTTCGATCCGGGCGACGTCGCGCAGGCGCACGTTCGAGCCGTCGGAATTGGCGCGCAGCACGATCGCGCCGAAATCGTCCACCGTGCTGAGCTGTCCCTTCACGATGATCGGCGCGAACACGGCGTGATCGACCGGACTCGGCTGGGCGCCGACCGCGCCGGAGGCGATCTGGATGTTCTGGTTGCGGATCGCGTCGGTGACGTCGCCCGGCGTGAGGGAGAGGCCGCGCAGCTTGTCCGGGTCGACCCAGACGCGCAGGGAGCGCTCGGTCGAGTAGAGGGTGGCGCGGCCCACCCCCGGGATGCGGCGGATCTCGTTGATCACGTTGCGCATCAGGAAGTCGCCGAGCCCGATCTCGTCCATCTTCCCGTCGGTCGAGACCAAAGTGATGATGTTGAGGGTGGCGGCCGAGGCCTCCTCCACGAGGATGCCGTTCTGGCGCACCTCCGCGGGCAGGCGGGCCTCGACGCGCTTCAGGCGGTTCTGCACCTCCACGGAGGCGAGCGCCGGATCCGTGCCCGGCTGGAAGGTCGCGGTGATGTTGATCGAGCCGAAGGAGTCGGTGGTCGACTCGAAGCTCATGATGTTGGCCGCGCCGTTCAGCTCGTCCTCGATGAGGCGAGTCGTGCCCGTGTAGAGGCTCTCGACCGAGGCGCCGGGGAAGGCTGTCGACAGGGCGATCGAGGGCGGGGCGATCACCGGATACTGCGCCACCGGCAGCATCGGGATCGCGAGCACGCCCCCGAGGATGATGAAGAGGGCGACGACCCAGGCGAAGACCGGCCGGTCGATGAAGAAGCGTGCCATGCTTGCGCGCCCCTCCTCAGCGAACTTCAGCGATGGCGGGCGGGGCGATCGAGTCCGTCGAGGCCGCGTCGCGCTCGCGGCTGTCCGTGTCGACGGGCTTGCCGGTCTCCGGCGCCACCGTCTTCCAGGCCACCGACTTCACCTCGATGCCGGCCACGATCTTCTGGAAGCCCTCGACCACGACCTTGTCGCCGGCCCGGAGCCCCTCGCGGATCACCCAGTTGCCGCCGACGACGGGGCCGACCTCGACCGGCTGGAGCATGACCTTGTTGTCGGGCTTGACCACCCAGACCTCGGGCTTGCCGTCGTTGGTGCGCTGGATCGCCTGCTGCGGCACGGCGATGGCGTCGGAATCGATGCCCTGCTCGATGCGGGCGCGGACATACATGCCCGGGAAGAGCTCGTCGTGCGGGTTCGGCAGGAGCACGCGCAGGGTCACCTGGCCGGTGCTCGGATCGGCGGTCACGTCGGAGAAGAGCAGGCGGCCGGCCGAGCCGTAGAGGGAGCCGTCATCCATGATCAGGTGGACGTTGGCGGCGTCGTGGGCCAGCTTCGAGAGCTCGCCGGAGGCGATGTCCCGGCGCAGCTTGTTCAGCTCGCCCACCGACTGGGTGATGTCGACATAGATCGGGTCGAGCTGCTGGATCGTGGCGAGCACGCCGGTGGAGCCCTGGTCGATCAGGGTGCCCTCGGTGAGCAGCGCCCGGCCGATGCGGCCGGAGATCGGCGCGCGCACGTCGGTCCAGGCGAGGTTGAGCCGGGCCCGGTCGCGGGTGGCCTTGGCGCCGGCGACCTCCGCCTCCGCCTGCTTCTTGGCGGCGAAGGCCGTGTCGTACTGCGCCTGGCTCGCGGTGTTGCGGGCGAGCAGGGTCTCGAGCCGCTCCGCCTGCTGGCTGGCGAGGACGAGGGCGGCCTCGGTGCGGGCCAGGGCGGCCTCGGCGCTGGCGAGCTCCACCTCGTAGGGCGCCGGGTCGATCTTGTAGAGGATGTCCCCTTCCTTCACCGCGCTGCCCTGCTGGAACAGCCGCTTCACCACGAGACCGGAGACGCGGGAGCGCACCTCGGCGATTCGCATGGGGGCGACGCGGCCGGGCAGGTCGCGCACATAGGGGATCGGCTGGGGCTGCGCCGTGACGACGCTGACCTGCGGCGGCGGCAGGGGCACGGGGGCCGAGGCCTTCTGCTCGTTGCAGGCCGAGACGGCGACCATGACGAGGCTGGCGGCGAGCGTCGCGGCGAAGGCCGCCGGACGGTTCCGGCGCGGCTTCGAACGGGGCGACACATTCAGGCGGGACGACACGTGGGATTCGCTCCTGCAATGACGCTTGGCCGCGTCCAGCCCCGGCGCGGGAAAGCCGGGGACGGACGCGCGGGCGAGACCCTGCCGCGCCGCGATCCGGCGCGTGCGGACAGGATTCTGGCAATCGCCGGGCCAAGCAGGCGGCCCGGAAGGCGGATGCGGGATGCATCGCGTCGGCGTCGCGGACGATCCGCGCGCCTGCGCGGACCGCTCGATCCTGACGCGTATCCTGGAGACGGATCTTGGCATTCCCACGACCGTGCCCGCCGCGCGGGGGTCGACCGAGGACCGGGGCGTCCGAAATGCCGACCCGGATCAGGCCCTGGGCGGCCGGTCGGGGCAGCGCCGCTCCGCGAGGGCGCAGCCGATATCGGAGACGGGGCGCAGGCTGCGGCCGTCGCCGGTCACGAAGGGCGGGACCGCATCCGCGAAGAGCCGGCGCCCGTCGCCGGGCAGGTCATCCGCATCGAGGGCGGGCGCAGCGGCACGCAGGCTCGCCAGATGGTCGGGCACCGCGGGCGCCGTGCCGAACCCGGACAGGCCCGTGCTCACCGCCGAGACGCGGAAGGGCGCCTCGGGCGGATAGTCCGACGCGATCCCGCTGGCCGCGACGAGGCCCATCGTCAGGATCCCGACGAGGGCGGCCACGGTGGCGCGGATGCGGCGGAGCGCAGGCAGGCAGAACGGTTTCGACACGGATGCGGAGTCTGGTGCTTTGCCGGAGACGGCGCAATCGGGTGCGACATTCTGTCGGCCACGAAAGCATCGTCCCCGTGGAACGAAAAACCCGCGGTGCTGAACGGGACGATCGCACGGCCCTGCCGTCCGTGCAGAACCGCATGCATTTCGCGCAAGCGTTGCAGGAATGGCACGTCCGCGCCTTCCTCTTGCCCCGAGCGGCCGCCAATCGCCAGGAACGTCCGAGCCCGAACCGACCCTTCGCGGTCCGCCAAGGTGAACGCGCTTCCGCGGATCGGACCGCACGGCTCACCGCTTCAAGGAGGATCCTGATGCCGTACCGCCGCACCCTTGTCGGGGCATCCCTCGTGCTCGGGCTTCTCGTCGGGCAGCCCGCGACGGCCAACCCACTGGATTCCGGACCGCTCGCCGACTTCATCAACGTTTTCAAGACGCAGGCGATTCCCCGCGAGACCGTGCCCTATGCCGGCAAGGAGAAGCCCGGCACCGTCGTCGTCTCCACGCGCCAGCGCCGGCTCTACTACGTCCTGCCCGGCCACGAGGCGATCCGCTACGGCGTCGGCGTCGGCCGCGAGGGCTTCTCCTGGTCCGGCATCAAGACCGTCACGATGAAGAAGGAATGGCCGGATTGGCGTCCCCCGGCCCAGATGCTGGCCCGCCGCCCGGACCTGCCGCGCTACATGGCCGGCGGGCAGGACAACCCGCTCGGCGCCCGCGCGATGTATCTCGGCTCCTCGCTCTATCGGATCCACGGCTCCAACGAGCCCGAGACCATGGGCGCGGCCGTCTCCTCGGGCTGCATCCGCATGACCAACAAGGACGTGGTCGATCTCTACGATCGGGTCCGGGTCGGCACGAAGGTGATCGTCCGCGACTGAGCGGTCGGGCGCGCGCCGGCAACCGTCGCGCACCGCAAAAGCTGCTATAGGCGCCGCTCCGGCGGCCGGGCCTCGCCCGGCCGCCCTCGTCCCGAGCCCTCCCGTGCGCCTGCCCCCGACATCCCCGAAGGCCCTGCCATGATCGGCGGGGTGGATCCGAGCCTGATCGCCGGCCTGTTCGGCGTCGCTCTGGTGGCGGGCACCTGCGACGCCATCGCCGGCGGCGGCGGCCTGCTGACCCTGCCGGCCCTGCTGCTCGCGGGTCTCGATCCGGTGAGCGCGATCGCCACCAACAAGCTCCAGGGCAGCGCCGGCTCGGTCTCGGCCACGCTCGCCTTCGCGCGGCGCGGGCTGATCCGATGGCCGGAGGCCGCCCCGGCGGCGCTCGCGGCGGGGGCCGCCTCCGTGGCCGGCGCGCTCTGCGTCAGTCTGCTGCCGAAGAGCGCCCTCGACGCCCTGGTGCCGCTGCTGCTGATCGGCATCGCGGTCTATTTCGCCACCGCCCGGCGCATCCGCAACGAGGACGCCGCCGCGCGGCTCTCGCCGAAGACCTTCGCCCTGACGCTCGCCCCCGCGGTCGGCTTCTACGACGGGGTGTTCGGGCCCGGCGCCGGCTCCTTCTACATGATCGGCTTCGTGACCCTGCTCGGGCTCGGGATCGTGCGGGCGACGGCGCACACGAAGCTCGCCAATGCCGCGAGCAATCTCGGCAGCCTCGCCCTGTTCACCCTCCAGGGCACGGTGATCTGGCCCGTGGGCCTCGCCATGGCGCTCGGCGCCTTCCTCGGGGCGCAGGTGGGCTCGCGGCTCGCCATGCGGCTCGGCGCCCGACTGATCCGGCCGCTCCTCGTCGTCATCGCCTGCGCCATGGCCGCCCGCCTCCTCGCCAATCCGGAGAACCCGCTGCGGCGGGCGGGGCTCGGCTGGCTGTTCGGGGGCTGAGGCACTCCGGAACGGAGAAGGGCCACCGCCCACGGGAGCGATGGCCCTTCCGGACGCCGTTCGACGGCGAGCCTGAACTTGGCCTCAGCGCGGGATGAAGGCCCAGTAGTCGAGGTCGAGGATCACCGCCGGATCGTAGCCGTCGCCCTGGCGGTCGGGATAATTGGCGCAGGGCTGGTTCTTGGTCGCCACCGTGCGCAGGCGCAGGGCGCCGATATCGGTGCGGCCGGGCAGCTCCGCGGTCTCCAGCACCTCGCTCCAGGCATAGACCGTGTCGCCGGCAAAAAGCGGGGCGACGTGGCGGCCGCCATTGATCCCGGCCAGGGCGAAGGCGTTGGCGAGCCCGTTGAAGCTGAGGGCACGGGCCAGCGAGATCACGTGGCCGCCATAGATCAGGCGACGGCCGAACCGCGTCTCCTTGGTCGCATGCGCATCGAAATGCACCTTGGCCGTGTTCTGGAACAGGCGCGTGGCGATCTGGTGCTCGGCCTCCTCGACGGTCATGCCGTCGACATGGTCGATGCGCTCGCCCGCCGCGTAATCGGCGAAGCGGTGCGGGCTGCCGGCCAGCGCCGTGTCGTAGGCCTGCGGCGAGAGGGGCGGCAGGGAATGGGCGAGATCGGTCGGGTCGACCACCTTGGCCAGCGTCGGCACATGCTCCTCGGCGACCTTGGCCTCGGGGTCGCGCTTGCGCACCAGAACCCAGCGGCAATAGCTGAGCACGGTCTTGCCCGCGGAATCCGAACCCGTGGAGCGGACATAGACCACACCGGTCTGGCGGTTGGAGCTCTCCTTGAGGCCGATCACCTCGGACACGGTCGAGAGCGTCTCGCCCGGATAGACCGGCCGGTGGAACCCGCCCTCGGCATAGCCGAGATTGGCGAGCGCGTTCAGGGAGATGTCGGGCACGGTCTTGCCGAACACGACGTGGAAGGTGAGCAGGTCGTCGAGGGGGCTGGCGGGATAGCCGATCGCCTTGGCGAAGGCGTCCGACGACTGGACCGCGAAGCGCGGGCCGTAGAGGGCGGTGTAGAGCGCCACGTCCCCGGCCGTCACCGTCCGGGGAGTCGCGTGGCGGATGGTCTCGCCGAGGCGGAAATCCTCGAAGAAGCGGCCGGGATTGGTTTTCATTGTGAATGCGCCTTGAAAAATGACCGACCGGGGATGGCCCGAGCAACGGCGTCGTTCTGTGCCAAGCCCCTCCCGCGCGCAAGACGCGCAAGAGGGGATGAGTTCGGCACCGGCGTCAGTAGGCCATCTGGATGGCGAGGTCGGTCACGAGCTTCTGAACGAACAGGAGCAGCAGGATCAGGATGATCGGCGAGATATCGACGCCGCCGAGGTTCGGCAGCAGGTTCCGGATCGGCCGCAGGGCCGGTTCCGTGACGCGGTAGAGGAACTCGCCGATCTGCGCGACGATCGGGTTGCGCACGTTCACCACGTTGAAAGCGACGAGCCAGCTCAGCACCGCACTCGCGACGAGAACGTAGATGTAGAGCTGGATGACGGTGTTGAAGAGCCAGAGCAGGGCGTTCATGCGGGGGATATCGGTCCTCGGCACCCCGCGCTCGCAACCGGCGCTGGATGCGCATGCGGCGACGGGAAATTTCCGGAATTGACAGGCCGAAGCGAGCCAGCCTACAAGGCCGGCGCTCCGGACGGGGCTGTAGCTCAGATGGGAGAGCGCCGCAATCGCACTGCGGAGGTCAGGGGTTCGAATCCCCTCAGCTCCACCACCGACTTTCGCTTGAAAATTGGTGTGTGGCATCAAGGACTTGGGGAGTGGCAGCTCCCGGATAAATCCCAATTCCTCCCACGCTTCCGTTTCGCTAAATCCCAGGCGTGGTCCGGTTTTCGACAGGATATCCACACCACCCCCGCGCAGCTACGGGGGCAACCCTTGCTGTGCCTGACCCACGCCGTGCGCGTTGGTAGAGGGCGCGCCGGCCGGTGAATATCGAAGCCTGCACCGGCTTGGCGGGACCGCCGTCGTCCGGACCGGATGATCCAGGGATTCCGAGCGGCGGGGGCTACAAGGCCGCGCCGAGCCCGATTCGGAGGCGGTACTGCCACGTCAGCGAGAGGCAGACGCCTTCGAGGCTGGCCCAGATGTGGGCCGCATCCACGCCGAGCTGGAACAGGTTGCGCTGGAAGACCGCGCGGGTGTCCCGCGGGATCTCGAAGCTGTTCTCCGCCATGCCGGGCGGCGTCCACGCCGAGGCCGGATCGGGGTGGGCCGAGAACAGGCCCTTCTGGCTCGCGATGCGGGGCGCCAGGGCGGAGGGCAGCAGGAAGCCGACCTCGGCGATCTCGAAGGGGCCGGGACCCCGCTCGGGGTCGATCATGGAACTGCCGCCGAGCGGATGCGCGTACACGATGGCGTCCTCGTTCGCGGGCTGGCTGGCAACGGCGAAGAAGCAGGCGATGAGCGGATTGGTCGTCCAGTCGAGCAAGCGGGTCGGGAGACCGTAATGCTGACCCAGCGCCAGCCAGTCCCAATCCGTCGCCCCGGGCATCGCGACGTGCAGCCTGGCCTCGCGCTTGAAATCCTGGAACAGTTGCCGTTCGTGGCGCGGGTCGAACTCGGCGCCCCGGCCGGCGCTGGGCTTGCACTCGAAGGCCTTCGACGCGCAGCCGCGGAACACCCATCGTGAGTTCATGCGTGCCGCCAGGAAGGCGTGGAACGCCTGCCAGCGCTCCTGCGCCGGCCCGCCCTCTCCATCGCCGGACCCCGATGGTCCGGACGGGGACGGCGTGCGATCAGGCGCCCGCAGGCGCGCCGGAGCGGGTGGAAACCGTGGCGGCCTCAACGGGTGCCCTCCCGGCCGCCGATCACCGCAGGCATGCCACACACGTCCGGTAGAGCGCCGTGGCGAGATCGTGCGTCACCTCGCAGCCGCTTCCCGAGAACATCGTCAAATCCCCGCCGGAGGCCGTCTCGGCGAGCAGCACCACCGGCATGCCGTTGGCTTGCGCGTAGCCGACGTGAAGGTTCGTCCCGAGGTCGGCGACGTCGCCCAGGGCTAGGAGGGCTGAATGGGGCACGCGAGGCCGGGGCGGCCAATTCGCTCGCGTGGGTGAGCGGGGGCCGTCGTCCGCAAACGCCGTCTCCGTCCTGAACCCGAGCGCGTCGAGGTAAGCGGCCGCCTCGTCGAAGAGCCATCTTTGGGCCATGGTCCGGCGCGGTCCGGACAGGTAGACCCGGCAACCCGACGCGGGGCGCCCGGGCACCGCCTCCATCCCTTCGAGCTCGTCCGGCGGAGGCAGCGGCAACCGAGCCCCGTCGTTGAACCACGCCACGCAGCGGGACGCGAGGTCGGCCGCCCCCACGGCGTCGAAGCCACGCTCGCCCCAATAATGCGCGAAGGCCGCGCAGAAGACGTCGCCGGCCCCGATCCTGAACCAGCGGCGGGCGGCGTACGCCGGCACCGGGATGCCGGGGGCGTCGCCCCGGTACACCGTGGCACCGCCGAATGCGTGGCGCGACACGACGAGCGTGGCGCCCTCGCGGGCCATGACGCCGGTCGCGGCGTCGCGCGGGTCCGGGAGCGGCCCGAGCCGGACCAAGTCGGCATCCTGCACCACGTAGGCGAGTTGCTCCGTCGCCCGCGAGCCGGAACGCACGAAGGAGGACGCGGGGTCGGCGGAGCGCGGGTCGTAGACCGCCCGGCCGGCCGTGAGCCGGGCCGTGCCCTCCAGCATGCCGAACCCGAGCACGACGTCGCCGGTGACGGCCAGGTCGGCGTAGCGCCGGCCGGCCTCGGGAACCCAGCTCTTGCGAAGGGGATGCCAATACTCGAATTCGAGCCGCTCCCCGATGGCGACGATGTCCGTCTCGACCTCGAAGGCGGCCATGGTCGCCCGGAGGTCGCCGGCCGACTCGGCGTAAGCATACGTGCTCAGGCGGGTGCCCGGGGACAGCGCGCTCACCGCCATGGCGGCGCGCGCGCCCGAACCGAACAGGCCGGCCCAGGCGGGGAACGCGCAGCTCTCGAAATATGTGCCGCCGACGACGTTCACGCCTCGGCCCTCGTGACCGTAACGGTGCAGCGCGTCGCGCCGACATCCTCGATGAGGGCCTCGAACCGCACCCCCTGGTCGAGGCAGCCGAGCAGGCTCACGAGGCCGCGGAACGCGGCGAGGGCGCCGACGGTCGCCCCGTCGGCGGTGCGGCAGACTGCGGTGCTGGCGCCCGCGCCGGCCACGAGGTCCACCTCCAACACGTCTCCGGCCTGCAGGCCGCGCGTGGCGTCGCGGCGGACACCGATCAGGTCGACCGTGAAGGTCAGGTCGCACTCGTCGGACCCTGTCCGGACCTGTCCCATGCCGTACGGCATGCGGCGGCGTTTGGGTGGGAGCCCTCCGCCCATTCGTCAACCCTCCGCCCGCGCCGCGTCCGGTCGGTCCGGGGCCGCGCGGGATGCCTTCACGTCGGACCGCAGGCCGAACGACCGCAAGGTCTCGCGATGCTTCTCGCATCCGCGGCACTGCCCGCAGGCATATTCCATGACGTGACAGGAGAATGTCGCACCGAGCGCCGAGGCGGGAAGGCCGGACGCCGCGAGAAGGGCCGGCCCGCTCAGGTGCCGTGCGGGCGCCACGACGCGCACCCCACCCTCCTGGAGCCGCATCAGTCGGTCGAGCGTCCGCAGGAATGGGGCGCGTCCGTCGGCGTGGACATCGGTCGCCACCGTTCCGATGAGGATCTCCGACAGGCCTTCCGCGACGAAGCGCATGCCTGCGAGGGTGACCAGGATCTGGTTGCGGTAGGGCCACCATTCGGGGGCACGCGCGAGCGCGGCGGGCTCCCCGCCGGCCAGGGGCCCGAGGCCAAGCCCGGACAGGTCGACCTGAAGCGTTTCGAGCCGCAGCCCGAACTCGGCCGCGATGGACGTCGCAGCCGCCCTTTCGCCCGCCGCCGGCCGCTGGCCGTAATCGACGAACAGGCAGGCGTCCGGCCTCTGCCACCAAGCGAGGGCGGTCGAATCGAGGCCGCCGGAAAACAGCAGAACCCTCATCGCAGCGAGGCCCACACGACCCGATAGAGGGCGGAGGCGAAATCGTCGACGACCTCGCAGCCGGTGCCGGCCAGCATGGTCAGGTGATGCTCGTCGAGGCGTTCGGCCAGCACGACCACTGGGATGCCGCGCGCCCGCGCATGTCCAACCTCGAAGATCGAGCCCGGGTCCGCCCCGTCGAGCAGGGCGAGCACGGCTTGGCAGCCGTCGAGCCCCGCGAGGTCGGCGGTGGCGAGGGCGACGGCGCCGCCCCCCGTGCCCACGTCGTGCAACGGCGAGAAGACAGACGCGCCGAGGGCGTGCAGCCGGTCCCGTGCCTCCTCGACGAGCCAGCGTTGGGCGATGTGGAAGAACGGGGCCGCGAGGTAGACGCGGCCGGGCTCCCCGCCCACGGGTGCGAGCGCCTGGTCGGCGAGGTCGGCGGCCGCGGGCAGCGGCAGCGAGCGCGTGTCGACGAAATGGTGGACCGCGCGCGACGCCAGGTCGGCCGCCGCCGCGGCGTCGAGGCCGCGCTCGCCCCAGTGATGCGCGAAGGCGGCGCTGAAGACGTCGCCCGAGCCGATCTTGAACACGCGGGCGGATCGATAAGCGGGCACCGCGACGGGGTCGCGACCAGGCCGGTGGACGGTCGCGCCCGAGCAGCCACGCTTGACCACGACCACGTCGGCCGCGTGCAGGGCGAGAACGGCCTCGCCTGCGGCCGGCCCCTCCTCGCCCGTCGCCCCCTCCGCCTCCCCCTCGTTCAGGACTACGGCCAGGGCCTCGGCCCGGGACCCGTTGGCGCGGAACGGGACAACGTCGTCGCCCTGCGGGTCGTGGACCGCCCGCTCCGCGGACACGACCGCGTCGCCCTCCACGAAGCCGAAACGCAGCACGACCCGCCCGTCGACCGAGAGGGCCGGGTGTCGCGTCGGCACGCCGGGCCGCAGCGTGGCCGGCGACAGGGCATGGAAGTAGCCGAAGCTGATCTCCTCGGCGATGGGCATTACCGTCGCCGTCACCCCGCAGGCGTGCATCGAGCTCTCGACGTCGCGGGCCCAGCCTGCGAAGGCATAGGTGTGAAGGCTGCTGCCCGGCGAGAGCTGCCCGACCGCCGCGGCGGCACGGCCGCCCGAACCGAACAGCCGGCGCCAGCGCGGGATCTCGCAGATCTCCAGGTAGGACCCTCCGGCGACGATCAACCCAGCACCGGTGCGATGGCGACGCGACAGAGGAGGCGGCCGACCTGCGTCACGGTCGCCGCGTAGCGGTGGTGGGTGCGCAGGCAACCGAGAAGTTCGTCGAGGCCTTCGACGTTCGCCAGCGTGCCGACCACCTGCCCGGCGGGGCGGGTACGGCACACGGCGGTCTCGAACGCACCCGCCCTGTGCAGCGCGACGTCCAGGACGTCGCCGATGCGCACGACGGCGACGACGTCGGCCCGGACCCCGGTCAGTTCGACGTCGTAACTGAGGTCGCAGGGCGAGCCCGTCGGCGCATTCCCGCCCTCCGATCCGGCGGTCGAGCTCGGCGCGCCCGGCCCTGCACCGGCCGGCGCGACCAGGCGACGGCCCGAACTTTTCTTGCTGCCCCCCGACATCCCGCTTGCCCGGCCACTGGTGAAGGAGACCTGATTTCTTATCGGCCTCCGCCGTCGCCGGTCAAACCGGTCCCCGGCCGATGTTGCGCATCGCCCGCCACATGACGGCATCGACCAGCGACGGCTTCGCGTCCAGGGCCACGCAGAACTGCAGGAAGCGCCGTTCGAGCGCCTCGTAGTCCCGCGGGAGGCGGATCGGCCGCTCGAACAGGCCGATCAGGAGGCCTGCACGGATGATGTGAATGTCGAGGATGGCGACCTCGTCCGAGCCCAGCCAGTTCCGGGTGACCCACGAGGCGGTCTTCGGACCGACGCCGGGCAGGCGCATCAGGTGGCGTCGGAAGGCCAGGGCGTCGCTCGACGGCGGAGGATCGGTCTCGATGAGCGTCAGCGCGTCGGCGAGCCTGCCCGCCCTCTGCTTCGGGAAGCGGTAGCGCACCGACCTTTCGCCGATGCGGACCGGCCTGCGCAGGAGGGCCTCGATCTCATCGGCCCCGGGACGACGGCCCGGCTCGAAGATCCCATCCGCGGCGAGCGCGCGATGGACCGCGTGGTTGACCTCGGCCGTGATGCCGTAGCCCCCGAGCAGACAGAAGCCGATCTCGTGGGCCAGGCTGACCTCCCGCCCCACGAACCCGTCGACCGGCTCGCTGGCCCGACCGACCATGAAAGCCCAGAACGCGGCACTCGGCACCCATTCCGGGCGCCCCCACCGCACCCCCGGCATCAATTCGGCCTCCGGGTCCGCGGGAATCGTCGCGACCGACCGCGTCCTCCCGGACGTCTGAGCCTGCATCCTGCGCGCCTTGATTATTCGTTATCATTCGATTTTATTGACTTCATGAGCGGAAGCAAGCGGGCGGCTGACGGCGGGGATGCGCATGCGCTGGCGATTGCCCTCGGTCGCGTGCGTCGAGAGCGCGGGCTTACGCAGGCTGCCCTTGCCAAGATCCTCGGCGCGAGCCAGGCGACCATATCGAAGCTATTGGCAGGGCAACATAAGCCTAGACCCGCGCTGCATCTCGCCGCGGTTCGGTTCATCGGTGCGCACCCGTCGGAGGATCCCGCGGCTTTCTCGAACCTGACGCTGCGCGTGGAGGCGGCTGCACGGCAGTCGGTCGCGTTCCGAGCGCTCCTGGAGGCCGCGGTGGCGCTCTTGAATGAAAACGAATAGCCGCGCCGGGCGGTGCGGCAAGGTCGGGAACCGTCGTTCTCGGCGCCGGATGGAACGTGCCCCGGGACCAGGCCGAGGCGGCGCGCCCGGGCGGCGGGACCCGGCGCCTCGATGACGAGCGCGGGTGCCGCCCCCCCCGGGCCTGGTCGCTCAAACGAATGCATCCACGGCGGGTAGGCCCCGGCATGATCGCGGCGCCCGGGCGCCGGCGGCGCTCGGCCCCTTCGGCGTGGGATGACAATGGTCCGGCGTGCGGATACGGCGTCGGCCGAGGTGTTTGCCGACTTCGAACGGATCGGCTCGCCCTCGGCCTGCCCGACGCGACGTCGCCCGGGCTACGCCATCGCCTTCCCATCGGCAGGAGCATTTGTCTCGGGGTGCCCCACGCCTTTCGCATGTTCAAGGCCATGACGGATCTCGGCTTCGCCCAGGGCGAGGCGCTCGCCGTCGGCGGATTGATGGAGATTTCCCGGCATCCCGATACCCGCTTCGACGGCGAGGCTTGCCTCGACCGGCTGTGCGAGGGAGGCTTCGCCGAAGAGGCCGCGGAGGCGGTGGCCAGCGCGTTGCGCCACTGCTTCCTGTCGGAGAAGGCCACCGCGCAGTACGAGCGGACCAAGCTGAAGACGGCGCTGGTTCGCGGCGGCATCGCCGCCGCGAAGGCGGACGCGTTCCTGACGACGCTGGAAGGTTCGGTCGTCACGCGCCGCACGGCCGAGGTCAGGCGGCCGGTTCCGCACGCTCCGAGCCCCGGCCGGGTCGTGATGTGCGATTTCACCTACCTCGTGAAGCCGGAGATGCAGAAGGAACGGCGGGCGATCGTCGTGTCCTCGCGCTCGGCCGGCGCCGCCGGGCGCTGCACGGTGGTGCCGGTGAGCAAGAGCCCGCCCCGGGAGAACAACACCCATCATTTCCGGTTCGAGCCGGGCACGTATCCCTTCTTCCACCAGACCGACCCGGTTTGGGCCGTCTGCGACCACATCTATACCGTTTCCCTGGTCCGGCTGTGGCAGGTCAACGTGAACCGCCGCCCGGCGCTGCCGTCCATCTCGCCCGCCGAGCTCGCCGGCATCCGAGCGCTCCTCGGAACCGTGCTGGGCCTCGATCATTGACCCGGCGAGGCGGATATGCGATATCCCTCTCACTCGCTGGAGGCGGGTCACACCGTCTTTTCAGCTGACCGAAGATGCTCGCCATCGGAGGTCGGGGTTTGCCCGCGGGTATTCCCCTCAAACGAAAGCTCCGCTCAGGCGGGGCTTTTTCGTTGGCGGTATGCGCCTCGAACGCACAAGGACCGCCGTACACCCACGCTGCGCTCCTTCCTGGCACACGTCACGGCCCGAGAGGCGAGAGCTTAAGCTTGGCGAGGGCCGGCCCTGCATCCGGGCGTCGGCGCCATCGGCCGACGCCGGCTAGGGCCGATCCGAGGCGGCACCCTGGCAGAACCGAACGAGGTCTGCAGGATCGACATCGTCGGATACGGCCCAGAACCAATCCAACAACTCGGGCAGCCACTGGCGACCGATGCAGCAGCGCGTGCGCCCGGGCCGACTCAGGTCGAGGCGCGACAGGGTGCCGGCCATGACCAAGCGCCGCTCTCGATGGACCAGGACGTGAAGTTCGGCACCGCTGCACGCGATCCGAACTCGGGTCTCCGGCGTGCCGACGACGAGGGCGATTTCATCGCCGCGCATCGAGTCCTTCGCTCCTAGGGAAGCGGTGCACTCGGCGAGGAACCGAACGAGCTTCGGGCCCGTGAGGCGGGCTTGGCGCGCCGGGAACCGTGCGACGAAGGGTGAGCGCTCGGAATGCGACCGGCGCGGCGGTACGAAGTTCCGCGGCGAGGTCTCGCCGGCGAACGCGCGCCATGGCGCAGCCAGTGCCTCCAGCACGGACAACCACTCTCCAACGAGGCAGTACCCGGTCGGCGGCGCCCCATCCCTCGCGGTCAAGGAGGCAACGAGCGTTCCCCGCACGATCAGGCGAAAGGCCCGCGCGCCCGCCGCGGTGACCAGGCCGCGGATGACCATGCCGGGAGCGATCTCGTGCTCGCTCATGGTTCCGTCGGCGGCCCGGCTGCGCGGCGGCGTCACGACCGAGAGCAGGGCGACGAGAGACAGGACGTGCAGGCGACGCGCGTCGCCGAACGAGGTGGTCATGTGCGCTCCGAGTCCATGTTTGCGTTGGATGGTCGAACGGGCGGTAGGCCGCGGGCTTGCCGGGTCTCGATCTCCGCCAGCGCCCTGCCTTCCTGCGCAGGGAGCCGATCTGCGAGGCGATGGATTCGCCTTGCCATGGGCGGGCGATCAGACCCGACCCGGCCCGGCGGGACCGGACCTGCCTTTGCTGCGGGGCCTCTTCGCCGACGGGCTGTAATGCGTCCCGTCGAAGTCGACCCAACCGGCCTTGCGAAGCCGCCGCATCGCGGCCAGGAGGGAATTGTCGCGCGCCTCGGTCCGCTCGCCCCCGTCCCAGTCCCTCAGCTGTCCGAGCAGCTCCCGGGATGTCAGGGGCTTGCCTGCGCGCTTGACGAGGTCGTACGCAGCGGCGCTCACCCCCTTGAGCGGGCGGGGGGACCTCTTGGGCCGAGGACCGGCTTGCGGTGCCGCGACCTCCTTGGCGCTTGGCGGCACCTGCTGCGCAGGCTCCGGGGATGGAGGCGGCGTGACAGCCTCGGCACCGCGCCCGATGGGCGCCGATGCCAGCCAGTTCGCCAAGGCAGGGGGCACGGCCGCCGTTCCGGACAGGAAGGCGTCGATGACGACGCGCTTGAGCACGGGTTCCGCGTGGAGCCGCCAGTATTCCTCAGCCCGCTCCGCCGCCCAATCCGAGTCGCCCATGGTGCCGCACCTCCGTTGCGCCACACTAACCTCCGACGGTTACACGTCCACATGGATATCTAAGCGGGGTTAGAGGCGACGCGATTTATCCACAGGGAGTTTCGCGTCACGGCGGAGGGATGGCCACGGCGGATTGCAGAGATCCTGGTGGACGTGGGTCGGCCGCCGACGTGGGGAAGGCGACAACGTACCCGACCGCTCCCGCGCTCGGCGACGGAACAGGCGCCCAGGTCGCGGACCAGGTCGCCGCCTGGGCGGCGGCGGTGAAGGGGCAAGGCGCCTTTCCAGCCGGACCTCGTCCTGGCCGGGGCGACCCGAAGCAGCTTCGGACGCGGCCTTGCCTTGACCGCTCCGTAGCGAGCTGAATCCATTGGCTCACCGTACGCAGTCCCATGGTCCGCGATGTTCCGCCCGTCCTCGATCTTCTTCGCAAACCGCAAGGTGCACGCCCTGCGCGCGCAACTCGCCAATGTCCGGCAGCCTATCGCCGAGGCGACCGCTCGACAGGTCGTCGCGCTGGCGTGGGGGTGGCAGTCCTGGAGCGAGTTGCTTTCGGCGCTTGAAACGCCCGGCACGCCCACGCCGCTCGACGAGGAACTCGTCGGCCCGGATGCCCGGGCCGGGGCCATGAGCCTCATCAACACGCGTATCGTGGGACAGCGCAGCAAGAGTTCAAGCTGCGCTCTCCAGACCGTCGTCGGCCTGCCGCCGCCAGTTTGCCTATCGCTGAGCGCCTTCCTGCGCCTGACCGGACGTCATCCCGTCGGCACTTGGCTGACACCTGAAGCATACCGTGAATTGTACGAAGCATCCGTCGCGCCGAGGCCGGATTGGGCCCTGGATCTCCTGGACCATAAGCGACGGTCGCGGGAGGTGCCGCAGCGGTTTCCGCTTCCGCCGGATCGACCACGCTGATCGAAGGACTCCGACGTACAGGTCACGTCGCCCGGGGGGGCAGCGGTTTCGGGCGGATCGGTCACGACTTGGATCAGGTGACCGGGCCATCGCCAGCCTTCCCCGAGCCGCGGATCGTGGCAAGCTGCCGAGATGGCCGGCCGGTCTGCCGGGTTCCGCTCGCGACCGACCGTATGGGCACGGCTCATGCGCTGCTAGACCCGTATCGACGCCTCGCTGGCTTGAGACCTGCGCATGCGTCGCCGACGAGGACGACGGCATCATCAGCGAAGCCAATATCGCGCGTGAGCGGCGGCGTCGCTGGGTGCCCTCGGCCTGTCGCTGATCGGCTGCGGACAGGAGACGGGCGCTGGCGGGCCGGCCGTGCGGGCGGATGACCGAAGTCGCGGTGTTCCACGTCGTGTGCATGGACGTGCGTCGCGCCCGCGGGGCGATGGCCCACGAGGGCGCTCGGGATCACACGGATGCTGCGCACTGGCTAATTCCAGTAAGCGCTCGGCCGCGGTGCTCCGATTGCTGCGGTTAGCAGACTTGAACACCACTCTAGCGACAAGGCGGCGGCAGCCATGCATGGCACGAAACTGCCGAGATGCCGTTCTTCGTTTCGGTTTCCGGGCCCGGGCGTAGGAGGCCAGTTATCTACTACAGGATCCTGAGGACACGTAACCACCCAAAATCAAAAAAATCGCGCATGTACAGATAGATATCGCAGAGAGCAGACATTTGGGCGACCGGCCTCCGCTGGCTCCCAAGCGGAGGCTCGGGAGCCAGCGGAGACCAGTCGCCCAATTTAGAGATGTCTGCCACAAATTGTTGAAAGATCAATGACATCGGGTGCTTTGCGCGGCCGCCAGAGGCCGACGTGGACGGGCCACTGCCGCCTGGATGTGGTGCCGAACCGGCCACCTTATGATGCTCAACCCGGTATTCCGGTGCCGGGCACCATTGTTCTGCACTGAAGCAACCTAGAGCGAAGAAGGGGGGCCGTTTCGAAGGCGGCCTTTCGGCTTGGCTGCTGACGCGAAGCACCTGTTCTTCGAAACCGCCTCGGCCTCGCCAGGGATGCCGACCGCTTCCGGTCGTGTGCCCCACAAGGCGCCTGCCAAACCGACGTTCGCGAGCGCGAGCACCGCCAGAAGGGCATAGGCCAAATCGGGGCCGCCGTAGGTGAGGACCGTGGCCCCCAGCGACGGAGCAAGAGCCTGGGCGATCAGGCTCGGCCGGGCGAGCCGCCCCGCCAGAACCGGGTAGCGTTCCGACCCGAACAGGGCGAGCGGCACCGTGCCTCTCGCGATCGAGTAGATCCCGTTGCCGGCACCGTAGAGCACCAAGGCGATGCCGACCGCAGGAATGCCCAATGCCAGGATTGCCAGCCCGAACGCCACGAGGGCCATGGCCACGTTTAGCGTCCAGAGCGGGTGGTGCCGCCCCTTATTGGCCATCTCGACAACGCGGGCTCCGACCTGGGACGGCTCGATCAGGGCGCCGTAGGATACGGCGGCGGCAAAGGCCACGCCGCGTGCCTGCAGCAAGGTAATCAGGTGGACCGAGATCAACGTCATCACGGTGCCGCCGAAAACCAGCACGCCGGCCATCAGCGCGAAGGCGCGCCGTTCCCGCGAGGTGAGCGGCGCCTCGCCAAGGTGTTTTACGTCCCCGCCGTTAGCCAAGGCAGGCGCCTCAGGGATCAGACCGAGCACCAGGGGAAGCGTGACGAAGAGGTGCAGCCCGGCATAGGCAAGACATGTCGAGCGCCAGCCGACCTGCTCGACGAGAAGGGCCGAGAGCGGCCAGCAGACGGTGCTGGCGAACCCACCCCATAGGGTCAGGGTGGTGATGGCCGGGCGCGCCTCGTCGCCGTAGAGCCGGCCGAGGGTGGCGAAGGCCGGGTCGTAGAGGCCGCAGCCCATCCCGAGCCCAATGACCAGCCAGCCGGACAGGAACACCGGAAGGTTCGGTGCCAGGCCGATCACCAAGTGGCCACCCGCTAGCAGCAAGGCCGCAGATACAAGGACCGGCCGACCCCCGTGCCGGTGGATGGCGATCCCGACCCGGGGCGAGGCGATTGCCGCGACCAGCAGGCCGACGGACAGCCCCCCGACCACCCAGGCGAGCGGCCAACCCGTGTCGGCGGCGATGGGCCCCGCGAGCACCGCCGGCAAGTAGAAGGACGAGCCCCAGGCGAGGATCTCCACCACGCCCAGGGCCGAGATGACGACGAGGCGGTTGTGGACCTCAGACCTCACGGGAGGCAGGCTTCAGCGCCGCTGCCTTGCCGGCCGCTCCACGCTCGTACCAGCCCTGCGAGCGGTTCACGATCCATACGACGGAAAGCATGACCGGGACCTCGATGAGGACGCCGACCACGGTGGCCAGCGCCGCGCCCGAGTTGAAGCCGAACAGGCTGATCGCGGCCGCCACCGCGAGCTCGAAGAAGTTCGAGGCGCCAATCAGTGCCGAGGGCCCGGCCACGCAGTGCTGCTCGCCCGCGGCGCGGTTCAGGATGTAGGCCAGTCCCGAGTTCAGGTAGACCTGGATGAGGATAGGTACCGCCAGGAGCGCTATCACCGCGGGCTGCGCCAGGATCTGCTCGCCCTGGAAGCCGAACAGCAGCACCAGGGTCGCGAGGAGCGCCACGAGCGAGGCCGGCCCGAGCTTGGCGAGCGACCGGTCGAGCGCCGGCTGCCCGCCCGAGGCGAGGAGGGCGCGGCGCACGACCTGGGCGATGATCACCGGAACGACGATGTAGAGCACCACCGACAGCACCAGCGTGCCCCAGGGCACGGTGATGGCCGACAGGCCGAGCAGCAGGCCGACGAGGGGCGCGAAGGCCACCACCATGATGGTGTCGTTGAGCGCCACCTGGCTCAAAGTGAAGTGCGGCTCGCCGCGGGTCAGGTTCGACCAGACGAACACCATCGCCGTGCACGGCGCCGCCGCCAGGATGATGAGCCCGGCAATGTAGCTATCGACCTGGTCGGCAGGCAGGTAGGGCCGGAACAGGTAGCCGATAAACAGCCAACCGAGCGCCGCCATCGAGAAGGGCTTCACGGCCCAGTTGATGAACAGCGTCACGCCGATGCCGCGCCAGTGCCGCCCGACGTGGCGCAGCGAGGCGAAGTCGATCTTGAGCAGCATGGGGATGACCATGAGCCAGATCAGGACGGCGACCGGCAGGTTCACCTTGGCGACCTCAGCGTCGCCGACGGCGTGGAAGAAGCCGGGCATGACGTGGCCGAGGGCGATGCCGGCCACGATGCAGAGGGCGACCCAGAGGGTCAGGTAGCGTTCGAAGGTGCTCATGGTGTCCTCAAGCGGTGGCGACGCGGCGGCCGCGCTCGTCGACCACGCGCTCGCCGTCCTCCTTCACGAACTCCCCCTGCTGGGCGGGGAGGAGGTCCAGCACCGCCTCGGATGGGCGGCACAGGCGCACACCCTTGGGGCTGACGACCAGCGGGCGGTTGAGCAGGACGGGGTGCGCCTCGACCGCGTCGAGGAGTTGCTCGTCGGTCAGCGCCGGGTCGGCGAGGCCGAGCTCGGCGTAGGGCGTGCCCTTCTCGCGCAGGACATCCCGGACCGAGAGGCCCGCGCGGGCGAGCATCTGCTTGAGGAGCGCCCGGTTCGGTGGCGTCTTCAGGTACTCGACCACGTGCGGCTCGATGCCGGCGTTGCGGATCATCGCCAGGGTGTTGCGGGACGTGCCGCAGGCGGGGTTGTGGTAGATGACGACGTCCATCACGCGACCTCCGGGCGGGCCGAGGTCGCGCCGGCCATCTGGCCGATCTCGCGGACCTTCGACGACAGGGCGACCTGGTCGAGGCTGCCGAGCGGCAGGGCGACGAAGGCCGCGATCCGATTCTTGAGGTAGCGCTGGGCGGTGACGAAGGCGCGCTTGCGCTCCATCTCCGAGCCCTCCGCCGCGGCGGGGTCCTCGATGCCCCAGTGGGCCGTCACCGGCTGGCCCGGCCAGTACGGGCACGTCTCGCCGGCGGCGTTGTCACAGACGGTGAAGACGAAATCCATGACGGGGACTTCGGGACCGGCGAACTCGTCCCACGACTTCGAGCGCAGGCCCTCCGTCGGGTAGTCGCTTTCCCGCAGGACCTGCAGCGCCAGCGAGTGCGGCTCGCCCTTCGGTCGGCTGCCGGCCGAGAAGGCGCGGAAGCGCCCGCCGCCCTCCTTTTTGAGCATGGCCTCGGCCAGGATCGAGCGGGCCGAGTTGCCGGTGCAGAGGAACAGGACGTTGTAGACTGGCTCAGGCATGGAGGGTGTCCCCGGTGGTGCAGTCGCAGGCGGCGAGCGCGGCGACGGCCGGGGCGCACACCTCGGGGTGGCCCTGGCAGCAGTCACGCATGAGGAACTGGACGAGGTCGGACAGGCCGGCGTAGGCGGCGCTGTAGATGACCGACTTGCCCTCGCGCCGGGAGGTGATCAGCCCGGCGTGCGAGAGCTCCTTCAGGTGGAAGGACAGGTTGTTGCCGGCGACGTTCACCGTCTCGGCGAGGACGCCCGCGGCGAGGCCGCCCGGACCGGCGGTGACCAGGGCGCGCACGACCCGGAGCCTATGCTCCTGGCCGAGGGCGGCGAAGGCGGCGAGGGCTTGCCGTTCGTCCATCGAATGACCTACATATCAACTATCGTTGAAACATAGAGGAGTTAAGCGCCTTGGACAAGCCCCAGCAGCCGTTCGCCGACGGGGTGCCGAACCTCTCCGAGGCGCATTTCGAGGTGCCGACCGAGGAACGGATGGCGCCGCCGACGCCGCTCGACCATGCGCCTCGATTCCTCGTCCTCTACGGGTCGCTCCGGGATCGGTCCTTCAGCCGGTTCCTGGCCTACGAGGCGGCACGGCTGCTGGAGGCGATGGGCGGGGAGGTCCGCATATTCCACGCGGACGGGCTACCGCTGCCCGACGACGCGCCCGTCGAACATCCGAAGGTGCAGGAACTCCGGCAGCTCTCGATCTGGTCGGAGGGGCAGGTCTGGGTCAGCCCGGAGCGGCACGGCAACATGACCGGGGTGATGAAGGCCCAGGTCGACTGGCTGCCGCTGAGCGAGGGCTCGGTGCGCCCGACGCAGGGGCGGACGCTTGCGGTGATGCAGGTCTCGGGCGGATCGCAGAGTTTCAATGCGGTCAACAGCCTGCGGGTGCTGGGGCGCTGGATGCGGATGATCACCATCCCGAACCAGTCGTCGGTGCCGATGGCCTACAAGGAGTTCGATGACGCCGGCCGAATGAAGCCCGGGCCGCTCTACGACCGGGTGGTGGACGTCTGCGAGGAGCTGATGAAGTTCACTCTCCTGATGCGTGGACGGGCCGACTACCTCGTCGACCGCTACTCCGAGCGTAAGGAGCGCGAGCCCGAGCGCCTCAAGGGCGTCGCCGCCGACATCGGGTTCGTGCAGCGGTAGACGGACCGTTCCCCCGTGGAGCGAGCCTCGGTCCCGGCCTGCGGATTGCGCTGTCAGCCTCCCTTACGGGCGTAGCGGCCCTTGTCCCGCGGCTCGAAACACCGACGGTGGAAGACCCGCACATCCAACTGCCAAGGCTCCTAAGAGGACGGAGGCGCCGTGTGCAAGGAACCGCGGCGGCATCGACGCTTTCCGTTGGTACCCAGCGCAGCCGAGAGGTACCGGCTGCCTGGATCGAGTTTAGCCGCGAAAGTGATTGCATATGGATTGGTACGACCGCCGCGAACCATGGCAGGCCCAGGCCGACGACGCCCGCGATGGGGCCGCCACCGATTACAGCCGGGTCATCCACTCCGCGTCGTTCCGGCGTTTGCAGGGCAAGACGCAAATCCTGAACCTCGGCGACAGCGACTTCTACCGGACGAGGCTCACCCATTCGCTTGAGGTCGCGCAGATCGCCGGCGGGATCGCGCGGCGGTTCGAGAAGGTTTATGCCGACCATTCCGCCCGGCAATACATCCCGGACCTCAGCATGATCCAGGCCGTGGGCATGACCCACGACCTCGGCCACCCCCCGTTCGGCCACGGCGGCGAGGTCGCCCTGAATTTCTGCATGCGCGGTGCCGGCGGTTTCGAGGGCAACGGCCAGACCCTGCGCATCCTGTCCAGGCTGGAAAAGTTCTCCAAGGCCGCCGGCGCGAACCTGATGCGGCGCACCCTGCTCGGGGTTCTGAAGTATCCCGTGCCCTTCAGCCTCGCGATGAACGCGGACATCCGCCCCGCCCTCCACGTCGGCCCGGAGTCGATCCGGATCATCGACCGCGAGGCCTCCAAGCCGCCCAAGTGCTACCTGGATTGCGAGCAAGACGTCGTCGACTGGATCCTCGCCCCACTCAGCGAAAAGGACCGCAACGCCTTCACCGAGGCCCGCGATCAAGAGGGCAAGCACCGCAAGCCCCTCCACAAGTCGTTCGATTGCAGCATCATGGACGTCGCCGACGACATCGGCTTCGGCATCCATGACCTGGAGGATGCCCTCGCCCTTGGCCTGGTAACGCAGGTGGATTTCGAAGCGCACGTGACCGAGGAGAAGAGCTCAAGTTTCCTCAACAGTCTCAAGGAGAAATACCCGGAGGAGTTCGGCAACAACGTCTATGAGGGATTCCTTGATCGGCTGTTCGGTGCCGGCGATACCCGGAAGAGGTGCATCGGCCGGATGGTCCATCACCTGATCACGAACTGCGTGATCGAGACCAGGGAGGAGTTCGACGAGCCCCTCGTTCGATATCGGGCTGCCATCGAAGCCGGAGCGAACACCTTCCTGGAAGCGCTGAAGGAACTGGTCCGGGAGGTCGTCATTCGCAGCCCGGGGGTCCAGCACCTCGAATTCAAGGGTCAGGGTATGGTCGTCGCGGTGTTCGAGGCCCTCGCCTCGGAGCCGAAGTCGTTCCTGCCGCGGTCGACCTACGAGGCGTACGAAAAGGCGCCTGACGGTCGGCGCGTAATCTGCGACCACGTGGCCGGCATGACCGACGCCTTCCTCATGCGCACTTACGAGCGCTTGTTCAGCCCGAGGATGGGTTCCGTGTTCGACCGCCTCTGACCGACCCGCCGCCCGGTTTAAGCGAGCAACCCGTGATTCCTTCCTGCTCCCGGCCCACGTCAACCCCAGATGCGTGAGGGCCTCACCGATGCCGAAGGGGCGGGCAGACCGGGACGACCTCCCTTCCGGCGCCGGCGGAATGCTGAGGCGGCAGCCTCGCCCCGCTCCATCTTGCCGGGGCGCGGCAGCGCTACGGCGCCGTGGATCATCGGCATCCGCATAAGACCGTCGAACAGCGTTGCATGTTGCTCGGTTCGGCGGCTGCTCGTCACGACCCCTTTCGTTTCCGACTTTCGGAGATGCCCATGAAAGCCGTGCTGGCCTCCTGGCAGTTCTGGGCGTTGTTCTCGGCGGCATTTGCCGCGCTGACGGCGATCTTTGCCAAGATCGGGATAGAGAACATCAACTCGGACTTCGCCACCTTCATCCGTACGGTGGTGATCCTGTGCGTCCTCGGCGCGCTTTTGGCCGGCACGGGCCAATGGCAACCACTCGATTCAGTTTCGGGACGAACATACCTGTTTCTTGTCCTATCGGGGCTCGCCACCGGTGGATCGTGGCTCTGTTACTTCCGCGCCCTGAAGCTCGGGGATGCCGCCCGCGTGGCGCCCATCGACAAGTTGAGCGTCGTCCTGGTGGCGGTCTTCGCGACCATCTTCCTCGGAGAACGCCTGACCGTCCCCAACTGGTTGGGCGTCGGTCTGATAGCGGCCGGCACGATCCTGGTCGCCTACAGGAGCTGAAGGCTGGCCGCGTGCCCTTTCGCCCGGAGGCGTACGCAGGATAGCGCCCGGGACGCCGCGACCAGCACGGGCGTTGGCCGATCGCCATCGAGCACTCTCTGCATTCGTTCCTGCGCCCAACGTCCAGACCCTTGACGCTCGCCGTCCAAGAACACGGCTGGCGGCGCCTAGGCCGCGTCCCTCTTCCGCCCGGCAGGCGACTTGCGTCGGCGCGCTCGATGGACGGCCGGGGCCACGCCGCCGTTCCTGGCGTAGCGCGAGCGCCTGGGTGACGGGCCCTGCCACTGCGCCGAACCCCGGAGCATATTGGCCAAGCGCCCGACATCCAAGTCATCGAGAAGCTCAGGGAAGCGCAGCGCCCATAGCTCCAGCAACCGGTCCCAACTTCCGCTGCGGACCAGCCGGCGCACGGAATTCGTGAGGTTCCGTTCGTCACCGAACCGCTCCGGCATCCTGCGCCATGAGAGGCCGGTCCGCAGCGCCAGGATCACCGCCTCCAGAAGCAGCCGGCCGGGAATGCCCGGGGTGCCCTTGAACGAGATCTCGATGGACGAATGCAACAGCGGCTTCGAGGCCAGCCATTGCTCGTCGGTGAGCGCATCCTGGCCATTCAGGGCGTGGAAGCGTGCGGCCGGCCCCCTGCGCTTGCGCCAATCATCACCGCCAACCTTCCAGCGCGCCCGCGCGGCCTCGACCGGACCGAGGTCCAGTCCGGCCACGAAGGAAGGGTCCGCCTCGCGAAGGAGGTCAATCAGGATCTGGTCCCCTGCGGCATAGACGAACCGCGAGAGTGCACGCCGCATCTCCAGCGCGTCGCCGAACGCCGCCGACAGCAAAGGCAGGCCCGTCCGGAGCCGGAGCAGGAGGGCGTCGACCAGAGCCCGCGTCGGGATGTGGCGCGAGTCATTCCTGTGGCCCGTGACGTCCGGGAGGTGCTTGGCGACGAGGGCCCAACGCGCGTCGTCGATCCGATAACCTCCGGTTGCCATAAGCCGCTGGGCGTCTTCGCGAAGGCGGACATGGCGTCCCATCGGCTGCTCGACATCGACATGGATCACGTCCAAGCTAACACCGGGCGAGCCGCAGCTCCCGTCCTCCTGTAGGAACGCCAAGAAGTCCAGGTGGATGGCCAGGCCCAAGGTCCCCGCCGGCCGGCCATCCCGTATGACCACCACCCGCTGGACGAGGCGGGCAAGGGCGGCGGAGACCTTCGCCTCCGCCTCCGTCAAGGCCCTGAATGGCACCCGCTCGATAAGGTGATCCAACGTGGCGGAAAGTGTTCGAAGCCTCTCACCGGCTTCGTCCACCTCGGGCAGTTCGGCGAGGCCCGCCGAACGGGCCTGAAGGTCTGCGAGCTCCCCCGTCAGCCGGCTCCTCTCCTCGGACAACAGGTCGGATGGATAGGTCGATTCAAGCTCCTTGACGAGCGCCCGGCGAAGCTGTTCGCGGGTGACCGCAATCTTACGCGCAACATCCGCACGGGCGGCGCGGCGGGCGGCGGAGGCCTCACGTAGCGAGCGGTCGACGGCAGCCGCGAAATCCTCCTCGCCGACGAAGGACCGCAGCTTGCCGCAAACGGCGGTGAGGACGGCGCGCTCCACGGTCTCGTGCATAACGGAGTGACGCCTCGCCGGGCAGCAGCCCCCGTCCGACCAGACGTTGCAGGTTAGCTGTCGACCACCCAAGGTGAACCGCTGGCCTTCGACCCCGGCGCAGTCGCACGTCGCCTTTCCGGCCAAGAAGTGGCTGTGCTCGAACTTCTGCTTCCCCCGGGGGCGTCGCTTCTCGTTGACAGCGAAAAACAGATCGTCTGGCACAATTCGAAGGTGATCGAAGTAGTTGCGCGTCATCTCGCTCGGATGCCGACGCTGGACGGTGACCTTCCCCGATTTGCGGTCGAACGTATTCAAGGTAAATGGATAGTACCATCTACCCGTATAGGCCAACTGGCCCAAAACGTTCGCAACGGTCGATTTCGTCCATCTGCAATCCTTCGTCGGTCCTGCAACCCCGCGTTCCTTCATGATCCGGCCGATGCTTCGGTAGGAAATTCCCGCGGCTGCCATTTCAAAGATTGAAAATATGGTCTTCTCTTCCTCGGGGTGACGCACGAGGAAGCCCCTTTCTTCGCCGTACCGATATCCGAAGAACGCACCGGAATGGGCGCCGCCCTGGGCAGCGTGCTGGAACCTGCCCATGCCCATGATCAGGGTGCGACGGTCCCGATCCGCCTCGGCCTTGAGTGCCGCTTCGATGACCTCCTTCTTGTTCAGTGCCTTGAAGTCGCCGGCGCTATGAAATTCCACGCCAAGCTCATTCAATTCCTCGCATACTTCGACCGCATCGTAAGTTTCGCGGGACCACCGGTCAAAGTCCTCAACCATGATGACTTTTATCTTGCCAGACCGACAGTCTTCGAGCAAACGCTGCAGGCTTTCACGATCACGCATTGATCGGGCACTTCGAGCAGGGTCGTCATACAGCACGTAAATCGCGTAACCAAGCTTCCTCATGTAAGCGGTTACAACCTTGACCTGACGCTCGATGCTCATCTCCTTCTGCTTATTAGACGAGTAGCGAGCGTAGAGGCCCACGGGCACAAGCTTGTCCGGTGGGCCGAAGCCGTCACGGCGTTCGACATCCAGGTTCCGTCGAAGGGCCAACCGGTCCAGAGGGCACAATGCCGTCGTATCGACCACCTGCCGCAGATCCACGGCGCCAGGCATCAGGTCGGTCGTCCGTTCACCGTGGGCCATCGCAACGCCGCTCCATGCGAAGAGAAGGGAGAATTGCTTGCCTGAGGACGCGATAGCCGGGACGTGCGCGGGTTCGCTTTACGTCCATCTCGGTGCGCCGGATGGCTTTCCTTTGACTCCGCCCGAGACCGTCACGTTCTCCTCGACGCACCTGGCCGGGTCGCAAGCGGTCATCCTTCCAGGCATCCCGGTAGCGACCGGCGTTCGAATCCATGCCGCGCGACGCCACGTACGCTTCGGCTCGCTCCCGCCGACAAGCGACTTCGGGCGCTTGGCCGTGATTTTCGTCTCTCCCGTCCACGGGGCCGGGTCTCCGCTGCACCATCGCGATGTGAATTTCGCATCCTGGCCGGAGCATTTCGCGTCACGGCGACATCTAATTCCAGGTCGCCCGCGTACAAGTCCCGACCGGCAACTTTCCTATTCTGTCCGCGCGCGACCAGCCTTTGGGCGTCCGACCGTTCGGCGGCCATCCCCACCAAGCCCTCGAACAATGCGTCTAAGACCGTGAGCGGCCGTCCTGAACTGGACGATTCGCCCCGAAACCTCTGGATGCCGAACGACATCGTTCGCTCCCCCTGTTCCATTGAAATTACCCCTGGATCGCGCATGGCGGCTGGCGTACGAGAAACGCGCGTCGGCCGCCCCTTCTGGGACGGCCGCGCCGCATCGACGAAACGTGGGTGAAGTCTCTAATTATACCGCAGGTATATACAACTGCAATACCGGAGGCCGATCCGGAACTCGTCGCCATGTGCGGCGACCGACGGGACGAAAGGGCATCGCGGCCGCACGCGGTGCCGAAGGTAGCCTGTCCAGTTGCAAGAGACCGTTTCCGTTCTCAATGAACCTCAAAGGTCGATGCGGAAGCGGTATGGCGCGTTACGACGCCGCGGAACCGCCACCTGACTTGCGATATCCGCGAGCGCCACCTCCGACCTTGTCGTCCCAGTCCCCGTTGCGAATGCTCCGTCGGTACGGGCAGGTGTCCAGGGCGTCGGCTTCGGTCCGTACCAAGCAGCCCGTGAAGGGCATTCACGACGTTTGCCGGGCGGCTAGGCTCGGAGCAATCGGCCTGCTCCTGAGGAGCAAAAGCACAGCCGCTGACCGAGATGACGTGGGAACCGATGGCCCCCAGGGCCATCCCGGAGAGCACTGACCCTATGCCTGTCGTCGGTGCTGCCGGGCCGTTGCCGAATTCCCCTTACCGAAGTTCCCGCAATCCACAGGTCGACACGACCATCCTGGTCCGGCGCGGCGAGGGTGATGGTCAAGCAGGCGGATCGGCGGTAGAATATACTGGCGATATAAATACGACGCTGGTGCCGCCAAGTGCCGATAGGGTTTGGCTGCCCCTGCGCCAGTGGTCGGACGGTATCGCGACGTCGAAGTCCCCCGGGCGGTAGGCTGCCCCGCCCTGCAGATCAACCGCACCGACCGCGAGCACATGGCCGCGACCGGTGTCAGACGATTTACGACTCCGGTTCCCCAGACACGAAGCGCACTCTAGCAACGGGAGTGAGACGATGAGGCACGCGAGTCCGCGCGACGTTGAGCAGGATAAGGCTCCGTCAAGCTCAACCGGAAGGGCCACACGCCGGCGCCTTCCGCCGACCAGGGAACGGTTGGGCAGGCTGAGGGCGGTATCAGATCGCGTCGTCGAATCCACCGAATACGATGAGGAGACCCAAGGAGCCTTCGTCGAGGTGATGGGTCCCGAACTGCTCGACGTCGCGTTCGACGAACTCGGGGACCTCGCCTTGGTCCGAGGCGAGCTATCGGACAGCTTGCGGCTGCATGTTTCGGCCCTGCAGCGTCTCGACGAGGAGGACCTTTGGTGACGCAGGGCCGAAGCTGCGCCAATCCTTCCTGAGGTCCAGGTGAGTTTAGCCCGCCGGCGCTCTCGGGAGGCGCCGGACACTTCGCCAACCCTACCCGGCGCGCGTCCGCTTGCCCAGCGCGCCGTCCCAGCCTGGGAGGCGCGCATAGGCGTCCTTGCCAACCCTCTGGAAGTATCGCTCGTATTCGACGCTGATCTCGATCTTCTTGCGCGGCATCCCCTCGGATAGCGCTTCCTTGACCAAGCGGCCGCCCTTCAGCGTCGTCATTCGCAGCCGAACCATGATGTCCGCAACCGACATGCTGCCTTGCGCAGGCAGGATCTCGTAGGCTTCGTGCATCACGCGATCCCAGAACTCCTCAGAACGCACGTGGTCCAAGCGCCGGCTAATACCAATCGGCATGGTTCATAACCGATAGGCCCATTCGCGCAGTCCGAGCGACATGATCATCCAAGGCTGTGCGACGAGCTTGTTCCAAGCCTCGCAGCATTGATCGAGGATGTCCTCGTAGGAGTCGAAGATCCGGTCGCCGAGCCAGTTCTCGCGCAGGAACTGCCAGACATTCTCGACCGGGTTGAGTTCGGGCGCATGAGACGGCAGCGTCAGCAAGGTGAAGTTGTCGGGGACGACGAGGTCGGCGGCGACGTGCCAGCCGGCGCCGTCGAGGATTTGGACGGCGTGCGCGCCGGGATCGACGGCGCGGCTGATTTCGGCCAGATGCGCGTTCATGGCCGGTGTGGCGCAGCGGGGCAGGACGAGACCGGCGTCCTTGCCCTTCTCGGGACAGATCGCCCCGAAGATGTAGGCGGACGCCGTGCGCTGATCCTTGGGCGCCGTGGGCCGGCTGCCCTTGCGCGCCCACCGGCGCGGGACCGTGTTCTTCTGACCGACGCGGGCTCTCATCCTGAGGCTCTCGAAGGACGTCCTGCCACCAGAGTTCGAGCGGCGTGTCGACTGGCAGTTGGGCGCGGATCGCGCTCACGCGGGCGGGGAGGTTTTTTTAAACGCCGTCAGCGCCGCCGGGTCCTGCTGATGATGGCGCGGACGGGCCGACAGCTTGGCATAGCCCATCCGCTTCACCTCCCGTCCGACACTGCTCTCGTCGAGGCTGACGCCGAAGCGCGCGAACAGCCAAGCCGCCAAGTCCTTCAGCCGCCAGCGCACCACGCCGTCCCGTTGCAGGTCCGGCCCTTCCTCGATGGCAACCGCGAGCGCCTGCCGCTGGGCCGCGTCGAGCTTGAACCGCGGGCCGGGCTTCTTGCGCTCGATCAGGCCGTCCGGCCCGGCCGCGTTGAAGGCCAGCACCCAGTCGCGCACCGTCTGCAGGCCGACCGCGCCGATCCGCGAGGCCTGCGTCCGGCTCCCACCCTCGTAGATCGCGGCCAGCGCGAGAAGCCGCCGGCTCTGACCGGCATCGCGGCTCTTCCGCGCCAGACGTCGCAGGGTATCCGCATCGAAATCCTCGCGCAGATCCACGGCCTTCGACATGGCAAACCTCCTAGCTTGCCACATCGAATCACATCCGCCGCTTCCGCGTAAACCCGCGAGTCCTCACCCGTACCGATTGGTATTATGGGTACGCTGATTGTGCAGCAGAGATGCGGGACAATTTAAGCGCAGCAATTCCTGGTTGCCTCGCTCGTCGCCGGCTTTGCGCCGAAAACGGCCGTTTGCGGATCATTTTGGAACGAGACTTCGACTTTTCCGTCCCGTCGAGCGTTACGTGCCTGTAGGAAATGCGCACCCGCCGCCGCTCGCTGTTCACATCGTCTTCGGCGGCGGTCGTTGAACCTGCCAAGGTCGCCACACGAAATCGATCCCCGTAATTGCGGAGTTTATTCCATGACACGTACGTCTAAATTCAGAGCCTCACTCATCGCTGGCTTTGCTGCGCTCGCACTAGGCTTTGGCTTGGCAACAATCCCCGAACCGGCAGCCGCCCAAGGCCATGGCTACGGTCATTCCCGCGGTCATGGTGGCGGCTACGGCGGTCACGGTGGCGGCGGTCGGCACGGCTATGGCGGCGGACATCGCAGATCGTACAGTGGGCACGGCGGCGGTCGGCGACATGGCTATTCCGGTGGGCACGGACGCTCGGGTGGCGGCGGTCATCACAGGGGTGGTGGCCACTAGGGACACAAACTAGAAGCTTGATCCCGCAAAGATTGTCTTGAGCCCAAGCATTAGGCGAGGTTGGCGGGACTCAGTCATCGGATGACGGCAAATAGTTCGTTACTCAGAATAATTCTCCGACGTAACGAAATCCGATCCGGAAGCAAAGCACAGCCATGTTTTTTCTTCCAAATCCGAGCACAGGAGAATGATGTCGTGATGAAAAAGTCAGCAAGAGCAATGATCGCTGCGGCCTTTGCCGTATCTCCAACAGCAGTCTTCGCTCAGCATATCGATGTCAATCCGGGCGGGGTTCGGGTGGAAGGCGATAGCCACGGACGACGCGTTGTCGAAGAGCGTAGCGAGGGCGGCCATCATGAACCTCGCAGAGAGCACCACGAAGAGCGTCGAGAGGGACACCATGGCGATGCCCCGCGGGAACGTCACTGACGCCTTGAGATAAAAAGAGCTGTGAATAAGCGACGGGTGGCCATTACAGGTCGCCCCTCGTCTACATTTCAACGATATTGTCTAGGCCGACTAGCACAGATCAATTCAGTTGCTTCTGAAGCTGACGTACAAACAAGGGGAATTTACAGCTTAGCTGTGGCTATAAAATATATTTTTATTACTGTATAACTCTTCACCTTATTTGCTTTCTTCGAAGTCATGTGATGGAACGCTCCTGCCAAGCGCGCGGGCGAGGTGGGATGAAAACACCATTCAGCAGAGCCTGCCGGATCGCACCCGTGCGTTCAGGCGTTGGGCAAGGCAGAGGGCCTTGACCCGCTCAAACGAGTCTTCGGGAAGGGACGCGCAACGCAAAGGAGAAATAGTTATGGCTCGTCTTGGTAGGGTGAAGACGGCACTGAGTGTCGGCCTTCTGACGGTCACGCTCGTCATCAGCCTCGTGGCCATTCCGAGTGCGGCCCAGGCTGAAGGCCATCATGGCGGCTATGGCGGAGGACATGGGTTTTATGGCGGCCATGGCGGAGGCCACAGGTACTATGGCGGCCACGGTCGCACTTATGGGTATGGTGGTTTTGGCTATGGGCGCCGCTACTATAGCGGTCGCGGCTACCGCAGAGGACACGGACATTACGGCCATAGGCGGGGTTACTACGGGGTCCCCGTTGCAGCTGGATTGATCGGTGGCTTGGCGCTCGATGGGCTCGTGGCGCACAGCCCATACTACGGCCACTACGGTTGTGGTTACGCTCCGAGCTTTGATTACCACTACGGTTACTGAGCACGGTCGAGTGTGCCTGCTATACTATTATTTGTCGTCGGGGCCGGATGCTCAACGGTAGATCCGGTTTCGGCTCAGTCTGATATCGATTTTGCGATCTAGTTGCGTCATCATCTGCGAGGCGACTTCTCATAGTCTTCATTTGTTCGTCGTCAGTGTCGCCCGGCTGAGCTCGACCGCAATGCTCAAGGCTTCGGTTGTCTGAAGCTGGGTTTGCGCGGTGATCACGTCTGAGCGAGCAGCGACACAGGCAGCGTACTGGTTCTGAGTGATCACGAGGCTGCTGTCGCCGTTCCCGTCCAGGACCAGCATCACGCCGAGGTCCCTGGCGCTCGCGGCACGGTCGAACAGGATCATCTGCCGTGCCTTCGGGCTCGCTTCCGCGGTCTCGGGCGCGCGCAGGTTGTCGACGACGGCCCGCAGCGAAAGGTCGATGATCTCGACGTTGCGGGCGATGTCGCGTTCGATGACCTGCATGAGGTTCCTGGAGGTCTGCTCGGCCTTGTCCCAGGCATCGCGACGAAGATCGAGGAGCATCGACGCCGACACGATCAGCACGCCGATAGGTGCCAGGACCCCGAGCGCCACCCAAGCGCGGCTATATTCAAGTGGTCGCGAAAGGCGCGGCAGGGTCATCGGCTGTTCCCCCCTGGGCTTGCTGGCCGTTGCCCGATCCTTCGCACGCCAGCCATTACGGTCGATTTACCCCGATGGCTTTCGACGCCTTCGACTCACTCGTGGCTAACGCCCGGTTTTATCGCGGTCTCACGCCGGACCGGCGGATCCGGGCGCGGGACCTGCGTCCCGCCGCCCGCTCATGGGGCATCCCGAGGATTGGCTACTCCGCGACCCGGCCCTCAGGCCCCAAGCGAGCTCCGTCGAGCTCCGTGACAGGTGTCCGGACCAGCCACCACCGCACCCGACCCGGTCGTTCGACCCACATGCATCGGCGCGCGCGATCCAGTCCGTCGCCATTCCTGCGCGAAGGCCGCCAAGTGCGGGCGGGCCGGCCCCTCCGCATCGAGGTAGCGCAGGAATCCCTCCACGGCTGCATCGTGGCCCGCGGCATCCGTCCTGCCCGTCAGATGCGCCCAGCGCATGAAGATGACGTAGAGGTTCGCCACGTCGGTCTCGCAGTAGTCCCGCACCCGACCGAGTTCGTCGCGCGCGACCAATTCGGCGACGCAGGACCCGTGCTCGCCCATCTTGCCCGGTGCGCCGACCGCCGCCGCAGCCTCCTCCAGGGTGAGACGCGAGGCCGCCCCGAAGGCTGAGATCGCATCCATGAGGTCGAGGTGCCAGTCCTGGGCGTAGCGCTGCCCGTAATTGGCCCAGCGCGTTCCGCGAAGAAACCATGCGGGGGCCGCGAGACCGTGCATCAACGAGCGGGCGAGGACCACCGGCATGTCGAACGCCCTGCCGTTCCAGGTGACGAGCCTGTAGCGTCCCCCCTCGAAAAGCCGCCAGAAGGCGCGCAGCAGACGTGCCTCGTCCCATCCCGGTTCGCCGCCGCTGCGGCAGGACCGCAACTCGTAGGTCTCGACCCCCGTGCCCGGCTCCCGACCGACCCCCGCCTCGATCACCGAGATGGCGACGACCTGATGCCACATGGCCTTTGGAAACCGGTCGGCCGGCCAATCCGCGGGCGTTAGGATCGGGTCCGGAACGGTCTCGATGTCGAGCATCATCAACGTGTCCGGGCTGCCCTCGTCGAAGTCGCGGCGGCGCAAGGGATGTCGCATGGTGTCAGGGCGCGGCTCCGCCCCGGGTGAGGCGGCGTCGAACAACGTCCGTTCCGCGAGCGGGCGACGGGCGGGTGAGCGCGACGCGGACGGGTCCCGGCATGCAATCGGTCGGCGTACGAAGGACGTCATGGCCTCTCCACTTCAGATGTCGTGCGTGCGGTGGGCACCGCGGCCCGGACCGGCGCGGCGTCGGGGGGAGGCGGCCTTTCCCGAGAACAACGCCCGAATGGCCGCGTCGTCGAGGTAGGCCGTGCGGAACAGGGCCTCCGCGATCCGTTCGAGGGCGAGGCGCTCGGTCCGCATGAGGTCGCACGCGCGCTCGTAGGCCAGCCGGAGCCGCTCAAGGACCGGGCGCATCAGCCAGGGCATCCGGGCCAGGTCGATGTCCTGGGCGGGGGCCAGGGACAGCAGCGGGAAATCGGCCGAGAACCCCCACGACGCCTCCATCGCCGCGGCGCATCGGGTCGCCTCGGCGAGATCCGAGACCGCGCCGGCGGAGACGTCGCCCAGGAGCACCTCCTCGGCCGCGCGGCCCGACAGGATCATCACCAGGGACCGTTCGAAGTCGCCCTCGGTCAGGGCTCCGTAGGCATCGACGAGCGCATGCTCGGTCAGGCCGCCGGTCGGGGCGATGGTTAGCGTCACCGGTCCGCTCGCGCCGCTGGCCAGGAGCGCGACCGCATGCCCGGCCTCGTGGACGGCGCAGCGCATCCGGAGCCCATCCCCGAGCGCCGGCGTCCCATCCGAGGAGCCTGCCAGGATGTCGTCCACCGTGAGGGTGCGGCCGGCCCGTCGCGCGCTGCCACGCGCCCGCCGCACCAGCGCCTCGACGTCGGCACCCGTCATGCCCCGCAGCAGCGGGACCACCGGCGCAAGGTCGAGGTCATCGGCGTCGGTCCCGAGATACTGGACCAGCATGCCGGTCAGCGCGTCGAGACCGGGAAGCTCGATCCGAAAGTGCCGTTCAAGCCGCCCCGAGCGCAAGATCGCAGGATCGATCCTCGAAGGATGGTTGGTCGTGCCGACGACGACGACCCCTTCGCGGCCGACGGCGCCGTCGAGGTGTTCCAGGAGGGCGTTGACGACCTGGCTGGAGTAATCGCGATGATGTTCTGAGAAAGTATTCCTATCTCCAAAGGAATCGAGCTCGTCGATCAGGACCACGCAAGGCGACCGCCGCGCTTCCTCGAAGAACTGCCGCATGGCGCCCAGGGTATGGCCAAGATGTCCGTCACGGGAGCCCTGCCACTGCGCGAGGGAGCCCGGATGAAGCGGTAGGTTCGCGCTTCGGGCCAGGGCCGCCGCGAACCGTGTTTTGCCCGTGCCGGGCGGCCCGCTGACGAGGGCGGCCGATTCACAGGCGGCGAACGGGATGATCCCCTCGTGCCACGACCGTAGGTCCGCCACCAGGCCGAGCCCCCAATCCCGGGCGGCTCCGAGACCGAGCGAGTCCTCAAGGCGGGGCGCGTTCGCGGTGCGCTGCCTCTCTCGCAGGCGCGAACGCCCGAGGCGCTCCAGGGCCTCGGATGCCCCGCGACCCGGGCGGATACCGAGCCGAAGGTCGGCGGCGGCCCGGACCGCCACGCAGTCCCCGAGCGCGGCGAGGGGCGGAACCTCGCCGGTCACCGCCTCGATCACCAGGCTCAGCACCTCGGCGTCGAGCGGAGCGACGAGAACCTCCCGGTCGACGGCGCGCAGGAAGTCGCGCGGCAGCGTCCTGGCGGGATCCGACGCGACGCCGATGAGCGGGACGCCGGCGACCACGGCCGCGCCGACGGTTTCGTTGCCGCGGTCGGGCCTATGCTCGCGCGAGGCCCCGTCACGCGCGAACACGACGACCTCCCGCCGGCTGCGGTCGTTCCAGGCCCCGCGCCCGCCCTCGCCATCCCGAACCCTCCATCCCAGTCCGAGGAGGCAGGGTCCCACGACGCACCGCATCGGCTCCACCCAATCCGGAGAGGATACGCGCACCAGTAGGACGGGGAAGCCGTCATCGGCCGCGGGAGGTCCTGCCGGAGCGAACGCGCGCCCCAGCATGACCGCGGCGGCCACGACGTCGGCGGCCAGCCGGGGCATGAGTGATGCCTCCCGCCGGCCGAGCGCGAGCGCGTCGAGCTCGGCTTCGTCCAGGCACCATGATGGATCCGGGCTCGCGGCTTCCTTCCGCAACGCCTCGACGAAGGCGCGCGCCATCGCGCAGGCCGCCTCGTTCGGTTCGGGCATGGCATCCTCCGGCTTCGCACGGGACTTCGATGGTGGGGGGCCGATGGTTCAGCGGCGGCGAGACTTGCGCATCCTCGGTCGCGCCCATCGCGCCGCGAGCCGCATGAGCCGGCGCTCGTCGGCGCTGCGCCGTGCCAGCGCGCGCAGGGCGTAGGCGATGACCGCCGGCGCGGTCGCGTCGCCGCGCTCGGCCATCAGCAGGAGATTGCCCATCACGAGATCCGACGCGACCGAAGCCGCGCCGCACGTGCGGACGTGACGGATGGCGAGCGCCGTGGCCGCGGCCGCGTCCCCGTCCCTTGCCGCGGACCAGCGCGTTTCGCCGAGTATCGACGTCGTCGCCAGCAGCCGCGCGAGGGCCGTTGCTTCCGCCCGGTCGAGGCGTCCAGGCGGGTACGTCCGCCAAGCCGCCACCACGCCGGCTTCGACCCTGGGCGGCACGCCGCGCCGCGGGGTTCGGATCGCACGCCGCAAAACCGAACACGAAACCACCCGGCCAGGCTCCGATGCCATATCCACCTCCAGCAGCCCCGCCCGTTCCAAGGCGGTCAACGAATCCGTCACGCTTTCGAAAAACTCGGCCGGTGCCCCCGCGGGGAGCCGGAACGACCCGATAGGCGAATAGGCGGTCGCCGCGCGGCGGACGGGCTCGGCTTCACAGCCCCCAAACCGATTGGCCCGGCTGTCGAATTGGCCACGACTTTTGAGAATACCTATATTATACCTGTGATATATAATACGATCAAGCCACTGCTGTCTTTGGCGGCTGGGAAAAGTCGTGGCGGCGGCAGCCCGAGGCGGGAAGCCAGCGAAGGGCGCCGTCCCCGCCCAACCTTTCCCGGCTCCCGATGCCCGTCGGCCTGTCCGAGGAGCTTGGTGCGGGCGGCCCTGGGCCGTAGGTCGACGTTCCCATCTCAGGCCTCGACCACCAAGGCTGAGTCGAAGGCATCGGCCGCATCCCAACGCCGCAAGGGGTTGGCGACCACCCTGGTCCGGCCAATGCGGTAATCCGCCGGGGCGACGGCCCGGCCGTGGACCCAGAGCGTCGGCGCCCCCCAGGCGTGCATGACATCCTCCAGGTCCGAGGCATGCGAGGCTGCCAGCCAGGCGTCCCCGAGCCATCCCGTCCAGGCGTCGGGCAGCGAACGGCGTGAAGGCGCGAAGTGGGTGAGCACGACGGCGCGGTCCCCGGGGCGAACACCGGGCACGAGCGTCCCGGGTCCCCTCGCGACGTTCAGCGATTGACACACGATGCTGGTGAGGGCGTCCTCGATGTATCCCCGCGATCTTGCATGGGCCCCGAGGGCGTCGAGCGGCGACCACGGGCGCCCCCGCCGAAGCAGGACGCGCCGGCAATCCGCCCAGCTGTGGCGGGCCGCGACCCTGGCCAGGCGGCCCTCGAAGCTCCCTTCGAGGCACCAGTCGGTCCACAGGGTCGCCCCGACCACCACGGTCCCGCCGCCGGCCTCGGGACCGATGCGTACCGCGTCGTCGGCGAGCAGGTGGATGCCGAGGTCCCGGGCGAGCTCCCGGCCGCGGGCGACCGCCTCCACCATGGGCGTCTCGGACCACAACTCCGCGCTGCCCGCCACCATCAGGACGGGCCTGTTCCCCTGTCTGCCGTCCAGGGCCCGCGCCAACCAGTTCAACGCGACGTCCAGCCCGATGGCCACTCCGCCCGCGACCAGCAGGACGTCGAACTCAGGAAGCGGATCGGGGAGCCGGAACTCGGGATTGCGGTCGACGAGCAGGTCGGACAGGATCCAGAACCTCGCGTTCTCCCTTCGGCTCCCGACGGAGGCCGGTCCGGGACAGGCCGTCCGCACCTCGGGCGTCGGGTCGATCCGCGCTCGGGGCCGAAACGGAAGCGGCAACGGCTCCGGGACCTCGGCGCCCGGAACACGACGAGGGGGGCGAACATGCCGCGTCATCGTAGCCCCCCGGCGGCCGCCGATCCCGTTCCGGTCGAGCCCGGGGAGCGGAACGGGATGGGATGCGGCGGAGGTGCTCCCCGGCATCCTAGCGCACGAGGCTCACGGGCGAAGTCCGGCAAGGGCGTCTCCATCGGCTCTCGGCTTGCGGGAGGCAGTCAGGGCGGGGCGGCCGCCCCGGGCGGTCTCAGACCTCGACGACCAGCCCGGGCTGGAAGCGCGGGTTCTCGCCGGGATATCCTCGCGGGTTGCAGAGCACGCGGGTCCCGCCGAGGCGGTAGTCGAACGGCGTATGGGTGTGCCCGTGGACCCAGAGCGAAGGCCGACCGGCCTCGATCAGGTCGTCCAACCGCGACGCGTAGGCGGCATTGAGCGGCTTGCCGAGGAACCGCGGCGCGACGCTCCCCGCCGCGGGAGCGTGATGCGTGACCACGACGTGCGCCCGCGTCGTCGCGTCCGCGGCGGACCGGAGCGCGGTTTCGAGGAAGCGGCGTGACGCGAGGTGCAGCGCGAGCGCCTCCTCCGGCCGGAACCGCCGCCACTCCGGCTTGCGGCTCCAGGCGATGAGGCGGTGATCGTTGAGGCCCACGCGTGCGTCCCGCATGGCGGGGACCCGCGTCGCCGGTCCGTCGAGCTCGTAATCCGTCCACAGGGTGCATCCCGAGACCACGACGTCGCCGAAGCGGACGGTGTCGTTCTCCAGGAGGTGAATTCCGGCCTCCATCGCGGCCGCGCGCCCCGCCTGCAACTCGTCCGGCAGGCATCGACGGTAGAATTCATGGTTTCCGGCCACGAACGCGACCGGCATATGCGGCCGGACCGTCGCGGCGAGCCACGCGATTGACTTGACGAGGCCCTCGCCGACGTCGCCGGCGACCACCGCGAGATCGGCCCCGGGGATCGAGGCTGGGGTCCATGGACTCCCGATGTCGATGTGCAGGTCCGAAAAGATCCATAGGCGCATCGGTTCTCCCTCGGTGTCGTCACCCGGAAGCCGCAGCCGGTCCGGCGCCCCGTCGTCGCTCCCGGCGGAGACGCCCGCCGGCTTAAGTTCCACCCGGGACCGCCACGCATAGGCGAACCGGGCATGGTGCGGTCCGCCCGTCCCGTCGGCGGCGAGACGGTCGAGCGCATCGGCGAGGAACGTCGCGGCAGCCTTTTCGCCGCGAAGCGCCAGCGCGAGCGCCGCGGTGGCGACCACGTCGACGTCGGGATGCGCCGGACCGCATCGTCCGAGGACCGCCCGGGCGTCGCGGAGCGCCGCCGGGGCGTCTTCCCATTCCGAGGCGGCCACGGAGGGACCGGACCCTTGGAGGGCAGCCGTCGCCGCAGCCAGCAACGGCTTGGCCAGATCGGGCGCGAGGGCGCCCGGCCCGACCGTCCGCCACAACCTGGTGAGGGACGTCGAACCGCCCGCCGCCGGCAGCGCCCAGCGACGTTCGCCTTGGGGGTGCACGGGCATCTCCTGACATCCTCGCATGGCCGCCCGGACAGGCGGCGAGGGCTCCCCCGCCCACATCTCGACGGGCGGGACCGGCTTCCGCCTTTCGAGCGAGGGAGGGGCGACCCGCCTCGACGGAAAGGGAGACGGTGCGCTACTGCAGGGAGGGACGCGGACCGGCGGGCCGTCCCAGGCGGTAGAGCCTGGAATAGGTGCGCGCCCAGGTACGACGGTCGGAAACGTAGACTTCCGAGGTTCGGACCCGGCGACCTGGGGGAAAGTCCGGATGGTGCGTGACGCGACCGACGAGCGCCGCGACCGGCCGCATCCCGAACTCCCATTCCTCAAGGACGGGGGCGGCGGCGAGCTCCTCCGCGGACGGGTATTCGCCGTCCTCCGCGGCGTCCAAGGCATCGGCAAGGTCCCGGAGCCGGTCCTGCGCGTCGCGGCGGTCCGCCTCGCCCATCCCGGCCAGGACGGGAGCGATGACGTCGCCGGGATGCCCCGGCATCGGGACCGCACCGGGTACGACCGCGTTCAGCACGCGAAGCGCAGCGCGAACGGACAGGGACGCGAGCAGGGATCCATGGGCCGGGGCGGCGGCGTCCCGCAGCGGAGCCGGCAGGCCGCGAGGGATCACGCGGATCGAGGTGTCGTCCAGGCCCGCGGCCGCCGCCGTGTCGCGCACGGTTCGGTCGGACGCTCCGAGTGAGGGGAAACCGCACCCCAGCAGCCAAGGGACGGCGGCATGCGCGGTCGCGCGCAGCATGGACACGGCCATGGCGCGTTCGAGGACGGACGGTCCGACGGCGATCACCCTGGGACATTCCCCGAGATCAACCGGGCAGTCCGCCGCCCACCCTGGCGGCAGGTCGAGCACCACGAGGCGTCGCGCGGGATCGGCGGCCGCTTCCCGCGGGAAGTCCTCTGCGAAGGAGGGACCGTCCCTGCAAAGCTCGACAACGCGCAGCGTGTCCGGCACGCTGTCGAGTCGAGGCAGCCGGGATTCGTGCGCGCCTACGACGCGCAGGAGCGTCGTGGCGGTGCCGACCGAGGCTGCGGCACGGGCAATCAGGAAGGCGGCGTGCGTGCCAACGGCACGGCCATCGCCGCCGAACAGCGCGATGATCATGGCGAAACCCCAAAGGCGGAAAGCGGCCCTCCCGCTCGACGATCAGTCGGGCGGGGGCGGGCAGTCGGCGGTGCTTGTTGAAGTTCCCAATTATACCTGTGCTATAAAAATCTTTCAAGCCTCGCCCGACGCGCCTCGGGGAGTGGACTTCGCCTCGGCTGCGGATTTCCCTCCGGACCGGACCGTGCCAGGATACCTATGCCAAGCCGCCCGCCTGCTGGTCGGTCTCACCCAGCAGGAGCTTCACCTGCTGGCGCGCGTTTCGAAGAAGTCGATCAACGACTACGAGAACGGCTTCATCGCGATCCGAGTCGCGCTTGCGAAGCGCTTGGTCGCGGCCCTTCGCGGCGCGGGCGCCCGTTTCATCGCGGGCGAGGGATACGTCGGCGTGATCGTGAGCGGGCGGAGAACGGAGGCGGGCGTCCCGGCGGCTCCCTTCGGACAGGGAGTCCAGGAAGCCGGGATCGTCTCCGACCCGGGTCCCTCGGGCGGTTCCGCCAAGCCGCGCCCCGCCCGCGGCAGGCGTGCGTCGCAGGGGGATTGAGGCTCGAAATCCCCCGGTGGCGGTTCTCGGCGCGTTCCAGGCTCACCCCGTCCTGCCTTCGAGCCTCGTCACACGACCTTGCCGACGAGGCTCCCGATGCCTGCGGTGACGCCCACGGCGAGTGATCCCCGGAACGTCACCTGTACTGTACCGTCGCCCGCGGCACTGCGGCACCACCCGCCTTCGCCCCGAGGGCGCCGAGAATGGCGAGGAACACCAGCGAGGCCGCTACCTCCGTGTATTCGGGCCCGCGCTCGACGTAGATGCGAGCGAGATTTTGGCGCTTCGCCAGGGGTCGTCGGTGAGTTCGAGCCGCTCGCGGTCGGCCCGCTCGGTCTCGGACCGGGAATTGACCGAAGGGCACTTCCCGACCGCCATCGACATCGCGCTAGCCATCAGGATCTCCCCGTTTGTGCGTGGCGGACACCGCGACGCCGACGCTGAGGCTCGCGGTCGATACGGGTCCATCGTTGGTGCTAAACGCCGCGACGCGAAGCCAGCCGGCACGGTCGATAAGGTGCTGTGCGGGTCCTATTTACGGCTACGGCGAGAACAGCGAGGGTCGGCAGGCCCAACGTGTTCATCCGAAAGACCTTTGACCGCAGCACGAGCTGAAACTTTCGTGGCGGATAAACCAGCGCTGCGTCATGGCCGACACGGCGCAAGCTTGCCCGGCTTTTCCTGAGCAGGTCCCGGATTCAGGAGATGCGGCCGTGCTCATGCGCGCACTGTCGATGGTCGGCCAGCGTCTCGATCACCCGACACTCCCCCACCCGACCGTGGCCACATGCCTCGACCATGCGCCGCAACTCTCCGCGCAAAGCCACGAGTTGCCCGATTCGACGCTCGACCTCGGCCATGTGTCGACGGGCGATGCCGTCCACCTCCGCGCAGGACCGGTCCGGCTCGGTGGACAGAGCCAGCAACTCGCGAATCGCCTGGATCTCGAATCCGAGTTCGCGCGCATGACGGATGAAATTGAGCCGGGATATCTCTGTCTCCAAATAGCGACGCTGCTTGCCCTCGGTGCGGGTCGGGGCCGGCATCAAGCCTGCTCCCTCGTAGTAGCGGATGGTTGGCACCTTCACGCCCGTGCGGCGCGACAGCTCTCCGATTGAAATGTTCATATCCCGGCCAAACCTCCAGTCCTTAGAGGTTGCACTCTCCTTCCTCCTCGATGGGAAGGGGGCACGAAAGCGGATGGCTCCGACGAACTGTCCGAACGCCATCCGTCACTCGACCGTTTTAAGCCGCCGCAGCCCATCCTTTTGACCTTGAAGCTTTGCGTGACGCTCTCCCGTTGATGACGTCGCACACGGATGGGACCTCCCATGGTGGGAACGTGAAGGGCCTCAGGCGCTCGATCTTCCCTCTCCAAGGAGCCGCAGCGCGTTTGCCGTCACCAGCACGGTTGCCCCGGTATCCGCCAGGATGGCAGGCCATAGGCCGGTGACCCCTAGAACCGTCGTGACCAGGAACACTGCCTTCAAGCCGAGCGCCAGGGCGATGTTCGTCCTGATGTTGAACAGCGTCCGGCGCGAAAGCTCGATCATCCGGGCGATGTCTGCGACGCGTCCGTGCAGGGCCGCCGCATCCGCCGTCTCAAGCGCCACGTCGGCGCCCCCACCCATCGCGATACCGACGTCCGCGGCCGCGAGCGCCGGCGCGTCGTTGATGCCGTCGCCGACCTTGGCCACCACGGCGCCAGTGGCTTGGCGCTCCCGCACGATCCGCTGCTTGTCCTCAGGCAGGAGCTCGGCCCACACCTCGATGCCGAGCGCGGCCGCCACGGCCCAGGCCGTCCGCGCGGTGTCGCCGGTCAGCATGATCGCGCCGACGCCGAGCGACGCAAGGCGGTCGACCCCCTCCCTCGCGTCGGACCTGGGCTCGTCTCGCATCGCGAGCAGCCCGGCTACCGCCCCGTTCGCGAGGAGCACGGACACGGTCTTACCCTCGCCCTGGAGCCCGGAGACCCGCTCCTCCTGATCGGGCGTGAACGGCACGCGCGCGCCGGCTTCCCTCGGCGAGCCAAGGAACAAGTCGAGCCCCCCGACCTTGCTGGCGATGCCCTTGCCGCCGAATGCCTGGGCCCCGAATGCCGGGGGCACCGGCGCTCCGGCCTCGGCGGCCTTGGCCAGCACGGCCCGGGCGAGCGGGTGCGAGGAGCCACCCTCAAGGGCGCCCGACAGCGACAGCACGTCCCGCTCGGACCTCCCGAATGCCACCACGTTCGTCACGACGGGCTTGCCCTCCGTCAGGGTTCCCGTCTTGTCGAAGGCGACCGTCGTCACCGAGGCCAGCCGCTCCAGGACGGCGCCGCCCTTGATGAGAAGCCCGCGCCGGGCCCCGGCCGAGAGGCCGGCCGCGATGGCCGCCGGCGTCGAGATGACGAGCGCGCAGGGGCAGCCGATCAGCAGGATCGCCAACCCCTTGTAGACCCAATCCCCCCACGCGCCGCCCGTGAGAAGCGGCGGGACCACCGCCACCAAGGTGGCCACCGCGACGACGGCGGGGGTGTAGACCCTGGAGAACCGGTCGATCAGGCGCTCGGTCGGCGCCTTCGCCTCCTGCGCTTCCTCCACCAGCTGCACCACCCGGGCGATGGTGTTGTCCTTGGCAGCCGCGGTCACCCGGACGCGGAGCGCCCCGTCGCCGTTGACCGTCCCGGCGAAGACTGCGTCGCCAGGCTCCTTGCGCCTCGGCACGCTCTCACCGGTGACCGACGCCTCGTCGACGTCGCTCCCGCCGTCGAGGATGGTCCCGTCCGCCGGGACGCGGTCACCCGGCCGCACCAGCACGGTGGCGCCGACCTTGAGGCTCGCGGCGGGCACAGATTCAGTCGTGCCGTCGCGTTCCAGCAGCGCCGTCTCCGGGACGAGACCGGTCAACCCACGGATGCTCGCCCGGGCTCGACCGGCAGCGACGCCCTCCAGAACTTCGCCGATCAGGAACAGGAAGACGACGGTCGCCGCCTCCTCGGTCGCCCCGATGACGGTCGCGCCGACGGCGGCGATCGTCATGAGCATCTCGATGGAGAAAGGCGTCCCATGCCGGGCGGCCAAGATAGCTCGTCGGGCAACCGGCACCAGCCCAACCGCCATGGCCGCGAGGAAAGCCCAGCGCTCGGTAATCGGCGCGACGTGCCCGAGCGCGTAGGCTGTCACCAGGGCCGCGCCGCAGGAAGCCGCCAGCAGGGCTTTCGGCGCCCTCCACCAAGGTGTCTCAGCGGTATCCCCCAACGCCACGGCGTCCGGGTCCTCGGCCCCGTAGCCGAGGCCGCGGACGGTGTCAGCGATCATTCTCGCATCGGTCCCGGGTCCGTGACGCACCGCGAGCGTCTCGGCGGCCACCGAGACCTGCACCTGCGCGATGTCGGGCAGGCGGCGCACGGCGGCCTCGACCTTCGCCGCGCAGGACGCGCAGTCCATGCCGGTCACCCGCAGGCGGGTCGTCGGGACGTCGGTCCTGTCCAGGGTCGCTGCTTCGGTCACGGCGGGTGCCTTCCTTGTGGTTAAGGCGACCCTACTTCCTCTAGCGACTAGAGGAGCAAATATCTTGAAGCCCATCGCAATCGGGGAATTGTCGCGGCAGGCAGCCGTGAAGGTGCCGACCATCCGATTCTACGAGGAGCGCGGACTCCTGCCGCGCGCGTCCCGAACGGAAGGCAACCGGCGGACCTACGGCGCGGCCGACGTCCGCAGGCTTCGGTTCATTCGGCACGCGCGTGAACTCGGATTTGAGATCGAGGACATCCGCGCGCTGCTCGATCTCGCCGAGCAGCCGGAACGCCCGTGCGGGGAGGTAGACGCAATCGCCCGCCGGCATCTCGCTGACATCGACGACCGGATTGCGCGGCTCACCGGGTTGAGGGTGGAGGTCCAGGCGATGCTGGATCAATGCTCGCGGGGCAGTGTCCGGGAATGCCGCATCGTCGAGGTGCTGGCCGATCACGGTGAATGCCTGCACGAGGTTCACTGATGCCTACGGCCACGCGGAATTGGATTTTATGCGCTCACCACGTTCGAAACCCCTTGCTCCTCCAGTCGCTAGAGGAATTAGGCGTGCCGCATATGTCGGACGCCCCGCCGAGGGCATGAAGCCGAGCGGATTTCCCAATGACCGGACACGCAGATCGCTCCGTCCGTGCCCTCCGTGACGGAGGTGGACACGAACACGGCCATTCCGGCAATGCTCAGGCATCCTTCGGTTTCGGAAGGGCCTTCGCCGTCGGCATCGGTCTGAACGTCGCCTTCGTGATCGTCGAGGCGGTCTACGGGTTCTTGAGCAATTCCCTCGCCCTCGTCGCCGACGCAGGCCACAACCTCTCGGACGTACTCGGGCTCGCCGTCGCCTGGGCCGCGGCCATTCTCGGGAAACGGGCGCCTAAGCCGCGCTACACCTACGGCATGAAGAGCTCCTCGATCCTGGCCGCCTTGTTCAACGCGGTCATCCTCCTCGTCGCCATGGGCGCCATCGCCTGGGAGGCCGTCCGGCGCTTCGGTGAGCCCGCACCGGTGGCCGGGACCACCGTGATGGTGGTCGCGGGCATCGGCATCCTGATCAACGGCATCAGCGCTTGGCTGTTCGCATCGGGGCGCGAAGGCGACCTCAACGTGAAGGGGGCCTTTCTGCACATGGCCGCCGATGCCGCCGTCTCGGCGGGCGTCGTCGTCGCCGGCCTGCTTATCGCCCTGACGGGTTGGCGTTGGCTCGATCCGGTGACCAGCCTACTCATCGCCGCGGCGGTCGTATGGAGCACTTGGGGACTCCTGCGCGACAGCGTGCGGATGTCGCTCGCCGCCGTGCCCCCCGGCATCGACCCTGACGCCGTGCGCGCGCATCTGCGGGGCTTGGAGGACGTCACGGCCGTCCACGACTATCACGTCTGGCCGATGAGCACGACCGAGGTCGCCCTGACGAGCCATCTCGTAAGGCCGGACGGCACGGACGACGCTTTCCTTATACGAGCCGCACGCGAATTGAGGGGCCGCTTCGGGATCGTCCACGTCACGTTGCAGGTCGAGACGAGCGAGACGACCGCCTGCGCCCTGGCCCCGGACGGCGTGGTCTGAACCTGCGATGCAAGCCTGGCTCTATACCCTCATCCCGGCAGCCGCCGCCGTCCTCGGCGCCGCGGTCGCCGTCAACATGCGGCCGGGACCCGTCTTGGTCAGCGCCATCCAGCACTTCGCCGCAGGCGTCGTATTCGCCGCGGCGGCGGGCGAGATCCTGCCTGACCTCAAGCATGCCGGATCGCCTTGGGCCACCCTGGTCGGCGGCGGCGTCGGTGTTGCCGCCATGCTCGCGGTCCGCACTCTGGAGCGTCGGGTGAAAGGACCAGTCGGTCTACTGACCGTCACCGGAATTGATATCTTGGTGGACGGGCTCGTCCTCGGCATCGCCTTCGCAGCGGGCGCCAAGGCCGGTTTCCTGCTTACGGTCGCCCTGACCATCGAGGTGCTGTTCCTCGGCCTGACCGTCGCGAACGAACTCGGCGAGGGCGGAACCTCGAAAGCCAGGGTGGTCGGCTTGACCGCCGCCCTCGTCGTCCTGCTGCCGCTCGGTGCGCTGCTCGGCGGCCCGGTCGCCACGCTGCCCGCGGCCATCCGCGGCGGCTTTCTCGCCTTCGGCCTGATTGCGCTCCTCTACCTCGTGACGGAGGAACTTTTGGTCGAGGCACACGAAACGGAGGACCGTCCATGGGTGACCGCGATGTTCTTCGCAGGCTTCCTGCTATTGCTCTTGCTCGATGAGCTTGTCGGTTGATGGCGCACGTGCCGGCCGCGTTTGATGCGTCATCACGAAAGGCTTTCGGGTCGATGACATCAGCTCTTCAGTAGCGCGAGCGTCTTTCCTTTCAGGTCGTCAAAGGTCGCGATAGTGCGCAGATTGGCCTCGTACGCTCGCATCGCAGAGCGAAGTTCGGACATCTCGACCGTAGGGCGGACATTGGGAAGCTTGAGGTTGCCGCCAGCATCGGCGGCGGGGTGTCCAGGACTATGAACCGTCGGGAATTCGGTCTTGTCGCGTACGATACGGATGGCCGGTGCCTCTTCGGTGTTGCCCGTGATCGGCTCGAACACTGCAATCTTGCGCCTATAGGGTTCGCCGTCTGGGGCGGACGCCGTGGAACGCGCGTTGGCAATATTCTCGACCGACACGCGCATGCGACCCTGATGTATGCGTAGGGCGGCAGACGCCAAGCTTGGCCCGGAAATGTCGTCCTTCATCGCCGCCAGCCTCCCTCTTGCCGGCATCCTGTCCCGGCGTGCACAAATTTGTTAATCAAATCTAATGAGTTAGAGTTAAAAAAAGGTTAATTCACGCCTCATGGTGTTAGAGTAATCCGAGCGCCGGCCCGTCCGAATTCAGGAGTATTCGGCGATGTCTTCGAACCACCGTTCAGCTCTTTTCCGGGAAATCGGGCGAACGAGCATCGGATCGCTCCATTCGCACCTCCGCGACAGCCGGATCCATAGGCCGATTTGTACTCACCCGGCATCGACCGCTTCTGACTTCAAAATTTTGATATCCTCGTAAATTACATTTAATTATGTATAGAGCATACTATCAAATCAAATTGGTCGTATTTTTGGTCGAGCAGTCGTATCGACAATATAAAATATGCAAAATTTATACAAGTGACTTCATTGACGTTCGTGGCCCACTCGATGAGAGTCCCCTGATGCGTTATCTGAATCTGACGGAGACTTTGTTCGCAATGGACCCCGCGGCGATGGATGAAACGGTGGCTGATGGAACGCGATGACAGGCCGGGAGCGGGCTGCGCACAGGAGCACATCCTCCTGATCGAAGACGACGACGGCATGCGGGTGTTGGTCACGCGACTCCTGAGGGAGAGCGGCTACCGCGTCACCGGTTGCCGCAGCGGCGCCGAGATGTGGTCGCTTCTGCCCGGGAAGTCGGTCGATCTCGTCTTGCTCGACGTGATGCTGCCCGGCGCCTCCGGCTTCGATCTGCTGCGGGCGCTGCGCAGCAAGGGCACCGTGCCGGTCATCATGCTCTCCGCCCGCAACGAGGAGGCGGACCGGGTACTCGGACTCGAACTCGGAGCCGACGACTACGTCGCCAAGCCGTTCGGCCGGCCGGAACTCCTTGCCCGCATCCGCGCGGTGCTGCGTCGGACCACCATCGCGCCGGCCGCCACCGCGGCGGAGAGGGCACAGGTTCTGACCTTCGCCGGCTGGCGGCTCGATTTGCGCAGCCGGCAGCTGACCGATCCCGGGGGGGCTGCCGTAGACCTCTCGGGGGCCGAGCACGACCTACTCATGGTGTTCCTAGAGCATCCCGGGCGCGTGCTCGGCCGCGAGCAGATCCTGGAGATGAGCCGCGGACGGCTCGCCGCCCCGTCCGACCGTAGCGTGGACACCCTGGTCAGCCGCCTGAGGCGCAAGCTCGAACCGCCCGAGGGCACGCTCCCCGTGATCAAGACGGTTCGCGGCTCCGGCTACATGATGGCCGCCAAGGTCGAGCGGGCGTGAAACAACTGGTCGATCTTGCCCGCAGCCTGGAGGGGCGCACCGTCGCCGTGCTGTTGCTGGCGGTACTCGTGGTCCACGGGGGCGCGTTGTTGCTGTACCGTCAGTCGGCGTCGGCCGCGGCCGACGAGGCGTTCGCGAACGAAGTGGCGCGACAGCTCGTCTTGGCGCGGGAAGCGGTACTGCGGCGACCGCCGGGGGAGCGCGGCATCGAGGCAAAAGCCCTCTCGTCGGGTCATTTCGAGATAGGCTGGGAGCGGGGGGAATCCGCCGAGACGGGCAAGACAGACCCCGCCTTGCGCGATCTGCGCGAACGCGTCCTGGAGATCGAGCCCGTGCTCGGCCCAGGTCTGGCGCTCGCCCTGGCGGCGCCGGACGAGCCGCTGCACCAACAGGACCTGCGCGGCGCCTTCCCGCTGCCGGACGGCAGTTTCCTGACCTTCCGGTCCGCCCATTCGCCTCACCTGGTCCACCTTGCACCCTGGGCGTACCTCGCCACCGCGATGGCGATCCTGGTCGGCGTCGCCGCCGTCGTGCTGGTGCACCGGATCGCCGGCCCGCTCAGGGAACTTACGCACGCCACCGTCCGGATCGGGCACGGTACGGTCGTGTCCGTGCCTGAGGTCGGACCGGACGAGACGCGCGGGATCGGTCGGGCGCTGAACGCGATGCAAGGGCGCATCCACCGCCTCGTCGCGGAACGGACGCAGGCTTTGGCGGCGGTCTCGCACGATCTGCGCACGCCGATCGCCCGGCTCCGTCTTCGCCTGGACAAGGTCGATGACCTTGCGGACCGCCGTGCCATGGCTGCCGACCTCGACGACATGCAGGCCATGATCGACGCGACGCTGTCGTACCTGCGTGGCGAAGCCGACCCGGAAGCACGGCAGGTCGTCAACGTGGCGAGCGTGCTGATGAGCGTCGCCGACGCCTCCGCGGACGTGGGCCGCGAGGTGGGCTACGACGGCCCCGGCCGGGCGCTGGCGTCGGTACGTCCCGTTGCCTTCCGCCGCGCGGTCGAGAACCTTGTCGACAACGGTGTGCGCTACGGGATCCGGGTCCGGGTCGGCATCGAGATCGAAGAGGCGACCCTGGTGGTGCGCATCGACGACGACGGCCCCGGCATCGCGCCGGAGGACGTCGCCCGGGCCTTCCAGCCCTTCACCAGGCTGGAGGGGTCGCGTAACCGCAACACGGGCGGGACGGGGCTCGGACTGACCATCGCCCGGCGCGCGGTCGAGGCGGACGGCGGCACGCTCGTCCTGTCGAACCGGCCAGAGGGCAGCCTGCGGGCCGAGATCCGCCTGCCGAGGGCGAAGGGACGCGATTGAGACGCGGCCTACCGGGCGGTCGCCGGTGCGTCGGGGTGCGCGTCCGGCTGCGCCGACCGCTCGTTCGAGACATAGCCGCTCCCAGGCAGTGCCACCGTGAGGATGATGCCTGCGACAGCCAGCGACGCGGACAGGGCCGCCGGAACGAGGAAGGCATCGGGACCAAGGGCCTTCTGGATGAAGCCGCCGGCGACCGCGCCAAGCGTCAGGCCCGCCCAAAGCGGTGCCTGGAGCCAGAACGACGGCGCGGGCTTGTGCAGGACCATGTTCGCCAAACCGGTCCCGAAACGTACGACGGTTCCGGTGACGTAGGTCAGGGCGAGGCTCCGCCCGGCCTCATCCTGCAGCGTCGCATTCAGCATGCCGAGGGCAAGGACGACGGGATAGGCATGAAGAGGAAACGCATCGGAAGCTTCCGGCAGGAGGTTGCCGATGGACAGCAGGACGGCCTGCGCGCCGAGCAGGACCGAAAGACGCCACCGCCCAGCCCAAGCCGCAACAAGGGTGCCGGCGAACGCACCGAAGCAGAACAGCGCGATGGTGCTGCCGAACCTGGTGACGCCCGACCAATCGAAGGAACTGGCCGCGACGCCGAACCGGGTCGTGTTCCCACTCATGAACGACATGAACAGTTGAGAGTGTTCCAGGAAGCCTATCGAGTCGGCCGAACCCGCCAGGAATGCCAGCGCGACGGCCAGGGGCACGCGGGTCTCGGGTCTCGACGGGAAAGATCTGTCCACTTGGCCACCTGTCGCTGCCGCGTCGGATCTCGCCGGGGTCGCGTTCGACCCGGCGTCCGGTCCTGCGGGGAGCCGGTAGGGATACGTCGACCCCATGGCCGAGGCTTTGCTCGACCTTGACGAAGTGTGTCGGCACGCGCGCCTGACACACTTCGTCACGAACGCGGCGAACGGCAGTCAAACGGGTCGGCTATCTCCACTCCTCAAGCGGCCGATGTGGCCGATGGAAGGGATACAGATCGATGAAGCGTACGCTTGCCGCCGTTCTCACCGCCGCGATGCTGGCCGGAGCGGCCACGCCCGCCCTCGCGGTCGACGGGCACGGCAACGCCTCCAATCCGGAGCGCAGCGTCCCGAACTCGGGCGACGTCTCCGGCGGACCCGCCCACCGTGACGATCCGCGGGTGCGGGAGGCGCAGGAGAAAGGCCCGGACGGCAAGCCCGCGCACCGCGAAGGCGACGGCCACGCGCACGGGCACAGCCAGGATAAGCCCGGCAAGAAGTAAGCTTCCCACGAGGTGACACGATGAGCGGGAGACGCGCGATGCGATTGCTGCCCCTGCTCGTCGTCTTCGCGCTCCTGGCAACGGGCCTCGGCTACGCGCTCGCGGCGTCCCCTTGCCCGGACGACTTTTCACGGTGCGATACAGCCCCCTCACGCATCGTGGAAACGCCCGCCTCGACGCAAGTCGGGGCGGGCGTCCGCCTTGGTTCGGTCGACCGAAACGTTCAGTCGTCGAACTCGCGGTGATCGTGGCGCTCAAAGCCGTGGCGGTTCTCGTCCCGGTCGTCGTGATGATGGCGACGAACCTCCACGTGGTCGTGGTCGCCGTGATGGTGGCGGCGCACCTCCTCATGATGGTGGGGAGGTGGTCCGTAGCCGTAATGTTGGGCCGACGCGGTCATGGGGACCGATGCGAGGGCAGCGGTCGTCAGGGTGATCAAGCGACGTTTCATGGACGAAAATTCCTTGCTGGTCGCACAAGGCTCTGCCGACGGCTTTGAACGGGGCGTGAAGCGACCATTCAGTATCCTCCGACCAGGGAAGCCTTCACCACAACGGGCGACCGCAGCTTGCGACACAGCCTCGGAATCGCAGATAAGGACGGTGATGACTTCGGCGCGGCGCCATATGAGCTTCGGAGCGATGACGGGGTGGTGGGCAACCGCCGCCCTCGCGCTCGTCCTGGCGCTGGCCATCGCGATGCCCGGCGCCGGTCTCATGGACGACCTTGTCTCTCACCAGGGCCGTCAAGGCCATGACAGGAGCGAACTCTCGCTCGTCCCGCATACGGTGTCTGGCCTGGATCATGCCTCCGACCCCGGGTCAGCCGACCACGTCCATTGCGGTTGCCACGTCGCCTTGAGCACGACCGTCGCCGGCGATGCCCCGCTCCCCGACGGAACGCGCCCCTCCTACGCCAGATTGTCCGAGAGGATGCCCTCGGTCTCTCCCGACCGCCTGCCAAGGCCGCCGCGCGCCTGAGGTGACGCCGCGAAGGCGGCGCGTCACGAACCCGGGTCCGACCGACCCGAGCCGTCTCCTCACGTCACCGACCGCGATTGTCCGGCATGTCCGTCATCGGCTTCCGGCACGCCCGAGCAGGCATCATGCGCATCATCCTGACCGCCCTCATCCTGGCCGTCGGCGTCCTCGTGGGCGCTGCGGTTCCCGCCGTCTCCGGCTTCGTCCAGGGGCTGTTGATATCGGCTGGCCTGCCGCCGACCGTCTTCAACCTCGCCAGCGGCCCCACCGCCGCGAATTCCGCCGAGGCTTCCCCCGGCGAGGCGGGCCACGCCGCGGGCGACGGACACGGTCACGGTCACGGCAAGCCGGCCAGTAAGCCCGGGGCCGAGCAGACCCAAGGCGAGCATGACCACTCCGAGGCCGAAGGCGAGGAAGGTCATGTCAAAATGACCGCCGAGCAGATCGAGAACCAGGACATCAAGGTGGCCAAAGCCGAGGGCGCCATGCTGTCTCGCCATATCCTGGTGCCCGGTACGATCACGCCCGACACCGACCGGATCGCGCGGGTCCCTGCCCGGGTCGTCGGCACCGTCGCCGAGATGCGCAAGCGCCTGGGCGACGCCGTCAAGAAGGACGAGGTCGTTGCCGTCCTGGATAGCCGCGAGGTCGCGGACTCCAAGAGCGAGTACCTCACCGCCTCGGTGAAGGCCGACCTGGAGAAGACCAATTTCGAACGGCAGCAGGCGCTCTGGGACAAGCGGATCTCGGCCGAGAGCGCCTTCTTGAATGCCAAGGCGGTCTATTCCGAGGCGACGCTGCGCCAGGATCTGGCGCGGCAGAAGCTGTCGGCGCTGGGGCTCGACGCGACGGCGGTGGCCAAGCTGGCCAAGCGCGACGAGACCACCCCGAACCTGTCGAGCCTGCGCCAGTACGAACTGCGCTCGCCGATGTCGGGGCGCATCGTCGAGCGAAAGGTCGACGTCGGCACCGCGGTGGGCAAGGAAGGCGACCCTTCCGACCTCTACACCGTCGCCGACCTCTCAACGGTGTGGATCGAACTTGCCGTTCCGACCTCGGAACTCGCCAAGGTCAAGGAAGGCGCGTCCGTCACGGTCGCGCCGGGCCAGGAGGGCGGCGTGCAGCACGAGAAGGGCAAGGTCGTCTTCGTCAGTCCTTTCCTCACCGCCGACACGCGTGCCGCCAAGGTCATCGTCGCCCTGCCGAACAAGGACATGGCCTGGCGTCCGGGCACCTACGTCACCGCCGAGGTCGAGATCTCGCGGGATGCCGTTCCGGTGAGCGTGCCCAAGGCGGCCCTCCAGACCGTCGAGGGCAAGCGCGTCGTCTTCGTCCGCACAGACGAGGGCTTCGAGAAGCGCGAGGTCGAACTCGGGCGCTCCGACGACGACGCCTACGAGGTCGCCTCGGGTCTCAAGCCCGGCGAGGCCATCGCCGTCGGCAACACCTTCCTCCTCAAGGCCGAGCTCGGAAAGAGCGAAGCCGACCACGCGCATTGAGGGGACGGGCCATGATTTCGAAGATCCTCGACTTCTCCGTCCACCAGCGCTGGCTCGTGCTGCTGCTGTCGCTGCTGGCGGCCGGATTCGGTGGCTATGCCGTGACCAAGCTGCCCATCGACGCCGTCCCGGACATCACCAACAACCAGGTCCAGATCAACACGACCGCGCCCTCGCTCTCGCCCGTCGACATCGAGAAGCAGGTCACCTACCCGGTCGAGACCGCGCTCGCGGGCATCAAGGGGCTGGAATACACCCGCTCGCTCTCGCGCAACGGCTTCTCGCAGGTCACCGCCGTCTTCGCGGAGAAGCTCGACATCTACTTCGCGCGCCAGCAGGTCGCCGAACGCCTCTCGCAGGTGAAGCAGGACCTGCCGCCCGGCGCCGAGCCCGCCATGGGCCCGATCTCGACCGGCCTGGGCGAGATCTACATGTGGTCGATCCACTACGCCAAGCCGGGCGAGCGCCAGGTCTCGGCCGCGGGTAAGCCCGGTTGGCAGCCGGACGGCAGCTACCTGACGCCGGAAGGTCAGAGCCTCAGGACGGAACTGGAGCAGACCGCCTACCTGCGCACGGTCCAGGACTGGATCATCCGCCCACAGATCAAGACGGTCCCGGGGGTCGCCGGCATCGACGGCATCGGCGGCTTCGAGAAGCAGTACCACGTCCAGCCGGACCCAACGAAGCTCGCCGCCCGCGACCTGTCCTTCGGTGACGTCGCCCGCGCCCTGGAGACGAACAACGCCAACCAGGGCGCCCGCTACCTGGAGGACAACGGCGAGGGCTACGTCGTTCGCGCCGCCGGGCGCCTGGAGAGCATGGACGAGATCGGCGACGTGGTCGTCGCCACCCGTGCCGGCGTCCCGGTGCGCATCCGGGACATCGCCGAGGTCCGCATCGGAAAGGACTTGCGCACCGGCTCCGGCAGCGAGAACGGCCAGGAGGTCGTGATCGGCACGGCCCTGATGTTGATCGGAGACAACAGCCGTAAGGTCGCCGCCGCGGTCGACGCACGCATGGAGCAGATCCGCAAGTCGCTGCCGCCGGGGGTCGAGGTGCAGACCGTCCTCGACCGTACCCGCCTCGTCGAAGCCACCATCAAGACCGTGGCCAAGAACCTGTCCGAGGGCGCCGCCCTCGTCATCGTCATCCTGTTCCTGCTGCTCGGCAACATCCGCGCGGCCATCATCACGGCGCTCGTCATCCCGGTCGCCATGCTGATGACCATGACCGGGATGGTCGAGGCGAAGATCTCGGCCAACCTGATGAGCCTCGGCGCGCTCGACTTCGGCCTGATCGTCGACGGGGCGGTCATCATCACCGAGAACGCCCTGCGGCACCTCGCCGAGAAGCAGCACGAACTCGGGCGGAGCCTCGACACCGAGGAGCGCCTGCAGACGGTGCGGGCCTCGGCCGAGGAGATGATCAAGCCCTCCCTCTACGGGCAGGCCATCATCATCCTGGTCTACGTCCCGCTCCTGACCTTCACCGGGGTGGAGGGCAAGATGTTCGAGCCGATGGCGCTGACAGTCATCATCGCGCTCGTGGCCGCCTTCGTCCTCTCGCTGACTTTCGTGCCCGCCCTGATTTCCATCGTCATCACCGGCAAGGTCACCGAGGAAGACAACTTCATCATCCGTGCGTTCAAGGCAGCCTACCGCCCGGTGCTGGCCGCTGCGGTCCGCGCGCCCGTCGCCTTCGTCGTCGGAGCGCTCCTGCTCCTCGTCGGTGCGGGAATCCTCTCCACACGCCTGGGCACCGAGTTCATCCCGCAGCTCGACGAGAAAAGCATCGCGCTCAACGCCACACGCATCCCCTCGACCTCGCTGACCCAGTCCCAAGCGATGCAGCTGAAGGTCGAGCAGGCCGTGTCAAAATTCCCGCAGGTTGCCTACGTCTTCTCGAAAACCGGCACGGCGGAGGTCGCATCGGACCCGATGCCGCCGAACTCGTCGGACACTTTCGTCATCCTGAAGCCTCAGGAGGAATGGCCCGACCCGAGCCTGTCCAAGGCGGACCTGCAGGAGCAGATCGAGAAGGCGGTCGGCGAACTCGCCGGCAACGTCTACGAGTTCTCCCAGCCGATCCAGCTGCGTTTCAACGAGCTCTTGGCCGGCACCCGCGGCGACCTCGCCGTGAAGGTGTTCGGCGAGGAGTTCGAGCCGATGCTCAAGGCGGCCAATCAGGTCGCCCAGGTGCTGCGCGGCATCACCGGGGCCGAGGACGTCAAGGTCGAGCAGACCGCCGGCCTGCCGTTCCTGGAAATCAAGATCAACAAGGCCGAGGCCGCCCGCTACGGGCTCAGCGTCGGCGCCATCCAGGAGGTCATCGGCGCGGCCATCGGCGGCAAGGATGCCGGCGTGGTGTTCGAGGGCGACCGGCGCTTCCCCATCGTCGTGCGCCTGAACGACAAGGTGCGCGAGGACCGCGAGGCATTGGAGAACATCCCGGTGCCGCTTCCTCCGGGGCTGAACGGACGGGCGAGTTCGGTCCTGCTCAAGCAGGTGGCGTCGTTCTCGGTGACCGAGGGGCCGAACCAGATCTCGCGCGAGAACGGCAAGCGTCGGGTCGTGGTGACGGCCAACGTGCGCGGCCGCGACATCGGCTCGCTGGTGGCGGAGGCGCAAGGAAAGGTCGCCGCACAGGTCCAGCTTCCGTCCGGTTACTACGTCACCTGGGGTGGCCAGTTCGAGAACCTCGCCTCCGCCAAGCAACGTCTCATGATCGTGGTGCCGGTCTGCTTCTTCCTCATCTTCCTGCTGCTCTACTCGGCGCTGGGCTCGCCCCGGGACGCCCTGCTGGTGTTCAGCGCGGTGCCCCTGGCCCTGACCGGCGGCATCGCGGCGCTGTGGCTGCGGGGCATGCCCATCTCGGTGCCGGCGGCGGTCGGGTTCATCGCGCTCTCGGGCGTGGCGGTGCTGAACGGCCTCGTGATGCTGACCTTCATCAAGCAACTCGTCGCCGAGGGACGGCCCAAGCGCGAGGCCATCCTCGAAGGCGCCATGATCCGGCTGCGGCCGGTGGCGATGACGGCGCTCGTCGCCTCGCTCGGCTTCGTGCCGATGGCCATCGCCACGGAAACCGGCGCCGAGATCCAGCGGCCGCTCGCGACCGTGGTCATCGGTGGCCTGATCAGCGCCACCTTGCTGACCTTGGTCGTCCTGCCGGCCCTGTACGCGCGCTTCGGCAGGGTCGAGACCACGGCAGCGGCTGAGCGCCCGGCGCCGTCGGTTCCTCGCCAACTCAAGGCGGCGGAGTAGCCCCGATGGGAAGGGTCCGGTCGGGCATGCTCGTGTGGTTCGGCTTGACCATGGCCGTTCAGGCCGAGCCGACCAAGATCGTCGGCATCGGTGCCGCCTCCTGTGCCCGGTTCGGCGCGGATGCCGCGGCGCAGCCAGCCATGGAGCGCGACTACTTCGCCTGGGCGCAGGGGTTCATGAGCGGCGCGCTGATCCGGGCGCCGGACGGGGTCGACGAGGGCTTGGACCTCGCGCCGCCCTCCATGCCCTTGGCCGCCCAGGCGGACTTCCTACGCACGTTCTGCGCGGCCAATCCGGCCACCGATTACTCGGACGCGGTTCGTGCCCTCTACCACCGACTGCGTGGACCCGCGTCCTAGGAACCGGGTCCGACGGGAGACCGAGCGATGAGGTGGCACCTGCGCGTCCTTCACGCGGCCGCATTCGCGGTCGTCCCGGCCCTCGCCGCCGATGCGGGCGAGGCGCCGTTCGGCCTTGCGTGGGGACCGCTCTCCGAAGTGCCCCGTCCGCTGAAGGTCGACCGCGAGGCGAACTTGACGGCCCTGTACTACCCGCAGGGTTGGCGGCCGGCCACGGGACCCGGGACGGCCGAGGTCATCCTGGTGATCTGCCGGACCGAGGGGCTGCAGCAGGTGGTCTGGGTCGGCGTGCCACTCTCCGGCGACGACCTCGCGAAAGCGCGTCGGGCCATCCACGACGAAGGCGTTCGCCGTTACGGCGAACCCGAGCCGGGACCGACGGCGGATGCGGAACTCTGGCCCGGTGGGCAGGCGCTGCTGGCCAGCCGCGAAACCGCGGACGGACGGCGCGAACTCGTCATGACGACGTTCGGCCCCGGATACCAGGCCTGTTCCGGGACGCACCACGTCGAGGCCGGGCATCCGGCTGGCGCACACGTGGCCGACCTGATCGGCGGAATCGCGCCCTGAAACCCGCGGTCGGACACATCATCGCAAACCTGGGATCGGCATATGGGACACGGACACGCACACGGCGGCGGCCATGGGCATTCGCACGGCGGCGGCATTCCCTCGGGCTCGGCTGCGGCCCGCAACAAGGGACGCCTCGCCTGGGCGCTCGGGCTGACCTTGACCTACATGTTCGCCGAGGTCGTCGGCGGCCTGCTCACCGGCAGCCTCGCGCTCCTGGCGGATGCCGCGCACATGGTCACGGACGCCGGCGGCCTCGCCCTGGCGTTGCTCGCCATTCACTACGCGGCCAAGGCGCCGACGGCGGGCAAGAGCTTCGGGTATATGCGCTTCGAGATCCTCGCGGCGCTCGCCAACGCCGTCGTGCTGCTCGGGGTCACCGCCTACATCCTCTACGAGGCCTATCGGCGCTTCGTGGAGCCGACCGAGATCCTCGGCTGGCCGATGATGCTGGTGGCGCTGGTTGGGCTGGGCGTGAACCTCGCCAGCATGAAGCTGCTGTCGGGCGGCTCGTCCGAGAGCCTCAACGTGAAGGGCGCCTACTTCGAAGTCTTTTCGGACATGCTGGGCTCGGTCGGCGTCATCCTCGCGGCCCTCGTGGTGATGGGCACGGGCTGGACCTGGGTCGATCCTCTCATCGGCGCCGGCATAGGCCTGTTCATCGTACCCCGGACCTGGCGACTGCTGAGCGAAGCCCTTCACATCCTGTTGGAGGGCACGCCTCCCGGCGTGGACCTCGCCGCCCTGAAGACCGAGATCGAGGCGATGCCGGGGGTGCGCCGCGCCTACGACCTGCATGCCTGGACGTTGACGTCGGGCTTCGACGCGATGAGCGGGCACGTGGTGGTCGACGACGTCGCCGGCGGGCCGGCGGTGATCCGTGCCGTGCGGGGCCTAATGAAGGAGCGGCACGGCATCGAGCACGTCACCGTCCAGGTCGAGGACGAGGCACTCTCCGCGGAGTTCCCGCACCTTCCCGTCTGAGGCGGCGCGGCCATGGTAGGCAAGAAGCTGGCCCGGGAAATCGAGAGATGGGAGTCCAAGCCGCGCGGCAGGCGTCGTGCCCGTCCGCACGTCAGAAGGCGGGCGGGACGCGACCTCGTCAAGGTGCTGGCGGTGTGCTTCCTGCTCCTGGGCTTCCTGGTGCTCCTGGGCCATTTGTCCTGACCCGGAGGTAGCCGGGCCGAGGCGGCCTGCGCGGAAGGAACCGCACGGGCCGCCCCACCGACGGCCCTACTGCTTCTCGAACCGCGCCTGGATGTTGTGCCCGTGCATCTTCGCGGACAGCACGACCTTCGCTCCCGCCGCCAGCGGGGCCTTAAGGTCGGCCATGAGCTTGTTCGGCGCCCCCGGCTTCAGGGTCAGCGTCTCCGTCTTGCCTCCGACCTGCACGAATGCCTTGGCCGAGAGGCCGGCGGTCTCGACCGGCTTGCCGTCCTCACCGGTCACGAAGAAGGTGATGCCGGTCTCGGTCGCGACGAACTCGACGGGATGTCCATCGGCGACCGTCGTCTGGCCGCCGTTCGGGCCGGCGGCGAGGCAGGGCGACGCGAGGGCGATGGCGACGGCAACGACGGCGAGGCGGAAGGGGGAGCGCATGACGATGTCCTTTCTCGGGGGTCGGGAAGGTCTCAGAACGCCTCGACGGGCGAACTTCTCGGTGCCTCGGGTGAAGCCTCGGGGCGGTGACGGGCCTCGTCCCGCAGCCGCTCCAGGGGCTTGCGGCCGAAGGTCAGGAACAGCACCGGGGTCAGCACGGTGTCGAGCAGCGTCGCACTGATCAGGCCGCCGAAGATCGTCACCGCCACGGGGTGCAGGATCTCCTTGCCCGGCGCGTCGGCGCCGATCATCAGCGGCACCAGGGCGACGCCCGCCGAGAGCGCCGTCATCAGGACCGGCGCCAGCCGCTCCAAGCTGCCGCGGATGACGAGGTCGCGCCCGAACGGCATGCCCTCGTGGATCGCCAGGTTCAGGTAGTGGCTGATCTTGAGGATGCCGTTGCGGGTGGCGATGCCGGTCAGCGTGATGAAGCCGATCATCGAGGCGACCGAGAGTGGCTGCCCGGCTATCCAAAGGGCGGCCACCGAGCCGATCAGGGCGAGCGGGATGCTGCCTAGGATGATCAGCGTGAAGACGACCGAGCGGTAACGGGAGTAGAGCAGCGCGAAGACCAGGGCGAGGGAGAGCAGCGACAGCAGGCCGATGGTCCGGCTCGCCTCTGCCTGGGCCTGGAAAGAGCCCTCCAGGCTCGTGGCGTACCCGTTGGGCAAGTTCGCCGCGGCGACCTTCTCCTGGATGGCCTGGACGATCTTTCCCATGTCGGAGCCGGGTTGGGTGTTGGCCTGCACGACGATGCGGCGCCGGGCGTTCTCGCGCAGGATCTGGTTCGGCCCGTCGGTCTCGCGGATGTCGGCGATCTGGCGGGCCGGCACCCAGCCGGACGGGGTCTCGATGAGGAGGTCGCCGAGGCGCTGGGTCGTGCGCATCGTGTCGGAGAGGCGCATCACCACGTCGAAGCGGCGGTAGCCGTCCACCACCCGCGAGACCACCTGCCCGTTCGACAGGCGGCTCAACTGCTCGACCAGGGCCGCGGGTTGGACGCCGTAGAGGGCCGCGCGGGCATAGTCGACGCGAATTTCCAACTGGGGGATGAGCACCTGCTTCTCGACCTGGAGGTCGGCGAGGCCGGGGATGTCCGAGAGCCGCGCCCTCGTGTCCTCGGCGAGCGCGCGCAGGGTGTCGAGATCCTCGCCGAAGATCTTGAGCGCGATCTCGGCGCGCACGCCCGAGAGCATGTGGTCGAGCCGGTGCGAGATCGGCTGGCCGACGTTGACGCTGACGGGCAGCACCGCGAGGCGCCCGCGGATGTCGGTGACGAGTTCGGGCTTGGGTCGCGACCCCGGCTTCAGGTCGATCTCAAGGTCGGAGGAGTGGACGCCTTCCGCGTGCTCGTCGAGCTCGGCCCGGCCGGTGCGGCGACCGATGGACTTCACGTCCTGCATCTCCAGGAGCAGCCGTTCCGCCACCAGTCCGATCCGGTTGCTCTCGGCCAGCGAGATGCCGGGGTTGAAGGTCATGTTGACCGTGAACGAGCCCTCGTTGAACGGCGGCAGGAAGGTGCGTGGCAGGAAGGTCGCCGCGAGCCCGGCCGCCGCCACCGCCAGACCGGCGACCGCCATGACCGGCCGGCCATGCCCGAGCAGGCCGCGCAGCAGGGCGGCGTTCCCGCGCTTAAGCCACTTGAGGAATTGGCTGTCATGCTCCTCCAGTCGCTTGAGGCCCGGCAGCAGGTAGTAGGCCAGCACCGGCGTCAGGGTGATGGAGACGAGGAGGCTCGCCAGGATCGAGACGATGTAGGCCTGACCCAGCGGGGCGAAGAGCCGGCCCTCGATGCCCGACAGGGCGAAGAGCGGCACGAACACCAGCACGATCACCATAGTGGCGTAGACGATGCCGGAGCGCACCTCGTTCGAGGCCTCTACCACGACTGTGAAGACGCTTTTGGGGTTACCCGCTTTACGGTTCTCGCCGAGTCTCCGAAAAATGTTTTCGACGTCGACCACCGCGTCGTCGACGAGTTCGCCGATGGCGATGGCGAGGCCGCCAAGGGTCATCGTATTGATCGACAGCCCGGCGAGGTGGAACACGACCGCGGTCGCCAGGATCGAGACCGGGATCGCCGTGAGCGAGATCGCGGTGGTGCGCACGTTCAAGAGGAAGGCGAACAGCACCACCGCGACGACGACGACGGCCTCCATCAGCACCGTCTCGACGTTGCGTATCGAGGTCTCGATGAAGTTCGCCTGCCGGAAGATGAGCTGGTCGGCGCGCACGCCCTTGAAGGCGCATGCCTCGCCGACGGGTTCGGCCACGGACGGACCCGTCCGATCCGAGCTGCCCTTGCCCGCGTCGGGGCCGCAGGCGTTCAGGCTGGCGGTGATCTCCGCGAGGGCCGTCTCGACCTCGCGGGTGAGCCGCACCGTGTCGACGGCCGGCTGCTTCTCGACCGAGACCACGACCGCGGGCGCGCCCATGTAACCGGCATCACCCCGCTTCACCCGGGCCGCGAAGGAGACCTCGGCCACCTGCCGCAGGTAGATCGGTCGGCCGTTGACGGTGGCGACGACCATGTTGCGCAGGTCGTCGAGGCTCATGCTCCGGCCGAGGTTCCGGATCAGGTACTCGCGGGCGTACTGGTCGGTGAAGCCGCCGCCGGTGTTGGTGCCGAACTGAGCCAGCGCCGTCTCCAGTTGGCCATGGGTGACGCCGAGCGCCCGCAGGGCCGTGGGCTGGGGCGCGACGCGGAACTGGCGCACCTCGCCGCCCATCGGGATCACCTGGGCGACGCCGGGGATCGAGAGCAGGCGTGGTCGGATGGTGAAGTCGGCGAGTTCCCGCAATTGCATCGGCGAGACCGTGCCGCCGTTGAGGGCGACCATCACGATCTGGCCCATGATCGAGGAGACCGGACCCATCATCGGGTTGACGTTTGGGGGTAGTTGCGGGCGCACCATCGCGAGGCGCTCGGCGACCTGCTGGCGGTTGCGGTAGATGTCGGTGCCCCAGTCGAACTCGACGTAGATCACCGAGAGGCCGACGCCGGACACGGAACGCACCCGGGTCACGCCCGGCAGGCCGTTCATCTGCGTCTCGACCGGGAACGTGACGAGCTGCTCGACCTCCTGGGGGGCGAGTCCCTCGGCCTCGGTCATGATCGTCACCGTCGGCCGATTGAGGTCCGGGAATACGTCGACCGGAAGCTTGGTCGCGGTGAAGGCACCGTAGATGACGAGCACCGCGGCAAGCGCCAGTACGAGGAGGCGGTTGCGCAGGGATTGCGTGACGAGGAGCGTGAACACGGGTTGGCCTCCTCAGCGGACCTGGTTGAGGAGTTCGGCGCCTTGGGTCACGATCCGCTTGCCCGCGGCGAGCCCGGAGACGACCAGCACCTGCCCCGCATCGAGCGGCTCGACCCGCACCTCGCGGGGCTCGAAGCGCTCCGGCGCGGTGTGCTCGTAGACGATGCTTTGGCCGTTGCCGCCACGCACCACGCTCATGCGCGGAAGCGCCAACCCCTTCTGCTGTGCGTCGGTTGCGGCCAGCACGGTGACGAACTGCCCGGTCCGCAGTTCCGACGGCGCGCCTTCGACGGCGAAGTGCATCGGCACGGCTTGGCTGCGGTCGGCGAGCCCTGCGCCCATGTAGGCGAGGCGCAGCATGCGACCGTCGGCAAGGCGGGCGGTGGCGTGCTGGCCGCCGGTGAGGGCGTCGAAGCTCAGCGCCTCGATCCAGAGGCGGGTCGGGTCGACGATCTGGAACACCTGCACGCCGGGGCTCGCCATCTGCCCGGCCACGGCGGTCGCCTCGGCGATCACGCCGTCGACCGGCGCCTTGAGTGCTTCGGGCTGCTGGCGGATTGTGTCGAGGGCGGCGCGGCGGTCGAGCAGACCCTTCAGCTCGGCCTGGGCGTCCTCCAGTTGCACCTGCGATACGGCGCCGCCCGGTGCGAGCTTGCGGTAACGTTCGACCCGTCGCTCCGTGACTGCGATCTGCTGGTCGAGTTCGCCCTGGCGTTGGCGCATGTCGGAGGCGTCGACCGCCTGCACCGGCGGCGTGACATAGGCCAGCACCTCGCCCTTGCGCACCCGCGTGCCGAGCCGCGGGAAGATCCCGGATTCCGGCGGCGAGAGCCGGCCGCCGACCGAGGACTGCACGACCCCGCTGGCACTCGGATCGGGCACGATGCGCCCCGGCAGCTCGACGGTGCGGCGCATGATGTCGGAGGATGTCACCACCGTGCGCACGGCCAGTACCCTCTGGGTGGGCTTGGGCACGAAGATCGACCCGTCCGGTTGACGTCGCGCCAAGTCCTGTCCCGCCGGCGCCGGGGCGGCCATGAGGGTGGTTTGCGATCCGGGGGCACTCCCGTGACCGTGCCCCTCGCCCGCGAAGGCGCGCGGCGCGAACGCGAGGGCGACGATGAGGGCGACGAGGGCAGTGGCCGGCAAGTAACGGCGCCCCTTCATCAGGAGCGTGACCGCGATGCCGAGAAGGAAGCCGGTGCTGCCGATGGCCAGCGGCAGCGGGTCGGCCTCCTTCAGGTGGCGCTGAAAGTCGTGGGCCGCGGCGAGGCCGGATGCCCACGCGGAGACACCCGCCTCAGACTTCGGCGGCGGTGCCTCCCGCACCGTCAACGTGACCGGAAACATGTCGGTTGAGCCTGCCGCGGTCACGGTGAAGAGCACCTCGTGCTCGCCGGGGTGCAGGCTCCAATGTGCATCGACCGCGTAGCTGCCGTCCGGCATGGGCGAGGCGGTGAGGGAGCCGTCCGGCGTCTCGGCTCGGACGACGGCGTCCGTCACAGGCTCGTTGGTGCCCACACGGTCGAGGAACACGGCCAAGCGGCCGCTTCGGACGATGGCGACCAATTCGAGCGCGTCGGTGCTCGACGTACTGCGCGGCGCTGTAGCCGCCGCCGGAGCCTGCGCCTCGTTGCCGTGGTCGTGCCCCTCATGGGCGACGGCGAGCGTCGGCGCACCGGCCCAGAGGCCAAACGCCAGGAGAGCCGTCCGCAGGGCGGAGGCGGAGAGAACACGCATGGGATGATCGAGCCTTCGCGTAAAGGAGGCTGGCGGCTGTCGTTCACGGACAGCCGCTCAGGGCGCGCGTTGGAGCGCGGACCTCAGGCGAAGGTTCGAGGGGGTTCGGGAAGCGTCTCAGGAACCACGCTGTCGAACGTGACTTTGCGGACGCCAGCCAACGTTCGCTCGGGCTTCCAGGCAACCACGACGGTCAAGCAGTCCCAGCGCGCGAACGACACTGGGCAGCAAAGGCCGCAAGGACCAGCCACCGACTCTTCGGCGCTTCGGTCGGCATGGCCCACCATGTCGTCAACCTGACCTGGCCCTCCGGTCACTTGGTACCCGACCGAGACGGACGTGTCGTGTCCGACGTGAAGCTCCCCCGCGTGCGAGTGTCCCGCACCCGCCACCGAAAAGGCGGCAAGCGACACGATCTGGAAGACCGTGAGCAACGAACGCCAAAAGGACCGGGTGGCCGACATGATGCGGGGTGCATAGCACATCCACGCGGGCAGACCATGAGCTATTTGGCGCTCAACGAGTGGCGCCCCGACGAAAGTCCTTGGATGTATCCGCCCCAACCGTTCGGTCCGGTGAGCGAGGTTCAAATCCGGGCACCGGCGGGGCCGGCCGCCGGTAGGGGGTTAGGTCCCGGCCGCCATTCCGGCCGCCTTGGTGTCAGGGGTGAGGTTGTTCGCGTGCAGGGCGCGACTTCGCCCGCCGGGCTTCGTGCTCGGAGGCCATGGCCTCCGTCAGCGCGTACACTCTGGTCGCAGATTGGGAACAAACAAGGAACCTGGCGGTTGCGACTCCCGAAGCTGGGCTTAACCGGTCTGACTGGGCGTCGGACGCGATCCAGCCTCGCAAGATGGGCTCCATTCCAGGACCATCCCGGCTGCAGGAGGGGGGCGTGGCTAAGAACATCGTGGTCTTCTCGGATGGCACCGGCCAGGAAGGTGGCCTCCGCGAGGAACAGCGCCTCAGCAACGTCTACAAGCTCTACCGCGTCTGCCGGGTCGGGCCGGACAGCGGCATCGACCCGCGCGAGCAGGTCGCCTTCTACGACGCCGGCCTCGGCACGGACGGCTCGGCCCCGGGTTTCGTCGGTGCCTACCGCCGACTGCAGAAGCTGCTGTCCTCGGTGACCGGCCTGGGCATCACGAAGAACATCGCCGACTGCTACGAGTTCGCCATCAACCACTACGAGCCCGGCGACCGCATCTACCTGATCGGCTTCAGCCGAGGGGCCTACACGGCCCGTTGCGTGGCCAACGTTCTGTTCCTGTGCGGCGTCCCGACGAAAGTGCCGGGCGGAGACCTTCCACGCTTCCGCAAGGCGACGCGGGACATCGCGGATGAGGCGGTGATCAAGGTCTATGAGTACGGCGCGGGTTCACCCCGGGGCGGCGACTACGAGAAGGACCGGTTCGAGTTGGCGAGGCGATTCCGGCGCAAGTACGGGTCGGGTGACGACCTTTCCTCGAACGTGGCACCGCACTTCATCGGCGTGTTCGACACCGTCGCCTCGCTCGGCGCGACCGGACCCAAGTGGTGGGGCATTGCGGCCGGCCTGACGATCCTGGCCGTGCTGGTTGCAGCCGTGCCCGCCGTCTTGTCCGACCTAGCGTTCGGCACCGGCTACTGGCGCCCGTTCCTGGCCACCCTCTCGCTCACTGCGGCGTTCGTCCTCTGGCGTTGGCTGCCGACAGCGGTCAAGACCATCACCGACTCACCGGTGAACGGGAAGGCGCGCTGGCACATCGCGCAATGGCGCTCCGGGAACTACGACCAACTGCTGAGCGGCCATGTCGGCTATGCCCGGCATGCCCTCTCCATCGACGAGACCCGCGCCGACTTCCCGCGGGTCAGGTGGGGCAGCCGGGACGGGGTGCGGAAAAAGGTCCAGGGCGAGCCCGATCCGCTCATCCAGATGTGGTTCGCCGGCAACCACTCCGACATCGGCGGCAGCTACCCCGAAGCCGAGAGCCGGCTGTCCGACGTCGCGTTGCAGTGGATGGTGGAGCAGGCCACCAAGATCCCGGATCCGCTTCGGGTCGACGGGATGGTGTCCGAAGAGCCCGGTACCGGCCGGCTGCACCTGCATCCGGCGTCCGATGGCATGCAGCACTGCGAGGTCGCAGGCATGCACGACTCCATCGCCGGCATCCTTCCCCGCTGGCTGTCCCGTCGGATGGGATGGCTGGGATGGCCGGTGAAGGTCCGGGAGATCCCGGAGGATGCCCTGGTCCACCCGAGCGTCAGGGAAAGATTCGATCTGGCCGAGGTGACCCAATGTGATGGGAAAGGTCCTTATAGGCCGTTGGCGTTGGCGAACCACCGGGACTTCAGGACCGCTTATGCGCCGGGCTCGCCAAACCCAGGGGCAGCGAAATCCGGCATCGTCTAGCAGACCAATCTGCGATTGCAGTTGCTTGGCCATCCGCGAAGCTGCGGACCGACTACGAGGGATGGAATGAGGCTCGACAGTTTCAGGGTCACCAATTTTCGCAGCGTCGAGGATTCGGAAGAGGTCACGCTCGGCGACATGGTCTGTCTTGTCGGCAAGAACGAGGCTGGCAAGACCGCCCTCCTTCAAGCCTTGGCCGGCCTGAATCCCCACCCGGCGACACCAACGGTATTCGATAGGGAACGGGACTACCCCAGGCGGCACCTGAACGAGTACGACGCACGGCATCCGAAGGAGGAGGGCGAGGCAATCGTCATCACGTCCAAATGGTCCCTATCGCCCGAGGATGTGGCGACGCTGGCCGAAGCGTTGGGCCCCGACTGTCTCCGGTCGCGTCAGATCACCCTCTCGCGCCGCTACGACGACGAAACCTTCCGCATCGACGTTCCGCTGAACTACCCGGCCATCGCCGAGTACCTGATGGCCAGCCACGGCCTCGGCGAAACCGTCAGGGAACCGCTTGCGGAAGCCACAACCACGGACATGCTCCGAAAGGCGTTGGAGGCGTTGGCGGAGCCGACGCCGGACCAAGTCGCGCTCCTGGAAACGATCAGGTCGTTCCCCGGCCAGAACGCGGTGGGTTTCGTTGGGAGCTACATCCGCTCCGTGACGCCCCAGTTCATGTACTTTTCGTATTACGACCGCATGGCCGGGCAAATCCGGGTCGACGACATCGTACGCAACGGGGACGCACCGTACCACCATCCCGGACATCCGCATGGAAACACGCATTTGGACGTCGGCGAGAGGGTTTTCCTCGACTTCCTCGAATTCGCCGGGACCTCGGTGGAGGAGATCAAGGCGTCGACGACCTACGAGTCGCTGAACGCCAAGTGTGAATCCGCATCGAACGCCATCACCGACCAATTGCAGGAATACTGGACGTAGAACGCGTTCCTGGAGCTTGAGGTCAGGGTCACGAAGGCGGAAGCGGGCGACCCCGCCCCGTTCAACGCCGGCGCGATCGCCCGCGCCCGTGTCAGGAACACCCTTCACAGGGTGACGGTGCCGTTCTCGGAGCGTAGCGCCGGGTTCATCTGGTTCTTCTCGTTCCTGGTGAAGTTCGCGCAGGTAAGCAAGCGTGGGGGCAACCAGATACTCCTGCTGGACGAGCCGGGGCTGACCCTCCACGGCAAGGCCCAGGCCGATCTGCTGCGGTACTTCGCCGACCGACTCCTGCCGAAGCACCAAGTGGTCTTCTCCACGCATTCGCCCTTCATGGTGCCGCCCGACGACCTGACGCTCTCCCGGATCATCGAGGACCAGGTCGAGCAGAAGCGTCCAGGCTTCTGGACGACGAAGGGTACCAAGGTCAGGGGCGACGTGCTCGCCACGGACCCGGACACCCTCTTCCCCCTCCAGGCCGCCTTGGGCTACGACGTCACCCAGGCGCTGTTCATCGGCAAGCACACCCTGCTGGTCGAGGGACCGGGCGACATCCTGTTCCTCAAGGCCCTGTCGGCTCAGCTGAAGCGACGGCGACGGACCGCGCTCGACCCCCGCTGGACGATCTGTCCGGCCGGTGGGCTCGACAAGATCCAGTCGTTCGTCTCCCTGTTCAAGGGCGCGAACCTACACCTGGCGGTGATGTCCGACAGAGCCCAGGGCGACAAGCGCAAGCTTGAGCAGCTCAAGGCCGCCGGTGCCATACCAGAGAGCCGCATCATGAATTATCCCGACGTGCTCGGCATCGCCGAGGGCGACGTCGAGGACATATTCGAGCCCGAGACCTATGTCGGCATTGTCAACGGCGCCTTCGAGCTCAAGGGGCGTTCCGCACTGACCCTAGCCAAGCTTGACAAGGATGCACCGGGCCCCGGCCGGCTGGTGAAGCGCATGGAGACGGTGTTCAGGATCCTCCCGGCATCCACGCCGGAATTCGACCACTTCAGCCCGGCTGATTGGCTCATCCGCAATCCCAGTTTCCTGGACGGAAACGGCCCTGGCGTCGTGACGACCCTCGACAACGGTGAGAAGGTCATCGAGGCCATCAACGCTGCTTTGCCACGGTAACCGGTCAACCCGACGCTTTTCACCGCGACAGGCGACCCGAGCGCCTCGCCCGCACGAAGGGCCGGCAACAGTCGTCAGTGGACGCTCTATTGCACCGTATATCCCTGCCATAACTGTGCCCGGCACCTCGTCACCGCCGGGGTGAAGCGGGTCTATTACGTCGAGCCTTACGTGAAGAGCCTCGCGGTCGAGCTTCACTCCGACACCATCGTTACGGAACTTCCGCAACGGCCCAAGGACGGAAAGGCGCCGACCCAGGCCCAGATGGTCATCGTTCCATTCACCGGCGTCGGCGAGCGAATGCATGAGGATTTCTTCATCAAGAAAGGTGATCTGAAGGACGAGCACGGCACGTTCGTGCCTCCCGGCGGGGGCCTGCCCGAACATGCCGTCCGGCTGCGTGACTTGGCCTCCGTCGAGAGGCGTGCCGCCTCCTTGGTCCCGGAAGCCTGACGATGGCCGAACGCAAGATCCTCAGCTTCCCGACCCGGGCGCTGGCGCCGCATGCCGTCCCGTCCATGCCGGACCTGCAATACACCCTCTTCCCCGGCCAGGACGACTGAGAGGGCGCCGTCGCCTTCGTCGACATCGAGGGGCTGACGGAGGAGCCTCTGCTGCGCCTGATTGCGACCAACGCCGCGCGGGCACTCGTCGATCTGAGGCCGCGACCCGTCTTCCAGCGTCCCCGCTTCCGGCACAAGAACGTCGTCTTCTACCTGCACGACCGGGACATCCGGTACGTCGAGTTCGCGCTGATGGCGCGCTGGCCATCCCGGGACAAGGCCGTTGCCGCGATGCATTCCTCCGAGGCATACGCCAAGATCGAGCCGGTCCTCGAACACGGGCTGGCCATCTGCCTCTACGACCAGTCCGCCGAGGACCTCGGCTGGCTCGATGAGATGCGGCGCCTGCTCAGGCATTCGAAGGGATATCGGGCCGAGGTGAACCCGCGCTCCTTGACCGGCATGCCGGTCTGAGGGGGTCTTCGACTTCCAACCGCTCGGAGACATGGTTGCCTTGTCCGGGAATCGAGTAGTAGACGGGTATATCAGCCTGCCTTAGGGCAATTGCGAGCTTATGTTGTTTTAAACGACACAAGAGGTTATTATGTCGATATAAGCGACGGGGCTTCCGCCGCCCGGGGGCGTTAAGTGGCTACGACGCACGGTGATCTGATCCTCACGCGAGGCGACCCGCAACGCGACCGGTCCCTTCAGCGGCAGGCCGCCGCCGGCAAGCTCCGGCGGGTCGGCGACGGCATCTATGCGGTGTGCAACGGTCGTCCCGTCGAAGAGATTGTCTGCGGCGGATGGGCTCCCATCCTCGCTCGATACGCGCCTGGTGCCGTGCTCAGGGGCCGGACTGCCCTGCAGAGGAATCCCTGGCGTGAGCGCGGGCCGGACGGGCGCGTCGTCTTCCCGGGCTGGGTGTTCGCGACCGATCCGCACGGGAAGGCCCGCAGGCGGTTGTCACTGCCCGGCTTGGAAATCAGAACCTTCCCCGGTCCAGGGCCGTTGGAGGGGGACATGTCCTTCCTCGGGGTCTACCTTCCGAGCGACGCGCGCGCCCTGCTGGAGAACCTGCAGGCATCACGCGCACGGAGTGGGCCTAGCCGCACCGTCGGAAGGGAAGGCGTCGAACGAGAGGTCGAGCGGTTGCTGAAGACCGCCCATGAGGACGGTCTCCGGGAGATCCGGCAGCGGGCCGAGTGCATCGCAGGCTCGCTTGGGGCGGAACAGGAACTGCAGGTCCTCCTCGATATCATCGGGACCATCCTCGGAACGCGCAAAGCCGGTTTGGTCGCAAGGGACGTGGCCGCGCGGCGCCGGCCGGACGACCCCTACGACCCCGAGTGCATGGAGCGCCTCAAGGTCTTGGCGATGACCCTCGGGCGCGTCGCGCCCGACTTGGCCGACCCGCACGTCGGTCCCGGCGAGCGGGACTGCACGTCATTCGTCGAGGCGTACTTCACCAACTACATCGAGGGCACGCGCTTCCTCGTCGACAAGGCGCGGCGCATCGTGTTCGAGCACGAACCGGCCGATGGGCGGCCGCAGGACGGTCGCGACGTGACGCAAACCTTTGCCCAGGTCGCGAGCATCGTGCCGGGCGAGGCGCGCGCATCGTCCGTCGATGAGTTCATGGCCGAGATCCGCGAGCGGAACGCGCGGTTGCTCGACGCGCGCCCCGACAAGAAGCCGGGCGAGTTCAAGGAGGATGCCAACAGCGCCGGCAACACCGTCTTCGTGTTGCCTGACCTCGTCAAGGGGACTCTGCGCGAGGGTTTCGCCATGCTGCGCGACCTGCAGGCCCCGTTCGCCCGCGGCGTGTTCGCCCACACCCTCATCGTCCTCGTCCATCCCTTCAACGACGGCAACGGTCGGACCGCCCGCATCATGATGACGAAGGAATTGGTCGGCGGGGGGAAGTCGCGAATCGTGGTGCCGACCATCTACCGGTCGGACTACATCGGGGGGTTGCGGGCGCTTACCGCACCCGGCGCCGCTCAAGCCGCGCCCCTCGTGCGCGCGATGCTGCGGTGCCAGTCCGTCACGGCCCGCATCGCTTCGCCGGACCTCGACGAAACGTTGCGCCTTTGGGCCTCGACACACGCTTTTCTGGAAGACGAGAAGAACGCGAGGTTCACCGACCCGAACGTCAACGTGGACATCGTATGGCGGCGAGGCATCCCGGCCCCCGCCTCCTACTGGCAGGAACTCGACTTGACGGCCCAACTCCAGGACGATGTCACCGGCCTGATACCCCTTGAACATCAAGTCGTATAGAACGACGATGACGCACTTCCAACGACCAAAAACTACAAAGGCCGCGTGATGACGTTCATGATGGTAGGTCGTTGCGTCACTCGCCTGCAAGGCCAACTAGGGGCGAGGTGCCGGAACGGGCAGTATGTGGTTTTGGGTCCGGCCACCACCGGCGATTCGGCAACGCGCCATCCGCATTCATCCCGAGCCATTTGGTGTATCGCAAGCCCGACGGTGATCCGTGCTGTCCGCTCGGCGCCGTCATGACGGCTCGCCATATGCCCAGTGGCGGCAGGTCGGACGCAGACGTCGGCACGTGGCCGGAAATCTCCCGAAACCCGACACCGCCTCCGAGGCGCCGATCCAGGGCTGCTTTCCTCAAGTCCAAAGGAATGCTTACGCCTTTAGGGTAAGCGACTTCTCACGTCGCTGTTGTCTCGGCTGCAGGCTAGGACCGGTCCGTGGCGCGGCTCAGTTCCGGCTCCGGCTTGCGAGCGGTCACGGCCAGCACCGCGCCATGAATGCTCCGACCCGAACAAGGCGACCCATGCGCGTGCTGCTGATCGAGGACGACCGCATGATCGGCGAAGGGTTGTCGCACGGCCTTGCCGCCGAAGGCTACTCCGTCGATTGGGTACGCGACGGCCCCATGGCCGAAACGGCGCTGCGGGTCGGCGGCCACGCATTGGTCCTGCTGGACCTCGGCCTGCCGGGCGCCGACGGCCTGCAGGTTCTCAGGTCCGCGCGGACGGCGGGCAACGACATGTCGGTGCTCATCATCACGGCGCGGGACGGACTCGACAGCCGCGTCGCCGGCCTCGACCTCGGGGCCGACGACTACCTGGTCAAGCCGTTCGAGATGCGCGAGCTGCTCGCCCGGATGCGGGCGATCCTGCGGCGCCGGGCCGGGCGGGCGACCGCGCGGCTCGTGGCCGCCGAGACCGAACTCGACACGGAGAGCCATGTGCTATCCCACGCCGGAACCGTCGCGGTCCTGTCGGCGCGCGAATACGCCCTCATGCACGCGCTCATGGAGCGACCGGGGCGCATCCTCTCTCGGGCGCAGATCGAGGAACGCATCTACGGGTGGGGCGAGGAGGTCGAGAGCAACGCGGTGGACGCCCTGATCCTCACGGTCCGCCGCAAGGTCGGCAAGGGCGTGATCCTCAACGTCCGCGGCGCAGGCTGGATGGTGCCCAAGCCATGAGGGCCGCCTCCTTGCGCCGCACGACGCTCGGCTGGATGACCGCCCTGCTCGCCGGAATCGGCTTGGCCGCGATGGTCGCGGCCTATGCCCTCGCGCGGATCGAGGCGGCCGATTTCCTCGACGGGCAGTTGCGGCAGGTCGCCCTCAACGCCGGTCCCGGGCTCCCGGACGCGGACGCGCCGCCCGCCGCCGACCAGGACCCGGAGGACCAACTCGCCGTCACCATCTGGAAGGACGGGCAGGTCCTGCGCGACGACCGCGGCGTCGACGTCCGCCACCCCGGCCGCACGGGATACGCGAACGTCGTCATGGGCGGCGAGCTCTGGCGCACCTACACGACCGCCAACGGCACCACGACGGTCCGGGTCGCCCAGCGCGACGTCGTGAGGGCGGAGTTCGCACGCAATGCGGCGCTCGGCGCCGTGGCCCCGCTGCTGCTCCTCGTCCCGCTGTCGTGGATCGTCGTCGGCTGGGCGATGAACCGGGCGCTCGGGCGGCTCGACGGCTTGGTGCATGACCTCGCCGGGCGCGGCGCCGCCGCCCAAGGCCCCTTGCCGACGCGCGGCGTGCCGACGGAGGTGGCGCCCCTCGTCGAGGCCATGAACGGGCTCATCCTTCGCCTGCAGGCCGCTCTGGCCGCCCAGAAGCGGTTCGTGGCCGACGCGGCGCACGAACTGCGTACGCCGCTTGCCGCGATGCAGATCCAACTCGACTCCCTCGGCGGGCCTGCCGGTGGCGGGGGCGACGCGCGGCGTATGGCGCTGGCGGACGGCCTCCGGAGGGCGAACCGGCTGGTGGATCAACTGCTCCGTCTCGCCCGGCTCGACGACGGTGCCGAGGCCCGTCCTGCATCCGTCGACCTCGGCCAGCTCCTGCTCGACTGCGTCGCCGACCACGTCGTGCTCGCCGAGCGCAAGGACATCGACCTGGGCGTGCATATCGAGACACCCGCGACGCTTCACGCGTCGGAGGACGAGGTCCGCGTCCTGTTCGCCAACCTGGTCGACAACGCCCTGCGCTACACGCCGTCGGGAGGCCAGGTCGACGTCCGTCTGCTGAACCGGAACGGTGCGTGCGTCGTCACGGTTCGGGACACCGGCTGCGGGCTGCCGCCGGGAAGCGAGGGCCGCCTGTTCGACCGCTTCTTCCGGGCCGCGCCACCGGAAGTCGAAGGCACAGGGCTCGGGCTCGCCATCGCCCGCCGCATCGCGGAGCGCAACGACCTCGGCCTGACGGTCGAAAACCGACGTGACGGGCAGGGGACCCTCGCAACCGTCAGACTGCCGGCCTGAGGCCGAGCCTGCGGCTCCTCCGGACGAAGCTCATTCTGCCCTCATTCTGGCTCGCTATCACCGTGCCCGACCATGACGGACGGGAGACGGGGATGAGCGAGATCCAGCGCCAGGTCTTGAACAAGGTACCGGAGGTCACCGCGGCCTTCTGGGTCATCAAGATCCTGTCCACGACCGTCGGCGAGACCGGCGCGGACTACCTCGCGGTGAACGTCGGCCTGGGTGCCGCCGTCACCGCCACCCTCACGGCCGGCCTCCTCGCGGCCGTCCTCGCCCTGCAGGTGCGCGAGCGGCGCTACGTGCCCTGGACCTATTGGTCGACCGTCGTCCTCGTCAGCGTGGTCGGCACGCAGGTCACCGACATCCTGACCGACAAGCTCGGCGTGAGCCTCTTCGTCAGCACCGGCGTGTTCGCGGCCGCCCTCGCCGCCGTGTTCGCCCTCTGGTACGCGACCGAGCGGACGCTCTCGATCCACGCCATCGTGACCCGGCGCCGCGAGGCGTTCTACTGGCTCGCCATCCTCCTGACCTTCGCGCTCGGCACGGCCGCGGGCGACCTGGCTACCGAGGCGCTGGGGCTCGGCTTCAATCTCGGCGTCGTCATCTTCGGCACGATCCTGGCCGCCCTCGCCCTCGCCTGGCGCCTCGGCGCGAACCCGGTGACGACCTTCTGGCTCGCCTACATCGTCACGCGCCCCCTCGGCGCATCGCTGGGCGATCTGCTGTCGCAGGCACGGGAATACGGCGGCCTCGGCTTCGGCACGGCCTCCACCAGCCTCGCCTTCTTCTCCGTCATCGTCGCCCTGGTGACGTCCCTGAGCCTCGTCTCCGGACGCCCTGGCGAGCCGGCCGGACAGCGGCGGGCCTGACCGTCCGCCGCCTCCCGCATCCCCATCCTCCAGTCCTTCCAACGCCGCACGACACGGAGCGAACGACCATGCGAAACATCCTCCTCGCCGCCATCGCCGCGACGGTCATCGGTGCCACGGCCGCCCCCCTGGGCCTGCTGGCGATGCAGGACGCCGCCGTCGGAGCGACGCCCAAGGCGATGGCGGCCTCGAAGCTTGGCGACCTCTCCAAGTTCCGGACCATCGTCGTCGACGTGAAGGCGATGACCGACCGGGGCGACCTCGCCGCCGCCAAGACGCGCATCAAGGACCTGGAATTGTCCTGGGACGCGTCCGAGGCCGGCCTGAAGCCGCGAGCCGCCGCCGACTGGCACGTCGTGGACAAGGCCATCGACCGCGCCCTCGACGCGCTGCGGGCGTCGAACCCCGATCCGGCCGCCTGCCGTCGCGCGGTCGACGACCTGCTCGCCATCATCGACCAGACCCACACCGCGTGAGCCAGCCCTCGCTTTCCCACGGCAGCCCGATGCAACCGACCGAGCGACCCGGACACGTCGAACCCGCCAAGGTGCCTGAAGCCACCGCCGGGTTCTGGGCCATCAAGATCGTGGCCACGACCCTGGGCGAGGTCGGCGGGAACGCCGTCACGTTGACGCTCGGCCTCGGCTATCTCGCCGGCACGGCGATCTTCGGGGCCGCCCTGGCGGTGCTGCTGGCCGCACAGGTCCGGGCGGACCGCTTCCATCCGATCCTGTACTGGGCCGTGGTCACCGCGACGACGCTCGCAGGCACGACCCTCGCCGACTTCTGCGACAGGTCCCTCGGCATCGGCTACGCGGGCGGGTCCCTGGTGCTGCTCGGATCGGTCGTCGCGACCCTGATCCTGTGGAAGCGCACGCTCGGCACGGTCGCCGTGGAGACGGTGCGGTCCCCGCGGGCCGAAGGTTTCTACTGGGCCACGGTCATGTTCTCCCAGACGCTCGGCACCGCGTTGGGCGACTGGATGGCTGACAGCAGCGGGCTCGGGTACAACGGGAGCGCGCTCCTCATCCTCGTCGCGCTGGCCGTGGTCACGGCCCTCCATCTGCGAACGCGTGTTTCCAGGCCCATGCTGTTCTGGACGGCGTTCGTCCTGACGCGGCCGCTCGGCGCCACCCTCGCCAACTCGCTCGACAAGCCGGTCGCTTCCGGCGGCCTGGGCATCGACGACATCACGATCTCCGGCGTGCTCGCGCTCGTCATGGCCGGGGCTCGTCCTCCTCATCCCGCAGCGTGCCGGTCGCCGGGCGGCCTGCGCCGACGCGCCGTGAGGTTTTTCTCGAAGAAGGAGCAGGTCCGATGGACGACCGTTACGAACGCGCCCTGAGCAAGGTACCCGAGGTCACGCTGGGCTTCTGGATCATCAAGATCCTGGCCACGACGCTCGGGGAGACCGGCGGCGACACCGTCACCATGACCCTCAACTGGGGCTACCTCGCCGGCACCGCCCTGTTCGCCGTGCTGCTGGTCGCGCTCGTGGTCGCCCAGATCATATCGAAGCGGTTCCACCCGGTCCTGTACTGGTCCACGATCGTCGCCTCGACCACCTTCGGTACGACGATGGCGGACTTCGCCGACCGCTCGCTCGGCATCGGATACACCGGCGGGTCGACCCTGCTACTCGCCTGCCTCGCGGCCGTGCTCGGGCTTTGGTACGCGACCGAGGGCACCGTGTCGGTGGACACGGTTTCGACCCCGCGGGTCGAGGCGTTCTATTGGGGGGCGATCACCTTCTCGCAGACGTTGGGCACCGCGCTCGGCGACTGGCTCGCGGACACCGGCGGCCTCGGCTACGAGGGTGGCGCCCTCGTCTTCGCGGCGGCGCTCGCGGTCGTCATCGCCCTGTACTACCGGACCTCCGTTTCACGGGTCACGCTCTTCTGGGCGGCGTTCATCCTGACCCGCCCGCTCGGGGCCACGGTGGGCGATTTCCTCGACAAGCCGGTCGCCAACGGCGGGCTGAACCTGAGCCGGCCGCTCGCTTCCGCCGTGATCGCGGCCTTCATCGTGGCGCTCATCGTCCTGCTACCGCAGCGGGCCGGCCGTCATCCGGGCGCGGACGCGACGGCGTCATGAACCTGCGGTCGACACCGCATGGCGACGCGCCGGGGCCCCGCCCTTGTCCGGCGCCGCGGCGACTTCGTCCACGGGGCCGTGCGCGCGACCTGCCCCCGATCCGTGGAGTTCGCACGGATGCCGGCGGCCCGGGGACGGCGGCCGCGCGCATCCCGAGGCCGGGCCAGAAGCAGTCGCCGTGGGTCAGGGCCGCGGTCCATCGACGATCCTTGCATCCCCGGTCTGGCCGCCTCGCCCCACGGGCGACGCGCGTCAGACCTGGGGCGGCGTACCGAGGTCCGGCCGGGAGGCGAGGCGGATGAACGAATTGGGTGCCTGGGCAGCAGCCGTGACGCGCCTCGGGAAACGGGAGCTCGGCCTCGTGGCGACGCTGTTCTGCGTCGCCGCACTCCTCCTCGCGTTCGGCCTCCTCGCCGGCGAGGTGATGGAGGGTGATACCATGGCGTTCGACACCCGGGTCGCGCGCTTCTTCCGTCCACTCGGCGCCGCCGGCCCAATCGGGCCGGCCTGGGTGCATGAGATGGCGCGCGACGTGACCTCCCTTGGGAGCATGGTCGTCCTGTGCTTCCTGCTGGCTGCGACCGTGGGGTACCTGCTCCTGGTCCGCAGGCGTGGGACTGCCCTCCTGGTGGTGGGCTCGATGCTGGGCGGCACGGTCATCAGCTTCGGCCTGAAGCTGCTCTTCAACCGCCCTCGTCCCGACATTCCCGGCGGCATCCAAGTGTTCACAGCCAGCTTTCCCAGCAGCCACGCCATGCTCTCTGCGGTGACCTTCCTGACGCTGGGGGCGATCATGACGAGGGTCGCAGCGGGCGCACGGCTGAAGGCGTACTTCATGGGGCTCGCCGTCTTCCTCACCGTCGTCGTGGGGCTGAGCCGCGTCTACATCGGCGTCCACTACGCGACCGACGTGTTGGCGGGCTGGTGCGTCGGGTCGGCCTGGGCGGTGCTGTGCTGGATCGTGGCGCTGCGCCTCCAGCGGCGCGGCCAGGTCGAAGCGTCGGGGGCGGCCGGTGAGCCCGACCGTACGGCTCATGCGGATTCGAAGCTGTCCGTTCGGACCTTGCGTTAGCGTCGCCTTACGGCGCTCAAATGGCTCGGCCGTGCTGCCGGATCACCCGGTTCAGGGTGCGCCCGAGTTGGTCGGCGGCGTAGGGCTTGTGCAGCAGCTCGAAGCCGTCACCACCTCCCTGGGCCAGCGCATCGCTGTAGCCGGACGCCAGGACGACCGGCAGGCCGGGGAGCCGCCCGCGCAACAGCTTGGCCATGGCGAGGCCGCCCATGCCGGGCATGACCACGTCCGAGAACACGACGTGGAAGCCGGCGCCATCCGGGCCGAGCCGGTCGAGGGCCTCCTCGGCGTTCGCCGCCCAGTCCGTCGCGAAGCCCAAGTCCTGGAGGATCTGCGTGGCGAATCGCCCGACCTCGACGTTGTCCTCCACGACCAGCACGCGCCGCCCGGCTCCGGACGAGGTGGCCTCGTCTCCCGTTTCATGTCTGCCCGGCTCCGGGGCGGCCTCGATCTCGGGCAGGTACAGCGTGAACGTGGTCCCACGCCCCGGAGCGCTCTCCACGTTCACGTCGCCGCCCGATTGCTTGGCGAAGCCGAACACCTGGCTCAGGCCCAACCCCGTTCCCTTGCCGACTTCCTTCGTGGTGTAGAACGGCTCGAAGATGCGTCCGAGGAGCTCCGGGGCGATGCCCGTGCCCGTGTCCGACAGCGAGACCGCCGCGAACGGCGCCGGGCTGCCGCCGTGACCGCGGATCGAAGGCATCCCCTGCGAGCAGGACAGCCGCAGCGTCAGCGTGCCCTCGCCGTCCATAGCGTCGCGGGCATTCACCGCCATGTTGATGACGGCCGTCTCGAACTGGCTCACGTCGGCCAGGACGTGACAGGGACGCTCGGGCAACTCGGTCAGCACGCGGATGCGCGAACCGGTCACCGTGTCGAGCATGTCGGCCACGCTTTTCAGACGGGCGCCGGCCTCGAACACCTCGGGCTTGAGCGCCTGCCTTCGGGCGAAGGCCAGGAGTTGCCCGGTCAGCTTGGTGGCGCGCTCCACCGTGTCCGAGACCGCGTCCATGTAGCGCCTTCGCCTGTCGTCCGGCAGGTCGGGTCGCCGCAGGAAGTCGACAGAGGACCGGATGATGGTCAGGAGGTTGTTGAAGTCGTGGGCCACGCCCCCGGTCAGCTGGCCGACCGCCTCCAGCTTCTGCGACTGCCGGAGCGCCGCCTCCGCCTCGCCCAGGCGGGCGGTGCGCTCCTCGACCCGCTGCTCAAGCGTCGCGTTCAGGGCCGCGAGCTGCCCCGCCGCCTCGCGCAGGGCGGCGTCGGCGCGCACGCGCTCGATATGCGCCCAGCAGCGCTCCGTCACCTCGCGGAGAACCGCAAGGTCGTCGCCCGACCAAGCCCGCGCCACCCGGTCGTGGATGGCCATCATGGCCGTCAGGCGCCCGTCCTTGACCAGGGGCATGCAGGCTACCGCCGCGACACCAACGGCCTGGAAGGAGGCAGCGTCCGCAGCCGGCAGTTCAGACCGGACGTCGCCGACGACGAGCAACTCGCCCGAACGAAGGCAGGTCGCGGCCAGCGTGCCGAAATCGGTGAGGCGGTAGCGCCCGACGATGCTCGGCGAGCCCTCCGCCGACCAATCCCCGCGGATGGTCAGGCCTTCCCCGTCCGGGTCCATGTCGGCGTAGGCGCAGTTCGAGAGACGCAGATGGCCCGCCACCATGCGCGTCGTCACCGACAGGATGCCCTCGGCATCTGTGTTCCCGGCGGTCTCCGTGCCGAGTGCGTCGAGGAAGCGCAGCCTTGCCTCGTTGGCTTGCCGGACCTCCTCGGCTCGCCGCCGCGCCGTGATGTCGATGGCCGTGCCGAGCGCCCGGACGCACGCTCCTCTCGCGTCGAACAGGCCCTTGCCCTTGGCCGCGACCCAGCGGACGACGCCATCCTCCTTTCCGACCGTGCGGTACTCGACGTCGTAGGTCGCGCGCCGCGCCGGGTCGAGCGCCGAGGCGAAGGCCGCGCTCGTCACCTCCAGGTCGTCCGGATGCAGCCCGGCATAGAAGTCGGCCATGCTGCAGGGCACGCCCGGCGAGATGCCGAACATCGCCTTGGTACGATCCGACCAGGTCAGCACGTCGGTGGTCAGGTCGAGGTCCCAGGTCCCCACCTCGGCGGCCTCGGTCGCGAGCCGCAGGGATTCCTCGCTGAAGGCCAGCCGCTCCAGGTTGGCCCGCCGCTCGGCCGTCAACGCCGCGTTCTCGTCCTCCAGCACGACGAGGCGCTCACGCTCGACCGTCACGTCCAACTGGCTGGCGAAGAAGTATGCGAGATCGCCGCCCGCGTCGTTGACCGGCGCCAGCAGCAGCCGGTTCCAGAACGGTGTTCCGTCCTTCTTGTGGTTGCGGATGTCGATCTCGATGGACCGGGGCGCGACGATGGCCTCGCGGATCAGGCGGACTGTCTCCGGGTCGGTCTCAGGGCCCTGCAGGAAGCGGCAATTGCGCCCGAGGATCTCCTCCCGCGCATAACCGGTCAGGCGGCAGAAGGCATCGTTGACGAAGACGATGGGATTGTCCGGCCGGCGCGGATTGGTGATGACCATCGGCATGCGCGTTGCCCGCACGGCAGCGGGGAACGGGTCGGTCCCGCCATCAATTCCGGCGAGTTCGGCCTCGATCCTGGCTTGGTCGCGTCGGAGCCGCTCAGGCGTCGCGCGGTATGGGGGTGGCTTGACCGTGTCGTCCATCAGGCTTCGGTTCTAGCAGCCGTTGCCACAATTCGCAGCGGGGTCGGGCGCGGCGGTCGCCGGACCCGCCAAGTCGCCCGGTGAAATTTTCACAACCGAGCGACCCCGAAGGCGAGGCGCCCGACCGGACTACGCCAGGACGGAGGCCGGCAGCCTTACCGTCACGGTCGTCCCGCCCGCGCCGCTTGCCATCGCGAGCGTTCCGTTGAGCTGGCGGACGAACGCCTCGACGAACCGGGATCCAAGGCCGGAACCCGGGCCGCTGGTCGCGTCCAGCCCGATGCCGTCGTCGGCGACCGTGAGCACCGCCTCACCGTCCCGGCGCCTGAACCCGAGGAGGATGCGGCCCCCTCCGGACGGAAACGCGTACTTCACCGCGTTGGTGGCGAGTTCGTTGACGATCAACCCGACCGTGACCGCCTGGTCGGCGACGATGGACAGCGGTTCCGCCTCGACGTCGACGGCGATGCGGGCCTCGGCGCCGAGCAGGCTGGAACGCAGGCTTCCGGCGATGCCCTCCAGATATGGCCCCATCGCCACCGGGCCGAGCGTCGAGGAGCGGGAGATCACGTCGTAGAGCTCGGCCACGGCGCCGATGCGGCCCTGCATCGCGCGGTAGCCCTCGACGCAGGGTTCGGCCGCCCGGCGGATTTCGTACGAGACGAACGAGGTGATGATCTGCAGGCTGTTCTTGATGCGATGGGCGAGCTCGGCGGCGAGAAGGTCGCGGTGCCTCTCCAGCATTCGCGCCTCGGTCACGTCCTCGAAGACCAGGAGCAGCCGAGTGATATGGTTGCCGGGACGGTGGACCTTGCGGGCGTTGAGCTTGAAGATGCGCCGACCGAGTCCCGGGAACTCGTCCTCGACCTCGAAGCCGTCGATGGCCATGTCGTCGGGCACGATCCGCCCGAGCAGATCCTGGAGCCGCCCGACCCGCCACTGGCCTTGCGACAGGTCGTAGAGCGACGTGCCGACCACAGTCCCAACGTCGAGGCCGAACATGCGCAGGAAGGAGCGGCTGGCACTGACCACTGTCATGTCGGCTTCGAGGACCACCAGCGGGTCTCGAACCGTGTCGACGATGCCCTGGGCGAGAAGTCGCTGTCGCTCGGCCTCGGCCCGGGCCTCGTGCTCGCCCGTGACGTCGTCGATGGCGAGGAGCAGGTATGGAACGTGGCCGTCCTCCCTGAACACCTTGCGGGCGTTGAGGCGCATGCACTTCACGCCGATGCCGGGAAAGTCGTGCCCGACCTCGTAGCCCTCGACGGTCCCGTCGCGCGGCACGATCTCGCCGAGCAGCGTGCGCAGTTCGGGGATCCCCCACTGGCCGTTGCCGAGCTCGAACAGCGGCCGTCCGACCGTCGCCTCGGGCTCGACCTTGAAGGTGTTGTAGAAGGCGCGGTTCGCCGACTTGACCCTAAGGTCCATGTCGAGAACCAGCAGGCTGGTCCGGACGGTGTCGACGATGTCTTGCGAGCTTACCGTGTCCATGCGTCCACCGTCGGGTTCGAAGCTACCCGTCCGCACGGTCCACGAACCCTAGCCGACCGGTGGGACGCGAGTCCGCGTAGTGGATGCGGGCGGGTTCACACGGCCGTCTCATTTCCCAGCCGTCCGCCACCGGAGCCGGGGGGGGTCGCAAGATTATCCCGGGCAACCTAACAGGGCGCCGCCGCTTGCGGCAATGGCACAGGCTCCAAGCCATTGTGCCGCAGTCCCGACGACCGCGCCCCGATGCTTTGCGGGTGGCGGACCAGCATCCCAGGCGCCGTTGCCGGGGGTCCCTCTGGACGACGGCCTCGGCGAGGTTCGGCGCACGCTGGCGGCCACCAGCACCGCGAGCTCGATCACGCGCACGGCGTCGAGGACCGACATCAACACGACCGCACGGTGGTGCGCGAGTGTCACCGCCACGGCGACGCCCGCAAGCGCGCCATCGTGGAGGAGCACGGCCACCGTGTAGCGGAACGTCGACCCGGGGCCGGGACGGCGGCATCGGCGGGCGGCCCAGTCCCACGCTCCTCGAAAGGTCGGCGAACCCAGCGTGACGGTTGCCTGAACGGCGGTTTCAGAACGCATTCAACGGCGGCGGCGCAACCTGCCGTTATACGAATCCCCGGAGGATACAGCGATGCGGCGACACCTTGCAGGCTTGATGGCCGCGGCCATCGTCATCGCGCCGGCCGCGGCCTCGGCCCAATATTACGAGCGCGGCTATGGCGAACGGCGGCCGCACGATCATGTCGAGGTCTACCGTCACGGCGACCATGACGACGTCGTAGTCCGGCACCATCACACGCGCCGCGACGAATACGACCCGCGCCGGTTCGAGCGGCACCATCACCACCACGACTTCGACGACTGAGGTCGCAGGCCGGAATTGGGGGCGGCGCATGGGGAGTAACGTGCGCGGGAGGCTTCGCGGGCGCGTACCCGATGCCCGCGGCCAGGCGCGAAAACCCGCGAGTTCGGGTAGCATCCGCATGTCCGCACCGCCTGCTTGGACGGGCCGCCCGGAGAACTCCTATCTCCTGCCGGGCATTTCGTGCCTGTACCCGTGCGCATGCCAGTCGTTGTCCGCGTGCGCGGGCTTGCCGTCGGGCACCTTCTCCCCCGCCGGAGCGCGAGCCGTTGCGGTGGGTTGGTCCGCCGGACACGGCTCCGGTGTTCAGGACCGTTCGCTTGAAGTTCGGGACGTTGCCATGCACGTCCAAGATGAAGGCAGGATCCTCGGCGGCCTCCTGCATCCCGGGGGAGAGCAGCCGCGACCGTCCGCTTCAACTGTCCGCCATCCGGCGGCAACCGCATCGGTCAATTCGAACAACGAGGTAACCACGCCGTTAGTGGCTGGATCGCTGGGTCCGCGACGAGATGTGTCCGCGACCGGACACCCGGCCGAGGAAGGTGGACATCGGCCGGCAATTCGCCCTCCGGGCCGGTCGCCAGGGCGACGCGCACTTACGAGTGTAGCGCGCGCCAACTCGGTGGTTCTCCAGCACGCGTCGGGGGGCGGCCAGGCGCACTGTCGCCAGCACCTGGTCGCCGCCCGTATGCGGCATCCCGAAAGGGAGCTTCGAAGCTGCGGAGTTCGAGCCTGACCTGAGTGGCCTGCCGCGTTCCGAGACGGGGCCGCCATAGGTCGGGGACGGACGGCGCAAGCTCCGTCGGAACGCCGGGTGGGACAAAACGGGAGACATCCCGACCAGCCAAACGTGTTAAGCCGCTGCCATGCCCGCCAAGCGCTCGCGTCATACCTCCCTGGTCGTGCCCGTCGCCGGATGGTCGAAAAGCCAAGCCACCCAAAGTAAGCACACCTCGGCCAGCGAGTTCACCCGCGCTTCGATGCGCGTGAAAGCCCGGCACGAGGCTCACACGGTAGGTCAGGTCCCGTGGTCGACACGGTCTCCGCTAGCGCAAGGGCAAGCCTGATCCGATGACCCAGGCTCCGGGCTTCCTGGCAGGAGGGGGCAACATGGGCGCGCGGATGCGCGCCCACGATTGGGCGTCGACGTTCCTCGGGCCGGCGGACCGGTGGCCGCAAGCCTTCGTGACGCTGTTGCGAGTGATGCTCAGCTCGCGCCAGCCGATGTTCCTGTGCTGGGGTCCCGAGCGTACGCTCGTCTACAACGACGCCTACGCCCCCATGCTCGGCGCCCGGCATCCCGATGCCCTCGGTCGCCCGTTCTTCGATGTCTGGCCCGAGGTCCGCATCGAGGTCGGGGTCCTGATGGATCGGGTGTATGCCGGCGACCCGGTGCACATGGACGACCTCCAGCTCACCTTGCACAGGAACGGCTACCCCGAGGAAACGCACTTCTCGTTCTCCTACACGCCCGTCCCGGACGACAGAAACACGGTCGCGGGGCTGTTCTGTGCCTGTACCGAGATCACCAAGCAGGTCCTGGCCGAGCGCCGCCTGTCGGCCGAGCGCGAGCGCTTCGCCAGCCTCTTCGAGCAGACCCCGACGTTCATGACCGTGCTGCGCGGCAGGGAGCATCGGTTCGAACTGGCCAATCCCCGCTACCTGAAGCTCGTCGGCCACCGGGACGTCGTAGGCAGGACGGTCGCGGAAGCCCTGCCCGACGCGGTCGAGCAAGGGTTCCTGGAAATTCTCGACCAGGTCTACGACAGCGGCGTGCCGCAGACGTTCCATGGCATCCGCTACGCCGTGCAGGCGGTGCCGGGCGGCCCGCATGACGAGCGCTTCGTCGACGTCGTCTACCAACCGATCCGGGATGTCGACGGTACGGTCGGGGGTATCTTCATCGAGGGCGCGGACGTCACCGACCGTGCGCGGGCGGAGACGCGGCGCGAGGCGCTGGTGCGGATCACCGACCGGTTCAATGAGCTCACGAGGGCGGACGACATCGCTTTCGCGGCCTCGCAGGTCCTCGGCGAGACGTTGGCGGTCAGCCGTGTGGGATACGGCACCATCGACCCCGACGCCGAGACGCTCCACGTCGAGCGCGACTGGAACGCACCGGGCGTCGAGACCCTCGCCGGCGTCGTGCCGCTGCGGACCTACGGGTCGTTCATCGACAGCCTGAAGCGCGGCGAGTTCGTCAGCATCGCGGACGTCGAGCGCGACGATAGGACGGCGGGCGCGGCGGAGGCCTCGAAGGGGCGCGGCGCGCACGCCTTCGTCAACGTGCCGGTGCTCGAACAGGGTCGGCTCGTGGCCGCCCTCTTCGTCAACCATGCCGAGGTGCGGGACTGGGCGCCGGACGACCTGGCCTTCATCCGGGAAGTCGCGGGCAGGACCCGCATCGCGGTTGAGCGGAGCCGTGTCGAGACGGCCTTGCGCGACCTCAACGCCGACCTCGAACGGCAGGTCGCCGAACGGTCACGCGAGTTGAGCCGGACTTGGCAGGTCTCCACGGACCTCCTGGGCATCGCCGACGACGCCGGATTCTTCGTCCGGACCAACCCGGCCTGGAAGTCGCTGCTGGGCTGGAGCGATGCGGAGGCCGCACGCATCCCCTTCGTCGAGCTGGTCCACCCCGACGACGTCAGGGCCACCCACGCCGCGCTGGATCGGCTACGGGCCGGGGAGGCGGTCCTCCGCTTCGAGAACCGCTGCCGCACCACCGCCGGTGGGTACCGCTGGCTAGCCTGGGTCGCGGTCCCCGAGGGCGGGCAATTCTACTGCAGCGCGCGGGACGTGACGGAGGAGAGGGAGCATGCCGCGACCCTCGCCGAGCGTACCGCCGAGCGCGACCGGCTCTGGAACCTGTCCGAGGACATGCTGGCCCGCGCCAACTACCAGGGGACGATGTCGGCGGTGAGTCCTGCCTGGACCCAGGTGCTAGGCTGGTCCGAGGCCGAGCTCCTGTCGCGGCCCTACGCGACCTTCATGCATCCCGACGACACGGACCAGACGCTTGCGGCCCTCGTCCGGATGGGCGACACGAAGCGGCCAACCCGGTTCGAGAACCGCATCGCCGCGAGCGACGGGTCGTGGAAGTCCATCGAATGGACCGTGGCGCCCGAGCCGGACGGGCTGCACTTCATCGCCGTCGGTCGCGACCTGAGCGTGGCGAAGGCGCGCGAGGCGGAACTCGCGGCGGCTCAGGAAGCCCTGAGGCAATCGCAGAAGATGGAGGCGGTCGGACAGTTGACCGGCGGCTTGGCGCACGACTTCAACAACCTGCTCGCCGGCATCTCCGGCTCGCTGGAACTGATGCAGACCCGGATGCAACAGGGACGGCTCAGCGATGTCGACCGCTACATGGCGGCCGCGCAGGGCGCCTCGAAGCGCGCGGCCGCCCTGACCCACCGCCTGCTCGCCTTCTCGCGCCGCCAGACCCTGGCCCCCAAGCCCACCGACGTGAACCGCCTCGTCTCCGGCATGCAGGAATTGATCCAGCGTACGGTCGGCCCGGCCATTCCCGTGGAGGTCGTCGGCGCATCCGGGCTGTGGCCTGCGCTGGTGGACCCACCGCAGCTTGAGAACGCGCTGCTCAACCTGTGCATCAACGCGCGTGACGCGATGCCGGACGGCGGGCGCATCACGGTCGAGACCGCCAACAAATGGCTCGACGAGCGGGCCGCACGCCAGCATGACATGCCCGAGGGGCAGTACCTCTCCCTCTGCGTCACCGACACCGGTACCGGCATGCCGCCGGACGTCGTCGCGCGGGTGTTCGAGCCGTTCTTCACCACCAAGCCGCTGGGCGAGGGCACTGGACTCGGCCTCTCGATGATCTACGGCTTCGCCCAGCAGTCCGGCGGGCAGGTGCGTATCTACTCGGAAGTCGGCAGGGGCACGACCGTGTGCGTCTACCTTCCGCGCCACTACGGCGAGATCGCCGAGGACACGGGTGACGAAGTCGCGACGACGCTACCCCGCTCCGAGCAGGGCGAGACCGTCCTCGTCGTGGACGACGAGCCGACGGTCCGCATGCTGGTCAACGACATCCTGGAGGATCTCGGCTACACCGCCATCGAGGCCGCCGACAGCGCCGCGGGCCTCAAGGTGCTGCAGTCGGACGTCCGTATCGACCTTCTGGTGACGGACGTGGGGCTGCCAGGCGGCATGAACGGCCGGCAGATGGCCGATGCCGGCCGCGTCACCCGTCCCGACCTCAAGGTGCTGTTCATCACCGGATACGCCGAGAATTCCATTCTCGGGAACGGCCATCTCGCACCGGGCATGGCGGTCCTGACCAAGCCCTTCGCCGTCGACACGATGTCTGCCCGCATCCGCTCCATGATCGAGGCGTCGGATGCAGGGCCGCTCGGGCGACGCCTGGTTCCCTAGGGCCTGACCCGGGACGACCGTAAGTCAGGCTGCCATCCTGGGCTTGACCTTCCCACCGTGGAAAGCCTTATCCAGGCCACCTGCAGGTCGCTGCGCGCGGGAAACCGGGAGGCTTCATGCGCGCCCTGAAAACTGGCATCCTCGATTCGTGACGTTTTGGCTCGCCCTTCGGCGGCTGCTCCCGCTCATGGCGGTTGTCAGCCTCGCCCTGACGCCGGTGACCGCTTCCGCGGCCGCCGTGGGCATGCGCGCCTCCATGACGGCGCAGGCGCAAGGGTCCCGCGAGGCCATGCCCGGCATGGGCCATGAAGCGATGGGAGGGACCGACATGGCCGGCATGGCCATGGACGACATGCGCTGCTGCCCGCCCGAGAAGCCACTGAACCCGGACTGCGCCAAGGCGGGTTGCCCCCTAAAGGCGCTCTGTAACGCCGGCGTCGCCTCGCTCCTGCCGACCGCGGTCCCCATCCCGAGGCCGGGGGCGACGTGCGCCGCGCCGGCTTGGCCCGAAGCGGCCTCGTTCGCCAGCGTGCACGGCCCCCCGCCGCCAGAGCCTCCCAGAGCCTGACCCGATGCCGCCGGCGCCTGCGCCGGCACGGTGACGCGCGTCCGCGCGTGGCCATCCATCGCATTCAGGAGACGACAAACGTGACCCGGAAATCCTTCTCGCGCGCCCTCTGGGCTGCGCTGTTCGCTGCCGCCCTGACGGGGCCAGCCGTCGCCGACATCAAGGACTACGCGTTCGAGCTCGTGCAGCGTGAGGCGAAGGTCGGCGAGGCCGTCCTGTCCGTCCGCCTCGTCGACAGGCGCACCGGCAAGCCGGTGACCGACGCCGTGATCTTCGCCAAGCGCATCGACATGGCCCCCGACAGCATGGAGGAGATGGTCTCGAAGATCGAGCAGGTCCCCTCGACCGAGCCGGGCGTCTACCGCTTCAGGGCGAAGCTCTCGATGGCGGGAGGCTGGCGCCTGTCGCTCGGGGCCAAGGTCCAGGGCGAGACGGGCACAGTCGAGAACAAGCTCGTCTTCCAGGCCGTCAAATGAGCCGGGCGGGCTGGACGGCCGGTGCCCTCGCCGCGCTGGTGGCAGGGAGCGCCGGCTACGTCGCCGGGCACGGTGGCAATCCCGTGCCGGCGCTCGTCGAGCGCGCGCGGAGCCGGCTCGCCCACCGCCCCCCCGGCGAGCCGGCTCCGGTCACCCCGTCCCCCGCGAAGGCGACCGGGCCGGTCGTCTACTATCGGGACCCGGACGGGAAGCCGGCCTACTCGCTCGCGCCGATGCTGACCGCCGACGGGCGCGTCTTCCGGGCCGTGCGTGCCAGCGAGGACGTGCGATTCGATGACCCGGAGGACGGCGAGGCCATGCCCGCCGACAGGGCCGCGAACGGCATTTCGGGGCAGGGTGCGGCGACGTCCGACGCCCGGCAAGTGCTGTACTACCGCAACCCGATGGGCTTGGCCGACACCTCGCCTGTGCCGAAGAAGGATTCGATGGGGATGGACTACATCCCCGTCTACGCGGGCGAGGACGAGGGCGGCGTCGTGAAGGTGGCGCCGGGCAAGGTCCAGCGCACGGGCGTGCGGACCGAGCTCGCGGAGCGCCGCGTCCTGTCTCTGCCGGTGCGGGCGCCGGGCAGCGTCGAGGAGGACGAGCGCCGCATCTCCGTCATCGCCATGCGCACGGACGCCTTCATCGAGAAGGTCGAGCCGGTCACCACCGGCGACCACGTCCACAAGGGGCAGCCGCTGCTGCGCCTGTTCGCGCCCGAGATCAATGCGGTCGCGGCCCAGTACCTGACCTCCATCGGCTACGAGGGGGGCCGCCGGCGGCTGGAGAACCTTGCCATCCCGCCGGAGGTCATCGACGAGATCGAGCGCACCCATAAGGTACCACCCTCCATCACCTGGTCCTCGCCCCGGGACGGCGTCGTGGTCGAGCGCAACGTCTCGGACGGGATGAAGGCCAAGTCCGGTGACGTCCTGTTCCGCATCGTCGACCACACGCGCGTCTGGGTGCTGGCCGACGTGACCGAGCGCGACCTCGCCGGGGTGGCGGAGGGACAGAGGGCGACGGTGCGGGTGCGGGCCTTCCCGGACCGGACCTTCACCGGGACGGTGACCCGGATCTACCCCCACCTCAACATGGAGACCCGGACCGCCCGCCTGCGCGTCGAGCTGCCGAACCCCGACGGCGCCCTGCGCCCGTCGATGTACGCGGACGTCGAGATCGCGACAGGCGACGCCAAGCCAGTGGTGGCGGTGCCCGACGACGCGGTCATCGACACCGGCGAGCGCCAGGTCGTGCTGCTCGACCACGGCGAGGGGCGCTTCGAGCCGAAGCCGGTGACGGTCGGCCTCCGCGGCCGGGGCTACGTCGAGATCCGCGAGGGGGTCACGGCCGGTGACCGCGTGGTTACCGCGGCGAACTTCCTGATTGACGCCGAGAGCAACCTGAAGGCGGCGCTGCAGGGCATGACCGCGCCCAAGGATGACCAGCAGGCGGCGAGCGCGGGAGGCACGCCGTGATCGCCCGCCTGATCGGCTGGTCGGCCCGCAACCTCGTCCTGGTGCTGATCGGGACCGTGTTCGCGGTGGCGACCGGCGTCCTGGCGCTCAAGACCCTGCCGCTCGACGCCATCCCCGACCTCTCGGACGTGCAGGCCATCGTCTACACCGAATACCCCGGGCAAAGTCCGACGACCGTCGAGGACGTCGTCACCTTCCCCCTCACGACCGCCATGCTGACGGTTCCGAAGGCGAAGGTGGTGCGCGGCTTCTCGTTCTTCGGGGTGTCCTTCGTCTACGTCATCTTCGAGGACGGCACCGACCCGTACTGGGCGCGCTCGCGCGTGCTGGAGTTCCTCAACGGTGCGGCGAGCCGCCTGCCGGTCGGCGTGACGCCGACCCTCGGACCCGACGCGACCGGTGTGGGCTGGGTCTACCAGTACGTCGTCGTCGCGAAGGAACGGACGCTCGCCGAGCTTCGGTCGCTGCAGGATTGGGTCATCCGGTTCGGGGCCTCGCGCGCGGAGGGCGTGGCCGAGGTCGCGGGCGTCGGCGGGTTCGTGAAGCAGTACAACGTCGTCGTGGACCCGAACCGGCTGCGCGCGCAGGGCATCAGCCTCAACAAGCTCCGGGACGCCATCCGGTCGAGCAACGCCGACGTCGGCGGGCGCACGGTCGAGCTGTCCGAGTTCGAGTTCATGGTGCGCGGGCGCGGTTACCTGAAGAGCGTCGCCGATATCGAGAACATCGTGCTCAAGACCGTGGGCGGCACGCCGCTGCGGCTCCGGGACGTCGCCCGGGTCGAGCTCGGGCCGGACGAGCGCCGCGGCATCACCGAGATGAACGGCGAGGGCGAGGTCGCCGGCGGCATCGTCCTGCAGCGCTTCGGCGCCAACGCACTCAACGTCATCGAGGGCGTCAAGGCGAAGCTCGCAGAGGTCGCGAAAAGCCTGCCGGCCGGCACCGAGATCCTGCCGGTCTACGACCGCTCGCAGCTCATCGACGCGGCCATCGACACCCTGCGCCACACGCTGGTCGAGGAGAGCATCGTCGTCTCTCTCGTCTGCATCGTGTTCCTGCTGCACGTGCGCAGCGCGCTCGTGGCCATCCTGATGCTGCCGGTCGGCATCCTGATGGCCTTCGCCGGCATGAGGGCGCTCGGAATCGGCGCCAACATCATGAGCCTGGGCGGCATCGCCATCGCGGTCGGCACCATGGTCGACGCCGCCATCGTGATGATCGAGAACGCCCACAAGCACCTGGAGCGGGCGCCCCCGGGCAAGCCGCGGGTCGAGGTCCTCGTCGAGGCCGCTGCGGAGGTCGGGCCGTCCCTGTTCTTCTCGCTCCTCGTCATCACGATGAGCTTCCTGCCGATCTTCACCCTGGAGAGCCAGGAGGGACGGCTGTTCGGGCCGCTCGCCTTCACCAAGACCTTCGCCATGGCGGCGGCGGCGCTCCTCTCGGTCACGCTGGTGCCGGCCCTGATGGTGCTGTTCGTGCGCGGGCGCATCGTCCCGGAGCACCGCAACCCGCTGAACCGGCTCCTCATCTGGCTGTACCTGCCTCTCATCGCCGGCGTTCTGCGAGCCCGACTCCTCACCATCCTGCTCGCCGTCGGCGTACTGGCCGCGACCGCTTGGCCGGCCCGGCAACTCGGATCCGAGTTCATGCCGGAGCTCGACGAAGGCACGCTGCTCTACATGCCGACGACCCTGCCGGGCATCTCGGTGACCAAGGCCGGCGAGCTCCTCGCCACCCAGGACCGCATCATCAAGAGCTTCCCCGAGGTGGCCTCGGTCTACGGCAAGGCTGGGCGCGCCAACACGGCCACCGACCCCGCGCCGATGGAGATGTTCGAGACGGTCATCGCCTTGAAGCCGAAGGCGGAGTGGCGCCCGGGCGTGACGCTCGCGAGCCTCAAGGCGGAGATGGACGCGGCCCTGCAGTTCCCGGGTGTGTCGAATGCCTGGACGCAGCCGATCCGCGCGCGCATCGACATGCTCTCGACGGGCATCCGCACCCCGGTGGGCGTGAAGGTGCTGGGCACCAACCTCAGGGCGATGGAGGGGGTCGCCCGCCAGGTGGAGACGGTGGTGCGGGCCGTGCCGGGCACGTCGAGCGCCTATGCCGAGCGGGTCATCGGGGGCTACTTCCTCGACATCACGCCGGACCGCGAAGCGCTCGGGCGCTACGGCCTGATGGTCGGGGACGTGCAGGACGTCGTCGCGACGGCCCTGGGTGGGCAGTCCGTGACGAACACGGTCGAGGGCCGCGAGCGCTACACCGTCAATGTGCGCTACCCGCGCGCCTTCCGCTCGGACCCAAGGGCCATCGCGACAGAGGTCCAGGTGCCGCTGCCGACCGGCGGCACGGTGCCGCTCGGTGAGGTGGCGAAGGTCGAGCTCACCCGAGGGCCGACCTCGATCCGCACCGAGAACGGGCATCTCGCGGTCTACCTCTTCGTCGACATCGCCGGGCGAGACCTCGGCGGCTACGTCGCCGAGGCGCGCAAGGCGGTGGCAGACGCGGTGCGGCTTCCCCAGGGCACGACCCTGCAGTGGAGCGGACAGTACGAGTACCTGGAGCGTGCGGAGGCGCGCCTCGCGGTCGTGGTGCCGCTGACGCTGCTGATCGTGTTCCTGCTGCTCTACCTGAACTTCCGGCGCCTGACCGAGACACTCATCGTGATGCTGTCGCTGCCTTTTGCCCTGGTCGGCGGGGTGTGGCTGCTCTGGTGGATGGGCTTCAACCTGTCGGTCGCTGTGGCGGTCGGCTTCATCGCCCTGGCTGGCGTCGCTGCCGAGACCGGGGTGATCATGCTGGTCTACCTCGACCACGCCCTCGACGAGGTCCGCGCCCAGTGCGAGCGCGAGGGACGCCCGCTCGCGCGCCCGGACCTGCGCCGGGCCATCATGGTCGGCGCGGTCGAGCGGGTCCGGCCCAAGATGATGACGGTCGTCGCCATCATGGCGGGCCTGCTGCCCATCCTCTGGAGTACCGGTTCAGGCTCCGAGGTCATGCAGCGCATCGCGGTGCCGATGATCGGCGGGATGGTCTCCTCGACCGTGCTGACCCTGGTGGTCATCCCGGCGGTCTACGCCCTGGTGAAGGGGCGGGGCCTGCCCCCGGCCGGCGCGGTCCGCGAGGGGACGGATGGTGAGGCGATGCGGCTGCCGCAGGCGGCCGAGTGAGAGCGAACGGTAGATGACGATGAGGAGCGATGCGATGCCATCCAGACGTACCGTGCTCGTGGGTTTGGCGGTGGGGCTGATGCTTGGACGGGGCGCCTTGGCGGAGGGGCCGCCGATGGTCGCGGTGACCAAGGACCCGAGCTGCGGCTGCTGCGAGAGATGGGTCACCCACCTGCGCGAGGCCGGCTTCACCGTCACCGTGACCGAGGGCCCGGTGAACCCGCTCAAGATCCGCCTGGGGGTGCCTCGCGAGCTTGCCTCCTGCCACACCGCCCAGGTCGGCGGCTACGTGATCGAGGGGCACGTCCCGGCCGGGGCGATCAAGCGGCTCCTCGCGGAGCGACCCGAGGGAATGGGTCTGGCCGTGCCAGGCATGCCGGTCGGTTCGCCCGGCATGGAGGTCGAGGACATGCAGCCTGATACCTACGACGTCGTCCTGTTTGGGAAGGACGGTCGGTCGACGTTCGCGCGGTACCGCGGCGGGGAACTAACCTGAGGCCACGGCGGATTCAGCGCTCGGGCATCGCCGCCGCCGGCGCGGCCGCCTTCGCCCCCGACTTGGGCGCGGGCTTCGGACGCTGGTCCCACATCACGTAGCCGGCCGGCGGGTCGTACTCGTGCGGGCGCATGACGGAGGCCTGCCCCTCCGCGGTGACGAGCCCCGGGAACAGCGCCCTCTCGATATGCTCCCGGTTAAGCGCGATCTTGTGCGGGGTGTGCGACAGGATGTGCTGCGAGTGGGTCCGGCCCGGGGGGCTGACGCTGACGAGCTTCTTGCCGGGAAAGCGCTTGGCGAACAGCTTGGCTGTCGCCGCCTGGTCCGTATCGGCGGTCAGGAGATATGCAGTATCCATGACGTCCTGTACTGCGTCGTCATAGACGCTAAGCGCGAGATTGATGTCCGTCGCCTTCTCGGTCGGCTTCTGCCAAGTGGAGCCACAGTCCCGGCACTTGGCGTCTTCATGGCTGAAGTGGCCGAGGACGGTCTCAACGCCGACCAGTTTGAGGGCGCGGACCAGGCGCTCGTGGCGGATTTTCTTGCTGTGATCGCCCGGGTAATAGGCCGTGCAGAACACGACGCGAACGAGCTCCTCCGACTGGCGCGAGATGATCGACTCCCCCAGCTTCCAGAAGTTGCACCACTTCAGAAAGGGCTCTCCTAAATCATTGACGGAATGATACAAATTGAAGCCATCGATGTAGAGTGCAGCCCGGATCCTGGATTTTCCCGCTTGACTATCCAGCTCCATGCACTCATATCCGATCCGTCAACGCTGAACGGTGCGCCGTCAGCAACCCATGGGTTCCGGCCCGTGTGAAGCCCACAGGTTCCAACCTGTGGGCTTCTTGGTTTCCGAGGCTGTTCTATCCTGAGTTCGCCTCGCGTAGTACTGTCTTTTTGTCTCTCGCGAGTTGACCGCGCCGGCCCTTCGGGCTTTGGCCGCCGGCATGTTATCCCCGGGCCTCTTAAGGTCGCGGTGGCAAGCCTGCGATGCTCGTCGGGCGGAACGGGGCGGTTCGCGTGGAACGCCATTCCTGGGGCCAGAGGAACGCGGGCCGCCGCCGTCGCATCAGGCCGCACGTCCGGACCGCCGCGCGCCGAGCCTTCGTCGCGATCACGGTCGCTGTCCTCGCCGTCGCGTGCTGCGGGTTCGCGGCCAAGGGGCTGTTCGAGAGCCGAGTGCTGATGATGCCCTACGTCGCTCGCTGACCCCCGCGCCCAGATCGCTCACGCGGGTTCACCCAACGGCGATAGCGCCTCGATGATGCGGCAGTCGGAGACCGACCCGCAGCCGCACTGGCCGATGACCTCGCGGAGTTCCGAGGCGAGCCGGGTCAGGTCGGCCAGCTTGCGCTCCACGTGGGCGAGATGGGCGCGGGCGATGGTGTCGACCTCGCCGCAGGAGCGATCCCGGTCGTCCGCCAAGGCGAGCAGGTCCCGGATCTGCTCCACGGTGAAGCCGAGGGCGCGACCGCGGCGGATGAAGCTCAGCCGGCGCAGGTGTTCGGGCCCGTAGAGCCGGTAGTTGCCGCTCGACCGCGCCGGCGGGGGCAGCAACCCGACCTTCTCGTACCACCGGACCGTTTCGACACGGGTCTGCGTGGCCTCCGCGAGGCTGCCGATGGTCATGGAAGAAGCGCTCCGCACGGCCTTGACCCTGTAGTGACTACAGGGTGCATGTAGGGGGCCTTCCCAGTCCGGACCAGGAGCCCGGCGAACGGAGCGCACCATGAGCCAGGCCGCCGGCGCGGACCGCACATCCTTCCCCACGAACGGTCCGCAGGCCCTGCGCTACAGGGTCAAGGGCATGGACTGCCCGACCTGCGCCGGGAAGATCGAGACCGCCGTCTCCCGGCTGCCGGGCGTCGCGGACGTGCGCGTGAACTACGGCAGCCAAGTCCTCGACCTCGCGCTCGATGAGGCTGCGACGCCGAGGACCGAATTGGAGGGGCGTATCGAGCGCCTGGGCTACGGCGTCGCGCTGCTCCCCACGGCCGCGGACTTAGCCATGGCCCAAGCCTCGGGCGGCGCCCCGCCCGCCGGGACCGCGGAGGAGCCTGAGCCGCCGCTCTGGCGGAGCCGGAAGGCGCGGCTGGGCATCCTGATCGGCGCCCTGTTCGCCGCCGGCTTCCTGGTCGAGCGGATCGCGCCGGGCCTGGCGGGCGAGTACGCCTACTGGCCAGGGGCGCTCGTCGGGCTCGCCTATTACGGCCGCCGCGCGGCCGTGGCGGCGTTGGCCGGCACGCCCTTCTCCATCGAGATGCTGATGTCGGTCGCCACCGCGGGGGCGCTCGCCATCCACGCCGCCGAGGAGGCCGCCATCGTCGTGCTGCTCTTCACGGTCGGCGAGATGCTGGAGGTCGTGGCGGCGGGCCGGGCGCGTGCCGGCATCAAGGCGCTCGCCGCCCTGGTGCCGAAGACCGCCCGCCTCGTCGACGAGGCCAATGGCACCATCCGCGAGGTGGCCGCTGCGTCGCTGGCCATCGGGCAAGTCGTGGTCGTGAGGCCGGGCGACCGTGTGCCTGCCGACGGGGTGATCACCGACGGCGCGTCGAGCCTGGACGAGTCCCCCATCACTGGCGAATCGGTCCCGAAGCCCAAGGAGGTCGGCGACCCGGTCTACGCCGGCAGCGTCAACGCCGATGGCGCGCTCCAGGTCCGGGTCACAAAGACGGCGGCCGACAACACAGTCGCCCGCATCCTGCACCTCGTCGAGGAGGCGCAGGCGTCGAAGTCGCCCACGGCGCGCTTCATCGACCGGTTCAGCGCGGTCTACACGCCCATCGCGTTCGCGTTCGCGGCCGCCGTTGCGGTCGTGCCGCCGCTGCTCGGCGCCGATTGGGGCACCTGGATCTACCGGGGCCTGGCGCTCCTCCTCATCGCCTGCCCCTGCGCGCTGGTGCTCTCGACCCCCGCGGCCATCGCCTCCGGACTGGCCGCCGGTGCGCGACGCGGGCTGCTCGTCAAGGGCGGCGCCGCACTGGAGGTCATCGGGCGGGTGCACACGGTCGCGTTCGACAAGACCGGGACGCTGACCGCCGGACGGCCGCGGGTCTCGGACATCCTGGTCTTCGCCCCGGACGCGTCGGAGCGCTCGCTTCTCGGGTTGGCTGCCGCGGTCGAGAGCGGAAGCGGCCACCCCATCGCCCGGGCCATCCTCGACCGGGCGAGCGCGGACGGGGTGCCGCTGCGCCCGACGCGGGACGCCCGCGCCATCCCCGGCAAGGCGGTGTCGGCCACGGTGATGGGTCAGACGGTGCTCGTCGCCTCCCCACGCCACGCCGCCGAGAGCGCGCGGCTCGGCCCCGAGGCCGAGCGCGCGGTCGCGGACCTGGAAGCCGGCGGCAAGACGGTGGTCATCGTCGTCCGCGGCGCCGAGGCCTTGGGCGCCATCTCGGTCCGGGACGAGCCCCGCGCCGACGCGGCGGCCGGCATCTCGGCCCTGCGGAAGCTCGGCGTCCGCAGCGTGATGCTGACCGGCGACAACCGGCGCACGGGCGAGGCGGTCGCGTCCGAACTCGGGCTCGACGTGAAGGCCGAGCTCCTGCCCCAGGACAAGCTCGCCGAGATCGCGGCCCTGAAGGCGGCGGCTCCGGTGGCGATGGTCGGCGACGGCATTAACGACGCGCCGGCGCTCGCCGCCGCCAGCGTCGGCATCGCGATGGGCGGCGGCACCGACGCGGCCCTGGAAACGGCGGACGCGGCGGTGCTGAACGACCGGGTGGGCGACGTGGCGGCGCTGGTCTCCCTCTCTCGGGCGACCCTGGGCAATATCCGCCAGAACGTCGCGATCGCCCTCGGCCTGAAGGCCGTGTTCCTAATGACGACCGTCGCAGGCATCACCGGCCTCTGGCCGGCCATCCTGGCCGACACCGGCGCGACCGTCCTGGTGACGGCCAACGCGCTCCGTCTCCTGAGGGCCTGATGATCTCCCTGTCAGGGTGGGCCGGCCGGGCGGCGACCGTGGCCGGGGTGGCGGGGGCCGCCGCGGCCATAGACCTCGTCGCCAAGGCGGTGGCCGAGGCGTGGCTGGAGGAAGGCGCCGTCAGGGGCGCACTGCCCTTCGTCGACCTGAGCCTGTCATTCAACTACGGCATCAGCTTCAGCCTGTTCCCGGCGCACGACCCGTCCTCCCTGGCACTGCTCCTCGCCATCCAGGGCACGCTCACCTGCCTCGTGGCCGGCTGGGCCCTGGCCGCGGGCGGCGGGCTCGAACGCCTCGGGCTCGCCGCGATAGCGGGCGGGGCCGCCGGCAACTTCGTCGACCGGCTCATGGACGGCGTCGTCACGGACTACCTCGACCTGCACACCGGCGGCATCCGCTGGTTCACCTTCAATTTGGCGGACGTCTGGATCTCGACAGGCGTGGTGCTGCTGCTCCTCGACGGACTTCCCCTGCGGCGGAGGCATCGCAGCGCCGGGGATCCGATCCCGTAAGCGGCCCGCTTCCGCCGAACCGCAGCCACGGCAACCTGTCATCAACCCTTCGAGCCCAGGCTCGGAGGCCGACCTCGGCGAGGCCGACATGCTGAAGACGACAACGCTCGGTCTGGCCCTCCTCCTGGCGCTGTCCGCCTGCCAGGACGGCCAGTACGCGGCCTCGACGCGCCACCTCGCGCCGATCCCGCCGGCGACCCTGGCCCTGATGTCGGCCAAGGGTGTCTCGCCGGCGGATCCGATCCTGATGCGGGCCTACAAGAAGGAGTCCGAGATCGAGCTCTGGAAGCGCGGCACGGACGGCAAGTACGCCCTCCTGAAGACCTACGCGATGTGCCGCTGGTCGGGTCAGCTGGGGCCCAAGACCCGGGAGGGGGACCGGCAGGCGCCGGAGGGCTTCTACGCGGTGACGCCCGCGTCCATGAACCCGAATTCGAGCCTCTATCTCTCGTTCAATCTCGGGTACCCGAACGAGTACGACCGCTCCCTGGGACGCACCGGCGCGCACCTGATGGTGCACGGCTCGTGCTCGTCGCGGGGCTGCTTCGCGATGACGGACGAGGTGATCTCGGAACTCTATGCCGTGGTGCGGGAGGCCTTCGCGGGCGGCCAGCGCGCCGTCCAGTTCCAGTCCTACCCGTTCCGCATGACGCCGGAGAACTTGGCCCGGCATCGCCAGGACCCGAACATCGCGTTCTGGAGGAACCTCAAGGAGGGGTCCGACCGGTTCGAGGTCACGGGGGCCGAGCAGGGCGTCGGCGTCGCCGATGGCCGATACGTGTTCGATGCCGGCGACGAGGCCACCGCTGGCGCGGTCGCGCGGAGGCAGGCGGATGACGAGCGGCAGGTCGCCGCCCTCGTGGCGAGCGGGACGCCCGCCGTCCGGCTGGTGTACGAGGACGGCGGCCAGCACCGGTCGTTCCGAGAGACCATGGTCGCGGCCGGAGGCGGTCTCGGCGAGGTGAGCCGCCCCGAGGCTCTGGCCGCAGGGCCGCGTGAGGTCGCCGTGCCGGCCGCGGGCCCGGTTGCTCTCGCCGGCAAGCGGGAGCCGGTCCGGGGTGCGGCGGCGCTCAAGCCGGCGGGGCCCGGCGGGACCGAGGCGGAGCGCCAACGCCTTCTCAAGATCTTCGCCGCGGCCGGGGCCGGTCAGGAGTGACGATCCTGCGTCCATCATTCCGCCGGGGCTGAACCGATGGCCATCGACGCCTCAAGCGTGGGCTTCCTGGCGGCCTTCGCGGCCGGCGCCGTGTCGTTCCTATCGCCCTGCGTGCTGCCCCTCGTTCCGGGCTACGTGTCGTACGTCGCGGGGCAGTCGGCCGCCGGCGAGCGCGACAGCCTGCGCACGCTCGGCCTGAGCCTTTGCTTCGTGCTCGGGTTCACGACCGTCTTCGTCGCGTTCGGCGCGGGGGCGAGCGCGCTCGGCTTCGCCCTGCTCGCCCATCGCGAGGCGCTGAACCTCGCCTCGGGCTTGCTGGTGATCCTGTTCGGCCTGTTCACGGCCGGTCTGCTGCGGCCCGCCTGGCTGCAGCGTGAGCTGCGCTGGCACGGCGATCCGCCGGGTCAGGGGCCCGTCGCCGCCTATCTCCTCGGAACGGCCTTCGCCTTCGGATGGACCCCATGCATCGGTCCCGTCCTCGGTGCCATCCTGGCAGTCACGGCCTCCTCGGCCGCGGGCAAGGGCGTCGCCCTGCTCACCGTCTACTCGCTCGGGCTTGGCGTGCCGTTCGTGGCGGCGGCCCTTTTCCTGTCAGGCTTCGTCGCGCGCCTTCGGACCCTACGCTGGTTCGGTCGTGCGCTTCAGCTCGTCGGCGGGGGCGTGATGGTGGCGATGGGGCTGCTGATGGTGACCGACCGCATGAGCGCCGTGGCTTCCCTCCTCGTGGAGGCCTTCCCCGTGCTTGGGCGGATCGGTTGAGGCATGGTCCTCCGCAGGCGTGCTGTTGAGCATGCGACTGCAGGCTGCCACGAGCGTGAGCCGACCCTTGTTGAAGAACAAGATTCGGCACTATCCTGGGTAAGCCGCGCGCATCGCCGCGAGGGCCTCAGGGGCGTGGGCCGAACAGGATCACCGTCATGCCGACGAGGCAGATCGCACCGCCCGTAACGTCCCATCGGTCCGGACGGTAGCCTTCCGCACCCCATAGCCAGAGGATGGCCGCCACGATGTAGATGCCTCCGTAGGCCGCATAAGCCCTGCCTGCCGCCTCGCTCTCGACTAAGGTAAGCAGGTAGGCGAAGAGCGCAAGCGATGCCATGCCGGGGAGCAACCAGAGGGGTGATCTGTCCAGGCGCAGCCAGGCCCAGAACGCGAAGCATCCAACGATTTCGGCGAGGGCCGCGCCCGCATAGGCGAGGAAGGTCGTCATTTCTGAGTGGTCTCGTTGCTCTTGAAGTCTGTCAAGCTTGCAATGCGAGGTCCGCGATCCTGATAGGACTGCCGCTGGTTCGCGTGGTGCTCACGGATACTGTTCGGCGACCTGCCGGAACAGAGCGGCGCCACCGTCGTCCTCGTCATGGCTGACCGGCGCCGTGGCGCGGGCGCCGCCGAAGCGCGCATAGAGGGCCGGAAGTACGACCAGGGTCAGCATGGTGGCGCTGATCAAGCCGCGGATGAACACGGTCGCGAGCGGCTTCTGGACCTCCGTGCCGGTCCCCGCCGCCAGCGTCACCGGGACGAACCCGAGCGAGGGCAACAAGCGCGGTCATGGCGTCCTTCAGGATGGCGATCAGCGCCGGCACGAAGGTCAGCGACAGGACGAAGGCGGCAACGAGCGCGATGATGACGGTCGGCGCCATCGGCTCGAACATCTTGCCCTCGACCCTGGCCACGCCCGGCACGGTCTTGATCTGCGGCCGGACGATCCATTCCTGGAAGGTCCGCAGGTAGGCGGCCTTCTCCAGCTCCGTCCTCAGCCCCAGTCCCTCAGGTGTCAGGTATCTGTCGTCCGATTGCCAGCCCGGTTCGCCTAAACACGACGCCTTCCACGCGTCGGGCGCCGTGTAGCGCACGGTCCACATGAATATCTCGTCGAGGCCGGTCATGATCGGCCCCATATGAGGCTGGAATTCGGACGGCCGCCCCTCGCGCGCCTCGCCTAGGCGCTCCACCAACTGGCGGCGGGCGAAGTAGACCTTGACCTCGTCGGCGAAGACCGCCGTGACCTGGGAGAAGTCGTTACGCGAACGCAAACGGATGTATTCCGAACCCTTGATGCCGGCGAGCGTGGTCTCGACCGGTCAGGTCACCTGCTTCTCGATATCGAAGGGCGAGAGCGTGGGCGCGACGGTGTTGAACAGCACCTGGTTGCTGTTGATATCGGGCACGAAGTCGAGCCAGCCCTGTCGAACGGGGAAGGCGAGGATACGGGAGATCAGGTCCGGTCGCCCTCAGTCGTCGCCCGCTTCGGATTTGCGGAGCTCGGCCTTGAGGATGAAGGAGTTGGCAACCGCGATGGTGGCGCCCGACTTCAGTCCGGAGACGACCTCGTAGGAATCGTCGTCCGAGCGTCCGAGCTCGACCTCCCGCTTCTCGAAGCCCTCCTCAGTGCGCACGAAAACGACGCGCTCGCCCCCGACCGTCTGCAGGGCGGCCTTCGGGACGTGCACCTCGACCGCGTCGTTCGCGATCTCCACCCCGGCAGTGACGAAGGCGCCGGGGCGCCATGCAAGGTCAGGGTTCGGCAGGGCGACGATGACCCGCGCCGAGCGGGTGTCCGGGTTCAAGAACGGGCTGACGAAGACGACCTTGCCGTCGGCATGGCGGCCGCCGGCCTCATGGGCATGGGTGACAGCTACGGGTGCGCCCTCCCGAACCATGGCGAGCTCGTGTGTCGGCACCGACAGCTCGATCCATACGGTCGAGAGGTCGGCGACGGTGTAGATGTCGGCGGGGTCGCCCTTGCCGCCGACCGTCGTCCCGACCTCGACCTTGCGCTCGACGACCCGGCCGGCGAGCGACGAGCGGAGCTCGTACCGGCGCAGGGTGGATTGGTTCAGGGTGGCACCTTCTCGTTTCTGTGCGGCTGCGACATCGGTCGCGCTCAGCCCGAGGGCGGACAGCTTCTGGCTGGCGAGGTCGACGCGCAAGGTGGCTTCCGTGTAGGTTGCCCTGGTCCGCAGGTAGACCTGCTCCGACGAGATGCGCTTGTCCCAGAGCGCCTGCTGCCGGTCGAAGTTGGTCTTCTCCAGCTCGGCGCGTACCGAGGCGATGAGGTACTCGCTCTTGGCGTCGGCGACGTCACGGCTTTCGAGGACGGCGACGATCTCGTCCTTGGCAACCCGGTCGCCGAGGCGCTTGCGCATCTCCGTGACGGTACCCACGACCCGGGCCGGGACGCGCGCGATCCGGTCGGTGTCGGGGGTGATGGCGCCGGGTACCAGGAGGTGCCGGGCGAGCGTGCCGCCCTCGACTTTCACGACCGAGATGTTGAGCGCCGCCACCTCCTCGGGTCCCATCCGGATTGCGCCCTTCTCGGGGTGCTCCTCGCCCGGCTCGTACCCGTGCTTCCCGATCTCGTGGCCGTTCGTGGCCTTGGGGGTTCCCGGCTTCTTGACGTCGTCATCTCCGTCGGGCGGCGTCCCAGCCTTCGAGGGTTCGTGGTTGGCGGTGATGGGTGGCACGGTGATGGTGAACAGGTCTTTCGGCAGCCCGGCGGCGGCCAGATTGTCCCTGACGAAGCGGGCGACGGCGGGGACGGCTGCGCCTATGGCGATGCCGGTGGCCAGGAGGACCGCGAACAGGAGGAGGCGCATGGGGGCCGCTCGACAAGGACGCCGGACGGCCTGCTTGGGCGGTCACGGTCGTTCCCGTTGGATCAGGTGATGGACGAACCGGCGCCGAGATGTGGGCCGGGCGAACGCGCTCTTGGGAGCGCGGCTTCACCTTACGCGCGGGGCGGTCTCGCCAGTCGGTCGGGAGTGACGGAGGTCGGAACCTCGGCCACCCAGGAAAAGCCCAGGCCGGCGAACTCCGTCGACGGCGTGACGTGGGAGGAGACTTGGAGAGGGGCCACCTGATGGCAGCCACAAAGGAGGCGGCAGGCCAAACCCGGATTGCCGGCCTCGGTGGGCATGGGCGTGACTAGCGTCCCCACACCGATTGCGTTTTGGTAGCGGCCGCCATGATCAGCAAGATCGTCGCCGGAGCCCGCAACGGTCGAAACGATGAACATGGCCAGGGCAAGCAAGAGCGCGCGGGCACCGAATGCGCACCACTCCTGCAACACGGCACAACGCCTATGCCAACCGCCGACACCCATCGAGGTTCTTATGCGCGATTTTGGTTTGTTCGCACAAGAACAACCATCACGCCCCGACCCTCCCAAATCGGGAAGCCCCACTACCCGCGGCACGTCATCAAAGAAAGCGCGTCCTGTTCCGTTACAAGATCGGATGCGGCGGCTGCACCAAGCCCATCACCTGCACCATCCAAGCCATCGAGCCGTGCGCTCAAGTCGGGATCAATTTGCGGGCCGATCTCGTGTCCGTGGCCGCGGATCCGGCTGAGCCGCTGCTCGCGGCAGCTTGAAATGCCGCAGCGGCAACCAAACCTTCATCCCCCCATTTTCGTTTCACATGCGGACATGGTCCCGCCACCGAAATCGGTGTAAGCCAGACCTCATGAGCCTCGACCGGCAAATCATGCGCCTGACGGCGGTGGTGATCCTCGCGATCATCGCCTACGTCGCGCCGTCTGCCGTCCAAGCCCACGACGGCCATGCCCACCACGGTCGTCATCAATCAACGACTCAGGCGAACGCAGCGCCTCCCGTCGCGACGAGGCCGATTACCCTCCCGTCCCGCATCGTCGGTGGCCCTGCCGAAACCCGGCTTGCGCTCGACGGACAATCCCCGGCAGCCGAGCCGCTGTCTTCGCTGCAGGCTGACGATGCCGGTGGGAGATGCTGCCCTGTCGGCTGCAGGGGCTCATGCTGCGGGACGATGGTATGCTGCCCGTCCGGCGTCGTCGCCGGCGCCGCGTCGCTTTCCAGGCCCCTGTCTGGGAACGTCGTGCTGATCCCGCACGACGTCGATGCCCGTTCAGGCGTCGACCCCGAGGCCCTGCCCGAGCCCCCACGAACCCTCGCGTGAAGTAGGGCGCGCCTGAGGCGCGCGACGCCCGGAATGCGCCCGCTATCGGCGCCGTCCGGACTTCCCGACGCGAGGATTCCTATTCATGTCGACCCGTTTTGCCGCCGCCTATTGGCCAGCCCCCATTGAAGTGGTCCGCCCTGAAGTATGGCTTTTGTGCCAGGAGGACGGACGAGATGGCAAAGCGACCCAAGCCCGAGGAGATTGTTGCCAAGCTGCGGCAGGCGGACGTGCTGGTCTCGCAGGGACAGAGCGTGGCGGACGCGATCCGCTCGATCGGCGTGAGCGAGGTGACGTACTATCGCTGGCGGCGTGAGTTCGGAGGCCTGAAGACGGATCAGGTACGCCGGATGAAGGAGCTGGAAGTCGAAAACCAGCGGCTGCGCAAGGCAATTGCCGACCTGACGCTCGACAAGCTGATCCTGCAGGAGGCGGCTCGGGGAAACTTCTGAGCCCCGCGCGCCGACGTGCGTGTGTCGAGCACATCGTTCAGACGATGAAGGTGTCCGAGCGCCGGGCCTGCCGGGCGCTCGGACAGCACCGCTCGACGCAGCGCAAGGTGCCGCGGGGCAGAGATGACGAGGCCACTCTGACAGCCGATCTCGTTGCGTTGGCGGAGCGGTACGGCCGCTACGGCTATCGGAAGATCAGCGCCTTGCTGAAGGCGGCCGGCTGGCTGGTCAACGACAAGCGCGTCGAACGCATCTGGCGGCGCGAAGGCCTGAAGGTCCCGGCCAAACAGCCCAAGCGCGGCCGCATCTGGGGCGGCGCCGGCTCGTGCCTGCGATTGCGGGCGGAGCACCGTGATCACGTCTGGTCTTACGACTTCGTCGAGGCACGCACGCACGAGGGGCGCAAGTTCCGGATGCTCAACGTGGTCGATGAGTTCACTCGCGAGTGCCTGGCGATCCGCGTCGCGCGCAAGCTCAAGGCGGCGGACGTCATCGACGTGCTGTCCGACCTGTTCATCCTGCGCGGCGTGCCCGGCCACATCCGCTCAGACAATGGTCCGGAGTTCGTCGCCAAGTCGGTGCGGGCCTGGATCACCGGCGTCGGCACCCAAACAGCCTACATCGCACCGGGCTCGCCGTGGGAGAACGGCTACGTCGAGAGCTTCAACGCTCGTTTGAGAGATGAACTTCTGAACGGCGAAATCTTCTACACGCTCAAGGAGGCGCAGATCGTGATCGAGAGTTGGCGGCGACACTACAACGGCGTGCGTCCGCACGCCTCGCTTGGCTATCGACCGCCGGCCCCAGAGGTGTTCATGCCCGCCTTCACCGCTTGGCCGGCTGCGCTCACCAGACCGGCTCCGCCAGCCACGCTACCCATGGAGGAGAGACCGACCCTGCACTAACTTTGAACTTGGACCACCTCGGGGGGGCCAATCAAATGGCCGACGCAATATCTCCGCTTTCCCACCCCTTAGTACCGCACCGGAGCAATCCAGAGCAAAAGGGGGCCGCCAATACAATGGCGGCCCTTGGCCTTTGCGACCGACGCAGATCACTCCTTCCGCGCCTGCGCCCGATTACCTCGGGGACGATGGCAGCAAGGCGGCACCAGGAAAAGCCTTTGATGACCTCCTGGGCGAAGCCGCGGAGTGGGCAAAGAAGGAGCACAGCCCCTGATTTTATATTAGGATCGCCTAAATAAGATAAGGCTGACATTCTGGGATACGGACCGATGGACGTAGCGACTCCGACCGACCTGATGCGCCTGCAGGACAAGGCCGCCGACGCGGCCCGCCTGCTCCGCCTCCTCGCCAACGAGAAGCGGTTGCTCATCCTGTGCCTGCTGGTCGCCCGCGGCGAGATGGACGTGACCAGCCTCGCCGGGGAGGTCGAGCTCAGCCAATCGGCCCTGTCGCAGCACCTCGCCAAGCTGCGCGAGGATGGGTTGGTCGCGTTCCGGCGCGAGAGCCAGACGATCCACTACCGCCTTGAGGACCCCAGGGCCGCGCGGGTGCTGGCGACCCTCAAGGACATCTTCTGCCCGGAGCTCGGCTGACCGGTCTCAGCCCGGGAGGATCTCCGCCTCAAGCCCCGGGCGATCCGTCCGGTTGCGCAGCCGCAGGCTCAGGCCACTCCGGCGGGACGCCATCTCGGCGATGGCGAGGCCGAGACCGCTACCCGTCTCGCTCTTGTGTCGCCCACGGAAGAACCGTGTCGTGACGTGGGGCAGTTCCTCCTCCGGAATGCCCGGTCCCTCGTCGCGAACGACGATGCCCTCGCCATGCGGCCGCGCGCCCCAAGCCACCGTGCCGGTCACCATGTGCTGCACGGCGTTCTCGTGCAGATTTCGGACTGCGAGGCGCAGGCCTTCCGGGTCGGCCAGCAGCGTGTAGCCCCGTAGCCCCGGATCGATTTGGGTCCGGACCCCGGGAGGCGTCCGCATCCCCTCCACGGTCTCCGTCACCAGTGCGCCGACGTCGACCTCCGCCAGGGAGGGCGCCTCCCCTGCGGCATCGAGCTGGGCGGCGTCGAGCAACTGGCGGACGAGGCGCGTGGTCCGGTCGACGGCCGCAAGGATCTGTCTCAGCGCCGCCTTCGCCACGTCCGGGTCGGTGGCGGCCATGGCGACCTGGGCCTGGACCTTGAGGCCGGCGAGCGGTGTTCGCAGTTCATGCGCGGCGAAGGCCGTCACTTCCCGTTCGTGCCGGCGGGCCGATTCGACCTTGAGGAACAGCCCGTTCAGGGCGTCTGCCAGGGGACGCACCTCCGCCGGCGTCCGATTTGTGTCGATCGCACTCATGTCGTCGGCGCCGCGACCCGCGAGGTCCCGCGCCATCAGCCGCAAGGGACGCAAGCCCCGACCGAGGCTCGCCCAGATCAGCATGCCGAGCAACGGAACCATCAGGATGGCGGGTGTGACCAGGCCCATGATGAGGTCAGTGACGAGGCGCTCGCGGAGGCCAAGACGATCACCCACCATGACCCGCACACCTCTCTCGGCATCCTCCACGGTGAACACCCGCCAGGTCTCGCCGTCGACCTCGCGCTGCGAGAAGCCGGCCGGCGCGTCGGTCAGGCGGCGCTCCGGGGCCCCGGTCGACCGCGCTACCATGCGCCCGTCGAGCGACCAGATCTGGCAAGAAAGCTGCCGCTCGTAGGCCGTCGGGGCCGGGAAGGTTCGGGGTGCCCCGTCCGGGCCAGCGCTCCCAACCGCACCCACCAGGGAACTGACCATGCGGGCGGCTTCCTGCAGGCGGTTGTCGAGGACCTGCTCCACCTCGCGCTTCGAGCCGAGATAGATCCAGGCGACCGCGCTGAGCCAGATCAGGCCGGTGGCGAGGACGAGGATGGCGAAAAGCCTGACGCGTAGCGACCTCATGCGAGTGCCCTCATCCGGTATCCGAGACCTCGGACCGTCTCGATGGCGTGCTTGCCGATCTTGGCACGCAGGTTGTGCACGTGGACCTCGACCGCGTTGCTCTCGACCTCCTCCTGCCAGCCGTAGAGCCGCTCCTCCAGTTCGACCTTGGAGCGAAGCACGTTAGGTCGTTCCATGAGGGCCGCCAGAACCATGACCTCGCGCCGGGAGACGGCGACCGGCACACCGTCGACGGTGACGGCAAGGCTGCCGGGGTCGAGCCGAATTCCGCCGTGCTCCAGGAGCGCGGCGGCCCGACCCGAGGCCCTCCGGACGACGGCACGGATGCGGGCGGAGAGCTCGTCGAGGTCGAAGGGCTTGCCGAGGTAGTCGTCGGCGCCATCGTCGAGCCCGGCGATCCGGTCGGTCACGGCGTCCCGGGCCGTCAGCAGGACGACCGGCGTCCGGTCGTTCCGGCGGCGAAGCCCCCGCAACACGTCGAGGCCGGAGCCGTCGGGCAGCATCAGGTCGAGCACGATGGCCGAGAACGCGCTCGTGGCGAGCGCCGCCTCGGCGTCGGCGCAGGTTGCGACGCAATCGACCGTCGCCCCGCCCAGGCCCAAACCAGCCCTGAGACCGTCCGACAGGATGGTGTCGTCCTCGACGACGAGGATGCGCATGCGTGTCTCCCTTTACGGCCCCCATCCTCCGGGCCCCGCTTAAGCCTGGCTTAAGCTGCGTTTCCGACCCGCGGCGGGCCGATCCGATCCCGGACCCTGCCCATGCCGAACGTTTTCACCCACCTTATCCTCGCTGCCCTGCTCTGGACCGGCTCCTCGCTGTGGTCACCGGGGCAGTGCCGCGAGCCCGGTGCGCGGCCGACGCCCTTCACCGTCGATGCGGCTCGCGACCCAGACCTCTCGCTGCGCCTGCGATGGACCATCGCCCCCGGCACCTACCTCTACCGTGACAAGATCGCCGCCACCGACGCGAGCGGCAGGGAGCTTCCTGTCAGCACCCAGCTCGGCGAGACCAAGGATGACCCCAACTTCGGGCCGACGGAAGTCTATCACGGCGCGACGGAGGCCATCGTGCCGGGTGCGGCTCTCGCGGGGGTGCGCGAGGTGCGCGTCACCTATCAGGGCTGTGCCGAGAAGGGCATCTGCTACCCGCCGATCAACAAGGTCATCGAGGTCCCCGCGCTAGGTCCGCAGGCGACCGCGACCGCCGCGACGCCGGCCACGGACGCGCAGGCCGAGCCCGCGAGCGGCCTGCTCTCGGGCCATCTCGCGGGCGTCCTGGCGACCTTCCTCGGGCTCGGCCTGCTCCTGGCCTTCACCCCGTGCCTGCTCCCGATGGTCCCGGTGCTGGCCGGCATGCTGGCCCGGTCCGGGGAGCGGCTCTCGGCCGGACGAGGTTTCGTACTCTCCGGCACATACGTGATCGCGATGGCGCTGGCCTACGGGACGCTCGGCGTGGCGGCGGCATGGTCCGGGCGCAACCTTCAAAACGCACTCCAGACTCCCGCCGCGCTTGGACTGCTCGCCGCAGCCTTCGCCGCCCTGGCCCTGTCGATGTTCGGCGTGTTCGACCTGGCGCTGCCGTCCGGCGTCGCCGGCCGGCTGTCACGCCTGAACGGAGGCAAGCTTGGCGCGCTCGGCGCCGCCGCTGTCATGGGCTTCACCTCCGCCCTGATCGTCGGGCCCTGCGTGACGCCGCCACTCGCCGCGGCCCTCCTCTATGTCGCCCAGACCGGCGACGTGGCGCGCGGCGCCGCCGCCCTGTTCGCGCTCGGCCTCGGCATGGGCCTGCCGCTGATCGCATTCGGGACGTTCGGGGCGGGTATCCTGCCGAAGTCAGGCCCTTGGCTGGTCGCGGCCAAGCAGGCCTTCGGCGTAGTCTTCCTCGCGTTGGCCATCACCATGGTTTCGCGCCTCGTGCCGTCCGAGGTCTCCCTCGTGCTCTGGGGCGCGCTGGCGATCGGCGTCGGCGTGTTCGTCGGGGCGTTCGACGTCCTCAGGGCGGGTGCCGCGGGCCGGCTAAGCAAGGTCGCCGGTATCGTTGCCGTGACCTACGGCTGCGCCCTCGTCGTCGGCGCCGCGGGCGGCGGGACCGACCCGCTCCGGCCGCTCGCAGGCTTCGGCCCGTCGCGAGCGGTTCACGTCGAGGAGAGCCGGTCTGTCTCCTCCGTCCCGGCTTTCGAGGCCGCCCTCGCGGCGGCCCGTGCCGCGGGCAAGCCGGTGCTCGTCGAGTTCGCCGCCGACTGGTGCAGCGTCTGCAAGACCAACGAACGGACGGTCCTGGCTGACCCCGGCATCCGGGCGAGGCTGAGGGCCGTCTCGGTCATCCGCGCCGACGTCACCCGCGACGACGACGCCACCCGCGCCCTGATGCGGCGCTTCGAGGTGGTCGGACCGCCGACCCTCATCCTGATGCGCCCCGACGGCGGCGAGGTCCGCGAGGCCCGCACCGAGGGCGAACTCACGGTCGAGGACCTGAAGCGCCGCCTCGCCCTCGTCGGCGCCTGAGCCCCCCTTTTCGACAAACCAAGTTTCACGGAGACCACCATGGACCGCAGGACCCTGCTCGCCCTTATGCCCGCCGTCGCGCTCGCGCCTGCCCTGTTGTCGCTGGCGCCCCCCATCGAGGAGGCCTTCGCCCAGGGCGTCGACCCCAACGCCATCCTCAACGACCCGGAGGTGCCGGTCTCGGGCAACCCGAAGGGCGACCTGACCATCGTCGCCTTCCTCGATTACAACTGCCCCTTCTGCAAGAAGGCCGAGCCCGACCTCATCCGTCTGGTGAAGGCGGACGGGCGCATCCGCCTCGTCCACAAGGACTGGCCGATCCTCGGCGACGCCTCCGTCTACGGCGCCCAACTCGCCCTCGCGGCGAAGTACCAGGGCCGCTACGACGAAGTGCACCGCGCGCTCATGGGGATTCCGGGCCGCAAGATCCCGAAGGAGCGGATGCTGGAGGCGGTGGCCGCCTCGGGCGTCGACGTCGCCCGCCTGGAAGAGGACCGGAAGGCGCACCAGGCCGAGATCGCGGCCCTGCTCCAGCGCAACCTCGACCAGGCGGACGCCCTGGGGCTCCAGGGAACGCCGGTCTTCCTGATTGGCCAACTCAAGGTCGCGGCGGCGCTCGATTACGACGGCTTCAGGCAGGCAGTCGCCCAGGCCCGAGCGCGGGGTCGCTCGTGATGCCGCGGCCCCTCCGCCTTACGACGTTGATCGCGCTCGCCTCGGCGCTCGGCGCCTGCTCGACCTCGCAGGGGGCTCCGGCCCCCGTCGCGGAAGCCCGGCCGCAGATCACCCCGGAGGTCTTGCGCCGGTACGCCGCCGTCACGGACGAACCCTTCCCGGTCGAGGCGGTCGACCCGCGCGACCTCAAGGCTCGCAACGTCCGCCAGTTGGTCGACTACCCGTCAAAGGAGCTGCCCGGCACCCTCGTCGTCGATCCATACAAACGCTTCCTCTTCCTCGTCATGGAGGGCGGCAAGGCGATGCGCTACGCGGTCGGGGTGGGCAAGGCCGGATTCGAGTTCACCGGCGAGGCGACCGTTGCCCGCAAGGCGTCCTGGCCGCGCTGGACGCCGACGCCCGACATGCTCCGGCGTGATCCGGAGCGGAACGGGCGCTGGGCCGGCGGCATGCCGGGCGGCGACAGGAACCCGCTCGGCGCCAGGGCGCTCTACCTGTTCAAGGACGGCAAGGACACGCTGTACCGTATCCACGGCACGACGGAACCATCGAGCATCGGCGAGGCGGTGTCCTCGGGATGCATCCGCATGCTGAACCAGGACGTGATCGACCTGCACCGGCGCGTCCCCACCGGCACGAAGGTGGTGGTGCTCGGGTCCCGAGGCACCGTCCACGCCGCACGGCCAAAAGCGCCGGAGACGACGGGCAGCCTCGGGAACGGCGCATCCTCCGGACCGAAGCCGGACGACGGCCTCGATCATGCGGGGCTCGACAACCTATCGCGCAGCGCGTCGGAAGCACCCGAGCCTCCGGCCTATGACGGGGAGGCGGACGATGACGGTCTTTAGGAGCCTGATGATCGCGGTCGTGCTTGCGACCCTGGGCGTAGGGGCCGCCCATGCCGGCCCGGAAGCGCCGGCCGGGTACTACGCCGACCAGAAGGTGGTCTACCACAACGACGGCGGCCCCGACGGAGCCGCCTACTTCAAGCGCCTGCTCGGCAATCTGCGCAACCACGTCGAGACCGTGGGCAAGACCCACGTTGAGATCCGCGTGGTGAGCCACGGCGACGGGGTCGGGCTCTTCCAGTCGGCCGCGAGCGACAGGGAGCTCGCCGCCCGTATCGATGCCCTCAAGGGGATGGGCGTTCGGTTCCTCGTCTGCGGCCATACCCTGCGCGAGCGGAAGATCGACCGCAACACGCTCTACGGCGTCACCGAGGACGAAGTGGTGCCGAGCGGTGTCGCCGAACTGGCGCGGCTGCAGGGCATGGGGTTCGCCTACATCCATCCCTGAGTTGGTCGAACGGGAGACGGCGAGCCTCCCGTCGGCATCGATGCCACGCCAACGATGGCGTCCGCCCAAAGGCGAAGGCGCCCGTGCGCCACCGCACCCCCTCTGCGCGTCCCAATCCAGGCCGTCGGTTTCACGCTTGCCATTCCATTAGATGATGCTAAATAAGAGTTATCTAATGTTCTGGTTTGGCAGGGGAGGACGTCCCTTGCGCCCCGCCGGGCATCCCCCGGACCACCGTTTGGGAGCGACCACCATGGACGGCTTCACGCCTGTCAGCGCCCTCGCCGGCGGTGCCTTGATCGGCACCTCCGCGGCCCTGTTCCTGCTCCTCAACGGACGGATCGCCGGCATCAGCGGCATTCTCGGCGGCCTCCTAACCCCGCCATCTCGCGAGACGGGCTGGCGCGCCGCCTTCGTGGCAGGACTCGTCCTGGCGCCGTTCGCCTACGCCGGCCTGGGTGGCAGCCTGCCGCCGCTGACGGTGGATGCCTCGTTCCCGCTGCTCGTGGTCGCCGGTCTGCTGGTCGGGTTCGGATCGCGCCTCGGTGCCGGCTGCACGAGCGGCCACGGTGTCTGCGGCATCGGCCGTGGCTCGCCCCGCTCCGTGGTCGCCACCGGCACCTTCATGGCCGTCGCCATCCTGACCGTCCTCGTCGTGCGCCATCTCGTCGGAGCCTGAGCCATGGCCAAGACCGCCTCCGCCTTCGCCGTCGGTCTCCTGTTCGGCCTCGGCCTCCTCGTCTCCGGCATGGCTGATCCGGCCAAGGTTCTCGCCTTCCTCGACGTGACCGGGCGCTGGGACCCGAGCCTCGCCTTCGTGATGGCTGGCGCCGTCGCGGTCTCGGCGACGGGCTATTTCGTGGCGCGGCGCCGTGGGCGGCCGTTGCTCGCCTCCCGGCTTGAGATCCCGACCCGGCGCGACCTCGACCCGCGCCTGATCGCCGGCGCCGCGGTGTTCGGTCTCGGCTGGGGCCTCGCCGGCCTGTGCCCGGGGCCCGCCCTCACCCTGCTGACGGTCGCACCGGCGCAAGCTGTGACCTTCGTCGTCGCCATGGTCGTCGGGATGCTGGCGTTTCACCTTCTTCCGGCGGCAGCCCCGAAGCCGGCGGTCCAGGGAGCCGACGCATGACGCCCGGCCTGCTGACATCCGGCCTCGCGGCCGGCTCGGGCGGGGTCGTCGGCCTGATCCTCGGTCTCGTCGGCGGGGGCGGCTCGATCCTGGCGGTCCCGCTCCTGACCTACGTCGTCGGCGTGTCCTCGCCACACGTGGCGATCGGCACCAGCGCCCTGGCGGTGTCGGTCAGCGCGGCCGGCAACCTCGTCCCGCAATGGCGGGCGGGGAACGTGAAGTGGCGCTGCGCGGCGGCATTCTCGGTCGCCGGCGTCCTCGGCGCGCTGGCCGGCTCGGTCGCTGCGAAGGCGGTCGACGGGCAGAGCCTCCTGGCCCTGTTCGGTGTCGTGATGCTCGTGGTCGGGGGCCTGATGCTGCGCAAGCGGCGCGGTGACGGCGACCCCGAGGTGCGCCTGACGAAGGCCAACGCCCCGGTACTCCTGCCCTGGCTGCTCGGCATCGGGTTCGCGGTCGGCCTGTTCTCCGGCTTCTTCGGCATCGGCGGGGGATTCCTCATCGTGCCGGGCCTGATGCTGGCGACGTCGATGCCGCTGCCGATGGCCATCGGCACCTCGCTGGTCGCGGTCAGCGCCTTCGGGGCGGCGACCGCCGCGAGCTACGCCGCCTCCGGCCTGATCGACTGGCCGTTGGCCGGCCTGTTCATCCTGGGAGGCGTGCTCGGCGGCCTCGCCGGCACGCGCCTCGGCCAGAGGCTCGCCGGGCGCAAGCGAGCCCTGACCGTCACCTTCGCCGGCCTCGTCATCCTGGTCGGCCTGTACGTCGTCGCCCGCGGAGCCCTGCCGCTCCTCGGCGCCAACACCTGAACCCGAAAAAGGAGGCGTTTCATGTCGGACCAGACCATCGCAGCCCTGCGCGGGCGTCCCATCGTGACCGGCTTCCATGACGAGCCGACCGGCAGCATCCAGTACGTCGTCGCCGATCCCGGGACGAAGCGCTGCGCCATCATCGACCCGGTGCTCGACTTCGATCCGAAGTCCGGCGCGACCGCGACCCGCTCCGCCGATGCCCTGCTCGCCCACATCGAGCGCGAGGGCTACGAGCTGGAGTGGATCCTCGACACCCATCCGCACGCCGACCACTTTTCGGCGGCCGGCTACCTGCACGACAAGACCGGCGTCCCGACCGCCATCGGCGAGAAGGTCGTCGACGTGCAGCGGCTTTGGAAGGGGCTCTACAACCTGCCCGACACGTTCCGGACGGACGGTTCGCAGTGGTCGCGGCTCTTCGCCGACGGCGAGCGCTTCCGGATCGGCGACCTCGACGTCGAGGTGATGTTCACGCCCGGCCACACCATGGCCTCCATCGCCTACCGGATCGGCGACGCCGCCTTCATCCACGACACGCTGTTCATGCCCGACAGCGGCTCGGCGCGGGCCGACTTCCCAGGCGGCAGCGCGCACGCGCTCTGGCGCAGCATCCAGCGCATCATGGCCCTGCCGGACGAGACACGGCTGTTCACTGGGCACGATTACCGCCCGGGCGGGCGCGAGGCGGCCTGGGAGAGCACGGTCGCCCGGCAGCGGGCCGAGAACCCGCACCTCGTCGAGGCCCCGACCGAGGAGGCGTTCGTCCGCATGCGCGAGGCACGCGACCGCGAACTGCCGATGCCCAAGCTCATCCTGCATTCCCTGCAGGTGAACATCCGAGGCGGCCGCCTGCCCGAGCCCGAGGCGAACGGCAAGCGTTACCTGAAGATCCCGCTGGACGCCCTCGACGGCGCGGCCTGGGGCGAGTGACGGAGGAAGCCATGACCATGAGAAGCGCGAAGGATTTGGTGGCGGAAGCCAACCGCGAGGTTGAGACCCTGTCGGCCGAGGAGGCGCTCGCACGCCTCGGCCAGCCCGACACGATGCTCGTCGACGTGCGCGAAGGCGAGGAATTGGCCAAGACCGGCAGGATCGCCGGCGCGGTCCATGTGCCCCGCGGCTTCCTGGAGTTCCAGGCCGACCCGGAGAGCCCGACCCACAAGGCCGAGCTCGGCGGCGGTAGGCGCCTGGTACTCTACTGCGCCTCCGGCAACCGGTCGGCCCTGGCCGCCAAGGTGCTCAACGACATGGGCCTCGGACCGGTCGCCCACGTTGCCGGGGGCTTTCCGGCACTGGTCAAGGCGGGGGCCTCGGTCGACCCCGCCTGAGGACCGTTCGGGCGGTCAAGCTCGGGGTTCCGCATCACAACGAATGCATCGTGCGGTCGTCGCACCTTACCCTCACTCGAAAAGGCATCCGACCGTGACCGACACCCCGCATGCCGCCGATCCAACGGCTTTGCCCAGCGGCGATTGCTCCAAGGCGGGCATCGCTGCCCATCTTACGGGTCCGTTGCGGGATTACTTCTCGGTTGCCGAGCACGCGGCCATCCCGGAGAGGCTCTCGCTCCTCGTCGAGCGGTTCGAGGCGTCGCTGGTCGCATCCGGCGAGCGTCTCGGGGTCACGTTCCGCGACGATCTCCTCCGGGCGCTGCCGATGCTTCGGACGTTCGCGATGTCCCTCTGCGCGAATGCGGCCCGCGCCGACGACCTCGTGCAGGAGATGATGGTCCGGGCATGGGCCAACCGGGAGAAGTTCGTGCCCGGCACCAACTTCACGGCCTGGAGCTTCACGATCCTGCGCAACCAGTTCTACACCGAGATGCGCAAGGCCAGGCGCGAGGTCGAGGACGCCGAGGGCGCGCACGCCGCGACGCTTACGGCGGCACCGGACCAGGACCACGTCGTGGCGCTCGGGGCCGTGATGAACCTCATCGGGACGCTGCCGCTCCCGCAACGCCAGGCGCTGCTGCTCGTGGGGGCCGAAGGCTTCACCTACGAAGAGGCGGCAGCCCGCCTCGGCTGCCAGGTAGGGACCGTCAAGAGCCGGGTGAGCCGCGCACGGAGCCAACTTGTCGCCAGCCTGACGCAGACTGTTCCGTCGCTGTGCGTCACGGGACGCTACGATTCTCACACGGCCGTTTGACAAGGCCTTTCAAGGGTGAACGAATCTAGGCTGATGTTGGACACGCTGCCTGCTTACCTTCTCCGGGCGGCGCTCGGCCTCGCCCTTGGAGCACTGCTCGGCACGGTCGCACGGCGGGGTCGCTTCTGCACGCTCGGCGCCATCGAGGATGCCGTCTACGCGCGTGACACCCGCCGCGCGCGTGCTTGGCTGCTGGCGATTGGCATCGCCATCCTCGGCACCCAACTTTTGGAAGCCGCTGCCGGTCTCGACCTCTCCCGGTCGATCTACACGGGGCCGCGCTTGGAATGGGGCGCGATGATCCTCGGCGGGGCGATGTTCGGCTTTGGGATGGCGCTCGTAGGGACCTGTAGCTTTGGGGCTCTCATTCGGCTCGGCGGGGGAGACCTACGAGCCCTCCTCGTCCTGCTTGTGCTCGGCCTCTCAGCCTATATGGCAATCAGCGGCGTGACGGCGCTCATGCGCGTGACGATTACTGAGCCGTTAAGCGTCGATCTCGGAAGCCAGCGCCTCGGCGCTCTCCTGCGGCTCGATCAGGCGGGCCGCATTGTCGTGAGCGTCGTGGTAGGCGTCGGCTTCTGTATCGCGGCGCTCACGAGCGGCGCCTTCCGGGAGACGAAGCGGCTGCTGGTCGGCGCTATCGTGATCGGATGTGTGATCGTCGCCGGATGGTGGGCCAACGGAAGCGCGGGCTTCGACGAGTTCGAGACCCAGGCGGTCGGCTCCTTCAGCTTCGCTCGACCTGTCGGCGATACGTTGCTCTACGCCATGCTCGCGAGCGGCACGAAGATCGATTTCGGCGTGGCCTCGGTCTTCGGCGTCCTGGTCGGATCTTTCGCGTCGGCACGCCAAGCGGGCGAATTCTATTGGGAAGCGCCCGACGATGCCCGGGAGGTGAAGCGCCACCTTCTCGGCGCGTTCCTAATGGGCACGGGCGGCGTCACTGCCCTCGGCTGCACCATCGGCCAGGGGTTGAGCGGTCTCTCGACGCTGTCGGTCGGCTCGATGCTCGCCCTCGGCGCGATCCTCGTCGGAGCCCGAGCGGGTCTCTACTTTCTCGTAGACCGACATACGTGAGGGGCTTCAAAGGTTACGGCGTACGTCCGTTGCAGAAGGCGCGGTGCAAGGCAGCGATGATTTCGCGAACCTCGGGCCGGGCCAGCGCATAGTAGATGTTCTTGCCGTCGCGGCGGGCCTCGACGAGATCGTCGGCCCGCAACCGCGCCAACTGCTGGGACACGGCGGGCTGGCGCAGGTTCAGCAGTTGCTCCAGTTCCGAGACTGAGCGCTCGCCCTCGACCAACAGGCAAAGGATAACAAGGCGCGCCTCGTGGCCGAGAGCCTTCAGCAGCTCGCTGGCATCACGTGCATTGGCCAGCAACAGTTCCAGGTCGAGGCTGCCCGGGGCCTCGGCGCTCGTCACCGGCTGCGCTTGCTGCAACGGCATCATCTCACCCTTTTCCTTGCCGTCTAAAACCCGTCACGGGGAAGCCGGTAGCTGTTTCAGCAACCGCTCGGCCCGCCCCCAGAAAAACTCCTCGCCCGGATAGCCCTCGATCCGGTCGACCTCGGCGCCGCCTTCGATGAGGACGAATGTCGGTGTGTAGAGGATCGGGCGCTTGAGCGTGAGTCCGGGAGGGATGCCTGCGTCGAGATCGACACGGCGCAACGGCGCCCGCTTCCCGATATCCGTCTTCGGATAGATCGGCCCGATCTCCTTGTCCCACACCTTGCACCACGGGCAGCCGCGCCGCTCGAATTTGACCATTTCGGCGGCCTCGACGGAGCAAGGCCATAGGGCGCCCCCCCAAGCCCCCGCCATGACTGCCCGCCTCGTTTCCCGCATCGACCTTCCCAAGCTCAAGACCATCACTTTGATATAGCAAAAATCGAATGTGTTCGAGTGGAAGCGACGTGGCCGCCGGGATTGTGATTGGCCCCGGAACAGCGGACTCAATCGCCCCTTCACCTCGCCTCCTCTCAAAGCCACAGCAGCAGCGGGTATCAGGGGCAACGGATTGCCAGATGCGGGAAATTCGCACTACACATGCACGAACAAGAATATTTGGAGGGGACGTCATGTCGACCCGGCGCCGGTTCCTTGCGGGTGCCCTCGCGCTTGGCCTGCCTTCCAAAGCCATGGCCCAGGCGATCCAGGGCGATGACGGTCTCTACCGGGAGCCCTGGTTCCTCGAAAGCTTCCTCGACCTGTCGGACGATCTGAGGGCGGCCCGGGACCACGGCAAACGTCTTGCCGTCCTTTGGGAGTTGAAGGGCTGTCCCTACTGCAAGCAGATCCACCTCGTGAACTTCGCGGATCGGGCGACGAGCACGTATATCCGCGAGCGTTTCGATATCCTGCAGTTGAACTTCATCGGTTCGCGCGAAGTCACCGATTTTGACGGGCAGACCCTTTCCGAAAAGGGCTTCGCGGAGAAATACGGGATCTACTCCACGCCGAGCATACAGTTTTTCCCGGCGGAAGAATCGACGCTCGCGGACAAGCCGCCTCAGCAGCGCGAGGTCCTGCGCCTTCGGGGTTATGTCGCGCCTGAGGAGTTCCGGCGAACCTTCGCCTTCGTGGCCGAGCGAGCCTACGAGCGTACGAACCTGCAGGACTACCTGCGCTCCCCGGAGGCGGCGCGGCGGGGCTAACAGTTCGGCCGCGATGATCGGTGGCCTCCTGATTAACGCTTGACTCGAAAGCGATAAGCGTCAAACTTGCAAATATTCGCATATGTCGATTGGTTCGCCCATCGGCAGTGCGTGCGGTTCGAAACGACCGCACCCGCCGCAATGACGGCGCACCGAGGAAACGCCAGATGCGTAGGCCGATCACAGCCTTTGCGCTCGCAGGACTTTGCGTCCTCGCGACCGCCGCCGGAGCCGAGACGGCTTCAACCGGGCTTGCACCGTTCAAGGTCGTGGCCGTCGACGGCAGCGACGCGATCCCCGAGCCGCTTACCGACAAGCCGGGGAATGCGGCGGCCGGCGCCAAGGTCGTGGTGAACCGCCGCCAGGGCAACTGCCTCGGCTGCCATCAGGTCTCTTCGCTGAGCACCGAGTCCTTTCACGGCGAGATCGGACCCTCCCTCGACGGCGTCGCCGAACGGTGGGACGCGGCGCATCTGCGCATGATCGTCGTCAACCCGAAGCACGTCTTCACCGAGGCGACCGTGATGCCTGCCTTCTACCGGATCGAGGGCCTTCATCGCGTGCGTCCCGAGTTCCAGGGCAAGCCGATCCTGACCGCGCAGCAGGTCGAGGACGTCGTCGCCTACCTCACGACCCTGAAGTGATCTCGCGGGCTGAAGGAGCCGCTTCCCATGACCTCTGCCAAGATCCCCGCATTGAACCGCCGCCAAGCCCTGGCCTTCGGCACCGGAGCCGTCGTGGCAACCGCCTTCGCCTTCCGCGCTGGACCGGCCCTGGCCGCGAAGCCTGCGACCGATGAGGCCATCAAGGCCTTCACCCGCGGCAAGGAGCCCGTGAGGGGCAAGGTCAAGCTCGAACTCCCCGAGATCGCCGAGAACGGCAACACCGTACCGATGACGGTGAGCGTCGACGTGCCGATGACGCCGGAGAGCTATGTCGAGGAGGTGATGATCGTTGCCGAGGGCAATCCGAACCCCGGCGTCATCAGCTTCCACTTCACGCCGTCGAGCGTCGCCGAGGCGAACACGCGCATCCGTCTTGCCGAGACGCAGAACGTCATCGCGGTCGCCCGCATGAACGACGGCTCGGTCTTCAGCGACGTCCGCCAGGTGAAGGTCACCATCGGCGGCTGCGGCGGCTAACCCACACGCAACAGCATCGAACGAGGACGGGAGGACCACATGGCCGACGTGAAGCCGCGGATCAAACTGGACAAGAAGGATGTCGCAAAGGGAGACATCATCGAGGTGAAGACGCTCGTCTCACACACGATGGAATCCGGCCAGCGCAAGGACAAGGACGGGAAGACGATCCCGCGCAAGATCCTGAATAAGTTCACCTGCGACCTGAATGGCAAGACGATCTTCAGCGCCGACATAGAGAGCGCGGTCTCCGCCAACCCCTACTTCCAGTTCAAGATCAGACCCGAGGAAACCGGCACGCTGACCTTCACTTGGATCGATGACGACGGGTCGAAGACCCAGGCCACCGAGCAGATCAAGGTCGCCTGACGCGCGCCCGGGGCCGATTGCCCCGGAGCGCCTCCCCCGCCGCGCCGGAGCCCTCGCAATGGTCCGCCCCATTCCCTTTGCCGTCACCGCGCTCGCGCTCGTCGCGCTGGCCGTCGCACCCCATGCGCAGGACATGCCCTCCGCGCCCGCCGCTAAGGAAGGGTCCGAGCGTCCGGCCTGGCAGGCGCACGGCCTCAAGGTCCAGAACCCGAATTCCCCGTTTGATGAAGTTGTCTCCGGCCTGTATTTCCGCTCCAAGGAAACGCAGGACATGCAGGCCGACGACTTCAACAATCCGGGCTTCCTCGCCGTGGAGCAGGGAGAGGAACTCTGGTCGAAGGTCGATGGCGCGGCGGGAAAGTCCTGTGCGAGCTGCCACAACGAGGCATCGACCTCGATGAAGGGCGTCGCGGCGGCCTATCCGAAGTGGAACGAGAAGCTCGGCAAGCCGGTCAATCTGGAGCAGCGGATCAACATCTGCCGCAGCGGCGCCCTGAAAGCCGAGCCCTGGGCCTTCGGCTCGTCCGAACTTACGGCCATGACCACCTACGTCCGTAACCAGTCCCGCGGGATGCCGGTCGCCGTGAAGGTGGACGGGCCCATGACGCCCTGGTTCGAGCGAGGACAATCGCTCTACTACCAGCGGAACGGCCAACTCGATCTCGCTTGCGCGAGCTGCCACGAGAAGAACCACGGCAAGTATCTCCGGGCCGACTTCCTCAGCCAGGGGCAGAGCAACGGATTCCCCGTCTACCGCCTGCGCGACCAGCGGCTGGTGCCGCTCCACGAGCGCATGGAAGGTTGCATGCAGGACGTCCGGGCCACGCCGTTCAAGCCGCTCTCCGACGAGTTCCTCGCCCTGGAGACCTACGTCGCGTGGCGCGGCCTCGGCCTTCCGGTCGAGACGCCCGCCGTGCGCAACTGAGGGCCTGATCCTGCCATGACCTCACGCCGCGACTTCCTGCAGATCGCCGCCGCCACCGCGGCCCTGGTGCCGACGGGCTGGACCCGCGCCTTCGCCCAGCAGCGCCTGACCCAGGACGACCTCCTGGCCTTCGAGCCGATGGGCAACGTCACCCTGGTCCATCTCACCGACATCCACGCGCAGTTGCGGCCCGTGCTGTTCCGCGAGCCCTCGACCAACCTCGGGATGGGCGAGGCGCGCGGTCAGGTCCCCCACGTCACCGGACGCGCCTACCTCGACCTCTACGGCATCCCCGGCGGCTCGCCGCTGGCCTATGCGCTCACGCCGGAGGACTACGTCGCGCTGGCCCGCAGCTATGGCCGGATGGGCGGCCTCGACCGGATCGCCACGGTGCTCGACGCGATCCGCGCCGAGCGAGGCGACAAGGTGCTGTTCCTGGACGGCGGCGACACTTGGCAGAACAGCTACACCTCGATGGTGAGCAAGGGCCAGGACATGGTCGACTGCATGGCGCTGCTGAAGCCCGACGCCATGACGGGCCACTGGGAGTTCACCCTCGGCACCGAACGGGTTAAGGAGATCGTGGACGGGCTCGGCTGCCCGTTCCTGGGCCAGAACGTTCGCGACGCCGAATGGAACGAGCCGGCCTTCGAGGCCACGAAGATGTTCGAGCGCGGCGGCGCGAAGGTCGCGGTGATCGGGCAGGCCTTTCCCTACACGCCCATCGCCAACCCTCGCTGGATGATCCCCGGCTGGTCCTTCGGCATCCGCGAGGAGGACGTGCAAGCGAGCGTCGACAAGGCCCGGAAGGAGGGCGCCGACCTCGTCGTGCTGCTCTCCCACAACGGCTTCGACGTGGACCGCAAGCTCGCCTCGCGGGTGAAGGGAATCGACGTCGTACTCACCGGACACACGCACGACGCGCTGCCTCAGGCGGTAAAGGTCGGCAACACCCTACTCATCGCCTCGGGCAGCCACGGCAAGTTCCTCACCCGCGTCGACCTCGACGTGCGGGACGGGGCCGTGAAGGGCTACCGTTCGAAGCTCATCCCGATCTTCTCCGATATCATCGCCCCAGAGAAGACGATGGCGGCCAAGATCCGGTCGATCCGTGCGCCCCACGAGGCGATGCTGAAGGAGGAACTCGGCCGGACCGAGGCCCTGCTCTACCGGCGGGGCAACTTCAACGGCACGCTCGACGACATGATCTGCGATGCGCTCCTGTCCGAGCGAGAGGCTGAGATTGCCCTCTCGCCCGGCTTCCGCTGGGGCACGACCCTCCTGCCCGGCCAGTCGATAACCCGCGAGGACGTCTACAACGCCACCGCCATCACCTACCCGGCGGCTTATCGGATGCCGATGACCGGCGCCCGGCTGAAGGAGGTGCTGGAGGACGTGGCCGACAACCTCTTCAACGCCGATCCGTACTACCAGCAAGGTGGCGACATGGTGCGGGTGGGCGGCGTGTCCTACGCCATCGACGTCGCTCGCCCGGCCGGCAGCCGCATCTCAGACCTCACCCTCCTGCGCACCGGCAAACCCATCGAGGCTGGCACCAGCTACACCGTGGCAGGATGGGCGAGCGTCAACGAGGGCACCGACGGCCCGCCGATCTGGGACGTCGTCTCCTCGCACATCAAGGCCAAGGGAACGGTGAACCCGACGCCCGCGCAGGTCACCGTCCGTGGCGCCTAGTCGTCTCCAATATATTCACACATTGCTATACTTGAAACAGTTCGGAGAGGCCGATGTCTGAACCGAAGCCGCGCCCCGATCCGTCCGGGCCAACCTCTCGAAGATCCTTCCTGCGCACCGGCCTCGCCCTCGGCGGAGCGGTCGGCACGGGGGCTTTTGCGGGCCGCGCAGCCGCCGCGCCGGACGCGAAGAACCTTCCGCCGAGCGTACCGGAATGGTCGCAGTCGCTCGGTGAGGGTGTCGTCAGCCGGCCCTACGGCCGCCCGTCGAAGTTCGAGGTGGACGTGATCCGCCGCGACGTCGAATGGCTGACCGCCTCGCGCCAGAGTTCGGTCAGCTTCACGCCGCTGCACCAGCTGGAGGGAATCATCACCCCGAACGGCCTGGGCTTCGAGCGCCACCATGGCGGCATCGCCGAGATCGATCCGTCCGAGCATCGGTTGATGATCCACGGCCTCGTCGAGAAGCCGCTGATGCTGACGCTGGAGGACATCAAGCGCTTCCCCCGCGTCAACCGGATCGCGTTCCTCGAATGCGCGGCCAATTCCGGCATGGAGTGGAAGGGCGCGCAGCTCAACGGCTGTCAGTTCACCCACGGCATGATCCACTGCGTCATGTACACGGGCGTCCCGCTCAAGCGCTTGCTCGAAGAAGCCGGTCTCAAGACCAACGCCAAGTGGCTGTTGCCGGAGGGCGCCGACGCCGCGGCGATGACCCGCTCCGTGCCGATCGAGAAAGCGTTCGACGACGCCATCGTCGCCTACGCCATGAACGGAGAGGCGCTCTATCCCGAGCACGGCTATCCGCTCCGCCTCGTCCTGCCGGGATGGCAAGGCAACATGTGGGTGAAGTGGCTGCGCCGGATCAAGGTCGGCGACGAGCCCTGGCACACCCGCGAGGAGACGTCGAAGTACACGGCACTCATGCCGGACGGTCAGGCGCGGCGCTTCACCTGGGCCATGGACGCGAAGTCCGTCATCACCAATCCGAGTCCGCAGGCGCCCATCCACGGTAAGGGCTTCACCGTGCTTTCGGGCTTGGCGTGGTCGGGGCGGGGCGCGATCAAGGGCGTGGACGTCTCGCTCGATGGCGGCCGCAACTGGCGGGCCGCGCGGCTCGACGGGCCGGTCCTCGATAAGGCGCTGACGCGTTTCTATTATGAGTTCGACTGGAACGGCGATCCGCTGCTGATCCAGTCCCGCGCCATGGACGAGACCGGCTACGTCCAGCCGACCAAGGCGGCCCTGCGCCAACACCGCGGCCTGAACTCGATCTACCACAACAACGGCATCCAGACCTGGCACGTGCTGCCCAGCGGGGAGATCGAGAATGTCGAGGTCGCGTAACCGTCTTTCGGCCGCCCTTGCGACCGTCCTCCTCGCGGCCACGCCGGTGGCGGCGGAGCGTCTGAACATCGGCCGCGTCGCGACGCCGGAGGAGATCAAGGGCTGGGACATTGACGTGCGGCCGGACGGCCAGGGGCTTCCTGTCGGCAAGGGAACCGCGGCGCTCGGCGAGACGGTCTTCCAGGAGCGCTGCGCCAGCTGCCATGGCGAGTTCGGCGAGGGCGCGGGACGGTGGCCGGAGCTCGCCGGTGGGTCCGGCACGTTGAAGTCCGACAGTCCGGTTAAGACCATCGGGTCCTACTGGCCCTACGCCTCGACCGTCTTCGATTTCATTCACCGGGCAATGCCGTTCGGCGCGGCACAGACCCTCACGCCGGACGAGACATACTCGGTCACCGCCTATCTCCTCTATCTCAACGACATTCTGAAGGATCAGGACTTCGAGCTGAACGAGAAGAACCTCGCCAGCATCCGCCTGCCTAACGAGAAAAACTTCTTCATGGACGACCGCGAGACGGCGGAGAAGGAGTTCTGGACGGCCAAGCCCTGCATGACGAACTGCCTGCCGAAGGAAGCGTCCATCACGAGCCGCGCTCGCATCCTCGACGTGACGCCAGACAAGGCTGCCGAACCCGCGAAGAAGGCCCCGCCGGTCCAATGACGAGCCGTCCCAACTCCGCGGGAACGCGCTGCGACAGGCGGTTGTTCTTGGGTGGCCTCGCAGCGGGCTTCGCGGGCGCGTGGCCCGTCCGCCGCGCTTCGGCGAACCAGACAGCGGCGCTCAGGGTCGGCGCCGCCTCCGTGGAGACGGCGAGCGACGGCACGCTGTCCTCCTCCCTCGCCTTCATGCTGCCCGACACGCCGCGCGCGGAAGTTGAAGCCGTCTTTAAGGCCGAGGGTCAGCCCGCGGAGGCCACCCCGATTCCGACGAACCCGAGCCTCGTTCGGATCGGCTCGGAAGTCATTCTGATCGATGCCGGCTCGGGCAACTCGTTCCAGCCCACGGCCGGCAAGCTCGGCGAGACGCTGGAGAGCCGGAACATCTCACGTGAGGCGATCACCCAGGTGGTGTTCACGCACGCCCATCCCGATCATCTCTGGGGCGCGGTCGATGATTTCGACGACAGCGAACGGTTTCCCAATGCCCGCTACGTCGTGCCGGCCGCGGAATGGGATTTCTGGACCCGCGAGGATGTCGAGACCCGCGTACCGGATTGGCTTAAGGGCCTCTCCGTAGGCTCGCGACGGACCCTGCGACGCCTTGAGGCGAAGGTGGAGCGCCGTAAGCCCGGCGAAAGCATCGCTCCCGGCCTCACCTACGTCGCGACGCCGGGGCATACGCCCGGTCACGCCTCCGTCCTTGTCGAAGCCGGTCGGGAGCAGGTACTGATCGGCGGGGATGCCTTGAGCCACGCGGTTGTGTCGTTCCGCCGCCCCGCCTGGGCCTTCGGAAGCGATCTCGACCGTGACCTCGCGGCGCGTACCCGCCTCACCCTGCTGGACCGCTTGGCGAATGAGCGGATGACGCTGATCGGCTTTCACCTCCCGAGCTCAGGCGTCGGACGTGTCGAGCGCGTTGGTGCGAGTTATCGCTTCGTACAAACCTGACGACACGATTTCGCAGGAATATTCCTGTCGGAACAGGACCGTTCGCGAACGGAGTGGACACGATGATGCTGTCGCGTAGGGGCGTGTCCGGACTGGCCGCGCTGATGGCTTGGCTCGTGGCGAGCAGGGCCTCGGCGACCCAATCGGCTGACCCCAAGACCCATCGGGTCGCACTGCAGGTCAGTTCTCGCGAGAACGGCGTGTTCGACCTCGCCCTCAACAACGCGGTCAATCTCGCACGCGAATACAGCAATCAGGCCGAGGAGCTTGAGGTCGAGATCGTTGCCTATGGGCCGGGTCTGCACATGCTGCGGGCCGACACATCGCCCGTGACGTCGAGGATCCACTCCATCACCGAGAGCGTGCCGGGAATCGTACTCTCGGCCTGCGGCAACACCATCAAAGCCATGGAGAAGGCAGAGGGGCACCCTCTGGAATTACTGCCACACGTCGGCATCGTTTCGGCTGGTGCAGTCCGTCTCGTGGCACTTCAGGAGGCAGGTTGGAGCTATCTCCGCGTTTGATCGCGCCGGGTCGCCGAAGGCTAGCCATTGGTTGGTCGCGAGACTGCCTCAGGGGTACATCGAGTGCACCGTTCACACATCCGCGTTTGGCGTAGTCCGCCTTCGGTCGCGCAGTAGCTGGTTCCTCGGCGCACACGACGCGCTCAAGGTTTTACAGGAACCGATGAATGCTCGGAATCGCCGTCCCCGCCGTGGCGCTGGCCATGGTCGTCGTCACGCCTGCCCTTGCGATTGAAGTGACGAAGAGCGTGATGGTGCCTGCATCGCCCGAAGCGGTCTGGAAGATGGTTGGCGGGTTTTGCGGCATCGGCAACTGGCACCTCGTCATCGAGAAGTGGGTGCTGTCTTAGAAAGGCGGCAGGCAGGAGTGAACATTGTCGATGAAGGGCAGTGACACCATCATGGAGGAAGAACAGTTCCGCGGCGACAAGAAGATAGACTACACATGCACGATAATCTCCCGCCCGCTGCCTGTGTAGAGCTATAAGTCCATGCTCATAGTGTAGAAGGACGGGAGCGGATCGAAGGTATCCTGGGCCGGAAACGTCAAGCCCAAGGGGGCCTTTGATGCTAAAGCCAAGGAGACAATTGCTGAAGTCTAGGAGGCGGGCCCGAGGGTCATCGCCGACAAGTCCCAGTAATCACGTCGGCAGGCGCAGAGATTTTGGGGCCGCTCTTTCGCACTTGGAGCGGGATCGGCCTAGATCAAAATCCGTCACCGTCGAGTAAGACGCGGATCACACCCAGGGCGTCGCCAACGTACTGCTACGCCCCGCAGCGACCTGACTGGGCGATCACATGGTGTTGCTTCGCGCCGAACCGTTCCTCTGACCTCCTATCTTCCAGGGCGACATCGAAGGGACGGTCGAGAATGCGACAGGTGAAGGTCAGGCTGATCGAGCCGGGGCTGCCGCCCCGGCGGACGCGCTTGAAAATTCCCGGTTGGGCGGGCGATCCGGAGCCCCGCACAGAAGGCTCGCAGGATTATGCCTGGCACTGCATCCCGCTCTTGGAAGCGGTCAAAGGCGGGATCGAGCTGTTCTACGCCTACGACGCCGAATTGGGCGTGAGCACCAGGGCCGCAAGACTGGTCTTTGAGGGAATTTCGCCGAGCCCGGCGGACCGGGACCGCAAAGGCCGCCGCTCTGGAGCTTCGGCGAGGCCTACTACGCCTATCGGATCCTCATCGACCTAAGGGTCGAGGAGAATTAGGTGATCAGGACCGAGATCCACCCACGCTTCTACACCGACTGGACCGGAACAGTGCCGGTCGCAATGCCGGCACTCATCCGGCACTGGGGGCCGACGATGTACTTCATGGTGTTCAAGGCCCCGGACGAAGGCCGCAGGCATATCTTCCGGAAGGACGAGCCGTTCATGCAGGTGTCCGTCGTCTCGGTTGAGGCCGATTTCGAGCTCATGGCGATGAACGAAGAGGAGGCGCCGAGCGCGAACTCCAATCGCGACGCATCTACCCCAGCCGCGAGACGCTGGCGGCGGACTCGCAGTGGACCTCGGCGACCCACACCGTGTTCGGCGGAACCTACCGGCGCATCCTAGGCGCCGCCAAGAGCCAGCGGTAAGGCTGGGCGGGGTGCGGAACCATCCACCCCGCCGCATCAGGCTCTGTACCCGTACGGCATGTCGCAGCAGTGATGGTGATGGTGGCGATGATAGTAGTATTGCGCCTGCTGTACCGTGGCCTCGCCCTAAGAGGCGGCAAGTAGCGGTTTGGCCTTCGCCGCGACCTCGTCCGGCTCCTTTAGGAGCGCCACAGCGTCGGGGATGGGCTTGGGCAGGTCGGCGTAGCTCTCGGCACGCATGGCCGCGGTTAGCACGGTCTGGGCAGGCATCGCGGCCTGTGCTGGGTCGGCGGCCGCGAGCAGGTTGACGGCCCCGATCAGGCAGCGACTGGCTTGTCCATCGACGGGAACCTCCCTTGAATGGCGCGGCCCGCCCCGGGAAAAGCGCGGACGGAAGCGCCGCCGGAAACACCACCTGCGGTAAAGCAGTTCCGGCTTGCCCAAGGCCAGGCAAGCACTTCTCCAACATGAGCATTGAAGTGCTTGCCGCCACTCGCTATTGTCGGTGCCGGCATTCGATGAAATTGATTTTAGTCAATTTCATTCACATCTTCAGTTGCTAAATGCAGCTCGACTACACACTGCATCGTCGTCGCAGACATGCGGCGTGTGCCTGCCGCTTTTCGAGGAGACTGCGATGGCGAGACGTTTGCGTTGGTTCCTGCTGGTTCAACTCGCGGTCGTGCCTGCAGCGTTCGCCCAGCAACCTGCGGCGTCACCGGACGCGCCGGCGTCCTTCGTCGAACCAACGAACGCGGCCCACCGGCACTGTTCCGGCTCGTGTCTGAAGACCGGCGCCCTGCAGTGGTTCTGCCGGCCCGACCAGACGTGCTCCATCGATTGCGCGACCGCGCCGCCGAAGATGCACTGCCACGATCCGCAGCGGTAGTCAGACGGCCTTGCCGACCAGGCTCCCGATTCCTGCCGTGACGGCCATGGCCAGTACGCCCCAGAAGGTCACCCGCGCCGTCGCCCGGGCGATGGGGGCGCCGCCCGCCTTGGCGCCGAGTCCCCCAAGCACCGCCAGGAATACCAGCGAGGCCCCCGACACCGTATAGACCGCGATGTTGCCGGGCGAGAGCGCCGCCGTCGCCAGGGGTAAGGCCGCGCCGGCCGAGAAGGTCGCCGCCGAGGTCAGCGCCGCCTGGACCGGCCGAGCCGTCGTGACCTCGGAGATGCCGAGCTCGTCCCGGGCATGGGCGCCGAGCGCATCCTTGGCCATCAGTTGTTCCGCGACCTGCAAGGCGAGCGCATGGTCGAGGCCCCGGTCGACGTAGATCCGCGCGAGTTCCTCCCACTCGGCGGCCGGGTCGTCGCCGAGCTCGCGCTGCTCGCGGGCGAGGTCGGCCTGCTCGGTGTCGGCCTGGGAACTCACCGAGACGTACTCGCCGGCCGCCATCGACATCGCGCCTGCCACGAGGCCCGCGCTGCCGGCGACGAGGATTTCACCCGTGTTGGCGGACGAGGCTGCCACACCCACGATCAGGCTCGCGGTGGAGACGAGGCCGTCATTTGCGCCGAGGACGGCGGCTCGCAGCCAGCCGATGCGGTCGATCAGGTGCCGCTCCTGGTGGACGGGTCGCATGGGCGTCAGGATCCCCGGGGCAGCATGCGGCGCAGGACGGCGTCGTGCCAGAGGTAGTGGTGCACGAGGGCGGCGACCGCGTGGAACAGGGCCAGGACCATCAGCACGTTGGCGGCCAACCCGTGCCAGTGAGTCAGGGGCCGCCGCCACTCCGGGTCGCCGATCTGCGGCAGGCTGACCGGGCCGAGGGAGACACCGCGCACGAAGGCGTTGGCGATGCCGAGGCCGACGATGACCAGCAGCAGGACGTAGAGCGCGGCGTGGGTCGCCTTCGCCAGGCGATGAAGGGGCCCAGGGTCATCGACCGGCAGGTCGCGGCCCCGGGCCCGCCGCCAGATGAGGAAGGCTACGACGAGGCCGGTGAGGACGAAGCCCAGGTCGAAATGGGCCGACCAGATGCCGGAGCGCAGGGCACTCTTTGGGACAAGGTCTTCGAGGAACGTCCCGACCAGCCATAGGCCGAGCACGAGCGCCGCGGTCAACCAATGCAGCGCGATGGTGCCGCCGTCGTATCTCGCCGTCGGCCGTGTCGTATCGTCGGGTGCATTCATGGTCGAGATCCTGCCTACGCCGGTGATGCTGCCGGGGGATGACGGTCGCCGACGGCTGGACCCGCCGGGGCTATGGCTCGCCTGCCCTTGGCGCTGATGAACCAGAGACCCTCCGGGTCCCGGCTCGACAGCCGCGGGCGGATCAACCCGCGTTCCCTCAGGGACCGGACCGTGCGCATCTCCCAGGGCTTGGGCGAGACGAGCGGTCCCTCCCGGTCGAGCCGGAGCAACATGGCTCGCTGGCCGGGCGTGAGGGGAGGCTGAGGCGTCGTTCGATCCCGGGGGCGCATCTCTAGTTTGGAATTAATATAAACTGATCGCGGGTCAAGGGGAAACCCCGCGCCTGACGGCGCGGGGTTGGCTGTCGTCAGGGCTTGGCGGGTGTTTGGGCCGGAGCCTGCTGGCCCTGCAGGTCGACCGGCTTGTTGTCGTTGAGGTCCCAGCCGGTGTTCGGGTCGGTGTGCGTCCGCTGGAGCTGCGCCCGCATCTGCCACTGGTACTTGGCGATCCCGTGCTCGACCTCCTGCAGCAGGTTCGACGTGGTGGGGTCGACGTCCTCGGTCGTCTTGATGGCCGCGTGCACCTCCTCGCCGACGCGCTTGTAGGCGTTGGTGAACCACACGAGGATCTGCGCATCGTCGAGGAAGCCGCCGGGAATCTCCGGCACGCCGGAAGTCTTCACGATGGTGTTCGCGCGCCCGTCGGCCGAGACGCCGACCGCGAGGAGGCGCTCGGCGATGGTGTCGGCGTACTTCGACAGGCCCTCGTAGTGCTCCTGCAGCAGGAGGTGCAGCGGGTAGTACAGGGTGCCCGATGCGTTCCAGTGCGCCTGCTTGGTCTGCAACTGGAGTTGCTGCAACTCGGTCAGGGTCTGCTGAAGGGCGGCGACGTCCTTCTTCATGCCCTCCTCGCCGGCACCGAGGTCGATGACCGGCTGGCGGCTGACCTCGTTCGTCGGGAATGCCCCGAGGGGCTGGCGGCTTGTCACCTGGGTCTGCGAGGACTGGCGAACGCCCTCGGTCTTGTTGCTAGGGCCCTGTGAACCCGCGGGCTGGGTCGCGGTGGTTTCCTGGGCGACCTGCATGCGCGCCAGGATCTGTGCGGCGGAGGGGGCGACCGCCTTGGCGGGGGTTGAGGCTGGGGCGGCCTCGCGTGCCAGGGCTGGTGTGAGCACGGTCGAGGCCAGGAGGAGCATGGCCGCCAGGGCGTGGATCGGACGGGTCATCGGGAACCTTGGGAACGCTGCATTGGGTGAGGTCCCGCACGCCTTCGGGCAGCCGGGAAGCCCTAGCTGGGACGAACACGGCCTCCCCCTCGTTCCGGTATGAACCCGAATTTAGGCACCGGGGATTCCTGCCCCGCTTGTCCCCTGGCGAGGTCTCGGCCATGTCACGGGAGCGTTTTCGGATAGGTTTCCGGAGGCCGTTCATTGCTTGACCTCATCGTCGGGCGCGCTGACGGGCGGCCTCGCCCGAGGGGAGCAAACCGTTGACGTCCACGCGGCGCTTCGAGGTGCGGTTGGCGACCCGCGACGGACGTCGGGTCCTGACGGCGCAGGCGGAGCGCGAGGTCGCGCTGATGGCCGAGTCGGTGATGAGGCGTTACGGCGACGACATCCTCGACGTGGGCTTTTCGGTCGCGGCCCCCGACCCGGCGGCGAGCCGGCGGATCGCCCTCTACCTCTCGACGCTGGTCAACGAACTCGACCCGGCTTGAGGTCTACGCCCCGGTTCTCGCGCGGGGCAGGTGGTTCCCAGGGTGGTGCGCAAGACACTCAACGGTGCATCGCCAGCATCCAGAAGGCCATAACGACCATCATCACGTTCTCGGTGAGCGGGACGAAGCCGAGCGGGACCTTGCTCGACCCGCCCACGCAGGCGCACTTGATGTCGCACTTGTCGAGATGGACCGCCTTTGAACACCGAGACTGAGTCTAAGCGGGCGCTGCGAGCGAGCCCCGCGGGGGTGCGGTTTCGCGACTTCGAGGCCGGGTATGAGGTTGCGCTGACCCGATACCCTGCGCGCGTGGCATCCGAGCGTCGGCCTTGACGCCCATCGCGCCCACTTGGTTGTCCCATTCGGATGCCACTTTGGGCGGGGCGCAGCGGGCGCCCGACGCAGCGTGGCCGGCTCGCGCCCCTACCGGAACCGGATCGGGCAGGGGCGGAGCGTTTCTTGAGACCGGATCGGCGGGTCAGGTGTCGACGCACGGTCGCGTAGCGGGAAGCGATTCCGGCTATCGAGGTCCGGCAGCGGATGCGCTGCCCGTCGGCCAGGATGCCGCCGGCAGTTCCGGGACGGCGTCGCGACAGGACCTGGCAATCCTCCGCATGCCCCGATCCCGCCTGTTGGAGGCGGCCGGCGATGCCGGCGTACCCAGCGCCCGTTCGATGTCGTCCAGCCGATCCGCCAGATCGGACAGGCGTCCGGCCAGGGCTTGGTCAGCCGGATGGGATGCCGGGGACATCAGGTCGGACATCGTCGCGAGTTCGACAGCGGCCGCGTCGGGAACCGCAGCGGCGACCTCAAAGGTCGCCGCCAGCAGGATCCCGATGCGTAGGGTCTCAAGCGTCGGAAGCCCGCGGTCCATGGCGGCCTTCACGGATCGGCCGGGCAAAGGCACCCGGACCGGCAGCGTCCTCGCGGCGGCTTCGGTGCCGCGTCCCTGCAGGCCATGCTTGGGCGATGCGGCAGGCCCATGAGGCCGCCCCGCCCCGAACGTCAGGAGCCACGGGCGCCGCGCGCAGCGATCGGATGCGTCCCGACGCTTCGCGCCGGACGCGAGCTCTCCGCCGGCAGCGTGACCGGCGGACCGCCTAGCGCGCCTGGCTTGCAGGGGGTCCCCTCCGGAGACCACGGCCACGTCGAGGTGGGTCCAGACGCCGCCCTCATGCAGGAAGCCGAGCGGGGCGACGAAGCCGACGTCGGCTTGGCCGCCGGCCGCGGCCCGCGCGAGCATCGCGGACATGTCCGCCCGGGATGCCGCCGCGTCCTCCATGGATGGACCGCAGGTCGGCCGCCCGATCTCGTGTCCGTCGATGACGGTCATGAACCGTCCTACGCACGCGAGCCCGCAGCTGGCCAACAGCGCGGCGTAAAGAGCGGAACCATCGTCAGAAAAGAACCCCACGACCATTGCCACCTCCGTCAGTGCACGCTCGAACCTCGCCCCCTGCGACGCTTATTTATACCATCAGTATAATACCTGCGACAAGGTGGCGGTGGCGCGGAGCCGACCCGAAGCCGTCATGAAGGTTACCGCAAACCTCCAGGATGCAGACAAATGACCTTGGGTCACGTCGCGTGGCTCGCGACGCCCAGGCGCTTGCTCCCGGGACGAGGCCATCACGCGAGGGCGACGCCGATGGGCGAGGCGAGACCCGCTGCCCGTAACGGTTCCTGGGGGGGACGGAGCAAGCCGGTCGCGCGGACGGCTGCCCGTGCGGATGCCGGATGCGCCCGACCGCCCGTCGAAACCGCGCCCTACCTGGGATGCGCCCGCGGCCTGAGGGTCATCTCATCGCGGATCGGGCTGCCGTCCAGCGGGGGCAACTTGAGCTTGGCGATGGCTCGACGCGCCGCGCGCATGTGCGGCCCCTCGCTGTATACGTCCAGGGTGATGCTGCTGCGCTTGTGCCCGACGATCGCGGAAATCATCTCGCCCGGCACCCCGGCCTGCTCCATGCGGCTGCTGAACCAGCGCCGGAAGGAGTGGAAATTCACCAGGGACCGCCGCTTGCCGGGCACCACCTCGTCGACCCCGACGCTTCGGCGGTATTCCGTGAACCGGTTCGAGGCCTTGAAGCTGCGCTCGCGCATCGAGTCGGCCTTCTTGACGGGGGGCCATTCCGGAAAAAGGTCGTCCTCGGGCTGCTTGCCGGCCGTTCGCCGGGCGACGAGTTCCGCCAGGTCGGCATGGATCGGGACGTAGCGGGCCGACGCCTCCTGCTTCTGAGGCTTGAACAGGAAGCAATTGTACGCCGTGTCGCGGACCTTCAGGTCGACGATGGCGTCGAGCCGCGCCCCGGTCAGCGCCCCGATCAGCATCAGGTCTCGCAGCTTCGGCGGGGCGGGCCCGCGGAGCAGGTCCGCGAGTTCACTGTCCTTGAAGGGCCTCTCCTTCTGGTCGTGCTTCTCCTTCGGGCCCTTGAGGCGGACGTTGGCGAACACGTTGCCCGACACGGCCGCCGTCCTCGGCACCATCCACTGCCAGTAGCCGGAGAGCCGGCCGATGTACTTGTTGAGCGTCACGTGGTGGAGGCCGGTCATCTCGACCAGCGCGTCGGCGAAGGCGTGCGCGCGCCTCACGTCGATCTCCTGAAGCGTGGCCGGGATGCGCTCGCGCTTGCACCATTCCTGCAGGAAACGCAGCGCGCGGGCGTCGTCCGCCCGGGTCCGGTCCTTGACGAAGAGCTGCTTGCGGTAGTCCTCGTGCATCAGGTCGACGGGAGTCGCCCGACCGTGCGAGATCGCCGAGAAGAGCATGGCCTTCTCGGTCTGCTCGGGAAGCGCCTCCTCGACCTCGTTCGGACCTTCCTCGGGATCTTCGACCCTGACCCAACGCGCGTCCTTCCAGCGGATCTCCGCATGGCGCTCGTAGACCGCCTCCTGAAACTCCTGCCAATCCTCGGCACTGCCGTTCCGCTTGAGTTCCTCGGCGACCTTCGAGAACTCAACGGCGATCTTCATGTCGTCCACGCCGGGGCGCCCCACCGCCTCCATGGCCTCCGCGATCCGCCGCTTGAAGCGCTCCACGTGCTTCCTCTTGAGCACGTTCGCCTCCCTGAGGCTGTCCGTGCCGAGATTGTGCACGAGCTTCGTGGCCCCGAGGGCGCGCCGCACCGGTACCGGAACCGAGACCGTGACCCGCCACGTACCGCCGTGCAATTCCAGGTAAGCCTTCTTCGGGTCGGGCGTGCGGGCCAAGACGTACTCCATGCGGAGCCCAGCGCGGCGACGCTTCACTCCTGCCAAGCGGGATGCCGGGCACCTCAGACAGTCAATCGTCGGTCCGCTGCAGTGTCGATGATGGGGCGAGTACCTTGATCCAACACTAACGCGTCGTGCTGCTGCCAACCGGCTCCGCCCCGGTCCCCAAGCCGGTCGCCGTGCTAGTCGTGGGCGAATAATTATACCGTAGATAAGAAACGATGGCCACCGCCCGGCGCGCAGCTAGGACCGATGCGCGTCGGCGAGAGCGAGCTCATGTCACTTCATGCCCAGCGAGATGCAGGGCCGATGACACGACCGGACCGTCATGCCGGTGCTTTGCTCCCTTTTGGCAGGACGCATCACGCGCCGAGGGGCGCCTCATACACCGGGATATGGATGTGGGTTTCTCCGGAAGCCTCGCGACCGTGCCGACGCGGGTATGCAGCAGCGCCCACAGGGTCCGAGTCCGGTTACGCGCTCTCAACCACGCCATCGTTTTTGCGGCGCGGGTAGCCTGGGCGTTCACGACTGCGAGTCTTGTTCCGTGCACCCTGTTCGCAACTTGGGGGGATACATGGACCAGCGGCTCCTGGCACAGCTAACCGGAATGGCCAACAAGCACGCTCAGGCGTTGAACGCCTTACCCGTTCGGGAACGCATGGAATACATGCGCTCGCTCGTCGGGTCGGCTGACTGTGCCTGGGCCGTGTTCCCGGACGGGGAGGGATCGGGCGTCCCGCACGTGATCCTCGTCAAGGGGAAGCGCGTGGGCCGGCGTATGGAGAAGTCCGGCCGCCTCAAGGGGAAGGTGACCGCGGTTCCATGCATCGACCGCTTCATGGCGGAGGCGTTGAACGATGCCTTCGGCGACGGGTCCACCACCTTGCCAGGAACTGCGCAACCCTCTCCTGAAGTCGCGGCCTTGCTGCGTGCGAACACGACCGAGATGCGCCGCCTTGTCGATGAGGCGAACCGAAACGGCGATCTCGTGAGGGACGGAAAGGTGACCGTGGAAGACCTTTTCCTCCGGGCCGACGTGGTGCACGCGGTCTGGTCGGACCCATCCTCTCCCGGTGGCGTCGGCAAGATGCTGGCCAAGGGCGAAGGCCGGCTCATGCTCATCAGCCAGGGCACCAAGGGCGTTCCCACCAGAACCGTGGCCCTCCGGTTCCTCGACCGCGTCCAGGCCGAGCAAGCTTGGCTCATTTACGGCGACGGACGCGGCGCGATGAGCCAGGCATCCTGAACCGGCCTTCGCGTTCGGCTTCACCCGTAGTCGCGGGCGAGCGGCGTGGCATTGCCGACCCGGGGTCACACGGGCCATCGGCACATGGGCTTGCGGTTCTCGCCGGGGACGACGGAGGCGGCATGACCTGCACGCGCCCGGGATCGAGGACGGTCGGCAGGCTTCGCGGTCTGCCACCCTCCTCAGGCGGACGAACGACGGCGCTGTCGCAACCCAAGAACGGTCCGATCAGGCCGGGGCGGTGAAACGCGTCGAACGGACCCCTGCCGTATCACGGACCGCGAACGCGCATGCTCCAAGGCAGAACAGGCACGCCGGCGAAGGCCGCTCCCTTGACCCGTGCGGCGCTTCGCACGAGGGCGAGGCTGTCCCTACACACGAACACGTCGATGCGTTGTTCCGGGGTGGGGCTCTCAAAGCGTCGCCGCTCCGGCATCCGAGCTGGATGGAACCACGACGGACCGGGTCGAGCATGACCGCGGGATCTGGCGGCGAAGGCCGCTGATCCCCATCCGAGGCGGGGAACCCCTGGCGGTGGTAGGACGAGGCCCAAGGATCCATAAATCCCATGGCCCTCCCAAGCCATCTCCCGACAAGTCACGGAGGGGAAAGAGTATTTTTCCAGTTCAATGGCTTAGCTCCGACCGGGGTAACGGTCCCCTCAGCTCCACCAAGCTTTTTTTGCGAAGAAAAGCCAAATGGTGGCAGGACTTACGTTTATAGGTCCAACGAAGTTTATTAGGTCCAACGAATAAGACCTAATAAGACTCACGGCTGGGTGTGCTTGAGGCCCAGAAGGGTCGACGAAAAATCCACCGATCCGATTGATCGATCCCTCGCACCGGGCGCTATCACTCGTGAGCGTTCGGGCGCTTTGGATGTCTGGTTTTCAGCGACGCACAGTGGCAGCGGAGGGCGCCCCTGATCCATTGGTCGTCCCGATCAGCGTGGCTCGACAGGCCGCGACAACCGGATGTTCGTGGAGGGCGTCCTCTGGATCGTGCGCACCGGCTCGCCCTGGCGCGACCTGCCGGAGGCGTTCGGGGACTGGAACAGCGTGTTCAGCCGCTGGAGCCGGAAGGGCGCATGGTGGCGCATCTTCGAAGCGATGTCGGATGATACCGACTTCGAGTATCTGATCGTCGACTCCACCATCGTGCGCGCTCACCAACATGCGGCGGGCGCGAACAAGGGGGGTCTGACGATCAGGCCCTCGGTCGCTCCCGTGGCGGCCTGAGCAGCAAGATCCATCTGGTCGTGTGCAGACTGGGTTGTCCGGTGCGCTTCGCCCTCACGGCCGGCCAGACGGGCGACGCGCCTCAGGCCGAGGCGCTGCTGAAGGGCCTCCCCGCCGCTGTGGTCCTGGCCGACGCAGCCTTACGACAGCGATCGCCTGCGGGACATGATCGCCGGCAAGCGGGCGAAGGCTGTCATCCCGAACAATCCATCACGCACCCGCAAGCACATCCTCGACCGCCCCCTCTCCACGGAGCGGCATCTGAGTGAGTGCTGTTTTGCCAAGCCCAAGCAGTTCCGGCGGGTGGACACCAGCTATGAGAAAACCGCTCGCAACCATGCCGCCGTCGTCACCCTCGCCGCCATCGTTCTCTGGCTCAGGCAACTGTCCACGCCGCCTAGGTAGGGGACTCATACAACCAATTGCTTTCTCTTGCGTTTTCTTCCTGGGTATGGGGCTTCCTGCGTAGGAGGATCGCAATGGCACGGCTGTTCTGGCTCTCGGACGAAGCCTGGGCGCGGATCGAACCGCAGTTGCCTCACGGTCAACCGGGCAAGCCGCGGGTCGATGACCGGCGGGTGATCAGCGGCATCCTACATGTGCTGAAGGTCGGCTGCCGCTGGCAGGACACGCCCTCTGCCTACGGCCCGCACACGACGATCTACAACCGCTACAACAGGTGGTCTCAGCGCGGTGTCTGGCAGCGGCTTTTTGCCAGGCTCGCTGCCGCAGGTCCTGTCCCCGAGGAGCTGATGCTCGATGCCTCTCACGTGAAGGCACACCGCTCGGCATCCGGCGGAAAAGGGGGGCCTGGATCCAAGCCATCGGCCGCTCGCGCGGCGGCTTCACGAGCAAAATCCATTGCTTGGCCGATGGTCGTGGCCGACCGATTGCGTTCACCCTGACACCGGGCAACGTGGCCGACATCAGTATGGCGTTGCCTCTGTTACAGGCCGTCGTACCACCCAAGCGCCTGATTGCCGACAAGGCCTACGACGCACAGAGCCTGAGGGATTGGTTGAAGAGCCGCAAGGTGATCGCCACCATCCCGTCCACGGCCTCCCGGACGGTCCCCTACAAGCACAGCCGGATCGCCTACCGGCGGCGCAACCGGATCGAGCGCCTGTTCGGCCATCTCAAAAACTGGCGGCGCGTCGCGACCCGATATGACCGTTTGTCTTGCAACTATCTGGCCGCCGTCGCGCTCGTTTCCTGTGTCGTCGCATGGACCTGAATGAGTCCACGACCTAGTCCTAGGGCAGCCTCGAACATCGACTCGCGAGCGTCGCAGGGCCTTGACTTTGCCGTGTTCAGCCGTCCTACGAAACTGGAAATCATTTTTCAGCGGGACTCTGGTGGCGTGGCTTTGATGCAGCGGAGACGGGAAAAATGCGTCTTCTGGTGACAGGCGGTTGCGGCTTCATCGGCTCGGCTCTGGTGCTGCACCTGGTGCAGGATCTCGGGCATGAGGTCGCCACCCTCGACGCCCTGACCTATGCGGCCAATCCGATCTCCCTGAAGCCGCTCGAGGGCAGTCCCCATCACCGTTTGGTGGAGGGCGACATCTGCGATCCGGCGACCGTCCATGCCCTCTATGCCGACTTCAAGCCGGACGCGGTGATGCATCTGGCCGCCGAGAGCCATGTCGACCGCTCAATCACCGACCCGGGCGCCTTCGTGCGCACCAACGTGATCGGCACTCAGGTGATGCTCGACGGCGCCCGCACCTACTGGGAGGGCCTGACCGGCGAGGCGAAGGCGGCCTTCCGGTTCCTTCATGTGTCGACGGACGAGGTCTACGGCTCGCTGCCGCCTGGGGGCTTCTTCACGGAGGACAGCCGTTACGACCCGCGCTCCCCCTACTCGGCTTCGAAGGCGGCTTCGGACCATCTCGCGCGGGCCTGGCACGAGACCTACGGCCTGCCGGTGCTGGTGACGAACTGCTCCAACAATTACGGGCCGCGCCACTTCCCCGAGAAGCTGATCCCGCTGATGATCCTCAACGCCCTGGAGGGCAAGAGCCTGCCGGTCTACGGCGACGGCCTGAACGAGCGGGACTGGATCCATGTCGAGGATCACGCCCGCGGCCTCGTCGCGGTGCTCGAGCGCGGCCGGCTCGGCGCGACCTACCTGCTCGGCGGCCGTTCGGTGCGCAACAACCTCGCCGTGGTGAAGGCGCTCTGCGCGGCCTTCGACCGGCTGCGCCCCGAGCACGGGCCGCACGAGCGCCTGATCGCCTTCGTCGCCGACCGCCCGGGCCATGACCGGCGCTACGCGATCGACCCCTCCAAGGCCGAGGCCGAGGTCGGCTGGGCACCCACGAAGGTGTTCGAGGAGGCGCTGGTCGACACGGTGCAATGGTATCTCGACAACGAGGATTGGTGGCGCCCGATCCGCGAGGGCCGCTATTCCGGCGAGCGCCTCGGCCTCGCCCCGGCCCGCAAGAGCGCCTGACGCGACGCCCATGGAGATCCTGATCCTCGGCGGTGCGGGCCAAGTCGGCACCGAGCTCCAGGCCTTTCCATGGCCGGAGGGCGCACAGGAAACATTCCTCAAAACTGAATTAGTCTTTGAGTCTCCAGGCATGCACCTGCCAAGTTATATCATTAAGACCTCATGATGATATAACCCGCACGAAGTGCCTGCAGTCTAAAAAACTGAAGCAACCGCACGCAGATTAGTCTGGGAATAAAAATGGGATACTCTGCAATCCGAAGTTCAATTTTGTTCAATCCAATTTGGTATAAGTCTCAATTAGATAATCAATCCGATCCCAACATCGACGAGCAAGAGCTCTTTTTGCACTACAGAAATTATGGAGCACGGCTAAAACTATCTCCGCACCCACTGTTCTCAGCGAAATGGTACGTTGACAGCAATCAGAGTGCTCAAAAGGCTTTTGAAAATGGCATGGATCCTCTCGAACATTTTTTATCACATGGGGCCGAAGACAACCTCTGGCCCAATCCGCTTTTTAATATGAAATATTATATCGACAACTGCCAAGTATATCGCGAGCACTTGAGCGCTACGGATCCCCTTTCTCATTTTATTCGTTTTGGATCAAAGCATCAACAGTCGCCGCATTTATTGTTCGACATTGGCTGGTATATTGAAAATAATCCTGGAATTTCTGAGATGCTGGATATGAACTTAGATCCACTATCTCACTTCTTAATGTATGGCGCACATCAAGGCTTCTCTCCGCACCCCCTTTTTGATACGAAGTGGTACCTTCAACAAAATAAAGCTGCTCAAGAAGCTTTAGCGGAAGGAATAGATCCTCTTTCTCATTTTATTCAATTCGGCTCTAAAGAACTATATTGGCCGAATCCTCTATTTGATACTAAGCGATATCTTGCTGAAAGTGCCGGTTTCAAATTTGGACTAGAAAAGGGAATCGACGCCTTAACTTATTATTTGCAATTTGATAGAGAGAGATCTGTATCCACGCATGAGCTGTTTGACATTAATTGGTATAAAAAAAATTATGTGAGTCCAACTGGACCAGAGCAGGATCCGCTTATTCATTTTTGCAAAATAGGGCGTCGGACAAACAACCCGTGTCCGTTCGGACGCTTTAACTTTGATGCAGGAACCATTTCGATAAATAAGCCCGACTTAACTTTGAGCGAGACTCCCCTGGTTTCGATTATTGTGGTAAATTTTAACGGGCGCCAGCATCTAAGTGATTTGTGCGAAGGATTGAGAAGTCAAACATATAAAAATTTTGAATTAATATTTGTCGATAATGGGTCGACTGATGGATCGATTGAAACAATCTCAAAACTTGACCCAACGGCTAAAGTAATTCAGCTAGAGTCGAATGTTGGGTTCGCTTGCGCAAACAATCAGGGCTTTCTTCAGTCACGTGGAGAGCTGATTGTGCTATTGAATAATGACACATATCCCCAGACGGCTTGGCTCGAAGGGCTTGTTGTTGCAGCAAAAAATAATCCCGATGCTGCAGCGGTAACTTCGAAGGTCTTATTCTGGGAAAAATTTGCATCGCTGCAAATCGCGAGCCGGGAGCGATTTTCGCTTTGCAAAGCGACGCTTCTACAATCGTTAGACTACCTCAAAATAATTCAAGATTACGGATCAGAGACTGACGAAAAGTATTTCCCAGAAAAATCCGGTAGTATGTTTGTTCTTGAATTGAAATTGCCTATCACGGGGACGGGGGTCGATATTAAAATCTCTACCACTGAGCCGGACGCGGCCCTTACACTCAAAAGCAGATATTCAAAGGATATCATAAATGTAAAAGAGGCGAACCACTTTGCTAGATACAATTGGTCGGAGTACGATAAAAAATATGCAAAATTTGTCATTAATAATGCTGGTAGCCACGAGCCTAAATGGCTCCAAACGGGTGATATTGGTTTCGGCGAGTACGACAACGGGCAGTACAATCGAGAATGCCGTGTCGATCTTATCTGCGGGTGCTCTGTAGCTATAAAAAGAAATGCGCTTGATGGAAGACATATTTTCTTTAAAGATTTTGTTGCATATTACGAAGATAGTGAGTTGTCGAGACGACTACGGGCAGCTGGCTTTGATTTAATTTACACTCCAACTTCAGTCGTTCGACACAAACATTCTGCAACCTCAGTCGAAAAGTCTAATTTTTGGCTGAAATATGTGAATAGAAACAAAGTTATATATGAATATCTCTTTGAAGACGCTCTAGTTAGGAATCAAACGTTAGACTCTCGCATAAGGGAACTGAACCACTACAGCCACTGGCTGAATTCATCAGAAGATCGCAAGACTGATGTTGAACGGCGCTCTGCATCTATTTATCCACAAATAATAGAAGAAATAAAGACCATCTGTGAGAGCAGCCAATTTAAGAATAAAAGCGTTGAACGCACAAAGAGGATTGGCATTTACAATCGCTTTTGGAATACACTAGGTGGTGGAGAAGCGCATGCGTTGAGATTTGCCGCGATACTGCAAAAGCATGGGATAGTTGAGTTGATTTCAAATGAAGATTTCGAAATATCGGTGCTTGAAAAATACTTCTCGATGGATCTAAGCTCTACATGCAAACGCATAATAAGAGACTTCAATACAGGTGTCACGTCTGATTACGATCTGCTTATCAACTCTTCATACATGGATGAAACACCCTCTATTGCTCGCAAGTCGTATTATATCGTGAGTTTTCCAAGCAAAAATCCATCTCTTCGTTTTCTTCAAAGTTACAATTTTATCCCAAATTCGAATTATACCTTGTCTTGGATGAAAAAATATTGGGGAAATACGTTTAAAGCAGAACTGGTATTCCCTTCTGTACCAGACATACTAATACCGGATGGCAAGGCAAAGAAAGAAAAAATAATCCTGTCGGTGGGAAGATTTTTCAAAAGCGGACACAGCAAAAATCAGGTTGAAATTGCCAAAGCTTTCAAGAGCGCTGTAGAGAATAATTCTACCTCAAGAGAGTGGAAGCTTGTAATGATGGGTAGTGTGAACGATCAGGATTATTTTGAAGAAGTCAGAAAAATTACAAAATCTCTCAACTGTGAATTGGTGCCTAACGCGTCGATCGCTGAAGTAAAAGCAGCGTATGAGTCCGCCTACGCTTATGTACATGCCGCCGGCTTAGGAAAGCATCCGGATGACTCGCCAGCGGATTTTGAACATTTTGGCATGACAGTCGCCGAAGCGGTTACCAACAGATGTTTTCCGATCGTTTACGATGCGGCTGGACCTTCCGAAATAATAGATTTGATCGGCATTGGCCAAAAATACAAAACTGAAGTTGAATTATCAGAAGCGATCAGTCTTACAATTAAAACATATAACGATGAAATATCTCGCGCCAAAATTATAGATTCCCTATCTAAAAAATCCTCATATTTTGAGAGGACCGTCGAAGGATCGAAGCCAGTCGAAGATATGTTGACTTTTTTGCAGAAGGTCAAATAATCGCCGCGCCTTTGTTTACCTCTGCTTTTGTTTAAAAAGTTGGAGTTACTGCTTTCAGTGTGATTCGCAAAAATTCCGAAGATGCGCCGTCTATCATTGGATAGCGATTCATCAACGGAATTTTTGCGAACACATAGATTTGATAGGGTGCGTCGGAGCTGTAGTTTCGTGGCGTGAACGCTGCGAATGAGATGCTGCTCTAACCACAATATCGTTGATCTGAACGAGAAGATCTGACAGAGCCGCTGGATCTGATCGAAGATGGTGAAGCTCGCGCCGCATCCGCAGAACTCGTATGTATCTTTCTGGCTCTCGCAGTCTTTAAAGAATCGGCGCAAGCGGTCGAACTTGGCATGTGCTGGCTCGGCATGCTCTTCTCGGATCTGCGCCGTGATTAGGGCAGATGGCTACTAGGGCCGTTCCCGGCGGTGTTGCGACAGGACGGTGGCTGGAGCGTTGACCGGTGAAGGATCCAGCGATGCCTTCACCGTTGTCTGTCGATCTGCGCGAGCGCGTCGTGGCGGCCGTGACAGAGGGCGCTTCCTTCCATCAGGCGGCGGCGCGGTTCGGGGTGAGCGTGTCGAGCGCCAGCCGCTGGTCGCAACGGTTTGCGCAGCAGGGTCACGCCGCCCCCAAACCGACACACGGCGACGACCGCCTGCCGGCGATCGAGGCGCATGCGGATCTGATCCTCTCCCTCGACGAGGCCCAGCCCGAACGCTTCCTGCGTGAGGTGCGCGACGCCCTGGCCGAGCAGGGCGTGCAGACCAGCACGAGCGGGCTGTCACGCTTCTTCGCTCGCCATGGGATCACCCGTAAAAAGGGGCGCTGTACGCAACGGAGCAGGAGCGGGCCGACGTGAAGGCGGCGCGTGAAGCGTGGTTCGCGGCCCAGCCTGACCGCGACCCCGACAGGCTCGTCTTCCTCGACGAGACGGCGGCCGCCACCAACATGGCCCGCCGCTACGGCCGCGCCCCGTGCGGCGAGCGCTGCCGGCTCCTCGTGCCCCAGGGCCATTACAAAACGACCACTGTCACCGCCGCCCTGCGCACCACCGGCCTGTGCGCCTTCGACCTCGCGGATGGCGCTACCAATGGCCAGCGCTTTCGCGACTACGTCGCCAACCGCCTCGGCCCGGTGCTGCGGCCCGGCGACATCGTGATCCTCGACAACCTGCAAGCTCACAAGGTCAGCGGCATCCGCGAGCGGGTCGAGGCGGCCGGCGCCCGGCTGCTCTACCTTCCGCCCTATAGCCCCGAGTGCAACCCGATCGAACAGATCTTCGCCAAGCTGAAAGCCCTGCTGCGGAGCGCAGCCGCCCGCACCCTGCCAGACCTCTGGGACGCCATCCGGCACGCCTTCACCCGCTTCACCCCAGACGAGTGCCGCAACAGCCTCGCCGCCGCCGGCTACGACAACGACTTGGCCGTCGCTACGTAGGCGGGAACCGCTCTAGAGACGCGGAGGCCCAACAGGTCCTGAACAGCGACCGGGACGCCTTGATCGATCTCCGAACCGCGAGTGCCGGTCGGGATGCCGACAAGACTTGGTTCTCACAGTGGGTCACGTCGACACAAGGTGCCGAGGGCGCCTCGTTCGGTTACGACAATCGCGGAACAATCGGCAGTCGCGGACGGACTACGACCGCCGTCGACCTCGCTTCGATCGGCGGGACCGGCAGCGATGGCTACAGCGATTATGCGCCGTCACGCGGCGGGATCGGCGGCTTCGTGAGTCTGTACCAGTCCGGGCTCGTCCAATCCGGCAGCCTGAGCGAAGGGCCGCTGATCAGAATCGTATCGAAGGGGGGATCGAACGGATACGTCGCGGAAGCGAAGAGCGCAGCCAATGGTGCTGATGCTGGCGGGGTCACGTTCGTTCAGCGCGGCGCGCCCATCACCGCTACTGCTGCCGATCTGAGGGCCGGGGTTCCGCTGGTCTGGCTTCTGTCCCAGGGGAGCCAAGGCGGATCGGGGGGGATCGAGCGGGCGATCGGGGTCAGCGGTCTACGATCGGATGCGGGGAGAGGTGGCAACGGTAGGGCTGCGACCGCCGAGATCGACGGGATCCTCGGCACCACAGGTGTCAATCTGGCAGGATTGCGTGTCACTGCCCAGGGCGGTGACGGCGGCAAAAACGGTGTCGGGCCGTTCAGCGGTGCCCGCGCGGGCGCGGGCGGCGAGAGCGGAGAGGCTTCCGTCAAGATTGGCGTCGGGGGGGGGATCGTAACGGAGGGCGCGAACGCGCCAGCCGCCATCGTCGAGGCACTGGCGGGCAAAGGCGGATCCATTGACGTGGAAGGGGCCGTCGGTGCCAATGGCGGCAACGTCGGCGGTACGGAGCAGCGTCCCTCCGTTCTTTTCGACAACAGAAGTATCGTAAAGACAAGGGGTGACAACGCGACGGCGGTTCTACTTCAGAGTATTGGCGGCAACGGAGGCGAAGGTTCGTCCGACCGAACCAATGGTCGGCGCGGCGGTGTGGCGGGTGATGGTGGCCACATCGCCGCACTCAATGCAGGGACGGTCATGACGGCGGGCGATTACGCGTTCGGGATCGTTGCCCAGTCCCTTGGCGGCACAGGCGGTCGCGGCGGTGACGGCCTGTTCAAAGGCGGCAGCGTCCTCGTCGACAATATGGGTGAGATCCTACCCGAAGGGGAGGAAGCGTCGGCCCTCGTTGCCCGGAGCATCGGCGGCGGCAAAGCGCTCGATGCCTTTCAGACAAGGATACCAAAACCCTCCGAGATCGGCGCCGGCGGCGCGGGGGGGGGGGGGCGGCGGCTTCCTGTTCTACGGCTCGGGAGGGGAAGGCGGCAGCGGCGGCGATGACGGTCAGGTCACCGTGCGCAACGGTGGCACGATCATGACGATGCAGCCCCGTGCCTACGGCATCCTGGCGCAGAGCGTCGTCGGCGGCGGCGGCGATGGCGGCGTTGCCCGCAGCCTTTTAGGGCTCTTCGGGTCTGTCGCGCTGGGCGGTGGCGGTGGCGGTGGCAGTGGCGTCTCGGTCGACAACGCAAACACTGTCCATACCCGTGGGCCGAACGCGACCGCCATTTTCGCTCAGAGCGTGGGCGGCGGCGGTGGAACTGGCGGCGGCTTCCAGGGCGCCGGCGAAGAGACGATCAATGCGAACGTCAATGTTGGCGGCAGCGGCGGCAAGGGTGATTCCGGCGGAACCGTCACGGTCAGCAACGGCAGGAACGCTTCGGTCATTACCGATCAGGAAGGGGCGCACGGCATCTTCGCCCAATCGATTGGTGGTGGTGGCGGCGTCGGGGGAGGCTTTACCGGCAAAGAGAAGTCCGCCTCGTTTGATTTTTCGACCAAGGGGATGCTCGCTCTCGTCAAGGAGATGCTCGACGTCAACAAAATTGTCGTAAAAACCTATGGAAAGAGAGACGATATTGATCAATGGCTTAAATGGTACACGAACAAGAATACCGCCCCGCAGGATTTGATCGGATTTCTGAAGAGCGGGGCTAGTACACCTTCCTGACGGCGGGCAGCATCACGAACATGACGGCGGCCGCCGCCTCGACGGCGATTCAGTTGGACTCGGTTCCGGTCACCTGGGCGATCCTGCGGTCGGGCAACAGCCTCGCCCTGAGCCCGACGGCGCGCTTCACCACGCCCCTCGGGATGAGCCTCACCGGCGACCAGAAATCCACGGCCGAAGCCCTGCAGACGCTGTGGAACAACGGGTCGATCGGCGAGGCCGATCTGTTCGCCCGCTTCCTCTCCGTGGAGAGCAAGAAGAGCTACGCCGCGGCGCTCGACGATCTGAACCAGGAATCGAACCAGTACGTCCTGACCGGCCGCACCCTCGACACCCGGGCCGGCCTGAAGCGGGCCATGAGCTGCCCGGCCTTCGAAGGCTCCGGCACCCTGTTGCGCGAGGGCGAGTGCGTCTGGGGCCGCGTCACGGCGGCCCGCACCAGCCTGTTCTCCTCACCCGGCGAGGGCGGCTACCGCCAGAACGCGCTCAGCTACCAGGGCGGCCTGCAGACCGAGTTCGCCCCGGACTGGTTCTTCGGCCTGTCGGGCGCCTATACCCGCGCCTACCAGAACGACTCCGACCGCATCAGCGGGACGACGAGCGACGCCGCCGACGTCTCGATGGCGCTCAAGCACCAGGTCGGCCCCTGGCTGTTCGCGGCCTCGGCCAATGTCGGCTACGCCTGGCAGGACAATCTCCGCTCGGTCAGCATCGGCGAGGGGATCTGGTCGGCGCGCAGCAAGTCGGAGGTGCTGACGGCGGGCGGGCGCCTGCGGGCGAGCTACCAGTTCCTGTTCGACGGCTGGTACATCAAGCCCTACGCCGACCTCGACCTGCTCTACACGCACAGCCCGGCCTATTCGGAGACGGGCGCGCCGGAGATCAATCTCGACATCCGCGCCATGAGCAAGACCCTGGTGGCCTTCAGCCCGAACGTCGAGATCGGCGGCCGCTTCGATTTCGACAACGGCCGCTGGCTGCGCCCCTACGGCACCCTCGGCGTGACGCTCCTGTCCGACGACCACTTCACCGGCCTGGCGAGCTTCCAGGGCAGCGGCAGCCTCGGGGTGTTCGCCACCGCCTCGCGCATCCCGGACACGATCGGCGAGGCCGGCCTCGGCTTCCAGATCGGGCTCGGCGGCGGCATCGAGCTGACGGGCGAGTACCAGGCCCATGTCGGAGACCGCTTCCTCTCGCATACCGGCACCGCCCGCCTCTCCGCACGGTTCTGACTCAATTCGCGATCCTCGGATCATCGATCGGCAGGCCCGCGTGCCGTTCTAAAAACGTCTCATGAAACGCGGTCTGGCGCGCGGGAAAGAATAATCCATGTGCAGCACCAAGATCGTGCCTGCCAGCGCTGCCCGATCCGAGGCGCGGGGGTGGCCGCCTTTTGGCTGCTCAAGCGACGGACGCGGCTCGAACGCTGGTCAAGCTTAGGCTGAGGCCGCGCACGCTCAGGGCTGCGATATCGTGCTGATCCGCACAACCGGCGATCGGCCGAAGCGTGTCCCGACAGGCCCGTCCGGGCTTCGGATTTGCAGACAAGAGGGGCGCGAGGCTCCGAGAGCCCCGCGCGGACGAAGACGCGTCTTGGGAGGCCCTATTCGCGCGGCGGCTTCAGAGGAGCCGGGGGCGAACGGAGCAGGCTCTCGATCTCGCGCCGCGGGCGCCCGGCTTTCTGGGCGATCGCCTCATCCTGCTCGGTGATGAGGTCCCGGGCCGGACCGTCGCCGTCCAGCCCTCCGAGAAGCTCGACCGGAACGCGCCGGTTGGAGGAGCGGCTGCCGTCCGCATAGACGACGTCGAACAGCACGAACCCGCGTTCCTGCGGGAGAGACTTGATACGCTTGGCCATCAGCGCTCATAGAACCTGGGCGGATGGCGCGACAGCCCCGGTGGCTTCGCCAAGCCCTGCGCTCAGCGCACGGTCGGCCGCATCGTTCTGAGGCGATCCCCTGACGGCTTCGGCTCCTTCCCCCTGCACGCCGCCGCACGGCGCCACGAGAAAGCACGTCATGACCGCATGGGTCCATCTCGACACCGGCCTGATTCCCGGGGGCGGCCGAAACCTCAGCCTGATGCAGCGGGGCGACGAATTCTCGATCGTCGTCGACACGATCGAGTTGATGAACAGCACGCGGGGCGACTCGGAAGAGGCGCTCGCGACCCTGGCCTGCACCCCGATCGCCGGACGCCCGCGGGCGCGGGTTCTGATCGGGGGCCTCGGCATGGGCTTCACCCTCCGGGCCGCCCTGAAGGTGCTCGGGCCCGATGCGGAGGTCGTCGTGGCCGAGCTGGTGCCCGCGGTCTCGGGCTGGGCGCGCGGTCCCCTCACCAAGGTCTTCGCCGGCTGCCTCGACGACTCGCGCGTCGTCCTGCGGGAGACGGATGTGACGCGCCTGATCCAGTCCGGTCCCGGCGCCTGGGACGCCATCCTGCTCGATGTCGACAACGGCCCGGAAGGGCTGATGCGGCGGGCGAACGACCGCCTCTACGACGTCTGGGGCCTGCGGCGCGCCTGGTGGGCGCTCAAGCCGGAGGGGGTGCTGGGGGTCTGGTCCGGCACGCCGGACCGCAAGTTCAAGACGCGTCTGAAACGGGTCGGCTTCGGCGTTCAGGAAACGCGCATGCCGGCCAGCGGGCAGAGCGGCCCGCGGCACGTCGTCTGGGTCGCCACCCGCGCCGCCTGAGACGGGCCGGCTCGTCGCGGACGCGCCGGGATCCTACGGTTCGACCACCGCCGTGCCCGCGCTCACGGCAAGGGTCTGTCCCGCCCCCTCGCAGCCCTGGCCCATTTCGTCCCGGCATTCTTGCGCCTCGCACCGCCGGGCGTTGTCGATCGGCGGAAACAAGGCGCCCAGGCCGCTCGCGACGCCGTGCAGGATCGGATCGTAATCCGAACCGAAGCCGCGGGGATGCGGGTCAGCGGCGGAGAGGAAGCGGAGGTGGGTCGGTGTGGACATGGATGGCAGGGAGCCGCTGTTGTCGAGCGCGTATCCCCGCATAATTCCGCCCGGCCTCCCCGGTTCAGGACCGCCGCCGATCATTCTACGTCTTGGGGCCGACTCTCGGGCCGCGATTGTTCGATTTGGACTTCAGCACGGGCTTCGCACTCTCTGGCTTATCGGCCAGGAGCCGCTTCACGCGCTCGTTGAAATCCGTTGCCGAGACGGACTGAGCGCCGCCGACATTCGCCGTACGAACCATGATGTCCTCTGCCGAGCTGCCCAAGGCACGCGATTGCGCAGAGGGTATCCTTCATATGGAGGAGAGCGGCCGCGGGGCGAGAGGCCTCACCGAAATAAAGAACCATGATAGCGATCCGCGCCGGCGGAGACCGTGGGACACCCGTCTCCCACGGCCGAGCGGCGGATCCGCGCGGTCGCCCGGCTCAGAGCGCCAGCAGGAGCGGGCCCACCACGCAGGCCGAGACGATCAGGCACAGGGCGAAGTCGAGGATGCGCTCGCCGCCGCAGGGCTCATCGAGATCCGGGTCCATCCAGGCCTCGCGGCGAAGCCCCTGGCCCATGCCGCGCAACAGGCGTGTCGACGCCGCGATCATGGCCGGAGATCCTCGATCCGATAGGTTCGCTTCGCCGCCCCACCCGGAGGGCTTGAGGGCAGGGCGGCGAAGGCTCGCACCGCCGTCTCGCCGTCGCTGCGGGTGAGCGCGGCCACGGCTTGCCCGGCGACGGGCGAGAGCAGGACGGCCGCGAGCAGCAGGCCGCGTTGCAGGGGTCTCAAGGAGAGGTCCGCGAGAGACGGCCGCGCCCGGCGCAGCCGCAGCCCCTCGGGGGACGGTGACAACGGCGGATGGATCTCCGTCACGCTCGATCTCCGTGGGAAATTTGACCACACAAAGTTACGTGTGCAAAAATCCCACGTCAACGGCAAAATCGCCGTTCAGGCCTGGAAAGGGCAGATTGTGGGATTGTCTCCCACGCACAGCCTTCTAAGACTCGCGGAATGTCCGAGCCGATCGATCCAGCTCCGCCCGAAGGCACCGCGCTGCATGCGCCGGTGGCGCGCCTGCTGCGGCCGCTGGTGCGGCTGTTCGTGAGCCGGGGCATCACCTTCCCGGCCCTGACGAACCTGCTGCGTGAACTCTACGTCAACGTTGCGGAATACGATTTCGCCCTGCCCGGGAAGGAACAGACCGACAGCCGCGTGAGCCTGCTCACCGGCATCCACCGCAAGGAGGTGCGGCGCCTGCGCGGGGCGGGCGCCCCGGTGAGCCAGGTGCCGGCGGTGGTCTCGCGCACGAGCCGCATCATCGCCCGCTGGATCGCGGCGCCCGAATTCACCGATCGCCAGGGCCGCCCCCTGCCCCTGCCGCGGGCGGCGGAGGAGGGAGCCGCCTCCTTCGAGAGCTTGGTGGCGGGCGTGACCCGCGACGTGCGCCCGCGCGCCGTGCTTGACGAGTGGCTCGACCGGGGCCTCGCCGTCCTCGACGAGCAGGGCCGCGTCGTGCTTCTCGAATCCGCCTATCTGCCGCGCGGAGGCGGCGAGCCGCAGCTCTATTATTTCGGCCGGAACCTGCACGATCACGTCGCCGCTTCGGTGGAGAACATCCTCGGGGAGGCGCCCCGTTTCCTGGAGCGCGCGGTGCATTACGACGGCCTGTCTGCCGAACTCGCCGAACGGCTCGAGGCCCGTGCCCGCGAGATCGCCATGGATGCCCTGCGGCAGGCCAATGCCGAGGCGCATGCCGCCTGCGAGAGCGATCCGGGGGGGCGCCACCGCTGGAACTTCGGGATCTACGTCTACCGGGAGGAGGTTCCGCCCGCGCCCGGCGCATCCAACGCCGACGCGACGGCCTGAGGCGGCCCCGTGCGCGAACCCTCCGACCACCGCGGCGGCACCCGACGGGCGCTGCTGGCGCTCCTGACCGGTGTCGCCACCCTCTGGCGGCCGGGGCGCTCCCCCGCCGCCCCCGACGCGCCCGAGGATCGGGGCATCGGCGGCACCGGCGCCAGGCCGACCGAGGAGGAGACCCCGGGCGGCGACCGCGGCATCGGCGGCACCGGCGTGATCGGCACGATCCGCCGGTTCGGCTCCATCATCGTCAACGACCTGCGCATCACCTATCCGGCCGATGTCGCGGTGCGCATCGACGGCGAGCCGCGGCGGGCCGGCGACCTGCGCATCGGCCACGTGGTGCGGGTGGTGGCCACCGGCGCCGAGGGCGCCCTCTCCACCCGGGCCATCGAGGTCAACAGCGAGGTGGTCGGCCCGGTCGAGGCGGTGGGCCAGGGGCGCCTCACCGTGCTCGGGCAGAGCGTGTCGACCGTGAAGTCCGGCGCCTGGAAGGTCGGCGACCGGGTCGCGGTCAGCGGCCTGCGCCGCCTCGACGGCGTGATCGTCGCGAGCCGCGTCGAGCACCGGGCGGAGGGTCCCGACCGCGTGGCCGGGCCGGTCCGCAAGGCGGCGAACGGCACGCCCGCGATCGGCGGCCTGCCCCTCGCCGGGCTGTCCCCCCGGCTCGTGGGCCGCCGCATCGTGGCGGAGGGGGCGATGCGCGACGGCGCCTTCGCCGTCTCGGGCGCCCGCGATGCGAGCCGGCCCTTCCCGGCCGCGATCGGCCGGGCCTCGATCGAGGCCTATATCGGCCCGGGCCGGGACGGGCTGCGGCTCGGCTCGGGGCTGGGGGTCGCCGGAGCGCCGGATGCGGACATGCCCCGCGGCGGCAGCCGTCACGCCGTCCTCTCGGTCTCCCCCGGCCGGGACGGGCGCCTCACCCTCGACGGCCTGCGCTTCGAGGGCCGCGGCGGCCCGACAGGGCCGGGCGGTCAGCCCGGCGGCGGCTTTGGCCCGAACGGCGGGCCTGGCAACGGCAGTCCGGGCGGCAGCGGCCCCGGCGGCGGCGGACAGGGTGGGGGAAGACCCGGCGGGGGCGGCTTCGGCGGCGGGCATGGAGGCGGGCCGGGCGGCTATCCCGGCGCCGCGCCCGGCGGTGGGACAGGCCACGAATTCGGGCGGGGCCAGGGGCCCGGCGGCTACCCGATCGACACGCGCCCCGGCTTCGGTGGGGGAGACGGCTTCGGCGGCAGCCCATCGCCGGGCGGGGCCGGCAGCCCCGGCGGCTTCGGCGGCGGTGGTTTCGGCGGCGGCGGCCCGAGTGGCGGCGGCTTCGGCGGAGGCGGTCCCAGCGGTTTCGGCGGCGGGCGGCGGTGAGACCGCGTCGTCCTCGGGAAAGCTGGAAACCCGACGTTAACCCTGCCGCGCGAGCCTGACCGGCGATGCCGAGCCCGTCGATTCCGTCGCACGATCCGGCGGCGGTCCTGGCGACCGCCGCGCTCGTCGCCCTATTCGCGTTGAAGCACGTTGTCGCCGACTTCCTGCTCCAGACGGATTGGATCGCCCGCGGCAAGGAGAGCCGGCGCGGCTGGCTGCGGCCCCTCTGCGCGCATGTGCTCTGCCACGCGGCGCTGACGCTCCTGATCGCCCTCGCCCTGGCGCCGCGCCTGTGGTGGCTCGCCCTCGTCGATTTCGCGATCCACATCGCCATCGACCGGGTGAAGACCCTCACGAGCCGCTGGGGGCCGTGCCGGCCGGGCCAGCCCCGGTTCTGGTGGCTGATCGGCCTCGACCAGTTCCTTCACCAGATCACCAATATCGGGCTCGCCGCCGCAATCCTGTTGATGTGACCGCGTTCCCACGGTCGAGATCGGCGACTGAACCGTTTACGGGGAGCGGGCGCCCTCGGAAGCGGCGCCCAACCCTGGAGATCGAATGAGTCCCGAGGCGCGCTCCGCGAGCACAGACCGCGAGGGCGAGACCCATGCCGAGCGCCTCCTGCAGGGCGCGGCCGGCAGCCGCCTCATCGCCATGCACGCCCTCGTCGTGGTGGTGCTGCTCGCCATGGCCCAGAGCTACGACGGGTCGGTACACGGGCTGAGCCATTGGGCGGTGCTCGGCGCCTATGCCGTCTGCTCGATCGGCCTCGCCCTGGCCGACCGCTGGGAGCGGCGCCTCGACGCCTTGGGCGTCGGCCATGCCGGGCGCACCGAATGGCTCGCCTGGGCCTCGACGCTGCTGAACGCCGCCGTGGTCATCTATGTCGAGGTCGAGCACATGCTCGCCGGCGTGGTGGCGGGCTCCGACGACGCCGCCACCGCGGTGAGCCGCCTGCCGGCCTTCCTGCTGCTGCTCCAGACCGCCCTGAGCATGCGGGTCTGGCACACGCTGGTCTTCTCGGGGGCGGTGGCGCTGGCCTGGGGCGGGGCGCTCCTGGTCGCCTCCCTGCGCGGCAGCCTGCTCGGGCCGCACGTGACCCTGACGGAGGAGGTCTCGGGGCTGCTCGCCTTCTGCGCGGCGAGCTTCGTGGTGGTCGATGGTGTGCGCCGGCTGCGCCGGGCGGTGGGCACGGCCCTCGGCCTCGAACGCGAGCGCAGCCTGCTCGCCCGTTTCGTGCCGGGCAGCGTCGCCGCGCGGCTCGCGGAGGAAGGCGGTCTCGGCACACCGCGCCTGCGCCATGCCTGCCTGCTGGCCCTCGACATCCGCGGCTTCTCGGCGATGAGCCGGGCGCGGCCGCAGCCCGAGGTGGTGGAGGCGCTGCTCGGCGTGCGGGCCCTCGTCCACGGGGCAGTGACCGAGCAGGGCGGCATCGTCGACAAATATGTCGGCGACGGCATCCTGGCGCAGTTCGTGGTCGGCTCGGTGGAGCGGCAGATGACCGGCGCCCTGGCCTGCGCCCGCACCATCGAGGCGCGGCTCGCCCGCCTCAACGGGGACCGCGAGCGCCAGGGCCTGCCGCCCCTGCGCGTCACCATCGCGCTTCATGCGGGCGACGTGCTGGTCGGCGTGTTCGACGACGGCTTCCGGGCCGAATACACCGTGCTCGGGCCGGCGATGAACCTGCTCGCGCGGCTCGAATCCCGCGCCAAGGCGGCGGACCTGACCCTCGCGGCCTCCGAGGATTTCGCCCGGCTGCTCCAGGCCGAGCAGGCCGCCGGCGTGCGCCGGGTAACGACCGCGCCGGGCGATGAGATCGCCCTCTACGCGATCGAGGACGGCCGCCCCTGAGTCGTGACAACGAAAAACCCGCCCGGCGCAGGCCGGACGGGTTTCTGGAAGGGGCGAAGGCGGCGCTGAGGCGCCGAAAGGCCATCGCCTAACGGGCGGTGCCGGAGCTCCAGCGGGGGTTCACCGGGGCAGCGCGGCGCACGTTATGGGCGCCGGCATTCTCCGAGAGCATCGGCGCGCCGAGGATCTGGCCGGTGCCGCGGCTCTGGGCCCAGACCGACTTCGGATCGTGATAGGGGTCGCTGATGTAGGAGCTCATATGGGCGCCGCCGGCGGCCTGCTGGCTGCCCTCGGCCAGGGCGAAGGCCGCGGCGGGGAACACGATGGCGGCGGCGAAAGTGGCGGCAGCTACGATGTGCTTCATGAATTCATCCCTTCCTTTATCTCGGTTTCGGCTCCGGAAACTTTTGCTCCTCGAACCTGAACTGAAGATAGGAGAGATCTTTCTGAATATCGGTGCGTGACGGCACGTCCTTGCTGTTGCCCTTTAATCCACCGGCTCGTTTCGGCCGCGTGCCGGTCCGCACGCCAACCGGTCGCGGCTTTAATCCGACGGGATGAACCGGAGGGCGCCCCGTGTGCGGCCGGCGCACAGGCTGCGCCGTTTCGGGCCGGGCTCAGGCGGCCCGGCCCCGGCGTCCCTCGACCAGCCACATCGCCAGAACGGCGGCCGCGAGCGCCGCGAGCGCCCAGAGGCCCACCGCGAGGGGATAGACCTCGACGCCGCGGATCGTGGCGCTGTCGCTGGGGCGGAAGCCGATCCAGTCGGCGCCCCCCAGGCGGCCGCCGCGCACGATCTGCAATCGGGGCACCACCGTGTTACCGGAAGCGTCGGCGAGGCGACGCACGGTGCCGCCGGAGCCCTCGGCGACGGCCTTGGTCCGCTCGGTATCGCTGAACACGTCGGCGAGCTCGCGCGGATTGGCCGGCCCGACGCTGACGAAGGCGACGAGATTGCCCGCGCGCACGGTGTGCAGGCCGAGGCGCTGGGCCTCGAAGGTGGCGCTGAACAGGCCGGGCTCCGCCTGCTTGAGGTCGAGCCGGCGCTCCTCGCCGGTGGGACCGGTGACGGTGACGGGCTCGGCGGTCTCCGCCATGGTCTGGCGCTCGATGCGGACCTCCCGGCCATGGCCGGTGGTCTGGGCGCGCAGGGCCTCCTCTTCGAGGGCCGGCTCCTTCATCAGCCAGTGGGCGAGGCGGCGCAGCAGGTCGAGATAGGGGCCGCCCTGCTGGTAGCCCCGGGCCCAGAGCCAGGCCTGGTCCGACAGCATCAGGGCGACGCGGCCCTTCTCCTCCCGGGAGAGGGCGAGGAGCGGCTGCCCGTCCGCCCCCTGCATGATCGGCTGCACGCCGGGCCGGACCTGGGCCGCGATCAGCCGCACCCAATCGCCCCAGTTCGGCGGATTCGCCTCTGAGCCGGGCAGCGCCCGGGTGACGGGATGGCGCTGGCCCGTCTCGGTGAGCGCCGCCTTGTAGGGCTTCTCCAGCACCTTGCCGCTCGGATCGCCCGGCAACACCGCAGCGAGGCGGGTTCGGGCGAGGCTCGCCGGGCTCGCGAATTCCGGCCCGGCCGCGATCAGCACCGCGCCCCCCTCGCGCACGTAGCGGACGATGTTGTCGAAATAGGCCGAGGGCAGCACGCTCTGGTTGGCGTAGCGGTCGAAGATGATCAGGTCGAAGTCCTTGATCTTCTGGACGAACAGCTCGCGCGTCGGGAAGGCGATCAGGGAGAGCTCGGAGATCGGCGTGCCGTCCTGCTTCTCCGGCGGGCGCAGGATGGTGAAGTGGACGAGGTCGACGCTGGCGTCCGACTTGAGCAGGTTGCGCCAGGTGCGCTCGCCCTGGTGCGGCTCGCCGGAGACGAGGAGCACCCGCAGCTTCTCGCGGATGCCCTCGATCGGGAGCACGGCCCGGTTGTTCACCGTGGTCAGCTCGCCCGGCAGCGGATCGACCTCGATCTCGACGACGTTCGGGCCGCCATGCTCGATCTTGGTGGTGAGCGAGAAGGGTTGGCCGGTGGGGAAGGTCCGCCGGCCGATTTCCTCGCCATCCCGGCGCACGGTGACGGTGGCCTGCCCGGTGCCGCCGCGCTCCTGCACCTCGGCGCGGATGGTCAGATCCTTGCCGACGATGCCGAAGCGGGGCGCCTCCAGGAGCTTGATCTGGCGGTCGCGCTCGTCGGCGTGCCCCGTGACCAGGACGTGGAGCGGCGCCTTGATGCCAAGCGCCTCGAGCGAGGGCGGCACGTCGTGCACCACGCCGTCGGTGAGCATGACCACGCCGGCGAGCCGCTCCGGCGGCACGTCGGCCAGCGCCTGGGTCAGCGCCGTGAACAGCTTGGTGCCGTCGTCGCCCTCATGGGTGTCGGTCACGTCGATGAAGCGCGGCTCGATATTGGCGAGCGTGCCGAAGCGGCGCTGCAGCTCGGCGCGCACCGCATCGGTCATCTGCGGCCGGTCGCCCAGCGCCTGGGAGCCGGAGCGGTCGACCACGATCGCCGCGACGTCCTTCACCGGGTCGCGGTCCTCGCGCACGAGGGAGGGATTGGCCAGCGCCGCGAGCACCAGGGCCAGGGCGATCGCCCGCAGCAAGGCGGTGCGCCCCCGCGCCACCAGGGCGAGCACGGTGAACAGGGCGACCACCACCCCGAAGGCGGCGAGCACCGGCCAGGGCACGAGGGGCGTGAAGCTGAGGCTCAGCATGGGACGGTACTCTGCGCGACGGTCCTCACTGCCCCAGCCGCTCCAGCAACGCGGGAACGTGGACCTGATCGGCCTTGTAGTTGCCGGTCAGCGTGTAGATCACGAGGTTGATGCCGCCGCGGAAGGCCATCTCCCGCTGGCGCTGGTCGCCCCCGGACAGGGGATAGAGCGGCTCGCCGCGCCGGCCGATGGCCCAGGCGGCGGCGAGATCGTTGCCGGTGATCACGATCGGCGTCACGCCGTCGCCGGCCCGGGCGGGACGGCGCTCGGCCCCCTCGGCGGCGGGCGGCAGCGCCTCGACCCAGGTCTGGCCGCTGCTGTAGCGGCCGGGAAAGCTGTCGACGAGGTAGAAGGCCTTGGTGAGCACGTGGTCGGCCGGCACCGGCTCGAGCTCCGGCACCTCCAGCGTCGCGAGCATGCGGCGCAGATAGGCGCCCTCCGGCGTGGCCGGGCCGCCGGGCCGGGCGGTGAGGGCGTCGCGGGTGTCGAAGATCACCGTGCCGCCGTTGCGCATGAAGGCGTCGATCTTGCGGATCGCCGCCTCGCCCGGCTGCGGCCGGCTCGGCACGATCGGCCAGTAGATCAGGGGATAGAAGGCGAGCTCGTCCTTGGCCGGATCGAGACCGACCGGCTCCCCCGGCTCCAGGGCCGTGCGCGCGGCGAGCATCTGGGTCAGGCCGGACAGGCCGGCCCGGCTCGCCGCGTCGGCCGCCGCATCACCGGTGACGACATAGGCGAGCCGGGTGATGAGGGCGGATTCGACGCCGTTGGGCCGGTTGGCCGCCGCCTCCTGCGCGAAGGCGGGCCGCAGGGTCTCCCCCTGCCACGCGAGGAGACCGAAGGCGAGGAGGGCGAGCGCCGCCGGCCGGTTGCGCAGGCGGCCGAGGCCGCCGCGCCCCTGGCCGAAGAAGCCGCCGAGCCAGAGCGCGGCCACCGTGTCGAGGACGAGGAGCAGCAGCGCCGCGCTGAACAGGGCGGCGCGCAGGTCGATCATCTCGGCCCCGGCGAGCCCCGCCCGGCGCACGTCCCGCAGGCCGGCGAGGTCGAGGGGCACGAGGCGGTCGCCCGGCTTCATCGCATTGACCGCGATGCCCCCGTCCGGCGGCCCGTAGAAGCCCGGCGGGTGCTCGTAGGTCGCCCGATCGGCGTAATCCGCCGCCACCGCGGTGGCCGTGGCAGGGGGCGAGCCGAGCGCCCCGAAGCCGTCGAGGGTGAGGCGCGGGGCGAGCACCGCCGCCTTCGCCCCGGCGGCGCCCTCCCCCGCAGGCTTGGCGGCCCCGGCGAGGCCGACGACCCGGCGCAGCATGTCCACGAACAGTCCGGACAGGGGCAGGTTCGACCAGGTCGTGTCGGCGGTGACGTGGAACAGCACGAGCAGGCCCTGGCCGCGCTTCTGCGCCGTGACGATGGGCGTGCCGTCCTGCAGGGAGGCCCAGGTGCGGCCGGGCAGGTCGCCGTCGGGCTCCGCCAGGATCTGCCGGCGCACGCCGATATCGGCCGGCGGCGTCAGGCCGGCGAAGGGTCCTTCCTGCGGGAAGGGCGCCAGCGTCTTCGGGCTGTCCCAGGAGAGCGTGCCGCCGAGGGAGCGCCCGCCCCGGCGCAGGCGCACCGGCACCAGCGGATCGTTGCCGGCGGCGAGCCGCGGCCCGGCGAAGCGCAGGAGCAGGCCGCCCTCGTCCACGAACTTTTCCACCCGCACCTCGGTCTTCTCGTCCAGCGCGCCGACATCGGCGAGCACCAGCACCGAGACCTGGTTGTCGAGCATCTGCGCTACGGCTTCCGCGGTGCCGACTCCGCCGCGGGGCTGCTGCACGTCGGCGAAGGGGCTGAGCGCCCGCGAGAGATAGTAGGTCGGCGCGAGCAGCGGCTGCGACTGGTCCAGGGTGCCGCCGAAGACCAGGCCGACCCGGCGGCGCTTGCCGCGCTCGTCCATCAGCACCACCGCCCCGGCGGAGCGCTCGCCCGCAATCTCGAGCCGGGCGATGGTGTTGCGGATCTCCACCGGCAGGTCGAACCCGACCTCCGCCTCGGTCGCGTCGGGGGCGAGGGTGAAGGGCGTCTCGGCAAGCGGCAGGCCCTTCTGGTCGAGGGCGCGCACGAGGCCGGCATCCCGGCCGTTGGGGGCGGCGCGCAGCACCTGTGCCGCGAGCCGGCCGCCATTCTCCGCGGCCGAGAGGACGAGCGCCGGCGGGCGCTCGGCGGCGCGCAGGGTCAGGGCGGTGCCGTGCCGCTCCACGATCCCGGCGAGGGCCTTGCCGAAGGTGCCGGGCTCGGTGCCGGCGACCCCGTCGCTGATCCAGACCAGGGCCGCGTCGGGATTGCGCTCGAAGAAGGCGGCGAGCGCACTCACATGCGCCTCGCGATCGGCCCGGAACGGGTGCGGCTGCAGGGCGCGCAGGCGCTCCAGCGCCGCGGCCGGGGCGCGGGCCTCGATGGCGCCGGCGGGCTCGGCCGTGGCGAGGAGGGCGACAGGGCGCCCGTCGCGGGCGGCGGCCTCGATCTCGTCGCTCGCCGCGCGCTGGCGGTCGCGCCAGTCCTGGGCGGCGGTGACGCCGTTGTCGAGGAGCACGAGGAGCGGCGTGCGCCCGGCCGAGGCGCCGATCCCGGCCGGGTTCCAGACCGGGCCCGAGACGGCGAGGATCAGGAAGGCCGCGGCAAGGATGCGCAGCAGCAGCAGCCAGGGCGGCGTGCGGGCCGGCGTCTCGCGCTTCGGCAGCAGGTCGAGGGCGATGCGCAGGGGCGGGAAGGCGATGCGCCGCGGGCGCGGCGGCGTCACCCGCAGGAGCACCCACAGGACCGGCAGACCCACCAGGGCGGCGAGGGCGAAGGGTGCGGCGAAGGTCAGCGGAAGTCCGAACAAGGGCGCGTTCCTCAGCCGCTTCCGCGGGCGGCGGCGACCAGGGTGAGCAGGCGCAGGGCCGCCTCGCTCGCCGGCCGGTCCGTGCGATGGATCGTCAGGGTCCAACCTTGTGCCCGGGCGATCTCCGACAAGCCGTCGCGATGCTCGGCGAGCCGCCGCCGGTAGGCTTCGCCCCAGGCTCCGGCATCGCCGATGTCGAGATGGTCTCCCCCCTCCGGGTCGTGCAGGCTCGCCTGGCCCGCGAAGGGGAAGGTCTCCTCCACGGGATCGACCACGGCGACGAGATGACCGTGGGTGCCGCCGCCCCCGATCGCCTGCACGCTGGCGCGGACCTGGTCGAGGGGCGAGAGGAAGTCGCTGACGAGGATCGCCTCGTCGAAGCGGCCCGGCGTGGCCGGGGGCGGCCGGTCCTGGGTCAGGCCCGCCTCGTCGCGCACCAGGGCCTGGGCCAGGCTCTCGACCACGTTGCGGCCGGCGCTCGCCCGGGTCAGCCCGAGCAGCCCGACCCGCTCGCCGCCCTCGACGAAGGTCTCGGCCAGGGCGAGCCCGAGGACGAGCGCCCGCTCGACCTTCGGCACGAGGGCGAGGTCGGAGGCGAAGCCCATGGAGGCGGAGCGGTCGATCCAGAGCCAGATGTTGTGGGCGGCCTCCCATTCCCGCTCGCGGACATAGAGCCGGTCGTCCCGGGCCGAGCGGCGCCAGTCGATGCGCGCGGCGGCCTCGCCCGTGACGAAGGGACGGAACTGCCAGAAGCTCTCTCCCGGGCCCGCCCGGCGCCGTCCGTGCAGACCGTGGGCGAGGGTGCTGGACACCCGGCGCGCCTCCAGGATCAGGCGCGGCATCCGCTCCGCGAGCGCCTGCGCGTCCTGGATGGCGGGACGACCGGGCCGGCGCTCCGCGCCATCGAAGAGGCGAGGCGAAGCCATCCGCTCAGAGCTTGCCGACGAGCTGGCCGATCAGGCCGGTCACGGTCTCGCCATCGGCCCGCGCGGCGAAGGTGACGGCCATGCGGTGCTTGAGCACCGGCTCGGCAAGGGCCTTCACGTCGGCGATGGAGGGGGCGACGCGGCCCTCGATGAGGGCGCGGGCGCGCACGGCCAGGGTCAGCGCCTGGCTGGCGCGGGGGCCGGGCCCCCAGAGAAGCTTCTTGGCCACCGCCGGATCGCCGCCCTCGGGGCGGGCGGCCCGCACGAGATCGAGGATCGCATCGACCACGGCGTCGCCCACCGGCAGGCGGCGCACGAGGCGCTGAGCGGTGAGCAGCTGCTCGGTGGTCATCACGGCCCGGGCGTGCTGGTCCTCGACGCCGGTGGTCTCGACCAGGATGCGGCGCTCGGCGGCGCGGTCGGGATAGCCGACGTCGATCTCCAGGAGGAAGCGGTCGAGCTGCGCCTCGGGCAGGGGATAGGTGCCCTCCTGCTCGATCGGGTTCTGGGTCGCGAGCACGTGGAAGGGCCGCGGCAGGTCGTGGCGCTCGCCGGCCACCGAGACGAAATGCTCCTGCATCGCCTGGAGCAGGGCCGATTGGGTGCGCGGGCTCGCCCGGTTGATCTCGTCGGCCATGAGGAGCTGCGTGAAGACCGGCCCCTTCACGAAGCGGAAGGAGCGGCGGCGCTCGGCATCCTCGTCGAGGATCTCGGTGCCGAGGATGTCGGAGGGCATCAGGTCCGGGGTGAACTGCACCCGGCGGGCATCGAGCCCGAGGACCGTGCCGAGGGTCTCGACGAGCTTGGTCTTGGCCAGGCCCGGCAGGCCGACGAGCAGACCGTGGCCGCCGGCCAGGATGGTGACGAGGGCGAGGTCGACCACCTTCTCCTGGCCGAAGATCACCCCATGGATCGCCTCGCGCGCCTGCCCGATCGCTTCGAGGCAGGTTTCGGCTGTGGCGACGATGCCCTCATCGAGGCTGGTCGTGCCGGCCGTGGCGGCGCCCTGTGCCATCGGATCCCCGTCTCCTGATGCGGCCGCCCGGAAGAACGGCCCACGAAATGTGCAAGTCTGGAACCGAATCCCGCCGCATGGCAAGCGCCGGGGGCACGCGGCATTTCGCATCCGCCCTATCTGGCCGAGTGGGAAGCCCTCCGGAGGCGGCGCCTTTGCGCCCGCCCCGCCCCTGGCCCATCATGGGCGCGGAGAGGCAGAGGATGCGCGGATGAACGAAGGCAGCGGCATGGGGTTTCCGGACGGGTGGGAGGCCTTCACCGACCCGGGCTTCGTCGCCCATGTCGGGCCGATCTATCACCGCACGGCGGAGGGCCGGAAACGCTTCGCCTTCCGGGCCGAGGAGAAGCACGGCAACCTCGTCGGCCTCGTCCATGGCGGCATGCTCCTCACCTTCGCGGACCGTGCCCTCAGCATCTGCGTGATGGAGGCGCTCGAGGGCGCGAAATGCGTGACCATCGAGATGACGAGCCAGTTCGTCGGCGCGGCCCAGATCGGCGACCTCGTCGAGACCAGCCCGGAGGTCGTGCGCAGGACGTCGTCCCTGGTCTTCGTGCGCGCGATCCTGACCAGCGGCGACCGGCCCCTCGTCTCCGTCTCGGGGATCTGGAAGGCCTTGCGGGACAAGTCGGGCGGCTGAACCGGATTTCTTCGATGAGCGAGACGGCAAACGACCCCACCTTCTCCCGCCTGAGCGCGGCCCTCGGCAGCCTGCCCCCGCGCGGATTGCCGCCGGTCGAGCGCTGGAACCCGCCCCATTGCGGCCGGATCGACATGCGGATTGCCGCCGACGGCACCTGGTATCACGAGGGGACGCCGATCCGCCGGCCGGCGCTGGTGAAGCTCTTCGCCTCGATCCTGCGCCGGGAGCCGGACGGGGAGATCGTGCTGGTGACGCCGGTGGAGCGGGTCGGCATCACCGTGGAGGACGCGCCCTTCGTCGCCGTGGAGATGGCGGTGGAGGGCGAAGGCGAGAGCCGTCGCATCGGATTCAGGACCAATGTCGACGATCTCGTCTCGGTGGACGACGACCATCCCCTGCGCTTCGAGCAGGGGGCGGACGGGGGCCTGCGGCCTTATCTCCATGTCCGGCGCGACCTCTGGGCCCTGGTCAGCCGGTCCCTGACCTACGATCTCGTCGGGATGGGCGAGGAACGCATGATCGACGGACAATCCTGGTTCGGGCTCGCGGCGGCCGGCCGCTTCTTCAGGATCGCCCCCGCCGCATGAGAGTGCCCGATGCCGCGGCCGCCGGCCGCCCCGACACGATCGAAGACTTCCTCGCCCGCGCCGAACGGCTGCTGAACCGTCATCCGCCCGGCCTGGGCGGCCCCTTCGCCAATCCCCGCGGCGACCACAGCCTCGACCCGGCCGGGCTCGCCCATGTGCCGGGCGCGCCGCATCGCCTGGCCGCGGTGCTGGTGCCGGTGGTGGCCGGCCCGGAGGGCCTGTCGCTCCTGTTCACGACCCGCGCCGCGCATCTGCGCGACCATTCCGGCCAGATCGCCTTTCCCGGCGGCAAGATCGAGCCCGGCGACGCGACGCCGGCGGACACCGCCCTGCGCGAGGCCGAGGAGGAGGTGGGCCTGAACATCGGCGAGGTCTCGCCGCTCGGCTATCTCGACCCCTATCTCTCGGCCACGGGCTTCCTGGTGACGCCGGTGGTGGGCCTGGTGAGCACGGGCGCCCGCGTCGCCCCGAACCCGGCCGAGGTGGCGGACGTGTTCGAGGTGCCGCTCGCCTGGCTGATGGACCCGCTGCGCTTCGCCGTGCATTCCCGCGAGTGGAAGGGGCGGATGCGCTACTTCTACGCCATTCCCTTCGGCGAGCGCCTGATCTGGGGCGTCACCGCGGGCATCGTGCACAACCTCTACGAACGCCTCTATCGGTAAAGCCGGAGCGCATGGGTCGTCTCGTCCTCCAGGAACTCGCGGTGTTCGCGCTGCCCTTCCTGGCTTTCGCCGCCTACCTGCTCTTCGCCCGGCGCTCGCCCCTCGACCGAATGCAGTGGGATCCCTACTGGACCCGGCTGGTGATGGCGGGGTTGTTCGCGGTGGTCGCTTCCCTCGTCATGACCGGGATCACCGCGACTCGGCATCAGGACGGCTGGGTGCCGAGCCGCATCGAGAACGGCCGCCTCGTGCCGGGGCATTTCGAGTGAGCGCACACCGCCTCGACCCTGACGGCCCCGGCCGCCTTCTGGCCCGTCCGGGCGTGCAGGTCTGCCTGGCCGCGCTCCGGGTGGAGGGCGAGGCGACGCGGCTCGTCGGCGGCTGCGTGCGCGACGCGCTCCTCGGCCGGGACGGGGCGGATATCGACCTCGCCACCACCCTGCGGCCCGAGGACACCCTGGCGCGGGCCAGGGCCGCCGGCCTCAAGGCCGTGCCGACGGGCTTCGAGCACGGCACCGTGACGCTCGTCGTGGACGGCGTGCCGCACGAGGTGACGACCCTGCGGGAGGATATCGAGACCGACGGACGCCATGCGGTGGTGCGCTACGGCCGCGACTTCGCCCGGGACGCCGAGCGGCGCGACTTCACCATCAACGCCCTCTCCCTCTCGCCGGATGGCCGGGTGCACGACACCACGGGGGGCCTCGCCGATCTCGCAGCCGGCCGCGTCCGCTTCATCGGGGATGCGGCCATCCGCATCCGCGAGGACGCCCTGAGGATCCTGCGCTTCTTCCGCTTCCACGCCCGCTACGGGCAGGACGCGCCGGACCCGGAGGGACTGGCGGCCGCGATCGCCGCCCGCGACAGCCTCGACCGGCTCAGCCGGGAGCGTGTGCGGGCGGAGCTGCTCAAGCTGCTCGTCGCCCCGCGCGCCGTGGAGGCGATCGCGACCTTGAGCGCGACCGGCCTGCTCGGACGCATCACCGGGGGCGTCGGCGAACTCGGACGTCTCGCCCGGGCCGCGCGACAGGCCCCGTGCTCCGACATCGCGCGCCTCGCCGCCCTTTCCGTGCAGAGCACCGCCGATGCCGGGCGCCTGCTCGAGACCCTGCGCCTGTCCAAGGCCGAGCATGCTCGTCTCCTGGCCTATGCCCGGGCGCTGGCGCGGCTGCACGGCCTGACGGAGGTGGATGCGCGCGGCCTCCGCGCGCTGGCCGCGGAGTTCGGGCCGGAGGCGGTCCGCGACGTGCTGGCAGCGGTCGAGGGAGAGCCCCGTCCCCGGATTTCACGTGAAGCACAGGCCGCGCTCGATGCGCTCGACCATAAACCCGTGATGCCGCTCAGCGGCGGCGATCTCGTCGCCGCGGGATTGGCCCCGGGGCGCGCGGTCGGCCAAGCGCTCGCCGCGGCGAAGGCCCTCTGGCTGGCGGAGGGCTGCCCGACGGACGAGGCCGCGCGGGCGCGGCTGCTGGACGCCGCGCTGACCTCGGCGCAGGCCTGAGCCGGGTGTCAGGATCCGAATTGCGAGCCGAGCTGCTCGAGATATTCGGCGAGGTCGACGCCGCCCACCCGGGTGCCGTAGGCGAAGCGCATGCCCTGGCGGATATCGATGCTGGCGCTGCGGGTGGTCAGGGTGAAGGGCTTCACGCAGACCCATTCCCCGTCCCGCCGATGCTCGAAGAAGCGTAGAATCTCGTGCCTGGCCATCGCCCTCTCCCGCGCCCGGATACCGCCGGCGAGAGAACGGGCGAAATGCTCACAAGGTTCACCACGTCATGAGAATTTTCGACACGCCACGGCTAAGCTTTCCCAGCCTCCCGAGCATTGATGATTCGCAGGAACTTTGGCGCATGGGACAGTAAAGCGTAACCGTCGCGCTCCCGTCATGGAGCCGGCGCAAGAACGCCGATCCGACCCCTCTCCCCGCAACCGACTGACCGCCCCATGCCTGCCCACATCAAGCTGAGACCGCTGGAACGGGAGGACCTGCTCTTCGTCCACCAGCTGAACAACAACGACAGCATCATGCGCTACTGGTTCGAGGAGGCCTACGAGTCCTTCGCCGAGCTGTCGCAGCTCTACGAGCGCAACATCCACAACCAGACCGAGCGACGCTTCATCATCGCCACGGAGGACAACCAGCCGGCCGGGCTGGTGGAGCTCGTCGAGATCAACCACCTGCACCGGCGCTGCGAGTTCCAGATCGCGATCCATCCCAATTTTCAGGGGCGCGGCTACGCCAAGCGCGCCACGCGCATCGCCATGGACTACGCCTTCAGCGTGCTCAACATCCACAAGCTCTACCTGCACGTGGACAAGGACAATGCCCGCGCGGTCGGGATCTACGAGAGCTGCGGCTTCAAGCCCGAGGGCATCCTCAAGGACGAGTTCTTCGTGAACGGGCGCTACCGCGACGCCGTGCGCATGTGCCTGTTCCAGCCGGCCTATCTGAAGCAGCGCGGGGCCGGCGACGTGCTGGAGCCGGTGCTGAAGACCTGACGGAATCCGGCTGCCCGGGACCGGGCAGCCGGGACGCCCTTGTCAGGCCACGGGCTGGAGCGCGCCGGTGCGCTCGTGGAAATCCGGCCCGTTGCCGGTCTTGGCCACGTAGCCGGCGCGGATCACGAAGTCGCCGAAATGCTCGCCCTTCCGGCGGCCCTTGGCATAGGCCGCGAAGAGAGGATCGAGGGTCGCGCGGATCTCGCCGGCCGTGACGTCCTCCTTGTAGAGCTTGCTCAGGCGGGAGCCGTCGAAGGCGGCGCCGAGATAGAGGTGGTAGCGCTCGGGGCCGCGGCCGACGAGGCCGATCTCAGCGATGTAGGGCCGGGCGCAGCCATTCGGGCAGCCGGTGGAGCGGATGGTGATCTCCTCGTCCTGCAGGCCGTGTCGGGCGAGGCTCTCCTCCAGCTCGGAGATCAGGTCCGGCAGGTAGCGCTCGCTCTCGGCGAGGGCCAGGCCGCAGGTCGGCAGGGCCACGCAGGCCATGGAGTTGCGGCGCAGCGCGCCCGCGCCCTTGGTGAGAGCGTATTCGTCGACCAGCGCCTCGATCTCGGCGCGCTTGGCCGCCGGCACGTTGGCGATGATCACGTTCTGATTGCCGGTGAGGCGGAAATCGCCCTCGTGCACCTGGGCGATGCGGCGCAGCCCCGAGAGGAAGCGCGGGCCGCCCTCCACGTCCTTGATGCGGCCCGAGGGCACGTAGAGGGTGAGGTGGTGGCGCCCGTCCTCGCCCTCGACCCAGCCGAAGCGGTCGCCGTTGCCGGTGAAGGTGAAGGGCTTGGGCTCCTCAAGCTTCTTGCCGAGGCGGTTCTCGACCTCGGCCCGGAAGGCGGCGAGGCCGAAACGCTCGATCGTGTATTTGAGCCGGGCGTTCTTGCGGACCTTGCGGTTGCCCCAGTCGCGCTGGACCGTCATCACGGCCTCGGCGACCTTGAGGGCGTCCTCGGGCTTCACGAAGCCCATCACGTCGGCGGTGCGGGGGAAGGTGTCGGTCTCGCCATGGGTCATGCCCATGCCGCCGCCCACGGTGACGTTCCAGCCCGTCACCTTGTTCTTCTTGTCGAGGATGGCGATGAAGCCGAGGTCGTGGGCGAAGATGTCGACCTCGTTGGAGGGCGGCACCGCGACCACGATCTTGAACTTCCGCGGCAGGTAGGTCTTGCCGTAGACCGGCTCGACCACCGCCTCGTCCTCGCCGCCGACCACGCGCTCGCCGTCGAGCCAGATCTCGCGCCAGGCCTGCGTCTTCGGCAGCAGCGTGTCGGAGATGTCCTTGCCGAGCTGGTAGGCTGCCTTGTGGGCGCCCGCCTGGGCCGGGTTCGTCGCGGCCATGACGTTGCGGTTCACGTCGCCGCAGGCCGCGATCGTGTCGAGCAGCGCCGAGTCGATCGCTGCCATGGTCCGCTTGAGGTTCGACTTGATGACGCCGTGATACTGGAAGGTCTGGCGCGTGGTCGCGCGCAGGGTCCCATTGGCGTAGGTCGTCGCGATGTTGTCGAGGATCAGCCACTGCTTCGGCGTCACCACGCCGCCGGCGATGCGCAGGCGGATCATGAAGCTGTAGGCCTTGTCGAGCTTCTTCTTGGTGCGCTCGGGCCGCAGGTCGCGGTCGTCCTGCAGGTACATCCCGTGGAACTTCACGAGCTGCCCGTCATCGTCCGAGATGGCGCCGGTGGCGTGCTTCAGGAGCCCGTCGGCCAGCGTGCCGCGCAGATAGCCGCTCGCGATCTTGATGTGCTCGTTGTGGGAGAGGCCGGCCGCCCGGGCCGCCTCCGCATCGTCGATCGGCCGCCCGGTCGGCGGCGTCTCGTAGCGGCGCGCGCCCACGCCGGGCGTCTCCACGGCGGGCCCGTCGGTGGTGTCGATCGGCTTGTGGTCGTCCATGGCGGTGATCCGATACCTGCAGCCCTCCCCCCTCTGCGGGGGAGGGTGCCTCGCGGATGCGAGGCGGGAGAGGGGAGCGACGGTGCAGCCTGGCTGCGCCTGCCGCGAAATCTCCGGAGGCCGGGGTCCCCTCACCCGACCCCCTCCGGGGCCACCCTCTCCCGCGGCGGGCAGAGGGAGCGTCGCGTGTCTTCAGTACACGTCCTGCTGATAACGCTTGGCGCGCTCCAGGGACGCGACATGGGCCTCCGCATCGGCGGCGCTCAGGCCCTTCACGGACTGGAAGGCGCGGACCACGGCGGCGCGGACGTCCTTGGCCATGTTCTTGGCGTCGCCGCAGACATAGAACGAGGCGCCCCCATCGAGCCAGGCGACCACGTCCGCCGCGTTCTGGTCGATCCGATCCTGCACGTAGATCTTTTCCGGCTGGTCGCGGGAGAAGGCCACGTCGATCTTGGTGAGCGAACCGTCCTCCAGGGCCTCCTGCCATTCGAGCTGGTAGAGGAAGTCGTGGGTGAAGTGGCGGTCGCCGAAGAACAGCCAGGCGCGGCCCGGGGCTTCGGTGGCGCGGCGCTCCTGCACGAAGGCGCGGAAGGGCGCGACGCCGGTGCCGGGGCCGACCATGATGATGTCGGTCGCCGGATCTGCGGGCAGGCGGAAATGCTTGTTCGGCTTCACCCGCACCCGCAGCTTGGCGCCGTTGGCGATCCGGTCGGCCACATGCACCGAGGCGACGCCGGAGCGGGCGCGGCCATGGGTCTCGTAGCGCACGGCGGCGATGGTCAGGTGCACCTCGTCGCCGACCTCCTTGCGGGAGGAGGCGATGGAATAGGCCCGCGGCGGCAGCGGCCGGGTGACCGTGTTGAGGTGCTCGGCCGTCAGCGTCACGGGGAAGCGTTCGAGCAGGTCGATCAGGTGCCGGCCCTCGATCCAGGCCTTCACCTCGCCGCTCTCCACGAAGGCCTGCGCCTCGGCATGACCGGTGGCCTTGGCGAAGCGCTCGACCGTGGTCGGCGACAGGGTGGTGATGTCGCGCTCGGCGAGCAGCGCCTTGCGCAGGGCTTCGTCGCCGGACAGCCCCGTGGCCTTCAGGATCTCCTCGACGAGTTGCGGGTCGTTCTCGGGGAAGATCTCCAGGGAGTCGCCGGGCTCGTAGGCGGGCGCCCCGTCCTCGAATTCGAGGGCGAGATGGATCGTCTCCTTGTCCGAGCGCGAAGAATTCAGGTTGATGTGGTCGATCACCTCGACCACCACCGGCTCGCGGCTGAGCTCGGCCTCCTCCTCGCCGCCGGTGGCGCGGAAATCGACCGCCACGACGTTGCCGCCGGCATCCGCCGGGGCCAGGGCCTTGAGCGCCCCCTTGATCCAGTCGGCGGCGGGCTTCTCGAAATCGAGGTCGAGATCGGCGCGGTCATAGGCGCGCTTGGCGCCGAGGGCCTCGAAGCGCGCGTCGAGCGCCTTCCCGATGGCACAGAACTCCGCGTAGCTGGTGTCGCCGAGCGAGAGCACGCCGAACTCGACGCCGTCGAGCCGCGGAGCGCCCTCCCCCATCAGCTCGCCATAGGCGCGCACGGCCCGGGCCGGGGGCTCGCCCTCTCCCCAGGTCGCGGCGATGGCGATGAGCTTGCCGGCCTTGGGCAGGGTGGCGAGATCGAGATCGGCGAAATCGATCACCTTCGGCTTGAAGCCCTGCTTGCGCGCGAGCTTGCTCACATCGCCGGCGAGCTTCTCCGAGTTGCCGGATTCGGAGGCGAAGACGATCGTCAGCGGTTCCGCCGCCTTCGGAGCCGCCGCCGGCTGCGCCGCGGCCTCGGGCTGGATGCCCGCGGCGGCATCGAGCCCGGCGAGGAAGCCCGTGAGCCAGGCGCGCTGGATCGGCGTCGCCGTCACCAGGACGGAGTCGAGGCTTGCCCGTTCGCGCTCGTCGAAGGGGGCCGTGCGGGGAAGGATCGCTTGTCGAGACATTATACGTGCCATGTCGTCTGCCAGAGCGCCGCTGTCAACGGAGGAACGTCCGTTTTACAGAACAGGCCCACGGGAGAACGAGCCTTTTGCGCGCGCAGCAAGTTAAAGAATTTTATTCTCCGACCACGGCGAGCTGCGGGGTCGCGCGGCCGCGGGGCGGCGGGGCGGGCAGCGGCAGGGCGGTGGTGGACTTCACCTTCTCCATGGCGAAACGCGAAGTGACGTTCTTCAGCGGCAGCGTCGCGATCAGGTTCTTGTAGAAGGTGTCGTAGGCGGACATGTCGGCCACTACGACCCGCAGCATGTAGTCCACGTCGCCGGCCATTCGGTAGAATTCCAGCACCTCCGGCATCGCCGCGATGCGGTCGGCGAATCGCTCCAGCCAGTCCTTGGAATGGTCCGCCGTCTCGATGGAGACGAAGACGGTCAGCCCGAGCCCGAGCTTGACGGGATCGAGCACCGCCACGCGGCGGTCGATCACGCCATCGGCCTCCAGCCGCTGGATGCGCTTCCAGCACGGAGTCTGCGACAAGCCGACCTGCTCGCCGATGGCGGCGATCGAAAGGGTGGCGTCCTTCTGGAGGAGCGCAAGGATCTTGAGATCGATCGAATCCAAGGGGCCTCCTATCCGGGCTCGCACCCGGCATCCGCAGGCATCTGCGAGAAGATTCTTTTACCATTCGGCGGCCAAGCCGAACCATTCGCTTCAATCCCCCTCCCTCACAGGAGAGGATTGCGCGCAAAGCGACTGGGGACGCCTTGACAGCGTTCGTTATAGCGAACATTTCAGGCGTCGTACAAGCAGGTAATCGAAGCAGCCCACATGACGCACGCCCTCCAGCGCGCGGCCGCGGACCTCGCCGAAGCCATGGCGGGGCTGGATCTGACGAGGCGGATCCGCCTCGTCGAGGACCGGGTGCCGGGCCGGCTCGTCTTCACCACCAGCCTCGGCATCGAGGACCAGGCGCTCACCCACGCCCTCGCGATGGCCAAGGGCCGGACCGAGATCGTGACCCTCGATACGGGCCGCCTCTTCCCCGAGACCTACGACGTCTGGGCCGAGACCGAGGCCGCCTACGGCATCCGCATCCGCGCCTACGCGCCCGAGCGCGCGGCTGAGGAGGCCTTCGTCGCGGCGGAGGGCATCAACGGCTTCCGCCATTCCATCGCTGCAAGACAGGCCTGCTGCGGCTTCCGCAAGGTCGAGCCCCTGGCCCGGGCCCTAGAGAACGCCGCCGGCTGGTTCACGGGCCTGCGCGCCGGGCAATCGGCCAACCGGGCCGACACGCCGCTCGCGGAGGCCGACGAGGCCCGCGGCCTCATCAAGATCAACCCGCTCGCCGACTGGAGCCGGGCGGATGTGGACAGCTTCGTGAAGGACAACTACGTCCCCTACAACGTCCTGCACGACCGGGGCTTCCCCTCCATCGGCTGCGCGCCCTGCACCCGTGCCGTGCGCATCGGCGAGAGCGAGCGGGCCGGGCGCTGGTGGTGGGAGCAGGAATCCAAGAAGGAATGCGGCCTGCACGTGCACAGGCCGGAGGGCGACGTCGCGCCCGGGCAGGAGGCCGCGGCCTTCGAGGAGCCCGCGCGCGCGGCGACATCCCGCGAGAACAGAAGGGAACTGGTTTGATGAGCGGTGCCACCGCCGAAGCCCGGCTCGCGCCGGGCTCCGCGCCCGCCCGGGCGCGCCTGACGCATCTGCAGCGCCTCGAGGCCGAGAGCATCCAGATCTTCCGGGAGACGGTCGCCGAGACCGAGAACCCCGTGATGCTCTACTCGATCGGCAAGGATTCCTCCGTCCTGCTGCATCTGGCGCTGAAGGCCTTCGCCCCCGGGCGCCTGCCCTTCCCCCTGCTCCACGTCGACACGACCTGGAAGTTCAAGGAGATGATCGCCTTCCGCGACGCCCGCGCGAAGGAGCTCGGCCTCGACCTTCTGGTGCACACCAACCCAGACGGCCTCGCCAAGGGCGTCGGCCCGGTGAGCCACGGCTCGGAGGTGCATACCGACGTGATGAAGACGCAGGCCCTGCGGCAGGCACTCGACCAGCACAAGTTCGACGCGGCCTTCGGCGGGGCGCGGCGCGACGAGGAGGCGAGCCGCGCCAAGGAGCGCATCGTCTCCCTGCGCAACGCGCAGCATCGCTGGGATCCGAAGCGCCAGCGGGCCGAGCCCTGGCACCTGTACAATTTCAAGAAGCGGCGCGGCGAGAGCTTCCGCGTGTTCCCGCTCTCGAACTGGACCGAGCTCGATATCTGGCTCTACATCGAGCAGGAGCAGATCCCGATCGTGCCGCTGTACTTCGCGGCCGAGCGGCCCGTCGTCGAGCGCGAGGGCCAGCTCATCATGGTCGATGACGAGCGGCTGCCCCTGAATCCCGGCGAGACGCCGCAGTTGCGCCAGGTCCGCTTCCGCACGCTCGGCTGCTACCCGCTGACCGGCGCGGTGGAGAGTCCTGCCAAGACCCTGCCGGAGATCATCGGCGAGACGCTCGCCGCCCGCACCTCCGAGCGCCAGGGGCGCGTCATCGACAAGGACGGCGCCGGCGCCATGGAGCGCAAGAAGCAGGAGGGCTACTTCTGATGACCGTCCACCCGTCACCGGAGGCCTTCGGCTACGAGGCCTTCCTGCACGCGCACCAGAACAAGGAAGTGCTGCGCTTCATCGCCTGCGGCTCCGTGGACGACGGCAAGTCGACCCTGATCGGCCGCCTGCTGCACGACACCAAGCAGATCTTCGACGACCAGATCAGCGCGCTCCAGCGCGACTCGCGCAAGCACGGCACGCAGGGCCAGGAGGTCGACCTCGCCCTCCTCGTCGACGGCCTCCAGGCCGAGCGCGAGCAGGGCATCACCATCGACGTGGCCTATCGCTTCTTCTCCACCGAGAAGCGCTCCTTCATCGTGGCCGACACCCCCGGCCACGAGCAGTACACCCGCAACATGGCCACCGGCGCCTCCACGGCGGACGTCGCGGTGATCCTGGTCGATGCCCGCCAGGGCCTGACCCGGCAGACCCGCCGCCACGCCCTGCTCGTCTCGGCGCTCGGCATCCGCCGCGTGGTGCTGGCCGTGAACAAGATGGACCTGCTCGGCTGGTCCCAGGCGCGGTTCGACGAGATCGTGGCGGGCTTCGACGCCTTCGCCCAGGGCCTCGACTTCGCCGAGGTGCGGGCGATCCCGCTCTCGGCCAAGAACGGCGACAACGTCGTGCTGCCGGGCGCCGCCGCGCCCTGGTACACGGACGTGCCGCTCCTCGCCTATCTCGAAGAGGTGCCGGTGAAGTCGGAGGAGCGGGCCGCCGCCTTCCGCCTGCCGGTGCAGTGGGTCAACCGGCCGAACTCCGACTTCCGCGGCTTCTCCGGGCTGATCACCAGCGGCTCGGCGGCGCCGGGCGACAAGGTCGTGATCGCTCCCTCGGGCAAGACCTCGACCATCGCCCGCATCTTCACCGCCGACGGCGACCTGTCCCGGGCGAGCGAGGGACAGTCGGTCACGCTGGTGCTCGCCGACGAGGTCGACGCCTCCCGCGGCGCGGTGATCGCCACGGCGGATGCCCCCCTCACCGTCACCGACACCCTCGACGTGCGCCTGTTCTGGGCCTCCGAGACCGAGCTGGCGCCGGGCGCGAGCCTCTGGGCCAAGGTCGGCACCACCACGACCAACGCGGTGGTGAAGGCGATCCGCCGCCGCATCGACCCGGAGACGGGTCAGGCGGCGCCGGCGGAGAAACTCGCCGTCAACGACATCGGCGACGTGACGCTGCAGCTCGACCGGGAGATCGCGGTCGACGCCTATCGCGACAGCCGCGACACCGGCAGCCTGATCCTGATCGACCGGGAGACCACGGACACGGCCGCCCTCGGCCTGATCCAGGCCCCGGCGCCCAAGGCGCCCGTCGAGAAGGGGACGGCCGGGGACGAGGCCAAGCGCAAGAGCGCACCCTCCGGCGGCTTCCTGTCCCGTCTGCGCTGGGTCTTCGGCGGCATCTGACGCAGCCGCCCCATCCCCCGAACGAAGGCCCGCCGTTCCTCGAAGCGGCGGGCCTTCACGTTTTCCGGACGGCCTGCCGCAGGCCCTTGAGATCCCGGCCCCCTCCCCTCTCTGTGTCCGGGTTCGGCGCCCTCGGCGCCGGGACCAACAGGAGGAACTCCCATGTCGAAGCGTCTGCTCGGGCTCGCGGCAGCCCTGGCTCTGGGCGGCCTGACCGCGACCGCCTCCACGGCCGGCGCGGCTCCCCTCGGGGCCGGCACGGCCGGCCTGACCGGCAGCGATCTCGTCACCCATGTGGCGCAGGGCTGCGGCCCGGGCGCCGGCCGCGACGCCTACGGCCGCTGCCGCGTCTTCGCCCGGCCCTATTACGGGCCGCGCCCGGGCTTTTACGGCCGCCGCTGCTTCTTCCGCCCGACCCCGTTCGGGCCGCGCCGCGTCTGCCGCTGGTAAAGGCGACGGCGGGCGGCCTCAGCCGGAGGCCGCCTGCTCCCCGTGTGCGGCCATCTCGGCCCCGAAGCGTTCCCGCGCATAGGCCTCGAGATCGAAATCGTCGGTCGGCAGGCGGAACATGAAGCGCTCGGCGAGCTGGGTGAGCATCAGGTCGGGCTTCACCCGCTCCACGTAGCCCCAGTCCACCGCGGACGACCACACGAAATGCACCTCGCGGAAGGTCTCGGCCAGCATGCCGGTGAGCATGATCGGCGAGAAATGCGCGTAGGAATCCCCGAACAGAACCACCCGGCGCGGATCGGCCTGCGGCGACGTGTTGGCATAGATCACGTGCGAGCCGACATGCAGCTTGTCGGGCTCGCCCGACGCCTCGCGGAACCGCACGATCGGGCTCGCATAGGTCCGCTCGGCGTCCCGCAGCAGGTAGTGGAAGGGCACGCTCTCGCCGCGGGGCGGATCGAGCTTCTCGCCGAGATCGCCGATCCGCTCCCGCGCCCCGTGGAAGCGGGTGCCGAGATCCGGCACGGGGACGGCCTTCCAGGCGGCGCAGAGCCGTTCGTAGGCGAGATGGCAACCGGCGAAGGACCAGTGGCTGTCCGTCTTCAGGTAGAGATCCTGGGCGTCGCGCGCCGCGCGGAAGGCGCCGACGAGGTCGAGACAGGCCCGGCGCGCCCGCGGATGGAACAGGAGGCCGCGGCGCAGCCGCAGGGCCGGCGACAGACGGACGTCGACCGTGAGGCCCTCGCCGAGCCTGTGATCGTAGACCGAGAGCTTCTCCGGCACGATCAGGTGCCGGTAGCCGATCCCGAGGGCGGCGCAGCGGCGGGTGCGCGCGATCAGGAGCCGCCGCCAGCCCTCGATCTGCCGCTGCATGAAGGGCGAGCGGCTGAACTGGCCGACGACGTTGTTGCTCCCCGCCGTGAGGAACAGCCAACCGTCGCGCCCGACATGGACAAGGTTGGCGGGAAGCTCGGACATGCGGGCTAGATAGGGCGGTTCGGCCGGTGACGAAATCGCAGCGCAGGTATGGAGCCACCGCATCCGCGCCACCTTGCCGGCTCACCGGGCCGGGACTAGGGTCCCGCCCGCTTCCGGCAAGGCCGGAGCCCCTGCCGAACACCGGAGTTTTTCGAGATGGGCTTTCTGGCCGACGCCCTGTCCCGCGTGAAGCCGTCCGCGACGATCGCGATGACGCAGAAGGCGCGGGAGCTCAAAGCTTCCGGCATGGACGTGATCAGCCTGTCGGTGGGCGAGCCCGATTTCGACACGCCCGACCACATCAAGGAGGCCGCGATCGAGGCGATCCGGCGCGGCGAGACCAAGTACCCGCCCGTCTCCGGCATCGTGCCCCTGCGCGAGGCCATCGCGAAGAAGTTCAAGCGCGAGAACGGCCTCGACTACAAGGCTTCGCAGACCATCGTCGGCACCGGCGGCAAGCACGTCATCTACAATGCCCTGCTCGCGACCCTGAACCCGGGCGACGAGGTGGTGATCCCGCGGCCCTACTGGGTGTCCTATCCCGAGATCGTGGTCCTGTGCGGCGGCACGCCGGTCTTCGTGGAGACCGACATGGCCCACGACTTCAAGCTGCAGCCCGAGGCGCTGGAGCGGGCGATCACGCCGAAGACGAAGTGGATCATCCTCAACTCCCCCTCGAATCCCTCGGGCGCGGCCTATACCCGCGACGAGTTGAAGAAGGTCACCGACGTGCTGATGCGGCACCCGCAGGTCTGGGTGCTCACCGACGACATGTACGAGCACCTGACCTACGGCGACTTCGAATTCGTCACCCCCGCCCAGGTGGAGCCGGGCCTCTACGAGCGCACCCTCACCATGAACGGCGTCTCGAAGGCCTATGCCATGACCGGCTGGCGCATCGGCTACGCCGCCGGTCCGGAAGCGCTCATCAAGGCGATGGATTTCGTCCAGGGCCAGCAGACCTCCGGCGCGACCTCGATCTCGCAATGGGCGGCGGTCGCCGCCCTCGACGGCACGCAGGAGCATCTCGCCCGCTTCAAGGCCGCCTTCCAGGAGCGGCGCGACCTCGTGGTGTCGATGCTGAACCAGGCCAAGGGCCTGAAATGCCCGACGCCGGAGGGCGCCTTCTACGTCTATCCCTCCTGCGCCGAGCTGATCGGCCGCAGGACGGAGGCCGGCAAGGTGATCGAGACCGACGAGGATTTCGTGACCGAGCTTCTCCAGGCGGAGGGCGTGGCCGCCGTCCACGGCTCCGCCTTCGGCCTGGGCCCGAACCTTCGCATCTCCTACGCGACCTCGAACACCGCCCTGGAAGAGGCCTGTCACCGCATCCAGCGCTTCTGCGCCTCCCTGCGCTGAGCCGCACGTCGCGGGGCCATATGCCCGGCCCCTCGGCGGCGCTGCCTTCGGTGGCGCGGCATCCCGCCCCTGCGACCGGCTGCGCCTTCTGGTTGCGAACGGCAAAGCCGGCCTCTACATCGGCACTCCCCGCGGCCGATGCGCCCGACGGTTTCGCGAGCCCTCTCGGGCCGGCGTGGCGGCGGGGCCGGCAGTGACGGGGCGGCCCGGACCAGTTCTCTGTGCCGACCCTGTGAGGCTCAGTGGGCCGAGCAGCTGCAGGAGCGTCGGCATGGCGGGGAACAGGAACCGCGATCCCGGCGCATGGCCCACCAGATCCGCGCTCACGCGCCATCGATCCCGCGCGTGAGCCGCGCCGGGGCATGACCCGGGACGGCGCTTGGCCGGCCAGCAAGCGCACGCGGCCGATCGGGCCGGCATCGCCCGCCGCGCCCTCACGCCTCGCCGAGGCATCCCTCACGGGCTTGTGACAATCCCGCAAATTCTGCGTTCAAAACGCATTTTCGGCCGGGCATCCCACTTTTGGACATCTCTGACTTGCCATAGCGTCGCATCAGCCTTGCGCCAAAAGCAAAGCAGAAACGTCCCGGAGAAACGCCATGGCCACAGCGACAGCCGTGCCACACGCTCACGCTCCCGCTCAGCCCATGAGCCGAGCGGAGAAGAAGGTCATCCTCGCCTCCTCCCTCGGCACCGTGTTCGAGTGGTACGATTTCTATCTCTACGGCTCGCTCGCCGCGATCATCGGGGCGCAGTTCTTCTCCGCCTATCCGGAATCGACGCGCAACATCTTCGCGCTGCTGGCCTTCGCCGCGGGCTTCCTGGTTCGGCCCTTCGGCGCCCTGGTGTTCGGGCGGGTCGGCGATCTCGTCGGCCGGAAATACACCTTCCTCGTCACGATCCTGATCATGGGCCTGTCGACCTTCATCGTCGGCATTCTGCCCAATGCCGAGCAGATCGGCATCGCGGCCCCGATCATCCTGATCATCCTGCGCCTGCTGCAGGGCCTGGCGCTCGGCGGCGAGTATGGCGGGGCGGCGACCTATGTCGCCGAGCATGCCCCGCACGGCCGCCGCGGCTTCTACACGAGCTGGATCCAGACCACGGCCACGATGGGCCTGTTCCTGTCGCTGCTCGTCATCCTCGCCACCCGCACCATCACCGGCGAGGACGCCTTCAAGGCCTGGGGCTGGCGCATCCCCTTCCTCGTCTCGGTGCTGCTGCTCGCCGTCTCGGTCTGGATCCGGACCCAGCTCGCGGAATCGCCGGCCTTCAAGAAGATGAAGGAGGAGGGCAAGACCTCGAAGGCGCCGCTCTCCGAGGCCTTCGGCCAGTGGAAGAACGCCAAGTTCGCCCTGATCGCGCTGCTCGGCCTCACCGCCGGCCAGGGCGTGGTCTGGTACACGGGCCAGTTCTACGCGCTGTTCTTCCTGCAGAGCATCCTCAAGGTCGACGGCTACACCGCCAACCTGCTCGTCGCCTGGTCGCTGCTGCTCGGCACCGGCTTCTTCGTGTTCTTCGGCTGGCTCTCCGACAAGATCGGCCGCAAGATCATCATCCTGGCCGGCTGCCTGATCGCCGCCGTGAGCTACTTCACGGTCTTCCAGCACATCACCTCGCTGGCGAACCCGAAGCTCGAGAAGGCGATCGAGACGGTGAAGGTGAGCGTGGTGGCCGATCCCGCCGAATGCGGCACGCTGTTCAACCCGATCGGCACGGCCAAGTTCACCGCCCCCTGCGACCTCGCCCGCGACTACCTCGCCAAGTCCTCGGTGAAATACACCACCGAGGCCGGCCCGGCGGGCCAGCCGACCAAGATCGTCGTCAACGGCACCGAGATCCCCTTCCCCGCAGGCATGCCGGCAGCGGATTTCAACAAGGCCGCGGGCGCCGCGCTCCAGGCCGCGGGCTACCCGAAGCCGGGCGACACGGACATCGTGAAGATGAGCAACCCCTTCGACGTGTTCCGGCCGCAGGTGGCCGGCGTCATCGGGCTCCTGTTCGTCCTCGTGCTGTTCGTGACCATGGTCTACGGCCCGATCGCCGCCGCCCTGGTGGAGCTGTTCCCGACCCGGATCCGCTACACCGCGATGTCGCTGCCCTACCATATCGGCAACGGCTGGTTCGGCGGCCTGCTGCCGGCCACCGCCTTCGCCATGGTGGCCCAGACCGGCGACATCTATTACGGCCTCTGGTACCCGATCGTGGTCGCCGTGATGACCTTCGTCATCGGCCTGATCTTCGTGCCCGAGACCAAGAACCGCGACATCTTCGCGGAGGACGAGGCGCCCGTACGGCCCTGAGCCGTCAACGTCGCCCTCGTCGGAAGGCCCCGCCCGCGGCGGGGCCTTTCCCGTTTCGCCCGGGCGGAGAGCCGGACGGCATCGGGCGTGCTAGGCTCCGGCGAGCCTGGACCGCGCGCCACGATGACCGACCCGCTTCCCCGCTTCGAGGCCCCCTACGCGCCCGACGACGCCGCCCTGGCCGAGGCGCTGCTGGCGCAGGCGCCGCTGCCGCCCGCGGCCGAGGCCGCAGTCGACGCCCTCGCCCTCGACCTGATCGGCGCGATCCGGGAGGGCGCCGGGCACGGGGCGGTCGAGGCGCTCCTGCGGGAATACGCGCTGACCACCCGCGAGGGCCTCGCCCTGATGAGCCTCGCCGAGGCGCTGCTGCGGGTGCCGGATGCGGGCACGAGCGACCGGCTGATCGCCGACAAGCTGCGCGAGGGCGACTTCGCCCATCACGAGATCCGCTCCGAGACCGGGCTCGCCCATGCCGCCGCCTGGGCGCTCGGCCTCGGCGCCCGCCTCGTCGCCCCCGAGGACAGCCCCGAGGCGACCTTGTCCGGCATGGTCCGCCGGCTCGGGCGCCCGGCGGTGCGCAACGCCGCGCAGCGGGCGATGCGGCTGATGGGCGGCCAGTTCGTGCTGGCCGAGGAGATCGGCGCCGCCCTCAAGCGGGCGGCCTCCGGCGAGCGGCGGCGCTACCGCTACTCCTACGACATGCTCGGCGAGGGCGCCCGCACGGCCCAGGACGCCGCCCATTACCGGGCAGCCTATGCGGAGGCGATCGCGCGGATCGGCGCGGAGGCCGGCAACGGCCGCCTGCCGGACCGGCCGGGCATCTCCGTGAAGCTCTCCGCCCTGCATCCCCGCTTCACGCCCTTGCAGGCACCGCGGGTGATGGCGGAGCTGGTGCCGGTCCTGCGCGACCTCGCCCGTGCCGCCCGGGCCCACGATCTCAACGTCACGGTCGATGCCGAGGAGGCCGAGCGGCTGGAACTCTCCCTCGACGTGTTCGGCGCCGTGCTCGCCGACCCGGCCCTCGCCGGCTGGGACGGGTTCGGCCTCGCGGTCCAGGCCTATTCCAAGCGCTGCCTGCCCGTGATCGACCATGTCGCGCATCTCGCCGAACGGTTCGACCGCCGGCTGATGGTGCGCCTCGTCAAGGGCGCCTACTGGGACAGCGAGATCAAGCTCGCCCAGATGCAGGGGCTGGCCGACTATCCCGTCTTCTCGCGCAAGCCGATGACGGATCTGAGCTATCTCGCCGCCGCGCGGCGGCTGCTCGCCCGGCGCGACCGGCTCTACCCGCAATTCGCCACCCACAACGCGCTTACCATCGCGACCATCCTCGGGCTCGCCGGGCAGCTCGACGGCCCGGGCGACGGCGGCGCGGGCTTCGAGTTCCAGCGCCTGCACGGGATGGGCGAGGCGCTCTATGCGCGCCTGCTCGAACGCAAGCCGAGCCTCGCCTGCCGGGTCTATGCCCCGGTCGGCGGCCATCGCGAGCTGCTCGCCTATCTGGTGCGCCGCCTCCTGGAAAACGGCGCCAATTCCTCCTTCGTCGCCCGGGCCACCGACAGGGCCGTGCCGGCCCGGACCCTGCTCGCCCGGCCGCAGGCGCTGATCGAGACCCCGTCGCGGGCCCGCCATCCGCGGATTCCTCTGCCCCGCGACCTCTTCGGCGAGACACGCCGCAACAGCTCAGGCCTCGCCTTCGGCGACGGGGCGGCTTTGCGGCACTGTCTCGCCGAGCGGGACGCCGCGGCCGGCCCGGGCCACGCCGCTCCGATCCTCGACGGGCGCGCGCGGGAGGGGGTGGAAAGGTCCGTTTCGAGCCCGATCGACGGCGCCTCCCTCGGCCCGGTGATCGAGGCGACCGCGGCGATCGCGGCGGAGGCGATGGGCTTTGCCGCCGCCGGTTTCCCCGCCTGGGCCGCCCGGCCGGCGGGCGAGCGGGCGGCCTGCCTCGACCGGGCGGCGGAGGCGCTGGAAGCGTCGCGGGGGCGCTTCCTCCACCTGCTCCAGGCGGAGGCCGGCAAGACCCTCGACGACGCCCTGGCCGAGTGGCGGGAGGCGATCGACTTCCTGCGCTACTACGCCGCCGAGGGCCGGAGGCTGTTCGGCGCCCCCGTCCCGCTGCCGGGGCCGGCGGGGGAGAGCAACGCCCTGTCGCTAAGGGGACGCGGGGTGTTCGTGGCGATCTCGCCCTGGAACTTCCCCCTGGCGATCTTCCTCGGGCAGATCTCGGCCGCGCTGATGGCCGGCGACACGGTCGTCGCCAAGCCCGCGCCGCAGACGCCGCTGGTCGCGGCGGAGGCCGTGCGCCTGCTCCACGCGGCCGGGATCCCGGGCAGCGCCCTGCAGCTCGTGCCCGGCGGCCCGGAGGTGGGCGCGGCGCTGCTCCGCCACCCGGCGCTGGCCGGCGTGGTCTTCACCGGTTCCACGGCCACCGCGAAGGCGATCGACCGGGCGCTCGCCGCGCGGGACGGGGCGATCCTTCCGCTGATCGCCGAGACCGGGGGCATCAACGCGATGATCGTCGATGCCACGGCCCTGCCCGAGCAGGTCGCCGACGATGTCGTCGCCTCCGCCTTCCGCTCGGCCGGGCAGCGCTGCTCCGCCCTGCGCCTGCTCCTCGTCCAGGCGGACGTCGCCGACCGCATGATCGCGGCCATCGCGGGCGCCGCCTGGGAGTTGAAGGTCGGCGATCCGCGCGATCTCGCGAGCGACCTCGGCCCCGTCATCGACGCCGCCGCCAAGGCGCGGCTCGTTGCCCATGTCGCGCGGATGCGGGCGAGCGCAAAGACCCATCTCGCGGATGCGGGGCCGGCGGAAGGGCTCTTCGTCCCGCCGCAGATTTTCGAGCTCGCGCGGGTGGAGGACCTGACGGAGGAGGTGTTCGGCCCGATCCTGCACGTGGTCCGGTATCGGCCCGAGGCGGTCGAGCCGGTTCTCGCCGCGGTGGCGGCTAGCGGCTACGGCCTCACCCTCGGGGTGCAGTCGCGCATCGACGCCTTCGCCACGCGCGTGGCCGCCGCGCTCCCGCACGGCAACGTCTACGTCAACCGCAACATGATCGGCGCGGTGGTGGGCAGCCAGCCCTTCGGCGGCACCGGCCTGTCCGGCACGGGGCCGAAGGCCGGCGGCCCCCACTACCTCGCCCGCTTCGCCACCGAGCGGACGCTGACCGTCAACACCGCCGCCGCCGGGGGCAGCGTCGGCCTGATCACCCTCGACGGGTGAGCGCCCCGCGCCTCTCCTCGCCCTCCGGCGAGGGGACCGCGTGCTGCACTGGATGCGGGAGGCCGGCTTTCGCGCCGTTTCCCTAGCCCTCGACCTTGGCCTTCGGGCGATCGTTGCCGCGGGCGACTTCCTCGTGCTCGACGCCGCGTCCGTCCTGATAGCGGATGCCCTCGGTCGAACCCGGCACCTGCTGCTCCGCCGCCGCGGCCTGGGCCGCTTCCAGGGCTTCCGCCCGGCTCGGGAAGGTCTCGGAGATCGTGTCGCCGACGCGGTAGGCGTAGCCCCCGTCATGCTCGATGATGTGATAGACGACCTCGCCCATGCGCGCTCCTCACTTTGTCTTTGCCCTTGAGAAGCGCGAACACGGCAGGCCGCGGGGGAGTTCCCTCCCGGGGTGCCGCGCCTCAGTGGCGCGTGGTGCCCCGGCCCGGCAGTTGCGCGAGGACGCTCTCGCAGCCGGCGACGAGCGAGCCGCGCACGTCCTCCGGGTCGAAGCCGGCGCCATCCGGGAAGGCGAGGACATGGACATGGTCGTCGCCCTCCCGGCGGATGCGGGCGACCCAGCCCTCCGCCACCCGCTCGAACCGGGCCTCGTAGGTCTCGCCGTCGCGCTCGAAACGGTGGGGATCCATGGCATCGTCCTTCGCTGAAGCGGCGCGGCCCGCCGCCCCGCTGTCGCGATATGGGGTGGCGCCCTATCCTTCCGCCAATGCCGCCGCGCGAGGAGATGCCGATGCCGAGACGCCGAACCCTGGCCGCCGTTTCCGGCCTCTGCCTGCTCGGCCTCGGTGCCGGCGGCGCCTGGGCGCAGGGCATGCCGGGCCTGGCCGGCAGCACGGTCGGCCTGCCGGCCAATCCCTTCGCCTCGAACTATCCCTCCGAGCCACCGCCCGCGATGCGCCCGGCCCCGCGGGAGCGGATGATCGTGCGGCGCTCGCACCGGCGGCGGGGTGTGGCGGAAGAGGCCCCGCTGCCACCCGCCGAGGTGCCCTACCGGTAGGGGCGGCGTCCACGTCGTCCTGCCGATGGCGGCCCTCGTGATCGGCCTCGTCGCCGTCACGCGCTGAGCTGGCTCTCTAGGCGGCGCCGAGTTCGGCGCCGATCGCCGCGATCACCCGCGGATCGGTCGGCTCGACCTGGGTGGCGAAGGCGGCCTTCAGGCTGCCGTCGCGGCCGACGAGGTATTTGTGAAAATTCCAGCGCGGGGTCTCGCCCGGCTTCCGCTCCGCCGCCCAGCGATAGAAGGGATGGGCCGCGGCCCCCTTCACATGCGTCTTCTCGGCGATCGGGAAGGTCACGCCGAAATTCTTGCGCGCGGCCTCCGCGATGGCGGGGCCGTCCAGGGGCTCCTGATTACCGAAATCCGGCGAGGGCACGGCGATCACGGTGAGGCCCCGCTCGCCGAAGCGCGTCCAGAGGGCCTGCAAGCCGGAGAATTGCGGAGCGAAGCCGCAGGCGGTGGCCGTGTTGACGACGAGGATCGGCTTGCCCGCATGGGCCGAGAGCGGCAGCAGGCCGCCGCCCGGCTTCTCGAAGCTGAAGGCAAAGGCGCCCTCGGCCTTGCCGTCCTCCGCCCGGGCCATTCCCGCGGCGAAGGCACCGATGAGAACGAGGCAGTCGCGGCGCAGCAGGGTCATGGCTCGAGCCCCGATTCGGATCCCGCCCGTCTCACTTAGAACCGACGAGCCTCTTGGGAACCGCCGCGGCGATCTCACGCACGCTTGTGGGCACGTTCGGGCGCGTCCGCCGGTACGCGCGAGCGGAGCGCCTGGCGCACCCGCTTGGTCACGCCCTCCTCCTCCGCATCGGCCGGCAGGATGATCGCGTCGGGCGGCAGGGTGGAGACCGCCGATTCGTCGCCCGCGTAGATGATGCCGAGATTGGGACGCAGCGCCTTGGCTTCGGCCGCGAGCCGGGAGCAGCAGAGCTCACCCTGCAATTCGGCGTCGGTCACCAGAACGTCCACCGGGATGCCGAGTACGAGAACGGTGAGGGCGTCGACGCCCGAATCGACCGTGGTGGCGCAGAAGCCGGCCCGCCGGATCTGGGCGCAGACATCGTTGCGCCAGCCCTTGCGGCGCCCTGCGACCAGGATCTGAACCCCGTAGCAGCCGCCCTGTGGCTCGACGCGCTGGGCGAGCACATCAGGAGGGGCAGCCACGGAACCGGACGATCCGGTCTGCGTCAGGCCGTCAACTCCGCTGTACCCGGATTGGTGTCTGCGCTGCATCGCAACACCGTAGGAGAGCTATAACAAAAGTTCAAGCAAGCGCCGCATTTCGTCATCCGGGCCGGCGGAGGCCCGGCGGGCCGCCGCGTTCTGTCGAGCGCAGCACGCTGCCGTGAAAGATAAATCCGGGCGAAAGGTGCTTACGCCCGGAAGGGGCGAGGGTCAGCGGCGCGGGGCGAGGACCCGCCGGCCGAAGAAGCCGAGGCAGGCCCACAGGAAGGCCGCGACCGTGCGCACGGGGAAGAAGGTCGGCAGATCGTGGCCGACCGGCGCGGGCCAGGGCACGCCGAGCGCGGTGATCAGCCAGGAGGCGAGGACCGAGACGGCGAGCGCGGCGATGGCCGCGATGAAGACCTTGCCGAACTGGTCCGCCTTCCAGCCGAGGAACAGGGCGAGCCCGATCAGGATGGGATCGAACCCGGCCAGCAGCCAGACGGAGACGGGATAGGTCGGGACGACCGGGGGCACGTCAGGCCCACCAGGCCGGCGGCAGCTGCACCCGGCCGGCGGATTCCTCGACGACCTGCGCGGCCGCGAACAGCGTCTCCTCGTCGAAGGGGCGGCCGATCAGCTGAAGGCCGAGGGGCAGTCCCTGCGCGTCGAGCCCCGCCGGCACGGAGATGCCCGGCAGGCCGGCCATGTTCACCGTCACGGTGAACACGTCGTTGAGATACATCTGTACCGGGTCCGCGCTCGCCATCTCGCCGATGCCGAAGGCGGCCGAGGGGGTGGCGGGGGTGAGGATCGCGTCGACGCCGTCGGCATAGGCCGCCTCGAAGTCGCGCTTGATCAGGGTGCGGATCTTCTGCGCGCGCACGTAATAGGCATCGTAATAGCCGGCCGAGAGCACGTAGGTGCCGATCATGATGCGGCGGCGCACCTCGCGGCCGAAGCCGGCGGCGCGGGTGTTCTCGTACATGCCGACGATGTCCTTGCCCGGCACGCGCAGGCCGTAGCGGACGCCGTCGTAGCGGGCGAGGTTCGAGGAGGCTTCCGCCGGGGCGACGATGTAATAGGCGGGCAGGGCGTATTGGGTATGCGGCAGCGAGATCTCCTTGATCTGCGCGCCCGCGGCCCGAAGCCAGTCCGCGCCCTGGTCCCAGAGCTTCTGGATCTCGGCGGGCATGCCCTCGACCCGGTACTCCCTCGGGATGCCGATGGTCAGGCCCTTCACGCCGCGGGTGACCGAAGCCTCATAATCCGGCACGGGCCGGTCCACCGAGGTGGTGTCGCGGGGATCGTGACCCGCCATGGAGGCGAGCAGGATCGCCGAATCGCGCACCGTGCGGGCGATCGGGCCGGCCTGATCGAGGGAGGAGGCGTAGGCGATGATGCCCCAGCGCGAGCAGCGCCCGTAGGTCGGCTTGATGCCGACCGTGCCGGTGAAGGCCGCGGGCTGGCGGATGGAGCCGCCGGTGTCGGTGGCCGTGGCGCCCAGGCAGAGATGCGCCGCGACCGCCGCGGCCGAGCCGCCCGAGGAGCCCCCCGGCACCAGCGGGGCCTCGGAGCCCTGGCGGCGCCAGGGGGAGACCGTCTTGCCGTAGGCGCTGGTCTCGTTGGACGAGCCCATGGCGAACTCGTCGAGGTTCAGCTTGCCGAGCATCACCGCGCCGTCCCGCCAGAGATTGGCCGAGACGGTCGATTCGTAATGGGGCTCGAACCCTTCGAGGATCTTCGAGCCCGCGGTGGTCGCCACCCCGTGGGTGCAGAACAGGTCCTTGATGCCCAGCGGCAGGCCTTCGAGCGACCGCGCCTCGCCCTTAGCGATCTTCGCGTCGGAGGCCTCGGCCATCGCCAGGGCGCGCTCCGGCGTCTCGACGAGATAGGCGTTGAGCGCCCGCGCCTTCTCGACCGCGGCGATATGCGCCTGCGTCAGCTCGCGCGCCGAGAACGTCTTCGCCTTCAGCCCGTCGCGGGCCTCGGCCAGGGTGAGTTCGTTGAGTGCCGTCATGCCCTTAACCGTAACGTCGCCCCGTGAGCGAGGCTGGCGCGGCGCCCGTTGGGGGGCGAGACCGCGCAGCGGCGATGCCTGGCCGCGGGATCGTCTACTCGACGACCTTCGGAACCAGGAAGTAGTTGTCCTCGGTCTCGGGGGCGTTGGCCACGATGTCGGCGGCCCGGCCGCCGTCGTTCACCACGTCGGTGCGCTTCTTCATGGCCATGGGGGTGACCGAGGTCATCGGCTCGACGCCGGTCACGTCGACCGCGCCGAGCTGCTCGACGAAGGCGAGAATCGCGTTCAGCTCGCCCCGGAGCGGCTCAACCTCTTCGTCCGTCACCGCGATGCGCGCCAGATGCGCGATGCGCCGTACCGTCTTCGCGTCAACCGACATGCCGCCCTTGAGAAGGAAAGTGCCTTGCAGGCCCGGGCGGACAATCCGGCGGGCCTCAGGGGCGGGCTATAGCAGAGCGCTTCGCGGGCCGGCAACGCCGGGCACGCGACGGCCTCAGGTGATGACGTGGCCCTCGACCAGGGTCGGCTCCACGGCGATGCCCGGCGGCCGGTAGCGGTCCGACAGGCGGTAGCCGAGGAACAGCACCTCCGCGGCCAGGGCCAGCATGATGAGGTGGCGGCGCGGCATCGTCCGCCGCATCCCCGTGACCGGATCGCGCCGGCCGATCGCGACCAGGGCCTCCTCCGGCACCCGGCGCCGCCGGACCATGCCGGCGACGGAGCGGCCGGACCGGTTGCGCGGGGGGTCGGGGAGGCGGGTCGCGGCGGGCACGGGCGTCTCGTCGGAAATGGTTAAGCAATCGTTAACGCAATCCGCGTGCGGACGCTCCTGCCGAGCCCCGACAACCTTCCGTTATGGTTAACGGAGCCGGGGACAGCGGTGGACAAGCCGGGGCGACCCGCCCTAAGCCGCCGCCTCGGGCCGGGAACGGCCCTTCGTCGAGCGGGCCGGTGCGATGTGGGCTGACGTCTTTTCCGAATTCCGGCCGGGCCTCGTCTCCGAGCCGGACGAGATCGCCCGGGCGGAGGCCGAGCTCGGCTTCGCGCTGCCCGCCTCCTACAGGAGCTTCTGCCGGGACTGCGGGGCCGGACGCATCGGCGGCCATCTGCGCCTCTACACGCCCCTGCCGATCGAGGCGGCCGATCTGGTGGTGCGGGCCGAGCTGATCGCCCACAGCATCGCCACGGCGATGGAAGGGCTGTCGGAGAGGGGCGCGGCGCCCGGCTTCGCCCTGCCCGCGGAGGCCCCGGCCGGTCTGATGGACCGGGCCTGCTTCTTCGGGGAGACCGAGGGCGGGGATTTCGTGTTCTTCGACGTGACCCCCGGCTTCGAGGAATACGACATCTTCGTGCTCGCCGCCGATCTCGAGACCGTGCGCCATGGCGGCGCGGATCTGCGCGCGTTCCTGCGCGGCCTCCAGGGGCTCGATGTCGTCGACATCCTCGGCGAGGAGGCCGCGCCCCTGCCCGCGCGCTTCCTCGGCGACGATGCGGCGGCGCTCGCCGCCCTCGGGCAGGCGGAGGGCGCACCGTGAACCGCGAGGCGATCGCCGCCTTCGCCGAGGAGTCCCGCGCGGCCGGCCCGCGGCTGATCGGGCTCGATCTCGGCACCAAGACGATCGGGCTCGCGCTCTGCGATGTCGGCCGGCAGATCGCCTCCCCCCTGGAGACGATCCGGCGGGTGAAGTTCACGCCGGACGCCACCCGCGTCGCCAAGCTCTGCACGGAGCACCGCGTCGGCGGCCTGGTGATCGGGCTGCCCCTCAACATGGACGGGTCGGAGGGGCCGCGCGCCCAGTCGAGCCGCGCCTTCGCCCGCAACCTCAAGCCGATCCTGCCCCTGCCGGTGCTGTTCTTCGACGAGCGGCTCTCCACGGCCGCGGTGACGCGCACGCTCCTCGAGGCCGATGCCTCCCGGGCGCGCCGGGGCGAGCTCGTGGACAAGCTCGCCGCGGCCTACATCCTGCAGGCCTGCCTCGACGTGATGCGCGGCCTCGACGACGCCGACGCGCCGGAACTCGACTTCATCCCCTGAGTCGCCCGCCCGGGCCCGCCGGGGCGGCGCGCGCCCCGAAAATTGCGGCGCGAAAGCCACAGCCAGGCGCCGGGACGGGCCTGCGGGAGCCCCTGGAGACCGCCCGCGGGCAGGGGCCATACCTTCGCCACATCCCCCCGCTTCAGCCTTTGGAAACCGCGACGTTTTAAGTGCCCGTACACCGCGATGCGGAATGGTGGCCCGAAACGCGTCGGACCGTCGCCGCCGATCGACCCGAGCCTCGCCAGGCGAGCGCGAAAGGGCCGATCGCGAGGCGCGGACCCGGGCGCGACGGGCCTCGGGCCGGAGGGGGTTCGAAGGATGAAGCTGATCTCGCTGCGTGCCGGCAAGACCGGGCTCTACGGAGCGCTCGCCCTCACGGCGGCGGCGCTCGGGGGCTGCGAGACCTATGGCAGCGCCGCCGCGCCGCGGCAATTCGCGGTGCTCGAATCCGACACCACGGGCGCGACCAACGTCAACATCGCCTCGCTGAGCGAGGTGATCGCCCGCAACCCGAACGATGCCGCCGCCTACGTCACCCGCGGCGCGGCCTATGCCCGCGCGGGCCAGTTCGGCGACGCTATCGGCGACTTCTCGAAGGCGATCCAGCTCGATCCGAACTCGGCCTCCGCCTACACCAACCGGGCCCTGGCCAACCGCCAGACCGGGCGCAACGACGCCGCGCTGCAGGACTTCTCCAAGGCCATCGCCAACGACCCGAACTTCGCCGCCGCCTATATCGGCCGCGCCAACCTGCTGCGCGCCCAGGGCGACCTCTCGGGCGCGATCAATGACCTCAACGTCGCGATCCGCCTCAACCCGGAATCGGCCGAGGCGTATCACGCCCGCGGCCTCGTCAAGCAGCGTCAGGGCCACGACGCCGAGGCGATCGGCGACTTCGCCGCCGCCATCGACCGCAACCCCTTCGTCGCCGCCCCCTACGCGGCCCGCGGCCAGAGCCTGATCTCCACGAACCAGTTCGACAAGGCGATTGAGGACTACAACGCGGCCCTCAACGTGAATTCGAAGGACGCCGCGTCCTGGGCCTATCGCGGCCTCGCCTACGAGAAGACGAACCGCCGCAAGGAAGCCACCGAGAGCTACCAGCAGGCCGCCCGCCTCGACCCGTCCAACCCGATCGCCAAGCAGGGCCTCGGCCGCATCCAGGGCAGCCTGTTCTAGGGCGCTGAACCGTCACGACAAAGGCTCGGAGCCGCGCCCGACCGCCTTCGGAGCCCTTCGCGAGGCGTCCGGCACGCGGTGCCGGGCGCCTTCGTCATCGGCCGCACCCCCCTGAACCTTGCGCGCGCGCACCGCACCTCCTACGCAGCGGGAAAGCCCGAACGGGCGCTCAGGGAGGGTTCTCGGATGCGTGTTCTCGTCGTCGGAGCCGGTGCGACCGGCGGGTATTTCGGAGCCCGGCTCGCCGAGATCGGGCGGGACGTGACCTTCCTCGTGCGTCCGGCCCGGGCCCAGAGGCTCGCGGAGGCCGGCCTCAAGGTGCTGAGCCCGGTGGGCGACGCGCAGATCGCGTCCCCGCGGACCGTGACCGCGGACACGATCCCCGGCCCGTTCGACCTCGTGCTCCTGAGCTGCAAGGCCTACGATCTCGACACCGCCCTGCGCGACGTCGCCCCCGCGGTCGGGCCGCAGACGACCGTGCTGCCGATCCTGAACGGCCTGTCCCATCTCGACGCCCTCGACGCCGCCTTCGGCGCGGAGACGGTGCTCGGCGGCAGCTGCGCCATCGTCGCCACGCTCACCAAGGCCGGCGAGATCCGGCAGATGAGCGAGCTGCACAGCCTGACCTACGGCGAGCGCGACGGCAGCCGCAGCGCGCGCGTCACGGCGATCGAGGCGCTGATGGAGGGGGTGCGCTTCCAGGCCCGCGCCAGCGACAAGGTGCTCCTGGAGATGTGGGAGAAGTGGGTCTTCCTGGCGACGCTCGCCGGGGCCACCACCCTGATGCGGGCGGCGATCGGCGACATCGTCGCAGCGCCGGAGGGCCGGCCCTTCGTCGAGGCGCTGCTGGAGGAATGCCGCGCGGTCGCGCAGGCCGCGGGCTATCCGCAGCGCGAGAAGGTCTACGAGGGCGCGCGGAAGATGCTGACGGCGGAGAAATCCGCCATGACCGCCTCGATGCTGCGCGACATCGAGAACGGCGCGCGCATCGAGGGCGACCACATCGTCGGCGACCTGATCGCCCGCGGGCGCGCCTTCGGCGTGGAGACGCCGCTGCTCGCGCGCGTCTTCACCCATCTCAAGGCCTACGAGAACCGCCGCGCCCGCGAGACCGCGTGAGCGCGGGCGTTCCGATGAGGCTCGTCTCCGCTCAGTAGCCCTGCTGCGGCGGCGGGGGCGGCGGGTTGCCGTATTCGAGCTGGGTCTTGGCGTCGTAGGGGCGGCGCGGCGGGGGCACCGGATCGGCCACCGGCGCGGCGGGCGCGGAGGCGCAGGCGGCGACGGTGAGGGTCAGCAGGCCGGCGGCGCAGAGCTTGAGGCGGTTCGTCATGGGGCTCCTCGGCGCCGCGCGGATAGGGTGCGGCGTGGTGCCGTGTTCGGCCGGCAAGCGGCCGGAAGCTTGACCGCACCATGACGCCCCACGGGCCGAAGCGTGGCCATCTCGCGGCGCGGTCAATGGGATGTGCCGCCCATCGGCGGGCGGTTCTCAACACAGGGCAAGGAATTTCCACCTCGCCCCGCAACGAACGGCAGGCCTTCGGGTTGCCCCGTCGCCGTGTCCCTCCCCGGGCGGAGCCGGCTCCCGCCCCCCGCTCCTGAGGATTCCCGCGCGTGATCTTTCCCATCACCACCGCGTTCTACGCCGGCCTTCTCGGCCTGATCCATGTCGGCCTGACCGGCTGGGTGATCGGAGGCCGGCTCTCCACCAACACCCTGTTCGGCGACGGCAACGACAACAGCCTGTTCAAGCGCATCCGCTCGCAGGGCAACTTCACCGAGAACGTGCCGCTGGCCCTGGTGCTGATCGGCCTGCTCGAAGCCGCCGGGGGCGGGCATACCCTGGTCCAGACCCTGCTGATCGTCCTCGTGATCGCGCGGATCCTGCACCCGATCGGGATGTTCGCGCCGAAGAACTCGCCCCGCCAGTTCGCCTGCCGCGGCGGCGGCATCCTCGCCACCCTCGGCGTGATCGCCGTCGCCGCGATCGCGCTGCTGATCCGGGCCGCCTGAGCGCCGAGAACGCTCTGCGCCGAAGGGGACACCGGTTCGGCGTGAGCGCGCGCGTCACGACAAAGGTTTGGAAGCGCTGCCGATGGCAACGCGATCGGAAGCGGCTCTAAGGGTTCACCCGCACCCCGAGCAGGACCGTGTCCGCCTGGTAGCTCGAGGCGGCCGCCGTGCTCGTCAGTTCCTGGTGGATGTAGCTGCCGCGCAGGGTCAGCCAGCGATTGAAGCGATAATCGAGCCGGGCGGTGGCGGAGAAGCCGCGCTCGCGGATGCTCACCCCCTGATAGTCGTTGGCGATGTAGGCGCCGCCGAGCGTGATCGAGAGGTTGCGCAGGAGGTCGTGCTGCACCTCCAGGGTGGCCACGTTGGTGGCGACGCCGCTCGCCCCGGCCACCGAGGTCTCGATGACGCCGGTCTGCTGGTTGAAGCGGACCGTGGTGAGCGGGCTTACGGACCAGATCAACGCGGCGTTGATCAACGGCGAGGAGATGGCGCGCAGGCGGGCATCGACATAGTCGCGCCGCTGCAGACCGCCGGAAACCTCGCCGGTGATGAACCGGGTGAGCGCGAAGCTGGCGCCGCCGGTGAGCGCCACTCCGTCCGAGTCGCGGCGGAAACCCTGCTGGTCCACCGGCGTGTCGTAGACGCGGGTGTCGACGATGGTCTCGACGAAGGGCGTGATCGCCGGGGAGACCTCGTAGCCGATCCGCAGGCGCAGGCCGTACTGGTTGGTGTCGCGGTCGCTCTGGATCAGCGGCGCGCCGCTCGCGAGCCGCGCATCCTCGAAGATCTGGCGGTCGATCGAGCCGCGCAGCGTCACCTGCAGGCGGTTGAAATTCTCGGTGACGCCGACGGTGCCGCCATAGGTGGCGTAGATCGGCCGGCTCGTCGCCTGGCTGCCGACCTCCGGGCTGCCGAGACGCAGGGTGTCGAGGAGGAAGCGCGTCTCCACGTCGATGCGGGTGTCGCGGTTCATATCGACCCGCAGCCGCGTGGTGCCCGCGGCATTGGGCCGGCTCGAGGCCTCGTTGTCGGGATATTCGAGATAGCCCCCGCGCAACTCGCCCTCGAGGGCGCTCGACGACCAGTCCGAGCGGAAGACGACCTCGCCCTCGCTGCGCAGCACCAGGGAGGGCTTGGCGAGGTTCCCGCCGATCTGGTCCGGGTTCGAATCGTAGCCGATGCTCTGGGTGAAGGCCGGCAGCACCGTGAAGGTGCCGAGCTTGATCCCGAGGGGGGCATAGGCCTGGTCGGCGGCGATCGGCCGGCGCAGGGCCGTGCCGAGCAGGATGCCGGTGGGGTTGAGCAGGCCGAGCACGGGGATCGGCGTCGGCAGGGGCACGCCGGAGACGGCGGGCTGGATCACCGGCGTCAGGCGCAGGTCCGTCGTGAAATCCTGGATACGGCCCCGCGTGAGCTGGCGCGTCGGCAGGCCGATCCGGCGGGGCGGGGCCGCGCGCAGGCGCAGCAGGCTGGGCCGCGCGGCATTCGGCGTGTTGGCGACCGAAGAGATCGCGCTGCCGCCCGAGCGGAAGCGGGGCAGCCGCGACAGGCCCTCGCCGCCCCCGGAAACGCCGACGCCGGCCTCGCCTCCGCCCGCGCTTCCGGCAGACGGGTTCACGCCGCGCAGGCTCGGCAGGTCGTCCGCGCCCGGCTGTGCGAACAGGCGGTTCTGGCGCTTGGGCGAGAACAGGTCCGCGCCCGCGGCGTCGGGGGCCTCCTGGGCGAGGGCCGGCCCGACGAGGAGTCCGGCGGCGAGGGCGAGCGCCACGGCCACGGTCCGCGCCGGCGCGCGGGCCGTCCGGGCTGTCTCTGCGATCGGCCGCGGGCGCTTCACGGGCTTGGGGGCTTTCCGCCATCCGGGCAAGAGTCGCCCGGCATCGCCCCCGGGCAGGCATGGTTAACCGGGCTACACCGGACGTGGTTAACGGGCGGTCAACCGGCGGCCCCTATTCAGGAAGGGCCTCGGGCGGAGCCATGAGGCGACCACAATCCGGCGCGATGGCGGGACGCATCACAGACCACCGTCGCGCTCCGAGCGACCCGAGAGAGCACATCCGGCATGGCACGGCCCCAGCGCATCGAGGACCAGGACGGCGCCCCGGCGGAGTCGCGGGACCCGGCCATCGCCTCGGCGCTGCGCACCCTGGAGACCGAGCGCGACGGCCTGACCTGCCTGATGGAGGCGGTCGGCAACGGGCTCGGCGCGGCCTTCTCCGCGGCGGTCGCCCGCATCGGGACGGGCAGCGGCCGGGTGATCTGCACCGGCATGGGCAAGTCCGGCCATGTCGCCCGCAAGCTCGCCGCGACGCTCGCCTCCACCGGCACCCCGGCCCTCTACGTGCACCCGGCCGAGGCGAGCCACGGCGATCTCGGCATGATCCAGGCCGAGGACGTGGTGCTGGCCCTGTCCTGGTCCGGCGAGACCACGGAGCTCGCCGACATCATCGGCTATGCGCGCCGCTATCGGGTGACGCTGGTGGCGATCACCTCGGGGGTCACCTCCACCCTCGGGCGGGAGGCCGATATCTGCCTCGCCCTGCCCAAGGCGAAGGAGGCCTGCCCCAACGGGCTCGCCCCCACCACTTCCACCGCGATGCAGCTCGCCCTCGGCGACGCCCTCGCCATCGCCCTCCTCGAAGCCCGGGGCTTCTCGGCTCGGGACTTCTCCGTGTTCCACCCTGGAGGCCGCCTCGGAGCCTCGCTCCGCCAAGTCCGTGAGGTCATGCATGGCGGGGCAAGCCTGCCGGTGGTGCCACTCGGCACCCCCATGCGCGACGCCATCCGCGAGATCGACGCCAAGGGCTTCGGCTCGGTGATCGTGACCGACGCGGAAGGCCGGCTCGCCGGCATCGTCACCGACGGCGACCTGCGCCGGGCGATCTTCCGCGAGAACCTCGATTCCGTGGCGGTAGAGGCGGTGATGACCCGCAATCCCCGCACGGTCAGCCCCGAGACCCTGCTCGCCAAGGCCCTGGAGATCCAGGAGACCAAGAAGATCACCGCGCTGATCGTGATCGAGGCGGAGCGACCGGTCGGGCTGGTGCATTACCACGATCTGCTGCGGGCCGGCGCCGCCTGAGGGCGGGACAGCGCCCGCCGCGGCGCGCCTGCGCCTTTGAGCGCCCGCCGCCGCCCGCTATGATCCCGCGGCGATGTCCGCCCTTCCCGAACCGGTGATCCCCCGCGCCGCCGTGCGCCGCCTCGACGCGATCCTCGTCGACCGCATCGCTGCGGGCGAGGTGGTGGAGCGGCCGGCCTCCGCGGTGAAGGAGCTCGTCGAGAACGCGATCGATGCGGGCGCCCGCAGCATCGAGGTGACGATCGAGGGCGGCGGCCGTCGGCTGATCCGGGTCGTCGACGACGGTTGCGGCATGGGGCCGGAGGATCTCGAACTCGCGGTCGAGCGCCACGCCACCTCGAAGCTGCCCGATGGCGACCTGAGCCGGATCGGCACGCTCGGCTTCCGCGGCGAGGCCCTGCCCTCGATCGGTGCCGTGGCGCGGCTCTCCATCGTCTCCCGGGCGGAGGGCGGCGAAGGCTGGAGCCTCGTGGTGGAGGCGGGGGTGAAGGGTCCCTTGCGCCCGGCCCCGGCGGCGCGGGGTACGCGCATCGAGGTCACCGACCTCTTTGCCGCGACGCCTGCCCGGCTCAAGTTCCTGAAATCCGACCGGGCCGAGACCCTGGCGGTGGCCGAGGTGCTGCGCCGCCTGGCGCTCGCCCAGCCGCGGATCCGCTTCACCCTCAGGACCGAGAGCGCCACGCCGACCGTCTTCCCCGCCGAGAGCGAGCCGGGACCGGCGGCGCAGCTGCGCCGGGCGGCAAGCGTGCTCGGGTCGGATTTCGCGGGCAACGCCGTGCCGCTCTCGCTGGCCCGGGAGGGCTTCCTGCTCGAAGGCCATATCGGCCTGCCGACCTATCACCGGGGGGCGGCCGGCCACATCCACTTCACGGTCAACGGCCGGCCGGTGCGCGACCGCCTGCTGCTCGGGGCCGTGCGCGGAGCCTATGCCGACAGCATGGCCTCCGACCGCCATCCCGTGCTCGCTCTCGACCTGACCTGCGATCCCGCCCTCGTCGACGTGAACGTGCATCCGGCCAAGACCGAGGTGCGCTTCCGCGATCCGGGCCTCGTGCGCGCCCTGGTCGTCAGCGCGATCCACGCCGCCCTGGCCCAGGCCGGGATGCGGTCTGCCACGACCGGGGCCGCGCGCACCCTGGAGGCGCTGCGGCCCGGCGGCTTCACCACCCATTCCGGACGGCAGGCCTTCCCCTCGCCGGGCCGCCCGAGCGTCTCAGGCCCTTCCGTCGCGGCCCCCGCGGGCTGGCGGATGCCCGAGCGGACGCCGCCGGCCGGCGGCTTCTCCGACACGCCGCAGAGCCTGTTCGAGGCCGATCTCGCCCCGCCCGCCGCCGACCTTCGGGAGCCACCGGAGGCCGTCTTCCTGCCCGAACCGAGCGAGCATCCCCTCGGGGCAGCCCGGGCTCAGCTCCACGAGACCTACATCGTCGCCCAGACCGCGGACGGCATCGTCATCGTCGACCAGCACGCCGCCCATGAGCGGCTGGTCTACGAGCGGCTGAAACGCGAGCGGGCCGGCGGCGGCATCGCGCGTCAGGGCCTGCTGATCCCCGACGTGGTCGAGATGGCGCCCGCCGAGGCCGAACGGCTCGTGGCGGCCGCCGCCGAACTGGAGGCCCTCGGCCTCTCGATCGAAGCCTTCGGCCCCGGTGCGGTGCTGGTGCGGGCGGTGCCGGCGGCCCTGGCCGGCGGCTCGGTGCGCGATCTCGTGCGTGATGTGCTCGATGCGCTCCTCGACAGTGGGCTGGACGAGGGCGCGCCGGCCGGCGACGGCGATCCGCTGACCCGCCGCCTCGACGCCATCCTCTCCCGGATGAGCTGCCACGGCTCGATCCGCGCCGGGCGCCGCCTCAAGCCGGAGGAGATGAACGCGCTCCTGCGGGAGATGGAGGCCACGCCCCATGCCGGCTCCTGCAACCATGGCCGCCCGACCTTCGTCGCGCTGAAGCTCACGGATATCGAGCGTCTGTTCGGGCGGCGTTGACGGGGCCGCGGGAAGGCCCGGATCCTGCCCCTGGCGCAGCGCCTCGGAACATCGCCTGATCGCGGTCCGTTGGTTTTTCGCAGGATGCGGGACGGTCAGGTCTCGGACCGGGTCGCGACGATCCGGTCCGGCCGAACTTCGAAGCCCTTCAGCGTCTCCCCGGCCATCACCCGCTTTTGTAAGCCGGCGCGGAACGATCCGGCAGCTTGGCAATTTCTAGGGATGAGACCGCATCGCCGGCCCGACCGGCGGGGAGCGGAAGACATTCTCCGGATCCGGGCCGCACCGAGCGGCGCCGGCCAGCCGGAAGACAACCTGTCGGAGGATACCATGATCGGTTGGGCCGTAACCTTCCTCGTCGTCGCGCTGATCGCGGCGCTGCTCGGCTTCGGCGGCATCGCGGGCACCGCGATGGAGGCTGCCAAGATCGTCTTCTTCGTCGCCATCGCCCTGTTCCTGATCTCGGCGGTGATGGGCGCCGTGCGGGGCCGTTCCCCCCGGCTTTGAGGCGGGGCACCTTCGGGTGCCCGGATCGCATCGGAAAAGGCGGCTTCGGCCGCCTTTTTCTGTGCTTGATCCCGCTGCGGCAGGCCCGAGCCATGAATCCGGCGCGCGGCTTCTCGATCGGAACGCCTCGCAAGCCGGGAAGGCCTCTGATATGGGGCGGGCATGAACGACATGAATGACGACGCGCCGGGCGGGCAGGACTCCGCACCGCACGAGGCCGTGCCCCAAGAATCCACCGGCGCCGAGGCGCCCCCGCAGGCAGACACCCCGGCGAGCGGGGGCGACGCGCCCCTGCGCCGCAAGGGTGCCAAATCGGCGAAGGCCCCCGCGGAGCCGGTCGAACCCGAGGCGGGCTACGAGGGCGAGCGCATCGCCAAGGCGATCGCCCGGGCAGGCCTCGCCTCGCGCCGCGACGCCGAGGTGATGATCGAGGCCGGCCGCGTCAGCGTGAACGGCAAGGTGATCCACTCGCCCGCCCTCAACGTGACCGACAGCGACCGCATCAGCGTGGACGGCGAGCCCCTGCCGGCCCGCGAGCGCACCCGGCTCTGGATCTTCCACAAGCCCCGGGGCGTCGTCACCACCGCCCGCGACCCGGAAGGGCGCCAGACCGTGTTCGACGTGCTGCCGGAGGATCTGCCCCGGGTGGTCGCGGTCGGCCGGCTCGACATCAACACCGAGGGCCTGCTGCTGCTGACCAATGACGGCGGCCTCGCCAAGGTCATCGCCCATCCCGATACCGGCTGGCTGCGCCGCTACCGCGTGCGCGCCTTCGGCGAGATCACCCAGGCCGATCTCGACAAGCTGAGGAAGGGCGTCACCGTCGACGGCATGGAATACGGTCCCGTCGAGGCCAGTCTCGACCGGGTGCAGGGCGACAATGCCTGGATCACGCTCGGCCTGCGCGAGGGCAAGAACCGCGAGGTCAAGCGCATCCTCGAGCATCTCGGGCTTTCCGTGAACCGGCTGATCCGGCTCTCCTTCGGGCCGTTCCAGCTCGGCGACCTCGAAGTCGGGCTCGTCGAGGAGATCCGGACCAAGGTGCTCAAGGAGCAGCTCGGCAAGGGCCTCGCCGAGCAGGCGGGCGTCGATTTCGAGAGCCCGGTGCGCGACCCCATCGCCGCCTTCGGCAGCCCGAAGAAGACGGCCAAGGCCGCGGCCCAGGCCGCCGCCGCCGAAGCGCCGCGCCCGCCCCGCGCCTCCCGCGGCGCGCCCGCCGAGCGGCCGCAGGCCGGCTTCGCCCGGCCGGGCCGTCCGGCCCGCGATCCCTCCCGTCCCGCCGCGCCGGCGCGGGGTGCCAACCGGCGGCATGGGTCCGGGGCCGCGCCAGTCGATCTGGCATGCCGATGCGGACGAGCGGCCCCGTGGCGGCGGCGTGCCCCGCCGGGGCGCCGATCCGAAGGCGGCCCGCGCCCAGGCCGCCGAGCGCGGCCGCGAGCGCGTCGGCTCGATCCAGACCGGCGAGCGGCGCGTTCTGGTCGAGCGCCTGCAGCCCACGCCGGAGCAGCCGGCCCCCGAGCCGCACCGCCGGGTCAAGTTCCGCAGCCGCGACGAGGAGGCCCGTCCCCCCCGGGGCGACGCCCGGCCGCCGCGCGGCGATGCCCGTCCCCCGCGCGGGGAAGGCGGCGAAGCGCGTCCGCGCCGCCGCGAGGCCGAGGCCCGCGGAGCCTTCGAGGGGCAGGGCGAGCGGCGCGGACCGCCGCGGGAGCGGGCGGCCGGGTCGCGCCAGGATCGTCCCCGTCAGGATCGCGCGCCGCAGGATCGCCCGCGTGAGGATCGTCCGCGCCAGGATCGGGCTCGGGACGATCGTCCCCGGCAGGAGCGCCCGCGCCAGGAGCGTGCGCACCAGGAGCGTTCGCGTGACGGCGGTGAGGCCTTCGAGCGCAAGGCCGGCGGTTTCCGCGGCCGTGCCGAGGGCGAGCGCGGCGCCTCCCGCGGCTTCAAGCCCGGTCCCGCCCGCGGCGGGGCGGGCAAGGAAGCCGGCGGCGCCAGGGGGGGCTTCAAGGCCGGCGGCCGTCCCGGCGGCGGCAAGCCCGGCGGACGCCCGGGCGGCTTCTCCGGCAAGCCCGGTCCCCGCGGCGGCGGCAAGCCGCGCGGGTCGAAGTAGCCCGGTCCGGGAGCGGCAACGGTGAGGATCGTCGGCGGGCGGCTCGGAGGCCGCCGGCTCGCGGGACCACGCACGGACGCGATCCGGCCGACCACGGACCGGATGCGCGAGGCGTTGTTCAACGTCCTCGCCCATGCCTATGACGACGTGGTCGAGGGCGCGCGCGTGCTCGACCTCTTCGCCGGCACTGGCGCCTTCAGCTTCGAAGCGCTCTCCCGTGGCGCCGAATACGCCCTCCTCGTCGACGAGGGCTCGGAGGCGCGGGCGATCATCCGGAGCAATATCGAAGCGCTGGGCCTGGAAGGCGGGACCCGCCTGTTCCGCCGGGATGCCACCAAGCTCGGCCCGGCGGGGCCGGCTGGCCCCTTCGACCTGCTGTTCTGCGACCCGCCCTATAACCGTGATCTGGCCCCGAAGGCCCTCGCCTCCGCCGCTTCCGGCGGCTGGCTCGGCACTGGCGCCCTGGTCCTCGTCGAAGAAGCCGCCGCCGTGCAGGTGGCGCCGCCACCCGGGTTCACGGCGCTGGAGCGGCGCGATTACGGCGACAGCGCCGTCACGTTTCTTCGCTATCAGGGTTAATTTTCACGGGAAAACCGCTCGTTCCAGCGCCAGAGCCCAAAGGCGATGGCGAGGAGCACGAGGCCGGCGGCAAGCAGGCTGAGCGGCGTGGCGCCGAGCCGCTCGAACCACTGCGTATAGAAGTGGATCCCACCGAAGATCGCGGCGAGGTTGAGCACCCAGCGCCGGTTCTCCCGCACGGCCCAGGCACCGACCGCAAGCAGCGCGAGCGCCCAGCCGATCACGAAGGCCTCGGCCGGGATCGAGCGGCCGAACGACTCCCGCATCCCGGATTGCGTCTCGTCGCCCCAGAGCGAGCCGACCCAGAAGCCGAGATTGACCAGGAACAGCGCCGTGCGCGCGCCGATCAGGGCGAGCCGCTCGCCCGCAGGGGGCAGATGCTTCGACAGCCGGTAGAGGCCGAAGGCCAGGGCGGAGAAGACGAGCACCGTCGCCGCGGGCTCGGGAATCGCGATCGAATAGACCGCGTGGCTGTAGCCCGCGCGGGCGTCGAGGGCCCCGGACAGCCCGAACACGGCGAGCACCGCAAGCAGGCCGCTGCCCGAGAGCAGGGCAGCGACGGCGAAGACCGCCGTCACGGTCAGGAAGGAGGCGGCGCTGCCCTCCTGCAGGACGACGAGGCCGCCGCCGAAGAGCAGGGCGCCCACCAGCACGAGGATGGCGCCGAGCACCCGCCACGCAGCGAGCCGGGCGAGCAGGCCCGTACCTCCGGCCAGCATCAGCCCGCCGAGGGCGAGCGCCGCGCGGGGATCCGGCACCAGGGCGAGCGCCGCGAGGCTCACCGCGGCGACGCCGAAGCCGATCAGGATGTTGATGGCGAGGGAAGCGCCCTCCTTCGCCGAGAGGGCCAGGAGCCGGTCGTGCTCCTCCGCGGTGATCCGCCCCTCCGCCCGCAGGCGGGTGAGATCGAGGGTGACCTTCATGAGCCTCTCATTAGAATTATAATTGACTTACGAACCGCACGACGGCCAGTCTCCCAGCAACAAGATGCCGAAAATGCAACCGGAGGGAGAGGAGACGCACCATGGCCGCCACTTCTGCGAGCACCACCAAGCTGGGCGCTTGCCCGCATGACTGCCCCGACACCTGCTCGATGATCTATACCGTCGAGGATGGGCGCCTGACCGGTGTGCGCGGCAACCCGGACCATCCGATGACCCGGGGCGCACTCTGCACCAAGGTGCACGATTTCGAGCGGCACCACTACAATCCCGACCGCGTGCTCTACCCGATGCGCCGCACGGGCCCGAAGGGCTCGGGCCAGTTCACCCGGATCAGCTGGGCGGAGGCCCTCGACACGATCCATGACCGCTTCCAGGACGTGATCGCGACGCACGGCCGCGAAGCGATCCTGCCCTACAACTATCTCGGCAACGAGGGCGTGGTGCAGGGCCTCACCGTCGGCGATGCGTTCTTCAACCGGCTCGGCGCGAGCGTGGCGGAAAAAACATTCTGCGGCTCCGGCTCCTGCACGGCCTGGCTGCTCACCGTCGGCCCCACCAACGGCCTCGACCCGATGAGCTTCACGCAGTCGAAGTACATCATCATCTGGGGCTGCAACTCGATCTCCACGAACATCCACCACTGGCACGTGGTGAAGGAGGCTCAGCGCCGCGGAGCCAAGGTGGTGGTGATCGACCCCTACCGCTCCCGCACCGCCAAGGAGGCGGATTGGCACCTGATGCCGCGCCCCGGCACGGATGGCGCCCTGGCGATGGCGCTGATCCACTGTCTCATCAACGGCAACCTGATCGACCGGGACTATGTGGAGAAGCATACCCTCGGCTTCGACGCGTTGAAGGAGCGGGCCGCGCCCTTCACGCCGGAATACGCCGCCGGGATCTGCGGCGTCGCGGCGGAAGACATCCGCATGCTGGCCCATGAATACGCCACCACCCGCCACGCCGCGATCCGCCCCGGCGTGGCGGTGGAGCGCAGCGCCGGCGGCGCCCAGGCCCTGCGCGCCATCTTCTCCCTGCCGGCCCTGACCGGCGCCTGGAAGGACCCCGGCGGCGGCATCTATCAGATGCCGCTCTGGGAATTTCCCGTGCATTGGGACCGCGTCTGCCGGCCGGACTGGATCCCGGAGGGCACGCGGGCGGTCAACGTGCTCAAGCTCGGCGCGGTGCTGAACGGCGAGGCGGGACTGAATCCGGGCATCCACGCCCTGATGGTCTACAACGCCAACCCGGTCTCGAACTCCACCGAGACCGCCTCCATCAAGAAGGGCCTCGCCCGCGAGGACCTGTTCACGGTGGTGAGCGAGCACTTCGTCACCGACACGGCCCGCTACGCCGACATCCTTCTGCCGGCGACCATGGCGGCCGAGCACGACGACATGATGTTCTCGTGGGGCCACTTCTTCTTCACGCTCAATCAGAAGGCGATCGAGCCCCCGGGCGAGACCGTGTCGAACGCCGAGCTGTTCCGGCGCCTCGCCCAACGCTTCGGCTTCACCGATCCCCAGTTCTCCATGAGCGAGACCGAGCTGATGGAATGGTATCTCGACTGGGACAGCCCGAAGATGGCCGGCGCCAGCATGGCGCATTTCCGCGCGCATGGCTGGTATCGCCTCGATATCGGCGATCCCGAGACGCGCACGCCGCATGCGGAGGGCAACTTCCCGACCGCCTCGGGCAAGTGCGAGTTCTACTCGGAGGCCGCGGCCGCCAACGGCAACTTCGTCGCCCCGCCCTTCCGGCAGATGTACGAGGCGATGCAGGGCGGCGAGCCCCTCGACCCCCTGCCGGGCTACGTGCCGGCGAACGAACGGCCGGAGACGAACGGCGCGCTCGCCGCGCGCTTCCCCCTCAACATCGTCTCGCCGAAGAGCCACGGCTTCCTCAATTCGCAATACGCGAACGAGACCCACAAGATCGCCAAGCAGGGCAACCAGGCGATCCTGATCAACCCGCGGGATGCCGGCGGGCGGGCCATCACCGAGGGCGCCCTGGTACGGGTGTTCAACGACCGCGGCACCTTCCACGGCGAGGCGCGGGTGACGGAGGACGTGCCGCCGGGCGTGGTCGTCGCCTCCCTCGGCTACTGGCACGCCCTCAACCGCGACGGGGCGGTGAACGTGGTCTCTTCCGCCACCTATGGTGGCATGGGCCATTCCCCGACCTTCAGCGACAACCTCGTCGAGGTGCATCTCGCAGGATAGGCCGCCTCACGGCTCGCCGACAGGCACGGCGAGCCGCATGGTCGGATCCCGGGCCGCCGACCTCATGGCGGCGGCAGGCCTGGGGCAAGCTCACGGTCGCGGCAGGCAGGCCGAGAAGCGCGGCAGCACCGTCTCGGGCAGGATCGCGATCGCGGCTCCCCGGCTCGCGAAATTCTGGATGGCGGCAACCCGTCTCTCGGGCAGGGCGACACAACCCGCCGTGCCGGTCGTCGGCCCGCGCCAGACATGCAGGAAGATGCAGGAGCCCGCCCGTTGCGCGGCGTCGCTCGGATAATCGATGACGAGGCCCCGCCGATAGAGCGGTTCGGCGCCCATGTCCTCACCCTTCGGCGCAACGCGTCCCTGCCGGACCGGGACGAGATGGTTGTAGGCAGGCGAGTCCGGGTCGTCGACGCAGACCGTGCGGCCGGGTCTCAACACGAGGTGACCGGGCCGGACCGTCGCCGGAAAGCCGAAACTGCGGCCGAGCCAGTAGAGACCCGCGGGCGTACGACCGTCCCCTTCGCGCTTGACGGGCTCACCGGGTCGAGCGGCCTCGCGGAACGGATGACCCCAGGCGAGACCGTGGCGCCCGAGCACGACCGGTTCCGGTGGCGAGACGGCGTGCCAGGAGGCGTCCGCGCCGCTGCGCCGGAAAAGCCGGAGACGGCCGTTCCCGCTCGCGAAACCGGCGCCGGTCACCAGGACGAGCCGGTCGATGCCCGCCGGCAGAGATTCGCAGGCCCCCTCCCGCGCCTGGGCGGAGGCCGCCGCAAGCCCGACGAGAAACGGGGCGGCGCAGCGTCCGATCGGCAGAGGCAAGGCAGCAACCCGGTCCGCAGCCGGCACGCTCCCCGGCGGCCGGTGGCGAATCCTAGCGGCGCGCGGCGCGTCCGTCGACGGCGCGGTGGGTCCTCAGCGCTGGTTGTAGGGCCAGGCGGTCGAGGAGCTGAACAGATCGGTCTCGGCGGCGGTGCGATGACAGGCGCGGGTCTGGGCACCGACGGCATGGCCGGCGCGGCGCGCGGAGCGGACGAGGGCGCTCAGGAGCGTGATGATGCCCGGATCGCGGTCGATCGCCTCGACCTCCGGGCGGACGGGCTGGGCCGTGAGCACGGTCAGCATGGTGTGGATCCCCTTGGCGTCAGGTGGTGCGAAGCTTGGTGTCTCCTCCTTGTTGCATTGCAATATAAGCATGCTCCGGTCGCTCGTCCTTGCCCGGCCTCCGACTCAGACTTGCACTCAGATCATAGCGTCGAGATCAGTGCTTCACCGTTCCGCAAGATTCTCGTGATCCGGACGGTTGACCGCGGGGCGTCGAACCGTCATCCGCACGTCATTTCCAGGCATCAAGCACGCCGCTCCGCTCACGCGAGCCGCACGTCATTATCCGAAGGAGTGCCCTGCGCCATGTCCGACGCAACCCAGACCGAGTGGCCGGTCCACGGCCGCATCACCGGCCCGATCGTGATGATCGGCTTCGGCTCCATCGGCCGGGGGACGCTGCCGCTCATCGAGCGCCATTTCGAGTACGACAAGAAGCGCTTCACGGTCATCGAGCCCTCCGACGCGCACAAGGATCTCGCCGAGAAGCACGGCCTGCGCTTCGAGCAGGTGGCGCTGACCAAGGAGAACTACCGCGACGTCCTCACGCCCCTGCTGACCGAGGGCGGCGGCCAGGGCTTCTGCGTGAACCTCTCGGTCGACACCTCGTCGCGGGACATCCTGGAGCTCTGCCGTGAGCTGGGCGCGCTCTACATCGACACCGTCGCCGAGCCCTGGACCGGCTTCTACTTCGACAAGGGCCTGAGCCAGGCCGACCGCACCAACTACGCCCTGCGCGAGAACATCCTCGAGGCGCGCCGCGCCGCCCCCGGCGGCCCGACCGCCGTTTCCTGCTGCGGTGCAAACCCCGGCATGGTCTCCTGGTTCGTCAAGCAGGCGCTCCTGAACATCGCCAAGGATACCGGCTCGACCACCCCCGAGCCGAAGACCCGCGAGGAATGGGCCGCGCTGATGCGCGAGCTCGGCGTCAAGGGCGTCCACATCGCGGAGCGCGACACCCAGCGCGCCAAGCACCCCAAGCCCATGGGCGTGTTCGTCAACACCTGGTCGGTCGAGGGCTTCGTGTCCGAGGGCAACCAGCCGGCCGAGCTCGGCTGGGGCACGCACGAGACCTGGAAGCCCGAGAACGCCCGCGGCCAGGAGAAGGGCTCGCGCTGCGCGATCTTCCTGCTCCAGCCCGGCGCCGATACCCGCGTGCGTACCTGGGTGCCGACCGCCGGCGCGCAGTTCGGCTTCCTCGTCACCCACAACGAGGCGATCTCGATCTCCGACTACTACACGGTCCGCGAGAACGGCGAGGCGGTCTACCGTCCGACCTGCCACTACGCCTATCACCCGGCCAACGATGCCGTGCTCTCGCTGCACGAGATGTGGGGCAATGCCGGCAAGGTGCAGGAGAAGCACCACATCCTCGACGAGAACGAGATCGTCGACGGCATCGACGAACTCGGCGTGCTCCTCTACGGCCACAAGAAGAACGCCTACTGGTACGGCTCGCAGCTCTCCATCGAGGAGACCCGCCGCATCGCCCCCTACCAGAACGCGACCGGCCTGCAGGTGACCTCCGCCGTGCTCGCCGGCATGGTCTGGGCGCTGGAGAACCCGGAGGCCGGCATCGTCGAGGCCGACGAGATCGACTTCCGCCGCTGCCTCGAGGTGCAGACGCCGTATCTCGGCCCCGTCGTCGGCGTCTACACCGACTGGACCCCGCTCAGCGACCGCCCGGGCCTGTTCCCGGAGGACATCGACACGAGCGACCCCTGGCAGTTCCGCAACGTGCTGGTGCACGGCTAAGCGGCGGCTGGCCGCTCGCCCCGCGGGCGGCCCCTCGCCGACGACGGGACGGCGCGTCTCTCATTCCGAGGCGCGCGCCGTCCCGGCCGAGGCTCCCGCGCCGCCGGCCCGCCATGCTAGGATCGGCCCTCCTCACCGGAGGCTGATCATGGTCGCCGCCGCCCTCCGCGACACCCGCATGCAGGTCGCGGAGGATCGGGCCTGGGTCGAGGACCGGCCCGACGAGGAGCGCCGGCAGCCGGTCGACGGCGAGTCCGTGCCGATGGCCCCGCAGAGCGAGGGGCATCGGCAGATCGTCGCGAATCTCCTCGGACGCCTGTCCGGCCTCGCCCGCGCGCGCGACTGCCGGGCGATCCCGGGCATCGCCGTGCCGAGCGATACGATGGATACCTTCGCGCCGATCCCCGACGTGATCGTGCGCTGCGGCCCGAGGCTGCGTGACGGCGATGCCCGCGATCCGGTGCGCGTCGCCGAGGGGCTCTCGCCCCCCACCATGAGCCGGGACCGGGGGCGCAAGACCGACTTTTACCGCTCCATCCCCTCGCGGCACCTCTTCCTGATCGTCTATCAGGACGAAGCACGGGTGGACGTCTGGCGGCGGGGCGACGGGACAACCTGGGCGGAGGCCTGCGGGCTCGGCGCGGTCGTCGCCCTGCCCGAGCTCGACGGCACTCTTGCCGTGGCCGACCTCTACGACGACATCGGCTTCTGACACGAACGGCGCAGGCTCGGATTTGCCCCACTTCGAAGACTTCTACGCGAACAAGCTGCGCGGCTCCCTCGGCGTGACGGATGCGGATTCCGTGCTCGACCTGCGCGGCACGAACCGCCCCACGGCGGAGGCCTCGCTGAACGACATGCTGGAGCGCAGCCGCTTCGCCAAGGGCAAGACGGTGGCGATTCGCCTCGACCCGCCGCCGGAAGGGGGCGGCGAGACCCTGTTCCAGCCGGTGGGCCGCCAGCTCCTCGACGCCAAGCGCCGCGGCTGGATCGAGCGGCTGCAGACGCTGCCGGCCCAGGACGGGCTCGGTTTCTACGTGGCGCTCGCCGGCAAGCCGGAGCGGGAGCGCGACTGACCGGCATGGCCTGGAGCCGGCACGACAACGCCCTGGAGCATCTCGCCCGCTTCGGCTACGGCGCCCGCGGGCTCGTCTATTGCGTGGTGGGTGCCCTTGCCCTGCTGGCCGCCCTCGGACAGGGCGGCGCGGCAGGCGACAGCAAGGGCGCGCTGCGGAGCCTGATGGGCAGCCCCTTCGGCGCGGTCCTGGTCGGGGCCATCGCCCTCGGCCTCGCGGGCTTCGCCCTCTGGCGCCTCGTGGAAGGGACGATCGATGCCGACCGGCGCGGGCGCTCGGCCAAGGCGCTCGTCGTGCGCGGCGCGCATCTCGTCAGCGCCGCGACCTATGCCGCCCTCGCCGTCAGCGCCGGCCCACTCGCCTTCGGGATCGGCCGCGCCGCCGCCGGCGGGGACGGGGTGCAGGACTGGACGGCCTGGCTCCTGGGCCAGCCCCTCGGCCCCTGGCTCGTCGGCCTCGTCGGGCTGGGCGTCGCCGGGGCCGGGATCGGCTACCTCGCCAAGGCCTGGCGGGGCGACGTCGCCGCCCGTCTCTCGCTCCCGGGCGGCGCCGAGGCCTGGGTGAAGCCCCTCGGCCGTTTCGGCTATGCCGCGCGCGGAATCGTGTTCCTCCTGATCGCCGGCTTCGTGCTCGCGGCGGCCTGGACCCAGGCCTCCTCCGAGGCGCACGGCCTGTCCGGCGCCTTCGCGGCCCTGCGGGCGCAACCCTTCGGGCGGGTTCTGCTCGGGGTCGTCGCCGCGGGCCATCTCGCCTTCGGAGCCTTCGGCATGATCCAGGCCCGCTACCGCCATATCGACGCCCCGGATATCGACCGGGCGGACGACGCCGTGTCGAAATTGATCCGGCAGACCGCTGGCTCGTAGGTCATCGTCTGCGCCGGGTCGGCGCCCCACCCGTCGCGTTGACATCTCCCGAGGCGCCGCCGATACCCTGCGCGGCCTCCCGCGAAAGCATCATGCAGCAGCGCACCCTCAAGACGGCGGCGATGGTCGGCCACGATCTCGTGGCGACCGCGGCGGCGGTGATCCTCACTTTCGTGTTCCGTTTCCACGGCGACCAGCTGACGGAGCGGCTGCACGCCCTGCCGCTGCTGCTGCCCCCGTTCCTCGCCTTCGCCGGCTTCGTCTACGCCTGGTTCAAGCTCTACCGCACGAAGTGGCGCTTCGCCTCGCTGCCGGATCTCGCCGGCATCGTGCGGGCAGCGAGCGTCTGCGCCCTGACGCTGCTGGTGCTCGATTACGTCCTCGTTTCCGAGAACCTCTACGGCTTCTACTTCTTCGGCAAGATCGCCATCGCCCTCTACTGGGTGCTGCAGATCTTCCTGCTGGGCGGACCGCGCCTCGCCTTCCGCTACCTGAAATACACCCGCTCCCGGCAGAGCCATGCCCGCAGCGCCACCACCCCGACCCTGCTGCTCGGGCGCGGCGCCGATATCGAGATCGTGCTGCGCGCGATCGAGGCGGGCTCCGTGCGCCGGCTCGCGCCCAAGGGCATCCTCTCGCCGCGGGCGGACGAGGCGGGGCAGATGATGCGCGGCGTGCCCGTGCTCGGCGGCTTCCAGGACCTGGAGAAGGTCGTGGCCGATCTCGGCAATCGCGGCCTGCCGGTGCGCCGGCTCGTGGCCACGCCGAGCGCCCTCGCCCCGGAGGCGGAGCCCGACGACCTGATCGCCCGGGCCCGCCGGCTCGGCCTGCCGCTCGCCCGGGTGACGAGCCTCGGCGAAGGCATGCGCGACGCCGAGCTCGCCCCCCTCGAGATCGAGGATCTGCTGCTCCGTCCCACCGTCGCGATCGATCGGCCGCGGCTGGAGCGCTTCCTCACCGGCGCGCGGGTCATCGTCACCGGCGGCGGCGGCTCCATCGGCTCGGAGATCTGCGCCCGGGCTTTGGCCTTCGGCGCGAGCGCCCTGCTCGTGGTCGAGAATTCGGAGCCGGCCCTGCACGGCGTGCTCAACAGCCCGGCCCTGCTGACCGCGGAGGCCGAGCTGCGCGGCGCCCTCGCCGATATCCGCGACCGGGAGCGCATCGCGGCGCTCTTCGCGGAGTTCCGGCCCACCTACGTGTTCCACGCCGCGGCGCTCAAGCAGGTGCCCTATCTGGAGCGCGACTGGGCGGAGGGCATCAAGACCAACGTGTTCGGCTCGATCAACGTGGCCGAGGCCACGGTGGCGGCCGGCGCCCGGGCCCTGGTGATGATCTCCACCGACAAGGCGATCGAGCCGGTCTCCCAGCTCGGCGTCACCAAGCGTTTCGCGGAGATGGTGGCCCAGGCCCTCGACGCCGAGCAGGCCGGCCCGACGCCGACCCGCCTCATCGCCGTGCGCTTCGGCAACGTGCTCGGGTCGGTCGGCTCCGTGGTGCCGGTGTTCAAGGCGCAGATCGCCCGGGGCGGCCCCGTGACCGTCACCCATGCGGACATGGTGCGCTACTTCATGACCGTGCGCGAGGCCTCCGACCTCGTGCTCACCGCCGCCTCCCATGCCGACCGCGAAGCCCGCGAGCCGGCGACCGCCGCCTCCGACCAGCGCGCGGCGGTCTACGTGCTCAAGATGGGCCAGCCCGTGCGGATCAAGGATCTCGCCGAGCGGATGATCCGGCTCGCCGGCTTCGAACCGGGAGAGGACATCGAGATCCAGGTCACCGGCGCCCGGCCGGGCGAGCGCCTCAACGAGATCCTGTTCGCCCGCGAGGAGCCCCGGGTCACCCTCGACGGCATCGAGGGGGTGATGGCGGCCAAGCCCGTCTTCGCCGACCGCAGCGTGCTCGAGGCCTGGATCGCCCGCCTGCGGGCGGCCGTGGAGCGGGGCGACCGGGCCGCGGCGGAGGCGGTGTTCGAGGAGGCCGTCCCGGATTTCCGGCTGCGGGCGGGGGCGATCCCGGCCGCGCCCGTTTCCGCGCCGCAGGCCGTCTCCGCCTGATCAGGCGGAGAGGCGCGCGAGCTGCGCGAGCCCTTCGCGAGACGGGAAGGCCGGCGACCAGCCCAAGGCGGCGAGCCCGTCGGGGCGGGCGACCAGGGAGCCGGCGAGCCGGTCGAAGACCTCGCGGCGCCCCGTGACGTGGCAGGCGAGACCGATCAGCGGGGCGGGCACGGGCAGAAGGCCCGGTGCGCGGTCGAGCCCCTCGCGCAGGGCGCCGAGCATCTCGGGCAGGGTCAGCGGATCGGGATCGGCCACGATGAGCGGGCGGCGCAGGGGGCCGGCGACCCCGAGGGCGGTCGCCACCGCCGCCGAAAGGCTCTCCACCGAGACCAGCGAGCGGCGCCCGGAAAAACCGCCCAGCGGCAGGGGATAGGGCAGGCGCGCGAGCCGCAGCAACGCCGCCATGTTGCCCTTCACCCCCTCGCCGTAGACGAGCACGGGCCGCAGGGCCACCCAATCGAGATCGAGGGAGGCGAGCGCCTGCTCGGCGGCGAGCTTGGAGCGGCCATAGGCGTCGGTCGGCGCGGGCGCGTCATTGTCGCCGAGGGGAGCAGGGGCGCTCGGACCGGTCTGGGCGCGGATCGAGGAGAGGAAGACGAAGCGGCGCACCTTGGCCCGCTGCGCGGCCTCCGCCAGGTGCCGGGTCGCTTCCGTGTTGGAGGAGCGGAAATCGTCCTCCGGCGCACCGGACATGGCATGGGCGAGCCCCGCCGAATGCACCACCGCGTCGACGCCGGCCAGCGCGGCGGCCATGTTCATCGGCCGGGCGAGATCCCCGACCACGGCGCCGCTCGCCCCCTCCGGCAGCGTATCGATGGGCCGCCGCAGCAGCACGCGCACCCGGTAGCCCCGGGCGCTGAGCGTGCGCAGGAGATGGCGACCGATGAAGCCGGTGGCCCCGGTGAGGGCGATGGTCGGTCCGGTCACGCGCGCAGGGTCCTCGATGGCTTCGGCCTGGAGAAACGCCGCAGCAGGGCGGCCACGAGCGCGAGGGCGCCCGCGAGGCAGAGAAGCCTGACCGGCCAGGACGGCCAAAGCAAGCTCGCGGCGGCGAGCGCGTCGAGGGCGAGCCCCAGGGCGAAGACGGCGCCGACGACCTCGGGCACGGAGAAGCCGTTCACCGTGGCGACCTGGTAGAAATGCGAGCGATGGGCCTGCCAGACCTTCTCCCCGCGCTTCAGGCGCCAGAGCAGGGTGAGGGTCGCGTCGGCCACGGGATAGAGCGGCAGGATCAGCGCCGCCACGATCTGGCCCTCGAGCGCCAGCCGATAGAGCAGCCAGGCGACGAGGAGGCCGATGGGCAGCGAGCCGACATCGCCCATGAAGAGCCGCGCCACCGGCCGGTTGAAGGGCGCGAATCCGAGCAGCCCGCCGAGCAGGCCGGCCGCGAGGAGGGTGGGGACGGCTCCGAAGCCGCCTCCGAAGCCGAGGACGACCAGGAAGCCGCTAAGTGGCACCATCTCCGCCACCGTCATCCAGTCGAGCCCGTCCATGAAATTGACAAGGTTCACGAACCAAAGCCCAGCCAGGACGGCGATGATACGCTCCAGCCAGAGCGGCCATTCGGGCAGCAGCCGCCCGCCCGCCGCCATCACCACCGCCGCGACCGCCAGCGCCTGCAGCAGGAAGCGCAGGGCGGGGCTCAGGGGGCGGATGTCGTCGACCGCGCCGATCACGGCAAGCACCAGCGCCCCGATAACGAGCGTGAGGAATCCGGCGTCGCCGGCCCCGGCGGACAGGGCGAAGCCCACGGCCACGAGGAGCGCCGCAGCGACGATGGCGATACCGCCGCCCTGCGGCGTCGGCACCCTATGGCTCGAACGGGCATTCGGCCGGGCCAGCGCATAGCGGGCGAGCACGGGCTTCAGCAGCACGATCAGGCCGGCGCTGACGCCACAGGCGAGGGGCACGGCCAGGAGGGGAGCGAGCGTCATCCCCCCGCTTTAGCGCGCCTGCTCACGAAGGGCAGGCCCGATCCACTGCCGTGCCCGGCTTGTTTTGGCCGCAAATCGGAGCGACCCCAGGGACGGTGTCACGGCCAATGAGCGGTGGGCGCCGTCCGTTCCGGGGAAGCTTCGCCTTGCCGGCCGGCCGCCCCGCCGATACGACTTGCCGAACGCGCCTGCCTGTTCCGCCGGCCTCAAGAAATCGCCCCGTTGCGCACAGTCTCCTTCGTCCTCCTCCTGCTGACGGCCCTGGCCTGCGCCCTCGGGACGACCGGCCCCGCGCGTGCCGTGGAGGCGGTGCGCGTCACTCCGAACACGCCAGCGATCGACCTGACGCCGATGATCGAGCGCTACCGCTCGGACGGCGACCTGATCCAGATCTCGACCGCCCCGGCCAAGGACGGGATCGTGCGCCGCATCGTGGTGAAGGCCCGCGAGGCTGGGGCGCGACCGGACTGGATGGTGTTCGCGCTCACCAACGACACCGACGAGCAGATCCAGCGCCTGCTGGTGGCCCCGCATTTCCGGCTGGTCGGCTCCGGCGTGGTTTGGCCGGATCTCGGCGGTTCGCGCATCGCCGCCATCACCGCGAGCGAGGGCGAGCGCCCCGACCGCCAGGACGGGCTCGATGCCGACGAGTTCCTGATCACCCTCGACCCGGACACGACGATCACCTTCGTCGCCGAGCTGAAGGGCCCGAACATCCCGCAGGTCTATCTTTGGGACCAGGAGGCCTATCAGAAGAAGACCAGCGGCCTGACGCTCTACAAGGGCATCATCATCGGCATCTCGGGACTGCTCGCCCTGTTCCTGACGATCATCTTCGTGGTGCGCGGGGCGATCATCTTCCCGGCGGCAGCGGCGCTTGCCTGGTCGGTGCTCGCCTATGCCTGCATCGATTTCGGCTTCCTGCAGCGGGTCTTTCCGATCAACGAGGTGGCCGAGCGGATCTACCGGGCCTCGGCCGAGGCGGTGCTCGGCGCCACCCTTCTCGTCTTCCTATTCGCCTATCTCAACCTGTCGCGCTGGCACGTGCGCTACAGCCACGTCGCCTTCTTCTGGCTCGTCTTCCTCGCCGGCCTCGTCGGGCTCGCGGTGTTCGACCCGCCGGTGGCGGCGGGCGTGGCGCGCATCTCCATCGCCGCGGTGGCCGGGGTCGGCCTGCTGCTGATCCTCTATCTCGCCGTGCATAACGGCTACGACCGCGCCATCCTGCTGGTGCCGACCTGGATCCTGCTGCTGGTCTGGGTGGCGGCGGCGGGCTTCGCGGTGACGGGCCAGATCGGATCGGACCTCGTCCAGCCGGCCCTGATCGGCGGCCTCGTGCTCATCGTCATGCTGATCGGCTTCACGGTGATGCAGCACGCCTTCGCCGGAGGCGGCCTGAGCCACGCCCTCGTCTCGGACACAGAGCGCCGCGCCCTGGCGCTGACGGGGGCCGGCGACATCGTGTTCGACTGGGACGTGCCCGGCGACCGCGTCTATGCCGGCCAGGAAATCGAGCGTCAGCTCGGCCTGAAGCGCGGCGCCCTGGAAGGGCCGGCCGCGACTTGGCTCGGCCTGCTGCATCCCTTCGACGTGGAGCGCTATTCCGCCGCCCTCGATACGGTGATCGAGGAGCGCCGCGGGCGCATCGTCCACGATTTCCGCCTGCGCTCGACCGGGGGCGCCTATCACTGGTACCGGCTGAAGGCCCGGCCGGTGATCGGCACCGACGGCGAAGTGATCCGGGTGGTCGGCACCATCGCCGACGTGACCGAGTTGAAGACCGCCGAGGAACGGCTGCTGCACGACGCGGTGCATGACAGCCTGACCGGCCTGCCAAACCGCGAGTTGTTCTACGACCGCCTCGACGCCGCCATGGCGCTGGCCGGCCAGGACGCCCGGCTGAAGCCGACCGTGATCGTGCTCGACATCGACCGCTTCAAGACCGTCAACGACGCGGTCGGGCTGTCGGCGGGCGATTCCATCCTGCTCACCCTATCGCGCCGCCTCGGCCGGCTCCTGCGCCCACAGGACACGCTGGCCCGGGTCGCCGGCGACGAGTTCGCGGTGATCCTGCTCTCGGAGCGCGACCCCGACCGCATCCTCGCCTTCGCCGAGATGATCCGGCGCACCATCGCCACCCCGGTGACCTATGCCGAGCGCGAGGTTTTCCTCACCGTCTCGACGGGCATCGCCCTCTACGAGGCCGGCACCACCCTCAAGCGGGAGGAAGTGTTCAAGAACGCCCAGATGGCGATGATCCAGGCCAAGCGCGGCGGCGGCGACCGCATCGAGGTGTTCCGCGCCAACATGCGCACGGAGCGCTCCGACCGGCTGATGCTGGAGAGCGACCTGCGCCGCTCCCTGGAGCGAAACGAGATCAAGGTGCTGTTCCAGCCGATCGTGCGGCTGGAAGACCGGACGGTGGCGGGCTTCGAGGCCCTGCTGCGCTGGGACCATCCGCGCCTGGGGCGCATCTCGCCCTCAACCTTCATTCCCCTGGCCGAGGAGACGGGCTTCATCGTCCAGCTCGGCAATTTCGTGATCGAGCGCGCGGCGCTGGAGCTCGCCGCCTGGCAGCGCTCCCTCGACGTCGAGCCGCCGATCTTCGCCTCCGTCAACGTCTCCTCGCGCCAGCTCCTGCGCCACGACCTCCTGCACGATGTGAAGACCGTGCTGGCGCGCACCGGCGTGCTGCCGGGCTCGCTCAAGCTGGAGCTCACCGAGAGTCTGGTGATGGAGAACCCGGAATACGCCGCGCAGATGCTTGCCCGGATCCACGACCTCGGCGCCGGCCTCTCCCTGGACGATTTCGGCACCGGCTACTCGTCCCTGTCATATCTGCAGCGCTTCCCCTTCGACACGATCAAGATCGACCAGTCCTTCGTGCGGCAGATGGGCAGCGGGCAGGACGTGATCCTGCGCTCGATCGTGAAGATGGCGCAGGAGCTCGGCCTCGCGATCGTAGCGGAGGGCGCCGAGTCGGAGGCCGACGCCCAGGCCCTCCAGGATCTCGGCTGCGACTACGCCCAGGGCTTCGCCTTCGGCGAGCCGATGACGACGCTCCAGGCTCGCCAGCTCGTCGGCGCGACACCCGAGGCGGCCTGACCGGCGTCCCGGCGCGAAGCTGTCAAAAGCGTCCGGATCCTGAAGCGGGACGGCGCCGGAAAGCCAGATCTTAAACGTCCCTTAACCATGTCTGCCCAAAGCTGAGCGCGACACCGAAGATCGCTGTGGATGCGGTCGGGGCGGCGGTGAGGAGCGGGAAGCGATGGCCGAGGCGGCGAGGCGGGCGACGGGGGGGCACAGCAACGATGTCGTACGGCGTCTGATCGCCCGTCCGATCCGGCTGAAGCAGATGGACATCGAGGCGCCGCGTTCCACCGTCCCGGCAGTGCCCGCCCCAATCGAGATCGAACAGGACGTCCCGCAGCCCACTCCGGTACGCCCGGACGCGACGCAGCTTCAGGCCAATCTCCAGGTGCTCAAGGCGGTTCTCGCGGCCGAGCGCGAGGAGATCGCCAAGCTCAGGATCTGCGCCGGCCTCGATGGCGAGCAGCCCGAGCTCGGCGAGGAGGCCCGTGCCGTGCGCGAGCGCTGGGCCGCCATGGTCGACCGCCTGCTGCACGCCTCCGCCTGATGGCGCCCGAAGCGCCGCTTCCGTCGCTGCCACGGAAGAAGATGGAGACGACCATGAGCACGCGCTGCTCCCTCGTCGTCAATGGCAAGACCGTGCGTTGCGCCACCGGCGACACGCCCCTCGAAACCGCGCTCGCCGACGGCATGATCGCGGCCACCCAGGGCGTCCACGGCGTGACCGCCCTTGGCCAAGCCGCCCTGCGGCGCGGCCGGCCGCGTCTGCGCCGATCCGAAGCGGTGAAGCTTCCCGAGATCCCCGAGCGCGACGGCGAGGGGCTGGCGGAGGTCGAGCCGCGCGCCGGCAAGCCGGCCCTCGCCAAACGTGCCGGCACCCTCACAGAAGTGACGCGGCTCTCGCCCCGTCTGGTCCAGGCGGTGGTGACGCTCACCAAGCCTCTCGCCGTCGAGCCCGGGCATCAGGTCGTCCTGAGCCCGGAGGGCTTCGCGCCGCTGACCTTGACGCCGAGCCTGCGCGTGGACGGAGCGGCCGAACTGAACGAACTCGTCTTCCACCTGCGCTGCGGGCAGGAGGGCGCCGAGGAGGGCTTCGCCGCCGCCCTCGCGAACGGCCTCGCCCTCGGCCACGAGGTGAAGGCGAAGGGGCCGGTCGGCCGCGGCCAGTACCGCCCCGGGGGCGGTCGCCTCGTGCTGGTGGCCTCCGAGACGGGATTTGCCGGGATCTGGGCGATCGCCCGGGCCGCCCGCTACATCGAGCCCGCCCGCGAGATCCATCTCGTCGTCGGCGCGCGCGATCCCCTCGATCTCTACATGCGCCCTGCCCTGGACTGGCTGAAGGCGACGGGCGTATCACGCATCACCCTCGTCTCCGAACGCCACCGGCAGCGCCCGCCGGAGGTGCGGCCGGGCCCGCTCACCGCCCATGTGCCTTCCCTGCGGACGACGGACGCGGTCCATGTCTCGGGCTGCGCCGCGACGGTGGGTGCAGTGGAGGTGCTGGCGGCGGCGACCGGCGCACGCTGCTACCCGATCCCCCTCGATCCGAACGCCTGATTTCGGCGGGATCAGCCCCGCCAGCCGTAATCCCGCGCGTGCGTCGCCTGCCGGTGGAAGGCGAGGCGCCTATCGTATTCGAGGGGGTCCTTCGGCCTCACCAGGGCACCCGGCGGCACGTTCAGCCAATCGACGAGGCGGGTCAGCATGAAGCGCATGGCCGCGCCCCGAGCGAGGATCGGCAGCGCCGCGACCTCCTCGGGCTCGAGGCGCCGCGTCTCCTGATAGCCGGCGATCATCGCCTCGGCCTTGTCGTGGTGGAAGGTGCCGTCCGCCTCGAAGCACCAAGCGTTGAGCGAGATCGCGAGATCGTAGGCGAAGGCGTCGGTGCAGGCGAAGTAGAAATCGATCAGCCCCGACAGCGTGTCCCCGATGAAGAACACGTTATCGACGAAGAGATCGGCATGGATGACGCCTCCGGGCAGCCCCTCCGGCCAGGAGGCCTCCAGGACGGCGAGATCCTCGCGGGTGCGCGTCGCGAGCCCCGGGGCGACGTCGTCGGCCTGCGCCGCGCTCTGCGCGAAGAGGGGGCGCCAGGAGGCGACCGAGAGGTTGTTCGGCCGCACCATGCCGAAATTGCTGCCGGCCTCGTGCAGGCCGGCCAGGGCCCGCCCCAGGGCATAGCAATGGCCGGCATTCGGCCTGCTGACGGAGACGCCCTCCAAGAAGCTGACGATCACCGCCGGGCGCCCGCAAAGCCGGCCCAGGGCTACGCCGGCCCGGTTGCGCACGGGCTGCGGGCAGGCGAGCCCGCGCCGGGCGAGATGCTCCATCAGGTTGAGGAAGAAGGGCAGGTCCTCCTCGCGCACCCGCTTCTCGTAGAGGGTGAGGATGTAGTTGCCCGTGGTCGTGTGCAGGAAGAAGTTGGTGTTCTCCACCCCCTCCGCGATGCCCTTGTAGGAGAGCATCGCGCCGAGATCGTACTCGGCCAGGAAGGCGGCGAGCGCCGCATCGGGGACCTCGGTGTAGACGGCCACGGGACTTGCTTTGCTCACGGGGTCGAAAAAAGGGGCGCCGGCTTCAGCCGTGCGCCCCCGCCGTCATGATCCGTCCCGAGGGACGGAACCTGTTTGGAAGCCTATTCGGCCGCCTCGCTGCGCAGCTCGCGCGGCAGCGGGAAGGACATATCCTCGATCGTCACCGAGACCTGATCCACGGTCACGTCGAATCGGGCGGCGAAGGCGTCGATGATCTCCTCGACGAGCACCTCCGGCGCGGAGGCGCCGGCGGTGAGGCCGAGGCGGCGCACGCCCTGGAAGGCGTCCCAGTCGATCTCCTCCGCCCGGAGCACGAGGCGGGTGATCGGGCAGCCGGCGCGCTCGGCGACCTCGCGCAAGCGCTGCGAGTTGGAGGAGTTCGAGGAGCCGACCACGATCAGGGCGTCGACCCGCGGCGCGACCTCCTTCACCGCCTCCTGGCGGTTGGTGGTGGCGTAGCAGATGTCGTCCTTGTGCGGGCCGTGGATGCCGGCGAACTTGGCCTTGAGCGCCTCGACGATGTGCTTGGTATCGTCGATCGAAAGGGTGGTCTGCGTCACCCAGGCAAGTTCCTGGTTGGCCGGGGGCTCCAGGGCGGCGATCTGCTCGATATCCTCGACGAGGGTGATCGAGCCCTTGGGCAGCTGGCCCATGGTGCCCACCACCTCGGGATGGCCGGAATGGCCGACGAGCAGCACGTGGCGGCCGCGCTTGTGGTGGATCTCGGCCTCGCGGTGGACCTTGGTCACCAGCGGGCAGGTGGCGTCGATCGTGGTCAGCCCGCGCATGTCCGCATTCTGCGGCACGGTCTTGGCAACGCCGTGGGCGGAGAAGATGACGGGCGCGCCGCTGTCTGGCACCTCGTCGAGCTCGCGGACGAACACGGCGCCCTTCCGCTTCAGCGTCTCGACCACGTACTTGTTGTGCACGATCTCGTGACGGACATAGACCGGCGCACCGTAGATCGCGAGCGCCCGCTCCACGACGTCGATCGCCCGTACCACGCCGGCGCAGAAGCCGCGCGGGGCGCAGAGCAGGATTTCGAGGGGTGGCTTCTCGCCGGTGATGGCCGGCTGGGGCACCCGATCGGGATCGGCAGTCAGGTTGATGGTGTCGGCGCTCATGATCCGCGGGATGTGCGAGGGGCGGGTCGGGCTGTCAACAGCGCCGGGACATAAGGCCCCGGTCCGTGCCGTCTGTAACACATCCCGCACGCGACGTGACCCCCATGCACGTCGATCGCTGCCCCACGATCAACCTGGGGTCTCTTGGACCGACCTTCGGCTGGACCTCCCGTCGCGTTTCAGGCGCCGGCGGCCCCTCCGACGTGTGAAGAATGGCACCCGTCGCGGCCTCGCGCCGCCGGGCGCGCCGGGCTATGGGCGGGGAACCGTCTCACGCTGATCGGAGTGCCATGGCGAACGCCACGACTCATGCGAGCTTCCTGCCGCCGGTCCTGACCTTCCTGACCGCGGCAGTGGTCGGCGTGCCGATCGTGCGGCTGCTCGGCCAGAGCGCCGTGCTCGGCTACCTCGTGGCCGGGGTGGTGATCGGCCCCTCGGGCTTCTCGCTGATCGCCGAGCCCGAGACCGCGGCGAGCGTCGCCGAGATTGGCGTGGTGCTCCTCCTTTTCATCGTCGGGCTCGAGCTGGAATTGTCGCGGCTCGTCTCGATGCGCCGCGACATCTTCGGCCTCGGCGCCGCGCAGCTCGCCGTCTGCGCCCTGATCCTGGCCGGCGCAGGCGCCCTGTTCGGCCTCCACGCCGGCGCCGCCACGGTGATCGGCGTCGCGCTGGCGCTCTCGGCGACGGCGGTGGCCCTGCAGCTCCTGGAGGAGCGGGGCGATCTCGGCACCTCCTACGGCAGCCGCGCCTTCGCGGTGCTGCTGTTCCAGGACATCTCCGTCGTCGCGATCCTCGCCCTGCTGCCGCTGATGGCCTCGGCCGGGGGGACGCCGGAGGGCGGCTGGCTCTCCGAAGCCCTGCATTCCGGCGCAACCGCGGCCGGGGCGATCCTCGGTGTGGTGCTGATCGGGCGCTACGGCCTCAACCCGCTCTTCCGCCTGCTCGCCGCCTCCGGCGGGCGCGAGGTGATGACAGCCGCGGCCCTGCTGGTGGTGCTCGGCACGGCGCTGATCATGGAGGAGGTCGGCCTCTCCATGGCGATGGGCGCCTTCCTCGCCGGGGTGATGCTCGCCGAATCGAATTTCCGCCACCAGCTCGAAGCCGATATCGAGCCCTTCCGCGGCATGCTGCTCGGCCTGTTCTTCATGAGCGTCGGCATGTCGATCGACGGGCGGCTGGTGGCGGCGCAATGGCCGACCCTGTTCGGGGCCACCGCCCTGGCGATCGGCGTGAAGATCCTGCTCGTCTCCCTGCTGTTCCGCCTGTTCGGCTCCCCCTGGCTCGATGCGGTGCGCGGCGGCGCGGTGCTGGCGCCGGCGGGCGAGTTCGCCTTCGTGATCCTGCCCGCGGCGGGCGATCTGAACATCGTCGACGCCACCGCCACGCGGTTCGCGGTGGCGCTCGCGGCGCTGACCATGCTCGTCGGCCCCGTGGCCGCCAAGGGCCTCGACGCGCTGCTCGCCGCGCGCCGCCCGGAGGTGGAGGAGCCGCCCCCAGATCTCGTCGAGACCACCGAGACCCGAGTGCTGGTGATCGGCTTCGGGCGCTTCGGGCAAATCCTGACGCAGGTCCTGCTCGCGGAGGGAATCAGCGTCACCGTGATCGACAAGGACGTGGAGCAGATCCGCGCCGCCACCCGCTTCGGTTTCCGGATCTATTACGGGGACGGCACCCGGCTCGACGTGCTGCGGGCGGCCGGGATCGGCCGGGCCGAGCTCGTTTGCATCTGCATCGACGACGCCCAAGCGGCTCTGAAGATCGTGGACGTGGTGCACGAGGAATTCGCCAACGTGCGCACCTATGTGAGGGCCTATGACCGCACCCACGCCGTCGAGCTGATGAACCGCGATGTCGACTTCCAGCTGCGCGAGACGGTCGAATCGGCCCTGACCTTTGGCCGGGCCGCCCTCGAAGGGCTCGGGGTGCCGGCGGAAGCGGCGGCGCAGCGCGCCGAGGACGTGCGCAAGCGCGACGTGGCCCGGCTGGTGCTCCAGCAGGCCGGCGCCCTGCCGGACGGTGTCGGCTGGATGCGCGGCGGCACGGGGGAACTGCGTCCCGAGCCGCTTACCGCGCCGCAGCGCCCGGCCCGCGCCCTCAGCGCCGAGACCCGCGGCCTGATCGGCTCCGAGCGCCAGCTCGCGGCCCAGCGCGTGCTGGAGCCGGAGGAGGCGGAGGAAAGCTGAACGCGTCCCGGCGGAGCCCGGGGCTCCGCCGGCGGGGGGTTGCCCGCGTCAGCCCTCGCGCACGAAGATCATGGTCGAGAGCGGCGGCAGGGTCAGGCTGAGGGAATGGGGCAGGCCGTGGCTCTCCTGAGCCTCGGCCTGGACGCCGCCCATATTGCCCAGGTTCGAGCCGCCGTAGCGCTCCGCGTCCGAGTTGATCGCCTCGCGGTAGAAGCCGCCCGCCGGCACGCCGATGCGGTAGCCCTCCCGCGGCACGGGGGTGAAGTTCGAGACCACGACGGCGATTTCGCCCTCCCGTCCCTTGCGCGCCCAGGCGATCACGCTGTTGTCCTGGTCGTCCGCCACCAGCCACTGGAAACCGCCGGGTTCGGTGTCGCGCGCGTAGAGCGCGGGCGTCGCCACGTAGAGCCGGTTCAGGTCGGCGATCAGGTCCTTCACGCCGCGGTGGAAGGGGTCGTCGAGCAGGTGCCAGTCGAGGGACTGGTTGTGGTTCCACTCCCGCTCCTGGCCGAACTCGCCGCCCATGAAGAGCAGCTTCTTGCCGGGATGCCCCCACATGAAGCCGAAATAGGCGCGCAGGTTCGCGAATTTCTGCCAACGATCGCCGGGCATGCGGCCGAGCAGCGAGCCCTTCCCGTGCACCACCTCGTCGTGGGAGAGCGGCAGCACGAAGTTCTCGGAGAAGGCGTAGAGCAGCCCGAAGGTCAGGTTGTGGTGGTGGTAGCGCCGGTGGATCGGATCTTCGGAAATGTATTTCAGGGTGTCGTGCATCCACCCCATGTTCCATTTGAAGCCGAAGCCGAGGCCGCCCGTATAGGTCGGGTGCGAGACGCCCGGCCAGGAGGTCGATTCCTCCGCCACCGTGATCGTGCCCGGGGCGTGGCTGTAGGTCGCCTCGTTGGTCTTCCGGAGGAAGTTGATCGCGTCGAGGTTCTCGTTGCCGCCATACTGGTTGGGGATCCACTCCCCGGCGCGGCGTGAATAGTCGAGATAGAGCATCGAGGCGACGGCATCCACACGCAGGCCGTCGAGGTGGTAATGCTCCAGCCAGAAGCGGGCATTGGCGGCGAGGAAAGCCGAGACCTCCGTGCGCCCGAAATTGTAGATGTAGGTGCCCCAATCCTGGTGGAAGCCCTGGCGGGGATCGGCATGCTCGTAGAGATGCGTGCCGTCGAACAGGCCGAGGCCGTGGGCGTCGAGGGGGAAGTGGCCCGGCACCCAGTCGAGCAGGACGCCGATGCCCGCCTCGTGCGCGGCGTTGACGAAGGCGACGAAGTCATCGGGCGTGCCGAAGCGGCTCGTCGGCGCGAACAGCGAGACCGGCTGGTAGCCCCAGGAACCGTCGAACGGATACTCGGTGATCGGCAGGAGCTCGATATGGGTAAAGCCCATCTCCTTCACGTAGGGGATGAGGCGCTGCGCCAGCTCCTTGTAGGTCAGGTAGCGGTTGCCCTCGTCCGGCACCCGGGCCCAGGAGCCGAGATGGACCTCGTACACGGCCATGGGCACGTGGCGCGGATCCTTCTCGCCGCGCGTCCTCATCCAGGCGTCGTCGTGCCAGGCGGGCTCGCCGGTGCCCTGGAGCACGGAGGCCGTCTCCGGCGGATGCTGGGCGCGGAAGGCGACGGGATCGGCCTTGAGCGGCAATAGCGCCCCGTCGGGGCCGCGGATCTCGAACTTGTAGTTCTGCCCTACCTTCAGGCCCGGTACGAACAGCTCCCAGACGCCGCCATCCGGCCAGAGCCGCATGGGATGGCGCCGGCCGTCCCAGTCGTTGAAGTCGCCGACGATGCTCACGCGCTTGGCGTTCGGCGCCCAGACCGCGAAGCGGAACCCGTCGATGCCGTCGAGCGTGCCGGCCTGGGCACCGAGCACGCGGTAGACCGCGTTGCTGCCGACCTCGCGCAGGGCATGCAGGTCCTGCTGCTCCAGGGACGAGCCGAAGCCGTAGGGGTCGTGGCGGTTGCGGGTGCTGCCGTCCCAGAAGGCGACCTCAATCTCGTAGAGGGGCCGCCCCTCGCTCTTCACCCGCGCGACATAGAAGCCGTCCGGATGCACCCGCTCGAACGGGATGCGCTGGCCGGCGGTGAGGAGGGTCGCCCCCTGGGCTTCGGGCAGCACCACCCGGACCTCCCAGGCACCGGCGCCGGCCTGATGTGGGCCGAGCACGGCGAAGGGGTCGCCATGGTCGGCCGCCATGATGGCGGCGACCGCTTCGGGGCTCACAGCGATGCCCGAGGGAATCGTGGAAGTGGGCCGGGGCGGCTTGCCGGGCTCGGATGTGCCGGAGAGAGAATCGGCGGGCTGGGGCGCATTGGCCGGGGTGGCAACAGGGCCGGAAGCGGGCCGGACCGTGCCCGGCCGCGCCTCGACCGCCGGGGAAGAGGGGCTTTCCGTAGGAGCCACGGCACGCGCCGCGGCCTTCTCGTCCAGCACCGTCATTCAGACACCTCTCTCACCGGTTTCCGGAATGCGAAGACTCAGGCGCGCTTCGCTTCGTCCAAGATGTTGAGAACCCCCCGGGCCGGGATTTCGATCCAGTCCGGGCGGTTATTGACCTCGTAATCGACCTCGTAGAGCGCCTTCGTGAGAAGGCTCAGGCGCAGCAGGCGGGCATGGGTCTGCGGGTCGGTCACCGCAGCGCGGCTGTCTTCCAGGGCCGCGTCGTAGCCCTGCAGGAACGCCGCATCGATCATGCCACGCCAGGCAATGGCCGCGTTGCGGGCGCGCTCCTCGCTGTCGCCGAAGCGGGCCGCGATCTCCCGCACCACCGTCTCCGCACCATAGGCAAAGGAGCGCAGCATGCCGGCCACGTCCCGCAGCGGGGTCGACTTCGCCCGGCGCTCGTCCGCCGGCCGGGCCGGCTCGCCCTCGAAATCGACGATGACGAGATCGCCCTCGGAGGCGAGCACCTGCCCGAGATGGAAGTCGCCGTGGATGCGGATCTTGTGGGCGCCGACCGGCACCGTGCGGGCGAGATCGTCGATCAGGGCCTCGACCTCGCTGCGGCGGGCGGCCAGGGCCTCGCTCGCCGAACCCGGGGACCAGGCCGTGATGGCGTCCAGACCCCGGAAGGCCCGGCTCATCTGGAAGCGGGCATCCGCCGCGAGCGTCTCCACATCCGCAGGCGAGAGCGGCTCGGCGGCGAAGGCCGGGTCGTCCGTCGCGATGGAGAAGGCCTTGTGCATCTCCGCCGTGCGCCGGCCGAGCAGGTCCGCCCAGCGCAGATGCGGATGGAAGGCCTCCTCCGGGATCGGCGCCTCGCTCTCGGGGGCGAGCACCACGATGTCGAAGTCGCGACGCAGGCCCTCCAGCATCAGCGTCCAGGCGTCGCCCTGGTTCGGCACGAATTTCTGCAGCAGCGCCAGGGCGGTGCGGGTGCCATCCTCGGCCACGTGCTCCAGGGTGCCGAGCAGAGCCGGGGTATTGGCGAAATGCGCCTCTTCGGTGAGGAAGCGGCCGATCTCGATCTCGGGATGCACCCCCGTCTGCAGCCGGCGCAGCAGCTTGAGCATCATCTTCGAGCCGATGGCGACCGAGGTGTTGCTCTGCTCGGCCGCGAGCCGTCGCACCTCACCGACCTCGAAGGGCAGGTCGGGATCGTAGGCGGAGGTGGTCGAGAAGACGAGCCGGCCGCGCTCGCTCGGGATGGTCAGGCCGTCGCGCATGGCCTCGATCAGGGCGATGGCGAAGGGCGGGGCCACCGCCGCCTCGTAGAGCAGGCCGGTGCGCGGGCCCCGGCGCACGCGGGCGACCGCGTGATCCATCAGGGATTCGTCCTCGCGGCCTTCGTCCACCGCGAGCGGCACGAAGTAGTCCTGGCGCTCGCCGTTCACGAGGGTGACGGCGATCTGCGGCAGCAGGAACTTGCCCTCGCCGGTGCCGTCCTTGACGATGGCGCTGTCCGTGACCTGCACCCCCTTGATGCGGGAGCCCTTGGCGCCGAACCAGCGCCGGCCGCTCAGGAAGGGGGGCGCCACGGTGCGCTCGAAGGCCACGCGCTCGCGGCCCTTCATCAGGGTCTCGACCCCGCCGGTCAGGACCAGGGTGAACAGCTCCGGCGAGAGCGGCTGCGGGCCGACCTCGCCCGTATTGGCCGCCGAGAGCGAGAACCAGTAGAAGCCATAGGCCGGCAGCGTCAGCAGGTAGGGCAATTCGCCGATCGCCGGGAATTCCGTGCCGCCGGTGAGCTCGATCGGGATCGCCCCGCGCAGGTCGGACAGGTCGAGCTGTACCGCCTGCGGCGCCCGCGACAGGTTGGCGACGCAGAGAATGCGCTCGTTCTCGTATTCGCGGATCCAGGCCAGGACCTTGCGGTTCGCCGGGTAGAGGAACTGGATCGCGCCGCGCCCGAGGGCGACCGAGTTGTTGCGGATCGCGATCATGCGCCGCGTCCAGTTGAGCAGGCTCGTCTGCGCCTGGGTCTGCGCCTCGACGTTGATCGCGTCGAAGCCATAGATCGGGTCCTGGATCGCGGGCAGGAACAGCTTCTGCGGATTGGCGCGGGAAAAGCCGCCGTTGCGGTCCGGGGACCATTGCATCGGCGTGCGCACGCCGTCGCGGTCGCCGAGATAGATGTTGTCGCCCATGCCGATCTCGTCGCCGTAATAGAGCACCGGCGTGCCGGGCATCGACAGGACGAGGGACTTCATCAGCTCGATCTTGCGCCGGTCGTTCTCGAGCAGGGGCGCGAGGCGGCGGCGGATGCCGAGATTGATGCGGGCACGCCGCTCGGCGGCATAGAACGACCAGAGATAGTCACGCTCCTCCGCGGTGACCATCTCGAGCGTCAGCTCGTCGTGGTTGCGCAGGAAAATCGCCCACTGGCAGCCTTCCGGGATCTCCGGGGTCTGCCGCATGATGTCGGTGATCGGGTGCCGGTCCTCCCGGGCGATCGCCATGTACATGCGCGGCATGAGGGGGAAGTGGAACGCCATGTGGCATTCGTCGCCCTCACCGAAATACTGCGCCGTCTCCTCGGGCCACTGATTGGCTTCCGCCAGCAGCATCCGGTCGGGATATTCGGCGTCGAGGGCCGCGCGGATTTTCTTGATGACGGTGTGCGTCTCGGCGAGATTCTCGCAGTTCGTGCCCTCGCGCTCGACGAGGTAGGGGATCGCGTCGAGGCGCAGACCGTCCACGCCCATGTCGAGCCAGTAGCGCATCACCTCGATCACGGCTTCGAGCACGGCCGGGTTGTCGAAGTTGAGATCCGGCTGGTGCGAATAGAAGCGGTGCCAGAAATACTGCTTGGCGACGGGATCCCAGGTCCAGTTCGAGACCTCGGTGTCGAGGAAGATGATGCGCGTGTCGGAATATTTGTCGTCCGTGTCGGACCAGACGTAGAAATTCCGCTCCGGCGAGCCGGCCGGCGCCTCGCGGGCGCGCTGGAACCAGGGATGCTGGTCCGAGGTGTGGTTGATGACAAGCTCGGTGATGACCCGCAGGCCGCGCTCGTGGGCCGCCTCCACGAAGCGGCGGAAATCCTCCATCGTCCCGTAGGACGGGTTGATGTCGCGGTAATCGGCGATGTCGTAGCCGTCGTCCCGCAGGGGCGAGGGATAGAACGGCATCAGCCAGATCGCCGTGACCCCGAGGTCGCGGACGTAGTCGAGCTTCTGGGTCAGGCCCTCGAAATCGCCGATCCCGTCATTCGTCGAGTCGAAGAACGACTTGACGTGGATCTGGTAGATGATGGCGTCACGGTACCATTGCGGGTCGCTGCGATCGATCATCGCGTCGGCTACCTCACGTCGCGGGTTCGAGGACGTCTCGGACAGGGCCCGCCGGGCAGGCGGGAAGGGACGGAACCCTCCGGGTCGGATTCGGCCGAAGCCGGATCCCGCCCGAAGGGCCCCGGTCTAGCAGGGGCGGAGTCTCACGCAACCCGCCGCGGCGCGCGAAGACGCCAGATCAGGACCGAGCGGTCGGCGGGATCGAGGGCGATGCGGTGGGTCTTGCCGCGCAGCTCGAATTTGTAGCCGAGCAGCAGATCTTCGACATCCACGGCCCCGTCGTCGGGCTGGCCGAGCAGCCAGAGCGGCACCTCGTAGGAGCATTCCTGGCGGTTCCTCGGATCGAGATTGACCATGACGAAGACGCAGTTGTCCTTCTCGGGCGTCGTCTTGGCATAGGCGAGGATGTTGTCGTTCCAGGCGCCGGTGAAGGTGATGTTCCGGAAGTCCCACAGGGCAGGGTTGTCCCGCCGGATTCGATTGAGCTTGATGATGTGCTCGCGGATGTTGCCGGGCCGGTGGTAGTCCCAGGCCTTCAGCTCGTATTTCTCGGAGTCGAGATACTCTTCCTTGCCCGGATAGGGCGCGGCCTCGCACAGCTCGAAGCCGTTATAGATGCCGTAGACGGAGGAGAGGGTCGCCGCGAGCGTCGCGCGGATGACGAAGCCCGGCCGCCCGCTGGTCTGCAGGAAATACGGGTTGATGTCCGGCGTGTTGGCGAAGAAGTTCGGGCGGTAGTACTCGCCCATCTCGCCGGCGAGCTCGACGGCGTAGTCGGTCAGCTCCTGCTTGGTGTTGCGCCAGGTGAAGTAGGTATAGCTCTGCTGGTAACCGGCCTTGGCGAGCTTCTTCATCATCTTCGGCCGGGTGAAGGCCTCCGCGAGGAAGATCACGTCCGGGTAGATCCCGTTCACCTCGGCGATCACCCATTCCCAGAACGGCACCGGCTTGGTGTGGGGATTGTCGACGCGGAAGATGCGCGCCCCGAGCCTGGCCCAGCCCAGGAGGATGTCCCTCAGCTCGATCCAGAGGGAGGGCAGCGCGCCGCCGTAGAAATGGACGTTGGAGATGTCCTCGTACTTCTTCGGCGGGTTTTCGGCGAATTTCAGCGTGCCGTCGGGGCGCCACTCGAACCATTCGGGATGCTTTTTGATCCAGGGATGGTCGGGCGAACACTGGATCGCGAAATCGAGGGCGATCTCCATGCCGTGCGCATGGGCGGCGCCGACGAGGCGGCGGAAATCCTCCAGGGTGCCGAGCTCGGGATGCACGGCCTCGTGCCCGCCCTCCTCCGAGCCCACGGCGTAGACCGAGCCGACATCGCCCTCCTGCGCCTTGAGGGTGTTGTTCTTGCCCTTGCGGTTGGTCTTCCCGATCGGATGGATCGGCGTGAAGTAGAGCACGTCGAAGCCGAGCTCGCGGATCTCCGGCAGGCGCCGGATCACGTCGTCGAAGGTGCCGTGCCGGTTGGGGTCGCCGGATTGCGAGCGGGGGAAGATCTCGTACCAAGCGGAGAAGCGGGCCGCGAGGCGGTCGGCCACCACGGGCAGGTTCACGGGATAACGGGACAGGTTCACCCGCTCGGAATTGCGCCGGATCAGCCGTGCATTCTCGGGGGCCAGGATCTTCTCGAGGATCGCGGGCGAGCCCTCCGGCTCGGCGGCCAGCGCCTGGACCAGGGCGTTCAGCCGGTCCTTGTCCCGGCCCTTGGCGAGGTCGGCGGCGATCTGCACCAGCTCGATGCCCTCGATCGTCTCGAGCCGCACGTCGACCCCGGCATCGCGCTTCTTCAGGGTGTCGCGGGTCCAGGAGGCGAAGGCGTCCCGCCAAGCGATCACGGTGTATTCGTAGCGCCCGTTGCGCTCCAGCGGGAATTCCCCGCCCCAGCGGTCGTTGTCGATGAAGACCATCGGGTATTGCCGCCAGGGCCCGCCATCGGCGGTGCGGGCGACGATGGCCGCGTCGATGATCTCGTGGCCGTCGGAGAAGATGTCGGCCTCGACCCGGAGGGTCTCGCCGACGATGCGCTTCACCGCCGAGCGGCCGCCGTCGATCTCCGGCGTCACCGCCTCGATGACGACGCGGCCCTTGCCCTCGGGGGCGACGGGCTTCGGCGCGGCCGAGGCCTCCGCCTCGCCCGCGGCGAGGATGCGCAGCTCGCCCGGCAGGAGGTCGATGGAGGCGCCCGGGTGGAAGGCAATGGGCTCGGATTTCGGCGTGCGGTCGACGAAGGCGCCGAGCCGCCCCCCGGTGCGGGCGATCAGCGGCCCGGCCTCGACCGGCACGGGGACGTCGGTGGGGTTGTAGAGCAGGAGCAGGCCGGAGGTGGCCGAGGAGGGGTGCCCGGTATTGGCGCGGAACAGGGCGACGAAGGGCGCGTCCGGCGCCGAGAGCCGCATCTGCACGCCCTCGACATTCGCCGCCGGGATCTCGGCGCGCAGGGCGTTAAGGGCGGCGATCTCCGCCGAGATGTCGATGCCGGTGTCGTGCTCGCGCCTGCCCGGATGGGTCTCGACCACGTGGAGCGCGCGGGCATAGCCCCATTCGTAGCCGATCGGCATCAGCACGCCGGCGGAGAAGAAGGCGGCGAGCGCGTAGCGGGTCCGCAGCTTCGCGGCGATCGCCTCCGGCCCGCCGGACAGCCCGGCGGCGAGCCGGGCCATGTCATGGTTCTCGGGGAAGGCGATGGAGGGGACGATCACCCGCAGGCGGTCGTATTGCTCCAGCGCCCAGGGCGCCTTCAGGTCCCACCAAGCGAAGGAGTTGAACAGGTAGTCGAAGCCGGCCCCCGCCGTCGCCTGCGCTTCCTCGAAGGTGCAGCCCAGGGTCTCGGCGGCGAAGAGCGCGTCCGGGTCGCGGGCCTTGGCCGCCGCGATCAGGTCGCGCCAGACCGGGGCCGGCACCTTGTAGGCGGCATCGCAGCGGAAGCCGCGCACGCCGAGCGCCTGCAGGCGGGCGATGTAGCCGTCGAAGATCTTCGTCAGCTCCGCCCGGGCGTGCTCCGAATGGTAGTCCAACTCGGCGAGGTCGCCCCAGACCGTACGGATCGAGGGATCGTCGGGATCGACCGCCGCCGGGCTGACGATGGCGCCCGCCGCATCGCGCACATAAAGGTCCGGCCGCTCGCGGGCGAGCCGCGCGTCGTTGGCCGTGTGGTTGATGACGAGATCCGTCATCACGGAGAGGCCGCGGGCGTCGGCCGCACGGCAGAACCGGGCGATCTGCTCGTCGTCCGGCGTGCCATCCTCGTCGCGGAAGCGGGGATCGAGCCGGTCGAGGTCGGCGACCGCATAGAGGCTGCCCGAGCCCCCGGTCTGGTGGAACGGGTTGAGATAGACCCAGTCGAATCCGAGCTGCCCGATGCGCGGCAGTTCCGCCGTCCAGGCCGAGACCTTGCCCACGAGGAGCGGGAACAGGTTGTAGATCCGCGGCCCCTCGGCCCGGGGCGCGAGGCCCGCGGGCAGCGCCACCGCCGCATCGGTCGGCGTCGCCGGGCTCGTCGCGGTGTTGGGTGCGTTCATACCGTTCTCCCTCGGCCGTCCGCCGGCGGCCTTGTCATGTGCTCGGACCCTGCCCGTATCCAAAAGCCCCGGGCAAGCGATGGTTCACACCTGCCGACGCAGCACGGCGTAGGGCAGCCGTGCGAAGAGCGCACCGAGATCGAGCCGGCCATCCTCCGCGCCGACCTCGCCGCCGGCCAGATCGCGCCAGTGGCTGCCCTCGTCCACGCTCAGGGCAGTGCCGGCGAAGGCCGCGCCCGACCAGGGGATGCCCTCCTTCGCGAGCCCCGCGACGAGGCGGGGCACAGCCACGATCAGGTCGCCGGTCCCCGAGACCGCATCCGAGCGGATGAAGGCGACGACGTTCTCGGCCCGCTCGCCCTTGGCCTCGAGGGGCTGGTAGTCGGCATCGGCGTAGAAGCTCGGATGGGCCGCCCGGTCGGCGAGCAGGCGGGCAAGCGTCGCCTGCTTCACCCGGCCGTCCCACCAGGTGCCGATCAGATCGGCGGGAGATGATCCCGCCTCCAGCGCCGTGGCGCGGGCCGCGTAGTCGACCGGGCGCCGGTTGTCGGGATCGACGAAGGAAAAATCCCAGAACTCGGTGCCCTGATAGGTGTCCGGAATGCCGGGCAGCGTCGCCTTCAGCACCGTGCGGCCGAGCCCCGCGATCATGCCGAGATGGGCGAGCCGCCGGGCGAAGGGGCGCATGCGGGCCAGGAAGTCCGAACCCGGGGCGACGATCCTCGCGAACAGCGCGTGCACGGCGCCTTCGTAGGCCTCGTCGACATTGACCCAGCTCGAGCGGCGCTTGCCCTCGCGCAGGGCCTTCTCCGCATAGGCGTCGAGGCGCTTTCGGAAATCCTCGATCGCCGCCGCGTCGTCCTGTTCCAGGAGTTCCAGGGGCCAAGCGCCGAGGATCGCCTGCAGGAACATCCACTGGTCGTTGGCGTCGGGCGCCGGCTCGTCGTCGTGGGTGGACAAGTGCGGCCCGGCGGTCTCGCGCCAGATGTCCCAGGCCCGCGCCCAGTCCTCCGGCAGCTCGGACAGGGCGAGCTGGCGCGACCGCGCATCCTCGCCGCGCTTGGTGTCGTGGGTCGCCGTGGCGATCATGGCGTTGGGCCAGTCCCGGGCCCGAGCCGCCTGCAACGCGTGGAAATGGGGAAGGTCGAGGCCGTACTCGCCGGGATCGCCGCCGACCTCGTTGAGGGCCAGGAGCTCGACGTAGCGGTAGAACAGCGTGTCCTCCAGGCTCTTGGCCATGACCGGGCCGGTGAGCTGCTGGAAGCGGCGGCGGAAGCGCAGGATCACGGCCGGGTCCGGCCGGCCCGGCCCCGTGGTGTCGATGCGCCCGAGCAGCGCGTTCTCGGCGAAGTCGTGCACCGAGCGGTCGGGCAGCGCGCTCCAGCGCTTGGCCTTCTTCACCGCCCCCTCGATGAGGGCGATGTCGGCATCCTCCACATCGCTCTCGTCGAGATCGCCCGGCAGGTAGGAGCGGTAGGTGGGGAAGCGCGCGATGATCTCGATCAGCGCCCGCCGGATCGTGTTCACGGAGAAGTCGCGGGTGCGCCGGTCGGCATCGGCGATCAGCTTGAGGTCGCCGGTGATCACCTCCAGCTCGGAGGCGAAGCTGATCTCGAGGATCTCGGCCTTGGCCGCACGCAGCTGGAAGCCGTAGGGCTCGTCGAAGCCCGTCGCCCAGCGGTAGAAGCGTTCCACCCGGGTCTTGCGCTCGCGGTCGACCAGGATGCCGTCGAGCTGGTTGAGCACGTCGTAGCCGGTGGTGCCCGCCACCGGCCAGGCCCGCAGCTTCTCGCCCGGCTCCAGGATCTTCTCCACCACCACGTAGAATCCGGGACCGACGGCCGCCTGCAGCGCGCGGGCATAGCCGAGCGGATCGGCGAGTCCGTCGATATGGTCGATGCGCAGGCCGTCGATGCGGCCCTCCTCGACCAGGCGGAACAGGAGCGCGTGCGACTTCTGGAAGATGTCCGACTTCTCGACGCGCAGGCCCGCGAGGGAGTTCACGTCGAAGAAGCGGCGGTAATTGATGTCGCTCGAGGCGATCCGCCAATGGGCGAGCCGGTAGGACTGGCTCTCCAGCAGGCGGTGCAGCGGCCCGAACGTGTCGGGATAGTCCTTGTTGCCGTTGAGGAGATGCAGCGCCCGGTAGATCGCCGCGGCGATCTGGGGCGAGGCGCGCACGGCATCCGCGAGATCCTGCTTCAGGGTCTCGGCCTCGGCGGGGAAGTCGCGGCGGCGCTCCCCGTTGGTCTCCTCGCCCATGTTGCGCAGGCGCTCGGAGATGGCGAGCACGTCCGCCGAGGGGTCGTCGCCGATCTCGCCGAGCGCCGCGAGCGCCCGGTTCAGGATCGAGGGATATTGCAGCGGGCAGACCGGGAACTGGTGCTCGTAGTGCCAGACGCTGAAGGCACCGGCCGCCTCGTCGAACTTCAGTTCCAGCGTGCCCGTCTCCAGGGCCTCGCCGTAGCGCGCGCCGAGAAAGGGGATGACGAGCTTGCCGTTGGCGCCGAGCCGCTCCCAGTCGATGTCGAAGGCATGGGCGTAGGGCGAGAGCCCGCCCCATTCGAGCACCGAGAGCCACCAGGGATTGTCGGCCCCGCCGACGCCCATGTGGTTGGGCACCACGTCGAGCAGGAGCTTGAGGCCGTGTGCCTTGAGGGCGTCCGAGAAGGCGACGAAGCCGTCCTCGCCGCCGATCTCGGGATTGATCTGCGAGTGGTCGACGATGTCGTAGCCGTGGGTCGAGCCCGGCCGGGCGCGCTGCAGGGGCGAGGCGTAGACGTGGCTGATGCCGAGCCGGGCGAGATAGGGGACGATCTCGCGGGCATCCGCGAAGGTGAAGCCCTCGTGGAACTGGAGCCGGTAGGTCGCCCGGGGCGGCGCCGAGGACAGCCGGGCGGCGCCCGAGCGGGGGCCGCGATCCTCCGCGGCGAGCGCGGCGGCGAGCTTGGCGAGCGGGCCGCCCGGGGCGGCGATGGCCTCCAGGCTCCGATCGAGCTTGCGCCGCCAGTTCGGATAGCCCTCCGTCGAGCCCGGCACGTTGGCCTGGCTCAGCTCGCCGACCACGTCCTCGTATTGCACGGCGGTGAGGATCGAGGGGGCGCGGGCGAGGTAGCGCGCGGCCGCCTCGAAGGGCGCAGCCTCCGGCGGCTCGGCGCCCGGCAGCAGCTGCTCGCCAGCCAGCGCCTCGGCCAGGCGGTGGCGCTCGGCCACGCGCTCGGCCCGCTCCGCATCGGCCCGGTCGGAATCGTACAGGCCCAGGGACTGGCGGGTGTCGGTGTCGACGCCCCGCCACCAACCGACGAAGGTCGGCAGGTCGTGGGTGGTGATGGCGGTGAGCGCGTTGTGCGGGTAGGCCGAGGGCGCCTTGAAGCGGCCGCCCTGCTCCCGCTCGAAGGCGAGGATCCGGTAGCTCAGGATGCCGGCCTGCATCAGGGCATCGGAAAACCCCTCCGGGGCGGTGCCGAGATCCTCGGCGATGACGAGGCACTTGGCGCGGTGGCTCTCGAGCCGCAGCACCGCCAGCATCGGCTCGAAGGGCATCGCCACGTAGGCGCCGGCCTGGGCCGACTGGCCGAGGGGGATCAGGAACAGCCGGGCGAGCTGGAAGGCGTGGTCGATGCGGATCGCGCCGGCATGGCGCATATTGGCCTGGACCAGAGCCCGGAACGCCTTGAGGCCGTCCCGCTCCAGTTCCAGCGGGTGGAAGGCCGGCAGGCCCCAGTCCTGGCCTCGGGGCGCGAGCAGGTCTGGGGGCGCGCCGATCGAGACGCCGTTGGCAAAGCGCTCGGGATGCGACCAGATTTCGGAGCCGCCTCGGTCGGCTCCGACAGCGAGGTCACGGTAGAGGCCGATCCGCATGCCGGAGGCCAGAGCCGCTTCGGAGGCTTCCCTCAGCTGCTCGTCGGCAAGGAACTGCAGCCACAGGTGAAAATTCACCCGCTCCGCCTGCTCCCGAGCGAAGACCCGCACCGCCTCCGTTCCCGCCCGGCGGTATTCCTCCGGCCAGTCGCCGAGCCACTTGGCGCCCCGGGCGGAGAAATGCTCGGCCAGGGCCTCGAAGGTCGCGTGAGATTCGAGGTTCTCGCCCCCCTCCTTCCGGAAGGCGGCGAAGGCCTCGTCCCGGCCGGCGCGGGCGGGTGAATCCTGCCAGAGCGCCTCCAGGGCCGGGGCGAGCACCTCCCAGATGCCGGCGTGGTCGACGAGGGCCGCGTCGCGCAGGGCCTCGATCCGCGGGGTTTGCTCAGCAAGAAGCTGTTCCGCCCGGCTCCCGGAGAAGCCCGGCAACACGCCCGGCTCGATGAACAGCGTCTCCAGGAACAGCCGCGAGGAGGGCGAGTAGGGGGAGATCTTGCTCCGGTCGGTGGGGAAGAGCGCATGGACCGGGCTGAGCCCCAGGAAAGAGGCGCCGCGCAGGCCAGCGTCGCGGGCGGCCCGGCCCGCATCGGCATAGGTCCCGATCCCGAGATTGTCCGGGGAGCGCAGGCCGTAGAGCTGGGCGGCCATGCCCCAGTCGCGCGCCCCCTCCTCCGCATAGGCGCGGGGTCGCCAACAGCGCTTCGGCGCCGCGATCACATGGGCCTCCGCCCGCCGCTCGCCGAGGGCGGCGGTGAGATGGTGGTAGCCGGGCGTGAGCGGCGGCAGGTCGAAGCCGGGACCGCCCTCCCCCATGGTGACCGGAGCGCGCCCCTCTCGGGCATGGCTGCGCTCATCCACGAGGCGCCAGGCGATCGAGCCGGAGGTGCCATCGGCCAGCACCGGCACGCGCAGGCTCCGCCGCGCTTCGGTGGGCAGGAGCGGCGGGATCAAGGCCCGGCGCACGGCCTCGACCCTGGCGAGGCTCTCGCCGATCTCGGCTTCGTTGCCGACGGCGAAGCCCAAAGCGGCGAGCATGCCACGGCGCACGTCGAGCCCGGTTTCGACGCGGTGGCCGAAGGCATCGGTATAGCCCGGGGCGATGCCGACGAGGTCGGTCAGACGCTGGAGGAGGTGTTCGGGGACGGCGTCCATGTCCGGCTTCAGGCTTTCTCGCTCACGCGCGCGGTCATTCGGGGGCACCGACCAGGAACACACCGGTCCAGGGCGGCAGTTGCAGCGCTTCGCGCGAGAGGCCGCTCGACCAGATCACCTGGCCGCCCGCGCGATCGGCAGCGTACTCGCCGTCCCCGACATTGGCGACGAAGCGCAGGGTGCCAGCCTCGAAACGCCAAGTGCAATCGACGACGCCCGGCGCGGGGACGTGGGCTTCGGCCCCGCGGAAGCCGGACTTCGTCAGCGGCACCACGGTCTGGTGGCGGATCTGGATCAGGTTGCGCGTATCGGCCCAGACCGCCCGATGCAGCCCGGTCTCGGCCTCGTCCCAGTAGATCTTGGAATCCGTGAAGGTCTTCTCCTCGGTGGGATCGGGGATGACCGAGGTATCGTCGGCGAAGGCCGCGAAGCTCTTGAACTCGCGTCGGCGCCCCTCGCGCACGGCCTTGTTCAGCTCCTCGTCGGGGGCGAAGTCGACGAAAAACAGGAAGGGCGCGGAGGCCGACCACTCCTCGCCCATCCACAGCATCGGGATCTGGGGCGCGAGCAGCAGCCCGGCCCGGGCAAGCGCCAGCTTACCCGAATCGGCGAGGTGGCTCAGGCGCTCGCCCAGCGCCCGGTTGCCGACCTGATCGTGGTTTTGAAGGAAAGTGACGAAGGCGGAGGGCGGCAGATGCGCCGAGGGCTCGCCACGGGGATGGTTGTCGAGGGTCTTGAAGGGTTCGCCCTGGTAGGCGAAGCCCTCGGCGAGGCAGCGGGCGAGGTGCTCCACCGGCTTGTCTGCGAAGCTTTCGTAATAGCCGGCCTCCTCGCCGGTGAGCAGCACGTGCCAGCAATGGTGCAGGTCGTCCGCCCATTGCGCGCTGTGCAGGCGCGGCTTCTCCGCCTCGTCACGTTCGAGCCAGCGGGCCTGGTTGGCCTCGTTCTCCAGGATCAGGTGGACGTGACGATCCGGGAAACGCTGCCGGACGGTCTCGCCGAGCTCGGCCAGGAAGTGCTTTTCGGAATCATCGAGGATGGCATGCACCGCGTCGAAGCGGATGCCGTCGAAATGGTATTCCTCCAGCCAGTAGAGCGCGTTCTGCAGGAAGAAGTCGCGCACCACCCGGCCCGCCTCCTTCCCGTCGAAGTTGATGCCCGCGCCCCAGGGGGTCTGGTGCCGTTCGGTGAAGAAGCTCTTCGCGTAGGCGTGGAGGTAGTTCCCGGCCGGGCCGAAGTGGTTGTAGACGCAGTCGATGAAAACCATCAGCCCCTTGGCATGGGCGGCGTCGATCAGATGCTTCAGGTCCTCCGGCCGGCCATAGACGGCATCGGGGGCGTAGGGCAGAACGCCGTCGTAGCCCCAGTTGCGGCGGCCCTTGAAGTCGGCGAGCGGCAACAGCTCCAGGGCGGTGACGCCGAGATCGACGAGGTCGTCGAGGCGCTTCTCCAGGCCGGCATAGGTACCCTCGGGCGTGGCCGTGCCGACATGCAACTCGTAGATCACAGCCTCTTCCCAGGGGCGGCCGCTCCAGTCGGAATCCTGCCAGTCATAGGCCGCGGGGTCGACGAGTTCGGACAGGCCGGAGACATCCTCGGGCTGAAAGCGGGAAGCGGGATCCGGCACCACGAGGGCGCCGTCGATGCGAAAACCGTAGCGGGCCCCGGCTTTCACGCCGGGCACGACGAGGCGCCGCCAGCCCTCGCCCGCCTCCGGCACCGGGTGCTCCTGCCCGTCGAGGACGAGGGCGACCTCCTTCGCGCTCGGCGCCCATAGGGCGAACCGCGCACCGTCCGCTTCGAGCGCGCCGCCGAAGGCCATGGCATGGATGCGCCGCATGGAGCTCAGGATCCTCGTTTTTCCGGCAGCAGCGTCGCGCGGGCTCGGTCAAGCCGGCGCCTGCTGGAGAAGGCGGCGAACCCTTTCCGGTTCCCGGCGGACTTATGGCGCCGGATGCGGCCGGCAACCGCTCTGCAGCATGGAATCGGCACCGTTTCGCAGATGCGAGACATGCGTCTCGCAGGCGGACCCCGGATGCGTCGGGAGCGTTGCAATTTTCGGTCGCATGTCCACGAATTCGCCCGGGTCGGCTGCTCTACGACGCGGCTTCAATCTCCGGATGCGTGCATGCGAGTCGTCAGAGCCACCGTCCTTGCCGGCCTCCTGATCGCGGGCGGCGCCGGCGCCTACCTGACCTGGGCGCTCACCAGCGATGCCGGGTACGAGGGGGGCGGCCGCGCCCTGAAGGGACGCTACGGCCTGCTCTATCTGCCCGAGCCGGAGCGGCGCAGCCTGCGCAAGCTCGCGATGATGAAGGCCGCCTCGCACTGCGAGTGGGAGCTCGACGAGGAATTCTGGGGCCGGATCTACCGGCTCTATGTCGGGGAGGAGCACTCGGTCCGGGCCGCGGTCTACGCCGCCCTGCTGGAGGACCAGGAGCGTTATTTCCAGGCGGATGACGACCATCGCCGCTGCGAAGCGGCCTGGTCGCGCTTCGGAGCCAAAGGCGCGGAGATCCGAGGCGTCCTGCGGGCGGCGATCACACCGCCGGGCACGGCTCCGGGGGCCGCCGCCATCCTCGACGCCAAGGCCATCGACGCGACGGTCGGCGACCGGACGGCGGCCGCGGAGGCCTCGGCCCCGTAAGCCCCCCCTTCACCGGGCCGGTTCTTCTTGGCCGATCGGCGCGGACAGGCGGGTCGGCAGGGTGTTGATGCGCAGCGCCCGACGCAGGCCGCGCGACAGGGCGTCGACGGCGATGGCGAGCAGGGCGGTCGCGAGGATCAGCACCACCGCCACGTCGAGGCGCAGCTCCGAGATCGCCGCATCGACGTAGAAGCCGAGCGTCGCCACGCCGAGGATGCCGAAGATCGCGCTCTCGCGCAGGATGATCTCCCAGCGATACAGCAGATAGGCCAGGAACTGGCCGTAGAGCCGCGGCACGGTCTCGTAGGCGTAGAGGTTCAGGCCCGCCGGCGCGTCGGGGCGGTAGCCAATCTCGTCCGCGTGCCGCCCCAGCAGGTAGCCCACGATCCCCGCATTGTGGATGGCGAGCGCCAGGATCGCCGGCAGCATCGAGGGGCCGAGGAGCTGCAGGGCGACGTAGGCCAGCATGTATTCCGGCGTCGAGCGCACGGTGACGAGCAGGATCCGCCCGAGCGGCCGCCCGATGGGGCCCGTGAAGCGCCGCGAGACCAGGGGAAACAGCGCCAGGGCGCCGAATGCGGTCGCCACCAGGGCGATCTGGGCCAGCACCAGGGTCTGGAGCAGGCCGGGCAGGATCTGGCCGGTGAGGATCGGCGCGAGCCAGGCCCAGAACCGCGCCCAGGTCTCGATCGCCAGGAGCGGCGCATCCCGCAGGGGTGCCGGGACGATGTCGTGCCCGAGGAAGCGGGCGAGACTCGCCCCGACATCCGTGGCACCGACCGTGGCGGGCAGGGCCAGCACGCTGCCCACCAGGAGGAAGGGCAGGGTCTTGGTCCGCATCCAGAGCCGGCGGGTGCCGATCAGGGCATAGAAGACGAGGAGCAGCGCGCCGGCCTCGCCGTAGCGGCCCTGGCGGAAGGCGGATTCGAGATAGAAGCCCATGGTCGGCAGGCCGATGAAGCCGAGCACGAGGGTCGAGCGCAGGCCGCATTCGAGGCGATAGAGCGTGTAGTGCCGCAGCGAGGCGGCCACGACCGGCAGCCGGGCATAGGCGAAGGCGGCGATCGCCCCCGTACCCGGCGGCAGGGTGCGCAGGGCCGAGAGGTCCGCCTCCTCGATGATCTCGGCATAGACCTTGGCGCAGATGCCGGCATAGGGCAGCGCGATGGCGAGGATCCCGGTGGTGGCCGAGAGCCCGAAGATCTGCATCAGCAGGAGCGCCCAGAACAGCTCGTGCACCGCCCGCAGGAAGGCGCAGAGGAGGCGCACCGGCCGCGAGCGGGCGAAGGGGATCGCCAGCAGGAAGCCCGCCCCCGCCCCGAGCCCCACGCCGAGCACGGCGAAGGCCACGGTGTAGGCGATGCTCCGGATCTCGACGGAGAGGAAATCGGGCCGGATCAGGCCCGCGAGCAGGCGCTGCAGATCGGCGAAGGGGTTGAGGCTCGAGACATGGAGATCGGCCGTGAGCAGGGCGGCCAGCGCCAGGGCGACGAACCAGCGGCTGATCGAGGCGTAGCCGGGCCGGGCGAGGAAGGCGTCCATCAGGCGGCCGCGTAGAAGGGCGCCAAAGCCGCCGCGTCGAGGCCCCGGCTCGGCGCGTCGAGGACGATGCGGCCGTTCTCCAGCACCACCACCCGATCCGTATGCGCAAGGGCGAGGCCGACGTCGTGCAGGGCCACGACGAGGGTCTCGTGGCGGGCGCAGAGCAATTCCAGCACCGCCGCGCCCTGCTGCCGGTCGAGGGCGGAGACGGGCTCGTCGGCGAGCAGGATCGGCCGGCCGTTATAGAGGGCGCGGGCCACCGAGACCCGCTGCTGCTGCCCGCCCGAGAGTTCCCCGGCTCGGGCGAAGAGCTTCTCGGCGAGCCCCAGGCCGCCGAGCACCGCCCGCACCTCGTCCACGTCGGCCCGGGCCGGCAGGACGAGGGTGCGCAGGTTGTGCCAGGTCGAGCGTCGGTCGAGGCGGCCCATATAGACGTTGTGGAACACGCTCAGGGGATGCACCAGGGCCGAAGCCTGGGGCACCAGGGCGACCTGGGCCGGCCCCTGGGCGTGGATCAGCCCGATCAGGGTCGACTTGCCCGCCCCCGAGCGCCCGAGCAGGGCCACCCGCTCGCCCCGGCGCACGGTCAGGTCGATGCCGGAGAGGACCGGCCGTCCGCCATAGGCCGCCGAGACGTTCGTGAGGGCGATCGCATTCTCCGGCACGGCGGAGCCTGCCCTCAGTCGAGCAGGCCGGTCGAACGGCCCACCTCGATCAGCGGCGCATAGGCCGCGTTGTCGACGGGGATGAACTTCGAGCGGCCGAAGGGCTCGAGGATGGCCGGGTCGGTGATACCGACGAGGGCTGCCCTCAGCTTCTCGGTGAAGCCCTCCCCGTAGGTCTTGTCCACGTCGCCGCGCACGGTCCACTGGTAATCCGGGAAGGTCGGGCTCTCCCAGATCACCGCGACCGCCTTTTGATCGATCTTGCCGGCCTTGCCGTCGAGATCCCACACCGAATAGTCGACCGCCCCGACCTCGAAGGCGCCGGACTGGACCAGCTGGATCGTGCGGCTGTGGTCGCCCGAGAAGCCGACGCGGGAAAAGACCTGCTCCGGCGTCTTGCCCGGGAAGGCCTGGCGGATGAAGTGCTCCGGCATCAGCCGGCCGGAGGTCGAGGCGCGGGCGCCGAAGGTGAAGGTCTTGCCCGCGATCGCCTTCGGGAAGTCGGCGCCCTGGGCGAGGCCGGTGGCGGCGTTGGCGATGAAGTAGGTCTTGAAGGCCGCATCCTCGGCGCCCTGGGCGATGGCCTGGCTGCCCGGCACCGCTTTGCGGGCCTGGACGCCGGTGAAGCCGCCGAACCAGGCGAGCTGGACCTGGCCGTTGGTGAAGGCGGTGACCGCGGCCGGATAGTTCTTCACCGGGATGTAGCGCACCGGCACCCCGAGCTTGCCCTCGAGATAGGTCGCGACCTTGCCGAAGCGCTCGACGAGGCGGCTCTCGTCCTGATCGGGGATGCCGGTGAAGACGAAGGGCGGCTTGGCGCCCTCCTGCGCGTGGGCCGAGGCGAGGGCGCCGGCGAGAAGGGCAAGGCACGACAGGACGGCACGACGTCGCATCGGAAACTCCGAAATCTCCGCACGCAAGGGCGGGACGCCGCCCGGCGGATCATCATGCGAGGTAGCAGATCGGACGCGAACGCGGCAGGGTTGAACCCCCTATGCTGCGGTGGACAGGCTACGGCCTTTCCGCCCGAGCTCGGATCGGACAACAGGAGACGACGATGGATGCGACGCAGCCCCGCCTCACCAGCCTCGCCCATGGCGGCGGTTGCGGCTGCAAGCTCGACCCCGCGATCCTGCGCGGGCTGCTGGCCGATCAGCCCATGGGCGGCCCCTTCGAGCGGCTTCTCGTCGGCAACGAGACCTCGGACGACGCCGCGGTCTGGGCCCTCGACGACCGCACCTGCCTGATCGCCACCACCGACTTCTTCATGCCGATGGTCGATGACCCGCACGATTTCGGGCGCATCGCCGCGACCAACGCGATCTCCGACGTCTACGCCATGGGCGGCCGGCCGATCCTGGCCCTCGCCATCCTCGGCATGCCCGTCGGCAAGATCGCCCCCGAGACCGTCGCCGCGATCCTGAAGGGCGGGGCCTCGATCTGCGCGGAAGCCGGCATCCCGGTGGCCGGGGGCCACTCGATCGACACGCCGGAGCCGATCTACGGGCTCGCCGTGATCGGTACCTGTCCCCGCGAGCATGTCCGCCGCAACCGCGACGCCAAGGCCGGTGACGCCCTCATCCTGACGAAGCCCCTCGGCGTCGGGATCTATTCGGCGGCGATCAAGAAGGAGGCCCTGCCCACGGGCGGTTATGCGGAGTTCATCGCGAGCACGACGCTGCTCAACCGGGTCGGTGCCGTCCTGGCCGAGGATCCCGACCTGCATGCCATGACCGACGTGACCGGATTCGGGCTGCTCGGCCATGGGCTGGAGGTCGCCCGCGGCGCCGGGCTCGGCCTCCTGATCGAGGCGGACAAGGTGCCCCTTCTGCCCAAGGCCGCGGCGCTGGCCCGCGACGGCTTCGTCACCGGGGCCTCGCACCGCAACTGGACCGCCTTCGGCGAGTCGGTGGCGCTCCCGGAGGGCTTCCCCGATTGGCGGCGCCACCTGCTGACCGATCCCCAGACCTCGGGCGGCCTGCTCGTCAGCTGCGAACCGGAGGCCGCCGAGTCGATCCTCGCGCGGATCTGGCAGGCCGGTCACCCGACCGCCGCCATCATCGGGCGGGTGGAGGAGGGACCGGCGCGGATCCGGGTGCTGGCGAACGGCTAGGCGCCCCCCCGGAAGGCCCCCAAAGCCCGGGCGGCGTCGCATGCGGCGAAGACAAGCGAGGACGCAGCGAGCCTCGAACACGAGAAAGCCGGCCGTCTCGTCGGAGAGGGCCGGCTTTCTCGTGTTCGCTGTCTGCTGCGCGGTGCCGGAATCCGGATCCGGCCAGGGCCGGGCTCAACGGCCGCCGACGGCGTGGGCGGTCTGGGCCGGGATGCCGGCCGGGGCGGTGAAGCTCTGAGCCTGGGCTTCCATGGCGAAGCCGAACAGGACGAGGGAAGAGGCGAGCAGGGCGAGAGCGACGATACGGTTCATGACGGGTCTCCTTGGAAGGGGGGATTGGAGAGAGGGGATTCAGCGGCCCTGGACGGCGGCGCCGGGAGCGGCCTGAACCGGGATGCCGGCGGGGGCGGTGAAGCTCTGGGCCTGGGCGGCGCTGCCCGCGACGAGCGAGAGGGCGACCAGGGCGGCGGAAACGAGACGGGACATGGTGGGCTCCTTCGTAGGGTCTTGGAGGCGGCCCCGTTGGCCGCTTCCGATGAGAGGAAGATGGCCCCGTTCGACTTGGCGAAACAGCCGAATAAATTTGATCGAAACTTTCGATATTTCAGAAAAGTCAGCGGCTTATGCGGCGCGCAGGGACAGCCTGCCCAGGCCGGCATCTGCCGCGGGCATGATCGTGCGGCGGAGACTGCCGCCTCCCGACCGGGTGAGGCGCATCCACACCGGCCTCAGCCCGCCGGACCTCCGGCGCTTGCATCCCGGGGCGGCGGCGTCCATGCCGGGACGATGATCGTTCCAGGACAGGCGCGCGGGCCCTAACGGTGTACCGCCTCACCGATATCGCGCTCTCGAATTGGTACCTGATCCGGCGTGAGCAGATCCGGATCCGGGGCGCGACCGCGCTCGTCGGGCCAACGGGGGCGGGCAAGTCCACGATCTTCGACGCGGTCGGCACCGTGCTCGCCGGCAACAATGCGAGCCGCCTGGCCCTGAACGCCTCGGCCTCCGGCCGCAGCGCGCGCACCGTGCGCGACTACTGCCTCGGCTGGATCAGCGACCCGGCGGAGGGCGGCCGGCCCACCCGGGAAGCCTGCGAGACCATCATCGCCCTCGTCTTCGAGAACGAGGCCTCGGGCCGGATCGTCACGGTCGGGCTGGCGCTCGCCGCCCGGGCGGAGGAGGCCAAGGAAGAGACGCTGTCGCGCTTCATCAGCGTCGACCACCGCTTCGAGATCGCAGACTATGTCCGCGAGACCGCGGAGGGCAGCTATGTGGCGCCCTGGGTCGAGATCGCCCGCGACCTGCGCGCCAAGCCCGGCCGCTTCGAGGAATTCCGCACCTCCGGCGAGCGCTTCACCGCCGAGGTGCTGGCCACCCTGCGCGAGGGTGCCCCGGTGCCGGAGCCGCGCCACTTCCTGCGCACCTTCGCCAACGCGGTCGCCTTCAAGCCGATCTTCGATTCGAGCGCCTTCGTGCGCAGCTTCGTGCTGGAGCCCGAGCCCCTCGATGTCGGCCGCATCCGGCAATCGGCGGAGAACTGGCGCCGTCTGCTGGAGACGATCGAGGAACTGGAGCGGCGCCTCGCCCATCTCGCCCGCATCGTGAAGCGCTACGAGGCCTGGGCGGAGGCGAGCCTCACGGCCACTTTCGAGGAATTGCGCGCCGCGAGCGCGGATCTGCGCCGCCGCATCCTCGACGTCGCCGCCCTGAGCACCAGCCTTCAGGACGTGTCCGAGCGCCTGCGCATCGCCCGCGACAGCGTGACGACGAGCCAGGGCTTCGTGCGCGAGATCGACGGCGAGATCGCCGCGCGCAAGGCACAGATCGCCGGCAGCGCCATGGAGGGGCGGCTCGCCGCCTCCGATGCCGGGCTCGCCATGGCCGCCCGCGACCGGCGCGACCTCGCCAACCGCGTCTCCGCCCTGGTCTCCCTGGTGCAGGAGGCCGGCCGGCTCGGCACCATCGCGGCGGAGCTGCGCCGGATCGATCCCGACGCGGCCCGGATCGTCGAGGCCTGCGCCCGCTCGGGCCTGCGCCGGGACGCCCCGCCGGAGGAGACCCTGCGGGCGGACGGCCCCCTCCCCCGCCTCGTCGAGAGCCTGCGCCAGTTGCCCGACATCGCCGGGCCCCTCGAGGACGCCGCCGAGGATCTGGCCCTGCGCGCCCGCGAGCAGGAGCGCGAGGCGCAGGCCCTCGGCGCCGAGATGGCCGGCGGACGCGAGCAGGCCGGGCGCCTCGCCCCCGACACCCTCGCCTTCCGCGACGAGCTCGCCCGCATCGGGATCGCGGCGGTGCCGATCTGCGAGCTCGCCGAGATCACCGATCCGAAATGGGGGCAGGCACTGGAAGGGCTGCTCGGCCGCGCCCGCGAGGCGCTGGTGGTCGATCCCGACCGGCTCGACCGAGCCTTCGGCGTGCTCGAATCCCGGCGCAGCCAATTCTACCGCTGCCTGCTGGTGAAGACGACGGACACGGCCAAGCGCTCCGCCCGCCGCTTCGACGACGGGCCGATGGGCCTGATCGACACCGACGACCCCCATGCCGAGGCCTTCCTCGCCGCCCGCCTCGGCGGCTACGACCTCGCCCCCAACGACGCCGCGCTGCGCCACATGAGCCGCGCCATCGCCCCGAGCGGGCGCTCGACCTCCGGCATGGCCTATTCGGTCAACCGGCCAGTGCAGCTGATGATGACGCGGGGCCATCGCGGCCCCACCGCCGAGGGACGCCGCAACCTGGAGGTGGCGACCGAGGAGGCGCGCCGCCTGCGCAACGAGGCCAACCTTCTGCGCGAGGCCGCCCGCAACGCCGCCATGCTGCGGGTCCGGCTCGCCGAGGGCCTGCCAGACATCGCCGCCCTGCGCGAGGAGGCGGACGCGATCGAGGGCCGCCGCCGCTCGCTCTCGACGGAGCGCGAGAGCGCCGCCAAGGCCGATACCGGCGCCCTCGAAGCCGAGATCGCGGAGCTGACCAAGGAGCGCTCGGCCTATCTCACCGAGCTCGTGCAGGTGCTGGAGCCGAAGCGCGACGCCCTGCTCTCCGAGGAGGCGACGCTGAAGGCGAAGCTCGCCGCGACCCGGGAGGCGGCCAAGGCGGCGCTCGCCGCACGCCGCTCCGCCTATGCCCGCTGGTCGGGCGGGGACAGCGTGCGCATCCGCCTCGTCCGCCCCGACCTCTACGATGCCGGCTCGCTCGCGGCCTGCCGGGCCGATCTCGCCGAGCGGGACGCCAAGGGGCTCGCCGACGCCGCCGCCTTCGCGCGCAACGCCGCCAAGGAGGCGACCGAGACCGCCCGCCACCAGGGGCGCGCGGCCGAGCGCGACCTCGCCGAGTATTGCGTGCAGTGGCGCATCGACAATCCCCTCGGGCGGGGCGCCGACGCACCGGCCTCCTTCGGCTACAGCTGGGCCAAACGGGCCCATGACGAGGTGGCCGGCCACGAGCTGCGCCGCTACCGCGAGCAGGCGCTGCGGGCGGAGGCCGAGATGCGCCGCCTGATGACGGAAGACCTGCTGACCCGGCTCGCCGACAAGTTCGAGCGCGTCCGCGCCCGGCTCGACGCCCTGAACGAGCGCCTCTCCTCCCAGACCTTCACCGGCCAGACCTACGCCTTCGAGGCGGCGGTGGACCGGCGCTACGCCGCCGTGCACGCCCTGGCCACCGAGGTCGCCCGCTCGGCGGATGCCGCCCAGGCGATCCTGCCGGGCGACGGCACCACGGCGGAGGGTCCGCTCAAGGCGGCGATCGAGGAGATCTCGGCGCTGATCGCCGGCGAGGAGAGCGCGGCCCGGCTCGCCGATTACCGCAACTACTTCGTCTACGAGATCGGCATGCGCGACCGGGCGGGCAACCGCACCACCATGTCGAACCGGGCCCTGCGCGGCTCCGGGGGCGAGGCGCAGGCCCCGTTCTACGTGGCCATCGCCGCCTCGCTCGCCTCCGCCTATTATCCCGGCGACCGGCCCGGCGATGAGAATCCCGGCCTCGGCCTGTGCCTGCTCGATGAGGCCTTCTCCAAGCTCGACGTGCGCAACAGCCAGGCCCTGGTCGACCTCTACCGGGCCTGGGGCCTGCAGCTCCTGATCGCCGCGCCGGAGGACAAGCGCACCACGCTGACCGAGGTGATGGACACCATCGTCACGGTCTACAAGAGCCCGGACTTGAAGGGCGTGCGCATCGAATCCGAGCACCCGCTGGAGGCGGCCAAGCGTGCGCTGGCCGCGATCAATCCCGAGCGCATCGGCCTCGAAGGCTTCCGCCCCGCCGACGCGGCGGAGTGAGGACTACCAGAGCAGGGCGTGGGGGTAGAACCCGACCACCGCCCCCTCGGTCACGTTGCCCATGGCTTCCGGGATCACGGCGAGGCCGTCGCTCTCGGTGAGCGAGCTCAGCATGCCGGAGCCCTGCTGCATGTCCTTGCGGGCCTCGGCCGTCCCGTCCGGGCCGACAGCGAGGCTCACCCGCACGAATTCCCGGCGGCCGGGCTGGTGGCGGTGGGTGAAGGCGGCGCGCACCGGCTGCGCCCGGGGAGGGGCGTAGCGCTCCCCGCTCAGCGCGGCGAGCAGCGGGCGCACCACGAACAGCAGGGTGACGTAGGCTGCGGCCGGGTTGCCGGGCAGGCCGACGAAGGGCGTCTCGCCGATCCGCCCCACCGCCACGGGCTTGCCCGGCTTGATCGCGAGCTTCCACAGGTCGAGCCGGCCCGTTGCCGCCAGCGCTGCCTTGACGTGGTCCTCCTCTCCCACCGAGACGCCGCCGGAGGTGAGGACGAGGTCGTGCGCCGTCGCGGCCTCCGCGAGCCGCCGCGTGAGGGTCACGGGATCGTCGCGCAGGATGCCGAGATCCGCGGTCCCCGTGCCGAGCCGGGCGAGAAGGCCGAGGAGCATCGCCCGGTTGGCGTCGTGGATCTGCCCGGGGCGCAGATCCGCGCCGGGCTCGGCCAGTTCGTCCCCCGTGGAGAACACCGCGACGCGCAGGCGAGGGCGAACGCTCAGGGCGTCGAGGCCGGCCGCGGCGGCGAGCGCCAGATCCTGCGGGCGCAGGCGCCGGCCGGCCGGCACCACGCGGCTGCCTTTGGCGACATCCTCGCCGGCCCGCCGGCGATTGGCGCCCCGCGACTGGCCAGGCGGCAGGAGCACGTGACCGTCCTCGACGCGCACGTCCTCCTGCATGAAAACCGTGTCGGCGCCCGCGGGGATCGGGGCGCCGGTGAAGATGCGATGGGCGACGCCCGCCGTGGCGAGCCCCTCCGCCGATGCGCCCGCCGGCAGCCGGCCGCCGAGCGGCAGCCGCGTCGGCGCGTCGGCCCGCAGGTCGGCGAAGCGGACGGCGTAGCCGTCGACCGCGGCATTGTCGAAGGGGGGAAGGTCGTTGCGCGCGAAGGCATCCTCCGCCGCGACGCGCCCGTCCGCCTGGGTGAGGGCCACCGTCTCGCGACCGGCGCCCGGGGGCAGGGCCTCAATGAGCCGCGCCACGGCGGCCTCGATGGAAAGCAGTTTTTCGCTTTCCTGAACGCAATCATCCCTCAAGCCGGCCATCGGCGTCCCATCGTGGCGCTTCCGTCGCGACCCGGCACGCGCTCTCTCCGGAGCGTTCCGCACGGGCTGTGGCTTCCCTGCACCCTGTGGACGGGAAAAGCCAGGGCGCAAGGCGGGATCATCCGTTGCGCCGGCCGCAGCGGATATAGGCGGTGGTGCCCTTCGCGCTCGTCCAGACCAGACGGTCGCCCTCGACGAGGAGACGGACCTGCGAGGTCCAGCGCCGCCCGCGCTCGCTGCATTCGGCGGTCATGGCCCAGGTCGGCCCCTCGCGATGCCCGCTGCGGAAGCGGCAGAGGGTGCGGCCGGCCTGCGCCCCGTCCTGGCTGATGGTGGCCGGGATGTAGCCGCGGCGGCGGGAGGGCGCCCCGCAGGCCGCCGCCGTCGGCCCCCAGGTGCCGACATAGTCCGCCGCGGGGCTCGACAGGGGCGTGGCCGCGGCGGGTGCCACCGGCGGCGGGGCGGCCTCGACCGGCGGCTGGGGCGGGAAGGACGCGTCGTTTCCGACAGCGGCCATCGCGATGCGACGGGGCGCTTCGGCCCGGGCGCCGGTCTCGTCCGGATCGCGCCAGCGGCGGGCCGGCGCGGCGAGCCCCATGGGCCGGAGCAGGTCCTCGCCGCTCTCGTCCCCATTGGCGACGCTCTCCCGATGCTGCGCCGCGCGGGTCTCCGCGCCGAAATCGTCGAACAGGACGAGCCCGGCAAAGGTCAGCAGCGCGCCCCATCCGGCGGCGAGCGCCATCGGCAGCACGAGGCGCAGGCGGCCCCGGGCGGGCGCCCTATCCGGCTCCGCCTGCGGCCCCTCGTCGAGGATGATCGCCCCCTGCATCCGTTCCAGAGCCGCGCCGCGGCCTCCCCGTCAGCGTCCGAAGATTCCCTTCAGGAACTGGGCCGTGCGGTTGCGCTTCTTCTTGCGCTCCAGTTCCGCCGCATCCTTCACCCAGGCCACCTGCACCACGCGGCGCTCGCCCTCGAAGGGCTCGTGGCCGTGCCAGGAATTGTCCGAGCGCAGGAATGCGAACATCGTGCCCATGGTCGGGGGGACCTCGACGGCGAAGGGCGCGTAGTTCTTGCCGTCGTAGAGCACCCGCAGGCGGCCGGCGGCCGGGGCGTCCCAGGCATCGTTCATGTAGACGAGCAGGGTCATGACCTTGGACGGGCCGTCCGTGTGGATCGAGCCGTATTTCAGCTGGCTCCGCTTCATGATCGTGGTCAGGCGCGGGCAGGAGACGAGGTCGATGCCGAACTTGTCGCCGAGGATACGGGAGAACTCGTCGCTCTCGAGCTCGTCGATCAGCGCCTTGAAGCGGCCCTTCAGCGCCACCTCGTCCACCGTGAGGTAGCCGGGCTTGGCGATCGCCGGGAAATCCTGGCGGATCTCGTCGATCGCCGCCTCGTTGAGGACGCCGTTGCCCAGGAAATACGTGTAGGGATCGCGCGAGACCGGCGCGGCGCGCACGGCCTCCAGGTTGAGGATCGACAGGCCCGTCATGGTCGGCATCCGTCCCAGGCGCGACGCGGCGGTCCAGAATAGGCGCGCGTCACGAATTGTTAAGGGCCTTCGGGGCCCGGCCGCAATCGTAGACTGCTCGATTGCGGCAAGCCCGCGGCAAGGCCTTTGCGGCGCCCGACGAACCCCTTATGCTCAAGCTTGGGCCCAGAGAATGAGCGACGGCCGGTGCGTTCGATGAAATCCGTCGCGTTCGCGTTGCTGGAGGGCACGTTCGCCGTGTTGCCGGCAGCTGCACAACCGGCCCCCTCGACCCTGCGCACGACCTGCGACGAGGCGATCGCCCTGGTGCGCCGGGAGGGCTCGGCCAGCTTCACCACCCCGCTGGGTCGGGAGCACTTCGTGCGCGACCGCGGCTTCTGCGAGCTCACCGAGATCGCGGAGCTGCGCTTCGTGCCGACCCGCGACAACCCGCAATGCCCGATCGGCTATCGCTGCCGCGAGCCCGATTACGACGACTGGGACTGGGACAAGTAGCCCCGGCCGGCCCCGGCGGGCACGCGGCCGCCCCTCGCCGGTGCGGATTACAAAAATTTCAGGAGACGGAGGGGCTTCCACGCCACTATCTCGCCATGGCGCGCCCGCACAGGCGGCGGCGCCTCCCGGTTCCGAGACCGGGAGCGAGAACGTGAAGGAGAACCCGCGTGGCCGCACTCAAGAGCGGGCTCGGCATCCAGGCCGTCCTGACGGGACTCGTCGCACTGGCGCTGCTGCTCGCGCCGGGCATGCCCGCGCCGCCCCTCTACGTGTCGCTCGCCGGCTTCGTGATGGCGGGCATCCTGCTCGCTTCCGCCAATCTCTCCGCCTATCTGAAGGTCTTCGTCTCGGTCTACGGCGTCGGCTACCTGTTCCTGGCGCTCGCCAAGCAGGCGGCGGGGCTCGGCCTTCTGCCGGGCACGCTCGCCGCCCTGCTGCCGCCGGACTTCGCCGCCACCGGCGCCGTGGTCTTCGCCGGAATCGTGCTCGCGATCTCCTATCTGGAGCCGATCCGCGCCATCACCCTGATCGCCGATCCCTATTTCGCCGATCGCGGCCAGCCGACGCAGGAGATCGGCCCGTTCCGCTTCCTCGGCACCACCGAGGGCCGGATCGGCCAGCGCCTCGTGGCGCTCTCGATCTTCATCACCTTCGCGCAGGTGGCGCTGCAGCTGCGCCTGAACTTCTGGTACCGCGACCTCTTCAACGCCCTGCAGGAATACAAGGCGGACGTGTTCTGGTACCAGCTCGTCTGGGTGTTCGGGCCGCTCGCCACCGTTTGGGTGATCATCGGGATGCTCGACGTCTTCGTCGATGCGAGCCTGCATATCCGCTGGCGCACCTGGCTGACCCGCAGCCTCTACGAGCGCTGGCTCGACGGCGGCACGCATTACCGCATCGCCTTCACCGGCGAGCACGCCGACAACCCGGACCAGCGCATCCAGAGCGACGTCAACCTGTTCATCCAGCAGACGACGACGCTCTCGATCCGCCTGCTCTCGCAAGCCGCCACCCTGGTCTCCTTCATGGTGATCCTGTGGGGCCTGTCGCGGGACTTCATCCTGCCGTTTACCGAAATGGTGGTGCCGGGCTTCCTGGTCTGGCTCGTGGTCGGCTACGCGGTGGTCGGCACCTGGCTCACCCACGTGATCGGCCGCCCCCTGATCGGGCTCGACTTCCGGCAGGAGAAGGTGGAGGCCGATTTCCGCTTCTCGCTCGCCCGCTCGCGCATCTACTCGGAGCAGATCGCGCTCCTGCGCGGCGAGCGCGCCGAGACGGTGCGGCTCTGGGGCCTGTTCGGCTCGATCATCGAGAACTACCTCGGGATCATCTACCGGCGGATCAAGCTCGGCAGCTTCACGCTGTCCTACAGCCAGATCAGCGTGGTCTTCCCCTACATCCTCGCCGCGCCCTCCTACTTCGCCAAGAAGATCACCCTCGGCCAGTTCCAGCAGACGGGCGACGCCTTCTCCAGCGTGCAGTCCTCGCTCTCGTTCTTCATCAGCTCCTACACCACGATCGCCTCCTACAAGGCGAACACCAACCGCCTCGCCTCCTTCAAGCGCGCCATGACCAAGGCGGAGGCGCTGACCGGGGCCGGCTACGGCCTCGTCCAGGGCAACGAGACCGGCCGCGACGTGACCGCCAAGGATCTGGGCCTGAGCCTGCCGGACGGCCGCGAGATCCTGCGCACGGAGGGCCTGTCCCTGCGCAAGGGCGCCGCCACGCTGGTGACCGGCCCCTCGGGCTCGGGCAAGTCGACCCTGTTCCGGGCGATCGCCGGGATCTGGCCCTTCGGCAAGGGCCGCATCGACGTGCCGGCGGGCCAGTCCGCCCTGCTCCTGCCGCAGCGGCCCTACCTGCCCCTCGGCACTCTGCGGGGCGCGGTGGTCTATCCGAGCACCACCGACCAGTTCTCCGACGCGGCGATCAAGGAAGCCCTCGTCGCCGCGCAGCTGCCCCAGCTCGCCGAGCGCCTCGACGAGGTCGACGCCTGGGACCAGCGCCTGTCCGGCGGCGAGCAGCAGCGCCTCGCCATCGCCCGGGCCGTGCTCGCCAAGCCGGACTGGCTCTTCCTCGACGAATCCACCGCCGCCCTCGACGAGGACAGCGAGGCCAAGATCTACACGATGCTGCGCGAGAAGCTGCCGGGCACGACCATCGTCTCGATCGGCCACCGCTCGACCCTGCACGCCCATCACGACGCCCGCATCGACCTGCAGCCGGCCAATGACGGCCGCTTCGTGCCCAAGGCCCTGCCGGCCCCGGCCGCGGCGGAGTGACGGAGAACCTCAGCGCAGCAGGCTGACCGCCACCGGCACCAGGATCGCGGTGAGGAAGGCGTTCAGCCCCATGGCGATGCCGGCGAAGGTGCCGGCGACCTCGCTCACCTGGAAGGCCCGGGCCGTGCCGAGGCCGTGGGCGGCGAGCCCCGCCGCGAAGCCGCGGGCGCGCATGTCGGTGACGCGCAGGAGCGCCATCAGCGGCGAGACGATCACCGCGCCGGCCACCCCCGTGATCATCACGAGCACGGCGGTCAGGGTCGGGTCACCGCCCAGGGTCTCGCTGATGCCCATGGCGACGCCGGTCGTCACGGATTTCGGCGCCAGCGCCACGATGACCGGATGCGGGATGCCGAGCGCCTGGGCGAGCACCATCGCGGTGCCGAGCGCCGTCACGCAGCCGACCGCCAGCGCCGCGAGCATCGGCACCAGGGCGCGCATCACGGTGACGCGCCGCTCGTAGAGGGGAATCGCCAGGGCCACGGTGGCCGGCCCGAGCAGGAAGTGCACGAATTGCGCGCCCTCGAAATAGGTCGGGTAGGGCGTGCCGGTGAGCTTCAGGACGAGGCCCGTCATCCAGATCGCGTGCAGGACGGGATTGGCCAGGGGATGCCGGTCGGTCGCCGCCGAGACCCGGTCGGCGACGGCGTAGGCGATCAGGGTCACCGTCAACCAGAGCAGCGGCGTGCGGGAGAGATAGACCCAGAGGGCGAATTCGCCGCTCACGACTCCCCGCCGCCCATCGTGTCGCCCGACCGGCGCGCCACGAGGCGCGACACCCAGACGAAGGTCGCCACCGTCGCCGTCAGGGTGGCCGCCACCGAGACGAGCAGGACGATCGCGAGAGAGAGGCCGTTGGCGGCGAGCACGTCGAGCCGGCCGACGATACCGACCCCGGCGGGCACGAACATCAGCGACAGATGCGCGAGCAGCCGCTTGCAGGTGTCCTCGACGGTGCCGTCGACGAGGGGCGGCGGCAGGATCCGCGCAGATGCGCGGGGCGAGGCGTCCCGCAGGCAGAGGAAGCCGAGCATCAGCGCCATGCCGATCACCGGGCCGGGCACCGGCAGGCCGATGCTGCGGGCGGCGACCTCGCCGAGGAGCTGCGCCGACAGGATGAGCGCGAGGGCGACGATCATGCCGAAGGCGGGATCGCGGAAACCGCCGCCGCCCGGGCTTTGGCCACGCGCGCCTCGTCGAGGCCGAACAGGGTGCCGAGGCGGCAGACCAGCGCCTCCTCGAATTCGTGCACCGCGCCGTCCGCGCCCGCCACCGACCAGGCCATGGCGACGAGGCGCGCCCGCTCGGCTTCGTCGGTCGCGCCGATGCCCTCGACGAGCCCCGCAAGGTCGCGGGTCTCGGCTTCGAAGGTGCCGGCGCGGGCGATCAGGCTGCGCGCCTCCGCTTCCGAGACGGCATAGTGCGTGCGCACCAGGCGCACCAGGCGCTCCATCTCCTCCGCGGCCAGCACCCCGTCCGCCCGCGCCACATGCACGAGGAGGGCGACCACGGCGATGGGCGCCTCCTCCTCCGGGGCGATGTCGGGCGCGGCGGGCCGGCCGAAGGCGGCGGCGGCATAGGCGATGAGTCGGTCGACGAGGGCCATGACCCGTCCCTGAACAAGCGGAGCCCCGCCAGCCTCGATTGCGGGCCGAGCCTCCGTCAAGCGAGCGAACCCGCCTTCCGACGCCGGGCGGCCGGTTCCGGGCCCTGCGTGTCCCAGTTGCATCGGCTGGCCGGCTGCGCGACAGGGTCGCTCTCGCGGTGATCGCACCGTTTCCGTGCACGCGAACGCCTTGCCAAGGCGGCACGGCCCGTCTAGACGGATCCCCGATCGTTCCGGCCTTTCGCCGCGAGCGCGCCGCCGCAATAGCTCAGCTGGTAGAGCATCTCATTCGTAATGAGAGGGTCGGGGGTTCGAATCCCTCTTGCGGCACCAACAATTTCAATGACTTAGAGCTGATCGGAGCGGCGGCAGGCGCCGAACTCCCCAGATATTCCCCCAAAACCCCTTTTTTCGCTCTGCCGCATGGCCGATTCGAACCGTGCCTCCCGACCTATGATCGTCGCTGACCTCCACGCCCAGCTCCAGGTGATGGACAGGGATCTGGACACCACAGTGAGCGCCTACATCGCCGACCCGAGCACTTACCCATTTCAGCTGGAACAGGGGTTAGGTGTCGACTCGGCTGCAGCGGTCGAATCACCACCAAGCGTGGGCAACACCTTGCTTGACCAAGAGGCAAGCCGATGCCGGGCCGCACTGCACCGCGCTATCCTCGCCGCACCCGCATGTCAGGGGTGGGGGATCGAGCGCCTCAAGCACTATCTGAAAGTTGAAGAGCGCCACCTTCTCAAGCGGAATCTCAACTCAGGATGGCCACAACCTCAGATCGAACCCTTGCACTGTTTGATTTTCTCGCAGTCAGAGATAATTATCAGTATTCTGTAGTCTATGGCTCAAAATTTTGCCAAAGATGTGGCCGATCTCGAGCAGAATCCGTCGCGCGGGCTCGGCAAGCCAAGAATATTCTTCCTGTCGCGAGATTTATTCCAATTGAAGCGCCAGTTCGTAAAACATGAGCAATTCATGCTCAACTTTATCATCGATCAGCGCTTTGTAGGGCAAATTAGCCTGCCTCGATCTGGACCCAGCCCCCCATATCGATCCTGGCGAATTTCTATCGATTGGTCCACGAATTTTAGGTTGTGGTGCGGCAACGCTTTACCAGCCGCTGACTTCCTCACTTTGCTGACATCGGGCTGTTACGCTTGGCGCACTTGATCATGCGATCGCTTAGCGACAGCTCTGCAATGGGCGAACGTCTCGGTTGCGGAGGCTTCGCTCTCCGCAGCCGCGCCCCCCCGCAATGTAATCGGTGAGGGGGCGGGCCCGGCGACAACTTTAGATTGTGCCGAGTCGCTTCTTTTCAATTTTTGCTTAAAATTTTCCTCAGGGGTATATTAAGAAAATAAACTACTATAAATTTGATGGCGCATGAAATATATGAGGTTGCATCCATGCCTAATGTGTCTATCGAAGCCCGATTCGAGCTAGAATTAAATTGGATATTTGATTGCTTGTCAACCAACTATTCGTCAGAAGATAAATATTCGATTTCAATTATACTCTCTGACATGGAATTAGAGGCTCAACAAGCAAGAGTCTCTGAAGCGTTGGTTCGTGCAATCGCTTATTTGCAGTTTGAGGTAGGGCTCGAAGAAGCGCTTCATTGAAAGATGGAATTTCATAGGCAGTGATTAGAGCGGCCGAGGCCCATCGCCCTCTTGCCGCGCCCGATGATCTGCAACGAGATGGCCAAGGGCCCGTAGGTCAACGACGTTGCAGTCCCCGCCTCCGTTAGGCGACACCCGATCATCGTGCAGAGAGCTGTCACGAAGAGGAGCGATCGCAGCACTCGCGCTAGCAGCCGCGCAATTTCGGTTGGCGACAAGGCCCAGGGACCGAGCCGGCGCGGATCCGATCAAGCTTGACATGACAAGCGGTCGGCTCGCATAGCAATTGCGTGTGAAAAATTCCCACAAACCTTCGAGTCGGAGACGCGGTTGAGGGCTCGGTGTCCGATAGCCCTCCTCAGCTCTGACGCGGAAAGAAACGGGCCTCGCAGCTGCAGCTGCATCCGCTGCGGTCGAGGCGGGTCAGGAGACGGAACGATCGAACCATGCTGCACGGACAGTCCGTCACCGTCGTCCTGCCCGCCTATAATGCCAGCCGCACACTGCGCAGGACTGTGGAAGAGATCCCCCGGGACATCGTCGACGACATCATTCTGATTGACGATGCCAGCGCTGACGGAACCGTCGCGCTAGCCCGCGAACTCGGATTGTTCACGGTCCTGCATCCCCATAACCGCGGCTATGGCGCGAACCAAAAGACCTGCTACCGGGTGGCGCTTGAGCGAGGAGCGGACATCGTGGTCATGCTCCATCCCGACTATCAATACTCCCCGCGTCTCGTCACTGCGATGGCCTCGATGATCGTCTCGGGCGAGTACGATGCAGTTCTCGCCTCCCGCATTCTCGGCAAAGGCGCCCTCTCCGGCGGCATGCCGCTCTACAAATATCTGGCTAACCGCGGCCTGACGCTCGTCCAGAACTTGCTACTCGGTCAGAAGCTCTCCGAATATCATACCGGCTATCGTGCCTGGAGCCGACGGCTTCTTGAAAGATTGCCGCTGCTTCGCTGCTCTGACGACTTCGTCTTCGATAACCAGATGCTTGCCCAAGCCATCCATGGCGGCTTTCGCGTCGGCGAGATCTCTTGTCCTACCCGCTACTTCCCAGAGGCGTCCTCGATCAGCTTCCGCCGCAGTGTGATTTATGGCTGCGGCGTGCTGGAGACCTCACTTGCCTACCGGGCCCACCTTCTGGGCCTGAAGCGGTCGTCGCTTTTCTCGGCAGGCGTGCAGGATCACCTGCCGACCTTTGGATGCTGAAGGCGCAGTCGACCGCCCGCTTCGTTCCGGCCGCGCTCGCCTTTGTCGCGCTGGCGAGCGCCGCGGTCGGATGTTTGGCGCCAGAGATGGTCGGAGTCGTCCAGGCGCGGATTACGTCCTTTGCCGAGGGTGCCGGGCCTGGCGGCTGGATCGTCCTAGTTCTGCTTCAGGTCACGATCGCAGCGAGCGGGCTGCTACCAGCCTCGCTGATCGGCGTCCTGGCCGGTGCCCTGTATGGCCCTGTCTTAGGGTTCGCGTTGGCCTCCGTTGGCACCATCGCGGGAGCTTGGCTGAGCTTCGCACTCGCCCGCCACCTCAAGCCCAGCCCGAACCCGCTGGCACGATCCCGGATCGAAGCCATCCAGGCCGCTCTCGCGCGCGGAGGGTGGCAGGCGGTCTGCTTGCTCCGTCTCTCTCCCGTGATGCCGTTCGCCCTCACGAGTTGGGCCCTGGGGTTCAGTGGTATTTCGAGTGCGGCCTATCTCGCTGGGACGGTTGCCGCTCAGCCTGCACTCCTCGTGTTCGTCTTGATCGGCAGCGCCGGTCGAGTGGGCTTGAACGCTTCCACTCAAGGCGTTCTTCTCACTCTCGGACTCGCTGCGACGTGTGCGGTTCTACTCTGGCTCCGGCGCGCGCTCGCGCGCGAGACGGATAGTCACACACTTGAGCGGCCCTCCCGGTGAAGCCGTTCCTGACGCGTATGGCCAATCCTTTCGGTGCACCTGCCTGCATCGCGGGTTTCCTCCTACTAGCATTCCCACTCTGCCTCTGGTTTGCGCTCCTGTCGCCGATCGGAGATGTGGCCGACGAGCCGGCCCATCTCATGCGGACGGCAAGCCTCATCGACGGACAGCTCATCGCGCATCGTGAGTTCCAAAGCTTGCCGGATGGCCGCGTCGCGAGCGCGGCCGGGGTGACGGTCGATCCCGTCTGGAGAAGCTTGAGCCGGACGCGCGATTTTGACGACCCGCGCCACCCGATGCGCCTGTCCGTACCGACGCCGCAGGATCTGCCCTGGAGTTTGAAGCCCGCTTTCTTCCCGATCTATACGATCGGCACCTACTGCCCAATCTTCTATCTGCCCGCTGCCCTAGGCCTCGGTGCGGGGCGGGCAGCCGGCCTTGGCCCGTATTGGGCTGCGCGGCTCGGCCGTCTCGCGGCCGCTCTCGCCTACGCGGCCCTCGCACTCGCTACCTTGGCCTTGGCTAGGCGCGAACGCGTCCTGTTATTCGGTCTGCTGGCCTTGCCGATGTCCCTGTCGCTCGCCGGATCCTACAACCACGACGGCCTCATCATCGCTGCTTCCGCTCTGGCGGTGGCGCTGGCCACGCGTGGCTGGGACACCGCATCCTGCGGACGCCTGCAGCCTTCGACAGTCGGTGCCGCGGTATTGATCGCGCTGATCGTGTTGGCGAAGCCCCCTTATGCGCCGCTCGCGGCGCTGCTCCTCGTGCCTCTGTCCCGTACGCGCGGAGCGATCCTCAGAACGCTGATCTTGGCAAGCCTCGCCCTTCTCCCGGGCTTGATCTGGGCAGGCTATGCTGCGGCCTTTGTGGCGACGCCGGTCCCTCGTCTTCCCTACGAGGCGGGCCCGCTCTGGCTGGGATCTCGCCCCGCTCTCTTCGATGGGACTGATCCCGGCGCACAACTCCGCGTTCTGCTGGCGGAACCGTCCAGGTTTCTGACCATTCCGGCGACCTATCTCGCGACGTTGAAGCATATCCTCTGGCTTGGCGCTGGAGCGATCGGGATTCTAGGTTGGCTTGATTGCCCTCTTCCTCCTTTTCTCTACGTGGCCTGGTTCGTGGCCCTGTGCGGGGCGGCTCTGGCACGCGACCATCGCAGGGCCGAGCTACGTGGTCGGGACAGCGCTCTCCTGGCCATTGCGACCCTCGTTTGCCTTTGGGCAATCGTATTGTCGCAGTACCTAACTTGGACCAACGTTGGCTATGCCCGTGTCGATGGTCCTCAGGGACGATACCTGCTGCCGCTCCTGCCGCTCCTCGTTCCCTGCATTCGCGGCTTGGGTCCCCTACGCGAGGTGCGGTTGTTCGGCGCGCTCCCTTATGTGGCTGCAGCCCTCGGTGGCCTGATCCCTTGGTTCATGGCCTGACGCGGCGATCGGTGACACTTGACCTTACCGACCGAGGTCAAGCCCTGGGCCATCCCAGCTTTCAGTCGCTCTTGCCATCCGCTTCGGTGACGTGCCGATCACCGTGGAAGTGGACGCCGTGGTCGACGGCCCAGGCGACCTGAACGGGCGCGACCTATTCCTCCTCCTATTCGCGCCGCGGACGGTCGAGGCCGTGCTCCCAGCGGACGATCGCAGCACTCGCGCTGGCAGCCGCGCAATTTCGGTTGGCGACAAGGCCCAGGGACCGAGCCGGCGCGGATCCGATCAAGCTTGACATGACAAGCGGTCGGCTCGCATAGCAATTGCGTGTGAAAAATTCCCACAAACCTTCGAGTCGGAGACGCGGTTGAGGGCTCGGTGTCCGATAGCCCTCCTCAGCTCTGACGCGGAAAGAAACGGGCCTCGCAGCTGCAGCTGCATCCGCTGCGGTCGAGGCGGGTCAGGAGACGGAACGATCGAACCATGCTGCACGGACAGTCCGTCACCGTCGTCCTGCCCGCCTATAATGCCAGCCGCACACTGCGCAGGACTGTGGAAGAGATCCCCCGGGACATCGTCGACGACATCATTCTGATTGACGATGCCAGCGCTGACGGAACCGTTTCGGAGAGCTGGCTGAGCTTCACGCTCGCTTGCCGCGTAAAGCTTAGAGCGGCCGGCTGATGATTCCACTGAAGGCTGCTCTTGACAGTATGCCCTCCTGGCGGCGCTGGCGTGCCCATGCCCGCGCCCGCCGCGAACTCCACTTGGTCGTGGAGCGCCACATCGCGCAGCGACTTCGGGCCATCAACGCTGAACTAGCTACCATGACACCCGGCACGCTCCTGCTCGCCGGAAACTCGCATGCCGAATGCCTGGGACCATTCCTCACTGGCCTACCGGTGGTGAACGTCGGGATCGGCGGCACTTTCGCGCCAGGCTACGCGGAACAACTTCCGCACCTGACCTGCCAAGTCCGTGCCGGGGTTGCAGTTTTATTCCTCGGCAGCAACGACATCCTCCGGAGGGAAAAGCCGCTGTCGCCGCGCAGTGAGCGGCGGTTTGATGCGGCGGTCATCCAGACTCTGACCTGGCTGCGCGACCGCGCAGAGGTCGTGCTTGTTGCGGCCGTGCCGCCCCTCGGGGAAACAGCGGCACTGCATCGTGATCCGGCTGCGGTGCTGGCCTACACGGCACGCCTGGGGCAGCTGGCAGAGGCCAACGGCGGACATGTATTTGACCCGTTTACAGCCCTACGTGCAGGCGACAGTGGACTCAGCATCACCGATGCCATGGCCGAAGACGGCGTGCACCTGCGCGACTACGCTCCCCTCGCCCAAAACGTCCTACAGGCTGTTTTGGCGGCGGCAACGTTGGGCCTGTTCATCGCGGTGATCGCAAGCCATGTCTTATGGAGCAGCTCAGGCTGTGGCGCTCAGACTTGGCGCAACCCCGTAACAGGACAAGATGAGGCGATCAGCGGCGCGCGGCTCAACCTCAAGGACATTCCAGTCTGTCAGGAAGAACGCTCAACGATCTGGCGGTGTAAAAATCCCCCTCACGCCCTAGGTATTTGATCCGGTGGTGTGATAATATATTCGATCGCCGCACCGCGAGAGACACGCTTGTTAGACGTGCCCTCTTATGCGACCAATACTGCCTCTGCGCTTGACCAAGCAGAGGCAGGAACCGATCAAGTACCGGCAAATAAAAATGCGTCAATGCTTCGGCTTTTCGCCGATGCAGGGGTGGAATACGCCTTTTTTGGGATAGTGATCTTTCTTAAAAGGCTCAATGACCATTTTTCCAACTCTTATCAATGATTCACCAAGATTATTAGGCAGACTATAGGCCAATTTATTAAAAACATCTCCAAGACTGACTCCAGCCGAAACCTGATCAAGCTGCTGGTCGGATAAGGGGCTCGTGTGCTCGCCGGAAATTTGATCGGCCACCGCGCGGGCAGCTTTGGGGTCAGACATAAGATATCTCCATGAATGCGCTTCAAAGCACCCTTCGCATTCTCCGATCATTAGTAGGACAGCTCTGTTGCTAGATCATTTTGCAGATCGTATAAAAGCACATCGATTAAACGGAATTTCGATTTAGGATAAACGCCCGACGTGGTTACGCACACCATCGGTCACCTGCTGGGCCGGGCCGGCTAAGGCCTGTCACTCTTCCTACCGCATAGGACGATCTGCAACGATTCATCCGGGAGCGGACGTTGCAGACCGGCAGCCTCGGCCTAACGCGCGTGCAATCAGATCTCACCTTTTTCATCGGTGGACAGGATTACCCGCTTCGCCTTCTTGGGAGCTTCCATAGCGCCCTGTTTAGCCCCGTCGTCCGGAAGAAGTGCGACTAGTCTATCACCTTGCAGCCCTTGACCTTGCCGATCAAGATCAAGCGATTGAAAAATCCCATCTTTCAATCAGTTTTGGCCATTCGGTGAAATTCGGCACAATCTATCGCTCGCCTAAAGGCAAACGCTGCATTGTATCCATCGAAAAGCGCGCCGATCTCCACGGTCGCTTTTATTGGCGTGCCTAGGCGGCTTCATAGGTCGAACAATTGATTAAGTGGTGCGTATTTAGTTTCTATTATTCAATTATATGCCCAACGCCTAGCACCGCATGAAATCAAGTATGGGTTGAAAATCTATAGAGTTCAATCACAAATTCAGACGTCTTCAGCAATTTGGCTTGCGAAATAGTCTTAACCTAAATCAATTTTAACGAATTACCAATTTAATAACCATGATCAATTGGGGGGCTTATGAATTTCAAGGTCAAACACACGCTCATCAGTCTCGTTTGCGGGCTCACTGTTGCCATCTTGTCGCAAGGGACGCTCGGCGTCTTTCAGCTTCGATCGATAAACGACAATGCGCTTGACCTCTCACAGAACTGGCTACCAAGCGTGCGCGAATTGGGAGAACTCAAGTATAAGGTCACTCGACTACGCCTCGTCGATGCGCGCTTCGTCACCGCAATCGAGCCGGTCAGTGATCTGACCAAAGTTTCGGATCAGCGGTTCCGTGAAGCCGAAGCGATCGCAGCCCGCTACGAGCCTCTGATCTCCAGCGCGGAAGAGAGGACTCTGTGGGACACGTTCAAGCAGCAATGGAGCGAGTACCTCACCTATCGCACGAAGCTGATGGCTGCAGCGCAGGCCAAGGATCAAGCAACCCTCAACGACCTCTTCCAAACATCGCGCAAAGTCTTCGATGGAGCGCTCAATACTCTCGAACGTGACACCGCTTTGAACATAGCGGGCGGTGAACAGGCCACAGCGAATGCCGATCATACCTATTCGCGCTCGATCTGGCTCACGATGCTCCTCTGCTGCCTTGCGTTGGCTGGTGGCATCGGGGCTGTTGCATACCTGATCCTGGGCGTCACCCGTCCGATCGACCGCCTCGTCGCGCGGATGAAGAGTCTCGCCGCAGGCGACCTCCAGGCAGAGATTCCCTACACGACTCGGACCAACGAGATCGGCGCGATTGCTGTCGCTCTGGAGGCCTCGCGCGACAATTCGATCCGAACCCGCCAGCTCGAAGCTGAGACCGCGCAAGCGCGATTGGCTGCCGAGGAGCAGCGCAAGGCAGGCATGCGCCAGATGGCGAACGATTTCGAGGCGGCGGTGGGCGGGATCATCAGCTTGGTCTCCTCGTCCGCGACCGAGCTGCAAGCCACGGCAGAGCAGATGACCTCGACAGCCAACGAGACGGCCTCGCAATCCACCACCGTGGCCGCCGCCGCCGCGCAGGCCGCCTCCAACGTCCAGACCGTGGCCTCCGCCGCCGAGGAACTGGGCTCCTCCGTGCAGGAGATCGGCCGGCAGGTCGCCGGCTCCGCTAGCCTCGCCCAGTCAGCCGTCGGCGAGGCCGACCAGACCGCCGACCTCGTCCAGGCGCTGAGCCAGACCGCGGCCCGGATCGGCGACATGGTGGGTATGATCTCCTCGATCGCCGGGCAGACCAACCTGCTGGCGCTCAACGCCACGATCGAGGCGGCGCGCGCCGGCGAGGCGGGCCGCGGCTTCGCGGTGGTGGCCGCCGAGGTCAAGGAACTCGCCGGCCAGACCGCCCGGGCGACCGAGGAGATCGCCCGTCAGATTGGCGAGGTGCAGGGCGTCACCGGTCAGGCCGTAACGGCGATCGGCGGCATCACGGGCCGGATCCGCGAGATCGACACCGTGGCCACCTCGATCGCCGCGGCGGTCGAGCAGCAGGGCGCGGCCACGCAGGAGATTGTCCGGAACGTAAGCCAGGCCGCCCAGGGCACGGGGGAGGTGACCAGCAACATCGCTGGCGTCGCTCGGGCGTCGGATGAGACCGGTGCGGCCGCGAACCAGGTGCTCTCGGCTGCCTCCGAGCTGTCGCGGCAGTCCGAACATCTCGGTGCGGAGGTCGCTCGCTTCCTCGCCACCGTGCGAGCGGCCTGACGTCGCCCCCGCCGCGTTCAGCAAGCACGATAGGGCTTGATCATTGATCGGGCGTCCGCTTCTGCCCCGACAGGGAGCAGAAGCGGACGGGTCAAATTCACCCCATTGCCGACCTCGCGAGAACGTATCCAGCGCCGGCTTTGGACCATCGAATCCACATTTCATACTCACACGGTCGCCATCTCCGCGATCTGCGTCGTGTAGCGCTGCGAGCGCATCTCGAACTTCGTCGTTCAATCCTTACGGGCGCGCCAAGCCCGGCACGCCGGGAGATCCTCCCAGGGCGTAGCCGGTGCGGCAGCGATCCGGACAAAAACGAACAAGCCCGCCGCGGCGAACCGGGCGGGCCTAAATGGCAAGGCTTGGGACTGCCTTGGCTTACCGAAGGCTGGCCGGTGGCCTGGGATAGCTCGGGCCTCGGCCATCCTGGGGTGACACAGGCGTTGGACGGCCCTTGCCCATCAGAGCGTCCATCACGGACTGCGCGTGCAGCTCGCCGGCCGCCTGCACTGCCGTGATCGGCTTGCTGCCGCCCTCGGCATACAGATCCGAGCCTTCGTCGGGATCGCCCGCACCACCTCGCAGGAGCGCTACTTGAACAGTTCCTTGACGTTCTTGGCGAGCAGCTGCGGTTGATGAGTGAGCAGACGCTTGCCGGTCGTGAGGTCTCCGCTCACGATCATAAGTCCGCCAATCGCCGTGCCCATGGTGTGGATCATAACGCCACCCAAATCCCCAGCCGACACCTGATCGAGAGCGTCCTCGGACAGGAGAACGGGCTCGGCGGCCTGATCGATGGTCATCGAGGTCGTGTCGCGATGGGTCATGGGAAAGATCTCCTGATGTCGATGCGACGTCTTGTTGGCGTCTGTCGTGATTTACACCGGATCGCCCCGGCTTGGCTGTGTTCGGGAGCACGCGGCCACGCTTTGCTGCCGCGGCGATCCACAGGGGCACCGGCGCCGCCGAAAGAACGCCCGCCAGGATACGACTTCGGAGAGGTCGGCCTCCTGAGGACGGTGGTGTCGGGGGGCACGCGTGAGCGGCATCGGGCGACAGCTTTGGAGCATCGAAGCCGAACGTCACACCCAGGCGGTCAGCAACGCCGCGACCGGCGTGACCCGCGAGCGTTCGCGGGCGGTGGTTCACGGAGACCTCACCAGGCGGCCTGGAGGCCTGCGGAGAAGACCTGCGCAGTGGCGCCGGAGCGCAGATCGCCCGTATAACCCAGCCTCAGCTGCACGCCCTCCGCGACGGCACCCGTCAGGCTCACCCCCAGGACCGCGCCGTCCCGGCCAAGCGCGCTCGTCCGGCTCGCGAACGCCGCCCCGAACAGCCCCGAGCGCACGACCGCGTAGGTGTCGGCGAGCTCGTGCGCCCAGTACGCCCGGCCCTCCAGGCGCAGGTCCGCAACGCCCGCGAAAGCCACGTTCGTCACGCGCCCACCTACGAGGCTGCGCGCCGCATCGAGATCCACCAGCACGAAGCCCTGGCTGGCCAGCCCACCCCGCTCGGCCACCCGGCCTCGCGTCAGGCGATCGTAGCTGAAGCCCACCTCCGGCACGACCTCGACCGGCAGACCCGCCGCCAGCACGTATCCGGCAAAGCCCGCGACCCCGCCGCTCCAGCCCGAGGCCAGGCCGCTCGCCGGCGACACCGCCGAGCCCAGCACCACCGTCCGGTCGATCCGACCGTCCGCGTACGACACCCCCGCCGTGCCGCGCAGCACCACCGGGCCCAGGCGGGTGCTCGCGTAGAGGGTGCCGCCGTAGCTGTCGCTGGCGAACCGGCCCAGCCCCGCGCCCCGTGACGTGCCGTCCTCGCGCAGGTAGCTGAACGCCCCGCCCACCTGCGTATCCGCCCCGACCTGCCGGTCGACGCCGAGCAGCAGGCCGCCCGCATCGAACCCGGCGCCCGAGGCTGCCCGGTCGCCGGCTCGCGTGCCGAACCCGTACAGCGCGTCGGCCCAGACCCGGCCCTCGCCCACCGCCAGCGGCTGATCGGCAGCCCCGGCGCCACCGCGCACCTGCAGCGCCGCGCGGTTCGGGCCCAGGCCCAGATCGTCCGCGCTGAACGCAGTCGCACCCCCGCCCAGTCCACGCTGGTGCTGGTCGATCGTGTCGGCGATCAGCCGGCGAGCGGCGAGGTCGGTCATCACCGCATCGCCGTAGCTCTGGCCCGACAGGCTCGCCAGGCCGCCCGCCAGGGTCGTCGGGTCCGCCGCGTAGAGCGGGTCGAACACCCGCGCCCGCGCCGCGTCCGGCCGCGTCCCGGCGGCCGGACGGGTGCTATCGAGGGCGGCGCCCACCGCCTGGGCATTGCCCGACTGGGAGAGGCCTAGGCCGGCGAGGTTGCCGTAGGCGGCCGGTGTCACCACGAGGTCGAGGCTGGTGGCCGCGTAGAGCGCGTCGAAGCGCGTGCCGGCGGGCAAGCCCGCCGTCGGCTGGGCCAGCCCGGTGAACGAGCCCGACAGTCCCGCCTGGGCGGCGAGCACGCCGAAGCGCTGGCCGAGCGCCGGGGTGAAGCTGTTGGTGGCGTTGCCGGTGATGCCGCGCAGGACCGGCACCAGGGTGCCGTTGGCCGCGACCGTGCCTGTGGTGCCGAGCGCCAGGAGGCGGGCGTAGCTACCAGCACCCGTGCCGATGCCCGGGCCGTCGATGTCGAGGCCGAAGCTGCTGCCGGGGGCAAAGGCGACCGGGCCGAGCACGGTGAGCGTGCCGGGGGAGTTGCCCGGCCGCAGGGCGCCGGCGACCGTGACGGGCGCCGCGATGGTGCCGATGCCGCGCAGCGTGCCGGGGGCCGCGACTGTGACCGGCGAGGTCCAGACGCCGTTGAGCGAGAGCGTGCCGGCCTGGATCGTGGTCGGGCCGGAGAAGCGACCGGTGCCGTTGAGCGAGAGCGTTCCGGTGCCGGCCTTGATCAGGCTGGTGGGGCTGGTGCTCTCCAGGATGGCGCCGGCGTAAGCCGAGGAGGCCGCGCCCGTGACCGTGAGGGTGCCGTTGCCCAGGACGGCGGAGGCGGAGCCTTCGAGGCTTGCCACGGTGAGGGCGCCGCCGCCGAGGTCCAGGGCGCCGGTATTGGTCAGCGTGGTGAGACCGGCGAGCGGGCCGGTGATCTGGAGCAGGCCGGCATTGGTCAGCGTACCGTTGAATTGGCCGGAGAGGCGGGCGATGCCGGTATTGGTCAGGTCGGTGGTGAGGGTGCCCTCGCTGGCGACGAGCCCGGCATTGCTGAGGCCGGCGGCTGCGGTGAGGCTGGCGGTCCGGGCGACCGTGACGAGGCCGGCATTGGTGAGTGGGCCGGCGAGGCTGTAGCTGCGGGTGACGGCGAGTGTCGCGCCGGCGGCGTTGGCCAGGGTGCCGTTGCTGGCGACGGGGCCGGAAACGGCGAGCAGGCCGGCATTGTTGGCGATCGCCCCGTCGATGCGGCCGGCGCTGGCAAGCACGGTGCCGGCATTGGTCAGGCCACCGTTGATCGTGCCGCTGGTGGAAAGCGTGCCGGCATTGGTCACACCGCCCGCGATGGCGCCGGCGTTGACGAAGCCCGCCCCTTGATGGACCGTCACCGGTGATACGAGGCTCCCCTCCGCCGTCAGCTCCAGCGTCCCGGCCTCGATGGAGGCGCCGCCCGTGACGGTGTTGGCCGCCGATAGGACAACGGTGCCAGGTCCGGTCTTGACGAGCACGCCCGGCTGGCTGCCGTCGGCGATCGGACCTGCGAAGGTGGCGGTGCCGAGATCGATCTGGAGGGTGCCGGGGCCGCTCAGCTTGAGCGGGCGAACGGTGGTGAAGCTGTCGGCCAGGACCTCGAGGGTGCCGCCGCCGATGGCCAAGCCGGTGCCGGCGGCGCCGAGATTGGCATCGCTTGAGACGGCCAGGGTGCCGCCGTAGACAGCGGTGCCGCCGGTATAGGTGTTGTGACCGGTGAGTTCGAGGGTGCCGAGGCCGGTCTTGATCAGGCCGCCGACGCCCGAGATGTCGTTGGAAAAGGTGCCCGACCAGCCTTTGGTATCGGTTTCGAAGTCGGCGACGAACTGCGCCGGGCCACGCACCGCTTTGCCGAGATTGAGCAGGCCCCATCCATAGATGTCATCGACGCCGGGCGCTCCGAGATCGGTCGCAGTGGTCAACAGCGTCTGCTGCAGTTCGTACGCCGAGAACCAGGGAAAGGCCTGCTTCACCACCGCCGCGGCTCCCGTCACCACCGGCGCCGCCATGGAGGTGCCTTCATCGAGGCCGTAGCGCATCTGGGTGGGAGAGCTACGCAGGCTCGGCAGTGTCGAGTAGATGCCGACGCCCGGCGCCACCAGGCACCAGTCCCGGGCGACGCCGCAGCGATTACTGAAGTCGGCGATGACGTTGTTGGCGTCGACTGCTCCGACCGCGAGCCAGTTATCCTTCAATTCCGGAAAGAGATGCGGCAGGGCCGGTAAAGGGTCGGGATTCGGCAGAGCGGCGTTGCCGTTCGCCACTACCATCAGGATGCCGGCCTCGGCGAGGCCGCGCGCGCCCTCTAGGACCTTAGGAAACTGCGTCACCACCTCGTTGCGCGTCACGTTCGTGACGTCTGGAGCGAGCGGCGATGGCTCGCCGCCGATTCTGTAACTCGCATTGATGACGGAGACGCCCTGCGAAGCGAGGAAAGGCCACGGCGTCGAGGCATAGAGATCGAGCCCGCCGAATGCCCCGAGCTTCGCAGGCACGATCTGCGCCTCGAAGGCGACGCCGTGCATGCCCTTGCCGTCGCGCGCGGCAGCCGCGATGCCGGTGACGTGGGTGCCATGCGGCGTGAAATCGGAGTTGGTCCCCGGCTCCAGCGTCCGGTTGGTGAGGAAATTATAGCCCGGCAGCACCCGCCCGAGGAATTCGCTGTGGCGTGAATCGAGGCCTGTGTCGGCGATGCCGATCAATACGCCCTTGCCGGTGAAGCCCAGCGCGTAGGCTTCGGCGGCATTGACCTGCGCCAGTGCATGGGAGGCGAAATATTCCGGCGTCTCGAAACTCGCCGCGGTCTGCGCCATGGCGGTGCCGGCCGACAAAAGCAAAGCCGCCAGCGAGGTCGTCGACGCCACGGCGAGGCGGAGGGAAATGGGGCTGTGCACGGTCGATCCAGTGGGAGGGTGGCGCCGGTCCGACTGGGCGGAGCCCGATCACGACGCGATTCGCCTGCGGATCATCGAGCCCGCCCCCCTCGGCGTCCAGCGGAACTTCCCCCTTGAGACCTTTGCGGAGCTGGGGCAGAGCCCCCCCGGCGATGCCGGTTTAGCACTCCCTGGTGGGCACTTTGAGGTCAGACGGTAGGATGGCCGGCGACTTCGACGCGCCCCGAGAGCCGAAGCACGGCTTCGCTCCAACCAAGCGGGAGGCCTGCGCGGCCCTGAAGGGGACTTGGCGCCTTGAGGCTGAGTGGCTCGCCCGCGTCCGCGCCGTGATGGAGACGACGCACGGATACTGGAGCGGATCTCTCGCCCAGCACGTTTTCGATGGCAGGCCGTTGCCGGTGTGCCGGGTTGGCCCGTGAGATGAAAAAGCCCGCCGCGGCTGAGCCGGGCGGGCGATGAAACTTCTGGGAGAAAAGTGAAAGGGCGTCTCAAGTGGCAGGCCAGCCTCAGTTAATGATACCCTATGCGGGCTCGGTCGCCGCCTCCAGCGCTTTCTCGATGAAGCCGGACCGGGTCAGGCCGGCCGCTTCTGCCGCCTCGTCGGCCACGCGCAACAGCCCCTTGTCGATGGTGATGTTGATGCGCAGCCGCTCGCCCGGAACGCGCCGTGGGGCGATCAGCTGAGCGAGTGCACCGGTCGACATTACCTCCGGATCCTCCGAGATCTCCGACCATGTGCGAGGCGCAGGAATCGGGTCGCCATCAGCGCGCAGGGCAGCCAAGTGACCGGACAGAGCTTCGCGGGCGGCATGTACCGCTTCCTCGAAGGTGTCGCCCTCGGAGACGCAGCCGGGCAGATCGGGGAAGGTCACGCCCCAGGAACTGTTACCCTCCGGGGGATGAAGGAATGCGAAATAAGAGTTCATGAGCGCCACCAACAGAATACAGAAAAAGTGAAGCGGAACGAGAGACACGGACAGGCGGGGCCTAGATCCCCGCCGCTTTCTTGATGGACGCGACCGCTTTCGGGTGCATGTCCTTTTTGGGATGAGGGACTGTGATCTTCCCAGGCTTTGCTGGATGCTTGAAGTGGTGGTGGCTTCCCGTGACTGAGTGCTGGGTCCAGCCTGCCGCTTTCAGCATCCGAATGAGATCTCTTGAGTCCATGTCTCCGTTCCGCTTCGGTAAGTATGAAATACACACACCGTACGGGGAGCGCAAGGCAAATGTGTATATCGTGTGTATGAAATGAAGTGAGGAAAAAGCCGCCAAGCGCGGGGCCAAGCGAGCGAAGTCCTAGCCAATCTTCCAGGTGCTCATCACGGCTGGCGGAGCTTGGTGATCCTGGCCCGAAGATCCTCGTCGTTTCGCTCCAGCTCCGCCATCTCGTCCTGGATCTCGGCCGAGCGCCGCTCCAGCGTCACGCGCCGCACGCTGTCGGCCTTCGGATAGACCGCCGCATTTGCCGCCGTCTCGAAGCGCAGGCGCGCCCGTTGCTGCACGATCGCCTGGCGCTGCAGCTCGAGGGTGCTCACGGCGAGCCCGTCGATCTTCTTCGACGTCGCGCTGTTCGACGCGTCGATCGAAGTCACCACGGTCGCAATCTTGGCCTCGACGAAGGCCTGGCTCGCCGGTAGCGGCAGCCCGAGCGACGTGTAGGCGGCCAGGAAGGTACCGCCGACGCCGAGGATGGCCGCGCCCGTCTTGCCGTGTTCGAGGAGGGTCGAGAACATGGTGGCCCCCAAGGCCGGAGGCGCGACGGTGCTCCGGTCGCGCGAAAAGTCCCTCCCCAGGGAGGGGTCGAGCTATTTGCTGAAGATGCGGCGCACTGCGCTGATGCCGACCTTCACGCCGGCGACAGTCAGGAGCACGTTGATCTCCAGCCCATCGTAGGGCGGCGGCAGCTTGGCGATCTGCCAGTTGAAGTGGTGCACGCTGTCCAGCACGATCGCGCCAAAGTGGTAGAGGCAGAGCGCGAACAGGGATGGCACCATCCAGGCCGTCCAGGGGGATTCGGAGAGCTTCGCGCGCTCGGCCGCGATCACCTTCCGCTCCTCGACGTAGGCCGTGAGCTGGGCCTGGATCACCGCGGCATCCGCGGTGACGTTCTGGCCGTTCGTCAGCACCCCGTTGTCGGAGCGCTTGGCGAGGAGGTCGAGCAGTTTCCCGGCAACGCCGGGCAGCCCGAGCAGGAGTGAGGCGATCCAGCCCATCACCGCGGCTCCTCACCAGGGCCGGGCCCGGGTCCGCGCGCCGCATCGCGCAGGTTCTTCAGCATCGGCGGCAGCACGAGCCGCGCCAGCGTCAGGGCGGCACCGATGCGGGTGCCGAATCCCTCGTAGCCGGCCGGAAGCACGGTCGACCAGTCGAAGCCGACCACCGCGTTCAGGATGTCCGGCAGCGAGAACAGGAAGGCGAGCAGGTAGATCCGCACGCCGACGAGGCGCGCGTTCAGGCGGGCGATCAGGTTCATCTCAGGAGGCCTTCCGGGAGAGGAGCGCGTGCACCCGCGACCAGAAGCCGGGGGCCGCCGCCGCCTGCTGGGAGGGGAGCTTGGGAGGGGAGCTCGGCACCGAAGGAGGGGAGCTCGCCAGGCCCGTGATCGGCGCGAGCGGATCGAGCGGTTTCGGCACCGTGCCCGGGTCCGCGGCGCCGGCCGGAACCTTCACGGGGTTCTTGTCCCCGCGCCGGGCATTCGGCAGCGCCTCGCTGTAGGGCGTCGCAGCCTGGTCGCGCTCGCCCTGCCGGCGCGGGATGATCGAGGCCGGCTTGTTCCACATCAGGAACGCCTCGATCGCGCCCGCCATGTCCCCGGCATTGGCGCGCCGGACCACGCTGGACTGCGCGAAGGCGACCGGCCCGATGTTGAAGCAGAGCGACACGCAGGCGTCGAAGAACTCCTGCGGGAAGGCCCGATCGCTGCGCAGCGCCTTGCGGACCGGATCGACGTATTTCTCGACGCCCTGAGCGAAGAGCGCGTCGCTTTGCGCCTGGGTGATGGTGAGCCCGGGCTTCACCACGATCAGGCCCGAGGCGGTGGTGATCCCGACGCCGATGGTCCAGATGCCGACCGCGTCCTTGTAGGCGGTCAGCCGCTCGCCTTCGCGCGCCTTGAGGGCAGCGCGGCCGATGGGAGAGAGGTCCATCGCGATCTCCGATGACGGTCGGGAATAAGGGGCGCCCCGCCGCACGAGCGGGGCGGGAGGGGCAGAGGACCTTGGCGAGCGCGGCAGGCTTTTCAGCGCTTCAACGTCACTGCATGGCGACGCATTTGATTGTTCCGTTGTCGTTGGCGCACATCTTCACGGAGCCGTCGTCGGTGCGGCGAGCGAACTGGACCAAGTGTGTCCCCGCCTATTTCCAGGCGGGGATGTAAACAGTGGTCCCGTCAGATGTCTTCGCCGTTATCCAACTATAGGGTGCGCTCGGTGCCGTAGCCGGGCTGTTCGCCCCAAGGGTCGCCGAGGCCGACCCTGTCGTGTTCGCGATGTTGAGGCGCAACGCACCATTCACGGTCACGGCGCCAGCACCGGAGGGGATCAAGTCGATGCTGGCATTCGCGTTGCCCTCAGCCAGGAGATGCACGGTCCCATTGGCGCGCCGGGCCACGAGGCCGGTATCGTTGTCCGAGGTGGCCGCCGTCCGGACGGCCGGACCGCCGGCTGCCCAGAGCCGGGCCGAGCCGTCCGCACCCTGCGGCTTAAGATCGAGGTCCGCGTTGACGCTGCTGCTCTGGACGTTGAGCGACATGTTGCCGATGTCTGACCGCATCAAGATCGTGCTGTCTCCGCTCGGGTTGTCGACCGAGAGGACTGTGCGCCCGTTGGCTTCGAGGTTCACAGACCCGCCCGAGCCAGTCGCCGTGAGCCGGGGACTGAAGGTCGGCACGTCCGAGCGGGAGTAGAAGTCCGACAGCTTCACGACGAGCCCGACGCCGGAGGCCGGGACGATGTTGGTGCCACCGCCCGCGAACTCGATATTGCTGGCCTGGATCACGTTGGCGTTGGCCGCAGAGCCGCCATCGGCGACGTCAAAGGCATTCTTGCCCGCGCCGGACCGATCCCACTGCGCGACGTAGCCGTTCGAGACCTGCACGCGGTTGCCGGTGCCGGTGATGGCAACCGCCCCCACATCGGCCAGCCGGCTATCCAGATTGTTGACCTGCACCGACACGTTGTTGGCCGCAATCTTCAGCGCCGTGCTGCCGGGCTGCGAACCGCCGATCGGCGAGTTGCCCTGATGCACCAGGTTCGTCACCTGTCCGGTCGTGCCATTGCCGTCGATCAAAATGCCGGCTTGAGTGAGGTCGCCATCGATATTGACCGCCTGGAACTTGTTGGTAATGCCGTTGGCCGAACTGGTGAAGTGCAGCGCCGAGCGCATAGCAATGGCGAAGATGTCTCGGAAGAAAGGATTGTCGTTCCGGGCCGAGACGATGGCGTCCGAGTTCGCGATCTGCCATGTGAGGATGCGCGGATCGTCGGAGGCGTAAGTCCAGAAGTGGACTCGGCCGATCCGCGGCAGATCCTGTGCCTGGTCGATGCTGACGCCGTAGCGATAGACTTGGCCGTAAAGCCCATCCACATCGAGACGACCGGCGTTGAAGCTGTTGATGCCGCGCGTCACGCTCAGAAGGAAGACGTTCGAGAATTTGACGGTTCCAAGAGTGTTCTGGATGTCCCAGACGGGCGGATATTCGACGGGCGCCCAGGTCGCGCCGGTGAGGCCGGGCTGCTGCTGCCAGACGGCGATGTCACGGAACTCCGAACCACGACTTGGCTGGCCGCTGACGGCAAACGGCGTGAACGACGGGTCGGTGATCTTGATCCACGAGCCCTCGCCGATCGCCGCGCCTTCACGCCAGCCCTGCCCCTGAAACCGAATAGCCGTTGTCCACGGCACCGGGCTGTTAATCCAGCACACGCCGGCAGCCTGGGAAATCGTGCCACCACGCGTTCCGAGCTTGGTAATGGCAGCACGAAGGGCAGGGCCGCAGTCGGTGTTGCCGCTCTTGTCCCAGCCGAAATCTGAGAGCTGAACGTTCTCGTCGAAACGTGCCATCAAGGAGCGCGCAACGGCGCCGGAGCCGGGTACGCGCAAGCTCATCTCGCCCACGTCTCCGGTCGAGCCCGGCCCCCCGATCTGCAGCGCGTCCGGGGTCAGGATCGTCTTGCCGGCCTGCCGCTTGCCGAGGCTCGGCAGACCGGAGCCGAAGCTGATCGTGCCATCGCTCTTCAGCGTGCCCGGCGAAAGCGGGCGATCCTGGGAGAGCGCCGGCCCGGCGGCGAGCAGGGCGCCGAGAACGGCGAGAATGCGAAGCGCGATCATCAGGCAAGGATCCACAGGTTCGCAGCGCCCCGGCGGAAGCCGAGGCCCTGATAGGGGTTGGTGATCTGGATGGAGGTCTGGCCGGCGATGCTATCGCCCGTACCGGGACCGACCTGGATGGTGATCGGGAGCGTTTCGGAGCAGGCCCCGCTCTCGTCCGCGATGAAGAGCACCTGCCCGAGCGGGTAGCGATCGGGCAGGAACACCGTGCGCGGCGCGGTGAGAGCCACCAGCCCGATCTGCACATCCGTGGAGAGACAGTGATAATCCAGATCGGGAACACTGGTATGGTGGATGGCTGCGCAGCCCTCGATCGCATCCGGAATGCTCGTGGTCCGGCCGCCGATCGTGACGGGCGCCAGCGGGATGATGGCACTCACGACGCCGATGGCAGGCAGGTCGCTGGGCACGCCGCCCGCAAGGGTGCGCAGCTTCAAGGGACCGCTGGCCATCGAAGGATCCTGATTATTTAGAAGGTGAGAGCCGCGAACGGACGGGCTACGGAGCGCCCTGGCTGACGCCGCCGAGGAACTTGGCGACACCGTTGCCGTCGATCGACGCAATGAGCGTCTGATTGGACTCGTTCATCACGTAGAGCTTGTTTCCGTCTGAATAGATCGCGAACGGACCGAGCTTTATTTTCTGATTGGTCCCGGCAACGACACTGTAGGGAACCGTTGCATTCGACGTGTTCAAGCCTGAGACCGAATGCGATCCGATCACGTTGACGGCATTCTTCGATCCGTCGTTGATCTGGATGCTGTCGTCACTGACGGTTCCCTGAAGCTTGAGGCCGATCGGGGCGATGCCTCTCGTCCAGATGAAGCTGTCCGACTTGTTCCCCTGCACGTCGAGCGCAGTGAGGCCCGCGGACTTGTCGACGATCGTGCCGTTGGCGTGAGTCTTGCCGGAGTTCGCGATGAGCGTCGATCCGGCGTTCGTGTCGTCGAAGAAGCACGCCGTCCGGATGAGCCGGGTCGAACTCTCCTGATAGAAGGTACCGAGGTCGAAGAAATACCCGCCCGACTGCCCCACCGTTCCGGTGATCCAGTGAGCGGCAAGGCTCATGTATTCCGAGATGCCGTTCTGGAAGATGCCGCAAACGTTACCGCTCGTATTTCCGACGAAGGAATTGTAGGCGTTGTTGTTGAGGTCGATCTCGTTGGCGGCGACGAACTTGCCGGTGTACCCGGGTTTCAGCGTCGTGGTGCCTGCAATGCCCCACATCTGGCCACCGCCCGGATAGCCGGCGACCGCGTATCCGAAGCAGGTCTTACCGTCGTTCATGTATCCGGCAGCGCCCGAGTGAGCCCCGGTTACATTGTGAAGCTCCACATGGAGCCCCACCTCCTGGCAGTCATTGTCGCGCTGCGTCTGGAAAATCCAGGCGCTGCCGGCCCGCAGATGATCGCCGGGAACGAATCCGGATGGCGGCGCCACACCATAGGCGTCCGCAGGGCAGGCGTCAGTGGCATCAAATGCGATGCCGCTGTTTGTCTTCGGCGTCGTCGAGCGGTTGACCAGCGGGCTGACGAAAGCTGCCTGTGCCGGGGACGATTTCCCGATCACCGTGCCGTCAATGGTACCGCCCGAAACAGTTACATTGGCAGCATCCTGTTGGGCAATCGAGCCCAGGCCGAGCTGACTCCGCGCAGCGATTGCATCAGCCGCCTCGACGATCGGCCGGCTGTAGCTCGTGACCGAGGCGAAGCCCCCGCTCGACAGGATGAGGGCATCGCCATCCTGGATGAGGGAGGCCTCGCCGAGAGTGATGGTGATCGCGCTCGCCGTATCGGCGCGCCCGATCTGCTGGCGCCACTTCGCGCCGGCAGGCACGGCGTTGACCAGCGAGCCACTCGGACCCGGGAACAGGTTATCATCCCCGGCGAAAGCGCCGAAGATTTCCGTCATGGTTCCAATGGCTTGCACCAGGGCGGTCACGCCGACGGCCACGTCCTGCGCCAGGATGCCGAGGACACGGCCGTAATGGCTGGTATCGTAGGGGTCGGCCGGGATCATCTGCAGCCCGGCACTGACCACGACGGTGCCCTTGGTCATCGCCGCGGCCGCCACGCGCTCGACGAAGGCCGCACCGCCTCGGGTCAGCTCGGTCTGCCGAACGCGGACGAGACGGCCGTTCTGATGCACGGGCACGAGTTCGTTGCCGGTGATCTGGGCAGCCGCAGGCAGCGCCGGAACCGTAATGGTCACCAGATCGCTCATCGGACTCTCGGGAGATGTGATGGGTAACTCGGAAGGCGGCGGGGACGAACGCGCCGATGCGGCCGTCGCTCGGGCTCTACGCCTCGATCAGAGCGGCCGCGCGGAACAGGTCGTCGATCTCGGTCGAGGTCAGGCCGAGAGTGGTACCGATCTGCACGACGTAGGGGTTGGTCCGCTGCCAGCTCGAGGCCTTGTCGAACCACAGCTTCACCTCGTCGGTCCCCTCGGCCACGAGCGCCTTCACCCGGGCGAGCAGGCCGATCCGCAGCAGCTGGATCTGGGCCTGCACGCTGGATACCGCACCCGGAACCGGTGGGGGCTCCGCGGGGGCCGGGACGAGGGCCCCGTCCTGCAGCATCCAGGCCTTCGGGGCGGCGAACTGCTCGAGGGTACAGGGGACCTCGTGCTCGTGCGGCTCGTAGCCGGGAACGGAGGTCTGCGACGAGCCGATCCCGCGGCCGGTCGCGGGATCCAGAAGAAGATAGGTCTGCATGGGTCAGCCCGGGATGAAGAGGTAGGTCAGGTACTGCGACGCCGGGAACTGGATGGATTGGGACGGCTGGCAGTCGCTGCTGACCGTCACCGCGTCCCCCGCCGAGACCTTGGCACTCGCGATCGAGGTGCTCGCGCCGGAGATGCTGTCGCCTGCCCCGGTGGTGGCGTTGCCGTTCACCGACACCGTCGCGGAGTTGGCGATGTTGCCGTTCGACGGGCTGGAGTTGAGCGTCGAGAACACCAGCACCACGCCGGCGAAGGTTGCCGTGAAGCTGGCGCTCAGCCGCGAGTTGACGCCGGTCTGCGGCAGGTAGGCGAAGCGCTGCTGGGTCCCCGTGAAGCCTGATCCGGGCGGCGCGATCTCCTGGGCGAGGTTCAGGAGCACCAGGTTCGTGCCGTCATAGGTCAGCGCCGCGACCCGGCTGATGTCGCCCGGGCGCAGCGCGTTGCCGTTCGAGCGCACCACGTTCCTGGCGCCGAAGCCGTTGAGGTCGGCTGTGACCGGCCCCGTGTTCGAGCCCGACAGGCCGATGATGTAGAGGGCATCGACCTCGTAGCGGGCCGGGCTCGGCGAGAGGCTGGCGACGATCGTGTTGACGCTGCCCGAGTTGGTGCCGCGATACAGCGGCGCCGGCGCGCTTCCTATGCCGTGCAGCTGGAGTGCGGTCCCATCGTCGAGAAGAACGATGGTCTGGCCCGCGACCCAGTCGCCCCTCCGGATCGCCGTGCCATCGGGCCGGACCACGTTGCGGAGGCCCGGTCCAAGGCTCGCCTGCGTCCCACCGTCCACGGAGTCGTGCGCGACCTTGACGATGTAGGCGACGAAGGGCTCGTAGCTCGCGATCGCCGGCGACACGGCTGCACTGACGACGGCAGCTGCGTTCGACGTATCCGTGCCGTGATGCCAGAGCGCCGGGCCCGGCGTACGGCTGGCGATCGCCTTCCACAGCATCGCGTCGTCGGCGTTGTCGAGATCGATCCCGGATGCGCGGATCGCGTAGCGCAGCTGGGCGAGCAGGGCATTCGCCCAGACGGCCTGCAGCTGCGTGCCGTCGCGGTTCGCCTGGCTCGAACAGGGCGCGAACCACGTGTCGGTGCCACCGAAAATGCGGGTGTCGGACGGCCGCGAGGTCACGGCTCCGACCGCCGAAGCGGGGCCGAGCAAATCGAGGTTGGCAACCATGAGGATGAGGCTCCGGCGCGTCCGGAACGACCGGCGCGGCAGGTGAAGGGTGCCCTGTCAGGGCCGGCGGTCACGCGTGGATGAGGATGGCCGCGTTCTGCTCGGTCACGACGGGCGATGCCGTTTCGGTGCCGAGAACCTGAGTGCCGTAATCGAGCTGGTAGGCGACCTCGACGTGAGCGGGCACGACCCGCTCGAGGAGACAGGCCAGCGCCGAGATGTCGGGATCACAGCCGAAGACCGCGTCGAGAATGCTGCAGTCCATCGAGACGGCGCCGGCCGACGTCTGCGTGTAGGCCGGGCTCTGGTTCAGGTAGACCGTGAAGAGAAGGTGCGAGCGCACGTAATCGCCGCCGGCGACGGCGCAGTCCATCACCATCATGTCGGCATAGCTCGCGCAGTCCCCATTGTCGCTCGAGCATTCGATCTCCCACCCGGCGCGCCGTGCGATCTCCCGGTAGTAATCGCACCGGGTGCCCCCGAGCGCGGCCACCTTGCTGCAGAGGTCCGGGAACGGGTCGCAGGCGTCGGGAAGGCCATACTCGACGAGCCAGGCGTCCTCGAGCTCGTCGGTCGTGCCGCACCAGAACTGCCGGCGCAGATCGCAGATGCGCTGGTGGGCGAAGGCGAAGACATGCGCCACGCCGCGCCAGAAGCCCCACTGCACGCTCCCGGGGCGGTGCGCAGCCGCCCAGGCAAGCCCCGAGGGCAAGAGCGCGCGGAGCTCGGCGTGGCAGTCGTCGAGATCCGGGCAGTACTCCGGATCGATGCCGCTCAGGCAGTCGCTCACGAGGAGACCTGCGGGAAGGAGAGGGTGCCGAGCACCGGGATGAAGCCGGCCGGGATCACCACGTCCGCGCCGGGCGCAGCGAGGCCGTGACTGTCCTCCCCGGAGGCCTGCGAGACCGCCTCGTCGAACCAGCTGGCCGACATCGTATGCGGCGTGGTCAGGAACGGCAGGGCGGGGTGTCCCGCATCGGTTCCGGAGACGCGGCCGCGCCGGGCGATCATATCGGCGAGCTCGGTCCGGATCGCGCTCTGGACGCTCTTGATGTTCGGCGCGAGCTTGGAGAGCGTGACGTTGATCGGGTAGGGCTGGGCGGCCAGCACGAAGACGTCCGCATCCGAAGGCGCGTAGAGCTGGAGGTGCTCGGAGATGCGGACCAAGTCCGCCTGGGTCGGGATGCCGTTGGGCCGGCTGTCGTCCATCAGCGGGTAGACCGCGACCGTGCCGCGGCCGAGGGGGCGGCGGGCCACGAAGACCCGGGTCACCCCGGCGACCTCGCCGGCCCAGGTCACGTAATCGGCCGGTGCGCCGCCGTGGATCGGATTGCGCTTTCGGAACAGCACCCGTGCCCGGAGGCTCGTGCCGATATCCTCCGGCTCGGCGCCGCCCTTCAGGCCGGCGGCATCGACGGTGATGCTGTCGATCGCGCCGGAGGTGCCGTCGCCGGGATCGAGGAGCGCATCCGCTTCCGTGTTTCCGGCTGTGCCGGCGACGAGGGCAGTGACGCCCATCGCGTAGGTCTCGGCGCCCGTGGTGGTCCGGGCCGCGGCGGTGACGAAGGCGGCTCCATCCGAGCGCAGCAGCGTGGCGCCCTTCAGCACGGTCGAGGGGCCGCTCGTCGCGATCACGACGGTGCCGACCGCCGGCGCGGCCGGCTGCCGGGACAGCCCGAACTCGGTGGCGTGCCGCAACACGCCGTCGGGGCTGGCCGTGTGGGCGAAGATGTCCTGGCGCACGATGTCGAGGCGCTGGAACAGGGCCGCCATCGCCCCGCCGATCACCTTGGCGGTGACGTAGAGGTTGTTCGGCCAGATCGCGGCGTCCGAGCCCTTCAACTCGGAACGGAAGCTCAGGCGGGCCCGGCGGACCGTGTCGGCGAGGCTCGGGATCGTGAAGCTCACGCGACCTGCTCCCAGATCTGTTCGAAGCGCCGCGCGAACAGCGTGGTGCCGTCCCGCGCGTAGAGGCCGACCTCGAGCTCGATGCGCTGGCGCGGCTCGTTCAGCGCCGCGGTGCACGCGATGCGCGCGACGATCCCTTGCGGGCTCTGCAGAGGCTCGAGGGCCTCGTAGGCGAGCTGCTCGGCCCAGCGCCGCATGTCCTCGCCGGGCGGGCCCGACAGGGGCGCGCGCCGGAACAGCCAGAGCAGGGAGCCGAGCGGGCCCTCGCCGGCGGCGGCGTCGACGTCGATGGCGTCGCCCCACCAGCCGCGCGGATCGCCGTCGGCGAGGTAGGCGAGCGGATGGTCGGTCGGGCAACGCCGGTCCGTGAACAGGCAGAGGATCACGGCGGAGGCGAGCCCGGCCTTCGCCTGCAGGCCACCACGGTTGCTCGGCTCGTCGCTGCCGGCGAGAGCCCAATCCGCGCCGTTCTCGAGCGCGACGAGGTCACCCGACCAGACCGTGTCCCAGACCAGGTACGGATCGCCGTCGCAGCCCTCGGCCTGACGGATGCGCACGTCGAGCATGGCTCAGACCGCATAGACCTTCGAGGCGGATCCTTGGGCGGTATCGCCGTGGCTGTCGACGTCGCCCTTGCGATGGACGAGCTGGCCGCCCTCGCCGCCGAGGTGGACCTCGCCGTCGAGCACGATCTTCTGGCCCTTGAGGGTGATGGTGCCGCCGCTGACGAGGCGGATGTTCTTCTCGACCAGCGAGATCGCGTTGCCATGGGCATCGTAGATCACGGTGTCGCCGGCCTTCTGCTTGGACGGCCGGTGGTCCTTGTGCTCGCCCTGCAGGAACAGCATCCGGTCCGAGCGGCCCCCGAGCGCCAGGACGAACCCCTCGGACCCGATCGGCGGCACCGAGGAGACGCCGTGCCCTTGCTGGCGGTAGACCTTGAACTCCTCGCCCTTCAGCCCGGTGGCCGTGACGATCTGCTGGGTGCCGTCGTCCTCGACCTTCTTGATCGCGGCGCGGCGCAGCATGGTGCGCACGGCGTCGTCGTTGTCGAAGTAGGCCATCAGGTGCCTCCGAGGCCCCAGCTGGAGCCGGACTTGTTGCCCTTGCCGGCCTTGCCGCCGAAGGCGCGCGGGTCGCAGAGCTCGAGGCGTGTCTTCGAGCCCTCGCCATCCTTCGAGAAGTTGACCGACTTGATCAGCATGTCCTGCATGATCGACAGGAACGGGCTCTCGACCCAGACCAGGTAGCCGGGCTCCCAGAGCTTGCCGGCCTGGTCGCGGAAGCCCTGCGTGGTGATGGTGGCGGAGAGGGCGTTGCCGGCCGCGCGATCGCGCCGGGTCTCCGCCCGCTTCTTCACCGTCTTCTCGTCGGTGTCGTCCTCCTGGATGACGATGACCGGGCGGTGCCGGCCCACGGCAGCGTCCCTGACCTTGGCCTCCAGCTCGAGGGCGCCCTTGCCGTGCCCGGCCGCGCGCTGCCCCCTGACGGTGTAGGAGCTGTGCCGGTTCGACCAGTCGTGGTTGGCGTCCCCGACCAGGAGGTTCACGCCCTCGATGAGGCCGCCGGCGTGCCGCTTGGATCCGGCCTTCGTGACCTTCATCCCGCCCTCGGCGGTGCCGGTGACGGTGCAGCCCTGCTTGCGCGCCAGGCGCTCGAGGCAGCGGAACAGGGTCTCGCCCGGCGTGTGCTGGTAGGCTTCGACCTTCTCGAGCTGCTGGTCGGTCTCGATCTCGACGGCGATCCCGTTGGCGAGCTCCTTGGCGATCGCGACCGGGTCCTTCTTCTCGATCCGCCCGGTCTTGTGGTCGGCCGAGCAGTCGATGGCATCCTGGCTCTTCGAGCGCCCCGAGATCCCGATCGACGCCGAGCTCGCCGTCAGGGAGGGCCTGTAGGCATCGACGTAGCCGGTCAGCAGCAGGTCGCCGTTCGAGGCGATCGTCACCTCCGAACCGGCCGCGAAGATGCCGTGCGTCGCGCCGGGCCCGAACTCGGCGGCGATCGTCGCCTCGAAGCTGCGCGCGGCCGCGTCGAACTCCGCGGTCACCGACACGCTCTCGAAGGCCGTGTAGGGCGTGCCCCCGACCGAGATCGTCACGATTTCCTGGGGCATCAGTAGGCCAGCGCCTCGATCGTCGTCGGCATGCGCGAGGGCACGCGCACGGCATTGCGGGCGACGAGCTCGTCGGCCCGGGCGGGATCCCCGTAGAGCCGGTAGGCCAGCACGATCGCCGGCAATCGGATCCTGGTTTCCACGCTCACCACCGGGGCGAGGGTGGTGATGACGTTCGACAGGTAGGCCACGACGGCGTTGCGTAGGCCCTCGAGGGCCTCGAACAGCGCCGTATCGCCGGCGCCGGCACAGGCCTCGAGCTCCGCCCCGAAATACTCCGCCACGTCGGCCCGGGCCGTGACGCCCTCCGCCCGGGAGGCGTAGGCTTGGCGGGCCAGCGCCTCGGCATAGGCCGTGAGCGCCGCGACGCGCAGGACGCGGAGCGCAGCGTTCTGTGCGGCCACGGCCCGCTTCCGGTTCTCCGTCGCGGTCGGGGCCGCCGCCACGGCGGCCGCCGAATCCACCACCGACAGGAAGGCCGGGGCGGCCAGCGCGGGGGCGAGACCGTCGCCGAGGTCGCGCGCCGCGGCGACGAGGCCGGCCGCCGGCGTCGACGGGTCGGTCTCGATCGCAGCCGCGTCGACGGTGGCGAGCGCGCCGAGGATCTGGCCCTGGGCGAGAGACACGGCGGGGTCGACGGGATTGTCGAGGCGCAGGACATCGAGGGTGAGCGCGGCCGTGTCGAAGGCGTCGACTGCGGCACCCAGGACGTAGTCGGGCACCAGCGTCGTCGCATCGGCGGCGATCCCGATCAGCGAGAGTGCGCCCTGGAAGGCGCTGCCGATGACGCCTTCGACGGCATCGGCCGCCACGAAGATGAGGTTGGCGAGGCTCGCCGCCGTGAACAGGGCCGAGGCGTAGCCTTCCCGGACGAAGGAGAGGCTATAGGCGATGTAGCCGAGGCGATCCCGCTCCCGGGACCGCTTGAAGTCCTGCCCTCGGACCTGGATCGGGCCGTGGGTGGGCAGCACCAGCGAACCGGCGCCCTCGCGGTCGACGGCCGCCGTCAGCGCCCGGGCGCTCGTGGTCGCGCCCTCCGAGGCCAGATAGGCCGTGACCTCGAATTTACGGGCCTTCGAGCCGAGGTCCTCGATATAGGGGTCGTCCCGTCCGGGGAACTCGTGCACGACCAGGCGGCGACCGCCGGCTTCCTCGTCGTTGAGGACGAAGAAGGGGACGCCGCGGAAGGAGGCGGGCCAGAGCTCCGCGCTGGGATCGCAGCCCGACATGACGATGTCCTACGGTGTCGGGATCAGTCCCGGCCGCCGCGGCCGGCGTCGGGCGAGGATTTGCCGGTCGAGCCCGGCCCGTTCGAGACGAGCGAGGAGACCTTGCCGGAGAGCTGCATCACCTGGTTTTCCAGCCCGGTGATCTTCGTGGTGAACCACTGCGAGGGCTCGACCGTGATGTTGCCGGTCAGGCTCGCCTGGCCCGTCACCTCTCCGGAGAGGGGCGGCAGCGTCTTCACCTCCGCCGTGATCGGGCTCTTCCCGTCAGCCGAATTGCCGCCTGCCTCGTCGGAGCCGGAGCCCGGCATCTTCGGGCCGGACAAGGCCCCACCGTTTTCCGGCATCGCTTTGATCTCGACCGGAAGCGGCGTGGAAGGGTCTCCGCCCATCCAGGTCGGCATCCGCGATCGCCACCAGGCGACGATCTTGGAGCCGCCCGCCGCCGGCGCCTGCGCCTCGGCCGCGGGCAGGCCCGGCAACTCGTCGGACGGATTCACGGAGATGTCGGGACGTCCGCCATGCACGATGCCCTTCGTCTCGTCGGAGCCGTAGACCAGCACCGCGGTGAGGGCGGCGGCACCCGCCAGCGGCAGGCCCGCACCGGCGAGAAGGGGGAGCATGGTCCCGGCTCGTCCTGCCCCGGCACCAGCGCCCGCCGCCGCGGCAGCCGCCTTCGGGCCCGCGCCCTGTGCGCCGAGCGCGACTGCAGCCTCGTTCAGGAGCCCCGCCGAGACGTCGAGGGCAGCGGCCGACTTGCCCAGGCCGAACCCGTTCAGCAACTGGTAGGACATCCAGCCCGCACCGGCGAGACCGGCGCCTGCGACGGCCGTCCCGCCCGCGAGCGCAGCGGCCGGGTGCTCCTTGGCCACGTTGGCGATCGCATTCAGCCGCTCGGCCAGCGTGTTCAGGAGGCCGGCCGCGGTCTCCATGGCGGGGGAAGAGGCGGCGCTCGCCAGGTTCTCCAGTGCGGCGGTGACCGCCTTCACCGTGGCGGTCGGATCCTTGCCCAGGTTCCGCTGGTACACCTCGTCCAGCGTGCCCGCCTTGTTGATGCTGTCCTCGTCCTTGTGCAGCCGCTGCCGGGACAGCTTCTGCGAGAGCGCCTCCGCGAACATGTTCGAGTTAGAGTTGCGGAAGAGCGTCCCGAGGGCCTTGGACAGCTCGAGCTTGTCGTCGACGTCGACGCCCTTCTTCCTCAGGGCTGGGATCAGCGTCTTCTCCGCCCATTCGAGCGGATCGGTCAGGGCGGTGTTCGTGTCCTTGACCGCGCCTGCCTTCCACGAGACGGCGTGGCCGCCCTTCATGATGGCCATGTTCTTGTCGAGGAGGCCGAGATTGACCCATTCCTCGGCCTGCTTCTTGTCGTTGGCCTTGCCCATGATGACGTTGCGGAAGGCGTTCGCGCCGGTACCGGCCCGGTCGCCGCCGAATTCCGTCACCAGGGACGGCACGATCTTCGACATGAACCGCTCGGAGTAGAGCGGCAGCGAGGCCTTCGCCTGCTGGGCGAAGTTGACCATCTCGCCCGGGTTGAAGTTGCCGCGCGTGAAGATCATCGCGCGCATCATCTCGCCGGCCTCGCGCTGGAACACCGGCGTGTTCCCGGCGGTCCCGCGCATCTCGAAGAATCGGGCCAGCTTGTTGCCGAGCTCGCCCGGGCCATCCATCACCTTGTCGCCCGCGCTCATCTTCAGCGCGAAGGCCGATTTCTGCATGAACGGCAGGTTCTCGATCGCGTGGTGGAGCGAACCGAAGGCGCCCGTCGTCTCGTTGATGACCTTGAGGTTCTCCTCGTAGGTCGCCGTCGGCACCGCGGCGGTCGCAGCGAGCGAGGCGTGCTCGATCTCGCGCATCTCTTCCGGCGTGCGTCCGGCATTCTGCAGGGCGACGACCTCGTGCTGGTAGCGAGCGCCGGCGTGGATGGTGTCGCCGATACCGTGGGCCACGCTGTGCACGCCGACATAGCCGGCGGCGCCATAGGCGAGCGCGTGGCCGACCCCGAGCTTGCCGATCTCGTGCTGGCGCCGCTCCGCGGCCTGCTGCTTGGCGAGCGTCTGGGACGCGACGTCCCGCAGGTTGCGCTGCTCGGCCGCCTGTCGGTGGAGGGCAGCCGTCGTCTGCTCGACCGAGGCCTTCAGCGCGCGCTCGTGCGCAACCAGGTTCTCGACCGGCACCCCGAACTCGGCGAAGGCGCGCCGGGCCTTCCCGAGTTCAGCCGCCTGGCGTTCGACCGCTGCCGTGGCCGCATTCACGGCGCGCTGCGCGACCTTGCTCTGGGCCGTCAGCTCCGTGACCGCCTTGGCGTCCTGGACTTTCCGGGCGGCCGCCAGTTCGAGCGCGAGCCGATCGGCGCGCTGCTGGGCGCCGTTGAGGCCGAGACGCGCCGAGGAGAGCTTCGACTGGGCGGCGTTGATGCGGTCAATCGCCTCGAGCTGCCGCCGGGTGTTGGCCAGGGACTGGTTCAGGCGCTCGACGTCCGCCGAGACCTTGACGCCCTTTCCCAGGCTTTTCAGCCGCTTGTCGATCCCCTCGATGACCTTGGAGAGGCGGTCCTCGCCGCTGATGACGGCCTTCGCTTCGATGATGCGTCCGGCCACGGCTCAGCCTCTCATCGTCGCGGTTTCTTGGATCGCTTGATGGTCTGGCGGTACCACCAGAGCATCTCGTTGATGGTCAGGCCCTGGACGTCGAGGGGGGACCATCCGAGCTCGAAGACGAAGTCTGCTGCGACGTCTTCGAGGCCCCGCTCGCCGCGGCGGGTTCGAGGAAAAAACCGATGATCTGGTTCCGGATCTTGAAGGTGTCCGCAACACCGAGCTGGTCGAGGAGGGAGCTTTCCTTGGGCTCGACCACCAGGAGCTCTGCGTAGCGCGCCAGAGCTTCGTGATCCTCCACCAGAACCGGCGAGGCCCCCTTCGGGAAGTGCATGGTGAAGGGCTGGCCGATCGGCATGATGTCCCGCCATTTCGGCTCGCGCAGGACAACCTTGTGGATCGCGCCCTCGTGGCCCTCGATCGGGCGTTCCAGGTCGACGGTGACGGTCTTGGCCATGGATCCTGCTTCAGGCTGGAGGACGGGCTGGGCGGCGCGCGGGGATGGGCAGTCCGGATGCTCTCACGGCTGCACCGGGGAATCCGGCGCGCCGACGAGGCCCGCGAAAATTTCGCAGGCTTGAGCACGGGTCAGGAGATGATGCGCTTGTAGGTGCCGCCGGCCCAGGTGACGTTGGAGATCTCGCCGGACGAGGTGTTGTACTTCGGCCGGCCGATCAGACGCGTGCCCGTGAACAGGTGCTGGCGGCCGTGATCCTCCTCGACGATCGTGATGTTGACCTTGCAGTTCTTCATCCGGTCGGGCCAGGAGCCGGAGCACGTCTCGGTGAACGAGCAGTCGCCCCCGACCGGCATCATCTTCGTGGTGTAGTAGGTCGAACCGTCCTGGTTCGATTCCGCCGAGACCTCCCGGTCGGAGATGTCGAGCGTGATCTCGCCGCGGGCGACGAGCTTCTCGCTCCCGGCGGTGATGGTGATGCGACCGCCGAAGGAATCGCAGCAATCGGAGCTCATGGCAGGCCTCCGCCTCCGCCGGCCCTCTCAGGACCGGGCGGGGTGTCGTGAAGGGAAGGGACGGAGAGGCCTCAGGCGGCCTGGTACTGGAGGTAGGTGGTCACGTTGCCGGCGAAGACGCGCAGCTGGTTGACCACGTCCACCGGCAGGTAGGCGTTCAGCCGGCTCGCATCGTTCGGGTCGCGCCGGACCACCACGAACTGGGCGAAGAGGTCGGCCTTCTCGAGGACGCCGAGGTTCACCAGCGCCTGGTAGGCGTGGATGAGGGTCATCTTCACCGCGTTCTCCGTGGTGAGCTCCGGCAGGCCGGCCGGGTTGTCGTCGACGAGGGCCTGGCGGGCGTGGTTGGCCGAGACGGCGGCGCGGAAGAAGCGCACCGCGAACATCATCTGCGCCAGGGTCTCGATGTCCCGGAAAGTGGCATCGGGCACGCCGTTGGCGTCGACCTGCTCGGTGGTGAGGATGCGGTCCGCGAGGACGACGCCGTCCGGGGTGACGCGGGTGGCCGAGATGCCGTCGACGTAGAGCGCCTGGCGATCGGCGGAGGACCACCAGAGGGAGCGATCGTCGGGCGGCAGGTCGCCGACGAGCTCCAGGGTCTGCAGCGGCCGGGACAGCTCCGGTGCATCCGACAGGTGCGCGGCGGCCAGGGCGGCGAGGCGCGCAGTGCGCTCCCAGATCGGGGGCGGGGCGGCCTGGGAGCCGAGGATCGAGACGTGGCGGTCGTTGCGGCTGTTACCGAGCGTGACCAGCGTCGAGAGGCTCCCGTAGGCGGCCGTGAGCGCATGGCCGAACAGCAGCTTCGAGGGCGACCAGCGGCCGGAGACGTCCGACAGGAAGGCGCGCATCGAATCGAGCGAGGTGGCGTCGGCGTAGGGCAGCGCGATCCAGTCGAACTCGTCGTCACCGAGGTTGGCGAGCGGCGTGGTCAGCGAGGGCACGCCGGTTCCGCCGGACAGCGCCACGATGGTCGTCCTGCCGACCAGGCCGTTCACCTCCTTGGCGGGCAGGAAGACGTCGAGGCCGTTCGACAGCGTGCCGACATGGCGTGCGGTCAGATTCACCTTGGCCGGATTGGTCCCGTCGACGGCGGCCGTGACCGGCACGAGCGCGGCGTTGACCGCCGAGGCGATGCTGGCCGCGATGGTGGCCGCGGTGTCGCTCGCCAGGACCTGGATGGTCAGGCGGACGCCGCAGACGCGCAGGACGCCGACGGTGGTGATCCCCGGCGCCGTGTTCACGGTCAGCGAGCCCGCGGCGGCCGAGCCGGCCGGCTCGGCGAGCGGCAGGATCCAGATCGGCTGGTAGGGGGCGACCTTGCGCGCGGCGCGGAACATGCCGACCAGCATCGAGCCGACGCCCCCCAGCGCGGTCAGCTCGCGCTCGGACTGGACCGGGCCGTAGGGCACGCCAGCGGGCGCGGCGCCGCCGGCCAGCTTCTGGCCGATGAGCAGGAGACGCGACTGGCCCTGATAGGGCGAGCCACCGGAATTCACCTCGAAATAGGTGAAGGGGACGAGCAGATTGCCCGGGATGGTGTTGAAGGCGACGCCGGCGGCCATGGCTTACGGCTCCTGGGACACGGAGGGAGCGGCCTTGGGGGCCGGGGCTTCGGGGGCATCGGCGGGCGGGCCGCCCTCGATGACGTCGCCGTCGCGCAGGCGGCGGGACCAGTACTCGTCGAGGGGCACGTCGCGGCCCTCGATCGGCAGGGGCGCGTAGCCGCGCTCGGGCATGCGCACGAGGGCGGCCTCGCCGTCGTCGAGAAGACGCGGCGTCACGAAGACGGTGTGCATGGAAGGGCTTACCCGGGGTTGAGGACGAGCTCGGCGGAGACGTCGGGCGTCCCGTCGCCCTCACCGGAGAGGGCGAAGTCGAAGCCCATGCCGAGGCTTCGCAAAGCCGGCAGGGGCGGCTTGGCGCGGTCGACGGCGACCAGGGCCTCGGCGAATTTCGCGCAGGCTTCCGCGGCATAGGAGCCCGGGGCGACCGCCTTCGCGACCGTCGAGAGCGGTGCGGGAAGGGCGTCGAGGCCGGTGGCACCCCGAGGCGGCATGGGGCAGCCGTCGTGCACCCGGCACTTGAGGGTGAGGATGCGCGCGGCGACCCGGTCACCGTGCTCGTCCGAAGCCGCCCGGTGGCTCTCGTAGCCGTGGATCTTCGCGATCTTCCGGAAGGCGGCGGCGATCGCCGTCGCGCCGTAGGCCAGCGTGAGCCAGATCTGGCCTTCGAGGAAGTCGAGCTGCGCCTCGAGGGCCGCGTCGGTGACCGGATAGCCGATCGCGAATCCTTGCCCCTCGTCGGCCTGGGCGACCATCGAGAGCTCGATGACCAGGTCGACGTTGCGCCAGAAGGGCGGGCCGCCGGCGGGCGAGACCCCGTCCTTCATGTCGGTGGGGGTGCCCTCGTCGCCATCCGTCTGGACGATGAGGATCGGCTTGGCGTCGGACAGGCTCTTCGGATCGATCGCGCCGATGCGGCTGTCGAAGACCCGGTTCTCGGCAAGCGTCGGTCGGGCGCCTTTGACGCCGGCGAGCGCGCCGACCGTCGCCAGGCGCAGCGCGGCCCGTGCGAGCGTCATCTGGCCCGCTCCACGATCACCGGCATCCAGATGCGGCCGGCGTCGTCAGGCTCGACCTTCGCGACACGATAGGTGACGCCGGTCTTCTGCCGATGAAGGAGATCGTTGGGCCGTGGCTCCCAGGGCAGGCTGTGCCGCATGACGGAAACCTTCAGTTCCGCCCCGACCGTGCGCTGCGCCGTATTCGCCGCAGTCGCTCGCGCCTGCGGGAAGTAGACTTGGCCTGCCTCGTGGAAGGTCATGATCGCCCTCACCGTGGCACGGCCGAAATCGGCCCTGGCCGTGCCGTTCACATCGCCATCGTCGGCGGCGGCAGAGGCGACCGGCTCGACGAGGAAGGGCTCGCCGAAAGCGGCATCGATGGCGGCGTCAGCCGCCGCCATCGCGTCTTCGAAGTTCCCGGCCATGGGGATCAACTGGCGCGCCGGCGACGGCCCGCGGTGTCGCCCTCAGCTGCCTGTTCGCCGTCCGTCGGCCGCTCGCTCTCAGGTGCTGCATTTCCGTCGCCGGACGGCGACGTCGCGGCCTCGAGTTCGGCTCGGGTCGCAGCCAGGGCGGCCTCGGCAGCCGAGAGCGAGGACTGAAGCTCTTCGATCTCGCGCAGCCGCGCCGCGGCAAGATCGATGTTCGCGTCGCGCTCGAGGACGAGGTCCGCCCGCTCGCGTGCGGCCGCCTCGATCTCGCCGGCGAGCCGAACGAACTCCGGCGAGGGGACGCCGGCCGGACGGCCGACGAGCACCTTCGCCCACTCGGGCAGCTCGTCGCCGTAGGGGAAGGCAGCGCCCTCCTCGACGGCACGGAGCGCGATCTCCTCGGGCTCGTCGTACTGGTGACCAGCCATGAGGGTCCGCTTCACGTTCCCGGTCTCGTCGACCGGGTACGTGAAATCGGCCAGCATGCGGATGTGCATGGCGCTCTCCGTCTTAGGCCGAGGTGCCCTTCACGAGAAGGGCGGGCCGCTTGCAGAACGGCAGCGGGTTCGATTCCGTGTGGATCTCGATGCCCTTGTCGAACTTCATGCGCTCCTGCTTGGCGTAGATCGGGGTTCCCAGCGCGGGCGCCTGGTTCACCTCGTCGATGGAATCCGGAGGGGCCCAGTAGGTCGCGAAGGTCTGCTGCGTGCCCTCGGGATAGAACTGCGCCGTGCCGGCATCGATGAAGCGGGTCGTGGTGCTCGATCCGTCTCCGGCGAGATAGGACGCCGAGCCGCGATACTCCTCCCAGGTGATGTCCTGGAAAGTGAAGCCCTTACGCACGTCGTTGCGCAGCGGCTCCTGGCCATTCTGGTAGAACTTGTAGGCTTCCTTCACGCTCGGATGCGCGATGAAGCCCTGGAAGAACTCGGGCGAGCAGAGCGCGCGAACGCCCGACATGACGTCGCCCTTGAGGTTGTCCTCCATGTACCCCCTCACCGAGCGTGAGGCGCCGCCGACGTCGAAAGCCGGATCGGACAAGGTGAACGTCACGGTCTTGGGGGTGATCCCGAACTCGTTGAAGAGGTTGTAGATCACCGAGCCGTCGGCATCGAGGATGATGCCCTTGAGGGCGCCGACCCGAAGGTTCTCCCAGGTGATGTGGTGCTTGTTCGCCATGTCCGAGAGCTTCTCGGTCATGGCGTCCTGCATGATCGCGAGCGCATCGGTCGCGCCGTAGCGGACGCGGTTCTGCAGGTCTGCGGCCGTCAGGGCATCGTCGTGGGGGATGTGCGGGATCAGGAAGAGCCGCTTCTCACGCCGGTTGCGCACACCCTGGGTGGCCGGGCCGCCGCGCTCGCGCGCCGGGAGGAGATTGAGCACGCCGTTGCGGTACTCGATCTCGACGTAGGTGGTCGCCAGCGCGCGATCCGGGAAGACGCCGAGCTGCCCGAGGCGCTGGTACATGTTGGGCACGACGTTGACCGCATCGGTCAGCGCGCGCGCCGCGAAGTGCGGGCTCTGGAAGAGGTCGAGAACGGTGGCCATGTGACCTTACTCCCCCTGACGGGCGACGATGCCGAGCGCCTTCAGGGCGGCGAGGGCGGCGGTCTGCTGGTTGCTGGTGGTTCCGGCCGGCCACTCGATGCCGTTGCGGACCACGGCGGCGTGGCGGGCGACCCAGTTCACGCGGACCGCGGTGGCCTGCGCGTCGAGATGGACGGCCGAGAGGCCGACCACGGTGCCGGTGGAGTCCGAAGCGCCGGGAACCCAGGCCACCGGATTGCCGGACGCATCCAGGGCGACCGGGGAGCCGAACTCGAGCACGGTGCCGGCGGGCACGGTGCCGCCGTCGTAGCTGTAGTCGGGGTGGTAGAAGCGGAGGACGTCGGAGAGCCGCTTCGGCTCACGGGCGAGCAAGGATGCCATCGTGGTGGGCCCTCCTCAGGCCTTGGAGATGCCCAGGCGGGCACGCATGCGGTCGGCGAGGCTCGGGCCCTGGTGTTCGCCGTGGGCGCCACCGGTGCCGAGATCGGGGTTGGACTGGCCGCGCATGGCCGCGACGAAGTCGTTGCCCTCGGCCTGCGGGGCATTCTTGGGCGCCTTTGCCAGCACGGCCGCGGCGCCCTCGGCCGCCATGTCGGTGTCGAAGGCGAGGTGGCTGGCGAGGTCCTCGCGACCCTTAGCCTGGTCGGAGCCGAGGATCGCCTTGCAGCGGGCGCGTTCGCTCGTGACGCCATCCGCCTTGCCGGCCTCGCGGCCCGTCTTCTCCCCGTCGGCGCGCGCGGCGGCGACGGCTGCCTCGTGGGCCTCCGGAGTGATCATCTCTTCGTCCTGTTCTTCAGGGGGGGTGAGTTCGGCCTGAAAGGCCGAGACGGCGTCCTCGAGCGAACCGACCGCGTCGGCGAGGTTGTTCGAGACCGCCTCGTCAGCCGAGAAGCAGAGGGCTTCGGTCGCGCGGACCGCCTTCTCCTTCAGGCTGCGGTTGCGTGCCACGGTGGACACGAACACGTCGTAGAGCCCGTCGATGCGGGCCTGGATCCGGGCGCGCACCTCGTCCGGCAGCGGCTGCGCGCTGTTCCCGTCGACCTTGTGCTTCCCGGCATGGATGAACGTGATGGCGAGACCGGCCTTCTCCAGGGCGGCCGAGCGGTCGACATGGAAGGTGACGACGCCGATCGAGCCGACGCCGCCCGTCCGGGAAACCCAGATCTTGTCCGCCACGGATGCGATCGAGTAGGCGGCCGAGTAGGCGCCCTCGTGCGCGAAGGCCCAGATCGGCTTCTTGCCCCGCGCGGCGTACATCGCGTCGACGAGATCGAAGTTGCCGGCGACCTCGCCGCCCGGGCTGTCGCAGATCAGCGCGATGCCCTTCACCGCGGGATCGGCCAGACCGCGATCGAAGGCGCGGCGGATGTAGACGTAGCCGGTTACGAACGTGCCGACCGCGAAGGAGAAATCGTGGAGCAGGACGCCCTTCACGGGGATCTGCAGCACGCCGTCGACAACCACGTAAGGGCGGAAGGCGGCCTTCCACGAGCCCGCCTCCGGCCAGAAGCCGTCGTCGGCCGCTGCCGCCTCCCGGAGCATGGCGGGACCGTGCTCGATCCCCATCACGGCTTCGAGGCAGGCCTCGAAGCGGTCACGGCGCTCCGGCGCGACGAGCGAAGGCTCGCCGGCGAAGCGCGCAAGCAGCGGGTTCGACATGTCGGGTTCTCGATTGTGGGCGGGCCGAAGCCCGGTCGGCTCAGGCGCCGGCTGACTTCTTGGGCTTGCGGTCGCCTTCGGACTCCTCGTCCGAGGTCTCGGCCGCTGCGCCCGGCGCCTTCACATGGATGTCCGGCAGGCCGAGGGAGGCGGCGAACTTGCGCTCGCGCGCGCGTTGCTGGAGCACCTCCTGCCAGTCGGCACCCTGTTCGGCGCACTCCTTCTCCAGGGTCGAGAAGCCGCTCTCGATGCGCATCGCCGCAGCGCTCGCTTCCTTGAGGGGGTCGACCCAGCCCTTGCCGGGCCCGATCCACCGGGCCGCGCAGTAGGCGGCCTTGTGGAGGTGGAACGGCCGCTTCTTGGCGAGACCGCCGGGGAGCTCGATGCGGCCGGTCTGAATGCCCTCCTCCAACACCGCCGCGTACCACGGCATCAGGAAGCCCGTGCCGAAGAAGCCTTGGCGGGCGGTGAAGCCGCGCCACACCTCGATCAAGGCGGCGCGTGCGCTCGAGTAGTTCACCTGGCTCCAGTCGGAGCTGAGCTGCTCGTAGGTGGTGCCCAGGGCAGTGGCGATGTTGCGCAGCGACACGCGCTCGAACATCTCGAAACCCGGGTTCGGGCGCATTGCCTGCGAGAAGGTCACCTTTTCGCCGGGGAAGAGGTAGTTCAGCTTCACGCCGGGCATCTGGATCGGCGCCGCGTCCCAATAGGCGAGACGCTGATCCTGATAGCCGGACAAGGCTCCGCCGATCTGGGCCTGCGTCAGATCCATGCCGCCGCCCATCGATTTGGCGAGCTCGGCATGATCGAAGGGGCTCTCGACGAAGGCCGCGAGGAGCGCGTTCAGAACGGCGGCCTGGACCTCCGCTTCATCATAGCGGCCGAGCATCCGCAGCTTCTTCACGATGGCTGCGAACTTGGAGACGCCCCGGTACTGGTCGGCGCGGTCGGGCTCGTAGTGGTGGAGAACCTTCCGGCGCCCCCAGGACGTCTCCCGCTCGATCCGCTCCCAGGCCAGGATCGTCGTGGTGGCCTTCAGGTCACCGGGGTGACGGGTACGGATGTGATAGGCGACCGGCTCCTGGTAGCGCCCGAGCTCCACCCCGTCCTGCATCCGCTCATCGTCGATCCGCCCGGACGGCGACGACAACCGATCGGGGTCGATCAGGCGGAGCGCCGTGGCCGTCGGGCCGCCCCGCTCCAGCCAGAGCAGGGTGCCCAGGGCCTCTCCGTCCCAGACGAAGTGCCGGAAGGCGAGCGCCAGGAGGCCGCCGACCGTCAGGCGCCGACCGGCATCGCACCAGCAATCAGGGTCCGTGGCATAGTCCTGCCAGAACCCCTCGAAGATTTCGCCGAGCGCGGCCGCTTCGTCCGGGTCGAGCCCGAGCGTGCGCGCGTTCGGGGTCGAGGACAGGCGCCAGCCCGAACCGATGATCGCGTCGACGAGCCGCGAGACGCCGCCCGAGGCCCAGCCATCGTTGCGCGCCATGTCGTGGATGCGCGACGAGAGCAGGTCCCGGTCGAACGAGAGGGCGCTCTGGGCCGAATAGTTGAAGGGGAAGAACCGGGCGAGATCGCTATGCCGGTAGGAGGCCCCCTCGTAGGCCGTGTCGCCGGCGACGACGCGCCGTGCCGGGTTGCCGTCCGGCCCCAGGATTTTCGGTGCGCCGTCCATCAGAACAGGATCCGGCGAGCGGGCGTCCGGGCGAACCCGGTCCATGACGTGAGCGGAAGGCCCAGCGCGGTCTCCAGGCCATTGATGTAGGCGCGTAGCGCCGTGAGGTTGGTGTGGTCCCAGCGGACCATCCGCCCGTCCGCGTGCCGCGCCTCGAGGGTCTGCGCACCGGTCATGAGGCGATGGTAGGAGCCCCGGGCGTCGACGAGCTGCTGCTCCTGCTGGGCGCGCAGGGCCGTGGCGTCCGTCACCAGGATGGTCGCCATCGAGCTACCTGCGGTTCAGCTTGGCCAAACGTGCGGCCAGGTCGTGTTGCGGTTTCGGCTCGGGCATCTGCCCGGGCCTCACGTTCAGGCGCCGCGCTTCCCGCTCGGCCTGCCAGCGCTCGGGGGACCAGGCCGCCACACCGTAGGTCCAGAGCATCGCGCGGGCGTAGACCCGGCAATCGAGCGCCTCGTTGCGCTCGTGCAGCTTCTTCCACTCGAACTTGCCCGTCCGGCTGCGCACCCGCTGCTCGGCAACGAGCTGCTGGCACCATCCGGAATCCAGGTAGTCCGGGACGTGGACGTAGCCGTACGGGTACCCGGACGCGGCGATCTCCTCATCCGTCGGCCGGTTCAGGCCGAGGAAGCGGTAGAGCTCGCCCTTGAAGACTTCGCCGAACACGCCGTGCAGCCGGATGGCCCGCTTGCGCTGGCCGAGAGGCTGATAGGTCGGCGTCGCAACGGGCGAGTTCGGCTCGTATCCGGGCCGGCCCTTCACGGCGTAGACGAAGGCCTGATCCTGGGTGGCCACCCAGGTGTAGACGGCGAGCGTCTGGTCACCGGTGTCGACGGCGACCCGATCGAGCCCGATCTCGGTCCCGCTCGGATGCCGCCATTTCTGGCGCATCGCGGCCTCGATCGGCGCCCAAGTCCGGGGCTCGTCCGCCCGGCCGTAGCTGATCTCGCGCTGGATCGCCCAGGACTCGGCGTTGTCCCCGAAGCCCCAGACATGGAGCTCGACGCGATCGCCCTGAACGTCGATCGCCCCGAGCATCATGACGACGCCGTCCGGCACCGTGCCGGGTGCCCAGGACTCGCGGCGGTCATAGAGGCGCTGCCACTCGGGAGCGTCCTCGCCGTCCTGGAAGGGCAGGCCGAGCTGCGTGTTGTAGAAGGTCTTCAGCAGGTTCGGTTTGCCGACCGCCTTCAGCCACTTCCGGGCCATGACGGCGAGCCCTTCCCAAGGGCTATAGAGCTTGGACCCCCAGAAGCCGGCGTGGCCGTCGAACGGCGAACGCTCCCCGCATTCCCGGCAGAGAGAACGGCCTTCAGCGTCCCAAGCCTCCGGCTCCTGCTCGATGCCGCAGCAGGTGAACCGCGCCGTCTGGCGCCAGACGATCGCGCCTTCGGTCTTGCAGAGCCGCTGCCTGTCCTTTTCCGAGAAGGGCTCCGGGCAAGCCTCGCAATGGTATTTCGCGGTCTCGGGCAGGTGCTGGCCCGCCGCATCCTTGTCCCAACGGACCCGCTCCCAGGTCATCACCTGCAGGTGACCGCAGGCCGGGCACGCCACGAAGGGCTTCCGCTTGTCGGACGCCTCGTATTCCTGGTCGATCCGCGACGAGCCTTCGATCGTCGGCGAGCACACCCGGGCGCTCTTCCGGTTCCAGAAGGTCGCCGAGCGTTCCTCGACAAGGGAGAGCGGATCGCCCTCCTTGCCAGCCGAGGCGGGATACTTGTCGACCTCGTCGGCGAGTACGATCCGGATCGGGCGCGAGGCCAGGTCGACCGGGCTGTTGGCTCCGACGATGGTGAGATGGCCGCCGGGGAACTCCTTGTGGGAGATCGTGGTCCCGCTGTCGCGCGAGCGCGGGTCCTTCACCCGCTCGCGGAGCTCCGGCATGTCCCGGCGCATCTTGTCGAAGCGATCCTTCGACCAGGACTCCCCGAGCTTCGTCGTCGGCTGGATCAGGATGATCGGAGCCGGATCCTGATGGATGTGGTAGGCCGCGATGTTGTTGAGCAGCTCCGTCTTGAGGAGCTGCGTGCAGGCCATCACGGTGAGGGTGTGGACGATGGGGTCGGTCCAGGCCAGCATCGGCCCGCGGGCGATCTCGACGTTCGATGTCAGCCAGTCGCCCGTGACGCTTGAGGCCTCCGGGCTCAACTTGCGGAACTGCTCCGCCCACTCGACGAGGTTGAGCTTAGGCGGAGGACGGAGCCCCCTCCGCGCCGCTAGCGCCAGCCGTTGCGCCAGCCGCTCCCGGGTCAGGGCCGAAATCAGCTGAGAGTGCATTCAAGGCTTTGGAGACCTCAGCGAAGAGGCGATCACGAACGACGTGCGGGTCCGGCTCGTTCGTCAGCGCTTGGGCGAGGTTGCCCGGGATCGCGAGAAGTCGGGCACGGCAGCGGCTGAAGGCCTTCTCGACCGCCGCGCCGACCACTTCGATCTCGACGAGCTCGCCGCGGGCCTTCGCGATGCCCATGGCGCGTTCGCGTGCCTTGAGGATCATGTCGGCCGTACGGGCCTTGCCGAAGTCGATGCCCCCGTCGGCATCCTCGGCGCCTTCCTCCTGCAGGACCTGCTTGAGCAGCGTCAGCGCTGCGCGGGCATCTTCCTCGGTGCGGACGGGCGGCGCTGCGGACTGCGGACCCTGCGGACCAAGGTGCGGACCCTGGTCCGCAGAGGTCCGCACCTTGGTCCGCGCCGGATCGGTGCTCCTGTGCCAGTCCTGCTGGGCCTGTGCCGGGTCGTAGCTGCCGTCGGCTAACTTTTTGATCCGACCGGCTTCTTCGGCCTTCCTGACCGCCTTCTCGGAGACGCCGAGGAGCTCAGCGAGCTTCCGGCCGGACACCCCGATCGCCATAGGTGCGGACCTTGAATTTCGAGGCTGTGGCTAGCGAGATCCCGGGCACTCCCGCCCGCGGAGGGTCGATCTTGGGGGAAGGACCCGTGGCATACCAGATGCCAACCCTCGCCCCCTCTCTGGCATGCCAGATGCCATCCAACCCTCCCTCACGCGCCGCCGATCACCCTCCCGAGCTCGTGCTCGAGGCGGGCGGGCAGATCGCTGGCGGCCATCGAGTAGAAGACCTCGGCGCTGGCGCCCTTCACCATCTCCTCCGGGATGAACAGGCCCGAGCGGACCACGTGGAAGCGGTCCATGCCGGTCGAGGTCTTGCTGTTCAGGCGTTCGAAGACCTGGCCGTTCCAGTTCGGCTTCACGACTCGATGCGGCCACCAGCCGGCCTTCATGAAGGTGCCCGCGTAGACCTCACGCTTGGACCAGGGCGCGGCGCTCACGCCCTTCGCGGTCTCGCGGGCTCCGAAGTGCTTCAGGCGGATATCGCCGCCGTGCGAGCGAATGGCGTAGGTGAGCGCCCCTTCCGAGGCCTTGCTCTCCCGGAGCGCCTTCACGATGACCTTGCGCTTCAGGCCCGTCTGCGGGACCAGTGCGCGGATCATCCGCGTCCTGGCCTTGGCGCCCGTGTGGTTGATGGCCCGGGCCAGCGCCAGAGGCGCCTTCTTCCCGGCCGCACCGATCTGGTTGCCGAGCCGCTGGATCGCCGAGGCGTCGAGGCTGACGAGCAGGCCGCCGCTCATCGGCCGAGCCTGGACCTCGCCGTCGCGATGCGGGTGGCGAGGGCGGCGCGCGCGTCCTCCGCGGCCGTGCGCCCGACGAAGCCGGCCTGCGCCGCAGCGGCGCGGGCGTCACCGCGCGCGATGGCCTTCGTCGCCTGGACGATGGCGGTACGGCGTTCCGAGCAACGGCAGCCCATGTCAGTGACCTACGGTGATGGTGACGTATTGGCCCGACACCGGGTCGAGCACGCGGACAGTCTGGGGCATCGGCGCGCCGTGAAGCGGCCGGCGGCGTCCCGCGGGGGCGTGACGCCGGAACCGCCTGTCGGCGGGGCCGGCCGGCGAGCACCGCAGCAGGATAGCTGATGCCCGCAGCGCCGCGGCTCGCGCAGCGGCAAGATGATCACGGCGATGGCGCCGGCGAGCAGCGCCACGGCGAGCACGCTCCAAGCCTCGACGGGCTGGACGAGCTGGTCAGCAAGCCGCTCGCGCACCGCGGCAACGCTCATCGCGCCGAAGACGGCGCCGAGCATGGCAGCGAAGACGGGACGCAGCATCGTCAGAACCCTCCGTGCCCGAGCCTGCGCACGAAGCGCCAGAGCCAACCGCGAAACATGAGCCCGTGACCTGATGCGTCGGCCGCGGCAGTTGCTGGCTCATCGGCGCCGGCCCTTGGTCCGGCGAGCGGCTGCGTGGGCGGCACGCTCCTGTCGACCGCGCTCGTGGCCATCCTCGTAGGACGAACGACACACGGAATCGGCAAGCGGTACGGCCAGCGGCTTTCCCATCGCGCCGCGCCAGCGGCCGAGAGCGAACGACGTCGAGCAGGTCACGGGATGCTCCGAGAAGCGGTGCGGGCGTCAGCCACGCGATATTCGGCGAGGCTCAGCATCGCGCGGGACCCTCACCAGAAAGACGGTGGCCCCAGACCTGAGCCGCCGCAGCGGTCAGCTCTTGCCGACGTCGGAGGTGCTCTCGCGCAATGCGAAGCTGGCCGATCGACGGCACGCGGTCAGAGATCATCCTGCGGATCGCCGGCATGCAGCGATCGGCGACCACGATGTCCTGCAGGAGCGCTGGCAGCCGCTTGAACTGCGCGTCGGTGAGCGTCACAGCTGGAGCCTCTGCATCATGGCCCGGCGCACCTCGCGCGCCTCGGCCGCGGCAATCGCAGCGAGCGCCTCCTCGGTCGGCGCAGTCTCAGCGAGCGCTTCGGCCTCCTCGCCGGAGAGCACCGGATCGGGCTCGGGAGAGGTGTCGGCGAGGCGATCGGCAGGGCTGATCAAGCGCGCACCCGGACAGCGACAGGCAGTTGCTCGGCGAAGACGTGGTCCCAAGCCTTCGCCGCGCTGGCGAAGAGTTCGGCATCGTCGCGGGCGGGCACCCAGCGGATGCGGGTGCTCTGGGCGGCGAGGAAGAGCGGAGCTTCCCGGGACGAGGAAGCGAGTTCGATCGCCCAGCCGGTGAGGCCGGATCGGAAAGCGATGCGCGGGGGCATGGTCAGACGATGATGGCGGTGTGCGCGCCCTGCTGAAGGACGTGCGTCTCGGACCCATTCCAGGTGAACAGGTATTCGATGACGCCGCGGTGCTTCGGGTTGTCGAGCAGCTTGGCGAGCGTGGAGACCCGCCAGATACCGCCCTTCGGCGACGGGATGCCGTCGGCGTTCAGGCCGTCCGCAATCGCCTGGAGCGTCCGCCGCCGGCGCCGCTCCTGATGGATCCGCTTCACGACCCGGGCCTGATCCGGGACGACGGCGAGGCCGCCCTGCAGGTCCTTGGTGTAGCCGTAGGGCGCCTGCCCGCCGGCGAAGCCGCCCTTTGCGGCCTTGGCCATGCGCCCGCCCGCGGTGCGGTCCCGGATCACGAATCGCTCGTTCTCCGCCATGCCGGCGAAGATCGCGAAGAAGGTCCGGCCCATCGGGTTCGACGTGTCGATCACCGACTCCGTCACCGACCGGAACGCCACCTCGTGCTGCTCGGCGAGATCCGAGACCGTGGTGAGTGCATGGCGGATGTCTCGGGACAGCCGGTCGATCTTCGCCACGAGCAGGACGTCGAAGCCGCCAGCGGCCGCCAGATCAAGGACGCGGGCGAACCCAGGCCGGTCGGCTGGGCGGGTCGCGCCCGAGATGCCGGGATCCGTGACCAGCTCGACCAGGTCGTAGGCCTGGCTCAGCGCGAAGGCACGGACCGCCTGCTCCTGCGTTTCGAGGCCGTGGCCGGAAGCGGCCTGCTCGTCGGTGGAGACGCGCAGGTAGGCGACCGCCCGGGTGGCAATGGCGGCCTTGGCCTCCGATTGGATTTTATTCCGGGCCTTCAGGCGGCCCACGCGACGCGAGCCCTGAACCACCTTTAAGCCTCTGAATTTGCTTATTTATTTCGCTAGGCAAACAGCAATTTGCCTATCAATTCCACCGTCTCTTAAGACGGTGGAAATCGCCTCGGCTCGACGCCGACATGATCGGGAAACAGCGCCACCGTACGAAGCTGTGCTGCGTCGCTGTATCCGTTCTCGGCGCGGCCGGCGAGCCGAGGGCTCCTTTCCCATTGTTCTCGGCTTGCCGTTTCATTCACCGCCTTAGGGAGGCGGATTGCTCGGCGAGCTGTCTCGGGCGCCGTGCCACCACCTCGAAAAAGCGTCCGCCATAACTGCGGCGTCCGGTGGCGAGGCTCAGCATCTCGGGCACACCGATCTGCCGGCGGAGCTGCCAGACCAGGGCGCGGATGCGCTTGCAGTGAGCGTCTTTCGCCTCGAGGTATTCGGCTTGGTCACGATAGCGCCGACGGCAGAAGGCTTCGGCCTCTTGCTCGATCGCCGTGACGATGGCGTGAGCGCTCATTGAGGGCCCAGGGCCAGGAGCGTCATGTCGATGACCATTCCAAAGATCGGGTCCGGCATCTGCCGGCGAAAGCCCGGAGTTGAGGGCGGTTCGGATGCAGATCCTGCCGGAGCGCTACGGGCCGGTGTCATAAGATCGCTTCGCGGGGCACGAGGTGACGCCCGCGAGCTTCAGGATCTTCTCGGTCGGGCGAGGGCCCGAAACGACAATGGCCCCGAGCGGGTGTCCGCCGGGGCCGAAGAAAACTTTGCAGAATGGGATATGCCACAAGGAAAGGTTGGTACGCAAGTGGGCATATGACGGGAGCCCGCATGGCGCTCTCGGCAGCTTCAAGCCACAACGATAAGCATGAGCAATGATCTGATTCCGTCCGAAGATTCCCAACCGAAGGCGATGGGGGCCGGGCCGCAACTTCTGCAGAAGGTTGGCACACTCATCGTCAAGGCCGCGCTTAACAGTGTGCCTCTAGCTGGCCTAGCCTTAGACCTTGGGCAAATGGGGATCGATTTTGCCAATGCTCGCGTGACGGAGCGCTTTTTCGAACAACTCGGCGAACGTATCGATCGTCTCGAAGAGGACGCACGGGAACGACTGAAGCAAGATCAGGTTCATCAGACCACAGCAGATGCTGCGATACGACGGCTCTTAACCGAAACAAATCCGAGGATGGCCGATGCGCTCGCTCGCGCAGTTGCTGAACTCGGAAAGCCACATCGATCTGCGATGGAAAGAATGGAGGTTGCCCGCGCCTTAAGCGTACTTACGGAACCAAACCTCCATCTCTTGCAGACGTTCTATCGGGGGCGCCTTCCACATCCAGCATTCACGGAAGCCGAGAACAAGCTAATTGAAGGGGTTCTAGCTGACAGTCATTGGGTTGGTTTCATTGTGCGCGAGTCGATGCCCGCAATCTCGTGGGTTGGCCCAGTGAAGAGTTTGGAAGCTGCCGGATTGATCGAACTTGAAGGGGAAGAGGATTTTGCCCGAAGTGCTTCAGGCCCAGACTTTCCGATGGTTCGCCGAGTGTTGCCGCTCGGAGAAATTGTTGTACGACTGTGCTTTGCCGACCCGAACACTCCAACCTTCGGGAAATACGCGCCTGAAAGAGTCTGATAGCTTAGTATTAGATACGACTCCACCACATCGCTTTCTCAAGCGGTCTCGGCCGGTTCCGAATCGCCGCGGCGGTAGATCTGCCGGACCTCGGAGTGGCGGCGAGGCCGCTGGCGCCGGCCGGCGACGCGCTGGTCCTTCAGGATCACCTCCCGGGGCGGGAGCAGGCTCGGCACGATCTCGATCGGAGCTGGCTCGGGCTCGCCCTCTTCGGTCCAGGGCATCCGTGGCGCGGTCGGACCGGAGAGCTCGATGGTCTGGAGGCCCATCACCTGCAGCAGCTCGGTGATGTGCTCCAGCGCCGCCCACCAGGCCGCGTACTTCGCCCGGTCGAGGGCGACAGTCGCCGCGCTCGGGCAGAAGCGGATCTTCGTGAAGGCGCCGGCTGGATAGACGCCTTTGCGGATGGGCTTCGTCGGCAGATCGTGGGTGACGAAGATGGGCTGGCCCTGTGCGTCCTCGTATTCTCGGGCCTCGCGGACCCACACGGTGGTCTGGCCGGTGATGGAGCGGACCGGCTCAACCGCCACCCTGTCGTTCGTGTCCGGGCGAGTGCGGGAGGTGGCGCACGCGATGAGGACAGCGACCGTCTCCCGCCGAGCCTTCTCCATGATGCCGACCTGGTCGAAGCTCTCACCGATCCGGTAGGGGATCAGGAAGCCCCAGAGGTCGAGCTTCTCGACATCGCAGCCCTTCACCGCGTTGATGATCAGCACCGCGTCCGGATGCGGCTCGCCCATGGCCAGCGGAAACCCCGGATCGTGGTTGGCCCAGTTGTCGATGCGGCCGCCGAATGCGCCGGCCCGCCACATCGGATGAACCGCTGGCAAGACAGGGCCCCTCAAGGCCTGGTCGGGGCGCATCTTCGGCGCCTCTTCACGGAAGGCCCATTGAAGGGCCTGTTCGATGTCGAGCTTGCGCTTGCGAGCGGGCTCGGAACTGGCAGACGTCGAAACGCACGCCGACACGGTCATCCTCACGAAGCTAGCGCCGTTTCAAAACAAACGGGCAACACCCTTCGGGTCGGGCGCTTCTGGCACCACTGTCAAGCTGAAGCGATAAGAGGGGCAGAGCGATTGCTGCCCTCGCAGCGTATCACGTCCGCGACGAGCAATATTTTAGTGTTAAGGTGGCCGCCACTTCGATGACCGGATATTTGAATGAAGATCAACGCAAAAACACTCGCCAATATCATAAGCGCGCAATTGAATATATCTTGAAAGCCGACCTATCCGCTCCGGTTTGCTCGGCAGCCTTGCGCTCCTCTCGGCTCCTCCGAAGCACAGGCAACAATTGCGCAGCTTGCGGGTTCAGTTGCGCCATGAGCCGACATTTGGCTTGTGAGGCCTGAACCACCGCTCTTGACCCTTAGCCGACATCCGGAATGCCTGCTCGTGGGCAGTCTGATGAGGCTGGTCCACATCAAATCATTCAGCGTTTCGAGTGCACCTTTTCGGGCAGTCCGCTGCTATGCCCGTGATGAGCAGGAAGACAGTACAAGTTGGACCGATGAGGACGATAGTGAGATGCCTGCTGCCGCATCCAGGCTATGTAGAACATAAGAGAAATATGATGGTGCTTGGTAGCACGTCACTCGACGTCGCTAGCGTCCAACGGTGAGCTGATGTCACTCGCCACCAACAGACCTCGCGTGGATGTCTGCGGTCGCGTTGCGGGTTAGTCGACCCGTGGTATCCTTCGGCTGCAGTCACCAGCGGGTGTGTACGGCACCGCCCCTGGGGTGGGTGACCGGCGCCCCCGAAATCAGCCGCGCGGTCGCCCATGCCGATGACATCCTACCAGCGTTGGATGTACCAGACCTCCCTTGCTCTGTTGGTCAGGAGCGCCTCTGGGACCGCGTTCCAGGACTTCTTCTCGAAGGTGATGGAGAAACGTCACGGCGCCGATTTTCTTCGCGTGCGAGCCATGGGCAGCCTCGGCGACAAAGGCTGCGATGGGTACCTTCAATCGACCGGCTGCGTCTTCCAGTGCTTCGGCAAGACCGAGGACGCCGCCCTCAACGTGAAGACGCTCGTCAAGAAGCTGAACGACGACTACGCGTTAGCGAGCAAGCACCTGGGCGCCATCATGAAAGAGTGGCACTTCGGTCATAATCTCGTGAATGGCGTCCCAATTGAGTTCGTGATGGCGGTCGAGGCCCTAAAGACCGCCAATCCTCAGCACGTCATCGGCGTAATCGGTCCGGCGGGGCTGGAGGCACGCGTTTTTGAGCTTGACGAGGGCGTCCTCTCCGACCTGCTCGGTCCCGCGGCGACCGCCGAAGACGGACAGAACCTCAAAATGGAGGAGGTCGCGGCGCTCGTCGCGTCCCTAATGGTCAGCATCGACAACGCCCCCTTGCCGGACGGCGACCCGCTGGAGGTCCCCGTCGACAAGCTCGAAACGAACCGGCTTCCACCGCGCTGGTGCGGATTGATCGCGGGCGGCATGAAGAACGCGCCATTCGTTGCCGACTATCTCGACAACCATCCCGTGCCTGAGACGGGCAAGAGGTTGGCCTCTGAGTTCAACCTCCGCTACCGGGCGCTAAAGCTGGAAGGGCTCGGCCCCGGCGAGACTATGGATCGCCTGTTCGAAGCTATCACGGGCATCGGCAGCGTGTCCGTCTCCAGGCAGGTTGCTGCCGTCGCGCTGCTCGCGCACCTGTTTGAAAGTTGCGACATCTTCGAGGACCATCGCACGAAGGTGGCGGCGGCATGATCCTTCCAAGCAAGCATCTGAGCCAGAGCCGGGCTCTCGTCGGCGTCGGAGCCGAGATCCTGGCGCAGCTGGACGAGCCGCGCTCCGTCTCCGAACTCTGGGAGCGGGTGCGCGCCGACAGGGCCGGGCGTACCGACGCGGTACCCATCACCTTCGACTGGTTCGTGCTGGCTTTGACGTTCCTGAACGCGATCTTCGCCGTCCGGTTCGAAGGGGGCGTCGTCACGACGGCCAAGGAACAGTCGTGATCCTATCCATCGAGAGCGACCTTCCGACCTTCAAGAGCGTCCGCTTCCACGACGGCCTGAACGTGCTTCTGTCGGACCGTGCGCCCGAGTCGGGGGACAAGCAGACGCGCAACAGCGCGGGCAAGTCGAGCTTGGTCGAGGTCGTCAACTTCCTCTTGGGCTCGAAGGCGGGCAAAGAGTCGCTCCTACGACATCCCAAGCTGAAGGAGTACACCTTCGAGGGGACGTTCCGACTTGGGGACGAACCGGTCACAGTTAGGCGGTCCGGGAACGAGCCCGCGCGCATCCTCATCGATCCGTCGCAGGCCGAAAGGCTCGGCATGGCGGCGAGGAAGGACCGGGACACGGGCGACACCTACGTCTCGAACGAGGTCTGGAAGGAGGCGCTCGGGCATTGGATGTTTGGCCTGCCGGCGAAACTCAAGGGATCAGCCTATGAGGAGCCGTTCACTCCGAGCTTCCGCTCGATGCTGTCCTACTTCGTGCGTCGGAACCCGGGCGGCTTCATCAGCCCCTTCAAGCACTACGAGAACCAGTTCGTCTGGGATTGGCAGGTCAACCTGTCCTACCTGCTAGGCCTGGATTGGACGGTGCCGTCCGAGCTACAGCGCGTGCGCGAGAAGGAGCGCCAGCTCGAAGAACTGAAGAAAGTGGCGAAGGGCGGCGGAGCGCTCGGCGAAGTCATCGGCACTGTGGCCGAGCTCCGGCCGAAGCTGGTCCTCGCCGAGGCGAAGGCCGAGAAGCTCCGGACCGACCTGGCGAACTTCAAGGTCGTCGACTCCTACAGGGAGATGTCAGACAGGGCTGCCGAGGCACGCAACGAGATGCTGCGGATCGAGCGCCGCGCAACCTCCATCAAGGAAAACCTCGCCTACCTGAGGACCGCTCTGGAACGGGAGCGGGCGCCCGAGACTGGCGACGTCGAGCGCGTCTACGCCGCCATCGGCATCGAGCTACCCGACATGGCCCGTCGCCGCTTCGACGCCGTGAACTTGTTCCATCGGTCCGTCGTCGAGAACCGCCGCACCCATCTGCAGGCCGAGATCGCGGAGTTCGAACGCGAACTCGCCGACGGTGAGGCGAAGACCAGCGCGCTCGACGCGTCGCGGCAGGAGATCCTGCGCTTTCTGGACGGCGGCGGCGCCTTCGAGGATTTTCTGCTCCTGCAGAAGGAGCTTGCGACGCTGGAGGCCGAGGCGGCCTCGCTCCGCCAGCGGTTCCAGGCGGCAGAGCTACTTGAGGGGCAATCGACCCAACTGGAGATCGACCGCTCCAGCCTCAGGCTCAGGCTGCAGGCCGACCATCAGGCCCGGAAGACCCGCCTGAACGAAGCGATTCTGTTCATTGGTAAAGTGATCTCGACTCTCTACGCCGACCGATCGGGAGAGTTCGTCGTGGAAGCGGCCGATACCGGTCCCAACTTTCGCATCACCATCCAGGGCGATCGTGGCGGCGGCATCTCCAGCATCGAAATCTTTTGCCTGGACTTGGCGCTCCTATTCTTCACGTCGAGGGAGCGTCGCGGCCCGAGATTCCTCATCCACGATAGTCACATCTTCGACGGCGTCGATGAGAGGCAAATCGCCTTGGCGCTCAACCTGGGCGGCCAAGTAGCGAACTCGGTCCGGTCGCAGTACATCGTGACGATGAACTCGGACATCTTCGACAGGCTGCCGTTGGCCGAAAGTCACAAACGGGATGACATCGTGTTGCCGGTTCGGCTGGCCGATCTCGACGAGAAGAGCGGGCTGTTCGGTTTCCGGTTTGATTGAAGGTCCCGCACGGTCTCTCGACTCTCCCTGCAGCGTCGGGGATTGCAGCTGGACCGCTCAGGCTAGAGCGATTTCGGTTTAATCTGGTTCATATCCTGCTGCGGCGAAGTAGTTGGCGCATTCGTCTGGCGTGATGGTGTCGATCAGCCTGCCGATGGCCGCCCACAATCCCTCGACGGTGCGAGCGGCAGCCTTGCGCAGGCGCGCCTTGAGCTTGGAGAAGGCCATCTCGATCGGGTTGAAGTCCGGCGAGTAGGGCGGGAGGAACAGCAGCCTTGCGCCGGCCGCCTCGATCGCAGCGCGCACGGCCGGTCCTTTGTGGCTGCCGAGGGTGTCCATCACGACGATGTCGCCGGGGGTGAGTTCGGGCACGAGGACGCGCTCGACATAAGCCTGGAAGGCGTCGCGGTTGATCGGCCCGTCGAGCACGAACGGTGCGGCCATCCCGGACAGGCGCAGGCCCGCGACGAAGGTCGTGGTCTTCCAATGGCCATGCGGCACGGGGGAGCGCAGCCGCTCGCCACGCGGAGACCGTCCGCGGGTGCGGGCCATCTTGGTCGAGGTCCAGGTCTCGTCGAGGAATACGAGGCGGGTGGGATCGAGGTCGGGCTGGCCCTCGAACCAAGCCTCGCGCGCCGCCTTCACGTCGGGACGGTCCTGCTCCGTGGCATGCGCTGTCTTTTTTTGTACGTCAGGCCGCGCGCGTCGAGGAAAGCCCAGAGGGTACCCAGCCCAACCGTGAGGTCGTGCTCCTCCCGCAGGCGGGCACGCATCTCCTCCAGGGTGATGTCATCCGTCTCGGCGATCAGGGCTCGCAGGAAGGCCTCATGGGGATCGAGCTTGGAGCGGCGGGCTCGTCCCTGGGGGAGAGCCGCCACCGTCCCGGTCGCCGTGAGCGCGGCCATCCAACGGATCGCCGTGGCCACACCGACCCCGAAGCGAGCCGCCGCCTGCCGACGGGAGGTGGCTTCGGCGGCGTCGACGACCCGTTCGCGGAGGTCTTGGCTGTAGGGGCGGCCCATGCTCGGCTCCTCTTCAAGAGCCCGCAGTGAATCAGCATCACGTCCGCCGGTGAACCCCCGCAAGCCGATTCAGCCCAAACCGAAACCGCTCTAGTCATGAAAGATGGCCGTCATGACCGTTGTCGGACCAGCCAAAGATGTCCGGATGCTCGGCATCGTCGTCCCGAAGCCGGTAGCGGGCAATCAGGAATCGTTCGAGGCCTTCGAAACTCAGGAATGAAGGGGCTCGAAGCTGACGGCCGTCGAGAAATGCCGCGAGGTACATGTCCGAGTGGATCTTGATCGTCTCAGGCGAGAAGATGCTTGGATCGAGTGCGTCTTCCTCAGCCTCCGGGGTGTCCGCCATCTGGAGCATGACGTCCCGCATCCTCTCTTCCGGTACGTCGCGCTCGGCCAGCCGGTGGTTCATCGCTATGTTGTTCACGATGCTCAGGAGTTCCCAGTCCTTCGCGCCTTTTTCGCGAATGGCCCGAAGGGGTCGCATTGCGACGGTATCCGCCTTCAGGCGCTCGAGGGTGAACCTCACCGGAGCCAGCGCTCGTTCGTAGCGGATCGAAATATCGAGCTTTGCGGTTTCCGCCTCGTAGGTCGGACCCGGTCCATCGAACCATCGGACGCGAGCGCCGGCACGAGATCCGAAATGCCGATCCGGATCGAGTTCGCCCGCGGTTGCCCTGACATCTTCGGCGAATGCCGTTTCGGAAACGAAATTCCGATAGAGTTCGGCATAGGGGCGGCCGACGAAGATGGGCTCAAAGATTGATGCGTCCATCGATTTCATCAGGTTTTCTTCCGAGAGAACGGTACACAGATGAACAATAGCCGAAAACAGAACGATGGCGTCGATGCCGTGATCTTCATTTCTGTCTACGGTCGGCAGCGTGACAGCAATCGCGCAGGCTTCGTGATCGATGATCTCGAAAGTCAACCTGTCCCGACTTTCATCGAACTCGAGCTTGATCGTGACCGAGCACGGGATGATGCCCAGGTCGCGGTCGGCCATCGCGCAGGCGGCGAGCTGCAATTCGGCGACGAGTTGCTCGGCTCCGGGTGTCGTTGCGTAGCAGTTCGCGAAATCGCAGCGCCAATCGATCCCGAGGGCACTCCAGCGGACGCGTCGGGTCGGTCCTAGGTCGCCGAACGGCCTGTCGAGCATCGCGCCCTCCAGGTCCGTCCAGACGCTGTCCCAACTCCCTCGGTTCCAGAAGCCGGCTCGGCTGTCGGCTTCGCTCCAGATGGGGTCCCTGATCGCCGGCGGCCATTCGGCTGCGAGCGGGTCGATGCTTTCGCGGGCCGCGGCGTTTCCGCGTTTCAGGAGACCGAGCAGCGCGGCCAGTTGATTGAGATTGTCTTGCACCCGCGGATGCTCTGCCAAGTCCATCGGGCGAGGATCGTGCTCGAGGTGGGCCGCAATCATCATGGGGACCAGCTGCATGAATCCCAGCGAATTGCCGGCGACATCCTCGGCATCCAGCACCTCGAGTATCGCGAGAGGCAGCAGGTTCTCCACCCGGCCGGGCTTCTCGCAACGCGCGATGAAGGCGGCCGCCAACGCCTGATACTTCGCGGCGTAGGCTAGCCCGAGGCCGCCGTACTGATCGGCTAGAGACAGCAGGATACGAAGCGTACCGGCGAGCTGCTCGCCCAGAAACCACTTCGTCTTCGCCTTGTGAAATTCGCGGATCGCGGCCGTCGCATCGCCTCGGTCCAGGAGGCCGAATGCCCGGTCGACCGCTTTCTCGCCGGCCGCGGCGCTTCCGGCACGCTTCTCGAATAGGTCGTCGGTCCGCGACGCGAGCGCGCGCAGTCCGCTGTTCTCGCCCAGCTGGACGAGGATCCTCGTCAGGAAATCCGAGAACTCCTCGATCGGAAACAACGGAGCCTCGGCCGCATGGTCGAGCATCTCGTTCCAGAACCCGAATGCCCGATCGAGATCGCGCTCGACGGTCGGATCGGACGGGGTCATCTCCAGATCACCCCGTATCCGTAGCAACCCGCTCTGGCGCCCCGGCCCGATGCCCGGCTCCGCCAGGCATCCCTCGACGATGCCGACCAAGGTGGTGCGGCGGGCGAATAGCTCCTGCGGGTCCACATCGTATTGCCCGAGACCGAAACCTCCGAGGCCGTAGGTCGATAGACAGGCGGCGTCGGTGAGCTCGCCGATGCCGAGGTGATCTGCGACGTCGCTGAAATAGTCGACTACAAGCTCGGCCGCCGGCGTCATGTCGCCCTTGCCGCGGAGATTGCCGACGGCGATCTCGTACATCGCATCCCGCGCAAGGGCGCGCTGCGTCGGCCCGGTCAGGAAGACCGCCATCTTGTCTAGCCAGAAGCGGAGATCCGGACGCGCGGCTTCGTCGAACGTCGCCGTGCGCAGGCCTGCCTTGACCTCGAGGAAGTGCGCGCGGCTGAACGGGACGGGGGTGCGGTCCTGCCAGTTCCGCCGATGCTCGACGTAGCTCTCCTCGAGTTGCGCGAACGGCGCCACCTCGGACGGCAGATGAAGGTACTCTTGAGCGATCCAGAAGATGTCCGGCTCGGCCAGCCATTCGGCGATCGCGTTGCCGTCGAAGATCTGGAGCTCGAGGCCGCTGTCCTTCGCCCATTTGATCAGTTTGAGGCGCTTCGCGATCGGCAGGTTGGCCTCGCAGAAGTAGACGATCTCGTCGACGTCGCCGCGAGCGAGGTGGGGTCTGACGTCCGCTCGAATTTTCGCCTCGATCGCCTTCTCCAGGCTGCAGTCGAAGACGAGTCTCCGGGCACCGCTCGAACGCGCAGCGAAGCGGTTTCCAGGAGGGGCCGGCGACGAGTGGCGGGTCTTGAAGGACTCGAAGTCCCGACCGCCGTCTCCCCCGCTGCCGACGGGTCCGGTCGCTGGGAGAATGTTGCTCGCTATGCGGGCGCGCGCCACATGGCGGGCGAGGTGCTCGAACTCGTGCTGGGCGTTCCTGGCGCCCATCTCGGACAGATGGAAGCGGATAAGGCTCGAGAGGTTCGCGGGATTCATGCGGACGGAATTCGGATGTCTCGACCCCAAGCGACCGGACCGACGATCTCGTGAAGCCGGATAGATAGTCGCGCGATCGGACCTTTCTCCGTCGAGAAGGAAGGCGCGGCACGTCGGTCCGCAGAAATAGCTACGGTCAAAAGTCCTCGCGGGCAACTTCAGACTTCGCTGATGCTGATGAAGGCTCGGACCACGCGAAGCCGTGGCGCACATCGTCCCGCTGACCGTTGTCGAGCTTCGCGGCGGCTTCTGGAAACGACCCGTCAACGCGGACCATCTATTCCTATCGGCGTTCTACGGGGAGCCACGGCGCCGCCAGTTCAGGAAATCGAAATCGCAGCCGTGCGGCTCTGGCGCGAGAACTGGCGCGTCAGCGTGCGCAACGGCCAGGTAGTGCTCCCGCGAGGTGGTTCCTACACCTACATCGGTCCCGTGCTCGCGACCTGGAAAGTCAATACGGTCGTAGAACGAAGCAAAAGGGGCAAACCTATGACCACTTTGCGAGCGCTCCGGTGATCTTCTGCCGACTGATTTGGGTCGGCACCGGACGGACGGTCACCTGGAACTGAATGTCCGCTACCGGGCGATCAGCTGATGTCCGCTCTTGGCGCTAAGCCGCTGTTCAGCCGGCGGATGCTGAACAGCGGCTTACCAGCCGTTGCAGATGGTGCCAGACATTGCGATTGATCAGTCACCTACCTCATTCGACCCCTCCAGCCGGTTGGACCATCACCAGCAAGAGGTGAGTTATCGCCAGATCGACATGGCGCTGCGCCGTCGTTCGGCTCCAACCGCGCAGGCGGCAGGTCTCACGGAAGGCGCCTTCGTCGGCCTGGGCGCGGCACCACGCCTTGAGCTGCTCGCGATGCTCCCGGTCCGGGATCTCCCGCTCGACCAGGCGACGGATGCGCAGGTCGAGCGGGTAGGGACCGAGATCGGGGTCTGGGGGCTTATCGGTCAGGGCTGAGATGATCCACGCCACAGCCTGCCGGTGACTGTAGCGCGGCGGGTAAACCGGAACGTCAGGTTTTGCGATACGCGACGCCATCACGCTCCGAGCCGAGTCCTGCTTGGCGCCTACGCGGCGTGTTTCGCCGGTCCGCCGGACCGCCCGAGACCGATCTTTTTGGCCAGAGCGGAGCGCGCCACCGAATAGTTGGACGCAACCATCGGGTAATCGTCCGGCAGGCCGTAGAGCCGACGGTAGGCGACAGGGTCGAGCCCATGGCTGCGGAGGTGCCGCTTGAGCGCCTTGTACGGTTTGCCGTCGATAAAGCTGATCAGCGCCTCGGGCGTAATCGACTTCCGGATTTGTCCCGGGGTCGCGTGCTCGATCTCGTCGTTCTCAGTTGGGGCGACCGTCGGCGCTGCGCCCAGGCCGGAGATCGTCGCGTAGACTTGGCTGATCAGTCCGGGCAGCTCCTTAGCCGGCAGGACGTTGTTCGTGACGAAGGCGATCACGATGTCGGCCGTGAGGCTCAGCGAAAGATCGTCGATGGTCGTGTTGTCGTTGGACATGGTGTGCTCTTCAGGTTGGCAGGGGGCTGGACGACCTGCCGGAGCGGCATGCTCTCGGCCGTTGACCACCAGGTCTTGCAGAAGCCGCATCCGCGCCAGCAGCGGATCGTCCGGGCGCTATCCCAACAAATGACGCTGGTGAAGACGGGTCTGCCGCAGGAGGGGTAGCCAAAAATCGGAGCGCTAGCCTCTGACAGCTTGGCGCCGCGCGATCGCTGCCCTGCGCTCCGCCTCCGCCGTCTGGAAGCGCCGGACATGCGCCATGTGCTCGGCGGTGCTGCCCTGGCGCGCCGCCGCGCTCAGATCCTCGTCCAGGCGCCTGCCGGCTTCGGCGATGGAGGCGATGAGCTGCCTCGCGGCGGCGGCGCCCTTCTCGCGCTCCTCAGCCGTCGGGCGTTTCGAGCGTCCGTCCGCCGGCTTGGCCAGGAGCACCGCGTTGAGGTCATAGCGCTCGACCTTCATCTCCGTGATCATCTCGTCGACGGCCCGGCGCATGTCGGGCGGGGTCGGCGGGAAAGCGTAGTTCGGCCACGGGAAGCGACGCTGATTCCAGCTCTTGCAGGCCCGGTGGACCACGCCGACCGGGAACCCCTCTACCGCCTCGACGAAGTCGTTCACCATCATCACCCCGTTGACCGGGTCGAGGGCGCGGAGCTGCGAGAAGCCCATCAGGAAGGCGTGCAGCCGGTCGTGAACCCGCTGCCGATCCCAGGCCTCAGCGCCCGCTTCCAGCCAGGCGTCGAGCTCATTGCGCAGGGCGAGGAAGCGCTGCCGCTCAGCCGGCGCCAGCGCGAAGCCGGTCGAATTCCAGGAGCCGTCCTCGCTCCTCTTCGTCGACGCCCTGAGCGTTGCCAGCCGCTCCCGCTCGGCCGGCGTCATGGGTGGCACCGGCTCGCCGGTCACGAGGGCGGTCGAGGTGTTCGAAGGGGTCGCGATAAACCGAGACATCGCCTTGGGCCTTTCGTTGTGCGAGGTGGGAGAGACCGTTGCCGGAAGCGTGGTGCGCAGAGGGCGGGGCCCGGGAGGGCGACTTGCGCACCTCGCGGCGGCCGATCTCGCGGAAACGGTTCCGGAGAGTGGCGACCCAGTCGAGCTTTCGACCGCGGATGCCTGGGATCCCGCGCCAGTAGTCGCAGAACTCGGCCAGGGGCTCGGCCGCCTCGGCACCGACGTAGCCGAACTCGGCTGCGACCCGCTGTGCTTCGGCCGAGGTCGCGAAGTCGTCCGGGATGCGCTTGCCCCGCCGTTCGTCGGCCCCCTTGGGGGCAGAGGACCCTTTAGGGTCCGAGGGGGAAGACTCTGGGGGGATAGTTTTAGGGGGTGTGGGGGACCTTTGGGGGGGTAACGCCTCGTCACGCTCCGTCACGGTGCGTAACGCGTTACGAGCGTTACGGTCTCTGAACCTGCGCTGCCGTTCGGCATTCGCGGCGCGCCTGCTCTCCGCCGCAGCTTCCGTCCTAGCCCGGCGCTCGGCCTCTTCGGTCTCGATCGCGCGAATGGCCACCGCGCCGCGGGCGAGTTCCATCGCCACGCGCTGCAGCAGCTCCGGCTCAAGGCCAGCTCGCGCTAGATCCGCGATGAGGGTGGGATCGGCCACTGAGCACCTACTTCGCAGGGGCGGTGTCATTGGAGGCAGCCTCGCTACGCTGGCGGAGCTGCTCGGCATTGTCCCTGACCCACTCCAGGGTGCGCACGGCCGCCTCGAGGGGACCGAGCTTCGAGCGGCAGGCGCCGGTCTCGACGCTGCGGTGGCGCTCAGGCGCGCGCTGCCAGGCCTCAACGGCCGAGCGGATGCTGACGAAGCATCCGCGTACCTCGTCGATCTGCTGCTGGATGGTGGGGCGTTCCATCTCGGCCATGGTGGTCAGCCCATGCCCGGCGCCGCGATGAAGCTCTGGGCGTTGCCGTCTCCGAGCAAGCCGGAATCGGCAGGGACCAGGTAACCCTCCGAAATGGCGCGACGGCTGGACGCAGGGGGCGCCGAGAGCCCCCCAGGCTCGAACCAGAAGGTCAGCACGTCGACGTCGTCCCCGATCGCGCGAGGCTTGTAGCCGCGGCAGAGGGTCTTGCCGGACCGGCAATGCTCGATGACGGAGCGCACCCGCTTGGGTAGATTCTCATATTCGGTCATCGTCGCTCTCCTCAGACGCGCATCGGCATCAGGACGGACAGGGAGCCGCCGAGGGCGGCGTCGGGCTCGATTCGAATCGGGGAGCCGGGATCCGTGATCTGCAGCCGGAGGCTCTTCGAGCCGATGCGAGCCGCAGCGCGCGCCATGCCGGCGAGGTACTCTGCGTTGATTCCGATCCGGCCGCAGGCGAGCTCACCTTCGGCGGCCAGCCGCGTCGTCACTTTGCCGAAGTCGGGATTGTCGCTGGTCAGGCGGACGCCGCCATCACAGTCCGAAAGAACGACGGCCCGACCGCGGTCGCTCGCGTTGGCCTTGGCCAAGCGCAGCGACATGGCGAGTTCGCCGACGTTCAGCGCAATGACAGCGCCTCCAGACGGCGGAACGACCCGGCGCCAGTCCGGGAAGGTGCCGTCGATCAGCTTCAGGCGCAGGCGCGCGCCGCCACCTGAGATTTCCAGCTTGCTGGGAGAGCCATTCGAATCGGCTCCGAAGGCGACGAGCGTGACCTCGGAGGCGCCAACCAGTGGCAGGGCCACCTGGACCGCTTGGCGGGGCATGATGATCGGGCTGCGGTCCTTGACCTGACCCGCGAGGTTCGAGCTGCGTGAGACGAGACGATGCCCGTCGGTCGCCGTGGCGATCGCGGCACCGTCTCGCACCTCGAGGCAGACCCCGTTGAGGTAGTAGCGCGTGTCATCCGTCGACATCACCTCGGCGGCGCCGCCGACGAGGTAGGAGAAAACGCCCTCGGCGAGTTGCAGCTTCCAGAGCTGATGCTCGACGCTGAGCGTCGGGTGATCCTGCACCGGCAGAGAGCAGGAGCTAGCCTCCGTCGCCCCCGCAGAGAGCGTCACGATGCCATTCAGGTCACCCTCGAATCGGACCGTGTCGGCCGGCAGCGAGCGCAGCAGGTCGCGGAGGCGGTAGGCCGGCAGGCAGGTTGCGCCTTCGCCTTGTGCTTCGATCTCGCTTCGCACCTCGGTGTCGAGGTTGGTGCCGGTCACCGCGAGCGTCCCGAAGCCCATCTCGAGGCGCACGCAGGAGAGAATCGGTACCGTGTGGCGGCGCTCGATGGTGGTGGCCGCACGCGTGACCGCCTGCAGAAGGTCGGCTCGCTTCGCCTCGAGCCTGAAGGGGGGCGCCTCGTTCTTGCTGCGGCTCATCGGCTTGCTCCTGCGGCACGGGAAGCCGATCGGGCGGCGTAGCGCCGGTCCTGCTCGGCCGTGATGATGCGAACGACCTCGGGCTCCGAGATCTCCGAACCCTCCTGGGTCAGGACCTCGCTGATGACGGCCGTGTCGAAGCCGCCGAACCAGAGTTCGAGGACGGCATCCGAAATGGCGAGATCGGCTGCCGCTGGCTGGGATGTTTCCGTCATGACCGCGCCTCCGCGAGGACGGTCAGGACCTGCCCCTCGGTCAGGCCGAGAGCGACGGCGATGTAGGCGACGGACTGGCCCTCGCGGGCTCGGACCAGGATCTCGGCCTGGTCCTCCGCCTCGACCGGGATCGCGACAAAGACCATGCGGATGTCGGTGGCGGCCGCTGCGCGCTGCGCGTTGACGCTGCGGACGTAGCGCGGCCCGTCGTCGGCGATGACGCCGAGCTCCCGGGCGAGGTCCAGACAGGGTTTGATGCGGTTGTCGATGTCGCCGGCGAAGGGCGGCATGTGGATCGTGACGTCGCACGGGCCCGCGATGCGGCTCGGCCGCTGCAGGCCTGCCACCAGCATCGCGTTGTTGCGCCAGCCCCGGTAGGCCGGCGTCTTGATGCGGCCCCGGCCGGCGACGTTCGCGAACAGGGAGTTCGTGCTCGGCGGGGTCGGGAAGGTGATCTCGACCGTCGAGGCGATGGGGCGCTGCGCGTATTGCGGGCGCTCCTCCGGTTTGGGGCGGCGCGCGCTTCGACGCTTTGCTGAGGGGGAAGGCGCGCGCATCGGCGTCAGACCATCCCGAGCGCTTGCATATAGAGTTCCAGGATGGCCTCGGCCTCCTGGCGCTCGGCATGGTCGCGCTTCCGGATTTTCAGGATCTCCCGGAGCACTTTCACGTCGAAGCCGTTCGCCTTGGCCTCAGCGAAGACATCCCTGATGTCGCCGGCGATCCCTGCCCTCTCTTCCTCGAGACGCTCGATGCGCTCGATGATGCTCTTCAACTGGTCGGCGGCGACCGAGGACGGATCGACGGCGGGAGCGGGGGAGGCAGCCATGGGGAATCCAGCGATGGAAAGCGGAGGCCGCCCGCCGGCGACGAATGCGCGAAAGGGCGGACGGCAGTGGGGGATCAGGCGGCGACGTCGTGCCGGGCTGGCGCCTCGGGCACGCCGCCGCGACCCAACCCGATCTGCTTGGCCAGGGCCGAGCGCTGGGCAGCGTAGTTCGGCGCGACCATCGGGTAGTCGTCGGGCAGGCCGAAGCGCTGGCGGTAGGTGTGCGGCTGGAGGCCGTGCGTGGTCAGATGGCGCTTCAGCGTCTTGTAGGGCTTGCCGTCGAGGAAGCTGACGATCGCGTCGGCCGTGATCGACTTCCGAATCTGAGCGGCGCTCGCCTTCTCGACGGTTTCGGCAACGAGCTCGGCCGGAGCCGGAGCGGCTGAGAGCCCGGCGATCGCCGCGTGCACGTTGCGGATCAGCGCAGGCAGCTCGGATGCCGAGATGGCGTTCCGGCTCACGAAGGCCGTCACGATATCGCTGGCGTAAGACAAGGCGGGATCGAACGCGGCACCGCTATCGAGCAGCGCCACGCGGTTGTTGTTTCCGGACATGGTCGTGGGTCTCCAGGTTTATGGCGGGATCCGCCCGCCGGCGGCAGCGGTCAGCCCTTCGGCTCGGCCGCGGGAACGGGAACTCGGCGCGGCACCAGCGGCTCAGCGTGAGCGAGCCTGTGGGCGAGCCGGGCATTGCGATGCTTCTCACCCGCGATCTGGGCGAAGTGCCCGAAGGCGGCGAGGTCGAAAGGCACCTCGACCGTAACGGCGCCGTCCGTGACGAGGAGGGCGCCGTCACCGACCCCGTCCACGATCGTGACGCTCTTGATGACGCCGCCGGCAGCGTTGCGGATGACGAAGCCCGCACCGGTGAGTTCGAGGTGCTCAGTCACCGTTCGCCCTCACCCACCAGCGGAGCCACCAGGGCAGCGGCGCTCCCGCCTCCCGGAGCATCCGCGCTCGGCGCCAGAGCCAGGCCCGGCTCCTCGCTCTGATCCATTGCATCGTCCTCCCTCCCGAGGGCGAAGAAGGCCGCCCGATCCTCGTCGGCCTGGGCGTCCCAGTGATTGCAGTTGGCTTGGTAGGTCGCCCGGATCCGAAGGAAGGTGTCGGCGTCGAGCCGCACGGGCTGGTTGCCCACGAATTTCCGGACCCAGGAGGAGGTTGTGCCGATCGCCCGAGCGACAGCGTCATAGGCAAGCATGCGGGAGCCGGTGCGACGCTCGGCATGCCGAATGAGCGCGCCCACAAGCGGGCCAGCGAGGTTAGCCGCGGTCTGCATTGTCCGATTTCGGGCAAAAATTGTCCGCACCTGGGCACTCCGACATGCTGAATTGCATCTCGGAGTTCGGCGGCGCCGGACGGAAACTTGGAGCGACGAACAGAACAGAGATCGAAGGCGCATCACCGCCCACATCTTGGCGGAGCAGGTGGCGATGCGCGGAAGCTATTGGAAAAGCCCGAAACGGGGCCGCTTCCCTGGCAGGGGAAGCGGCCAAGTCTTGGGAGGAAACGCTCCGAGGAACCACAGGTGCGTGGGAACCACGCAAAAGGGGACGGCCGCACCAGTCGTTGGAAGCGACGGTGACCATGGGGGCATTGGTCGAGCGGCCGATCGGCGACGGGATTGCCGCCAATAGGGGGAAAGTGAGGGAGCCGGAAATCACGTCGCTCCAGTATCGGAACGGCCGCGAGAGGCTTTCGCGAGCACGGCTAATCGGAAAGCGCAGGAACGAGGACGGTCGGTAGCCTTCAGCGCCTCGCCTGCGGCCACCAGCGCGCACCCTGTCCAGATCCGTCTCGTCAGGGCTGAGAGCCGTCCAATGCTGATGCGAATCGACATCGACCCGGCCTTCAGCCGGAAGCGCCTGGATGGTGAGTGTGGGGCGGGCCCCGTCGCGCAGGGTGAAGCGAAGAGGGCGCGTCATGCTGCGACCTCCGGCTCAGAAGCGGTACGTGACCGGGCTGCGGCTTGTGCATCAGCCAAGTCGTCCACGATGCTCGACCGAGTTGCAGCGCGTGCTCGCGCGGCAAGCCGATCAGAGAAAGGCACGCGCTGATGGAAGGCGACGACCCCAGGAACGAGCTCGACAAATTTTCCCAAGCTCTTGTCGATCAGTTGAAGATCGAAATTCAACTCGCCGTCACGCACCTGGTGACCGCAAACTACGAAATTGCGCGCGCTCAGATCGAAATGCTCCGACAACGCACGCTGCGCCGCCTGAAGACGATCGATTTCGAGCACGGAAGCTGGCTCGCTCGGATGAGCTCGGACGAACTTCCCGAGAACGATGTATTGAAGGTCATCCGGATCACAATTGCCGTCGTCGAAGAGGCATTTGACGGCGCGCTCTGTACCGTCGCCGAGAACGAGAAATCGGCTTTCGGGGAGGACGGAGAGAGCGATCTCCCCGAATGATCCGGAGAGGTGGATCCGGCCGCTCTGCGGCCACCAAGAGGAGAGCGTCATCACGCGGCGACCCCGGGCGCGGTTGGCGTAGGGCGCGGAACGTCGTCCGGCCACTCCACACCCTCGGGCCAGTGGTCCGAAAACCACTGAAGGCCGTTGTGAAGACGCTCCGACCCCATGTCCGCGCCCTCACGAAGCCGAGAGATCGCGTTGCCGGAGCCGTAGACGATGGTGGAGACACGAGACTCCGAGCGCACTACGGCGCGGGAGTACGTCTCGGAAACCAGCAGGAGTTGGTCGCGCAGTCTCATGGTCGGCACTGTGCGATAAAACTATCGCACAGTCAACGATAAAACTATCGCTGTGTGTCCACTAGCTGGTGCGATAAATCTGACGCATGACGGAGGAAGCCGACCAAGCCGTACTGGCGCGCATACAAAGTCGCTTGCTTGCGCTCGGCTTGAGCGAGCGCGGCGCTGCCGAAAGATCCGATCTAAGCGCTTCTGCGATTAGGAATATCCGCGAAGGAAAATCGCAATCCCCGAAGCTGGAGACGATTCGCAAGCTGGCTCCGACCTTGGAAACCACGCCCGAATGGTTAGCCTTCGGAATCGAAGCCGCGATCCCGCCCCCTGCGCTAATTGCTCCTCAGCTTTTGCCGATCGTCGGCGAGGTAGCTGCCGGCCGCTGGCTCGAGGCCCAAGACATCGTGGACGTCGCGCCATTCGATCCGATCCCCGTCACGCCCGATCCGCGTTGGCCGGAGGAGGCGCAGTACGGCCTTGTAATCCGAGGCACATCACTCAACCGATTTGCTGAGGACGGTGACGTGCTGGCATGCGTAGATGCGGTTGCGGCCCGCTACCGCCGCCCGCGGGACAACGATCTCGTCATCGTGGAAATGCGGCGCGACGCCGGCTTTCTGCGGCAGCTCACCGCCAAACGGTACATGCGCCAGGGAAACCACGTCGAGCTCTGGCCCGACTCCCACGACGAGCGCTGGAAAAAGCCGATCATCATCCCGCTCACTGAGAACGGGCTAGGCGCCGAGATCGACGACGAGGACGGCCGAATCGAGATCCGTGTCAAAGCCATGGTGACGTGGCTGCACCGTTCAATGCGGCGGCGGGGGTAGCGGGTGTCATCCTTCGCTGCGGCGAAGGCGAAGTGGCTTGATCGACAAGAAGAGGCCCGCCGGAGGGCGGGGACCAACGTCGAGGCCTTCGTCGGGCGCCCTCTCAATCTCGGCGCCTGGAGCGGCCGGACGCTTCAGGCCTACGAAGAGCAGTGGCTTGCCGAGCAGCGACACAATGATGCCGGCTGGGATTGGCCGGAGATCATTCGGCGCTATCGCAATGAGCCGGACGCCATGTCGATCGCAATGTGGTCTGAAGCGCGCCTCAGTGGCTTGGCACTCGCGACCACGAGCGCCGAAGCCGTCACCGTAAAATTTCTTGAAGGTGATCCGAGGCCGGATTGCCCGCTGCGTGGCCTTCGGGCATTAATCGCTGTGGAAGCAGCGATGATGTACGGTCAAGGGATCGGACGGCGTGAGGTCCGCGTTGAACCCGTGAACGATACGCTGGCAACCATGTACTGCGACATGTTGGGTTTCGCACTTGCGAAACCGCCCCGTGGCGCGGCATATTACGTGAGGGTGATCCCATGATGCACGCTCTCGCCAAATTCGCCGACCGCGCCTATCGCGTGGTCTTCGACAGTCCTCCGCTCCCCGAGCCGGAGCCCATCAACGCGCGTCCGCGTCCGATGACGGGGCTTCTCGCGACCCTTTCGGCTGAGCAGAAGGCTGCGCTTCTGAAGTACCGCGGTCCGGAGAACCACGGCTGCGAGACGATGAAGCGCGTCCCGGCCTGACCGATCTGCAACGTGATTCGGCGAGAGCCCCGCTTCGGCGGGGCTTTTTATTGCCCGGCTAGGCAAATCCCCCCCGCGTCAGAAGGGAAGTGCGTCCTTCACGTCGGGCGGCACGGAGCCGTAAACTGCCACCGTGATCAATTCACCTTCGTCGAACTCGCCGCCGCCGCGGCGAAGGAAGGCGACCGCTCCCGGCACCGCGCCCTGCTCGACCTTTCCTTCCGCGTAGCGACACGCCTCTGCAGAACTCTTGCAAGGCGTGAATCGAGCCTGGGCCAGCCGTCCCCGACCGTCACGCACGAACGTCTGAACCCCGTAGATATCGCCGCTCTTCACGAGTCGCCTCCGCTTGCTGACGGCTGCAAGGCTTTCGCTGAACTTTGAACAAATCAAGAACGAAATTCAGGTTTGTGGAAAACCAAATGCGATTTTTTTATCTCACTTGTCTTGACGCGATATTTCTATCGCACATATTGATCCTATCGCCATCCCGCGATGGAGCTGCCCGTGTCGACCATCCCCAACGAAGCCATCAAAGCCGAGCGCCAGGGTAGGCTCAAAGCACGCATCGCTGAGATGCGCTCCGAGGCTGCTGCCAAGCAGGCCACGGCCGAACAGCTCAACGCCACCGTTCCAAACGACAGCGCGTTCTGGATCCAGCCTGCGCTCGGCAACGCCGCTGGTCGCGCATTCGCCCGTCGACACGACAATGCCCGGAGCAAGCTCGTCCGGGCTGGTGAGCTGAACGCCGAAGCAACCGATCTTCTCAGCCGCGCCGACGCTATGGAACGCGCCGGCGCTCGCGTGGTCGGAGATGCCAAAACCGCCCGTAAGGCGGCGGTCGCCGCATGCTCCGTCAGTGTCGGCGAAATGGTCCACACGACGCACTACGGTGTCCGCCGAGTCGTGAAGGTGAACGCCAAGACCGTTCTCGTCGAGGGCGCCTTCGGGCCGCTCAAGGTCGAGAAACAGTTCGTTCGGAAGGCCGCCTGACATGGTCGCCTTCGTCCAGAACCTGATCCCATTTCTGCCGGTTATCGTGATCGGCGCCGTGGCGGCTGTCGGCTATCACTGCTGGGGCCGAGCCTGACATGGCCGCCGCCCTCGCCCTGGCGCCCGAGGCGCTTCCCATCACGGCGGTATCCGAGTTCCGGTTAGTGCCGGATGGCTCCCGCTGGCTGATCCAGCAGCGGATCTTCGACGGTCGCTGGTTCACGCTCCGGTCCGTCTTCGACCGCGGACATGCCGAGACCTTCTGCGATCAGGAGGCGCGGAAGTTCCTCGGCAACAACCCGGGCTGGCACGTGAAGACGCACGGTCTGACCGGCTACCGCTTCCTCGGGACCGGCACGCCGACGCGAGCGATGCCCGCGAACAACGAGCATCGCCTCGGCCCGGCCGACTGTTTGGAGCCGGGCTACGCGACGGGGCGGCGGTGATGGCACCGCACCTCGATACTGTCGAAGCGCTGGGGCGGCTCGCAGCGGGCCGCTTTGTCCCCGCCCAGAAATATGCGGCGCTCCAGCGCCTCGGCTTCATCAGGGTCCGCGGGCACGGCCCCGGCTCGAAGCCGTCGCTCACCGAGGCTGGCCGCCAGAAGCTCGCGGATGGCCGCCTCTGATGGTCTACCAGCTCGAACCCACCGGGCGCGCCAGCTTCTCCGTCCGCCTCAACGGCGTGGAGGCCGCGGCCCTCTACTTCGACGCCGCCGCGGCCGACGGCCCCGAATGGGCGCTCACCGCGAACGTGGAGTGGTTCCGGACCGAGCCGCAGCTCCCGCGCCCGTTCCGCCGGTTCACGCACACCTTCGAGACGCTGGCGGTGGCCTGCGCCTTCCTCGGCGTGGCCGAGCCGCCGCCGCTCTCGCCCTTCTCGGCCGCGGAGATCGGGACGCTTCTCATCGAGGCCCTGCATGCGGTCCGGGCGCCGCTCGACCTCACCCCCGCCCAGCGCGACGCGATCGGCCGCCTGCTGATCGAGCGCCTGCGGCCCGACCTGTCCTTCCACCCTAATCAGCAGGTTGCTGCATGAGTGCTCAACGTCAGGAAATCGTGCCGGCCGAGGAGCGGCCGGCACCCGTGGCCACGCAAAGCGAGACCGGCGCAATCCTCAGCATGATCGAGCGCGCCGCCCGCGATCCTTCGATCGACCTCGACCGCATGGAGCGCCTCTTCGAGATGCGCGAGAAGATGGTCGCGCGGGAGCGGGAGACCGCCTTCAACGCGGCCATGGCGGCGGCCCAGGCCGAGATGCCGCGCGTGCTGCGCGACGCCGCGAACAGCCACACCCAGTCGCGCTATGCTCGCCTGGAGACGATCGCGAAGAAGATCACGCCGATCATCACCCGGCACGGCTTCTCGCTGTCGTTCGACACCGGCGAGCCCGCGCGCCCGGGCGAGATCCGCATCGTCTGCTCCGTCGCCCACAAGGACGGCCACACCCGGACGCACCAGGTCGACCTTCCGTCCGACACCGCCGGTGCCCAGGGCAACCGGAACAAGACCCCGGTGCAGGGCTTCGGCTCGACCGTCAGCTACGGCCGCCGCTACCTCACCCTGATGATCTTCAACGTCGCCCTCACGAACGAGGACGACGACGGCAACGCCGGCCGCGATGCCGGTCCGACCATCACGGAGGATCAGCTCGTCGAGTTGCGCGACCTGGTCGAGGCCGTCGGCGCCGACCTCTCGAAGTTCATCCGCCATCTGGGCGTCGAGAGCCTCGCCGACCTGCCGGCGAACCGCTTCGACGCGGCCGTGCGCGACCTCAAGCGGAAGGAGCGCCGCTGATGTCGGAGATGGTCCAAGGCTCTGCCGAGTGGCTGGCCGCCCGGATCGGGCGGCTCACCGCCTCCCGCGCCGCCGACGTCGTGGCGAAGACGCTCAAGGGCACGCCCAAGGCCGAGCGCGAGCGCTACCTGATGGAGCTCGTCGCCGAGCGGCTCACCGGGCTGACCGCGCCGCATTACGTGTCGGCCGAGATGCTCTGGGGCTCCGAGCAGGAGCCCGCGGCCTGCTTCGCCTACGAGTTCTTCACCGACCTCGACACGGCGAAGGTCGGTTTCGTCCCGCACCCGACGATCGCCATGTTCGGCGCCAGCCCGGACCGGCTTGTCGGCGAGGAGGGGCTCGTCGAGTTCAAGTGCCCGACGACGCGCACCCACCTGGAGACGGTCCTGAGCGGCGTGATCCCGCCGGACCACTTCCCGCAGCTCGACGCGCAGCTTGCCTGTTGCCCGGGCCGCCAGTGGGTGGATTTCGTCTCCTACGATCCGCGTCTCCCCGACGACATGCGCCTGTTCGTCCGACGTGTGCTGCGCAGCGACCGGGCCGAGGCGATCGCCAAGCTCGAGGACGAGGCGCGGATCTTCCTGGCCGAGGTGGACGCGCGGATCGAGCGCATCGCCGACGCCTGCCGTCCGCAGCAGGAGGCCGCCTGATGCCGGCGCCGACCTGCTCGTGTGGGGCGACCGCCCGGCTCACCAGCGGCGCTGAGGTCTATCCGAACCGCCCCGACCTCGCCGACACGCCGATCTGGACCTGCCCGACCTGCGAGGACACCTATTGCGGCTGCCATCCGGGCACGGAGGAGCCGCTCGGCACGCCGGCCGATGCGGGCCTGCGTGAGGCGCGGATGCTGCTCCATCGCTGCCGCGTCGATCCGCTCTGGAAGGACGCGCACAAGCTCGAGGCCTACGGGGGCCTCGACGCGGCCGATGTGAAAGCCGTGCAGCGGGCCGCCCGGGTGCGGGTCTACCGCTTCCTCGCCGCCCGGATCGGGCTGACCGAGGAACAGTGCCACGTCGGCATGTTCACGCTTGAGCAGTGCCGGGAGGCATGGGTCGCGCTCCAGGGCGTGACGTACCCGCAGATCCGCGACTGGGCGAAGTTCGGCGACCGCCGGAAGCCGGGCAAGCGGAGCGCCGCCTGATGCGCCCGCTCGTCATCGACAGCTTCGCGGGAGGCGGCGCCTCCAAGGGCAGCCGAGCCGTCGCCGCCGCGGTGTGCCGTGCCATCGGGTTCGCGCCCTCCCTTCAAGCCGCAGCCGAGTGACCGCCATGGCCGAGAATAGCACCATCACGCGCGATACCGTCATGGCCGGCGGCCTGCGCGATGCCGGGCACCTGAACTATGGCCGCCGCGGCGGCGGCACGATCTGGCAGCACACCACGATCCCGCGCCTCTCTGCGATCGACCGGCCGACGCTGGACGATGAGGAGACCAAGCGACTCGGCGTGTCGCGGCTCCGGGAGTGGAGCGTCGACGGCGGCCGCGCCGGCAGCCTCGATGACGCCATCGCGGCGCTGAACGTGCCGCCGGTGTTCACCCCGGAGGAGGCCGAGGTGCTCGCCTTCGTGCCGATGGAGTGGACGAAGCTCGTCCCCTTCCGCGACGCCCTCGGCGCGGGGCTCGGGCGTGAGGTCACAACCACGCTCCTGATGCTCCGCCACAAGGGTGACGACCTGATCGCCCTCCGTGAGCGGGTCGCCGCTGCGAAGGAAGGGAGCCGAGATCTCGATGTCGCGATCATGCTCGGTCTCGGCCTTCTCCGGCGCGAGAACCGTCTCGCCGGTTGCCCCGGCGAAGAGCCCTTGTGGCGCTACTGGAACGACGCGACGAACGCCAGCGGCGACGAGGACGTCATGGTGCCGAAGGTCTCCACCAGCCTCGACGCGGCGGTTGCGCTGCTCGGGAAGGTGCTGCCGGGCGCGGGCTGGGACATCTTAGGCAGTGGAGCCGGCTTGGTATGGTCGCCCCACAGGGATGCCCCCTTTTGGGAGTGCGCTGCAACCCCGCCGCTCGCCCTCTGCCTCGCCCTCCTCACCGCCAAGATCGCAGAGACAGAGGCCGGCGATGCGTAGCGCGAGCCTGCCGGGCCCGGGTGAGGTCACGGACGACACGATGCTGCCGCTGAAGCTGGCGGCCGCCCTGGCTCAGGAGCATGGCGTCCTCGCCGCAGCCTCGGCGAAATCCTTGCGGCGAGAGGCCGACCGTGGTCGGCTGGAAATCTGGGAGCCCTTCGGCCGCCAGCACACGACTCTCGGCGCCATCAAGCGGATGATCAAGCGATGCCACGTCCAGCCAAGGGCGCCCGCCTCTACTACCGCCGAAAGGATGACCGGTGGGTCATCAAGGACACCGGCGCCCCCGAACTCGGAACTGGCTGCTCTTATGGAGAGCGCGACGAAGCTGAAAGGCAGCTCCAAGCGCACCTCGCCAAGAAGCACCGCCCGGAGTTCGGGCGCGGTGATCCCGCTGAGGTCAGCGTCCTCGACGTCCTGACCCACTATGCCACTGCGCGCGCGCCACAGCTCAAGCGCGGGGACATCACCTCGAGTGCCCTGCCCCACCTCGGGACGTTCTTCCAGGGGAAGAAGGTCGCGCATCTGACGCCGGATCTCTGCCGAGCCTACGCGACGTGGCGCTCGGCGCAGCCGCAGGCACGCTTCAAAGTCGGCCCGGGCTATCGCTACCAGAACGTGGACGACGTCCCGCGGGTCGGGCTGCAAACGGCTCGCCGCGAGCTGGCCGTCCTGTCCTCGGCCTGCGGCTTCGCCCACAAGGAGCACAAGCTGCTCTACCCGGTCGTGATCACTTTGCCCGACAAGGCACCGCCCCGCGATCGGTGGCTCACCCGCGACGAGGCCGCCCACATGATCTGGGCAGCGCTCGGCTTCCGGAACATTGCGAACGACCCGAGCGGGCGGCCGGTGTGGCGGCGACCGCGGGTGAGGAAACCGGACGGCACGTTGCGCGCGGAGCTGGACATGGCCCGCCACGTCGCTCGGTTCATCCTCGTCGGGCTCTACACCGGTACCCGGCACGATGCGATCCTGCGCCTGAAGTGGCTGCCGACCACCGAGGGCGGCTACGTCGATCTGCGCAGCGGCATCATCTATCGGCGCGGCCTGCGAGAGGGCGAGAGCTCGAAGAAGCGCACACCGGTGCCGATGTCCCGCCGGCTCTGGGCGCACATGCGCCGCTGGCAGCCGCAGAGCGTGTCGCACGTCATCGAGTTCGAGGGTCTGCCGCTGGTGAAGCTGCGGCGCGCCTGGAATACGGCCCGGATCGCGGCCAGGCTCGGCGAGGAGGTTACGCCTCACATCCTGCGGCACACCTTCGCCACCTGGGCCGTGATGGATGGCGTCCCATTCGGTAAGGTGGCGCAGGCGCTCGGCACGACGGAGATGATCGTGCAGGACGTCTACGGCCACCACGCGCCCGAGCACCTCCGCAGCGTGGTGGAGAGCGTGAGCCGGCGACGCTGACAGGCGAACGCCGGGCGAACATCTCCCCCGATATTCCCCCGAAACCGGGGGATTTCAGGGGATCAAGATGGGCCAATATGGACCGCTACAGAGTGGGCGGCGCTCTTAGGCCCGGCAGGACATGCCATTCGTAATGAGAGGGTCGGGGGTTCGAATCCCTCTTGCGGCACCACCTTTCCTCCACAGATCCCTGATTTTGGTCGTCTGACCCTGGGAACCCAATTCTCCGGGCCGGCTGCGGCGTGGCCTGACGGAACGCCCTCCCACCCTCCCGAAGACATCGAAAGCGACGAGCCCTTGACACGTCGGCAAGCTTTAGCTCCATCATATAGCACAAGCTATAATATGTTGATGGAGCTAACATGCCGCGAGGGTTCGCTGCGGTGGTCTGCCGGGCCGGCATCGGTCTCGTCGGCTTCGGCGCCATGCCGGCGGAGGCGGAGGAGACGAGCCTCGAGGAAATCGCGGTGACCGCCGTGAGCCGGCCGGCCGCGTCCTCCGGTGGCGCCGGCGCAGGGGATGGCCGGCGGGTTCCGGTGGGCGTGCTGCCGGTGGTGAGCGACAGCTTCTCGTCGGTGACGGTGGTGCCGGGCAGCGAGCTTGCGCGGTCGCAGCCGACCTCCCTCGGTGACGCCCTGTTCGACAGGCCGGGCCTGTCCGCCTCCACCTTCGCGCCAGGATCGGCCTCCCGCCCGATCATCCGCGGCCTCGACAACAGCCGCGTCCGTCTCCAGGAGAACGGTTCCGGCGTGCAGGACGTGTCGGATCTCGGGGAAGATCACGCCGTCCCGATCAACCCCCTCGTCAACGACCGCATCGAGGTGATCCGGGGGCCGGCCGGGCTCCGCTACGGATCCCAGGCCATCGGCGGGGTGGTCTCGGCCGAGAACAACCGCATCCCGACCGTCCTCCCCTCCGGCGGCTTCGGCAGCCGGGTCACGAGCGGCTCTTCCGCGGTCGACAACGGTCGCAACGTCGCCGCCACCGTGGATGCCGGCAGCGGGAACGTGGCCGTCCATGCCGACGGCTTCCGCAGCGTCGCCGACAGCTACGACACGCCCCTCGGACTCCAGCGCAACTCCGCCTCCGAATCCCAGGGCGGGGCGCTCGGAACCTCCTACATCTTCGACCGCGGCTTCGTCGGGCTCTCGTTCAGCCATTACGACGCGCTCTACCAGATCCCCGGCCTCGCCTCGGCGGCCCGGCGCACCCGCCTCGACCCCACCCAGGACAAGCTGCAGGCCCGCGGGGAATACCGGCCGCTGGAGGGGCCGTTCTCCGCCATCCGCTTCTGGCTCGGCGGCGCGCATTACCGCCACAACGAGATCGGCCTCGGCCCCGGCGGCGCCGACGGCATCCAGGCGACCTTCAAGAACCGGGAGGCCGAGGGACGGCTGGAATTGCAGCACGTGCCGGTGGAGACCGCCTTCGGCACCCTGAGCGGCACCCTCGGCTTCCAGTCGGACCGGCGCAAGCTCAGCATCTCGGGGGCCGAGGGCGGGCTCCTGCGCCCCAGCGACACCCGCGCCAACGCCGCCTATCTGTTCGAGGAACTCTCGCTGGAGCACGGCCTGCGCCTGCAGGCCGCCGGCCGCATCGAGGGCAACCGGGTCAGCGGCACGGAGGCGGTTTTCCCGCCCGGCTACCTGCCGGACGGCCCCGGCGACGAGCCGGCGGAGTTCGGGCGCCGCAGGCGATTCGCGCCGAAGAGCGCGAGCTTCGGCCTGCTTCGGGACCTGCCCTACGATCTCGTCGGCAGCCTCACGGCCTCCTATGTCGAGCGTGCGCCGGCGGCGGCGGAGCTGTTCTCCCGCGGGCCGCACGACGCGCCCGGGACCTTCGAGATCGGCGACCCGGACCTGAAGCTCGAACGCGCGCGCACCCTCGAACTCGGCCTGCGCCGCGCGTCGGGACCGTTCCGGCTCGATGCCACCGGCTATGTGACGCGCTACACCGGCTTCATCTTCAAGCGTCTGACCGGTTTCACCTGCGGCGACACCTTCGACACCTGCGGCCTCGACGGCGGCCCCTTCGGGCAGGTCGCCTATGCGCAGGCCAACACCACGTTCTACGGCGCCGAGATCGCGAGCCAGCTCGACCTGATCCCCGTCGGCGACGGCTTCGCCGGGCTCAGCGCGCAGTACGATTTCGTGCGGGCGCAGTTCGACGACGGCAGCTTCGTGCCGCGCATCCCGCCCCACCGGGTGGGCGGTGGCGTGTTCCTGCGCTCCGGCCCCTGGTACGCCCAGGTCAGCCTGCTCCACGCCTTCGCGCAGACACGGACCGCGGCCCTGGAGACCGCCACGCCGGGCTACAACGACCTGAAAGCCGAGGTCGCCTATACTCGGGCCCTGGATCCCACGGTGGATGGCCTGAGCGAGGTCAGCCTCGGCCTGCGCGGCACCAACCTGCTCGACGACGTGATCCGGAACGCCGCCTCCTTCAAGAAGGACGAGGTCGTGCTGCCCGGGCGCAATCTCCGGCTGTTCCTGACCGCACGCTTCTGAGGGACCGGACCCGTCGAGGCCCGCAAGGGGCGCCACGGAGCGGGGACGCCCAGTGGCGCAGGATCCTCAGAACGAGGCGCGGATGCCGCCGAAAACGCTGCGGCCGTTGCCGGGATAGAAGGCGGCGAGCGCCGCCGCGCCGCCCGCCATCGTGGCGGCGTTGGTCACCACCGAGATATCGGAGATGTAGCGCGCATCCGTCAGGTTGCGGGCATCCACGAACAGGACGACGCCGTTCTTGAATTCGATCCCCGTCTGCACGTTGAACAGCGCGTAGCCCGGCACCTTGAGGGTGTTGGCATGGTCGGCGAAGGCGCCGTGCGGCACCCAGTCGACCGAGGGCGACACGTAGAAGCCGCTCGGATGGGCGTAGCTCAGCACCGTGCGCAGCACGTCGCTGGGCAGGCCGGCGATGCGGTTGTTGCCGTAGACCGGGTCGCCGACGAAGCGGAAGTCGTTGTGCGTCCAGATCTGCGTGGCGACGAGCGTGTCGCCGATGCCGGTCAGGTCGCGGGCGAGGTCGAGGGAGACCGCGGCCTCCACGCCCTGGTGCCGGGTGCGCGGGGCGTTGAAGGTCGCCGAGGGGATGTTCAGACCCGGATTGATCGAGAAGTTGATCAGCTCGTCGCGGATCTCGGCCCGGTAGAGGGTCACGTCCCAGGCCAGGCGGTCGAGGCGCCCGCGGGTGCCGGCCTCGTAGGTCCAGCCGCGCTGCGCCGCCAGGGGCACGAAGGTGGTGCGGAGATTGTTCGTCTGCGCGAGGTCCGAGAAATCCGGCACGTCCCGCGAGCGGGTGATGTCGCCGAAGACCTGGATGTCCGGCAGCGGCTGCCAGAGCAGGCCGAGCTTCGGGTTCACGCCCTCGTAGGTCGCGTTGGCGAACTGGACGTTCGGATTGCCGGGCAGGCCGCCCTTGTTGCTGTAGGTGCGGTTCGAGGAGAACAGCTTGGCGCCCGTCATCAGCGCCACGTCCGGCAGGAACCAGAACCGGTTCTCGGCATAGGCCTCGTAGTTCGAGGCGCTCTGCAGGGCGTCAAGCGTCTGGGCGCCGCGCCGGCCCGCCAGGTTCACGTATTGGCGCGCCGCGTTGATGCCGGCGAAGGCGCGCAGGCCGAGGATCAGGTCGTTGCGGTAGCCGGCGATGTCGAAGGTGCCCGCCCAACGGGGCGCGATGCCGTAGGTCCAGCCGTCCTGGTCGATCACCTGGAAAATCGGGTGATCGAGATTCTTGTGAATGACCCAGCTGTCGATATCGAGCTTGCCGACATCGAGCACGAAGGAGGTGCGGTTGGCGAGCCGCTCGGTCTCGACCTTGCGCGACTGGTTGCCGATCAGGGCGTTGCGGCTGGCGATGGTCGGATTGTTCAGGGCGTCCGAGAGGGTCAGCGTGCCGGGCAGCTTCTGGTCGGTCAGGTAGGCGCCGAGATAGAACCGCGTCTCCACGCCCGGCGCGAGCCGGTAGCCGATATTGGCGTTGAAGTTCCGGGTGGATTGGGTCTCGTGATCCCGGTAGCCGCTCGAGTCGGTGAGCGTGCCCGAGACCAGGACATCCACCGGCCCGAGGATGCGGGAGACCTGGAAGCTCTCGCGGAAGGTGTTGAAGCTGCCCACCTCGAACCGGGCGATGTTCGGCGCGAAGGCCGTATAGGCGGTCGGCGTCACGAAATTGACCGCGCCGCCCAGCATGGTCGCGCCGAAGGCGAGGGCGTTGCCGCCCTTGTAGACCTCGACGGAGCGCAGGGCGAGCGGATCGATCTGGTAGAAGTCGCCGCTGCCATCGGCGAGGTTGAGCGGGATGCCGTCCTGCAAGAGCTCGATGCCGCGGACATGGAAGCCGCGGGCGATGCCCGAGCCGCGCAGGGAGAGGCGCATCTCCTGGCCGTAGCGCTCCTGCACGAACACGCCGGGCACGTCCTTGAGCACGTCCCGCACGGTGTTGGCGTAGCGGTTCTGGAAGCTCGCCGCATCGACGAAGGCGACCGAGCCGACGGTGGCATTCACGGCGGCCCGCTGCGCCGCCACGCTCGGTACGGTGACGGATCCCGAGGCCTCGCCGGAGGGCGCGACCGGCGCGCTCGCGCCGGCGACGCTGATTTCGGACAGGGTGGTCGCGTGGGTGCCGGCGGATTGCGCGAGGGCGGAGGAGGAGGCGAGCAGGGTCGAGAACAGGGCGGCGTGACGCGCGACCCGTGGAAGAGGCAGCATGACGAGAATCCGTGGTCTGAAGGATCGGAAAAAGGCGATCGATCAGGCAACGGGCGGGGCGCGCGCGTTGGCGGGGCGCCTGGGCGGGGCGCGGGGAAGGGCAACGGTCTCGGGACGCCAGGCGATGCGGGTCGCCGCCGGGACCGGCCAGACGACGGGCTGGGCCGCGAGCGCCGGCGCGACGAGTCCGGCGCCGGCCTGGGCGGAAGGGCAGCAGGGAAGATGCCCGTGGACGGGATGCTTCCCGTCGGGCGCGTCCGGGGTGCCCGCCTCCGGCGCGCAGAGGATATGGGCCGGGCCGAAGCTCGCGGGGAAGACGGCCGTGCCGAGCACCACGTGCAGGGCGAGCGCGTAGAGCGCGGCCACGGCGATGACCGCGCGGCAGGCAGCCCATCCCGGCACGCGCATCCGCATGCCCTGGCCTATGGCCAAGCTCGGGCCGTCGTCAATGCCGGCGAGGGGAGGGAAGGCTCCGGGCGAACCTGCCCTCGGGAGGGGTCAAGGTTTGACCAGCAGCACGTTCACCGCCTTGGCGACGATCTGGACGCGGTCGCCCTGCTTCAAATCGAGGGCCTCGAGCGAGTCGCGGGTCATGACGGAGGTGACGAGGAAATCGGTGCCTTCGATCCGCGCCTCGACCTGCGCCATCACCGATCCGCGCTTGATGGCGACGACCTCCGCCGGGATGTTGTTGCGGGCACCGTGCTTCATCGTCCGAGCCTCCCTGGTCTGGCGGCGAGCGCCGAGCCCGACCTGTCGCGGCGAGGCCGAAGGGCAAGGGCGGGCCGCCCCGGCCGGCGCGCACGAAAAAGCCCGCGGCGAGATCCTCGCCGCGGGCTCCAAACGGTCGTCGTGACGGGAATTTACCGGTCGCGGCCGCTCAGGAGCTTCTCGAGCGCGGCAAGGCCGCTGCGCTCCGCCGCCTCTTCCGTGGTCTGGAGCCGATCGGCCCTCTGGAAGAGCTTGCCGTTCTTGCGGATCGCCCAGGTGAAATGACCGGCGGGGCGGTCGCAGGCGGAGATTTCGAGGGAGTAGGGATGCTGCGTGTCGTTGCTCATGGCTGCCATATAGGGTGCCGCCGCGGCCTCTTCCATACCCCCGCAGCGCACCATGACCATCGAGGACTGCATGGCACGCACCGCATTTGACAATGCGAGCGGATTCATCGACACGGCGGACCTTCTTCCCGGGCGCGCGATCCGCCGGCCGGGATCTGGCGAAAGCTGCCGGCGCGCGAGGGGTGCGGCCGCATGGCGGAGACCGTGAAGGTCCGGACAACCGCATGACCCGCCTCCCCTTCCCCTCGAGCGGCCTTCCCTCCTCCGCAGGCGTCGCCGCGTGACGAGCTATGCCGCTTCTCCCGCGCGGGACCGGGCGCGACGGGGCGCCGCCGGCCGCGTCGAAGACCTTCTGGCCGTCCTCTCCGCGAGCCACGGGCGCGCCTGCGCCGCCCTCCTGGCGCTCGGCCTGATCTGTTTCCTGCCCGGCTTCGTCTCGCTGCAGCCGATGGACCGGGACGAGCCGCGCTTCGCCCAGGCCTCCAAGCAGATGCTGGAGACGGGCGACCTCGTCGACATCCGCTTCCAGGGCGAGGCCCGCCACAAGAAGCCGGTCGGGATCTACTGGGTCCAGGCCGCCTCGGTCGCCGCGGCGGAGGCCCTCGGGGTGCCGGAGGCGCGCCGGACCATCGCGCTCTACCGGATTCCCTCGCTCCTCGGGGCGCTGGCGGCCGGGCTACTGACCTACTGGGCCGCCCTCGCCGTCCTGCCGCGGCGCGGGGCGCTGCTCGCCGCCGCCCTGTTCACCGCCTGCGTGATGCTCTCGGCGGAGGCGCGGCTCGCCAAGACCGACGCCCTGCTCTGCGCCTGCGCCGCGGCGGCGATGGGGGGGCTCGCCCGGGCCTTCCTGCGGCCGGAGCCGCTGTCGCGGCGGGGCGGGGCCCTGTTCTGGGTCTTCTTCGCCCTCGGCGTCCTGGTGAAGGGGCCGATGGTGCCGCTCTTCGTCGGCCTCGCCGCCCTGGTTCTGTCCTGGCGCGCCCGCTCCGCCCGCTGGCTGCTGCGCCTGCGGCCCCTGCCGGGGCTTGCCCTGACGCTCCTCGTGGTGGCGCCCTGGTTCGTCGCAATCGCCTGGCGGACGGCGGGGGCCTTCTACGGCGAGGCCGTCGGGCACGACATGCTCGGCAAGGTCGGCGGCGGCGCGGAGCGGCATTGGGGACCGCCCGGCGCCTATGCGCTCGCCTTCTTCGCGACCTTCTGGCCGGGCGCCGCCTTCGCCGCCCTGGCGATCCCCTTCGCGTGGCGGGAGCGCCGCACGGAGGCGGTCGCCTTCCTGCTCGCCTGGATCGTGCCCGCCTGGCTCCTGTTCGAAGCGGTGCCGACCAAGCTGCCCCATTACGTGCTGCCCCTGATGCCGGCGGTGGCGATCCTGACCGTGCTCGCGGCCCTGCGCGGCGGCCTCGATCCCGCCCGACGCGGCGCCGTGGCGGTGGCGAGCCTCGCCGCGCTGATCCCGGCCGGCATCGCCGGCGGCCTCGTCTTCGCCGCCTGGCATTTCGACCGATCCGTACCCCTCGCCGCCCTGCCCCTGCTGCTGGCCGCCTGCGGCGTCGCCGCCCTGGCGGTCGCCGCCTTCGCCCGCGGCGCGGTGGAGGCGGCGCTGGCGATCGCGGTCGCGGCCTCCGCCCTGCTCGCGCCCGCGGTGTTCGGGCTGACCCAGCCGGTTCTGGCGAGCCTGAAAGTCTCGCCCCGCCTCGCCGCGATCCGCGACGGCCTCGGCTGCGCGGATCCGAAGGTGGCGAGCCTCGGCTACCGCGAGCCGAGCCTCGTCTTCCTGATCGGCACCGATCTCGCCACGCCCGCGACGGGGGCGGAGACCGCCGCCTTTCTGCGGGAGCCCGGCTGCCGCCTCGCCTTCGTCGAGGACCGCTCCGCCGCCGAATTCGCGGCCGCCGCCACGGCCTCCGGCCTCGCGCCGCGGCCGGTCGGCCGGGTGACGGGCTTCAACATCAATGGCGGCAAGCCCGTCGGGCTCTCCGCCTACGCCTCCGGGACCGCCTCACCGTGAACGACGCGATGCTTTCCGGCGCGGCCGCCGCCCCCCGCCTCAGCGTGGTGGTGCCGGTCAAGAACGAGAGCGGCAATGTCGAGGCGCTGGTCTCCGAGATCGGGGCCGCCTGCGCCGCGCTGACGCCCTTCGAGGTGATCTATGTCGACGACGGCTCGACCGACGACACCTTCGCGGTGCTGGAGCGGGCCCGCGCCATCCGGCCCTGGCTGCGCATCGTCCGGCACGATCGCAGCGGCGGGCAGAGCGCCGCGATCCGCAGCGGCGTGCTGCGGGCGCGGGCCCCCGTCATCGCCACCCTCGACGGCGACGGCCAGAACGATCCGGCCTTCATCCCCGCCCTGGTCGCGGCCCTCGACGAGGGCGGCCCGGGCGTCGGCCTCGCGCAGGGCCAGCGGGTCGGCCGCAAGGACGGCCGCCTGAAGACGATCCAGTCCCGCATCGCCAACGGCGTGCGCGGCCGCATCCTGCGGGATGCGACCCGGGACACCGGCTGCGGCCTCAAGGTCTTCCGCCGGGAGGTCTATCTCGCCCTGCCCTATTTCGATGCGCTCCACCGCTTCATGCCGGCCCTGGTGAACCGCGAGGGCTTCCGCGTGGTGCACCGGGACGTGGTCGACCGGCCGCGCTTCACCGGGCGCTCGAATTATGGCCTGTTCGATCGGCTCTGGGTCGGCATCCTCGACCTCGCCGGCGTGTGGTGGCTGATCCGCCGCCGACGCCCCGCGCCGCGGGCGAGCGAAACGCTGCGCGAAGGAGCCCGCTGATCCATGCTGATCCAGCTCGCCGAGGACCTGCCGGCCTATTTCTACGAGGTGTTCGTCACCCGCTTCGACTTCTGGCTGGTGTTCGGCGTCACCGCCCAGCTCGTCTTCGGGGCGCGCTTCATCCTGCAATGGCTGGCGAGCGAGAAGGCCGGCCGCAGCGTGATGCCGCTCTCGTTCTGGTTCATCTCGATCGTCGGCGGCCTGATGACGCTGGTCTACGGCTTCGTCCGCAAGGAGCCGGTGATCATCATCGGCCAGGGCCTGTCCACCGGCATCTACCTGCGCAACCTCGCGCTGATCTTCCGCGAGCGCCGCCGCGCGGGCGCGAAGCGCTAGACTTTCCCGTCGGACGCCGATCCAGGATCCGCTCCTCGCGAAGGCCGGGCGCCGCATAGGGTGAAACGAACGGAACGGCGAGCACAGATCAAGACGATCCCAAGCAGGCCCGTCGGCCAGCCCCGGCCACATCGCCCGCCGGCCCTGCTATGCGCAAAATTCCCTGATGCGCAATTGAATTTCCTTACCGTATTATTACTCTACGAAGGCTGTTGTTCTGCCCGCATCGACGAGCCGATCTGTGGACGCCCTGCCACCCTTTTACGACAACCTCGACGCCGCACACGAGGCGCTCTGGCGACTTCTCGAGGATGGGGTGCACGACCGTCGCAGCGCCTTCCACACCCCGACGCTGGGGACGGTCGACGCCCAGGGCCGGGCCCAGATCCGCACCGTCGTGCTCAGAGCCGCCGACGCCTATGGCGGCACCCTCCGCTTCCACTGCGACCGCCGCTCGGAGAAGGCCACCGAGATCGCCCTGAACGGCGGTGCCTCTCTGCACGCCTTCGACGCGGGCGCGAGGATCCAGATCCGGGTGGAGGGCAGCGCGCGCCTCCACACCGACGACCTCCTGGCGGACGAAGCCTGGCGGGAATCCCGGGAGCAGAGCCGCCTCTGCTACGGGATCGCGCCGAGCCCCGGCACGGCGCTGCGGGAGGGCGGCGACTACACGCTGCCCGACACGCCGCAGGCGATCGCGGCGGGCCGGAAGAACTTCGCGGCCGTGGTGCTGCACGCGGAACGGCTGGAATTTCTCTACCTCGACCATCGCGGCCATCGCCGCGGCCTCTGGCTGCGCAGCGACGCGGGCTGGGTCGAGTGCTGGCTGGTGCCCTGACCGCCCTCAGAACTTGCCGAGCAGCGGGAAGTCCTGGCTCAGGGACGATTCGGTCGGCAGCGGCGCCTCGCGGCGGCGCGGCTTGCGGTTGAGGACCTGCTTCAGCTTGGTCTTGAGCAGGGCGATGTCGAAGGGCTTAAGGATGAAGGCATCCGCGCCTGCGAGATGCGCGACGTTGATGTCCTCGAAGTTGAACGACGTCTCCGTCAGGATGAAGGGCGTGTTCGTCAGGGCATCGTCGGCCCGGATCTCGCGCAGGAGCTGAATCCCATCGATCGGCTCCATGTCGAGATCGGAGATCACCAGGGCGTATTTGCGCGTACGCAGCTTCTCCAGCGCCTCGGCCGCGTCCGACACGCCCTCGACCTCGGGGAAGCCGAGGCGCGTCATCAGCTCGACCTCGAGCCGGAGGAGCTTGGCTTGATCGTCGACGATCAAGATCGGGGGAGGCGCTTCGCTCATGGCCACCTATCGCTTCTGCACGAAGCCATTCACACGAACAGATGGTCGATGCCCTGGCGGGACATCGATTCGGATTGCAACGTGATCGCCAAGGCGTGGATGGCAGCGCCGCGCGGGGTGCCGCGCTGGAGCGCGGGCAGCAGCGCCGCCTTGTTGAAATGCGTATCGTTGGTGCCGTTGCGCGAGACGCAGGTGAAGGAGGTCACGAATTCGCGCTTGGTGATTTCCCGCCACTCGATGATCTGCACCTCGCGATGGCGCTGGTCGACGGAGATGCGCTGGAAGGTGTCGTGAATCGACTGGCGCTCGCCCTCGAGCACCTGCATGGCGAAATTGCCTTCCACGATCATGAAGCTCGTCACCACCGCGAACTCGTTCTTCTTCTGCGCCTGGCGCGTGATCTCGCCGAGCTCGCGCGCCCGCACCGCCGGCTCCGCCGAAAGGTTGAGGCGGGAGAAGTAGATCAGGTGGACGAGGCTCGACCTCTTCTGTCGCATGGGGTCCGCTCTCAATCACTCGGAAGCGATCGTTACGGCGGCGGCTATAACGTGGCGTAAACGTCCAGAGCGAGATTCCCGTCTTCGTGACGGGATTCCAGGGGCGGAAATCTAGCCGGAAACGCCGGCTCGGCCGGCAGAAACTGCCGGGGCGGCCGGGTCAGGAGGGCCGAATTTGCCCGGCAGCCCGCGACCGGATCCATAAAAATCAAAGACTTAGATCTGGCACTGACCTTGCGCCGCCTCCCCCGAGGGTGAGTGCGCAAAACGCGGGGCTTCGATCATGGACGTGTTCTCGGCGCTGCAGACGGCAGTCTCGGGCCTGAAGGCCCAATCCTTCGCGCTCGACAACATCTCGGGCAACATCGCCAATTCGGCGACCACTGCCTACAAGCGGACCGATACGAGCTTCAGCGACCTCGTGACCGAGTTCGACAACCCGAAGCGGCAGGTCGCCGGCTCGGTCGCGGCCGATTCCCGCAAGACCACCTCGGTCCAGGGCCTGATCAGCGCCACCGACACCGCCACCAACATGGCGCTGAACGGCGACGGCTTCTTCGTGGTCCAGACCAAGACCGGCATGTCCGGCAGCACGTCGACCTTCTCCGGCGACGTCTATACCCGGCGCGGCGACTTCGCCCTCGACAAGAACGGCTACCTCGTCAACGGCGGCGGCGCCTACCTGACGGGCTCCACCCTCGATCCGGCGTCCGGGAACGTCACCGCGACAGGCTCGCCGATCCAGATCTCCAGCGCCACGCTTCCGGCCAAGGCCACCTCGACCATCACCTACTCGGCCATTCTGCCCAAGACGCCGGCCACCGGGAACACCTCCTCGTCCCTGCTGCCCGCCTTCTCGGACGGCACCGATGCCCGCGTTCTCTCGGGCACCGGCACCGGCACGGTGACGACGGCCAATGCGTCGACCTTCGTCAACGACAGCATCACCGGCCCGACGCTGACCGTCTACTCGGCGGGCGGCGACGCCACGACGATCCAGACCCGCTGGGCCAAGGTCGCCAATGCCAGCGCCAGCGCGGGGACCAGCGACACCTGGAACCTGTTCTACGCCAACAACAACACCTCGACCGGCACGGACACGAGCTGGACCAATGTCGGCCAGGCCTTCACCTTCAATTCCAGCGGGCAGCTCTCCGCACCGACCGGCGGCTCGGTCCCGCTCTCGAACGTGACCATCGGCGGGACCGCGCTCGGCAACCTCACGCTCAAGCTCGGCTCGGGTGGCCTCACGCAACAGGCCTCCTCGGCCGGCACCGCGATCACCAACGCCCTGTCCCAGGACGGCTACAGCGCGGGCACGCTGAAGTCGCTCTCCGTCACCGAGAACGGCACCATCCAGGGCACCTACACCAACGGGCGCACCCTGAGCCTCGCCACGGCCGCGACGGCGCGCTTCGCCAATGCGGACGGCCTGGTCGCCGATTCCTCCGGCACCTACGCGCAGACGGCGGATTCGGGCGAGCCCCTCAGCGGTCTGGGGGCCACGACGATCGTGGGCTCCAACGTCGAGGCCTCGAACACCGACATTGCGAGCGAATTCTCGAAGATGATCGTAACCCAACAGGCCTATTCTGCGAACACGCGGGTCATGTCGACCGCGCAGAACATGATGTCGGACCTGCTGAACGTCATCCGCTGAGGACGCGAGATCATACGCTCTGAGCGTGGAAGGAGGCCGAGGTGTCGTTCAGCGCCCTGAATACCGCTGCCGCCGGCCTCAAGGCGACGCAGGCCCAGATCGGCGTCGTCTCGCAGAACATCGCGAATGTCGGCACGACGGGCTACGTCAAGCGCACGCTCGACACGGTCTTCACCAATGCCGGCAATGCGGGCGTCGCCACCGGCACCATCGCCCGCGTCATCGACGCCGCCGCCCTCAAGCAGTTGCGCTCGGAGACCTCGGGCGCCGCCTATACCTCGATGATCGCGCAGGTGCGCAGCCAGATCGACACGCTGTTCGGCACGCCGGGCAGCGCGAACGCCCTCGACGGGCTGATGAACACCTTCACGCAGTCGCTGCAGACGCTGTCCTCCGACCCGACCTCGACGGCGGCGCGCTCGCAGGTGGTGGCGGCCGCCTCGAGCCTCGCCTCGGGGATCAACGGCGTCGCCGAGGGCATCCAGTCCCTGCGCACGGCGATGGAGGCGCAGCTCTCCACCGACACGTCGCAGGCCAGCACCTATCTCGCCTCCATCGCCTCGCTGAACGCCAAGATCACGGCGACGCCGGAAAGCGACGGCAGCCGGGCCGATCTCGAGGATCAGCGCGACCAGGCCCTGACCAGCCTGTCGGCCCTGATGGACGTGAACGCCGTGCCCCAGACCGACGGCACGGTCACCGTGCTGACGACGGCCGGCGCCACCCTCGTCGACCATGCCGCGGCGGCGAGCCTCAGCTTCGATTCCCGCGGGACCCTGACGGCGGGGGCCACCTACGACAACGACCCGACGAAGCGCGGCGTCGGCACCATCGTCGCGACCACGCCGGGAGGGGCGACGATCGACCTCGTCGCCTCCGGGGCGATCCGCTCGGGCAGCCTCGCCGCCGAGCTGGAGCTGCGCGACAGCGTGCTGCCGCAGGCCCAGCGGCAGATGGACGACCTCGCCGCCGGCCTGTCCCGGGCCCTGACCGACGCGCAGGTGACGGGCACCGCGGCGAGCGCCGGCGGTAAGTCCGGCTTCGACCTCGACCTCACCGGCCTCTCCGCCGGCAACGCGATCACCCTCACGCTGAAGGATTCCGCGGGCGCCACCCGCAACCTGATCCTGATGCCGTCGAACACGACGCCGCCCGCGAGCGTCCCGGCCGCCCTGACCAACGATCCGAACGCCACGATCGTCCCCATCACCATCCCGAATCCGTCCTCGTCGGACCCGAGCGCGGTCCGCACGGCGATCGCCAACGCCCTGGGATCGAGCTTCACCGTCTCCGCCGTGCCGGGCGGGGCGAGCGGAGCCGTGCGCATCCTCTCGAACGGCGCCTCCGGCGACCCGAGCCTGCTCGCGGCCAATGCCAGCGTCACCCGGGTCGCCTCGACGAGCGACACCAAGAGCGGCAACGCGCAGATCGCGCTCTTCGTCGACGGCGCCGACAAGGGCCTCTACACCGGCTCCTTCGACGGCGGCGCGCAGCTCACGGGCTTCGCCCAGCGCATCACCGTCAACCCGACGGTCGCGAACAACAACGCGACCCTGGTCGTGTCGAGCGCGACCAGCAGCACCGGCGACGGCACGCGGGCGCAGGCCCTCTACGACGCCCTGACCAAGACCAACCAGACCTTCTCCGCGGCGAGCGGGATCGGCGGGGTCGATGCCCCGACCTCGTCGACGCTGGCGAGCTTCCTCCAGAACGTCATCGCGAGCCAGGGCCAGGCGGCGACCACCGCCAAGAGCCTCGACGAGGGCCAGTCCATCGCCCTCTCGACGGCGCAGAGCCGCTTCGCCTCGCAATCGGGCGTCAACATCGACGAGGAAATGTCGAAGCTGATCGAGCTGCAGCAGGCCTATTCCGCCAATGCCCGGGTGCTCTCGGCGGCGCGGGACATGCTCGACACGCTGCTGCGCATCTGACGGGGATCTGAGGCATGAGCAACATCCCCCCCTTCGCCGCCGGCAGCTACGCCTCCGACCGGCAGACCGCCAATCTCGTCAAGCTGAAGGGCCAGCTCGCCGCGCTGACGACGCAGCTCACCACGGGCCAGTCGGCGCAGAGCTACGGCGGCCTGGGCGCCGGGCGCACCACCAGCCTCTCCGCCCGCGCCGCGATCAGCGCCCTCGACGGCTACACCGCGGCCATCACAGCCGGGACGACCCGCGTCAGCCTCGCGAGCGCCGGCCTGACCCAGCTCTCGACCCTCTCGGACACGGTCCAGCGCAGCATCACCGCCTATCTGTCGCCCTCGAGCAGCACGCTGCTGAGCACGGTGGGCAGCATCGCCGGCAACAGCCTCGACGCCGCCATCGACGCCCTGAACCAGTCGGCGGCGGGGCAATACATCTTCGCCGGCCGCGACTCGGACAACGAGCCGGTGATCGACAGCGCCACCATGCTGAACGGCGACGCCAGCAAGGGCCTCGTCGGGCTCAAGGCGCTGATCGCCGAGCAGAAGACCGCCGATCTCGGGCCGAACGGCGACGGCCGCCTCACTCCGACCGCGAGCGGGTCCACCGTGACGCTGACCGAGGATGGGAGCGCCGAGGCCCGGGCCAATTTCGGGTTCTCGCTCCTCTCGGCCAAGAGCTCGAACACCAGCGCGATCTCGGCCACGCCCACCGCCGCCACCGCGGCGAACGTGGACGTCGCCTTCGCGAGCCAGCCCGCCGCCGGCGACCGGGTGCGGGTCGCCCTGCTGCAATCGGACGGCAGCCAGAAGATCGTCGACCTGACCGCCACGACCAGCGCGGACGGGGGCGCCAACACCTTCAAGATCGATCCGGGCGGGGACCCGGCCGTGACGGCGGCGAACCTGAAAGCGGCCCTGGGAACGGGCGCGCAGATCGCCAGCGTGCAGAGCGCGAGCCCGCCCGGCATCAGCGCCAGCTTCACCGGCGGAAGCCCGGCCTCGGCCAGCCTCGCCGTCAACGGGACGCCGGCCGCGGGCGATACCGTGACGGTGACGGTCGGGCTCCATGACGGCAGCACGCAGACCATCACCCTGACCGCGGCGGCCACCGCCGCTGCGAGCTCGACCACCAGCTTCGCCATCGGCGCGACCCCGGCGGCGACGGCGGCCAACCTCTCCGCCGCCCTGACCAACGCGCTCAAGAACACGGCGCAGACCGCGCTCTCGGCGAGCTCGGCGCTGCGGGCCTCGCAGAACTTCTTCGACGGGTCGAGCAGCGCCGGGCTCGCCCCCCGCCGGGTCTCGGCCGACGGCAACGGCTATGCCGAGACCGCCAGCACCGGGACGGTGATCTGGTACAAGGGCGACGACACCTCCCCGGATGCCCGCTCCACCGCCACGCTCCAGGTCGGCGCCACCCAGACCGTCCAGGTCGGGGCGCAGGCCAACGAGGCGCCGATCAAGGGCCTGCTCGCGAGCCTCGCCGCGGTCTCCGCGGAGGGGAGCGTCAATGCCTCGGACACGGTGGCGACCACGCGCTACGCCGCCCTCGCCCAGAAGGCGAACACGCTGATCATCGGCAGCAAGGAAGGCCTCACCCAGATCAGCGCGGATTTCTCCCGCGCCAACTCGACGATGACCGCCGCCAAGTCCAACGCCGCGGAGACCAAGGTGACGCTGCAGAACGCCATCGACGGCGTCGAGGGCATCTCGACCGAGGAGGTGATGGTGAAGCTCCTCGATCTGCAGACCCAGCTCCAGGCGAGCTACCAGCTCACCTCCAAGATCGCGCAGCTCTCCCTCGTGAACTACATGAGCTGATCCGTTCGGCGCCTGCGTCAGCCCTCCACCTGGCTCCAGAAGCCGCTCTTGCGGCCGTGGGCCCTGCGCAGGCCCTCGCGATAGGCGGCGTGGTCGGGCACGAGGCTGCCCGGCGCCAGCTCGGCCTCCAGGGCCTCCAGCCGGGCGAGATGGCGCGCCCCGTGGCCATAGGCCGGGGCGCGGCCTCGTTCGAGGATGTCGTCGATGAGCGCCCGGTAGAGGAGGCTCGCGGCGAGCGGATGGTCCGGCTCCAGCGCCTCGGCAGCGGGCGCGAGCAATTCCCAGTTTCGGCCCTCCCATTCCGTGCGCCGGTCGATCACGAGGCGGGCGGCCCGGCCGAGATCCGGCCAGCGCAGGAAGAAATAGAGTGCGCCGTGCGGATCCGTGCGGGCGGCCGCATGGGCGAAGGCGCGGGCCAGGGCCTCGTCGTCCTCGAAATCCGGCAGCCGGGCGAGGTAGTCGCGCAACGCCTGGGGATCGAGCCCGCGCTCGAACTGGCCCCAGCGCAGGGCCTGCGCCTCCTCCGGGCGGCCGAGCGCCTCCAGGGCGGCGATTTCCACGATCCGGCTGTGCCGGTCGTCCGGCCACGGCCCCGCCGTGCCGGCGATCATGTCCGCGCGGGTCAGGACGACGAGGCCGGGCCGGGCCGGCCTGCGCAGCCAGTCCAGCGCCTCCTGCGGCCGCCCGGCGGCGATCAGCCGTTCGGCGATGGCCGCCCCGTTCGGCCGCTCGGGGGAACGCTCCGTCTCCAGGGCGATGAAGGCCTCGACGTCGCCCCGGGCATCGGCCACCGCCTGACGGAGCTCGATCAGCCGCATCCGGTCGAGCCGCATCTCCCAGTCGAGGACGCCGGCGCCCCCCTTCCGCGTCCGGGCCGGAAGCGGCGGGGTCGCGGCGGCGAGATCGGCGTCGAAGGCCTCGAGCGCCTCTCCCGACAGCGGGGGGATGAGGGCGGCGACGACGCCGGCGAGCAGGCCGAGCCCGTCCCCCGCGAGCCGCGGCACCAGGGCCCGCGCGGTGGCGAGCGCCGCCTCCGGCGTCAGGCCGGCCGCGATTTCACAGACCGTCTCCGCCGCCGCCTCGTAGAGCCCGTAGACTTGGCCGCTCGAATCCTCGACCCGCTCCAGCACGCCTCCGGCTCCGGCGAGGAAGCGGATCAGGCGGTCGAGCGCCATGCCGGGATCGAGGCGCCTGAGATCGACGCGGATCGTGGCGAGCATCGCCGCGAGATCGGCGGCGAAGGCTTTGCGCTTCTGCCAGTCGATGAAGCCGCGGGCCTTTTCCAGGGCGGCGAGCCGGCGGTCGACGAGGGCCGCGACCGCATCCGCCCCCTGCAACCCGGCGAGCGCGGCGCTGACGCGCTTGCGGAAGGCGGCATTGATCCCCGTCTCTTCCAGGACGAGGCGGATCAGCGTCGCGGCGTCGAGGGCGGCGAGCGTCTCCTCGGAGGGCGTGGTCGAGCGGCTCGCGCGCTTGCGGGCCGGCTTCGCATCGGATCCGGAAACCTTCGGGGCCGTCCTGCGCGCCATGCCCTTCGCCTCACGGGGCCGCGGTCACGGCCCGAGCAGATCGATCAGGAAGGGGATGAGCGGCTCGTCGGCCGGCGGCATCGGCATGTCGCGCAGGGCGGCGGGCCTGACCCATTTCAGCCCCTGGCCTTCGAGGGCGCGGGGGATCCCCTCCCAGCGCCGACACACATAGAGCGGCATCAGCAGATGGAAATCGGGATAGGCGTGGCTCGCGAAGGTGAGGGGGGCGAGGCAGGGCTCCTTCACGACGATGCCGAGCTCCTCCGCCAGTTCGCGGATCAGCGTCGCCTCGGGCCGCTCCCCCGGCTCGACCTTGCCGCCGGGGAACTCCCACAGGCCGGCGAGTTGCTTGCCCGGGGGGCGCTGGGCGAGCAGGATCCGCCCGTCCGCATCCACCAGTGCGACGGCGACGACGAGGAGCAGGCGGAGCGGCGCGGTCTCGCTCACGGCTTGATCACGAACACGGCCTCGACCTCGGCCCCGGTCTCGATGCTGCCCGCCTCGATCGGCACGGCGGCCCGCTGGCGCCGGTCGGCCTTGGCCATGGCGGCATAGGGGGCGGGGCGGGTAACGATCTCGTTGCGCGGCGGCGTGGTGATGGCGAGGGCCGGCCCGAGGGTGACGCCCGCCGCCTGGGCCAGACGCTCGGCCTGGGCACGGGCATCCTTCATCGCGGCGACCTGAACCGCGGCCAGGGCCGCGGCCGGATCGCGCAGGCCGAAGCTCACGCCCTCGATGCGGTTGGCACCGGAATCGAGGGCCCGCCGCATCAATTCGCCCAGCTTCGGCATGTCGCCGAGGCGGATCTCGACGCGGTTCGAGGCGACGTAGCCGTCCGGCTGCTCGCGCACCGTGCCGTCGGGCTGGCGCACGGACTTGGTGGCCGGCTGGAGCGAGAGCGAGGAGGTGCCGATATCGGCCTCCGGCACGCCCATGCCCTTGGCCGTGTCGATGAGGCCGCGGGCGGCCTTGCTTGCCGTGTCGAGGGCGGCCGCCGGGGTTGCCCCCCGGCTCTCGACGCCCACGATCACCGCCGCGAAATCCGGCGGCAGCTGGCTCTCGGCCCGGCCGATCACCCGGAGGCGGCCCTCGTCGTCCGCGAGCGCCGGACCGGCGAGGGGCAGCGCCGCGAAGGCGGCGAGGACGAGCCGCCTCACGAGCGGTAATCCCCGTTGATGGCGATGTATTCCTTGGTCAGGTCGCAGGTCCAGACGCGGGCGCGGCCGGCGCCGAGGCCGAGATCGACCCGCACGGTCACATCCTGCTCGCGCATCACCGCGCTCGCCGCGGCCTCGCTGTAATCCGGATCGCGGGCGCCCTGGTGGGCGACGCGCACATCGCCGAACCAGATCGCGAGGCGGTCGCGGTCGGCCGGCTCGCCGGCCTTGCCCACGGCCATGACCACGCGGCCCCAATTGGCGTCCTCGCCCGCGACCGCGGTCTTCACCAGCGGCGAATTGGCGATGGAGAGGGCGATGCGGTGGGCGGAGGCGTCGCTCTCGGCGCCCTCGACCAGGACGGTGACGAACTTGCGCGCGCCCTCCCCGTCCTTGGCGACGAGCTGGGCGAGCTCGATCAGGATCTCGTCGAGCGCCGTCCGGAAAGCATCGAGGCGCGGGTCGTCGGCGCGCTCGATGGCCGGATTGCCGGCCTTGCCGGTGGCGAACAGGAGCAGCGTGTCGGAGGTCGAGGTGTCGCCGTCCACGGTCACGCAGTTGAAGCTCTTGCGCGTCCCGGCCGCGAGCAGCTCCTGGAGAACGTGAGCCGGCAAAGCGGCATCCGTGAAGGCGAAGGACAGCATCGTCGCCATGTCGGGAGCGATCATGCCCGCGCCCTTGGCGATGCCGTTGAGGGTGACCGCGACGCCCCCGATCTCGACCCGGCGGGTGGCGAGCTTGGGGAAGGTGTCCGTGGTCATGATGGCGCGGGCCGCCGCGCTCCAGGCGGACGCGCCGGTCTCGGCGCGGGCGGCGCAGGCCTCGAGCACGCCCTCGAACTTGCGGGCGTCCAGCGGCTCGCCGATCACCCCGGTCGAGGCGATGAAGACCGCGTTCGGGGCGCAGTCGCCGGCCTTGGCGGCGATCTCGGCGGTCAGCGCCACGGCGTCGCGGCCCTTCAGGCCGGTGAAGGCGTTGGCGTTGCCCGAATTCACGACGAGGGCCCGGGCCGCGCCGCCGCCCTCGACGAGGGCCTGCCGGCACCAATCGACCGGGGCCGAGGGGCATTTCGAGCGGGTGAACACGCCGGCGGCGGTGGTGCCGGCCTCGAGGGAGACCCAGAGCACGTCCGTGCGCCTCGCATAGCGGATCCCGGCCTCGGCGGTGGCGATCCGCACCCCGGCGATCGGGGGAAGCTCGGGATAGGAGGTCGGGGCGAGCGGGGAAATGGCGGGCGGGTTTGCGGATGACATGCGTCGCGGCTCCGTCCTGGCCGCGGAAAGCGCGGCGGCGCCCTGTTGCCCCGCGCCCCCGCGAGCGTCAACCGTGTTTGCGCAGGCAACGAACCGGCGTTTTTCGCAAGGCCCCACGGGCGCGGCGGCGAGTGGATCGGGCGAGCCGTCCTTGCCGAAGGAAAGCGTCCCCCGGATGCAGGGGCTTAGCCCGTTTCGGGCAGGTGGCGGGGCGCGGGCGCCCGCGCCTCAGGCGGCCTGTCGTCGTGCCGCCGCCGCATCGGCGCCCACCGCGCCCTGCGCGACGAGGGGGACGATGTCCGGCGCACCGGTCGGGCGCAGGGTACCGGCGGCCCCGGCCAGGGCACCGGGCGTCAGTTCCAGGCCGAGGAAGCGCTCGCGCTCGAAGGGGCCGGGCATGAACAGCGCCGCCGCCTTCTCCGGCGCGAAGCCGAACCGGGCGTAGTAGGGCGCATCCCCCACGAGCAGCACCGCGGCGTGGCCGAGCCCGGCGGCGCGGGCCAGGGCCGCGCGCATCAGGCGGCCGCCGAGGCCGGCGCCCTGCAGGGCGGGATCGACCGCGAGCGGCCCGAGCAGGAGCGCGGGGCGGCCGCAGCCGGTCTCCACGTCCCACAGGCGCACGGTGCCGACGAGGCGGCCCTCGTCGTCGGTGGCGGCGAGCGCAAGGCCCTCGGCCGGCAGGCGGCCCTCGCGCAGGCGCTGGGAGCTCTTCAGGAAACGGCCCGGGCCGAAGCAGGCATCGAGCAGGCGCTCGCGGGCCGCGACATCCGAGGCGATCTCATCACGGATCTGGATCACGGCCGTACCCTCCCAAGGTCGCATCGAGCGGGAAGAAACAGCCCTCGCACCTGCCGGGGCAGGCCGTCCGGGACACGTCGGTGGATCAGCGGCGCGGGGTATTCCGCGCCGTGCTTCTGGCGGAAGAGGCGTGAACGGAGCCTGACCGGACGCCCGGTTCAGATCACGATCTGCTCGAGGGGCGGGAAGCCGTTGAAGGCGACCGCCGAATAGGTGGTCGTGTAGGCGCCGGTGCCCTCGATCCAGACCTTGTCGCCGATCGAGAGGGAGACCGGCAGCGGGTAGTGGTTCTTCTCGTAGAGCACGTCGACCGAGTCGCAGGTCGGGCCGGCGACCACGCAGGGGGCCATGCGGTCCTCGTCATGGTCGGTGCGGATCGCGTAGCGGATCGACTCGTCCATGGTCTCGGCGAGGCCGCCGAACTTGCCGATGTCGAGATAGACCCAGCGCACCTCGTCCTCGGCCTCGGACTTCTTCGAGACGAGCACCACCTCGGCCTCGATCAGGCCGGCATTGCCGACCATGCCGCGGCCCGGCTCGATGATCGTCTCCGGGATCCGGTTGCCGAAATGCTTGGTGAGCGCCCGGAAGATCGCATCGCCGTAGCTCTCCACGCCCGGCACCGCCTTGAGGTACTTGGTCGGGAAGCCGCCGCCGAGATTGACCATCGACAGGCCGATGCCGCGCAGGGCGCATTCGCGGAAGATCATGGAGGCGGAGGCGAGCGCCCCGTCCCAGGCCTCGGTGTTGGCCTGCTGCGAGCCGACATGGAAGGACACGCCGTAGGCCTGCAGGCCCTCCCGGTGGGCGTGCTCCAGCACGGTCACCGCCATCTCCGGCTCGCAGCCGAACTTGCGCGAGAGCGGCCAGTCGGCGCCGGCGCCGTCGCAGAGGATGCGGCAGAAGACCTGGATGTCGCCGGTCTCGACACCGGCCGCGCCGGCGGCCCGGGCGATCTTCTCGACCTCGACCTGGCAATCGACCGCGAAGAGGCGGATGCCGAGCTTGAGCGCGCGCACCACGTCGCGCTCCTTCTTGATGGTGTTGCCGAAGGAGACGCGGTCGGGGGTCGCGCCGGCGGCGAGCGCCATCTCGATCTCGGCGACGGAGGCGGTGTCGAAGCAGGAGCCCATCTCGGCGAGCAGGCGCAGCACCTCCGGCGCGGGATTTGCTTTCACCGCGTAGAAGACGCGCGTGTCGGGCAGCGAGCGGGCGAAGGCGGTGTAGTTCTCGCGCACGACCTCGAGGTCGAGGACCATCACCGGGCCCTCGTCACGGCCGAGATCACGGCGCACGCGCAGGAAATCGCGGATGCGATCGGTCATTGGTCGTCCCCACCACAGGTTCGAGGCGCCGTCTTCGGGCGCAGAATCGAATCGGGACGGCCCCGGGGAGCCGCCGGCGTCAGGGGGCGATGCGTCGCGCGGCCGACCGTGCTTTGGAGACACGAACGTCCGTGCGGGCGCAGAGCACCCGGAAGCTGCCGTGGATTGGATGGGGAATCCCCAACCGCACGCCGGGCAAAGAGAAACAAGCCTCTTCGGTGTCGGCCTTTGGAGGGCCGACGAGACCAAAAAAGCCCGTTCGTCGTTGCTTTAAGCTGCGTCCCCCGTGGAGAGCGGGGTTCGCCGGTTTCGCCTCCGGCTGTCGGTTGTTGTCGGGGTCTGGTGTCGCCACCCGGATGCCGGCCGTAGGGATCCACCCTTGCGACCATCGATCCTTTAAGACCCCTGGCGGCTGTCCGGCAGTTGACCGGATGCCCACCAACCGACACGCGGCCACAGGCACGTGCGAAATTGGGCAGGCGCCATATACGCATCGGCCCCTTCGGGAACAAGCGCCCTCCGCGCGATTCCGAGCGGTTTTTCCCAGCCCTCACGGGAACGTGGCAGAATGGCCGCAGCCGGGCCGCCCGCACCTTTTCAAGGACGCGGGAACGGTCCATTGATCCGGCTCGTCCGCCCCGCTCGACCTCACGCGCCGGCCCCGCGGACGGCCCGGCAGCCTGCACGGAATCATGACAGAGCCCACCCGCCGCGCCGTCGTCTCGGCCCTTGCCGCAGGCGGAGCCTTGAGCCTGTCCGGCCTGGCGGCAACGGCCGAGGAGAAGGGCTATGCCCCCCGCCCCTTCGGCTTCGAGGAGGTCGAGGAGCGGGCCCGGGCGCTCGCCGCCGCGCCCTTCGACGCCCGGGTGCCCGCCCTGCCCCCCGCCTTCGCGCAGCTCGATTACGACGCCTGGCGCGACATCCGCTTCAAGCCGGGCAAGGCCTTCCTCGGCGAGGAGGGCAGCCGCTTCCGCCTGCAGCTCTTCCACCGCGGCTTCCTCTACGAGCGCCCGGTGACGGTGAACCTCGTGCGCGGCGGCATCGCCACCCCGATCCCCTACAAGGCGGACCTGTTCGATTTCGGGCGCACCAAGGTCTCGGGCCCGCTGCCGCTCGATCTCGGCTTTGCCGGCATCCGCATCCACACGCCGCTCAACAAGCCGGACCTGCTCGACGAGCTCATCGTCTTCGTCGGCGCGAGCTATTTCCGCTTCCTCGGGCGCGACCAGGTCTACGGGCTCTCGGCCCGGGGGCTCGCCGTGAACACCGAGGCGAAGGACGGCCCCGAGGAGTTCCCGTTCTTCCGCGAGTTCTGGGTGGAGGTGCCGGGCAAGGATGCCGAGACCGTCACGCTCCATGCCCTGCTCGACGGCCCCTCGCAGACCGGCGCCTACCGCTTCGTGGTGCGGCCGGGCGAGGAGACCATCGTCTCCGTGCAGACGACCCTGTTCCCCCGCCGCGCCCTCGGTCTCGTCGGGATCGCGCCGCTGACCTCGATGTACTTCATCGGCGAGACCGACCGGGGCCACAGCGACGATTATCGCCCGGAGCTGCACGATTCCGACGGGCTGCAGATCGCGGCCGGATCCGGGGAATGGCTCTGGCGCCCCCTCGACAACCCACAGGCGCGGCGGATCTCCTATTTCGGCGACCGCGACCCGAAGGGCTTCGGCCTGATGCAGCGCGACCGGGACTTCTCGAGCTACCAGGACCTGGAGGCCGCCTATCAGCGCCGGCCGAGCTACTTCGTGGAGCCGGAGGGGGCCTGGGGCGAGGGCGACGTGGTCCTCGTCGAGCTGCCGACCGACAACGAGGCCGCCGACAATATCGTCGCCTTCTGGCGCCCGCGGCAGCCCTACCCGGCCGGCGCCCCCGTCCGCCTGAACTACCGGATGCGGGCCCTCGCCGGGGTCAAGCTCCACCCGAACGGCCAGGTGCTCAACACCTTCCTCGCCGCCTCGGCGGCGAGCGGCGGGGCCCGCAGGCCGGAGGACCAGGACGCCCGCCGGCGCCGTCGCTTCCTGATCGATTTCGGTGGGGGCGACCTGCCCTATTTCCTGCCCGATCCCTCCGCCCTCGAAGTCGTGGCGAGCGCCACGGCGGGGCGGATCGCGGCCACCTCGATCACGCCGAACCCGTATGTGCGCGGCTTCCGGGTCGCCGTCGACGCGGTCCTCGACGGGCCGGGCACCACCGAACTGCGCGCCTTCCTGCGCAGCAAGGACCGCACGCTGACCGAGACCTGGTCGTTTCCCTGGACCGTCGCGTGAGCGCCGCGGCTGCCGAGCGGGCGCCCCGCCTCGCCCCGACCATCCGGCCGGCGCGGATCGCCGACCTCGATGCGCTGGTCGCCCTGGAGCATGCCGCCTTCGCCGGCGACCGGGCCGAGCGCCGGGCGCTGCGCCACGCCATCCGCTCGCCCAGCATGAGCCTGCTCGTGGCGGTCGCGCAGGAGCGCGACGGCGACCTCCTCATCGGCGCAGCGACGCTGGAGCGGCGCAAGACCAGCCGGATCGCCCGGCTCTCCTCCATCGCCGTGTCCCCGGCCCGGGCCGGGCAGGGCCTCGGCGCCCAGCTGCTCGCGGCGGCGGAGGCGGATTCGCGCCGCCACGGCCGCACCCGGCTGCGCCTCGAGGTGCGGGTCGACAACGGCCCCGCCATCCGCCTCTACGAGCGCAGCGGCTATGTCCGCTACGGCGCCAAGCCTGATTATTACGAGGATGGCACCGAGGCCTGGTGCTACGAAAAGGCGCTGTCCGACGACTGAGCGCGCCCGCTGCGGTGCGAAAGAGGTGCGCGAGCGCACCTCCCGCCCCTGGCGCGCGGGATGATCCCGCCCAACCTGCTCTCTCCGAGTGGGCAATTGGGCCGGCACCCCGCGCGGGCCGCGCCGATCACGAGGATTTCATGCCGTCTCTGTTCGATCCGATCCGCCTCGGCAGCCTTGAGCTGCCGAACCGCATCCTCATGGCGCCCCTGACCCGGGGCCGCGGGACGCGTACGCACGTGCCGACCCCGATCATGGCCGAGTACTACGCCCAGCGCGCGAGCGCCGGCCTCATCATCTCCGAGGCGACCGGCATCAGCCAGGAGGGGCTTGGCTGGCCCTACGCGCCGGGCATCTGGTCGCAGGAGCAGGTCGAGGCCTGGAAGCCGGTGGTGAAGGCGGTCCATGAGGCGGGCGGCCGCATCGCCCTGCAGCTCTGGCACATGGGCTACCTCGTCCATCCCGACTTCCTCGGCGGCGAGAAGCCCGTCTCCTCCTCCGTCGCGACCGCGCCGAGCGAGGCCCACACCTACGAGGGCAAGAAGCCCTACGGCGAGGCGCGGCCCCTGCGCGAGGACGAGATCCCGCGCCTGCTCGCGGATTACGAGAACGCGGCCAAGAACGCGGTCGCGGCCGGCTTCGACGGCGTGCAGATCCATGCCGCCAACGGCTACCTGCTCGACGAATTCCTGCGCGACGGCATCAACAAGCGCACCGACCGCTACGGCGGCTCCATCGAGAACCGCGTCCGCCTCGTGACCAAGGTGGCCCAGACCGTGGCCGGCGTGGTCGGCCCCGAGCGCACGGGCATCCGCTTCTCGCCGAACGGCCCGGTCCAGGGCGTGGACGATTCGAACCCGCACCCGCTGTTCGCGCTCGCTGCCGAGACGATGGCGCGCATCGGCCTCGCCTATATCGAACTGCGCGAGCCGGGGCCGAACGGCACCTTCGGCAAGGCCACGGTGCCTCCGGTCGCCCCGGTGATCAAGAAGGCCTTCGGCGGCCCCGTCATCCTCAACTGCGACTACGACGGGCCGAAGGCGCAGGCCGCCCTCGACGCGGGCGAGGCCGACGCCATCGCCTTCGGGCGCCCCTTCCTCGCCAATCCCGACCTGCCCCGCCGCATCGCCGAGGGCGCCCCCCTCAACAAGGACGACATGCCGACCTGGTACAGCCGGGGCCCGCAGGGCTACATCGACTATCCGACCCTCGACGCGGCCAAGGCCGCGTAAGCGCCCGCCATCGGACCGCACGAGGGAGGGCGCCGCGCCGAGCGGCGCCCTTTTTCGTTCCCGCGGACCCCAACGAGAAGGCCGCCCCTTGGACGCCGTCACGCGCCCTGCCTGTCGCCTCGTCGTGTTCGATTTCGACGGGACGCTGGCCGACACCTTTCCCTGGTTCTGCGGCGTGCTGAACGAGGTCGCCGACCGCTTCGGCTTCCGCCGGGTCGCGGCGCACGAGATCGACACCCTGCGCGGCCTCGACGCCCACGGCGTTCTCAAGCAGCTCGGCGTGCCCCTGTGGAAGGTCCCCGCCATCGCCCGTCACATGCACGGGCTCGCCGCCCGGGATGCCGGGACGATGCGGCTGTTTCCCGGCATCCCGGAGATGCTGGCCGCGCTCCAGGCGCAGGGCCTCGCCTTGGCGCTGCTCAGCTCGAACACCGAGGCGAATGTGCGCCGCGTCCTCGGGCCGGAGGCGGCCGCCCGGATCGGGCACTACGCCTGCGGCGCGGCGTTGTTCGGCAAGGCCCGGCGCCTCCAGGCGCTGCTGCGGCGCTGCGGCGTCCCGCCGGGCGCGGCGCTGTCGATCGGGGACGAGATCCGGGACTGGGAGGCCGCCCGCGCCGTCGGCTGCCGCTTCGGCGCCGTGGGCTGGGGCTACACGCGGGCGGACGCGCTCGCGGCGCGCGGCCCCGATCTTCTGCTGAGCCGGCCGGAGGCGCTGCTCGAAGCCCTGGTGCCGGCCTGAGGCTCAGGCCGGCTTTCCGCGGAGGGTTCTTGGCGAGGGACCTTACTGGCCCCGGTTCGCGCCCGGCACCACCGAGGCGCCCGCGCCCGAGCCGAAGGGCTCGTAGCGGGTCAGGCCGCGGAAGAGCTGGCTGAGGAAGGCGCGGTCGGCGCCGCTCGTCGGCGTGGTCCGCTCGATGAAGTCGAAGATGCGGCCGTCCTGCAGGCCGTAGAGCGCCACCCGCTCCACCCGCATGCCGCCGTTGAAATAGACCGCGGTCACCTTCTGGTCCTCGACCGACTCGCCCAGGAACAGCACCGTGCGGCGGGTGTTCTGGGTGATGTAGTACCAGGACTTGTTGCCCACGGTGGACACGGTGGAGGGCGTGCCGAGGATCTGCAGCACCTGCTCGGCGCTCATGCCGGGCTTGACGGTGGCGAGCGCCGCCTGATCGACCTGGTAGCCGTGACGCAGCTCCTCGCCGATGCAGGCGGAGAGCCCCGTGCCGACCAGACCGAGCACGGCGAGCCGTGCGAGCGAGGAGACGAGACGGCGCGACATCGAGGCCCCTTGTTCCGGAGGTGGCGCCCACCGCGATTTCTCTCGCGCGTCTACCGGGCTTGCACCTTGACCGTTGGCTGCCGTACCGCGGGGTTATGGCTTTGACAAGGCAAGCTCGGCCACAGCGGGCCGGCATCCGGAGGATGCGATGATCCTGAGCTTCCTGCGCCGCCGGGATCCGAACGGCGCGGCGATCCGCCTCCTCCACGCCCGCGTCAACGCGGCGGCCCGGGCGCCGGCCCTCTACGAGGGGCTCGGCGTTCCCGACACGGTCGAGGGCCGGTTCGAGGCCCTGTGCCTGCACGTGATCCTCGTCCTGCGCCGCCTGGATGCGCTGCCCGCGCCGGCGGGCGACGTGGCGCAGGACCTCGTCGATTCCGTCTTCCGCCAGCTCGACGCCTCCCTGCGCGAGCTCGGCGTCGGCGACATCGGCGTTCCCAAGCGCATGAAGAAGCTCGCCGCCGCCTTCTACGGGCGGGCCGACAGCTACGGCGCGCCCCTCGGGGCGGGCGACCGGGCCGGCCTCGCCGCGGCATTGGCGCGCAACCTGCTCGGCGCCGAGGCGGCCGAGGCGGGAGCCGGCGCCCTGGCCGATTATGTGATGGCCAGCGCCGGGACCCTGTCCGGCCTCGATCTCGACGCCCTGCTCGGGTCCGGCCCGTGCTTCGCCGACCCGGCGTCGTTCCACCACCCAGGGAGGGCTGCATGACGCGTTCCGACACCCGATCCGGGCCGACCCGGCCCGAGACCAGCCCGCTCTCGCGGTCGATGCCGGTCGAGCGGCTCCTGCGCAACCGCGCCGAGATCGTCGTCGAGGCGAGCGAGGCGGAATGCGTGGCGCTGGCGCAGGATTTCGGCCTCCCGGCGATCCGCGGCCTCGTCGGCCGCTTCCGGCTCTCGGGCTCGCAGGAGCGGCTTCACGTGACGGGAAGCGTCGAAGCCCTCGTGACGCAGACTTGCACGGCGAGCCTGGAAGGCTTCGAGGCGGCGGTGTCCGAGCCCGTGGACATCACCTTCTCCGACCTCGCGATGGACGAGGCCGGAGACGGTGCCGAGAACGTCGACACCCCCGACCCCATCACAAACGGCCGGATCGATTTCGGCGCTCTCACCGCGGAGTTCCTCGCGCTCGGGCTCGATCCCTATCCGCGCAAGCCCGGCATCGACTTCGAGACCGTGAGCGTCGGGGCAGATACGAGCCCATTCGCAGCGCTCGGTCGCCTGCGCGAGGGGGAGGGCTGAGCCAAGCCCTGCAGTTTTCGTTTGCCCCCCGCCGCTCGATCGCTATTTTCCGCGCGCCATTGGGCGGGCCGCGTAACAGGCGTGGGTCCCGCGGAAGCTGAGCCTCTCCCCGAGGCAGCGACACGGAAGACATGTCGGCACGCGTTTGCATCTCGCTCGACGCCATGGGCGGCGATCACGGACCCTCGACCGTCGTCCCGGGCGCGGCCATCGCCCGGGAACGGCATCCCGAGACCACCTTCCTGATGTTCGGTGACGAGGCGGTGGTCCGCCCCCTTGTCGAGGCCGAGCCGCGCCTGAAGGGCGCCGTCGAGATCCGCCACACCACGGTCTCCGTCGCCATGGACGATAAGCCGAGCCAGGCGGTGCGCCAGGGCCGGGGCAAGTCCTCGATGTGGCGCGCGATCCAGGCGGTGCGCGACGGCGAGGCCCAGGCCGCGGTCTCGGCAGGCAATACCGGCGCGCTCATGGCGATGTCGAAGATCTGCCTGAAGACCATGGCGGGCATCGAACGCCCGGCCATCGCCTGTCTGTGGCCGACGATCCGCGGCGAGAGCGTAGTGCTCGATGTTGGCGCCACCATCGGCACCGATGCCGAGCATCTTGTCGAGATGGCGGTCATGGGTGCGGCCATGGCCCGCATCGTCCTCGACATCGACACCCCCTCGGTCGGCCTGCTCAATGTCGGCACCGAGGAGATGAAGGGTAACGAGGCCGTCAAGGAGGCCGCCCGTCTTCTGCGGGAGAACGACCCCGCCAATTTCTCCTATTACGGCTTCGTCGAGGGCACCGATCTCGGCCGTGGCACGACGGATGTCGTCGTCACCGAAGGCTTCACCGGTAACATCGCCCTCAAGACCGCCGAGGGAACAGCCAAGCAGATCGCGACGTATCTGAAAGCGGCCATGGGGCGCACGCTCTCGGCCAAGATCGGCTATCTCTTCGCGCGCCAGGCCTTCGCGGCCCTGCGCGAGAAGATGAATCCGAGCCGGGCCAATGGTGGCGTGTTCCTCGGGCTCGAAGGCATCGTCATCAAGAGCCACGGCTCGGAGAACGCGCAGGGCTTCGCGGCGGCAGTCGACCTCGCCCACGACATGGCCCGCCACGATCTGATGCGCACGATCCGTGACATGCTCGAGCGCACGCCCGCGGTCGTGCAGATTTAGAAAGGACCGATCAGATGGCGCTCCTGCGCTCCGTCGTCGTCGGCTGCGGCTCCTACCTGCCGAGGCAGGTCGTCACGAATGCCGATCTGGAAACCCGGGTCGAGACGTCGGACGAGTGGATCGTGCAGCGCACGGGCATCCGGCAGCGCCACATCGCCGGCCCCGACGAGACCACCTCCGTGCTCGGAGCGCAGGCGGCGAAGGCGGCCCTCGATCGGGCCGGTCTCTCCGGCGCCGACATCGATCTCGTCATCTGTGCCACCTCGACGCCCGATCACACCTTCCCGTCCACCGCCACCCAGATCCAGGCGATGCTGGGCATCGAGACCGGATTCGCCTTCGACCTCCAGGCCGTCTGTGCCGGCTTCGTCTTCGCCGTCGCGACCGCCGACCGCTATCTCGCCACCGGCGCAGCCAAGCGTGCCCTCGTGGTCGGGGCGGAGACTTTCTCCCGCATCGTCGACTGGGAGGACCGCACCACCTGCGTGCTGTTCGGCGACGGGGCGGGCGCCGTCGTCCTCGAAGCGCGGGAGGGCGGCGGCACCACAGCCGATCGCGGCGTTCTGGCGAGCTGCCTGCGCTCGGACGGGCGTCACCGCGCGAAGCTCTACGTGGATGGCGGTCCGGGCTCGACCGGGACCACTGGCAAGCTGCGCATGGAGGGCAAGGAGGTCTTCCGCTTCGCCGTCGGCTCGGTGACCGACGTGATCGAGGAGACCTTCCGCGCCTCGGGCACCACCGCCGAGGATCTCAGCTGGTTCGTGCCGCATCAGGCGAATCGCAGGATCATCGAGGCCTCTGCCGACAAGCTCGGCATCGCCCGCGAGAAGGTGGTGCTGACGGTCGACCGGCACGGCAACACATCGGCCGCCTCGATCCCGCTTGCCCTCGACGCCGCCTGCCGGGACGGGCGCATCCGCGAGGGCGACCTCGTGATGATCGAGGCGATCGGTGGCGGCTTCACCTGGGGCGCCGCCCTGATCCGCTGGTGAGCGGGCCGGCGCCGTTGCCCGAAGCGGCATGAGCTGTCAACCGCAAGCTTCGGTTGACCCACGCCTGTACGCCGATTAGCGTTCCGCATCATAGAGATACGCGGTCGCGGTCGAGTCGGCCCAAAGGGGGTGAACGCATGTCGGGGAAGACGGTCACACGCGCCGATCTGAGCGAGGCCGTCTATCAGCAGGTCGGCCTGTCGCGCTCGGAATCAGCTGCCCTCGTCGAAACCGTGCTCGCCGAGATCTGCGGGACCCTCGAAGCCGGAGAGACGGTGAAGCTGTCCTCCTTCGGCTCCTTCGTGGTGCGCTCCAAGGGCAAGCGGGTCGGCCGCAATCCGAAGACCGGCGTCGAGGTCGAGATCGAGCCCCGCCAGGTCATGGTGTTCAAGCCCTCCAACGTATTGAAGGCCCGCATCAATGGCCTGAACGGCGCCGCGGATTCCGACGAGGATTGAGGGAGCCGAAGTGTCGCTGGTCTCGCGAAACGCCGTCCGCTGAGCCTCACCGATGCCGCTCGCCCTCAATCTCGCCTCCGGCCCGAACGAGGATCGGACCGACAAGCGCCCCGGCGCCTTCCGAACCATCACCGAAGTCGCCGAGGAGTTGGCAACGCCCCAGCACGTGCTGCGCTTCTGGGAGACGCGCTTTCCCCAGATCAAGCCGCTGAAGCGGGCGGGCGGCCGCCGCTACTACCGGCCCGACGACGTCGATCTCATCAAGGGCGTGCAGCACCTGCTCCATCGCCAGGGCTACACCATCAAGGGCGCGCAGCGGGTCCTGAAAGAGAAGGGCGTGCGCTTCGTGCAGGCGGTCGGGCGCGGCGAGGCCGAGGCGGGCGCCCCGGAACCGGAGAACGAAGCCGTTCCCGGGGAGACCCTGTCGCCCGGCGGGCGCGTCGCCCTTGAGGGCGCACTCGCCGAGCTTCGAGGCTGCCGTGCCTTGCTGCAGCGGCTCGAGGCCGGGGACTCCGAAGAGCCCTGACTCCGCGAGGGCCGTGATCGAACTTTGCGCGAGGAAGGGCGTTGAGGCGCCATGGCCGAGCCCCGCCGCCAGATGTCGCCGACCCAGGAGCTGATCGCCCGCGTCATGCGGATCGTGCGGATCTGCCCCGATGCCGCCTCGGAAGTGCTCGAGCTGATGTTCCTCGTCAGCCAGATCGAGGCACTAACGACCGTCGATCGCGAATATCGCGATGCGCGCCGGGTGATCAGCCGCCTGCGCAATCCCCTCTGGGAGATGGGACCGACCGAGCGCGAGCACCTGCTCAAGGCCGCCGACACCATCCGCAAGGCCTGCGCGCTCAAGGAAAACGACATCCCAGTCACGCCGATTGCCGATCTCGGCGAGCGCGAGCGCATCGAGAAGCATCTGCTCGCGGCCCTGAGCGGAGAGCTTGACGCAACCCAGCTCGCCCGGGTGACCGGCGCTGTCGCCGCCGCCCTCCAACACTGATCGGTCCGCAACCAGCGCGATCACCCTCGACGTGGCGTCCGCCGCCTCCCACATCGGGGACGCGGATCCGAGCGACGAACCGCGCCGTGTTACCGGGAGAGACCTGACGATGCCCGCCCTCCGTCCGACCACCGCCTTCTGTGCCGCGCTGTTCCTGACAGCGAGCCCAGCCCTGGCCCAGACCACGGTGACCCGCAGCGAGACCGCGGCACCGGGCAAGGTGGTCCGTCTCGTGATCGCCCCCAACCTCAAGAAGGACTGCTCGCCCGGCCCGACTCCGGAGATCCGCGTGACGGAAGCTCCGAAGAACGGCAAGCTCGTCACGAGAGCCACCAAGCTGAAGACGCCCGCGAGCTACCGCTGCCCGAACAAGGAAGCGGAGGTGCAGGCGCTCTACTACCAGAGCAAGGCCGGCTTCAGCGGCGCCGATGCGGTGACGGTGGAAATCAAGACCGCCGAGGGCACGGTCGAGAAGCAGGATATCCGCATCACCGTCGATGCGAAGGCCGGCGAGGGCAAGGCCGACGAGAAGAAGAAGGACGTCGGCTCCAAGGGCACGACAGACCTGTGAACAGCGCGCAGCTCTCCAGGCCTGCTTGCTGCAGCGCACAGGGGCTCGGCTGCCCCTGTGCCCGGGGCAATACCGAGGTAACCGGGCATCTAACCGACTTCGTTCGTTAAAGGTGTGACCCGTTTCCCACGCGGTGGATCCGTCGTCATTGCGGTGCGACAAAACATGCGATGTCAGTTGCATCGGAGTCGAGACAGGATGAAGCTGTCTCCAGCGTGAAGGGGTGTTCGAATGCCGACGCACTCGACGAACGACCTGTTCCAGAGCTTCGCTCGTGGTTACGAGGCGCGCCGAGACACGGAGATGACGCTCTCCGAGTATCTTGAGGCCTGCCGGGACGAGCCTCTGATGTACGCGAGCGCGGCCGAGCGCATTCTCGACGCGATCGGCAAGCCGGAGATGGTCGACACCGCCCGGGATCCCCGCCTCGGCCGCGTGTTCATGAACCGGACCATCCGGATCTACCCGGCCTTCTCCGAATTCTATGGCATGGAAGAGACGATCGAGCGGATCGTCTCGTTCTTCCGCCACGCGGCCCAGGGCCTCGAAGAGCGCAAGCAGATCCTCTACCTGCTGGGGCCGGTCGGCGGCGGCAAATCCTCCCTGGCCGAGCGCCTCAAGGCCCTGATGGAGGTGCACCCGATCTACGTGCTCAAGGCGGGGGACGAGGTCTCGCCGGTCTTCGAGAGCCCGCTCGGCCTGTTCGATCCCGAGACCATGGGCCAGGAGATCGAGGAGCGCTTCGGCATACCACGGCGCCGGCTCACCGGCCTGATGAGCCCCTGGGCGCTCAAGCGCCTCGACGAGTTCGACGGCGACATCTCGCGCTTCAAGGTCATCAAGATCCGGCCCTCGCGCCTGCGCCAGATCGCCATCGCCAAGACCGAGCCGGGCGACGAGAACAACCAGGACATCTCCTCGCTCGTCGGCAAGGTGGATATCCGCCGCCTCGAAACCCTCTCCCAGGCCGATCCGGACGCCTACTCCTATTCGGGTGGCCTCAACCGGGCGAACCAGGGCGTTCTCGAATTCGTCGAGATGTTCAAGGCGCCGATCAAGATGCTGCACCCCCTGCTCACGGCGACGCAGGAGGGCAACTATGTCGGCACCGAGAATATCGGCGCGATCCCCTTCACCGGCGTGATCCTGGCCCACTCGAACGAGGCCGAGTGGCAGTCGTTCAAGACCAACAAGAACAACGAAGCCTTCATCGACCGTATCTACGTCATCAAGGTGCCCTACTGCCTCCGAGTGACGGAGGAGCAGCACATCTACGACAAGCTGATCTCCCGCTCGGAGCTGTCGCAGGCCGCCTGCGCCCCGGGCACGCTGGAGATGCTGGCCCGGTTCTCGGTGCTCTCCCGCCTGCGCGAGCACGCGAATTCGAACTTGTTCTCGAAGATGCGCGTTTATGACGGCGAGAGTCTTCGCGAGGTCGATCCCCGCGCCCGCTCGATGCAGGAATACAAGGACACCGCCGGCGTCGACGAGGGCATGGACGGGATCTCGACCCGCTTCGCCTTCAAGGTGCTTGCCGCAACCTTCAATCACGACACCACGGAGGTCTCCGCCGACCCCGTGCACCTGATGTACGTGCTGGAACAGGCGATCCGGCGCGAGCAGCTCGCCCCCGAAACCGAGAAGCGCTACTTGGAGTTCATCAAGACCGAGCTGGCCCCGCGCTATGCGGAGTTCATCGGCCACGAGATCCAGAAGGCCTATCTCGAGTCCTACCACGATTACGGGCAGAACCTGTTCGACCGCTACATCGACTACGCCGATGCCTGGATCGAGGATCAGGACTTCAAGGACGCCGAGACCGGCCAGCTCCTCAACCGCGAACTCCTGAATCAGGAGCTCACCAAGATCGAGAAGCCGGCGGGCATCGCCAATCCGAAAGACTTCCGCAACGAAGTGGTGAAGTTCGCCCTGCGCTCGCGGGCCCAGCATGGCGGGCGCAATCCGTCCTGGACTTCCTACGAGAAGCTGCGCGAGGTGATCGAGCGGCGGATGTTCAGCCAGGTCGAGGAACTGCTGCCCGTCATTTCCTTTGGTTCAAAGAAAGACAGCGAGACCGAGAAGAAACACGGCGAGTTCGTCGATCGCATGACCGAGCGGGGCTATACCGAACGGCAGGTCCGGCGGCTGGTCGAGTGGTACATGAGGGTCAAACAGGCGGGCTGAGCGGGCTGCCCCGGACGATGCGGCGCCTGCCCGACTCTCCGCCGCACGTTCAAGGCGGTTGTCCCGGTCCCACGGACCGGGACAGGCCGGGACCAGGGTTCGAAGACGAGGCGCTAAGCGACACCGGATGCACATCGTCGACCGTCGGCTCAATCCGGGAGGCAAGAGCCTCCCGAACCGCCAGCGCTTCCTGCGTCGGGTCAAGGACATGGCGCAACGCGCGGTCCGGGAATCGGCCCGCGAGAAGGACATCAAGGATCTCGGCAAGGATGGCCGGATTTCGGTGCCCGGCGACGGGGTGCGCGAGCCCCGCTTCAGCCGCCAGCCCGGCACGGGCCTGCAGGACTACATCATCCCCGGCAACAAGACCTACGTTGAGGGCGACCGCATCGAGCGGCCGCCGGGCGGCCAGGGCGGGGGCGGTGCCGGCGAGGGGGGCGAAGGCTCCGAGAACAGCGAGGACGCCTTCCACTTCGTCTTGACCCGGGACGAGTTCCTGGAGCTCTTCCTCGACGACCTGGAACTGCCCGATCTCGCCAAGCGCCGCCTGTCGGTGGTCGAGACGGAGGGCCTGCGCCGGGCCGGCTATACGGTGTCCGGTTCCCCGGCGAACCTCGCCCTGTCGCGCACGCTGCGCAACTCGATGTCCCGGCGCATCGCCCTGAAGCGGCCGAAGCTCGAGGAGCTTGCCGCCCTCGAGGCCCGCATCGCCGAGACCCACGAATTCGATCCCGACCTGCCCAAGCTGACGGCGGAGCTGGAGGCCCTGCGCGAGCGCTCGAAGCGCATCCCCTACGTCGATCCGATCGACCTGCGCTTCCGCCGCTTCGAGCCCTATCCGCGGCCCATCGCCCAGGCGGTGATGTTCTGCCTGATGGACGTGTCCGGCTCGATGACCGAGCACATGAAGGACCTCGCCAAGCGCTTCTACATCCTGCTGCACATCTTCCTGACGCGCCGCTACAAGCATGTCGAGATCGTCTTCATCCGCCACACCGACAAGGCGACGGAGGTGGACGAGGAGACCTTCTTCGGCTCCCGCGAGACCGGAGGCACGCTGGTCTCCTCGGCTCTGGTCGAGATGAAGCGCATCGTGACCGAGCGCTACGACCCAGCCGACTGGAATATCTATGCGGCCCAGGCCTCGGACGGCGACAACGTGTCGAGCGACGGACCGACCGCGACCGAGCTTCTGCGCAGCCACATCCTGCCGGCCTGCCAGCATTTCGCCTATCTCGAGGTCGGTGACGAGAACGGCCCCCGCGCCGGCTTCGTGGAGCACCGGACCACGCTCTGGCGCACATACGAGGCGCTGGCCAAGGCGGGCGAACCGCTGGCCATGCGCAAGGTCAACCACCGCCGGGATATCTACCCCGTCTTCCGCGAGCTGTTCGGGCGAAGCCAGGACGCCAAGGCGGAGGCCTAGCTTCTATGCTCTTCCCCCTCGCGGGGGAGGAGTCGGAGGTGGGGACGGTGCCGGACAAAAGCCCGGCGGGGCCTCCTGAACCACCCCTACCCTTGCCCCTCCCCACATGGGAGAGGGGAGACGCGTCGAGAAGGATTCTCGCATGGCCGCGAGCCTGAGCCGCACGAAGTCCACGGCGCCCAAACTGGGCGAGTTGCTGTTCACCGGCAACGACTGGGATTTCGATACGATCCGGCGCATTCACGACGCCTGCGAGGGCATCGCCGGCCCCGAACTCGGCCTGTCCTGGTATCCGAACCAGATCGAGATCATCACCGCCGAGCAGATGCTGGACGCCTATGCCTCGATCGGCATGCCGCTGTTCTACAAGCACTGGTCCTTCGGCAAGCACTTCGCCCAGCACGAGTCGAGCTACCGGCGCGGCCTGATGGGCCTCGCCTATGAGATCGTCATCAATTCGGATCCGTGCATCTCCTACGTGATGGAGGAGAACACGGCCACGATGCAGACACTCGTGATCGCGCACGCCGCCTTCGGCCACAACCACTTCTTCAAGAACAACTATCTCTTCCGGCAATGGACGGATGCCGAGGGCATCCTCGACTATCTCGACTTCGCCAAACGCTACATCGCGCGCTGCGAGGAGCGCTACGGCCACCATGCCGTCGAGCAGTTGCTCGATGCGGCACATGCGCTGATGAGCCAGGGCGTTCACCGCTATCCCCGCAAGAAGCGGCCGGACCTCGCCTCCGAGCAGCGCCGGGAGCGGGAACGGGAGGAGCACGGCGAGCAGATCTTCAACGATCTCTGGCGCACGCTGCCGCAGAAGGCCGGCGCCGCCAAGGCCGATCCGGCCCTCGACCGCCGCCGGGCACTTCTGGAGCTGCCCCAGGAGAACCTGCTCTACTTCTTGGAGAAGGTGGCCCCACGACTGCGGCCCTGGCAGCGGGAGATCCTGCGCATCGTCCGCTTGGTGGCGCAGTATTTCTACCCGCAGCGCCAGACCAAGGTCATGAACGAGGGCTGCGCCACCTACTGCCACTACCGGATCATGAACGCGCTCTCGCAGAAGGGCCAGATCAACGAGGCGGCCTATCTCGAGTTCCTGACCTCGCACACCAACGTCATCCGCCAGCCGAATTTCGACGAGCGCGGCTTCGGCGGCCACAACCCCTATGCCCTCGGCTTCGCCATGATGCAGGACATCGCCCGCATCGCCGAGGACCCGACCGACGAGGATCGGGCGTGGTTCCCCGACATCGCCGGCCGTGGCGACGGCATGGAGATCCTGCGCGATTGCTGGGAGAACTATCGGGACGAGAGCTTCATCGCCCAGTTCCTGTCGCCGAAGCTCATGCGCGACATGCGCCTGTTCCACGTCGTCGACGATCCCGACGAACCCGAGATGCGGGTCGAGGCGATCCATGACGAGCGCGGCTACCGCAAGATGCGCCGCTCCTTTGCCCGGCAATACGACGTGGCCTGGCTCGATCCCGACATCGAGGTGGTCGATGTCGACCTCGAAGGCGATCGCAAGCTGATCCTGCACCACAAGGCGCTCAATCGCATCACCCTGCAGAAGGACGATGCCCGGCGCGTGCTGCAGCACCTCGCCAATCTCTGGGGCTACGACGTCCTCCTCAAGGAGGTCGATCCGGCCACCGGCTCGGTGCTGACCGAGCACACGGCCACGGCCCGGCCGGTCTTCTTCTGATCGAAGAGGGCGATCAGCCGACGCGGGCGAAGGCAGCCGCCGCCTCGACGGCCGCTGGCTCGGGGCGGATGCCGGTATAGAGCACGAATTGTTCGAGCGCCTGCAGCACCGCGACCTCGGCCCCCGAGATCGTCGCCTTGCCCCGCGATCGGGCCGCCCGCAGGAAGGGTGTCTCCACCGGCAGGGCGACGACGTCGAACACAGCCTGCGCCGCCGCGATCATCGCCTCGGGGAAGGCGAGCTGCCCCTCGCCGCCCCCTGCCATGCCGAGGGGCGTGACGTTGATCAGGACGGGCGCGGTGAGGCTCCCGAGATCCTCCGCCCAGCCATAGCCGTAGGCTTCCGCCAGGGCCGGGCCGCTCCGCCCGTTCCGGGCAACGATCGTTCCCTGCCGGAAGCCGCCATCGTGCAGCGCGGCAGCGACGGCCTTGGCCATCCCGCCGCTGCCGCGCAGCAGGAACGGCGTGGCCGGGTCGATCCCCGACTGTTCGAGGAGACTGCGGACCGCGCTGTAATCGGTGTTGTGCCCGGTGAGCCGACCGCCCTCGTTGACGATGGTGTTGACGCTGTCGATCGCCTGGGCGGATGGGGCCAGCCCGTCGAGGAGCGGGATCACCGCCTCCTTGAATGGCATCGAGATCGCGCAGCCACGAATGCCGAGCGCGCGGATCCCCCCGATGGCAGCGGGAAGATCCGTCGTGGTGAAGGCCTTATAGACGTAGTCGAGGCCGAGTCGTTCGTAGAGATGATTATGAAAGCGCGAGCCGAAGGTGCCGGGCCGGGCTGCCAGGGACATGCACAGGGTCGTGTCCCGGCCGATGCTGGTCCTGTCCATCCCTGACCTCGGCATATCGCACGCGGCGGCTCGCCTGGGCGGGCCGCCGCAGATCGAACCTCAGAGTTCGCCGGTGAGGAACTGGGCGCGGCCGTGACCGAATGACCAATCCTCGTCGGTGTTCTCCACCATCGAGATCATCACGTCAGCGGGTGCGATGCCGCAGGCGGCCTGCAACTTCTCGGTGAGGAGACGGTAGAACAGCTCCTTCTTCTCCCGACCACGCGGCCGGGTGATCACCTGCACCACGACCACGTCCTTCGTCCGTGGGATGCCGAGGCCGGTATCCTCGACGATCATGCGCGAAGGCTTGTGCTCGGTGACGATCTGGTAGCGGTCGCCCGCAGGCACCTGGAAGGCTTCGAGCATCGCCTCGTGTGCGGCGTCGAGCAGAGTCTTCAGCTCGGCCTTGGAGCGGCCTTCGATCAGGTCGAAGCGGATGAGCGGCATCGGTCGTTCCGGACTATTGGGGGAGGCGCCCGACTCTGGCTGTTGCGGATCGGACTCGCTTATTAGCGCCCCGAAGCCCGGTGTTTCAAACGTGGCCGGCCTTTCCGCATTGCGGGAGCGCAATGCTGGCATGAGTGCTGCGCTGCGCTACCATGGCTTCACAACAGGGAGTCCACGCCAATGTCCGATCCGCGCCTGCGCCGCAGCGTGCTCTATATGCCCGGCTCGAACCAGAGAGCCCTCGACAAGGCGAAGACGCTGCCGGCCGACGCTCTGATCCTCGACCTCGAGGATGCGGTCGGACCCGACGAGAAGGTGCTCGCCCGCGAGCAGGTCTGCGCCGCGGTCAAGGGCGGCGGCTACGGCCACCGTGAGCTCATCATCCGCGTCAACGCCCCCCAGACGCCGTGGGGCGAGGCGGACCTGCGGGCGGCGATCGAGGCCCGGCCCGACGCCATCCTGATGCCGAAGGTCTCCTCCCCGGCAGTGCTGGAAAGCATCGCCGACCATCTCGAGGCGCTCGATGCCCCCGACGACATCGCGGTCTGGGCGATGATCGAGACGCCGGCGGCCATTCTCAACATCCAGGAGATTGCCAAGGCGCGGCGCGACCGGCGCTCCCGCCTCACCTGCTTCGTGCTCGGCACCAACGACCTTGCCAAGGACACTTGGGCACAGTTGGTGCGCGGCCGGGTACCGATGCTGCCGTGGATGATGTTCACCCTCGCCGCCGCCCGTGCCGAGGGGCTGACCATCCTCGACGGCGTCTGGAACGACATCGCCGACGTGGATGGCTGCCGCGAGGAATGCCGCCAAGCCCGCGATCTCGGCTTCGACGGCAAGACCCTGATTCACCCGAACCAGATCGAGCCGGCCAACACTTCCTTCGCCCCCACGGAGGAGGAAGTTCGCCGCGCCCGCCTCGTGATCGATGCCTTTGACCTGCCCGAGAACGCCAAGCGCGGCGCGATCAAGGTCGAGGGGCGCATGTACGAGCGCCAGCATATCAGCATGGCCCGGCGTGCCGTGGTCTGGTCGGAGACGATCGCGCAGCGTGACGCCGCAGCCTCGAACGCAGCCTGAAACGAGAGAGGGGCCGCACCCTCCGGTGCAGCCCCTCCATCCGTGCGCCTCTGTCAGTCTCGGCTCAGTAACCGTAGCCGTAATAGGTCGGGCCGCCCCAGGAATAGCCGGCATCGTAGTCGTAGCTGCGATACACCCGGCGCGGACGGGCATAGTAGTAATCGTCGTAGCCGACGCTGCGGTACCCGTAGCTCGGAGCGTAGCCGTAGCCATAGGCCGGGGCGGCGTAGCCATAGCCCCCACCATAACTGTAACCGTAGCTGTTGGAGGCGGCGGCACCGAGCAGAGCGCCGGCGGCAAGGCCACCGACCACACCCGCGGCGATCGCGCCACCGCGGCCGCGCGCTTCGGCACCGGTGGAGGCAAGGGTGCCGGCAGCCATCAAGGCAGCGGCCGAGAGCACAGCGATCTTCTTCATCGATCAACTCCTCGATTGTTGAAGCGAAATTGCCACAGGCAAGCTGAACCCTGCCTGAAGCGAATGGCCCTCCAACGACGGAGCGAGGGATTCGGTTCTCCCCGCGCGGCAGACCGACGCATCTGCGCCCTGCTTCAACGCCGTCCGCCGACCTCGTCCAGATGCTCGAGCAGCTCGGCCGGATCCGCGTAGACCCGCGCCGCGCCGGAACGCTCCAGCTCGTCCGAACCGTAGCCCCCCGAAAGCAGTCCGACGCCGAGCCCCCGGCAGCGGCGCGCTGCCAGCATGTCCCAGATGGAATCGCCGACGATCACCGCATGCTCGATCGGGGCCGAGAGCCGGGCCGCGGCGGCGAGGAACAGGTCCGGGTCGGGCTTGGCGTATTTTACGAGGTCGCGGGTCACCACCGGCACGCTCTCGGGATCGACCTCGAGGGCGACGAGATTGTGACCCGCCGTCTCCATCCGGCCGCTGGTGGCGATCGCCCAGGGAATGCGGTTCTCCGTGAGCGTGCGCAGCAGCGCCTTCGCGCCGGGGAGCGGCACCACGCCCTTGGACAGGCGGGCATAAGCCTCCGCGTGGAGCCGGCGCAGCCGGTCCATCCGTTCCGGGTTCATCTCGAGGCCGGTCTCGCGCAGGAGTTGGTTGGTGAACAGGCCGCCGCTCATGCCGATCTTGCGATGGATCCGCCAGACCGAGAGCGGGATGTCCTCCGCGTCGAGGGCTTCCTTCCAGGCGAGCACGTGCTGATAGACGCTGTCGACGAGCGTTCCGTCGAGATCGAACAGGAAGACGGTCTCGATGCGCATGGCGGCCTCCTTGCCGTCGTTTCGCGATCGTCTCGCGAGGTCATCGCCACAACGGACAAGAGGCGGGGACGATGCAAGGGGCGGCTCTTGCCGCCGGGGACACGAACGTCGATTCTGTCCGGCGCAATGCTCTTCACCCGCCTCTCGGACGATCTCTTCCGGCCCCTGGCCTCCCCCAGCCGCGCCTTCAACGCGGCTCTGTTGCTGCACCTGAACGCCAAGGTCTTCGCGGACACCGCCGAGCCGGTGCGCAAGAGCGAGCTTCTGGCCGCGATCGGGGATTTCTCCGCGGCCTTCACGCAGCCCGAGATCGCCGACGACGAGACCACCCCCATCGACCCGGTGGAGCGGCGCTCCGCCGTCTACCGGCGCCTGCTCGATGCCGGCTGGCTGGTGGAGCGGCGGGAGCGCTACGTGCCGGTGGTCGATTTCGATCCCGAGGCGCGCATCCTGATCGAGGAATTGGCCCGGCTCGACCGGGGCGAGACCCGCTCCTATGGCGGCGCCGTGCTGGAGGTGCTGGGCAGCCTGGAGAGCGCCACGGCCAACCCGGCCGAGCGCTCCGAAGCCCTGGTGAACGCGGCCAAGGCCTCGCGCAGCTTCCTCAGCCACCTGCGCAGCCTCGCCGGCTCCATGCGCAAGATCGAGGAGCGCATCCTGCGCGAGGAGGACCAGCGCGCGGCCTTCCGGCTGTATTTCGAGGAATTCGTGGCGCGCCACCTCGTCAGCGACTACCGGACGCTGCACACGCGCTTCAATCCGTTCCGCTTCCGCTCCGGCATCGTGCGCGAGGCCGGCCGGGCCTTGCGCGATCCCCTCACCATCCGTGCCCTCGCCGAGGCCGGCCTGCGGGAGGGCCGGGCACCGAACCTGCCGGCGGCGGAGAAGGCCGTGCGGGCGGATCTCGCCGAGATCCTGTCGATCTTCGAGGGGCTCGACCGGCATCTCGACGCGGTGGCCGAGATCGTGGCCCGGCTGGAGCGCCGGATCGCGGCGGCGCTCCGCTACATGGACCATCGGGACTCCGACCGGATCGAGCGCACGGCCGCGGCCCTGCGGGCGGTGGCCGCCGCCGCCGAGCTCTCCGACATGCCGGTGCCGCAGGTGGCGATGCTGCGCTTCCCCATTGGCGAGCCGCATCTGCGCAAGCCCCGCGCGCAACGATCCGATATCTTCGTCGAGGCGCTGCCCGAGATCACCCTGGATCCTGCGATCGAGGCCTTCATCGAGGCCAAAGACACCTTCCGCCAACGCACCCAGATCAGCCCCGAGCGCATCACCGCCTTTCTCGATGCGCGCCTGTCGGAGACGGACACGCTGCGCGGCTCGACGTTGCCCATCGCGGATGTCGACGACTTCGTCGTGTTCCAGCGCCTGCGTGAGATCGATGTGCTGTTCGGCGGCGCCCTCGGCGAGCGCTACCGCGTGCTGCGGCAGCCGGGCCGCCTCGCGAATGGCTGGCTCGATTGTCCGGATTTCACGATCGAGCGCTACCAGCCGGGGACCTCGCCGAAGCCGTCAGGCGCCGGGCGGCGGCCATAGGGATCGACGCGGAGCAGCCTCTCGCGGCGGCCATAGGCATGGCCGCCGCGAGAGGCCTCGGACACGTTGCGCGGGCCGGCGAGGCCCTGCGTGCCGCCCGGAGCAGTGGCTGCCAGTTGGCCGCCGGGCGGCGTGAAGCTGCCGCCGCGGGCGGAGGCTCCGTCGGGAGAAAGCGTCAGGCCGGCGGCGAGGCTTGCGCCCGCGCCCGCCAGCAGCCAACGGAAGGTGTTCCGGGTCATGGACAGGCTCCTGAGGAAATCGTCCCTTGCAATCCCCGGGAAACGACGGCCGGAGCCATCGGGTCCGCCAAGAACCCTGCGTCGGTGCGGCACGGGCCGCGGAACTGAGGAGACGGGAGGACCATGCTCGAAGCGTTTCGCGCCATCGTCGACGGCGAGGAGCCGCCCCCGCCCGGCGCGAAACCGCCGAGCGAGGAGGAACTGACGCGGGCGCTTCAGGTGCTGCTGAAGAACCAGTGCGTCTACGCGCAGACGACGGGGATCGGTCGCTCCTACGAGATCGCCCGGCACTATGCACCCTTCTTCAAGGACTACTTCGCCTGCCTCGGGCACGGCTTCGAGGTGTCCCACCGCGACCAGATGGTCTTCCTGCGGGTCCCCCAGGAGGGCGTGCGCCACGATGCCCAGTCCGAGCGCCTGCGCAAGGACGAGACACTGGTGCTGCTCGCCTTGCGCCTTGCCTACGAGGAGGGCCTGCGCGACCACCGCGTCACCACCGAGGGCGTCGTCGAATGCACCACCGACGACATCGCCGAGGCGATCCGCACCGCCACCCGCAGCGACCCGCCGGACGAGATCCGGCTCAACGACATCCTGCGCCTGTTCGCCCGCAAGGGCGCCGTGCGGCTGGGCGAGCGCGACCGGACCGAGCGCATCACCCCGCTGATGGTGCTGCCCGGGATCAGCGTGCTTTCCCCCGACGCCTGGATGGAGCAGGTCCGCGCCTGGGCGAATGCACAGGGCGAGCCGGAGGCCTGAGCCACCCCTCAGTACCGAGTCGTAAGCGCCGTCAACCAAGCCGGAGAGGCCTCGACCAGGGCCGTCTCCAGCCTCTTGTCGAGCCCGCTGACGATGGCGAGGCCGGTGACGACGAGGATCAGTCCGAGCGCCAGCTTGAGCCCGCGCCCAGCCCGCATCATCCGGTCGCGGGCGCGCACGAGCAGGCCCCGGGCGAGGGTGCCGAACACGAGGAGCGGCAGGGCCGCGCCGAGGCCGAAGAGCAGCATCGTCGTCGGGACGCTGGCGAGATCCTTTCCCTGCGCGGCCAGCAACGAAGCGGCGCCGAGCGTCGGGCCGACGCAGGGGCTCCAGACCGCCCCGAGGAGCAGCCCGACGCCGAATTGCCCGCCGAGCCCGCGTCCCGGGAGATGGCCGAAACGCATCTCCGCCCAGTTCGAGACCGGCCCCCCAGCACTCGCAAGCCGCGTCTGCACCGCGGGACTGACAAGCACCAGCCCGATCGCGATCAGCAGGATCGCGGCAGCGCTCCGGAAGACGCCCGTATCGAGGCCGATGGCAAAGCCGATCGTGGCGACGAACAGGCCGATCACGGTGAAGGACAGGGCAAGCCCCGCCGCCAGCGCCACCGGCCCGAGCCGATGCTCGGAGGCAGCCGCCCCCAGCACCAGGGGGAGCAAGGGCAGCACGCAGGGCGAGAGCACCGACAGGATGCCGGCCAGGAAGGCCAAGCCGAAAGACGCGATCATGGCTTGGGCGCTCCCCGGCGGGACCTCGCGTCTTCCGCGCGTGCCCCTTTTCGCTGTGCTCCATGAAGCCTGCGGCAGGCCGCAAAGTCCGGCAAGGCACGGCGTCGTCACATGTTTTCAGGCCGTTTTTCCCGATCTCGCCGGAAGGCATCATCCTCGCTTGAAAAACCCGCGATCCCGCGATACACCGCCCCCGCGTGCCGCCGTAGCTCAGTTGGTTAGAGCACTAGATTGTGGATCTAGGGGTCCCCCGTTCGAGCCGGGGCGGTGGTACCATCTCTTTCAAGCTTCTCGCTCAGACGCTTCCCGGCCCAAGGCCTTAATGGCGCTTCAGGCATGGCGAGGCCGGGCCGAACCATGCTCGTGCGAAGCCCATCCCGCGGCATTCAACCCAGACGGCATAACGACAAAAGCCCTCTCTAACAGCGTGCTCGGCCGTTAGAGAAGGCTCGGATCGTTTCGTGATGAATGGACCGCCGCTCAGGCCGGGCGGCCGATCGCGTCTGTGCCGAGCAAGGGCTCGACGTCGTCATTCCCGTCGAGATCGCCGTCCGGGTCCATGTCAGCATCCGCCTCGTGGCCCGTGACGCCGGCGGCCTCGGCGAGGTTGCTGGCGGAGCGGCGCAGGAGCTTGCGCAGGCGCCGCTTCTCCTTGTTGTCGAAGCCGTCGAGCAACTCCGCCTCGACATCATCCCAGATCCGCTCGATCGCCGCGGCCTTGGCCAGGCCCGCCTCCGTGAGACGGACGCGCACGATACGCCCGTCACCGGCTTCCGCCCGGCGTTCCACGAAACCGAGGGCGGCGAGCCGCGAGATCGTCTTGGAAGCGGTCGGCGGGCGCACGCGCAAGGTTGCAGCGAGATCGCCCATGGTCATGCTGCCGGCAGCGGCCAGGGCCTGCACCACCTGCTCCTGCCCCGCGAAGAGATCGAGCGCAGCGAGCCGGTCGCCGACACGGGCGCGGTGCAGCCGCGCAGCCTGGACCAAGGCCCAGCCCACACTCTTGGCCGCGGGCGGACGCAGCCGCTTGGCGGCCTTGCCCTCCTTCTCCGCCGCCTTGTCGGACGAGGCCTTCAGGGTCGACTTGCCGAGGAGCGACGCGGTCGTATCGCTGGCGGACGCCGCCATCGGCTCCTCCACCGTTGCGGACATGACGTGCACCCCTCGATCCTCGCTACGCGGCGGGCAAAAGACCCGACGGGGCGCATGTGCCAGCCTAGCCATGAAGCTTCGATGACAGAAGCCCACTGCACCCATGCATCTTGCCTTGAGGCTGCGCGCGCCCCAAGCACCGCAGGCCGATCGGGCAGTCGGCGGAAAAGAGGGCGCGGAGCGGCATGCGCATGGGGATCTTTGGCGCGCGGCCGGCACGGATTCGCCCCGCGCGCGGCCTGAGCCGCTCGGCCGAGGGACATTGGCAGGCGGCCGAAGACACTGCCTCTCTCATCCTCGAGACCGATCCGCCGGCGCACCGGCTTTCCGGCCGTTGGGTCCGGCTGCGGACCGACCTGCGTGCAATCGGCGAGGCGCCCCTCGCGCTCACCCTCGCCTTCGAGGCGGAGGAGAGCGCCCTGCATATCCGGCCGAGCCAGACCGGAACGGGAAGCGAGGACGTGCTACGCCTGCCGCGAGGGTTGCGGAGGATCGGGATCGAAGCTGCCGGGCCCGGCGCCTTCCAAATCACCACCGCCCGCGTGGAGCCGCTCGCCCCGCCACAGGTCGCCTATCACCTCGCCCGCCGGATCCTCCTGCGGCTGCCACCGGGCGAGCGCTCGCCAGCGCGGCTCCTGCGCCGGGCCTTCGGCCTGATCCGGACCGTGCCGCCCCGGGAAATCCTGCGCCGGCTGGCCCGCGGGGCCGGCCCGAAACAGGCCGCGGCCTCCTACGACGCCTGGATCGCGGCGGTGGAAGCGCCCGCGACGCCCTCCCCCATGGCGATGGAGGCGGCCGCGCGCGCTTTCCGCCTCAAGACCCGCTTCAGCCTGATCGCCTGGGTCGAGGATGCCAGGGCCGCGCGCACCCTGGCCGAAGATCTGGTCGCACAGGGCTACGGCGAATGGGAGCTTCTGCTCTGCTGCCCAGCCTCGGCGATGCCGGATCTCGGCGATCATGTGGGCGACCCGCGGATCAAGTTGCGGCCTCGAACGCTCGAGCCCGGCCGCGTCGCGGTGTTAAATGGAGCCCTGGCCCAAGCCTCGGGCGCCTACACCGCCTTTGTCGAGGACGGCGATAGGCTTTCGCCCCAGGCGCTCTTCGCCCTGGCCCGGCTGATCGAGGCCGATCCGGAGGCCGACCTCGTCTACACGGACGAGGACAGGATGACGGCGGCGGGCGGGCGCGACGCGCCCTTCTTCAAACCCGATTGGTCGCCCGAGACCTTCGAGGCCGTGCCCTATCTCGGACAGTTCCTCCTCTACCGCACCGCCCTCCTGCGCGAGGTCGGCGGCTACCGGGAGGGTTTCGAGGGCGCCCTCGACTACGACCTCGCGCTCCGCGTGACCGAGCGGACCGATCGCGTGCGCCACTTGGCGCAGGTTCTCTGCCACCGGGCAGCGGACGCCCCCTCGCCCACCCTCGGTTCCGACGCCGCGCGGCGGGCGTTGGCGGAGCGGCGCGCGCGCACCGGCCGCCTCGGAGCCGCGCCCCTCGTGTCCATCGTTATCCCCAGCGCCGGCCGTGACAGCCTCGTGCGCGGCGCCTCGGTCAATCTCCTGGCGAACTGCCTCGCGTCCCTGCGCGAACGGAGCACCTACCCGCACATCGAGATCGTCGTCGTCGAGCACGGGGCTCTTCCCGCCCCCGCCCGGGCCGCCATGAAGGCCACGCAAGCGCGGAGCGTTCCCTATCCCGATCCCGTCTTCAACTTCGCCGCCAAGATGAATCGCGGGGCCGCGGCGGCTCGGGGCGAGGTGCTGGTCTTTCTCAACGACGACATCGAGGTGATCACGCCGGACTGGATCGAAGCGATGCTGAGCCTCCTCCAGATCCCGGAGGTCGGTGTCGTCGGCGCCAAGCTCGTCTACGAGGGCGGCGCGCTCCAGCATGTCGGTGTCGTATTCGGAGACGGCCTGCCGGATCATGTCCGCCGCGGTTTTCCCGGCAGCGACCCGGGCTATGGCTTCTCCAACATCGCCAACCGCAACTATCTCGCCGTCACCGGGGCCTGCATGATGGTGCGGCGGCGGGATTTCGAGGCGGTGAGCGGCTTCGACGAGGGCTTTCCCGTCAACTACAACGACGTCGACCTCTGCCTGCAGATCGGGGCGCGGGGCCAGCGCACCGTCTTTTGCGCGCAGGCCGTGCTCACGCATTTCGAGAGCCGCAACCGCGTGCCCACGGTCGATCCGCGGGAGCAGGCTCGCTTCCGCGCACGCTGGGGGACGCGTCTCGCGCGAGACCCCTACTATCCCCGCTGGTTCGGCACCCAGCCGCCCGCCTTCGAGCTGGACTCCGAACGCTTCCGCATCCCGCTTCCAAACGAGTGACGCGGCAGCTTAGCAGGTCGGCATCAGCCCCTTGAGCTGAGCCAGGATGTCCTCGCCGGCGCAGGGGCGCGAGATGAACTTCGCACCCCGGGGCATACGCTCGGGATCGGGGGCAGCGCGACCGGACACGATCAGGATCGGTAGTTCCGGCCGGGCCTGCGAGACGGAATTGGCGAGATCGAACCCGTTGACCCGGCCAGACAGCTCCACATCGGTCACCAGGCCGCAGATATCCGGCCGTGCCTGGAGGATGCTCAAGGCGCGTTCGGCGGAAGCGCATTGTACCGTGTCGTAACCGCCATCCTCAAGGACGTCGCCGAGGTCCATGATCGTGAGCGCCTCGTCCTCGACGAGAAGAATGACCGGCCGTTCGGGCGCCAGATTCGTCGTGTCGCTCCCCACGATGCACTCCTCCAGATCGATCCGAGACCCACGCGATGCCACCGAGCGCCGTTCAGGCTAGCTTCAGTTTCACCCTGAGCCAACGGGGAAGGGGAGCCGGGGTTGCAGCGCGAAGGTCGCGCCGGCCAATATTCATCCTGTCGTTTCGCGCACCACCGCCTGCACGGCGTCGATCAGGCTGTCGAGATCGGCGGGAGCGATCGTCAAAGCAGGGGTGAGATAGACGATCCGCCCGAAGGGCCGCACCCAGACGCCGCGATCAAGGAAGCGCCGCTTGAGATCGGCGAGATCGGGCGTTCCCGCGAATTCGACGGTGCCGACGGCGCCAAGAACCCGGATGTCGGCCACGCCTGGCCGCCCCTTCAGGGACGCGAGCCCTTCCGTCAGCCGCGCGGCGATCCCGGCACACTGGGCAAGACGAGGCTCGGCTTCGAACAGGTCGAGGCTGGCATTGGCCGCCGCGCAGGCGAGCGGGTTGGCCATGAAGGTCGGTCCGTGCATCAGCGCTGCCGCAGGATCGTCGGACCAGAAGGCCGAGAAGATCTCCGTGGTCGCCACGGTGGCGGCGAGCGCCAGGGTGCCACCGGTCAGCGCCTTGGACAGGCAGAGGATATCAGGCACCACGCCGGCCTGCTCACAGGCGAACATCGCCCCGGTGCGGGCGAACCCGGTGAAGATCTCGTCGGCGATGAGCGGCAGGCCGTGCCTGCGGGCAAGGCGCGCGACCGTAGCGAGCACCTCCGGCGGATGCATCAGCATCCCGCCCGCCCCCTGCACCAGGGGCTCGACGATCACCGCCGCGAGTTCATGGCGGTGACGGGCGAGCATCGCGTCGAGGGCTGCCTCCTGCTCGGGGCGGCGCGGCAAGTCGGCGAAGAGCTGGGTCGGCAAATAGGCGCCGAAGAGGCGATGCATCCCCTCCTCGGGATCGCAGGCCGACATCGCGCCCATGGTGTCGCCGTGATAGCCGCCACGGAAGGCCAGCACCCGCGTCCGGCCGGTCTCGCCCCGGTTGAGCCAGAGCTGCACCGCCATCTTCAGGGCGACTTCGACGGCGACCGAGCCGGAATCGGTGAAGAAGACATGGTTCAGATCCCCCGGCAGCAGGGCGGCGAGCCGCCGCCCCAGCCGCTCGGCCGGCGCATGGGTCAGCCCGCCGAACATCACATGCGGCATGCGCGCGAGCTGATCGGCCATCGCCGCGGCGATGTGCGGGTGATTGTAGCCATGAATGGCCGTCCACCACGAGGCGATGCCGTCGATCAGCTCGCGCCCATCGGCCAGGGTGATACGCGAGCCCCGCGTCGCCACCGCTTCTAGCGGCGGCGCGGCGGTCTTCATCTGGGTGTAGGGGCGCCAGAGGTTTTGAGTGCCGAGCGCGGTCATCCGCGCGGGATGGGGGGTGGCGGCGGGAGAGTCAAACGCCGCCCGCCCCCTCCCCCTACTGCGCCGCCTCGCCATAGGCCTCCGGCGGCGGGCAGGAGCAGACGAGGTTGCGGTCGCCATAGGCGTTGTCGACGCGGTTCACCGGCGGCCAGTACTTGTCCATCCGGAAGGACCCAGTGGGGAAGCAGGCCGCCTCCCGCGAATAGGGCCGCTCCCAGGCGCCGATCAGGTCCTGCACCGTGTGGGGCGCGTTCTTGAGCGGGTTGTCGGCCTTGTCGATCCGCCCCTCCTCAATGGCGCGGATCTCCTCGCGGATCGCCAGCATGGCGTCGCAGAAGCGGTCGATCTCCGCCTTGGTCTCGGATTCGGTCGGCTCGATCATCAGCGTGCCGGCCACCGGCCAGCTCATGGTCGGCGGGTGGAAGCCGCAATCGATCAGGCGCTTGGCGATGTCCTCGACGGTGACCCCAGCGCTCTTCTGAAAGGGGCGCACATCGACGATGCATTCATGCGCGACCCGGCCGTTCCGACCGGCATAGAGGATGGGATAGGCGCCCTCCAGCCGCTTGGCGATGTAGTTGGCGTTGAGGATCGCCACCCGCGTCGCCTGGGTCAGGCCGCGCCCACCCATCATCAGGCAGTAGCTCCAGGAGATCGGCAGGATCGAGGCCGAGCCGAAGGGAGCGGCCGAGACCGCGCCCGCCTCGCCCGAACGCGGATCGGAGGGCAGGAACGGGATCAGGTGCGCCTTGACGCCGATGGGCCCCATGCCCGGCCCGCCGCCGCCATGCGGGATGCAGAAGGTCTTGTGCAGGTTGAGATGGCTGACATCGGCGCCGATGTCGCCGGGCCGGGCGAGGCCCACCATTGCGTTGAGATTGGCGCCATCGAGATAGACCTGCCCGCCATGGGTATGGACGATCTCGCAGAGCTCACGCACCCGCGCCTCGAACACGCCGTGGGTCGAGGGATAGGTGATCATGCAAGCGGCGAGCTTTTCGGAATGCAGCTCGGCCTTCTTGCGAAAATCCTCGACGTCGATGTTGCCCTGAGCGTCCGCACCGACGACCACCACGCTCATGCCGCACATCTGCGCCGAGGCCGGGTTGGTGCCGTGGGCCGAGGATGGGATCAGGCAGACGTTGCGGTGCCCCTCGCCGCGCGACCGGTGATAGGCGCGGATGGCCAGCAGCCCCGCATATTCGCCTTGGGCGCCGGAATTGGGCTGCATCGAGATCGCGTCGTAGCCGGTGACGGCACAGAGCTTCTGGCTCAGGTCGTCGATCAGCTCCTGGTAGCCCTCGGCCTGATCCACCGGCACGAAGGGATGGATCTCCGAGAATTCGGGCCAGGAGATCGGCAGCATCTCGGCGGTGGCGTTGAGCTTCATGGTGCAGGAGCCGAGCGGGATCATCGCCCGGTCGAGGGCCAGATCGCGATCCGCGAGGCGGCGCATGTAGCGCGTCATCTCGCTCTCGGCCCGGTTCATGTGGAAGATCGGATGCGTCAGATACTCGGAGGTGCGCTCCAGAGCCTCCGGCAGGCGCGTCTCGGGATAGGCCTCGTCATAGGGCAGGTCGGCGCCGCCGAAGGCGCGCCAAACCGCCTGCACGATGTCGGGCCGGGTGCGCTGGTCGACGCTGATGCCGATGCGGTCATCACCGACCTTGCGCAAGTTCACCCCGTTTTCGACGGCGCTGCCCAGGATCACGCCTTGGAAGGGTCCGACCTGGACGGTAATCGTGTCAAAGAATTCCTTCGGTTCGACCGTGAAGCCCAGCCTCTCCAGGCCCGCCGCCAGGCGCACTGCGTCGCGGTGGACCCGCAGGGCGATGGCCTTGAGGCCCGCTGGCCCGTGATAGACCGCGAACATCGAGGCGATGACCGCGAGCAGCACCTGGCTCGTGCAGATGTTCGAGGTCGCCTTCTCCCGGCGGATATGCTGCTCGCGGGTCTGCAGGGCGAGCCGATAGGAACGGTTGCCGCGGGCATCGACCGAGACGCCGACGATACGGCCCGGCAGCGCCCGCTTGTGGGCATCCCGGGTTGCCATATAGGCGGCGTGCGGGCCGCCGAAGCCCATGGGCACGCCGTAACGCTGCATCGAGCCGATGGCGATGTCCGCGCCCATCTCGCCCGGAGGCTTCAGGAGCGTCAGCGCCAGCGGATCGGCCGCGACCACGCCCAGCGCACCCGCCGCGTGCAGCGCGGCGATGGGCCCCGTGAAATCGTGGATCGCCCCGTTCACCCCCGGATACTGGAACAGCGCGCCGAACACGGCGCCCGCGTCGAGGTCGGTGAAGGGGTCGCCGACCACGACCTCCCAGCCGAGGGGCGCCGCCCGGGTCTTCAGCACGGCGATGGTCTGGGGCAGGCAGTCGCGATCGACGAAGAAGGCGTTCTTATCGGACTTTGCCACGCGCCTGGCCATGCCCATGGCCTCTGCCGCAGCGGTCGCCTCGTCGAGGAGCGAGGCGTTTGCCACATCGAGCCCCGTCAGGTCGCAGACCATGGTCTGGAAGTTCAACAGCGCCTCGAGGCGACCCTGGCTGATCTCCGGCTGGTAGGGCGAATAGGCCGTATACCAGGCCGGGTTCTCGAAGATGTTGCGCTGGATCGCCGGCGGCATCGTGGTGCCGTGGTAGCCCTGGCCGATCAGCGAGACGAGCAGTCGGTTCTTGTTCGCCGTCGCCCGCAGCTTCTCCAGCGCTCGGCGCTCGGTGAGGGAGGGGCCGAAATCGATGTACTCGGCCTGCCGGATATCGGGGGGCAGCGTCTCGTCGATCAGCGCGTGCAGCGACCGGGCGCCGACCGTCTCCAGCATCTGGTCGATCTCGCTGAGCCTCGGCCCGATATGCCGGCGTGCGGCGAAATCGAAGGGATCGTGCTTGTCGTATTTCATGGGATGCCTCTCGGGCAGAAGGGCTGTGCGACCCTCCCCCTCCGCGGGGAGGGTCGGGGCGGCACTATCCGGCGAAGGCCGCGTAGGCGGCCTCGTCCATCAGGCCATCCATGGCCGCCACGTCGTCGAGCTTCAGCTTGTAGAGCCAGCCCGCGCCCTGCGGGTCGGCACCGACCGAGGCCGGATCGGCCACCGCCGCCTCGTTGATCTCGGTGACCTCGCCGGAGAGGGGCGCATAGACGTCCGAGGCTGCCTTGACGGATTCGACCACCGCCGCGGCCTCCCCCTTGGTGAGTTTGGCGCCGACTTTCGGCAGTTCCACGAAGACGAGGTCGCCGAGCTGCTCGGCGGCATGCGAGGTGATGCCGACCGTGGCGACGTCGCCCTCGAGGCGCAGCCATTCGTGCTCGTCGGTGAAGCGCAGCATGGGAAAACTCCTGATAGATGAGGGGGATCAGCCGCGCTTGAAGCCGGCGGGAACGAAGGGGAGGGGAGAGACGGAGAGGGCGAGGCGCTGGCCGCGGACCTCCGCGAACAGGCGGGTGCCGGGGGCGGCGAGGGCCGCCGGCACGAAGCCCATGGCGACGGGCCCTGCCACGGTCGGGCCGAAGCCGCCGGAGGTGACCAGCCCGACGGGCGTGTCTGCCCCCTCCTCCGCGAAGAGCATGGCCCCGGCCCGCACGAGCGCGCGGCCCTCCGGCTTCAGGCCGACGCGGCACCGCGGAGGGCCGGCCGCCATCTCGGCAAGGATACGCTCCATACCGAGAAAGCCGCCCGCCCGCGCCCCGCCCGCGCGGCGGGCGGGGGAAATCGCCCAGGCAAGCCCCGCCTCGACCGGGCTCGTGGTGGTGTCGAGATCGGCGCCGTAGAGCGGAAGCCCCGCCTCCAGGCGCAGGGAATCCCGGGCGCCGAGGCCGATCGGCAGCACCCGAGGATCGGCGAGCAGGGCCTCGGCGAAGTCCTCCGCCCGGTCCGTAGGAATTGCGATCTCGAAGCCGTCCTCGCCGGTATAGCCGGAGCGGGCAACGAGACAGGGCGCGCCGAGGATCTCGACCGCCCGCACGTCCTGGAAGCGCATGGCCTCCACCTCCGCGAAGCCGGCGAGCACCGCCCCGGCCTGGGGACCCTGCAGGGCGATCAGCGCCCGATCCTCGACGGTGAGCGCCACCTCGGCCGGCAGATGCGCTCGCAGATGCGCCTCGTCGGCGATCTTGCAGGCGGCGTTGACCACCACCACCAGCCGGTCCGGCAGCCGTGCGACCATGAGGTCGTCGAGGATGCCGCCCGCCTCGTTCGTGAGGTAGCCGTAGCGCTGCCGCCCCGGCGCGAGACCGAGGATGTCGATCGGGATCAAGGCTTCCAGGGCGCGAGCCGAGTCGGCCAGATCTCGGCTGCGCAGCTCGATCTGGCCCATATGCGACACGTCGAACAGGCCCGCTGCCGCACGGGTGTGGAGATGCTCCTTCAGCAGCCCCGCAGGATACTGAAGCGGCATCGCATAGCCGGCAAAAGGCACCATCTTGGCGCCGTGCCGCAGATGGAAGGCATGGAGCGGCGTGCGCTTCTCGGGCGAAGCGGCCTGCGCAGGGGTCGAATCGGGAAGGGTCCGCTCAGGGGCAATCTGGGTCATCAAGGCTCCCACGACGATCGGCTCTCGCCTGCCGGCCGGCAGGCGAGTCGCCCCCATCTGTCGCGGTTACCTGAGAGCTTCCCCCGCGCCCTTGCGAGCCCGAGGTTTCTCCTTCGGTGGACGCCAAACGGCGCCTCTCTCCAGATTGTCCAACGATACGGTGATTGTGCCTGAGAGTTTCCGGGGGTGGTTGCTCCGTCGGCGCCATGGCCGGCATGGCCGGCCTGGGCTCTCCCGTATCGTCTGTATCGGACCATTTCAGGGTGGCATGCTGCAGCGCGGGAGGCAAGGCGGCGTCGACCACCGCAGCAGCCGAAGCAGTGACGACATGCGCAGCCTGTTGCGAAAACGGCCTGTGCGCCCCCAGCCCTCACCTGGCGACGGAGCATTCGGTCCGCTTGACATCCCCGTCGGGCGCCGCTGTGAGACGGTATGTCAGATCCCGCTGCCAGCCTCGACGCCTTCGCGTGCGAATCGCTCGCCGCGCTCGACGCCTCTTCCCTGCGCCGCCGGCTCGTGCCGACCGCGCGCGGCGCGAGGAGCCGCGCGACGCGGGATGGACGCGCGCTGATCTCTTTCTCCTGCAACGACTATCTCGGCCTCTCGCAGGATCCCCGCGTGATCGCTGCGGGCCGCACGGCGCTGGAGCGCTATGGCGCCGGGGCCGGGGCCGCGCGGCTCGTCACCGGCAACCACCCGCCCCTCGTTGCCCTGGAGGAGCGGCTGGCCGCCCATAAGGGCAAGGAGGCGGCCCTTGTCTTCGGCAGCGGCTATCTCGCCAATCTCGGTATCGTCTCAGGCCTCGTCGGCCCGGGCGACCTCGTCCTTGTCGACGCGCTCGGCCATTCCTGCCTGTTCTCGGGGGTGAAGCTGTCGGGCGCGGAGATGCTGCGCTTCCGCCACAACGACCCTTCGCATCTCGCCGAACTGCTCGGCCGCCGCCGAGGCAAGGCGAAGCGGGCCCTGATCCTGACGGAGCGGATCTTCAGCATGGACGGGGACCGGGCGCCGATCGAGACGATCCTGGCGATCGCGGCCGAGCACGATGCCTGGACCCTGGTCGACGACGCCCACGGCCTCGGCGTGGTCGAGCCCGGGGCGCGGGCACCCCTGGAGATGGGCACCCTGTCGAAGACGCTCGGCTCCTATGGCGGCTATCTCTGCGCCTCGCGAGCGGTGATCGACCTGCTGACGAGCCGCGCCCGCAGCTTCGTCTACACCACCGGCCTACCCCCGGCCTCCGCCGCCGCCGCGCTGGCGGCCCTGGAGATCGTCGAGGCCGAGCCGGAGCGCGCCGCCCGGCCGCTCGCGCTGGCCCGCCGCTTCACGGACAGGCTCGGGCTCCCGCCGGCGCAGAGCCCGATCGTGCCGGTCATGGTCGGCGCAGCGGAGGAGGCGCTCACCTTGTCCCGCGCCCTGGAGGCGCGGGGCTTCCTCGTCGTGGCGATCCGGCCGCCGACCGTGCCGAAGGACACGGCCCGCCTGCGGGTGGCCTTCTCCGCCGCCCATGACGAGGGCCAAGTCAATGCCCTGGCCCAGGCGCTGGCCGAGCTCAGGATAGAGCCCCCAAACCCACACCAAACCGCCGGATCGAGCTTCGATTAGCCGGCTATTTCCGACGCCTCGGAGCGGGCTTCGCTCCAGGCTTCCTGGCGCGGCACGGTGATCCGGGCGACGGCAACGTAGGGGCTCTCCGTCTCCGACCAGGGCTTCGAAGCGTCCTCGATCGGCATCGTCGCGGCGGTGCGCAGCTCCGCCTGCAGCTCCCAGACGCTCTCGTTCCCGGCGAAGAAGGCGGTGACGGCCTCGCGCAGCCCGTTGGGCTTGCCGTTCACGTCGAGGGGCGCGTCGGTCGGGGGGCGCATCCCCTCGCCTGAACCCGCCTCAGCCGGACGCCGGCCGGTAGCCGTCGAGGGGCGCGAGCTTCGGTGCGGGGGCGAGCGGGTCGGCAGGGGTCCGGCACGGGCGGGCGAGGCGGCGGGCGAGGGCCGGCAGGTCGGGCGCCGGTGCGCGGCCGGTGCCGTAGACATGGGCGTCGAGGGCGGCGAGCGGCGCGGCGAGGGCGGGATCGGCCTGCCAGCAGGCGGCCAGCGCCGGCTCGGCCTGCTGGGCCTGGGCCAGGGTGGCGCGGAAGCCGGTCGCGTCCCCCGAAGCGGCGGCCCGGCTCAGGCGCCGCCGCAGGGCGCCGTCGAGGCGCAGCCACCCGCGTCCGGGCACGATACCGACGAGAAGCAGCCCGAGCCCGAAAGCGGCGAGCCCCGCGGCCAGCACCACGCCCCAGGAGGCGGAGGCGACCGGCGTCAGGTTCTCATCGCGGTCGACCAGGCCGCCGCCGATCTGGCGGGCGGGGATCTCCGCCTCCCGCATCACCCGGGACACGGTGTCGAACCAGGGGATCTGGATGGCGTCCAGCGGGATCGCCTCCGGCACGCCGGGGCGGATGTCCCATTGATAGGTCGCCCGGGCCACCGGCCCCTGCGGGGTGACGATGGTCTCGCGCTTCACCGGGCCGGAGAAGGTGACGATGCCGCGGGTGCGCATGACCGGGCGGGGCGGCAGGCCCTCAGCCAGCACGCCCTGGGCCTCCAGGGTGACGATGCGGCGGGCGGTGGCGCCGACCTTCAGGGTCTCCGGATCCGGGTCCCAGCTGTCGGTGATGCTGACGTCGCGGGCGGCGAGCCACCAGGGCTCGGGGGCCTCCGGGCCGCCGGTCGGCTGCGTCCAGGTCGCCACGGGCAGGGCGGTCGGGGCGGAGCGCACCTCCACCACCTTGCGCTCGCCATTGTCGTTGATTGTCAGCTTGTGGACGAAAGGCTCGATGGTGAAGTCGCCGGCATGGTGGGCGAAGATGGCGACGGTACGCTCGAATTGCAGCGCCATCTGCCCGTCCGGCATCCGCGTGCGCGACCAGCTGTCCCGGCCGAGCTGCGTCCAGGAGAAGTTGGTCAGCGTCGGCTGAATCACCTCCTCCAGCAGGATCTGGGTGCGGTAGACGCCGCGCAGATGCAGCAGCACCATCTCCCGGGCATAGGGCGTGGCGTTGCCGCCCACCTCCGGCGTCACCGTGAGGCCGAGGTCGCCCTCGTCGAGGGCGCGGGCGCCCGGCGCGGCGGCGAGCAGCGCGACCAGGGCCAGGAGCAGCCGGGCGAGCCTCACCATGGATTGCTGCCTCCGGGGATCGCGGTGCCCGCCTCGATGCGGCGGATCTGCTCGGCCTTGATGCGCAGCTTCAGGAAGCGGCCGGGATCGTCGGGCAGGGTCTGCAGCCAGAGCCGGTCGGGATGGATCTCGTGCGCCTCGAAGCTCTTGGTGACGCGCCGCGCCTCCCGCTCGGGCGCGGCGGCGACCATGGCCGAGCCGGCGCCGGTGCGGCCGCGCCCGGCGGCGTCGCTCGCCGAACCGCGGGCCTCGCCCTTGCCGGAATCGATCGATTGCTGCTCGGCCTTGCCGCGGCGGGCGACCTTGCTGTTGCCGGGCAGGGAGGCGCTGGCGCTCGCCTCCTTGTTGCCGGCGAGCCCCTCGCCGCTCGAGGCGGCGTTGATGTCGTCGTTCTGGTCCTGGTTCGTGGTGTTGTTGTAGCGGGCGCCGTATTGCGCGGTGCCGTTGGCGAGGCCGCCGCCCTTGCCGCGGTCGATCGGCTCTTCCATCAGCTTGGCGATCAGGGAGCGGTTGGCCTGCGCGTCCCCGTCGCGCGGGTTGAAGGACAGGGCCTCGTCATAGGCCGCAAGCGCCCCCTGGAAATCGCCGGAACGGGCCAGCGCGTTGCCGAGATTGTAGCGGCCGCGCTTGCCCTGCTCCCGGAACAGGGCCGCCGCCGCCTCGTAGCGGCCGGCCTCGTAGAGGGCGGGGCCGCGCCAGGCCGGATCGGTGATGACCGCGGCGGCGAGCCCGGGCAGGCCGAGCCCCATCAGGGCGCGGCCGAGCCCGGTGCGCGGCTCCGAGACGAGGCTCAGGCCGAGGATGCCGGCACCGGCCAGGACGAGGCCGGCGAGCCGGGCATGGCGGCGCCAGCGCCGGGAGAGGCCGGCCAGGGACGGGACCCCGAAGGGGACAGCGCCCGCGAAGCTGCGCCGATCCGGCATCGCGACCATCTCAGGCGCTCCTGCGGAAGAGGACCAGGGCCGGGATCAGGGCGGCGAGCAGCAGCCAGCGGCCGAGATCGGCGAAGGCGAGCACGCTGTAGCCGCCGGCGGCGAGATGCTGCGCCGTGCTGGCGCCGACCCGGTCGAGCACGGGGCCGGGGGCGTCGACATCGGCGGCCCGGCCGCCGCCCGCGCTCGCGAGCCGGCCCAGCGCCGCCGCGTCGGGCTGGGGGGCGCCCGGGGGGAGGGGGCGGGAAGCCGGCACGAACAGGGTGTGCAGGTGCCAACCCTTGGCCCGGATCGCCTGTGCCTCGCGCTCGGCGGCTTGGCCGACGCCGTCCCCGTCACTGATCAGCACGACGTCCGCGGCGACCACGTTGGCCTCGGCCAGCGTCCGGCGGGCCAGGGCGAGGCCGCGCTCGGGATGCGTGCCCCGGTCGGGGATGGTGTCGGCGTCGAGGGCGAACAGCATGGTGCCGAGGCTGTCGCGGTCGGTCGTCGGGGAGGCGGCGAGATAGGCGTCGCCGGCATAGATCACCACCGCCACGGAGCGGGTGCCCGCTGCCTGCCCCACCGACTCCGCCGCCTGCCGGGCGTCCCGGAAGCGGCCGCCCTCGGTGACGGAGCGGGACAGGTCGAGCACGACCACGGTGGCGTCGAGGTTGCGGAAGGCCGCCGCCTCCGGCCGCTCGACCGCCGGGCCGGTCAGGGCCAGGGCGATCACGGCGGCGAGGAGACCGGCGGCGAGGTTCGCCTGCCGGCGCCCGCCCAGCACCGCCCCGCGCCGGGCGAGGAGCGCCATCAGGGCGGGATCGACCGCCTTGCTCCAGTCGCCCAGCGGTGCCGAGCGCCAGGCCGCGCGCAGGACCAGCACCGCCACGACGGGCAGGGCGACGAGCCAGAGCGGGCGGAGGAGGGCGAAGGCGTCGAGGGTCATGTCCGCCTCACCGTGCCCGCCGCGTGGCGAGCAGCCCGCAGGCGCAGAGGAAGGCGAGGGCGGCGGGCCAGGGCCAGAGGTCGCGCCGCAGGGGCACGGGCGGCGCGGCGGCGCGCGCGCCCTCCAGGGTGTCGATGGCGCCCGCCACGTCCTGGAGATCGTCCGTCGTCTTCACGCGGAAGGCCTTGCCGCCGCTGACCTCGGCCATCTCGCGCAGGGTCTGCGCGTCGACCACGTCCTGCTCGCCGTCCGGGTTGTCGTCCATGTCCCGCGGGCCGAGGGCGATCGTGTAGATGCGCACGCCGACCTCCTTGGCCAGCGCCGCCACGTCCCTCGGCAGGGTCTGGCCGGCATTGTTGGCCCCGTCCGAGAGCAGCACCACGACCTTGTCCTTGACCGGAGCGCCCTCCTCCGGGCCGGGCTTGCCGGCGCTGAGCCGCTTCAGGGCGAGGCCGAGGCCGTCGCCGATGCCGGTGGAGCGGCCGACCAGACCGATCGTCGCCTCCTCCAGGGCGTGGGCGACGGCGGCGGTGTCGAAGGTCGGCGCGGCGGCGACATAGGCCTCGTTGGCGAATTGCACGAGGCCGATCCGGTCCCCCGCCCGCGCCCGGATGAAGCCGGCGCCCACGCGCTTGACCGCCTCCAGCCGGCTCACGGTTTCGCCGTCGAGGAAGAAATCCTTGCGCTCCATGCTGCCCGAGAGGTCGAGGGCGAGGATGATCTCCCGGCCGGAGGCGGGCAGGGCGCTCGCGGGCAGGACCAGGCGCGGCCCGGCGAGCGCCACGGTCAGGGCGATCCACAGGATCCAAATCAGCCAGGCCCGGCCGCGGCCGCTGGCGACCAGGCCGGCGCCGCGCTCGGCCCCGCCGACGAGGGTCGGCGGCACCAGGAGCGCGCCGCTGCCGCCCTCGCGCTCCGCCGGCATCAGCCGCGCGGCGATCAGGGGCAGGGGCAGGAGCAGCAGCGCGAGGGGCGCGGCGAGATCGAAGGCGGTGAGGGCGGCGGAGAGCCAGGCGGGCAGGGCGAACATGGCGTCAGGCCCGGATCTTGGCGAAGAGCCGGCCGAGCTCGGCATCGAGGGCGGCGGAATCCGCGGCGGCCGGCCGGCGATAGAGCCCCTCCACGAGGAGGCGGCCGCCGCCCCGGCTGAAGAAGGTGGTGGCGAAGGTCTGGTCCAAGATGGAGGCCCAGGCCTCCCCGCGGCTCGCGGCGGCCGCCTCCCCTTTCAGCGAGCGCACGACCCGGCGCAGCAGCCGGGCCTGGGCCACGCGCCGGGCTTCGGGCTCCAGGGCGGCGGTCCGGGCGAGCTCCCGCAGGGCCGCCCGGCGCAGGGAAGCGCTGCGGCGCGCCTGCAGGACCCGCACCAGCCCGACGAGCAGGGCGAGGGCGAAGCCGGCGGCGATGGCGGCCACGACCGCCCCCTGTACGCCGGTGCCGCCGGTGGGCAGGTGCAGGCTGCGCAGGGCGGAGAGATCGGGCGCGGGCGTCACGGCTGCCCGCCCGGCGAAGGCGCCTCGGAGGACGACATCTCAGAGCAGGGCATCGAGCCGCTCCATCAGCGGGGCGTAGCTCTCCGGACCGGCCTCCGCATCGATGCGCAGGCCTTCGACGCCCCGGCGATGCAGATCGAGCAGGCGCTCCTCCAGCCCGTTCGCCGCCGCGCGGCCGCGGGCCTGGAGGGTGCCGCGCGCCCCGTCCGGCGTGGCGAAGGGGTAGAAGCCGGCCGGGCGGTCCCGCTCGAAGGCGTCGCTGACCACGAGGGCGCTGATCGAGAGCCGCTCAGCCAGAGCCGTGAGCAGCGGGTCGAAATCGGGACCAGGGGCATCGAAGGCACTGGCGACGACGAGATGGCCGCCGGAGGGCAGCAGGCTGCCGGCCAGGGTGAGGCTCTCCGAAAGCGGCGGGTCGGCCCGCTCGGACGCGGCCAGGGCCCGGGCATGGGCCTGGGCGAGGGCGCCGGTGACCGCCGTCATCGCCCGCTCGCCCCCGGCCGGGCGGATCACCGCGGGCTCCCCGAGGCCCGCCGCGATCAGGCCGATGCGGCCGCCATCGCCGACGATGCGCCAGCCGAGCAGGGCGAGGGCCTCCGCCGCCGCGACGGAGCGCAGGGCCCGCCGCGTCCCGAACAGCATGGAGGGCCGGAAATCGGCGAGGAGCACCACCGCCCGGTCGCGCTCGTCGTGATGGGTGCGGACATGCAGGATGCCCGTGCGCGCCGTGGCGTTGCGGTCGATGTGGCGCCGGTCGTCGCCCTCCGACCAGAGCCGCACGTCGTCGGGCTCGGAGCCGCGGCCGCGCTTGCGCGTGACGATGCCGCCGGGCAGGCCGGCCAGGGTGCGGGTCGCCGGGGACACGCCGCGCCGGGCGAGATGGCGCAGGCCCATCAGCACCTCGCCGGACAGATGGACCCCGGGGGCGAGGAGGGGATCGTCGGCGGGGGCGGGGGCGGCGGACATGGACGCGTCCCGCCTCAGAGCGCCCGGGTCCGCTCGACGAGCCCCTGGATGATGCCGCGGGTGGTGCGCCCCTCCGCCGCCGCCCGCCAGGTGAGGCCGATGCGGTGGGCGAGGGCGTCGGCGGCGAGCTCCGCCACGTCCTCCGGGATGACGTGGTCGCGGCCCGCCAGATAGGCCCGGGCCTTGCCGGCCACCATCAGGGCGAGGGTGCCGCGGGGGGAGGCGGGATGCTCGATCGCCGCGCGCAGTTCCGGCGCGACCGCGTCGGTGCGGGTGCCGGCGACGAGCCGCACGAGATAGTCCTTGAGGGCCGGCGAGACATAGGTGGCGAGCGCCGCCTCGCGGGCCGCCCGGATCTCCGCCAGGGAGAGCTTCACCGGCATCGCCTCGGCGTGGTGGTTCAGCTCGCCCTCGACCAGGTCGAGGATGCGCCGCTCGCTCGCCTCGTCCGGCATCTCGACCACGACGTGGAGCAGGAAGCGATCGAGCTGGGCCTCGGGCAGGGGGAAGGTGCCCGCATGCTCGATCGGGTTCTGGGTCGCCACCACCATGAAGGGATCGGGCAGGGCGTGGGTGTGGCCCGCCACCGTGATCTGGCCCTCGGCCATGGATTCGAGCAGGGCCGACTGCACCTTGGGCGGGGCGCGGTTCACCTCGTCCACCAGGATCAGGGAGTGGAACAGGGGGCCGGGCAGGAACTCGAAGGTGCCGGCATCCTGGCGCCACACCGTGGTGCCGGTGAGGTCGGCCGGCATCAGGTCCGGCGTGCACTGGACGCGGGCGAAGGAGCCGTCGAGCCCGTCCGACAGGCGCTTGACCGCGCGGGTCTTGGCGAGACCCGGCGCGCCCTCGATCAGCAGGTGGCCGCCGCTCAGGAGACCGATCAGCAGGCGCTCGACGAGCTTGTGCGCCCCGATCAGGCCGTGCTCCAGCCCCTCGCGCAGGGCGAGGATGCGCGCCCGCGGATCCTCGGCGGCGGGGGAGGGCGCGACGGCGCGCGGCGCCAGGCCCACGCCGCTCACGCGCGCGTCTCCCGATGGGGGACGAAGTCCCGCTTCATGAACGTCTCCTCGGTATGGATTCTTAGGCGATCCATAGGTTAGCCGGTGTGCCTGCTGCCGCGCCCGGGCGTCAATCCCGTCGGCGAAACCCGGGCAATTTGCCTCGGCACCCCCGCCGCCCGCACCGTCCCCGAACGATCCCCGCACCATCACGGAAACGTCACGAACGCTCGATTATGAGCCCTGGATGCCCGGCCCCTTCCCGATCCCGACGCCCGAAGCCGTCAATTCCGCGATCAGCCTCGTCGTCGCCTTCGGCCTCGGCACGCTGATCGGGGCGGAGCGCCAGTTCCGGCAGCGCACCGCGGGCCTGCGCACCGCCGTGCTGGTGGCGGTCGGCGCCTCGGCCTTCGTCGATCTCGGCATGCGGCTGACCGGCGGGGACGGCGCCGTGCGCACGGTCGCCTACGTGATCTCCGGCATCGGCTTCCTCGGCGCCGGCGTGATCATGAAGGAGGGCACCAATGTGCGCGGCCTCAACACCGCCGCCACCCTCTGGTGCTCGGCCGCGGTCGGCGCCTTCGCGGGGGCGGACCTGCCCCTGGAGGCGATCTTCGTCACCGCGGCGGTGCTCGCCGGCAACACGCTGCTGCGCCCCCTCGTCAACCTGATCGACCGCATCCCGATCGACGAGAGCCAGACGGAGGCGACCTACGAGGTCCAAGTCACCACGGACGCGGAGGCCGCCGGCCCGGTCCGCGACCTGCTCGTGGAGCGGCTGGAGGCCGCGAACTACCCCGTGGGCAGCGTCGAGGTGGAGGAACGCGGCGAGGAGGTCGTCGAGGTGGTCGCGACGCTGACGGCGCGGGCGGTCGAGGGCGAGGAGCTCGATGCCGTCACCACGGCGCTCGCGGCCGCTCCCGGCATCCGCCACGCGACCTGGTCGGTGCGCGCGGGCGACTGAGCGATCGGACCGGCGCCGCTCCGAAATTTCATCCCTGGACCATGTGCGCCCGCGCACCTGTGCCTGGACCATGTGCGCCCGCGCACCTGTGCGCAGGGGAGCCTCTTTCCGGCCGCTGCGGCGAACCCGACTTCGCCCGCTGCGGCCGGGCCCTTGATCCCGCGGCCGCAGGAGAGGTGACATGGCATCCTCGCATAAGAGCGCGCTCATCGTCGGGGCCTCGCGCGGCCTGGGTCTCGGTCTCGTCGAGACTTTTCTGAAACGCGGCTGGCGGGTCACCGCGACCCAGCGCAAGACCTCGCCGGAGCTGGAACGGATCGCGGCGCCTGCCCTGTCGGTGGAGACCGCCGACATCGACGACGACGCTTCCGTGGCCGCCCTGCACGAGCGTCTGGCCGGCCAGCGCTTCGACCTGATCTTCGTCGTGGCCGGCGTGGCGACCCAGGCCCACGATCCGATCCACACCGTGCCCCGGGCGGTCGCCTCCCAGGTCTATCAGACCAACGCGGTCAGCCCCCTGCGCTTCGCCGAGGTGTTCGCGGGCTCCGTCGCCCCGAACGGCACCCTCGCCTTCATGAGCTCGATCCTCGGCAGCGTCGCCCTGAACGAGAGCGGGGATTGGGAGAATTACCGGGCGAGCAAGGCGGCGCTCAACACCTATGCCCGCAGCTTCGAGGTCCGCCACCGCGAGGACGGCTTCGGCGTGCTGCTGCTGCATCCGGGCTGGGTGCGCACCGATATGGGCGGCCCGGAGGCGGATATCGACGTGGAAACCAGCGTGACCGGGATGGCGGACGTCATCGAGCGCCGCCTCGGGGAGAAGGGCTGCCTTTATCTCGACTACCGGGGTGAGACGCTGCCCTGGTGAAAACGGTCAGCGGCGCGGCTCGATCGGACGTCCGCGCCGCTCCACCACCACGGTCGGCCGCGCCCGGCGCTCCACGATGACCGTGCGCGGCCCCCGGCTGGGATTGCCCGGCGTCATGATCCGCTCGGGCGCCCGTTCCGGCTTCGCCTTGGCCTTGGCCGCCTCAAGGACGTGCGGGCGCACCTCGTCGACGGGCAGACCGATTAGGCCCGCCGCGATCTCGACCTGCTGCTCGGTGTCGTCCGCGAGATCCTGGGCCGCGGCAACGGCCTCCTCCACGGTGGGGGGCTCGCGCCGCACGCGGATCGGCGGCAGATCCTGGAAGCTCTTGGGCGGATTCTTCACGGCACGCCTCGCGGTCATCATGTGCCAAGCATAGGACGGACCAACCCGATTGTGCAGCGCATCACGCGCAAGCCCGATGCGCGGCTTGCACGGCTGCCGCGCTCGGGGAAGACCCGCCGCTCTCCTCCGGCAACCCATGAGGGGCCACCCGGTTGTCCGGATTTCGGTGAAGCCTTAAGCCCGGGGGATGTCGATCGACACGCGCGATCCCCGCCTGACGCCCGCCCGTCCCGACCTCGCCGATGCGCGGCTGCGCGGCGTGGTGGAAGCCGCGCGCTATGTCGAAGGGCAGCCGCGCCGGGTCGTCCTGCCCTCCACGCCCCTGCGGCGGGCGCCGCGCGCCGATGCGGCGATCGACACCGAAGCGGTGATGGGGGACCCCGTCACGGTCTACGAGACCCGCGACGGCTTCGCCTACGTGCAGCAGGAGCGCGACGGCTATGTCGGCTATCTCGCGGAGGCGGCCCTCGGGCCCGCGGATCCGGAGCCGACCCACCGGATCAAGGCCCTGCGGACCTTCATCTATCCGGAGCCCGACCTGAAGCGGCCCCCGCTGGCGCATCTGAGCCTCGGCGCCTGCCTGACGGCGGTCGATACGGCGGGCGACTATCTCATGCTTTCGGGGGGCGGCTACGTCTTCGCCGGCCATGCGGGCGGCCTCGACGGCTTCGAAGCCGACTTCGCGGCCACGGCCGAGCGCCTCGAAGGCACGCCCTATCTCTGGGGCGGGCGCACCAGCCTCGGCCTCGACTGCTCGGGCCTCGTGCAATTGTCGCTGCTGATGGCCGGCCTGCCCTGCCCCCGCGACGCCGACCAGCAGGAGCGCGGCCTCGGCACCGCCCTGCCCCTGGAGCCCGACGCCCTGCGCCGGGGCGACCTCGTGTTCTGGAAGGGCCATGTCGGCCTGATGCTCGACGCGACCCGCCTGATCCACGCCAACGGCCACCACATGGCCGTGACGGTCGAGCCCCTGGCCCTCGCCATGGAGCGCATCCGGGTGAAGAGCTACGGCCCCGTGACCGGGATGCGCCGGATCAGCCCTTGAGCCGGCTCTTGATGCGGAAGATCAGCCCGTCGCGCACGTCGCGGTAGCCGTCGAGGCGCTGCTCGCGGGAGCCCTCCTGCAGCACCGTCGGATCGGGCGTCGGCCAGTACTCGACATCGGCGGCGAGCGTCCGGGTCAGTTCGAGGGCCCGGTGATGGGCCTCCGGCGCCAGGGTGATGATCAGGTCGAAGTTCAGGCCCTCCCACTCCTCCAGGTCCTCGACCGTGCGCGGCTTGTGGCGGGAGGCGTCGATGCCGATCTCGTCGAGGGCCGCGACCATGAAGGGATCGCGCGGCTCGCCCGAGCGCACGCCCGCGGACTGCACGTAGATCGACTTGCCGAAATAATGGCGCGCGATCGCCTCCGCCGCGAGCGAGCGCACGGCGTTGAAGTTGCACATGAACAGAACGGACTGAACCCGCCGCTTTCGGGCCGGGCCGTCCGGTGTGAGCGCCTCCGCCATTCCTGGTCCTGCGGCCTCAGGGAAAAGCGGGCCGAGCGAGAGGCCGCGTCATGGCGTGCCTCATCCCTTCCAGTGCAAGGCGAAGACCAAGGTGAACAGGCGCCGGGCGGTGTCGTGGTCGAGATCGACCTTGCCTTCGAGCCGCTGCCGCAGGAGTTCGGACGCCTCGTTGTGCAGGCCGCGGCGGCCCATGTCGATCGCCTCGATCTGCGTCGGGGAGGCGGTCCGGATGGCGTTGAAATAGCTCTCGCAGATCATTTCGTAGTCGCGGATCACCCGCCGGAACGGGGTGAGCGAGAGCAGGTGGGTCATCACCGGCTCGCCGTTCTCCCGGGTGATGGCGAAGGAGAGCTTGTTCTCGACGAGGCCGAGATTGAGTGCGTAGGGGCCTTCCTGGCCCGGCACCACGAAGACGTTCTCTTCGAGGATGTCGAAGATCGCGATGGCGCGCTCGTGCTCCTGGTCGCGGTTGCCCCGGGCGATGGAGCCCTCGTCGAGGCTCACCGCCACGAGGCGGTTCCTGGACCGCTCGCTCGCCCCCGCTTCCTTGTCCGCTTCGGCCGTCATCGTGCTGGCCTTCTACCGTATCTGCACGAGGGGCGAACCCCCGCCCCTCATGTCGGAGCGTCTTGTCAGAGATTGAGCCGAATCGCGACCGAGCGCGCATGCCCGTCCAGACCTTCCGAGCGCCCGAGGGCGATCGCGGCCGGCCCCAGCGCCCGCAGGGCGGCCGGGTCGCAACGCAGGATCGAGGTGCGCTTCATGAAGTCGAGCACGCCGAGTCCCGAGGAGAAGCGGGCCGAGCGGGCGGTGGGCAGCACGTGATTCGGGCCGCCGACATAGTCGCCGATCGCCTCCGGCGTATGGGCGCCGAGGAAGATCGCGCCGGCATTGCGGATCCGGCCCGCCAGGGCCTCGGCCTCCTCGGTCTCGATCTCCAGATGCTCCGGGGCGAGCTGATCGACGAGGGGGATCGCCTGCTCGAAGCTCTCGACGCGGATGATGGCGCCGTAATCCCGCCAGCTCGCCCGGGCGATCTCGGCGCGGGGCAGGGTGGTCAGAGCCCGTTCCACCGCCTCCTCGGCGCTGCGCGCCAGCGCATCCGAATCGGTGATGAGGATGGCCTGGGCCGCGGTGTCGTGCTCGGCCTGGGCCAGGAGGTCGGCGGCGATCCAGTCGGGGTTGGCCGCCCCGTCGGCCAGGATCAGCACCTCGGAGGGGCCAGCGATCATGTCGATGCCGACCTGGCCGAAGACGCGCCGCTTGGCGGCCGCGACATAGGCGTTGCCCGGCCCCACGATCTTGGCGACCGGCGCGATCGTCTCCGTGCCGTAGGCCAGGGCCGCCACGGCCTGGGCGCCGCCGACCCGGTAGATCTCGTCGATGCCGGCGAGCTTGGCGGCGGCGAGCACCAGCGGGTTGAGCTGCCCCTCCGGCGTCGGCACCACCATGACGATGCGCGGCACGCCGGCGACGCGCGCCGGCACGGCGTTCATCAGCACCGAGGAGGGGTAGCTCGCCGTGCCGCCGGGCACGTAGAGGCCGACGGATTCGAGGGCGGTCCAGCGCCAGCCGGCGGTCACGCCGAGATCGTCGGTGGCGAGGTGATCGCCGGGCACCTGGGCGCGGTGATAGGTCTCGATCCGCTCGGCGGCGAGGGCCAGGGCGGCCCGCGCCTCGGCCGGGCAGGCGGCCACCGCCGCCTCGACCTCGTCCGGGGTCACCCGCAGGCGGGCGGGGGAGAAATCCTCGCCCAGGCGGTCGAAGCGGCGGGTGTAGTCGACGAGGGCCGCGTCGCCCCCGGAGACCACGCCGGCGATGATGCCGCGCACGGTCTCGTCCACGTCCTCGGCGATCTCGCGCTTGACGCTGAGCAGGCGGCGGAAGCCTTCCGCGAAACCGGAATCGCGGGAATCGAGGCGGATCATGGACGTGGACCGGGGCAGGAGAGGGGGAGACGGCTCATCGGGCGTTGCCCTGAAGGCCATCCTGGAGGGCGATGCGGCCGGCGGCCTCGGCTTCGTGGTCGGGGCGGCCCTCCGCCTCCCAGACCGGGCCGAGATCGCGCATGCGCACCTCGATGCATTCGAGATCGAGCCGGATCGCCGCGCCCCCGGCGAAGACCAGGGTGGCGCAACCGGAGGGCGGATCCCCCGGCTCGAAGGTGATCGCGAGCAGTTCGAGGGGCTCCGCGGAGGGGTTGTCCGGCGCCAGGCCCCTGGCCTTCACGCCGAGCACGCGCTCGAAATGCAGGCCGGTGAGCCGGCGGCGCGGGGGCGTGCCCTCGGGCGCGGCCCAGTCGAAGCGGCGGGCGACCAGCACGAAGCGGCGCTGCGCGGGAAGCCAGGTCATGTCCCCCCGCTGCAGGACGGCGTCCTGGAGATGGGCGGAGATGACGGCGAGGTCCTCGGCGTCGAGGGCTGCGAGCTTCAGGAGCTCCATGGCGGGTCGCGGCTCGGGGAGGCGGCTGACGGGCGACGCCACGGGGCGTCGGCGCATCAGGTAGCGAGCACATGTGCCCACGGCAACCGCCGATGAGCGGGGCAGGGGCGCGCCGCGCGACCGGGCCGGACCGACGCGGGGCGCGAACCTGACTTTTCCGGCGAACCTTGGCCTCTCAGTCCGCGTTCATCTCCCGGTCGATATCCGGGGAGCCGGATCAGCCACCAATTAGGGAGTTTGGGCGGTGAAGCGCTTCGTGCTGGCGGCAACGGCCGCGGTCACCCTCGCGACGGCGGTGCCCGCGAGCGCGCAATATTATCGGGATTACGGTTACGACCGGCCGCCGCCGCCGCGCTACTATCGCGACGAGGACGATGACGATCGTCCCCCGCCGCCCCGCCGGCGCTGGCGCGGCGGCGGCAGCGTCTGCGTGACCGCCCGCGGCAACTGCCCGGCCCCGCCCCTGCCGCCGAACTCGTCCTGCGCCTGCGACATCCCCGGCTTCGGCGTGAAACGCGGCGCCACCGCCTACTGAGACGTCCGGGAGCCCCGCCCGATCGTGATCCGATCGGGCGGGGCTTCGCGTGTCAGGTCAGACCCGCACGCGCTCGATCCGGGCGCCGCAGCGGCCGAGCTTGGCCTCCAGCGCCTCGAAGCCGCGGTCGAGGTGATAGACCCGGTTGATCTGGGTCTCGCCCTCCGCCGCCAGCCCGGCGATCACCAGGGAGACCGAGGCGCGCAGGTCGGTGGCCATCACCGGGGCGCCCTTCAGACGCTCCACGCCCTCGACGATGGCCGCATCGCCGTCGAGCCGGATCCGGGCGCCGAGCCGGGCCAGCTCCTGCACGTGCATGAAGCGGTTCTCGAAGATGGTCTCCCGGATGCGCGAGGAGCCCTTGGCGAGCGTCATCAGCGCCATGAACTGCGCCTGCAGGTCGGTCGGGAAGCCCGGGAACGGATCGGTGGTCACGTCGACCGCGGCGATGCCGGCGCCGTTGCGGCGCACGCGGATCCCGTCCGGCACCGGGGTGATCTCGGCCCCCGTGGTCGCGAGCACGTCGAGGGCCGCGTGCAGGAGGTCGGCGCGGGTGTTCTCCAGAACCACGTCGCCGCCGGTCATCGCCACGGCCATGGCGTAGGTGCCAGTCTCGATCCGGTCAGGCAGGACCTCGTGGCGGGCCCCGTGCAGGCGGGCCACGCCCTCGATCTCGATGCGCGGCGTGCCGGCGCCCTTGATGCGCGCGCCCATCTTGATGAGGCACTCGGCCAGATCGACCACCTCCGGCTCGCGGGCGGCGTTCTCGATCACCGTGGTGCCGTAGGCGAGCGCAGCGGCCATGAGGGCCACGTGGGTGCCGCCGACCGTGACCTTCGGGAAGCTGATCTCGCCCCCGCGCAGGCCGTTCCTGGTCTTCGCGACCACGTAGCCGCCGTCGATCTCGATCTGCGCGCCGAGCTTCTCCAGCGCCATGATCAGCAGGTCCACCGGCCGCGTGCCGATGGCGCAGCCGCCGGGCAGGGAGACCTTGGCCTCGCCGAAGCGGGCGAGCAGCGGCGCCACCACCCAGAAACTCGCCCGCATGGTCGAAACGAGCTCGTAGGGCGCGGTGGTGTCGATGACGTTCGAGGCGGTCAGCCGGATGGTCTGGCCGGTCTCGGTGGTCTGCCCGGGCCGCTTGCCCACCACCATCTGGTCGACGCCGTGATTGCCGAGGATGCGGGTCAGGGCCGTGATGTCGGCGAGCCGGGGCACGTTGACGAGCTCCAGCGTCTCGCCGGTCAGCAGGCTCGCGATCATGAGGGGCAGCGCGGCGTTCTTGGCGCCCGAGATCGGAATGACCCCGTTGAGCTTCGCCCCGCCGGTGATGTGGATGCGGTCCATGTCGATCCTTCGGGCGCCGGCTCGGCCTCTCGGCTTCAGGCCGGCGCGTTCCTGCAATCCTCCCGGCGCGGGAGCGCCGAGGCGAACGGCCACGTATAGGCCGGATTTGGCGGAAAGGGGACGGCGCGACTCAGCATGCGCCGGGTATCGGCTTCCCCGGACGGTGCACTTCGGCGACCGCCTCCCCCGGCTCCTCGGACCGGCCCCGGGCCTGGTCCTTGCGGCGCCTCAGGTTGTCGCGCAGGGCCGCCTTGAGCCGGTCGCCGCGGGCGTCCGGACGTTTGTCCCGGTTCTCGTCGCTCATCCGCGCATCCGTGATCGCGCGACCCATCGTCCCAGGCGCGGATACCGGCTTTGCTCGTCCGTCACAACGGGTGCAAAGCAGGAATGTCTCGAACTCACCTTGAACCAATTCCAGATCGGTCTGTATCCTGTCGTTCCGTCGTTGGAATGGTGTGAGGCCGTTTCGGTGACCGCACGGAAGGGAGTCGCGGGAGAGAGCGGCTCGAAGCCGGATGCTCTCGAACAAGCGAGAGCGGGACCGCAGACTTGAACCCGACGGTTCACTCGGAGCCGGCGGCCAGCACATGCGTCGAGGACGGATGCCCGTGGATCGGATGCCCGCAAAGACCGACAGGATCGAGACACTCTCGGCTGCCGGCGGAACACGCAAAGATTGCGCCAGCCCGGCGCCCAAGCTCGATTACGAGCGCTTTTTCGCCACGGCCCTGAACCGCCTGCACAGCGAGCGGCGCTACCGCGTCTTCGCCGATATCGAGCGCATCGCCGGCCAGTTCCCGCAGGCCCGCTGGCGCAAGTCGGATGGCGGAACCCGCGAGATCACCGTGTGGTGCTCCAACGACTATCTCGGCATGGGCCAGCATCCGGAGGTGGTCGGCGCCATGACCGAGACCGCCGCCCGCTGCGGCGTCGGCGCGGGCGGCACCCGCAACATCGCGGGCAACACCTCGCCGCTGGTGGATCTCGAGCGCGAGCTCGCCGACCTGCACGGCAAGGAGGCGGGCCTCGTCTTCACCTCGGGCTATGTCTCGAACCAGACCGGCATCGCCACGATCGCCAAGCTGATCCCGAACTGCCTGATCCTGTCGGACGCCTTCAACCACAACTCGATGATCGAGGGCGTGCGCCAGTCGGGCTGCGAGAAGCGCGTCTTCCGCCACAACGATCTCGGCCATCTGGAGCAGCTGCTGATCGAGGCCGGCGACCGGCCGAAGCTGATCGTGTTCGAATCCGTCTACTCGATGGACGGCGACGTGGCGCCGATCGCGGCGATCTGCGACCTCGCCGACCGCTACGGCGCCATGACCTATATCGACGAGGTGCATGCGGTCGGCCTCTACGGCGACCGCGGCGCCGGCATCGCCGAGCGCGACGGCGTGATGCACCGGGTCGACGTGATCGAGGGCACGCTGGCCAAGGGCTATGGCTGCGTCGGCGGCTACATCACCGGCTCGGCGGCGCTCTGCGACGCGGTGCGCAGCCATGCGGCCGGCTTCATCTTCACCACCGCCCTCCCCCCGGCCATCGCCGCGGCGGCCCGGGCCTCGGTGCGTTACCTCAAGCATTCCCAGGCGGAGCGCGCGGCGCATCAGCGCCAGGCGGCCAAGACCAAGGCCGCCCTCGACGCCGCCGGCCTGCCGGTGCTGCCGACCGAGACGCATATCGTGCCGGTGATGGTGGGCGACGCGGAGCTGTGCAAGGCGGCCGCCGACCACCTGCTGGAGCGCCACGGCATCTACATCCAGCCGATCAACTACCCGACCGTGCCCCGGGGCACCGAGCGCCTGCGCATCACGCCGACGCCGTTCCACGACGACGCCCGCATCGCGACCCTGACGGACGCCCTGGTCGAAACCTGGAACACCCTGGACCTGCCCCGCGCCGGCACGATCTTCGCCGCCGCGGCGGAGTGAGGCCGCGGCCGCTTCCGGTTCGCCGGAGCGGCCCATCCCTCAGTCCGCCTGCGTCTCCTTGAGGCGGCGGGCGGCGAAGACCGAGAAGACGCCCACCAGGCAGGCGGCGATGCCGAACCAGGTGAAGGCGTATTGCAGGTGGTTGTTGGGCAGGTCGACCCGCAGCTGGCCGCCCCGCGGCCAGCCGCCGGGATTGGCGGTCGCATCCGCCTCGATCATGTAGGGCGCCACCCGATCGAGCCCGCGCGCCGCCGCGATACCGGCGATGTCGCGGTTGAACCATTCGCCCCGGGCCGGATCCGGCGCCGGCACGAACAGGCCGCGGGGCTCGCTCGCCCGCAGCATGCCGGAGACCCGGGTCTCGCCCGCGATCTGGCCGGCCTTGCGGTCCTCCGGGTTCTTCAATTCGGTCGGCACGATGCCGCGATTGACCAGGATGACCGAGCCGTCCGCCCGCTGGAGCGGGGTGATCACGTAATAGCCCTGGAGGGCGCGACCGGGCGTGTCGCCGGGAGCGAGCCCGTGGACCAGCGTCTCGCGGTCGTTCAGGAGCACGCCCTCGGCGGCGACGTGCCGGAACTCGTCGGCCTTCGCATCCCAGGCCTCGAAGGGGGGAGGCGGCACCGGCGCGGCCCGGGTGCGCTCGACGATGCGGGCGATCAACGCCTCCTTCTCGCCCTTGCGGGCGAGCTGCCAGAACCCGAGTCCCAGCAGGATCGCGAGGCAGACGAGGGTGGCGAGGCCGGGCGCGATCAGGCGGCGCCAGGGCGCGGGCGCAGGATAAGCCGCTTGCTGGCTCAACGGTGGTGAACTCCTCGGCCGGGACGGGGCGGCAGGGATATCCCGTTGCCCACCCGCGGCGTCAATTGCGGCCGATCGGCTTCTGCTCGTCCCAGCCCCGCCCCGCCATGGCGAGATGGACCTTGTTCTGGAAGCTCGCATCCTCGCCGGCGGCGAGCAGGGGCGCATGGTCGGCCACCGCCCGGCAGAGATCCTCGACCCAGGGCTCCTCGGCCTTGGCGAAGTCGTTGAGCACGTAGGCGTGGACCAGGGCCTTGTCCCCGGGGTGCCCGATGCCGAGGCGGACCCGGCGATAATCGTTGCCGCATTGCGCCGTGATCGAGCGCAGGCCGTTATGGCCGGCATTGCCGCCGCCGGTCTTCACCCGGAGCTTGGCCGGAGCGAGATCGAGTTCGTCGTGCAGCACCATCACGTCGGAGAGGGCGATCTTGTAGAAGCGCTGCGCCTCCGCGACCGAGCGACCGGACTCGTTCATGTAGGTGAGGGGCTTCAGCAGGATGACGCGCTCGCTGCCGAGCACCGCCTCGCTCGCCTCGCCCTGGAAGCGCTTCCGGAACGGGGCCGCCCGGTGCACCCGCGCGATCTCGTCGAGGGCCAGGAAGCCGATATTGTGGCGGTTGCGCGCGTAGCGCGGGCCGGGATTGCCCAGGCCGACGATGAGCCGCATGGAACCTCGCCTTCGCAGGAGACGGGAGGGAACAGGCCTTCCGAAACGAAAAAATGCCCCGGCAGGGTGCCGGGGCATCGTCAGGGCAAGCGATCGGGCCGAAGCCCCAAGGCTCAGGCCTCGTCGGACTTCGCTTCGTCGGCAGCCTCGCCCTCGGTCTCCGCCTTCTCCTCGGCGGCCTCGGCGGACTGGGCCTCGGCGATGGCGGCTTCCTCGGCCTCGACCTCGGCGCCGAGCACCGTCGGCGGCACGATGTTGGCGACCACGTCCTCGGCGGCGCCGGTATAGGTGCCGGCCGGGAACTTCACGTCGGAGGCGTGGATGACGTCGCCGATCTGGCGGCCGGTCAGGTCGATCTCGATCGCGTCCGGGATCTGGTCCGGGGCGACGTCGAGCTCGAGGGTGTGCTTGGCGATGTTCAGCGTGCCGCCGTTCTTCTTGATGCCGGGCGCAGCCTCCTCGTGGAGGAAGTGCACGGGCACCTCGACCGTCACGGTCTGGCCGGAGACGACGCGCAGGAAGTCGACATGCAGCGGCACGCCGGTCACCGGGTCGAGCTGGAAGTCGCGCGGGATGGCGCGGATCTTCTTGCCGCCGGCGGCGATCTCGAACACGGTGGTCTTGAAGCCACCGGCATAGATCAGGGTGCGGGTGCGGATGAGGTCGATGGCGATGGCCTGCGGGGCCTGGCCGCCGCCGTAGATGACGGCGGGAATCTGGCCCTGGCGACGAACGGCCCGGGCGGCCCCCTTGCCGACCCGGTCGCGTGCCACGGCCTCAAGCGGCTTGATTGCGCTCATGGCGTGATCCTTTTTCGATTGCGGTCGGGGGAACGACAAAGGCCGCCCGAAACGGACGGCCCAGCTACCGATCCCCGATGCGCCCGTGCCTCCAAGGGTGTCTCAAGGGCGCGTCCCGCCCATACACGCATCCGGGGGCCTGCGCAATGCGGACCGTGCGCCTTCCGCCGCCCCATCGCGCGGCGCATGACGACAATCCCCGGCCGGCGACGCGAAGACGTCGCCGCGTCGACGGAAATCGTCGCGGCGCGAAGCGGGGCTGGAGCGACGCTCCCCGCCGCCGGATCCGGTCCTTGCCCAGATCTGCGAAGAGGAGATTCTGCCTTTCGACCGCTGGGGATCCGGCATCGCCTTTTTCCGGAACGACCCGAGCGGCGGCAACGTTTTCCGGCTGTTCAACATAACCTGGAGGAAACCCATGAAAGTCTCGGCGATTGCGCTCCTGACCGCTTTCGGCTTCGCGACGGCCGCCATGGCCGCGGAAGACCGGGGCGCCTCCTCGAAGGCGCCCGGCCACGAGATGCAGCAGGATCAGGGCCGGATGCAGGGCTCGCCCAACGCGGCCGGCTTCGGCAAGAAGGACGGCGCGGGCGACACCACGGGCTCGACCGGTTCCACCACCTCCGGCTCGTCCGGCAGCGGCTCCAGCAGCACGGGCACCGCCAAGCCGCACTGATCGCGGCCGCGCAGAAAAGGTCGGGCCGTTGCGGCGGCCCGGCCTGTCTGGTTAACACTTTTTGGCCCCGACAGGCCCCGGTGGCCGCTTCCCCCCATGCGGCCAACCGGCTACTCCCGACGACGCACACGACGATCGATCGGGAAGGGCCGCATGTTTCCTCAACCGCAGGCATCGCTGACGCCGAACACCTTCGCGTTCGAGCAGCTTCCCCTGGTGAAGCCCACGGGCTTCCGGGAATACGACGCCCGCTGGCTGTTCCCGCAGGAAATCAACCTGATGGGCGTGCAGGCCCTGGGGCTCGGCATCGGCACCCTCGTGCACGAGCTCGGCGTGCGCCCCGAGATCGTGACCGGCCACGATTTCCGGGCCTATTCCTCCTCCATCAAGCTGGCGCTGATCGCTGGCATGCAGGCGGCGGGCCTGCGGGTGAAGGATATCGGGCTGGCCCTCTCGCCCATGGCCTATTTCGGGCAATTCGCCCTCGACTGCCCCTGCGTGGCGATGGTGACCGCCTCGCACAACGACAACGGCTGGACCGGCGTGAAGATGGGCGCCAACCGCCCGATGACCTTCGGCCCGGAGGAGATGAGCCGGCTCAAGGAGATCGTGACGAGCGGCGCCTTCCAGTATCGCGAGGGCGGCGCCTACGAATTCGTGCCGAACTTCGCGGAGACCTATCTCGCCGACCTCCTGGAGCGGGCCAAGCCGATCACGCGCAAGCTCAAGGTGGTGGCCGCCTGCGGCAACGGCACCGCCGGCGCCTTCGCCCCCAAGCTTCTGGAGCGGCTCGGCGTCGAGGTGATCCCCCTCGATGCGGAGCCGGACTACACCTTCCCCCGCTACAACCCGAACCCCGAGGACATGGAGATGCTCCATGCCATCGCGGCCAAGGTGAAGGAGACCGGCGCCGATGTCGGCCTCGGCTTCGACGGGGACGGCGACCGCTGCGGCGTGGTGGACAACGAGGGCGAGGAGATCTTCGCCGACAAGATCGGCGTGATGCTCGCCCGCGACCTGTCCAAGCTGCACCCGAACGCGACCTTCGTCGTCGACGTGAAGTCGACCGGCCTCTACCACACCGATCCCGCGCTGCAGGCGCAGGGCGTGACGACCGACTACTGGAAGACGGGCCATTCCTACATCAAGCGCCGGGTCAACGAGCTCTCGGCGCTGGCCGGCTTCGAGAAGTCCGGCCACTTCTTCTTCAACGCCCCGATCGGGCGCGGCTACGATGACGGGCTGATCACCGCGATCGCGGTGATCGAGATGCTCGACCGCAACCCCGAGGCCTCGATGGCCGATCTCTACCGGGCCCTGCCCAAGACCTGGGGCTCGCCGACCATGTCGCCCCATTGCCCGGACGAGGTGAAGTACGGGGTCGTCGACAAGGTGATCGCTCGCTTCCAGGCGATGCAGGCGGCGGGCGAGCCGGTGGGCGGCGCGACGATCACGGATCTCGTCACCGTCAACGGCGTGCGCGTGTCGACCGAGGACGGCACCTGGGGCCTGGTGCGGGCCTCCTCCAACAAGCCCGAGCTCGTCGTGGTGGTGGAGAGCCCGGTCTCGGAGGCCCGCCTGCGGGAGATGTTCCAGGCCGTCGACGCCATCCTGCGGGAGAACCCGGAAGTCGGCGCCTACAACCAGACGATCTGAAGCGGCCTCAATTGGTCAGGCGGACGGAGTTCACCGCGGTGTCGAACAGCTTGTTCATCGCCGCGCCGATGTCTCCGTCCGTCGAGACGGGGAAGAACAGGCCGTCCGAGGCGCAGGATTGGAGCCGGGTGGCGATCTTGCTCGAATAGGGGGCCACGAACGCGTTGTAGAAGCCGTTCACGGTGAGCGGCAGATACGTCGTGTAGATGATGCCGATGCGGACGTTGTTGTCCTTCAAGGTCTGACACAGGGCCGGATTGAGTGGGCTGATGAACCGGTTCGCATTGATCTTGTAGCCCGCGCTCGGCTCGCTGACGCTCCCGTCGATCGGCGTATCCTGGACGCCGTCCGTCACGAAGAACAGGAACCGGATCGGCGAATCCGGCGTGATGCCGGTCCCGCTCTTCGGAATCGTTTTCGTGATGCCGGGGAGGGCGCGCTCATAGGAGGTCTGGTTGTCCGGCTCGCCATAGAGAGAATAGGCGAGGTCGATCTTGGTGGCGTCGCTCTTCGTCGAATCGAGGTTGCTTGTCAGGTTCGACACCTTCGTCAGCACGTCGCTGAAGGTCCAGACCTCCATCCGATACTGCTGGGACAGCTTCATCGCCGTCTTGGCCCGGTCGACAAGTCCCATCACCGCGTCGCGCAGCACCTGGATCCGCAGCTTGATGCCGTAGCGCGCGGCAAGATGGTAATAGTCCCCGGCATCGTCACCGGTGATGTTGCCTTTGCTGTCGAAGGTATGCTTGTGGCAGGCGAAGGCGCATTTGTCGCTGGTGATCGTCTGCATCTTCGCGATGTCGGCGTCGGTCGCCGCAAGCCCCATCGAGGGCGAGTTGTCGAGCAGCAGATAGAAATCGATATATTGCGAGACACCGCGGGTGGCCGCTGCAGTTCCCTGGATCTTCATGCTGGAAAAATTCATCAGCTTGGTGAGCGTGGTGTCGATCGTGCCCTCATAGGAGGCCGACAGGCTGACCTTCGACGCGGTCGTCACGACGCTCGGCGTGAAGGACTGCACGGTCACGCCCGGGATCTTGGCGGCCTCGCTCCGGAACTGCGTCTGCATCGCGGCAAGGGCGGTCGCGTCGATCGTATTGCTCGGCTGGCTGACGACCGAGAGCAACGCCGCGTCCAGGGCCGCATCGAGACGCACCTTGGCCGACGAGCGGCGCCCGTAATCGATGGCAACGCCGGCCACGCAAAGCAGCGGGATCGTGGCGATCCCGAACAGCACGGCCATCTGGCCCGACCGGTCGCGGGGCAGGCCGCGAATGCGCGAGAGGGCCTTCGAGAGGAGGGTCATGGCAGGGCGGACTCGATAGAAAGGTGCGAAGCGTCCGGAGGCATCAGGCGCATTTCTGCCCACCGGGCAGCACGATCTCGGTATCCGTGCGCTCGGCCCACGGAATCTGTTCCTTGATGGTGAGGCCGCCCGGCCCGAAGATCGCCGCGACGATCGTCGAACCCATGAGCGGGGCGTAGGGCATCGTGACCTCGGCCTGGAGATAGCGGCCCTTGTCGAACTGGAAGCTCGCCGGCACGGGCGGCAGGTCGCTGGTGCCGGCGACGGTCCCCCGTGCCCGGGCCGACGCGTTGCTCGTCGCCGCGCTGGAGCAGACCTTGCCGGTGACTTGGTTGTTCACCTTCGTGACCCCCATCGCGCTGATGACGATCTTCGCCCGGTTCGAATCGTAGGGTTGCAGGATCACCCGGGCGGCGTCGAAGATCGGCGCCATGTTGTCGGGCGCGGCACGGCCGGTGATGTCGGCGACGGAGCGGGTGACGAGGCTGACCTTGCGGCTCATGTCGACCGCGCTCGCAAGTTCGGCGGTGCCGACATAGACGAGCAGCATCGCCGGCAGGACGATTGCGAATTCGAGGGCGGCGAGCCCGCGGCTGTCGTGCCGGAAGCTGTGCAGCCGCGCGGAGGCGGCACGGGCTGCTGCCGAGAGCCGGGTCATGAGCAGACCTTCGTCGAGTCGTAGGGCTCGACCCGGAACACGCTGGCGGCCTGGAGGACGCGCCGGCCTCCCGGCAGCGTGACGGTGCCCGGGTTGAGCAGCGTGGAGAAGACGGGGAAATCGACCGCGGCCTGGACCAGCACGATGGCGTTGCCCCGGCCGCAGGCATAGCCGGTGCCGAAATTCGGGTTCCAGTCGCGGATGCCGCTGCCGCTCGTGACGGGGCTGAGGGGCGCCACGTTCGAGAAGGCGTCCACGGTGGAGATGTTCAACTTCACGTTCGCGCAGTTGAAGATCACCTTCCGCGGCTGCCCGTTCTCCTGGCACAGCTTCTTCCGGAATGCGTCGAGCAGATCGGACGCCTTGCTGAGATTGGCGTTCGCGGTTTGGAAGTTGCCCGTGTAGATCTCGCGGGTCGTGTCGGCGACGGCCTGCTGCAGGGACATCTGCGCCCAGAAGACGATCGCCGTCTCGATGGTCGACAGCAGGATCGCGAGGAAGGGAACGAGCACGATGGCCATCTCGACGGCCGTCGCACCGCCCGCATCCCGCCCGAAGCGGCGCAGAACCCGGTGACAGCCCCACCGCGGAGGCTCTCGAACGACCGGATCGTCATGCGCTGGAGCCATCGGCCGCTCTCGACAGGACGGAAGGCCGAGGCACGACAAGCGCCCCTGCGGCCAACACCACGTGGAGGCGACAGGGTACCGGAAAACAGTTTTCCGAAATGTTGCGAAGATGCGCGACTCGAATTCGGACGCTTCGCCGCGACCGGCACGGTTAACGCGCCCTCAGCGACAACGCGCCTCCCGATCTCAACAGAATTTCCCGATTAGGTTGTGTTCAGATAATTCAATCAATCCCAGATTATGCCCCTCCCGCGGCTTCGACGAGGCACCATGTCGGAGGGGCGCACCTCAATGACCGGCCGCGCCGGCCGTCGCGAGGGCACGCCGCTGGTCGGCCTGCCCGCTCACCTCGGAGAAGTACTTGCTCGAATCGCCGAGCTGCACCGAGGGCTGGCAGTTCGGCGTGCAGGCATAGGATTCCCGCTCGAGCCCGCGCTGGACGGTGACCACGGAGGCCTGGGGCGGCGACTGGACCGAGATGCTCGTCTCCGCGAGCATCGCGCCGGTCCCGTCGAGCGCGATCAGATTGGTGCGGCCGAAGCTCTTGCCCGTGAGGATGACGACCCCGTTCCGCTGGAGCGACACGTCCGCGATCATCGGGTTGCCGATGATCACCGTGAGGGTGCGTTCCGGGAGCCGCATCACCTTGGCATTGTCCACGAGCACCGTGATGTCCGGGCGCTCGCTGCCCTCGTTCGCCAGGGCGGCCTGAAGGCTTCCGAGAAGGACGGCGGCCACGGCGAAGCCGAAACGCTGACGGGACGACGGAAAGCGCAGCATGATCCCTCACTGGCACGCGGGCCCCGAGGCGGCGGAGGCAGCCGGCCCGTCGCATCAGCGGATCGCGCATCAACGGCATCGTTCATCGAGCCCGGCGAGAATGCCGCGGGAGTGGTGAAAGAACCGCTAATCCCCATCCCGTCTCCGCCCGACTCCCCTCGGGCCGGCACCGTTCCGCCCCTACGCAAGACCATCGCAGGCAGGCGGTCCCGGCCTCCCATGGCCCGATCGTCCACCGCGCCCCTTCGGCACGTCGCGCAGCCCAGCGCCGCAACCGGCGGGGATACGCACAGCGCGCCACCCTGAATACAGGACACGAAAGATAATCAAGCACAAGTTGCAATCTCTTTCAGGAGCCAAAACTTTTGCCTGATCATTGCGACAATTTTCCGCAAAAACTGCATTGTATTCTATCGGCTTAACATAAAATCAATGGGATCTTTCCATTCGTCTCTCTGCATTGGCGCGAAACGCATACAGCGTCTCGTTGTATCAATTTGCAAAAGACTGGTTGAGATGGGGCTTTATCATGAAGAACATCGTCAAGCGCTTCCTCTCCAATGAATCCGGCGCCACCGCCATCGAATATGGCCTGATCGCCGCCATGATGGCCGTCGCCCTCATCGCCCTGTTCACGACCCTGCGCGGAAACCTCAACGTCGCTTTCAACAACATCGGCAGCACCCTGACCAAGAAGTGATCTCGGCAGCGCCCCAGGGGGATCCGATCGGATCCTGATGAGGCGGCCGCACCGAACCGGCCTTCGCTGCGGCGAGAACGCCCCGAGACGATCGAGAGAAACGCAGAAGGGCCGGCCTGACGATGTCAGGCCGGCCCTTCTGCATAACCGCTCATGTGTCCCGGCACCAATTCTCCGGCCCGATGCGCCCAGCCAGGATCACGCCGCCGGCGCGAGGCCGGACGGCCCCATGATCCCTCGAAGCCCCCGTGTTCACACGTCCCCGGCCCTGGAAGCGTGCTCTGGCAAGATAGGCCCGGTTCGGCCCGCGGAATGGCTACGCTTGCGGGAATCAAGCTCAGCCATGCAATCCTGCTGAGATCAAATCAAGGTCCGCTTAACCGTGACGCGGGTTGCCTTGGCAGGACTGGAACTCCGGGATCAATTTAACCCAACATCAACGCGTGTGATCTATCCCTAGCCCTGCCACCGATCGAGGCGTTCCAAAGACTTCGACGGTTACTTCGCAAGTTTATCGAGTCAAAGGAGAACACCCGTGAAGAATATCGTCAAGCGCTTCGCCTCCGACGAGTCCGGTGCCACCGCCATCGAGTACGGCCTGATCGCCGCCATGATGGCCGTCGCCCTCATCGCCCTGTTCGGCACCCTGCGCTCGAACCTCAACACCGCCTTCAACAACATCGGCAGCACCCTCACCAAGACCAACTGATCGGGAACGGCGGCGCTTCGACGCCGCCTGCATCCGGTGAGGCTGCGGCGTGACCGCAGACCGAATGGGAAGACGAGGCCGCCATCGCCGCAGCCTCGTCTTGTCCGTTTTGGGGAACCCGGACATCGCCCCGCGGTCCGAAGGATGCTCCGAACGGGATTGGCGAATTCTCAACCCGGTCGCGCCATGCTGCCCGGGTCCGCTCTCCCCTCCCCCGCGCGATCGAGGCCGGCATGGTGACTTTCGCCCTCTGCATCGTCTTCCCGTTCCTGATGGCCTATGCCGCGGCGAGCGATCTGCTGACGATGCTGATCCCGAACCGGGTCAACCTGCTCGTGATGCTCAGCTTCGTCCTCTACGTCGTCGGAGCGGGCCTCGGCTGGGCGGAGATCGGCAACCACGTCGCGGCCGGCGCGCTGACCCTGCTCCTGACCTTCACCCTGTTCGCCCTCGGCTATATCGGCGGCGGCGACGCGAAGCTGGCGGCGGCCACGGCGCTCTGGATCGGGCTCGACCACATGGCCGACTATCTTCTCGTGGCCTCCGTCTTCGGCGGGGCGCTCACGCTGCTGATCCTCTACATGCGCACCTATCCGCTCCCGGGCTTCACGGCGCGGCTTCCCTTCGCGCTGCACCTGCACGATGCGAAGACCGGCATCCCCTACGGCATCGCCCTGGCCGCGGCCGCCCTCGCCGTGCTGCCGATGACCCAGGCCTGGCAGCACCTGCCCCTCGGCTAGGGCACTTCGCACCGAAGCAGAGGCCGCTTCGGCGAAAGGGAGCGCGTCGGAACAAGGATGTGGAGCCCGGCGGGGCTCTCATCCAGTCTTTCCAGGGCCCATCGAAGCAGAGCGCCGGCCTTCCGGCGCTTTTGTCTTGGGCGCGACTGATGCCGGCGGGGCAGCATCAGCCGTTGCCCCGGCCATCTCCAGTTGCCCGGCGGGCTTGTCTTGAGCGCGTCTTGTAGACCTTCCGCATTCGAGACAGCCCCCGATCGGCACCGTGACGAACGGTTAACCTTAATTTGACGAATCCGCCCCAAAGCTCAGGCCAGACGGCGGCCTGCGCCGTCGACGGATCAGCGCGACGCCGATGAAACCAGCCCGTCTTGCCCTCCTTGCCGTTGCTGTCGTGGCAGGCGGTGGCGCGGCCTTCATGATGAGTGGGGATCCGCCGCCGCCCCCGGCGCCGGTCGCCGTCGCGCCGCCGCCGGTGGAGCACGCCGAGATCCTCGTCGCCGCCGCCGATCTTCCCGTGGGCCAGACCCTGAAGCCCGAGGATCTGCGCTGGATGCCCTGGCCCGAACAGGCCGTGGCCCCCGGCTACATCACCCGGAAATTCGCGCCCGACGCGATCAAGGACACGGCCGGTTCGATCATCCGGACGGGCTTCCTGGCCAACGAGCCGATCCGCGCCGAGAAGCTCGTGAAGGCCGGCAGCGGCTTCATGTCGGCGATCCTGCCCGCCGGCCTGCGCGCGGTCGCGGTCACCACGGACACCCGCGGCTCGAGCACCGCGGGCGGGTTCGTGCTGCCCAACGACCATGTCGACGTGATCAAGACCTATCGCGACGACGCCAATGGCGGCGAGCAGATCTCCGAGACGGTGCTGACCGACGTGCGGGTGCTCGCCGTGGGGCAGGTCGTCCAGGAGAAGAACGGCGTGAACGTCGTCACCGGCGAGACCGCCACCCTCGCGCTGACCCCGACCCAGGCGGAGATCATCACCCTCGCCCAGAAGGTCGGCCAGCTCTCCCTGTCCCTGCGCAGCATTCAGGACGCCGGGAAGGTGGCCGAGGCGATGGCCGATGCGGGCGCCGACGGGACGATGACCATCGTCCGCTTCGGCGTGGCCAAGCAGCAGCCCACCCGCCGGTGAGGAGAGGACCGATGTTGAAGACCCATCGCCGGGCAGCCGTCTCCGCATTCCTCGCCGGCTTCGCGCTGAGCACCCTCCCCCAGGGCGCCGCCCGTGCCGAGATGCCGACCACCGTCGCCAACAGCACGGTGGTGACGATCGGGGCCGGCGATGCGAACGTCGCCCGCAAGATCGAGCTGACCCGCGGGCGCTCCCTGATCCTCGATCTCCCCCGGGACGCCAAGGAAGTCTTCGTGGCGAACCCGGCGGTGGCGAACGCCGTGGTGCGCTCGACCCGCAAGGTCTTCGTCATCGGCGTCGACAACGGCGCCACGTCCATCTTCGTGATGGATGCCGAGGGCCGCCAGATCGCCACCCTCGACGTCACCATCGGCAGCGAGCTGAAATTCGATCTGCTCTACCAGATCCTCAATCAGAACTTCCCCGAGGGCCGCTTCGACATCCGCTCCGCGGGCAACTCGATCATCCTGTCCGGTTCCGTGGCCTCGGCGGCCGATGCCGCCCGCGCCTTCGACCTGGCCCAGGCCTTCGTCGGCACCGGCACCGGCATCGGCGGGAATGCCGCCCCCGGCGGCAGCGCACGCGGCACCGTCATCAACAACCTGACCGTGCGGGAGCGCGACCAGGTGATGCTGCGCGTCACCGTGGTCGAGGTGGCCCGCAGCGTCATCAAGCAGTTCGGCATCAACACCAGCGGCAGCTGGTCGGCGCTGAACCCGGTCGCGAGCAACCACTCGATCCTCTCGCAGTCCAACCCCTTCCCGATCACCGGCGGCAACACGCCGGCGGACAACTTCCTGCAGGCCTCGGTGAAGAGCGGCGGGTTCTCGCTTCAGGCGACGCTCAAGGCCTTCGAGCAGGCCGGCGTCTCGCGCATCCTCGCCGAGCCGACCCTCACCGCGATCTCCGGCGAGGCGGCCAAGTTCACGGCGGGCGGCGAGTACCCGGTGCCCTCCAGCGCCTCCTGCGCCGTCGGCATCGTCTGCAGCCCCGGCATCACCTTCAAGACCTACGGCGTGTCGCTGACCTTCACGCCGGTCGTCCTGTCCGAGAACCGCATCTCGGTCCGGGTCGGGACCGACGTCACCGAGATCGATCAGCAGAACAGCTTCAACTACGCGGTCGGCGATCAGGCCGTGGCCGTGCCCGGCACCAAGGTGCGCAAGTCCGAGACCACCGTCGAGCTGCCGTCCGGCGGCACGATGATGACCGCGGGCCTGATCCAGCAGGTCGGCAAGCAGACGATCAGCGGGCTTCCCGGCCTCATCAACCTGCCGATTCTCGGCGCCCTGTTCCGCTCCCGCGACTACCAGCGCCAGGAGACGGAGCTGATGATCATGGTGACGCCCTTCATCGCCAAACCGATGCAGCCCTCGCAGGTCTCCCGCCCCGACGACGGCTTCGTGCAGGCGACGGACCCGCAGGCGGTCCTGCTCGGCCGTATCAACAAGATCTACGGGGTCGCCGGCGGCAGCCCGATCGGCGCGTCCTACCGCGGCCGCGTCGGCTTCATCGCCGACTGATCCGGACCGAATCCTTCCCGAGGCTCAAGGCCGGCGCGGCGCGCCGCATCAGGAACTCGAACGATGGCCCTCCCTCGCAGCAGGATGCCCCTCGCCCTTCTCGGCCTCGCCCTCCTCGCCGGCCCCCTCGCGGCCTGCAAGAGCGACCGGGTCGACACGACGGGCGCGCTCTATCCGAACGACGTGCGCACGCGTCACCCCTTCGTCCTGGCCGACGGCACCCGGACTCTCGATGTGTTCCCGATCGGCCCGGGCCACCTCTCCCCGCGCCAGGCGGCGGATCTCGATGCCTTCCTACTGGAATTCCGGCGCTTCGGCCGCGGCACGCTGGCGGTGGACCTGCCCCAGGGCGTCGCCCCCGGGCTGGTGCCGTCGATCGACCGGACCGCGGCGGCGATCCGCGCGGTCGGCGCGCAGAACGGCATCCCGGCCCGCGCCTTCGTCGTCTCCGGCTACACCGTGGCCAATCCGGCCCTTGCCTCCCCCGTGCGCCTGAGCTTCCAGCGCATGGAAGCCAAGGTGGCGGGCCAGTGCGGGCTCTGGCCGCAGGATCTCGGCACTTCGGATCCGGCCTTCTCCCTGCGCAACGATCCCTACTGGAATCTCGGCTGCGCGACGCGCTCCAACATCGCCGCCCAGATCGCCGACCCCACGGACCTCGTCCAGAGCCGCAGCGAGGGCCGGATCGACACCGTACGCCGCAGCAAGGTCATCAACGAGCTGCGCGAAGGCAAGGATCCATCAACGCAATGGCGCCAGGATGGCGCGGCGAGCGTCAAATCTCAGGTCAGCCAGTAGCCGATCCGGCCGGAGGCCGGGGGCGGCGAGACGCCCCCGGCCTCCGGAAAGCCCTTGCCAACGCCCTGCCCGATACCGGCGCTCCGCCGGGGGGCGCACCAACCGGAAGCACGTCATGTCGGACCCGAACGAGGCCTTCGATCGCGTCATCGCCCCGGTCCCGCGGATCACGATCCAGGCCTATTGCGAGTCGCCCGAGACCGCGGCCCTGATCGAGGAGGTCGCCACGGACCGCCGGATGCACAAGGCCCATGTGAAGGTCCACATGGGCGGCGGCGCGGCGGCGGTGGAAGCCTATCGACACGCACCGACGCCCAACGTGATCGTCATCGAGATGATCGGGATGAAGTCGCGCCCGCTCGAATGCCTCGATGCCCTGGCCGAGGTCTGCGACGAGGGCACCAAGGTCATCGTGATCGGCCACGTCAACGACGTGCTGCTCTACCGGCAGTTCATGCAGCGGGGGGTGAGCGAGTACCTGATGGCCCCGGTCGAGCCCGTGAGCCTGATCGCCGCGATCTCCGACCTGTTCACCGCGCCGGGCGCCAAGCCCGTCGGACGCACCATCGCCGTCTGCGGCGCCAAGGGCGGCGTGGGCGCCTCCACCCTCGCCCAGAACCTCGCCTGGACCGTGGCGCGGGACGGGACGGCCACGGTCATCGTCGATCTCGACATCGCCTTCGGCACGGCGAGCCTCAACTTCAACCAGGATCCGCCCCAGGGCATCGCCGAGGCGGTGTTCGCCCCCGAGCGCCTCGACGCGAACCTGATCGACCGCCTGCTCTCGAAGTGCAGCGACAATCTCAGCCTGCTCTCGGCGCCGGCCACCCTCGACCGCACCATCGACCTCGCCGAGCCCGCCCTCGACAACGTGGTGGAGCTCCTGCGGGCGACGATTCCCGTCGTGGTGTTTGACGTGCCGCATCAATGGACCGCCTGGACGCGGCGGATGCTGATCGGCGCCGACGAGATCGTCCTCGTCTCGGAGCCCGACCTCGCCGGCCTGCGCAACACCAAGAATCTGCTCGGCCTCCTGCAGCAGAACCGCCCGAACGACCGCCCCACCCGGGTCGTGCTCAACCGGGTCGGCATACCCAAGCGCCCGGAGATCGCGGTGGGCGAGTTCGCCAAGGCGCTCGACCACACGGTCTCGGCGACGATCGCCTTCGAGCCGGCCCTGTTCGGCACGGCGGCCAATAACGGCCAGATGATCGCGGAGGTGCAGGGCAATGCGAAGCCGGTCGAGATCTTCGCGGAGCTCGCCGCCGCCCTCATCGGCCGTACCGAGGTCCGGCGCAGCCGCGTCAACCTGCTCGAGCCGCTGCTCGCCAAGCTCGCGCGCCGGAAGGCGTCCTGAGATGCCTCGCCCCTCCCCGGCTCTGAAAGCGCAGCGGCATGTTCGGTCGTAGATCCAGCGCAGCCCCGACCCCGACCCGTCCGGCCGTGCCCGCCGCGCGGACGGCTCCGCCGCCGGCGGAGGAGCCGCGCCGCGCCGCGCCCGATCCGGTCGCGCGCCCGGCGGCCGCGCCGCCGCCGCCGCCGATGCAGAAATCCGAGGACTATTTCCGCACGAAGAGCATGGTCTTCGGCGCGCTGATCGAGGCCATCGACCTCACCCAGCTCGCCCGCCTCGACGGCGAGACGGCCCGCGAGGAAATCCGCGACATCGTCTCGGAGATCATCGGCCTCAAGAACATCGTCCTCTCGATCGCCGAGCAGGAGGAGCTGCTCGACGACATCTGCAACGACGTCCTCGGCTACGGCCCCCTGGAGCCGCTGCTCGCCCGCGACGACATCGCCGACGTGATGGTGAACGGGGCCGACCGGACCTTCATCGAAGTCGGCGGCAAGATCCAGCTGACGAATGTCCGCTTCCGCGACAACCAGCAGCTGATGAACATCTGCCAGCGCATCGTCAGCCAGGTCGGGCGCCGGGTCGACGAAGCCTCGCCGATCTGCGACGCGCGCCTGCCGGACGGCTCCCGCGTCAACGTCATCGCCCCGCCCCTGGCCATCGACGGGCCCGCCCTGACGATCCGAAAGTTCAAGAAGGACAAGCTGACCCTCGATCAGCTCGTGAAGTTCGGCGCGATCTCGAAGGAGGGCGCCAAGATCCTTCAGATCATCGGCAAGACCCGCTGCAACGTGGTCATCTCCGGCGGCACCGGCTCGGGCAAGACCACCCTGCTCAACTGCCTGACCGCCTATATCGAGCACGACGAGCGCGTGATCACCTGCGAGGACGCGGCCGAGCTGCAATTGCAGCAGCCGCACGTGGTGCGCCTCGAAACCCGCCCCCCGAACATGGAGGGGCAGGGGCAGGTCACCATGCGCGACCTCGTGAAAAACTGCCTGCGCATGCGGCCCGAGCGGATCATCGTCGGCGAGGTGCGCGGGCCCGAGGCCTTCGACCTGCTCCAGGCCATGAATACGGGCCACGACGGCTCCATGGGCACGCTGCACGCCAACAGCCCCCGAGAATGCCTGTCGCGTATCGAATCCATGATCACCATGGGCGGCTTCACGCTGCCCTCGCGGACCCTGCGCGAGATGATCGTGGGCTCGGTCGACGTCATCATCCAGGCGATGCGCCTGCGCGACGGCTCCCGCCGCATCACCCACATCACGGAGGTGATGGGCATGGAGGGCGACGTCATCATCACCCAGGACCTCATGGTCTACGACATCATCGGCGAGGACGCGAACGGCAAGCTGATCGGGCGCCACCGCTCCACCGGCATCGGCCGCCCGCGCTTCTGGGAGCGGGCGCGCTATTACGGCGAGGAGCGGGCCCTGGCCGAGGCGCTGGACGCCGCCGCCGTGGGCAATACCGGAGACGAGCCGTGAGCGGCTCCGCGCCGCTCGCGGCCGGCCTTGCCGCCGTCGCCGCAGGGGCGCTGGCCTATGTCGTCCTGATGCCCTGGCTCTCCGGCGAGAACCGCGCGGAGAAACGCCGCAAGGCGATCGAGGGCTCCCGCGCCTCCGGGGTCGAGCGCGTCACGGCCGTCAACCGCCGGGAGCAGGTCGCCAAGAGCCTCAAGGAGCTGGAGGCCAAGAAGGACAAGACCAAGGTCACCCTCGACCTCAAGATCGCCCGGGCCGGGCTCGACTGGACGCGGCAGAAATACCTCCTCGTCTCCGTCGCCCTCGCCCTGCTCACAGCGGGCCTCGGCTTCATGATGACCGGCAGCCCCGTGACCGCGGCCGGCGCGCTCATCGCGGGCGGCTTCGGCCTGCCGCTCTGGATCCTGGCCTTCCTGCAGAAGCGGCGCATCAAGACCTTCGTCGAGGAATTGCCGAACGCCATCGACGTGGTGGTGCGTGGCCTGCGCTCGGGCATCCCCCTCGGCGATTGCCTGCGGATCATCTCGCGGGAGGCGCGCGAGCCCCTGCGCAGCGAGTTCCGCATGGCGATGGAGGCCCAGGGGCTCGGCCTGTCGATGAGCGACGCGATCCTGCGCATGCATGACCGCGTGCCCGTCACCGAAGTGAACTTCTTCGCCGTGGTGATCGCCATCCAGCAGAAATCCGGCGGCAACCTCTCCGAGGCGCTGGGCAACCTGTCGCGGGTGCTGCGCGAGCGCCGCAAGATGCGGGCGAAGGTGCAGGCGATGAGCATGGAGGCCAAGGCCTCGGCGGCGATCATCGGCTGCCTGCCGGTGGGCGTCGCCCTGATCACCTATCTGTCGAGCCCGGATTACGTCTCGCTGCTCTGGACCACGAATGTCGGCAAGATCGCGCTCGTACTCTCGGGGATCTGGATGCTCGTCGGCATCCTGGTGATGAAGAAGATGATCAACTTCGACATCTGACGGCCGGTCCCCGTCATGACCTTCCTCTCCGCGCCATGCCCGCACCGGACGGGTCTGGCGCTCCGGTTTCCCGCGGGCGGAGCACGCCATGCTTGAGCTCATCGCAGAGAAGATCTCCGATCCCCGCTTCGTCGGCATGGTCCTGACCGGCATCGCCGTGGCCGCGACCGCCTTCACGCTGCTGCAGCCGCTGCTGGAGCCCGACCCGCTCGGCAAGCGGATGAAGCTCGTGAGCGACGAGCGCGAGCAGATCCGCCTGCGCGAGCGCGAGCGCCTCAACAACGGCAAGGGCTCGCTGCGCGTCGAGCCGAAGGCCTACATGAAAAGGATCGTGGAGCAGTTCAATCTCAGCAAATGGCTCGGCACGGAAACGGCCAAGGCCAAGCTGATGATGGCGGGCTACCGCTCCACCAGCGCGGAGACGGCCTTCCTCTTCTTCCGGCTGGTGATGCCCGCGGGGATGGCGCTGTTCGCGCTGTTCTACCTCTTCGTGCTCCAGGCGATCGACCAGCCCTTCCTCGTGCGCGTCGGCCTGGTGCTGCTCGCGACCTTCATCGGCATCAAGCTGCCGGAGATCTATCTCTCGAACCAGATCAGCAAGCGGCAGGCGGAGATCAAGCGGGCCTGGCCGGATGCCCTGGACCTGAGCCTGATCTGCGTCGAATCCGGCATGTCGATGGAGAACGCCTTCCGCCGGGTCAGCACGGAGATCGCGACCCAGTCGGTGGTGCTGGCGGAGGAGTTCGCCCTGACGACGGCCGAGCTCTCCTTCCTGCCCGACCGCCGCAACGCCTACGAGAACCTAGCCAACCGCACGGGGCTGGAATCGGTCAAGGCCCTCACCACCGCCCTGATCCAGGCGGAGCGCTACGGCACGCCCCTCGGCCAGGCCCTGCGCGTGCTGGCGCAGGAGAGCCGCGACACGCGCATGACCGAGGCCGAGAAGAAGGCCGCCGCGCTGCCGCCGAAGCTGACCGTGCCGATGATCCTGTTCTTCCTGCCCGTGCTGTTCGTGGTGATCCTGACGCCGGCGATCATCCAGGCCTTCGGCTTCAAGTAGGATCGGCGGCTCCGTCCGGTTTCACGTGGAAACCGAGCAGGCGCGCGGAAGAGCCCCCCGCTGGCCCCCTGCCTCCAGCCGCCTCGATGAGCGGAGGCGGCGAGCCCCAGGGATTCGGCCCCGTCCCGGCCGGCGGCCGGGATCCGGGGCCGCGTGCTTCGATCCTTACTGAGCGGCGGCGACCTGCGCCGGCTTGCGGCCGGCCGCGCGGGTCGGCCTTCCCGCGCCGGCGCGGGCCGCCATGGTGCGCAGCGCGGTCATGTTCGCGGCCACCTCCGCTGGCGGCAGATCCTGGCGCAGCACGGATTCGGCCTCGTCCAGGCGACCCTTCAGCCCGAGGACGAGGGCGAGGTTCTGGCGCACGCGGGAATCGGCCCGCGGCTGCGTGGCGGCGAGGCGCAGCGTGGTCTCGGCCAAGTCGAGCTTGCGCGAGAGCGCGTAGGAGAGGCCGAGATTCGAGAGGACGGAGGGCTCGTTCGGCGCGATCTTGAGGGCCGCCTCGTAGAGCCCTTGGGCGCGGGCGGAATCGCCCATCTGATCGGCCACCGTGCCCTGCGCCGAGAGCACCCGCCAATCGGGCTGCGCGGGCGTATGCGCGTTCTGAAGGACCTCCAGCGCCTCCTGGAAGCGCCCGACCTCGGCCAGGCTCTTGCCGTAGGCGGCGAGCACGGCCTGGTTCTTCGGATTGCGCAACGCCGTCTGTTGCAGCACGGCGACCGCCTGGGGCGCCTGCTCGGTGGCGCGCAGGGCCCGCGCGTAGCGCATCGCGGCGCCGACATCGGACGGGTCGGAATTGTAGCGGGCGGCGAGGGCGTCGACATCCGCCTTGGACACACGGCCCCCGCCCTCCGGCTTGCTCTGGAACATCGAGACGCCTCCGATCGAGCCGGTGGTCTCGGGGGAACCCGACTGGCAGCCGGCCAGAAGAAGGGCCGTCAGAGCCGCGACGGCGAGGGGGCGCGAACCGACAACCCCGCCCGAAAGCTCAGGGGAAAGGCCGAACCGCCGCATCATGATCTTCTCCGCAACCAAGCCGCGGCGCCAGCGCGCGAGCGGCCCAGAGGTGATAGGTCGTTAACCCTAACGCTGCGTTAAGCATCTCCGGCGGGGGCGCACTGGGGGCCCTGCCGCCGGCTCGGGAGGAGCGCGGCACCCTGGCCGAACCCGGTCGGAGTCGGTAAGCCGGAGACGTTTCACGGGAAAACCTCCCTGCCCTCCAAGCGGCTTCGCGCATGTCGATCGAACGGACCGAACCCTCCTCCCTGGATCTCCTACCCGCCGGCAGCCCTTCGGTCCCGGTCCATTGCCTCGGTCTGGCGCGCTGGGCGGAGTTCGCCGCCAGCCTGCCCGCTTCACAACAGGCCTTCGCGAAGGCGCTCGACTTCACGCCCAAGGCCGGCAAGCTCTGCCTGCTGCCGGATCAGGAGGGTCGTCTCGAGCGGGTGCTGTTCGGCCTGGGCGATCTCGAATCCGCCTCCAGCGATCCCCTGCAGGTCGGCCGCCTGCCCGGCCTGCTCCCGCCCGGCGACTATCGCCTGGAGCCGGAGAGCGACGGCGCGCCCGCGGTGGCGGCCCTGGCCTGGCTGATGGGGAGCTACCGTTTCGCGCGGTACCGGGACACGGGGGCCGCGCCGCCACGCCTCGTCGCGCCGGAGGGCATCGACGGCGAAGCCGTGCTGCGCGTGGCCCGCGCCGTGGCGGCCGGTCGCGACCTCATCAACACGCCCTCGAACGATCTCGGCCCGGCGGAGATCGAGGCCGCGGCCCGCACGCTTGCCGCGCGCTTCGGGGCCACCCTCTCGGTGACGGAGGGGGAGGCCCTCGCGGCCGGGTTTCCGCTCGTCCACGCGGTCGGAGCTGCCTCCCCCCGCGCGCCGCGACTCATCGACATGAGCTGGGGGCCTGAGGATGCGCCGAAGGTCACCCTCGTCGGCAAGGGCGTCGTGTTCGACACGGGCGGCCTCGATATCAAGCCCTCGGCCGGCATGCTGCTGATGAAGAAGGATATGGGCGGGGCGGCCGTGGCCCTGTCCACGGCCGAGATGGTCATGGGTGCCGGACTCAAGATTCGCCTCCGGGTGCTGATCCCGACGGTGGAGAACGCGATCGCCGGCAACGCCTTCCGGCCCGGCGACGTCATCCGCTCCAGCGCGGGCCTCAGCGTCGAGATCGGCAACACCGATGCGGAGGGCCGCCTGATCCTGGCCGATGCCCTCGCCCTCGCCGATGCGGAGGCACCGGATCTGTTGATCGATTTCGCGACGCTGACGGGGGCCGCCCGCGTCGCCCTCGGCCCCGATCTCCCGGCCTTCTTCACCCCCGACGACGCGCTCGCCACGGAGATCGAGGCGGCCGCGCGCGCCGCGCTCGATCCGGTCTGGCGGCTTCCCCTGCACCCGCCCTATGCGAGCTTGCTTGAGTCGAAGGTCGCCGATCTCAACAACGTCTCCGGCGGCCCCTTCGCCGGGGCGATCACCGCCGCACTGTTCCTGCGCCGCTTCGCCCCGAAGACGCAGGCGCATGCGCATTTCGACCTGTATGGCTGGAACCCGTCCACCAAGCCCGGCCGGCCCGAGGGCGGCGAGGTGCAGACGGCGCGCCTCGTCCATCACCTGCTGGTGACGCGCTACGGCGGCTGAGCCTCCTTCGGGGATCGTCCCGCGGCGGGAGAACGCCCCTTTGTCGCTGGAACGATCCCCGAAGGCCCCGGTTGCCCAGGCAATCCGTCACCAGCCGGGAGAACAGCCCATGCCTGACATCCAACAGGCCAAGATCCTCATCGTCGCCACCGATGGCTTCGAGGAGAGCGAGCTCACCGTCCCCCAGACGAAGCTCAGCGCGGCCGGCGCGACCGTTCACGTCGCGGCACCGAAATCCCGCCAGTCGCAGGACGCGATCAAGGGATGGGACAAGACCGATTGGGGCCGCAGCGTGAAGGTCGACCGCGACGTCGAGAGCGTCGAGCCGGCCGATTACGACGCCCTGGTTCTGCCGGGCGGCCAGATCAACCCGGACAAGCTGCGGCTGGAGCCCAAGGCGATGGAGGTGATCCGCACCTTCCTTTCCTCCGGCAAGCCCGTCGCCGCGATCTGCCATGCGCCCTGGCTCCTGATCGAGGCCGGCGCCGTGAAGGGCCGCAAGCTCACCTCCTTCGCCTCGATCCGCACGGATGTCGCCAATGCGGGCGGCGAGTGGCAGGACAAGGAAGTGGTGACCGATGGCGGCATCATCACCAGCCGCAACCCCGGCGACCTCGACGCCTTCTGCGCCAAGATCGTCGAGGAGGTGAAGGAAGGCCGTCACGAGCCGCGCCACCTCGCCGCCTGACGCTTCGTTCCAGGATCGGAAAGGGACCGCCACGCCGTCGGCGCGGCGGTCTTTTTTGCCGGCGAAGGACCGCCGGAGGACGATGCTCTTCCCGGGCGCCGATCAGAGCAGGGGCGTGCGGGCGGCGGCATCCTCGCGGGTGCAGATCGCGGGATCCGGCTTCTCTCCGGCCGAGGCGAGGGCCTTGGTCAGGTCAGCCCGGGCCCGTTCGAGGTCGCGCCGGAAATCGGCATTGCCCTGCAGGGCGGCCACCAGGGCCGAGGCGGCCATGCGGGCCGCTTCCACGTCGCTCATCCAGTGCACGCCGCAGACGACCCGGCTCTCGCCGTAGACGCGGCCGCGCACCATGAACTGGGTCGCCTTTTCCGGGACGAGCTGCGCCATGATCAGGGCATAGGCCCATCCTTGGGTCGAATGGCCCGACGGATAGCTGAAGCTGTCGGCCAGCTCCGGCGAGCGCACCACGCAGATCGGCGAGTCGTTGCCGATGAACGGGCGCAGGCGGCGATAATGCCGCTTCGTCGACCGCGTGGAACGGGCGATGTCGACACGGACCCGCTCGAGCAGGTTCATCAGGTCGGGAAAGCGGGCCTGGTCGATACGCTGCCCGAGCACGCAGGAGAAGTCGCTGAGGATGGCCGAGGCCCCGTCCGCCACGTCGGCCGTGGCGAGGGCCCAGCGCTCCGTCCCGTTATAGGCCCGCGTGGCGTTGAAGGCAGCCCGGTCGGCCGCCTCGGCCGCCGAGTGGCCGGCCGGCGGCGGCGGCAGGATCGCCAGGATATCGGGGGTCTTGGTGTCGTCGAGATAGGGGGCCGGCTTGCCCGCCTTGAGGCGATCGGCCCCGACGGAGGGGGCCGCCGTCTCGGGGGCGGCGGAGGCCACCATCGGGATCGCCGTGAGCAGGGCAGCGAGGAACGTCGACAGACGGGGCATCAATCTCGGGTCCTGACTTCGCGGCGACGGATGGGGCACCGGCATAGCATCGACGTGCGACGTGACCTTCTCAGTCCCGTCACGGAGGGGCTCACGCGCAAGCGTTCGCGGACACTGTCACCCTCACGGCGGCAGCCACCTCCCGCGGGTATTCCTCATGGGGGCTGAGGGCGCCGGGAATAGTCGTCGCGGGATGGCCGAGTGTGGCGCTCAACGCGTCCATCTCCGCGGCCGAGCGGCGCGGGGCCCCGACGGGGCGGAGCACGCTCAGAGGGGGCAGGGGGCGCCGGAACAGGGCGTGGAAGGCCTCGCGGCTCTTCACCGGGTCGAGGCCGCCGGTCACGAAGGCCGCCGTGCCGAAGCGGCCGTTACGCTGCCGCGTGATCCGATGCTTGGCGCGGATCACCTCCGGCGTGACGTGATCGGCCTCGGCATAGACATGGGCGCGCATCATGCGCCCGATCACCGGCGGGCTGATGTTGACCCGGTAGAGCGCCTCGCCGAGCACCGGCGCTTCGACGGCCCGGCGGATGCGGGCGAAGAGCGGCGCCCGCTCCTGCCCCATCACCGTCGGCAGGGGACCGCGCCAGGTCGGGGCGACCAGGACCAGCCTCTCGAAGGCGCCGGGATGCCGCGCCGCGGCGGCGACGAGATAGCCTGCGGCATGGCCGGCCGCGAGGCCGAGCGCATAGGGGCCGGGCGCGGCGGCGAGCAGGGCGTCCAGGAAGGCGTGGAGGGTGCCGGGATTCAGGGGCAGGCGCGGACGCGCCTGCGCGCCGAAGCCGGGCCAGTCCGGCACGCGGCAGCGATAGGCCCCGCCGAGCTCTTGCGCGAGCGGCAGCATCTCCTCACGCGCCGAGATGGAGGAGAGGGCCGGCAGGAGCAGCGCCTCCGAGCCCGTGCCGAGAACCGCGCAGGGCGTCGGCACGGGCGTTCCGGCGATGGCGAGATCGAGGATGCGGGTCTCCGCCATCGCCGTGAGGCTCCCGATCAGGTCCGCAGGAGTTCGTTGATACCGGTCTTGGCCCGCGTGCCCGCATCGACCCGCTTGACGATGACCGCGCAGTAGAGGCCCGGGCCGGGGGTGCCGTCCGGCAGCGGCTTGCCGGGCGTCGTGCCGGAGACGACCACGGAATAGGGGGGCACCCGGCCGTAGAAGGTCTCGCCGGTGGTGCGGTCGATGATGCGGGTCGAGGCGCCGATATAGACGCCCATCGAGAGCACCGAGCCCTCGCCGACGATCACGCCCTCGGCCACCTCGGCGCGGGCGCCGATGAAGCAATTGTCCTCGATGATGACCGGATTGGCCTGGAGGGGCTCCAGCACGCCCGCGATGCCGGCTCCGCCCGAGATGTGGCAGTTCTTGCCGACCTGGGCGCAGGAGCCGATCGTCACCCAGGTGTCGACCATGGTGCCCTCGCCCACATGGGCGCCGAGATTGATGAAGCTCGGCATCAGCACGGCGCCGGGGGCGATGAAGGAGCCGCGGCGCACGAAGCAGCCGGGCACCGCGCGGAAGCCGGCGGCCCGGAACTCCGCCTCGCCCCAGCCGGCGAACTTGGACGAGACCTTGTCCCACCAGGGAGCGCCGCCCGGGCCGCCCTCGATCGCGACCATGTCGTTGAGACGGAAGGAGAGCAGGACCGCCTTCTTCAGCCACTGGTTGACCTGCCAGCTGTCGCCCACCTTCTCGGCGACGCGGGCGCGCCCGGAATCGAGCAGGTTCAGCGCCTCCTCCACCGCCTCGCGCACGGCGCCGGTGGTCGAGGTCGAGATGCCGGCGCGCTCCTCCCAGGCGGTTTCGATGGTCTTTTCGAGATCGGCGTGGGACATCGGTCGCGGCTTTCGACGGCGTGGAAACGAGACCGGTGCTTACAAAAGCACGCCCGCCCTGTCACCGGGCCTTCGCCCGCCGCTCTTCTTCACGTCCCAGGGAATTCTTCGCCCCGAAGGTGCCGTCTCAGACCGGCGTGAGGAATCGCCCGCGCAGATCGGCCAGCGCCCCGCTCAGCGCCGCCAGATCCTGGCTGAGCCAGCCATGGATCCGTGTCGCGGCTTCGGGGAATTCGCGCAGCACCCGGGCCATAAGTTGCGGCGTGATCCGCATCACTTCGGAGCCCTCCCGCGCCCGCGCCTCCGCCGGCCGCTCCCCCGCCAGGAAGAGCGCGTGCCGCCCGATCAGGGTCGAGGGACCGGCCAGGACCGGCTCGGCCCCGTCCGCGCGCGGCATCAGCGCAATCAGGCCGGAGAGCACGACATAGCCGCCGTCCGAGCGCTCGCCGCGGGCGAACAGCACCTCGTCCGCTGCCAGCTGGCGCCGCTCCCCGGCGAAGGTGAGCAGGCGCAGGGCGTCGCGGTCGAGGAATTCGAACACGGGCGCGGCGGCGAGGATCGCGATGTCGTCGTCGAGCCCCAATCCGTCCCTCGCCTCACGCCTCGTCCCGCCAACCCGCCAGGATCCGGCGGGGACCTTAGCGGAAGCCGCGCGCCTGCGAAACGCCGCCCCTCACGGCAGCAGCTTGTAGCCCCCAGCTTCGGTCACGAGGATCTCGGCCGCGGCGGGGTTCGGCTCGATCTTCTGGCGCAGGCGGTAGATATGCGTCTCGAGGGTGTGGGTGGTGACCTGCGCGTTGTAGCCCCAGACCTCGGCGAGCAGGGTATCCCGAGGCACCACCTCGCGGCCCGCGCGGTAGAGGAAGCGCAGGATCGCCGTCTCCTTCTCGGTCAGCTTCAGCTTGGAGCCGCGATCGCCGACGAGAAGCTTCGCCCCGGGCCGGAAGGTGTAGGGGCCGATCTGGAAGACCGCATCCTCGCTCGCCTCGTGCTGGCGCAGCTGCACACGAATGCGGGCGAGCAGCACGGCGAACTTGAAGGGCTTCGTGACGTAGTCGTTGGCGCCCGATTCCAGGCCCTCGACCGTGTCCTCCTCCGAGTCCTGGGCGGTCAGCATGATGATGGGGCCGCGATAACCGTTGCGGCGCATGACGCGCACCGCCTCGCGCCCGTCGAGGTCGGGCAGGCCGACATCCATCACGGCGAGGTCGACGCGCTCGTTAGAGACACGCTCGATCGCGGCACCGGCTGTCGCCTCGCTGACGATGCTGAAATCCTCGTAACCCTCGAGCTGCTCGATCAGGGTCTCGCGCAGCGCATCGTCGTCGTCGCATACGAGGAGGCGGTAAGCTGTCGTCATCGAGGGGGAGACTTTCCCTTGGCGCACCGAGCGTTTGTGGGCCGGGCCGTTGGCCCGAACGGACCACCGCAGCGGAGAGGATGCGACGTCAAGCCCGACTCCTTCCCAAAGCCCAGCCAGGGGAGGCTGGACCTGAGCCGCAGAATTAATCCGTTTTGCCACACTTGGAACGTGCGCTGACCCCTTATGCAGCAATTTCCGTGTGCGTGATCGAAACCGCAGGTCAATAGGGCCCCCGAGGAGAAGTCCCTTCCATGAAGCGCACCACGATCACGATCCTGCGCGCGAAGCCACTGGCGGGGGACCGGCGGCGGGGCAAGCTGCTGGTCGGCCCGCTGGTGCTTCCCTGTGCCCTGGGCCGCGGCGGCATCGTCCATAACAAGCGGGAAGGCGATGGCGGTTCGCCCCGCGGCACCTTCCGCCTGCGGGGGGGCGCCTACCGGCCGGACCGGTTCGTCCTGCGCCCTGCGACGCGGCTGCCCCTGAAGGCGACGCGGCCCGAGGACGGCTGGTGCGATGCGCCGCGCGACCGCCGCTACAACCGCCCGATCCGCCTGCCCGCGCCGGGGATCAGCGCGGAGCGGATGTGGCGGCCAGACGGCCTCTACAACGTGGTGATCGACCTCGACTATAACCGCGGCCCGATCCGCCCGGGTCGCGGCTCGGCGATCTTCCTGCACATGGCCCGGCCCGGTTTTCCCCCGACCGAGGGCTGTGTGGCCCTGCGCCCCGCCGATCTCGTGCGGCTCCTGCGCCGGCTCGGGCCGAAGACCCGGCTCGCCATCGGCTGAGCCGGGCCTCTCTCAGCGCTTCGCCCGGGCGCCGAAGATCGCCGTACCGACCCGGATATGGGTCGCGCCCATCTGGATCGCGGCCGGATAGTCGGCGCTCATGCCCATGGAGAGGAAGGGCAGATCGTGCTCCTTCGCGAGCCGGGCGAGCAGCGCGAAATGGGGGGAGGGCGGATCCTCGGCCGGGGGAATGCACATCAATCCGCTGATGACGAGCCCATGCGTGTCGCGGCATTCGGCGAGCAGGGTGGCGAGCTGTCCGGGGCTGACGCCGCCCTTCTGCGGCTCCTCCCCCGTATTGACCTGAATGAGGAGTTTCGGCCGGCGCCCGACACGCTCGATCTCCTTGGCGAGAGCTGCGGCCAGGGAGAGCCGGTCCAGGGAATGGATCACGTCGAACAGCTCCACCGCCTCGCGGGCCTTGTTCGACTGGAGCGGCCCGACGAGGTGGAGCTCGACATCGGGAAAGCGCTCCCTGAGCCCCGGCCACTTGGCCTTCGATTCCTGCACGTAGTTCTCGCCGAAGATCCGCTGCCCCGCCTCCAGCGCCGGCAGGATCGCCTCCGCCGGCACGGTCTTCGAGATGGCGATGAGGCGGATCTCCGCCGGATCGCGCTCGCTGTCCTCGGCGGCGCGGCGCAGGCCCTCGCGCACGTCCGCGAGACCCGCCGCGACATCGGCCTCGCCGACCGGCGGCTTTTGGTCGAGCGGGGCGGGTGCGTCCGTCATGATCTCTCCTGCAAGCGCTGCCGCGATAGGCTTTGGGGCCGTGCGGCGCCCTCCTGTCCCGGCTCCCCGCGATATGGTCGCGTTGCCCCCTCCCCCGCAAACGGAAAATCCCGCAGGACGTTCAATAGGCGGCGCGAGTGAGGCTCGATGGAAACGGGCGGGGCGACGCGTCAGCACACCTGATCCGCATACGCCGTTGACGCTGCGCGCCGCGGATATGCTAGTGCCGGCCCGACCGCGCCCGCCTCAAGCCTGCGCCTGCCCGTTTCCCGCGCCGCGACCCGAGCCATGACGAACCCGAACCCGACCGCACCCGAGCGCTACAACGCCAAGGATGCCGAGCCGCGCTGGCAGGAGGCCTGGGCCAAGGCCGGGATCTTCGCGACGAAGAACGAGGATCCGCGCCCGAAATACTACGTGCTGGAGATGTTTCCCTATCCGTCGGGGCGCATCCACATGGGCCATGTCCGCAACTACGCCATGGGCGACGTGGTGGCCCGCTACAAGCGCGCCAAGGGCTTCAACGTGCTCCATCCGATGGGTTGGGACGCCTTCGGCCTGCCCGCCGAGAACGCGGCCATGGAGCGCAAGGTCAACCCGCGCGCCTGGACCTACGACAACATCGCCACCATGCGCGGCCAGTTGCAGAGCATGGGCCTGTCACTCGACTGGAGCCGCGAGATCGCGACCTGCGATCCCGCCTACTACAAGCACCAGCAGCGCATGTTCCTCGACTTCCTGAAGAAGGGACTCGTCACCCGCCGCACCGCCAAGGTGAACTGGGACCCCGTCGACCACACCGTGCTCGCCAACGAGCAGGTGATCGACGGGCGTGGCTGGCGCTCGGGTGCCCTGGTCGAGCAGCGCGAGCTGACGCAGTGGTTCTTCAAGATCACCGACTTCGCGCAGGACCTCTTCGACGCCCTCGACGGGTTGGAGCGCTGGCCGGAGAAGGTCCGGCTGATGCAGAAGAACTGGATCGGCCGCTCCGAGGGCCTGGAGGTCCGCTTCGGTCTCACGAAGCCCCAGGGGGAGATCGATACGATCAAGGTCTACACGACCCGGCCCGACACCCTGTTCGGCGCGAAGTTCCTGGCGATCGCCGCCGACCATCCCCTCGCCACCGCCCTGGCGGAGCGTTCGGCCGAGCTGCAGGCCTTCATCGAGGAATGCCGCCGGATCGGCACGGCGCAGGAGGCGATCGACACCGCGGAGAAGCTCGGGCACGACACCGGCCTGCGGGTCCGCCACCCGCTCGACCCGGCCTGGGAGCTGCCCGTCTACGTCGCGAACTTCGTGCTGATGGATTACGGCACGGGCGCCGTCTTCGGCTGCCCGGCGCATGACCAGCGCGACCTCGACTTCGCCAACAAGTACGGGCTCGGCAACACGCCGGTCGTCTGCCCCGAGGGCCAGGACGCGGCGAGCTTCGTGATCACCGACACCGCCTATGACGGGGAGGGGCGGATGATCAATTCGCGCTTCCTCGACGGCATGAGCACGGAGGAGGCTTTCCGCACGGTCGCGAACCGGCTCGAAGCGGAGGTGCTCGGCGGCGCTCAGGTGGCGCAGCGCAAGGTGCAGTTCCGCTTGCGCGACTGGGGCGTCTCGCGCCAGCGCTATTGGGGCTGCCCGATCCCGATCATCCATTGCGAGACCTGCGGCCCGGTGCCCGTGCCCGTCGCGGACTTGCCGGTGCAACTGCCGGAGGAAGTCTCCTTCGATGTGCCCGGCAATCCGCTGGAGCGCGACCATGCCTGGCGCAACGTGCCCTGCCCGCGTTGCGGCGCGGCAGCGCGGCGCGAGACCGACACCATGGACACCTTCGTGGACTCGTCCTGGTACTTCGCCCGCTTCACCGCCCCTTGGCTGACCGACGCGCCGACCGACCGCGGGACCGTCGACCACTGGCTCCCCGTCGACCAGTATATCGGCGGCATCGAGCACGCGATCCTGCACCTGCTCTATGCCCGCTTCTTCACGCGGGCGATGCGCGAGACCGGCTGGGCCGGCGTCTCCGAACCCTTCGCCGGCCTGTTCACGCAGGGCATGGTGGTTCACGAGACCTACAAGGACGAAGGCGGCGCCTGGGTGCCGCCGGCGGAAATCCGCTTCGACAGCGAAGGCGGCGAACGCCGGGCTTTTCACGTGAAAACCGGTGGGCCGATTGCGATCGGCGCCATCGAGAAGATGTCGAAGTCGAAGAAGAACGTGGTCGATCCCGACGACATCATCGCGAGCTACGGCGCGGACACGGCCCGCTGGTTCATGCTGTCCGACTCGCCGCCGGAGCGGGACGTGATCTGGACGGAGGAGGGCGTGCAGGGCGCCGCGCGTTTCGTGCAGCGCGTCTGGCGTATCGTTCAGAATGCGGCTGCGGCGCAGGGTGCCGGCGGGCCGACCGATGCGGCGCTCCGCAAGGCCGCGCACAAGGCGCTGGCCGCCGTCGGCGAGGATGTGGAGCGGCTGCGCTTCAACCGCTGCGTCGCCCATATCTATACCCTGGCAAATGCCCTCGACGAGGGATTGCGGGGTGGAGCAGGGCAGGCAGCCGCCGCGGAAGCGGCCGGCATCCTCGTGCAGCTCATCGCACCGATGATGCCGCATCTCGCCGAGGAGAGCTGGCAGGCGCTCGGCCGCGCGGGCCTCGTGGCGGAGGCTCCCTGGCCGGAAGCGGACCGCGCGCTCCTCGTCGAGGACGAGATCACCCTCCCCGTCCAGGTCAACGGTAAGAAGCGGGCGGACGTCACCATCCCCCGCGAGGCCGATACCAAGGCCGTCGAGGCCGCGACGCTGGCGCTCGAGGCGGTGCAGCGAGCCCTGGAGGGGCGCGCGCCGAAGAAGGTCATCGTGGTGCCTCAGCGGATCGTGAACATCGTCGTATGAGGCAGTGCCCCGATTTCGGCACCTGCCACGTCCAAGCCGCAGAGGATTCGTAAAGCATGGCGTGGCAGAGTGACCCGGAACGGCGTCTGCCGTACAAGCTTGGGCGGAAACGGGCGGGCGGCACCGGACGATGATGCGTTTCGCGACGAAGAAGACGGGGATCCGGATCGCCCTTGCGGCGGGCTTGACGCTCAACCTCTCCGCCTGCTTCCGCCCGCTCTACGGTCCCACCGCCTCGGGCGAGTCCATGCAGGTCGCCCTCGCCTCCGTGCAGGTCGACGACGTGGTGATGGCGCAGGACCAGGAGCGCCTCGGTCATTACCTCCGCAGCGAGCTGATGTTCGATCTCGACGGCTCGGGCCAAGCGGCGACGCCGAAGCGCTATCGCCTCAAGATGCAGGGCAGCGAATCCGTCACCACGCCGATCGTGTCCTCCACGACGGCGCGGGCCGAAGCCGGTACCATCATCGGTACGATCAAGTTCTCTCTGGAGAGCCTGGACGGTACCAAGGTCTATAGCGAGGGCGTCGCCACCTCGACCGCGACCTACGACCGCTCGATCCAGCGTTTTGCCTCCCTGCGCGCGGCCCGCGACGCGGAGATCCGCCTTGCCAAGGTTCTGGCCGAGCAGATCAAGACTCGCATCGCCTCCGTCCTCGCGGTGAAGCCCGCCGGCTCGTGACGGCCCGGCGATGACCGCGGTCAAGGCCGGCGACGTCGACGCCCTGATTCGCCGTGGACCTGCCGCCCATGTGCTGGTGCTGCTGGTCTATGGGCCCGATACGGGCCTCGTCAGTGAGCGGGCGAGCGCCCTCATCAAGCGCTTCGTGCCCGACACGGACGATCCCTTCGCGTTGATCCGGATCGAAGGCGATGCCCTCGCGTCGGATCCCGGACGCTTGGTGGACGAAGCGGGCACCCTCGGCCTGTTCGGCGAGGCGCGCACGGTGTGGGTGCGGAGCGGAAGCCGCAACTACGCCCCCGCGGTCGAAGCGCTGCTTGCCTCGGAGGTGTCCGGCGCGCGTGTGGTGGTGGAAGCGGGGGACTTGAGCAAGTCCGCCCCGCTTCGCACCCTGTGCGAGCGCTCATCCAAGGCCCTGGCCCTGCCTTGCTATGCGGACGACGCACGCTCGCTCGCCGAGTTGATCGACCGGACCCTCGAAGCCGAGGGCCTCTCCATCGCCCGGGATGCCCGGGACGTGTTGGCCACGAGCCTCGGCGGCGACCGCCGAGCCAGCCTCTCGGAGATCGGCAAGCTGGCCCTCTACGCGCATGGCCAATCGAGCGTCAGCCTGGACGATGTCGAGGCGGTGGTGAGCGATGTCGGCGCGAGCGTTCTCAATACCCTGATCGATGCCGCGTTTGCCGGGCGTCTCGCCACGGTGGAAGCCGAGTATCGGCGCTTCCGCCACGAAGGGCTGGATCCCTCCGTGCTGCTCGGCAACGCCCTGCGTCACGCTCTGGGGCTTCTCTCAGGCCGGCTCGACAATCCGGGTGCCGGCCCTTCCGAGCTCACCGCCTCCTGGCGCGGACTGCATTTCCGCCGCAAAGCGCTCGTGGAAACACAATTCGCCCGCTGGTCCACCGAGGATTTGCGCCGGGCCGTTACCCTGCTTCAGGACGCAATTCTGGCCTGCCGCAGGGCCGAGCCGGATCTCGCCCATGCCCAGGGTGCCGCTGTCCTGCTCTCGATTGCAGGACGAGCCGCGAAGCGGGGCTGATCCGGCTCCAGCGTCGGGAGTGCGGCCCGTCAGACACCCAAGCGCTGGCGAAGCGCCTCCAGCTCCTCGGCATTGCCGTAACGGATCCGGATCTCGCCTTCGCCACTGGCCTTGGCCTTAACGGCCACACCGAATCCCAAGGCCCTGGTCAGTGACTGCTCCAGCGTGCGCAGATCCGCATGAGCGACCGGATCTCGCCGGGGCCGGCCAGGACGCGGCAAGTCCGAAGAAGTCGCCTCCTCGGCGGCCAGGGCTTCCACCTCGCGGACCGAGAGGCCTTCCGCCACGATGCGCCGGGCGACGGCCTCGGGATCGTGCAGAGCCAGGAGCGCGCGGGCATGGCCCGCAGTGATCTCGCCGGCGGTGACGCGGTCCTGGATCGCCAGAGGGAGCTGGAGAAGCCGCAGGGTGTTGGCGAGATGGCTGCGGCTCTTGCCCAGGATCTCGGCCAATTCCTTCTGCGTATAGCTGAATTCCTGCATCAGCCGCTCGTAGCCGGCGGCCTCCTCGATCGCGTTCAGGTCGCTGCGCTGGACGTTCTCGAGAATCGCGAATTCGAGCGAGGCCCGGTCGTCGATATCGACCACGACCACCGGCACATCCGTTAACCCGGCGCGCTGCGCCGCACGCCAGCGACGCTCGCCCGCGACGATCTCGAAGGTGCCCGGGACGCCGCTCAAGGCGCGCGCTACGATCGGCTGGATGACGCCGCGCGTCCGGATCGAAGCGGCCAACTCGTCGAGCTCTGTTTCGGCGAAATGCCGCCGAGGATTGCGTGGGTTCGGCCGCAGGAACTCGACGGCGACCTTCTTCTGCGCCTCCGCTCCGCGCGCCTCGCCACCGGTCTCCTCATCGTTGAAATCGCCGATCAGCGCGGCAAGTCCGCGTCCCAGGCGCGGCCGCGCCGATTCATCCGCCATCGCCAAAAGACCTACTCCATCACACCATCGAGGCCGGACCGTTCGCCAGCACCCGTCGGAAACCTTGTTCGTCAGGCAGCGGCAGCCGGCGGCGGCACACGACCTTCCCGCTGGATCACCTCGGATGCGAGCCGCAGATAGGCCTGTGCCCCCGCACATTTCAAATCGTAGAGCAGCACCGGCTTGCCGTGGGAGGGCGCCTCGGACACGCGCACGTTGCGCGGGATCATCGTCTCGTAGACCTTGTCGCCCATAAAGCCGCGCACATCGGCCACGACCTGGGCCGAAAGATTGTTGCGCGGGTCGTACATGGTCAGCACCACGCCCTGGATCTGCAACTTTGCATTCAGAGCCGAGCGAACCTGCTCAACCGTACGCAGAAGTTGGCTGAGGCCTTCGAGGGCGAAGAATTCGCATTGGAGGGGGACGAGGACGGCGTCGGCTGCGGCCAGCGCGTTGATCGTCAACAGGTTAAGCGAGGGCGGACAGTCGATCAGCACGTAGCCGAAACCCGGAGGCTCCGAGGCGGCTGAGAGATTTCCGAGGATGCTTCGAAGCCGATGGGCCCGGTCGGGGGCGTTGGCGAGCTCCAGCTCCAGGCCGAGCAGGTCCATGGTCGAGGGCGCGACGGAGAGCCGGGGCACCGCCGTGGCCACCACCGCGTCGCGCAGCTGCGCCTCCCCGGCCATGACATGATAGGTCGAGACCTTGCGCCGCCGCCGGTCGATACCGAGCCCGGTGGAGGCGTTGCCCTGCGGGTCGAGATCGATCACCAGCACGCTCTCGCCGATGGCGGCCAGGGCCGTGCCGAGATTGATCGCCGTCGTCGTCTTGCCGACGCCGCCCTTCTGATTGGCCAGCGCGATCACGCGCAGGGGCTTGTCTGTGGGGGTATGGGTCATGCGTCCACGCGGGAAAGGTTCGTGACCAAGACGATGCGCGCGTCAGAATCGGTACGGCTCGCGATCAGGTCGTGGTCGAATCTCCATCCTCGCTGCGCTTCGGTCAATTCCGCCGCTGCATCACGTCCCTTCGGAAACACGCCGATCGCACCTTTTTTCAACAAGGGTTCCGACCAAGCGAGCAACTGTTGCAGCGGCGCCAGGGCCCGGGCGCAGACGATGTCGGTGACCTCGAGATCCGGCATCACAGCCTCAATGCGCTTGTTCAGGACCTGCACCGGCGCCCTGGTCAGCCGGGCCGTCTCGGTGAGGAAGGCGCATTTGCGCGCATTGCTCTCCACCAGTTTCACGTGAAAACCGGGCCGCTCCCGCCCCGCAATGGCCAGGATCAGCCCCGGGATGCCGGCGCCGGAGCCGAGATCGACCCAGCGTCGCGCCTCCGGCACCAGGGCGAGCAACTGCAAGGCATCCGCCACATGGCGCGACCAGACCTCCGAGAGCGTCGCCGGACCGACGAGATTCTTCACGGACTGCCAGCGGCGCAGCTGTTCAACGTAGAGGTTCAACGCCTCGCCTGTTTCACGTGAAACCCCGGATTCGGCGAGAACCCGATCACGTTCCGCATCGGCCATGCCCAGCCTGCTCCTCGTCCGACGTGGTTCAGGCGGCGCGCGAGGCGCGGCCCTGCCGGGCATGGGCGGCGAGCAGGGTCAGCGCCGCCGGCGTCATGCCCTCGATCCGCGCCGCCTGCCCGAGGGTGGCCGGCTTCACCGTCTCGAGCTTGCCCCGCATCTCGTTGGAGAGCCCGGCAATGCGCCCGTAATCGAGCCCGGCCGGCAGGGTCACGCCCTCGTCGCGCCGGAAGGCGGCGATATCGGCGCTCTGCCGGTCGAGATAGACCGAATAGGTCGCATCCGTGCGCAGACGCTCCGCCACCGCGGGCGCGACGCCGCCGAGCTCCGGCCAGACCCCGGCGAGCCGTTCCCAGGTGATCTCCGGGTAGGACAGCAGCTGGAATGCCGTGCGGCGGATGCCGTCACGATTGAGCGAGATGCCCTGCGCGGCCGCCTGGGTCGGCGTCAGGCTCAGAGCGTCGAGCTGCCGGCGCGCCGCTTCGAGCTTCGCCTGAGACGCCTCGAAATGCGCGAGCCGCCCGGCGCCGACGCAGCCCAGGGCCGCCCCCTTGGCGGTCAGCCGCTCGTCGGCATTGTCGACGCGGAGGGACAACCGATATTCCGAGCGCGAGGTGAACATGCGGTAAGGCTCGCTCACCCCGTGGGTGACGAGGTCGTCGATCATCACGCCGAGATAGGATTCCGCCCGGTCGAACAGGGCCGGGGCCGCGCCGCCCGCGAGGCGGGCCGCGTTGAGCCCGGCGACCACGCCCTGGGCCGCCGCCTCCTCGTAGCCGGTGGTGCCGTTGATCTGCCCGGCCAGGAACAGGCCGGGGAGGCGCTTCGTCTGCAGGCTCGCATCGAGCTCGCGCGGATCGATGTAGTCGTACTCGATCGCGTAGCCCGGCCGCAGGATCCGCGTCTTTTCGAGCCCGGGGATCGCCGCGATGATCGCCGCCTGGACCTCCTCCGGCAGGGCCGTGGAGATGCCGTTCGGGTAGACGGTGGGATCGTCGAGCCCTTCCGGCTCCAGGAAGATCTGGTGGCCCTCCCGGTCGCCGAAGCGGACCACCTTGTCCTCGATGGAGGGGCAATAGCGCGGGCCGCGGCTGGCGATGCCGCCGGAATACATCGGCGAGAGATGCAGGTTCTCGCGGATGAGGTCGTGGACCGCCCGGGTGGTGCGGGTGATGCCGCAGGCGATCTGCGGCGTGGTGATCCGCTCGGTCAAGGTCGAGAAGGGCACGGGCTCCGCATCCGCGTGCTGCATCTCGAGGCTCGCCCAGTCGATGGTGCGGCCGTCGAGGCGCGCGGGCGTGCCGGTCTTGAGGCGGCCGAGGCGGAAACCGAGCCGGTCGAGGGTGAGGGCGAGGCCAATGGCCGGTCCCTCGCCGACGCGGCCGGCCGGCACTTGCCGGGGGCCGATATGGATGAGCCCGCGCAGGAAGGTGCCCGTGGTGATCACCACCGCGCCGGCGGACAGGCGGCGCCCGTCGCTCAGGACGACGCCGGCCACGCGCCCCTCCGAGACCGCGAGATCCTCGACCTCGCCCTCGACCAGGGTGAGCCCCTCCGTCGCCGCCACGGCCGCCTGCATGGCGGCAGCGTAGAGCTTGCGGTCGGCCTGGGTGCGCGGCCCCCGCACCGCGGGGCCCTTGCGCCGGTTGAGCAGGCGGAACTGGATGCCCGCCGCATCGGCCACCCGCCCCATCAGGCCGTCGAGGGCATCGACCTCGCGGACGAGATGCCCCTTGCCGAGGCCGCCGATCGCCGGGTTGCAGGACATCGCGCCGATCGTCGCCGCCCGGTGCGTCACCAGGGCCGTGCGCGCGCCCGTGCGGGCGGAGGCCGCCGCGGCTTCGACGCCTGCGTGACCGCCGCCGACGACCACGACGTCGAAGCCGGAAATTTCTTCGTGCATGCCGGTGCATATCCAGGCGGACCGCCGAGGGTCAACGGACCTCGCCGCCATCACCGCCTTTCGAAGGCTCTAGGGATTAACGACTACGCCGAAATCGTGGCACCGGGATTGCTTAGGTAATCGCGAAGGAGCAGAATTGGTCTGCGTCGTCCGGCAGCCCTCGAATCACCGGCGCAACGGCGAATCGAAGTCATCCGGCGATACCACGCGGTCACCTGCCCTCGCATCGCGACAACGGCGTCGGGATGCTTCGGCCGGCAACGGCGATGTCTCGACGGGGAGACGGGTTCGATGGGCGCAATGGCAATCGGCTTGGGCGCGGCTCTGTGCGGCGGTGGCGCGCTGGCACATTTCTATGATCGCACGCAGCGGAAGGAAGGCGTGCTGGCGCTGGGGGGCTTCTGCTTCCTGCTGGCCGGCCTGTTCCTGACCCGGTACTGATCGGAGAGGACGTCACGGCACCCCGCCTCCTGCGAGGCGGCCCGTTTTCGCGCCACTCGCCGTGATCTGCGGCATTGTCGGTACTCATCCCCTCGGTACTGAGCAGGCTTTCGCGTGCGCGACCGCGACGTGATCCGGCCACACGGAAATCGGGGCGCGTGTCCTGGCCGCCCTTGCAGGTCTCTCCCCGTCTCCGACTAATCGCAACCGTCGATAGGCGGGTCTTGCGATGCTACGCGTTCCGGTGCGGGTTACCCGTGGGTCGAGCCCGTCTCGGGGGGATCCGGGCGGAGACGATCTCACCACGCCCGCGCGGCCTGCGACGGCCCGGCTCCGCAGCGCGGTCTCGGCGCGGGGAGGGCGCGGACGCCTCGGGCTCGCCGGCCTCGCGTTCCTGGGCTCGGTCCTCGCGGCGCCGGCGCAGGACAAGGCGCCGTCCTCCGAAGGGCAGGGGCCACCGCAGCCGCCCCCCCGGCCAGCCGAACTCGCCACGCCGAAGGCCACCGGCCCGGCGGAGACCCCACCGTTGCCGCCCGAGCGGCCAGCGGAGCTGACACCCCCGGTGCAACCCGCGGCACCACTCCCCACGGACGCGCCGGCACCACCGGCCCGGCCGCCCGAGCTCTCGGGGGAGGCCGCCCTCGCCCTGAAGGTCGCCGCGCCGGACGACACCGCCTGCCGGCGCCGGCTCGACCGGCTCGGCGTGCGCTACGAGGCGCTGCCGGCGATCACCGAGGGGCAATGCAGCGTGCCCCAGCCCCTGCGGGTGACGCGCCTCGGGGACGCGGTCGCCCTGGAGCCGGCGGCGATCCTGTCCTGCCGCGCGGCCGAGGCCCTGGCCCGCTGGGCGAGCGAGGTCACGGTCGCCGCCGAGACGCAGCTCTCCGAGCCCCCGACGACGCTCTCCCTCGGGGGCTCCTATCTCTGCCGCGGCCAGAACCACGACACCGACGCCAAGCTCAGCGAGCACGCCTTCGCCAACGCGGTCGACGTGATGGGCTTCGGCTTCGCCAAGCGCGCGCCGATCAAGGTCACCGGGCTGCCGGAGGGGACGCCGGAAGCCGCCTTCGTGACGAGCGTACGCGGCAAGGCCTGCGCCTTCTTCCGTACCGTGCTCGGCCCGGGCTCGGACGCCGCCCACGCCAACCACCTCCATCTCGACGAACGCGAGCGCAATGCCGGCCACCGGCTCTGCGAGTGAGGTTTTGAGAGGGCCCACCGGCTTGCGGGGGATCGCTCCGGTCGTGCCGGGTGTCCCTCGCCCCCAAGCCGTCCCCGAAAACACGAGCAAAGGCGAAATCCGGCGCGTTCCGGTGACGCAGCGCCGCCGCCTCCGGAACGGGGAGGCGTGGCCGCAGCTTGTCGATCCGGAGCGCGTGAGCGGAAGGGGCGGGCGATGGGGCGGATCCGGTTCGCGGCTTGGGCGGTCGTGGTGCTCGCGCCCGCCGCGGCCGGGGCGGAACCGGCCGCCCCACCGTTGACCCGCGAAGCCATCGAGACCGCGACCTTCGTCGCAGCGCCGGCCGGCAAGGCGCAGGATACGTCACGGCCGAAGAAGCCCGGCCGGAAGGCCGAGGCGGCAAAGCCCAGCCCCGATCCTCTCCTCATCAAGGTGCAGGTGCTGCTCGACCGCGCCGGCTTCTCGCCGGGTGCCATCGACGGGCGCGATGGCGACAACCTCCGGGGGGCCTTGCGGGCCTATGCCGCCGCCCAGGGGCTTCCCGCGCGCGAGACCCTCGACCAGGCGCTGTTCGACAGGCTCGCCCAGGGGGCGCAGCCCGTCACCGCCGAGATCACCCTCGGCGAGGCGGAGGTGAAGGGGCCGTTCCTCGCCTCCGTGCCGCGCCGGCTGGAGGAACAGGCCGAGATCGGCCCCCTGCGCTACACCAATCCCCGCGAGATGCTCGCCGAGCGCTACCACATGCAGCGCGACCTCCTCTCGGCGATGAACCCGGGCAAGCCCCTCGACAAGGCCGGGACGGTGCTCCTCGTCGCGGGCGTGACGCCGATGGGGCAGGGCAAGATCGAGCCCCGGCCGCAGGCGCCGAAGGTGACCCGGATCGAGGTCGACAAGGGCGCGCGGCGCGTGCGCGCCTTCGGGGAGGACGGCGCCCTCGTCTCCGACGTGCCGGCCTCGATCGGCAGCGCCGAGAAACCCGCACCGAGCGGCGACACCAAGGTGAAGGGCGTCGCCTTCGACCCCTGGTACACCTACAACCCGCGCTACCGTTTCGCCGGGGTGAAGGCCCGGCACCGCTTCTCGATCGAGCCGGGACCGAACAACCCGGTCGGCCTCGTCTGGATCGATCTCGCGATCCCCTCCTACGGTATTCACGGCACGCCGGAGCCGGAAAAGATCGGCAAGACGGAATCGCATGGCTGCATCCGGCTGACGAACTGGGATGCGCGTAGCCTCGCCGCCCATGTCGAACGGGGCACGAAGGTCAGCTTCCGGGATTGAGGCCGCGGGGCGGGGCGCATCCCGGCCCCGCCGTTCGTGACATTACCGCAACAGATCCCCCGCCATCGAGAGGCGCCCAGGATTAAACAACCTATGATTGCGCAAATCTTATTCGTGCGCATTCAACCGCTTACGGCCAAGGCTGGAATCCGTATTAGATCAATTCCAGACAAGATTAGAAATCTCTAAGAAACAATCCTTGAGAAGATCAATCCACTCGGAATAGTCGCGACATCGTTCAGCGAGCCGCAACAGCCGGCCGCGACATCCGGGATCCACGGCCGGCACCGCGCCTTCGGCGCGGCCGTCTTCCGTCAAGGCGGTGCAGGCTGCCGGATCCGTCGCGCCCCACGACCCGCCGGACGCAACACAAGAAGACGGTGGGCTTTCTCCAATGGGTCAGATCACTCCTCGCGCCATGGCGGCCGCCCTGCTGGCGACGCCTCTCCTCGCCGCCGGGGCCGAGGCGGCACCGCCCCCCGTCCTCGACGGGGCGACGACCACCACGCTCGACGAGCTGAGCGTCGTCGGCGGCGGCGCCGGCGTTCCGGGCCCGCGCGGCGGCGTCACGGTCGGCTATCTCACCAAGGCGACGCGCAGCGCCACCAAGACCGACACGCCGCTGATCGACACGCCCCAGGCGGTCACCATCATCCCGCAGCAGCAGATCCGCGACCAGAACTTCCAGAACCTGACCGACCAGCTGCGCTACGTGCCGGGCGTGCTGCCCTCGCAGGGCGAGGGCAACCGCGACCAGGTGGTCATCCGCGGGCAGAGCACGAATGCCGACTTCTTCGTCAACGGCATCCGCGACGACGTCCAGTATTACCGCGACCTCTACAACGTCGAGCGCGTCGAGGTGCTGAAGGGACCCGATTCCCTGATCTTCGGCCGCGGCGGTGGCGGCGGCGTCATCAACCGCGTGCTCAAGGAAGCCGACGGGCTGCGGGTGCGCGAGATCGTGGCCGGGGGCGGCCAGTTCGACGCCAAGCGCGTCGCCGTCGACGTGGGCGACCGCGTGAGCGACACCGCCTTCTTCCGCCTGAACGGCATGGCCGAGCAATCCGGCACCTACCGCCAGTTCGGCGACCTGACCCGCTACGGCGTCAACCCGACGATGACCTTCCTCATCGATCCGGCCACCACGCTGAAGGTCTCCTACGAGTACTTCCACGACGACCGGCTCACGGATCGGGGCATCCCCTCCCGGTTCGGCCGCGCCTACGATTACCGCCGCAACCGGGCGACCTTCTTCGGCAATCCGGACGTGAACCGGGCGCAGGTCGATGCCCACATCGCCACCGTCGCCCTCGATCACCGGTTCGACTCGGGCGTGGAGATGCACAGCCAGCTGCGCTTCGCCGATTACGAGAAGTTCTACCGGAACGTCTATCCGGGCGGCGCCGTCAACGCGGCCGGCACCGCGGTGCCGCTCGGGGCCTACCGCAACGACACCAACCGGACGAACTACTTCAGCCAGAACGACTTCGTCTACAAGACGGTGATCGCGGGCATGAAGCACACCCTGCTTGCCGGCTTCGAGCTCGGCTACCAGGAGGGGACCGCCTTCCGGCAGACGGGCTACTTCAACAACGTCGCGACCAGCCTCGTCGTGAACCCGCTCTCCCCGGTCAGCCGCGTCCCGGTGACCTTCCGCAACAACGGCACGTCGGACGCGAATGCGCGCTACGATCTCGGCCTCGCCGCGGTCTACGCGCAGGACCAGATCGAGGTGACCGACTGGCTGCAGGTCCTCGGCGGCCTGCGCTACGACCATTTCGACTTCGCCTCGCGCAACCAGAACACGGGCGAGCAGACAGCGCGGATCGACGACCTCGTCTCGCCCCGAGCCGGCATCGTCCTGAAGCCCCTGCCGAACCTCGCCTTCTACGGCAGCTACAGCGTCTCCTACCTGCCGAGCGCGGGCGACCAGATCGGCATCTTCTCCGCGGGCCTCGCCTTCGCCCGACCGGAAGGCTTCGAGAACAAGGAGGTCGGCGTGAAGTACGACGTCACGCCGGACTTCCAGCTCACCGCCGCCGCCTACGACCTCGACCGGACCAACCAGCGCCTGCCGGATCCGAACAATGCCGGCTTCTTCCTGCTGTCGGGGCGGACGAACGCCAAGGGCGTCGAGATCGGCGCCAACGGCTACGTCACGGATTGGTGGCAGGTGGCCGGCGGCTACAGCTTCACCGATGCCCGGATCGAGAGTGCCACCTCGGCCACCGTCGTCGCGGGCAACACGGTCGGCCTCGTGCCGTTCAACGCCGTGTCCCTGTGGAACAAGTTCGACGTGACGCGCGAATTCGCGATCGGCGTCGGCTATCTCTACCAGAGCCACACCTTCGCGAGCTCCGACAACGCGGTCAGGCTGCCGAGCTACTCGCGCTTCGACCTGGGGCTGTTCTATAAGATCAACGACTGGGCGCGGGCGCAGATCAACATCGAGAACATCTTCGACCGCAACTACATCTACACCGCGACGAACAACAACCAGATCACGCCCGGCGCCCCGCGCACGATCCGGGCCCAGGTGATCGTCCGGTTCTGAAGAGCCGGGTCCCGGACCCGCGGGACCCGTCAGCGATCCTCCGGGGCGACCTCGATCGAGGCCGCCCCGGCCGGCCGGTCGATGATGCAGCGGCCGAACAGGCTCGCCACGAGTTCCACCAGCACCTTGGCGCTGCGTCCCCGCTCGTCGAGGAAGGGGTTGAGCTCGACCACGTCGAGGGAACCGACCAGCCCGGAATCGTGCAGCATCTCCATGATGAGATGCGCCTCGCGGCAGGTCGCCCCGCCCGGCACGGTGGTGCCGACGCCCGGTGCGATGGCGGGGTCGAGGAAATCCACGTCGAAGCTGACATGCAGGTGCCCCCCGGCCGCAGCGACCCGGTCGAGGATGCGGCGCAGCGGGGCGACCACCCCGAACTCGTCGATCATGCGCATGTCGGTCACGTCGACGCGGCGGGCCCGCACCAGCGCCCGCTCACCGGGATCGATCGAGCGCAAGCCGAAGAGATGGATGTGGGACGGGTCGAGCATGGGCCGCTCGCCGTCCGCGAACATCTCCTCGAAGCCGGGCTCCCCGCAGAGCGCGGCGAGCGGCATGCCGTGGGCGTTGCCCGAGGGCGAGGTCTCGGGCGTGTTGAAATCCGCATGCGCGTCGAGCCAGAGCACGAAGACCGGCCGCGCCCCGCCGATATGGCGCAGCACCCCGTCGAGGGAGCCGAGCGAGAGGCTGTGATCGCCGCCCGCCACCAGCGGCAGGGCGTCCCGGTCGAGCGCATCGCCGACCGCCGCGGCGATCGCCCGCGTCCAGGCCCGCACGGCGGGGAGCCCGCGCAGGTCGGGGGGGCCTTCGGGAGCGACGTCCCCGCGATCGGTGACGGCGAAACCCAGCTCCGTCAGGGTGCGCCCCAGGCCGGCGGTGCGCAGGGCCGCCGGCCCCATCAGGGCGCCCGGCTCGCTGGTCCCGATCTCGATCGGGGCCCCGATGATCTCGACGCGTCCTTCCGTCCCGCTCATGCCGACACTCTCCCCGTCGATTGCCCCGTCGATGCCCCGCCGCTCGGCGGGCATCCGGCCCGGCCGATGCGTGCCGCGGCGGGGGTGCCGGCGCCCGCCCCCCCTGCCTATCGGAGGCATGTTACGCGGCGATCTCGCGGCCGCCCCCCGTGCACAACGCAGCGGCGGCCCGGTGGGTCTCGGGGCGGGGCCGGATGCCATGGCGCCGGTCTCCCCCGCCTTCGCGGGCAGGCGTCAGGCCTTCCCGTCGAGCGCCCGGGCGATGATGGCGTCGATGTCGCCCTCGGAGAGGGTGATCTTCCGATCCCAGGAATTGTGCGTCAGGGAGTTGTCGACCTCCTGACAGCGGACATCCGTCAGGTTGAGGTGCCGGTGCGTGGCGATGAAGAAGAAGAACGTGTCCGGCATCGATTGCGGATAGAGAATCACGACATTCGCGTTCGAGCCGGAGAAGGCGATGTTGGTCATGCCCGCACCGGCGATGCCGACGATGCTCTCCGCCCCTTTGAACTGCGCGATCTGCTCGGCGAAATCGAGCTTTTCCGGCTCGATCACCGAAAAACCCTGCGCAAGCAGCCGCTTCTCGAAGGCGTCCGCATTCACGATGCTTCGGCTGAGACCCTCTCCCCGCTTGATGTAGAGCCTGCGGGAGGGTGTCGGCCGCGCCGGCTCGGACAGCTTGTCGATGGCGTTGAACACGAGGGGGGACATGTAGATGCCGTGCATCGTCAGCCCCTGGACGCAGTACAAGGTCTCGAAGAACGTCGGAACGTGCCCGTAGATCTCGATGTTCGGCTCCGGCATCGCGCAGAGGTCGAGGCTCTGCCGGACGACCCTCTTCATCCCCTCGGGGTATCCGCCCGAGACGAGGAACTTCAGCCGCGACGAGTCGACGACCCTGTTGACGATATTGGCGACCGGCAGCATCTCCATCAGCCAGTGCCCGTAATTCTGCCATCCCGGCTTGACGCACAGCACGCAGGGATCGGTTTTGACCTGGAAATGGTTGTCCGAGATCGCCTGCAGAACCTCGGACTGGGCGCGCGCGATGTGGTCGTTCGCCTGCTGCGTGATGAATTGCGGGTCGTGACGGCCCGACCGGTCGAAGACGATCCCCTCGCCCGCCACGAAGACGTTGCGGAGCTTGAAGATCCGGATCGGGTGCGTTTCGAAGAGCTTCCTGCTCCAGGAATATTCCATGGCCGACTGCGCCGATGGGTCGAGCAGGTGCCGGTTGACGACATGCGGATACTGGACGGGGAATTCGGGAGACTCGATCTGGGCAATCAAATCGACTTTGCTGTCAGTGGATCGAGGCACTTGCACGACACGTCTTCAAGAGCAGGGAACCCGCAGGAAGGGCGCTCTCCGGCTCCACGAAGCCCCGAGGTCGCGATCCGGCCGGCGCGGCTCCGGTTCTAAAGCCGTGCCCGATCGCGTTGCAATCGGGCACGGCTCCAGGCCCTGGTTTCGACGGGCTCCCTGTCGCCGAACCGACATCCCCTCCGGCGGAGCGCACTCCGGAACGGGATGGCAGCCGGAACCACGCCGCGCCTGGCCTACGGCCAAGCTGCCTTGATGCCGACAATCGTCTCCCCGAGCGTGGCGACGCCGCCCATCCGGAAGGACGGCGGCATTCAGAGCGCTCGTCGCCGAAGCGGATGCGGCTCCGGCGGAAAGAAGCGCGGCACATCAGGACTTGGGGCGCTCCCGGTCGCGTGGCGATCGGGCCCGTCTCCGAGCACAGGGGCTGAAGCCGAACATGCCGAAGACGGATCCGCGATCGGCGCGCGACGCCGATCATCTCGACCAGGCCCATGCACAGGGGCGCCTGCAGCATTCGATCGCCGCGACGCTGCTGGTGATCGCCGCCGCCCGGGCCGAGCGCGATGCGCCGCCCGTCCATGCGGCGCGCCAGCGACTGGCCGCGATCTACGGCGCCACCCGCCTGAAGCGCCGCCTGGAGCGGGACGCCCCCGCCTCCTGAGCCATTCCGGCCCCGCGCGAGGGCGCGGCGGGGAGCGCCTCAGAAGCCCTGGAGCGGGAACGCGTCCGGCAGGTGGCGCGGCCAGTGCCCCCGCGCCAGCAGGACCGCATCCGCCCGCAGCGTGGCCTGTGGCGGAGGCGGGTGCCGGCTCAGCCAGGCCCGCACCGCGCGGGAGAACCGGGCCTGCTTGCGCCCGTCGATGGCGACATGCGCCTCCGCCAGACGGCCGCGGGCCTTCACCTCCACGAAGACGATCACCCGGCCCCGCCGCATGACGAGATCGATCTCGCCGCCCGCCGCGGAGAAGCGCCGGGCCAGCGGCCGGTAGCCCTTCAGCATGAGGAGCGCGAGGGCCAGGACCTCGCTGGACAGGCCGCGCCGATAGGCCGCCTGCCGGGCGCGCAGGCGCGTCTCAGCCGGCGTCATCGGTCTCGCGCGTCAGGGCCAGGGCGCGGGCATAGACCTGCCGCTTGGGCTGGCCGGTCTCGTCGGCGACCAGCGCCGCCGCATCCTTGATCGAGTGGCGGGCGAGGGCCGCCTTCAGGCGCGCATCGAGATCGGGATCCGCCTCGGCGGAGCGCGCCTCCTCGACCGCCGCGCCGATCACCACCACGACCTCGCCCTTGGGCGGCCCTTCCTCGGCGAAGGTCGCGGCGAGCTGCCCGAGGCTGCCGCGCCGGATCGTCTCGTAGAGTTTGGTCAGCTCCCGGGCGACGGCGGCGGGGCGGTTCTCGCCGAGAACCGCGGCGGCATCGGCCAGCATGTCCGGCAGGCGATTGGGGGATTCGAACAGGACGATGGTGCCGGGAATGCCGCCGAGCGCCTCCAGGCGGTTGCGCCGGGCGCCGGATTTCTGCGGCAGGAAGCCCTCGAAGAAGAAGCGGTCGGTGGGCAGGCCGGCGGCGACGATGGCGGTCATCACCGCGGAGGGGCCGGGAATGGGCGTGACCGGGATACCGGCCTCGATCGCCGCCTGGACGAGCTTGAAACCGGGATCCGAGACCAGCGGCGTGCCCGCATCCGAGACCAGAGCCAGGGCCTCCCCGGCCTTCAGGCGCAGCACCATCCGCTCGCGGATCGCGGCGTTGGAATGCTCGTGATAGGCCACCAGCGGCGTGGTGATGCCGTAATGCATCAGTAGGGTCCGGGTGACCCGCGTGTCCTCCGCGAGCACGGCATCGGCCGCGGCGAGGGTGGCGAGCGCCCGGAAGGTCACGTCCTTCAGGTTGCCGATCGGCGTCGCCACGACATAGAGGCCCGGCGCCAGCGGCTGGGCCTCGGCGGCGAGCCCGAAGGCGGTGAAGCTGGACGGCGGCTTGTCGATTCGCTGTGTCATCGCAACGACAATGCCACGGCAACCGACCCTTGCGGACCGCAATCCGGGCCCCCCTCACATTTACTTTTCGCAGGCGCACACCCAACCTGGGCCCGCTTCGGGAAGGCTCGGGGGAGGGCTTGGCGATGGCGTTGCGGCGGCTCCGGGCGGCGAGCAGCGTCGCCCTGCTCCTGACGGGCCTGCTCCCGGCGGGCCTCGGCGGCTGCATGAGCGACGGCTCGCCGGCGCCGCGCCGGCAGGCCGTGGCGCCTCCGGCGGCGGAGGCCGTCCCCGCGGCGGTCGCCGCGGGCCGGATCGGCACGGGCTCGGTCAAGGTCGCGCTGATCGCGCCCCTCACCGGCCCGGGCTCCGCCATCGGCACGGCCCTGCGCAATGCGGCCGAGCTCGCCTACGAGGATTTCCAGAAGCCCGACCTGCAGATCCTGGTGAAGGACGACCGCGGTGCGCCGGAGGGCGCCCGCGAGGCGGCGCAGGCCGCCCTGGGGGAGGGGGCCGAGATCCTGCTCGGGCCGCTCTTCGCGGCCAATGTCCAGGCGGCGGCCGGCGCGGCGCGGGGAGCGGGCAAGCCGATCGTGGCCTTCTCCACGGATTCGAGCGTCGCCGCCAAGGGCGTCTACCTGATCAGCTTCCTGCCCCAGTCCGAGGTCGACCGCGTCGTCGACGAGGCGACAGCGGGCGGGCGCCGCTCCTTCGTGGCACTCATCCCCGATTCGACCTACGGCAACGCGGTCGAGGCGCAGTTCCGGGAGGCGGTGGCCCGGCGCGGCGCCCGCCTCGTCGCCCTGGAGCGCTACCCGGCCGCCGATCCCGGCCCGGCCATCGCCCGGCTCCGGCCGATGATCGCGGGGCCGGGGGCGCAGGCCGACGCCCTGTTCCTGCCGGACACGCCGACGGGCCTGTCCGCGGTCGGGCCGGCCCTGACCAAGGCCGGCTTCTCGCCCGCCCGGGTCCGCCCGATCGGCACTGCCCTGTGGAACGACCCGCGGGTCACCGCCCTGCCGGCCTTCCAGGGCGGCTGGTTCGCCGCTCCCGACGGGGCCGGCTTCGCGAGCTTCGCCCAGCGCTACCAGGCCCGCTTCGGCAGCGTGCCGCCGCGGGTCGCCTCCCTCGGCTACGACGCCGTCTCTCTGGCCGCGGCCCTGACCCGGCAATACGGCTCGCAGCGCTTCGCCGACACCACGCTGACGATTCCGGCGGGCTTCGCCGGCCTCGACGGCACCTTCCGCTTCCGCCCGGAGGGCACCAGCGACCGGGCGCTCGCCGTCTACGAGATCCGCAACGGCGCGGCGGTGGTGGTGAGCCCCGCCCCGAAGGCGCTCGGGCCCTCGGGGATCTGACGCCGCCCCGCCACGACCGTCACAGATCGACCGACATCGACAGCAGATAGGTGCGCGGCGCCCCCTGGAAGAAGGTGCCGAAGGAGGCGACGCCGGTCCAGTAATTCACCCCGGTCGCGTTCAGCACGTCGGCGCGGAAGGTCGCCCGGCGCCCCCCGATCAGGGTCGCGTAGCGCAGGCCGAGATCGAGGCGCGTCCAATCCGGCAGCGCCTGGGTGTTCGCGGCGTCGACGAACTGCCGCCCCGTGTGGAGGACGGCCCCGTTGAGGGTGAGGCCGGGCAGCCAGGGCAGATCCCACTCGAGGCCGAGATTGAGCTGCACGCCCGGCACCCCGATCGGCGTGTGGCCGATATTGGCGGCCACCGCCGTCCGGGTGAGGACGCCGTCGAGGAGCGTGACGCCGCCGAGGGCCCGCAGGCCGGGCGTGACCTCGCCGTAGAGAGTGAACTCGAGGCCGCCGACGCGCTGCTCGCCGGTCTGCGCGAAGCGCCGCGCCGGGCTGAGCTCGCCGATCGGCCGGGTGATCTGGAAGGCGCCGAAGCTCGCCCCCAGCGTCCCGAAATCCAGCTTCACGCCCGCCTCGACCTGATGCGCGACATAGGGGGCGAGCACCTCCCCGGAATTGGTCGCCGCGAGGGGAGCCACGTCGCCGCGGCTCAGGCCCTCGATGTAGTTGCCGTAGAACGAGACGTGGTCCCAGGGGCGCACCACCAGGCCGACGAGGGGACTCGTCGCGCCCTTGTCGTAGGACGAGGCCAGCGTGCCGACATTCGAGACGTAGTTATGGGCCTCGATGCGCTGCTGGCGCAGGCCCAGGGTCAGGAGGATGCGCTCGTCGAAGACCGACAGGGTGTCGGCGACCGCGATCGCGCTCAACGTGCTGTCGGACAGGCGCGGGCGCGATTCGACCACCGTCGGGGCGATGAGGGGGACGAGGACCGGCGCGTAGAGATTCGACAGGTAGCTGCCCCGTCCGGCCGACAGGCGCCGGGCGATGTCCTCGTTATAGACCGAGGCCTGCACCGCGACGGCGTGGCGGACGAAGCCGGTGTCGAACCGGGCGCGCAGGCCGCCGTCATACGTGAAGCGGTCGATGCTCATGCCGTAATATTGCGGGGTCGTGGTCGTGTCCCCGCGCGCGTTGAGGATGGTCGGGGCCGAGGCGAAGTAGCGCTCGACACCGGTCTGGGAGCCGCCGGCATCGGCGAAGAGCGTGACCTGATCGGTGAGATCGTATTCGGTGCGCAGCAGACCGCCGCGATCGTCGACATGCGCGTATTCCCACGGCTGCGTCAGGTTCAGGCGGCCGTCGGGGGCCTTGGGGACGGGCACGCCGGCCTTGAGGAGGAAGGGGCGCAGCGGCGCGGTGAAGCGATCGGTCTGGGCGAGCATGTAGAGCCAGGCCCGGAACCGCTCGCCCTGGTAGTCGAGGGCGAGCGCCCCGACGCCCGTGGTCTCGGATTGCCGGTCGAACGGGGTGGCGCCGCCCCGCGGGCTGCCGACGAAGCGGACGCCCCATTCCCGATTCGGGCCGTAGCGCCGCGCGATGTCCAGCTGGCCGCCGCCGCGCGCGACCGAGCCGTAATCGAGGGTGAGACGGGTCAGGTCCTCGCCCGCGCGCTTGGGGACGATGTTGATGACGCCGCCGACGCCGCCATTGGGCGAGACCCCCGAGAGCGCGGCGGAGGGCCCCTTCAGCACCTCGATACGCTCGGCATAGTCCGTGAAGATGCGGAAACTCGGCGCGATGCCGTAGAGGCCGTCGAAGGCGATCTCGCCGCTGGTCCCCTCGTTGATGGGGAAACCGCGGATGTAGAATGAGTCGAACGGCGCCCCCGTCGTCTGCGTGGCGCGTACGGAGGGGTCGAGGATCAGGGCCTCGGAGGCGGTGCGCGCCTGCCGGTCGCGGATGAACCTGTCCGTGTAGCTCGTGACGCTGAAGGGAGACGTTTTCGTCTCGGTGTTGCCGAGCAGGCCGAGACGCCCACCCTCCGCGACTTGGCCGCCGGCATAGGCCGGCATGACGCCGCGCGGCCCGGCCTTGCCGGCCACCGCGATCTCGTCGAGTTGCACCGGCGCATCCTGAGCGGCCGCGGCACCGGCCATGACGACCAGCGAGGTGCCGGCAAAAACCCTCAAACCGGAGACGGACAACATGGATACGGAGCCCCCGCTCGTGTCGGAACCGGGTCCGCCTTAGCCAATTCGAAGATCTTATCTCAAGAAAAAACCGACAAATATCGAAACATTATTGCAGTTACAAATTATAATTCTTCAAATTCTTATGTATTTGTCGGATTTATCGGAATTTACTATCGGATATTTCTATATTTGAGGATGCACAACCTACAGTTCATGCAAGACATCGGCGACCCGTGACACCCGGGCTGCTCGCCGTGCCTCCGACGCGTGTCGCGGTTCTCGTGGGATCGCCCGGCCCCAGCGGAGAAGACGGCCGGGCGACAGGCCGTTTGCCCGGGGGGCGTGCGGCAAAGGAAGCGGAGCGCCGCCGATCACCGCCGTCCCACCCGATGGGCCGGGCTCGACACCGTGGCCGACGCGCCACAGGGCAGGCGAAAAAGCCCTTCGCATCCCCGTTACACGAGATGGTTAACGCGAGACGATCTGCGCGCTTCGAGCGGCTGCTCCCGATCCCCGCGAGCCGGGACCCGGCGCCGCGTCCGGTACCGCCGCAGCTCCGGCGCGCCCGCGGCGCGGCGGCAGGCCGCTTCGAAGGATCCCGAGATCTATGGCGCAGACGATCCCCTCCGGCTCGCAATCGAGCACCTACTCGATCACGACGCCCGACACCTACACCCTGAATGCCGGCGAGACCCGCACCCAGACCTCGGGCACCGGCATCCAGGCCAATGTCTCGTCCGGCACCACCACGATCGACATCGAGGGCACGCTCAACGACACCGCTTCCGGCGCGCGCGCCATCCGGGCCAACATCGTGTCGGGCCGGCTGGTCGTCGGCACGAACGGCCGCGTCCAGTCCCTCAACGGCGATGCCGTGCAGGCGCAATCCGCCACCGGCCGGTTCGACGTCACCAATGGTGGCCAGATCATCTCCGCGAGCTCGATGGGAACGCCCACGGTCGGCGGCTCCAATCCGGGCACGGGCTTCGCCCTGAACTTCAACGCCGTCACCGGCGCCGCGAACGCCCCGGCCACGGATTTCACGAGCGGCGGCGTCATCACCAACGGCGCGGCCGGCAACACCGCCGCCCTGATCCGCAGCGACAGCGGCGACGCGATCCGCCTCGGCTCGCACCAGACGCTCGTCAATTACGGCACCATCAACGGCAACGGCCCGGTCAACGACTCGTCGACGAACAACAGCTTCAACCAGACGGGCAACACCTCGACGGCGCAGACCTACGACGTCTCCCGCGGCGTGCGCATCAACCAGAACGGGGCGACCAGCGACCGGATCGACAATTACGGCACCATCACCGGCTCCCAGCACGGCGTCGATGTCGGCCAGACCAACGTCACCGGCCTCGTCGTCAACAACGTCGCCGGGGGCCAGATCATCGGGCGCAACGGCTCGGGCGTCGGCTCGGACACCACGGGTGCGGCGGCCAACACGGTCACGGTGACGAATTCGGGCCTGATCCGCGGCGCCTACGCGCCGGCCTATGACCGAGCGGGCTACCGGACCGTGGACGGGGACGGAGACGGCGTCGACGTCGATGGGGGCGCCACCATCACCAACAATGCCGGCGGCATGATCGAGGGCACGGGCGCGGGCGGCTACGACAGCAACGGCCGCCTCAACAACAGCGAAGGCATCTCGATCGGCGGCGGCGTCATCACCAACGACGGCACGATCCGCGGCGCGGCCTACGGCATCGTCGTCAACAACGACTCGAACACCGACGGCAGCCGCAGCGGCGTGGCGGCGACCTCGATCGTCAACGGCGCGAGCGGCCAGATCTCCGGCGAGAACGGCTACGCGATCCGCCTGGAGAACAAGACCGGCAACGCGGCCATCGACAACGACACGATCGTCAATGCCGGCACGATCACCGGCAACGGCACGATCCCGACCGGCACGGTCCTGCGCCAGGACGGAAACGCGGATCCGGGCACCGTCGGCACCCTGGACGGCACCAGCTACACCACCGCGGATGCGGGCTCGGCACGCTTCATCCGGGGCGACGGTTCGGCGATCCAGACCGGCGAGGGCAGCGACACCCTCAGCAACTACGGCACGATCACCGGCAATACGGGCCGCGCGATCAACCTGGAAGGCGGCGACGACACCCTGAACCTCTATACGGGCTCCTCCGTCAGCGGACGGATCGACGGGGGTGCGGGCACCGACACGCTCAACCTGCGCCTCGACGACCGCCCAGCCACGGCCGCGAGCGGGTCCGGCTCCCTGGGCGCCAATTCGGGCGCGACCACCGGCACCCTCGCCAACGTGGTGAATGTCGAGAAGCTCGCGGTCCAGGGCGGCTCCTGGACGATCGAGGACATGCAGGCCTACGGCGCCGGCATCGCCATCGACGCCCATGCGGGGCTCACGGTGGGTGCGGGGGGCAGCCTCGCCGGGACGGTCGCGAATGCCGGGACGCTGACCTTCGCCCATCGCGGCGACCTCGCCGTGGCGGACACGATCTCGGGGCAGGGCAGTCTGGTGCAGGCGGGAAGCGGGATGCTGACGCTCAGCGGCGCCAACAGCTACAGCGGCGGCACCACGATCCAGTCCGGCAACCTCACCCTCGCCGCGGCCGGCGCGGCCGGCACCGGCGCGATCGCCTTCCCCACGCTGACGGGCGAGGCGACCGCCCGGTTGACGCTGACGGCGGCCGCGCAGCCGAACGCCGTCACCTTCGCCAACACCATCGCCAATTTCGGCACCGGCTCCGAGCTCGACCTCGCCGGGCTCACGGATGCGCGCGTCAGCTTCAACGCCAGCAGCAGCCTGCTGACGGTGGCGGGCACGAGCGGCGGCAACGCGGTCACCCAGAGCTACCGCTTCTCGGGCGCGGCCTCGACCGCCTTCACCGCGCGCAGCGACGGCAATGGCGGCACCCTGATCACGGTCTGCTTCACCACCGGCACCCGGATCCAGACCCGGCGCGGCGCGGTGCCGGTGGAAACGCTGCAAGTCGGCGACCAAGCGGTGACCGCCTCGGGGGGCCTGCGGCCGATCATCTGGATCGGCCACCGGGATCTCGACGGCGCGGGCGGGCCCCTGCACCACGATCAGCAGCCGATCCGCATCCGCAAGGGCGCCTTCGGCCGGGATGCGGAGGGCCGGCCCCTGCCGACGCGGGCGCTGCTCCTCTCGCCCGGCCATCCGGTCCTCGTCGGGGCGGATGCGGACAACGAGGGCGGCGTGCTGGTGCCGGTCATGTGCCTGATCAACGGCACCAGCATCGCCCGCCTGGCCGCGCCCCGCGTCACCTACTGGCACGTGGAGCTCGACGCCCACGACATCCTGCTCGCGGAAGGGCTGCCGGCGGAGAGCTATCTCGACGGCGGCAACCGCCTCTTCTTCACGGAAGGCAGCGACCACGCCCTGCACAATCCGGACTTCGTGCCCCCGGGCTGGAACGGCCGCTGCCGGCCGGTCGCCGTGGACGGCCCCCTGGTCGAGGCCGAGCGGGCACGCCTCGGCGCGGTCTTCGCGGCGGAGCTCACCGGGCATTGCGCGTGGGGCGCCCCGGAGAGCTGGCGCGGCGCATAGCCCGGCCTCGTCCCCCGAGTCTCGGCCCGTCCGTCCCCGCCCCGGCAACGGCCGTGACGGACGGCGGCGGGCATTCCCCCTCCACGCCGCGCGTGACGCAAGACCCTTGGGGAAGCCCCCGCGAAGCAGCACGCCACAACCGTTTCGTCACACACCGTACAAAACAAAGGTTGTATGGCTTATTGTCCGGTTGTCGACACTATCTTATGTTGATCCAGACAGAGCAAATACTGTCTGCTTTCGGACCGTTCTCCGATATCGATCACAATCTAATCGCCTTTGTCGACCAATCGTTTATTCGGCACGCGCAAACGTTTGCCCAGCTGCCGATCTGTGTCTTGCCTGCTTCTTCGTCCTGCCAGAACCGCCTGCTCGCCCTTCTCTCAAAGGACGACCTCGCGCTTCTCGAACCACATCTTGAGCCGTTCAACGCGCCGTTGGGGACTGTGCTCGTCGAGCCGGACCAGCCGATCCTCCATGCGCACTTCCCCGAGACCGGCCTGTGCTCCGTGATCGCGGCCTCGCGGGAGGGCAGCCGGATCGAGATCGGCCTGTTCGGGCGGGACGGCTTCGGCAGCGCGGCCCTCGCGCTGGGCAGCGACCGCATCCCGCACCAGATCTTCATGCAGGTCGGGGGCGGCGGTCAGCGGATCCGGACCGACCTCCTCAAACGGGCGATCGAGGCCAGCCCGACCCTGCGCGCGCTGCTGCTGCGCTACGCGCAGACCTTCCTGGTCCAGATCGCCCAGACGGCCCTGGCCAATGCCAGCGCGCCGGTCGAGGAGCGCCTGGCACGCTGGCTCGTGATGTATCACGACCGCCAGGACGGCGAGGTCCTCTCGATCACCCACGAACTCTTGTCGATGATGCTGGGCGTGCGCCGGCCGACCGTCACGGTGGCCCTGCAGATGCTGGAGGGCGCGGGCCTGATCCAGGCCAAGCGCGGGCGCATCATCGTGCTCAACCGGGCCCGGCTGATCAAGGCCGCCGGCGAGGCCTACGGGCCGGCGGAGAGCGAGTACGAGCGCCTGATCGGGTCCCTGCGGGGCTGAGGGGACCGGCGGCCGCTCGGATCACAGCAGCGTGTCGCAGGGAACCTCCGCGAGGGCCGTGCCGGCCTCGTCGGTGATCACGAACACGTCGTGCCGCCATTTGCGCGGCGCCCCGTAGACATGGGGCAGGCGCAGCATCTCGCGCAGGATCGCGAGGGCAAGTCCGCGCGCCGCGTCGAGATCGGGGAGCTCGTCGCCTTCCTCGTCGCGGATCAGGACGCCGCGGCGACGTGTGTTGAGGAAGTAGCGCGGCAGGGTTCCGCCTCCCCGAGCAACCGCTCGTATTCCGCCTCGGCCGTCCCATAGGTGTCGCGGGCGAGGTCCTTCAGCTGATCGCGGTCGAGCACGATGACGCGCCCGCGCCTGGCCTGAATCATCCGGCGCCCTTCCAGAACATGCATCGCGGTCGTGACGCCGGGACGGCGCACGCCGAGCATGAGCGCCATGAAATCGTGCGTCAGGGGCAGCTCGTTTCTGCGCAGGCGATCCTGCGTCATGAGGATCCAGCGGGCGAGGCGGATCTCGATGGTGCAGTCAGCGTTGGCGTAGACGGTCTCTCCGACCTGTACGATCAGGCTCTGGACATAACGCCCCAGGACCCCCCGCAGTGCCGGGCTGGCCTCGAGGGCCGCCTGCAGGTCGGAGGCCCCGATGCGCAGCATCGACCCCTCCGCCTGCACCATCGCGTTGTGCGGCGTGCGCCCGGTGCCGAGCACGAGCGGCGTGCCGACGAAGCCTTCATAGCCCACGAGACCGATCTCGACGCGGCCTTCCACCGTGTCGCAGATCAGCGAGACGAGCCCGTCCTCCGGAAAATAGCCATGGGTGATCGGCTCGCGTGCCATGACGAGCGTCTGCCGCATGCTCATGGACACTCGTTCGAGACTCGGCGCGAGGCGCTCGAACTCCATCGGCGTCAAGGCCGCGAGCAGCCGGTTGCGGACAATGTCGTGGTGAAGCTGGGACACGGCTCCACTCCCTCTTCGAGAGTTTCCCGCACAGGTTGTGAAGCGGCGCGACGCCCCGGCTCGCCCGACCGAGCCGTCCAGCCCGGGCCGGCCTCTCCCCTATCGAGGCAAACCTCTTGCCAGGCATCGCGAATTTCGGACGCGGCGCCTGTGCGACGTCGGGACCGCTCCCCTTACCTAAGGACGATCAGGCGAAAAACGACCTGCGTACGATCTCATACCGAGGGGGCGAGAAAACAAAGTACGGTTTCAGACCCATGATACAACCTATATTTAAGATGATAAAACCCTGGGTTAAAGATATTTCCTGCGGGATCCGGGGCTCATCGCCACGGGCTCCTCGGCGCGTCCGAGATTTCTCTGGAGAAATCGGACCCGGCCGGTTGTTTTTCTGATCACGCTCGATCGCAGGATCGGGTTGGATCTTTTCGATGCTTGGGCAACGATCGGATCTCATCGCGCCGGGCCGTCAAGCCGGGAGAGCGGGACAACCGGGCGGAGACGGCATCGAGGGAGGCCTCTGTCGTGAGTCATGCACCCACGTCGTCCCACGGAAACCCGACGGCCGCCCCGCGGACCATGCGCTCTGCGGAACGGCTGGGGACCGAGCATTGACCGGCCTCCAGGCTCCCCTCGCCCGCCCCCGCAACGGAACAGTCCCCTCGCCCGACAGCGCGGGAGAAATCCTCGTCGCCCGGCTCGCCGGCTTCGTCCCCCTTTCCCCCGACGACCGGACGGCCCTGTCCCAGCTCGCGCGGCGGGAGACCTACGTGCCGGCCCATATGGATCTCGTCCACGAGGGCGAGGCGACGGACAGCGCCTTCCTCGTGCTGGAGGGGATCGCCTGCCGCTATGTCGAGAATGCCGCCGGCGCGCGCCAGATCCTGGCCCTGCTGCTGCCGGGCGACCTCTGCGACACCGATCTGGGCCACCTGACGCAGTGGGATCACGGCATCGCGGCCCTGTCGCCCTGCCAGGTGACCCGCGTACCGCGGACCAAGCTCGAGGGGCTGATCGCAACCCATCCCGCCGTCACGCAGGCCTTCCGGCTGGCCAAGCTCGAAGCGGAAGCGCGAAGCCGCAACTGGCTGGCCGCCCTCGGCATCTGCCGGGCCACGGAGCGGCTGACGCGGGTGCTGTGCGAGATCCTCGACCGGCTGCACGCCGTGGGTCTCTCCGGCCCGAGCGATTGCCCGCTGCCGCTGACGCAGATGGATCTCGCCGAGTGCATCGGCACGAGCAGCGTCCACGTCAACCGCACGCTGCAGGAGCTGCGCCGCTCAGGCACGATGGAGTTGAAGGGCGGCCGCCTGCGCATCCTCGACCGGGCCGGCCTGGAGGCCCTGAACGGCCACAGGCGCCCCCCGCTCCCGAACGTCTGATCGGCCCTCCGATGCTCAGACCCGCGCAGGCGGCCGGAGGAGGGCGCTTCCTTCAGAGCCCCTTGCAGCGCATCCGGATCAGGCCGGCGAATTCCTGCTCCGAGCCCTGGACCTGACCGAGGCGGTCGCGCCGCTCGGGGCCCGACAGGCAACGGCCATAGACGCCGGCGATCCGCCGCATCGTGTCGATGTGCCGGCGCCAGACCCGGCAGCGGGAGGCCTCATCCTCGCCCGCCGTCTCCAGCTGCTCGATCGCCTGGCGCTGCATCGAGTTCGCCACCAGCACGTCCCGGGCGCAGACGGCGTCCTGGGCCCGGGCCGGAGAGAGGACCGGGCCGGCTGCGAGCAGAGCGATGACCGGAAGCAGGGCGCGCACGCGCAAGGGAGCGTCCCTCACGCCGCCTGGGACGCGGCGTTGTGGGTGAGGAGCGCGAACAGGGCGCTCTCGTCCCGCGCATTGCGGATCCGTTGCAGCATGCCCGGCTCGCGCAGCACCCGGGCCACCTGGGCCAGGGCCTTGAGATGGTCGGCCCCCGCGCTCTCGGGCGCGAGCAGGAGGAAGGCGACATCCACCGGCTGGGCGTCGAGGGCCTCGAAATCCACGGGCCGGTCGAGGCGCGCCACCATCCCGAACATCCGGTTGAGCTTGGCGAGCTTGCCGTGCGGGATCGCGACGCCGTCGCCGATCCCCGTCGAGCCCAGCCGCTCGCGCTGGAGCAGCGTCTCGAACACCTCGCGCTCGTCGAGCTCGGGCAGCCGCTGGGCGGCCTGGGCGCTCAGATCCTGAAGCACCTGCTTCTTGGTCCGCGCCCGCAGGTTCGGGATCACGGCATCCGGCTGAAGGAATTCCAAGATCGGCATGGAGGACGCTTCGCCCCTCGTCGGCACCCCAGGCGGATGCCGTACACTACAACCGGGTGGTCGCCCCGGCCTATCCGTCAAAAGCGCGTCTCCGACCGCTCTCCGACAGGCCATCGAGCCCGCAAGAGTCCTGCCAGCCGAGGCCGAGCCCGCCTCCGGGCCGGGCTCAGGCCCGCTCGGGAGGGTCGACCCAACCGATCGCGCCGTCGCTGCGCCGATATACGACGTTCACGCGGCCGGTGCCAGCGTGGACGAAGACGACGACCGGAGCACCGGTCAGGTCGAGGGCGGTGACCGCCTCGCTGACCGATTGCCGGCGCAGGGTCCGGGTCGACTCGGCCACGACCGGCGGATGCTCGGCCTCGCCGTCGGCGCCGGACTCGTCCTCCCCCTCCTCGTCGATCGGGGCGAAGACGGCGTAGGCCGCTTCTACGTCGGCCCCGTTGTGGCTCTGCGCGTTGTGGTCCTTGAGGCGGTGCTTGTAGCGCCTCAGGCGCTTCTCCAGGCGGTCGGCGGTCTGCTCGAAGCTCGCATGGGGGTCGTGCGCGGCCGCCGAGGCCTCCAGCGTCAGGCCGGAGGCGAGGTGTACCACGCAATCCGTGCGGTAGGCGGTGCCGTCCCTGCGCAGGGTCACATGCCCCGTGCAGGAGCCGCTCATGTGGCTGTCGAGATATTTGCCGAGGGTTGCGGACATCCGGTCCTGCACCCGCCCTCGCAATGCTTCGCCGAGATCCAGGCCATGCCCCGTGACCCGCAAACCAGCCATCGACGTCTCCGATCTTTTCCGGGACGCCCAGAACTAGGAAGGGGGCCGATCCAAGTCAACGCGATGACGGCATCCGAAATGCCGGTTCGAAGCCAACAGGGCCAAAGTGTTAGCGGGCGGACTGAGCGACCCTCTCCCGCCGCCGCTCGATCGAGGAGGGGATGCGCAGGGATTCGCGGTACTTGGCGACGGTGCGCCGGGCGATGTCGATACCCTCGTCGCGCAGGCGCTGCACCAGCGCATCGTCGGAGAGCACGTCGGAGGCCTCCGCATCGACGAGCTGCTTGATGCGGTGGCGCACGGCCTCCGAGGAATGGGCCGCCCCGCCGGCCGCGCCGGGAATGGCCGCGGTGAAGAAGTATTTCATCTCCAGGGTGCCGCGGCTGGTGCCGATCGACTTGTTGGAGGTCACGCGGGAAACCGTCGACTCGTGCATGCCGATCGCCTCGGCCACGGTCTTCAGGTTGAGCGGGCGCAGATGGGTGACGCCGTGCAGGAAGAAGCCGTCCTGCTGGCGCACGATCTCGGTCGCCACCTTCAGGATGGTGCGCGCCCGCTGCTCGAGGGAGCGGGTGAGCCAGTTCGCAGTCTGCAGGCACTCGGACAGGAAGGCCTTGTCGCCCTCGGCCACCGCGCCCTTGGAGACGCGGGCATAGTAGCTCTGGTTGACCAGCACCCGGGGCAGCGCCTCCGAGTTCAGCTCCACCAGCCAGGACCCGTCCGGGGCGGCGCGCACGAACACGTCCGGCACCAGCACTTCGACGGGATGGGTTCCGAAGGCCCGGCCGGGCTTGGGATCGAGCCGGCGAATCTCGGCGAGCATCTCCACCAGATCCTCGTCGTCCACTCCGCAGAGCCGACGCAGGGCGGCGAGATCGCGCTTGGCGACGAGATCGAGGCGCGAGACGAGGGCCTCCATGGCGGGATCGAAGCGGTTCTGCTCCCGCAGCTGGATGGCGAGGCATTCGGCGAGGTCGCGGGCGGCGACCCCCGGCGGGTCGAAAGTCTGGACGAGTTTCAGCACCCGGGCGACGTCGTCGAGCTTCGCCCCGAGGCGCTCGGCCACGCCCTCGACCGTCTCGCGCAGGTAGCCGGCCTCGTCGACGGAATCGATCAGGAAGCTGCCGATCAGCCGGTCGCCGGGATGAGCGGTGGCGAGGTCGAGCTGCGCGGCGAGGTGATCGCGCAACGACGTCTCCGCCGTCAGCGTCGCCTCGAAATCGGGAAGCTCGCCGTCGAAGCTGCCGCCGGTATTGCCGTAGGGCGCGGGCGTCAGGGACAGCATGTCGCCGGCCCCGCTCTCCCGCGGCATCGGGTTCTCGTCGGCGAAGACGTTGTCGAGGCGGGTGTCGAGGCGGCTCTCGATCTCCGTGCGGTCGGGGGCCATGTCGTTGGCGAGCCAGGACTCGGCCTCGCCCCCATCCCCGTCGCCGTCGAAGCCGCGATCGGCCTCGCCGGCGGCCTCGGGCGCCTCGCGTTCGCCGCCCTCTCCCTCGATCCGCTCGAGCAGGGGATTGCGCTCCAGCTCGGCATCGACGTAGGCGACGAGATCGAGCTGGGAGAGCTGCAGGAGCTTGATGGCCTGCAGGAGCTGCGGCGTCATCACCAGGGCCTGGCCCTGGCGCATTTCCAGCCGTTGCAGCAGACTCATCGCGAAGCCCGATTCCCAATCGACAAGGTGAGAGCGGACCCGGCCGCAGCTCGGGCCCCGTTAGCGGCACGTTTCTTGCTTTTTTGACCTGTTTAAGACTTAGCCCCAACCGCGGCACAGGTCAAAGCGCCTTTGGGGCCGCCGCCCCGAATCCCGTGCATCGCGACCGTGCCGACACAGGTGACCGTTGCGGAGCGGGACTGTCCGATTCGCGCTCTAAGAAAACCTTGCGCGCTTCTCCGACGCGTGCAGCGGCCGCCTGCGTGGTTCAGGGGAGGTTACCGCGGCCTTACGGCTCGGCACACGCAGACCCATTCGAGGCCCCGGCGCGACGCGTGCTCAGAGCCGGAAATCCTCGCCGAGATAGAGCCGGCGGGCATCCTCGTTGGCGACGATCTCGTCGGGGGTGCCCTCGGTGAGGATGCGGCCGGAATGGGCGATATAGGCGCGGTCGATCAGGCCCAGCGTCTCGCGCACGTTGTGGTCGGTGATGAGTACGCCGATGTTGCGGCGCTTCAGATGCTTCACGAGATCCTGGATGTCGCCCACCGCGATGGGGTCGATGCCGGCGAAGGGCTCGTCGAGCAGGATGAAGGTCGGCGAGGAGGCGAGCGCCCGGGCGATCTCGCAGCGCCGGCGCTCGCCGCCGGACAGGGCGATCGAGGGCGACTTGCGCAGGCGCGCGATGTCGAACTCCTCCAGCAGGGAATCGAGCTTGCGCTCCCGCAGCTTGCGGTCGGGCTCGGCCACCTCGAGCACCGCGCGGATATTGTCCTCGACGGACAGGCCCCGGAAGATCGAGGCCTCCTGCGGCAGGTAGCCGATGCCGAGGCGCGCGCGCTGGTACATCGGCAGCCGGGTGATCTCCATGCCGTCCAGGCTGATCGTGCCGCGGTCGGCGGTGACGAGGCCGGTGATCATGTAGAAGATCGTGGTCTTGCCCGCCCCGTTCGGGCCGAGCAGGCCCACGGCCTCGCCGGTCCGCACCGTCAGGCCCGCCTCGTGCACCACGGTGCGCGCCCCGTAGCTCTTGCGCAGGCCGCGCACGGCCAGGATGCCGGGGCCGCCCTCGAAGGCCTCGGCGGCGGCTTCCGCGCTTCGGGCGGCCGCCTTGCGGCCGAGGAGGCGGCGCAGGAAGGAGGGCGCGCGGGAGCGGGCGGCCACCGCCATGGCTGCACCGGCCGCCGGGGCCGACCCCGTCCGCCAGAACGGAGCGGCCCAGCCTGTCGCGATCGCCTCAGTCAATTCGCCTGCGCCCGCGTCTTGCCGCCGGGGTTCCGGCCCGCGGCCTCGGTGGGCTTCGCGCCCTCGGCGGACTTTGCCACTTCGGCGGACTTGGCCCCCTCCGCCGGCTTCGGGGCGGCCTTGGCCGTGCCCGGCGGGGGCGGGCAGCCCTTGGCGCCGCCCTTGGCATCGTCCTTCTGCCCCGGCACGAACATCGCCGAGACGCGCCCGCCGGCCACCGGGTCCATGTTCGCGCGGCCGGTATTCATGTCGTAGACGAGGCGCGAGCCGCGGGTGACGTTCTGGCACTGGCTCAGCACGACGTTGCCGGTGAGCACGATGCGCCTGGCGGTCTGGTCGAACACGGCGTTGTCGCCGGTGGCGACCTGGTCCTTCTGCACCACGGTGACCGGCCCGGCGCATTCGACCTTGCGGATGCCGTTCTCGGCCATGGCGGCGGCGCTTTCGCCGGAGGAGGCGCTCTCCCCGGCGGCGGCATCCTTGTCCTTCGCGGCGTCCTTCGACGCGTCCTTACCGCCCTCTTTGCCGCGCTTGTAGAACACGGTCATGGCCGAGCAGCGGATGGTGCTGTCGCCCTGCACGGCGACGACGTTGCCGGCGAAGATCGCCTTGCTCTCCCGGTCGAATACGTCGAGCCGGTCGGCGTCGATCTTGATCGGCTCCTTGCCGCCGGCGCCGAAGGCGCCGAGCCCGGATTTCTTGGCATCCGACTGGGCCTGCACCGCCGCAGGCGCGGCAGCGAGCGACAGCACGAGCCCGGCGAGGAGCAGGCGGAGGGGCAGGCGCGTCACGGCTGGGCCTCCGCCATGGCGGCGGGTTTGCGGTCGGCCTTGTCGGTGCCGTGGAAGACCGCGTGCACGTTGCCGACGAAGGAGATCACCTTGCCGTTGTCGACCACGTCGAGGGTGTCGGCGTCGATGCGCCCGCTCGGCACCGTGACGGCCACGGGCTCGGACGATTTCACCGTGCCGGCCTTGAAGTCGACGGCGGCGGAATTCAGCCGGATCTCCTCGCCCTTGTCCGTCCAGAGCCGGATGTCGTGGTCGAGGGTGAGCGATTCGCGGGCCGAATCGAACAGGCCGTTCTTCGCCTCGAGATAGGCCAGGCCGCCCTTGTCGTCGGTGGCGAGATGGCCCTTCATGGCCTGCAGCTCGATGAGAGCGGGCTTGCGCACGTCCTGCAACGCAGCGGTGGCGGTGACCTCGTAGCCGCGATCGCCCTTGCGGAAGCCCGACAGACGCGGATTCTCCATGGTCACCTTGGTGCCGGTGACGCTGACCGGCCCGAGGGTGACGTCGGGCAGCGAGGGGGCCAGGGCGCGATAGGCCACCACGGCGCCGAGCCCGAGCACGGCGATTCCGGCGGCGACCGGGATCACGAAGCGCAGGGCGCGCACACGCATGCTGTGGCGGCGCGCCTGCCTATGGGCGCGACGGCGGCGTGCGTTCTCGTTCGCGGCGAGCGCGATGAGGTCGCTATCCATGTCGAGAGGATCGGCCGCCTGCATTCGGACCCCGATGGTGCCTGCGCGCGTCACCGTTGCCGTGTCCCGACAGGTCGGGGGCGGCACCGCGCCTCGAGGCGGATGCGTGCGTGCGGTGGCGAAGTTATGACCTTGCGGCAAAGAATTGATCAACGGCCCGCATGTGCGCGTCCACACGCGCAATGCACCGTCATCTTGGAGGCGATCCCCGAAAACCGGATTTCCACGCGGTCAAGCACACCGCCTCAGGCATGCGCGAAGATGTCGCTCTCCGACCAGCCGGCGAGGTCGAGCTTGGCCCGGGTCGGCAGGAAGTCGAAACAGGACCGGGCGAGCTCGGTGCGGCCCTCCCGGGCGAGCATGGTGTCGAGCCGGTCGCGGGCGGCGTGGAGATGCAGCACGTCGGAGGCTGCGTAGTCGAGCTGGGCCTGGCTCAGGGTGTCCGCGCCCCAATCCGAGGATTGCTGCTGCTTGGAGAGATCGACGCCGACCATCTCGCGCACCACGTCCTTCAGGCCGTGCCGGTCGGTATAGGTGCGGGCGAGCTTCGAGGCGATCTTGGTGCAGTAGACCGGCCCCGGCATCACCCCGAGGGCGTGGAACAGCACCGCGAGGTCGAAGCGGGCGAAATGGAAGATCTTCTGCACGCCCGGATCGGCCAGCACGCCCTTGAGCACCTCCGGCACGGGGCCGCCGGGCACGATCTGCACCACGTCGGCGCTGTTGTCGCCCTTGGAGATCTGCACCACGCACAGACGGTCGCGCAGGGGATTGAGCCCGAGCGTCTCGGTATCGACCGCGATCGCGCTTCCGGGCTCGAAGCTCGCGGGGAGATCGCCGCGGTGGAAGCGGATGGTCGGCGCTGCGGACATCGTGTCGGGTCTGCGATCGTTCCGGGGAGACGATTCGGCGCCTAGCATCCGGAAGCCCGGAGGGAAAGGCGTCCGACGGCAAGGCCGACGCGCGGACAGCGCCCCGCGCCCTCGTCCCCTAGCGTTTCCAGACGCCGAGGCGCTCGCTGCGGGCGTGGTCCTCCGCCGCGATCAGCTCCGGCGTGGCCTCCGAGGAGGCACGGCCGCCGCCATTGAACAGCACCACCTCGGAAAGGTCGCGGCTCTCCACCGTACAGGTATGGGCGCTGCTGCCCGGGGCGGGCAGGCAGGTAACCTCGCGGCCCGCCAGATATTTGGTCAGCTCCTCGGCCTGGCCGCCGCGGACCCACTCGACGCCGAACAGGTGGACGACCTTGCCCGCCACCCGCAGGGTCGCGGTGTCGATCACCTCCGCCGGGCCGCGCAGCTCGTTGGGGTTGCGGGACGGGGCGGGCGGCTCCTCGCCCTCGGGCGGCTGCTCCTCGGTATCCGCCGGGGGAGCCTTGGCCTGAGCAGGGGGCTGGGCCTGGGAAGGGGCCTGGGAAGGAGGCGGAGCAGGCGCCTTGGCCGGCCGCGGCGCCTCCGTCGAGGCCTGCGGCTTCGGTGCCGTCGCCTCCTCCTCGTCCCCCCCCGAGACCAGCACCGCCGCGACCACCGCCAGGGCCGTGAGGCCGGCGAAACCCGCGAGCAGCGTGCGGCTCCGGCGCGCGCCGTCGCCCTGGTCGCGCCAGCCGAATCCCTGCGCGCGATCGAGCAACCGGTGGCGCCCCTCGCGCAGCCGGTCGCCGGCATCGGCGCCCAGGCGGCGCAGGCGTGTCAGGCCGGCCGCTCCGAGGCCGGGCCGATCGCCCCGCGGCGGGGGCGAAAACGGAGACGGCCCTTCGAGACCCTGCGCCGCCGCATCGGGGGCGACCGGCGGGGCCCCTTCGGTGGGGGAGGGAACGGAATACGGCGGGGAGGGGGGGAGGCGGCGGTCGCGCCGCGCGCGCCAGCCCTCGAAGGCCCCGCTCGCCGCGCTGGCCATCGCCCGGCCCCGTTCCGCAGAGCGGTTCGCGAAGGAGCGCGCCAGGGCGGATTGGGTCTCGACGAACCGGGCGCTCGCGGCCTTCACCTCGGCGAGGGGGTCCCGGGGCGGCTCGACCGGCTCGGGCGCGGGCTCCGGGATCGGCGCGAACAGCGCCGGATGGCGTGCCCGCAGCTCCGCAACGAGATCCTCGAGGGTGAAGGGGACGGGCTCGGCCGGCACCGCAGGCGCCGGCCCGGCCTTCTTCCGGCTCTTCTTTTCCTGAAACGGGTCCGCCGCCGGCACGGGGCGCATCCGCGGCGCGCCGTGCCGGTCGACGACCCGGTAGCCCGGCGCCTCCTCGGTCGGCTCCGTCGCGGCCTCGACCATCAGGGCCAGGGTCTGGCGGGCGAGGGGATGAGCGCGCTGGCGATCGAGCTCGGCCAGGATCAGGCCGCGCAGGCGCGCCTCCTCGTCCGCCGTGGGCAGGAAGACTGTGGAGGCGCCAGCACTCGTCATCGCCGCGTCCGGATCCGTTCTCAGGCGCCGCGTCCCGGGGCGAGTCCGCTCAGGGTCGGGCCGTAGCGGCGCAGCACGCGGCTCGACTCGCCGACGATCAGCGGCCGGCCCTCGGCGAAGCTGACGGTGAGCGTGAGCTCGGCCACGCCGCTGGAGCGGGCGCCCCGGGCAGGGTTCGATGCGGTGAATTCGACCGGCACGCGCACGATGCAGGTGGCGGAGGCTGCGTGGCATGCGGTGCGCATGGCGCGCTCCTGCGGCTCGTAGCGCCGCTCGGGCCAGCGTCGGCCGAAGCGGCGCTTCTCGGCCATGATCGCCGCGAGGGTCATGGTGCGGCCGTGGAAGCGGACCTGCGGCGCGTAGAAGCGCGGGGCGGCGCCGACGAAGGTGTCGTTGCCGGAGGAGACCGTGCGCAGGTAATCCGTCGCGACCTGCTGCGTGGTGACCGCCCAATCCGCGAAGCGCGGATCGGAGGCCGGCGCCTCCGCGGGCACGGGCACGGGGACGACCAGCGGGGCCGCCATGCGCCGATGCGCCTCGCCCCGGTCGCGCCGGGAGAAGCGCAGCCGGCCCCGGTGCCCTTCGGGCGGGGCCGTCTCGGCCGCGCGCCGGGCCGGGGTGGTGTGGGCGGCGGGTCTCTCGGTGCGCGCCGCGGGGCTGCGCGTCCCCTCGGTCTTCTCCGCCGCGGCCTTCGGCGCCTCCGCGGGCGCTGCCTTCCCGGGCGCCGGCTTGGCCGGGGGATCGACCCAGCCTCCGGCCTGCTGCGCCACGGCCGGCAGGGCGCCCCCGAGGACGGCGAGGAGGACGAGATGGGAGTACCCGGCTAGGCGGCGCATGACGTCATCCGATCGCAGCGATAAGGGAACGCGAGACAAACGCCCCCGGGCGCCCGCACGGTTCCACCCCGCCCGGGAACCCGCGCGGCGTGGCCCGGGCATGCCACGGGAGCGCGAGCCTCGGCAAGTTGAGGCAGCAGGCCCCCGTGCCCCATGTGAATCACGGCAAAACCGCGCCGTTTGCCCTTGCCCTCGGCTCCGAAGAGCCCACCTTGAGCGTGCCCCGGGTCCGGGCCCCTCTGGCGGTCGAGGCGTCGGCCGTGATGTCGGATCCCCGTTGGAGCCAGCGCGGACGCGGCGCGACCCCTGATGCGAGCGGCCCTTTGACCGCCTCTTCGCTGCCCGAGCGGCGCGCCCTCCTGATCGTCAACCCGAAGGCGCGCAACGGCGCCGCGCCCTTGGACGAGATCCGCGCCGCGCTCCGCGCGGGCGGCATCACCCCGATCGAGCCCGAGCCCGACGATTGCGTGGCGCTGATCGAGCGCCATGCCCGCGCCTGCGACCTCGTCGTCCTCGGCGGCGGCGACGGCACCATGAACCATGCCGCGCCGGCCCTCGTCGCGAGCGGCCTGCCCCTCGGCATCCTGCCCCTCGGCACCGCCAACGATCTCGCCCGCTCGCTCCAGATCCCCCTCGACCCGGTCGCGGCTGCGCGGACGATCGTCACGAACGATCCGAAGCCCGTCGATCTCGGCTGGGTCAACGGGCATTACTACTTCAACGTGGCGAGCATCGGCTTCTCGGCGGATCTCGCCGGCGAGCTGACCGCGGATGCCAAGAAGAAATGGGGCACGGTCGGTTACGCCATCGCCGCCTTCCGCCTGCTGCGCCGCGCCCGCCCCTTCACGGTGACGATCGAGCATGACGGCCAGACCGAGAAGGTGGTGACCATCCAGGCCTCGGTCGGCAACGGGCGCCATTACGGCGGCGGGATGACGGTGTCGGAGAGCGCGACCGTCGACGACGGCAAGCTGGATTTCTACAGCCTGGAGGTCGCCCATTGGTGGCGGCTGCTCGCCCTGCTGCCGGCCCTGCGCCGGGGCACCCAGGGCGAGGCGGCGGATGTGCGCGCCTTCCGCACCACGGAGATCCGGCTCACCACCCGCAAGCCGCGGCCGGTGAACACCGACGGGGAGCTGACCACGCAGACGCCGGCCCATTTCAAGGTGGTGCCGAAGGCGGTGCGCATCTTCGCGCCGGAGCACGGCACGCGTCCGCCCGAGAGCCGCTTCCCGCTTCCCTTCTGACCCGAGAGACGAGCCTGCCCGTGGACAGCCTCCTTCAGCTCGCCGCCGACCCCGCCGCCTGGGCGGCGCTCGCCACCCTGATGGTGATGGAGGTGGTGCTCGGCATCGACAACCTGATCTTCATCTCGATCCTGACCAACAAGCTGCCGCAGGCCCAGCAGGCCACGGCGCGGCGCACCGGCATCGGCCTCGCCCTGATCCTGCGCCTCGCCCTGCTCGGCACGGTGGCCTGGATCGTCCATCTGACCGAGCCGGTCTTCGCGATCCTCGGCAAGAGCTTCTCCTGGCGCGACGTGATCCTGATCGCCGGCGGCCTGTTCCTGCTCTGGAAGGCGACCAAGGAGATCCATCACAGCGTCGACCCGGACGGGGGCGAGAGCGGGGAGAAGGGCGCCCCGCTCGGCTTCGCCGCGGCGATCGGCCAGATCCTGGTTCTGGACCTCGTCTTCTCGATCGACTCGATCATCACGGCGGTGGGCATGACCGAGCACGTGCCGATCATGGTGATCGCCGTGGTGGCCGCCGTGACCGTGATGCTCGTCGCCGCCGATCCGCTCTCGCGCTTCATCGCGGCCAACCCCACGGTGGTGATGCTGGCGCTGGGCTTCCTCATCATGATCGGCATGACGCTGATCGCCGAGGGCTTCGGCGCCCACGTGCCCAAGGGCTACGTCTACACCGCCATGGCCTTCTCGGCGGGCGTGGAAGCCCTCAACATGCTGGCCCGCCACCGCAGGAAGAAGGGCGCGGCGGGGGGCGCCTGAATGGGGGCGGGGCGCTTCCGGAAGGAGGCGCCCGGCGGTGCTTACCAGCGGAAAATCAGGCTGCCGATCACCGTCGCGGGAGCGCCGCGATAGCAATAGCCCGTCTGACAGTTCGTGTAGTTTCGGTCGAGGATGTTGTAGCCGTTGATCTGCGCGCGCCAGCCCTTGTAGCTCGGGTCGATGGCCGCGAAGTCATAGGAGACGAGGGCGTCGAACAGGGTCACGGTCGGATTGCGGACCGTGTTGAAGTCGTCCGCGAAGCTGTTCGTCGTGAACCGCGTGCCGCCACCGATGGTCAGGCCGGCGAGGGGCGAGGAGGGCGGGAACAGGTAGGTAGCGAAGGCCGTGAAGGTGTCGCCCGGAATGCCGGAAAGCTGGTTTCCGTCGACCGAGTAATAGCCGCCGCGATTGGGATCGTAGGCCGTCTGATTGACGAATTGAAAGTTGAGATGTGTGTAGGACAGCGTCAGGTTGGTGCCGGGCGCGAAATTCGCGATCATCTCCATCTCGAAGCCGCGGGAACTGACCTCGCCGGTCGCCACGGTATTGACGACGTTGGTCGGATCCGTACGCAGCAGGCTGGATTGCCGGATGTCGAAGCCGGCGACCGCGGCCGTGATGTTCGTGCCCGGGATCTGGTACTTCACGCCGGCCTCGATCTGGTCGCCGGTCGCAGGCTTAAAGGGTTGGTTCGTGACGATGTTGACGCCGGGCTGCGGCGTGAAGGTCGTCGCATAGCTTGCATAAGGCACCAGCCCGGGCGCCAGTACGTAGCCGAGGCCGACGCGCCCGGTGAAGGCGCTGTCGTTCTGGCTGCCCGTGCGCGCGCCCGTGGCATCGAGGCTGTCCTGGTTGACCCAGTCGTGGCGGCCCGTCAGCGTCAGGATGAAGCGATCGAACTTCATCTGGTCCTGCAGGTAGACACCAATTTGGTCCTGTACCTGCCGGGAGGTATCGCCGAGCAGGGGCGAGGCGATGAACTGCCGCCCGTAGTTCAGATTGACGAGATCAAGATCCGGAGCGAGACCGAATCCGGACCGCGTACCGAAGCTGTAGTGGGTGTAGTCGAGCCCTGCGACGGCGACATGCTGGATCGGGCCCGTGTTGAAATGGCCCTCGATCTGATTGTCGAGGGTCGTCTGCCGCAGCGCCTCCCGCAGCCGGCCAACGGAGCGGGTTCCGATCGTGCGGGCATCGTTGATCGAATCGATCGAGGTATACTTGAAATCGACGAATGTGCCGTAGTGCCGGAAGTTCTGCCGGAAGATCAGGTCCGGCGTGAATTTGTGCTCGAAGGCATAGCCGATCCGGTACTGCTCCTGCTTCACGTCGTTGAAGGCTGCATCGCCACTGTAGAACCGGCTCACCCGGAAGCCGGGATCGTTGTAAAAGAAGGCCGTGCCCGGCACCGTCGAGGTCTGGTACTCGCTGAGGAAGGTGAAGGTCGTGTCGGCCGAGGGCTTCCAGGTGAAGGCCGGCGCGATGTTCACGCGGTCGTCCTTGGCACCGGGCAGGAACGTGTCCGACTGGCGGACGACGCCGGTGAGACGGTAGGCGAGCGTGCCGTCGCTACCTTGGACCGGGCCGCCGAAATCGAAATTGCCCTGATAGCGGTCGTAGTTGCCCGCCTGCAGGATCATCTCGCCGAATTGGGTAAAGACCGGCCGCTTCGTCGTCACGTCGAGGATGCCGCCCGGTGAACCCAGGCCGTAGAGACCAGCCGCAGGCCCACGCAGGATGGTCACGGATTCGAGGCCGTAGGGCTCGATCCGCGGCAAAGTCAGGTTCGCCCCCACCTGGCGCAGACCGTCACGGAAGATGCCGTTGTAGGTGACGTCGAAGCCGCGGATCGAGATCGAATCGAAGCGCGGGTCGTAGCCGGCGATGTTGACGGCCGCGCCGGGCGTGTAGGCGAGCGCCTCGCTGAGCGTCTGTACGTTCCGGTCGTTCAACTGCTCGCGGGTCACGACGGAGACCGATTGCGGCACTTCGATCAGCGGCGTGTTGGTCTTGGTCGCGGTCGGGCTGATGCGGGCGGTGTAGCCGACGATCCCGCTCGGGCCGCCGCCGCCGCCACTCGTCGCGGAACCGTCGACCGGGGCCGCCACGTTGCCGGAGCCCTGCGCCGTCCCCTGCGTCCGGCTGCCCTCCACGGAGATCGTCTCCAGCGTCGTCGCCTGCTGGGCGAGGGCGGGGCTGGTCAGGGCCGTGCCGAGGAGGAGGAGCGTCGCGAGAGGGCGAGGGGCGGCGGGACGGATGCACGACGGCATGCGGAACTCTTGCTTCAGATTAAGGGGCTGCCGGACGATGTCCGGGCAGCGCCCCCTCCGCAAGAAAAATGACGATATAATTCAAATACTTAGACTAATTACAAACTGACATTGCGGCGGATTTAGCCTTGCCCGCTCAGGATGTTACGCCCCTCTTTAGAGTCGGACCAGTCAAGCGCGCCCGTGCGAAGATGATCGTCGTTGTGTTCCGGCAACAGGCGGCCGACGCTAAAGGAGGGAGGGGAGGCCCATGCCCCCTCCCTCCATTCTTCTGGCGCGCGCCGCCCGGCCCCTCACAGGCTGCCCGGCCCCTTGGCGAGCCCCGCGAGGGTGAACAGATCCACCGAGAGCTTGGCGCCGACCACCAGCGTGTCGGGGATGTTCTTCGGATAGAACGGGAAGCGGGTCTGGTCGGGGTTGATGATGTATTGCAGGTTTGGCGTCAGCCGGATCGCGGGCGTGACCTGGATGCCGTAGTTCACTTCCATCATGATCTGCTGGGTCGGGATCGAGCGGGTGAGGCCGATCGCGGCCTGGGCCGCCTCGATGTTGGAGAGCGCCAGCGGGCTGAATTTCTGCGTGTTGATGACGAAGCCGACCGTGTCGTAGGGCCGGCCGGCGAAGGTGCCGGTCTGCAGGGCGCCGATCTCCAGGAAGTAATCCTCGTTCAGCCGGCCGGAGGTGCCGGCCATGGCGACGCCGAACAGGGTCAGGCCCTGCACGCCGTTAGGATCGGGCCGCCAGACCATCTGGTCGAAGCGGGCATAGATCCCGGAGCGGCCGAAGCGCGTGGCCAGCGGCAGGCCGGTCAGCACGGCGCGGTTGCCGGTGATGTCGCGGACGGGATCCGCATAATCCGAGGCATCGACCCAGCCGCCGATGCCGTAATTGCGCGGCAGCGCGTCGTTGACGAAGGTCGTCGAGTAGCCGAGCTCGAAGGGCACGATGGCGCCGGTCGCCCCCTTGGTCGAGAAATCGAGGCCGTTATCCCCCGGCTGCTGGTGGAGCGGGTTCACCTCGTAGGCCCCGACATGGAAGAACACCTTGTCGGTGAGCCAGGCCTTGGCATGCGCGCCCCAGCTCGAGACCGGCCAGAAGGTGAAGTTCGAGGTCTTGAAGACGAAGGTCGGGTTGCCGCAGGCGGAATTCGTCTGGAAATTGCAGTAGATCGGCGAATTCAGGAAGGCGATATTGGCCACCAGCCGGCCGAACTCGATGTCGAGGCGGTTATCGAACAGCTTCTGCTGGTAGGAGAACAGCGTCAGCCGGGTGGTCTGGCCGCCGCCATAGATCTCCTGCACCGAGGTGTTGTTGCCGATGGAATCGTCCGCGAGGCTGCGGCCGTGGCGGTTCGTGACCGCGATGTGGAACGAGCCGCCCTCGATCCCGGCGAGCCGGTTCAGGTCGCCGTCGATGCCGAAGAAGACCTGGCCCGCCCAGGCAGAGCCCTGGCGGAGGCCGCCGATTGGGTTGATCGCCCCCTGGCCGGTATAGTTCAGGAGGAAGGAAAGCCCGTTGCCGAGGTCGAGGGTGCCCGGCGGCACGGCCGGCGGCGTCGCGGTCTGGCCGAGGGCGTCGGCAGCGCCCGCCGCCGTGCTGGCCCCTGCGAAACCCTGGCCATCCCGCGGGCGGCGCGTCCCCCGGACGCCGGCCCGGCGGAGCGCCGGCCGCTGCACCGTGGCGGGAACGCCGATGCCCGTCCCCGCCGCCGGCGTCTCCTGCGCCTCGGCCACGGATCCCAGCCCCGCCGCGCCGAGGCCGAGCGCGGCCACGACCAACCAATGCCCCTTCATGGATCGTCCCCCTTCGTCCCGCATGGACCGGTCTCGCGCCGGTCTGCCACGCGTCAGTTCGAAAATATTGCTACCTTTGATTGCATTTCGGCCGTATTCCGGGCCGATGATAGTCCGGAAGACTGGTCGGAGCCCGTCTCGCGCAGTCCTCAGGCCGCCTTCTTCTTGAGGAGGCCGACGAGGAGCGCCGTGACCAGGGTGCCGACGACCAGGGCGATCAGGGCGCCCGTGACGTTGGTGACCGCATTCGGGATCGGCAGCACGAACAGGCCGCCATGGGGCACCTTCAGCTCGACGCCGAGGCTCAGGGCGAGGGCACCGGCAATGCCGGAGCCGGCGACCATGGAAGGGATCACCCGCAGGGGATCGGCGGCGGCGAAGGGGATCGCGCCCTCCGTGATGAAGGCCGCGCCGAGCACCGCCGCGGCGCCGCCGGCCTCGCGCTCGGGCGCCGTGAAGCGGCCCGGGAACAGGCGGGTGGCCAGTGCGATGCCGAGGGGCGGCGTCATGCCGCCGAGCATCACCGCCGCCATGGGCGCGTCGACGCCGGAGGAGAGGAGGGCGGCTGCCGAGGCATAGGCCGCCTTGTTGATCGGGCCCCCCATGTCGACGGCCATCATCCCGCCGAGGATCAGGCCGAGCACCAGGGCGCTCGCCCCCTGCATCCCCTTGAGCCAGCCGGTGAGGGCGGCGAGCACGGCCGCCACCGGCACGCCGACCACGTAGACCATCAGCAGGCCGGTGATCGTGGTGGCGAGCAGGGGCAGGATCAGAACCGGCTTCAGCCCCTCCAGGTTCTTGTGCAGGCGGATGTGCCGATTGAGGAAGGCGGTCGTGTAGCCGGCGATGAAGCCGGCGGCGATGCCGCCGAGGAAGCCCGCCTGCAGGTTGGCGGCGAGCATGCCGCCGATCATCCCCGGCGCGATGCCGGGCCGGTCGGCGATGGAATAGGCGATGTAGCCGGCCAGCGCCGGGACGATCAGGGCGAAGGCGGCCTTGGCGCCGATCTGGCCGAGGGCGTAGCCCAGGGTCCCGGCATGCTCCGGCTTCATCGCGTCGATGCCGCCGAAGGCGAAGGCCAGCGCGATGAGCAGGCCGCCCGCCACCACGAAGGGCAGCATGAAGGACACGCCGGTCATCAGGTGCTTGTAGGCGCCGGCCTGCTTCTCCGCCGCCGCCGGCCGGGCGACGCCCTCCGCGGCCGCCTCGGCCCCACCCGCCGGCTGGAGCTGACCCTCGGCAAGGGCCGTGGCGATCAGGCCCTTGCCGTCGCGGATCGCGGCCTTGGTGTTGGTGGCATAGACGCGCTTGCCGGCGAAACGGGCCCGGTCGACGCCCTTGTCGGCGGCGATGATGACGATGTCGGCCGTCGCGATCTCGGGGGCGGTGAGGGGATCGCGGGCACCCACCGAGCCCTGCGTCTCGACCCGCACGTCATGGCCGAGCGCCTTGGCCGCGGCCTGGATGCCCTCGGCGGCCATGAAGGTGTGGGCGATGCCGGTGGGACAGGAGGTGACCGCGACGATTTTTTTCGCGGCGGCCACGGCCTGGGCAGGCGCCTCGCCGGCCCCGCCCGTCACCCGGTCGATCACCGCGTTCACGTCGGTGAGCACGTCCTCGATGGCGACCTTGGCCCGGCGCAGGGCCCCGAAGCGGCTCTCGCCGAGGTCGCCGGAACCGACGAGGAGCACCGCCTCCGCCGAGCGGATCGCGGAGTCGGATAGGGGATTGCCGCTGGTACCGGCGCCCCGCAACTCCAGGGCGATCGGCTGGTTGCGCCGGCTGGCCGCCTTGCGCAGGGCCTCGACAGCGAGCACGGCATGGGTGGAGAGATCGCCTCCCCCCACGACCGCCAGCAATTGTGCCATGGTCTCCTCCCGATCCTGAATGCGCGCGTCGTTTGGTTGAGCGGGCGGTGAACCCTCCCCGCAGAGGGAGAGGGTTCCTCGCGGGGCCTAGCCCTGCCACTCCACCCGGATGTCCCGCGCGAGCGCTTCCACCGCGTCGCGCCCCGGCAGGTTCGCACCGGTGCGGCTGAGCTTGCCCGCGGCGAAGGCCAGGGCGCGCCGGGCGAGGTCGGGCAAGGCGAGGCCGTCATGCAGGCCGGCGACCAGGCCGGCGACCAGGGCGTCGCCCGCCCCGACGGTGCTCGACACCCGGGTCGGCGGCGGCAGCGCCCGGAGCGCACCCTCGGCGGCGACGAACAGCGCCCCCTCCGCCCCGAGGGAGACCACCACCAGGGGGATGCCCCTTCCCTGAAGCCTCTGGGCCGCCTCCAGGAGCTGAGACGGGTCGGCCAGGGACCGGCCGGCCCATTCCTCGAGCTCGTGCCGGTTCGGCTTGATCGCGTAGGGCAGGGCCTCCGGCCCGGCGGCAAGCGCCGCGGCCAAAGCCGGCCCCGAGGCGTCGAGGACGACGCGGGCGCCCCGCGCCTTCAGCTCGCGCCCGAGCCGGGCATAGACGCCCGGCGGGAGCGCCCGCGGCAGGCTGCCGGCGAGCACGACGAGGCGGTCCGCCTCGGCGAGGTCGCCGAGCACGGCGCGCACCGTCTCGAAGGTGCTCGCCCCGACATCGAGCCCGGGCAGGTTCACGTCCGTGGTCTCGCCGGTGGCGGCGTCGAGGATCTTCAGGTTGGTCCGGGTCTCTCCCGGGATCCAGACGAAGCGGTCGTCGATGCCCTTGGCGGCGAGAAGCTGCTCGAAGGGGGCGGCGTTGCCCTGGCCGAGCACGCCGGTGGCGACGACGGGCAGGCCCCAATCGGCCAGGCAGCAGGCGACGTTCACGCCCTTGCCGCCGGCATCGGCCCAGACCGCGCGGGCGCGGTGCACGCCGCCGGGCTTCAGGGCGTCGAGGGTGACGGTCTGATCGATCGCCGGGTTGAGAGTGACGGTGACGACGGCACTCATGCTCCGGCTCCCTGGCTGGCGGTGTCGAGGGCGCGGACGGCGGCGGCGTCCTCCTGCGCGCAGGCGCGGGCGGCCAGCGCCCTCAGTTCCGCCATTGCGGAGGCGCGCAGCCGCGCCTTCACGCCGGGCAGGTCCCGGGGCGTCATCGAGAGCTCGTCGACGCCGAGCCCCGCGAGCAGGCAGGCGCCGAACGGGTCGCCAGCGATGCCGCCGCAGACGCCGACGAAGCGGCCGTGCCGGGCGGCGCCCTCGCAGGTCGCGCGGATGAGCCGCAGCACCGCCGGATGCAGGCTGTCGGCCTCCGCGGCGAGTTCGGTGTTCTGGCGGTCGATGGCGAGGGCGTATTGCGTCAGGTCGTTGGTGCCGATCGAGAAGAAGTCGCAGTGGCGGGCGAGCGCATCGGCCTGGATCGCGGCGGCCGGCACCTCGATCATGATGCCGAGCGGCACCTCCGGCGCTCCGATCTCCCGGCGGATGCCCTCGCAGACGGCCCGCAGCCGCACCACCTCGGGCACCGAGGTGATCATCGGCATCATGAGGGAGAGGGGCGCGTCCTTGCCCCCGGGTGCACCGGCGGGGACGTTGTCCCGGGCGGCGCGGTAGAGGGCGCGCAGCTGCGGCTCCATCAGGTCGGGCCGGCGCAGGAGCAGGCGGGCGCCGCGCACGCCGAGGAAGGGGTTCTCCTCCCGGGGCAGATGCAGGTGGGCGACCTGCTTGTCGCCGCCGATATCGAGGGTGCGCACGATCAGGGGGCGACCGCCGAGGGACTTCAGCATGGCCGAATAGGTCTCGTACTGGTCGTCCTCGGAAGGAGTGTCGCCGCGCTCCAGGAACAGGAACTCGGTGCGCATCAGCCCGACGCCCTCGGCCCCCTGATCGAGGGCGAGCGGCACCTGCTCGGGATTGTTGACGTTGGCGCCGATGGCGACGCGGTGGCCGTCGCCGGTGATGGCGGGCAGCGCCCGCTCGCGGGCCTCGGCCTCGGCCTGCTCGCGCTGCTTCGCGCTCCAGGCGCGGGCGGAGGCGAGGTCGCCCTCGCTCGGATCGAGGTAGAGCCGGCCGGTGGTGCCGTCGAGAATCGCGGTGGCGTGGTTCGGCAGCGCAAGCAGGCCCGAGCCGCCGGCGACGAGGGCCGGGATGCCGAGGGTGCGCGCCAGGATCGCGGTGTGCGAGGTCGGGCCGCCCTGGGCGGTGGCGAGGCCGATCACCCGGGCCGGGTCGAGCCCGGCGGTGTCGGAGGGGGCGAGGTCCGGGGCAACCAGGATGCAGGGCACGTCGGGCAGGTCGTGGCCGCTCTTGAGCGAGGGGTCGATCTGGGCGAGCACCCGGCGGCCGACATCGCGCAGGTCCGCCGCGCGGGCGGCGAGCACCGGATTGCCGAGGGCGGAGAGCTGACCGGCCATCCGCTCCACCGCCTGGTTCCAGGCATAGGCGACGCCGTGGCCCTCGACCATGAGCTGGCAGGCCAGGGTGATCAGGTCGGTATCGGCGATGAGCTCCCCTTGCGCCTTGAAGATGCCGGCATCGGCCTTGCCGAGGCGGCGCTCGGTGTCGTCGGCCAGCGCCCGGAGCTGGCCGGCCGTGGTCTCGAGGGCCGCGTGCAGGCGGTCGCCGCCGCGGGTCAGCGGCTCGGGCTCGTCCGGCACCACCAGCTCGGCGGTGGCGAGCACGTGGATCGGGCCGATGCTGAGGCCGGGGCTGGCGCCGAGGCCCGCGATCACCTGCGGCCGTTCGGCGGGGTTCCAGCCGGCCACGGGGCTGGCGGCCTTCTCCGCCGCCTCGGCCGCGGCCCGGGCGGCCGCCTTCTCCCCGGCGGAGAGGCCCGTCACCACGGAGCAGATCCGGGCGAGCGCCCCGGCCTCGTCGTCGCCCTCGGCGGAGATCGTCACCTCGTCGCCGCAGCGCAGGCCGAGCTGAAGCAGGGCGATCAGGTTCTTCGCGTCGGCCGCCTCGGAGCCGTGGCGGACCTGGATGCGGGCGCCGCAGGCGCGCGCCGCCTCGACCCATTGCGAGGCCGGGCGCGCATGCAGGCCGGTCGGGTAATCCACCACCCACTCGAACCGCTGCCGCAAATCCGCAGCGGGTCCGGAGGCGCCGGGCGCCGCGGCATCCTCGGTGAGGGCCGCGGCGATATCCTCCTTGTGGGTCGTGCTGCGCAGGGCCGAGAGGCGCGCCTCGTCCTGGATCAGGCGGGTGAGGCGGCGCAGCACGGTGATGTGCGTGTCGGACTGGGCGGCGATGGCCACGACGAGATGGGCCGTCTGGCCGTCATGCCATTCGATGCCGCCGGGAATCTGGAGCACGGCGAGACCGCTCTCGCGGACCTGATGCCGGTCATCGACCATGCCATGGGGGATGACGACGCCATGGCCGAGATAGGTGTTCGCCACCGCCTCGCGCCGCAGCATGCTCGCCTCGTAGGCGGGGTCGATACAGCCCGCCGCCACGAGAAGCTGCGCCGCCTCGCGGATCGCGGCCTCCTTGCCAGCGGGGGCCGCGCCGAGCCTGACGAGCAGCCGGGGAGACAGGTGCGAAGGGGTCGGTGCGAGCATGGCGTGCTCCTCCCTGGATCTTATTGTGGCGACTGAAAACGTTTTCATTGCCTATGTCAATCGCTGCCGGCGAAATAGTGCAAAAGAGAACACTCGGACGGCTTGCCTTAAGGCGCGATGCGGTGGCAGAACACCTGTCATGCAAGTGAAAACGTTTCCCAGCGCATGACCGTCGGCATCCGCGACGTGGCCCGTGCGGCGGGCGTCTCCACGGCGACGGTCTCCCGCGCCCTCGGCAACGGCCCGGTGAGCGAGAGCCTGCGCCAGCAGGTCGAGGAGGCGGTGCGGGCGACCGGCTACCGGCCGAATCTCTCGGCCCGCCGCCTGCGCTCGCAATCGACCCGGACCGTCGGCCTGATCGTCGCCGATATCCGCAACCCGTTCTTCACCGCGGTCAGCCGGGCCGTGGAGGACGCGGCCTATGCCGCCGGGATGCGGGTGATCCTCTGCAACACCGACGAGGATCCCGAGCGGGAGCGGATGTATCTGCGGCTGATGGAGGAGGAGCGGGTGAGCGGGGTGATCTTCGCCCCCACCCGGGCGACCGCCGATTCGATGAAGCAGGCGCTCGACGTCCCGGTCGTGTTCATCGACCGCACCGGGCCGCCGGGGGCCCATGACAGCGTGGTGCTCGACAATGCCGCGGCGAGCGCCGCCCTCGTCGACCACCTCGCCGAGGAGGGCTACCGGCAGATCGCCGGCCTGTTCGGTGCCACGAGTTCGACCGCCCAGGAGCGGCGGATGGGCTACGAGGCGGCCATGGCCCGGCACGGCCTGCGGCCCGAATCACGCATCGTGGCCCCCAATGCGGTCGCGGCGGAAGCGGCGATACGCGACTGGCTCGCGCCCGAAGCGGCGGAGGCACCGCGCCCCGACGCGCTGCTCCTCTCGAACGGCCTGATCCTGATGGGCGCCTTGCGGGCGGTGCGGGGGCTCGGCCTCGCCGTGCCCGGCGACGTGGCGCTCGCGGGCTTCGACAACGAGCCCTGGACCGATCTGATCGAGCCCGGGCTCACCGTGATTGAGCAGCCGGTCGCCGAGATCGGCAGCCAGGCGATGGCCCTGCTGTTCGACCGGCTGAAATCCCCGACCCAGTCGGTGCGCAAGGTCGTGCTGAGCGGGCGCCCGGTGATCCGGGGCTCCTCCCGCCGCAGGGAGGGCTGAGCCCTCCCCGCCGCGACGCGTCTCAGAGCCCGGTCGGGCGGCCGGCGGCGACCACGAGCATCTTGCCGTCGCCGAGGGTGCGCGCCCCGGCCCGGCGGATATCGGCCTGGGTCACGTTGGCGACCATGTCGTTGCGCCGGGCGATGTAGTCCATGCCGAGGCCCTCGAAGGCGATCTGCACGAGCTGGTTGGCGATCTTGGTCGAGGTGTCGAAGCCGAGGGCGTAGGAGCCGGTCAGGTAGTCCTTGGCCTTCTGCAGCTCGTCGTCGGAGGGGCCTTCCGTGATGAGGCGATGGATCTCATCGCCGATCACGTCGAGGGCCTCGACCACGCGCTCGTTCTTGGTGGCGGTGTAGCCCCAGGTCATCGCCACGGCCCGGTGGCTGGTGAGCGAGGTGCCGACCGAATAGGCGAGGCCGCGCTTCTCGCGCACCTCCTGGAACAGGCGCGAGGTGAAGGCGCCGCCGCCGAGGATGTGGTTGAGCACGTAGGCCGGGATGAAGTCGGGATCGCGCCAGGCCACGCCGGAGAGACCGAAGCGGATCACCGATTGCGGCACGTCGAGATCGACCACGATGCGCCGGCCGCGCTCGTGGATATGGGTCGGCGGCACCGGGTCCAGCGGCTGGGCCTCGGGCAGATGGCCGAAGGCGCGCTCGATCATCGCGGCGATCTGGTCGGTCTCGAAGGCGCCCACCGCCGCAACCTTGAGGCCGCCCCGGCCGACGAGCCGGCGATGCATCGCCACGAGATCGTCGCGGGTGATGGCCGACACGCTCTCGATCGTGCCGGCGGAGGGGCGCCCGTAGGGATGGCTCGGGAAGGCCTCGCGGAAATAGCGGCGGGAGGCGAGCACGCCGGGATCGTTCTGCTGATAGCGCAGGCTCGCGATCATCTGCGCGCGCACGCGTTCGATCGCCGTCGGCTCGAAGCGCGGCTCGGCCAGGGCCAGGGCCAGCAGGCGGATCGCCTCATCGGCATGGCTGAGCAGGGTCTTCAGCGAGCCGCCGAGGGAATCGGGACCGGTGTGGAAGCTCAACTCGATCGCCCGCGCCGCCAGCGCCTCCTGGAAGGCGTCGGAGGAGAGGTCGCCCGCGCCCTCGTCGAGGAGCCGGGAGAGCATCTGCACGGTGCCGCTCTTGCCCTCGGGATCCTGCGCGGCACCGCCCTCGAAGGTGAAGGCGATCGCGATCATCGGCACAACGGGCGAGGGCACCTGCCAGGCCTCGATGCCGGGGGCAGCCGGCACCGGCAGCGCCTGCGTCGGCGAGGGCGCGGTGCGGGCGCCAGTCTCGGCCAAGTTCATCGGGGTCCTCGTCGATTCTTCCGAAATGCCGGAGGCCGCCCTCGGCGGGCGGCGCGGCGGGTCGTGTTCAGCCGGAACGGTCAGGCGGCGGAGGCGATCACCGGCGCGTCGAATTCCTGCGCCTTGGTGAGGTAGCCCGTCACGGAGCGGGCCGGGGTCAGATAACGCGCGGCGACCTCGGCGATCCGCGCCTTCGTCACCGCCTCGATTTCCTGCGGCCAGCGGCGCACCTCCTCGACGGTCTCGCCGATGGCGAGCGCCGAGCCGTAGATGCGGGCGAGCGAGGACTGGCTGTCGGAGGAATAGACCGTCTCGGCGACGAGCCGAATCTTGGCCCGCTCGATCGCCACCGGGTCGAGGGCCTCGCCGAAGCCGCGCAGGGCGCGGTCGACCGCCTCCTCGAGGGCTTCGAGGGTCACGCCCTCCGCCGGCACCGCGTAGACCGCGAAGCGCGTGTCGTCGATGGCCGCGCCCATGTACCAGGCGCCGGCATTCACGGCGACGCCGGTCTCGAGGACGAGCTTGCGGTAGAGATAGGAGGTGGCGCCCCCGCCGATCACCTCGGCGAGCACTTCGAGGGCGTGGGACTCACCGTCCCGCGCAGTCATGCAGGAGGGGGTCAGGTAAAGGCGCTGGAAGGTGGGCTGCTCGACCTTGGGGTCGGCCACGGCGATGCGGCGCATGGCGCGCGGCTCCGGCTCCCGCGGGCGCAGGCGCTGCGGCCGGGTCCCCTGCGGGGCGACCTTGCCGTAGGTGTCTTCCGCGAGACGGCGCACCTCGTCCGGGGTCACGTCGCCCGCCACGACGAGGATCGCGTTCTCCGGGGTGTAGAAGCGCTTGTAGTAGTCGATGGCGTGGTGCCGGTTCAGCCCCTCGATCTCGTGCATCCAGCCGATGATCGGGATGCCGTAAGGGTGGTGCACGAACAGCGAGGCGGCCATGGCCTCCGAGAGCTGCGCGCTCGGGTCGGTCTCCACCCGCATGCGGCGCTCCTCCAGCACCACGTCGCGCTCAGGCGCCACCACGTCGTCCGCGAGCACGAGGCCGTTCATCCGGTCTGCTTCGAAAGACATCATCGTGGCGAGATGGTCGCGGGCCACGCGCTGGAAATAGGCGGTGTAATCGTAGCTCGTGAAGGCGTTCTCCTGGCCGCCCAGGCCGGAGACGGCCTTGGAGAAGGCGCCGACCGGATGGGTCTCGGTGCCCTTGAACATCAGATGCTCGAGGAAGTGGGCGATGCCGGACTGGCCGATCGGATCATCCGCCGAGCCATTGCGGTACCAGATCATGTGGGTCGCCACCGGCGCCCGGTGATCGGGCACCACCACCACGTCGAGCCCGTTGTCGAGCACGAAGGCGGAGACCTCGGGTCCGCCGGCCTCGGAGCGCCCGAACGGCGCAGCGTCGAGGCGGCCGGCATTGCCGTGACCGCGCACCGGCCCGAACGGGGCGATGGCCTTGCGAGAGAGGTACATCCTGAAAAATTCCTTCGCGCGGCCGCCTCGGCAGCCGTCCAAAACCTGCAGCCTGATCCGCCATTGTCGCGGGGTTTGCCCTCAAGGGCAAATCCTGTACCGGCTTCGGGATCCCCGAAAGCCGGTTCGCCGGTCAGCGTCCGCTCTGCGAACGCATATAGGCGCGCGGGTCGGCCTCCGCATTGTCGCTGATCGGACCGCCGACGGGCCCGCCCTGCGGCGCAACGACCTTCACCGGGGCCTTGCGGTAGCCGTTGGGGGGATCGGTCAGCATGTCGCGGGACGGCTCGACGACGGAGGGCTCCGTCCGCTCCTCGCCGGTGAACAGCTTGAGCGGGTCGAGCCAGGTCGATTCACGGGTGTCGCCGTCACCGGGGCGACCCGCCGGGCCGTTGAGGGCGCCGGCCCCGGCCTTGCGCCCGGCATCCATCTCGTAGACCGACAGGGTCTCGTTGTTGTCGTTCATGCGCCCCTGGGCGCCGCGCACGACGGGCTTCTTGGCCTCCACCGCGGCGCGCTCGCGCCGGGAGATCTCGGGATCCTTCGGCCATTGCGGCGAGGTCTCCCGGACCTGGGGCGGGGGCAGGGCGGTGCCGTTGAGCTTGGGCGGCATGGCGAGCGGGGCGCGCTCGCGATAGGTGATGGCCGGGCGCTCGGGCTCGATCAGGCCGAGATTGCTCAGCGTGTCGCGCATGAACTCGCCCTCGGCCGCCCGGGCGAGGCCCGGAAGGGCGGTGGCTCCGAAGGCGACGAGCAGAGTCCCCAACGCCGCGGAACCGAGTTTGCGCTTCCCGCCCATGCTGCCCCACTTGATTGTTCGATGACCGGGGCTTGCCGGACCCTGTTTTCGTCCGAGTCGTCGGCATCGCCGCAGGCTCCGACCTGAGCCCGGTTTCGGGCAAAGGTATGGCGCCGGAACCGGCGGGCGCAACGGCTTCGGGCAGCCCCGGCGGCGCTGCCCACAGATCAGGCTTCGCGCTGCGGATCCGCCTGCGGCTCGGCACGCCGGCGCTCCGTGGCGGCATCGAGGACGAGGCCGACCACCCCGGCCACGATGGCCGCGTCGGCCACGTTGAACACGTACCAGGACCAGTCGCCGACATGCAGGTGCACGAAGTCGAACACCGCCCCGTAGGCGATGCGGTCGACGGCGTTGCCCAGCGCCCCGCCGACGATCAGCCCGAGGGCGAGGGCGAGCAGCCGCGAGCTCGCGCGCAGCATCCAGACGCTCAGGCCGATGGCGGCGGCGAGGGAGAGGCCGACGAGCAGCCAGCGGCCGAGATCGCCCCGCTGCTGGAACAGCCCGTAGGAGATGCCGTGGTTCCAGACCACGAGGAAATCGGCATAGGCGTTGATCCGCCAGGGCTGCGTCAGCACGAGATCCGTGCCGAGATACAGCCCGAGCTTCGAGGCCTGGTCGAGGACCAGGGTGACGAGCGCCGCGCCGAGGCCGAGGGTGGGGGCTCTCATGCCGGCCCCCTCCCGCGCCCGCTCGGTCCGTTCTCCCGGACGATCACGCGGCGCTCGCGTCGGGATGCGCCGCATCCCATTCGCGCAGCGCCTGGGCGTCCCGGGGCGTCACGTCCGGATAGGCGGGGTCGGCCCCCACCTCCGGCGAGACCCGCCAGGAGCGGGCGCATTTGCGGCCCTGGGCGAGACCCGGCACCACGGCGACGCCCTTCACCTCGTCGAGCCGGAAGGCCTCGGTCGGTCCCTCGCCGGGCTGCACGTCGATGCCGGAGGTGATGCAGACCTCCGCGAAATCGACGCCGTCGAGGGCAGCGCGCAGATCCGCCTCCGCCACGAACACGGTCGGGGCCGCCTCCAGGCTCGCCCCGATCCGCTTGGCCGCCCGCTCGATCTCCAGCGCACCGGTCACGACCCGGCGCACCCGGCGGATCTTCTGCCAGCGCTCCGCCAGGGCCGGGTCGCGCCAGTTCTCCGGGGTCTCCGGCAGGGTCTGCAGATGCACCGAGCCGTCCTCGGACGGGTAGCGGTCGAGCCAGGCCTCCTCCGCCGTGAAGGCGAGGATGGGAGCGAGCCAGATCGTGACGCGCCGGAAGGTCTCGTCGATGACCTGCAGGGCGGCCCGCCGCGTCACCGAGGAGATCGGGTCGCAGTAGAGCGCGTCCTTGCGCACGTCGAAGTAGAAGGCCGAGAGGTCGCCGGTCATGAAGCCGTTGAGCAGGGCCACGACCCGCTTGGTGTCGTAGCTCCGGTAAGCCTCGCGGATCTCGCGGTCGAGCTCCGCGAGCCGATGCAGAATCAGCCGCTCCAGCTCCGGCATCTCGGCCAGGGCCACGTCGTCGCCGGGGACGCGGTGAGCGAGGGAGCCGAGCATCCAGCGCAGGGAGTTGCGCAGCTTCCGGTAGGTCTCGGCGAAGGTCTTCACGATCTCCGGCCCGATGCGCAGGTCGTCCGCGTAATCGGAGGCGGCCACCCAGAGGCGCAGGATGTCGGCGCCGGATTCCTTGATGACGCTCTGGGGCGCGACCACGTTGCCGCGCGACTTCGACATCTTCTCGCCCTTGCCGTCGAGGACGAAGCCGTGGGTGAGCACGATGTCGTAGGGCGCCCGGCCACGGGTTCCGGCGGATTCGAGCAGCGAGGACTGGAACCAGCCGCGATGCTGGTCGGAGCCCTCCAGATACATCACCCGGTCCCGCCCGCCGTCGCGGATGCGCGTCACGCCCGCGAGCCCGGGGAAGGAGTCGGGGTCGTCCAGCACGAAGGCGTGGGTCGAGCCGGAATCGAACCACACGTCAAGGACGTCGGTCACCTTCTCGTAATCGGCGGGATCATGCTCCGGCGCGAGGAAGCGTGCGGCCGCCTCGTCCGAGAACCAGGCATCGGCGCCCTCCTGCGCGAAGGCCTGGGCGATACGGGCATTCACCCGCTCGTCGCGCAGCACCTCGCTCGTGCCCTTCCGGACGAAGACCGTGATCGGCACGCCCCAGGCGCGCTGGCGCGAGACCACCCAGTCCGGCCGGTTGCCGACCATGCCGTTGATGCGGTTCTTGCCCTGGGGCGGCACCCATTCGGTGTCCTCGATCCCCTGGAGCGCGACCTCGCGCAGGGTGCGTTTGCCGAGCGCGTCGACCGGCTTGTCGAGGGCGATGAACCATTGCGGCGTGTTGCGGAAGATCACCGGCTTCTTCGAGCGCCAGGAATGCGGGTAGCTGTGGCGCAGCACCCCACGGGCGATCAGCGCGCCGGCCTCGGTGAGGGCGGCGATCAGCGCCTTGTTGGCGTCGCCCTTCTCGCCCTTCTGGGTCAGCACGAGTTTTCCCGTGAAACCGGGGGCCTCCTGCGTGTAGGCGCCGTCCGCATCCACCGTGTAGGGGATACGGGTCTCGATGCCGGCCTGGGCCAGGACCCGGCCATTGGCCATCCAGAGCTCGAAATCCTCGCGGCCATGGCCCGGCGCCGTGTGCACGAAGCCCGTGCCGGCATCGTCGGTGACGTGGTCGCCGTCGAGCAGCGGCACGACGAAGTCGTAGCCGGGGACATGCCCGGAGAGCGGGTGGTGCAGGCGCGTGCCGGCCAGCAGATCCGGCGCCACGTCGGCGACGCGCTCGAAGGCCTCGACGCGGGCGGCCTTGAAAACCTGCTCGGCCAGGGCATCGGCGAGGAGGTAGGTCTCGCCGGGCTTCGCCCAATTCTCCTCCGGCGCCGCCGTGACCCGGTAGAGCCCGTAGGCGATGCGCTTCGAATAGGCGACGGCGCGGTTGCCCGGGATCGTCCAGGGCGTGGTGGTCCAGATCACGACCCGGGCCTCGCCGAGGGCGGCCGGCGCGCCCTCCCGCAGGCGGAAGGCGCAGAAGATCGTGTCGCTGACGTGATCCTCGTACTCGACCTCGGCCTCGGCCAGCGCGGTCTTCTCCACCACCGACCACATCACCGGCTTCGAGCCGCGATAGAGCTGGCCGGACACGGCGAACTTCATCAGCTCGGCGGCAATGGCGGCCTCGGCCGGATAGGCCATGGTGGAATAGGGATGCCCCCAGTCGCCGGTGACGCCGAGGCGCTGGAACTCCTCGCGCTGCACGTCGAGCCACTGCGCGGCGAAGGCGCGGCATTCCTTGCGGAATTCCAGCACCGGCACCTCGTCCTTGTTCTTGCCCTTGGCGCGGTACTGCTCCTCGATCTTCCACTCGATCGGCAGGCCGTGGCAGTCCCAGCCGGGCACGTAGTTGGCGTCGTGCCCGAGCGCGCCCTGGGAGCGGACGATCACGTCCTTGAGGATCTTGTTGAGGGCGTGCCCGATATGGATGTTGCCGTTGGCGTAGGGCGGGCCGTCATGCAGCACGAATTTCGGGCGGCCGGCGGCGTCCCGGCGGATTCGCCCGTAGAGGTCGTTGCGCGCCCAGCGCTCCAGAAGCAGCGGCTCCCGAGTCGGCAGCCCGGCCCGCATCGGGAACTCGGTCTTGGGCAGGAACAGCGTCTTCGAATAGTCGCGGCCCGTCGGGGCGGCGGAAGAGGCGGAGTCGGTCATCGGCGTGAAGTCTCGAAGGCTCGGCGGGCGAGTCGAATGCGAAGCGGGCGAAAGGCGGTATCCCGGCGTTCCGCACGCGCCGCAGCGCGGCGGCGCTCAGGCGGAGGCCGGGCCGGTAATTCGAATTCGGCGGGCGAGGGCGCCGTCGGGCGCGCGGGCGGCGAGCATCCCGCGCTTCTAGCAGCGGCGGAAACCGCGCGCCAGCAGAACAGTCGGCCGCTGCGAACGAGGCTTTCCGGCAACAGGCCCGGCGCCGAATTCACGACGTAGAATTTCACCCGCCCGGGCGATGCCACCAAAAGGAAGCTCGGCCGTTGTCTGTCCGATGCGCGTCGCACCCGACTTGGACGAGCCTTCGGATCGGGGCGGAGACTTCGATCGGGCCGAGACTTGGACGAGCCCTCCGACGACGCAGAACGGAAAGAAGAAGAGGCGTATCGTCATGAGGAAATTGCTCGCTGTCACTCTCCTGTCCCTCTCCGCCATCGCGTTCTCCGGCGTCGCCGAGGCGCAGGGCATCCCGGAGGGCATGCGGCGCGGCGCGAATGAGGGAAACCGCGTCGGCGGCCCGGTCGGCGGCGTGCTCGGCGGTGCCGTGGGCGGCGCGGTCGGCGGAGCGGCCGGTGTGCTCGGGGTCGATCCCGGCCGCCGCGGCTACCGCACCAGCCTGCCGAGCCGCCGCGGCTATCACCGCCACCGCCGTCACCGGCACCACCACTGAGGACGAGGCGCGGTCCGCGCGCCCGGTCAGCCCCGTCGGCGTGACCAGCGCGCGGCGTCCTCGGCCAGGAGCACGAGGCCGGAGGCGACGATGATCGCCGCCCCGGCCAGCGTCCAGCCGCTCGGCCGGTCGCCGAACACGAGGAAGCCGAGGGCCACCGACCAGAGCAGTTGCGTGTAGAGGAAGGGCGCGAGCACGTTGGCCGGCGCCCGGGCATGGGCAAGCACGATCAGCCAATGCCCGGCGGTGCCGAACAGCCCCACCGCGAACAGCATGGTCCAGGCAAGAACGGAGGTCGGCGCGCTCCAGATCCAGGGCAGGAGCGGGCTCATCAGGGTGAGGCCGGCGAGCCCCGTATAGAACACCGTCGTCGCGCTCGAGTCGTAGGCCGCGAGCTTGCGGGTCACGATGACGTAGGCGGCGTAGAAGCCGACATTGCCGAAGCAGTACAGCATGGCCGGCTGGAAGCTGTCGGCACCGGGCCTCACGATCACGAGGACGCCGAGGAAGCCCACCGCGATCGCCGCGAGCCGCATGCGCGAGGACCATTCGCCCAGGATCGGCCCGGCCAGCAGGGCAACGACCAGGGGCGCGGTGAACTGGATCGTCACCGTCTCGGCGAGCTGGAGATGCTGCAGGGCCAGGAAGTTGCAGCCCGTGGAGCCGAACAGCAGCAGCGAGCGCAGGATCTGCAGGGGCAGGCGCCGGGTGCGGGCGACGCCGGGCCGCGTCACCGGGTTGAGGAAGGCAGTCACCAGGGCGACATTGACCGCGTAGCGCATGAAGGTGGTCAGCAGCGGGTCGGTGCCGGTGCGGGCGAGCGTCTTGCCGGCGGCGTCGAGGCTCGCGAACATGATCGGCGCCAGGCACATCAGCCCGATCCCGATCAGCCGCTGGCGCCGCTCGGCGCGCTGCGGCGCCAACCCGGTCTCCTGATTCTCGCTCAAAACGTCCGGTCTCCCCGCGCGGCGCCGGGCTCGGGCCGCACCCGGTGCCGGGACGCACGCAAAAGGGGCGGCAGCGCGGCCGGTCTCGGGAAATGCGTGCGCGGCGACACCGCGGCCCGGCGCGGGACGGCGTCTAAGGCAGGTCCATCGGCCCGCGCGAGAGCGGCCGGCAGGACGGCGCCAGAAGGCTTCCCGCCCTGAAACCAGGGAGATGCCGCCATGATCAGGAAGACCGTCACCGCAGGGCTTGCCGCCCTTACCCTCGTCGCCGCCCTCGGCGCATCCGTGAATTCCGCCCAGGCCGGCTGGCGCGGCGCCGCCGTCACCGCCGGAATCCTCGGCCTCGCCCTCGGGGCCGCGGCCGCCGCCTCGGCCCGCCCGGCTTATCCCGAGCCGGTCTACGATTACGGCTATGGCTGCGGCTATGTCTACGAGCCGGTCTACGACGTCTATGGCGAGCAGGTCGGCTGGCGCCGCGTGCCCACCTGCTGAGGACGCCGCCTCCTGCCGAGCGCGATGCTCCCGGCCGGAACCGCGGCCCGTCGCCCGTGCCCATCCCTCACGCGGCGCGGAGCTCCGGGCCGTATGCGCTCTCCCGAAGCGCCGCGATGCTCTCGGCCATCAAGGCTCGAAGGGCGGCGACCGGCGGGCCATCCGGGATCGGCGCCCCGCTCCGGGCCGCCTGCTCGATGGCTTCGAGGGCGTGGGCGAGGCGGGCGAAGCCGATGTTGCAGCTCATCGATTTGAGGGCGTGGGCGGCCCGCGCCGCCGCCTCCGGGCAACCCGCTTCCAGGGCAACCGAGAGGTTCTCCAAAGCCTCGGCCGCCTGGTCGCGATAGATCGCGAGCAGACGCTGGATCAGCGGGGCCTCGCCGGGCGCCGTCATCGCCGAGAGACCATGCAGGGTGGCGAGATCGAGGAGGGGCGCCGCTTCGGGCGCGCCCGCCTGGGCCGCCACCGGGTCTTCGCGCCGGAGGGTCTCGGCCTGCCGGAGGATCCCGGCGAGCCGGGCCAGGGTGAAGGGCTTGGTGAGCACCCCGTCCATCCCCGCCGCCCGCCAGGCCTCGGCGGCCTCGCCGATCACATGCGCGGTCAGGGCGAAGATCGGGACCGGCGGGCGGCCCTCGGCGGCTTCGCGGGCACGGATGCGCCGGCTCGCCTCGAAGCCGTCGCAGTTCGGCATGTCCCCGTCCATCAGGATCGCGTCGAAGCGCTCCCGGCGCGCCTGCTCCACCGCTTCGAGGCCATCGACAACCAGGGTGACGTCGTGGACCGCGAGTCGGCGCAGGGCCTCGAGAGCCACCTCCCGGTTGACCAGACCGTCATCCGCCACCAGCACGCGGAATCCGGCGAAGGAGGGCAGCGCCTCCGCTTCGGCGCCCGGGCGGGCGGCCTCGTCGAGGGAGGCTCCGGCGGACAGGGCCGCCAGCACCGGGCGCCACTCGCTCTGGGCCAGGGGCCAGCGGATCACCGCATCCGCCCAGCCGCGGTGCAAGGCCTCGGCGCCGACGGCATCGCCCATCGGGCAGAGGGCGATGACGCGCTCCGCCCCTTCGGGCCGCGCCGAGAGGCGGGCGAGATAGGCCGCCGAGACGATCCACGGACCGGATCCCGCCATGGCGTCGGGCCGAATCGTGAAATCCGCCGCCTCCAGGCCGACGCGAACCGCCGCCTCCGTCGCCGCACCGAGCCCGGCAAGGCGGATGGCGGGGGTCACTCCCGCGGCGCGCGGGAGAGGCGCCTCCTCCGGCTCCGCGCCCCGCATCGGGATCTCGGCCCAGAAGGTCGAACCCTGCCCCTCCCGACTCTCGACCCCGACCGCCCCACCCATGGCCGCGACGAGCTGCCGGGCGATGGAGAGTCCGAGGCCGGTGCCGCCGAAGCGGCGGGTGGTGGCGCTGTCGGCCTGGGAGAAGGCTTCGAAGATGGCTCCGAGCTTGTCGGCGGGAATGCCGATGCCGGTATCGTTGACGGCGAAGCGGATCCGGCCGGCTTCGGAACGGCAGGAGACCCGCAGGACGACCTGTCCGCTCTCGGTGAACTTGAGCGCGTTGCTCACGAAATTGCCGATCACCTGGTTGAGCCGGGCCGGGTCGCCGAGGATCCGGCGGGGCAGGCCGGGCTCGATCACCGCGGCGAGGTCGAGCGCTTTGCCGTGGGCGCGCTCGCCGAACAGGGTGACCACGGTGTCCGCCACGTCGCGCGGATCGAACGACACCTCCTCCAGGCTCACCTTGCCGGCCTCGACCTTCGCGAAGTCGAGGATGTCGTTGAGGATCGCGAGCAGGCTGTGGCCCGATTGGGCGATGACCTCCGCGTAGCGCTTCTGGCGGCTCGGCAGCTCGGAGGTGACGAGCAGCTCCGCCATCACCAGCAGGCCGTTCATCGGCGTGCGGATCTCGTGGCTCATCGTCGCCAGGAAGGTCGACTTGGCGCGGTTGGCGGCTTCCGCGTGATCCTTGGCGACGCTGAGCTCCGCGGTGCGCGCGGCGACCTGCGCCTCCAGGGTCCGGCGATGCTCCGCGAGCATCCGGTCGCGCTGATTCACGGCGGCGAGAAGGTCGTTGAAGGTCTCGGCGAGAAGGCCGACCTCGTCCTGCGTGGTGACCTCGGCACGGATCGCGTAGTCGCCAGTGCGGTGCACCGTCTCCATGGTGGCGGTGAGCGCGCGCAACGGCCCGGTCAGGCTCGCCTGAAGCCGATAGGCGATCATGAGGCCGATCGTGAGCGCGAGCAGGGCCGCACAGCCCGACGTGATCGCCGCGGAGCGGATTCGTTCCGCGAGATCGGCGGTGTTCGCCATCAGCACCACCGATCCCACGGTGATCCCGCCGGCCGTTACCGGCACGCGGACACGGACGGTGCGGGTCGAGAGCAGGCGCAGGGGGCCGATTTCCGTCTCCGCATCGAGGTCGAGATCACCGTCGAGCCGTGCGCCGAGCCCCTGATCGGCAAGGACGGAGCCGTCGGCGAGGAGGATCGCCGCGTATTCGATGCCACGCTGGCCGCCGATCGCCCGCAGCATTGCGGTCGCGGACGCGGCATCGGCCGTCTGGGCGGCAGCCGCGCCGGCGCTCGCATAGATCCGGGCGATGTTGACGAGCTCGTTGCGCTTGTCGGAGGCGTAGCGGTCCACGTCGCGCCACACGGTGAAGCCGAGGGCCGCCGCGAGGGCGATCAGGACCGCCCCGGCGACGACGGAGCCGATGCGCCAGCTCAACGAGGATGGCCGCCCGAGCGGACGCCGCTTCCGGCTCGCGGCCATGATCCGCCTCATCGCCTCCGCCCTGTGCCCCACTCGGCAGCCTTCCTTCACGGCTGCCCCGTCGCCAGGATGCCCCGAGGGCGTGAAGATTCCCTTGAATGCTTTTCGTGCGAGGCACTTGCTCCTAGGCGTCCACAGGGGCGCATGGCTTTCATGAGCCGGCTATGAAACGGCGTGACTCCCGACGCGCCCCTGTGTTTCCCGCGTTCCCTCCGCTCCGCCTAAAAAGCATCTTTCGCGAAGCAGGCGATGTCCTGCCACCGGGTCAGGAAGGCGTCCACGCAGGCCGGGTCGAAATGACGGCCGGCATTGGCGACGAGATGAGCCCGCGCCGCATCGAGGCTCCAGGCCGTCTTGTAGGGGCGGGCCGAGGTGAGCGCGTCGAACACGTCGGCGACGGCGACGATACGGCCGCCCAGGGGAATGGCCCCGCCGGACAGTCCCAGCGGATAGCCCGTCCCGTCCCAGCGTTCGTGATGGCTCCGGGCGATTTCGGCGGCGATCTTCAGAACCTCGGAGTTGCTGGAGCCGAGGATGGCGTAGCCGCGCTCGGTATGGAGCTGCATCTCGGCCCGTTCGGCCTCCGTCAGGGGACCGTTCTTCAGGAGGATGGCGTCGGGCACGCCGATCTTGCCGACATCGTGCATGGTCGAGGCGAGCGACAGCATCCGGCACGCCTCGGGATTGAAGCCCAGGGCCTCCGCGATGAAGGTGACGTAGGTGGCGACCCGCTCGATATGGTCGCCGGTATCGCTGTCCCGGCATTCCGCCGCGCGCATCAGCGCGGCCACGATCTCGCGCTCCCGCGCCTCGATGGTCTCCACGGCCGCGGCGACCTCCCGGGAGAGCCAGGCGGAGCGGTCCTGCTCGGCCCGCAGGAGCTTGCGCAGCTTCAGGAGGTTGTGCACCCGCGTGCGGACCTCGACCGGATCGCAAGGCTTGTTGAGGAACTCCGTCGCCCCCGCTTCCAACGCCTCGTGGCGCAGGCAGCGGGCCGTCATCGAGGTCACCATGACGATCGGGACGGCCTCATAGCCCGGGGAGGCCCGCACGGCCTTGATCAGCTCGACCCCGTTCATGCCGGGCATCTCGTAATCGACCACGATCACGCCGACCCGCTCGCTTTGCCCGTGCAGCGCGGCGAGCGCCTTGAGCGGATCGGTGAAGGCCCGGGCTTCGCCCTCCGAGACGCCCTTCAGCGCCTCGGACATGATCAGATTGTTCATGCGGTCGTCGTCGACCAGGATGATCATCATCGCAGACGCTCCGGCTCAGCGGGTCATCAAGACACGCCCGCTGATCGGGCCGACGCCCTCGGGCACGGGCACGTTCGATCGGTCGTAATCGGCGTTGAGGTACAGGTTCGGCCCGTCGTAGAGATTGATCTGGTCCGCCACGATCACGGTGTAGGCGGACTGGTCCGCCACGGGCCGGCTCGCATCGATCACGAGGCGGCCGCGGGGCAGGTAGATGGTGCCGAGCAGGGTCCGGGCATTGTCGCTGATGATGCGGTAGAGGCGAAGGGGCTTCTGGATGCCGCCGGGCGGCGGCGGCGGGGGCGGCGTGACGAGCGGATTCGTCGGCGGCGGGACGGGATCGGCGACCTGTCGCTCCTCGAACAGCAGCAATCCCGCCATCGGACCGTTCGTCGGTGCGGCCAGACTGATGGCGGTGTGCCGGTCGAAGAGGAGGCCGCCCCGGTTGCCGGTGAAGTAGAAGCCGACGCCCGTCCCGGACAGGGTGGCGTGTGCGTCGACGATGAGCGGGCCGTCCTTCATCACGTAGACGCCCGGCTTGAGCGTGACGACGGCCTTGTTCGTGATCCACAGGCCGCCGCAATAGGTACCCGGCTCCAGTTCGCGGCTCTTCCGGATGATGTTGGGCCTCCCGTCACCGCTGCCGGGCGGATCCGGGAAGCGGACGCAGTCGCCGACCGGCGGGGGCGCCCGGTTCGCAAGGGGATCCGGAATGACGGGGCAATCCGTCACCGGGGTGGGATTGAAGTTGGCTCTCTCGCCGCTGTAGCCGCCCGCCGAACAGATCACCTGGGCGTAAGCCGTGGCGCGGCTCTTCCCGAGCAAGCCCTTCGCATGCGTCGAGTTCGAGTAGAGCGAGCAATCCTTGGCCGTGACCAGGGAGTCGTGTTCCAGGGAGATCGCGCCCATGAGCATCTGGTCGAGGGCGAGCATGCAGAGCCGCATCCGGCCGACCACGGACGCCGTCGCCTGAACCGACACCTCCATCGTGGAGCGCCCGAGGAACGGCCCGAACAGGAGCTGCACCGTTTCCGAGACGCTGACCGCGAGCTGCCGCCGGTCGGCGCTCACCGAAGGCTTGATCGTGAGCGCATGCTTTGCGGGCGTCCCGGCGTTGTCGCGCACCATCTGCTCGGTGAGGACGAGGACGAGCTGGGGATCGGGCGTCGCCATCTTCAGGGTGTTCGCGCCGCTCAGCACGGCCGTGTCGGCGGCGACCTGAAGCGCGTTCCGGCGCAGAAGGACATGCGCGTAGTCGATCGCGGCGCCTCCGATCGCCAGGAGCGCCGGCAACGCCACCGCGAAGGAGATCGCCACGTTTCCGGAGCATGGCCTGAGCCGGGCAAAGGCATTCGCTCGCATTGAAGCCGTCCGCTTCCAGAGCAGGCATAACAACTTCAAATTGAGCATAGAATTTCTATATTCTACACAGGTTGCACAACTATAGTGCCGGAAATAACTGTCGCGAATCTTAAACCGACTCGAAAAACCGACTGTGCACTCGAAGACAATTCGCCATGCGCTCTTCGGAGGCGCCGAACACGGCGTTGGCCGCCGAGGCTGGGCGGAGCGTCCCGCCGGTGGCATGCTGGATCCATGTACCCTCGGCCCCCGTGCGCTCGCCGCCTTCCCCGGACCGTCCCGCTCCCCGTCGCCGGGAACGGGGAGGGCCTTCCATCGGGACGCCGCCGGGGAAGGTCCGTCCTTCGGGCGCTGATGGCGCTTCCGATGCTGGCGCTCGCCTTCGCGGCACAGGCGCGTCCCTTCCTCGACGCAGCCGGCCGCACGGTCGAGGTTCCGGAGACGGTCGGACGCGTGCTCGCCGCCGGTCCGCCGGCCGGCGTGCTCCTCTACACCCTGGCCCCCGGCAAGATGGCCGGGTGGGTCAGCGCCCCAAGTGCCGAGGCCATGCCCTTCCTGGCGGCCGGGACCCGCGCGCTTCCCGCCTTCGGGCGCCTGACCGGGCGCGGCGGCTCGGCCAATGTCGAGTCGGTGCTGGCGGCCAGGCCCGACCTGATCGTCGATGTCGGCAGCACGGGGCCGACCTATGCCTCCCTGGCCGACCGGGTGCAGGCGCAGACCGGCATCCCCTACATCCTGCTCGACGGCGCCTTCGCAAAAACGCCGGAGGTCTATCGCCGGCTCGGAGCCCTGCTGGGTGAGGAGCCACGCGGCGCGGAGCTGGCCGAAGCGGCCCAGGCGCTCATGGGCGAAGTCGCGGGCAAGGTGGGTCATCTGCCCGCCGAGTCTCGGCCCAGGGTCTACTATGCCCGGGGTCCGAAGGGGCTCGAGACCGGGCTCGCCGGCTCGATCAACGTCGAGATCCTCGGGCTGGCCGGTGCCCGCAACGTCGCGGACGCCGCGGGGCCCGGTGGGCTCGCCACGGTCTCTCCGGAGCAGGTGCTCGCCTGGAACCCGGACGTGATCCTGACCGTCGACGAGGCCGTCGCCAGGATGTTTCGCGAGGATCCGCTCTGGAGCGGCCTGGAAGCGGTGAAGGCGGGCCGGATCTACCGCGCGCCCGCGCTCCCCTTCGGCTGGTTCGACGCGCCGCCGGGCGTGAACCGCCTGATCGGCCTGCGCTGGCTCGCCGGGCGGCTCCATCCCGACCTGTTCCCGCAGCCTGTCGGCGAGGCGGTGCGCGACTTCTACCGCCGCTTCTACCATGTCGAGCTCGATCCGGCGGGGGTCGAGGCGCTGATGGCCGGCGCCGACGGACACCCGTGATGCGCGCCGCCGCCGTGACCCTGCGCCGGGCGGCCGGCATTCCCGCCGCGCTCCTGGCCCTCGCCGCGCTTCTCCTGCTGGCACTCGTCTCCCTCGCCATCGGCCGTTACGGGGTCGCGCTGCCGGACGTGGTGGCGGTGCTCGCCGGCGGACTGACCGGGCAGGACGCCACCGTCGACCCGACCGCCCGCACCGTGGTGCTGCAAGTGCGTCTGCCGCGGGTCGTGGGCGCCGTCGTCGTCGGGGCCGCGCTCTCGGCGGCGGGCGCCACCTATCAGGGCCTGTTCCGCAATCCCCTCGTCTCGCCGGACATCCTGGGCGTCTCGGCCGGGGCGAGCCTGGGAGCGGTGCTCGGCATCTTCCTCGGTCTGCCGGTCGTGGCGATCCAGGCCCTCGCCTTCGCCGGAGGCCTGATGGCGGTCGGGGCGGTCTACGCGGTCGGGGCCGCGGTGCGCCGGCACGATCCGGTCCTGACGCTGGTTCTGGCGGGCGTCGCGGTGGGCGCCTTGCTCGGGGCCGGCATCTCTCTCCTGAAGGTGCTCGCCGATCCCTACAACCAGCTGCCCGCCATCACCTACTGGCTGCTCGGCAGTCTCGCCTCGGTGACGCTGTCCGATCTCGGCGCCATCCTGCCGGCGATCGCCCTCGGCCTTGCGCCCCTCGTCCTGCTGCGCTGGCGGGTCAACCTGATGAGCCTGGGCGACGAGGAGGCCCGGGCCCTCGGCGTCGAGACGCGCTGGCTGCGTCCCCTGCTCGTGGCCGGGGCGACTCTGGTGACCGCGGCGGCGGTCTCGGTGACGGGGGTGATCGGCTGGATCGGGCTGATCGTGCCCCATCTCGCCCGCCTGCTGGTCGGGCCGGATTTCCGCCGGCTGCTGCCGGCCTCCCTGCTGCTCGGAGCCGGCTATCTCACCGCGGTCGATCTCGTCGCCCGCAATGCGGCGCGGATCGAGGTGCCGCTCGGCATCCTCACCGCCCTGATCGGCGCGCCCTTCTTCCTCTGGCTCCTCGCCTCGGGCCGGAGGGGCTGGTCGTGAGGGCTGCCCCATGCTGAGCGTGGAGGGCCTGTCCTTCGGCTATCCCGGCCGCACGGTCGGGCGGGACGTGAGCTTCGCCCTGGACGCGGGAGAGGTGCTCTGCCTGCTCGGGCCGAACGGGGGCGGCAAGACCACTCTGTTCAAGACGGTGCTCGGGCTGCTTCCGGCCCAGGCGGGGCGCGTCAGCCTCGACGGGCAGGACATCGCCCGCTGGTCCCGGGCGCAGGTCGCCCGCGCCCTGGCCTACGTGCCCCAGGCCCATGCGGCCTTCTTTCCCTTCAGCGTCCGCGAGGTCGTGCTGATGGGCCGCGCCAGCCGTCTGGCACCTTTCGCGAGCCCCGGGCCGTCCGACCACGCGGCGGCGGAACAGGCGCTCACGAGCCTCGGCATCGGCCATCTCGCCGGCCGGATCTATACGGAGATCAGCGGGGGCGAGCGGCAGATGGCCCTCATCGCCCGGGCGCTCGCCGGAGAGCCGCGCATCCTAGTGATGGACGAGCCCACCGCGAGCCTCGATTTCGGGAATCAGGCCCGGGTGCTGTTGCAGGTGCGGCGGCTCGCGGCCCGGGGCATCGCGGTGATTCTCTCCACCCACGATCCCGGCCACGCCTTCCTCTGTGCCGACCGGGTTCTCGCCCTGCACGAGGGGCGCATCGCTGCCGCCGGGCCGCCCACGGAGACGGTCACCCCGGAAATCCTGCGCCGGCTCTACGGAGTGGAGGTGACGGTGGCACCGCTCCCGGGGGGCCTGGCCGCCTGCGCGCCGGTCCTGTCCTAGAGACGCACGAGCCGGGGAAGCGCCCCTCCGCGAGGAAGGGCACCGGTGTTCTGTTTTAGTCGACGGCGATCATCACGTCAGAGGCCTTGACCACGGCATAGGCCTCGCCGCCGACGGTGAGCTTGAGGCTGTCCACCGCCTCGTTGGTGATGGCGGAGGTGACGACCTGGCCCGGGCCGACCTCGATCTTCACATGGGCGGTGGTCGCGCCCTTCTCGACCGAGACGATCTTGCCCTTGAGCACGTTGCGCGCGCTGATCTTCACGGATGTTCCTCCTGTGATTGAGCCCCGCGCGGCCCATAGACCGGGGCTCCGCGCGGTGCCAGGAAAACGCCGTTGCTTGAGCATCGCAGCAATCCATCGACCGCACTAGCCAGGCCCGCGCGAGGCCGCTATAAGCCGCGCCTCGAATCTCCGTTTGCAGCACGGTGCCGATGGTGATCCCGCAGGATGCGGGAGCCGCCCAGGCGCCTTTTTTGCCGTAGGATCCTTCCCGTGGCCGTTCCGAAGCGAAAGACCTCCCCCTCCCGCCGCGGCATGCGCCGCTCCGCCGACGCCCTCAAGGCCCCGACCTATGTCGAGGACAAGGACTCGGGCGAGCTGCGCCGTCCGCACCACATCGACCTGAAGACCGGCATGTACCGTGGCCGTCAGGTCCTGAAGGTGAAGTCGGCCGAGGCCTGATTCCGCGCTTCCGGCGCGCTCGTCACGGGCGCGCCGCGCCGGTCTCTTCTATCGACCCGATCGTCCGCCGGCCGCCCGCGCGTAATGCGTGGCTGCGGCCTTCTGGCGTTCCAGGCGCGATGGAAACGGGGCCGGCTCGCTGTTGACGAGGAGCTGGGCCAGGAAGCTCGCCCGCGGCCGTGGACCGACGAGGCGTACACCGCCCTGGTCCGGGCCTGCTTGGCCGGACACGAGGGCGCGGCCTTGGCCGGTCACCCGATCGTCGTCGTCGTTCCCGCCACGCAAAGCCGGCCACTCCTTCGGCGCCCGCCCTCATGAAATGAGCAAGACACCGCTAGCGGCAACGGTTTTTTAACGCCTCCGTTCCGGCAGCCCGGGGGCACACCCCGCGCGCATATCCATCCAAGCCCTTGATCGGTCTCGTGTTCCGACCCGAATCGATGGGCGGTCCGGCGAGAGGCGATCGCGCAACCGGGTAGTCTTTACGGAGTGGTCGCCGATCCGCGCCGACCCGTTATTTCTTGGCGAGGGCCTCAAGACGGGCCTGCATCTCGGCCATCTGCCGCTTCAGGTCGTCCAGATCGCCACCGGGTGCCGGCGCCTGCGCCGCGGGGGCGTTGGGGGCGGGGGCCTGGCCGAAGCCGCCCGTGAACATCTTCATCGCATCGCCGAAGAAGCTCATATTGGCCCGGACCTGCTCCTGCAGCGCCTGCTGGAAGGCCGCGGGCCCGAAGCTCTGCGCCATCTTCTCGCGCAGCCCGTCCTGGTCCTTGGCGAAATTCGCCATGGAGAATTCGAGGAAGCTCGGCACCATGGTGCGCATGCTGTCGCCGTAGAAGCGGATCAGCTGCCGCAGGAAGGCGACGGGCAGCAGGTTGTCCTCGCCGGCCTTGTTCTCCTGCTCGAAGATGATCTGGGTGAGCACCGCGCGGGTGATGTCGTCCCCCGAGCGCGCATCGTACACGACGAAATCCTCGCCGCTCTGCACCATGCCGGCCAGATCCTCGAGCGTGACGTAGGTCGAGGTGCCCGTGTGATAGAGGCGACGGTTCGCGTATTTCTTGATGACGGTCTGATGCCCCTTGCCGTTCTCGGCCATCCCCGCGGCACCTCCCGCTCCGTTGACGATCGCGCGCAAAGCCTTCTCGCTCCGCTTCCGCCGTGGTCCCGCAACCGCGGAACCCTCCCGTGACGGCCGACCTTAAGGCACTCTCGCGGTGGCGAAAACAGCAATTTTCCAAGCGATCCGCAGAATAATGCAGTGCAGGCGGGTTCGGCTGCTTTGGATCGGCCCGCCTCCACCCTCGGCACGCTTGACTTCACAGGTCTCAGGGCTTTCTTCCGATGAACGGCAGGCCGCGCGCAACGACGATCCAACAAGGTCGCGCCGCCGGATGAGGAGAACGTCACGATGGCAGCCAGCGAAGATATCGTCATTGTCGGAGCCGCGCGCACGCCGGTGGGTTCGTTCGCAGGCGCCTTCGGCAGCGTGCCCGCCCACGAGCTCGGTGCGGTGGCGATCAAGGCGGCGCTGGAGCGCGCCGGCGTCTCCCCCGACGAGGTGGACGAGGTGATTTTCGGTCAGGTGCTCACCGCGGGCGCCGGCCAGAACCCGGCCCGCCAGGCGGCGATCAAGGCCGGCATCCCGGAGAAGGCCACCGCCTGGGGCCTCAACCAGGTCTGCGGCTCGGGCCTGCGCACCGTCGCCGTCGGCATGCAACAGATCGCCAACGGCGATGCGAACATCATCGTGGCCGGCGGCCAGGAATCGATGTCGCTCTCGCCCCACTGCCAGTATCTGCGCGGCGGCCAGAAGATGGGCGACATCAAGCTCATCGACACGATGATCAAGGACGGCCTCTGGGACGCCTTCAACGGCTACCACATGGGCCAGACCGCCGAGAACGTGGCCCAGGCCTTCCAGCTCACCCGCGAGCAGCAGGACGCCTTCGCGACCCGCTCGCAGAACAAGGCCGAGGCCGCCCGCAAGGAGGGCCGCTTCAAGGAGGAGATCGTCCCCGTCACCGTGCCGGGCAAGAAGGGCGACACCGTCGTCGACACCGACGAGTACATCCGCGACGGCGCCACGATCGAGGCGATGGCCAAGCTGAAGCCCGCCTTCGCCAAGGACGGCACGGTCACCGCCGCCAACGCCTCCGGCCTCAATGACGGCGCCGCCGCCATCGTGCTGATGTCGGCCTCCGAGGCCGAGAAGCGGGGCCTCAAGCCGCTCGCCCGGATCGTGTCCTGGGCGACCGCGGGCGTCGATCCGAAGGTGATGGGCACGGGCCCGATCCCGGCCTCGCGCAAGGCGCTGGACAAGGCCGGCTGGAAGCCCTCCGACCTCGACCTGATCGAGGCCAACGAGGCCTTCGCCGCCCAGGCCCTCGCCGTGAACAAGGACATGGGCTGGGACGACGAGAAGGTGAACGTCAATGGCGGCGCCATCGCCATCGGCCACCCGATCGGCGCGTCCGGCGCCCGCGTCCTCGTCACCCTGCTGCACGAGCTGAAGCGCCGCGACGCCAAGAAGGGCCTCGCCACGCTCTGCATCGGCGGCGGCATGGGCGTCGCGATGTGCGTCGAGCGCGTCTGAGGCGCGCCTCCGGGGAAGGGGCCGCCCTTCCCCGGCCGTTCCTCAAACGGTTTTTTGGCAAAAGCGCTTGAAGCTCCGCAAAATTTAAATGCGATGCGGAGCGCGGCGCCCCCGGCTAAACCGGTCGTCCACGGGGCGGCACGGCCGCCCGCCCGCGTCCGCCTTGCCCGAAAGACCGGTGACAGGACGGCTTTCCTGTGAGCCGCCCGCCTAGCCGGTGTTTCGGAAAGCACAGTAAAAACAAACTCTAACGAGAGCACGGAGGAAACCATGGCTCAGGAACGCGTCGCCCTCGTCACGGGCGGGACGCGCGGCATCGGCGCCGCGATCTCCAAGAGGCTGAAGGACAAGGGCTACAAGGTCGCCGCGAATTACGGCGGCAACGACGAGGCGGCCAACGCCTTCAAGGCCGAGACCGGCATCCCGGTCTTCAAGTTCGACGTGGGCGATCTCGCGAGCTGCGAGGCCGGCATCAAGGCCATCGAGGCCGAGCTCGGCCCGATCGACATCCTGGTCAACAACGCCGGCATCACCCGCGACGGCGCCTTCCACAAGATGAGCTTCGACAAGTGGCAGGCGGTCCTCAAGACCAACCTCGACTCGATGTTCACCTGCACCCGGCCGCTGATCGAGGGCATGCGCTCCCGCAATTTCGGCCGCATCATCATCATCTCGTCGATCAACGGCCAGAAGGGCCAAGCCGGCCAGACCAACTACTCGGCCGCCAAGGCAGGCGTGATCGGCTTCGCCAAGGCGCTGGCTCAGGAGAGCGCCGCGAAGGGCATCACCGTGAACGTGATCGCCCCCGGCTACATCGCCACCGACATGGTGATGGCGGTGCCGGAGGACATCCGCAACAAGATCATCGCGACGATTCCCACGGGCCGCCTCGGCGAGGCCAACGAGATCGCGCAGGCCGTGGAATACCTGGCGAGCGACGAGGCCGGCTTCGTCACCGGCTCGACGCTGACCATCAACGGCGGCCAGCACTTCGTCTGATCCGGCCGTTCGGCTGAGACGGGCCGGGGCGATCCTGTCGCCCCGGCCTTTCTGGTAGGTTGGGCCCTAGCCCCGCGGCGTCGGCCGCCAGTCCGGCGGCGCCATCTCGAAGCCGGCGAAGTCGAAGCCCGGCGACACCGTGCAGCCGACGAGCGTCCAGGCGCCGAGGCTGGTGGCCGTCTGCCAATGGCCGGCCGGCACCACGAGCTGGGGGCGCTGGCCCCGGGCGAGGTCCGGGCCGAGATGGTGGGCCGAGGCGTCGTGGCCGTTCGGGCTCAGGGTGATCACCATCGGCGCGCCGGCATACCAGTGCCAGATCTCCGCGGCGTCGACCCGGTGCCAGGCCGAGACCTCGCCGATCCCGAGCAGATAATAGATCGCCGTGCCGACGGAGCGGCCGTCGATCGCCCGCGGATCGCGGAAGGTCTCGCGGTAATGGCCGCCCTCGGGATGCGGCTGCAAACCGAGGCTGGCGATGATCTCCTCGGCGCTCGTCCCCGTCGCAGCCATCGCTCTCCTCCTCTCCACGGCGTCACGCAACGCCCTGACGCCACCGCGGCGCGGCAAGAATCCCGCGAGCGGCGCTCACGGCCTGGGCAGATTGATGTCCGGCAGGGCGCCCTGGGGCAGGGTGCCCTGGGGCAAGGCCCCCTGCGGCAGCTTGGGGCCGGGCCAGGCGGCGGGCTTGGCGGCGGGCTTGGCGGCCTTCGGCTTGGCCGCCGCCGCCTTGCCGGCGCCGGGATCGGCCGGGGCCCCGGCCTCCGCCATCGGGTCGGGCCGGCGCCTGGGCGGCGGCAGTGCCTTGGCGGCGGGCGCGTCCTCGCAGGCCTTGAAGGCGAGGCGGGCGATCGCGGCGCCGTCCTCGGCGACGAGGTTCAGGCTGTCGGGCAGGCTCACCAGAGTCTCGTCCCAGCGGACCGTGCCGCCGAGCACGCCTTCCAGCGTCGCCGGCGAGGCGCCCCGGCGCAAAGCCGTCAGGTCGGGGCCGTAGAGGGTGGCGATCTTCGCCCCGACCACGACCTGGAGCACCCGCGTCTGGTCCGGCGTCAGGGGGCGCAGGGGATTGTCGACGCTGATCAGGCCGCTGCGGCTCACCCAGAGATCGAGATTCCTGGCCCCCTCGTAATGCACGGCCTTGCCCGGGTCGCAGGCGACGGGCGGCGCGGCGAAGGGAGTCGCGGAGGGCGGCGGCGCCTCCGCCTTCGCCGCGGCGGGGGAGGCCGCGTTCTCGGGCTTCGCCTCCGTCCGGCCCTGCGCTTCCGCAGCGGGCGCGGGCGTGTCCACGGGCTTCTTTTCCGCAGGCCTGGGCTTGGGTTTCGGCTTGGGCCGGGGCGGTTTGGCGGCGGGGGCGGCCTGTTCGGCGGGCGGGGGCGGCATCTCCGCATCCTGCGCCGCGGCGTCGAGGCTCAAGGCCGCAAGCCCCGCGAGACCCGCCAGAGCGGGGAAGGTCGCTCTCATCGGTTTCGTCGGTCCTCTCGTTCCGTCCGCTCCCCCTCCGCGCGATGATCCTCCAGCGCCCGCCGGACCGGCTCCGGATCGATGATCTCCAGATCGAGAATCTCCGCCTGCCGGTCGATCGGGCTCTCCCGCGCCGGCCGGATCGCGTCGATCGCCGCGTCCTCGTCCCGGGCGTCGAGGGCGAGTCGCTCCTCCTGCGGCAGGCGCAGGGGTTCGCGCTTGGCCCGGCCGTTCATCACGGCGAAGGCCGCGCAGGCGGCCACAAGGGCCGCGCCGGCGAGCAGGAACAGGAGCGTGTCCATCGTCGCCCCGAGCGTTAATGCGATTTCGGGCGCAGGGGAAACGATCCGCGCCAACATTTCTGCCGTAGCCGCCGCTCTCCGCCGAGGCCGCGCAACGGGCGGGACACCGAGGAACGGTCCTTGCGTCGGAGGCGCAAGGGTGAAAACACCGCTGCTGCGGCGCAGCACCGGCCGCCGAAGGTGTGAGGAATCGCGATGCCCCTGGAGGACCGCCCCGAGACGCACCGGATCGCCGATGAGGGTGCCGGCGGGTCCACCGTCCCCGATTCGCCCGACGCGCTGGAGAAGGCGCTGCTCGACCTCATCGCCCAGTCGCGCGGCCAGGCGGCGGAGGATCCGTTCCGCAACCCGGTCCTGGCGGTGACGCTCGCCATCACCCGGCGCCTCGACCGGGACGAGATCGGGGAAGAGGATCTCGATACCCTGTTCGTGAGCCTGCGCCGCCACGCCCTCACGGAGCGGGCCGCCCGCCTGCGCGGCTATGTCGGGCTCGACGGGGACACCGCGGAGACGATCGCCGACCTCGCCGAGCGCCTCGTCGCGGCGATCCCGAAGCGCTCGGGCGATTTCGAGACGTTCCGCGACCTCGTCGGGCGCACGGCCTTCGCCGTGGTCTTCACCGCGCATCCCACCTTCGGCATGCCCAAGGCCGTGGCCGAGCTGATCGCCGCAGCGGCCTCGGAGCGGGACGAGGCGGCCCGTGTGCCCCTGATCGAGAAGGCGGCCCAGCGCTCGACCCGGCCCGATGCCCGCATCAGCCTGGACGACGAGTTCGCGCAGGCCTGCCTCGCCGCCAATAACGGCCGCCTCGCCCTGGACGCCTTCAACGGCGCCCTGATCGATGCGGCCCAGAGGCGCTGGCCCGACCGCTGGACCGAGCTGGTGCCCCGGCCCTTCGCCATCGCGAGCTGGGTCGGCTGCGACACCGACGGGCGCACCGATATCGGCTGGTGGGACACCCTGCGCTACCGCCTGATCTCCAAGCGCATGCAGCTGGAGCGCCTGCAGCGCGACCTGCCCGACGTGCCCGCGACCCGCGTGGTGCGCGAGCTGGCCGCCGGGGCGCTGGCCGCGGTCAACCGCCAGCTCGCCGGGGCGCCCCTGCTCGGCACCAAGCCGTCTCTGGAGAACGTCCACCGCTTCGCCCTCGCCCTCATCATCGAGCGCGAGCGCGCCCAGCTCGATGCGGGGCCGATCCTCGCCGGGCTCGCGGCCGCCCTCGGCGCCGCCGAGACCGATGCCGACCGGCGCGCCATCGCGGTGCTGCGCTCGGGCGTGGCCGCCCACGGCCTCTCCAACGCCCTGCCGCATTTCCGGCTGAACGCCAGCCAGATCCACAACGCCGTGCGCCGGGTGATCGACCTCGAGGGCGAGCCGACGGACGCCGCCCAGCGCCGCACCCATCTCTCGGCGATCCACACGCTGCTCAACGACGTGAAGCCCGTGGCGGTGGATTTCGGGGCGCTCGCCGCCGAGCGCGCCTCCGCGGCGCGCCTGATGATGACGATCGCGCAGATCCTCAAGCACGTCGACGGCTCGCACCCGGTCCGCTTCCTGATCGCGGAGACGGAGACCGGCTACACCCTGCTCGCCGCCCTCTGGCTCGCCCGCCACTACGGCATCGCCGACAAGCTCGAGATCACCCCCCTGTTCGAGACGGCGAGCGCCCTGGAGCAGGGCATCCGCGTGCTCGACGACGCCCTGCGCAACCCGCATTGGCGCACGCATCTGAAGCGCCTCGGCCGGCTCTCCGTGCAGTTCGGCTACTCGGATTCCGGTCGCTATGTCGGCCAGCTCGCCGCCACCTTCTGGATCGAGCGCCTGCGCCTGCGCATCACCGAGATGATGGCGCAGAACGACCTGAAGGACGTCGAGCTCGTCATCTTCGACACCCACGGCGAGTCGATCGGCCGGGGCGCCCACCCGACCTCCCTGCGCGACCGCCTCGCCTATCTCGCCCCGGAGGATGCGCGCCGCCGCAACCGGGCGGCGGGGCTGCGGACGCGGCTCGAATCGAGCTTCCAGGGCTCGGACGGCTACCTGATGTTCGGCACCCCGGCGCTGGCCGCGGCCTCCGTCTCGCGCATCGCCGAGCACGTCTTCGCCGACGACCTGCGCGAGGACGACGCCTTCTCCGACTACGTCCTGACGGAGGCGGGCACGAAGGCGGGCAGCGACGAGGATCCGATCTACGCCGAGCCCGACTTCGCCGCCGAGTTCTTCCGCTCCGCCCGGCAGGACATGGAGGCCCTGGTCGAGGATCCGGGCTACGCGGCCCTGCTCGGCACCTTCGGCCCGAGCCTGATCGACCGGACCGGCTCGCGCCCCGTCGCCCGCCAGTCCGATTCCGGCGGGCCGGCCATGATCACCCATCCCCGCCAGATGCGGGCGATCCCCAACAACGCCATCCTGCAGCAGTTGGGCTTCCTCGCGAATTCCCTGCACGGCATGGGCCGGGCCGCGCATCGCGCCCCGGAGACCTTCCGGCACATGCGAGAGGAATCCGTGCGCTTCTCCCGGGCCTTCCGGCTGGTGCAGCACGCCGCGAGCGTCGGCGATCTCGACGTGCTGCGCGCCTATATCGACACGCTCGATCCCGCCGTGTGGCTGGAGCGGGCGCGCCGGACGCAACGCGAGGGACGGCGCGAGGAACTGCTCACCGTGGCGGGCGCCCTCGACCGGCTGAACCTCGCTCCGGATCTGCGCCGCCTGTTCGGGCGGCTGACCCGCGACTGGCTCTACCTGCAGGCGGCCGCGCCCGATCTCGCGACCATGTCGCCGCGCCTGACCCTACTCCACGCGATCCGCCTCGCCCTGATCCACCGGATCTGGTTCCTGGCGGTGCATATCCCGAGCTTCCGGCCCCAGGCCGGCATTACCCGCGAGATGCTGCTGGAGCGCTTCCTGCGGCTCGACATCGACGGCTGCCTGCAGCTTCTCGGCGAGATCTACCCGATCACCCCGGACCCGACCCTGGGCCTGAATTTCGGCGAGCCCCCCGGCCCGCGGGATGTCGGCACCTACGAGGCCGAGCATGCCACCCTGTTCCAGCCGATCCGGGGGATGTTCGAGCGGGTGCGGGAGCTCTCCGGCATCATCCAGCACGAGGTCGGCGCCTTCGGCTGAGGCGCGCGGAGCGGGCGCGGCAGGTGTGGTAAGGCGCCTCGACGCTCCGCCCGCCTGCCCCGGGATTCGACGCCGCGATGAAGCCCCTTCCCCTCCGTCCCGCCCGGGCTCTGGTGCATGCGCCCGCCCGGCTGCGGGCGCTGGTGCGGGGCAACGAGGTCGGGCTCGTCCTGCTCGCCGCCGTGACCGGCTGCCTCGCCGGGCTCGCCGTCGCCGGCATGAGCGCGGCGACGCAGGGCCTGCGCGAAATCCTCTACCGCCTGCCCCACGGCACCCGGCTCAGCGCGGTGAGCGAATTGCCGCTCTGGCTCCATGGCGCGCCCGCCCTCGGCGGGCTGATGCTCGGGCTCCTGGTGATCCTCGCCGGACGGGTGCGCCGGGGCCGGCGCCGGGCGGTGGTCGATCCGATCGAGGCCAATGCCCTGCATGGCGGACGGATGTCGCTGCGCGATTCCGCCTATGTCGCCCTGCAGAACGTCCTCTCCAACGGGTGCGGCGCCTCGGTGGGGCTGGAGGCCGGCTACACCCAGATCGCCGGCGGGATCGCCTCGCGGCTCGGCATCGCCTTCGAATTGCGGCGCTCGGACCTGCGGACGCTGGTCGGCTGCGGCTCGGCCGCGGCGATCGCGGCGGCCTTCGGCTCGCCGCTCACCGGCGCCTTCTACGCCTTCGAGCTGATCATCGGCACCTACACCATCGCGACCCTGACGCCGGTCGTGGTCGCGGCCCTGTGCGGCAGCCTCGTCGCCCGGGCGCTGGTGACGCAAGCCGCCTTCGTGGACGTGAGCGGGCTCGCCGCCACCGCGACCGGGCGCATCACCGCCGCCGACACCCTGCCCTGCCTGGTGCTCGGCCTCGTCTGCGCCCTGCTCGGGATCCTCCTCATGCGCGGGGTCACCCTGGTGGAGCGCGCCTTCGATGCCACCCGCCTGCCCGGGGCGCTGCGGCCGATGCTCGGGGGCGCCTGCGTCGGGGCGCTCGCCTTCGCCACGACGCCGCAGGTGCTCTCCGGCGGGCACGGCGCCCTGCATCTCCACCTGGAGCACGCCGCCGCGCTCTCGGGCGCCGGGGGCCTCGCCGGGCTGCTCGTCGCCAAGGCGGCGGCCTCGGCGATCTCGATCGGCTCCGGCTTCCGCGGCGGGCTGTTCTTCGCCTCGCTGTTCCTGGGGGCGCTCGCCGGCAAGCTCTTCGCGGTTCTCGCCCCGCTGGCATGGCCGGGCTTCGAAGCCTTCGCGTTGACGCCCGTCGCCTATGCCGTTGTCGGCATGAGCGCGCTCGCCGTCGCCATCATCGGCGGCCCGCTCACCATGACCTTCCTCGCCCTCGAAATGACCGGAAGCTTTCCCGTGGCCGGCCTTGTGCTTGCCGCCGTGATCGCATCCTCGCTGACCGTGCGGAAGACCTTCGGGTATTCTTTCGCCACCTGGCGGTTCCACTTGCGCGGCGAGAGCATCCGCTCGGCCCACGATGTCGGCTGGATCCGCAACCTCAGCGTCGGGCGCCTGATGCGCAAGGACATCCGGCCCGTCCCCCTCGATACCCCCCTCTCCGTCTTCCTGCGGGAGCATCCCCTCGGCTCGCCCTCCCGCGTCGTGGTGGTGGACGGGAAGGGGCGCTATGCCGGCATCGTCCTGGTCCCGGAGGCGCATGCCCTCGTCGGCAGCGGGGAGGAGGCGCCGGCCCTGAGCGACGTGGTGCGCTACGCCGACACCTTCCTTGAGCCGCAGATGAACGCCAAGCAGGCCGCGGCCGCCTTCGACCACGCCGAGAGCGAGGCGCTGGCCGTGGTCGAGAGCCGGGACAGCCGCAAGGTCATCGGCCTGCTGACGGAGAGCCACACCCTGAAACGCTACAGCGAGGAACTCGACCGCCAGCGCCGGGCCATGGTCGGGGAGACGGTATAGACATGGGTGGTTGACGCCGGGCTCGGTCCGCGTCACGCGGTGCCGCAAAAATGAGCGGCCCAAGGGAGGTTTCATGTCCGGATCGAACCGCAATTACCGCATCGCGGTGATCCCCGGCGACGGCATCGGCAAGGAGGTCGTACCCGAGGGCGTGCGGGTGCTGGAACAGGCGGCCAAGCGCCACGGCTTCACCCTGAGCCAGGACTGGTTCGATTTCGCCTCCTGCGACTATTACGAGCGGCACGGGCGGATGATGCCCGAGGACTGGAAGGCGCGGATCGGCGGCCATGACGCCATCTTCTTCGGCGCCGTCGGCATGCCGGACCGCGTGCCCGACCACATCTCGCTCTGGGGGTCCCTGATCCAGTTCCGGCGGGAATTCGACCAGTACGTGAACCTGCGCCCCGTGCGCCTGATGCCGGGCGTGCCCTGCCCGCTGGCGGGCCGCAAACCCGGCGACATCGACTTCTGGGTCGTCCGGGAGAACACGGAGGGCGAGTACTCGAATGCCGGCGGCCGGATGTTCGCCGGCACCGAGCGGGAATTCGCCGTGCAGGAGAGCGTCTTCACCCGTCACGGCGTCGACCGGGTGCTGCGCTTCGCCTTCGATCTCGCCCGCTCGCGGCCGAAGAAGCACCTGACCTCGGCCACGAAGTCGAACGGCATCTCGATCACCATGCCGTACTGGGACGAGCGGGTGCGCGAGATCTCGGAAGCCTATCCGGACGTGCAGTGGGACCAGTACCACATCGACATCCTGACCGCGCATTTCGTGCTCAACCCGGACCGGTTCGACGTGGTGGTGGCCTCGAACCTCTTCGGCGACATCCTGTCCGATCTCGGCCCCGCCTGCGCCGGCACGATCGGCATCGCGCCCTCGGGCAACATCAATCCGGAGCGGAAGCACCCCTCCGTGTTCGAGCCGGTGCACGGCTCGGCCCCGGACATCGCGGGCGCCGGGATCGCCAATCCGATCGGGCAGATCTGGTCGGGGGCGATGATGCTGGAGCATCTGGGCGAGCGTGACGCCGCGGCCGAGATCGTCGCCGGCATCGAGCGGGTGCTGGCCGAGGGGACCCTGCGCACCCGCGACCTCGGCGGCAGCGCGGATACCGAAGCCTGCGGAAAGGCGGTCGCGGAGGCGCTGGGCTGAGGCCGAAGACGGGAGGGATCCGCGATGGCGTCGACACCGCCGCCCCTCGGAGGCGTGCTCGAGACCGCCCTCTACGTGGACGACATGGAGCGCGCCCGCGCCTTCTACGAGGACGTGCTCGGGTTGAGACCCATGGTCGCCGACCATCGGCTCGTGGCCTATCCCGTGGGCGCGGCCTGCGTGCTCCTGCTGTTCCGGCGCGGCAGCACGCTCAGTCCGGTGACCCTGCCCGGCGGCGTGCTGCCGCCCCATGACGGGTCCGGACCGCTCCATTTCGCGCTCCGCATCGCCCGCGCCGACCTCGACGCCTGGATCGCGCATCTGACGGCGAGCGGCGTACCGATCGAGAGCCGGATCGATTGGCCGAAGGGCGGTGCGTCCCTCTATCTCCGCGATCCCGACGGGCACCTTGCCGAGCTCGCCACGCCGGGCCTCTGGGCGAATTACTGACGCCGGAGGCCCGTGCCGCGGCGCGGGCCGAAGCCAGGCTCCCAGTATAGCCGGGACAAATATCAATACAGGATAAGAAACCCCCAACAAAACACAATCCCTGGATGCAATCTGGAACGCTTTTCTCCGCTTGATCGTTGCGAGCCCGGTTTCGGCGCCCGTCACGGCGTTCGACGCAATCGCAGTAGGGAGAAACGAACCATGACGAAGCTCCTTCGGGGTACAGCCACGGCGGCCATTCTGGTGCTCGGCGTCGCCACCGCCCTGGCACAGGGTGGCGGTGCGGGGGGCGCGGGTGGCGGGGCCGGTGGTGCCGCTGGCGGTGGGGCCGGCGTGGGCGCCGGTGGCGGAGCCGGTGGGGGCGCAGGCGGTGCGGGCGGTGGCGCCCGCGGTGGCGGCGGCGAGATGGGCGGCGGGGCGGCGGGAGGCGCCGCGGGTGGCGCGGCCGGCGGCGGAGCAGCCGGTCCTCGGGGCGGTGCCGGCGAGGCCGGCCAGCGCGGCGGCGCGGCCGGGCGCGAGGAGGGTGCGGCCGGCCAGCCGGGGGAACGCGGCGGCCGCGAGGGCGCCGACAAGGCAGGCCAGGGCGAGCGCGGACAGCCGAACCGGACCGAGCCGGGTCAGCGCAACGGGCGCGATGCGGCGGGCGAGCGTGGTGGCCGGGAGGGCGCCGGAGAACGGGGCGGCAGGGCCGATGGCAAGACCGAGGGTCGGGGCGAGCGGGGCGCGGCCGGCGAGCGCGGCGGCGGAGCCCGGTCCACGGAGGCGCGCGGCGCTTCCCGGAGCCTGAACACGACGCAGCGCACGGAATTCCGCCAGTCGATCACCCGCACCAACGTGCAGCGGCTCAGCAACGTGAACTTCTCGGTGAATGTCGGCACGGCCATCCCGCGCTCCGTCCACCTGCATCCGCTCCCGCCGGCGATCCTGACCCTGGTGCCGGCCTATCGCGGCTTCCAGTTCATCCTGGTCGGGGACGACATCGTCATCATCGATCCCGATACCTACGAGGTCGTGGACGTGATCCCGGCCTGATCGGCAGGGCTTGCGTCACGGCGGCCGCGGAGCGATCCGCGGCCGTTTCGCGTTCAGCGCCCGCGGTCGAGCAGGCCCGAGACGACGCGGGCGGTGTAGTCCACCATCGGCACGATCCGGGCATAGTTGAGCCGGGTCGGTCCGATCACCCCGACGACGCCCACGATCTTCTGGTCGCCGTCCCGGAAAGGCGCGGCGATCAGCGAGGAGCCGGAGAGCGAGAACAGCTTGTTCTCCGAGCCGATGAAGATGCGCACGCCGTCCCCCTCCTCGGCGCGGGAGAGGAGCTCGATCACGTCCTTCTGCGTCTCGAGATCGTTGAACAGCAGGCGGATGCGTTCGAGATCCTCGACCGCCCGCAGATCTTCCAGGAGGTTGGCCTGGCCGCGGACGATGAGCTGGCGCGCCTCGGAGGGTCCCACCGTGGTGGCGAGCCCGGCATCGACCAGGCGCTCGGTGATCGCGTCGAGCTCGCGCTTCATTGCCTGGCGGCCCGCCTCGATCTCCGCCCGCAACAGGTCGAGGCTGCGCCCGTTCAGGCGGGCGTTGAGGTAGTTCGAGGCCTCCTGCAGCGCGCTGGCCGGCAGACCCGGCGGCAGGTCGAGCAGGCGGTTCTCGACCGAGCCGTCGACCGAGACCAGCACCACCAGGGCCCGGTGAGGATCGAGCCGCACGAACTCGATATGCTTGAGGCCCGCATTCGCCTTCGTGGTCAGCACCACGCCGGCCCCGCGGGAGATCCCCGAGAGCAGGCTGGAGGCCTCGGTCAGGGCGCTGTCGAAGGTGTGGCGCGAGGCTGCCGCCCGCATCTGCGCCTCGATGCGCCCCTTCTCCTCCTGGCCGACATCGCCGAGCTCCATGATCGCGTCGACGAAGAAGCGCAGGCCGTGCTCCGTGGGCAGCCGGCCGGCGGAGGTGTGGGGCGCGAAGATGAGCCCGGACTGCTCCAGATCCGACATCACGTTGCGGATCGAGGCGGGCGACAGCCCCATCGGCAGGATGCGCGCGAGGTTGCGCGAGCCCACCGGCTCACCCGTGGTGAGGTAGCTCTCGACGATCTGGCGAAAGATCTCCCGCGCCCGGTCGTTCATCTGCGCGAGCGCGTGGCTCTGGAGCGGGGGGAAAGGGGAGGGGAAGGAATCGGACAAGGTGGGAAACGGACAGGCTCTTCAGGGCGGCGGCCGATTGTGTCCGCTCACCGCCCCGCGATCAATCCGGACGCTGCGCCGCTGCGGCAGCGGGGATGATCCGCGTCGCTCGCGCGTCTCACAGAGGTGAGGAACGCCCGGACAGATCCCGCCCGGACCGATCCCGAAGACCGGTCATCGACAGGAGGAAGACCCACCGTGACAGCGACCTTCAGGAAGCTCGCCCCCCGGCTCGTGGCGATCGCGATCGGCCTCGGCGGCATCGGGCTCGCCGCCGCGCCGCGGCCGGCGGCGGCCGCCCCGATCGCCGTGCCCGCCGACGCGCTGGCGCAGGAAGGCCCCGCCCTCGAGATCCAGCACCGGCGCTGGCACCGGCATCATCGCCGTCACCGTCATCTCTGGCACCGCCATCCCCGGCATCATTGGCACCGCCATCGCCATCATCGCCACGGGCAGCGTCCGGTCCACCGCAAGCACTGGCGCTGACGCGACCGCTCCGCCCGACCGGGAGCCGCCATCCGCGAAGGATGGCGGCTCTTTCCGTTTCCGAAGGCCGGGTTGCCGCCCGGGGCGGCAGCGCCTATGAGCCCGGGCTTCGGATTTTGGGACGGAGAACTTCAGGATGCGGCCTTCCAAGCGCGCGCCCGACGAGCTGCGCAAGGTCAGCCTGGAGCGGGCTGTGGCCCGCTACGCGGAGGGGTCCTGCCTCGTCACCTTCGGCGAGACCAAGGTGCTCTGCACCGCCTCCCTGGAGGAGCGCGGGCCGCCGTGGCTGCGCGGCTCCGGCAAGGGCTGGGTGACGGCCGAGTACTCGATGCTGCCCCGCGCCACCCACGAGCGCACCCGCCGCGAGGTGAATTCCGGCAAGCCCTCCGGCCGCACCCAGGAGATTCAGCGCCTGATCGGCCGTTCGCTCCGCGCCGTCACCAATCTGCCGGCGCTCGGCGAGCGCCAGATCACGGTCGATTGCGACGTGATCCAGGCCGATGGCGGCACCCGCACCGCCGCGATCACCGGCGCCTGGGTGGCCCTGCACGATTGCTTCTCCTGGATGCGCACGCGTTCGATCATCTCGGTCGATCCCCTGCGCGACCATGTCGCCGCCGTGTCCTGCGGCATCTACAAGGGCAACCCGGTCCTCGATCTCGAATATGCCGAGGATTCCGCGGCCGAGACCGACGCCAATTTCGTGATGACCGGCAAGGGCGGCATCGTCGAGGTGCAGGGCACGGCCGAGATGGAGCCGTTCTCGGAGGAGCAGTTCCTGGAGCTGCTCCGCCTCGCCCGCGGCGGCATCGAGCAGCTCGTCGCCCTGCAGAAGCAGGCCCTCGCGTGAGCGGCCACCGCCTCCTGTCCGGCAAGGTCGTCATCGCGACCCACAATGCCGGCAAGCTCGTGGAGATGCGCGAATTGCTCGCGCCCTTCGGCGTCGAGGCGGTCTCGGCCGGCGAGCTCGGCCTGCCCGAGCCCGACGAGACCGGCACGATGTTCTCCGAGAACGCGGCGATCAAGGCCCTCGCCGCGGCGGAGGCCTCCGGCCTGCCGGCCTTCGCCGACGATTCCGGCCTCTGCGTCGATGCCCTCGACGGCGCGCCGGGCCTGTTCTCGGCCCGCTGGGCCGGCCCGTCCAAGGACTTTTCCGGCGCGATGGCCCGGATCGAGGCGGAGCTCGTCAAGCGCGGGGCCGAGAGCCGGCGGGCGCATTTCGTCTCCGCCCTCGTGCTCGCCTGGCCCGACGGCCACACCGAGTTGTTCGAGGGCCGGGTCTTCGGCGATCTCGTCCCGCCCCGCGGCAGCCTCGGCTTCGGCTACGACCCGATGTTCAAGCCGGACGGCCTCGACCGGACCTTCGGCGAGATCTCGTCCGAGGAGAAGCACGGGGTCGACTGGCAGAGCGGGGCCGCCCTCTCGCACCGGGCGCGCGCCTTCGTGGCGCTCGCCGCCGCCTGCCTGCGGCGGCCGGGCTGACGCCGGACGCCGGGCATGGTTCAGGAGGCTCCGGATCATCCCACCCGCGATGTCGGGTTCGGGGTCTACCTGCACTGGCCGTTCTGCGCCTCCAAATGCCCCTATTGCGACTTCAACAGCCATGTCCGGCACGCGCCCGTCGATGAGGCGCGCTTCCTCGCCGCCTTCCGGCGCGAGATCGCCCATGTCGCCGGCCTGACGCCGGGGCGGCGGGTCTCCAGCATCTTCCTCGGCGGGGGTACGCCCTCCCTGATGCGCCCGGAGACGGTCGCGGGGCTCCTCGAAGCCGTCTCCGAAGCCTGGGGGTTCGCGCCTGGTATCGAAGTCACGCTGGAGGCCAATCCGACCAGCGTCGAGGCGGGGCGTTTCCGCGGCTACCGCTCCGCAGGCGTCAACCGGGTGTCGCTCGGCGTGCAGGCCCTGAACGACGCCGACCTGAAGGCCCTCGGGCGCCTTCACAGCGTCGCCGAGGCGCTCGAGGCCGTCGAAACGGCCGCAGCACATTTCGAGCGCTTCTCCTTCGATCTCATCTATGCCCGGCCCGGCCAGACGCCGCAGGCCTGGGAGAAGGAACTGCGCGAGGCCATCGCCCGCGCCGCAGAGCATCTCTCCCTCTACCAGCTCACCATCGAGCCGGGCACGCCCTTCTTCGGCCTCGCCAAGGCCGGCAAGCTGGTGCCACCGGACGACGAGGTGGCGCGAGCCCTCTACGACGTCACGCAGGAGGTCTGCGAGGCGGCGGGCCTGCCGGCCTACGAGATTTCGAACCATGCCCGGACCGGCGCCCAGTCGCGCCACAACCTGCTCTACTGGCGCTACGGCGAATATGCCGGCATCGGTCCGGGCGCCCATGGACGCCTCGTCCTGCCGGGAGGCCGCACCGGCACGGTGACGGAGCGGGCGCCGGAAGCCTGGCTGGAGCGGGTCGAGCGCGAGGGCCACGGCATCCGCGAATGGGAGCCGCTTTCCCTGCCCGATCAGGCCGACGAGTTCCTGATGATGGGCCTGCGCCTCGCCGAGGGCATCGACCCCGCCCGCTACGCCGTGCTCAAGGGCAGTCCCCTCGACGAGGGCCGCCTTGCGGATCTTGCGGCGGAGGGGCTGATCGCCCGGCGCGAAGGCGGGCGCATCGCCGCCACGCCCCGGGGGGCACCGGTGTTGAACGCGCTCGTGGCAGCGCTCGCCGCCTGAGGCGCCTTATGGATCCGGCGACTCTCGGCCTCGTCCTCCTCGCCGCCTTCCTTCACGCCGCCTGGAACACGCTTCTGCGCGGGGGGGCCGACCGGCTCTGGTCGATGGCCGTGATGAACCTCGTCATGGGACTGGCCGGGCTGGCCGGACTTCTTGCCTACGGCCTGCCGGCCCCCGCGAGTTGGCCCTGCGCCGTGGCTTCCGGCGCCCTCCACCTCGCCTACAACCTTCTCTTGGTCGCAACCTACCGCACCGGCGATCTCGGGCAGACCTATCCGATCGCCCGCGGATCCTCGCCCGCCATGGTGACGCTGGGCGCCGGCTTCGCCGCGGGGGAGCATCCCGGCCTGCTCGCCACCTGCGGTATCGTGCTCGTCAGCGGCGGCATCCTTTCTCTGGCTCGGGAGCGCGGCGGCCTCGGCCGTGCGACCCTCATGCCGGCGCTGGCGACCGGCGTCGCCATCGGCGGCTACACCCTGGTCGACGGAATCGGCGTACGGCAGGGAGGCGACTGGCGCGCCTATGCCGCGGCGATGTTCGTGTTCCACCTCATCCTGCCATCCTGGCTCGCATTGCGGCGCGGAACGGCCGTGCTGCGCGTGCCTGCCCCCGAGATGATGAAGGCGGCCGGAGGCGGCGTGATCTCTTTCGCCGCCTACGCCGCCGTGGTCTGGGCGATGCAGCGCGGCGCCATGGGTGCCGTCTCGGCCCTGCGGGAGACCAGCGTCGTCTTCGCGGCCCTGCTCGGCCGCATCGTCCTCGGCGAGCGCCTGACGCCCCACCGGATCGCGGCCTGCCTCGTCATCGCGCTCGGAGCAGCGGCAATCGGAAGCGCCTGAAGGCAAAGCCCGAATTCGGGAGAGCGACCCGTCAGCGCTCTGAGCGCGCTCATGCTTTTCAGAGCATGCCAGCCATGTAATCGCCTGATTGTCCCGCGGCGATCATTGCTGTAGCGGAGCGCCGGATAAATAATTTTTGCACGAATCGAAAAATAAAATGATGCCGGAAGAGAAAGTGCACGATCAGGGCGGGCGCATGCAGCATAATTCCCTGCCGATGAACCGGCGGCAGATCATCGGAGGCGCCCTGGCCGGGCTTGCAGCCTCGACCCTGCCGAGTGCTCCGCTCCTCGCTGCCGGCGAGACCACGAAGGTCGATGTCCTCCTGATCGGCGGCGGCATCATGAGCGCCACGCTGGGTGTGTGGCTGCGCGAGCTCGAGCCGGATTGGTCGCTCGCCATGATCGAGCGGCTGGACGGGGTGGCGCTCGAGAGCTCCAACGGCTGGAACAACGCCGGCACGGGCCATTCGGCGCTGGCCGAGCTGAACTACACGCCGGTGGATTCCAAGGGGAAGGTCCGGATCGAGCAGGCGATCAAGATCAACGAGGCCTTCCAGGTCACCCGTCAGTTCCTGGCCTGGCAGGTCCAGCGTGGGGTGCTGAAGAATCCCCACTCCTTCATCAATTCCACGCCCCATATGAGCTTCGTCTGGGGCGACGAGAACATCGCGTATCTGAAGAAGCGTCACGAGGCGCTGCTGGCGAGCCCGCTTTTCGCGAGCATGCAGTACTCGGAGGATCCCGAGCAGCTCAAGAAATGGGTCCCCTTGATGATGGAGGGGCGCGATCCCAAGCAGCGGATCGCCGCGACCTGGACGCCCGTAGGCACCGACTGTGAATGGGGCGAAGTCACCCGTCAGTACGTCAGCGCCCTGCAGAGCCAGCCGAAGTTCGACCTGCGTCTCTCGACCGAGGTCGAGACCATCGAGCGCAATTCCGATGGCACCTGGCGCGTGACCTCCAAGAACCTGAAGGATGGCAGCCGGAAATCGCTGGACGCCAAGTTCGTGTTCATCGGCGCGGGCGGCGGCGCTCTGCACCTGCTGCAGAAGTCGGGCATCCCGGAAGCCGACGACTATGCGGGCTTCCCCGTGGGCGGCTCGTTCCTCGTCACCGAGAACCAGGATGTGGCGCTGCGTCATCTCGCCAAGGCCTATGGCAAGGCCTCGGTCGGCTCGCCCCCGATGTCCGTGCCGCATCTCGACACCCGTGTGATCGGCGGCAAGCGGATGATCCTGTTCGGACCCTTCGCCACCTTCTCGACCAAGTTCCTGAAGGAGGGCTCCTATTTCGACCTGCTCTCCTCCACCACCACCAGCAACGTTTGGCCGATGATGCGCGTGGGCTGGGACGAGTACCCGCTGGTCGAGTATCTCGCCGGGCAGCTGATGCTCTCCGACGAGGATCGCTACCAGGCCCTGCGCGAGTACTTCCCCAACGCGAAAAAGGACGATTGGCGGCTGGTCCAGGCTGGACAGCGCGTCCAGATCATCAAGCGCGATCCGGAGAAGGGAGGGGTGCTCAAGCTCGGCACCGAGGTGGTGAGCGCCAAGGACGGCAGCATCGCCGCCCTGCTCGGGGCCTCGCCGGGGGCCTCGACCGCCGCGCCGATCATGCTGAACGTGCTGGAGAAGGTCTTCGCGCAGAAGGTGGCCAGCCCCGAGTGGCAGGCCAAGATCCGCCAGATCGTGCCGAGCTACGGCACGAAGCTGAACGACGATCCGCAGAAGGCCTACCAAGAGCTCGCCTACACGGCCGAGCACCTGCAGCTGACCCCGCCGCCCCCGCTCGCCGCCGCGCCGGCGCAGCCCGTGGCGAACGGCACCGCCACCAATGCCGAGCCGGGCATCATCAAGCCGGTCCCCGACATGGCGCCCTGACACCGGGTCTCCCGCCGAAGCGATCACCCTTCGGCGGGAGACACCGAGCGATCAGGACCGAAGCCGCGCGCGGATGCGCGCCTCCGGGCAGAGGGAGGCTGACGTGCGGGTCAAGAGTCAGATCGAGGGCGGCCTTGTCTCGCGTTACAGCGGCCGCAGGAACGCCCCTCTCGACGCGGCCATGCCTTCCGGCCTCTCCGCTTTTCCGGAGCGGGGCGAGCGTCCTTAGTGCGCCTCACGCATCAGGCGCTCGGCCACCCGCTTCACCGGGGGCCGGCCGCGCCCGAGCAGCACGGCGAAATGCGAATCCTCCGGATCGCTCTCGAAACGGGTGCGCAGCCAGGCCGCCAGGAACTTCACGTATTCGCCGACGAGCAGCCGGGCCGTCGCCGGTTCGGCCCACCAGCGCCCGACATCGATCCCGTCCGTGACCACGGGGTAGGGGACGAGGGATTCGGTCTCGTCCAGGGCATTGCCGAGCTCCACCAGGGTGCGGGGCATGTGGTAGTTCGAGGTGACGACGGCGATCGTCCCGAAATGATGGCGGCGCATCCAGCGCCGTGTCTCGATGGCGTTGCCGATGGTGTTGCGCGCCCGGTAATCGAGGTCGATGCAGCAGGCGATCAGGTGGCGCTGGCTCGGGTTGAGCCGGGCGATCTCCTCGCGGCTGGTGCGCTCGTTGACGCCGGAGATCAGCAGCCTCCGGCCATGGCCGGAGGCGAGCAGCTCGATCGCATCGCCGATGCGCTGCGCCCCACCGGTCAGGGCGACGATGCCGTCGACGCTCGCATCCTGCGGACGCTCCGCCCGCTCGATCGTTCCGACAAACGCGAGGAAGCCGCCGGCGAACAGGGCCGTCGACAGCGCGGCGGCGGCGGCGAGGACGCGGACCGGGAAACGGGAACGTCCGCTCTTCGGGATGGGCAAGGACAGCCGCAAGGATCCCCGCTTGAGTGCTCCGCCCTGCCGCATCGGCCCGGCGCCAGCCGAACCCTCCTGCCAGGCCCAGCCGAACGCCTCGAAAGGCGTCGGTGCGGCCGGCTTTGCCAGGTTCCGGAACATGGGCCTAAACCTTAGCCTCGATTGCGGTTTTGCCGTGACGAAGCATTTCCTCCCTGAAACGTTGACGAATGGTTAACGGGCTGTGCCCACACCCGCAAGCCGGCTGGCGGGCCAGTGCTTTCAGCTCAGGAACCGGCGCACAGTGACGCGGGAGACGATCCCGGTCACGACCGAGGCGATCACCCCGATCAGGGCGATGACCAGGTAGCCGCGCCAGCCGATCTGGAAGCTGCCGAACAGTGCCTCGATCTCGTCGCCCGCGGCACCCGAGCGCCAGAACCGGGAAAGAAGGCTCGCCAGGAAGAAGGCGAGAAAAGCGAGCCCCGCACCGATGGCGCCCCCGCGCAGGCCGAGCCGGAAGAAGCGGCTCTGGAAGGCCCGGGCAATGTAGTCGTCTCCGGCCCCGACGAAATGCAGCACCTCGACGACCTCGCGGTTGCCGGCCATGGCGCCGCGGGTGGCGAAGATCACCGCAAGGCCGGTCGCCACCAGCACCAGCCCGACGATGCCGACGCCGATGCCGACGAAGGTATGCGCCATGGTCGAGAGGCGCTGCAGCCAGAGGGCATGGTCGTCGAGGCTGGCGACGCCGGGCAGCGCCTCGGTGAGGTTCGCCCGCAGGGCCTTCAGGTCGGGGGAGGGGCTGTCCGACAGCTTCAGGGTGATGAGCCGGGGCACCGGCAGGTCCGACAGGTCGAGGCCGCTGCCGAGCCAGGGCTCGAGCAGGTGCTCGGATTCGGCCTTCGAGAAGACCCGCGTCCCGGCGATTCCGGGGGCGGCCTTCACGATTCCGTCCGCCTTGGCGATGTCGGCCTCGATGTCACGGCCTGGACCCGGGCGCACCTGCACGGTGACCTCCTGGGCCACCGTGCCCTGCCACTGCGCGGCGCTGGAGGCGACGATCTCCGCCGCCCCGGCGCAGAGGGCCGCGAGGAAGGTCAGGATCGCGATGACAGCGGCCAGCGCCCGGCTCGCTGCGGAATCGGTGGGGACCAGGGGCGCATTGCGCCGCAGGGTCGGCGGCAGCGGGCTCTCGGCCGCATCCGACAGGGCGGTCGCGCGGGGCGGATCGGGGATCTGGTTCATACGCCCTCGACCCGCAGACGCCCCTCGCCCAGCACCAGCCGGGGTGCCTCGACGAGATCCATCAGACCGAAATCATGCGTGGCGATCACCACCGAGGTGCCGAGGCGGTTCAGTTCCAGGAAGAGTCGCAGCAGCCGCCGGGCAAGGCTCGGATCGACATTGCCGGTCGGCTCGTCGGCGAGCAACAGCTCGGGCCGGGCGATCAGGGCACGGGCGATGGCCGCGCGCTGCTTCTCGCCGCCCGAGAGCAGGGGCGGCAGCACATGCATGCGCTCGCCGAGCCCGACCCAGCGCAGAAGCTCGACCACCTCCGCCCGATAGCTCGTCTCCGCTCGCCCCTGCACGCGCAGGGGCAGGGCGACGTTCTCGTAGGTGGTGAGATGGTCGAGCAGCCGGAAATCCTGAAAGACCACGCCCATGCGTCGGCGCAGGCCGGTGAGGGCCGCCCCCGAGATGCCGCTCACCTCCGAGCCGAACACGGAGACGAGGCCGCGGGTCGGGCGCACCGAGAGCAGGATCAGGCGCAGGAGCGTGGTCTTGCCCGCCCCCGACGGTCCCGTGAGGAACTGGAAGGAGTGGGGCGCGATCGAGAAGCTCACATCGCTCAGCACCTCGGGCCCGAGCCCGTAGCGCATGCCGACATTCTCGAATCGCACCACCGGCTCCTCCGCCCCGGTGAGCAGGCTGCCCATCTTCGCCCCGCCGGCCAAATCTCCGTGCTCCACCTCAGATTCCGCCGCCTCACGCCCGGTCCGCGACCGGGGATTTCACGCCGGATTAACCGCGATCCGCGAAAAGCGGTGTGAGTTTTTTTCCGGCCCACGGCAACCCGCCGTCAGGCCCCGAGCGGGTCGCCATGCTGATCGTCTGCCCGAGTTGCGCCAGCGAATACCGGATTGACACGGATCGCGTCGGCCCGGCCGGCCGCTCCGTGCGCTGCGCCGCCTGCCGCGAGACCTGGTTCATCGGACCCGACGACGTCGCCGCGGCCCGGGCCGCGGAGATCGCGGAGGAATTCGGCCTCAGTCCCTCCGCAGAGGCTGCGTCGCCGGTCCCCACGGCGCCGGCCGGCTTCGAGGCTCTGCCATCCGAGGACGTCCCGAACGCTCCCGCCGAGGACGCGACCGTCATCGAACAGCCGACGCCGCCCCGGCGTGGACCCCGCAAGCCGGCGGGCCGGACCAAATCATTCCGCAGTCGGAAAGGGAGCACCGCGCTCCTTCCCCGACGGCTCTCGCCGGGCCTCGCCACGGCGCTAGCGATCTGCGCCCTGATGCCGCTCGCAATCCTCGGCCGCAGCACGGTGGTCCGCGCCATGCCGCAAAGTGCGGCGGTGTTCGCGAGGATCGGCCTGCCGGTGAACCTGCGCGGCATCGAGATCCGTGACGTCCACGCCTTCCAGACGCCCGCGCAAGGGGGCGCCCCGGCTCAGCTCGTGATCGAGGGCGACCTCGTCGGCATCGCCCGGCAGCGTGTCGACGTGCCGCCGATCGAGATCGAGATCCACGATGCGAGCGGCGCGCCGCTGCATCGCTGGACCGTCGCGCCGCCCCGTGCGGGGCTGGAGCCGCAGGATTTCGCCCGGTTCCGCGCGACCTTGTCCGACCCGCCCGCCCAGGGTCGCCGGATCGAGGTGCGCTTCGCCGCCGCGGGCGCTTCCGCCGAGCCGGCCGAGACCGCGACCCGAACGTCAGCCCAGCCCCCGGCGCATCACTGATCCCCGTCCTGAACGGCGCTGGCAGAGGCCGGCCCGCATGCTATGAGAGAGCCATGACGACTGCATCCCGCCGTGTCCGTGTGCTCTTCGACGAAGCTGCGATCGCCCGCCGCAACGAGGAGATCGCCGCCGAGATCGTGAAGGCCGCCCCCGAGAACCTACTCGTCGTGGCGGTGCTGAAGGGCAGCTTCATGTTCGCCGCCGATCTGCTGCGCTCGCTCCACCATGCCGGCCTCTCGCCGCAAGTCGAGTTCGTGCACCTGTCGAGCTATCGAACCTCCACCGTATCCTCGGGACAGGTCGAGATCCTGCGCGACGTCCAGAGCGAGGTGCGCGGGCGCGACGTACTGCTCATCGACGACATTCTCGAATCCGGCCGCACCCTGGTCTTCGCGAAGGACCTGCTGATGGCCCGCGGCGCCAAGCGCGTGCTGACCGCAGTGCTCCTGGAGAAGCCGGGCAAGCGTGCCGTGACCATCGACGCGGATTTCGTCGGCTTCGTCTGCCCTGATGTCTTCGTGGTCGGCTACGGCATGGACGCGGCGCACGCGTTCCGCCAGCTGCCCTTCGTCGGACTCGTCGATTACGAGAGCACCGATCCCGATCTGTTCGGCGGCACCTGACCCAGTTGACCCGCAGAGCACGTGGTCCGTTCAAGATCCGGACATATTTCGCGTTTTTCAGAACCCTGCGGCACGATGGAACTTGACACCGCGGCATCGCGCTTGCGTCAGTGAGTCATTGGGCAGAGCAGAGGAGCCGAAGTCCGTTCAGATGGCGCGCATTCTGCTCGTCGACGACGAAGAAACGGTCCGTGGCTTCCTGAAGAGAGGCCTCGAGCTCGACGGTCACGACGTGACGATCGCGGTCGACGGCAGCGATGGCCTCGACCGTCTGATGGAGTCGGAGGGTCGCTTCGACCTGATGCTGACCGATATCCGCATGCCGCTGATGGACGGCATCGCCCTCGCCCTCGCGGCCAAACGCGACTATCCCGATCTCACCATCCTGCTGATGACCGGCTTCGCCGACCAGCGCGAACGCGCCCGCGGTCTCGACGCCATCGTGACCGACGTGCTGACGAAGCCTTTCTCCCTGTCGGACCTGCGCAACACGGTGACCCGGGCGCTGGCGGCCTGACGCCCCTCCTGCGCACACGAACGAGGCCGCCAGCAGTCCTGCCGGCGGCCTCGTTCATGTTCGGATCCTGGCAAGCCGTTAATCGAACAGGGCGTCGATCGCGTCCTGGGCCGTGGCCGGTCCCCCGAGCTGCGGCCCGTTGAGGAGGAGGCTTTCCTGGCGCTCGCGGCGCTGTGCCTCCTCCGGCTCGATATCGTGCGCGTCGCGCGTCCGGACCACCGCAGCGAAGCGTGCCAAGCGGCCTTCGAGAAGGCTCATCGACTCGGCGACCTTGGCGATGCGCTGACCGGTAATGTCCTGGAAGGTGCAGGCTTCGAAGATCGTGAAGATCCGCGCCTCCACCTCGGCGCGGTAATCCTCGCTTTCGGGCAAGGCGAGGATCGCCTCGGCGGCTTCCATGATCGTGTTGGTCGCCCCAGCCGTCGCCGCCACCACCTCCCCGAGTTCGCCATGCACCATCGGCAGGCGGTCCCGGGTCAGTTCGTTCGTCTTCAGCAGCGCGATCGCTTCCCGGAGACTGGCAATGTAGTCGGCAATCTCGATCAGCTCCCGCACGATCGGGGCAGTGCCCTTATCGGGTCCCCGACGCGTCGATGCTTCCGCCGTCATGCCCATCGCCCGGTCTCCCGGCCCTCGATCGTCCCGCTTCTCAGGCGCCGCAGACCGCCTCGATCTTGCTCTTCAGCGTGGCGGCGTTGAACGGCTTGACGATGTAGTTGTTCACGCCGGCCTTCTTGGCAGCGATGACGTTCTCGGTCTTCGACTCGGCGGTCACCATGATGAAGGGGGTGGTGCGCAGGCCCTCGTCGGCGCGGACATGGCGGAGGAGCTCGTAGCCCGTCATGGGCTCCATGTTCCAATCCGAGATCACGAGACCGTACTTGCGATTCTTGAGACGGGCGAGGGCGGCCGTGCCGTCGGAGGCGTCATCGACGTCTTCGAAGCCAAGCTGCTTGAGGAGGTTGCGGATGATGCGAACCATCGTCTGATAATCGTCGACGACGAGGATCGGCATGCCGAGGTCGAGGGCCATGGACGTGCTGCTCCGATAAGAGCCGAGGGTGGCGGCTTCCTTTCGAGCCCCAAAATACGCAGATGCGGATTGCGAAGGGGTTAACTGCGCAGAGGCCCGAGTCGTGCCTCGCTCGCTTGACCGCCGGAACCGATTTCGACAGGGTCCGCCGGCATCCGAACCCTCGAGGGAGCCGAGACGTCCGGCGACGTGCAAGCCGCGCGGGCTCACCGCGCGCGGGTGGATCCCAGAGCGGCCTCGGTGAGGCCGCCCCAGCGGAGACGGGATATTTCGTGAATCGGTTCGCGATCTGTCGTGAGGACGAGGCTGTTCCCACCACGCTCCGGGGTGCCATTGCAGCCATCGGCAATTTCGATGGTGTGCATCTCGGGCACCGGGCCCTGATCGAGGCGGTGCGCGCGGAGGCGGGGGCGCGCCCGGCCGTGGCCCTCACCTTCGAGCCGCATCCCCGCGCCTTCTTCGCTCCCGACCAGCCGATGTTCCGGCTCACCGGACCAGCCGCCAAGGAGATCGTGTTCGCCCGCCTCGGCCTCGACGGGCTGATCGTGCGCCGGTTCGACGCCACCCTCGCCGGCACGGGCGCCCGCGCCTTCGTCGAGGGGCTGCTGAAGGCGGATCTGGGGCTCGCGGGCGTCGTGATCGGGCACGACTTCCATTTCGGGAAAGGACGTGAGGGCACCCCCGAGATGCTGGCGCGGCTCTGCGCGGAATCCGGCCTCGCCTGCCGCATCATCCCGCCCATCGCGCCCGCCCCGGGGCAGCCGCCGGTCTCCTCCAGCGCCATCCGCGCGGCGCTCGGGGCCGGGGACATCGACCGGGCCAACGCCCTGCTCGGCTACCGCTGGTTCGTGCTGGGTGAGGTCCGCCACGGCGACAAGCGCGGGCGCGTGCTGGGCTTCCCGACGGCCAACATCGCCCTCGAATCCTGCGGCCTCGCCCACGGCATCTACGCGGTACGGGCCAGGCTGGCGGATGGGAGCCTGAAAGACGGGGTCGCGAGCTATGGCCGGCGCCCGACCTTCGACGACGGCGCGCCGCTTCTCGAAGTGAACCTGTTCGCGTTCGCGGGCGACCTCTACGGCCAGCGCCTCGGCATCGAGTTCCTGGGCTTCATCCGGGGCGAGGCCCGGTTCGAGAGCGCCCAGGCCCTGATCGACCGCATGCATGTCGACGCGGCCGAGGCCCGGGCGATCATCGCCGGCGACCGATCCCTCTCGATGCTGGAAGCCTAACGGCGGTCGCCTCCGAGGCAGGCCCCGAGGCTCGATCCGTGCGGCTTCCCAAGCGGACGCGGCGGATCAATGACCCGCCGGATGGACCGCGGTCATGGCGAGCTTGCCGGCCGCTTGGCCCAGCCCGTCGCCCAGGGCGCCGCTGAGAGCGTACGACGTGCGCCCGCTGCGCCAGTAGGCAGTGGCACCGTCGCCGGGGCGCGCCACCCCATCGGAGGGCGCGGCGTCCCGGCCGCTCGGCATGGCGAACAGGGCGAGGTCGCCGAGCTGCCCGGCATGGATCGATACTTCCACGCCGGTACCGTGACGCCCGGGAAAGACCTGCACGTCCTGCACCGTCCAGTCGGCGGGCAGCTCCGGCAGATCGAGGCCCGTCGCCGCCTGGAGATCGGCCCGATCGTAGACGCCGGGACGCAGGGCCTGGGAGCGGGCCCGCACCGCGGCGGCCTCGCGCGCCTGCTGCGCCTCCTCGACGAGCACGGGATCGACCGGCGAGGCGAAGGTGTCCGGCACGCCGAAGGTGCCGATCTCGGAATGGGCAAGCCAGCCCGCGCCCACGAGGACGGCGATCGCCGCCGCACGGCGCAGCCGCGCACTGACCCGCTGCCAAGCCAGGGCCCGGTCCATGCGGCGCGCGCCCGACCGCAGCCGGTCCGGGCTCAGGCCGACGGTCGGCGTGAAAGCCTCGCGCAACGCGTCGCGATCCCGCAGATCGGCCATGACCTTGGCCGCGTCCTGGGGATGGCACGCCAGATGCGCCTCCACTTCGAGGCGCCGCATCGCGTCGAGCTCTCCATCGACATAGGCGATGAGATCGGTTTCCGTGACCGGGTCGACCATAAGTCCACTCCGAAGTCCGTCCTTCCCGGATATTTCCGTGTCGCGTCTCAAGGAGTTCGCCTCGGCTCAGTTTCCGACAGCGCGGGCGAGGCCGGCCGTGTCCGCTTCATCCGGGCGCCCGTCCCGCGCGACGAGGCGCAGCTTCGGACGCCCGCTCTCAGGGGGGGCCGCAGGACGCCGCGCACGACCCGCCTCACCCTCCTCGAAGGCGCGCAACGCCGCCCGGCCGCGGCCGAGGCGGGACATCAGCGTGCCGATCGGGATGCCGAGTACAGCCGCCGCATCCGCATAGGCCATGCCTTCGATCGTGACGAGGTGAAGCGCGGCGCGCTGCTCTTCGGGCAATCTCTCGAAGGCCTCCCTGACCTGGGCGAGGCGCACCTGCCCTTCCTGAGCCGGCAGGGCGACCTCGTCGTGCATCTGGACGAGGGCGTCGGCGTGGCGCGCCTCGACGCGCCGGCGGCGCTGCTCGTCAATGAAGACGTTGTGCAGCACCGTCATCATCCAGGTGCGCAGGTTGGTATTGGGCCGCAGGTTGCTGCGGGATTCGAGGGCGCGGACCAACGTGTCGTGCACGAGATCGTCGGCTTTCAACGAGTCGCGTGTCAGGGAGCGCGCATAGCGCCGCAATGGCACGAGCAGGTCGACGATGTCGGGGCTTTTGCTGCGCATCTTTCCACTCATTGATAGGGAAGACGGGCGAGGGCGGCGGAATAATCCCGGCCATCCCCGCGGCCTCGCCACGCACGTGCGCCACCGCACATGGCTGAGGATGCCGCCGGGGAGAAACAACTATTGATACGTAGATTGCAGGTCCAGAGTACACCTGTGGTTGATGTTTTCGTAGCGTTCGGCGAGCCAGGCCTGGGCTGCGGAGCGGCCCTTGTCGCGCAGGCGCTTGAACACCTTCCACCGCGCATCCAGCCTCGAAGACGCCTTGTAATCCTCCAGAGCGTCCGTGCCGTCGATCCGGTGGACCAGAACCGGCCGGTAGCCGCGATTGCCGAGCACCCCCTCCTCGATCAGCCCGTCGAGGAAGTCGATCGCCCGCAATTCGCGCATCAGGTTGGCGTTGAAGGTGATCTCGTTGAGCCGGTCCTGGATCTCCTCCCGCGTCCGCGGGGTCTCGCGGCGCTCCACGGGATTGATCTGCACGAGCAGCACGTCCCGCGTCCGGGCGGCATGCAGCGGGTAGAGCGCCGGATTGCCGAGATAGCCCCCGTCCCAATAGGGCACGCCGTCGATCTCCACCGCCTGGAACACCGTCGGCAGGCAGGCCGAGGCCAGCAGGTGGTCGACGGTCAGGCGCTCCCGCTCGAACACGGCGAGCTTGCCGGTCCAGACATTGGTGGCCGAGACGTAGACATTGGCGGTGTCGGCTTGGCGCAGGCGCTCGAAATCGACGCTCGCGACGAGCGCCTTCCGGAGCGGATTGATGTTGAGCGGATTGGCCACGTAGGGGCTGAAGGAGAAGGCCTTGAGCCAGAACTCGGCCACCGGGTTGCCGTGCCAGAACTTGTAGAGCCCGTTGAACACGCTGCGCTGGGCCGGCCAGAGATCGGCGTCGAGGCTGGCCCGGCGCCAGAAGGCCTCGAGGGCGGCGCGCGCCCCGTCCGGCCCGCCCTCGAGCCAGCCGTCGACCAGCACGACGGCGTTCATGGCCCCGGCGCTCGCGCCGGTCACCGCCTCGAAGGCGAGGCGCCCATCCTCGATCAGGGCGTCGAGCACACCCCAGGTGAAGGCGCCATGCGCCCCGCCGCCCTGCAGGGCCAGGGAGACCGCCTTCTCGGCCCGTGGCCCGGCGAGCCCCGTGAAGCCGTCCCGCGACTCCGTGAAATCCGTGGCCGTGGACGGCACGGCGGTGGCGGGGTTGTGGAGGTCGGGAGCCGATCCTGACTGATCCATGGGTTCGCTCACCCTCGATGTTGCGATGCACTCGTCGTGTTGCCGCGCGGTAACGCCTGGCCGCAGCCGGCGTTTCGGCGCTTCCCGCACGCATATGGGATGCCGCGGACCGGCACCCAGGCTCGACATTCACCGCGAAGTGCGGAAAGGAACGCCGCAAAATCGCCGCCGCGGCGCGCGTTCGGTGCAGACCTGCGCTGCCCGCCGCCCGGCGGACCTCCCCGCCCGGCCGGCAGGGGCCATATGCGAAACGGTCGCGCGCGCAGCGATTATCGGGTATGTCCCGGATCCGCGGACGCTGCCGCCCGACCGGCACCGCGACCGCAAGGCCCTCGAAACCCGGGCCCTCGAAGCCAAGGTTGACCATGGACGCTCCCGACGCCCTCGCGAACCCGATCGCCGGAACCGGCCCCGAGATCGCAGGCCCCGCACCGCGCCACCGCACGGTGGGCGTGCGCGTCGGCGAAGGCGAGGGGGCCGTCACCGTCGGCGGGGGCGCCCCCGTCGTCGTCCAGTCGATGACCAACACCGACACGGCCGATATCGACGCCACGGTCGCCCAGGTCGCCCAGCTCGCCCGCGTCGGCTCGGAGCTGGTGCGCATCACCGTCGACCGCGACGAGGCGGCCGCCGCCGTGCCGAAGATCCGCGAGCGGCTCGACCGCATCGGCGTGCACGTGCCGCTGGTCGGCGACTTCCACTATATCGGCCACAAGCTCCTGTCCGACCATCCGGCCTGCGCCGAGGCACTGGCCAAGTACCGGATCAACCCGGGCAATGTCGGCTTCAAGGAGAAGAAGGACGTCCAGTTCTCGACCATCGTCGAGCAGGCGATCAAGTACGGCAAGACGGTTCGCATCGGCGCGAACTGGGGCTCCCTCGACGGCGAGCTGCTGACGCATCTGATGGACGAGAACGCCAAGTCCCCGCGCCCGATCGATGCCCGCGCGGTGATGCGCGAGGCCATGGTGCAGTCGGCCCTCACCTCCGCCGACCGCGCCGTTGCCCTGGGCCTGCCCAAGGACCGCATCATCCTCTCCGCCAAGGTCTCGGCGGTGCAGGACCTGATCGCCGTCTACCGCGAGGTCGCCCGCCGCTCCGACTACGCCATCCATCTCGGCCTGACCGAGGCCGGCATGGGCTCGAAGGGCATCGTCGCGGCCTCCGCCGCCATCGGCGTGCTGCTGCAGGAAGGCATCGGCGACACGATCCGCTACTCGCTCACCCCCGAGCCCGGCGGCGACCGCACGCTGGAGGTCAAGGCCGCGCAGGAGCTCCTGCAGACCATGGGCTTCCGCACCTTCGTCCCGCTGGTGGCGGCCTGCCCGGGCTGCGGCCGCACCACCTCGACCACCTTCCAGGAGCTGGCCCGCGACATCCAGAATTGGATCACCACCTCCATGCCGGAATGGAAGAAGACCTATCCGGGCGTCGAGGGGCTCAACGTCGCGGTGATGGGCTGCATCGTGAACGGCCCGGGCGAATCGAAGCATGCCGATATCGGCATCTCGCTCCCCGGCACCGGCGAGAGCCCGAGCGCCCCGGTCTTCATCGACGGCAAGAAGGCGATGACCCTGCGCGGCGCCACCCTCGCCAAGGATTTCGAGACCATCGTCATCGACTATATCGAGCGGCGGTTCGGCCAGGGCGCCCGCAACGCCGCGGAGTGACGGGCGGGCCGGGGCTCCCCACGCGTCCCTCGAAAAATCGCGGGACGCCGCCGGGACCGGCCCACGGCCTCTCGACTCCGATCCGGGGATACGGAATCACGAAAGACGCGGGCCGCGCACGAGTCGGAGCGACCGCCCGCCGCCGGCACCGGGATGAGCCGCGAGGCTCCGATCCGATGCCGCCGCCTCAACATCCTCTCGACCTGCGCGGGCGGCCGCCCGCGCGCCCTCGCCCGAGCGCGACATCGACCCCATGACCGAACCCGTCACGCCGAGCCTCCCGGCCGATCAGGCCGCCGCGGCCGAACGCCCGGCACCGGCCCCGTCCTCGGACAATCCCGCCGCCAAGCCCGCCCCCGAGGCGGCCGAGGACGACCACGGCCATGCCAAGGTCGGCCTCTGGTCGCTGGCGCTCGGCTCGGTCGGGGTCGTCTACGGCGATATCGGCACGAGCCCGCTCTACGCCTTCCGCGAGGCCCTGGTCCCCGCGCGCAGCGACGGCATCCTCCTGCCGGAGGAGGTGATCGGCACCGCCTCCCTCATCATCTGGGCGCTGCTCCTGATCGTCACGGTCAAGTACGTCGCCGTCCTCCTGCGCATGGACAACAACGGCGAGGGCGGCATCCTCTCGCTGATGGCGCTCGCCCGGCAGGCGCTGGGCGGCTCGCGCCTCGTCTTCCTGCTCGGCCTGCTCGGCGCCTCGCTGTTCTACGGCGATTCCGTCATCACCCCGGCGATCTCGGTGCTCTCGGCGGTGGAGGGCCTGAAGCTCGTCACCCCCGCCTTCGACGATTACGTGCTGCCGATCACCGTCGCGATCATCGTGGGCCTGTTCCTGGTCCAGAGCCGCGGCACCGCCCGGGTCGCGACCTTCTTCGGGCCGATCATGGCGGTCTGGTTCGTGGCCCTGGCCCTGGCGGCGCTGCCGCATATCCTGGCCAACCCGGCGGTGCTCTGGGCCTTCAATCCCTGGTACGCGGTGCATTACCTCCTCGGCCACGGCACCGGCGCCCTGGTGGCCCTCGGCGCGGTGTTCCTGGCGGTGACGGGGGCGGAGGCGCTCTTCGCCGATCTCGGCCATTTCGGGCGCAAGCCGATCCAGCTCGCCTGGCTCGGCCTCGTCGCGCCGAGCCTGGTGATGAACTATCTCGGCCAGACCGCCCTGGTGCTCGCCAAGCCCGACACCACCGACCCGTTCTACCAGCTGGTGCCGGAATGGGGCCTGCTGCCGATGGTGCTGCTCGCCACCATCGCCACGGTGACCGCCAGCCAGGCGGTGATCACCGGCGCCTTCTCCCTGTCGCGGCAGGCGATCCAGCTCGGCATGCTGCCGCGCATGGAGATCCGCCACACCTCCGCCTCGCATTCGGGCCAGATCTACCTGCCGCGCATCAACATGCTGCTGGCGCTCGGCGTCGTGATCCTGGCCATCACCTTCCGCTCCTCCTCCGCCCTCGCCTCGGCCTACGGCATCGCGGTGACGGGCACGATGCTGCTCACCGCGAGCATGGCCTATGTGGTGCTCTGGCGGGTGTGGAAGCTCTCGCCGCTGGTGGCCGCCGCGGCGCTGATGCCCTTCATCGTGATCGAGTTCCTGTTCCTGCTCTCGAACATGCTGAAGGTGCACGAGGGCGGCTACGTGCCGCTCATGCTCGCCGCCGGCCTGATGCTGATGATGTGGACCTGGGTGCGGGGCGTGGGCATCCTCACCCACAAGGCCCGCAAGACCGACGTGCCCCTGACCGAGCTCGTCGGCATGCTGGAGAAGAGCACCTCCTACCAGCACGTGAAGGGCACCGCCGTCTTCCTGACGAGCGACCCCGACATCGCCCCGGCCGCGCTCCTGCACAACATGAAGCACAACAAGGTGGTGCACGAGAAGAACGTCGTGCTCACCGTCGAGACCGTGGACCGGCCCCGGGCGCCGGAGAGCGAGCGCGTGCGCATCGAGCCGGTCGGCCCGCATTTCTACCGGGTCACGATGAAGTTCGGCTACATGGAGACGCCGAACATCCCGCGCACCCTCACCCTGCTCAAGCGCGAGGGCTTCAAGTTCGACATCATGTCGACCTCGTTCTTCCTGTCGCGCCGCTCGATCCGCCCGGCCGCCCATTCCGGCATGCCGCTCTGGCAGGACCGGATCTTCATCACGCTGGCCAAGAACGCCAACGACGCCACGGACTTCTTCCAGATCCCGACCGGGCGCGTCGTGGAGGTGGGCACGCAGGTGACGGTGTAAGACTCAGCCGGTGGCGCGCGTCACACAGGCATGGCTGAAGGCAAGCCGTCCCCGGGTCGATCGCGCCGGGATCGAGGCGACGCCGGAAGCCGACATCCGTCGTCATGCCATCGAGGACGGGCAGGCCCCGGATGCGGATCGCATCCGCCGTCGCCGGGTACCGGCGCCCCGGCAAGGTCCAACCGCGCAAGCCCGGAGAGCCGGAACCGCCTCGCAGAGGCGCCTCAGTGGCGGCGCGGCTCGCTCGACGGGTTGAGACGCTCGGCGTTGCGCCGCGTCACGAGGAGGGCGCGCGCGACGCCATTGAGCAGCGTCGCCGTGAGCTTGGCGCGCTCAGTGTGGATCAGCTTCTCGCGCTCGGGAGGAACTGATCCGGCATTTGCCCCTATCGCTCCTTGTCGTAGCGGAAGGCGTGGGCCACGCGGGGCATGCCGATGCCGTCGTAGTAGCGCTCGACGCCCGGGGCGGCGGTGAGCAGCAGGCTCGCCTCGGGGCCGGCGGCCCGGCGCGTCGCCGCGATCAGGCCCTGGCCGATGCCGCGGCCCTGCATGTCCCGGGACACGGCGAGATCGGAGAGATAGGCGCAGAAGGCGAAATCCGTGAGCGTGCGGGCCACGCCGACGAGCCGCCCGTCGAGCCGGGCGGTGACGATCAGGTCGGCCTGGGCCAGCATCCGTCCGAGCCGCTCCAGATCGTTGGCGGGGCGGCGGGGGGCGAGGCCGGATTCGACGAGGACCGCCTGGAAGGCGGCCGCGCCGAGATCCGGCTCGACGGCGTAGACGACGTCCATCGCCTCAGGCCTCGGCGGCGAAGCGGCCGTGGCAGTGCTTGTACTTCTTGCCCGAGCCGCAGGGGCAGGGCTCGTTGCGGCCGACCTTGCCCCAGGTGGTCTCGTCGTCGGGCTTGCGCTCCAGCACCGCCGTGTCGGCGGAGAGCTCGCGCGCCGCATAGCCATAGGCGGGGCCGGCCCCGCCATCGCTGCCCGTGCCGGCGAAGTCCATCTCGTTGCGGCCGGTGGCCGGGTCGCGATGCTCCTCGAACATCTGCGGGGCCGGCCCGCCAAGCTCCACCGGCTGGAAGCCGCCCTGGGCCGCCTCCGGCTCCTGGTACATGATCTCGATGCGCGAGAGCTGGCCGGTCACCTGCTCGCGCAGGGCCGCCACCAGGCCGTTGAAGAGGTCGAAGGCCTCGGACTTGTACTCGTTGAGCGGGTCCCGCTGGGCGAAGCCGCGCCAGCCGATCACCTGGCGCAGGTGGTCGAGGGTGACGAGGTGCTCGCGCCAGAGATGGTCGAGGGTCTGCAGCAGCACCTGCTTCTCGACATAGGTCATCACCTCGGGCGTGTTCTTCTCGACGCGCTCCGCATAGGCCGCGTCGGCGGCCTTGCGCAGGCGCTCGCGCATCTCCTCGTCGGCGATGCCCTCTTCCTTGGCCCATTCGTCGACCGGCAGGTCGAGATTCAGCACCTCGGCGATGCGGGCTTTCAGGCCCTCGGTGTCCCACTGCTCGGCATAGGCGTTCTCGGGGATGTGCAGGGTGACGAGGTCGTCGACCACGCCCTCGCGCATCTCGTCCACGGTCTCGCGGACGCTCTCCTGGGCCATGAAGTCGCGGCGCTGCTCGAACACGACCTTGCGCTGGTCGTTCATGACGTTGTCGTACTTGAGCACGTTCTTGCGCATGTCGAAGTTGCGCGCCTCGACCTTCTGCTGCGCCTTCTCGATGGCCTTGTTGATCCAGGGATGGATGATCGCCTCGCCCTGCTCCAGGCCGAGGCGCTGCAGCATCCCGTCCATGCGGTCGGACCCGAAGATGCGCATCAGGTCGTCCTTGAGGGACAGGTAGAACTTCGAGCGGCCGGGATCGCCCTGGCGGCCGGAGCGGCCGCGCAGCTGGTTGTCGATGCGCCGCGATTCGTGGCGCTCGGTGCCGATGATGTAGAGGCCGCCGGGCAGGTCCTTCTTGCGGCCGGCCTCGGGATCGGCCTTCTCGCCGGAGGCGAGCACCTTGGCCCGGTTCTCGGCGATCTCGGCCTTCAGCGCCTCGATCGCCGCCGCGCGCTCGGGACCCTCGGGGAGATGGCCGAGCTCCTTCTCGATGCGCATCTCCAGGTTGCCGCCGAGCTTGATGTCGGTGCCGCGGCCGGCCATGTTGGTGGCGATGGTGATGGCGCCCGGCACGCCGGCCTCGGCCACGATATAGGCCTCCTGCTCGTGGAAGCGGGCGTTGAGCACGGCGAAGCGCTTGGTCACCCGGTTCTCGCGGGCGGCCTTGTAGACGTCGGTCAGCGCGTTCGGGTCGGAATAGTCGAGCGCGGTGTAGCCGGCCTTGCGCAGGAGGTCGGCGAGCAATTCCGACTTCTCGATCGAGCCGGTGCCGACCAGGATCGGCTGAAGGCGGCGATGCGCCTTGTCGATCTCCTTGATGATCGCCTCGTACTTCTCCTCGACCGTCCGGTAGACCTCGTCGTCCTCGTCGACGCGCTCGACCTCCTTGTTGGTCGGGATCTCGACCACCTCGAGCTTGTAGATCTCGGCGAACTCGTCGGCCTCCGTCGAGGCGGTGCCGGTCATGCCGGCGAGCTTCTTGTAGAGGCGGAAGTAGTTCTGGAAGGTGATCGAGGCGAGCGTCTGGTTCTCGGGCTGGATCGTGACCCGCTCCTTGGCCTCCAGGGCCTGGTGCAGGCCCTCCGAGTAGCGCCGGCCCTGCATCATGCGGCCGGTGAACTCGTCGATGATCACCACCTCGTCGTTCTTGACGATGTAGTCCTTGTCGAGCGTGAACAGGGTGTGGGCGCGCAAAGCCTGGTTCACGTGGTGGACGAGGCTGACGTTGTGGGCGTCGTAGAGGTCGCCCTCCTTGAGGAGGCCGGCCTCGCGCAGGGCCTCCTCGATGAACTCGTTGCCGGCCTCGGTGAGCGAGACCGTGCGCTGCTTCTCGTCGAGGTCGTAATGCTCGCGGGCGAGCCGCGGCATGATCGCGTCGACGGCGACGTAGAGCTCGGAGCGGTCGTCGACGGGGCCGGAGATGATGAGCGGCGTGCGCGCCTCGTCGATCAGGATCGAGTCGACCTCGTCCACGATCGCGAAATTGTGCCCGCGCTGCGCCATCTGCGACAGCTCGTACTTCATGTTGTCGCGCAGGTAGTCGAAGCCGAACTCGTTGTTGGTGCCGTAGGTGATGTCGCAGGCATAGGCCTCGCGGCGCTGGTCGTCGTCGAGCCCGTGCACGATGGTGCCGACGGTGAGCCCCAGGAAGCGGTAGACCCGGCCCATCCACTCGGCGTCGCGGGAGGCGAGGTAGTCGTTGACGGTGACGACGTGGACGCCCTTGCCCTCCAGAGCGTTGAGATAGACCGGCAGCGTCGCGACCAGGGTCTTGCCCTCGCCGGTCTTCATCTCGGAGATGCCGCTCTCGTGCAGCACCATGCCGCCGATCAGCTGCACGTCGAAATGCCGCTGGCCGAGCACGCGCTTGGCTGCCTCGCGCACGGTGGCGAAGGCCGGCACCAGGATGTCGTCGAGGCTCTTGCCGGCGGCGAGCTCGGCCTTCAGCATCGCGGTGCGGGCGCGCAGGGCCTCGTCGGAGAGCGCCTCGATCTCGGGTTCGAGGGCGTTGATCGCGGCGACCCGCGGACGGTAGCCCTTGACCCGACGGTCGTTGGACGAGCCGAAAATCTTCTTGGCGAGGGCACCGAGCATCGTGAACCTGCGGTCGTGAAAGTCGTCGCGCGGCGGCACGGGAGAGCCGCCAGCCTGCATTGAGCCGGGCTTATAGAGGTAAAGTGCGGGGGGTGCATCCGAAAGAGCCGGCCCTTGCACGAAGGTTGGGCACGCCGGACACGCCCCCGGGACCACCGCGGCGGCTCTGAACATCTCACGGCCGAGGAAGGGGTCCGGCGCCGGGCCGCGGTTCGGCCGCGCATAGCCGGGGCAGGCTGCCAAGCCACTGTCCCGAAGGCGCTTTCCCGCCGAGGCGGCGCCGGCCGCCGGTCAGTTGACGAGGCAGAAGCCCGTGCCCGACCCGGCGAGGCGCCCGGCCGCACACCACGACCCGCTATTTTTCGTCACGCGCGGCGACGGCGCGGGGGCCGGGGGAGAGGCGGGGACAACCGCGGAATCCGACAGGCTCCCGCGCAGGCTGTCCCCCGCCTCGGCCCCGGCGGTCCAGACCCGTCTCGATCCGCCCTCGGCCCGGACGGCCTCGCCCCGGGGCGTGCCGGCCCAGCTCCGTCCGATCCCGAGGCCGAAGCGGCGGCCGCGCGCTTCGGCCTCGCCGACCGTTCCGATGAGGACGAGCGCCGCCGCAGCGGCTGCCAGAGCGCTCCGCATGGTCGATTCCCTCTCTTGCCTCCGCGATGCGGCGACCATGCCGGCGGGTCGTTAAGGAGGTGTCGAAACGATCGCTCGGATTGCCCCGCGCGGCGCGATCTCCGCGAGGCCGCGCTCCGCCCTCAGGCGATCGTGTGGACGGCCGCGCGCTCCGAGGCTTGCCTTTGCCACGCGCCCACGCCACCTGTGGCCCGCACTGCGCGGCTTTCGAGCCGCTTCCCGAACGGCCGAGCCGGACGAAGACGCCGGATGCGTGCCGACGATCCCGAGGACGCCCGATGACGATGCACTTCCTTCCCCGGCAGGCCGGCGCGCTCGCCCTGGCTCTTGCCGTCGCCGCGACGGGCCAAGTGATGACGGGGCAGGGCGCGCGGGCGGAGACGCCGGCCGCCTCCGACACGGTGGTGGCGACCGTGAACGGCAAGCCGATCACGCAGGGCGACCTCGCCATCGCCGGGGAAGACCCGGCCCTGTCGCTGCCGGGGGTCGACGAGGCCGGCAAGAAGAACCTGCTGGTGGATTACCTGGTCGACCTCAAGGTCGGCGCGCAGGCGGCGGACGCCGCCAAGGTCGGCGACACGCCGGAATTCAAGCGCAAGCTCGCCTATTTCCGCGACAAGCTGCTGCTCGACGAATATCTGGAGCGGGAATCCAAGAAGGCGGTGACGCCCGAGGCGGCCAAGGCCCTCTACGACCAGACGGTCAAGGCGATGAAGCCGGAAGAGGAGGCCCATGCCCGCCACATCCTCGTCGACAACGAGGAGGAGGCCAAGAAGATCGCCGCGCGCATCAAGGGCGGCGAGGATTTCGCCAAGGTCGCCGGCGAGGTCTCGAAGGATCCGGGCTCCAAGACCGAGGGCGGCGATCTCGGCTGGTTCACCAAGGACCGCATGGTCGCCCCCTTCGCCGAGGCCGCCTTCAAGCTCTCTCCCGGCCAGGTCTCGGACCCGGTGAAGACCCAGTTCGGCTGGCATGTGATCAAGCTCGAGGAGAAGCGCACCAAGCCGGTGCCGAGCTTCGACGAGATGAAGGAGCAGATCGACCAGTACCTCGCCCGCAAGGCCCAGCAGGACATGATCCTGAAGCTGCGGGAGCAGGCCAAGATCGAGCGCAAGGACGGCGGCGGCGCCACCGCGCCCAAGACGGACGACAAGGTGCCGGCCGCCGGGGACAAGAAATAGGCCGAGGCGCCCGCACCCCGACCGCCCGGACTTCCATCGGATCGCTTCGGTCCTGGCGCATCCCCTCGCCCCGCGCGTCGGGAGGGGGGCGGCCGACCGAAGCGGTCTTCGCGAAAGCCGCGGCAGATCCGCAAGCTCTCGGGATCTATCGAACGTTACAAAAACATGCCGCCGAGCCGCCTGCCAGGCACCTTGCTGTTCGTGACGGACATTCACGGCGAGCCTTCGGAATGCGGCTTTCCGCCGGATGACAGCATCGATCGCTGCATTTTTCTGCGCCTGGCCGATCTGTGCGGCCGTCCGACGCTGAGCGGCGAGGCGCTGCACGCGCATCTCGTCCAGGAAAACGGCCTCGGCGCCGCGATCGACACCCTATGCGGGTTTGGTGGGGATCGGCTCTACGGCCTGGGATTCAGCGCCGGGGGCACGGTCCTCTGGCGCGCGGTCGCGAAGGGCCTGAGGCTCCATGCCCTCGTCTGCGTCTCGTCCACGCGCCTGCGCTACGAAACCTCGCCTCTGCCCATCCCGACCCAGATGTTCTGGGGCAGCCACGACCCGCATCGACCGGACGAAGCGTGGAACGCGGCCGTTCCCACGCGGTCCAGGACCTATCCCGGCCGGGACCACGCCTTCTACCGGGAGGATTGGCCGGATGCGGATTCGGCCCTGCGCAGGGATGTCGCGGAAGCCTTTGCGTCAGGCCCGCACGGCCTCGCGGGGACGGCGTGAGAGCCGCGACCGGGTGCGGGATCACCCCTCGGCCGCTTCCCCCAGCGTGTCCTCGATATAGAGCCGCTCCAGCAGCACCTTGATCACCGCCAGCATCGGCAGCGCCAGGGCGATGCCCCAGAGGCCGAACAGCACGCCGAGCAGGAGCTGGCCGGCGAAGATGGTGGCCGGGGGGATGTCGAGCGCCCGCTTCTGGATGAAGGGGGTGAGCACGTAGCTCTCGAGCGTCTGCACGGCGAGGTAGACGCCGAGCGCCCCCAGCGTCGCCGTGAAGCCCGAGGCGAGGCTCGCCAGGATGATGACGACGCCGGCCACCAGCGGGCCGACGGTCGGCACGAAGGCGAGCAGGCCCGCCTGCAGCCCGAGAATGAGCGCGCCGCCAACGCCGAGGAAGGCGAGGCCCGCCCAGGTGCAGAGGAAGATCACCGTCATGGTGACGAGCTGGCCGAACAGCCAGTGCCGCAGGGTCTCCCCGGCCGCGTCGAGCACCTCGCCGCCGCGCTTGCGCCGGTCCGGCGGCAGGAAATGCAGGGCGCCGTCGCGGTAGCTGGCGGGGTCCGCCGCCACCGCCGCGCCGAGGAAGGCGATCACCAGGAGGTTGCCCAGGGCGTTGAACAGCCCGAGCACCACCGCCGCGGCCGGGCCGAGGACGTTGCCCGCATCCGACAGGAAGGAGCCCGGGCTCTTGAGCACGCCGGAGGCGAGGCCGGCGAGGCCGCCCTGCTGCGGGCCGCCCTTGCCGTCGTCCCCGCGGGTGCGCCCGCTGCCCTCGCCCTCGGGCGCCTGGAGCAGCTCGATGTCGATGCCGCGGTCCTTCAGCCAGTCGCGCACCGTGGTGGATTGCTGCTGGATCGTGGTGCCGAGCTCCCGCGCCTGCTGGGCCACCGTGGCCCCGCCATAGGCGGAGAGCCCGGCGAGGAAGAGGACGAGGCCGAGGCTCGCCAGCGCCAGCCGCACCGCCCGGGGCAGGGGGAGCAGCCGGCCGAGCCCGCGGGTCAGCCCATCGAGGAAGACCCCGAGCAGGATGCCGGCGAAGATCAGGAGCAGCGTCGCCGAGGCCATCCAGGCGAGGGCCAGCAGCGCGGTGAAGGCGACGACGGCGATGCCGGAAACCGTGAGCGAGCGCCGGCGCGGTTCCCCGCCCGGAGCCTGGCCTGCCGCCGGCCCGCTCACGCGGGGTCTCCCGACCAGGCCTGCGCCGCCGCGTCGTCGGCCTGGGTCGCCTCGACCCAGCCGCCGGTGCTCCCGTCGACGAGATGCTCGCGCTTCCAGAACGGCGCGCGGGTCTTAAGGTAGTCCATCAGGAAGCTCGCTCCTTCGAACGCGGCGCGGCGATGGGCGGAGGCGGTGAGCACGAGCACGATGCCCTCGCCGGGGCGGACGAGGCCGTGCCGGTGGATGACCCGCGCCGCCTGCAGCGGCCAGCGCGCGACCGCCTCATCGACGACCCGGCCGATCTCGGCCTCGGCCATGCCCGGGTAATGCTCGAGCTCGAGGGCGGCGAGCCGCCCCTCCTCGTCCCGGCACAGGCCGGTGAAGGTCACCACCGCCCCGGCGCGGCCGGACAGGGCCCGTTCCAGGGCGGCGATCTCGGCGGCAACGTCGAAGGGTTCGGCGCGGATGGCGGTGCTGACCAAAGACTCGCGGCTCGACATGACGGGACCTCGGGACTCGGCTTAGACTCGGCGCGCCTGTGCCTATATGCGTTCCCGACGCGACGGCGCTACCCGGCGCCCTCGAGAGGTTTTCGCCCCGTGACGCCCGACCTGATCCTGCCCCATGAGGGGGTGAGCCCCACTTTCGCCTCCCGGCCCGTCTGGTGCGGGCGGGGCAGCACCGTGATCGGCGCCGCGACGCTCGGGATCCAGGCCTGGCTCGGCGACGACAGCGTGATCCGCGCGGACGGGGAGGCGGTGACGATCGGCGACCGCTTCTGGCTCGGCAACCGTTCCACCGTGCACATCGCCACGGACACCCACGGCACCGTGGTCGGCGACCGCGTCACGGTCGGCCGCAACGCCGTGGTCCATGCCTGCACCGTCGGTTCCGACGTGGTGATCGAGGACGACGTGGTCATCCTCGACGGCTCCACCGTCGCGGACGGCGTCCTGATCGAGGCAGGCGCCACCGTGTTTCCCCGCTCCGCCCTGGAGGCGGGCTTCGTCTATGCCGGCAGCCCGGCCAAGCGGCAGCGGCCGATTTCGGCCGAGGACCTTGCCGAGCGGGCCGAGCGCCTGCGCGAGGCCACCGCCTCGGCGCCGAGCGCGGCGGAGGGGCTGGAGGTCGAGGTCGAGGAATCGGTCTTCGTCGCCCGCACCGCGCGGCTGCGCGGGCGCATCGCCCTCGGCGCCGGCTCGACCATCCTGTTCTCCTGCGAACTCAGCGCCGAGGTCGGGCCGATCGTGATCGGCGCGGACACCAACGTGCAGGACAACACCGTCATCCGCACCCGCGGCGAGGGCGTGGTGATCGGGCGCGACACCACGATCGGGCACAACGTGCGCATGGCCGATTGCCGGATCGGCTCGCGCAGCCTGATCGGCATCGGCTGCGTGCTCGCCCCCGGCACGGTGGTGGCCGACGACACCATGCTCGCGGGCGGCGCCACCACCGATCCCGGCCAAGTGCTGGAGAGCGGCCATCTCTGGGGCGGCCGCCCGGCGCGCATCCTCGCCCCCCTCGACGAGGGCAAGCGCACGATGATCGCCCGGATCGTCGAGGGCTACTGCGCCCATGGGCGGGAATACCGCAAGGCGCAGGAAGACCTGGCCTGACCGCGGGGCGCGGCGTCAGGCGCCCGGCTCCTTCTCCGGCAGGCCGGTGGGCAGCCCGTCCATGCTGCGCCGGTTCTTCTCCCGGCGATAGGCCGCGAGGCCCTCCTCGCCCTGGCTGCGCGCCCAGTTCGTCAGGCCCGGCCGCTCCCCGGCGAAGTCGAACCGCGGCACGCCGTAGCCGCAGGAGGTCTGCACGAGGTCGACGGCGAGGCGCACTATCTGCCGGGCGCCCGGCGGCTCCTGCCCGGCGAAGGCCCCGGCGAGCAGGTCGCGATAGGCGCCACTGCCCCGGGCCAGCACCTCGCCCCGCCCGTAGAGACGCAGGATCATCGGCGCGCCCTCGAAGGCGCAGAACATCAGGGTCAGCCGCCCATCCGCCAGCAGATGGGCCGCGGTCTCGTTGCCGCTGCCGGTCAGGTCGAGATAGGCCACCGCGTTCGGCCCCAGCACCCGGAACGCCTCGGTGCCCCGCGGCGACAGGTTCACCCGCGCCCCCGCCGCCGCGGAGGCGGCGAAGAAGACGTGCTGGCGCGCGATGAAGTCGGTCAGGCGCGCATCGAGGGCGGGGAACTGCTTGGCCATGGGTGTTTCCGGCGTCGCCTCCCGGAAGCTTAGGCGCCCCGGGCCCGGCACGCTAATCGGCGGCGATGTCCGGCTCCTCCGGCCCGAGGAAGCGCCCCACGAGCAGGCGGGCGAGGTCGCGGGGAGGCTCGGGGGCGAGCAGGCGGAGCTTGTTCGAGGTCGAGAGGGAGGCGAGCCCGTGCAGGCCGGCCCAGAGGGTCGCCACCGCCCGGCGGCGCTCGACCGCGTCGTGGACCAGGGGCGCCAGCGCCTGGTCGACGAGGCCCACCGTGTCGGCGAGGGCCTGCGCGTACCAGTCGGGGAAGGGCTGGTCCGGGGCGGCGATGTGCTCGAACAAGAGGCTCCAGACGCGGGGATCGTCGGCCACGAAGACGAGATAGGCGTCGGCCAGAGCCAGGGCGTTCGCCCGGGCCGGCCGGGCCGGATCGCGCGCGGCTTCGAGGGCGCCGCGCAGGCGGGCCAGGGTGCGGGCATTGACCCGCAGCACCACCTGATCGAGGTCGCCCACCGCGTTGTAGATCGAGTTCGGCGCGTAGCCGATCGCCGCGGCGAGCCGGCGCATGCCGAGCGCCCGGAAGCCCTCGTGGCGCACCAGGCTTTCGGCGGCCTGGGCGACGACCGCGATGAAACCCTCCCGGTCGTACTCGTTGCGGGGCCCCGCGCCCCGCCGCGCCGGTGCCGCGCGCTTCGCCATGCTCATCCACTCCCGTGCGCCGCCGCACGCGCCCACGGCGTAGATTGCACGCCGTGCAAAATCAAGCTTGCGCAGAGGAAGGGCGCGGCTAATTTGAACGTCGTGCAAATATCCGGGAGGGAACCTTGGCCGTGCCCAAGGCGCTTCCGGATTTGACGCTAAACCGATCGGCGGGCAGTCATGCCCCAGCCGGGAGTGTCTGCCATGTTCCGAACGCTCATGACCACGCGCCGCTTCGCGCCGCTGTTCTGGTGCCAGTTCTTCTCGGCCTTCAACGACAACTTCCTCAAGAACGCCCTCGCGCTCCTGATCCTGTTCCGGGTCGGGCAGGGCGGCGAGCCCGGCCAAGGCGGCATCCTGGTGACGCTGGCAAGCGCGGTCTTCGTCGGCCCGTTCTTCATCCTGTCGGGGCTCGGGGGCGAGCTCGCCGACCGCTACGACAAGGCGGTCCTGGCCAAGCGCCTGAAATTCGCGGAGATCTTCGCGGCCCTGCTCTCGGTGCTGGGCTTCTGGCTGCAATCCGTGCCGCTGCTCTTCGCGGCTTTGGGCCTGTTCGGAATCATCGCGGCACTGTTCGGCCCGATCAAATACGGCATCCTGCCCGACCACCTGAAGCGCGAGGAGCTGACCGCGGGCAACGCCCTGGTCGAGGCCGCGACCTTCCTGGCGATCCTGCTCGGCACCATCACCGCCGGCCTCGCCATGGCGGCGGGCGGGCATGCCCTCGGCCTCGGGGCCGGCCTGATGGGCATGGCGGTCCTGTGCTGGCTCGCCGCCCGGGCCATCCCGAAGACGGGGGAGGGCGCGCCCGACCTCAAGGTCGATCCCAACATCGCCCGCTCGACCGTCGCCCTGCTGCGCGACCTCCGGGCCGATACGCGGCTCTGGCGCGGCTCGGTGATCGTGAGCTGGTTCTGGCTCGTCGGCATCGTGGTGCTGTCGCTGCTGCCGGTGCTGGTGCGCTCCGCGCTGAACGGCAGCGAGATCGTCGCCACCACCCTGCTCGCGGTGTTCTCGGTCGGCATCGCCGTCGGCTCGGGGCTCGCCTCCTGGCTCGCGAGCGGGCGCATCGTGCTGCTGCCGACGCCGGTCGGCGCGGTGCTGATGGGCCTGTTCGGCCTCGACCTCGCCTGGACCATCGCCCATCTGCCCCCGCCCGCCGGCACGCCCATCGGCGCCTGGGACTTCCTCGGCAGCGCCACGGGCCTGCGCATCGCCCTCGACTTCGCGGGCCTCGCCATTTCCGGCGGCCTCTACGTGGTGCCCTCCTTCGCCGCGGTGCAGGCCTGGACGCCGAAGGAGAAGCGCGCCCGCGTCATCGGCGCGGTCAACGTGATGACGGCGGCCTTCATGGTCGGCGGCACCCTGGCGCTGGCCGTCCTGCAGGCCCTCGGCCTCACCATGGCGCAGCTGCTCGCCCTGGTCGCCGTGCTCAACCTCGTGACCGGCGCGATCATCCTGAAGACGCTGCCGACGAGCCCCTTCCGCGACTTCCTCTCGATCCTGTTCCGCGCCTTCTACCGCCTGGAGGTGAAGGGCCTGGAGAACGTCGACAAGGCCGGCCCCAACGCCATCGTCGCCCTCAACCACGTCTCCTTCCTCGATGCGCCCCTGGCCCTCTCGCTCCTCGACAAGGAGCCGGTCTTCGCCATCGATCACGGCATCGCCCAGCGCTGGTGGGTGAAGCCCTTCCTGCGCGTCACCAAGGCGATGCCGCTCGACCCGACGCGGCCGCTCGCCACCCGCACCCTCATCAACGCGGTCAAGAGCGGCGAGACGCTGATCATCTTCCCCGAGGGGCGCCTCACCGTCACCGGCAGCCTGATGAAGGTCTATGACGGGGCCGGGCTCATCGCCGACAAGTCCGGCGCCATGGTGGTGCCGGTGAAGATCGACGGGCTGGAAAAGACCGCCTTCTCGCGCCTGTCCCGCGCCCAGGTCCGCCGGCGCTGGTGGCCGAAGGTGACGGTGACCGTGCTGCCGCCGGTGGCCCTCTCGGTCGATCCGGCCCTGAAGGGCAAGACCCGCCGCCGGGCGGCCGGCGCCGCCCTCTACGACGTGATGTCGGATCTCGTCTTCCACACCGCCGCGATCGACCGCAGCGTCTTCTCCGCGCTGATCGGGGCCGGGGCGGATCACGGCTGGCGCCGCAACGCCCTGGAGGATCCGGTCACGGGCAAGCTCAGCTATGCCCGGCTGGTGATGGGCGCCAACATCCTCGGCCGCAAGCTGATGCCGCTCGCCCCCGTGGGGCGGCCGGTGGGACTGATGCTGCCCAACGCCAACGGCGCGGCGGTCGCCTTCTTCGCGCTCTCCAGCGCGGGCCGGGTGCCAGCGATGATCAACTTCTCCGCCGGCCCCGCCAACGTGCTCTCCGCCTGCAGGGCGGCAGAGGTCGACACCGTGATCACCTCCCGCGCCTTCATCGAGAAGGGCCGCCTCGGGCCGCTCGTCGAGGCGATCGGCACGGCGGTGAAGCTCGTCTATCTGGAGGACGTGCGCGCCACCGTCGGCACCGGCGACAAGATCCGCGGGCTCCTGAGCCCGCGCCGGCCCCTGGTGAAGCGGACAGGCGAGGATCCGGCGGCGATCCTGTTCACCTCCGGCTCCGAGGGGACGCCCAAGGGCGTGGTGCTCGCCCACCGCAGCATGCTCGCCAACGTCGCCCAGGTCGCCGCCCGCATCGATTTCGGGACGACCGACAAGGTCTTCAACGTGCTGCCGGTCTTCCACGCCTTCGGGCTCACGGCGGGCCTGGTGCTGCCGCTGGTCTCCGGCGTGCCGGTCTATCTCTATCCCTCGCCGCTGCATTACCGGATCGTGCCGGAGCTGGTTTACGGCTCGAACGCCACCGTCCTGTTCGGCACCGACACCTTCCTCACCGGCTATGCCCGGATGGCCCATGCCTACGACCTGCGCTCCCTGCGCTACGTCGTGGCCGGCGCCGAGGCGGTGAAGGCCGCCACCCGCAAGACCTGGGCGGAAAAGTTCGGCCTGCGCATCCTGGAAGGCTACGGCGTGACCGAGTGCGGGCCGGTGGTGGCCCTCAACACGCCGATGTTCAACCGCTTCGGCACGGTCGGCCGGCTGCTGCCGGGCATGGAGCATCGCCTGGAGCCGGTCCCGGGCATCGAAGAGGGCGGCCGCCTCGCGGTGAAGGGGCCGAACGTGATGCTCGGCTACCTGCGGGCGGAGAATCCCGGCCTGCTGGAGCCGCCCAAGGACGGCTGGCACGACACCGGCGACATCGTCGCGATCGACGCAGAGGGCTTCGTGACGATCAAGGGCCGGGCCAAGCGCTTCGCCAAGATCGCGGGCGAGATGGTGTCGCTGGCCGGCGTCGAGGCGCTCGCCGCGGAGCTCTGGCCCGACGCCCCAAGCGCGGTCGCCGCCGTGCCCGATGCCCGCAAGGGCGAGCGGCTGATCCTGTTCACGGAGGCCAAGGGCGCGACCCGGGCCGGCTACCAGAGCTTCGCCAAGGGCCGCGGCGCCACCGAGATCGCGATTCCGGCGGAAGTGGTGGTGCTCGACAAGCTGCCGATGCTCGGCACCGGCAAGGTCGACCAGGTCAGCGTGACCAAGCTCGCCAAGGAACGCGCCGCGACGGCGGAGGCGGCCTGAGGCAGCACGGCGTCCGGGCGGTCCCGCCCGGACGCCGTGCTGAAGCGGCGCTATGCGCGATCGAGATCGGTCTGCGTGAAATCATCGCCGACAGAGAGGAGGGGGCAGCCCTTCTCCCTGGCCAGGGCGTAGGCGAAGCAGTCGCCGAAGTTCAGCGCAGCCGGATGGACGCCCTTGCCCCAGCGTTCATAGGCTTGGCCCACGCCCACCGCGGTCGCGGCGGTCACACTGACGATCTCGAAGCCGAGGCCGTCGATCAGTCGCTTCATCTCGTCGCCGAGGTTTCGCCGCGCAGCCACGATCAGGGCTTCAGCCATCGTTCCGGACGAGAGGAAGACCCGATCCTCCGCTTCCAGAACGGCAGCGCATCGATCCGCCTCCGCGTCGCCGAGGAGGATCGCCATCAAGGCCGACGTGTCGACCACGATCATGTCGGCAGGCCGTCATCGCCGTAAAGGAAGTCCTGGCTGCGGTCCGCGCTCGGTCCGTCCAGCGCCTTCCCGGCGGCGCTCTGCCTGACGGCGCTGAGAAGGGCCCGGCGCGCGTGGCGATCCGGCAGGGGGATGACCGGAGTCAGACGGACGGCAGGATGCCCATGCCGCGTCAAAATGATCTCCTCACCCGCTTCGGCGCGCCGAACGAGATCGGTCAGTTGTCCTTTCGCATCCGTCACGGAGACCTGCATCGTCCGACCCTGTGCTCCACCCCAAAGGCAGATTTGGACCATTGAATGGTCCGCCGCAAGCGCCTCACGGGAGCGGCCCTGGAAGTCGAACTTAAACCATTCTTGTCCCTATCCTCGGCCCCGCTTCCTCGTCTTGCCGGTCCGTTGCCGATGTCCCTCGACCGCCGCCGCTTCCTCGCCGCCTCCCTCGCGCTCGCCGCCGCCGGTCCGGCCGCCGCGCAGAGCTACGGCCAGTCTTTCAAGGTCGAGAACGACGAGGGCCGGCCGGTCGCCAACATGCGGCTGCCCGGGGAGATCACCGGGCAGATCGAGGAGCTGCGCGGCGTGACCTTCATCGGTCCCCGCGACGCCGAGGTCACCCTCTACGAGTTCTTCGACTACAACTGCCCCTATTGCCGGAAGGCGGCGGCCGATATCGGCGCGCTGGTCGAGAGCGACCCGGCCCTGCGCATCGGCCTCGTCAACAACCCGATCCTGTCGCCGATGTCGGCCCAGGCCGCCAAGGTGGCGCTCGCCGTGCAGAAGAAGCTCGGCTCGGCCGCCGCCTTCAAGGTCTATGCGGAGCTGCTCGGCACGCCGGGCAAGATCGACGGCCTGAAGGCCCTCGAGGTGGCCGCGAAATCCGGCGTGTCGCGGGCCGAGCTCGAGACGATCGGCGACAGCCCGGAGGTCGGCACGGCCCTGCGGGCGCAGATGCATGTCGCGGCCAATCTCGGGCTCTCGGCAACGCCCTCCTACGTGCTCGGCAATGTCGGCATCCTCGGCCATCCGGGCGCGAAGTCGCTGGCCCGGATGATCGCCGCCATGCGCCGCTGCGACCAGATCGCCTGCGGCTGATTTCGGGCTAAGCCCGCGCCAGAGCGTCCTCGATCATCCGCGCGACGGCGAGCGCCCGCCCGTCGTCGCCGAAGCGGGCGATCACCTGCACACCGAGCGGCAGGCCTTCGCCGGGGACGGGGACGTTGACGCAGGGCACGCCCATCAGGGTCCAGAGCCGGTTGAAGCGCGGATCGCCGGTCGTCGCGATGGCGGGCGCCCGCCCGACCGTCGCATAGGTCAGGATGGCGTCATAGGCGCCGAACAGCTCCTTGAGGGCGCGGCGGGCATGGTGGGCGGTGCGCCGTCCCTCGTCGTATTCCGCCGCGGTCAGAGCCTGCGCCCGGTCGAGCACGCCCCGCACTACCGGGGGCAGGGCGTCGCGATGGGTCGCGTATTCCCAGGCCAGCGCCTGGCGCGCCTCGTAATCCTGAACGACTGGGTGCTTGGCCCAGGCGGCGGCGAAAGGCTCCGGCAGGACGAGGTCGGTGACGGTCGCGCCGGCCCGCTCGGCCGCTCGGGCCGCCTGGGCGAGGGCGGCCTCGGCGTCGGGATCGGCCTCGCCCGCGAAATCCTGGCGGCACAGGCCGATCCGCATTGCGCCGGGCGCGCCCGCGCCGAGATCGATCCCCGGCCGGTCGGCGATGAGGGCGAGGGCCCGGGCGATGTCGGCGATGCCGGCGCCGAACAGGCCGACCGTGTCGAGCGCCCAGGAGAAGGTCTTGACGCCCACCGTCGGCAGCAACCGGAAGGAGGGCTTGATCGCCGCGACCCCGCAGAAGCCGGCCGGGCGGATCACCGAGCCGCCGGTCTGGGTGCCCAGCGCCAGGGGCAGCAGGCCCGCGGCCACCGCCGCCGCCGAACCGGAGGAGGAGCCGCCCGGCGTCCGCGCCGCGTCGTGCGGATTCACCGTAGCGCAGGGGTCGAGCCCGGCGAAGGCCGTGGTCGCGGTCTTGGCCAGGGGCACGGCGCCGAGCGTCTTGAGCCGGCTCACGATCGCAGCATCCGCCTTCGGGCGCCAGCCCGCATAGATCGAGGAGCCCATCTCGGTCGCCATGGAGGCGGTGTCGATGATGTCCTTCACGCCGACCGCGATGCCGGCGAGCGGCCCCGTCGACGGGATCACGGGATCGGGGTCGACCCGTAGGATCGCGCGGAGCGCCGGGTCCCGCTCGGCGATCCGCGCCCGGGCCGCAGCGATGGCCGCCTGCGGGGTCAGGGATCCATCGGCGATGCCGCGCTGCAGCTCGATCAGAGAAACCATGAATTTTTCCTATGAGGAAAAAGATGAGGGGTCCAGCGGGGTCGGCCGGCGCGGACCGGGGCCGGGAGAAAGTTTCGCTTTCCTCTTCGCGCCCATCCGAACCGTTCCCCACCCTGTGGACAAGAGGCCGGCGCCCCCGACAGCGTTAGCGGGGTGTTTACGCAACCCCGCGCATCGTCGCGACCATGTTGCGTCGCGTCCTCGTGTTCCTCGGCCTCGCGCTCTTCGGCGCCGGCCTCACCGGCTGCGCCATCAACCGGTTCGAGCAGCGCGAGCCCTGGCGCGATCAGGCCGAGCAGATGTGCCTGTCGCGCAAGCTCGTGCAGCCCACGGCCTATGTCGCCCCCGGCAAGGAGATCGACGGACCCGGCCCCTGCGGCATGCTGCAGCCCTTCCGCATCACCCGGCTCGGCGACGGCACCGTGGCGCTCAAGCAGCGCATGACCCTGGGCTGCCCCGCCGTGGCCGAGACGGAGGCCTGGCTCGCGGACACGATCCAGCCCGCCGCCAACCTCTATTTCGGCCAGCCCGTGGTCGAGATGAATGCCGGCACCTATGCCTGCCGCGGCCGCAACAACCAGGTCGGCGCCAAGCTCTCGGAGCATTCCTTCGGCAACGCCGTCGACGTGATGTCCTTCACCCTGGCCGACGGCCACGTCATCACCGTCAAGGGCGGCTGGCGCGGCACGGAGGCCGAGCAGGCCTTCCTGCGCGAGGTCTTCGTGGGCGCCTGCGCCCGCTTCTCCACGGTGCTCGGGCCGGGCTCGAACGTGTTCCACTACGACCACATCCACGTGGACCTCGCCCGACACGATCCCCGCGGCACCCGCCGGATCTGCAAGCCGCTCCTGAAATTCGAGCCCCAGGTCGGCCCCGATGCCGTCGCCCGCATGCCGGCCACGCCGCGGCCGATGCCCCGCGAGGCCGCCCCGCCCCAGGCCCCGGTCGACGTGGAGGAGGACGATCCCTACGGCCTCCACCCGACCTCCGCCCGCGAGAGCGGCAGCCGCATCGCCCGTGCCCCGGCGGCGCCCTCCGCCTACACCGCCGCGCCGGCGATGCGCCCGGCCCGCCCCCCGGCCCCCCGAATGGCCGCGGCCCCCTACGACGCGGCGCCGGGCTATGCCGAGCCCCTGCCGCTCTCGGCCCCGCTGCCCGCCACCGATCCGATCTACTGACCTCGCGCCTGTGCCCGCCACGCCCCGCTCGCCCGCAAAAGCGAGGGCGGGGGCGGGCACAAGCTTGACTTGGGGTCCAGGCCCGGCATCGTCCGCTGTCACGGTCATGAAGCAGCGGAGCCGCATCGGATGCGCCCGAATCCCACTCTCGCCGCCCTGGTGCTCGGCCTGTTCGCCGCAAGCACGGTGCTCCCGGCCCAGGCCCGCTCGGCCCGCGAGGAGATCTCTCCCGCCGAGGAGCAGACCTTCCCCTACGACGCGAACATTCCCGGCTGCCAGGATCCCTCGGTGCTGGAGACGGTCTCGAGCCAGTTCGCCGAGAAGGAGGAGCAGTACTGGAATTCCTCGATGACGATCGTCGCCTACGATCACATCGAGCGCACGGCCTGGCGGCCCTACGGCGTCGACTTCATCCCCCGCCGCTTCTGCACCGCGGTCGCGACCACCTCGGACGGCCTGCGCCGCAAGATCGACTATTCGGTCCGCGAGAGCACCGGCCTGATCGGCGCGAGCTGGGGCATCGATTTCTGCGTGCACGGCCTCGACCGCAACCTGTCCTACGCCTACGCCACCGCCTGCCGGATGGCCCGGCCCTGATGCGCGCGGCCTGCGTCGCCCTCGCCTTCGCCGCGGTTCTGGCGCTGACGGACGGCGCCGCGCAGGCCCAGGATTACGGGGGCTTCCGCCGCGGCGGCGAGCCCGGCGTCTTCGACTTCTACGTCCTCGCCCTGTCCTGGTCTCCGACCTATTGCGAGGATGAGGGCAGCCGGCGGGACCGCGACGGGCAATGCGCCCCGGGCCGCGGCCTCGGCTTCGTGGTGCATGGGCTCTGGCCGCAATACGAGCGCGGCTACCCCTCCGAATGCTCCACCGTGCAGCGGCCGGTCACCCGGCAGGCGATGGAGGAGGCGGGCCGGATCTATCCGAGCGAGGGCCTCGCCCGGCACGAATGGCGCACCCACGGCACCTGCTCGGGCCTCGACCCGGCCGCCTATTTCCGCGCGGCCCGCGCCGCCCGGGAGGCGGTGACGATCCCCGACGCCTATGTGAAGCCCGCGGCCGACCGGCGGGCCGCGCCGATCGAGATCGCCCGCGACTTCGTCATGGCCAACAAGGGCCTGCGCCCGGACATGATGTCCGTCACCTGCCGCCGCGGGCAGCTGCAGGAGGTGCGCATCTGCTTCACGAAGGACCTGCGCGGCTTCACCCCCTGCCCGGAGGTGGCCCGGCAGAATTGCCGCGTCGGCGAGGTCGCGATCGAGGCGGCGCGCTGATCCTTTCAGCCGCCGCCGGGCACCGCTATCCTGGCGCGAGACGTCCTTCGGAGGGGCCGCCATGGCGGAGAAACCGACCTGCCGCCTCGTCCAGGCCGGCGCATCCTTCACCGGCAAGCAGGGCCTCGACTACGCGGTCGGCATCTCGGCGGAGAGCGTCGGCGCCAAGGGCCTTCATCTCCAGCTCGTCACCATCCCGCCCCTCGCCAAGGCGAAGGCCCACCGGCACGAGGCCCACGAGACCGCGATCTACGCGCTCAGCGGCGTCTCGGGCTGCTGGTACGGCGAGGGGCTCGAGGAGCACGCGGTGGTGCGCCCGGGCGACTTCTTCTACATCCCGGCCGGGGTGCCACACCTGCCCTACAACCCGAGCGCCGAGGCGCCCTGCATCGCGGTGATCGCCCGCACCGATCCGAACGAGCAGGAGAGCGTCGTGCTGATGCCCGAGCTGGACGGCGTGCATGCGGACGTCTTCGCCGGCGCGAAGGCGGACATGCCCTGAGCCAGGCCCTGAAAGGTTCTCGACCCTGAATTACCGCCACGCCTTCCACGCCGGCAATTTCGCCGACGTGCTCAAGCACCTCGTCCTGACCCGGGTGCTCGTGCACCTCCTGGCCAAGGACAAGCCGTTCCGGGCGATCGACACCCATGCCGGGCTCGGAGTCTACGATCTCGAGGCCGAGGAGGCCGGACGCACGGGCGAATGGCACGAGGGCTGGGGCCGGCTCGACGCGCCGTTCCCGCCGGAGGTCGAAGCCCTGCTCGCGCCCTACCGGGCGGCGGTCGCCGCCACCCGCGCCCGCCACGGCGCCACGACCTATCCCGGCTCGCCGGCCCTGATCCGGGAATTCCTGCGCGCGGGCGACAAGGGCGTCTTCGTCGAGCTGCATCCCGTCGATGCCGAGACCCTGGCGGAGCGCTTCCGCAGCGATTCCCGCACCAAGGTGATGCATCTCGACGGCTGGACCGCCCTCAACGCCCTGATCCCGCCGCCGGAGCGGCGCGGCCTCGTGCTGATCGACCCGCCCTACGAGGTGCGCGGCGAGATCGACCGCCTCGGGGAGCAGCTGCTCAGGGCCGCGTGGAAATGGCCGACCGGCACCTATCTCGGCTGGTACCCGATCAAGGAGGTCGCCGCGATCGACCGCATGGCGGCGCGGCTCGATGCAGGGCTCGCCCGCCCCGCCCTGCGCCTCGACCTGATGATCGCCCGGCCCGACGACCCGAGCCGTCTCTCCGGCACGGGCCTGATCGTGATCAATCCGCCCTGGACCCTGCGCCAGGAAGCCGAAGCCTTCCTGCCGGCCCTGGCCGGGCGGCTGGCGCAGGGGGATTACGGCGCCTTCCGCTGCGAGGGCCTCGGGCCGGAGGCGTGAGGCCGCTCAGACCGCGATCCGCCCCTCCAGCGGGAACACCTTGGCCGGGTTGAGCAGCCAGGCGGGGTCGAACACGCTCTTCACCCGCATCTGCTGCTCCAGATCGACCTGGTCGTACTGGAAGCGCATCAGCTCGCGCTTCTCGATGCCGACCCCGTGCTCACCGGTGAGGCAGCCGCCGACCTCGACGCAGAGCTTGAGGATCGCATCGCCCGCGGCCTCGGCCTTCTGCAGCTCGCCCGGCGTGTTGATGTCGAACAGGATCAGCGGGTGCAGGTTGCCGTCGCCGGCATGGAACACGTTGGCGACCCGCAGGCCCTGCTCGGAGCAGATCGCGCCGATCCGCTCCAGCACCCCGCCGAGCTGGCCCGTGGGGATGGTGCCGTCCATGCAGATGTAGTCGGAGATCCGGCCCGTGGCGCCGAAGGCCGATTTGCGGCCTTTCCAGATCGCCGCGGATTCCGCCTCCGAGGTCGAGACCCGCAGGGAAGAGACCTGGAATTGCCGGGCGATGGCGACGATGCGGGCGAGCATGTCCTCGCATTCCGCATCCGAGCCCTCGACCTCGATGATCAGCATCGCGGCGGCATCGAGGGGGTAGCCGGCCTTGGCGAAATCGTCGGTGATGCGGATCGCCTCGTTGTCCATGTACTCGATCGCCACCGGGATGATGCCCGCCGCGATGATCGCCGCGGTGCAGGCGCCCGCATCCTCCACCGAGGAGAAGCCGACGAGCATGGGCCGGGCGCCCTCGGCCGCGCGCAGGATGCGCACCGTCGCCTCGGTGACGATGCCGAGCTGGCCCTCCGAGCCGCAGATGAGGCCGAGCAGGTCGTAGCCGGGGCTGTCGAGATGGTCGCCGCCGATCTCCATCACCGTGCCGTCATGGGCCACCAGCGTCACGCCGAGGAGGTTGTTGGTGGTCACGCCGTATTTCAGGCAATGCGCCCCGCCGGAATTCATGGCGATGTTGCCGGCGATGGTGCAGGCGAGCTGGCTCGACGGGTCGGGGGCGTAGAAGAAGCCCTCGTGGCTGACCGCGCCGGAGATCGCGAGGTTGGTGATGCCGGCCTCGACCCGGGCCGTGCGGTTGGCGAAGTCGATGTCGATGACCCGGGTCATCTTGCCGACGCCGAGGATGATCGCGTCCTCCTGGGCGATCGCCCCGCCGGCCAGGGAGGTGCCGGCGCCGCGGGCGACCACGCGCACCCCGTTCTCGTGGCAGAAGGCCATCACCGCGGAGACCTCCTGCGTGGTCGAGGGCAGGACCACCGCCAGCGGCATCTTGCGGTAGGCGGTGAGCCCGTCCGTCTCGAAGGCGCGGCGCTCGTCCTCGCTCACCACCAGCGCCTCCGGAGCGACCAGCCCCCGCAGGCCCTCGATGATGGCGTCGCGGCGGGCGACGACGGCCGCGTCGGGCAGGGGGAAGGCGATCGACATCGGCGTCTCCTGTGAAGCGCCTCCCGGGGCGCATCCGGTTTCTTCAGCCCCGCTTCAGCCGGCCTGGGCGATGCTCAGGAACGGGGCGGGTTCTCCCGCATCCTAAGGCAAGCGGGCCTGCCTTGCACCGGGCCCGCGGGGACGCAGGGGAGGATGGGACGGAAACGCGGCGTGAAGGCTTCCCTTCCCTCCGCGCGCCCTAAATGCCGGGGTGGCATTCACAATCTTTATCTGTTCTAAAGCGAAAAGCTCTGCCATGAGCCGGGCGGCTCCGGCCGCACCCAAGGAGGAAAATAACGATGCGTCACCTGATCCTCGGCGCCGCTTTCGCGGTGCTCCTGCCCGTCGCCGCCCAGGCCGAGGGCGATGCCGCCGCCGGCGAGAAGGCCTTCGCCCCCTGCAAGGCTTGTCACAACTTCGAGAAGAACGGCGTCGGCCCGACCCTGAAGGGCGTCGTCGGCTCGAAGGCTGGCGAAGGTGCCGACGGCTACAACTTCTCCGACGCTCTGAAGAAGTCCGGCATCACCTGGGACGAGGCCAACCTCAAGGAGTGGATCACGGACCCGAAGAAGAAGGTCCCCGGCACCAAGATGGTCTTCCCGGGCATCAAGGACGAGAAGAAGGTCCAGGACATCATCGCCTATCTCAAGACGAAGTCCTGATCCTTTCGATCCGCGACGCAGAACACGGAAGCCGCTCTTCGGAGCGGCTTTCTCGTTTCGAGGGAGCCTGTCCCGCTCCCGGGGCGCGGCGTCAGACCGCCTCGACGCCGACTTCGACGGTGCGGGCGTGCAGGTCGTCCCGGACATTGGCGAGGAGCGCGAGCAGGTCGCGCCGCTGGTCGACGGGAAGGCCGGTCATGCCGCCGACCGTATCCGGCAGGCAGGTCATCTTGTCCTGCAGGCCACGGCCCTTGGTCGTGAGGAAGATGCTCACCTGCCGCTCGTCGGCCCGGTCACGGGCCCGGCGGACATGGCCGGACGCCTCGAGCCGCTTCAAAAGCGGCGTCAGCGTACCGGAATCGAGGAAGAGCCGGTTGCCGATCTCCTTGACCGTCAGGCCCTCCTCTTCCCAGAGCACCAGCAGGACGAGGTATTGCGGGTAGGTCAGGCCGTGATGGGTGAGCAAGGTGCGGTAGGCGCGCCCGAAGGCATGCGCTGCGGCATAGACGGCGAAGCAGAGCTGGTTGTCCAGAAGCTGCGGGTCGTCGCGGCCCGGCTTGCTCATTCGCATTGTCCTCATGGCGCACCCGCGCTCTCGATCAAGCGGCAGGCCGGCCCGGTACGGCGTGGATGGTCACCGGGCTGGCCCGGTTTGCCCCAGCCTGTGCGGCGAGGCAGCAGGTTCCATATCAAGCGTCTCGACGTCGCGCGACCCACCGCCGTGGAAGCGGTGAAGAAACGCTGATCGGGAACCCCGAGAGCGGAGTAGTAGACCAAAATTCGCGTGTGCACAATCGAGTTAAGCCCCGGCGCCGTCGAAGGGATCCGCACCCAGCGCAGGGGTCCGCCCCGCGCCCGCAAAAAACCTTGCGCGCAATTCAGCGTCCTGTAGAAGCGCCCCATCGGTTGCGCGCAATCTATTTCTGCGCCCGAACGAAGGAGACGACACATGCAGGTTCTCTACACCGCCCAGGCCCATGCCACCGGCGGCCGCGAGGGCTCCGCCGCGAGCAGCGACGAGAAGCTCACGGTCGGCCTGTCGACCCCGAAGGAGCTCGGCGGCGCCGGCGGCGCCGGCACCAATCCCGAGCAGCTCTTCGCGGCCGGCTACGCCGCCTGCTTCCTCGGCGCGGTGAAGTTCGTGGCCGGCCAGGACAAGGTCCGCATCCCGGACGAGGCCCGGATCGATTCCTCGGTCGGCATCGGCAAGCGCGACGACGGGCAGGGCTTCGGCATCACCGTGGCGCTGAAGGTCAGCCTGCCGGGGATCGAGCGCGCCAAGGCCGAGGATCTCGTCCGCCGCGCCGACGTGGTCTGCCCCTATTCCCACGCCACCCGCGGCAACATCCAGGTCGACATCTCCGTCGCCTAACGCTCGCTCGGGCCCTCCGGCTTGCGCTGGGGGGCGAGCGGCGTGATCCGCAGGGCGGTGATCCGGTTGCGGGCCTTGCGCAGCACCTGGAACCGGAAGCCGTGGAAGTTGAAGGCGGTCCCCGTATCGGGGATCGCCCGCGCCTCGTGGATGACGAGGCCGGCCACGGTCGTGGCCTCGTCGTCGGGCAGATTCCAGTCCATCGCCCGGTTGAGATCGCGGATCGGCACGCCGCCATCGGCGTTGACCGAGCCGTCGGGCAGCACGCGCACGCCGGAGACCGAGACGTCATGCTCGTCGGCGATGTCGCCGACGATCTCCTCCAGGATGTCCTCCAGGGTCACCAGCCCCATCACCTCGCCGTACTCGTCGACGACCAGGGCGAAATGCGTCTTGCGCGCGAGGAAGGCCTTGAGCTGGTCGCGCAGGGAGGTCGTGGCGGGCACGAACCAAGTCTCCAGCGCCAGGGCCTCCACCTTCAGGCCGGAGGCGTCCCCGCCCGCGGCGTCGAGCGCCCGCAGCAGGTCCTTCGCATGGAGCACGCCGACGATGTTCTCCGGGCTCTCCCGCCACAGGGGCATCCGCGTATAGGGCGAGGCCAGCACCTCGCGCACGATGTCCTGCGAGGGCAGGTCGGCGTCGATGGCCCGCATCCGGGTGCGGTGGACCATCACCTCGGAGACGGTGAGCTCCTTCAGGTCGAGCAGGCCACCGAGCATGTCGCGATCGGCCTTCTCGACGCCGCCCTCCCGGTGCAGCAGGGCGAGCTGCCCGCGGATCTCGTCCTGCGCGGACAGGATCGACTGATGGGCGTCGATCGAGACGCCGAAGGGCCGCAGCAGCAGCCGCACCAGCCGCTCCACGGCCAGGGCGAAGGGGGCGAGCAGCCCCACGGCGAAGGCCACGGGCCGGGCGGTGAGCAGGGCGAAGCGGTCGGCGTTGTTGATCGCCAGCGTCTTCGGCAGAACCTCGGCGAAGACGATCACCAGCACCGACATGGTCGCCGTGGCGTAGAGCACGCCGCTCTTGCCGAACAGCGCGCTGAGCACGCTCGCCATGAAGGACGAGGCGCCGATGGCGACCACGTTGTAGCCGATCAGCATGGCGCCGATGAAGCGCTCGCGGGCCGCCAGGATGCGGTTGACGATGCCCGCGCGGCGATGGCCGGCGGTCTCCAGCGCCAGCATCCGCGCCCGGGAGGCGGCGGTGAAGGCCGTCTCCGCACCGGCGAAGAAGGCCGAGAGCAGCAGGGAGATCGCGACGATGCTCGCCGCGAGCCAGATTTCGGTGTGGTCCATGGATGGATGAGACGCCAGAGGAGCCGGTTTTCTCGGGCGCAAGCTTATCAGCAGCGGCCGCCTCGCGACACGGCGCGCGCAGCGCAACCCGAGCCGGCCCGGAGCCGGGTTCCGTGCCGATCCGCACAAGAACACGGCAAGGTCAGGCGCGATCCCGTCAGGCTTAGCGAAACAGTCCCGCTCCGCGTGCCGGCCCGCACCGCGATCGGAGCAGTCCTCGGCAAGATGACGGTCAGCGGATCGGACGAAAGCCGGTCCCGGGATCGACCCGAAAGGACCTCATCGTGCCCCGCCTGCCGCTTGCTGCCCTCGTGCTCGCGCTCTCCGCTCCCGCCGCTTTCGCCCAGGTCACCGGTGCTCAGGTCACCAGCGCCCAGCGGGCCGCCTGCGCCCCCGACGTGCTCAGGCATTGCGCCGGGGACATCCCGAACGCCACGCGGATCACCGCCTGCCTCAAGAGCAAGCGGGCGGAGATCAGCGCCGGCTGCCGCGCCGTGCTCGATGCCGCCGAGGCGCCCGTGCGCACCGCCGCCCATCCCTGACGGGCCCGCCCGTGCCCTCTCCACGAAGAAACCCGCCGGAGGGCAATCCGGCGGGTTTCTCTTTTCTCGTCGCGAACGCCGCGATCAGTAGCGCGGGCCGTTCGTGGTGTTGCCGAGCTGCTGCTGGTAGCCGGGGCGCTCCGGGTTCCGGGCGTTGGGGTTGCCGTGCAGGTGGGTGTTGCGGCGGCGGGCCATGCGCTCGGCCTTGGTGGTGCGGTGGTGGTGCCAGCCATGGCGATGATGGTGATGGTGCCAAGCGCGGTGACGCACGCTCGTGGCCAGCGTCTCACCGGCGACGACGCCCGGCTGAGGCATGGCCGGCGCGGCGGAGGCCGAGAACGGGCCGACGAGGCTGCCCAGCACGAGGCCGGCGGCGAGGGTGAGGGCTTTGCGCATCTGTTCAGTCTCTCTCGAAGTGCCGTTCGCACGTCCTGCGCTTAAGTCGGCCGAGACAGAGTCGTTCCTCGGAAAAATCCGGATCTCATCAAGAAAAAACCTCGACCCGCGAGGGATTTCCATTCGTTTGCCGGCGTGTTCTCCCACGGCGCGTGGAGAGCCGGTGACGGGCGATTGCCGGTTGCCTGCGCCGCGCATCCGGGCCACCAGCGCCGCATGATCGAGACGGCCTCCGACAGATCCGACTTGCCGATCGAAGCCGCCCTGCCGCGGTTGCGCGATGCGCTGCGCGGGGGCTCCTCCGCCGTGCTCGTCGCCCCGCCCGGCGCCGGCAAGACCACCCGCGTGCCCCTCGCCCTGCTCGACGAGCCGTGGCTCGCCGGCCGCAGGATCATCCTGCTCGAGCCCCGCCGGCTCGCCGCCCGGGGCGCGGCCGAGCGCATGGCGGCGACGCTGGGCGAGCGCGTCGGCGAGACGGTGGGCCTGCGCGTGCGCCTCGGCTCGAAGATCTCCGGCCGCACCCGGATCGAGGTGGTGACCGAAGGCGTGTTCACCCGCATGATCCTCGACGATCCCGAGCTCACCGGGATCGGCGCCGTGTTGTTCGACGAGTTCCACGAGCGCTCCCTCGACGCGGATCTCGGGCTGGCGCTGGCCCTGGACGCCCAGGGCGCTTTGCGCGACGATCTGCGCCTGCTCGTGATGTCGGCGACCCTCGACGGCGCCCGCGTGGCGGGCCTTCTCGGGCAGGCGCCGGTGGTCGAATCCGAGGGCCGCGCCTTCCCCGTCGCGACGCGCCATCTCGACCGCGACCCGAACCAGCGCATCGAGGACGCGGTGACGGAGGCGGTTCTGCGGGCGTTGCGCGCCGAGCCGGGCTCCGTCCTCGCCTTCCTGCCGGGTCAGGGCGAGATCCGCCGCACGGTGGAGCGACTCGCCGACAGGGTCGGGCCGGAGGTGGAGCTGGCCCCGCTCTACGGCGCCCTGGACCGGGCCGAGCAGGACCGGGCCGTCGCCCCCGCGCCCCCGGGACGGCGCAAGGTGGTGCTCGCCACCAGCGTCGCCGAGACCTCGCTCACCATCGAGGGCGTGCGCATCGTGGTCGATTCCGGCCTCTCCCGAGTGCCGGTCTACGAGCCGGGGATCGGGATGACGCGCCTCGTCACGGCGCGGGCCTCCCGCGCCTCGGTGGACCAGCGCCGGGGCCGCGCCGGGCGCACGCAGCCGGGAATCTGCTACCGGCTCTGGGCGGAAGCGGCCACCGGCGCCCTGGAGCCCTTCGGCCGGCCCGAGATCCTGTCCGCCGACCTCTCCGGCCTGCTCCTCGACGGTGCGGCCTGGGGCGTCACCGATCCGACCACGCTCGCCTTCCTCGACCCGCCGCCCGCCCCGGCCCTGAAGGAGGCGCGGGCGATGCTGACCGATCTCGGCGCCCTCGACGCCGACGGGCGGCTCACCGCCACGGGCCGGGCCCTGCGGGCCCTGCCGCTTCCGCCCCGCCTCGCCCGGATGCTGCTCTCGGCGGCCGGCTTCGGCCGGGCGCGGGCGGCGGCGGATCTCGCCGCCGTCCTGGTCGAGCGCGGCCTCGGCGGCGATGCGGTCGATCTCGCCGAGCGGGTGGAGCGGGCCGGGCGCGAGCGCGGTCCGCGGGCCGAGGAGATGCGCCGCCTCGCCCAGCGCTGGGCGCAGGAGGCGGAGCGCCATGCGCGGGACCTCGCCCGCGGCCCGGCGCCCGCCGGCCTGCCGGAGGGGCCGGGCAGCCTGCTGGCCCTGGCCTATCCGGACCGGGTGGCCCGCGGCCGGGGACGGGACGGCGAGTTCCTGATGGTGAACGGGCGGGCCGGGCGCCTCGACCCGGCGAGCCCCCTCGCCCGCGCCCCCTATATCGTGGTCGCCGACATCACCGGCAGCGCCGCGGCAGCCCGCATCCTCGCCGCCGCGGCGATCGAGCCGGCGGCGATCGAGTCCCTGTTCTCCGATCGGATCGCGGAGCGCGAGAGCGTGGTCTTCGACCGCGAGGCCCGGGCTCTGCGCGCCCGCGCCGCCCGGCGCCTCGGCGCCGTGACGCTCGCCGAGCGCAGCCTGCCGGTGCCCGCCGATGCGGAGGCCGCCCGGGTGCTCGCCCGGGGCATCGCCGGGCTCGGCCTGGAGCGCCTGCCCTGGACATCGGCCTCGCGCCAATGGCGCGCTCGCATCCGCTTCCTGGCCCGGGCCGAGCCCGGGCACTGGCCGGACCTGTCCGACGATGCCCTGACCGCCTCGGTCGAGGACTGGCTCGCCCCCGCCATCGAGGGCCGCACCGGCCTCGACGCGGTGACGGCGGACGATCTCGTGCAGGCCCTGCACGGCCTGCTGCCCTGGGACAAGCGGGCGCAGCTCGACCGGGACGCACCGACCCATGTCGAGGTGCCGACGGGATCACGCATCCCGGTCGATTACGAATCCGGCGAGGAGCCGGTCCTGGCGGTGCGGGTGCAGGAACTGTTCGGCCTCGCCCGCCATCCCGCGATCGGCGGCGGCGTGCCCCTCGTCCTGCACCTGCTCTCCCCGGCCCACCGGCCGATCCAGATCACCCGCGACCTGCCGGGCTTCTGGCGCGGCTCCTGGGCCGCGGTGCGGGCGGAGATGCGCGGGCGCTACCCGCGCCACCCCTGGCCGGAGGATCCCCTCGCCGAGCCGCCGACGCGCAGGGCCAAGCCGCGGGGGACGTGAGCGCTTCGGCTCACTCCCACTCGATCGTGCCGGGCGGCTTCGAGGTGATGTCGTAGGTCACCCGGTTGATGCCCTTCACCTCGTTGATGATCCGGGTCGCGACCCGGCCGAGGAAGGCCATGTCGAAGGGATAGAAATCCGCCGTCATGCCGTCGACGGACGTGACGGCGCGGAGCGCGCAGACATGGTCGTAGGTGCGCCCGTCGCCCATCACGCCCACCGTCTTCACCGGCAGGATCACCGCGAAGGCCTGCCAGATCGTGTCGTAGAGCCCGGCCTGGCGGATCTCGTCGAGATAGATCGCGTCGGCCTTGCGCAGGGCTTCCAGCTTCTCCCGGGTGATGACGCCGGGGCAGCGGATGGCGAGGCCGGGGCCGGGGAAGGGGTGACGGCCGACGAAGGCGTCCGGAAGGCCGAGCTCCTTGCCGAGGAGCCGCACCTCGTCCTTGAACAATTCCCGCAGGGGCTCCACGAGCTTCATGTTCATGCGCGCGGGCAGGCCGCCGACATTGTGGTGGCTCTTGATCGTCACCGAGGGGCCGCCGGAGAACGACACGCTCTCGATCACGTCCGGATAGAGCGTGCCCTGGGCGAGGAAGGCCGCGCCGCCGATCTTCTTGGCCTCGGCCTCGAACACGTCGATGAACAGCCGGCCGATGGTCTTGCGCTTCACCTCCGGGTCGTCGACGCCCTCGAGCGCGCCGATGAACAGGTCCTGCGCCTGAACATGGACCAGGGGGATGTTGTAGTGGTCGCGGAACAGGCGGACCACCTCCTCGCCCTCGCCGAGGCGCAGCAGGCCGTGATCGACGAAGACGCAGGTGAGCTGGTCGCCGATCGCCTCGTGGATCAGCACCGCCGCGACGGAGGAATCGACGCCGCCCGACAGGCCGCAGATCACCTTCTCGGAACCGACCTGCTCGCGGATCTTGGCGATGGCCTCCTCGCGATAGGCGCCCATGGTCCAGTCGCCGGAGCAGCCGGCAATGTCGCGCACGAAGTTGCGGATCAGCAGGGCGCCATGGGGGGTGTGGTGCACCTCCGGGTGGAACTGCACCGCGTAGTAGTGGCGCGCCTCGTCCGCCACCGCCGCGAAGGGGGCGTTGCGGGACATCGCGATGGTGCTGAAGCCCTCGGGCAGCTTGGTCACCCGGTCGCCGTGGCTCATCCAGACCGGGTATGTCTCGCCGACCTGCCAGACGCCCTTGAACAGGGGCGAGTCCGACAGGATCTCGACCTCGGCCCGGCCGAACTCGGCATGGTGGCCGCCCTCGACCTGGCCGCCGAGCTGGGCCGCCATGGTCTGCTGGCCGTAGCAGATGCCGAAGACCGGCACCCCCGCCTCGAAGATCTTCTGCGGCGCCCGCGGCGACAGGTCCGTCGTCACCGATTCGGGGCCGCCCGACAGGATCACGCCCTTGGGCCGGTGCTCGTCGAAGGCGGCCTCGGCCTTGGTGAAGGGCACGATCTCGCAATAGACGCCCTCTTCGCGCACCCGCCGCGCGATGAGCTGGGTCACCTGGGAGCCGAAATCGACGATCAGGATCTTGTCGTGGTGCGAGGTGTCGATGGTCATGCTGTCACGCGGGCCTTCCAAAGGCCCGGGTTAGACGAGGGGCCGGGGCGGCGCAACGCGTCTGCGCGCGCAGCCGGGCCGAGGCGAGGTCGGGGGCCGCACGCCCCGCGGATCGCCCGGCGCGGGCCTGCAACCCATTAACTCTTCATTCAACCTGTGGATGCGAGACCGCCCGTCCCTCGAAACGGACAGGAGTCATCCGACCATGAGAGCTGCCATCATCGGTGCCGTCGTCGCCCTCGCAGGCCTCGGCGCGGCCGCGCCGGCCTCCGCCCTTCCGTTCGCCGGCCCGTCCCTCCAGGACGGCCTCGTGAGCCAGGCCCGGATCGTCGAGCGCCGGGTCGTGCGCGGCCCGCGCTGCAAGACCGTGATCGTCAAGCGCCGCGGCCCCTTCGGCCGCACCGTCATCGAACGCCGGCGCCGCTGCTTCTGAGACCGGACGACGGACGGGGCGGCCCCGACGCCGCCCCGTCGCTTGAGACGCCTCAGGCCGCCAGCAATGCGAGGGCAATGACGGCAGCCGGGCTCGGTTCCGCACTGCACAATCCTGCAATGGTGCGCAGCATCGGGGACGATTCAGGCGGCCTCGGAGCTTTCCTCCGCCCGGTCGTAGCGCGTCCGCGCCTGCGCGATCTCGCCGTGCCGCGCCTCGGCCCAGTCGATCAGGGCGGCGAGGGGCCCCAGCAGCGAATGCCCCAGGGGCGCGAGCCGGTAGCTGACGCTCGGCGGCTTCGTCGGGAAGACGTGCCGGGTGACGAAGCCGTCCCGCTCCAGGTTGCGCAGGGTCTGGGTCAGCATGCGCTTCGAGATGTCCGGGATCAGCCGGTCGATCTCGTTGAAGCGGCGCGGGCCGGCGGCGAGCGCGATCACGATCAGCGTCGTCCACTTGTCCCCGAGATGGTCGAGCACGTCGCGGACCGGGCAGCGGGTCGCGTCGAAGCCGGCGCCCTGCCATTGCGCGAACTTGTCCGCGATGCGGTCGCTCTCGGACATGGCGCGGTTCCTCCGGGGTAACCTTGGGCGAAAAAGCTGCCTCCTTACGGGGGCAGAAGGTCTCATATAGATACCATGCTCCACTTTGAGACTGAAACGGAGCATCCGATGTCCGACGCGTCTTCCCCCCGCCTCTTCGTCACCGGCGCCAGCGGCCAGCTCGGCCGGCTCGTGATCGACGCGCTCCTGGCGCGCGTGCCCGCCGAGCGCATCGTGGCCGGCCTGCGCGATCCCGCCGGCGCGGCGGCAGCGAGCTTCCGCGACCGCGGCATCGCGGTGCGCGTGGCGGATTACGCCCGGCCGGACACCCTGGCGGCGGCCTTCGCCGGCATCGACCGACTGCTGCTGATCTCCTCCAGCGAGATCGGTCAGCGGGTGGCCCAACATCGCAACGTGGTCGAGGCGGCCAAGGCCGCGGGGGTCGGCTTCCTCGCCTATACGAGCGTGCTGCGCGCCGACACCTCGCCCCTCGGGCTCGCCGAGGAGCATCGCCGGAGCGAGGCCCTGGTGACGGGTTCGGGCCTGCCCCACGCGCTCCTGCGCAACGGCTGGTACACGGAGAACTACACGGCCTCGATTCCCCCCGCCCTGGCCCATGGCGTCTTTCTCGGCAGCGCCGGCGAGGGCCGCATCGCCTCCGCGGCACGGATCGACTACGCCGAGGCCGCCGCCGCGGTGCTGACGGCGCCGGAGCCGCAGACCCGCATCTACGAGCTTGCCGGCGACGCGGCCTATACCCTGGCCCAGTTCGCGGAGACGGTGGCGGCCCTCTCGGGCAAGCCGGTCGCCTATCGCGACCTGCCGGAGGCGGAGTTCAAGGCGGCCCTGCTCGGCGCCGGCCTGCCGGACTTCGTGGCGAGCCTGCTCGCCGACTCTGACGCCGCGGCGGCCAAAGGCGCCCTCGATGACGACGGCCACGCCCTCAGCACCCTGATCGGCCGCCCGACCACGCCCTTCGCGGACACCATCGCCGCCGCCCTGAAGGGGTGACCGGCGCGTCAGGCTCGCAGCAATCCCCGGCCCCGCATCCAGGCCAGGAACAGGCCGGGCCAGGCGGCCACCGGGCTGCCCGGCACGCCGAGGCCGAAGCCGTGGCCGCCGCGCTCGAACACATGCAGCTCCGCCGGCACCTTGGCGTTGCGGAGCGCGGCGAACATCAGGAGCGGATGGTCGGTCACCGCGATCGGATCGTCGGAAGCCTGGACGAGGAAGACCGGCGGCGTCTTCTCCGTCACCTGAAGGTCGACGGAATAGGCCCGCCGCTGCGCCTCGGTCGGGTCCTCGCCGATCAGCATGCGCCGGCTGGAGATGGTGCGGTCGAAGGGCGTGCGCAGGGTGATCACGGGATAGATCAGGCCGGCCAGGGCCACATGGGCGGATTGGGTGTCGTCCTCGTCGACCGGCTCGTAGAGATCCGCCGCGGCGCCGACCGCGGCCTCGCCCATCAGGTGGCCGCCGGCGGAGAAGCCGAGCAGGCCGATCCGCTCCGGGTCGAGGCCGTAATCGGCCGCGCTCCCGCGCACCAGCCGGATCGCCCGCTGGGCGTCCTGGCGGGGGGCATCCGGCCCCGCGTTCCAGCCCTCACCCGGCAGCCGGTAGACCAGGATGAAGGCGGTGATGCCGGCCTTGTTGAGCCACGCCCCGACCGGCAGGCCCTCATGGCCGATATCGATGCGGCGATAGCCGCCCCCCGCCGTCACGACGACGGAGGCGCCGTTGGGCCGCTCCGGGCGCATCACCAGCAGGCAGGGCCGGCTCACGGCGGTGATGATGCCCTTCAGGGTCTCGTCGAAGCGGTATTCGGTGACGGGCGGGCCGCCGCCTCCGGGCGGCGGGCCCGGCCAGAGATCGATGACCTCGAGATCGGAGCCGGGGGCCGCCTGCGGCAGCGGCTGCACCCGTTCCGGCTCGGCCCGCGCGGGAATCGTCTGCGCCATGGTGGTGCCGCCAGCCTCCCGCCCCGACAGGCTGGCCGCCGCGGCGGCCAGGAGCGCCCTGCGATCGAGTTTCATCCGCGCCCTTCCCCGCCACGCACCCCGGGCCGCCTGCAAAGCGGCCTCCGTCAGAACGAAGCAGGGCCGTGGTCGATCCCTGAGCGGGGCTCGGTGCGATGCCGCGACGCCCTCAAGCCTGCCGGGTGATCTCGGCGAAATAGAATCCGTCCGTGCCGGTGCGGGCCGGGCTCATCTGCAGGCCGTGCTCCGTGAGGCGCAGGGCCGGGGCGAGGCCGGGACGGCGCTGCGCCAGCGCCTCCGGCGGCTCGGCGGCGAAGCGGCCGCCGCTGCGGGCGAGGAGGCCGGCGACGGCCCCGTCATTCTCCTCCGGCAGGAGCGAGCAGGTGACATAGGCGATGCGCCCGCCCGGCCGCACGAGCTGCGCGGCCCGGTCGAGCACCGCGGCCTGCTCGGCGAGGCGGGTGGCGAGGCTGCCCGGGCGCAGGCGCCATTTCGCGTCCGGATTGCGCCGCCAGGTGCCCGTGCCGGTGCAGGGGGCATCGACCAGCACCCGGTCGACCTGCCCGTCGAGATCCGTCAGCACGTCGGCCCGGGCGCGGCCGCCGCGGGGCGTGCGGATCTCGGCCTGGGCGCCGGCCCGGCGCAGGCGCTCATGGATCGGCGCGAGGCGGCGGGGATCGGAATCGGTGGCGATCAGGCGCGCGCCGTTGCCGGTGGCCGCGGCGAGCGCCAGGGTCTTGCCGCCGCCGCCCGCGCAGAGATCGACGAAGGTCTCCCCCGGCTTCGCATCGGCGAGCAGGCTCGCGAGCTGCGAGCCCTCGTCCTGGATCTCGTAGAGCCCGTCGAGGAATTCCGGCTCGACATGCAGGGCCGGGCCGCGCCCGTCCTCGCCGAGCGGCACCCGCAGGCCCCAGGGGGAATGCGGGGTCGGCTCCGCCTCCAGATGCGCGACCTGCACGCGGGCCGCCTCGCGGTCGATCTTCAGGGCGTTGATGCGGATGTCGAGGGGCGCCCGGCGGGCGAGCGCGCGCAATTCCGGCAGCAGGTCCGCGCCGAACAGCCGCTCCAGGGCGGGCAGCACGAAGGCCGGCGCGTCGCCCGCGACCTCCGGCGGCGCATCGTCGAGGGTGCCCTCGTTCAGGCGCCGGGTCTCGGCCTCGCTCAGGGGCGCGGGGGCGAAGCGGGCGCCGTCGAACAGGCCGGCGATGGTGGGGGCGGCGAGGCCCCGCTGCAGGCGCAGCATGCCGATGAGCACGGCCCGCGGCGTCTCCTCGCCCATGATCCAGGCGGCGGAGGCCTTCCGGCGCAGGCCGTCATAGACCAGGCTCGCGATGGCCGCGCGGTCGCCCGAGCCGGCGAAGCGGTGGGAGAGGCCCCAATCCTTGAGGGCGTCGGCGGCGGGCCGGCGCCGCTCGCCGATCTCGGCGAGGACCTCGATGGCGGCGGAGAGGCGGGCGGAGGGAGTCAGGGCAAGCTCCGAGGGGGCTCTGAGAGTCGGCGAGGGGCCGCTTTGGCGGCGTTGCCGCCCCAAGGCAAGCCCCGCTCACGCGTCGGAGGCCGGCGGCACCTCCTCCGGATCCCGGCCCCGATACAGGGCCTCGAAGTCCCGGCCGCCATAGAACACGTTGGCGATGCAAACGCGGTTGGTCGCGATCCGATCGGCGATCACGGCCGAAGGTTCGAAGGGGACAGGCGCAAACCAGGCTCGAGGTCGTCCCGGAGACGGCCGCCCCGCGGAGCATCGCCGCTGCGATCGCAGCGGGCCGGAAGGCGGTCGAGGAAACGCCTGGCGACGTTCGGGTCGCGGCTGGCTTCGTAGACCCAGCGATAGATATTCAGGAGATCGGCACTCGCCTCTTCGAGGAGCACGACCTCAAGAGGCGTCACGGTGCGCCTTCACGGTCTCGGCATGCAGCCCGTCGATGCGCGCCTCGACCTCCTTCAGGCTCAAGGGAGGCCGCGGATCGTCCAGGGAGCGGCGGATGCGGGCGCGCAGGGCGGCGAGGCGCTCGCCATCCTCCCGGCGCCGGTGCTGCCACAGGGGCAGGGCGTCGCTCACGGCCTCGCTGGTCGAGGCGTATTCGCTCGCCTCGACGCTCTCGCGCACGGCCTGGAGCATCTCCGGCGCCAGGGTGACGTTGATCGTGTCGGCCGGCCGCATGATCCCGCCTCGCCTTGCCCGGGGCCGATCGTGCCACGGAATCCGGGACCGCGCATCGCGCGCCGGGGCCCGCCTGCCGCCTAACGGTAGTCGTTCGGCGTCAGGCCGTAGCGCGCGATCTTGTCGTAGAGGGTCTTGCGGGGAACCGCGAGGGCTTCGGCGGCGAGTTTCACGTCGCCGCCGGCCATGATCAGCTCCTCGCGGATCAGGCCGCGCTCGAAGCGCTCGACCTGCTCGGGCAGGCTCGGCGCCGGCCCGGCCTCCGGAACCGCCGCCTGCGGCACCAGGCCCAGGGCGCAGCGCTCGGCGAAATGGTCGAGCTCGCGCACGTTGCCCGGCCAGGCATGGCGCAGGAGGTGGTTGCGGATCGCCCCCGACATTGGCGGCGGCTCGCGCCCGAAGCGGGCGGCGGCGCGGCCGAGGAAGTGCTGGAACAGGAGCAGCACGTCCTCCCGCCGCGCCCGCAGGGGCGGGATCGCGATCGTGACCACGTTGAGCCGGTGGTAGAGGTCGTCGCGGAAGCTGCCGGCGGCGGCCTCCTGACCGAGATCGACCTTGGTGGCGGAGACCACCCGCATGTCGACGGGCCGGCGCTCGTTGGTGCCGAGCGGCTCCACCACCCGCTCCTGCAGCACGCGCAGGAGCTTCACCTGCAGGCCGAGGGGCATGCTCTCGATCTCGTCGAGGAAGAGCGTGCCCCCCTGCGCGTGCTCGATGCGCCCGACCCGGCGCTTCAGGGCGCCGGTGAAGGCGCCGGCCTCGTGGCCGAACAGCTCGCTCTCGACCACGCTGTCGGGCAGCGCCCCGCAATTCATGGCGACGAAGTTCTTCTGCGCGCGCCGGCTCCAGCGGTGCAGGGCGCTCGCCACCACCTCCTTGCCGGATCCGGTCTCGCCCAGCACCAGCACGTCGACATCCGCCGAGGCGATGTCGCGCACGAGGCGGCGCAGGCCCACGATCTCCGGGGAGACGCCGAGGAAGGCCGGGTCTTCCTCCACCGCCGCGTCGAGGCGGGCATTGAGGCGCCGGTTCTCCAGGACGAGGCGGCGATGCTCCAGGGCGCGGCGCACGGAGCCCATCAGCGCCTCGGCCGGGTAGGGCTTGGCCAGGAAGTCGTAGGCGCCTTCCCGCATGGCCGCGACCGCCATGGTGATGTCGCCGTGGCCGGTGATGAGGATCACCGGCAGGTCCGGGTCGAGGGCGCGCAGGCGCTCGAACAGGGCGCGCCCGTCCATCCCCGGCAGGCGCACGTCGCTGACGACGACGCCCGGCGGCTGCGCCTGGATGCCGGCCAGCGCCGCCTCCGCCGTCTCGAAGGTCTCCACGGAGAAGCCGTCGAGCTCCAGGCTCTGGCGGTTTGCGCGGCGCATGTCCTCCTCGTCGTCGACGAAGACGATGCGCTCGGCGGGGTCGAAGCTCATCGGGTCGGCTCCAGGCTGGCCTCGCCGCGGGCGGCCTGCGGAGCCGGGGCGCGGGAGAGTTCCATGCGGAAGACGGTGCCCTCCGGGCTCGAGCGCACGGAGAGGGTGCCGCCGCTTTCCTCCACGATCCCGCGGGCGATGGCGAGCCCGAGGCCCAGACCTTCCGCCTTGGTGGTGAAGAACGGGTCGAAGACCTGGGCCAGGGTGTCCGGCGGGATGCCGGGGCCGTTGTCGGCCACCGCCACGGCGACGCGCTCGGCCCCTTCCTCCACCGTCAGCGCCACCTGCGGCGCCGGCCGCCCGGCGACCGCGTCCAGCGCGTTCTGGAGCAGGTTGACCAGAACCTGCTCCAGCCGCGGCCCGTCGCCGAGCACGGCGAGGTCGGGGGCGGGCGCCGCCACGGAGAGGGCGATGCCCGCCTGCGCCGCCCGGGCGCCGACCACCTCCAGGCTGCCGCGCAGGGTCTCGGCGAGGCGCACCGGCTCGCGCCGGCCCGAGGCGCGCCGGGCGAAGCCCTTCAATTGCCGGGTCAGCGCGCCGATCCGCTCCGTGAGCCGGCCGATCGCCGAGACGTTCTCGGCGGCGTCCTCTACCCGGCCCCGGCGCACCAGGATCGCGGTGTTGTCGGCATAGGTGCGGATCGCGGCGAGCGGCTGGTTGATCTCGTGGGCCATACTGGCGGCGAACTGGCCCAGCGCCGCGAGCCGCCCGGCCTGGGCGAGCTCGCGGCCCAGGCGCTCCCGCTCGGCCTCGGCCCGGCGGCGCTCCTCGATCTCGCCGCGCAATTGCCGGTTGGCCTCGCTCAGGGCCTGGGTGCGCTCGGCGACGCGGGCCTCCAGTTCCTCGCGCCCGGCCGCGGCCGCGGCGAGGCGCGCCCGCATCCGCCGCCGCCGGCCGATCAGCGTGGCGAGGCCGAGCCAGGACAGGCCGGTGGCGAGCAGGGCGATGACGCGGCCCTGCGCCCGCTCGCGCTCCACCGCGGCGGCGATGGGGGTGAGGGTGTGGAGCCGCCAGTCGGTGCCGGGGATCGGCGCGTCGAGCATCAGGGCGGGGCGGGCCGGCTCCGCGCCCTTGCCGACGCGCACCCGGTCGGGGCCGTCCCGGGTCGGGAAGACGGGCAGGGGCGCCAGCGGCGCCTCGCCGAATTCCAGCGCCTCACGGATGCGCCGCCGCTCCGCCTCGTCGATGCCGCGCAGGGCCATGAAGCGCCAGGCGGGATCGCTCGCCACCAGCACGATGCCGCGGGGATCGGCCGCGAAGACCGTCTCGCCCCCCTTCCGCCAGGCGGCCTCGACGGCGTCGAACTCGATCTTGACCACCACCACGCCCACGGCCTCGGGCAGGCGCCGGGCGAGATAGAAGCCCGGTCGTCCGCTCACGGTGCCGAGGGCGAACTGGGAGCCCGCGCCCCCCGCCATGGCCTGCTTGTAATAGGGCCGGAAGGCGTAGGTGCGCCCGACGAAGCTGCGCTCGGTCGCGGCGTTGCTCGCGGCCACCGTCATGCCGTCGGCCCGGGTCACGTAGATCACCGCCGCGCCCGTCGCCTCGGCGATCTGGGCGAGCCGCCCGTTGACCTGGGCGACGAGGGCCGGATCCGAGGCGTCCCGCGCCACCCGGGCGATCTCCGGATCGGCGGCGAGCGCCAGGGGCAGGGCGCTCTGCGTCTGCATCTCCGCCCGCAGGGCGGCGACCTGGAGGCTCAGGGCGGAGCGCGCGCCGCGGCGCAGATCGGCCAGGGCCCGATGCTCCGCCACCCGCCCCCCGGCCCAGGCCGCGAGCGCCATCGCGGCGAGGCCGAGGAGCAGGGCGAGTCCCCGACGGTGCCGGGCGAGCCCGTGGCGCGCGGCCTCCCTCATGCCGGCGCCCGCGTTCCGGATTCTCGGAACGATTCCGGCCGTCCCGTGCGGATCCCCGCAAAGGCCGCTCCGGAAGCCGGGCGGGGATGAGGAAAAATAGTACGCATTTCAGTCGGTTAGCAAAAACTTAACGGCCCTCCGGCGCTGGCATGCCGGTTGCCATTCGGTCGGCGAAGCACAGTCATGCCGCAACCGCAGAGCTGTGCGCCGACAGGCCAAAAGCAAGAGCGGACAGCGGCGCGGCCCCGAAAAGGGCCCGCCGACCGAGCCGCGGACCGATCCACCGCCTGACAGGGAGAGAGACCCCATGGCTGCCGTCCCCTCGCCGCTGACCGCGCCGCACGCCCCGCCCGCGCCGAAGCCCCTCTACCGCACGCTCTATTTCCAAGTGCTCGTCGCCGTCGCGATCGGCGTCCTGCTCGGCCATTTCTACCCGCAGCTCGGCGCCGAGATGAAGCCGCTCGGCGACGCCTTCATCAAGCTCGTGAAGATGATCATCGCCCCGGTGATCTTCCTCACCGTGGTCTCCGGCATCGCCGGCATGACCAATCTCGAGAAGGTCGGCCGCGTCGGCGGCAAGGCGCTCCTGTACTTCCTCACCTTCTCGACGCTCGCCCTCATCGTCGGCCTGATCGTGGCCAACGTGCTCCAGCCCGGCCACGGCCTGCACATCGATCCGAAGTCGCTCGATCCCAAGGCGGTCGCGACCTATGCCGGCAAGGCCAAGGAGCAGAGCATCGTCGACTTCCTGATGAACATCATCCCGACCACCGCGGTCGGCGCCTTCGCGGGCGGGGAGATCCTTCAGGTCCTGTTCTTCTCGGTGCTGTTCGGCTTCGGCCTCGCCTTCATGGGCGACCGCGGCAAGCCGGTGCTGGACATCATCAAGGTGCTGTCGGAGGCGATCTTCGGCGTCGTCGCCATCATCATGAAGGTCGCTCCCATCGGTGCCTTCGGCGCGATGGCCTTCACCATCGGTAAGTACGGGATCTCGTCGCTCGCCAACCTCGCCTACCTGGTCGGCGCCTTCTACCTGACCTCGGCGATCTTCGTGCTCGGCGTGCTCGGCCTGGTCGCCCGCTACAACGGCTTCTCGATCCTCAAGCTCATCCGCTACATCAAGGAGGAGCTGCTGCTGGTGCTCGGCACCTCGTCGTCGGAATCGGCGCTGCCCTCCCTCATCGACAAGATGGAGCGCGCGGGCTGCTCGCGCCCCGTCGTCGGCCTCGTGGTGCCGACCGGCTACTCGTTCAACCTCGACGGCACCAACATCTACATGACGATGGCGGCGCTCTTCATCGCCCAGGCCACCGACACGCCCCTGTCCCTGGGCGAGCAGGCCCTGCTGCTCCTCGTCGCCATGCTCTCCTCGAAGGGCGCGGCCGGCGTCACCGGCTCAGGCTTCATCACGCTCGCCGCGACGCTCGCGGTGGTGCCCTCGGTGCCGGTCGTCGGCATGGCGCTGATCCTCGGCATCGACCGCTTCATGTCGGAATGCCGGGCGCTCACCAACTTCATCGGCAACGCGGTGGCCTGCATCGTGGTCGCCCGCTGGGAGGGCGAGGTCGACGAGGCCAAGCTCCACGCGGCGCTCGGCGGCAAGCCGGCGGAGATCGCCGCCCCGGTCCCGGCCCTGCAACCGGCGGAGTGATCCCCGGCGATCCGACTCCCGGCGGGGTTTCGTCTCCTCCGCCCCGCCGGTGAGGGAAAACCGCGGCAGCCGGAACCGGCCGCCGCGGTTTTCTTGTTCCCGGGCCGCGCGGCGCCGGTATCCTCCCCGCCGCGCGAATCCGATCGAGGGGAAGCCGGATGCTCAAGGGCCGCTGCCATTGCGGGTCGATCACCTACGAAATGTCCTCGGAGGTGGTGCATAATGCCCTGTGCCACTGCTCGGATTGCCGGCGCCATGCCGGCGCGCCGATGGTCGGCTGGGCCATGGTGCCGGCCGGGCAGGTCACGATCTCCGGCGAGCCCATGGTCTACGCCTCCTCCGAACACGGGCGGCGCCATTTCTGCGGCCACTGCGGCACCGGCCTGTTCTACGTGAACGAGCAGACCCTGCCGGGCATGATCGACGTGCAGACGGCCACCCTCGACACCCCGGAGGCCCTCCCGCCGGCCGCCCAGATCCAGGTGGCGGAGCGCATCGCCTGGATGGAGGAGGCCCACCGCCTGCCGACCTTCGACCGGTTTCCCGGCTGAGCCGTTTCAGAGCGCCGAGAGCCGCCGGTCCACCTTCGCCAGGAAGCGGGCGCGGGCCGTCGGCGTCGCCTTGTCCATGCCGGTGAGGCTCAGCCAGTCGAGCCGGCAGCCCGGGGCACAGAGGCTGCGGATGCCGAAGCGGAACAGCCGCCAGTCCGGCCAGCCGACGAGCCAGAGCAGCCAGCGCGGCGAGCCGTAGGTCGTCACCACCACGATCCGGCGGATGTTGGTGAGCCGCGGTTGCAGCACCCGGGCGCCCCCGAGGGAGAAGGCGATGCCGGGCAGCCAGACCCGGTCGATCCAGCCCTTCAGCATGGCCGGCAGGCCGAACCACCAGGTCGGGTAGACGAGGACCAGCACCTCGGCCCGGCGCAGGGCGGCGATATGGAGAGCGAGGTCGGGGCGCTCCCGATCCTCGTCGAAATAGGTGCCGCGCTCCGGCGCGCTCAGCCGCGGATCGAAGTTGTCCGCGTAGAGGTCGATCGTCTCGACGGCGTGGCCCGCCCGGGCGAGGGCGGCGGTCGCGGCCGCGCGCAGGGCGGCGCAGTAGCTGTCGGATCGCGGGTGGCAATAGACGAGGAGGACGCGCATGGGGCCGTCCTACGGGGAAGCCGGGCGTTCCGCCCGGATCTTTTCGAGGAGCCCCGGCTCGGCATAGCCGTCCGGGGTGAGGCCGGCCTTCTCCTGATAGGCGCGGATCGCCGCCCGGGTCTTCGGGCCGACCTTGCCGTCGGCGGCGCCGACCGCGTAGCCGAGGACGGCCAGCGTCGTCTGGAGTTCGCGCCGCTCCGGCGTCGTCAGCATCCGGTCCCCCCGCGGCCAGGGCGCCGCGAAGGCCGGCGCGCCGGCGAGTCGGTCCGCGAGATGGGCCACGGTGAGGGCGTAGGCCAGCGCCGTGTTGTAGCGCAGGATGACCTTGAAGTTCGGCTGCAGCAGGAAGGCCGGCCCCCTGGCCCCGGCGGGCAGCAGCAGCACCGCCCTCGCGCCCTCGGGGAAGGGGAGGGGACCGGCCGGCTTCACGCCGAGGGCGGCCCATTCCGAAAAGACGCGCTCCGTCGTCTCGTCGGCGAGGCGGTGGTCGAAGCCCTCCGGCAGCGACACCTCCCGACCCCAGCCTTCGTGGGCCCGCCAGCCCGCCGCCTTGAGGAAGTCGGCGGTGGAGGCCAGGGCGTCGGGCACCGCGTGCCAGATGTCGCGCCGGCCGTCGCCGTCGAAATCCACGGCGTGGCGGAGATAGGCGGTCGGCATGAACTGGGTGTGGCCCATGGCCCCGGCCCAGGAGCCGAACAGCCCCTCCGCCGGCGCCTCGCCCCGGTCGAGGATGGTGAGCGCCGCGATCAGCTCGTCGCGCCAGGTGGCGGCGCGGGCGGGCTCGCCGCAGGCCAGGGTGGCGAGGGCCGGCACCACCGGGCGCAGACCCTTCGGATCTGCGATCGCCCGGCCGAAATTCGATTCCACGCCCCAGAAGGCCACGAGGACGTGGCGGTCGACGCCGTAGGCGGCCTCGATCCGCGCCAGCGCCTCGGCCCATTCGGCGAGCTTGGCCTGGCCGGTGGCGATGCGTTCCGGCGTGACGCTGGCGTCGAGATAGTCCCAGAGCGGGCGGACGAACTCCGCCTGCGCCCCCGTGGCCGGCAGCACCACGGGATCGGGCGCCAAGGCGCCGAACTGCGCGGAGACGGTCGCCTCGGAGATTCCCCGCGCCTGGGCCAGGGCTGCGAGCGCGCCGAAACAGGCCGGGAAGGAGGCCGCGGGGAGCGCGGGATCGGACGGGGCGGATTCGGCGGCGGCGCAACCCGGAGCGAGCCCGAGCAGCAGGGCCGCCCCCGCGATGCCCCGTCGAAACCCGCGCCCCATCCACCACCCCGCCTTGCTCGCCCCCGAGCCTAGCACCGGCCCCTTGCCCGTGTCAGGCCGGCTTGCCGACGAAGCGGTCGCGCCCGGCGGGCAGGCCGCAGGCCAGGGCGGCGAGGGCGAGGCCGACATAGAGCGCGCAGGGCCAGCCCCAGCCGCCGCTCGCCTGGTGGGCGAGGCCGAAGCTCAAGGGCCCGAGGGAGGCGAGGGCGTAGCCGATGCCCTGGGCCATGGCCGAGAGCGCCCCGGCCCCGGCGGCGTCGCGGGCGCGCAGGACGATCAGGGTCAGGCCGAGGCCGAAGCAGCCGCCGACCCCGAAGCCGGAGACGATGCCGGCCGGGACGAGCAGGGACGACGGCCCGAAGGCGAGCACGAGGAAGGGCAGCATCGTGGCGAGGATGATGCCGAGCACCCAGGCCCGCTGGTCGCGCCCGCGCCCGGCCAGGGAGGCCACGATCAGGGCGCCGGGGGCCTGGCCGAGGGTGGTGACGGAGGCGAGGTAGCCCGCCTCCAGGGCCGAGAGGCCGCGCCCTTCGAGGAGCGCAGGCAGCCAGCCGAACTGCACATAGGCCAGGGCGGATTGCAGGCCCATGAAGCCGGTGACCTGCCAGGCGAGGGGATCGCGCAGCAGCGCCAGGGGCCGGCGCGCCGGGAGCGGCGGCTCCGGCCGCAGGCGGGTCAGGGGCGCCCAGGCCAGCAGGGCCGCCAGGGCGGGCAGGCTCCAGACGGCGAGCGAGGGCGCCCAGCCGCCGAGAATCCCGCTCAGGGGCACGCTGAACCCCGCCCCGAAGGCGGCGCCCAGGCAGAGCGTCATGGTGAACAGGCCCATCATCCGCCCGGTGGCGTGGGAGAAGTCGCGCTTGACGATGGCCGGCACCAGCACCCCGGCGAGCCCGATGCCGAGGCCCGCGAGGATCACGCCGAGGAACAGGGCGGGCAGGGTGCCGAGGGCGCGCAGAGCCAGCCCCGCGGCGATGGCGAGAAGCCCCGCCAGCACCCCGGCCTCCGTGCCGAGCCGGCGGATCGCCAGGGGACCGAGGGCTCCGGCGAGGCCGAGGCAGAGCACCGGCAGGGTGGTGAGCAGGGCGGCCCCGCCCGCGCTCAGGCCCGTCTGCCCGATGATGCTCGTCAGCAGCGGCCCGACGCTCGACAGGGCCGGGCGCAGGTTGAAGGCGACGAGCATCACCCCGGCGCCGACGACGAGGCGGCGGCCTTTGGAAGCAGCGGGTCGGGTCATGGGCGGCGGCGGCCGGCGAGCGCTCCGCCGAGGCAGGCGGCCAGCATCAGGGCGAAGGGAAGGTCGCCCGCCCGGGCATAGAGGGTGGCGCCGGGCAGGGGGGCGGGCAGGTCGGAATCGAGGGCGTCCTCGGCGCCGAGGGGCAGGCGGGCGACGATGCGGCCATGGGCATCGACCACGGCGGAGATGCCGCTATTGGCGTCGCGCACCAGGGGCAGGCCCTCCTCCACGGCCCGCAGCCGCGCCTGGGCGAAATGCTGGCGGGGGCCGGGGGTGTCGCCGAACCAGGCGTCGTTGGTGAGGTTGAGGATCAGCCCCGGCGGCCTCTGCACGCCGCCCGGGGGGGCGGGCGGCCGGATCGCGCCGGGGAAGATCGCCTCGTAGCAGATCGCGGCGGCGACCGGCGGCAGGCCCGGCACGTCGAGGATGCGCTGGCCCTCCCGGGCGCCGGGGGTGAAGCCGCCCGGCACGGAGACGAACTGGCGCAGCCCCACCGCGCGCAGGAGCGCGTCGAACGGCCCCGGCAGGTACTCGCCGAAGGGCACGAGATGCACCTTGTCGTAGGAATCGCCGAAGGTGCCGCCATGGGCGATCGTCAGGATCGCGTTGAAGAACACCGCGTGCTCGCGGGTCAGGGGCTCCTGCGCCCGGGCCGCGCCGGTGATGAGCTGGGTGCCGCGGGGGATCACGGCACCGATGCGCCCGAGCGTCTCGGGATCGCGCTGGATCAGGAAGGGGAAGGCCGATTCCGGCCAGATCACATGGGTCGCCCGGGACAGGCCGCCGCGCCCTTCCGCATCGGCCCGGTCGGAGAGCTCCAGATACTTGTCGACGATGCCCTCGCGGTTCTCGGGCCGGAACTTGGCGTCCTGCGGGATGCTCGGCTGGATCAGCCGCAGCCGCACCCCGGGCACGGTCGGGTCGGGCGCGGCGGGCACGCGCCAGGCGCCGTAGAGGGTCAGCGCCGCGAGCGCCCCCAGCGCCGCGGCGGAGGGGCCGAAGCGGGCGAGCCGGCCCGGGCCGGTGGCGAGCGTGGCCGGCGCGGCGGCGATCAGCACGGCGAGCACCGTGAGCCCGTAGAGGCCGACGAGGGAGGCCGCCTGCATCGGCCAGAGATGGCTCCCCAGGGCCATGCCGAGGGTGTTCCAGGGAAAGCCGGTGAAGAGGTGGCCGCGCAGCCACTCGGCGCCGGCGAGCCCGAAGGCCAGGGCGGCGAGGCGCGCCGCGCCGCGCGACCAGAGCAGGCGGGCGGCGGCGAAGCCGAGGGCCGTGAACAGGCCGAGCACCGCCGGCAGGCCGAGCACGCCGAGCGGCATCGCCCAGGCGAATTCCTCCGCCTCCACCAGGAAGGCGGCGCCGAGCCACCACAGCCCGGCGGTGAAGAAACCGAAGCCCCAGGCCCAGCCGATCAGCGCCGCCAGCCGGAGAGGGCGCCGCCCGTCGAGTCCGTCGAGCAGCCAGATCGCGGGGGCCAGGGCGAGGACGAGGGCCGGGAGGAACCCGAAGGGCGGCATCGCCAGGGCGCCGGAGGCCCCGCCCACAAAGGCGAGGGCGAGCCGCCGCCAGCCCCGCAGCGCCCCGACCCAACGGGCGGGCGCGGCGAGGAGACGGCCGAGCGTCGGCGCATCCGGGCGCGGGGCGGCGCCGGATGCGCCGACAGTCACGGGCGTCATGCCAGCGGTCAGCGTCCCGATTCGGCAGCCTGCTGCGGCGCGGGGGCCGGCGCCGCGGGCGCCGGCAGCGCCAGGGGCACCACGTTGTCGATCTTCAGCGGGCCCTTCTGCAGGCGCACGCGCTTCACCCGGCGCGGATCGGCGTCGAGCACCTCGAATTCGAGATCGCCCGGCCCGGCGATCAGCTCGCCCCGGGAGGGGACGCGGCCGGCCAGCGTCACGATCAGACCGCCGATCGTGTCGATCTCCTCGGCCATCTCGCCCGCGGCGGCGACGAGGTCGACACCGGTCGCCTCGGAGACCTCGGCGAGGTCGGCGCGGGCATCGGCCACATAGGCCTCCTCGTCGCCCTCGAGGCGGTTGACGAGGCGGCCCTCGGCCACGTCGTGCTCGTCCTCGATGTCGCCGACCACGACCTCGATCAGGTCCTCGATGGAGATCAGGCCGTCGGTGCCGCCATACTCGTCGATGACGAGGGCCATGTGGGTGCGGGTCGCCTGCATGCGCACGAGCAGGTCGATCGCCGGCATGGAGGGCGGCACGAACAGCACCGGGCGCTGGATGCGGGTGGAGGCCAGGGTGACCGAGAGGTCGACCTTGCCGAGATCGAGGCTGCGGGGCACGCGGCTGCTCGCCCGGCGGGGGCGGGGGGCCGGCTTCTCCTCCGCGAGGGCGCCCTCGGCCGGGACGGCCTTCGCCGCCGGCACGCGGCGGGGCGCGGCCTCCGCCTTGGCGGCCATGTACTCGACGAGGTCGCGGATATGGACCATGCCCCGGGGGTCGTCGAGCGTCTCGCCATAGACCGGCAGGCGCGAATGGCCGGCGCTGCGGAACAGCTTCAGGAGGTCGCCCAGGCTGGTATCGACGGCCACCGCGGTGATGTCCGCGCGGGGGATCATGACATCGTCGACCCGCACCTTGTGCAGGCCGAGGACGTTCTTGAGCATCGCCCGCTCCAGCGGCGAGAACGACTCGGCCCCGCCATCCGGCTCGGCCAGCGCATCCTCGATATCCGTGCGCAGCGTGTCGCGCGGGCGCAGATGGAAGACGTTCAGAAGGCGGTCATACCACGCCTCGCGTGGCTGGCCCTCGCCTTCCGCAACCGGCGCGGCCAGGGCCGCGCCACGACTTCGGTCGTTGGTCATATCTCTCGTTCAACAGTGAGGCGGGATTGCCCGTGTCGAAGCGCGCGGCCCGAATCACTCCTCGTAGGGGTTCGGGATGCCGAGGGTGGAGAGCGCCGCGATTTCGAGCGCCTCCATGGCGTCGGCCTCGGCCTCACCGGTCTCATGGTCCTGTCCGAGAAGGTGAAGGGTGCCATGAACGAGGAGATGGGCGAGGTGGTGTTCGAGCGGCTTCGACTGCTCCGTACTCTCGCGCAGCATCGTGTCATAAGCAAGAACGACGTCGCCGAGGGGGCGGGCCATGCCCGGCTGCAGGGGCTGCTCCGCGGCGGGGAAGGAGAGCACGTTGGTCGGCTTGTCCTTGCCGCGCCAGGTGCGGTTGAGCCCCTGCACGATGGCGTCGTCGGCCAGCAGCACGCTGACCTCGACCGGGCCGCCCCCGGCCTCCGGCAGACTCGCGAGCCCGGCCTCCACGGCCCGGATCACGAAGGCTTCGAGGTCGGGCACGGCCTCGTCCCAGCGCGCGTCCTCGACGGCGATGTCGATCTCGTGGTCGGTCATCGTCGTCAGGCGAGGGGTCGGCGGCGGGGATTCGGGTTGCGGTCGGCCTCCGCCTCGCCATGGGCGGCGGCCTCGTAGGCCGAGACGATGCGGCGCACGAGGTCGTGGCGCACCACGTCCACGTCGCGGAAGCGCACGCGGCCGATGCCCTCGACGCCGTCGAGCACGCCCACCGCCTCGACGAGGCCGGATTTCTGGCCCGGCGGCAGGTCGATCTGGCTCGGATCGCCGGTGACGATCATCCGCGAGTTCTCGCCGAGCCGGGTGAGGAACATCTTCATCTGCATGGAGGTCGTGTTCTGCGCCTCGTCGAGCAGGATCACGGCGTTGGTGAGGGTGCGCCCGCGCATGAAGGCCAGGGGCGCGATCTCGATCGTGCCGGTCTCGAGCCCGCGATCGACGTGGCGGGCCTCCATGAAATCGTAGAGGGCGTCGTAGATCGGGCGCAGATAGGGATCGACCTTCTCGCGCATGTCGCCGGGCAGGAAGCCCAGGCGCTCGCCCGCCTCCACCGCCGGGCGGGACAGGATCAGCCGCTCGGCATGGCCCTGCTCCAGCAGGGAGACCGCATGGCCGACCGCCAGCCAGGTCTTGCCGGTGCCGGCCGGGCCTTCCGCGAAGACGAGCTCGTTGGCGCGCAGGGCCTTGATGTAGTCGCTCTGGGCCGCGTTGCGGGCGCGCACGGCGCCCCGCTTGCGGGTGGCGATCTGCTCGAAGAGCGGCCGGTCGGGCTCGGCGGCGATCTCGGCGGAGGGGAACAGGTTGCCCTGGACGGTGACCTCCTGGATCACCCCGTCCACGTCGCCGAGGGTCAGCACGGTGCCGGAGCGCTTCACCCGGGCATAGAGCCGCTCGAAGACCCGGCGCGCCTTCTCGGCGGCGTCGGGCTGGCCCTTCACCACGAGGTGGTTGCCCAGCGCCGTCGCGGTCACGTCGAGGCGGCGCTCGATATGGGCGACGTTCTGGTCGTACTGGCCGAAGACGAGACTCGCCAGCCGGTTGTCGTCGAAGGTCAGGGAGACCTCGACCGTCTCGGCGAGCCCGCTGGGCCGCGCGGACGCGGGCCGGGTTCTCTGCTGCACGGCGCGGCCGGGAAGGTCAGCGGGCGGCAAACGGGCGTTCCTGCAAGGTCATCGGCCTCATATGGGGTCAGGCGGCCCGCGCCGCATCGGCGACGCGCTCGCCGAACAGCGAATTCGAGCCTGACTGGACGATGCGCACCGGCACCAGCGTGCCGATGGCGGCGAGCGGCGCGTCGAACTGCACCGCCTGGAGATGGGGCGTCTTGCCGGCGACCTGGCCGGGATGGCGCCCGGCCTTCTCGACCAGCACCTCCACGACCTTGCCCACGGTCGCCGCGTTGAAGGCGTGGCGCTGGGCGTCGAGGAGGCCCTGCAGGCGGGCGAGGCGCTCGCTCTTGACCGCCTCGGGCACCGCGTCCTCCCGCTCGGCGGCGGGGGTGCCGGGGCGCGGGCTGTACTTGAAGGAGAAGGCGGAGGCGAAGCCGATATCGGCGACGAGCCGCATCGTCTCCTCGAACTCGGCCTCGGTCTCCCCGGGGAAACCGACGATGAAGTCCGAGGACAGGGCGATGTCCGGCCGGGCCGCCCGGATGCGGGCGATCAGGGCGCGGTAATGGTCGCCGGTATGCTTGCGGTTCATCGCCTTCAGCACCCGGTCCGAGCCCGACTGCACGGGCAGGTGCAGATAGGGCATCAGCAGCGGGTCGCTTCCATGGGCGGCGATCAGGTCCTCGGCCATGTCGTTGGGATGGCTCGTGGTGTAGCGCAGGCGCAGGAGATCGGGGATCCGCCCGAGCTCCGCCATCAGGCCGGCGAGGCTCGCCGGCGCCCCGTCCGCGCCCGCGCCGTGATAGGCGTTCACGTTCTGCCCGATCAGCGTGATCTCGCGCACGCCGGCGGCGACCATCGCCTCGGCCTCGGCCCGGATCGCGGCCACGGAGCGGGAGACCTCGGCGCCGCGGGTATAGGGCACCACGCAGAAGGCGCAGAACTTGTCGCAGCCCTCCTGCACCGTGAGGAAGCCGGTGACGCCGCGGTTGCGGCGGGCGGGCAGGTGGTCGAACTTGTCCTCGACGGGGAAATCCGTGTCGACGACCCGCTTCTCGCGGGAGGCGGCGAGCAGGGCCGGCAGGCGGTGGTAGCTCTGCGGGCCGACCACCACGTCGACGCCCTGCGCCCGCGACAGGATCTCGGCGCCCTCGGCCTGGGCGACGCAGCCCGCCACGACGATGCGGGTGTCCCGCCCGGCCTCGGCCCGCTCACCCTTGAGCACGCGCAGGCGGCCGAGCTCCGAATAGACCTTCTCGGCGGCCTTCTCGCGGATGTGGCAGGTGTTGAGGACGACCACGTCGGCCTCCTCCACCTGGTCCGTGGCGGCGTAGCCCTCGGCGCCGAGCACGTCCGCCATGCGGGCGGCGTCGTAGGCGTTCATCTGGCAGCCGTAGGATTTGACGAAGGCCTTCTTCAACGGATCGGTACCCTGCCGCCGGCGCCCCGCCATCGCCGGCCTGTCTCAAGTGGCTTGCAGGCCCGCGGGAGATCTGACAGGCGCCCATAGCACGCTTTGGCGCGCCCGTCGCCGCGGGGCGCATCCTCACCCCAGGAAGGCCGATGGACCTTTCGACCGATCCGGATTTCTTCGCGCTGCTCACCGGCAGCCATCGCCGCCTCGTGGGCGTCCCCCTCGCGCCGGAGGGGGCGGACGCGGCCTGGCTCTATGCGGACGCGCCCTTCGCGGTGCTCGCCCATGACGGGGGCGCCGATCCCCGCTTCGTCTACGCCAACCGGGCGGCGCAGGCGGCCTTCGGCTATGCGCGGGAGGAGATCGTCGGGCTGCCCTCGCGCCTTTCGGCGGAGGCGCCGGACCGGGCCGAGCGCCAGCGCCTGCTCGACGCGGTCGCCCGCGACGGCTTCGTCACCGGCTATGCCGGGATCCGGGTGCGCAAGGACGGCCGCCGCTTCGCCCTGAAGGGGGGCACGGTCTGGCAGCTGATCGACGAGGAGGGCCGCATCCAGGGCCAGGCCGCGACCTTCCCGCTGCCGGCCGCGGTCTGATCACACCGCGGCGATGCCCGGCGCCGAGACGTCGGCATCCTCGTACGGGGCGCGGCCGGGCGTCACGAGGGGCGGCAGGGGCCGGCCGGCGAGCGCTTCCTTCAGGGCGCGCCGCACGGAGGCCTCGGCCAGGGCGGTGGCGACCTTGCGGTCGGTGCCCGCCTCGAAGGCGATCGGCTCGCCCCAGATCACCTGCACGTCGATCGGCCCGCGGGTGGCGAACAGGCCGAGATGGGGCGCGAGCTCCATGTCGCCGTACCAAGCGATCTCCGGCCGCTCCAGGCGCGTGAGGGGGATGCCGTTGCGCCGGGTATAGGCGAGCGCCAGGGGCTGCAGGCGGATCCGCTCCAGGCCGCCCTCTTCCGCGGCCAGCGCCGCCCGGGCCGCGCCGACCAGGGAGGAGCGGAAGGGCAGGAGGCGCAGCCCGTCCCCGGTGGTGCCCTCCGCGAACAGCACGATCAGGTCGCCGTCGGCGAGGCGCTGCCCCACGGTGGCGTTGACGCTCGCGGTGGCGGCACGCTTGGCCCGCTCGATGAAGACCGTGCGCTGGAGCCGGGCGCAGGTGCCGATCAGCGGCCAGCCGGCGATCTCGGATTTCGCCACGAAGGAGAGCGGGCGCAGGGCGCCGAGCACCACGATGTCGAGCCAGGAGACGTGGTTCGACAGCACCAGGGCCGGCTCGCCCGCCCCCGGGGGCAGGCCGCTCTGCTCCACGCGCACGGCGAAGAGCCGCAGGAACAGCCGGTGGAAACGCACCGGGATATGCGCCGCCAGGCGCCCGCGCCCGAAGCGCAGGCTCAGCAGGTGCGGGCCGACGACCAGGGCGAAGAACAGGGCACAGAGCGCGAGCCGCGCGGCGAGGCCGAGGCGGGACATGACGCGTCAGCCGTCCAGGGTCACGACAGGGACGCGCTCATGGTCAGCGCCGTGGCCCGGCTGCCGTCGGGCCGGGCGTAGTAGCCGGTGCGCTCGCCGACCTTGGCGAAGCCGTGGCGGGCATAGAGCCTCAGGGCGGGGGCGTTGCCCTCGTCCACCTCGAGATGCACCGTGCGGATCCCGGCGAAGGTCAGGGCGGTCAGGTGCTCGCGCAGCAGCCGGCGGCTGTGCCCCCCGCCGCGCAGGGCCGGGCTGAGCACGATCGTCAGGATCTCGGCCTCGTCCGCCGCCTTGCGGGAGAGGGCGAAGCCCAGCAGGGTCCCGGCCCGCCACAGGCCATGGGCCTCGGTGGAGCGCTCGCACAGCATCCGCTCGAATTCGTGCGGGTCCCAGGGCCGGGCGAAGGCGGTGGCGTGGATCCGGGCCATGGCGCCGGCCTGGGCGGAGTCGCGCAGCGGCGCCACGTAGGGGGTCGAGCCCCAGGAATCCCAGAGGGCGGTCCAGTATTCGAGGGCCCAGAACGGGGAGAGCGGGCGGGTCATTGCCGGGCGAGCCTCGCATGGTCCTGGGGCTGCGCGTCCGGCCCGCGCAGGTAGAGGGGCCGGGGCAGGGCGTGGGCGGGGTCGGCGACGAGCCCGAGGGAGGCAACCCAGGCGATCGGCGGCGGCCCGGTCTCGCCGAGGGTGGCCGCGCCGCCCGCCGCCTCGATCGCCGCGGCGAGGGCCGGGGCGCCGGAGCCGACCACGGTGACCGGCCGCCCTTCGAGCAGGCGCACCGCCTCCTCGACCCGGACGTGGCGCGGCGAGACCGTGACGCCGCCGGCGATGCTCATCGCCTGGAGGTAGATCGCCCCGTGCCGGGCATCGATGGCGGCGGCCACCAGGCCGTCGCCGTTGAGGGCGAGCTGGGGGGCGAGCAGCGCCGAGAGGGTGGTCACGCCGACCACCGGGAGCCCGGTGGCGAGCCCGATCGCCCGGGCGGCGGAGAGGCCGACGCGCAGGCCGGTATAGCTGCCGGGCCCCACGGTCACGGCGACGCGGGCGAGGCCGTCGAAGCCCCCCTCGATCCGCGCCATCACCCGCTCGACCATCGGCAGCAGCGCCTCCGCATGGCCGCGGGCGAGGGTCATCGTCTCCTCGGCGTCGAGGTCGTCGCTGTCGTCGCGGGCGACGCAGACGGAGCAGGCGTCGAGCGCCGTATCGATGGCGAGGATGCGCAAGGTCGCTCCGGTTCGCGGTGGGGCGCCGGGAAAGGTGCCCGATCCGCGCCTTTCTAAGCCGAAAAAGGCCGTCCCGTCAGCGCGGCGCGGCCGTTCCCGTCCGCAATTGCCGGGGAAGTGTTGCGGAGCTGCGTCCTTCCCCGGCCGAGGTCAGAAGGCGTTCCGGTAGGCCCGGGGCGAGATCACCGTCTGGAGGATGATCTTGAGGTCGAGCCAGATCGACCAGTTGTCGATGTAGTGCAGGTCGGCCTGGACGCGCTTCTCCATGTCGGCGTCGGTCAGGGTCTCGCCGCGGAAGCCGTTCACCTGGGCCCAGCCGGTGATGCCGGGCTTCACGTTGTGGCGCCGGGCGTAGAGGGCGATGCGCCGCTCGAAGCTGCGGTCGTGGGCGAGGGCGTGGGGGCGCGGCCCGACCAGGGACATGTCGCCGATGAGCACGTTCAGGAGCTGGGGCAGCTCGTCGAGATTCGTCCGGCGCAGCATGGCGCCGATGCGGGTGATGCGGTCGTCGTTGCGGGTCGCCTGCCGGAATCCCGCCTCCGCATGCACCTTCATGCTGCGGAACTTGAAGACGCCGAAGGCCTGCTGGTTGAAGCCGTAGCGGCGCTGCCGGAAGAAGACCGGGCCGGGGCTGTCGATCCTGATCAGCACGGCGATGGCGATGAGCATCGGGGCGAGCAGGACGAGGGCGGTCGTCGCCAGGACGAGGTCGAAGGCCCGCTTCAGCAGGATCTCGCCGAGATTGAGCGGGCGCCGGCCGATATTGATGCCGGAGAGCCGGCCGACGCGGGCGACCTGGAGGTCGGGGAAGCGGTCGAGCATGGTGCCCGGGCGCAGGTGCAGGGCGGCGGGCACCCGCAGGAAGGCGTCGATGCAGCGCTCCACATCCGCCGTCTCGGTCCAGGGCACCAGCACGAAGACGTCGTCCGGCCGCAGGAAGCGCACCACCGAGACGGCGAGGTCGAGATCCTCCGAGAGGAGCGCCTCGCGGCTCGGCCGGTCGCTGCCCGGCTCGGGACGGCGCAGGTAGCTCGTGCCGATCACCCGCAGGCCGAGCTCGGAGACCGCGTTGTTCTCGTAGAAATCGGTGATGTCCTCCTCGTAGCCGACGAGATGGACCCGGCTCGCCGAGGCGGAGGCCGGGGTGACGCCGTAGCGCACGAGGGCGACCATGCCGGCGCGCACGACCAGCAGGCTCAGCAGGCCGGCCCCGAAGAAGGTTGCGGTCGCGAGGCGGGAGAAGTCGCTCGTGGTCTTGGTCGCGAAACCGATCACCAGCGCCCCGGCCCAGGCCAGCAGCCACAGGGTGGCGAGGCGGCGCAGGTGGGGCGCCCGCGAGAGGTAGTTCTCGATGCTGTATTCCTCGCGCACGAGGTTGGTGACGAGCACGATCCCGGCGAGCAGCCCGGACAGGCGCAGGGCGAGGCTCGTCGAGAGCGGCGGCATCTCCCCGGCATAGGCGAAGAAGTAGAAGAACTCGATGAGAAGGCCCGAGGCGACGATCGCGGCGGCGTCGGCCCCGGCCAGGGCGGAGGCGATGCCGAGCCGGACCAGGGTGCGGCCGCGGCTCGGCAGCAGCGCCGCCCAGACCGAGCGTCGGCGCGGCGCCTGAGGATCGACGTTCCGGTAGGCTTCCGGGACAGGGTCCTGAAACATCGTGATCACGCCATACCGCCATGGGTCAAGCTTGGTCCCGATTTGGCACAGACGCACCTGTCCCATCGAGATCCGCCCGCCTCAGCGCAAACCGTGGACCCGTGTCTCGGTCACGGCGATTTCGGTTCCGGCAGGGGGCCATGACGCGGACGGCATGGCTGTTCCTGTGGACGGGCCGTCCCTTGCGGGGTCTTCGGGGGAATGCCACAGCCGGAGCCCGGCCCGCGGCGGCACGGGATCGAGACGGGACATCGGACACGCCATGGATCGCAGCGCGGACAACCCCGCCCTCGAGGCCGACGTCCTCGACCAGGCTCCCGTGACGGCGCCACCCCCCGTCAAGGCCGGCGCGGCGCCGGCCTATGCGGTGCTGTTCGGGTTGAGCCTGTCGCATCTGCTCAACGACCTGCTCCAGTCGCTGCTGCCGGCGATCTACCCGGTGCTCAAGACCGCCTTCCGGCTCGATTTCGGACAGATCGGCCTGATCACCTTCTGCTTCCAGGTGACGGCCTCGGTGCTCCAGCCCCTGATCGGGCTCGCCACCGACCGCAAGCCGATGCCCTATTCCCTGGCGATCGGCATGGCGGTGTCGCTCGCCGGCCTCGCCCTGCTCTCGATCGCCCCCTCCTACGGCGCCCTGCTCGGCGCGGCCTGCCTGATCGGGCTCGGCTCGGCGGTGTTCCATCCGGAGGCGACCCGGGTGGCCCGCCTCGCCTCCGGCGGCCGCTACGGGCTCGCCCAGTCGGTGTTCCAGGTCGGGGGGAATGCCGGCACCGCCCTAGGGCCGCTGCTCGCGGCCTTCGTGGTGGTGCCGCACGGCCAGGGCAGCGTCGCCTGGTTCTGCTTCGCGGCGCTCGCGGGCATCCTCGTGCTCGCGGGGGTCGGGCGCTGGTATGCGGGGAGCCTGCGCCCCGGCCGGCGGACGCCCGGGCGCGCCGCCGCCGCCATGGGCCCGCGCCCGAGCCGGGCCCGCATCGGCGCGACCATCGCCATCCTGCTGGCGCTGATCTTCTCGAAGTACTTCTACATGGCGAGCTTCTCGTCGTACTTCACCTTCTACCTGATCCACCGCTTCGGCGTGCCGGTCGCGCTCTCGCAGGTCTACCTGTTCGTGTTCCTGGGGGCGGTCGCCGCCGGCACGCTTCTGGGCGGCCCGGTCGGCGACCGCTTCGGCCGCAAGGTGGTGATCTGGGGCTCGATCGTCGGCGTGCTGCCCTTCACCCTGGCCTTGCCCTACGCCAACCTGTTCTGGACCGTGGCGCTCACCGTGCCGATCGGGCTGATCCTGGCCTCGGCGATGCCGGCGATCCTGGTCTACGCCCAGGAGCTGCTGCCGGGCCGGATCGGCCTCGTGGGCGGGCTGTTCTTCGGCTTCGCCTTCGGCATGGGCGGCCTCGGCGCGGCGGTGCTGGGGGAGCTTGCCGACCACACCAGCATCGAGACCGTCTACGCCCTCTGCGCCTGGCTGCCCGCCCTGGGGCTGCTCGCCGCCTTCCTGCCGCGCCTGCGCTGAGCGGCGGGTTTCAGGGCGCCTCCGTCCCGGGGGCGGCGACGGTCTGGATCGCCTCGAAGCCCTCGAATTGCGGGTGGCCGAGATAGAGCGGCTTGGTGCCCGGCACGCGGCCATGGGCCTGCCGAAACTGCTCGGAGCGCGTCCACGCCTCGAAGTCGCTCCGCGACCGCCAGACCGTATGCGAGGCATACAGGACGTGGTCCTCCGCCTCGGGACCGCGCAGGAGGTGGAACGCGACGAAGCCGTCCATCTCCCCGAGCCGGCTGTCGCGGCCGAGCCAAACTTTCTCGAAGTCCGCCGCCGACTCTTTGACGACCTTGAAGCGGTTCATAGCGATGAACATACGGTTCCTCCGATGCCGGGGTACGCCCCCCGCCGGGGCGGAGCCTAAACCACGGGGCCGGCGCGCCCGAAACCGCGCGCAACGCCGCACGGATGCCGGCTGGCCTGTTCGCAACACACAACGAAAACTTTATCCTGGCAGGCGCTCTGTCACCTGCACTTGGTCCTTAAGCAATGTAAACCCGTTGACAACGCAACCTTAGACGAGGATGCAAAGGCATCGTTCGGTCGAAACGACTCGCGCCACGCTGGCAAAACCGGCGCGACCCGGGATGTCAATGTTGGGGGGATGCATACATGCCGGCCAAGGTCCTTGGGTCGGCATGCATCGGCATGGAAGGACCGGATCGTCGGTATAATGCCCAAACAAACTACGGATGTTGATCGTCTCGTCGGCCTGCGCATCACCGCTTTGCGCAAGGCTCGGGGTTTAAGTCAGACAGCGCTCGGCGCGGCTGTCGGCGTGACTTTCCAGCAGGTCCAGAAATACGAGAAGGGCCAGAACCGTGTCGGCGCCGGTCGCCTGCGCGAGATTGCCCGCCTTCTGGAGGTCCCCGTCTCCGCCTTCTTCGAGGAGAACGGCCGCGCGGACAGCAGCGAGCAGGAGGACGTGTTCGGCTTCCTGCGCGCCCATGGCGCGGTGGATCTCCTGCGGGCCTTCGCCTCGATCGAGGACGACCAGCTGCGGCGGGACGTCCTCGCGATCGTGCGCACCGCGGCCCGGCTCGACCGCAGCCGCGCCGGCGTCACGGCCGTCGCCGAGGAAGAGGTTCCGGCCGGGGCCTGAGCGTCCCTGCCGGAACCGGCGGAAGCCGGGACCAAGCCTCGGCCCGGACGCGTGCGAACCACGCGTCCGGGCCGATGCCGTTCAGGGTCCCGGGCGGGGCAGGCGCGGCCTCAGGGCGGGTCGCCCGCGATCAGGTGGAAGAAGCTTCCCGTGACGAGGCCCCGGCGGTGCCCGGCATGGCCGAGGGGCGTGCCCTCCGCATCCGCGACCGCGGCGAGGCCGCTGCGCGCGTCGGGGGCGGGGCTCGTCTCCGCGGCGTAGTGGAATTCGTGACCGACGAGCCGGGCGCCGGCCGGGCCGAGCACGCCGTCCTCGAGAAGCCGCGCCACGCGGTAGCCGAGATGCAGGCGGCGCTTGGCATAGGAGGTCGCCACCGGGAGCAGCCCGGCCATGGGGTGCAGGGTGCCCTCGGCATCCTCCAGGCTCTCGCCCAGCACCATGTAGCCGCCGCATTCCCCATGGACGGGCCTGGAGCGGGCGAAGGCGCGCAGGCCGTCGAGGAAGCGCGTCGCGGCGGCGAGGCGCCCGGCATGGAGTTCCGGATAGCCGCCGGGCAGCCAGCACAGGTCGCAGCCCGGGTCCGGCCCCTCGTCGGCGAGCGGCGAGAACGGCACCAGCTCCGCCCCGGCGGCGCGCCAGCCGGCGACCAGATGCGGATAGAGGAAGGAGAAGGCGGCGTCCTGCGCCACGGCGATGCGCTGGGCCGGCGGGGCGGGCAGTCGCCCCGCGCCCGGCCTCACCTGACCGGCGGCGGCGGCCACCACCGCGTCGAGATCGATCGAGGCCTCCGCCAGATCGGCCAGGCGGTCGAGGCGGGCGACGAGATCCTGCGTCTCCCCGGCCTGGACGAGGCCGAGATGCCGCTCCGGCAGGACGAGGCCGGCATCGCGCAGCAGCACGCCGAGCACGGGCAGGCCGATGCGGGCGAGCCCCGCCTCGACGAGGCGGCGGTGGCGCGGGCTCGCGACCTTGTTGAGGATCACCCCCGCCACCCGGATCCGGGGATCGTAGCGGGCGCAGCCCAAAGCCACGGCGGCGGCCGATTGCGCGGCGCCGGACACGTCGAGGACGAGGATCACCGGCCAGCCGAAGCGGGCGGCGATGTCGGCATTGGCCCCCGACCGGCCCTCGCCGGCCACGACGCCGTCATGCAGCCCCATGGAGCCTTCCGCCACGACGAGGTCGGCCCCGGCGCAGGCGAGGCCGGCGGTGGCGTCGAGCAGGGCGTCGGGCATGGCGAAGCTGTCGAGATTGACGCTCGGCCGGCCGGTCGCCGCCGCGTGGAAGGCGGGGTCGATATAGTCCGGCCCGCATTTCGCCGCCCCCACCGCGAGGCCGCGGCGGCTGAGCGCCCGCATCAAGGCGAGGCTGACCGTGGTCTTGCCGGAGCTCGAACGCGGCGCGGCGACGAGCAGGCCGGGCGGCCTCATGCCTCCGCGCTCCCCGCGGCGGCCGCCCCCGCGCCGGGGCGGAAGCGCCGGTCGTAATCGGGGGCGTAGAGGGCGCTCTCGCGGAAATCCCGGGGCGCGAGCGCCGGCCCGACCAGGATCAGCGCCGTGCGTTCGAGCCGGGCCGCACGCACGGCTTCGGCGATGGTGGCGAGGCGGCCGTTCAGCACCCGCTCGTCGGGCCAGGTGGCGCGGAACACCACGGCGACGGGGCAATCGGCGCCGTAGAAAGGCGTCAGCTCCTCGGCCACCCGCTCGATCACGTGGATCGAGAGATGGATCGCCAGGGTCGCCCCGCTCGCGGCGAAGGCGGCGAGGGTCTCGCGCTCCGGCATCGGGCTCGCCCGGCCGGAGGTGCGGGTGAGGACGACGGATTGGGCGAGGCCCGGCACGGTCAGCTCCCGCCCGAGCACGGCCGCGGCCGCGGCGAAGGAGGGCACGCCCGGCGTCACCGTATAGGGGATGCCGAGGGCGTCGAGCCGCCGGGTCTGCTCGGCGAGCGCGCTCCAGACCGAGAGGTCGCCGGAATGCAGGCGCGCCACGTCGAGCCCGGCCTCGTGCGCGGCGACCATCTCCGCGACGATCGCGTCGAGGTCGAGGGGGGCGGTGTCGACGATGCGCGCGCCCGCCGGGCACCAGGACAGGATCTCCGGCGCGACCAGCGAGCCCGCATGCAGGCAGACGGGACAGCGGGCGATGAGGTCGCGGCCCCGCACGGTGACGAGGTCCGCGGCACCGGGACCGGCGCCGACGAAATGAACGGTCATGGCCGTCGCTTACGGTGTTTCACGGGAAACCGCGAGGGCGCAGGTGACCCGCGGCCCCGCGATCCGCGGCAGCAGCAGCCGGCTCGTCGGGCCGCAGGCGGCGAGCGCCGCCGCCTCCGCCAGGGAGCCGATGCCGCGTTCCGCCGCCATCCGGGCCGAGCGGGTGACCACCCGCGCATCGGCCGCCCGCAGGGCCTCGGAGGCGATCCCCCGCAGGGGCAGGGCGAGCCGGGCGGCGGCCTCGCGGATGGGGCTCTCGCCCGCCCGGTCCGCGGCGGTGGCGAGGGCGGCGAGCGCCGCGACCGGGTGCCCGACCGCGTCGAGGGCCGCCTGGACCAGGGCCAGGATCTCGTCCGGCTCCGCCGCGTGGCGGAAGCCGAACCCGGCGACGAGGCGGCCCGGCCCCGCGGTCACGGCTTCGTCCAGGCCCATTGCGTCACCGGCATCGCCGCGCGCCAGGCCTGCAGCCCGCCGACCGGGGCGGCGCGGGCGACGGAGAGGCGGCGCAGGTCGCCGCCCCTCTCGGCGAAGGCGGCGAGCAGGGCGGCCTCGCCCTCCAGGGTCACGGCATTGGCCACGAAGCGGCCCCCCACCGGGAGCGCCGCGGCGCAGGCGTCGAGCAATCCGGGCACCGAGACGCCGCCGCCGACGAAGACGGCCTCCGGCCCGGGCAGGCCGATGAGCGCGTCCGGCGCCGGGCCTTCGACGATCCGCACCCGTTCGCCCACGCCGAGGGCGTCGGCGTTGCGCGCGATCCGCGCGGCCCGCTCCGGCCGCGCCTCGATGGCGAGGGCCATGTTGGCGGGATGGCGCAGGCACCACTCAATCGAGACCGAGCCCGCCCCCGCGCCCACGTCCCAGAGCCGCTGCCCGGCGCGGGGGCGCAGGGCGGCCAGGGTCACGGCGCGGATCTCGGCCTTGGTGAGCTGGCCGTCATTCTCGAACCAGTCGTCGTCGAGGCCGGGGCTCAGGCTCAGGATCCGGGCTCCGGCCCCCGCCACCACCTCGACGGCGAGGGTGTTGAGGGCGGCCACCTCCGGCTGTCCGAAGCCCTCGGCAGGGGCGGACAACACGCGCTCGGCCGGCCCGTTCATGGCTTCGAGCACAGTGAGGCGCGAGGCGCCCAATCCCCGGGCGACGAGGAGGGCGGCGACGGCGGCCGGCGTGCTCCCGTCCCAGGAGAGCACCAGCAGGCGGGCGCCCGGCTGGAGATGGGGCACGATCCGCGTCAGCGCCCGGCCGTGCAGGGTCAGGCAGGCGGTCTCGGCGAGCGGCCAGCCGAGGCGGGCGGCGGCGAGGCTGAAGGCGGAGGGCTGCGGAAAGGCCCGGATCTCGGCCGCCGGCACCAGCCGGGCGATCTCGGCGCCGATGCCGTAATGGAAGGGATCGCCGGTGGCGAGCAGGCAGGTCGGCCGGCCGCGCCGGGCCAGGATCTCGGGATAGGCCTGGGCGATCGGGCTCGGCCAGGCCCGCGCCTCGGCGGAAAAGGGCGCGGCGAGGGCGAGATGGCGCCGCCCGCCCCAGACGATCTCCGCCGCGTCGAGGGCGGCGGCGGCCGCCGGCGACAGACCGGCCCGGCCGTCCTCGCCGATGCCGACGATGGTGAGCCAGGGCGCGTTCGGCGCGGCGAAGGTCCGGGCCTCGCCCGTGTCATGAGGCATCGCGAAAAAAGGTGCTGGAACGCATCGGGATGCGTTCCAGCTACGCGCAGGATCTCCGCTTGGCCAGCGGCAATCCCGGTCGGGACGTCCCTCAGGCGGCCTTGGTCGCGAGGGCGTTCAGGCCGGCGGGCACCGCCGGGCCGGGGCGGCCGAGATAGGCGCGGCGGGCCGGTCGCAGCACGAACCAGGCGAGCGCCGCCGTCGCCAGGTCGAGGCCGATGGCGATGGAGAAGACCGGGATCCAGCTGCCGGCCGCATCGTGGATCAGAGCCGCCACCGGACCGCCGAGGAGCGAGCCCACGCCCTGGGCCATGTAGAGGAAGCCGTAATTGGTGGTGGCGTGCTTCGTGCCGAAGGTGTCGGTGAGCGTCGAGGGGAACAGGGAGAAGATCTCGCCCCAGGCGAAGAACACCACGCCCGAGAGCAGGGCGAAGGCGTAGGCGTTCTCGCGGAAGGCGAGCAGCAGGCAGATCGCGCCCGCCTCCAGGGCGAAGGCCACCGCCATGGTGGTCTCGCGGCCGACATGGTCGGAGACCCAGCCGAAGAAGGGCCGGGTCAGGCCGTTGGTGATCCGGTCGAAGGTCAGGGCGAAGGGCAGCGCCGCGAAACCGAAGACCAGGGCATCGGCCACGCCGAATTCCTTGGCGAAGGCGGCGAACTGGGCCACGACCATCAGGCCGCCGGTCGACATCATCGCCATCATCGCGAACATCAGCCAGAACAGCGGCGTGCGCAGCATCGGGCCGGGGGCCACGTCGCGGGCGGCGCTCGCCACCTTGTCCGCCGGGATCTCCGGGGTCTCGCCCGGCCTCGGGGCGCGCAGGCCGAGGGCGGCGACCACGCCGATGGCGCCGAGGATCAGGCCGAACACGAGCAGCGTGTCCCGGTAGCCCGAGGCGGCGATCCTGTCGGAGATCGGGAAGGTGGTGGCGATGGCGCCCATGCCGTAGCCGGCGGCGACGATACCCGCGGCGAAGCCCCGGCGGTCGGGGAACCAGCGCACCATCAGGCCGACGATGCCGACATAGACGATGCCGGTGCCGAGGCCGCAGAGCAGGCCGTAGCTCGCATAGAGGCCGGTGAGGCTGGTGACCTGCGAGGCCGCGACCCAGCCGAGCCCGCTCAGGGCGGCGCCCAGCGCGATCATGCCCTTGGCGCTGAAGCGCTCGATCAGCCAGCCCTGGACCGGAGAGAAGAAGGTCTGGAGCACGATCAGGATCGTGAAGGTGACCTGCACCTGGGCGAGCGTGCCGCCGGTGCTGCCCTGGAGCGGCTTCACGAACAGCGTCCAGACATATTGCGGGCTGGAGATCGTCATCATGACGATCAATCCGAGCAGGAGCTGCACCCAGCGGGTGCGCGCGGAACCTGAATACATGATGCACTCCTCGTGGCCCCTTCGCATACGCAAAGGTGGTGCCACCGGGGGAATGCACGCAATGATCGTCAGCGCGTCGCCGTCACCAACCAGCACCCGGCACCGAGGCCGGCCTCGCCCCCCACCGCATGCGGATGCAGGGCCTCGGCGATGGCCGCCCGGGCCTCTGCCCGCATTTCAGGCACCTGCGCGCGCAGATGTCCGGCCACCGGGCCGAGTTCGAGGAGGAAGTCCGTCGCCGCGGCGACGGCCGCCGCCGTGTCGCCGTCCGCGGCCCGCCCGAGGGGCAGGCGCCGGTCGAGGGGCCGCTCGGCGATGTCCCGGAAGCCGGCCTCCGCCAGGAGCGCGGGCAGGGTCCCGCTCGCCGCGAAGCGGAAGGGTCCCGGCTCGTCCCCGCCGGAGGACAGGGTCCGTGCCTCCGGCGGCAGCAGGGCGCGCACCGCCGCCCAGGGCACGGAGACCCAGGGATTCTCCGGCAGGCCGCGCCAGCACAGGAAGGCGAGACGCCCCTTCTCCGCCAGGGCGCCGCGCAGATGGGCGAAGGCGGGCCCGGATTCCTCGAAGAACATCACGCCGAAGCGCGACAGGGCGCAGTCGAAGGCCCCCGCGCCGAAGGGATGGCGCGCGGCATCCGCCTCGATCCAGGCGATGGGCGCGCCGCCGGCGGGCCGCGCCCGCGCGGCCGCCACCGCGAGCAGCGGCGCCGACACGTCGACCGCCGTGACCCGCCCCGACGCGCCGATGCGGGCCGCGGCCTGCAGGGCGCTCTCGCCGGCCCCGCAGCCGATATCGAGGACGCGTTCCCCCGGCCGGGGAGACGCGGCCTCGATCAGGGCCGCGGTGAGCGGGGCGAAGGCGGCGTCGAGGATGGCTTGGTGGCGCGCCCAGCGCGCCCCGGCCTCGCCGTTCCAGTAGGCCGCCTGGTCGCTCGCCGCGCCCATCCCCGCCTCAGAGCCCTTCCGAGCCGCCATCCGAACGCGGATCGTGCACCGCCTCGATGCGGCCGTTCTGCGCGTGCCGCACCAGCATGCCGGCATGGCCGAGGCTGTCGATATAGGCCCCGCCGAGCTCCTCGATCTCGTGGCCCATGCCGCGCAGGGCCGCGATGCAGGCCGGATCGAAGCGGTCCTCGACCTTCACCGTGAGCGATTCCGCGCCCCAGGTCCGGCCGTAGAGCAGGCGCGGCGCGTCGACCGCATCGGCCACCGACATCCCGTAATCGGCGTAGCGGGAAAAGATCTGCGCCTGGAATTGCGGCTGCCCGTCCCCGCCCATGGAGCCGTAGGCCATGATCCGCCCGTCGTCGAAGGCGGCGAGCGCCGGGATCAGGGTGTGGAACGGCCGGCGCCCCGGCTCCAGCGGGTTCACCGCGTTCGGGTCCAGGGAGAAGGACATGCCCCGGTTCTGCCAGCAGATGCCGGTCTGCGGCAGCACCGTGCCCGAGCCGTATTCCCAATAGACCGACTGGATGAAGGAGACGGCGAGGCCGTCCTTGTCGATGGCGCCCATCCAGACGGTGTCGCCGTGGCCGGGATCGCGCAGGGGCACCGGGGCGGCCCGGTCCATGCGGATCGCCGCCGCCTCGCGGGCGAGGCGGTCCGGGGTGAGGAAGCTCGCGGGGTCCACGCGCAGCCGGTCGAAATCGGTCACGACCCGGTCGCGGATGGCGAAGGCGCGCTTCGTCGCCTCGATCAGGCCGTGGTAATGCGCGGCGCTCTCGGCCCGGGCCACGTTCAGCCGGTCGAACAGGCCGAGGATCAGGAGCGCGGCGAGCCCCTGGGTCGGGGGCGGGAAGTTGTAGAGGGTGGCGTCGCGCCGCCTCAGGGACAGGGGCGCCCGCTCCCGCGGACGGTAGGCTTCGAGATCGGCCCGGGTGACCGGCGCGCCGAGGCGCTGAAGGTCGGCGGCGATCTCGCGGCCGAGATCGCCGCGGTAGAAATCCTCGAAGCCGGCATGGGCGAGCTGCTCCAGGGTCGCGGCGAGGAGCGGCTGGCGCCGGAGCGTCCCCTCGGGGCAGGGCTTCCCGTCCCGGAGATAGGTGGCTCCGAAGTTCGGCGCGTCGTGGAGGGTATCAAGTGCCTGGGGCACATAGCGCGCCTCGGAGGGCGACACGGCGCAGCCCTCCCGCGCAAACCGCACCGCATCCGCCAGCAGCAGGTCGCGGGGCAGCCGGCCGCCCAAAGCCCGGGCGAGGTCCAGGGCCAGCTGCCAGCCCCCGACGGTGCCCGCCACGGTGAGCGCCGCATCCGGCCCGCGGGAGGGGATCGCGTCGTAACCCTTCTCCCGGTAGCGGGCGATGCTGGCTTCGGACCCCGCCGGCCCGCAAGCCTCGATGCCCCGGACCCGGCCGTTCGGGGCGCGGATCAGCCAGAAGCCGTCGCCGCCGATGCCGTTCATGTGCGGGTAGACCACCGCGATGGCGGCGGCCATGGCGATCATCGCCTCGATGGCGTTGCCGCCCTGGGCGAGGACGCTCTGGCCGGCCTGGGCGGCGAGGCGGTGGGGCGCGGCGACGGCCGCGGCGGCATAGACGGGGGTCTCGGGCATGCGCCTTTCGCTTCTCTCATCGCGCCGGGCTGGGTCCGCCGGGCCGATCTCGCAGGCAGGATCAGGACCATGCGGGGCGCGAGGCGGCAAGGCCGGCTCTTTCCCCACGGCGGAGTCCGCGGCAACGCCCTATATCCTGCCGCGACGGGATGCGCCCACGCGTCGGTTGCATGGGCCAGGTTCCATGGGCTTGGCACACGCGCTTGGCGTAGGGGTCCGGCGACGGCCCCCGGCGGGAGGAGCGGGCAGGGGATGAGCTTCGGATGAGCTTCGTGGTCCAGGCGTTCGAGCATGTGTCGGGGCGTCTCGTCGCCACGCTGCGGCGCGACGCGACGAGCCAGGCCGATGCCCTGCGCCAGGCGGAGGCCCTGGCCGGTCGGCTGTCCGGCGCGGTCGCCCTCGAAGTCGCGCCGGAGGACGGCAGCATCGCCGCGATCCTCGGCGCCTTCGGCGACGTGCCCGACGATTTCGCGGACGGGCTCGCCGGCGGCTAGGCCGCAGCGTTCCCTCGTTTCCAAGAGCGCGATCCGGTTCGGGAGCCGATGTTCCCGTGGCGGTTGGGGCGCGAGAAGCGCCCGTTCAGCCTCCTGGCGCCCCGCCCGGCGCCAACCGGGCCAGGAAGGGGGAGGCGGCCTTCTCGGCGGCACGCTCGATCGCCCGGTAATGGGCGACGACATCGGCCCCGAAGGGGGAGAGCCGCGCCCCGCCCCCGGCCTTGCCGCCGATCTGCGCCTCGACCACCGGCTCGGCGAAGCCCTTATTCATCTCCTCGATCAGCAGCCAGGCCCGGCGATAGGACATGCCGAGGGCCCGGCCGGCCGCCGAGATCGAGCCGTGCTCGGCCACCGCCTCGAGGAGCTGCACCTTGCCCGGCCCCAGGCGAAGGCCCGGCGCGAGATCGATGCGGATGCTCAGATGCGCCAACCGTCCCTCCTCCCCTCGCGGGTCCCGGCCCGCTCCCGCTCGCCGCTGACTCTACACGATCCGGGCCGCCCGCCGCAGGGCCGGAGGCGAAAAGCCCGGCTCCGCTTCCCCCCTCGCCTCGAGCCATCGCCATGTCTGGACGCACATAGCGGCGCCGGGGAGATCCTGGTGCGACCCGCGGCGGGCACGGCGTCATCATGGCCTTGCCGCCGAAGGCCGCCTGACCGCCTCGACGCCGGCCCTCACGCTCCGAGCAGGCTGCGCACCCGCTCGGCCAGGGCGTCCACGGCGAAGGGCTTGGTGACGAGCTGCGTGGCCGGGGCGGCGGCCCCGTCCTCGAACAGGGCGTTGTCGGCGTAGCCCGTCATGAACAGCACCTTCAGCCCGGGCCGCTCGGCCCGGGCCTGTTCGGCGAGCGAACGGCCGTCGAGGCCGGGCAGGCCGACATCGGTGACGAGGAGATCGATGCGCGCATCCCCCCGCGCCAGGGCGAGCCCGGCCGGGCCGTCGGAGGCTTCGAGCACCGTATAGCCGAGATCGTCCAGCACCTCGTGGACGAGGGCGCGCACGACGGGTTCGTCCTCGACGAGGAGCACGGTCTCGCCCCGGTGGGCCCGGGCGGCTCGCTTCGGCGCGACCGCTTCCTCGACCGGCACCGTATCCCCATGGCGGGGCAGGTAGATGCGCACCGTGGTGCCCTTGCCGGGCGCCGTCTCGATCTCGGCATGCCCCTCGGATTGGCGGGCGAAGCCGTAGATCATGGAGAGGCCGAGGCCCGTTCCCTGGCCCAGAGGCTTCGTGGTGAAGAACGGCTCGAAGGCCTTCGCCGCCACCTCCGGCGTCATGCCGGTGCCGGTGTCGCGCACGCTCACGCAGACATAATCCCCCGGCGCGACGTCCGGGTGCCGCCGCAGCCGCGCCGCATCGAGATGGACGTTGCGGGTGGCGAGGACGAGCCGGCCGCCGCCGGGCATGGCGTCCCGGGCGTTGATCGCGAGGTTGAGCACGGCGCTCTCGAGCTGGTGTGGGTCGCAGAGGGTCGGCCAGAGACCCTGTCCCGGCGCGATCTCGAAGGCGATCTGCTTGCCCAGGGTGCGGGCGAGCAGGTCCGCCATGCCTTGCAGCAGCGCGTTGGCGTCGACGATCTGGGTGGAGAGGGGCTGGCGCCGGGCAAAGGCGAGGAGGCGGTGGGTGAGGGCGCCGGCCCGCTCGGCGGAGGCGATGGCCGCGCCGACATAGCGGTCGATCGTGTCCGTGCGGCCCTGCGCGAGCCGGGTCTGCAGGAGCTCCAGGCTGCCAATGATGCCGGTGAGCAGGTTGTTGAAGTCGTGGGCGATGCCGCCGGTGAGCTGGCCCACGGCTTCCATCTTCTGAGCCTGCCGGAGCTGTTCCTCGACCGCCTCCCGGGCCTCGATCGCCTGCTCGCGCTCCCGCAGGGCGTCCGCGGCGGCGGAATCCGCCCGGCGCTGGCGCGAGAGCGTCCACAGGATCAGCAGGATCGCGGTGGCGCTGGCCGCGGCGGCCCCGCCGGTGACAAAGGCCTCGCGGTACCAGTCACCCAGCACCTCGTCGCGGGTGCGGGTGACGTTGAGGATGAGCGGGTAGCCGCGGGTCGCCCGGGTCGAGACGAGCCGGTGCATGCCGTCGACGGAATCCTCGATCTCGTAGAAGCCGGCGCCGGCCCTGAGCCGCTCCTCGGTGAAGGCCTTGAGCTTGAACTGGCGCCCGACGCCGGGCAGGGGCGGCTCCCGGGTCAGCAGCGTACCGTCCCGCCGCCAGAGGCTCACCGCCGCGTGGCCGCCGAGATTCAGCGAGCGGTAGAAATTGTCGAAATAGCCGAGGTCGATCGTGCCGAGGACGAGGCCGACGAAGCGCCCATCCGGCCCGGCGAGCCGGCGGGCCAGGAAGACCGTCCAGGTCCCGGAGCCGCGGTTCTGCACGGGGCCGGTGACGTAGGGCTCGGCGATCGGGTTGTCGCGCAGCTCCGCGAAATAGTCCCGGTCCGAGATGTCGATCGCGGGGACGGGGTAGCGGCGCGAGAAGTTGATGAGCCGCCCATCCGCGCCGACCATGGTCACGGCGTCGAGCTGCGGCACGCCGGCGACCTTGGCCTTCAGCAGTTCGTGGGTCTCCCGGTCCCCCTTGCGGGCATAGGCCTCGCCGGTGGTCACACCCTCCGCCACCAGCCCGTCGCTCACGCTGCGCAGGACGAGGTCGACGCTCTGGAGCGTGCGGGCCGCCTCCTCGGCGAGCACCGTGTTGAGAACGGTCAGTTCGCGCTGCGCGTCGGCCAGTTCCTTGCGCCGCAGCTCGGCCACGATCAGGCCCGAGGCGGCGAGGATCACGGCGACGAAGAGCAGCGCCGCGCTCAGGAGCACCCTCGGCAGCGAGATGCCGCCGAGGCCGGTCTGCCGGATGATCCGATCGGCAGGCACGAACCGCCGCGCCTCCTGCGCTTCGGGAGGCCGTCGACCCAAGGCCGGCTTCGGCGCGCGAACACGACTCCCGCCCGCCTGACTGCCCTCGGACGCGCCGCGTCGCAAGCCGGCGGAAAGCGCCCCTATCTCATTGGGCGCGCGTGTGGATCCGGGAGCACAGGCGGCGGCCGGCGCCGGGCTCAGCCCTCCAGCGTCTCCAAGACGAGATTGCCGTTGGTGTAGACGCAGATATCGGCGGCGATCTTCATGGCCCGGCGCACGATCGCCTCGGCGTCGAGGTCCTGGTCCTCCAAGGCGCGGGCGGCGGCGAGCGCGTAGTTCCCGCCCGAGCCGATCGCCATCACCCCGCTCTCGGGTTCGAGCACGTCGCCCGAGCCGGAAAGGAGCAGGCTGACGTCCTTGTCGGCCACCAGCATCATCGCCTCCAGGCGGCGCAGGTAGCGGTCGGTGCGCCAGTCTTTGGTCAGTTCCACGCAGGCGCGGGTGAGCTGGCCGGGATATTGTTCGAGCTTGCCCTCCAGCCGCTCGAACAGGGTGAAGGCATCGGCCGTGGCGCCGGCGAAGCCGCCGATCACGCTGCCCTTGGCGAGGCGGCGCACCTTGCGGGCATTGCCCTTCACGATGGTCTGCCCGAGGCTGACCTGCCCGTCGCCCCCGATCACCACCCGGCCGCCCTTGCGGACCATCAGGATCGTGGTGGCGTGCATCTGCGGCGGGCCGCTGGCGGCAGGATCGGACAAGGGGGGCTCCAGTCGGTCGGGTCAGAGGGCTCGGCGGCACAGGTAAGCGCTTCGCCCGCCCCGTCCAAGGTTCAGGGCGCTTCGTTTGGGATGGTGCGGGGGTAGACCAGGCTTCGGCAGGCGTCTTTTCCCCACTCCACGAGCGCTGGTCGGCTGTCGACCGAATTGCAACCACAGCACCTCAACCGCGCGAATTGCCCGCTTGACGGCGCCCGCCTTGCGGGTTCGAAGGCGGCCCGAGAACCAACGAGGATCCGTGATGCCCGCCCTGTCCCAGCTTTCGCCCGAGGCGCTGTCCGAGCTGCGCGCCGGCCTGCGCCAGGAATACGAGGCGCTGAAAGGCCAGGGCCTCAAGCTCGACATGACCCGGGGCAAGCCCGCGCCCGAGCAGCTCGATCTCGCCACGGAGATGCTGGCCCTGCCCGGCAACCGCGACACCACCGCCGATGACGGCACCGACGCGCGCAACTACGGCAACCTCCAGGGCCTCACCGAGACGCGGGCGCTGTTCGCGCCGGTCCTGGGCGCGCCGCCCGAGCAGATCGTGGTCGCCAACAATTCGAGCCTCGCCCTGATGCACGACGTGCTCGTCTACGCCCTGCTCAAGGGCGTGCCCGGCGGCGACAAGCCCTGGAGCAAGCAGGAGCCGATCGCGATCCTCTGCCCCGTGCCCGGCTACGACCGGCACTTCACCCTGTGCGAGGGCTACGGCATCCGCATGATCCCGGTGCCGATGACCGGCGCCGGCCCGGACATGGACGTCGTCGAGAAGGCGGTGGCCGACCCGGCGGTGAAGGGCATCTGGTGCGTGCCGCAATATTCCAACCCGAGCGGCGAGACCTATTCCGACGAGACCGTGCGGCGCCTGGCCGCGATGAAGGCCGCGGCGCCGGATTTCCGCATCCTGTGGGACAACGCCTACGCGGTGCATCACCTGAGCGACGAGCGGCCGTCGCTGGCCAACGTCATCGAGGCCTGTGCCGAGGCCGGCAATCCGGACCGGCCGATCGTGTTCGCCTCGACCTCGAAGGTGACGATCGCCGGCGCGGGCCTCGCCATGCTCGCCTCTTCCGCGGCCAATATCCGCTGGTACCTCGCCCAGGCCGGCCGCCGCAGCATCGGGCCGGACAAGCTCAACCAGCTCCGCCACGTCCGCTTCCTCAAGGACGCCGCCGGCATCGCCGCCCATATGGAGAAGCACCGGGCGCTGATCGGCCCGAAATTCGACGCGGTCGAGACGGCCTTCGCCGCCCGCCTCGAAGGCTACGAGGTCGCCCGCTGGAGCCGGCCGCTCGGCGGCTACTTCATCACCCTCGACGTGGCGGACGGCACGGCGACGAAGGTGGTGGCGCTCGCCGCCGAGGCCGGCATCGCGCTGACGCCGGCGGGGGCGACCCATCCCTACGGCAAGGATCCCGACGACCGGACGCTGCGCATCGCCCCGACCTTCCCCAAGCTCGAAGCGGTGCGCAAGGCGGCCGAGGCGGTCGCCCTCTGCACCCTGCTCGCCGCCGTCGAGGCGAAGCTCGACGCCTGAGACCCGCCGCCGGGGCGTGGGCGGGTCGCCTACGCCTCCGGAGGCCGGGACGCCGCCTCGACCTCCGGCCAGTGCGGGAAGGGCTGCCAGTCGGTGAAGGCATCCTCCGCATAGCCGTGGTCGCAGGAGGCGACGTGCCAGGGCGTGTCGTCGCCGTGCCGGGCCGGATCCCAGCGGACCACGGCGCGCCGGTCGGGCTCGTAGCGGTTGATCGCGATGATCCAGCGGCCGTCATGGGGTGCCGCACCGATCGGTATCCAGCTTCGCATCGCCCCTCGCGACGATCCCACCCTGGGGCGTCCGCGCCCCCCGTCCGGGAAACGCCCAAGGCGCCGAAACCGTTCGCCCCGCTCTCGGCCCGCGGGGCCGGTCTAGATCACGACCGTGATCGCCCGCGCGGCCCGGGTCAGGCCCGTATAGAGCCAGCGGGCGCGGTGCTCGCGGAAGGCGTAGGATTCGTCGAAGAGGACGACCTTGTCCCATTGCGAGCCCTGGGCCTTGTGCACGGTGAGCGCGTAGCCGTAGGTGAACTCGTCCGTCTCCCGCCGCAGGTAGAGCGGGATCTCCTCCTCCGAGCCCTCGATCACCTGGCGCAGGACCTTGATGTCGACGGCGCGCTTGCGCAGAGCCGGGTCGTCGTCCGGCACCACGTCGAGGCGGATCGTGTCGGGCCGCGGCGGGGCGCGCAGGGCCTGCACCGTCCAAGTCGAGCCGTTGAGCAAGCCCTTGGTGCGGTCGTTCCTCAGGCAGACCAGCTTCTCGCCGATGGAGGGCATCGGGTCGGTATGGCCGGCGAGCTCCCGCAGGCGGTTGTTGTAGAGCCGGCGGGTGCGGTTGAGGCCCACCAGCACCTGGTCGCAATCGAGCACCTGGGCCGGGTCGATGTCCCGGCGGCGGATCACCCGGCTCTCGCCGTACGCGCCCACCTCCAGCCGGCCGCCCTCGCGGATGGTCATGGCCATGCGCACGATCGGATCGTCCTTGGCCTGCCGGTGCACGTCGGTGAGCATCACGTCCGGCTCGGCCTCGGTGAAGAAGCCGCCGCCGCGCACGGGGGGCAGCTGGGCCGGGTCGCCGAGCACCAGCACCGGCTTCTCGAAGGAGAGAAGGTCGTTGCCGAGATCGGCATCGACCATCGAGCATTCGTCGATGACGATGAGGTCGGCCTTGGCCGCCGGGCCGGAGCGGTTGAGGGTAAAGGTCGGGCCGCCCTCGTCCGCCTCCCGCGTGCGGTAGATCAGGCTGTGGATCGTGGCCGCGTCCGGGCAGCCGCGGGCACGCATCACCGAGGCGGCCTTGCCGGTGAAGGCGCCGAACACCGTCGCGCCCTCGAAATCCTCGGCGATGCGGCGGGCCAGCGTGGTCTTGCCGGTGCCGGCATAGCCGAACAGGCGGAAGACCTGCTCGCCGCCGCCCTTCATCCAGGCGGCGATGGCCTTCAGCGCCGCCTCCTGCTGGGGGGCGAAGCCGTCCATCACGGCCAGCGGACGGTCGGGGGCAGGGAGGACAGGATCGAGGCGACGTTGCCGCCGGTCTTCAGGCCGAAGATGGTGCCGCGGTCGTAGAGCAGATTGAACTCCACGTAGCGCCCGCGCCGCACCTGCTGCTCCAGCCGGTCGGCCTCCGTCCAGGCGGTGGCGAGGTTGCGCCAGACGATCTCGGGATAGGCCTTGAGGAAGGCCTCGCCCACGTCGCGGGTGAAGGCGAGGTCGGCATTCGGGTCGCCGGTCCAGTGATAGTCGTAGAAGATGCCGCCGATGCCCCGGGGCTCCTTGCGGTGCGGCAGGTAGAAGTACTCGTCGCACCAAGCCTTGTAGAGCCCGTAATCGGCAGCCGGGGCATGGGCCTCGCAGGCCGCACGCATCGCCGCGTGGAAGATCTGCGTGTCCGCATCCTCCTGGTTGCGCCGGCGGTCGAGCACGGGGGTGAGGTCTGCCCCGCCGCCGAACCAGGTCTTGGTGGTGACGACGAAGCGGGTGTTCATGTGCACGGTGGGCACATGCGGGTTCCAGGGGTGGACGATCAGCGAGATGCCGGTGGCGAAGAAGCGCGGATCCTCCGCCGCGCCCGGCATCTGCGCCCGGAATTCGGGGGCGAACTCGCCGTGCACGGTGGAGATGTGCACCCCCGCCTTCTCGAAGACCCGGCCCTTCAGCATGGACATGACGCCGCCGCCCCCGGGTGCGCCGCTATGGTCGGTGCGCTCCCAGGGCGTCTTCACGAAGCTGCCCGCCTCCTTCGGCGCGTCCGGGTGGAACGGCCCGGCGGCCTGGTCCTCCAGGGTCTCCAGGGCGGTCACGATCCGGTCGCGCAGGGTCGCGAACCAGGAGGCAGCCTCGCTCTTCAGGGCCGCGAGATCGTCCGCGGCGAGCGGCGCGACGTCGCCGAAGCGGGTCGCGTTGGGATGCGTCTTGGAAGGCTGCGTCATGGCCCAGGCTTTCCCATCAAGGGGGGAGGCCGTCAATTCGCCGTCACGCCGGACCACCGATCTGCCGCAGGGCCTCGCCCAGGATCATCGCCGCGCAGACCGCGACGTTGAGCGAGCGCATCCCTTCGCGGATCGGCACGACCACGCGCGCGTCGGCCGCCGCATGCACCGCCTCGGGCACCCCGGCCGATTCGCGCCCGACCATCAGGCAATCCCCGTCCCGGAAGCCGAAGCCCGTATAGGACGACGAACCCTTGGTCGTGGCGAGCACCAGGCGGAGCCCGGCCCCGCGCCGCCACTCCTCGAAGGCCGCCCAGGAGCGATGCCGGGTGATGGCGACATGGTCGAGATAATCGAGCCCCGAGCGGCGCAGGTGCCGGTCGGACACATCGAAGCCCGCGGGCTCGATGATCTCGACGGCGATGCCTAGGCAGGCGGCCATGCGCAGCATGGTGCCGGTGTTCTGGGGAATGTCGGGCTGGTAGAGGGCGAGGCGCAGCATCGCCCGGGGAATAGCGCGATCGGCGGCGCCGGAGGAGGGCTTCCTCCGTCGGCCTCCGCCCGATCCGTCCCCGCTCCACGGCGTGGGACTGCCTCGCCCGGAACGCAGCACATCAATCTGCTAGGAACAGGATCGCCTTGATCCTGCGCGCCGTGAAAGGCGTGGAGCATCTCGGCTTAAGCAGCAAATGCAACAAGGAGTGGAATCATCAACTTGACGGCTCCCCAATTGGGGACAGCCGATGATATCGTACGTTCGTGCTCTACGAACTGTGCTCGGACTTCCTCATCTACGTTCAAGCCATTGGACCGGCTTGGTATAGCGTCCTTGCCTTGTCGGTTCCGTTCGTCGTGAACAAGGCGCTTAATAGCTCGGAGCGTTATCGTAAGTGGGCAAGCAATCTTGCTCTTCCCGCTGTCCATCGGGCAATATTTTTCGGGCTGTTGCTTGTAGGTATGTTTTGGGCTGGATTCATCGCTTGGAGAGATGAGCGCACAGCTAGAATCAAAGCAGAATCAATTTACTCCGACCTAGTTGCAAGAGAAAGATCGGCAATCTTACCTGTCTCCCGCCTTGAAGCCAGGATAATTGGTCAGTCTACGATCCCCAACGCCCTCGATATTGAGCTACGAAATAGCGGCACTATACCTGCCGAGATATACTTATCCGTACTCACACTGCAGTATGTAGACGAAATCCCCACATCAGAAAACTCTACTTCGGTGATGAGATCAATTGAAAATTTCATCATGAAGACAACCCTGAAGGATGGGGCGGAAATGCAAATACTGCCAAATCATTGGCAAAAATATACATCAAAAATAAAATACAAAGATGGAACCGCAGAGGAAGATGGCGCGCACTATCAAAAATTTTTAACCGGAAGTAGTCGTGTTTTCTTAGGACTAGCAGCCTTGTTCAAGGACGAATCCCTATTGATAAAAAATCAATATAGACTTGTAAAATATTGTGCCTATTACCAAAATGGCGATTTCTCAAACTACTTTCTTTGTCCAGGAGAAAATAAGACAATAATCATAAATAGGTAATTTTGGCATATATATTTTAGTATCTCACTCCCTCTGCTCCAATTCGGTCTTTCATGGTTTCTTCGGGCAGGTCAGATCGCTGATTAGGGTCTCTGCCAGAACCACCTTCACGCGGGTTTGTCCTTGTCGCTTATGCCCAGCGCCGCCCAGATGCGCGCGAAGGCGTCCTGGACAGCGACGACCCGACCCACTTCGGCCTCGGCGATTCCCTCTGTTAGAACCTTATCGAGGGCGCGAAGCTTCGCCTCCCGATCCCGTTCGACCAGATATTGTCCCCTGACGAGATCCCGGATGTATTCGCTCGGCGTCGCTAAGGTGCCCTTAACGCACCTTGGCGCTCACAGAGTGAGCAAGCTCGAGGGTGAGGGCGATGGTCATCTGACCGCCAGGTTATCGGCCTGATCAGGCCCCGCGCGTCTCTCAAGTACCGTACAGCGATCGTGACTGTTTGACAGTGCGGGTCCCCGGGAGGCCTTGCTCTGGCGGCAGGTCCACGGGGAGCGGGCAGCGGGACCGAAGCGCCTCTCGTCCCCATGCGCCGGGCGGGAGGCTCCGCGGCATTGTCCCCGGTTGGTCGGGGCGCGGATCGACTTATGTGAAGGCGGGTCGCCCCCTGAGTCGCTCCCCCCGAGACACGTGTGGTCCCCATGTTCCTCGACTGGCTCGAGCGCCGCATCGACCTGTTCGCGCCCTTCGACGACCGGGCGATGCCGCCCCGGACGGTGCTGGGCTTCGCCGCCTTCTACCTGCAGCCGATCCGCGGCGCCCTGCTGTTCCTGTTCCTGGTCGCGGTGGCCGCGGGTTCGGTGGAGGCCTCGCTCTACCTGCTGATGCGCTGGTTCATCGACCTGATGAACACCACCGACCGGACGCGCCTGCTCGCCGAGCACGGCACGGCCCTGGCGCTCGCCGCCGGCCTGCTGATCGTGGTGCGCCCCCTCACGATCTGGCTGCACGAGGTCGCCTCGAACCAGCTCTTGGTGCCGCAATCCACCAACCAGATCCGCTGGCGCACCCATCTCTACACGCTCGGCCACGCCCTCTCGTATTTCCAGGCGGATTTCGCCGGGCGGCTCGCCAACCGCGTGGTGCAGGTGGGCCCGGCGGTGCGCGAGCTCGCGGTCGTGTTCATCGACACGCTGCTCTATGTGGCGATCTACGCCGTCACCGCGATCGGGCTGTTCTCCTCGATCTCGGGCTGGCTCGCCCTGCCGGTGCTGGTCTGGGTCGGGGCCTATGCGGCGCTCACCGCCTGGTTCGTGCCCCGCGCCCGCACGCGCTCGCACAAGACGGCCGAGACCCGCTCGACCCTGATCGGCCGGGTGGTCGACACCTACACCAACATCCTCACCGTGAAGCTCTTCGCCCGCGACCGCGAGGAGCGCGCCGCCGTGCGCGACGCCCTGGAGACGCATAACCGGGCCTATCTCCGCCAGTTCCGGCTGGTGACGCTGACGACGAGCCTGCTCGGCCTGCTCAACAGCCTGCTGATCCTCTCCACCGCCGCGGCCTGCCTGACGCTCTGGCAGCGGGAAGCCATGACCACGGGGGAGGCGGCGGCCGGCCTCGCCCTGATCCTGCGCCTGATGGCGATGTCGGGCTGGGTGATGCAGACGATCCGCGGCGTGTTCGAGAATGTCGGCGTGATCCAGGAGAGCATGCAGACCATCGCCCGGCCCCACGCCCTGGTCGATGCGGAAGGGGCCGGCACGCTCCGGGTGAGCGGCGGCGAGATCCGCTTCGACAAGGTCGATTTCCATTACGGCCGGGGCGACGCCAGCATCATCGAGAACCTCTCGTTCCGCATCCAGGCCGGCGAGAAGGTCGGGCTCGTGGGCGTCAGCGGCGCCGGCAAGACCACGATCACCGCCCTGCTCCTGCGCCTGCACGACCTCGAGGGCGGGCGCATCACCATCGACGGGCAGGACATCGCCGGTGTCAGCCAGGAATCCCTGCGCGGCGCCATCGCCGTGGTCACGCAGGACACCTCGCTGCTGCACCGCTCGATCCGCGACAACATCGCCTATGGCCGCCCCGACGCGACCGATGCCGAGATCGAGCGCGCGGCCCGGCTCGCCGAGGCCGACGGCTTCATCCGCAGCCTCGTCGACCACCAGGGGCGGCGGGGCTACGAGGCGCATGTGGGCGAGCGCGGGGTGAAGCTCTCCGGCGGCCAGCGCCAGCGCATCGCCATCGCCCGCGTGATCCTCAAGGACGCGCCGATCCTGATCCTGGACGAGGCCACCTCCGCCCTCGACAGCCAGGTGGAGGCGGCGATCCAGGACAGCCTCGACACGCTGATGCAGGGCAAGACCGTGCTCGCCATCGCCCACCGCCTCTCGACCATCGCGGCCCTCGACCGGCTGATCGTGATCGACCGCGGGCGGATCGTGGAGGAGGGCAGCCATGCCGAGCTGATCCGCCGGGGCGGGCTTTACGCCGCCCTGTGGCACCGGCAATCGGGGGGCTTTCTCGGCTCCGAAACCCCGGGCGAAGGCTTCGAGGCCGGCTCCGAGGCCGCCCCCTCGTAGCCTCGGAGCGGCCGGCAACCAGGAACCTTCCCATGACGACCCCGTACCTCGCGGAGCCGGCCAGCCTGCGCCCCGGCCGCCGGACACCCTGGCGCGCCGAGTTGCGCGCGACCCTGGCCCTCGCCGCGCCGCTGGTGCTGACCAACCTGGCCCAGCTCGGGCTCACCGCCTCCAACACGGTGCTGCTCGGGCGGCTCGGCGCCGAGCCCCTGGCCGCGGGGGCGCTCGCCACGGGCCTGTTCACCCTGCTCCTGATCGGCGGGATCGGGCTCACCTCCGCGGTGCTGCCTTTGGTCGCGGAGGCCGCGGGCGGCGACGGCGACGCGGCCGGGATCCGGCGGACGGTCCGGGCCGGCTTCTGGGCGGCGGCCCTGTTCACGGCCCCGCTGATGCCGGTGCTGTGGCAGGCCGAGCCGATCCTCCTGCGGATCGGCCAGGACCCGGCCGTGGCGCGGGATGCGGGCGCTTACTTGCGCGTCCTGCAATGGTGGATGGCGCCGGCCCTGCTGTTCATGGTGCTGCGCGGCTTCCTCTCCGCCCTGCAGCGGCCGGCCTGGCCGATGGCGGTGAGCTTCGCCGCCCTGCCGGTCAATCTCGGCCTCGGGCTGTTCCTGGCCTTCGGGCCGCCGCAGCTCGGCATCGTCGGCGTCGGGCTCGCCACCACGCTCACGGAATGCGGCTCCTTCGCGGCCCTGGCCCTCGTGGTCTCCCTCGATCCGCAGCTCGCCCGCTACCGCCTGTTCGCCGGCCTGTGGCGGCCGGATCGCGCGCGCCTGCGCCACCTCCTCGGGCTCGGCCTGCCCATGGCGGCCACGGGGCTCGCCGAGGCGGGCCTGTTCGAATCGGCAGCGATCATGGTCGGCGTGTTCGGCGCGACGCAGCTCGCCGCCCATGCCGTCACCATCCAGATCGCCGCCTGCTGCTTCATGGTGCCGAACGGGGTGGGGCAGGCCGCCTCCGTCCGGGTCGGCCGCGCCCTCGGGGCCGGCGACCGCGCCGCCCTGCGCCGGGCCGGCGCCGTGGCGCTGGCCCTCGGGCTCGCCTTCATGGCCCTGTGCGCCCTGGCGCAGGTGACGATCCCCGAGAGGCTGATCGGCCTGTTCCTCGATGCGGACGCGCCGGGTGCGGCGGCGGTGCTGCCGGTCGCGGTCTCCTTCCTGGCGATCTCCGCGGTGTTCGCCATGGCCGACGGCACCCAGACCGTGGCGCTCGGGGCGCTGCGCGGCCTGCAGGACACCCGGGTGCCGATGCTGATCGCGCTGGCCGGCTACTGGGGCGTCGGCGTGCCCGCCGGCGCCCTCCTGGCCTGGGGCGCGGGCCTCGAGGGCCGGGGCATCTGGATGGGCTTCTGCGCCGGCCTCCTCGTGGTCTCGGTGCTGCTCGTCGCCCGCTGGCGGCGGCTCAGCCGGTCGGAAGCGGGGCTACGCGCGGACGCCTGACAACCCGGAACAATCCTGCCGGTTTTGCTGTCGCACCGCACCCTCTCAGTCTGGACACATTCGTATCTGGCATGGCAGACACGCCACACAAACAGACAAGCAGGCGGGTTCACCCCCCGCTTCGCAGTGCGAAAGGGTGCTCGGCGGCATCCGCCGTCGTGAAAGGCCGATCGTCACGGACGTGACGCGCACGATCCTGCCCGTTCGATTCGGCAGGACAATGCAGGTGCGTCCGGGCGGTCCGAAGCGACTGGGGAGTCGAAACTTGGCGAACAGCTCGGCCACCGCCACGCCCGAAGCCGTCGACGGCGGCAAACGCGATTTCCTGTTCCTGGCGACCGGCGCCGGCCTCGCCGTGGGCGCGGGCGCCGTCGCCTGGCCGCTCGTCGCCTCCATGTCCCCCGATGCCGCGACCATCGCGGCCGGCGCCCCGATCGAGGTCGATCTCGCGCCGATCAGCGACGGCCAGATCGTCAACGTGTTCTGGCGCGGCAAGTTGATCTTCGTGCGCAAGCTGACGGAGAAGGAGATCACGGACATGAAGGCCGTGCCCCTCTCCGAGATGATCGACCCCGCCCCCTTCGACAAGCGGGTGAAGGCCGGCCACGACCAGTGGCTCGTGGCCTACGGCAACTGCACCCATCTCGGCTGCGTGCCGATCGGCCATTCCGGCAATTACGAGGGCTGGGCCTGCCCCTGCCACGGCTCGCAGTTCGATGCGGTCGGCCGCGTGCGCCGCGGCCCGGCGCCGATCAACCTGCCGATCCCGCCCTACGCCTTCGAAACCGACACCAAGCTGAAGATCGGCGAGGAGGGCGGCAAGGCGGCCGCCTGAGGACCCCGAACGACGCGACAGACAGAGGCGGGTAGCCCAGGAGCAGCGCACCCCATGAGCAGCGCACACGCGACCTCGACCTACATCCCGAAGAGCCGTCTCGCGAAATGGTTCGAGTCGCGCCTGCCCCTGGTCGGGCTGGTGCACTCGTCCTTCATCGCCTACCCGGTGCCGCGCAACCTCAACTATTTCTGGACCTTCGGCGCCATCCTCTCGGCCTTCCTCGGGATCCAGATCGTCACCGGCGTCTGGCTGGCGATGCATTACGATCCGAGCGCCGCCAACGCCTTCGAGAGCGTCGAGCACATCATGCGCGACGTGAATTACGGCTGGCTGCTGCGCTACGCCCACGCCAACGGCGCGTCGATGTTCTTCGTCGCCGTCTACGTGCACATCTTCCGGGCGCTCTATTACGGGTCCTACAAGGCCCCGCGCGAGGTGCTCTATCTGCTCGGCGTCATCATCTACCTGCTGATGATGGCCACCGCCTTCCTCGGCTACACCCTGCCCTGGGGCCAGATGAGCTTCTGGGGCGCCACCGTCATCACCAATATCCTGGCGGCGATCCCGGTGGTGGGCGACACCATCCAGAGCCTGCTCTGGGGCGGCTACTCGGTCGGCAACCCGACCATCAACCGCTTCTTCTCGCTGCACTACCTGCTGCCCTGGATGATCGCCGGCGTCGTCGTGCTCCACATCTGGGCGCTGCACGTCACCGGCCAGAACAACCCGGCGGGCATCCCGATCAAGTCGAGCAAGGACGCGGTGCCCTTCACCCCCTACGCGACCATCAAGGACGTGTTCGCGACGGTGGCGTTCTTCATCCTGTTCGCCTGGTTCATCTTCTTCCAGCCGAACTATCTCGGCCACGCCGACAACTACGTCCCGGCCAACCCGGCCGTCACCCCCGCCCATATCGTGCCGGAATGGTACTTCCTGCCCTTCTACGCGATCCTGCGCGCGGTGCCGGACAAGCTCGGCGGCGTGGTGCTGATGTTCGGCGCGGTGATCATCCTCGCCTTCGCCCCCTGGCTCGACACCTCGCGGGTGCGCTCGACGAATTACCGCCCGGTCTACAAGGTGTTCTTCTGGGTGTTCGTCTTCAACGCCATCCTGCTCGGCTGGCTCGGCGCCAAGCCGCCGGAGGGCGCCTACGTGCTCGTCTCGCGCATCTGCACCGTCTACTACTTCGCCCACTTCCTGATCGTGATGCCCCTGGTCGGCCTGTTCGAGACGCCGGATCCGGTGCCGGGCTCGATCCTCGAGAGCGTGACCGGACCGGGCAAGCAGGTGAGCGGGTCGGGCCTTCCGGCGGGCGCGGCCGCCGAGCCGGCGAAGAAGGGCTGAGGGTGAGGATGATGCGTATCGGACATCTCGCCGCCGCCGCCCTGCTCGCCGCAGGCCTCGGTCTCTCCTTCGGCCTCGCCCCGGCGCGGGCCGAGGAGGGCCACGGCGCCAACCCGCCCCGGGAGCACTGGAGCTTCGCCGGCGTGTTCGGCCGCTTCGACCAGGCCCAGCTCCAGCGCGGCTTCCAGATCTACAAGGAAGTCTGCTCCAACTGCCACGCGATGAAGCTCGTCGCCTTCCGCAACCTCGCGGAGGAGGGAGGCCCGGGCTTCTCCGAGGGCCAGGTCAAGGCGCTGGCCGAGACCTACAAGCTCAAGGAGCTGAACGACAACGGCGAGGAGGTCGAGCGCCCGGCCCGCCCGGCGGACCGCTTCCCGCCGCCCTTCCCGAACGACAAGGCGGCCGCCGCCGCCAATGGCGGCAAGACCCCGCCGGACTTCTCGGTGCTGGCCAAGGCCCGCACCTTCGAACGCGGCTTCCCCTGGTTCCTGGTCGATGTGCTGCCCTTCGTCGGCTATTCGGAGCAGGGGGTCGACTACATCCACGCCCTGCTCACCGGCTACGAGGAGCCCCCGAAGGGCTTCGAGATGCCGGCCAGCGGCCACTACAACAAGTGGTACCCGGGCCACATCATCGCCATGCCCCCGCCGATCTCGGACGGGCAGGTGGAATACCCGAAGAACGACAAGGGCCAGCCGGTGGTGCCGGAGACCGTCGAGCAGTACTCGCACGACGTCGCCGCCTTCATGGCCTGGGCGGCCGAGCCGCACATGATGGCCCGCAAGGCCCTCGGCTTCCGGGTGATCCTGTTCCTGATCCTCCTGGCGGGCCTGCTCTATTACGTGAAGAAGCAGATCTGGAAGAAGGTCGGCGGCGAGGTGCACGGGCTCCAGCCGGAGCTGCACAAGGCCTATTGAGGCCCGCGCCCCGCACATCGACGATCGATCGGCAACGGGCCCCGCGCGGGCCCGTTCGCTTGCGCGGCGGCGCGTCCGGCGCCAGAAGGTCCCCACCCGATCCGGGCCTTCCCCTCGGGAGGGCGGATCCGGGCTTCGCTCAGGCGCCGCGCGGGCCGGGCAGATGCGGGATCGAGAGGTCCCCGATGACGCGGAAGGATCAGGCATGACGGCAGCGGTTCTCGGCGTGATGGGCGGCTCCGGCGTCTACGAGCTGCCCGGTCTCGAGGACGTGCGCGAGGCGCGCATCGAGTCCCCCTGGGGCGAGCCCTCCGACGCCCTGCGCATCGGCCGGATCGGCGCGACCAAGGTGGTGTTCCTGGCCCGCCACGGCCGCGGCCACCGCCTCTCGCCCTCGGGCATCAACTACCGGGCCAATATCGACGTCCTGAAGCGGGCCGGGGTCACCGACCTCGTCGCGCTCTCCGCCTGCGGCTCCTTCCGCAACGAGCTGCATCCCGGCCTGTTCGTCCTCGTCGACCAGTTCGTCGACCGCACGGTGGGGCGCCCTTCCTCCTTCTTCGGGAATGGCTGCGTCGCCCATGTCTCCTTCGCGCATCCCGTCGGGCCGGGGCTGCAGCGGCGCATCCTGGCCGCCGCCGAGGCCGAGGAGATCCCGGTCCACAAGGGCGGCACCTATGTCTGCATGGAGGGGCCGCAATTCTCCACGGTCGCCGAGTCGAAGGCCTACAAGGCGCAGGGCTTCGACGTGATCGGCATGACCAACATGCCCGAGGCCAAGCTCGCCCGCGAGGCGGAGATCACCTATGCCACCATCGCCATGGTGACGGACTACGATTGCTGGCACCCGAACCACGACGTGGTCGACGTGGCCGCGGTGATCGCGGTGGCCCGCGCCAATGCGGACAAGGCCGCCCGCCTCGTCGCCCGCGTCGCCCGCGACTTCCCCGCCGAGCGCGAGGATTGCCCCGCCGGCTCCCACCGGGCCCTCGACGGCGCGATCATGACCGCCGCCGGCGCCCGCGACCCGGAGCTGCTCGCCAAGCTCGACGCGGTGGCCGGGCGGGTGCTGAAGGCCTGACCCGGCCCGCCGGGCGCTACCCGGCCTTCAGCGCCAGCGTCCGGTCGGGCTCCCGGCCGAAGCCCCGGATCGCCATGCGTGCCCCCTCCACCGTGACGAAGGCATAGGCGGAGGTGGTCGGCGTATCGACCATGCCGTGCAGATTCACGAAATGGACGCCGCCGGCCTCGCCGTAATTGCCGGCATGGTTGTGCCCGCAGAAATAGGCCAGCACGTGGGGCTGGGCGGTCAGCAGGCTCACGACCCGCTCCGAATCCCACAGATTGTGGGGATTGGCCGGATAGACCGGGTAATGGCCCATCACGATCACCCGCTCGCCGCGTCTGGCCGCGGCCGCGAGCGTCTCGCCGAGCCAGGCGAATTGCCGGTCGCTCAAGGAGCCGTTCCAGGGCTTGGCGTTCTCCGCCCCCGCCTCGGCGAGCTTGCGCAGGCGCTCGGCGGCGAGCTCCCGGCGCGGATCGCCCGGGGGCGGGGCGAAGAGCGAGACCTCGTTGCCGTCGAGGACGACGAAGCGGAGGCCGCCGACCGCGAAGTCGTAGTAGCTGCGTTCGAGCCCGAGCAGGGTCATCGCCGCGTTCAGCTCCTCGGCGGCGACGGAGAAATCGTGGTTGCCGAGGAGGAAGACCTTGTCGTGGCGCAGGCGGCCATAGACCTGCAGGATCGGATCGAAGCTCGCCCGGTCGCGGTCGATCACGTCGCCGAGGGTCGCCACGAAGCGCAGGTCCTGCCCGTTGAAGGCGTCGACGGCCTCGCGCAGCTTCCACAGGCTCTCGGAATAGTAGCGGTTCAGGGGCAGGTTGGGCGGCGCGGGGGCGTATTGCGGATCGGCGACGAGGCCGAAGCGCACCGGCCCCTCCGCCGCCGCGGCCGGGCCGGGATAGGACGCCGCCAGCATCGCCGCGCCCGCGGACAGGATGGACCTGCGCGACACCATTCCGCTCCTCCGGTTTTCCGCGGCGCGCCGCGCCCGGAACGGGCGACACTCGCCGCCCGCCGTGACCGCCCTGTGACGATCCCGGCGCGGACACCCTTCCCCCCGCCCGGGAAAGCGCTCTAAAAGGCGGACCCGGCCGAAAAGGCCGCCCGTTGGTCCCGAAGGCTCCGAGTTCATCCGATGCGTGCCGCCAGCATCAGCCGCAAGACGGCGGAAACCGACGTCGCCGTCTCGATCGCCCTCGACGGCACGGGCAAGGCCAGCATCGACACGGGCGTCGGCTTCCTCGACCACATGCTGGAGCTGCTCGCCCGGCACGCCCTGTTCGATCTCGACGTGAAGGTCGAGGGCGACCTGCATGTCGACCAGCACCACACCACGGAGGATGCGGGCATCGCCCTGGGCCAGGCCTTCGCCAAGGCGCTCGGGGACAAGCGCGGCATCGCCCGCTACGCCGACCTCCACCTGCCCATGGACGAGACGCTCTCCCGCGTCGCCATCGACATCTCGGGCCGGCCCTTCCTGGTGTTCCGCACCCAGTTCCGCGTCGAGAAGATCGGCCAGTTCGACACCGAGCTCGTGCGCGAGTGGTTCCAGGCCTTCGCCATGAATGCCGGCATCACCCTCCACGTGGAGACGCTCTACGGCGAGAACGCCCACCACATCGCCGAGAGCTGCTTCAAGGGCCTCGCCCGGGCCCTGCGCGCGGCGGTGGCCGTCGACCCCCGCGAGGAAGGCCGCGTGCCCTCGACCAAGGGATCGCTCTGATGGGCCTCCGGATGCGCACCTACACCCTGCACCTGCCCGAGGGGGCCTTGCGCGGCGATGCCCGGGCCCTGGACCGCGCCCACATGGTGCCGGACGGCTTCTCCTGGCCGGCCTTCGCCTTCACGGCCCTGTGGTTCTTCTTCCACCGGCTCTGGCTCGCCGGCGCCCTCGTCCTCGCCTTCCTGGTGGCCCTGGCGGTCGGCGGGCGCCTGCTCGGCCTCACCCCCTGGGCGGGTATCCTGGTCAGCCTGCTCGCCGCGATTCTGATCGGGCTCGAGGCCGCGAGCCTGCGCCGCTGGACCTATGCCCGGAACGGCCGCCCGGCCCGGGACGCGGTGATCGCGGCCTCGTCCGAGGAGGCCGAGGCCAAGGCCGTCGCCCGCTGGCTCGATCCCGCCGGCACCGGCATCCCGGTCACCGTGCGCCCCGCCGCCCGGCGGCGCGACGAGGAGGTGATCGGCCTGTTTCCCGCCAGCGAGGGTTCGCGGTGAGCACGCAGACCGTCGCGATCATCGATTACGGCTCGGGCAACCTGCATTCGGCCACCAAGGCCTTCGAGCGGGCGGCCCGGGAGGCGGGGCTCGACGGCACCCGCATCCGCGTCACCGACGAGCCCGAGGTCGTGGCCGCGGCCGACCGCATCGTCCTGCCGGGCGTCGGCGCCTATGCCGATTGCCGGCGCGGCCTCGACGCGGTCTCCGGCATGGTCGAGGCGATGACGGAGGCCGCGCAGCGCCGCGGTCGCCCCTTCCTCGGCATCTGCGTCGGCATGCAGCTGATGGCGAGCCGCGGCCTCGAATACGAGACCACGGAGGGCCTTGGCTGGATCCCCGGCGACGTGGCCCCCATCACCCCCGCCGATCCCGCCCTCAAGATCCCGCATATGGGCTGGAACACCCTGCGCCTCGACCGGGAGCAGGCCCTGTTCGAGGGGATCCCGACCGGCGAGGACGGCCTGCATGCCTATTTCGTGCACAGCTTCGCCCTCGTGCCGCAGAACCCGCAGGACGTCGTGGCCCATGCCGATTACGGCGGCCCCGTCACGGCGGCGGTGGCCCGCGACAACCTGGCGGGCATGCAGTTCCACCCGGAGAAGAGCCAGCGCCTCGGCCTTGCGCTCATCGCCAACTTTTTGCGCTGGCGGCCCTGAGGCGAGGGAGCCGACACTGGCTCCGATTCGGTCCGCAACCTGAAGGTATCTCGACCCGTGATCCTGTTTCCGGCGATCGACCTCAAGGAGGGGCGCTGCGTCCGCCTCGTCCAGGGCGACATGGCCCAGGCCAAGGTGTTCAACGACGATCCGGCCGCGCAAGGCGAGGCGTTCGAGCGGCAGGGGTTTTCCTGGCTGCACGTGGTGGATCTCGACGGCGCCTTCGCCGGTGCCCCGCGCAACGCCGCCGCGGTGGACGCGATCCTCGCCCGGGTGCGCCTGCCGGTGCAGCTCGGCGGCGGCATCCGCGAGATGCGCACGCTGGAAGCCTGGCTGGAGAAGGGCGTGAGCCGCGTCATCATCGGCACCGCCGCCGTGCGCGACCCCGCCTTCGTGCACGAGGCGGCCCGGCGCCATCCCGGCCGCATCGCGGTCGGCATCGACGCCAAGGACGGGCTCGTGGCGGTGGAGGGCTGGGCCCAGACCTCCAGCATGACCGCGGAGGATCTCGGCCGCCGCTTCGAGGATGCGGGCGTGGCCGCCATCATCTACACCGACATCGCCCGGGACGGCATCCTGAAGGGGCTCAACATCGAGATGACCCTGGCCCTCGCCGAGGCGGTCTCGATCCCCGTCATCGCCTCGGGGGGCCTCGCCTCGATCGACGACGTGCACCGGCTGCTCGAGCCCGATTGCGCCAAGCTCGCCGGCGCCATCACGGGCCGCGCCCTCTATGACGGGCGCATCGACCCGAAGGAGGCCCTCGACGCCATCGCCCAGGCGGCCAAGCGCCTCGCTTCGTGATCGCCGACGCCCGAGGGACCTCCGTTGCTCAAGACCCGCATCATCCCCTGCCTCGACGTCAAGGACGGCCGCGTGGTCAAGGGCGTGCAGTTCCTGGAACTGCGCGACGCCGGCGATCCGGTGGAATCGGCCAAGGCCTATGATGCGGCCGGGGCCGACGAGCTCTGCTTCCTCGACATCACCGCGAGCCACGAGGACCGCGGCACCCTGCTCGACGTGGTGAGCCGCACCGCAGAGGCCTGCTTTATGCCGCTCACGGTCGGGGGCGGGGTGCGCACCGTCGCCGACGTGCGCACGCTCCTGCTCGCGGGCGCCGACAAGGTCGGCATCAACACCGCCGCGGTGAACAACCCGGACGTGGTCGCGGCGGCGGCGGAAAAGTTCGGCGACCAGTGCATCGTCGTCGCCATCGACGCCAAGCGCGTCTCGGGGTCGGGCGAGACGCCGCGCTGGGAGATCTTCACCCATGGCGGCCGCAAGCCGACGGGGATCGACGCGGTCGCCTTCGCCCGGATGATCACCGAGCGCGGGGCGGGCGAACTGCTCGTGACCTCCATGGACAAGGACGGCACGCGCTCGGGCTACGACATCGCGCTCACCCGGGCGATCGCCGACGCGGTGCGGGTGCCGGTGATCGCCTCCGGCGGCGTCGGCGGCCTCGACGACCTCGTGGCCGGGGTGCGCGACGGGGGCGCCAGCGCCGTGCTCGCCGCCTCGATCTTCCATTTCGGGCAGCACAGCATCGGCGAGGCCAAGGCCCACATGGCCGCGGCCGGGCTGGCCATGCGGCTCGACCCGTAACCCACGGACCGCAACGCTCAGGCCCGAGGCGATAGGATGGACCGTCGTCGTCAATTCGGCCCCTTGACCCGGGCCACGGGCCTCATCAGGGTCCTGAGCCGGCAGCACGCCTCCGCGTGCCCATCTGCGCGGATGGCATGACTCGCTACACCCTGAACGACCTCGCCGCCCTGATCGATCGCCGGGCCCAGTCGCCCGCCGACGAATCCTATACGGCCAAGCTCCTCGCCGCCGCCCCCGTGAAGCCCGCCAAGAAGCTCGGCGAGGAGGCGGTGGAAGCGGCCATCGCCGCGGTGCAGGGCGACCGCAAGAACCTCGTTCTGGAGGCGGCGGACGTGCTCTACCACCTCCTCGTGGTGCTCAAGGCGGGCGGCGTCACCCTCGACGAGGTGATGGCGGAGCTGGAGCGGCGCACGGCCCAGAGCGGTCTCGCCGAGAAAGCCGCGCGGAGGGGCACATGATCGGGGCCCCGATCCCGGAGACGGGCGTCGCGCCGGGCGATGCCCAGAATCCGGTGACGGGGGAAGGCCCGAGCGGCCTCTCGCCCTACCGCATCTTCGCCCGGGAGGAATGGGCGCAGCTGCGCGCCGACACGCCCCTGACCCTCACCGTCGACGACATCACCCGGCTGCAATCGATCAACGACCCGATCTCCATCGAGGAGGTCGTGGCGATCTACCTGCCGCTCTCGCGCCTGCTCTCCCTCTACGTCGCGGCGACGCAGGGCCTGTTCAAGGCGACCCAGCGCTTCCTCCTGGCCGAGCGCGAGGCCAAGGTCCCCTACATCATCGGTCTGGCCGGCTCGGTCGCGGTGGGCAAATCGACCACCGCCCGCGTGCTCAAGGCCCTGCTCGCCCGCTGGCCGAACACGCCGAAGGTCGACCTCATCACCACCGACGGCTTCCTCTACCCCAATGCCGAGCTCCAGCGCATGGGCGCGATGGAGCGCAAGGGCTTTCCCGAGAGCTACGACAGCACGGCGCTCCTGCGCTTCCTCTCCGACATCAAGGCCGGCCATCGCCGGGTCTCGGCGCCGGTCTATTCCCACCTCGTCTACGACGTGGTGCCGGGCGAGGAGCAGGTGATCGAATCGCCCGACATCCTGATCGTCGAGGGACTGAACGTGCTGCAGCCCGCCCGCCTGCCCCGGGACGGTACGGCGATCCCCTTCGTCTCCGACTTCTTCGACTTCTCGATCTATCTCGACGGGCACGAGGACGACCTGCACCGCTGGTACGTCACGCGCTTCCTGAAGCTGCGCCAGACCGCCTTCCGCGACCCGCTCTCCTATTTCCGCAAATACGCGGAGATCGGCGAGGAGGAGGCCCTGGACACCGCCGACCACCTCTGGACCACGATCAACCTGCCCAACCTGCGCGACAACATCCTGCCGACCCGCCAGCGGGCCAGCCTGATCCTCGCCAAGGGCGCGAGCCACCGCATCGAGAGCGTGGCCCTGCGGCGGTTGTGAGGAGGGGCCGCCAGGCCATCGTCATCGCGACCGCCGCGTCGCCCTACGGAATTTCCATCGGCACGGCCTTCTCGCTGGATCGGCGAATGGATGTCAGGGTTCGTCGCCGGATCAGGCCGCTGACCGGACGGATGAGATACCAGTAGGGCGTGAAACGAGCCCGGGCACCGGCATCGACACAGACGACCCGTGTCTCGGTCGAGAGCCGGCAGAGGCCTTGCCCTCTCGGCTCCACGGCGAAATTGAGCACGAGCTTGGCAATCCCCGGCTGATCGAGCGCCCGGAACGCGCTTCCACTTGCGATGGGCGTGAGGTCGAAATCGGACCGCCAGAAACGCCCGGCCAGTCCGTAGACGATCTCCTCGTCGTTGCTGTCCAGCAGGGTAAAGGTGTCGAGCCCGAAGGCGCGCCGATCCGTCAGGGGCCGCGGCGAGACACGCCGACCGATCCGCAGGGGCAGTTCTCGCAGGCCCATCATGGCTTTGAAGAACGGATCGGTCTCGGTGCGATAGGAGCGCGCGGCCAGTAGGATGGTCCGGGGAGGGGCTTCGATCTCGAGACTGTGCCGTTCGCGAAATTGCGGATGGGGCAGGTAGGTGTCGATCAGCGCCATCACGACTCTCGATGGGAGGGGAGCGGGATCCTTACGGGGGCATCCCCTCCTGCAGCCAGTGTTTCATGCCCCTGCGCAGATGGCTGTGTCAGGCGCGCGCCCTCCGACCGAAACCATCTTCTGCCGCCGCGGGCACATTGGCCGCGGCATAGCAGACGTTTCTCTCGAACGGCTCGGCTTGCCCGCAAATCGCCGCGGCCTGCCCTGGGGATGCCACAAGCGCAGCCGTGTTTGCGCCACATCTGTCAACGAGCTTTCGACCTGTGAAGACCGGGGGCAACGGTCACAACAGGGTGAGTCGGGAGACGATGCAGGGCCGCGCGATCGGATCGACGCAGACCGCCTCCGCCATGGGCGGACGCACCAGGCCGCAGGCGCGGCGCGACGTGATCGCGCTGGGTGGCGGCATCGGCAGGCTCCACGGCAACCGCGCCGCGCTCCTGCGCTCGATCCTGTCGATGACGCTCCTGGCCGGCGGCCTGAGCGCGGTCCTTCTCAATGCGGGCACCGATCTCGGCCGGGCCGAGGCCTCGACGACCCATCTGGCCGAGATCTCGATGCCCAGGCCCCGCCTCCAGGCGCTCGCGCCGGAGGCGCCCAAGCCCGTGGTCCTGAAGGCCTCCGCCAGCTTCGCCGCCGTGCACGACCTCGACACCGAGCTCGGCGCGGGCACCGTCGACCGGGTCTCCTACGACTTCCTCCTGTCGCAGACCTCCACCGGCGACCCGAACGACATCCTCGAATTCGGGCCGATGAAGATCCGCCGCCACCTCGTGCAGAAGATCGTGCGGGCGGCGCAGGAGGTGCAGACCGATCCGGTGCTGCTGATGGCGGTGGCCGACAAGGAATCGAGCTTCATCACCGCGGTCCAGGCCAAGACCTCCTCGGCCACGGGCCTCTACCAGTTCATCGAGCGGACCTGGCTGAGCGTGGTGCGGGATTTCGGCGCCCAGCACGGGCTCGCCGCCGAGGCCGCCCTCGTCACCAGCGACGCCAACGACAAGCCGGTGATCGCGGATCCGGGCGAGCGCGCCCGGGTGCTGGAGCTGCGCCGCGACCCCTATCTCTCCGCCGTGATGGCCGGCGAGATGCTCAAGCGCGACGCCGCCCGCATCGCGCTCACCATCGGCCGCGAGCTGACGCTCGGCGAGATCTACCTCGCCCACTTCCTCGGCCCGGACGATGCCGAGCAGTTCCTCGCCACCGTGGTCGACAAGCCGAAATCCGCCGCCGCGGCCCTGCTGCCGGGGCCGGCCAAGGCCAACCGCTCGATCTTCTTCGGGGCCGCCGTCGGCCGCGGCCGTCACCGCAAGCCGGTCAGCCTCTCCGTCGCCCAGGTCCACGAGAAATTCGAGGCGATGATGAGCGCCCGCGGCGACCGCTACCGCGACGTCACCACGGTGGCCGGCATCACCCCGAAGGACGTGCTCGCCTATGCCGATGCCGCCGCCGTGCGGGCCGAGTGAGCCGGGCCTCGAACGCCCGACTTGGCTAGTGAACAAGCCGTGAAACGGCCGCCGTCCCGCAACTGACGGCGTCCTGCCGACTTTTTAAGAGGCATCCCGCGTCCTGCGGGGCCTCGCATGTCGGAGGAACCCGGTGCTGAAAGCCAACGGCACGCCACCCGATCACCCCGTCCAGGCCGCCGGCGGCGACCCGCTGCTGCCGGGCCTGCGCCTCGACCAGATCGGCCAGGCGCTGGCCTCCTTCTACGACGATCTCGTCGCCGAGGGCGTGCCCGAGCACCTCGCGGTGCTGGTGCGCCGGGTCAAGCAGGCGGGCGCACGGGTGCCGGGGCAAGAGACGCGCCTCGCCATCGTCGTGGAGGACGAGCCGGAGATCCGTGCGCTGGCCGAGGGCCTGCTGGCGGAGACCGAGCTCGCGGTGATCGGCTGCGACACCGCCGAGAAGGCCCTGGCCGTGCTGCAGGAGCGCGGCGCCCATGTCGCCCTCGTCTTCGCCGATATCCGCCTCGCCGGCGCCATGGACGGGATCCAGCTCGCCCGGGCGGTGGCGACCCTGTGGCCGCGGGCGCGTTTGGTGGTCACCTCGGGCGCGGCCCACGAGCGCCGCGACGAGATCCCGGACCAGGCCGTGTTCATCCCGAAACCCTGGCGGGCGGACGACATCCTCGGCGAGGCCGAGCGCGCCGCCCGGGAGTCCGCACCCCTCATCGCCTGAGGCGGACGATTGTATTCCCGCCCCGATCGGGACTAGCTGCGAGCATTCGTGGCGCGCATCGTCACGGCTCCGTGCGGCCTCACACGACGACGCGGTGACGAAACAGGCGATAGGCGTGGAACCGCGTGCCGACGGTCACGCTTGTATAGCAAAGATTATTGCACAGGTAGGCAGACCATGAAGTCCCTGGCCTCTGTTCTCGCCGGCGCGATCGGCGCGTGTCTTCTTGCGACCACTGCGGCTCAGGCCGTCCCCTACGACCCCTTCGCCGGCAACGACGCCGACGATTACTACGCAGAGGATGGCGGCCAGGGCGGCTGGCCCGTCCAGGGCCCCTATGGCGGCCAGGGCGGCTATTACGGGCAGGGCCAGCAGGCTTCGCCCCAGGCCCAGGTCGCGCCGATCCCGCGGGAGGTCGTCGCCTTCGACGGCAACTACGCCCCGGGCACCATCGTGGTCTCCACCGCCGAGCGGCGCCTGTATTTCGTGATGCCGGGCGGCCGGGCGATGCGCTACGGCGTCGGCGTCGGCCGGCCGGGCTTCACCTGGTCGGGGGTGAACAAGATCACCGCCAAGAAGGAATGGCCGTCCTGGACGCCGCCCAAGGCCATGCTCGCCCGCCGCCCCGACCTGCCGCGCTACATGGCCGGCGGCATCGAGAACCCGCTCGGCGCCCGCGCCATGTATATCGGCAATTCCGAATACCGGATCCACGGCTCCAACGAGCCGGACACGATCGGCCAGGCCGTCTCCTCGGGCTGCATCCGCATGACCAACGACGACGTGACCGATCTCTACGAGCGCGTGAGGATCGGCGCCAAGGTCGTCGTGCTGAACTGAGGCCCTGAGGTTCCTTTAGAAAAAGAGCCGCGCCGGGCGCAGGGCCCGGCGCGGCTCTGTCACGGGCCGGCTCAGGGCACCACGCGCCCGACCGCGGTCTGCGGGCCGCTCAGCGGCGCGACCGGCGTCTCGCAATAGCAGCGGGCGCCGAGGGGGCGCGGGCCGGGGAGGGGGCAGGAGAAGGGCTGCAGCCCGGTCAGGCCGTTCTGCACCGCGTCGCAATTGAGCCCGGTCGCGCGGTAGCGCGGCGGGGGCGCGTAGCGGCGGGGCGGCGGCGCGTCGTAGGGATCGCGATACTCGCGGTAATAGCCGCGCGGGGGCGGCGGGTCGTCGTAGTACTGGGCTTGCGCGGCCTGGGAAGCGAAAACGGCGGACAGGGCCGCGATCGCCAGGCCGAAGCGAGAGGCTGATCGCATCGGGATCGATCTCCTTCGTGTCGAGCCGCGCCTCGTAGCGCGGACAGGGGTGAACGGCTAGGCCGGGTCGATCCCGATCCCGTGCGCGACGCCGGATCGGTGCCGGCGGCACCGGATCATCAGTCGTCGAAATCGTCGTGGTGAGGGTGGTGGTGACGGTGCCGCCGCTCGAAGAAGGCGGGGCGGTCGTCGTCGTGATGGTGGTGACGGCGGACCATCACGTGGTCGTGGTCGCCGTGGTGATCGCGCCGGATCTCCTCGTGATGGTGATGGCGCGGGCCGAATTCGAAGTCCTGGGCCGCGGCCGCCAGCGGGCTCAGCAGGCAGGCCGCGGCGGCGAGGGCGACGAGAGACCTTTTCATGCGGATTCTCCCCGGGATCGGATCGGGGGAGGCTGGGTCGGCGGCCGTGAACCCGCCCTGAAGGCGCCGTTCAGTGATCCCGCGGCTTGTGAGGCACCGCCCGAGTGCCCATAAGAGGCGCGATGAGCAGGGCGCGACGCCAGCGGGCCTTCGGAGCCGGAACGGGATGGAGGGCCATGGCCCTCCGTGCCCTCGCGCTCGTCCTCGCCCTGGCCATCGCCGCGCCGATGACGGGGCTCGCCCAAGACATCGCCTTTCACCAGGACCTCGCCTTTCATGAGGGCCATGCCCACGGGCAGGGCCTGGTGACGGCGGAAGCCGGCCCGGCCGAGAGCCCTTCCGTCGATCCCGGCATCGCCTCCCACGCCCATTGCGGCTGCCATCTCGTCGCGACCCTCGATTCCGGCGGCACGGTGCCGATGCCCGCCGCCACCCGCCGCTATGCGACCGCGGCGATCCTGGAGCCGGCCTCGGCCGATCCGGTCTTGCCCGCCCGGCCACCCCGCGCCTGACGCCGGCGCGCTTCGGCGCGCATCCGGTCCGCAGGCCGTCCCGGCGGCGGATCCGCCCATCCCTCCCGATCCCAGGGGCCGCCCGGCATCCCCCGTTCCGCCGCGGCTGGCCCCGTCGTGAGTGCGGCTCATGCGCATCGTCAACACCCTGATCCTGTCCCTGTCCCTCCTCGCCGCCGGCCTTGCCCTCGGGAGCACGGTCCCGGCCGTGTCCGAACGCGTCCGCGCCAGTCTCGGCTTCGAGACAGGCGGGACGCCGCCGATGCCCGCCGCGTCCGGCCCGAACCCGGATGCCGCGCGGCACGAGGTTTCCGCGGACGGCCACAGCCAGGCCGGGCACGTCCACTCAGAAACCGAGGGCGAGGAGGGGCATGTCAGGATGACGCCCGAGCAGGTCGAGGCCCAGGATATCCGGGTGGCGAGGGCCGAGGGCGGGGTGCTCGCCCGGCACATCCTCGTGCCCGGCACGATCACGCCGGATGCCGACCGGATCGCCCGGGTGCCGGCCCGGGTCGTGGGCACCGTCGCCGAGATGCGCAAGCGCCTGGGCGACGCCGTGACCAAGGACGAGGTCGTCGCCGTCCTCGACAGCCGCGAGGTGGCCGATGCCAAGAGCGAATACCTGACCGCCTCCGTGAAGGCCGAGCTGGAGAAGACGAATTTCGAGCGGCAGCAAGCGCTCTGGGACAAGCGCATCTCGGCCGAATCCACCTTCCTCAACGCCAAGGCCGTCTTTTCGGAAGCGACCCTGCGCCAGGACCTCGCCCGGCAGAAGCTCTCCGCCCTCGGCCTGAACGCGGCGGAGGTGGCCAAGCTCGCCAAGCAGGACGAGACCACGCCGAACAGCTCGACCCTGCGCCAGTACGAGCTGCGCGCGCCGCTCACCGGCCGAATCGTCGAGCGCAAGGTCGATGTCGGCACCGCGGTCGGCAAGGAGGGCGACCCGGCCGATCTCTACACCGTGGCCGATCTCTCCACCGTCTGGATCGAACTCTCGGTGCCGACCGCCGACCTCGTCCACGTGAAGGAGGGGGCGAACGTCACCGTGACCCCGCGCCAGGAGGGATCGGGCCGCCACGAGCAGGGAAAGGTAATCTTCGTGAGCCCCCTGCTCAACGCCGAGACCCGGGCCGCCCGGGTCGTGGTCGCCCTGCCCAACGGCGACATGGCCTGGCGCCCCGGCACCTACGTTACCGCCGAGGTCGAGATCGCGCAGGACAGGGTGCCGGTGCGGGTGCCGAAATCCGCCCTGCAGAGCATCGAGGGGAAGCGGGTCGTCTTCGTGCGCACGGAGGAGGGTTTCGAGAGGCGCGCGGTCGAACTCGGACGCTCGGACGACGACGCCTTCGAGGTCGCCGCCGGATTGAAGCCGGGCGAGGACATCGCCGTGGCCAACACCTTCCTCCTCAAGGCCGAGCTCGGAAAGAGCGAAGCCGGCCACGCCCATTGAGGAGAGGCGCCATGATCGGCCGCATCCTCGACGTCTCGGTCCACCAGCGCTGGCTGGTGCTGCTGCTCTCCCTGCTCGCCGCGGCCTTCGGCGGCTACGCGGTGACGAAGCTCCCCATCGACGCGGTGCCGGACATCACCAACAACCAGGTGCAGATCAACACGGTCGCGCCCTCGCTCTCGCCGGTCGATATCGAGAAGCAGGTGACCTACCCGGTCGAGACCGCTTTGGCCGGCATCAAGGGGCTCGAATACACCCGCTCGCTCTCGCGCAACGGCTTCTCGCAGGTCACCGCCGTCTTCGCGGAGAAGCTCGACATCTATTTCGCCCGCCAGCAGGTCGCCGAGCGCCTCGCCCAGGTGAAGCAGGATCTGCCCCCCGGCGCCGAGCCCAGCATGGGCCCGATCTCGACGGGCCTCGGCGAGATCTACATGTGGTCGATCCACTACGCGAAGCCCGGGGAGCGTCGGGTCTCGTCCGAGGGCCAGCCCGGCTGGCAGGCCGACGGCAGCTACCTGACGCCGGAGGGCCAGCGCTTGAGGACGGCGCTGGAACAGACCGCCTATCTGCGCACGGTGCAGGACTGGATCATCCGGCCGCAGATCAGGACCGTGCCCGGCGTGGCCGGGGTCGACGGCATCGGCGGCTTCGAGAAGCAGTACCACGTCCAGCCCGACCCCAATAAGCTCGCCTCCCTCGACCTGTCCTTCAGCGACGTCGCCCGGGCGCTCGAGGCCAACAACGCCAACCAGGGCGCGCGCTACCTGGAGGATAACGGCGAGGGCTATGTCGTGCGCGCCGCCGGCCGCCTGGAGAGTATGGCGGCGATCGCCGACGTGGTCGTGGCGACCCGCGGCGGCGTGCCGGTGCGCATCCGCGACATCGCCGAGGTCCGGATCGGGCGCGACCTGCGCACGGGCTCGGGCAGCGAGGACGGCCAGGAGGTCGTGATCGGCACGGCCCTGATGCTGATCGGCGAGAACAGCCGCATTGTCGCCGCCGCGGTCGATGCGCGCATGGAGCAGATCCGCAAAAGCCTGCCGCCGGGCATCGAGGTCCAGACCGTCCTCGACCGGACCCGCCTCGTCGAGGCGACCATCCGCACGGTGGTGAAGAACCTGTCCGAGGGCGCGGCCCTCGTCATCGTCATCCTGTTCCTGCTGCTCGGCAATGTCCGCGCGGCCCTCATCACCGCGCTGGTCATCCCCGTGGCCATGCTGATGACGCTGACCGGCATGGTCGAGGCGAGGATCTCGGCCAACCTCATGTCCCTCGGCGCCCTCGATTTCGGGCTCATCGTCGACGGCGCCGTCATCATCACCGAGAACGCCCTGCGCCATCTCGCGGAGAAGCAACAGGAATACGGACGCAGGCTCGCGACCGAGGAACGCCTCGCGACGGTGCGGGCCTCCGCCGAGGAGATGATCAAGCCCTCCCTCTACGGGCAGGCGATCATCATCCTGGTCTACGTGCCGCTCCTCACCTTCACGGGGGTCGAGGGCAAGATGTTCCAGCCGATGGCGCTCACCGTCATCATCGCACTGGCCGCCGCCTTCGTCCTGTCCCTGACCTTCGTGCCGGCCCTGATCGCGATCGCCATCACCGGGCGGGTCACCGAGACCGACAACCCGATCGTCCGGGGGCTGAAAGCCGCTTACCGGCCGGTGCTGGAAGCGGCCCTGCGGAGGCCCTTCGCCTTCATCGGGGGGGCGTTGTTCCTGCTCCTCGGCGCCGGCCTGCTTTTCACGCGGCTCGGTACAGAGTTCATCCCCCAGCTCGACGAGAAGAGCATCGCCCTCAACGCGACCCGGATTCCCTCGACCTCCTTGACCCAGTCGCAGGCGATGCAGCTCAAGGTGGAGAAGGTGGTCTCGACCTTCCCGCAGGTGGCCTATGTCTTCTCGAAGACCGGCACCGCCGAGGTCGCGACCGACCCGATGCCGCCCAATTCCTCCGACACCTTCGTCATCCTGAAGCCGCAGGGGGACTGGCCGGATCCGAGCCTGTCCAAGGCCGAGCTGCAGGAGCAGATCGAGGCGGCGGTCGAGAGGCTCGCGGGCAACACTTACGAGTTCTCCCAGCCGATCCAGCTGCGCTTCAACGAGCTGCTCGCCGGCACCCGGGGCGATCTCGCCGTGAAGGTGTTCGGCGAGGAATTCGCGCCGATGCTGAAGACGGCCAACCGGATCGCGGCCCTGCTCAAGGGCATCCCCGGCGCCGAGGACGTGAAGGTCGAGCAGATCGCCGGCCTGCCCTTTCTGGAGATCGGGATCGACCGGGCGGAGGCGGCCCGTTACGGGCTCAGCATTGGCGCCGTCCAGGAGGTGATCGGCGCGGCGATCGGTGGCCGGAATGCCGGTGTTGTCTTCGAAGGTGACCGGCGCTTTCCCATCGTCGTGCGCTTGACCGATGAGGTCCGCGAGGACCGGGAAGCGCTCGAGAACATCCCCGTCCCGCTTCCCCCCGGGCCGAACGGGCGTGCGGCTTCCGTGCTGCTGAAGCAGGTGGCAAGCTTCTCGGTGACGGAGGGCCCGAACCAGATCAGCCGCGAGAACGGGAAACGCCGGGTGGTCGTCACCGCCAATGTGCGCGGACGCGACATCGGCTCCCTGGTGGCGGAGGCGCAAGCCAAGGTGGCCAGAGAGATCGCGTTGCCCCCTGGCTCCTATGTGACCTGGGGCGGGCAGTTCGAGAATCTTGCCTCGGCCAAGCAGCGCCTCATGGTCGTGGTGCCGGTCTGCTTCTTCCTGATCTTCCTGCTGCTCATCTCGGCGCTGGGATCGGCCCGGGACGCTCTCCTCGTGTTCAGTGCCGTGCCCTTGGCCCTGACGGGGGGCATCCTCGCCCTGTGGCTGCGCGGCATGCCGGTCTCGGTGCCGGCCGCTGTCGGCTTCATCGCGCTCTCGGGCGTGGCCGTTCTGAACGGCCTGGTGATGCTGACCTTCATCAAGCAGCTGATCGCGGAGGGCCGACCGAAGCGGGAGGCGATCCTGGAAGGAGCCATGACCCGGCTGCGACCGGTCGCCATGACGGCGCTGGTCGCCTCCCTCGGCTTCGTGCCCATGGCGCTCGCCACGGAGACCGGCGCCGAGATCCAGCGGCCGCTTGCCACCGTGGTGATCGGCGGCTTGATCAGCGCCACCCTGCTGACCCTGGTGGTGTTGCCCGCCCTCTATGCCCGGTTCGGCCGGGCGGAGACGGTACCGACCGAGGGCTCCACGGAGCGGATGCCGAGCTCCCTCGAACCTGCCGAATAGGCCGAACGAAGCTCGGTCCGCGACCGGCTCAGCGGAATTCGGGCTTCACCACCACGAGGATCACGATCAGGATCATCAACAGGGTCGGGACCTCGTTGACGATCCGGAAGAAGCGGCCGTCATGCCGGTTCGCATCTCGGGCGAAGTCCTTGCGCAGCCGGGCAAGCCAGCCATGCACGCCGCTGAGCACCAGGACCAGAGCGAATTTCCCCTGGAGCCAGCCCGTCTGGTAATATCCGCTCCAGAATGCAATGGTCAGTCCCGACAGCCACGTGACGATCATGGCCGGCGTCATGATGAAGCGCAGGAGACGATATTCCATCGTCTTGAACAGTTCGGACTGTTTGGCGTCCGTTGCGCTCAGACCTGCGTGATAGACGAAGAGGCGCGGCAGATAGAGCATGCCGGCCATCCACGAAATCACGGCGATGACGTGGAGGGCTTTGATCCAGGGATAGAGATCGGGCATCGCTCAGCCGCGCCGGATCCGGGCGAGCATCTGCTCGACATGCGCCACCGGAGTCTGCGGCAGGATGCCGTGGCCGAGATTGAAGATGTGCGGCTTGCCCGCGACCGCCTCCAGGATTTCGTCCACCGCTCGGTCGAGGGCCTCGCCGCCGGCGATGAGGATGTCGGGATGGAGGTTGCCCTGGGTCACGGCACCGGCCGGTAGGGTCCGGCGAAGCTGGTCGAGGGCGATCGACCAGTCGACGCCGACGACATCCGCGCCGGTCTCGGCCAGGACACGGGCATGGCCGTCGAGGCCGCTGCCGCGGGCGAAGACCACGATCCTGGCCTCGGGCCGTTCGGCCCGGATACCCTCGATCATCCGCCGGATCGGCGTGAAGGACCATTCGCTCAGGGCATCGCCTGCCACGCCGGTGGCATCGGGCAGCATGCCGGCATGGGATTCGAAGATCTGGACGATGTCGGCACCGGCCTCGAATTGTCGGAGCAGATAGCGGGCCTGAACCGTGACCAGCCGATCAATCAGGTCCTTGACGAGTGCCGGTTGCATCGCCGCCAGCGTTCGCGCCGGCAGCTGGTCGGCGCTGCCGCCGCCATTGATCATGTAGCTCGCCACGGTCCAGGGCGCGCCGCAGAAGCCGAACAGGGTGGTCTGCCGCGGCAGAGCGGCTCGGATCAGGCTCACCGCTTCGAAGACCGGTGCGAGATGTCCCAGCACGCCGGGATTCTCGGCATCGCGCAATTGCGCGAAGGCTTCGCCGTCGCGGATCGGCTCGAGCTTCGGTCCTTCCCCTTCGACGAAGGTCACCGCCTGGCCGAGGGCATGAGGAACGACGAGAATGTCGGAGAACAGGATCGACGCATCGAAGCCGAAACGACGGATCGGCTGCAGCGTCACTTCGGTGGCAAGCTTCGGAGTATAGCAGAGATCGAGAAACGACCCGGCCTGGGCGCGTGTCTGCCGATATTCCGGCAGGTAGCGACCAGCCTGACGCATGAGCCAGACCGGAGGTGCCACGAAGCTCTTTCCGGAGAGGACATCCAAGACGACTTTCTCGGATGAAGGGTTGCTCGTCATCTTGAAAATAAAACCCTTCTTCCTGTCTTTACTTGGTTTTCTTCGGTTCGACTTGAAGGTGCTCGCCAACCGGATTCGAACACACCCCTATCTTACATAGAAAATGAGAGAATCGAGGTTTTTTTCTTTTTCTAGAGGCTGAGTCCTGCGGATCCAACGTTGTCCACAGGATGCCCCCACGGCGTCGCGATTAACCGGGCTTTAACGGGTCCCGTCTAACTTTTCGATTCATGACGGGGTGGCAGGTCCTTAGCGGGCCAAACACCACCGTGGCGCAGTCTCGTGCTGCGTTTTGCAAAGCGGCTCGTTCTCACGAGGCCGTCGGGACGCCGTTGTGGACGAATCGGTTTCCGATTCACAGCCCCAAACCCAGTCTGCATCCGCTGTCCGAATCCATCCCCAAGCTGCCGGTGCTTCCGAGACCGTGATTCCGGTCGGATCTCCGCCTTTCAAAGCGGCCGTGAATCCTTCGCAGCCGATTGTTGCAAATGTGGAAGTCGGCGAAAAAACGGATACGCTATCACCGCCGATGGTGGTTGGATCGTGATAAACGATCAAGTGATCTTCCGATCTTCGCCACATTTGACCGGACGCATTACCGTCATATCGTAGGCGAGATAAGTCAACGATGGGAAGGGCAGCGCCCAGAAATGAAAAAGGCCACTCAGTCGAGCGGCCTTCTGAATGTTATCGTCGATATCTTAAAAACGGCTAGGAAATTTTCGATCTAATTCTTTGAAGGCCTGCCTCCGCCAGATTTAGATGTTCTTCTCTTGCCGTACAAAGGTAGTTGAGAACGCGCGCTCCGACGTTCTGAGCGAGCCAGTCCTGCGCCGAAGATCCGTCGTACGGCTTCAGCGAGATGCTCTCATCGTCGATCGCGTAGATCTTGTAGCCGTACTCATCAAGGATCGCATGGCAGGCAGCGAATTTTTCGACACCTTGGATTTCGAGGAAAAGCGTCGGAAGCCCCCGGAGCGTATTTCTTGCTCCGGCGAGCACGATGTCCTCCAAGCCCTCCACGTCGATCTTCAGCAAATCCGGATCAGGGATTCCTTGCTGTGTCAGGATCACATCGAGAGGGGCCGCCGTCACCACTTCCGTCCTGACCGCGACATCGGCGGCGTTCTCGCTGTATCCTGCGAGAGAGGCGCCGGTATCAAGCACGTCCGGTCCCCAGGCGACCCGCAGCGTTAGCGTACCCACTACGTTCGACACTGCGAAAGGGCATACCTTGAGTTTCGGATAACAGCCATTGGCGACGAGGTTGGTGAACAGCCGCGCCCGCGTCGCCGGGTTAGGCTCTACCGCCAGAACGGTGGCTTCCGGAGCGGCGAGCTGGGCTAGGATCCCGTAGAGGCCGGTGAAGGCGCCGACATCCGCGACGGCTCTCGCGGTGCGCGCGATCTTGAGCCAAGCCGCCACGCTCGCGGCCTCATAGCTGTCGGGGCCGTAGGCATGGTAGACCATGGCCACGCCATCATCATTGGTCGATAGCATCGTAAAATCGATGTGATCAACAGAGCAGGCTACCCAACCAAAGTATGGGCGCTCTGCTCTGAACCTATGACCATCGACATCATGCTGGCTTGCTGGTCGATATTGATAGCCCGGCTGCCGCCATGGTCTCGCAGCCAACGAGGCATCGTTCAGCGAATTGAGCCACCCGGCTCGCGTCCCATCGAGATGCATCCCATGCCCCGCTCTTGCGTCGAGGCACCAATAAATCAGAGGTAGTTGTCGGAGCAAGACATCAATTTAAGATTGCATCCCGCTCACGAGACGCCCAAAGCATACACCGGATTGCCGGAGCGCGATCGCAATCTGGGCTGCGCCGCCTCACCAGGTGCCGGTTCACGACCTGGGACTGACTGCCGCTCGCCGGCATTCCGATCATGATCCTCGGCGTGATCGCGCACACCATTGACCGGCCGGTCGGGTGGCTGCCGTAACGATTTACGCCCAAGCGGTCGGCACCTCGGCGACCTGCGTCGTGTAACGGGGCGAGCACATCTCGAACTTCATCGACCACCTGCAAGCGCGATCCAGCCCGGCCTGGGCCGGCACGACGGTGCCACGGTCCCAGCGTGCGTTGCAGGCGTCCAGCGCCGCCATCATCCCGCACATCCTGCGGCACACCGCGGCGACATGGCTCATGCTCAACGGGACCGACCTGTGGGAAGCCGCCGGCTATCTCGGCATGACCACGAGACGCTCGAGCATGTCTACGGCCATCACCACCCGGACCACCAGAAGCAGGCCGCGGCGAACATCGTGCGGAAGATCGGATGAAGCCCGGTCCACGGGCTGAAGCGGTCCACCAATCGGTCCACGCTTAGAGCAAGGGCGCTTGGCTTAACCGGCAAGTATCGAGAAGATCTCGGGAATCTTGGTCGGAGTGGCAGGATTTGAACCTGCGACCCCCACGTCCCGAACGGGGGGACGTGCGCCTGACGGGCTCTCTACAAGGCGGGTTTCCGCAGCGTAGCAACCCCCTTCATCGTCTTTCTCCGTCGCCCGTCGTCGTCCGCGATCCGTGGCCCGCGAGCCCCAATCTGTGGCCGACCTGTGGCCGGGAACATGGGGGGAACGCCGTATCCCGTTCCAGGTCACGCCGCGGGAGGGAGCCGCTGGCAATGGTACGTGAACCATGGGCCCGATCCTCCGGTGGGCGGCCGGGACGCGGTTAGTCCCCAGGTAAGGTGCGGGGCCCGAGGTTGCGCGTGACGCAATCCACAGGGGACCCACAGGATGCCCACCCGCTACGAGATCGCCGACGCCGTATTCGCGGCCCTGACCGACCGGGACAAGCAGCACCTCGCCGAGGCCGTCGCGGCGGCCGCCCTCTCGGAGGACGGGGACTGCAGGGACACGTTCTACATCAACCTTTCGAACGCCGGGGTCCCGACCCCCGGCCGCGTCGGCGAGCCCGTCACCGAAGACGACCTCCGCCTGGCCTGCCTCTACCTGGCGGACGCGAAGGCTGACCACACCACCGAAGATGTCGACTGGTTCTGCCTGCTGAGAGACGCGTTCGGCAACGCCAACATCGAGCGTTTCCAGGCGCTCTACGCCGAGATCCCCCTCGGTGCGGACCACTACGCCGCGTCCCAGCGCTAGGAGGTCGCCATGCACCCCGCCCCCTACCGCAAGCAGCGCGGCGTCTACGACACGTACATCTGGTACGCCCGTGCCGCCCGGCACGCTCCGGGCGTGAGTCCCGAGCGCGTGGCGGCGATCGCCGACGACTCAGCCGCCTTGTCCGGCCGGTTCCGGCTCGTGCTGCCTCACGACACCGCGTGCGCCTTCTACCTCCGGGAGGACCTCGAAGCGCGGATCGCCGCCTTCGAGGCCGAGGGCATCGACTGGCATGAGGGCGTCGACTAGCCCTCGTCGAGTACGGTCGTCGATCCTGCCGGGCAGAGCCTTAGGCTGCCGACCATGCCCTCGACGGTCGCGCCTTCCGGCGGGGTGAACTCGCCCGCATCGATCGCGGCCTGCAGGAACTGCCGCAGGCACTCCGCAACCCAGGGCGCAGGCTCGGCCCTGGGGGCGGTCTCGATCACGGGGTGAACGTCGGCCAGCTTGACGGACCAAGACCCGTCGGCGGCGTCCTCGACGCCCGTGACCGTGCCCTGCAGCCTCTGGACAGCCAGCCATGCCGGGGGCGGCTGGAGCGCCACCCGCCCGAGGTGCATCCTGCCCGTGGACAGGGCGAACGTACCATCGCCGTTCGGCGTCAGGGTTGCCTTCGTCACGCCCGGTTCTCCATCAGTTCCCACCGTGGCATCGCCCCGCTGAGCTCCACCAGCCCTAGGGCCATGAGGGACAGCTGCAGGATCGGGCCATCGATGGGATCGGTCGGGGGCTTGGGCTCCCACAGCCCCAACAGGCATTCCTTCCCGTCGAGGCGCAACATCGACAGGTCCATGAGCTCGACGTCGGCCTCGTGGGCGAACACCGTCGCCGTGGCCCGAAGCTCCCCCTCCTTCTGCACCACACGGCACCGCACGACGCCGCCCAGGTGCAGCTTGCATACGTCTATCGACAAGGGGCCCTCGGTCCGCGCCGGGACCCCGACCTCCTTGGTGCTCCTGTAGATCCGTCTCTCGGTCATGGTCAGCCCTTCCGCGTCGGGGTGGTGGCGTCGCGAAGTCGCGCGAGCTCGTGGTCGGCGCGCTCCAGCGTGAAGATCACGCCGGTGATCAGGACGGCTGCTGAGAGGACGACGACCATCCCGCAGCAAACCCACAAGGTGAGCTCGCCCATGGTCAGGCCGCCTCCCTCGCGAGGAGGCCGTGGCTCTCCAGGACGACGAGAACCCCGCCGGCGAGCTGGCGATCGTCAAGCCGATCGGCGCGCCCGCGGGCGAGGACCTCCTGCACCAGCGGCGCGGGCCCCGGCGGGGTGAGCGCCTGCCCGAACAGGCCGACCTCGATCGCCGGGCGATCGGCCTCGGGGAGATCGGCGAGCGCGGCCGCGACCGAGTCGTAGACGATGACCGCAGGGCGCATCAGGTTCGAGACGCCCACCGCCGCAAAGGCGGCGACGGCGTCGGGCTCCTCGCACCGCGCCTCGACGACCCGGCGCTTGAACGCCACCTGCGCCGGCCGCGGCAGTCGGTAGAGATCCCACGCTGCCCGGTGCCGCTCTGCCTCGCTCGCCATCGCCTCGCCCCTCCGATGCCTCTTCGGCCGAGGGTACCACCGCCGAACGATTCGCGACGGGACGGGGGCGGCCCCCGACGCCCAGGGATATCTTCACCACGGCCGGCGGATCCCCTTGCCGCGGGAGTCCCCGCCTGCCACGTTGGCTGCCTCACCGAAGGGATCGCCCCCGTGAACGCTCGCACCTTGAAACGGATAGCCCGCACCGCCTGAGCCCTGCTCGGCGCCCGCCCGCGTGCCCCCGTTCCAGCGAGCCTTCCCGTGACCGATGACATCCTTCGCCGTGCGCGCCGCCGTGCCCGCATCGAGACCTACCGCGATTCCGAGGCCCGGCACCGGCGCGCCATGGCGATCCCGCCGACGCGGACGCCGACCCTCGACGAGTTCCTGACCGGCGCGCAGCCGATCGACGGCAGCCCGGTCGAGGACGCGCGCGTCTGGGCCCGCGAGGTCCTGCACTCCCCGGCAGCCCCGTCGTTCCCCGACGACCTGCACGTTGCGATCTCCAGGCTCGGCCTGGAGCCGACGGCCGACCGCGCGGTCGCGGTCGAGGGCCTCGCCCTCGCGCAGATCCGGGCCGTGTTCCCGGATCTGACGGCCGAGGATGCCTACGGCGAGATCGCCGACCGGGCGACGCTCTACGCCGCGCTGCTCGGCGATCCCGAGGCCGCCGGGCGCGCCGTCGCGATCGCGCACGCCTACGTCTACGAGCACCTCCACACGGGGCTGCACGATCCCGTGCCGCTGCGCGAAGCGTTCGTCACGCTCCTGCACGTTGCCTCGCTCTGCTCCCGCGACCTGCCGGCTGTTCCGGTGGCGCATGACCTGCAGGCGGACTTTCGCCTCGGCCGGGGCAACTCTCGACAGCTCCTGGAGGCGATCGCCGACGTCACCCACCAGCCGGAGGAGCTCCCGGCCCCGGCCGCCCCGGTCGCGCCGCAGGCCCCCGCGCCGACGGCGGGCGCGGGCCCGGACGGCGACCTCGATCTGGGCGACATCCTGGAGCGGGCGCACGCCCCCAGCCGGGTCGTCCTCCCGGCGGAGCTGGAGGTGAAGAAGCCGCCGGCCCCGGCGCGGGCCCTGATCGGCAAGGCCCTGCCCCTCCATCCGATGCCCGACCTCGCGCATCTCGGAGAGCGGCTCACGGCGCGCAGGCCGTGGCTCGTGCCCCAGATCTCGCGCGTGCTCGGGACGCTCGCCGGCCGGCTCACCGCGGGCACGCCCAACATCCTGTTCGTCGGCCCGCCGAGGACCGGGAAGACGGAGCTCGCCCGGGATCTCGCAGAAGGCATGGGGGTGCCCCACCTCGTCTATGGCTGCGCAGGGGTCTCGGACTCCAGTATTTCCGGAACGTCCAAGCAATGGTCTACTGCACGTCTCTCAGTATTCACGCAACTGCTCGTGGATCATCAGAGCGGGGACGGCATCGTCGTCCTGGATGAACTCGACAAGTCCGCGCCTCCCGGCGGGCACAACGGCGACCTCAGGTCCGCGATCGTGGCCATCGGGGAGACCGCTGCCCGCCGCCGGTACTTTGACCTCGGGGTCGATGGGATCGTGGACGTTTCGGGCATCTCCCTGATCGCCACAGGCAACGACGTGACGCAGCTCCGGGGGCCGCTGCTCGACCGCTTCACCGTGGTGGAGATCCCGCCTCCGCGCCGGCAGGACCTGCCGGTCGTTGCCCGCGGGATCCTGGTGAGCATGCGTGCGGAGCTGGCCGACGGGCGGTGGCTCGCGGACCTCGACGCGTCGGAGATCGAGAGCCTCGGCTCGTGGCGGGGTGGCTCGATCCGGCCGCTCCGCAGGGCGGTGGAGCGCCTCGTCGCCCTTCGCGCAGACCGTCGCTTCGCCCATTAGGGAGGCTTGGCCGTGACCGCGACCGACATCCGCCTCCTCCGCGAATCCGTGGAAACCGCGGTCCTCGACGAGCGCGTCGAGCCGACCCTTGCCACCGGTGTCTACGCCTACATCGCGGCGCTCCTGCGCCTCGTTGAAGACGGCGACCGAGAGCCCGGGCGCGCCCTGCGCGAGGCCCGCTCGGCCGTCGGCTTCCTCAATGCCGTCCCCCGCCTGCCCCCCGCCCGCCCGCGTACCTGGAGGCCATCATGACGACCCGAGACCGCCGCGCCGCCCGAGAGCTGCGCGGATACCTGGAACGCCTGTACGGGCCTCAGACCAACCTTGTCGTCGTCCCCGGCGCGGCGGAGGGCTTCGGGCGCGTGGTGCTGCTCGCCGAGAACGTCGCCGTCACCCGCCCGGATCCGACGGACGGCCAGACCTACTCGGCGACCTCGTTCGATCACTACGCGCCCGGCTTCGTCGCCGTCGTCGGCCGCCTCGCAGCGCACCTCGTCGCGATCCGGTCGGCTCGGTACGCGCCCGGCGGCGGCCTCGTGCCGGCATGCCCGCAAGACGGCGCGGAGGACCTCCGCCACGCCTACGGCGCGCTCTTCCCCGAAGGCACAGTCGAGCTCGACGTCCCGTGGCAAGAGCTCGCCCGCGCCGTCGCCGAGGAGCTCAGCGCAGCAGGCCTCCTCGACGGGCTGGAGAGCGCTCAAGTCAAGTCGAAGTTCGCAAGCCTCAGGTGGTATTTCAGCAGTATTCCCAAGAAGTCTAAGGCTGAGGTCAACTACCTCCTCAGAGCTGCCACCGACCTCTCGATGGTCGTCTGCGAGCGATGCGGCGCCCCAGGCGAGCACCGTCCGAGGCCCTGGCACGTCATCGCCTGCGACGCCTGCGACAGCCTCTGGGAGCGAAGTCGGCGCGGCGGCGGTGGCTGACGTGTACCGACACCGCGGCCGGGCGGCCTGGAGCGTGCGCGAGGGTGGCCGGGTCGTCGGGCATCGCGAGGCCGTCTGCCTCGTCGACGTCGTCCTGGTGGCGTCGGAGGCCGGCCGCCTCTGGTGCCTGCGCCGGGGCCAGCGCGAGGTCGTGGCTTGGGCGCGGGGCGAGCTCGCCGACCTGGCGCGCCCGGTGAGCGCGGAGCGGCTGCGGTACGGGCTCGACCGGCCCGGCTTTCGCGCCGGGGACGGGGAGAGGCCGGTCACCCGGGCGCGGGCGGCGTGGTTCGAGGCAGACGGAACGGCGTGGATCGAGGGAGGGACGTGATGCGGATCTGGTGCCTGTCCGACCTCCACGTCGACTACTCCGCGTTCGCCTAGCCGGACCCGCCGGAGCACGACGTACTCGTCGCCGCTGGGGACGTTTGCGAGCGGCTGCCCCGCGCGCTGCGCTGGCTCCGCGAGACCGCGCCGACCGACAGGCCGATCGCCTACGTGCCCGGCAATCATGACGCCTGGAGACTGCGTTGGCCGCGCGACCTCGGCGCTGCGCACGAGGACGCCCAGGCCCTGGGCATCGAGCTCCTCGCGTCCGGCGAGGCCGTCATGCTGGCCGGGACGCGGTTCGTCGGGGCCACGCTCTGGACGGATTTCCGGCTCCGGCCGGACGTCGAGCTCGCGGCCCGGGCCGAGTACGACCACGGCAGCCTTCGCGACCATCAGCGGATCACCTCGACGCGCGGCGGCCACTACAGGAGGTGGCTCGCCCGCGACGCAGCGGGGATTCACGCGGAGCATCGGGCCGCGATCGAGGCCGAGCTCGCCCGGCCGCATGCCAGCCCGACCGTGGTGGCGACCCATCATGCCCCGCACCCGGCTAGCCTCCTCCATGGGCGGTGGACGGATTACTCCGACGGCGCCTACGCCTCGGACGCCTCGGCCCTGATGGAAGGCCCCGGCGCGCCGGCGCTCTGGCTGCACGGGCACACGCACGCCTCGCGGGACTACCGCGTTGGCGGCACGCGCGTCGTCTCGAATCCGCGCGGCTACGGCGACGAGAATGCCCGCTGGTTCGATCCCCGGCTGGTGGTGGAGATCCCCAATGCGTAGCCAACTCGTCCTGATCGCCGTGCTCGCGGCCGGGCCCGCCCTAGCGAGGGGCGTGCCCTGGCCTGCCGACGGTGTCTACTGCGGCCCCGCGGACACGATGGCGATCGTCGTCGACGGCGGCGGCATCGGCGTGGACGGCCTCGGCTGCCGCGGCGGGCGGATCCGCCGGGGCCGGTATGTCGCGGAGCTCTGCTACGCCAACGGCGGCTCGACCGTGGCCTACGACACCGACCTGCGCCTGCGACGGGACGGGACGCTCCTGCATGACGGTGGGATCTACCGCCGGCGGGATCGGGGGCCGTGCCCCTAAGCTTGGGTCCCCGCCCCGGCGCGGGTGCTGGCCGTCAGGGCGGCGAAGGCCGCCCGGGTCTCCTCGGGTGGCCGGCAGCCGCTGCGCCCCGGCAGAAGTGCTCCGAGAGGCCGGCCAACCCGAGGCCGGTAATGACGGGGTGCCACGTCCTGAAGCCGCGGAGATCGCGGGCGCCGCGATCGGGGCTCTGCAGGACCCAGCCCGCCCTCACGCCCTCCCGGGTGCATCGGAGGCGCTCGCGGGAGCCGAACCGGGTTAGGTAGCCGATCGCCACGAGGTGCTCGATCACCACGGCCCGCTCGACCCGCAGGATCACGGCGACTTCGGACGCCGTGTGGCAGCCCTCCGATGCCGCCATCCGCTCCTGCGCCAGGACCGCCGGGCGCTGGGCGTCCAGCTTCCCGTGGGCCTCGGATAGGGCGACCTTTGTCACCTGCCGGGCCCGGGTCTCGGACGCGAGGAGCTTGCTCGTGTCTTCCAGGTGGGCATGCGTCAGGGCGTGCGCCTTGCGCTCCTTGTCGAGCACCGCGATGAGCTGCGTCGTGATGAGGGCGAGCTGGCTCGGGTCGCGGACGTCAATTGCGGCCGGGGCGGGCGCCGGCTGCGGCGCGACCCCGTAGCTGCCCGTCCGGCGGAGCTGGGGAGGGCCCCAACGTGACGAAGCCCGCCATGGCGAACCGAGACGGGCTTCAGATGTGTGCTGCACATCGCCTCGCTGAAGGCCTGCGGAATTTGCCGCGCCCCCATGCGGGGAACAAGGCCGTCAGCGCCCGGAGGCCTCGCGGTAGAGGCGGGCCTCGGTCGCGAGGTCGAGGGGGGCGAGCCGACCGGGACGGGCCGCGATCCGCGAGGATGCCCGACGGGAGGCGCGGCGGGCCGAGGCGGTCTCCGAGGCCACGTGGCCGAGGATGGCGGTCGCTCGGGCATCGTCGGCCGCGGTGCGGCGGCGGACCGGGGCGGTGACGGGCGCAAGGTCGTCGAGGGGCAGGTCCTCGCGGATCTCGTACTCGACCCCGCCCCGCTCGACGACCCGGAGGATTGACCAGCGCGCGGTGGCGGTGCGGTACTCCGAGTAGAACGGGGTGTACCGGGTCTCGACCACCTCGCCGGCAGGGATCGGATTGGGCCGCCGGGGAGCCGCCGGGGAGGCAGGGTCCTCGATCGGGCCGGGGGCCACTATACGCTGTGACTCATCGTGGACAGGAACCGCAGACGCATCGGCGGTGACGACCGCCTCAGCCGAATCCGCGGGGGTGGCCGAGGCAGCGACGGCAGGCTCCGCTTCGGCGAGCTGGGCCCGGCGATGCTCCTCCGACCCCGCGACCATCGGACCGCTGGCCCACATAAGCGCCAGCATCGGGACCCCGTTCTCGGCGATGTCGGCCTCAGCCTCTCGCAGGGCCTCGTAGATGCTGGCGCGGCTACGGCGCAGCGTCGAGGCGCACTCCGCGGCCGTCAGGCCTTGCTGCCTCAGCGACCAGGCGAAGCGGCCGAGCGCGAGCCGCTCCTCTGCCTGCCTCGCCCGCGTCGCACGGTCCGGGGCGCGGGCGTCCCGGCTGTCGCGCTGGCGCTCGGCGGCGGAGCGGCCAGCCCGCGAGCCGTCCGGGCGCAGGACGAGCAGAGCCGCGGCGTCCGCCTCGTCCTGCGATATCCCCAGGTCGCTGACGATGCGGGCGTAGCTCCAGTCGTAGAAGGCCGGGCGGTCCTTCCCTTCGTACTCGCGCCGCTCGCCGGCCGCGGCGGCGTGCATGCCAGCCTCGACGCCCGAGAAGGCCGAGGCGAGCTCGCGCTCCGGCAGGCCACACAGGGGAGCTAAGCGCTCGGCCCACATCTCCGCGTCGCCGCCCTCGATCTGCGAGATCGCCGTGGCGGCGACGACGGCCCACCGCATGCGCACGCCCACGTCGAGGCGGCTACGATGGTCGAGGAGCGCCAGGAGGTCGTCGAGGATCAGCCTCCACTTGTTGCCCGTGGGCGGGCGCTTGGTGCGGCGAGCGGCCGGGGTGGCGACCGGTGCCGAGGCCTGCTCGGCCGACCGCTGCTCGCGGATCGCGCGCATTTCGGCCCGGCTGTAGGGGCAGACGGCGTCGGCCCAAGCGTCGAACGAGACTGACTTCACGTCCGCACTTGCGGCGGGCCAGGCCCGGCGCGCCATCGTGCCCGTCTTCGGGTTAATGGAGCCCCACACCCGGAGGACGCGGGCGACGTCGCAGCAGCCGCGGTCGAGGCCGAGTCCCTGCAGCAGCTGCCAGAGCGGGTGCATGCGCGCCTGCCACTCAGCCACGCGCGGATCGATGCCCCTGCGGATCGGCAGGTTGCCCGCGTCGTCGAGGCGGGGGCCGCGCAAGCTCTTCATGGCGCGCTGCCAGCGGTGGAGGGCCTGGCCGGAGAGGCTGTCGAACCGCCAAACGAGGTGAAGGCCGCGCCCGCTGAAGGTGAACCACGACGGCCGCGGGATCCCGAGTTGATCGAGGGCGATCAGCACCATTGCGACCACCTCTTCGGGCGTGAGGTGCGCGAATGGAAGGCCATCACGGGCGTAGTCGAGGTCGAGAAAGCCGGAGCCGATGCTCGCGACGCGGGCGCTGTTGCGGCGGCCGACGAAGCGGGCCTGGCTGACGAACTGCACCTCCGCCTCGGCGACCTGCCGGTCAACGGACCGCGAGCTCGGCGTGATCATGCCCTCGTCCCAGCCACCGTCGGCCGTCTGGCGCGCGGTCGCGACCCGCCCGCGCGACCCCGGGGGGTGCAGCAGGGCGATGTGGGCCCTGGTCAAGGCCTGCCGGTCGGCGAGGGAGGGGAGGGGCGAAATGGGGGGCATCGTTCAGCGAGGGATCCGGGTGTCCGCGGGGCAGCACTCCCGAGAACAAAGGGAGGGTATGTGCGTCGCTCGATAAGATCAAACGGCCGCGCTCTCCGTGCTCACTACCGAGACGCCTTCCGAGGGAGACGCCACCCGGGGCGGGGCGCGCCTCCTCCGATCGGAGCGTCCCAGCGACGAAGCGGCGAGCCCGATCCAGGGCTGCCCGGTGCCCTGGATCGGGAAACGCTCCCCTCGGCACGGTGGCCCGCGGGGAAGCCGGCGAGGTGCGCTGGGTCGACGAGCCCGAGACGCACCAGCCAAGGCACATAGAAGTGCCCGAGCTCCGAGTAGGCGATGTAGTTGAAGTACGGCGGATCGGTCAGCACGAGGTCGACTGAGCCGGCCGGCACGTGCCCGAGGTCGCCGGCGTCGCAGCAGCGGATGTCCCAGAGCCGAGGCTCGTGCAGGGGACCGCCACGGCGGGGCCCGCCGAGGCCGGGGCTTCAAGGGAGGCCGCGAGACTGCGCGCCGCCCAGGCACACGGGCCTGCCCCGGAAGGCCCGAAGCAAAGGTATCACCGCTGTCGCGCCGATCAAGTGCGGGCGCGGGATGGGTTCCCGCCTGGCACCCCATAAGAATGCTAAGTCCGGTGGGATGCACCCTATAGACCAGTCGAGTCACGGCCCGTGCACCCCATAAGCATGCGAAGTCAGGGCTCGTGGATCGCAAAAGGCCGTAATGCCCAAGGCCACGCCATCACAGGTCGGACGGACGCGGTACGCCGTGCAGGTCCATGAGGTCGCCCAAGCCGTCGACCGTGACGTCGAGCAGGGCGGCGGCGCGGCGCACGGACAGCTCACCCTGCGCGATGCCGGCCGCCACGACCTTCAGGTACGGCTCGCCGAAGGCCGGCGGCCGGTGCCGCTCCTTGGTGCCGGACGTGCCGTTATTGACCAGAAGGTCGTCGTCGTAGCCGCGGGCGACGTCCCGATCGATCCGCCCGAGATCGACCATGCGCCACTTCAAGGCCCTGGCCGACACGCCGAGCGCAGTGGCGGTGGCGTTGAGCCAATCGGGGTCGGTCACCGGCCCGTCGACGTTCTGGAACAACCTCGCCGGCATCAACACCGCCGAGGCGAATTTTTCAGCCATCGTCTCGACGCGCCGCTGGATCTTGCCAGACCCCTCGCCGTCGTCGAGGCGCTCCGGAGGCATCGCGTCCCAAGTCAGCACGTGGAAGAGCTCATGGGCCAGGTCGTAATTTCGTCGGCCTGGTGTTTCCCGTCGATTCACCAGGACCGCGCCGAGGTCGCGTAATAGGCAGGCTGCCCCCGAGATCCCCGGTGGGGCGTCCACCATCAGGACCAGGATCCTCATCCGGTCCTGCATGGCCCGCGGGAGGTCGGCCGAGGGTACGTCGCCGAGTTCGAGGTAGTCCGCGACGGCCTCCCCAGCGAGCATCGCCTCCTCGTAGCTGTTCGCTCGCGTCAGGGTCAGGCGATGGGCGATCGGCGAGAGCATCCCGCCCGTCGCCACTTTGAGGACGCGGTAGGCGCCGATCCACTCGCCCGCTTTTCTCTCGAAGGCGTCGAGATCCGACAGGGGGACATCGGTGCGACGCCAAGAGAAGCGTGCCTCTCCCGCGATGAGGAACGGGTTCGTGAAGTAGTCCACCGACACGTCGAAGGCGGCCACTGCCTTCACGAGCTCCTCGGCGCTCACCTTGCGGTGCCCGGCCTCGATCTGCGCCACGGTCTGGCGATTCTCGAAGCCGAGAGCTCGCGACAGTTCCTCCTGCGACATGCCCCGCCCTTCGCGGAGCGCCCTCAGTCGGGTGCCGATCGATGCCGCCATACTCGTCCCCTTCACTCGACCTCCATCTTGCACATCCGCACTTTGCAAGATATTAACGCAACCCACGAGGTTGCTCACTCACCTTTGTGAACCGTAGCAGCATCCTCGGACCGGGAGCCATGCATCAGGGCGTCCCGGCCGTCCCGGCGCCAACGGCGCCGGACCGCGGACCGAACCTGGCGCTCCCTGGGCCGGCGACAGGCTCTGCCGGACTCGCTGACGTGGACCTCGATCATGGCAACAAACCCTCCCTCCGGCGACGGACACCGCAACGGTGCCGTCCGCGACCGCTCCCAGTCCTACAATCCGAAGACGGAGACATGGACGAAGCGCGACACCGGGACCGGCCGCTTCATGGACGGCAAGAAGGACGGCACGCCCTTCAAGGGCGTGCGAAGGGAGCGCTGACGCTCTCTGCGGCGGGCTCATCGGCGCGGTGAGCCCGCAGCTCGATGGAAGTAGCCGCGCCATCCCTGACGACGTCTGGCGGAAGCTCGACAGGAGAACCCAATGAGCAAGGACCAGGACCGCACCGTCTACAAGCATGAGGACGGCTGGGCGAACAAGCGCAACGGAGCGTCCAGACCTGCGAGCGTGCATGCGACGCAGCGCGAGGCGATCGAGGCAGCCAAAGAGAACCTGATCAATCAGGGCGGGGGCGAGCTGACAACCATGGGCGTCAACGGGCGCATCCGCAGCAAAGACACGATCGCCCCGGGAAACGATCCGTATCCACCGCGAGACAAAGAGCACTGAAACGGGCGCGCCGATCAGACGGACCCGAGATCCCAACCCATCTCGAAGGCAGATCGCGCGATGCCCAAGAACATCGTAGTCTTCTCGGACGGCACCGGGCAGGACGGCGGCGTCCGGCCCGAGCAGCACGTCAGCAACGTCTACAAGATGTACCGGGTGTGCAAGGTCGGGCCGGAGAGCGGCATCGACCCGGCAGAGCAGGTTGCCTTCTACGATCCGGGGCTTGGCACCGACATCGGCGCCACGGCGCTGACGGCACCCGTCCGATTCCTGCAGAAGATGGCGGCCTCCCTCTCGGGGCGCGGCATCACTACGAACATCGCGGACTGCTACCGCTTCATCATCGACCACTACGAGCCGGGTGACCGCATCTACCTGATCGGCTTCAGCCGTGGCGCCTACACGGTTCGGTGCGTGGCGAACCTGCTGATGTACTGCGGTGTCCCGACCAGGGGCGACGGCGTGCCGCTCCTGCGCTACCGCAAGATGACGCGCGACATCGCCCGCGAGGCCGTCGATACGGTTCTGGAGCACGGCGCCGGGCACCCCCGCAAGGATTTCGATGCGGAGCGGCACGAGCTCGCTCGCCGCTTCCGTGAGCGTTATGGCTCGACCCATCCGGACGGCACGGCGAAGTCCAACGTCGAGCCCTACTTCATCGGCACCTTCGACACCGTGGCGGCGCTGGGCGTCGCCGGCCCGAAGCGCACGCTGATCAAGGCCGGGCTCGTCGCGGCGGTGGCCATCCCGCTGGCCATCGCGATCGCGGTGGTCTCCGCCGTCGTCGGGGGCCTCGCCTACCTCTTCGACCGCTCCTTCTGGTGGGCGGACCTGAGCACCTCCGCGGTGCTCGTGACGACTTCGGCGATCGCCGCCCTGGCGGTGCGCCGTCACTTCCTCGCTGCGAAAACCAAGACGATCACCGACTGGCCGACGAAGGGCCAAAGCCGGAGCCATGTCGCCGAGTGGAAGGGAGAAAACTTCGACCGGTATCTAAGCGCCCAGGTCGGCTACGCGCGCGCGGCCATCGCCATCGACGAGCGGCGCAAGGACTTCGACCGCGTGAAGTGGGGGCCCACCGAGGTGCCGCCCCCGCGCGAACCGGGGGCGCCCGACCAGTTTCGGCAGTTCTGGTTCGCCGGCAACCACTCGGACATCGGCGGCAGCTACGACGAGACCGAATCCCGCCTGTCCGACATCGCGCTGAAGTGGATGTTGGAGCAGGCCATCGGGGTCCCGAACGGCCTCAAGGTCGACGGGATGCCGCCGGTCGCCGACGCACGCCGCCCGATCGAGGTGACGCAGATCCCGAGGCTGCAGCTGCATCCCTCGGCGGCCGGTGTCCAGCATTGCGAGATCGCCGGCATGCGCGACACGATCGCCGCGCGCGTCTCGGCCTCCTGGATCCCGGGCTTCGTGCGCCGCTGGGCCGAGGGCAAGAGCTGGGAGGCTAAGGACCGGGAGATCAAGCCGGACGCGACCGTGCACCCCAGCGTCGCCGAACGTTTCGCGCTGCCCTCCGTCGTGCAGTGCGACGGCGTCGCGCCCTACCGGCCGGCCGCACTCGCCAAGCACGTCGACTACCAGGGCTGGTACGCCTCGCGCGTACCCCTAGCCGCACCGCCCGAAGCCTCGCGGCCCGCCGCGATCGCTTCCTGAAGACCCATCGGCAGGAGCAAGCGAGCGGCTGCTCGAAAACCGCCTTCGTAGCCTCAGGAAGTGCAGATGGCCCTCAAAGAACACGCTACACCAAGCGAACCGGGGGCTGATGTTGCCGGCGGTCCGGATGACCGCGCCCAGGACGCGGGGACACTGCATCTGCCTGCCATCCGCTTCGAGGAGAAGCGCCGTATTGGTCGGAGGTTCTGCCTTCTCGTCCCGGCTTCCGACCGTGCCGTGGAGCGCGTGTCCACTCTGAGGATCTCATCGAAGCGCGACGTGACCTTGCACCACCTATTGAGCGGCGAGGTGGTCGCGGTCGCGGACAAGCGCCTGTCGAGCATCCCGGCAGGTGTGACCGGCGTGCTCCTGCAGGAACCAGGACGTGCAGCCCGATGGCAGTGGCATCGCCGGCTGGCGGAGTTCACCGCCCGGTTCGAGCACGATCCGGTTTCCGTCGCCGGCAACATCGAGGCTTCGTGGCGTGGCGCGTTTCGGTTCAAGACCGAGGTCGCCGACGGGAACGGACAGGTTGCAAGGGGCGATGAGGGGCTCCGCCCGCCGCAGATCGGCGCGCTGCACGCCATCGGCATGCACTGGAGCGTCTTCGCCACGGAACCGGCGACGGTCGTCATGCCAACTGGGACCGGCAAGACGGAGACGATGCTCTGCGCCGTGGTGAACTACAGGCAAGGCCCCACCCTTGTGGGCGTACCGTCGGATGCGCTTCGGTGGCAAACCGCGAGGAAGTTCGAGAGCCTCGGGCTGCTCAGGACGCTCGGGCTGATCGACGAGGACATCCATAATCCGGTGGTCGCCGTCATCACCCGCGAACCTGCCTCCGAGGAAGACCTCGAACTCCTGCGGGGCTGCAACGTGTTGATCGGCGTCATGGCCTCGATGACGGGAGCCACCACGCAGCCGCTGTTCCCGGACATCGCCGCGATGACGAGTTCACTCTTCATCGACGAAGCTCATCATGTCCCGGCCGACACCTGGAGCGCCTTCCGCGCCCACTTTACGAACCACCGTGTCGTGCAGTTCACGGCGACACCATTCAGGCAGGACGGCAAGCTCGTCGATGGCCGCGTCATCTTCAGCTATCCTCTCTCCGCCGCCCAGAGGGATGGATATTTCAAACCGATCAGGTTCGTGTCGGTGTTCCAGGTCGACCCCGAGATGGCTGACGGAGAGATGGCCGCCGAAGCGTTGAACGCGCTCCGAGCCGACTTGGCGGCGGGACGGAACCACCTCCTCATGGCCCGGTGTGCCGGGATCCCGAGGGGCGACGGCCTTCTCGGCCTATACCGGCGCCTTGCACCCGAGATGCGTCCGATCCTCGTCCATTCCGAAATGCCCGACGCCGAGATCGACCGCCGCTTGGCCGACCTGCGTGCCGGGACGAGCCGCATCGTCGTTTGCGTCAACATGCTCGGCGAGGGATTCGACCTGCCGGAGCTCAAGGTCGCCGTGCTCCACGACCTGCACAAAAGCCTTCCGGTCCTGCTCCAGTTCACGGGGCGTTTCACGCGCAGCTCGGGCCAGCACATCGGCGACGCGACCGTCGTTGCCAACATCGCGGATCCGAAGGTCTCTTCGAAGCTCGAAAGGCTCTACAGCGAGAGCGCCGACTGGAACCAGTTGCTGAGCGAGGCGAGCTCCAACGCGGCCCGCGAGCATGCGGAGCTGATCGAGTTCCTACGCAACTCGGAAGCCCTGGTCCCGGAAGAAAATCTCGACGGCCTCCGGATCTCAAAGAATCTCCTGAAGCCGAAGTTCAGCACCATCGCCTACAGGTGCGAGAAGTTTACGCCGAAATCTTTCCACGAGGGCATCCCGGACAAGACCATCGTCCATGCCGCTTGGTACAATCCGGCGTCGTCGCTGTTGTTCTTCGTAACGAGGAAGGAGGAACGCGTTCGGTGGACCAGGAGCAAGAAGCTCTCGGACCGCCAGTGGGACCTCTACGTCCTGTACCACGACGAGGAAACAGGGCTGCTTCACGTGAACTCGTCCGATAAGGACAGCATGCACGAGGGATTGGCCACGGCCGTCGGGGCGACAGCTCGCATCTCCGGCGAGGATACCTTCCGCTCGCTCGGCGGCATCAACAGGCTGATCTTCAACAACATCGGCTTGCGGAAGCACGGGCGCCGGAACATGAGCTTCGCCATGTACACGGGCGCCGAGGTGCGATCCGCCCTGACCATGACGGAAACCACGGGTGCCACCAAGTCGAACCTCGATGGCCGGGGGTGGGAGGGCGGCGCCGTCGTCTCCCCGGGCTGCTCGGCCAAAGGCCGAGTGTGGTCCAAGGCGCAAGGCACCATTCCGCAATGGGTGAAGTGGTGCCGGCCGGTCGGTAAGAAGCTGATCGATCCCACCGTCAATGTCGACAGGATCATCCAGAACGTGTTGATCCCCCAGGTCGTGGACGGAGCCTTCCCGGCCGAGCAGGTCCTCTCGGTCGAATGGCCCGCCGAGACTTTGAAGACTTCCGACGAGCGCATCCTCATCATGAAGAACGGCATCGAGGTGCCGATGGCCTATTGTGAGTGGGAGCACGAGCCGGATGCGTCCACGCCAGACCGGATCGCGTTCCGGCTCCTATCCGCCGGCGGCGAGCTTAACGAGGGTATCGCGCTGGAACTCGATGCCGAGAAGGGCTACCGCTTCACCGGCCCGGATCACGTCCGGATCAGGCAGGGCCGCCTCGACATGGCGCTGCTCGACTATCTCTACGACTACCCGCTGGTCGTCCGCTACGTCAGCCTCAAAGAACTCGAAGGCGACCTCCTCTACGAGCAGACCAACACGGCACCTGCCCGGATCGAGGAGCGCCAGCTCCAGCCGTGGAACTGGGTCGGCGTCGACATCCACGTCGAGTCAACCTGGAAGAAGGGTGTCGAGAGGCCGAAGTCGATTCAGTCACGCGTCGCGGCGCACTACGTCGGCGAGGACTTCGAGGTCGTCTTCAACGACGACGACGCCGGGGAGGCTGCGGACCTCATCTGCTTGAATGAGACCGAGGAGAGCATCCGGCTGATCCTGGTCCACTGCAAATACTCTGGGAAACGCGATCCGGGAGAGCGGGTCAAGGACGTCGTCGAGGTATCCTCCCAGGCCATTCGATCCGCATCCTGGCGCGGCAACTTCGAGCGATTGCATCGGCATATGGTCACCCGCTCAAAGCTGTCCGGAAGCGGCAACGCGACACGCTCGCGCTTCGTCAAGGGTTCGATGCAGAGGCTCTCCGATATCGCCAAGGCCGCTCGGATGAAGGCGGTCGAGATGGAGATCGTCATCGTGCAACCCGGTATCATGCGCTCAAACCTCACCGACGATCAAGCCATGGTTCTCGGCTCCGCCTCAGCCTACCTGCGGCAAACCATCGACGTGGATCTGGCCGTCGTGTGCTCGGCCTAGCTACTTGGCGTCGTGGAAGATGATGCCGGTTACAAAGCGCTCGCCCGAGCGCACCCGGCTGACCCCATGGCGCAGGTTGACCCGGTAGGTGCCGCGGGTCCCCTGGACCGGGCGGGTATGGACGGCGAAGACCACACCCTCGCCCTGTCGCAGGGACACGACCTCGGCCCGCGACTGCATCCGCGGACGCTGCTCGGTCAGGACGAACTCGCCGCCGGTGAAGTCCCGGCTTGGCTCGGAGAGCAGGATGGCGACCTGCAGCGGGAAGACGTGCTCCCCGTAGAGGTCTTGGTGCAGGCAGTTGTAGTCGCCCGGCCCGTACTTCAGGAGCAGCGGGGTCGGCCGAGTCTGGCCGGCCTCGTGGCAGCGGGCGAGGAAGGCCTCATGCCCCGCCGGGTATCGGACGTCGATGCCCATCGCCTCGTTCCAGCGGTTCGCGAGCGGAACGAGCCGCTCGTAGAGCGCTGGCCGTAGGTGGGCGACCGGGTCGGGCAGCGGGTGGGAATAGTATTTGTACTCGCCCCGCCCGAAGCCGTGGCGGGCCATGACGATCCGGCTCCGGAAGCGGGCGTCGTCGTCGTAGAGCCCGCGCAGGGCGGCGCAGTCCCCGGCATCGAGGAGGGGGCCGGTGGCCGCGCAGCCGACAGCGTCGAGGTCGACCTCGATGCGAGGCCAGTCCAGTTCCTTGATGCCGTCGTTGCGGGCCTCACGCCGCGTGGTCGCCGCGCTCATCGGGTCACCCCCTCGCGGGCGAGCAGGTCGCGCTTGCGCTCGACCCCCCAGCGGTAGCCGGACAGGGATCCGTCCGAACGCACGACCCGGTGGCAGGGGATGGCGACCGCCAGCCGATTGGCGCCGCAGGCCTGGGCTACGGCCCGCACGGCGGCGGGCTCGCCGATGGCGCGGGCGATGTCGGCATAGGTCGCCGTAGATCCGACCGGGATGGCCCGCAGGGCCGCCCAGACCCGCTGCTGGAAGGCGGTGCCGCCGATGTCGAGCGGCAGGTCGAGGCCGCGGCCGGGCGCCTCGACGAAGCCGATGACCTCCGCCACCCAGCGCTCGAACGCCTCGTCCCCGCCGGAGAGCTCCGCCTTCGGGAAGCGGTCCTGGAGGTCACGGGCCAGGGCGTCGGGGTCGTCCCCAAGCAGGATCGCGCAGACGCCCTTGTCGGTCGCCGCGACCAGGATGGAGCCGAGCGAGCACTCGGCGGCCGCGAAGCGGATGCGGGTGCCAACGCCGCCCTTGCGATACGCCGTCGGGGTCATGCCGAGCCGCTCGGACGACTTGGCATAGAAGCGGCTGGAGGAGTTGTAGCCGGCCTCGAAGACCGCCTCGGTGACGGAACCGGCCTCCTGCAGCCCCGATGCGACCCGGCCCGCCAGACGGGCTTCGGCATAAGCCTTGGGCGTGATGCCCGTGACCTTGCGGAAGACGCGATGGAAGTGGAACGGGCTCATACCGGCCGCCCGGGCGAGGTCGTCCAGCGCCGGCATCGTCTCGGCCCCCTCGATCAGGCGGCAGGCGCGGGCGACGGCCTCGGCCTGGCGCTCGGCCAGGGCGGGCTCGTTCGGGCGGCAGCGCTTGCACGGACGGAACCCGGCGGCCTCGGCCTCCGCGCAAGTCGCGTGGAAGGCAACGTTCTCGGGCCGGGCCGGGCGCGCCGGGCAGCTCGGGCGACAGTACACCCCGGTCGTGCGCACCGAGTAGACGAAGCTGCCGTCGGCCTGGGCGTCACGGGCCTTGAGCGCGGCCCACTTGGCGTCGTCCTCGGCCGGCGGGGCGACGGGTATCTGCGTCTCGCGGGCGAGTTCGGCGGTCTGCATCGTGGCATCTCCCTGATGGCTCGGATGGGGCATCCCTCGGCGCCCGCTCATGGAGACACCTTTGTGCGGGCTTCCCTGGGCCCGCACCCCGCTCCTTGCTCCGGAATCGTTTTTGTCGTTCGCCGGGTTTTTGGTGGCCGGGATGGGGACGGCTCGGATCGGGCGGCATCGTGCGCCCAGAGGTGCAGCACGGCGTAGGACCGCCACGGTCGCCAAGCCATCGACCGCGCTTCCAGGGTCTTCGCGGTCGGCCGCCCCGCCTCGTCCTCGAGGGCGCGCAGCAGGCCGATGTCGCCCGTGGGCAAGGCGTCCGACTCCCGCAGGGCCCTCATGGCGACGTAGTGGGCCGTCCAGTCGCCGATCCCGCGCAGCGCCTTCAGGCGGGTGGTGGCTGCGGCGAGACCCTGACCCGGATCGAACAGGTCCGGCTCCGCGAGGACGGCCGCGGCGACCGCCCGGACGGCGGCCCCGCGGGCGCGGGGTATGTTGAGGGCGAGCGAGACGTCCGCATCGACGAGCGCGGCGGGTGACGGGAAGACGTGGGTCAGGCCCGCCTCGGTCAGCTCCACCTCCGACGCCAGCGGCGTGCCGAAGACCGCGACCAGCCTGCCGGCGAGCCGCGTCGCGGCGGCCACCGAGACCTGCTGGCCGAGGATCGCGCGGACCGCAAGCTCGAACCCGTCCCAGGCCCCGGGCACCCGCATGCCGGGACGGGCCGCCACGAGCCCGGCCATGAACGGATCGGCCGAGAGCGCCGTCCCGATCTCCTCGGGGTCGGCGTCGAGGTCGAACAGCCGCCCGGCTCGGTCGGCGGCATCGTGGAACGGCCCCACGATCGTGAGGGCGAGGGCATCGTCGCCCGCGCGCTCGACCCTGACGACGCCGTGCGTCTCGCCCGAGGCGACGGTGCGGGTGTAGAGACCAGGGCGCACGACCTCCACGCCCGGGATGGCGCGGGCGGAGAGATAGGCGTGCAGCCCGTCCCAGTCGAAAGGCGCCTTGAACGGGAGCCGGAGCACCGCGGTCGCATCGGGCTGCATGTCTGTGTCGCTTGGCAACGGCCGACCCGGCGTTTTCAGGTGTTTTCAGGTGGCGCTGGCGGCGAGCGCCCGTACGTGCGCCGCCGTGGAGCGCGCGAGCGCGTCGAGGACGTAGCCGCCCTCCAGCATCGAGACGATGCGTCCGCCGCATCGGCGATGGGCGACCTCGGCGATTTGGCTGGTCACCCAGGCGAAATCGTCCTCGCCCAGCTGCAGGCCGCCGAGCGGGTCGCCCTCGTGCGCGTCGAAGCCGGCGGAGACCAGGACGAGGTCTGGCCGGAAGGCATCGAGGGCCGGCAGGATGCGGCCCGTCCAGGCAGCCCGGAATGTCTTGCTTCCGTCGCCCTCGGCCAACGGCGCGTTCCAGACGTTGCCGACCCCCGTCTCCGAAGCCGCGCCCGTTCCCGGAAACCATGGCATCCGATGTGTCGAGCCATAGAAGAGGTTGGGGGTGGACCAGAAGATCGCCTGGGTGCCGTTGCCGTGATGGACGTCGAAGTCGACGACGGCGACGCGCTCCGCGCCGTGGGTTGCCTTCGCATGCAGGGCCGCGATGGCCGTGGCGTTGAACAGGCAGAAGCCCATGGCCCGCTCGCGCTCGGCATGATGTCCGGGAGGCCTGACCTGGCAGAAGGCGTTCGCGACGCCGGAGCCGCGGTCCAAGACCGCGTCGACCGCGCGCAAGCCCGCCCCGACCGCCCGCAGCGCCGCTTCCCAGGCTCCCGCCGAGACGACCGTGTCGGCATCGAGGTGGACCGGGCCGGCGGAGGCGCTCGCCGCCGCGGCTCGGACGCGGTCGAGATGGGCCCGGGCGTGCGCGCGCAGGATGGCGGCCTCGGCGTCGTCCCGCAGCGGTGCCTCCTCGCGCCTCAGGCCGGTGAAGTCCGGTCCCGCCAGCGCCTCGTCGATGGCGCGCATCCGGCTTGGCCGCTCGGGATTGCCGAGGCCGGTCTCATGCCGTGCGAAAGTCGAGTGGGTGACGAGCAGCGTATGCCCGGTCGAGGACACCGCGGTCCTCCCAGCGCCGGCCGCGGCCAGGGCGGCAGCACCCGCCACGAAGACCCGACGGGTCGTTCGGCAAGGGACGGGCGGGCTCACAGGGCTGGTGTCTTGCCGGCGTCGCAAGCCCCGGTCCGGCGGCCGGCCTGGACCTCGGTCATGGTCATGTTCTTGCCGCCCATCTGCATGGCGATGCGGCCGCGGAAGGAGGACGGCGCCAGCAGATAGCGCGCGCTCGCGTGCGCCGAGTTTTTGCCCTCGCAGGCGATGTCGAAGGTGAGCTCGTTCCCGTCCTGGCGGACGTTCGAGACCGGGCACCGGGCCAGCGGGTTGTTGTCGCTCAGCACCGCGATGCCGTGGTTGTTGCCGTTCGCCTCCGAGGTGAGGCAGAGCCGCACCACTTTCTTGCCGGTCATGTCTTCCAGGTGCGGGAGTTCGAGCTTCACCTCGACCTCGTAGGCGCCCCCTTCCAGCACGGCAGGTTCCGCCGCGAAGGCCGGCCCCGCGAGCAACGCGGCCAGGGAGCAGCCAACTCGGATCGACGGCATCGGAACCTCCCGTTTCGAGGACCAGAGCACGGTCGAGCCCGCGAGGCACCCCGGTTCTTGCTCCCGCATCCGCCAGAGCAGCGGCCGCCTGCATCCGAGTTCGGGCGCAAGAACCGAGGTGCGGCGTTTCCGGGGGCGACAAACCTCCGCGACGACCCGATGGCCGGCATCCCGGCACGGGACCGAACGCAATCGAAGAGGAGCCTCGCATGCCGAAGGAGCAGCAGAACAAGGACGTGGTCGGTCGCTGGTTCAAAGAATACTGGGGCAATCCGTGCTGGAGCGACGATCCCTCTCCGGTAGGTCAGCGGTACGGTCGGGCCAGCTCCAGCCGCGCTTCCGCCCCATCGAGCCGATCTTCCGACCGCGCGACGATCTCCCGCATTCCCGCGATCTCCTCCTCGGCCGCGTCGAGGCGATCAAGCGCTTCGGTGAGGATCTCCTCGCCCGCCCGCAACGTGGCCGCCATGTTCTCGCGGTCACGGGTCAGCCGCGCCGCTGCCTCGGCCTGCGCCGCCGCCCAGAACTCGCCCGCGATCTTCGCCAGCGCCGCCTGGAGCGGCACGGGAAGCGTCTTCACCTTCAGCGCGGGGGCGTAAATTCCGCTTGGCCTTCCACTCGGCCAGGACCGGCCCGACCTCGCGATTCGAGCCACCCTTCGCCAGGAGCGGATCACGTTCCGCGGCGAGACCCTCTTGCCGTCCGCATCGCAGGCAACACAACGCTCAATCAGGAGCAGCGCAATCTCGCCTGACCGGACGGCCTCGACCGGACCCGCGGCAAATTTGATCCACGTTCACAATCCGTTTTGATTTGCGCACCCTCGCCCTTGCAAGCGTCACCGTGAGGTTGCAGCATGCCGGGATAAAGCGTCGGATCAATCCGATCTTGCGGGGGCCGTAGGATGTTTCCGGGGGGGAGGCACAAGGGCCGGGAACTCGATCGGATGATGGCCGACAAGGCCATTGCCGCTGCTCGGCGCGCCCACCTACTCTCGCGCAAAGCGAAGCCGGAAGATGTGCAGCCCTGCGAAATCTCCGCCCCTGCAGCGCCGGAGGGTTGCGATCAGGGTGACGTGACCGAGAGCGAGGCCTCAGTCCTACCATCCGCCGATACGACGGTCCCGCTGACACTTGCGCCGGTTCCCAGGCCCCGCCTTACCATTGAGCCTACTACCATCGCGAGAGCGCGTTTCAAGGTTGATGCTGGTGCCGTAGAGGCCACGCATCTACTCCACGTGCTTCTGGCGACCGCGCTAGCCACCGAGATCGACAAGCCGATCTGCATCGTTCTGCCATCGACGGATCAGGTTCCCGAGACCGTCGGCCTTATGGCGGCCATCGAGTGTCTCGCGGTGGATCTGCAGAGCAGCCGCCTCGCCTTCAGGGAAAGACTGCGTCCGGGCAAGCGCGTCCGCTTGCATCCGGGCGGCGAGGTATTCGAACTCGATGCCATCAACGCGGATGGGTCTCTGCGACTGCGGATGACGGACAAGGCCACCTACAAGTCCAACGGCACCCGCTACGCTTCAGCCGACCGGGCTTTCTGGTTCGAGCCGACCACGCGCCACCAGCCGCTCGGGACTCAGCACACGAAGTTCGTCGCTCCTCTGCCAGACCAGTTGGATATGCTCCTGGGCAGCCAGCTCTTTGCCAACACCGGCCTCGTTAGGAACAGGGTCATCCTAGCGGGCACGAGGAAGGTTTTCGAGCGCACGCTCGCATCCCTTCCCCTGGTCAGCGCCGAAGGTCCCGCATTGATGCCCGTCAGGCGAGTCCTTTCGTTCGGCGGGTTGGATGCCGCGGGCAAGGCCTACGTGCTCGAACCATCCGGCTCCGCCGGTCAGCCCATGGTCGCCATCGAGAGGGAACTGCTCGACCTCGAACGTGCCTGTCTCGCCGAGGACGTCGAAGCCGGATCCAGGATCGTTCTCACCGACCGTCTCGATATGATCCTCAGGGATCTCAGCTTGGCTGGGCGGATCGCCGAGCGGCAGCGGCTCATCCTGTTCGTCGAGGCTCGCAGGCGCTCGGAGATCGCGTTCCTGGCGGACAAGGGATGGATGGTCTGGGAGCCGACCGCCCACGAGATCATCGGGGCCGGCCCGTCGGACCTCCGCATTGGCTGCAACGGCATCGATGGCTCCCTCCGGGCGGCTGCCGGTGAGACGCTGAGAACGCCGGGTTTCCTCTCCTGCCGCTCGCAGACGCTCAGGCGTGCGGATGCGGCTCTCGCGCGTCTGGGGCTGCAGCTGGGGGACGAGTCGGTCGAGGAAGAGGAATGGGTGGAAGACTTGCTGTCGGGCGCCCAGGATCTCTTCTTCTCCTGCGCGAACTGGTTGACGGTGCCCGAGGACGCTGAACTCGATGGCACCGTTGCCGCGGCGGATCGGATCAGGCGCGCCGCCGATCGCATCGGAGCGAGGCTGGGCCCGGCAGGTGCTGGCGCCGCGGTCGAGTTCGCGGACGCCGTCGACAATTTCCGCTCGCTGGCCGTCCGCGGCAGCCTTACCGCGAAGGGCAGCGAGCTGATTCGTCTGGCCCGAACGGCCAGTGAGAGCACGTACGGACAGATCTTCGTCACCGGGAATCGTCAGGGTCGCGAGCGGGCCGATGCCTTCTTCAGGCGCCACGATCTGGATACGCGCTGCGTGGCCGTGCGCGAGCTGGCGCAAGAGGGTGACAGGGCATCGATCGTCGCGTTCTCGGTCATGCGTCGGGATCTCTTCGAGCGCCTCGTCGACCCGTGGCCTTCGGCGAACACGCTGTTCCTCGGATACGAGTTCGAGACCGAGTGCTACCGGCGCCGCCTTGGCCGACGGGATGCCCTGCGCCGGGCCATGCGGCTCGATGCCGAGAGCCGCACCCGTCTCACGAGCCTCGCCGGAGCGAGGTTCCCGGAGCCGATCCACGAGCCCTCGGCGGAGCCGCTCGCGCCGGCTGACCTGGATCACCTCGACGGGTTCGATCGCGCGACCAGGGAATGGAGCTGGGTGCGGCGGATCACCATCCCGGCACCGTCGCATGGGGAAGAGACCTGCGAGGCCCGCATCGTCCGCTTCGCGGGCCGCTCGTGGTCGGCCATGACGGCCGAGCATGAGGTTACACTGCTCGTTCCTGACGAGGGTGGGCAGGCCACCGTCCGCGAGGCGCACGTCGCTGACCTCGTGTCGGGCAACCGGATCGTGGTCCGGGAAGGCGGCGACCGCGACGTGATCCGCCTGCTGGCGCAGGACATCAAGGGCGAGAAGGGCTACGAGGCCCTGCGGCAGCATTCAGGTCTGTGGCGCCGCGTTCTGCGCGCGGCATCCATCGATCACGCAGCCATCCATCGCAGGCTGGAACTCGTCGGCGTACGCCGGAATCCGGCGACCATCCGCGCCTGGCTGCACAATTCGGCCCTGATCGGTCCCCGATCGGTCGACGATGTCGATGCGATCGCGCGCGCGTTCCCGGACCAGGCGATCAAGCCCGCCGCGTGGAAGGCGTGCACGGATGCGATCGCGGAGCTGAGGGCACTCCATCAGACGGCCGGATCCAGGCTCACCGATCTGCTTTCCCGCCGCTGCGGCAAGATGCTGCTCGAACCCTCCGACACGGAACTGGCCATCGATCTCGGCATCGGCACCGTCTGGGTGCTTGAGGTGGCGAGCCTGGAGGACGAGACGCGCGAGTGTCCGGCCTCTTACGTCAACCGCATCCACTGGCAGGATCCCGCCTGGAAGTCGGGCCTCCTCACGTCGCAGTTGCGCGCCAGGGCCGCCTGACATGGCCGTAATGGTGCCCCGGCACGTCGATGCATCCATCGTCGCGTCCGAGAGACGCGTATTCGAGGCGCTGCGTTCCGCGTCGTCGAGCGACGGCTGGACTGTCCTCCACTCCCTTGGGCTTTCGAGCGCCTGGACGGGTGAGTTCGGCGAAATCGACTTCGTCGTCCTGATCCCAGGTCTCGGCATCGTCTGCATCGAGGTCAAAGGCGGGGGCGTCTCCGTCGCGGACGGCGTCTGGACCACCCGCAACCGGTACGGCGCGACGGAGCGGTTGAAGCGCAGTCCCTACCGCCAAGCCCAGGAAGGCCAGTGGAAGCTGCTGGCCACGCTCAAGGCGAAGTTCGGGGCCGGTTCGCAGGAGGCGCGCTGCCCGGTTGGGTGGCTCGTCGTGTTCCCCGATGTCACGAGCCCGCCGCTTACCCCCGAGGCGACCCGGGACGAGGTCATCGCCCGGGACGAACTCGATGGCGACATCGGACCCCGCATCCGGTCCACGCCCTCGCTCGCGAAACTCGCTGGCCGCACGGATCTTGTCGCGCCGAGTGCCGCGACCTGTTCGCGGATGCTGTCGTTCCTCCGCCCGGACTTCGAGCGGGTGCCATCCCCGGCATCCGAGCACTGGGACACCGAGGAGCGTCTGAAGATCCTGACGGAGGAGCAGTTCGAGGCCCTCGACAACGTTTCCGACAACCCGGTCTGCCTTCTGCGCGGTGCCGCCGGAACAGGGAAGACCCTGATCGGCATCGAGCAGGCCCGCAGGGTCGCCCAGACCGGGGGCAGCGTCCTTGTCGCATGCTTCAACGGAGGGCTGGGTGGGTGGCTGCAGGATGCGACCGCCGGTTTCGAACCGGGGCGCGTCGTGGCCGGCCACCTGCATGGCCTGCTCCGAGAACGTATCGCGCGATCTTCCTTTGCCGAGGATCTGCGACAGGCCGAGGAGACCGGAACCTCCGGGGACGAACTGTACGGACGCCTCTACTATGAGCTTGGTGCGCTCGCCGTCGAGGAAAGCGGGGAACGCTTCGACGTCATCGTCTTCGATGAGGTGCAGGACCTGCCGTCGCCGCGGCTCGCCGAGTTGCTGAAGGCATGGTCGCACGCCGCCGGGGGCACGCGGATCCTCCTGCTCGGCGACTTCACGAGACAGGCTCTCTACACGGGCTCGTCCGACGCATCGCTGGAACTCCTGAGGGCGTCGCTTGGCGATGTCGCCGTCTTCAATCTCCGCCTCAACTGCAGGAACACGCGCCGGATCGCGATGCAGACGGGCGTCCTCAGCGGCTTCGGGGAGCAGCGACTGAGCGACCGGCAGCCGGAAGGCGAGCAGGTCAGCCTGCAGTTCCATGCCGACCGCGCCTCCGGCCTCGCGAAACTCGAAGCGGTCGTGCGGCAGCTTCGCGAGAGCGGCATCAAGGCCGCCGACGTGGTCATCCTGGGAGCGCGGCGCAGGGAAAACTCGCTTCTGTCGGGCGTCTCCTCCATCGGCGGCTGGCCCGTCAGGGACGTCCACGCTCCCGGGCAGGGGGTCGCCTACGCGACCGCCCACGCGTTCAAGGGCCTTGAGCGGAAGGTCGTCATCGTCGTCGACGCCGACGCCGACGCCCGCGACGAGGACGAATCGGACGCGATTCTCTACGTTGCCATGTCGCGGGCACGCCTGCGGCTGTTCATCCTCGCTCCCGAGACGTCGCGTCCCGTGATGGAGAAGAGGATGACGGATGCCGTCCTCGCCACCCTTGCACAGAAGGCATCATGACCGGTCGCAGCGTCGGCACGACCCGCGAGGTGCGGGACTTCATCATCGACAGCCTCCGTCGGGAGCTGATCGGACCGGCGCCGGGCTACCCGCTCATGCAGGTCGATCTCTCCGCCGACCGCAAGCGCCATGGCCAGGAGATCCTTCGGCCCCAGGACCCGCCCCGCTATCGCTACTCCGCCGGCATCCTGTTCCCCGCCGGAGTGAACTTCTCGGCGACGCTGGATGCCGGCGAAGAGGCCGCGGATGTCGAGGAGGCCACCGCCGTCGGCGAGGACGGCGTGGGCGGCAGCGCGGCCGACGCCGGCGTCGACGACCAGCCCGAGATCGAGGCGACGTCAAGCGAGGACCGCACGCCCGACACGGACGTGGAGGTCGATCCCACCTCGACCTTCCTGCCCAGCACCATGGGTGTCAGCTTCCTGGCGGATGTCAGCGGGGGGATCCGCGTCAGGGCATCCTGGGGCACCTATCACAAGGAGGCCGTTCCCGGCTTTCCGAGCTTCAAGAAGGACGGATCGGCGGCCGAGCTCTGGTTCCGGACCCCGGACGAGAAGTCAGAGGATTATCGGCTTGAGGAGCTGGCCGGTCGCGCGACCCGCATCCGGCTGCCGCGCAGGCGCGTCTCTCGGCCGGAGCTTGCCGGGGAGCTCACCATCGATGTGGTCAGTCGCCCGGCCGGGGGAAACGAGAGGCTGGTGACCGTTACCCTGGTCAACGTCGCCCAGGGGTCCCGCCCCATCAACGAGAAGTGCTTCTTCCAGTGCGCCCTCTCGGTGGAGCCGCTGCCGGGAACCACCATCCTCGCCTATCCGGGCAGGCCATCCTCGATGCAGGACGCCGAGGAAGCCTCCCTGAGCCTGCTCTACCGCCATCGGCCGACCTACGCGGTCGGGCATGGCTGCGCCGCCGACTGGGATGTGGGCGGCGAGGGCACGCCGATCCGCATCAGAAGCGAGACGCTGCCGGTCTTCGAACAGGCACCGGTGCTGCCGCTTGAGGACGCGCCGGGCGTGGAGCTTTCGATGCGCAGGCTCGCGGAAGCCTCCCGGGCGGATGTCTCCGCCTCCTGCCGCGCCATGGCGGACGCGTACGAGGCCTGGATCGACGAGCGGGAGCGCGAGCTTGCGGCGGATGCCGGGCTGGCCGACGAGCCGGAGCTGAAGGATCGGGGGGAGGAGCACCTCCGGGAATGCCGGGACTGCCTGGGGCGGATCCGGAAAGGCGTCGATCTGCTCGACGACGACCCGGACGCCTTCGAAGCATTCCAGCTCATGAACATGGCCATGGTGCGCCAGCGGGCGCACTACGCCCTGTCGTCCGAGGACGACAAGCGGCGCAAGTGGGTCAAGGGAGCCGGTGGCCAGGAGCCGACGGCTCCCTATCCCGCGCCCGCCTACCCCTACGAGACGCGATGGCGGCCCTTCCAGCTCGCCTTCGTCCTGATGAACGTTCGCTCGTTCGTCGAGCCCGGGCACGAGGAGCGCAGCCTCGTCGACGTCATCTGGTTCCCGACGGGCGGCGGGAAGACCGAGGCCTACCTTGGCCTCACGGCGCTCGTGATCCTGCTCCGCAGGCTACGCGACCCAGCCGACGCGGGCACCACCGTCCTCATGCGCTACACGCTGCGGCTGCTGACCACGCAGCAGTTCCAGCGGGCGGCATCGCTGATCTGTGCGCTCGAACTCGTCCGCCGAGGCAGCCCGAAGCGTTTCGGTGACCTGCCCATCACCATCGGACTGTGGCTGGGTTCGTCGGTGACCCCGAACAGGGACACCGCCGCCTGCGTGGCGTTCGGCAAGCTGACCTCCGAGGGCGGCGACAATCCCTTCGTCATCCTGTCCTGCCCGTGGTGCGGGATCGACATGGGTCCGCACGACTACGACGGCGACACCCGCGTCTTCGGCTACCGCCGCGAGAAGAGGCCAGGCGGGGACGAGCACGTCAGCTTCCGCTGCGAGGACCCCGGCTGCGCCTTCTCGACGGCGGATGGGCTGCCCCTGGAGGTCGTGGACGAGGGCATCTATCGGGAGCCCCCGACGCTGCTGATCGGCACTGTCGACAAGTTCGCGATGATGCCGTGGAGCCCCGAGGCACGGCATCTTTTCGGCATCGACAACAAGAATGCGGTCACGCCCCCCGAGCTGGTGATCCAGGACGAGCTGCACCTCATCTCCGGACCGCTCGGTTCCATGGTCGGCCACTACGAGACCGTGATCGACGAGTTCACGACCCGCGTATCCGACGGGGTTCGCATCCCGGCGAAGATCGTGGCGTCTACGGCGACGATCGCACGCGCCGGACAGCAGGTGAAAGCCGTCTACGGTCGCGACGCCAAGCTCTTTCCGCCCCAGGGGCTCAAGGCGGGGGAATCGTTCTTCGCGCGCGAAGGATCCGGGCAGGCTGGCCGCACCTACGTCGGCGTCCTCGCCACGGCCGTCCCCTCGCACGTCACGGCCCAGGTCCGCACCCTGGCGACCCTTCTCCAGGCTCCCGCGCTGGTGGAGGCTGCGACCGGCCTCGACGGGCTCGTCGATCCGTACTGGTCGCTCGTCGTCTATTTCAACAGCCTGCGGGAGCTCGGCCGGGCCTCCACGCTCGTGCAGGCCGACATCCGCGAGTACCTGAACGCGGTCTGGGACCGGATCGGGCTCTCCTTCGAGGCCACCTACGGCGGCCCGGATCAGAGGCGCTTCATCAACAACTTCGACGAACTCACGAGCCGAATGCGCAGCAGCGACATCCCCGGCGTGCTGCAGAAGCTCTTCACGGCGAAGCCGTCCAGCGAGACCGTCGATCTCTGCTACGCGACCAACATGATCCAGGTCGGCCTGGACGTGCCGCGCCTCAGCATCATGTCGATCGTCGGTCAGCCGAAGGGGGCATCGGAATACATCCAGGCTTCGAGCCGTGTCGGCCGCGGACGCGACAAGCCGGGGCTCGTCATCACCAACTTCAACCCGTTCAAGCCTCGCGACCGGTCCCATTTCGAGAGCTTCAGACCGTTCCACGAGAACGCCTACCGGCACGTGGAGCCGACCAGCGTTACCCCCTTCTCGATCCCGGTCTGCGAGCGTGCCATCCACGCCCTGGCCGTGGCCGTCGTGCGCTTCCGCTACCCGCAGCACCGCGACAGGCCGAACCTGGGGCTGTCGGACGCCGAACGGAAGGCGGTGACCGCCATCGTCATGGACAGGGTGGCACTGGTGGATCCCGATGAGGTTTCGAGGGCGCGCGCCACCCTCGACCGGTTCCTCGACGACTGGCAGCGCCGGAAACCCCAGAACTACGGAAAGGTGTCCGAGATCCCGGATGACCCGCTGATCTATCCGGCGGGCAAGGTGCTTCCGCAGAACCTCAACCACCTCATCGGAACGGTCAAGGCGACCGCCACGTCGATGCGGAACGTCGATGCGGACTGCGAGGCCACCCCTGTTCCGGTCTATGCAAGCGGGAGCGTCTGATGAAGTCCGGGTTCAGGGGACGCTTCGGCAAGGGCGGGGCGAAGCGCACCCCGGCGCAGCCCCGCAAGCCGCCGCGGCGCCGTCCCGTGCGCAGGGCGCAGGTCATCAGCCCCTTCGGGATCGGCGCGATCAACGACTTCAGGAACGACGAGGCCCTGATGTGCGCGGGCCTGGACCAGTGGTTCCCGGACGGGGCCGGGCCGGATCCGGCTCTCGTCGTGAACGAGGAGCGGCTGGAGGCCCGCCTCGGATGCAGCCACTTCAGGAAACCTCCGGATTTCGGGGAGGGCGAGGGCAGCCCGAAGGTCAAGATCCCTCACGTCCGCTTCCCGCTGTGGCACTACTGCCCGCGATGCTTCCGCATGGGCAAGACGACGATCTTCGGCGGCCAGCCGCAATGCACGCATTGCAAGAGCAAGGCCGGTCACGGCAGGCGAATGATCCCCGTTCGCATCGTGGCCATCTGTGAGCACGGGCATATAGAGGACTTCCCGTTCCAGAACTGGATCGGCTGCGCCTGCAGCGACGCCGATCGCAAGCTGTTCTTCAAGGCGGGCAGGAGCGCCGCCAGCCTCGCCGGCATCAAGATCAGCTGCGACAACTGCAAGAAGAACCGCTCCCTGGCGGGTTCCTTCGACAAGGATGCCCTGACGGGCTACAAGCAGTGCGGAGGCGCCCAGCCCTGGCTCGGCCGCGAGACCGGCGTGACAACGTGTGGGCAGGCCCTGCAGACGGTCCAGCGGGGCGGGGCGAACGTCTACTTCCCCCTCGTCACCAGCTCGATCTACATCCCGCCGACGCGGACCGCCGAGAGCGACCTCATCGCCCGCGTTCTCGACAATCCAACCGTTTGGCGCACCCTCAGCGGCGTCACCGTCGACGGGAAGGTGCCGAAGGACGTATGCACGGCGATCGCAGGCGTCTACCAAGTCGATGCCGACGCTCTCGGCAAGGCCGTGGAAGCCCGCTTGGCGGGCTCGGCTGCCCTGGTGGTGGCGACGACCGAGGAGGAGTTCCGCAAGCAGGAATACGATGTCCTCAGGAGCGGCGGCGGGAAGCCCCAGGACGACCTGTTTGTGGAACGCATCGAGGGCAGCCGCTACGGCTGGCTGGGCCGGTTCGTCGCCGGCATCGGTCTCGTCCGCAAGCTGCGCGAGACGCGGGTGCATGTCGGGTTCTCGCGGCTCATGCCGCAAACGGACCGCAGCGATCCCGCCGTCCAGCCCCTTAGGATCGCCGACGCCATCGATTGGCTTCCGGCGATCGAGGTGCGTGGCGAGGGGATCTTTGTCGAGCTGAGAGCCGACGCGATCGAGGACTGGCTGAGGGACGGCGTCGCCGGTAAGCGGATCAAGCCGCTCGTTGGCGGGTACAACCGCAAGCGCGTCGAGAGAAGGCTTTCGTCACGGCCGGTCGACGCGCGGTTCATCATGATCCAGACGCTCGCCCATGCCCTCATCAAGGAGCTGACGTTCACCTGCGGCTACGGCTCGTCGTCCCTCCGCGAGCGCCTGTACTGCAGCATCGAGAACCCCAAGCAGCCGATGAACGGGTTCCTGATCTACACGGCTTCCGGCGATTCCGAAGGCACTCTGGGGGGCCTCGTCGCACAGGCGGCGCCCGGACGCTTCGAGACGCTGGTTCACGACGCGCTCGCCAGGGCATCGTGGTGCTCGAACGACCCGGTCTGCATGGAAAGCCCGGACGGCGGGGCATTCTCGTCCAATCTCGCAGCCTGCCACAGCTGCGTGCTGCTGCCGGAGACGAGCTGCGAGGAGGGAAACAGGCTGCTCGACCGGGCGCTGCTGGCCGGCACCTTCGACGATCCCGATGTCGGTTTCTTCCGCAATCTCGATTTCTCCTGGGCGCAGTGAGCCGCGCGCCACCCGACGGTGAGGCGCCGAAAAGGCTTCATCGCGGCGACATCATGAGCCCCGAAACCCGGAGTGCGGTGATGTCGCGCATCCGGGGAAAGGGGACGAAGCCGGAGACAATTATCCAGACCGGCCTGGAGGCGAAGGGGGTCGCATTCGAGATGCATGCTCGCGACCTGCCGGGGCGGCCCGACTTCGTGATGCGGGAGCAGCGGGTCGCGGTCTTCGTGGACGGCGACTTCTGGCACGGACACCGGTTTGCCGATTGGCGCCTGAAACTCTCGGAAAAATGGGAGGCCAAGATCGCGGCAAATATCGCTCGCGACCGCCGCAACAGGGCCGCTCTCAGGAAGGCCGGCTGGTCGGTGGTTCGGGTCTGGGAGCATCAAGTCAAGGCATCGCCTTCGCGCTGTGTACGCCGCATCGTCGCGGCGTGTGTGCGGACCCGCCAAGCACCGGCTCCTCCCGAGGCCCCTTAACCATCAGCCAAGATCCACAGGAGCTGTTTCCTTCAGGTGTTGTTCGTTGGCAGCCGACCTAGCAGCTTGGCCGGTGTAGCTTGGCAGAATCGTGGGCGGAGCGTGGGGGAGTGGCGGTGGTTCGGACGGTTGATCTGTTCTGCGGCGGGGGCCTGAGCAGCTGGGGAGCCAGCATGGCCGGCGCCGAGATCGTGGCCGCCGTCGATGGCTGGGACGTCGCCGCGCGCACCTTCAAGCGCAACTTCCCGCATGCACGGGTCGTCAACAAGCTCCTTTCCATGGATGCGGGCCCCGAAATCCTCGGCCAAGATATCGGCAAGATCGACCTGCTCATCGCGTCTCCCGAATGCACCAACCATTCGATCGCGAAGGGGAACAAGCCCCGTGACGAGGAAAGCCGGCGCTCGGGAAACTTCGTCGTCGAATTTCTTCGGAAGATGGGCAGCTCCGCGCCTCGTTGGGTCGTCCTGGAGAACGTCACGCCGCTCCGGAACTGGGAAGGCTATGACGGGCTGCTGGGTGGCCTGAGGGGGCTCGGCTACGATGCGGAGCCGGTGGTGATCGACGCTTCCGAGTATGGCGTGCCGCAGGCGCGCAAGCGGCTCTTCGTGATCTGCGATCGGGAAGCCAAGCCCCGATTGCCCGAGCGGACGCATGTCGTGCCTGTCACGGCCCGTACCTTCATCCGGCCATTCGGAACCTGGAAGGCGGGGCCGCTCTTCACCCCTAGACGGTCGGAGAACACGCTGGCCAGGGCCCAGGCCGGTATCGCCGCAATCGGGGAAGGGAAGGATTTCCTCGTAATCTACTACGGGTCCGACAAGGCCGGGGGCTGGCAGTCCCTCGACCGGACGCTGCGGACGATCACGACGCTCGACCGGTTCGGACTCGTGCAGTGGCACGAGGGGCAGCCGACCTTGCGTATGCTCCAGGTCCCGGAACTCCGTGACGCGATGGGGTTGGCACCGCGCAAGCCGGCCCGCGGACCCAGCGCCAACTTCAAGCTCATCGAGGGCAACCGACGCGACCAAATCCGCATCATCGGCAACGGCGTGGCCGCGCCGGTCATGACCGCCATCGTGCGCGCCCTGACTGCGGATGTTTCAGCCTTGGTTCCGGCCGTTGAGCCGGTCGCCCTGGCGGCCTGATCCACGATCCTCGCCGGCAGCCCATCGGGACTGCGTTCCTGCCCTGCCTAGCGACCGGTGGGGCGGCACGCCGCCCCGTGAGAGTATGTGGGCCATGGTTATCAGGCCCCCGATGCGGCGCGTCCGGAGGCTTGCAATCGGGCCGCCCCTTCCCAGGGGACCGGCTGTTCCGGCCGAGGCAGGCTTGGCAGAACGTTTCCGTTGCAGGGCGGCCCCGTGACGGCGATACCCGCCTCACGTTACCGAGCGAACCCCGCAAGCGGAGGCTCGGCACGCGGCGGCACTCCGGGGTTCAGTCGACGGTATGCTCGTGCGCGCGTATCATGGCGGTGGCTCCCGGAAGGCGCCGACCCCGTCCTGGACGGGACGCCGGCGGAATTTCGGGCCCGGTGACCCGATGAGGACAGCCTCCGCCCGTCCCGGCGCCCCGTCATGCGGCGGGGATGGGATCCCGCGGGAACGTCGGATCGCGGCGCCCAACCCCCTCGGCGACCCGACCGCGCGAGGTGCGGCTGGGCGCCGGCACGCGACCGGGTGGCGGCCCGGGGACCATGCCCTAGACCGGGAAGAACCCCTTCCGCCCGCCCGACCCCTGGCGTCCGACGAACGTCGTCACCCGTGCGTCGGCGTCGAGGCCGATGGGTGGGGCGTCGTTCTCGATGACGATGAATTGTGCCTCGTCCGCGTTTTCGATCAGGAACCGGTAGAAGTGCTCGTTGAGGCGGCTCTCCGCGACCTGCCTCTCGTCCTCGGCGGGCGCGCCGTGCCTAGAGAGGGAATCGCGGTAGCTGAGCAGAGGGCTGTCGAGGGCGATGACGCCCTGATGCGGGAGTTCCTTCGACCGGCAGTAGAGCATCACGCCGGTCTGGAAGGCGGCGTTCATTAGGGCGCGGACGCCCTTGCCGTTGGCGCGCCGGTTCTCGCCGTAGATGAGGATGTCGTGGCTGCCTGGGTCGAACGACAGCCTGAGCTCGCCGATCGGCTAAGGTGGGCGTGCATAATGCCCGGCCGCACGGCTTTGCCTGGGCGGAACCTCGGTGCCGGGGAGGATCTCTCACGGATCCGGAGGGACCGGAGGGAGCGATTTCCTAAAGTCGTCGCGGTCGTCCGAGCCTCCCGCAGCCGCATAGGGATCGAGCATGTCCGCGTAGTGGCCCAACATGGCCGAGGCGAAGGCCTCGGCTTGGCCCCTCTCGGTTCGCAAATGCTCGTCGAGTGCGAGGATCGATCCATGCGCGATCTCGGACCGGTACCCGTAGATGCGACTCACGAGCTGCTTCAGCGTGGTCCCGTCGCTGATCATCACATGAGCCCGCGGTAGCTTCATCAGTCTCGCGGACAGCTCCAGGATGCCGGGCTCTTGCAGTCCGCCGGAGAGGACGTCGAGCGCGATCGCCATGTCCACGAGGGCCTCGAAGTCCGCGTCGGCCATGCAACCGCGTCCGAACCAGTGCAGCGCGTTGACGAAGCGTTCCGACAGCTCGGGACATGGTACGAGCTTGGGATCCGGACTGAGGGTAACGGCGATGCGCGCTCCAGCTGCTGCGAGGAACGCCGCGTTCGAGCCGACGATGTTCGCCGCCATGCCCGGAGGACCCGACAAGCCCCCCCAATTGATCGAGCCCCCGTGGGCGAGATCCTCGCCGTCGCGCTGGCTCAGACGGTCGACGCCGCCGGGAGGGCCATGATCGGCGGCAAGCCGGATGCGGGCATTGTCGGGCGGCGCCACCAGCAGACGAAGGACGTTGAGGGCGGCACGGGCGGCGGTCCGCGCCCGGCGGTAGGCCTCCGCCTTCTCGAACCCTTCAAGGGTGACGCAAGCGACCCATTGGTCGGGGCGAACCGACCGCGCGACGGATCGGATTGCGACGGGAACGTCGGGCGAGACGGGCGTCCCATTCCAGATGCCGAGGACGCCGTCCATCCAGCTGGATCGCTGACCACGGCGCCGCTCGACCTCATCGATCCACGTTTCGGGCGACCGGAAGCTCACGGGACCGATGTCGAAATCCGGCACCTGTTGGCGTGTGAAGAGCCACACCGGGAAATAGTGGGTGATGCGACCCTTCCCACGGCCTAGGCGCTCCCGATACCGCTTCTTGTAGGTCGCCCAGTTGGCGTCGGCATCGGTTCCGGCCGCAAGTTCGTTGAGCAGCTCGCCGAGCGTCGACGCGGCTTGGAGGCGGGCGGTATCGACAGAGGTCGTCCGTTGCAGGGCCGCGTCGTTCGCCAGGGTCTGGTCGGCGATCTCGGCGAGTGCCGCCATCGCGCTTTCGCTCGTGCGGTAGGAGCCCATCTCGTCGCCGGCGGCGATGCTCGGGCCGAAGGGAGCCCCCGGCCTTTCCTGGCGCCACGCGTCGATCGACGCTTGGTTCATCGTCAGGGTCTCCCGGAGAGCCGTTTCGAGAAGGTCCTTCAGCTTGGGCATATCTTATCCGATCCGGTCGCGCCGCGGCCGTATATGGCGTCCGGCCTTCCGCTGGGCGATACCACGCCCGTTCGAGCGGTTGTCGGTTCACCCGACGGCGGGCTGCCGTGCGCCCCCTGTGCGCCCGTGAAAATAAACAAACGTCCAGGATACGCGCCCCGGTCACGCCCCGGGCGCCCCTGGTCACGCCGTCGGCCGTGACCGGTCGTAGATCCTTGCGTCGCCCTCCTGCATGTTCCTCCTGTCGCCACCGGAGGATCCCTATGACTGTGCCCCCCCGCACCCTCGACGAGGCCGAGCGCGTCGCTCGGCAGCGCGCGCAGCGTCGTGACCGCAAGCGCGCCGAGCGAGAGCGCCTAGCCGAAGCCGGGCGTCCGCTCCCGACAGCGGTCGAGCGGGCCGTCGTCGACGCCCTGCGCGCGTGCCTGCTCTCCGCCCAACCCGGTCAGCGGCTGGAAACGGCGATTCTGCCCCATGTCCTGCTGCGCGTGGCCGCGCAGATGCTGCGCCGCCGCGTCCTCGAAGCGCACGAGTCCGGCGCGGAGCCGCTCGTCTACACCGCCGAGGGCGTGTCGGCCGCCCTGCAGGCTCGGCTCCTGACGCTCCCGAGGCGCCCTGCCAAGCCGGCCAAAGCCGCCTGAGGGCCCGGAAGCCCACTGCGAGAAACCCGATTCATTCCGGGCAGCAGGCGTTACTAAGTATAGGAGTAACGTACACGTCTTCCCGGGCCGAAAACCCTCGCCTAGACCGGTCGCGTGTTTACTTCCGGCCAGGGATAGCTCGCGAAAGGTCCGGCCGCGCAGTTGACGGCCGAATCCGCCCAGGCCCAACTTCAGGGCACACCCAGCCGCCGGAGCCATCCCATGTCGCACCACGCAGCCCACATCACCGCGGACGTCGCCGGGCGCCTCGGCCAGGGGATGCTGATGGGCCACTTTGCGCTTCAGGATGCGATGCGCACGGTGAAGCGGGCCCAGCGCGACGATCGCCATGCCGTGGTCCGGCTCGCCGATAGGCTCGACGAAGTCCGCGACGCCGAGGCCGCCGCCCTCAACCGGGCCGCCCGGGCTGAGGCCGAGCTTGCTCACGCCCGGCAGCAGATCCGCGAGCTTGAGATCCTCCTCGATCGTCAGACCCGGCTCGTCCAGGGATTTCGGGAGATCTGCGGCGTCTGACGCCCTCGGGGGCACCCCAATAGAAAAGACCCGGCGGGGAGCTTCCGGTGGGTCTTCGTCGTTTCGGAGAGGGCCCGGGCTCAGCCGAATGACGGCCGGGGCGTCGGGCGCGGGCCCCGGATCGGGACGACCTGCCCGCCCTCCTCAGGCCCCTCCGGCGGGCGGCGGGACGTGCCCCTCTGCATCATGGCTTCGGCCTCGCCCTTGCTGCCCCGCAGGTTAGCCTTCGCCTTCGCGAGCATCTCCGCCATGTCGAGCTCGCCCGCGTTGGCGGCCTGGGCCTGCCGGGCGACCGTAGAGAGGACCGGCGGCAGGCCGGGCAGGAGGTCGGACTTCGCCTCGGCCTTTAGGTGCCGGTCCAGGGCGTAGCTCGGGGCGTCGACGACGGCCTTCAGCTGAGCGGGCGACAGGCTCTCCAACCAAGCGGTCACAGGAGGCGTTAGGCCATCCGCGTGGATCGCGTGCAAGGGGCCGCCGCGGCTCAGGAGCGAGCTGGCCGCGCCCTGCAGCTTGATCCCCACCAAGCAAGCGTCGCGAAGCCCATCGTGGGCCGCCTGGTACTCGGGGTCGACCCGGTGGCCCCGATTGTCGTCTCTCGCCACTGCGCCGTCGGCGACTTGCCGGGCGGTCACCGGCGCGGTGGGCAGGAGCGCGCCGAGCGTCCGGCCCACGACCCCGGCGGCGCCTTCGAGCGCGGTGCCGGTGGCGATCACGGTGCCAGCGCCGACCGTGGCGGCGCCCCGGCCGACGGCGGCCGCGCCCTTGCCGGCGGCCTTCGCGGCCTTCCGGGCGGGGCTGAGGTCGTCCCAAAGCATGGAGGCCGCCTCGCTTACGGCGGAGGAGGCGGCGCGCCCGGCCGAGCGCAGGTGGCTGACGCCTTCGAGGGTCAACTCGCCGATCGAGGCGAACAGGGCGGAGAGGTAGGCGAGGAAGCGAGCGAACATTGCGGGGGTCCCAGGCGGCCGAGGAAGGGGAGGTGTGCCGCGACCGGAGATTCCGTCCGCGGCATGAAAGTAACCAGTGACCGGTCACGCGCCCCCTCAACACCCGAGGCGGTCGCGCAGCTTGCGAGGGAGCTGGGCGCGGTGCGGATAGACGAGCCTCCGGGCGTGCGCCGCCTGCAGCACGTCGAGCGAATCAGAAGCGGCAAGCCGATGCCCTGCGGCCGACGTGACAGCGCTCCAGCCCACGCCGTTCCGGTCGCGGCACCGGTCGTCGTCGAGGCCTGACAGCCACCGGCACGCCGCGAGCAGGTCCTCCCGGACGTCGGCCTCTTGCACGGCCGCGAGGTCCTCCTGGCCGGCCGGCTCCGCGAGCCGGCGATCCACGGCGGCGACGACGTCTCGCGCCTCGTGCAGGAGGGCGCGCGCGAATCGGTGTTGGCCCGGCGAGAGCTTGGCGGCGCCCGCGAATCCCTCCGCTAGAGCCGCCTTGTCCCGGAACGCCCACCGGTGGCGAGCGAGCGCTTCTTCCAGGTCGGCTTGCACCGCCGCGAGGGCCTCCGCGTCGACGGGGCGGCGGGCCACCTCGCGCGCCTCGGCAGCCGCGAGCTCGGCCCGGGTAACCCTCTCCCACGCGGAGAGCCGCATCGACAGCCGGGGTTCCGACGGCGCCCGCGCGAGGTCCCATGTCACAAGGCTGCCGCGGACGTCGAATCCGGCTTCGCGCATCCCGCTTCGGCACCGGTCCCACGCCGCGGTCGCGAGCGGCGTGCGTGCGGCGACCCAGCGCCCTTCGGGCCCGAGGCGCCATGCGAGATCGAGGAACGGGGACGGGGACGGGGCGATCGTATCCATCGAGACCTCCTAAAGCACCGGAGAAGTGCTTTCGTGCTTTCAGCTTGCGTCCGCTCCGGTGCTCATCGTTACAAACTCTTTGTAACGATGAATTCTGCTGCGTTGATGCATTGAACCATTTGACACCACCAGACTTCAAGCTACCTTTGGTTCGCGAGTAGTCGCCAACCCACCCCCGAGGACCCGATGAGCTCTTCGAGCGCCCCCGTGCGCGCGGTCGATCCCCCGCGCCTTGTCACCGACGACGACGTGCGCGCCCGCCTGCGCCAGGCCGTCGCGCGCGCCGGCACGCAGCGCGCCGCCGCGGCCGCCCTCGGGCTAGACCCGGCGGTCGTGTCCGCGGTGCTGACCGGCCGGCGCGCCCCGACCGGGCCTGTGTGCCGCGCTGTCGGCGTCGAGCGCCGGCTGGTGGCCATGGGAGGTCACGATGCGTGACACGCTCAGCTCGATCGACCGCAACGTCTACGTCACCCCGGATCCGGTGGCGGTCGCGAAACTCTTCGAGAGCCACGGGGCAGAGGCGGCAGAGAGCCGCTGGCACTGGATCGAGCCCCGGACACTCGCAGGCCTGGCTCGCATCGGCCGGTCCCTGCAGGGGCAGGGGCCGACCACGCGGCGAGAGCGGTCGACGACGGCCCTGGAGGAGGCGATCGCCGTCGAGGCGGCCTACGCCCTCGGCAGCGCAGCGGCCGGGGAGCGGGCTGCCGGGATACGGAACAACGCGATCCTCCCCGTCGCGCAGGAGCGCGGCCTCGTCGACGTGCCCCGCTGCTCCTCGGAAGCTCGCGGTCTTGCCGTCAGCCTGACCAGCCGGGCCGGCCGCGGCGACCTCGCCGCCGCCGCGCGAATCGAGGCGCTCCGCGATCACGAGCGGGCCGTCGCCGACGTCCTGCGCATCGCCCTGGGGCTCGTCCCCGAGCAGCCGCCCCGCGGTCGCTACGTCCTGCCAGAGCCGTCCGCCGAGCTCGCCGATGCCCTCGGCGAGTGCCAGCGCGAGGCCGTCATCGCCGTGTTCCCGGCTCTCGCCGGCGCCCCGTTCGATCCCGCTCCCGCCGCCCCCGAGGAGGAGCCCGCCGCCATGCCGGAGACCGAGACCACGCCGGACGCCCGCCGGGGGCGCGAGCGCCGCGTTCCCGGCGACGCCGAGATCCGCGCCGCCCACGCCGAGACGCCGCGCGCGCCGGAACTCGCGGTCCGCTGGGGGGTGTCGACGGCCGCCGTCTACACGCACCTGCGCCGACTCGGGCTCACGCGGCCCCGGCGCATCGAGGCCGTCGGCGAGTTCCTGCCGGAGGCGCCGCCCTCCGACCTGCCGCAGACGAACGTCGTCCCGTTCCTTGCGCCCGTTGCCGCCGATTCGCGCGATGAGGACGAGGGCGGGCTGTCGCTCTACTGCGAGCCGGACCCGGACGGTGTCGCGTTCCGCGGTCGGCTCGACGTCGAGGGCTTGGCCCTGGCGGTCGAGCTCGCCCGGCGGACCGGGTTGGCCCCGCAGGCGGCGATCTCGTGGGTCCGGGCCGACCTCGCCGAGGCCGCCCTCGCCAACGGGAGGGTCGCCTGATGACCAGGACCGCGGCGCTGGAGGATCTCCTGTGACCCGGCGCGGATCCCTCCGCGCCGCCATCGAGCGCCTGCCCCTGCGCCTGCAGACCGTCGAGCGGGACGGCGACCTCGTCCGCGACCGCATCGAGCCGGGGCGCCCCGTCCGCGTCTACCGCGTCCGGATCTTCCGGAGCGGCCTCGTCTACGTGCCCGTCAGCCTGCCAGGAGCCCGCCCTTGAGCCGTCCCGATCACGCCTCCATCGACGCCGCTGTCCTCGATGCTCGCGATGCCCTTGCCAACCCCCCGGCCGAGCGACCCCGCAGGCTCTCGATGTTCGCCGCTTATGCGAGCCGCCTCGTCATCGTGACGCAGCCCCGCCCCGGCGAGCACCCCCTCGCGGCGGAGGGACGCGAGCTGCGCGCTCGGCTGCTGAATGCGTTCGAGCGGGACCTCGACGGTCAGCGAACCGAGCGTGCTGCGGAGATCGAGGGGCACCGCCGACGGAACGCGTCCTGGCTGCGCGGCGGTAGTTAAAAATCGACATCCCGGGTTAAAAATCTTCAACCCAACCCTTGACAGCAGGCCGCATGGTTAATAATTTGTAACCAGAGCCGAGGGAATGGTCCCCCGGCCCCGAGGACCCCGAGATGACGCAGAACTCCTACTCCGCCGAGCGCAACCTGGAGATCGCCCGCCAGCGCCTGGAGGGCAGCGCCCGGATTATCGCCCGCCTCGACGCCAAGGGCCGCCCCGTCCCCCCGGCGTTCCTCGCCGCTCAGGCCGAGGCGATGGCTCAGATCACCAGGTTCGAGCTGGAGATCCGCCGCCGCTGAGCGGACCCGCCGGGGGCTTCGGCCCCCGGCCTCTCCACCAGCCGCCCCCGCGCCGGGGCGGCTCGTCGAGGGGCCGATACCGACAACCGCCCGAACCCTCCGGGCAGGACTGGGAGCAGCATCATGAGCAGCAAGACCGACACCGCCGTCAGCTTCTTCATCGCCGTCCCCGGCGACGACCAGGCGAGCGGGATCTTCGGCATCGGCACGAGCCACGACGCGGCGGTGCAGGACGCCTACGCGCAGTCCAACAGCCGCCCGCCGGCCGTGATCGCCAACGACGACGGCACCTGGCACGTCTCGACCGACACCTGCGAGGACAACCAGTTCTCCGACGAGTCCGAGGCGCGCAGCTACGCCATCCAGAAGGGCTTCATCGGCCGCGAGTGCACCGAGCGCCTCTACCGCCACATCGAGGCGAACGGCTGCGACGCCAGCCGCTTCCGCTGGACGAAGACCCCGGCGGGCCTCGACGACCTCGACATCGACCAGGAGCAGCTCGACGCGGCGGTCGCCGAGGTCGAGGCGGGCTTCGAGGGCAACACGTCGCAGGGCGAGTGGAGGGCGGAGACGGCCCTGGCCGACGCCCACGACTACGTGGATGCCTACGTCGTGGACGACGAAGTCGTCGACGGGGAGCTGCGCGAGGCCCTGGCCGAAGGCACGCAGCTGCGCACGGCGGCCGACGTGGCGGTGCGCGACCTGATCCTGGCCGAGATCTCCGAGCGCGAGGCGGCCTGATGCCGGCGCCGGGGGCTCCCGCCCCCGGCCCCTCCACCAGCTGCCCTCGCAGGGCGGCTTGTCGAGGGGCTTCCACCGCCACCGCCCGAACCCTCCGGGCTTGCACAAGGGATCGAGTCATGGACGCCGAAACCGCCGTCGCCGCCCTCCTGGCGGTCAACGTCTACGCCGTCGAGCACGACGAGCTCGCCGGGATCCTGGCGCCCCTCGTCGGCGCCCTGCCGCCCCCGCGCGACTGGAGCGAGGACGACGAGTGGACCGCCTCCGAGGAGGCGCAGGCCGCCGCGCGCCGGTTCGTCGAGACGCACGGGGCCAAGGACCGCGAGCGCGATCCCTGGCTGGCGCTGGAGGAGCGGCGCCGCCGGCTCGGCGACATGCAGCTCCGCCACCGCGAGGTCACCGTCGTGGCGGCGCTCGGCGAGCTCCCCGGCTACAAAGCCTTCGCCCGGGCCTGGTACGACGACGTCGGCGGGCCGCGGGTCTCGCTCTGGCGCGTCGCCGACTCCGCTGACCTCACCTTGCCCCTCCTGACGCTCGCCGCCGGGACGACGCGCCGCGAGGCGCAGATCGCGATCGCGGCGTGGGAGGCCGGCTACCAGCGCGGCAAGCGCGAGGGGGTCGCCGGGATCCGCCGGGGGGTCAGGGAGCTGCTCCTGCCCGAGGATGACACGGCCGACCACGAGTACGAGAACCACATCCTGCCCTCGCGCGCCTACGAGCTCTGAGATGACCCGCACTCGCCCCGACATCCCGGCTCCCGGCACCGACGCGGCGAAGGAGCGCCGCGCCGCGAAGGTCGACTTGAGCGGCCTCGACGATCTCCAGCGGCAGGTCCGTGACGTCGTCATCCGCACCGGCGAGGCGGCGTACGGGCCGCGCTGGCAGTCCGACATGGCGCAGGCCCTGGGCCGGGCGCCGCAGCAAGTCGCGTCATGGGTCTCCGGCAAGAAGCCGGTCCCGCCCGCGGTCTTCTTCGAGCTCGGGCCGATCGCGCACGACCTCGCCGACGAGCTGGAGCGCCGCGCCGCCGCGATTCGCGCGGCTTGGCCGCCGCGATCGGCGTTCGCGCCGCCGGCCGAGGTCGAGGCCGCGGCCGCCGCGGCGCCGGCCCCGGAGCCGGAGGCGCCCGCGACGCCCGAGCCGCCGCCGCGCACCCTCGCGGAGCAGGGCCTACATCGCGCGAATCCTTGCCGAGCTCTGCGAGGACGAGGAGCCCATTACCCCCGGCCGCGCCGGCAAGACCGAGGGGGCGTGAGATGGCCCGTGCACCCAAGCCCCCCCGCGCGCGCCAGATCTCGATCTGGGACATCCTCGGCGACCCGGGCCCCATGCGGCGGCCCGAGACGCCGGACCCCTTGCCCGCCCCGCCCGCGCCGAGGGTCACATGGAGCGAGGCGCTCAAGCTCCTGGTCGAGGCCGGCCTGACGGAGGAGTGGCGGCACTGGAACAGCTCCCTGGGCTGCCTCCAGGACCCCGACGCCCCCGATTGGCCCCGCTCCATCGGGGCGCCGGTGATGCTCGTGAAGGAGGACGACGGGACGGCGGCGCTGTTGCTGAGCACCCCCGCGACCGGCGATTTCCCGTCCGTCCGCCGGGTGGAGGCGGTGACGGGGCTGAAGGCGGTGTGGCGCGGCGGGTATCGGCCGGACGGGGCTTCGCTCGGCCAGTGGCAGCACGCCAACGACCTCGCCACCGACGAGGGGTGGCAGCAACTCGTCGGGTTGATGGAGTACACGACGCTGGACTTGGTGAAGCAGATCCTCGCGGAGCCGCAGCCCTGGCGCTTCCTGGATCGCCGGAACTTAGCCGCGCTGAAGGCCGCCCTCGGCATCGAGGACGCCGCCCCCTGCGACGGGGGCACCCCGCCGGAGGAGACGGCGGCTAGGGCGCCAGCGTGCCCAGGGCGTCGACGTCCTCGGTCGCCGCCGGCCGATCGTCGCCGCCGGTCAGGCGATCGTACGCGCCCCACGAGCACGCCTGTTCGATGCGGCCCGTGAGACAGAGCCGAGCGTGGAATCGCGTCAAGCTCAGGACACGCAGCGTGTCCGTCATGTAGAGGCCGCCGGGGGCGGGCACCGGCTGGAAGCCGAGGCCGCCCTCCAGGACGCGGCGAGCCTGGTCGGGCTCGTCCGCGTAGGCGTAAACGAGCAGGCCGGCCCGGCGCCGGATCTCCTTAGTCGACGGGAGCTTGATCGCGATCCCGACGGGCTCGTACCGCTCCTTGCCCTTCTCTTCGTAGATCCGTTCCGCGAGCAGGGCCTTCACCGCGTCCTTGCCGAGGCCGTACGTTCCCTCCTCCAGGATCTCGGTCGCGGCCTCGGTGAGACGGTGCTGCTGGTAGATTGGCGACGTGGACAGCTCGCGCCAGTCCTCAAAGAGCGACAGGCGGGCTGGCTCCTTGAACTCGATGCGCTCAGGGCCGCGGCGCTCCCGCCAGTTGCGCCTAGTCTCGTCCACCGTGTCCTCGACCCCGAAAGTCTTCGCCTCGCATCGCTTGTACAGCCGCATCGCTCTCCTCCTCAGAGAGCCCTATCGCGGCCGCCCTTATCGCCTCGTCTACGCCGCCTCCGCCAGCGCGGCCGCCGCGGCGTCCCCGGCCTCCCGGGCGGCCGTCTCCGCGAGGACCTCTAGGATCTCGGACAGCCGCACGGGCCTGAAGTCCCAGACGTCGACGCCGACGTCGCACGACCGCGAGGTCGCCGGCAGGGACCCGTGCGAATGCCCGTAGAGGTGGATGTCGCCCCTGTGCCGATAGGGCCAAGTCCGATGCCCGTAGTGGGACAGCCAGACGCCCTGGGGGCGCGGCATGCCGGGATCCTGCACGTGAACCTGGCAGGCCTGGACGGGTGGGGCCGCCCACGGGAGCCTGAGGCCCTGCTGCTCATGATTGCCCACGATCAGGAACTTGCGGCCTCGCAGCTGGTCGAAGACTTGCCTCGCGTAGGAATGCCCCCCGCCGTAGGCGAAGTCACCGAGATGCCAGACGATGTCCTCGTCGCGAACTCGGTCGTTCCAGCGCGAAATAAGGTATTCGTCATGCGCCTCGATTGAGGGGAACGGTCGCGGTCGGTCCATTCGACTGGACAGAATCCCGCGATGGCCGAAATGTGTATCCGATACGAACCATGTGACGGCCATGACGGCCTCCGAATGCATGGGGAAACGCGAGCCGGCCGGGGACTTCCAGGCGGCGGTGGCAGGCCTCAGGCCAAGCGTTTCCGTATGCGGAGGGCGGTCGTCATGCGGGGGAGCCTCGCCGATCGCCGGGCCGGCGGCAAGCCGGGATTCGCGCCGCGGTTACCGGATCCCTGGCCGCGTGGCCCGCGCCCAGGACGCCTAGGGGAACGACTGTTAACTAGGGACCCACGGCGCACTTCCGCCGGCCACGGTTTCAGGCAAGGATCGGGTCATGCCGACCTGGATATTCGATTTCGGTCCGATGTTTGAGGACCGCCCCCGCCTTGCGGCTGACGCGCACGAGGACGCGCCGCTCGACCTGGAGACGGCCTGCTGGCTCCCGGAGCTGTGCCAGCCGGACGAGCTATTCGGCCGGGTGCCGCTCTGGACCGCTGCCGCGCTGCGCGGGGCGCACGAGCGGGGGGAGCTCGTCGTTGAGTGGCACGGTCGGCGGATGTTCGTGACGAAGCGGCTCGTCCGCGAGTGGAGAGAGAGATGCCGGACGACGCCCCGAAGCCCAAGCGCCCCCGAGCGTCCCGAGCCGCCTCGAAGCCCCGCACCCTCGGCAAGACCGGCCGAGGCAACCCCTACCTCTGGTGGCGCCCCGGCCGATCCGACGCCGACGGCGTCGACCGCACCGGCCGCTGGTGGATCGTTCACCGCGGCAAGCAAGTCCGAAGCACTGGCTGCGGTCATGGCAAGGATCAGGAACGCGAAGCGCTCCGGGCGCTAGACGACTACACGGCCACGCTCTCCGTCGTCGCCCCCGACGAGACCGGGGGCGCCCGGAAGAACCGGCCGGCGCGCGAGGTCCTCGTGGCCGAGGTCCTCGACCGATACCTCACCGCCAGGAAGGGCCGGATCGACCCGGCGACCGGCGAGCTCAAGGGCGGGGTCGCCCGGCACAACGAGCTCGCCCAGCGGATCGAGACGCTCCTAGGGTGGTGGGGCACGCGAACCCTCGACCAGGTCGACAGCTCGACCTGCGCCCAATACGTCGCCTCGCGCGTCGGCACGCCCTGGAAGGCGCACGCCCGCGCCGGGCTCGACCGCAACGGCGAGCCCCGGACCGGCGACGGCAAGCCGCTGCGCCGGGGCCACTCGAAGCCGGCGAAGAAGCGGGTCGTCTCCGAGGGCGGCGCCCGGCGCGAGCTGGAGGACCTCCGGGCGGCGATCAACCTCGCGGCGAAGGACGCCCTGACCCGCGACACGGTCCACGTGACCCTGCCCCCCAAGGGCGAGGAGCGCGACCGCTGGCTGACCGTGCCGGAGGCCGCGCGAATCGTCCGGGGCGCCTGGCGCAAGCGCGAGGTCCAGACGGTCCACGCGGGTCCGAGGAAGGGCGAGCGCGTCATCGGCCGCCGCGTCGGCCAGCACCTGGCGCGCTTCGTCATCGTGGCCCTGCGCACCGGCACGCGCTCGGGCCCGATCTGCAACGCGAGCTTCGTGCGAGAGGTCGGCAAGGCCTGGATGGAGCTCAAGACCGAGACCACGGTGGAGGAGCGCGTCGAGACCCGGACGATCGAGGGCGAGGTGTTCGAGCGCCGGGTCCAGGTCCCCGTGATCAAGCGGGTTGCGATCTTCCACCGGAAGGCGATCGCGGTGGAGGCCAAGAAGAACAAGCAGGCCCCGACGGTCCGGATGCCCGACTCCCTCGTCAACCATCTCTGGCGCTGGCATCACAAGCTCGGGCAGCGCTACGTCGTCGAGTGGCAGGGCAAGCCGGTCGGGTCAACGAAGCGGTCGTTCGCGAACCTGTGCTTCGACCTCGGCTTCGGCGACGACGTCGTCCGGCACTCGCTCCGGCACACGGCCGTGACCTGGGGCATGCAGGCGGGCGTGGATATCTGGGAGCTGGCCGGCTACGTCGGCATGACCGTCGAGATGATCGAGAAGCGGTACGGCCACCACTCCGACGCCCACATGGAAGGCGCCCGGAAGGCGCTCGGGGGGCGGGGGCGGAAGCGGGCTGCCTGAAGGGCCGCGAACCCGTGGCCGGAAGGTCCGATTAGCGGGTTCTTGCACCAACCTGTGGCCGAACCTGTGGCCGGCCTCCTGGGCTGGGTCTCGGGAAGACGCACTCTCCTAGGGGAGAATGGTCGGAGTGGCAGGATTTGAACCTGCGACCCCCACGTCCCGAACGTGGTGCGCTACCAGACTGCGCTACACTCCGAAGCTGGGCCCCAGGGGGCCAGCGGGTCGGCTTATAGCGAGGGGGCTTTCCGGCTGCAAGTGAAACCGGCGATTCCTTTTCGCCTACTCAGGAACGGCGTTCCGGCAGGGCGCGGAACCAGCCAGCTGGCAGGGTGCGGTGTTGCAGGGAGGCACCGGACGCCTCGATCGCGACCGCACCAGGATGCCGCGCATCCGCATGGGCGTCGTGCAGGCTCCAGGCGGTGGCGTCCGTTCCCGGGCTCGCCAGGGCCAGGAGACGCGGCACGGCGGGCGGGAGGCTCACGCTGATCCGCTCGAGCCCGAAGCCGATCCCGATTCCGAGGGCCTTCAGCACGGCTTCCTTGCGCGTCCAGGCCCCGTAGAAGGCATCTTCCTTCGCGGATTCGGGAAGCCTTCGAAAGACCTCCCGTTCGCTTACCGACAGAATGCGGCAGGCGAACTCGGCCAGATCCGGAATCGGGCGGATGCCTTCGACATCGACGCCGATCCGATGGCTCGGGCTCACGGCGATCAGCGCATGGGATCCGGAATGGGTGAGGTTGAACTGCAACCGGCCCTGCCAGGGCGGCGCGAGATCCGGCTTGCCATTCACGTCCCGCGGAAAGGCGAGAACGTGGGGCGGACAGTCCAAGGCGGCGCCGAGGATCAGGCGCAGGGCCGCCCGGCTGCCGACGGAGCGGTCATGGTCCTCCCGCCGATGGAAGCGGTCCGCCTGCCCGCGCTCCGCCTCGTCCAGGAGGTCGCGGCAGGCGGCGCGACCCGCGGCGTCGAGATCGATCGGGACGCGCCAGACCACCGGTCCGGCGACGGGGCCGGGACGCGCCTCGATCCAGGGCGAGGGCGCGATCACGCCGCGCGGAAGGATTGCGTGATCCGCTCGAGGGACGGCAGCTTGCGGATCGGGCCGATCGCCGACAGGGTCGGCAGGCCCGCCAGCATCTGGCGGCCGGCCTCCCGCACCGCCTCGACACCGGCGGCATCGACCTTGGCGATGATCTCCTGCGCGGGGATGATGCGGCCCCAGGCGAGGAGATGGCGGGCATTGCGCTCGATCCGGCCGCCCGGCGTCTCCAGGGCGGAGAGCAGGGAGACCTTGAGCTGGGCCTTGGCCCGGGCGAGCTCTTCCGCGTCGAGCTGCTCCGTCGCCGCACGGGTCGCTGCGATGGTGACCTCGACGAGCTCCGGCAGGTCCTCGGCCGAGGTGCCTGCCCCGATGCCGAACAGGCCGCAATCGGAGAAGGGCCAGTGGAAGGCCTGGATCTCGTAGGCGAGGCCGCGGGTCTCGCGCACCTCGTGCCAGAGCCGCGAGGTCAGGCCACCGCCGAGCACCTGGCTGAACAGGTGCAGGGCGTAATAGCCCTCGTCCCGGAAGGAGAGGCCCGGCAGGCCGATGACGAGGTTGGCCTGTTCCAGCTTGCGGAGCAGACGCCGCTCGCCGCCGCGATAGAGGCCGGCCTCCATCTCCGGCGCCGCGGCGGGGGCGAGATGGCCGAAGGACTTTTCCGCCGCGGCGACGATGGCCTCGTGCTCCACGGCGCCGGCGGCGGCGAGCACCATCCGGCCCGGCACGTATTCGCGGGCGAGGTAGCCCTCGATCGCGGCCCGGTCGAAACCCGAGATCGTCTCCGGCGTGCCGAGGATCGGCCGGCCCACGGCCTGGCCGGGGAAGGCGGCTTCCGTGAAGGCCTCGTAGACCACATCGTCGGGCGTGTCCTCGATCGCGGCGTATTCCTGCAGGATCACGCTCTTCTCGCGGGCGAGCTCGCCGGCATCGAAGGTCGAGCAGGTCAGGATATCGCCGATCACGTCGAGGGCGACCTCGACATCCTCGCCGAGCACCCGGGCAGTGTAGCTCGTGCTCTCGGTGCTCGTGGCGGCGTTGATCTCGCCGCCCACATTCTCGATGTCCTCCGCAATCCGCCGGGCGGAGCGGGTCTGCGTGCCCTTGAAGGCCATGTGCTCGATGAGATGGCTCAGGCCATGCTCCTCGGGCCGCTCGTTGCGCGAGCCCACGCCGACCCAGACGCCGAGGGTGGCGGTGGCCACCCCCGGGATCGCCTCGGTGGCGACGGTGAGCCCGTTGGCGAGGCGGCTGACGCGCAGGCCCGGCGAGGCGCCGAAGGTCGAGAAATGCTGGTTCATACCGGGCTGCCCCGCGTGATCCGTGCCCGCTCGCGGATGAATCGCTCCACCGCCGACTGGTCGTTGGCGAGGTTCGCGACCGTCTCCGGCCGGTCCATCAGGTCGGCGAGATGCGGCGGCAGGACGGGACGGCCGCCGCCGGTGGCCTGCGAGACCGCGTCCGGGAACTTGGCCGGATGCGCGGTGGCCAGAGCCACCACGGGGGTCTTCGGGTCCTTCTGCAGGAGCTTGCGCCCGGCCCGCACGCCGATGGCGCTGTGGGGATCGAGCACCACCCCCGTCTTCCGGTAGGTGCCGGCGATCTCGTCGACCACGTCGGGCTCGTGCACGGCGGCGGCGTCGAACTCGCTGCGCACGCTGCGCAGGACCGCCGCGTCGAGGTGGAAACCGCCCGACTGCTTCAGGCCCGCCATCAGCCGGCCGAGCGCGGCGGCGTCGCGGCCGAGGGCCTCGAACAGCAGCCGCTCGAAATTCGAGGAGATCTGGATGTCCATCGAGGGCGAGGTCGTCGCCTGCACGCCGCGGATCTCGTAGGCGCCGTGCTCCAGCGTCCGGGCCAGGATGTCGTTGGCATTGGTGCCGATCATCAGTCGCTCGACCGGCAGGCCCATGCGCTTGGCGACCCAGCCGGCGAGGATGTCGCCGAAATTGCCCGTCGGCACCGCGAAGGAGACCGGGCGATGGGGCGCGCCGAGGCTGACGGCGCTCGTGAAGTAATAGACCGCCTGCGCCGCGACCCGGGCCCAGTTGATCGAGTTGACGCCGGAGAGCCGGACCGAATCGGCGAAATCCGCGTGCTGGAACATCGCCTTCACGAGGTTCTGGCAATCGTCGAAATTGCCGTCGATGGCGATGGCGTGCACGTTCGGCGAGACGATCGTGGTCATCTGCTTGCGCTGCACGTCCGAGACGCGGCCATGCGGGAACAGGATGAACACGTCGACCTGGTCGAGGCCCTTGAAGGCCTCCACCGCGGCGCTGCCGGTATCGCCCGAGGTGGCGCCGACGATGGTGGCGCGGGCGCCGCGCTGGCGCAGGACATGGTCCATCAGCCGCCCGAGCAACTGCATCGCCACGTCCTTGAAGGCGAGCGTCGGGCCGTGGAAGAGCTCGAGCAGGAAGAGATTGTCGTCGAGTTGCGTCAGCGGGCAGATCGCCGGGTGCCGGAAGGTGCCGTAGGCGGCCTCGATCATCCCGTCGAGATCCGCATCCGCGATCTCGCCGTCGATCAGCGGGCGCAGGACGCGCTTGGCGGCGTCGGCGTAGCGGATGCCGGCGAGATCGGCGATCTCCGCTTTCGACATCACCGGCCAGCTCTCGGGCACGTAGAGACCGCCGTCACGGGCGAGGCCGGCGAGAAGGGCGTCGGAAAAGCTCAAGGGCGCGGCGGCGCCGCGGGTCGAGACGTGCAGCAAGGATGCCTCCGGGAAGGCGCCCCCTCTACACGATGACGAAACGCGTGTCGAAGCGGAGCCGAAGATGTCGTTCGCGCGAAGATCAGGTGTTGCTGCCGGGCGCCTTGCGCAGCTGGCATCCGGTGATGCGCCATTGCCCGTCCGTCTGCTTCTGCAGGGAATAGACGGCGAGCCAGTCGATGCCGTTCTCGTCCTGCAGGCTCAGGCCCTGCGTGATTTCGTCCTCGCCCGTGTCCTCGCTGCCGGCAAAGCTGTAGCTGCGCGGGCGCAGCACCGCGGGATAGCCCTTCTCGACCATGGCGAGGAAGGTTTCGGGAGAGGGGAACAGGGTGCGGATCTGGGGCGCGGCCTGATCATAGGCGGTGGCCGGGTCGTTCCGGCGGAAGGCCTCGATCTGCCGCGCGATGGTGCCCCGCGCCGCCTGCCGGTCGGCCTCGTCGGCCGCGAGGCCCGCGGCGGGCATCAGGAGCGTCAGGAGGACGCCCGAGAGGACGATGCGCATGGTCCGCCGTCTCCTGCCGAAGGCCGACGATATCGCGGCAAATCTCACGCCACCGCATCCCACGTTTCGGTGATCGGCTTTCCCTCCTGCGACAGCCGCGCCCGCAGCACCACGTCCCCCGGCGGCAACGGATGGGGCGGACGGTACTCGGCATAGAGCCGCCAGCCCCCCGTCTGGGGCACCCGCTCGCAGAAGGGTTCGAGGAAGGCACCGGCGCTCGCCCAGAGCGAAACCGCGATCGGGCTCATCGGATCCTGCGGCAGATCCGGCCCCTCGAAATCGATCGCGTAGAGCCGGCGCTCCGGGCTCGGCGGGTTGGTCGGGCGCAGGCGCTCGGCGGAGCCGACCCGCGTCGAGACCACCCGGGCGAGGGAGCGCGGCAGGTCCGCATCCGGCCCGTCGCCGACGGTGGCGAGCGTGTAGGCGAGGTCGATCGAGCGGCCCGCCGTCACCGGCGCCTCGGGGACGAAGGCGGCCACGATGTTGTCGATCGCCTCGTCCCGCGAAGGGATCTCGTAGAGCTGCACCGAGCCGACGCCGAGGCTCTCCTTCTCCGGGGCGATCCAGATTCCCGGCCGGTCCTCGTGCCGGGCCTGCACGTCGAGATAGGCGGCGAAGTGCCGCTCCCGCTGCATCAGGCCGAAGCCCTGGCAGGGTGCGGCCCGGAAGGCGGAGATCTGCGGGGCGGCTCGGCCGTTGACGAGGGGCCGCCAGAGGCGATCGCCCGGACTCGCGACGCAGAGCCCGTCGGAATCGTGCACCTGGGGCCGGAAATCGTCGAAACCCTGGGCGCCCCGGGCGCCCGCACCGTTCTGCCCGTGCAGGAACATGCTGGTCAGCGGGGCGAGGCCGAGCCGGGGAATGCTGCGGCGGGGGTGAAGCGAGGCAGCGACGGTGATCTGCGTCTCCTCGCCCGGGCTCACCGTGAAGCGATAGGCGCCGGTCAGGCTCGGGCCGTCGAGGAGGGCCAGGATCGTGAGCCGCGTCTCCTCCGCCGCAGGCTCGAGGATGCGGAATTCGGTGAAGTCCGGAAACTCCTCCTCGCCCGGCCCGCCCGTGTTCACGGCGACCCCGCGGCAGGACAGACCGTAGACCTGCCTCCTGCCGCGCAGGCGGAAATACGAGGCGCCGAGGAAGACCAGGAATTCCTCCCGCACCTGCGGTGCCCCGGCGTCGAAGCCGAAGCTCAGGCGGAAGCCGGCATAGCCGAGGGCGGCCGGGTAGGAGCGCCCCTTCAGCGAGGGGCCGAGATCGAACAGGTCGGAGGCGTAGTCGAGCGCCTGCACCCCGCCCTCCCGCTTCTGCAGGAGAAGCGCGACGCGCTTCCTCTGGAGGAAGCCCCGATGGAACGGCTGCAATCCGAAGCGGCCGAGCAGGAGCGTCTTCTCCGGCCGGAAGCCGATCGCCTGATACTGGTCGTAGGTGAGCGCACCCAGCTCGGCGGGCAGGTCGTCGGCCGCCGGCCGGTAGGGTTGCGCCGCCAGCGCCTTCGCCCGCTCGACGAGGGCCGGGTAGTCGAGGACGGCCTGATCCGGGCCCTGCGGTGACAGCCTGGCCGGGTCCGGTGCCGATTCGGTGGCCTGCGCCATTGTTCTGGTCGCATTCAGATCTAGGCTAATAGGAACAATAACACCGGCCGACGTGCCGAACGCTGCCCGCATCACCGACCGCCGCGTCAGCGCGGTCGATTCGAACCCCTCGTCGCGCCTGCCCATCCGTCCCCCTGCCGCGGGGCCGGGCGACCCCGATTGGCCCCGTTCGAGTGCCCCGCCCCATGTCCCTGCCAGACATGCCTCTTTCGAAAGTGTCGCACGAGGCCCCCTCCGTCGAGGCCCCTCTTCGGGGTACGGCTGGCCTCGCCGCCTCCCCCGTGCTGTCCCCCGGAACGCCGCCGCGCCTGTTCCTGCGCCGGCTCGCTTTGGCCCTGCCGACCCTGGCGATGGCCGCCGCCATCCCGGCCCTGGCCCTCGCCGCCTACGGCCTGCCGGAGACCTGGCTCGGGCGAAGCGTGCTCGGCCTCTTCGCCCTGCTGATGGCGTGGCAATCCTTCACCGCGTGGCAATATCTCTACGGGCTCATCGCCGCCCTGATGGGCGAGCGTCTGCTCTCCCCCCTGGAGATCCGCGCCCGCACCGTCCCCGCCGGCGCGAGCGGGCGCAGCCGCACCGCGGCCGTGGTGGCGATCCATGCCGAGGATCCCGTGGCCGTCTTCGCCGCGATTCGGGTGATGGCGCGCTCCCTGCGGCAGGCCGGCGGCGACGGCTCCGACATCGACCTCTTCGTCCTGTCCGACACTCGCGAGGGGGCGATCAGCGCCGTCGAGGAGCACGAATATGCCCGGGCCAAAGCCTGGGCGGAGCGCGAGGGCTACGGCCTACCGCGCATCCGCTATCGCCGCCGCGCCCAGAACACCGGCCGCAAGGCGGGCAACGTCGCCGAGTTCTGCGCGACCTACGGGCACGATTACGATTTCATGATCGTGCTCGACGCCGACAGCCTGATGACCGGGGCCGCCATGCGCCGCCTCGCCCGGCTGATGGAGGAGAACCCGAAGGTCGGCCTGATCCAGACCGTGTCCTACGCGGCCGGCCGCGACACCCTGTTCGCCCGCATCCAGCAATTCGCCGTGCGCCTCTACGCGCCGCTCTCGCTGCGCTGCCTGGAGACCTGGCAGGGGCCGGACGGCTCCTATTGGGGCCACAACGCGATCCTGCGCATCGCCGCCTTCGCGCAGAACGCCGAATTGCCGGTGCTGCCCGGCAAGGCGCCGCTCGGCGGCGAGATCCTCTGCCACGACATCGTGGAAGGCGCCCTGCTGCGCCGGGCCGGCTGGGAGGTGCGCCTGCTGCCGGAGATGGGCGGCACCTGGGAGGAGATGCCGACGAACCTCGTCGACCTGCTCGGGCGCGAGCGGCGCTGGTGCCAGGGCAACCTGCAGCACCTGCGCGTCCTCTCCTTGCGCGGGCTGAAGGCGGCGAGCCGCTGGCATCTCGGCGTCGGCATCCTGGGCTACCTGATCTATCCGCTCTGGGCCGCCTTCCTGGCACTCGGCACCCTGCAGGCGGCGCGCAGCGGCGATCTCGGCCTGCTCGGCTACGGCCTCACCGGAAACACGCCGGCCTCGCTCACGCTCGCCACCCTGGTGGTTGCGGTGATGGCCCTGCCGAAGCTCCTCAGCCTCGGCTGGGTGCTCGCTTCGCCCGAGCGCCGGCAGGCCTTCGGCGGCACGGGCTCGCTCCTGGCCAGCGCGGCCCTGGAGCAGGCGGCCTGGGTGATCCTCTGGCCGGTGATGACGCTGTTCGCGGCCGGCGCGGTGGTCTCGACCTTCCTCGGCCGGGTGGTGCGCTGGGATGCCCAGACCCGGGACGACCGCCGGGTGCCCTGGGCCGAAGCCTTCCGCCTGCAATCGGACGCGGTCGCTGCCGGCATCGTGCTGGCGCTCGTCCTCGCCTTCGCGCGGGACAGCCTCCTCGCCCTCTGGATGGCGCCCGTCGCCTTCGCCCTGATCACCAGCCCGGTCCAGAGCGTGCTCACCAGCAGCCCGCAGCTCGGGCGCCTGTCCAAGGCCTGGCGGCTCTTCCTCACCGAGGACGACACGGCCCAGGCCCCCGAACTCGCCGCCCTCCACCGCAGCCGGCTGCCCGCTCCGGGCCCGGTCCAGGCGGGCTGGAGGCCGGGCGGCATCGAGGCCGGCAGCCGCTCGAGCTGACGAGGCGGCGCCTTCGAACCGGCCGCCCGTCCGAGGCCGGTTCGGTCAGCCCGAGCGGGCCGCGGCGACCCTCCCGCGCGGGCGGCGCGAGGGAGACGGCCTATTTCTGATCGAGCACCTTGAGGGGGTCGGTGCGCTGGCGCGGGGAGGGCTCGGCGGTGAGTTTGCTGTCGCTGCTCCGGCCGGTCGCCGCGCCCTTCCGGGCGGCGTCGCCCGCGGTGGCGGGGGAATCCCCGGCCGGCTGCGTGGGCACGGTGCCGCTGGCGAGCTCCAGGCAGGTCACCGTCTCGACATAGGACGGGAAGCCGCCGGCCTGGGACTGCTTCGAGCATTGCAGCTTGGCCGCGGGGGTATAGTCGTTCCAGCGCCTTTTCAGCTCGTCATGGGCCGCCCGCTCGGAGCGCAGGCAGCCATCGACGCTGGCATTGTCGCTGAGGCTGACCTCCGCCTTGCTGGCCGATTTGCAGGTCGCTTCGATGTCGAGCTTCGGCGGCCCGTCCTCGGCGAGGGCGGGCAAGGCGCCCCCGATCAGCCCGAAGGCGAGGGTGAGGCGGGCGAGGGGTCGGGCGGTCGGCGTCATCGGCGGGCTCCGTCTCCGGGCGATCGAAACCCGGCCTGTCTTCCCGACAACGCCGGAACGGCCCGACCGGAGCCGGAGGCCCCGAAATTTCCCGTGAGGCTCCCCGCGGCGTCTCAGGAACCGTGGGCCTGGCGCAGGGCCGCATCCAGATCGGCATGGAGGTCGTCCACCGACTCGATGCCGGCCGAGAGGCGCAGCAGGTCCGGCGGGCAGGGCGTGCCCGGTCCCTCCACCGAGGCCCGGTGCTCGATCAGGCTCTCGACGCCGCCCAGCGAGGTCGCCCGCTTCCACAGCCGCACCCCCGCCGCCGTGGCGATGGCCGCCGCCTCGCCCCCCGCGACGCGGATCGAGAGCATGAAGCCGAAGCCCCCCTCCATCTGGCGCGCGGCGACCGCATGGCCGGGATGGCCGGGCAGGCCGGGATAGAGCACGGCGGCGACATGGGGGTGCCGGCTGAAGCGCTCGGCGAGTTCGGCGGCGTTGCGCGCCTGGGCGCTCGCCCGCAGGTGCAGGGTGCGGAGCGAGCGCGTGAGCAGATAGGCCTCGAACGGTCCGAGGATCGCGCCCCATTGCGAGCGGATATTGGCGAGCCGCTCCCAGAAGGCGTCGGGCTTGGCGGCGGCGAGCACGCCGGCCACCACGTCGGAATGCCCGTTCAGGATCTTGGTGGCCGAATGCATCACGAGGTCGGCCCCGTGCTCCAGGGGCCGGGTATGGACCGGCGAGGCCGCGGTCGAATCGACCGCGAGGCGGGCGCCGGCCGCATGCGCGATCGCCGCGGCCGCGGCGATGTCGGTCACCGTCCAGAGCGGATTGCCCGGCGTCTCGATCCAGACGAGCTTGGTCCGGCCCGGCCGGATCGCCGCGCGGATCGCCTCCGGATCGGTGGCGTCGACGAGGTCGAGGTCGAAGGTCAGGCGCGGGGCCTCCCGCAGCAGCCAGCGCCGCAGGCCCCAATACATCACCTTCGGCGCGATCACGTGGTCGCCCGGCTCCAGGGCGGAGAACACCGCCGTCGCCGCGGCCATGCCGGAGCCGAACAGCATCGCCCCGGCGCGGGCGCCCTCCAGCATCGCGATCACGGCCTCCGCCTCGCGCACCGTGGCGTTGTCGGGCCGGGCATAGGTGTAGCCCGAGGAATAGGCGTTGTCGGGGTCGCGCAGGAAGGTCGTGGCGAGGTGGAGCGGCGGCACCACGCCCCGGGTCGTGGGATCGATCCGCCCGAGGGCCTGCACCGCCTGCGAGCGCGCGGAGAAGGCCGGCGGGGTCGGCGATGCATCCCGATCGGTGGGCGACGAGTTGGAGGTCATGGCGGTCCCGTCCTGGCCTGAGGGCGGCTTGCCCCTTGCGGGAAGCGCCGGGCGCGCGCAAGGCGGAGCTGGTCCCGGCAGGATGCATGACGAGCGGCATGAGCGACGCGACGGCGATTCCCGAGAAACCGGCCCTGCCGCCATGGCCGCGGCTCCTCGCGGCGATCCTGCCCGTGGCGCTGACGGCGCTGCTGGGCAGCCTCGCCACGGGCTCGAACATCGAGGGCTGGTACGCCACCCTGAACAAGCCCGCCTTCACCCCGCCGAACGGGGTGTTCCCCGTGGCCTGGACGATCCTCTACGCGATGATCGCCGTGGCGCTCTGGCGGCTGCTCGGGGCGCGGCCGGCCTTCGGGCCGGCGCGGCGGGGCTGGCAGCTGGCGCTGGCGGCCTTCCTGGCCCAGCTCGCCCTCAACGCCGCCTGGACGCCGGTCTTCTTCGCCGCCCACGCCCTCGGGACCGGGCTGGTGGTCGCCCTCGCCATGCTGGTGATGGCGCTCTGGACGATCCGCCTGTCCTGGCGCTTCGACCGGCTGGCGGCCGGGCTGCTCGTGCCCTACGCCGCCTGGGTCGCCTTCGCGAGCCTGCTGAACGGCGTCATCTGGCGGATGAACTGAGGCGCCTTCAGGATTCCATCACCCGGTCCGAGCCGCCCAGGGCGGAAAGGGTCATGCTGTCCGCGCCGATCTCGGCGGCGTCGTAGCCGAGGATCAGGGCGAGCTGCTCGCGGGCGCGCCAGACGCGGCTCTTCACCGTGCCGACCCGGCACTGCATCACCTCCGCCGCCTCCTCGTAGCTGAGGTTCTCGATGGCGACGAGGATCAGCGCCTGCTGCATCGAGGGCGACAGGCGCTCCAGGGCGAGCCGGGCATCCTTGAGATCGACGTAGCCGGATTGCTCGGGCACCGTGGCGATGCGCTCGGCGAGGTCGCCGTCGCTGTCGGAGAGCTCCCGGTTGTCCTTGCGGTGATGCGAGTAGAACGCGTTCCGCATGATCGTGAACAGCCAGGCGCCGAGATTGGTCCCGGTCGCAAAACGGGTCCGCGAGCGCCAGGCGCGCAGCAGCGTGTCCTGGACGAGGTCGTCGGCCAGCGTCGGGTTCTTGGCCAGGGACATGGCGAAGTTGTGCAGCCGCGGCACCATCTCCAGGAACTCGGCGCGGAAGGCCGCCTCGTCATGCGCGCCCTGCGCGTCGAGCGCCTTCGCGAGCCGCTCCATCAGCTCGGCGAAACGGTCGCCGGTCTCCGCGGAGGCGTCGCGCCGGTAGGTCTCCGCCAGGAGCTGGCCGAGATGCAGACGGACGCCGTGGGGAAGGACGGGAGCCGCGTCGTCGTCGGCGACGGGTTCGACGAGGGAAGCGTTGCCGGACATGTATCCCGTAACGTGTCGACGGCCGGAGAGGCCGTCAGTCACGGGGAAGTGTGAACCCCCGGCACCGGAGATGCTCCAACATGGATTAGAGGGGCCCGGAATCCCGCAGGGCGCATGCGGGATTTCCGGGGTAATCCCATGCCCCGGCGCGTCGATCGGACGCGCCTCGGCGGGGCGGCTCAGCCGAGCTTGGCCAGGAGGCCCTCGGCCAGCTCGTTGCCCTGGGTGAAGACGTAATCGACCTTCCGCACGGTCACGGAATGCGCGCCCGCCTGGGCCAGCTCTTCGGAGAGGGCGAAGGCGGCATCGGCCTGGCAGTGCAGGATCAGCTCCCGGGCCCCGGCCTCCGGCGCCCCGTAGGGCGGCGCGGCCCCGTGCCGGGCGGCGATTCCGGCGAGGTCGACGGCCTCCCCCTCGGGCAGCCCCGCCCGGATCTCCCGGGTGGTGCGGGCCCGTTCCTCGGCGGCGATGCGGCCGAGGACGCGGCGCAGGGCCTCCCGCGCGGTCGGGCTCCAGGCCGCCTTCAGGGAGGCGACGAGATTGGCCTCGGAGCGCAGGATCACGCCGTCGTCGAGGATCTTGAGGGCGTTGGCGGCCAGCGTCGCCCCGGTCGTGGTGATGTCGACGATGATCTCGGCCGAGCCCGCCGCCGGCGCGCCCTCGGTGGCGCCCAGGCTCTCGACGATGCGGTAATCGACGATGCCCGCCTCGGCGAAGAAGCGCCGGGTCAGGTTCACGTATTTCGTGGCGATGCGCAGGCGGCGGCCCTGGCGCAGGCGCATCTCGCTGGCGACCTCGTCGAGATCGGCCATGGCCCGCACGTCGATCCAGGCCTGCGGCACGGCGACCACCACCGTCGCCTGGCCGAAGCCCAGGGGCGTCAGCAGTTCGACGGCCTCGGCGCTCTCCGGCAGGGTCTCGCGGATCAGGTCCTCGCCGGTCACGCCGAGATGGGCGGCGCCGCTGGCGAGCTGCGCCGCGATCTCGGAGGCCGAGAGGAAGCGCACTTCGACGTTGTCCACGCCGACGAGCTTGCCGCGGTAGTCGCGGGCGCCGCCGCTCTGGGCGAGCTTCAGCCCGGCGCGGCCGAAAAAGGCGGTGGCGTTCTCCTGCAGCCGGCCCTTCGAGGGCACGGCGAGGACGAGGGGGCTGTCGTCTTGCGGCATCGTCATGCTCACGCGCTCGGCCTCAGGCGCTCTGGACGCAGCGGGTGAGCCAGAAGGCGCAGCCCACCGCCGGCAGGGGCTCGGCACTGCCGAGATGCTGGAGCAGGCCGTCGTAGCGGCCGCCGCCGACGAGGGGCGCCGAGCCCCCGGCCCGCGTCGCCTCGAAGATGAAGCCGGTATAGTAGTCGAGGTTGCGGGCGAAGCTGCCGGCATAGCGGAAGCGCTCGATCGGCAGGCCGCGGGCGGCCATGAAGCCGGTGCGCTCCTCGAACAGGGCCAAGGCCGCCTCCAGCCCGGCATCGGCCAGCCCCGCCTCGCGGGTAAGGCCGCGCAGGTCGGCCAGGGCCCGGTCGGGATCGCCGGCGATGGCGCAGAAGCGCTCGATCAGCCCCCGGTTGTCCTCGTTCAGCCCGGCGCCGCCCTGCGCCTGCATCGCCGCCTTGGCGAGGAAGCGCTCCGCGATCTCGCCGGCGCTGCGGCCGCCGACCCGGGAGATGCCGGCGATGGAGAGCACGTCTTCCACGAAGGCGCGCACGCCCTTGGGGTCCTGCCCCTGGATCGCCGCGAGCAGGCCCGCATGCGGGTCCTCGGCCCCCGCCGCATTGGCGAGCCCGGCGATGGGCCGCCCGGCGGCGATCGCCCGCAGGGTCCGCCGCTTGGCGACGGGGGGCACCTTCAGCGCGTCGAGGAAGGCCTGGGTCAGGCCCATGTCGCCGAAGCGGATGGCGGCATCGCTCACCCCGAGGAGCTCCAGCCCCTCCAGGGCGAGGCCCAGCACTTCCGCATCGGCGGCGGGGGTGTCGGTGCGGCCGATCGATTCGATGCCCGCCTGCACGAACTCGTCGGATTCCCCCGCCGCGAGGCGGAAGACCGGGCCGAGATAGCTGTAATCGGCGGCCTGCCCGGGGCGGCTCGCCTGGTGGTGCCGACAGACGGGGATCGTGAATTCCGGCCGCAGGCACAGCTCGGCCCCGGCCGCGTCCTGGGTCACGAAGATGCGGCGGCGGATATCCTCGCCCGACAATTCCAGGAAGGGCTCGACCGGCTGCAGCACCGGCGGCGCGACGAGGGCATAGCCGGACGCGACGAGATGCCGGGACAGATGCCCGTAGCGCTCCGTCTCGAGCCCGCCGGTCGCTATCGCCTCAGGTCGCGTCATCGTCCTTTCCCGGGCGCGGGACGCGCCTCTCGTCTCGAATTCCGCCGGGTTCGCCGGCGGCCAGCTTTATCCGGGCCGGCGCGGTCTGGCGACGCCGGCCACGTGCCGGGGATTACGCAGAAAATCCTTACCAGACCAGCCGCTCGGTCACCGCATCGGGATGCACCGGCTGCCGGGCCAGCCACTCGGCCACGTCGCCCAGGCTCTGATGGTCGAGGGAGACGCCGAGCTCCTCCGCATGGATGCCGCGGGCCACGAGCAGGGAGGGGATGCCGGCCCCCGCGGCCCCGGCGATGTCGGTGCGGATCGCGTCGCCGATCGCCAGGATCCGGGCGGTGTCCGGGGCCACGCCGCCGTCGAGATCCGCCGCCATGGCGAGGGCCGCCGCGTAGACGGGGGCATAGGGCTTGCCGGCATAGGTGACCGCGCCGCCGATCTCGGCATAGGCCGCGGCGATCAGGCCGGCGCAGGGGATGAGCCTCTTGCGCCGCTCGACCACGAGGTCGGGATTGGCGCAGATCATCGGCACGCCCCGGGCGTGGAGGCGGGCGAGGCTGTCGCGGTAATCCTCCGCCGTCTCGGTGTCGTCGTCGAACAGGCCGGTGCAGACCACGAGATCGGCCGCCTCCTCCCCGACCAGGGTGAGGTCGAGTCCCTCGAAGATCGGCCGGTCCCGGTCGGGGCCGAGATGGTAGACCCGGGCCGCGGGATGCGCGGCGATGAGCCGGCGGGTGAGGTCGCCCGAGGTCAGGATGGCGTCGTAGGCCTCCCGCGGCACGCCGTAGCCGTCGAGGATTGTTTGCACGCCGGGCCAGGGCCGCGGGGCGTTGGAGACGAGGATGACCCGGCGCGCCCGGGACCCTTCGAGGCCGCGGAAGCGGATCAGGGCCTCGCCCGCCGCCCGGTGGCCGACCGTGCCGTCATGCAGCACGCCCCAGACGTCGCACAGGATCAGGTCGTAATCGGCGGCGATCGCCGAGAGGTGCGGGATCGTCGGGACGGGCCTGTCGGGCGCCTTGCCTGCCATGGCGGATGGGGACCTTCGCAGCGGAGCCGCGCGGGACGCGCGCGGCCGTTCTTCGCGGCCCGGGTAGGGGTTGGGCGCCGGGAAATCAACGCGAGGCGGGATTTTGGGGTGGTTTCGAGGGCCGTAGCTCTCCTCGCCCCTGGGCGAGGGAGACCGCGCGTGAGCGCAGTGGAGTGGATGCCTCGGGCGCGCGGCCGGGAATTGCGGCGGCGGCCCCCTCCGCCGGCTTCCTGGCCCCTCCCCCCCAAGGGGTGAGGAAAGGCCGCCGCGGAAAGCTCACACCGCCCGGCGCAGGAAGTCGCGGAAGGGGCGGCGCTGGGGTTGCGGGTCCGGCGGGGGCTCGGGCGGGGAGGGGGGCGTCGGGGCCTCCGGGGCCAGCACCTCGGCCCGCACCGCCCGCGGCGGCGCGAAGACGCCGCCCTGGGCGAGCGGCAGGTCGAGGTCGATCAGGTTCGGCACGTCCGTCTCGCGCTCGACCTGGGTGGCCACGACCCGGATCCCGGCCCGGCCGAGCGCCGCGACGAGGTCCTCCACGGCGATGTCCGGGCTCGCCATCCGCTCCGGCGGCCGCAGGAGCAGGGCGGCGGGCACCTTGACCTGGGACAGGCCCCGGGCGGCGAGCGCGTTGGACTCGAAGGAGAGATCCACCGGCCGGTCGAGGGCGAAGCCGATCCTGCCCCGCAGCTCGGCGAGGGCGGCGGCCTGCTCCGCGTCCAGGGTGCGCCAGCTCGCCTGGGGCAGGGCCACGATCACCTGGGGCGGCATGCCTTCCCCGTCGGAGACCAGCCGGCCGAGGCTGCGCAGGAAGCCGGGCTCGAACAGGGAGAAGGGCGAGAGGGCGTAGGTCACCGCCGCCTGGCTGCCCCGCTTCTGCAGGTGGCGGGCGATGGTGCCGACGCGCTGGAGCATGCGCCGGTCGAGGGCGGTGGTGCGGCCGTAGCGCTCCAGCACCGGCAGGAAGACCTCCGGCGGCAGGGCCTCGCCGTTCAGCGTCACCCGGGCCAGCGCCTCGTAGCCGACGACCTTGCGCTGGGGCAGGGTGACGACGGGCTGGAGATAGACGTCGAGCCCGTCCGCGTCGAAGGCCTCGACCAGGGCGGCCTCCTTGGCCGGGTCCCGGACCGGCTCGCGCGGGGGCGGCTCGCGCAAGGACGGCCCCCGCGACGGCCCCCGCAGGGGATCCGGCGCGAAAGGCGGCGCGGGGGGCAGCCGGAGGGCGGGGGGCTCGAGGCGGGTCTCGGCCGGTGGTGCGAGCGTCGCCGGCGGCTCCGGGGCCGGCGTCACCACCACGGGGGCGGGCGGGGGCGCGGGCCGGGTCTTGAGCCGGTCGATCTCCTGCTCCTGCGCGGAGACGACATTGGCGAGCTCGCGCACGATGCCGCTCAGGAGGCCGATCTCGGCGGTGATCTCGTCGACGCCCTTGCGCAGGGCCTTCGCGTCCGCCTCGGCTTCGGCCTTCGCCTCGGATTCCGTCGGCGGCGGGGCGGCGCGGCCCGGCTCCCGGCGCTCGCGCACCAGGGCGGCGATCACGGTCTCGAGCTTCAGGAAGCGCTGCGACACCACGTCGAGCTCGCTCGACAGCTTCTCGTGGGCCGCGGCGAAGCGGTTCGCCCGGCGATGCTGCAGCAGGGCGGCGAAGGCGGAGGCCAGGCCGAGGGCGTAGGCGCCGACGATCGGCTCCAGGATCGCGACCGGCGCGAGGACGGAGAGCCCGAACAGGCTGATCGCCCACAGGCGCCCGCGCGGGCCGATCGTCCGGGCTTTCTGGCTCTTCACCTTCGTAACGAGGGGGCTCTTCGCATGCGGGATCCGGCCCGGCCCTCGAGCCTTGCGGACGGGGTCATCTTTCGCCGAGCGGACAGGCGCCCGCAAGGCGAGCGAGGGACCGGGACCGGGATATCAACGGGTGTGATGCGGAAACGCGCCGGTCTCCCATGACGGGGGATCCCGGGACGGCCCTTGCGGGTCGCGCCGAGATGGACGAGATGTCGCCCGCGACACGGAGACCAGCATGGACGGCAACCGCAGCGAGCTCCTCATGGCGGTGGAGGGCATGACCTGCGCGGGATGCGCCGAGGCCGTGCGCCGCACGATCCGCCGCCTCGACCCCGGGGCGGAGGTCCGCGTCGACCTCGAAACGGGCCGGGTCAGCGCGCTGACCGGGGCGCGGGGCGAGGAGGTCGCGCGGGCCCTGACCGGGGCCGGCTACGCCGCCACGGCGATCGCGGGCTGAGGCCGGCCATGCTTCTCGACGCTTCCATGCCCGGCCCGCGCAACGATCTCGACGCGTGGTGGATGCCCTTCACCGCCAACCGCGCCTTCAAGCAGGCGCCGCGGATGCTCGCGGGCGCCGAGGGGATGCATTACCGGACCGCGGACGGGCGCCGGATCCTCGACGGGATCGCCGGACTCTGGTGCTGCAATGCCGGGCACAACCGCGCGCCGATCACGGCGGCGATCCGCGACCAGGCCGGGCGGCTCGACTACGCGCCGCCCTTCCAGTTCGGGCATGCGGGCGCCTTCGCCCTCGCCAGCCGCCTCGGAGCCCTGGCCCCGGCCGACCTCGACAACGTCTTCTTCTGCAATTCCGGCTCCGAGGCCGCCGACACCGCCCTCAAAATCGCCCTCGCCTACCGCCACACCCGCGGTGAGGGCGGCCGGACGCGGTTCGTCGGGCGCGAGCGCGGCTATCACGGGGTCGGCTTCGGCGGCATCGCGGTCGGCGGACTCGCCAACAACCGCAAGGTCTTCGGCCCCGGCCTTCCGGGCGTCGACCACCTGCCCCACACCTACGACCGGGCGCACCAGGCCTTCACCAAGGGCGAGCCGGATTGGGGCGCCCACCTCGCCGACGACCTCGAACGGATCGTGGCCCTCCACGACGCCTCGACCCTCTGCGCCGTGATCGTCGAGCCGATGGCGGGCTCGACCGGCGTGCTGCCGCCGCCCAAGGGCTACCTGCAGCGCCTGCGCGCGCTCTGCGACCGGCACGGCCTGCTGCTCATCTTCGACGAGGTCATCACCGGTTTCGGCCGGCTGGGGCATGCCTTCGCCGCCGAGCGCTACGGCGTGGTGCCGGACATGATCACCTTCGCCAAGGGCGTCACCTCGGGCACGGTGCCCCTCGGCGGCGTGATCGTGCGCAAGGACATCTACGCGACGCTGATGCAGGGGCCGGCGGAGGCGGTCGAGCTCTTCCACGGCTACACCTATTCCGGCCACCCGCTCGCCTGCGCGGCGGGGCTCGCCACTCTCGACCTCTACCGGGACGAGGGCCTGTTCGAGCGGGCCCGGGCGCTGGAGCCGGTCTTCGCGGAGGCGGTGATGTCCCTGCGCGCGATCCCGGAGGTGCTCGACATCCGCACCGTGGGCCTCGCCGCGGGCATCGATCTCGCGCCCCTGCAAGGAGGCGGCAGCCGGGCCTATGCCGCCATGGTCGCGGCCTTCCGGGACCAGGATCTCGTCCTGCGCGCGGCCGGCGACACGATCGCCCTGAGCCCGCCGCTGATCGCGAGCGAGGCGGAGCTCGGGGACCTGGCGGAGAGGACGGCGCGGGCGATCCGGGCGGTCGGCGAAAAAATTTAATTTCGCATTTTCATTGAAAAAATCCGACGCGCTTTTTCCCGCGCCCTCCCGCAAACTGGGCGCATCGGTTTATCTCGGCGGTACGACGGCGTAGGGCTTTCGCCCTGCTGACGCGGCTCCGCGGATGGCGACAGGGACCGGCCCGGCAGGCCGGTCCTCCAAGAAACGACGGTGAGAGAAATGCCCTCAGATATCGAGATCGCCCGCGCGGCGACCCTGAAGCCGATCGCGGACGTCGCACGGAAGATCGGCATTCCGGACGAGGCGCTTCACAATTACGGCAAGCACATCGCCAAGATCGACCACGACTTCATCAAGTCGCTGGAAGGCAAGCCGGACGGCAAGCTCGTGCTCGTCACCGCGATCTCCCCGACGCCGGCGGGCGAGGGCAAGACCACGACCACGGTGGGCCTCGGCGACGCGCTCAACCGCATCGGCAAGAAGACCGTGATGTGCCTGCGCGAGCCCTCGCTCGGCCCCTGCTTCGGCATGAAGGGCGGCGCGGCCGGCGGCGGCAAGGCGCAGGTCGTGCCGATGGAGCAGATCAACCTGCACTTCACCGGCGACTTCCACGCCATCACCTCGGCGCATTCGCTGGCCGCGGCGCTGATCGACAACCACATCTACTGGGCCAACGAGCTCAACATCGACGTGCGCCGCATCCACTGGCGCCGCGTGGTCGACATGAACGACCGGGCCCTGCGCGCCATCAACCAGTCCCTCGGCGGCGTCGCCAACGGCTTCCCCCGCGAGGACGGATTCGACATCACCGTCGCCTCCGAGGTGATGGCGGTGTTCTGCCTCGCCAAGGATCTCGCGGATCTCGAGGAGCGCCTCGGCCGCATCGTCATTGCCGAGACCCGCGACCGCAAGCCGGTGACGCTGGCCCAGGTGAAGGCGACCGGCGCCATGACGGTGCTGCTCAAGGACGCCCTGCAGCCGAACCTCGTGCAGACCCTGGAGGGCAACCCGGCCCTCATCCATGGCGGCCCCTTCGCCAACATCGCCCATGGCTGCAACTCGGTGATCGCGACCCGCAGCGGCCTCAAGCTCGCCGATTACGTGGTGACCGAAGCCGGCTTCGGCGCGGATCTGGGCGCGGAGAAGTTCATCGACATCAAGTGCCGCCAGACGGGCCTCAAGCCCTCGGCGGTGGTGATCGTGGCCACCGTGCGCGCCCTCAAGATGCATGGCGGCGTCGACAAGAAGAGCCTCGGCTCCGAGAACCTGGAGGCCCTGGAGAAGGGCTTCGCCAATCTGGAGCGGCACGTGCAGAACGTGCGCAGCTTCGGCCTGCCGGTCGTCGTCGGCGTGAACCATTTCTACCAGGACACCGATGCCGAGCATGCCCGGCTGAAGGAGCTCTGCCGCGACAATCTCCAGGTCGAGGCGATCACCTGCAAGCACTGGGCGGAGGGCGGCGCCGGCGCCGAGGACCTGGCTCACGCCGTAGTGAAGCTCGCCGAGGGCGAGCAGAAGCCGCTGAGCTTCGTCTACGAGACCGAGTCGAAGCTGACCGACAAGATCAAGGCCATCGCGACGAAGCTCTACGGCGCCGCCGACATCCAGATCGAGTCGAAGGCCGCGGGCAAGCTCGCCGGCTTCGAGAAGGACGGCTACGGCAACCTGCCGGTCTGCATGGCCAAGACGCAGTACTCGTTCTCGACGGATCCGAGCCTGATGGGCGCGCCCTCGGGCCACATCATCGCCGTGCGCGATGTGCGCCTCTCGGCCGGCGCCGGCTTCGTGGTGGTGATCTGCGGTGAGATCATGACCATGCCGGGCCTGCCCAAGGTCCCGGCGGCCGACAATATCCGCCTCGACGCCAACGGCCAGATCGACGGCCTGTTCTAGGCGTCGCGGCGATCCCGAAAGGAAAGGGGCGGCTCCACCGGGAGCCGCCCCTTTCGCGTTTTTGGCCCTGACGTGCGGTCAGCCGCCGAAGCGGGCGTCGAGCTCGGCCGAGTGGGCATGCTCGCCGGCGATGTAGGGCAGCGCCTCGTTGGCGAACTGGCGGCCCTGGGCGCTGTCGCCGGAGCGCGAATAGGCGTCGTAGAGGGCGAGCGTGCGCGCATCCGAGCGGGCCTGCTGGGCGACATAGGTCCGGTCGAAGGCGCGCGCCGAGGGCGCCGACTTCAGGCGCTCGATCCTGGCCTGGCCCTCGGGGCCGATCGCCACCCGGCGCCCCGGCTCGCCCGGGCTGTTGTCGATCAGGCCGACGCCCCCGAGCACGCCGCCGACGATGCCCGTGGTGACGTTGGCCGCGAGCGTGACCGGGGCGAGCACCACGCCGACCGGGTTGTCGAGGCGAGTCGGAATGCCCTGCTGATCGGCGACGACGGTGCCGCCCGCGCTCAGCGAGGTGCCCGGCGGCAGCAGCGCGTCGGTGGTCGCGGTCCGATGCTCGATAACCCGGCGCGCGTAGTTGCGGACCTGCGGGTTGCGGGAGCGCTCCAGGGCGATGCGGCTCGACTCGATGCTCAACGCGTCCGAGCGCAGGGCGGCGGTGCGGAACTCGGGGGTCCGCGTCGCGGCGGCCCCGTCGAGACCGGGCTGCGGGGCGATCCGCACCGCCAGCGGGTCCTGGGCGAGGGCGGGCGTCGCCAGCACGGCCGAGAGGCCGAGGGCTGCCAGGGCAAGGGACTTCTTCATGGAGGACTTCTCTCTCGAGGCTGATCTCACGAGGTGAATGGCGCGGCCCGGACGCATCGGAATGCCGCGGGCCGTCCTCGCCTCAATCCCCACGCTTCCAGGCTGTTCCGAAGCTCCCGAGACCGTGATGCCGCACCCTGTGCGCGTATAGGGCTCGAACGATCTCGTCCTTTCCTGCACAGGAACGCGGACAGGCTGTTCTTCTTGGAGACGCGTGGAAAAAGAAAACCCGTCCTGCGCGGATATTGCTAGTTTTCTCGCGACGGTCCGGGAGAAGAGCGATGTCGATCAGGCTCTATACTTACCGGGAGTCGGGAAACAGCTACAAGGTCCGCCTGCTCCTGGCTTTCCTCGGCCTGACGGTGGAGGAGGTCGAGATCGACTTTCCCGGCCGCGAGCAGCACGGGCCGGCCTTCCTCGCGATCAATCCCCGCGGCGAGGTGCCCGTCCTGATCGACGGGGACCGCACGTTCACGGATTCCGCGGCGATCCTTGTCCATCTCGCGGACAAGCATGCGGGGCGGACCTGGTGGTCCCGCGAGGCAGCCGAGCAGGCCGAGATCGTCGACTGGCTCGCCTTTGCCGCGAGCTGGATCCAGCACGGGGTCTTCACCGCCCGGGCGATCCTGTCCTTCCAGGGACCCCATGACGGCTTCGGCATCTGGGGCAACGCGAACACCCTGGCGGAAGCGACGGCCCGGGGCGTCAAGTCCCTCCAGATCCTCGAAGCCGCCCTGGAAACCCGCGCCTGGCTTGCCGCCGGACGTCCCACCATCGCGGATCTCGCGGTGTTTCCCTACGTGGCGCTCGCGCCCATGGGCGACATCTCCCTGGAGCCTTTCCCGGCGGTCCGGGCCTGGATCGCTCGCCTGCGGGCGCGCCCCGGCTTCATCCCGATCGCGGGCCTCGACGACCCGCTCTATCGTCGGCGCCCGCGGGAAGCGGCCTGAGGGCGACCTCCCTCAGTGGAAGAAGGGCAGGGCGTGGGGCGCGAACAGCCCGAATCCGGCCAGGGCGAGGCCCGCCACGCCGAGCAGGCCGCCGCCGATGGCGAGTGCGGCGATGCCGGTGATGACCTCCGCCGAGGCCAGGACGATGCCGATCTGGAAGGCGGCCGAGGCGATCTCGTAATGGTGGTAGCGCTCCAGCGCGAGGTCGCGGCGCTCGCCCGAGGCCCGGGCCTTCTCGGCGAGTTCCTTGCGGCCCTCGCCGGTGGCCGGCTCGGAATCCCAGCGGGCCAACGTCTTGGCCCAGTCCGCGCGCTTGGCGGCGATCGCCGCCGGATCCGTGCCCGGCGGCAGCAGCGCCACCAGTTCGTCCACCGTCTTCACCACGGTCGAGCGGATCGTGCGGGCCTGGAAATAGGCCCATTGGTTCGAGGCCTCGACATTGGCGCCGAGCGCCTCGGTCTGTGCGCTCTTGGCGAGCGTCTCAGCGCCCGCCAGGAAGAGGGCCAGGATGGAGATCAGCAGCGCCACGCGCTTGTTCGACCCCTCGACCGCTCCGTGTCCGCCCGACATCCGATTTTCATCCCGTTCCGATTCGTCGCGGGGCGTAGACAGCCGATCCCGGCGGCCAAGGCAATCGCGATCGAACGCGATTGACCCGGAGCGCCCGCGACCGAGATGTCTTGCCCTGAGGGCAAAGCGGGGGAGCGGATCACGATGCGGCTTCAGGTTCTCGGCTGCGGCGACGCGTTCGGCTCCGGCGGCCGCTTCAACACCTGCTTCCACGTCACGGCTTCGGGGACCTGCTTCCTCGTCGATTGCGGCGCCTCCTCGCTCATCGCGATCCGCCGCTACGGCGTCGACCCGAACGGCATCGACACGGTCTTCGTCACCCATCTCCACGGCGATCATTTCGGCGGGCTGCCCTGGCTGATTCTCGACGGGCAGCTCGTCAGCCGGCGCGCGACGCCGCTGACCATCGTCGGGCCGGAGGGGATCCAGGCGCGCCTGGAAGCGGCGATGGAGGCGCTGTTTCCGGGATCGAGCAAAGCGGAACGGGCCTTTCCCGTGGTCGTGACGGAGATCGCGGAGGGCCGGCCGGTCACGGCCTCCGGCTTCACGGCCCATGCCTTTTCCGTGCGCCATCCCTCCGGGGCGCCCTCCCATGCCCTGCGCATCGAGGGGGAGGGCAGGGTGCTCGCCTATACCGGCGACACGGAATGGGTCGACGCGCTGATCGCGGCCGGGCGCGAGGCCGACCTGCTGATCGCCGAGGGCTACACGATCGAGCGGCCGGTGAAGTTCCATCTCGACTGGGCGACGCTGAAGGCGCGCCTGCCCGAGATCGCTCCCCGGCGCCTGATGCTCACCCATATGAGCGTCGAGATGATCGCCCATCCCCCCGAGGGCTACATCGCCGCGGAGGACGGTCTAGTGATCGCCCTCTGACCGGCGCGCGCCGCCGCGATGCGGTGGGTATGACATCTGTTGACACAGGTCCGATCCGGGAACACGAAGCGTCATGGCCGCCCGTCAGTCGCGCAACGTCTCGCTCACCCCCGAGCTGGAGGGGTTCATCGCCGACTGCCTCGGCTCCGGCGACTACGCCAATGCCAGCGAGGTGGTGCGGGCGGGCCTGCGGGCCCTGCGCGACGGGACCGGGCGCCGGCCCGCGCCCAAGGGCTGGCCGGTGGCGGGCGGCGAATGCGGCGCGCTGATCCGGGCCAGGGACTGGAGCGCGACGCCACTCGGGCCGGTCGACGGCTGGTCCCTGGAGATGCGCGCGACGGTGGCCAACATCGTCAACTCGCCGGTGGCCAAGGTGCTGATGTGGGGCCCCGATCACATCATGCTCTACAACGACGCCTATGCCGCCATCGCCGGGCCGAAGCATCCGCGCGCCCTCGGTGAGCGCGCCCAGGAGATCTGGCCGGAGATCTGGGACTGGAACCGGGCGATGCTCGAGGCGGGCTATCGCGGCGAGCTCTCCTCCTTCCACGACCACGTCATGGTGCTCGACCATGGCGGCCGCTCGCAGACCTTCATCCTCGACCTGTTCTACACCCCCGTCTACGAGGCCGATGGCAGCATCGGCGGCGTGATGTGCACCGTCGTCGACAACAGCGCCCGCGTCGAAGCGGAGCGCCGGCTGGCGGCGAACGAGGCGGAGCTTCGCCGCCTCACCGACGCGCTGCCGATGCTCGTGGCCTATGTCGACCGCAACCACGTCTACCGCTTCGCCAACGCGGCCTATCGGGACTGGCTCGGCGTCGATCCCCGGACCATGATCGGGCGGCCGGTGCGCGAGATCGTCGGCGAGGATTTCTACGCCGACCGCAAGCCCTCCCTCGACCGTGCCCTGGCCGGCGAGGCCTTCGCCAGCGAGACGACGATCCCCTATCACGACGGCCGGCCCCGCCGGGCGGAGCTGCGCTACGTGCCGCATATCGAGCCGGACGGCTCCGTGCCGGGCGTGCACATCCTCGGCATCGACATCGAGGAGCGGGCGCGGCGCGAGGCGGCGCTCGCCGCCAGCGACCGGCGCTTCCGCACGGCGATCGATGCCGTGCACGGCGTCCTCTGGACCAACAGCGCCGACGGCCGCATGACCGGCGAGCAGCCGGGCTGGGCCGCTCTGACCGGCCAGAGCCGGGAGGAGTACCAGGGCTTCGGCTGGGCTCAGGCCGTGCATCCGGACGATGCGGCCGAATCCGTGCGGAGCTGGAACGCGGCGGTCGCCGCCAAGGCCATGTATGTCCACGAGCACCGGGTTCGCCATCACGGCGGGACCTGGCGCACCTTCGCGATCCGCGCCCTGCCGATCCTCGACCAGGCCGGGCGGATCGTCGAATGGGTCGGCGTCCATACCGACATCACCCATCAGCGTGCGGCGGAGGCCGCCCTGCGGGAGCAGGCGGAGGATCTCGCCCGCCAGGTGCGCCATCGCCAGCGGGCCGAGGAGCAGCTGCGCCAGCTCAACGAGACGCTGGAGGCCCGGGTCATCGCCGAGATCGACGAGCGCCGTCAGGCAGAGGCCAAGCTCGTCCAGGCCCAGAAGATGGAGACCATCGGCAAGCTCACCGGCGGCGTCGCCCACGACTTCAACAACCTGCTCCAGGTCGTCTCCGGCAACCTCCAGCTCCTCGCCAAGGACATCGCCGGCAACGACCGGGCCGAGCGGCGCGTCGCCAACGCCATGGCGGGCGTGTCGCGCGGGGCCAAGCTCGCGAGCCAGCTCCTCGCCTTCGGCCGGCGCCAGCCCCTCGAACCCAAGGTCGTCAACGTCACCCGCTTCGTCCAGGGCATGGACGAGATGCTGCGCCGGGCGATCGGCGAGGCGATCGAGATCGAGACCGTCTTCGCCGGCGGCCTGTGGAACACCTTCATCGATCCCGGCCAGATCGAGAACGCGCTCCTCAACCTCGCCATCAACGCCCGCGACGCGATGGACGGGCGCGGCAAGCTGACGATCGAGCTCGCCAACGCGCATCTCGACGACGCCTATGCCCGCACCCACGACGAGGTGATGCCGGGCCAGTACGTGATGCTCGCCGTCTCCGACACGGGCTGCGGCATGAGCCCGGAGATCGTGGCCAAGGTGTTCGAGCCGTTCTTCACCACCAAGGCGGAGGGCAAGGGTTCGGGCCTCGGGCTCTCGATGGTCTACGGCTTCGTCAAGCAGTCGGGCGGCCACGTGAAGATCTATTCCGAGGTCGGCCACGGCACCACGATCCGGCTCTACCTGCCGCGCGCGATGGAATCCGAGGATGTCGAGGTGGCGGTCGATACCGGCCCGGTCGCGGGCGGCACCGAGACCGTGCTCGTCGTCGAGGACGATCCGGAGGTGCGGGCCACCGTGGTCGAGATGCTGTCGGATCTCGGCTACCGCGTGCTCAAGGCCGTGGACGCGACGAGCGCGCTCAGCGTGATCGAGAGCGGCATCCCGATCGACCTGCTCTTCACGGACGTGGTGATGCCGGGCGCCCTGAAATCCCCGGAGCTCGCCCGCAAGGCCCGCGAGCGCCTGCCCGACATCGCCGTGCTCTTCACCTCCGGCTACACCGAGAACTCGATCGTCCATGGCGGCCGGCTCGATGCGGGCGTCGAGCTGCTCTCGAAGCCCTATACCCGCGAGGCGCTTGCCCGGAAGTTCCGCCACGTGCTCGCCAACCAGCGCCAGCGCGGGGTGGCCGCCTCGGCGAAGCCCGCTGCCGCCACGCCCAAGGCGGTCTCCAGGACGGCGTCCAAGGCGCCGGTCCCGGTCGCCGGCGGTCGGCCGACGGTGCTGCTCGTCGAGGATGACGACCTCATCCGCATGAACACCGCCGAGATGCTGCAGGATGCCGGCTACGTCGTGGTGGATGCCGGCAGCGCGGAGGAGGCCATGGCGGCCCTTCAGACGGCGCCGGTCGACGTGCTCGTCACCGACGTGAACCTGCCGGGTGCCTCCGGCCCCGAACTCGCGGCCCGGGCGCGGGCGATGCGGCCATCCGCGGTCGTCGTCTATGCCACCGGCGACACCAACGCGGTCAGGGGCGAGACGGGGGCGAACCTGCTGGCCAAGCCCTACGATGCCGAGACCTTGCTCGCCGTCCTGAATACGGCCCGGCAGGGGATGCCGTCCGCCTCGGAGGGCGCCTCCGAAGCCGATCCGGCCCTGGACGAGAAGGCCTGACGGCGCGTCGGCTTTTCACGTGAAAAATGCTTAACGACATTCCGCGCTAAGGGCGGCCCTGCTCCTCAGTGACAAGGGCGGGCGGCTCGCGACCTCTGGACGCGCGTCGCTCCGTGCGGTTTTGCACCCGCATTTCCCAGGGAGCGGGGCAAGGGCATAAGGAATCGTCCAAAATCCGGATGAACGCCCTTCCGCGCGGCGCCGGCCGGCGACATACCGGGACGGTCTCCGGAACCGATCCGCGCGAAGCCGGTCTCGTTGGCATGAAGCCGGCTCCACGCGGCGCGGCGGGACGCCCTGCGGCAGCTGCCCGTGCCCGAAGGAGAGCCCGTGCCCCACGCGACCGAACTCATCTCCATCATCGCGCTGGGTTTGGTCTGTGCCTTCCTGTTCGGGATGGCCGCGCAGTTCCTGCGCCTGCCGCCGCTGGTCGGCTATCTGCTCGCCGGCATCGCCATCGGCCCCTTCACCCCCGGCTATGTCGGCGATGCCGAGCTGGCGCAGCAGCTAGCCGAGATCGGCGTGATCCTGCTGATGTTCGGCGTGGGGCTGCATTTCTCGATCAAGGACCTGATGGCGGTGCGGACCATCGCCCTTCCCGGCGCCATCGTGCAGATCGCCGCGGCGACCGCCATGGGCGGAGGGCTGGCGCTGAGCTGGGGCTGGAGCCTCGGGGCGGGACTCGTCTTCGGCCTCGCCCTTTCGGTGGCGAGCACCGTCGTGCTGCTGCGGGCGCTGGAGGAGCAGGGCCTGCTCGACAGCGACAAGGGCCGCATCGCCGTGGGCTGGCTCATCGTCGAGGATCTCGCGATGGTGCTGGCGCTGGTGCTGCTGCCGGCCCTGGCCCCGGGCCTCGGCGGCGCGGCCGATGCGGGGGGCGGCCATGGCGGCGCCGCCGCGAGCCTCGCCCATCTCATCGCCGACCTTTCCGGAAAGGACATCGGCGACAGCCTCTGGCTCACCCTGGGCCTCACGGTGGTGAAGGTCGGCATCTTCGTCACGGTGATGCTGGTCGGCGGCCGCCGCTTCGTCCCCTGGATCCTGGAGAAGGCGGCCCGGACCGGCTCGCGGGAATTGTTCACCCTCGCCGTGCTGGCCCTGGCGCTCGGCATCGCCTTCGGCTCGGCGGAGCTGTTCGGCGTCTCCTTCGCGCTGGGCGCCTTCTTCGCCGGCATGGTGCTCGCCGAATCCGATCTCAGCCACCAGGCCGCCGCCGATTCGCTGCCCCTGCAGGACGCCTTCGCCGTCCTGTTCTTCGTCTCCGTCGGCATGCTGTTCGATCCCGGCATCCTCCTGCGGGAGCCGCTCTCGGTGCTCGCCGTGCTCGGGGTGATCGTGCTGGGCAAGTCGGTGGCGGCGATCGCGATCGTGCTGGCCTTCGGCCATCCGGTCGGCACGGCGCTCACCATCGCCGCGAGCCTCGCCCAGATCGGCGAGTTCTCCTTCATCCTGGTCAGCCTCGGCATCACCCTGAAGCTGCTGCCGGTGGAGGGGCGTGACCTCGTGCTCGGCGGCGCGCTGCTCTCGATCACCCTGAACCCGCTCTTCTTCGCGCTCGCCGCCCGGGTGACCCGCTATCTCGGGGAGCATCCGGATCTCGCCACCCGGTTCGAGCGGCGGCGCGGCGCGCCCATCGAGATCCGCAGCGACCGGGTCCGCCACCGGGACCATGCCGTCATCGTCGGCTATGGCCGCGTCGGCAGCGCCATCGCCAATGCCCTGCGCGACTGGGAGCTGCCCTTCGTCGTCGTCGAGCGCGACCGACGCCGCATCATGGAATTGCGGGCGGCGGGCATCCCGGCGGTGTTCGGCGACGCCACCGCCCCGGGCATCCTCGACGCCGCCGAGATCGGCACCGCCCGCCTCCTCGTCGTCGCCAACCCGGAGGCGCATCAGGGCCGCCGCCTCCTGGAGATCGCCCGCGACGCCAATCCCCACATCGATACCCTGGTGCGCACCCACAGCGACGCGGAGCGGCGCAAGCTGGAGGAGGCGCGGGCCGGCCTCGTGCTGATGGGCGAGCGCGAACTCGCCCTGGGCATGATGCGCTACGCCCTGCGCAGCCTCGGCATCCGCGAGGGCGAGGCCCGGATCTTCGTCGATTCGAGTCGTTCGGAAAGTCAGGTCGCCCCGTCGAGCGGCCCCGAGCAGGGCGCTCCGGAGCTGCGCCCGCACCGGGAAGAGGCGGCCGAGTGAGCCTGCGGAGCCGCTGAGGGAAAGGCCGCGTGCGAAACGGCTTGCCAGGCCATCGAAACGGACATAAAGATATCTTTATGTCTAAGGAGAACGACAGCGCCCCCTCGACCGTCCGCTTCCCCGAAGCGCTCGGCGTGCTGCGCGCCGCCGCGGAGGAGACGCGCCTGCGCATCCTGGCGCTGCTCGCCGAGGGCGAACTCTCCGTCTCCGACCTCACCGACATCCTCGGCCAGTCGCAGCCGCGGATCTCGCGCCATCTCAAGCTGCTGGTCGAGGCGGGGCTGATCGAGCGCCACCGGGAGGGGGCCTGGGCCTTCTTCCGCATGCGCGAGGGCGGCGGCCTCGTCGAGCCGCTGATCGCCCGGCTGGAGACCGCGCAGCCGCCGCTCTCGGAGGACCGGGCCCGGCTCGACGCCGTGCGAGCCCAGCGGGCGGAGGCCGCGCAGGCCTTCTTCGCCCGGCTCGCGCCGAAATGGGACGGGCTGCGCTCGCTCCACGTGCCGGAGGCCATCGTGGAGGCCGCGGTCCTCGACCTGCTCGGTCCCCGGCCGGTCGGCAGCCTGATCGATCTCGGCACCGGCACCGGCAAGATGCTGGCTCTGCTCGCCCCGCGGGCGGCCCGGGCGACGGGCCTCGATTCGAGCCACGCCATGCTCTCCGTCGCCCGGGCCAACCTGGAACAGGCGGGGCTCTCCCGGATCGAGCTGCGCCAGGGCGACATCCACGCCCCGCCCTTCGGCCGGGGCAGCTTCGACCTCGTGGTGGTGCATCAGGTGCTGCATTACCTCGACGACCCGGCCCGGGCCCTGCGCGAGGCGCGCCGCCTCGTGGCGCCGGGCGGCCGGCTCCTCGTCGTCGATTTCGCGCCCCACACCCTGGAGCATCTGCGCGAGGACCAGGCCCATCGCCGCCTCGGCTTCGCGCCGGACCAGATCACCGGCTGGCTCATCGAAGCCGGCCTCGCCTCCGTCGCCCACCGCGACATCGCGCCGAGCGACGGCACCGAACTGCCCCTGACCGTGACCCTCTGGCTCGCCGAGGATGCCGTTTCACCGGCCGAGGCCGCCGCGGACCGCCCCCGGGCGGTCGCCTGAACCCGATTTCGATTCGTCTGAACCGATCGACATAGAGGACGACCCCATGCCCACCGCCTCCCGTCACCGCGCCAGCCGCGACGGCTACCGCCCGATCCGCGTCTCCATCGAGTTCTTCCCGCCGAAGACCGACGAGATGGAGAAGATCCTGTGGTCGTCGATCGAGCGCCTCGCGCCGCTGCAGCCGAACTTCGTCTCGGTGACCTACGGCGCCGGCGGCTCCACCCGCGAGCGCACGCACAACACCGTCGCCCGCATGGTGAAGGAGACGAGCCTCAAGCCCGCCGCCCACCTCACCTGCGTGAACGCCACGCGGGAGGAGATCGACGCGGTGGTCCGGTCCTACTGGGATGCGGGCGTGCGCCACATCGTGGCCCTGCGCGGCGACCCGGCCGAGGGCGTCGGGCATACCTACCGGCCTCATCCCGGCGGCTACGCCACCACCGCCGACCTCGTGGCCGGCATCAAGCGCATCGGCGACTTCAAGGTCTCGGTTTCGGCCTATCCCGAGAAGCACCCGGAGGCCGCCTCCCTGGAGGCCGATATCGACGCCCTGAAGGCCAAGGTCGATGCCGGCGCCGACCAGGCGATCACCCAGTTCTTCTTCGAGAACGACATCTATCTGCGCTACCTCGACAAGGTGCGCGCGGCCGGCATCGAGATCCCGATCATCCCGGGCATCCTGCCGGTGCAGAACTTCAAGCAGGCGGCGAACTTCGCCCGCCGCACCGGCGCCTCGGTGCCCTACTGGCTCGCCGCCCGGTTCGAGGGGCTCGACGACGACGTGGAGACCCGCCGCCTCGTCGCCGCGGCGGTCGCCGCCGAGCAGGTGATCGACCTCGTCGATGCCGGCATCAGCGACTTCCACTTCTACTCGATGAACCGCTCGGACCTCGTCTACGCCATCTGCCACATCCTCGGCCTGCGCTCGCAGGCGCCGAAGGTGGCGGCGGCAAAGGCGGCGTGAGGGGGCTGCGTCCTTGCGGGTCGGAACCGATCCGGTCCAGGGAGGCGCCACGCGGCCCCGGGACGAGCGGAATGGCTCTACTTGCGGGCGCCCGAAATGCGGTCGAAACGGCCGACCGAGGCATCCCCTCGGTTCGCACATCTGACAGATAGAGACCCGTCCGGATCCGGACATCCGCCACGCGGCTCCGGGATCACTGCGAGATAGCAAGAATGACCGACTTCTCCCCCGTCGACGGCACCGAGATCGAACGTGCGCTCCGCCAGCGCGCCTCGGAAAAGATCCTCGTCCTCGACGGGGCGATGGGCACGGTGATCCAGCGGCTGACATTCACCGAGGAGGATTTCCGGGGTGAGCGGTTCAAGGATCACGGCCACGATCAGAAGGGCAACAACGACCTCCTGATCCTGACCCAGCCCGATGCGATCCGGCAGATCCACCTCGACTATTTCCTCGCCGGCGCCGATGTCTGCGAGACCAACACCTTCTCCGGCACCACGATCGCCCAGGCCGATTACGGCATGGAATCGATCATCCACGAGCTGAACGCGCAGGGCGCCCGCCTCGCCCGCGAGGCGGCCAAGCTCGCCGAGGCGAAAGACGGCCGCCGCCGCTTCGTGGCCGGCGCCATCGGACCGACGAACCGCACGTTGTCGATCTCGCCGGACGTCAACAATCCCGGCTACCGCGCCGTCACCTTCGACCAGGTGAAACAGGCCTACGTGGAACAGGTCCGCGGCCTGATCGATGGCGGCGCCGAGCTGATCCTGATCGAGACCATCTTCGACACGCTGAACGCCAAGGCGGCGGTGGCCGCCGCCTGGCAGGTCTTCGAGGAGACCGGCATCCGGCTGCCGATCCAGATCTCCGGCACGATCACCGACCTGTCGGGCCGCACCCTGTCGGGCCAGACGCCGGCCGCCTTCTGGAACTCCCTGCGCCATTCCGACCCGCTGACCTTCGGCCTGAACTGCGCCCTCGGTGCCCGGGAGATGCGCGGCCACATCGCCGAGCTGTCGCGCATCTGCGACACCCTGGTCTGCGCCTACCCGAATGCCGGCCTGCCCAACGAGTTCGGTCTCTACGACGAGAGCCCGGAGGCCATGGGCAAGCTCGTCGGCGAATTCGCCGAATCGGGCCTCGTCAACATGGTCGGCGGCTGCTGCGGCACCACGCCGGACCATATCCGCGCCATCGCCGAGGCCGTCGCCGACAAGAAGCCCCGCGCGATTCCCGAGATCCCGCGCCTGATGCGCCTGTCGGGCCTGGAGCCCTTCGTGCTCACGAAGGAGATCCCCTTCGTGAATGTGGGCGAGCGCACCAACGTCACCGGCTCGGCCAAGTTCAGGAAGCTCATCACCAACGGCGATTACGCCGCCGCCCTCGACGTCGCCCGCGATCAGGTCGCCGCCGGCGCCCAGGTCATCGACGTCAACATGGACGAGGGCCTGCTCGATTCGCAGAAGGCGATGGTCGAGTTCCTCAATCTGGTGGCCGCCGAGCCCGACATCGCCCGGGTGCCGGTGATGGTCGATTCCTCGAAGTTCGAGGTGATCGAGGCCGGCCTGAAATGCCTGCAGGGCAAGCCGATCGTGAACTCGATCTCCATGAAGGAGGGCATCGAGAAGTTCGTCCACGACGCCAAGGTCTGCCGCTCCTACGGCGCGGCGGTCGTCGTCATGGCCTTCGACGAGCAGGGCCAGGCCGATTCCTACGCGCGCAAGGTCGAGATCTGCACCCGCGCCTACAAGATCTTGACCGAAGAGGTCGGCTTCCCGCCGGAAGACATCATCTTCGATCCGAACATCTTCGCCGTCGCCACGGGGATCGAGGAGCACAATCCCTACGGCGTCGCCTTCATCGAGGCGACCCGCACCATCCGCGAGACCCTGCCCCACGCCCATATCTCGGGCGGCGTCTCGAACCTGTCCTTCGCCTTCCGCGGCAACGAGCCGGTGCGCGAGGCGATGCACGCGGTGTTCCTGTTCCACTGCATCAAGGCCGGCATGGACATGGGCATCGTCAATGCCGGCCAGCTCGCGGTCTATGACGAGATCCCGGCGGAGCTGCGCGACCTGTGCGAGGACGTGGTCCTCAACCGCCGCGAGGATGCCACCGAGCGCCTGCTGGAGGCGGCCGAGCGGTTCAAGACCGGCGCCTCGGCCCAGGCCAAGACCGCCGATCTCTCCTGGCGCGAGGCCCCGGTCGAGAAGCGCATCGAGCACGCCCTGGTCAACGGCATCACCGAATACATCATCGAGGACACCGAGGAGGCGCGGCGACAAGCCGAGCGTCCGCTCCACGTCATCGAGGGCCCGCTGATGGCCGGCATGAACGTGGTCGGCGACCTGTTCGGCTCCGGCAAGATGTTCCTGCCCCAGGTGGTGAAGTCGGCCCGCGTGATGAAGCAGGCGGTCGCCTACCTCGAGCCCTTCATGGAGGAGGAGAAGAAGGCCAATGGCGGCACCGGCCAGCGCCAGGCCGCCGGCAAGGTGCTGATGGCCACCGTGAAGGGCGATGTCCACGACATCGGCAAGAACATCGTCGGCGTCGTGCTCGCCTGCAACAACTACGAGATCATCGATCTCGGCGTGATGGTGCCGGCGGCCAAGATCCTGGAGACGGCCAAGCGCGAGAACGTCGATATCGTCGGCCTGTCCGGCCTCATCACCCCCTCCCTCGACGAGATGGTGCATGTGGCGAGCGAGATGGAGCGCGAGGGCTTCGACGTGCCGCTCCTGATCGGGGGCGCCACCACCAGCCGCGTGCACACGGCGGTGAAGATCCACCCGGCCTACGAGAAGGGCCAGGCGGTCTACGTGACCGATGCGAGCCGCGCCGTGGGCGTGGTCTCGAGCCTGATCTCGAAGGAGAGCCGCGGCGGCGTCATCGAGAACCTGCGCGCCGAGTACCGCAAGGTCGCCGACGCCCATGCCCGCTCGGAGGCCGACAAGCAGCGCCTGCCGCTGGCCAAGGCGCGGGCGAACAGCTTCAAGATCGACTGGTCGGGCTACGCGCCCAGGAAGCCGAGCTTCACCGGCACGCGGGTCTACGGCAGCTACGAGGTGGCCGACCTCGTCCCCTATATCGACTGGACGCCGTTCCTGCAGACCTACGAGTTCAAGGGCCGCTTCCCCGCGATCCTCGACGATCCCGAGCAGGGCCCGGCGGCGCGCGCCCTGTTCGAGGATGCGCAGGCCATGCTCAAGCAGATCGTGGAGGAGCGCTGGTTCAACCCGAAGGCGGTGATCGGCTTCTGGCCGGCCAATGCCGTCGGTGACGACATCGTGCTCTATACCGGCGAGAGCCGCGGCGAGGCGCTCGCCACCTTCCACGGCCTGCGCCAGCAGCTCTCCAAGCGCGACGGGCGCCCGAATACCTGCATCTCCGACTTCGTGGCGCCGGCCGGGACCGGCATCCCGGACTATGTCGGCGCCTTCGTGG
>NZ_CP092848.1:720000-1170000 GCF_022533465.1 Methylobacterium organophilum | reverse complement strand
GCGACACCCGCGCCGCGGTGACGCCCCTCGCCCAGGCCGAGCTCGAACCGGCCTCCGCGGAACGGCGCCTCCGCGAGCAGTTCGGCGTCTCGACGCTCGACGGCTTCGGCAGCTTCACCCGGGCCGAGATCGCCGCGGCCGGGGCCGCGCTCCTCTACATCGCCCGTACCCAGATCGGGGCGAAGGTGCCGCTCTCGCCCCCGAGCCGCGAGGCGAGCGGCGAGACCATGGCGATCGACGCCGCCACCCGCGCCAATCTCGAACTGACCCGCACCCTCTCCGGCGAGCGCCGGGGCAGCCTGCTCGACACGATCGACCGCACGGTCTCGGCCGGGGGCGCCCGCCTGCTCGCCGAACATCTGGCCGGTCCCCTCACCGACCTGGAAAAGATCGGGCGCCGGCACGATGCCGTGGCCTTCCTCGTCCGCGAGGCCGGATTGCGGGAGGCCCTGCGCGCGGCGCTGGCCCGCGCCCCCGATCTCGCCCGGGCCCTGACCCGGATCGGCCTCGGCCGGGGCGGCCCCCGCGATCTCGCCGCCCTGCGCGACGGGCTCTCGGCCGCCGCCGCCATCGAGGAGCGGCTCGCCGCCCATGAGGGCCTGCCGGAGGCGCTCGGCGCCATCGGCGAGCGCCTGGCGGAGGTCGATTCCGGGCTGGTGGCGGAACTCGCCGCGGCGCTGGCCGACGACCTTCCCCTCAACCGCCGCGACGGCAATTTCGTGCGCGCCGGCTACCATGCCGAGATCGACGAGGCCCGCGAGCTCGGCCAGGATTCGCGCAAGGTCATCGCCGCCCTGCAGGCGCGCTATGCCGAGGAGAGCGGCTGCCGCACCCTGCGCATCAAGCACAACAACGTGCTCGGCTATTATATCGAGGTGCCCCAGGCCGTGGGCGAGGCCTGCCTCAAGGGGCTGATGCGCGACTTCGTGCATCGCCAGACCATGGTCGACGCCATGCGCTTCACGAGCGTGGAGCTCGGTGCCCTCGAATCGAAGATCTCCGGGGCCGCCGACCGGGCGCTCGCCCTGGAGGGGGCGGTGTTCGAGGCCCTGGCCGCCCGGGTGATCGGGCAGGCGGAGGCCATCGCCGACATCGCCGAGGCCTTGGCCAGCCTCGACGTCGCCGGAAGCCATGCGGCGCTCGCCGTCGAGCAGGCCTGGACGCGCCCCGTCATCGAGGAGGGCCTCGCCTTCGCCATCGAGGGCGGCCGCCATCCCGTGGTCGAGGCGGCCCTGGCCAAGGCCGGCGAGGGCTTCATCGCCAATGATTGCGACCTGTCGGGGGAGGCGGCCGGGCGCATCCGCCTCGTCACCGGCCCGAACATGGGCGGCAAGTCGACCTTCCTGCGCCAGAACGCGCTCATCGCCGTGCTGGCCCAGATGGGGGCCTTCGTGCCGGCGACCTCCGCCCGGCTCGGTCTCGTCGACCGGCTCTTCTCCCGCGTCGGCGCCGCCGACGACCTCGCCCGGGGCCACTCGACCTTCATGGTCGAGATGGTCGAGACCGCCGCGATCCTGAACCAGGCGACCCGCCGCTCCCTGGTGGTGCTGGACGAGATCGGCCGCGGCACCGCCACCTTCGACGGCCTCTCCATCGCCTGGGCCTGCCTGGAGCACCTGCACGAGACGAACGGGTGCCGGGCCCTGTTCGCCACGCATTTCCACGAGCTGACCGCGCTCAGCCAGCGCCTGCCCCGGCTCGACAACGCCACGCTCAAGGTGGCCGAGCATCGCGGCGAGGTGATCTTCCTGCACGAGGTGGTGCCGGGCGTGGCGGAGCGTTCCTACGGCTTGCAGGTCGCGCGCCTCGCCGGGCTGCCGGGCAGCGTCGTGGCCCGGGCCGGCGCCATCCTGAAGGGCCTGGAGAAGTCGGAGCGCGAGCGCCCCGGCCGCCGCGCCATCGAGGACCTGCCGCTCTTCGCGAGCCTCGCCGAGGCGCCCCCGCCGGCCGCCGCGCCGGTGCCGGCGGAGCGCGACGACCGCCTCGGCCGCCTCCTCGACGGGATCGATCCCGACGCGATGACGCCGCGCGAGGCCCTCGAGGCCCTCTACCGGCTGAAGAGCGCCCGGGCCCAGGAGGGCTGACCAAGAGGGCTGAGCCGGCGCTGCCGGCTTACGCTTTGGTGACCGTTCCTGCGCGAGCATGGAAGGCGCGCATCCGCGCGCGTCGTCGAAGCCGGAGGTCGGCCATGGACCTGTTCTATCGCGGCGTCGAATCGTCCCTGCTCGCCCTGAGCCTCGTCCTCGGGCTCGCCGCCGCGGCCTTCGTCACCCCGACCGACCCACGCTTGGCCAGCGCGGATCTGGCGGTGACGCTGCCGATGATCAGCGTCACCGGCGGCACGAACGACTGATCCCATCGAAAAAGGCCCGCCGCGATGCGACGGGCCTTCCCTGTGACGAACCGGTCCGAGCGAACCTCAGGCCGTCCGCGGGGCGCGCTGCGGCTCCGCGTCCTTCCGGCCGAGCTTGCGCACGAAATAGACGAGGCCCGCTGCGACCGCCACGGCGAGGATCGCGCCTTGGGTGGCGAGCGCCTCCCAGCTGCCGTTGCTCAGGCCCCATTCGGAGACGAAGGCGGGCACGCCGTCGGTGTTGTAGGAGATGAGCTGCTGCTCCTGAAGCTCCTGGAAGGCCTCGCCGATCATGCGCAGGCCCATGAAGAACAGGAAGGCGGAGGTGATCACGAACATCGGCCGCAGGGGCAGGCGCAGGGCCAGCCACTGCATGGCCACGAACATCGCCACCAGCGCCAGCGCCGCGACGCCGAGGCCCGAGAGGAGCGAGGCGTCGAAGCCGTTCCCGCCCTTGGCCAGGGCGTGGAGGAACAGCACCGTCTCGGCGCCTTCGCGGAACACGGCCAGGAAGGCGATGCCGGCGAGGGAGATCACGGTGCCCGCCCCGAGCGCCCGCTCGGCCAGCCGGTTCAGGTCGGCCTGCCAGGCCTTGGGATCCTGACGGATGAACATCCAGCCGCTCATGTAGAACATCAGCACGGCGGCCGCGATCATCACGGCGGCCTCGAACAGGTCGCTGTGAATGCCGTCGTAGAAGGTCTCGAACACCCAGGCCATGCCGAAGCTGGCGACGATGGCGGCGATCGCGCCGAGATAGATCGGCACGATTCGTTCCGAAGCGCCGGCCCGCCGCAGGAAGGCGGCCAGCGCGGCGATCACCAGCAGAGCCTCCAGGCCCTCGCGGAACAGGATCGTGAAGGCTTGTACGAACGTCGAACCGTCCGCCATCGCATGCGCTCCGTGTTGTCGTTGCACCGCACGACCACGCGGGACGTGCTGTTCCCTACATTTTAATGGATCAAAACTGCAGGGAATACAGGTTAGAATTGTTCTTAAGAAGAGCAGAAGCGGCCCACGACACGAATCTGCGCGGGCTTTGTCTGTCGTGGCGGCCTACTCCTATTTACCGTCTACCTGCAAGGCCGTGACGCGCCGGGCCGCCTTCACGGCTGCGGCATCGTCAGGGCGAGGCCGGTTTCTTTGCCGGTTCTCGAAACCCGTATCGGACGCGCCGGATTTCACGGGCGAAGCCGCAACCAATGGCCGCGCTCCGAATTACCGATTCAGAGAAGAACGGGGCGGCGCGCGGCTCTTGGCCGCGCAGAACGGGGCATGCCTGAACCGGGCATGCGGGCAGGGATTCATGATCGCGAGAACGTCCAGCATGGTCGCCCTGGCGGGCGCCCTCATGATCGGCTTTTCCGCTGCCGGACAGGCGGCGCCGGGACAGGCCGACCGGAGCCCGAGCAAGGTGGCGGAGGCATCCCCGGTGAAGCCGGTTTCGGTCGGCGAGGCCGAGGAGGAGGCCACGAATTGCATGAAGCCGCGCAAGCGCCTCTGGATCGAGGGCGAGGGCTGGGTCGTCCGCCGCGTCACGATCTGCCGCTGAGCGGGACGGCCCTCTTGGGCTCGCGGGACACGGCGGGGTTCAGCACTCTGCCTCCCTGGCGGAGCCCCCGCCTGCGGAACGACGATGCGCCCCCACCGATTGAGTCCGGGCCGTTTCGGAGGGTGAATCCCATGCGCAGCCTCGTCCGCCCCGCGCTCGCCGTTGCCCTGGTCCTGGGGGCGACCCCCGGTGCGCAGGCGGGCGAGCGCATCCTCTACGGGGCCTATGGCTACGGCCCCGCCGGATACGGCAACGCCTTCGCCGAGCCCTTCGTCTCCGGCAGCTATGTCGGCGCGCCGCTCACGCGCTTCCCCCGTCCGAGCGAGATCGTGCCGCCCGCCTGGGGCTACGGCACCTACGGGGTGCCGACCTATAGCGGGATCCGGCAGGGGCCCGCGGCCAAGCCGATGCTCTACGTCATCGACAGCCCCCGCGCCGGTACGGGGCGGGCCCGCATCGTCGAGCGCGGCCAGGACGGGCGCGGGTCGGACACGGACCGCGGCGCCGAGACGCGCGGCGGGGGCGCCCGCGTGGTCGACGTGACGGTGCCCCGTCGCTGAGGACGCGGGCTTCCGCTACCCGGGGATCCTTCGCAATATCCGCGAACCGGGAGCCTCCCGTTAACAACCCGGTCGTATCTTGCGCGGAGCGTTTCTTGCGCAGGGGGCCGTGACGGCCATGCATATCGTCATCGTCGACGCGAGCCGAGTGGTTCTGAAGATCATCGCCGGGTTGCTCGAGCCCCGCGGGCACTTGGTCAAGCAGTTCACGGATTCCGCCGAGGCGCTGGCCTACATCACCGACAACCCGTCGGTGCGCGCGCTCATCACCAGCCTCGAGGTGCGGCCCCTCAGCGGGTTCGAGCTGTGCTGGTCGGTCCGCCTGCTCGCCGAGTCCAACCGGCCGATCTCGATCCTGATGATGTCCTCGGCCCACAATGCCCGCAACCTCGCCGAGGCGCTGGACAGCGGCGCCGACGACTTCATCGAGAAGCCGCCGAGCGCCGAGGAGCTGCATGCCCGCCTGCGGGCCGCGGAGCGCCTGACCTCCCTCCAGATGGAGCTGATCCGCCTCGCCGAGACCGATCCGCTCACCGGCCTGCTCAACCGCCGCGCCTTCATGCAGAAGGCCCGCGACGCCGCGGACCGGGCCGGCTCCTTCGGCCAGCTCTCCGCCATCCTGGCCGATATCGACCACTTCAAGCGGATCAACGACGAGCACGGCCACGATGTCGGCGATGCCGCGATCAAGGCCGTCGCCGCGGTGATGGGCGAGCAGGGCCTCCCCTGCCGCTACGGCGGCGAGGAATTCGCGATCATGCTGCCGCACCGCACCCTCGCCGAGGCGGAAGCGCTCGCCGGTCTCCTGCGCGTGCGCGCGGCCGATCTGCGCATCCGCGGCAAGAAGGGGCCGATCCGCCTCACCTGCAGCTTCGGCGTGAGCGAATGGTCGGAGGGCGAGACCATCGACGGCCTGCTCAAGCGGGCCGACATCGCCCTCTACGAGGCCAAGACGGCGGGCCGGAACCGCGTCGTCTCGGCCGCGACCGAACTCGTCCTGGCACGGACCGGCTGAGGCCGGCCCGGCGGCCCATTCCGGGCCGCGCTGCGTTCCGCTTCGGGACGCTCCCGTGCAAGGTGCGCCGAAATCGCAAGGATTTCCCGCCCGCAGGCCGGCTAAACCGTTGGAACGACTCTTGTTCTGTCCCCTACGCATTCTCCGCGATGTATCGTGGAGGCACAGGAGGGGGACGCGGCATGAGTCACGCCGTCGAGGTCTTGATCGTCGATGAGCCGTCCCGGCTCGACCCGAACGCCCGGGCGGTGCTGGAACATGCGCCGTCGCTGCGCACGATCGGCGAGGCCGATCTCGACCGGCTCGATCCCACGCGCCGCACCATCGCCCTGGTCGTCCTCCGCGAAACCCATCTCGACGCCCATTGCGAGCGGATCGCGCGCCTGCGCGCCGGCCGGCCGGGCCTCGAAGTGCTCGTCGCCTTCCACGCCCTGCACCGGGACGAGCTCCAGCGGCTGATCCGGGCGGGGGCCGCCGGCTTCGTCGCCCGCAGCGCGCCGCCCGCCGAGATCTGCGCGGCGATCCTGGCGCTCGCCTCCGACGACGGCGCGCTCGTGGCGCCCCCCGCACCGGCCTCCCATTCCGGGGCAACCAGCGACACCCATGACGGGCTCGGCCTGACGCCGCGGGAGGCGGAGGTCTTGCGCTTCCTCAGCGCCGGCTTCAGCAACAAGGAGGTGGCCCGCCGCCTCTCCCTCAGCGTGCGCACCGTCGAGACGCATCGGCTGAACCTGCGGCGCAAGACGCAGACGGGGCGGCTGAAGGATCTCGTCTCCCTGGCCCGCCAGCTTCGCCTCGATCCGGTGCTCGACGCGGACATGCCGCGCCGGATCCTGCGCGACGAGCGCCCCGCCCGGCACTGAGGGGGCAACGCGCCGGGCGGGGCCGAGTCCCCCCTCAAATGCGGAGGCCGCCCCGCCGTTGCGCGGGCGGCCTCCGGTCCTCGACGCGCCGCGGCCTCAGGCCGGATTCGGGCGCAGATCCTCGTCGACGGCCGAGAGCGGGCGCTTGGGCGCGCGCACGAGGCTGCCCTCCGCCATGCCCGGCTCCACGGGATCCGGGCCCTTGCGCAGGAGCTTGGCGAGATAATAGCTGCCGAAGCCGAAGATGATCGCGTAGGCGATCAGGAAGGCGACGAGGGAGGTCGTCACGGCCTGCGCGGCGAGCGGCGAATGCGCGTCCGCGGTCTTGAGCTGCCCGTAGACGATGTAGGGCTGGCGCCCGATCTCGGCGGTGAACCAGCCGAAGATCACCGCGCCGAAGCCCGAGGGCGTCATCAGCATGGCGCAGGTGAGGAAGATCCGGTTGGTGTAGAGCCCGCCCTTCCAGCGCAGCCACAGGCTCCACAGGCTCAGGGCCAGCATGGCCATGCCGATCGCGACCATGATCCGGAAGGAATAGAAGACCGGCCAGACCGGGGGGCGCTTGTCCGGCGTCACCGCCTTCAGCCCCGGCACCACCCCGGAGAAATCGTGGGTGAGGATGAAGGAGCCGAGCTTCGGGATGCCGATCTCGACGTCGTTGCGCTCCGCCTCCATGTTGGGGATGGCGAAGAGCAGCAGCGGCATGTCCTTCTGCGTCTCCCAGTTCGCCTCGATCGCGGCGAGCTTGGTCGGCTGCAGCTTGAGCACGGCGAGGCCGTGGGCGTCGCCCACGAAGATCTGCACCGGCGTGACGATGACCGCGAACCAGAGCGCCATCGACAGGGACAGGCGCGCGCCCCGCACCTTCTCCGGCGGCTCCTTGCGCGCCCGCAGGATCATCCAGGCCGACATGCCCGCCACCGCGAAGGCCGTGGTGAGGAAGCAGCCGAGCACCATGTGGGCGTAGCGGATCGGGAAGGACGGGTTGAAGATCACCGCCCACCAGTCGGTGGCGACCGCCCGCCCGTTCTCGACGGTGAAGCCCGCCGGCGTCTGCATCCAGGAATTGGCCGAGAGGATCCAGAAGGCCGAGATCAGAGTGCCGAGGGAGACCATGCAGGTCGCCAGGAAATGCAGCCGGTCCCCGACCCGCTCCCAGCCGAACAGCATGATCCCGAGGAAGCCCGCCTCCAGGAAGAAGGCGGTGATGACCTCGTACTGGATCAGCGGCCCGAGCACGTTGCCGGTGAAGTCGGAATAGCGCGACCAGTTCGTGCCGAGCTGGTAGCTCATCACGATGCCGGAGACGACGCCGAGGCCGAAGGAGACCGCGAAGGCCTTCACCCAGAACTTGTAGAGCGTCCGGTAGACGGGGTTCTTCGTCCAGAGCCACTGCGCCTCGAGCCGCGCCAGGAAGGCGGCCAGCCCGATCGTGAAGGCCGGGAAGATGATGTGGAACGCCATGGTGAAGCCGAACTGGATGCGCGAGAGCATCAGGGCGTCGAGATCCATGGCGTCTCCTTCCGGAAGCCCGGTGCCGCGTCGCGGCCGCTTCCGAACGATGTCTAGAGAATCTCCGTCCGCGCCGCATCCGTTCCGGTTGTCGCGGCGGCCCTTCTGAGCGCGGCGCATTCTGCTAGAAGGGCCGCCCGGGCCAGGAGGACACCATGCGTCGTCACCGCCACGCCAAGATCGTCGCCACCGTCGGGCCGGCGACCTCCTCGCCCGAGACGCTCAAGGCGCTGTGCCTGGCGGGGGTCGACACCTTCCGCCTGAATTTCAGCCACGGCGTCCAGGCCGACCATGCCCGGGTGCATGCCGCGATCCGCGCCCTGGAGGAGGAGGTCGGCCGGCCCATCGCCATCCTGCAGGACCTGCAGGGGCCGAAGATCCGCGTCGGCACCCTGCGGGACGGGCGGCTCGACGTGGTGCCCGGCCAGGGCCTGCGCTTCGTGCTCCGGGGGGCCGAGGGCGATGCCCGCGCGATCCCCCTGCCGCATCCCGAGATCTTCGCCGCGGTGGTGCCCGGCCAGGAATTGCTGATCGACGACGGCCGCGTGCGGGTGCGGGTGACCGGGATCGAGACCGAGGCCCTGGAGGCGGAGGTCGTGATCGGCGGCGCCATCTCCAACCGCAAGGGCGTGAACCTGCCGGGCACGCTCCTCGACCTGTCGCCCTTGACGGAGAAGGACCGGGCCGACCTCGCCTTCGGCCTGGAGCTCGGCGTCGACTGGGTGGCGCTCTCCTTCGTGCAGAAGCCCGCCGACCTGATCGAGGCCCGCGGCCTGATCGGGGACCGGGCCGGCATCATGACCAAGATCGAGAAGCCCCAGGCGCTGGAGCGCATCGACGACATCGTCCGCCTCTCGGACGCGGTGATGGTGGCCCGCGGCGATCTCGGGGTGGAGATCCCGCACGAGGACGTGCCGGGCCGGCAGAAGGAGCTGATCCGCGCCTGCCGGCTGGCGGTGAAGCCGGTGGTGGTGGCGACCCAGATGCTCGATTCGATGGTGGCGGCCCCGACGCCCACCCGGGCGGAGGCCTCCGACGTCGCCACCGCGATCTACGATGGCGCCGACGCGGTGATGCTGTCGGCGGAATCCGCCACCGGGCGCTATCCCGTCGAGGCGGTCACGATGATGGACCGCATCATCCGCTCCGTGGAGGGGCACAAGCTCTACCGCTCCCTGATCGCGGCCTCCGAGCCGGGCGAGGAGGAGACGCCGCCCCATGCGGTCGCGACCGCCACGGCGCAGCTGGCCGAGGCCGTCCACGCCTCGGCGATCGTCGCCTATACCCTGAGCGGGACCACGGCGGCCCGCATCGCCCGCAAGCGCCCGTCCGTGCCGATCCTGGCCCTGACGCCGGATCTCGACACCTCGCGCCGCCTGAGCCTGCTCTGGGGCACCCACAGCGTCCGCTCGGACGAGGTCGGCACCTACGAGGCGATGGTGGAGAACGCGCTCATCCATGCGGCGGAGGAGGGCTTCGCCGCCGCCAACGACGTCGTCGTGGTCGCCGCCGGCATCCCCTTCGCGGTGCCCGGCAACACCAACAACATCCGCATCGCCCAGATCCCGGCCACCTGAGAGGACCCGTTCAGGCCGCGCACCGGCTGCCGCCGCTGGCCCGGGTGGTGCCGGTCCGCCTGGCGGCGCTGCGCTTGCCGGCGGCCGGCTTCTTCGCCGCCTTCACCGCGGCCTTGGCCTCCTGCGCGAGCCGCGTCCGCAGGAGGCCGAGCACGGCCGCCTCCTCCGGCTTGAGCGCGTAGAGGCCGTTGGCGAGCTCGTCCTCCACCGCCTCCTTCACCTGGAACAGCAGGGCGCCCTCCAGGTAGCAGTCGAGGATCTCCGGGTGCACGTAGCACTTGCGGCAGATCGTCGGCGTGTTGCCGAGGCGGCTCGCCACCGCCTCGATCGCGGTGCGCAGGTTGCTCTTGGCCTTGGCCTGGCTGTCGAAGGCCTCGAATTCCCGCAGGGCCAGGGCCGCGAGCACGGTGCCCGCCCAGGTGCGGAAATCCTTGGCGGTGATGTCCTCGCCGGTGATCGCGCGCAGGTAGTCGTTGACGTCCGAGGAGGTGACGTCCCGGCGCTCGCCGTCGTCGTCGAGATACTGGAACAGCTCCTGGCCCGGCAGGTCCTGGCAGGCCTTCACGATCCGGGCGACGCGCCGGTCGCGCAGGGACAGGTTCCATGCCTTGCCGCTCTTGCCCTTGAAGCGGAAGCGGATCTCCGAGCCCTCGATCGTCACATGCGGGTCGCGCAGGGTGGTCAGCCCGTAGCTCCGGTTCGAACGGGCATAGTCGTCGTTGCCGACGCGGATCAGCGTGCTCTCCAGCAGGTGGACCACCGTCGCGAGCACCTTCTCCCGGCACAATCCGCGCTTGCGCATGTCGGCGTCGATGCGGGCGCGGATGCCGGGCAGGGCCTCGGCGAAGGCCATCATCCGCCCGAACTTGGTGGCTTCCCGGGCCTGCCGGAACTCGGGGTGATACCGGTACTGCTTGCGGCCCTTGGCGTCGCGCCCCGTCGCCTGGATGTGGCCGTTGGCGCTGGGGCAGATCCAGACGTCGGTATAGGCCGGCGGGATGGCCAGCGAACGGATGCGGGCGAGCACCTTGGCGTCGCGCACCGGCGCCCCCCGGGCGTCGAGATAGCGGAAGCCCTTGCCGCTCTTGCGCCGGGTCAGGCCCGGCTTGCCGTCGTCGACGTAGCGCAGCCCCGCCTCGGCCGCGGCTTCGCGCAGATCGCCCGGCCCGCCCTCGTTCGTCTCGGCCGCCATGGCCTGCTCCTCCACCTTCGTGGAATCGAGAACCGGAAGCGGGGCTCCGGTGTTCCGAAGGTGGCTACGGCACCAGCCAGCGCTCCAGGACGAGGCGGGGCGCCTCCTCCCAGCCGACCTTGGCGTAGAAGGCGCGCACCGCCGCGTTGGTCGGGCGCACCATCAGCATGGCCTTGCGCACCTGCCGGTCGCGCAGCCAGGCTTCCGCCGCCCGCACCATCGCCCGGCCGAAGCCGCGCCCGCGGCAGGCGGGATCGACGGCGACGTAGTAGAGCCAGCCGCGATGCCCGTCATGGCCGACCATGACGCTCGCCGCGATGCGGCCGTCCGGCAGGACGCCGAGCAGCACGTCCGAGCCCGGCTTGCCCCTGGCGAGGTCGATATCGGTGTCGGGGTCGTTGTAGGGCACGGTGAGGCGGCAGGCTGCCCAGAGCGCCTTCACCGCCGCCCGGTCCGCGTCCGCGAGGGGGCGGATCGCCAAGCTCGCCTCGTCCATCTCTCGTCCGTCTCCCTCGGGCGCCGGCGCCATGCTACAGGCCGCCCGATGGCCTCCTCCTTCCCCGACGCGCCGGCCGACGGCAAGTCTCCCGACGGCAAGAGTTTCGCCGGCAAGTCCCTGGTCTTCGTGGTCACCGAGGACTGGTTCTTCGCCTCGCACTTCCTGCCCATGGCCCGGGCCGCGGTGGCGATGGGCCTCTCCGTCGCCGTGGTGACGCGGGTGCGCGCGCACCGCGCCGCCCTCGAGGCGACGGGCGCCCGGGTGGTGGAGCTCGAGGCCGAGCGCTCCAGCCTCAACCCGATGGCGGCGGGCTACGCGGCGGGCCAGCTCTCCGCGATCCTGAAGGCGCTGAAGGCCGATCTCGTCCATTGCATCGCCCTGCGTGGCATCCTGGTCGGCGGCACGGCGGCGGCGATGGCGGGCATCGACCGGCGCGTCTACGCCCTGACCGGGCTCGGGCTGATGGGCGCGCGGGACGACCGCACCGGCCGTCTCGCCCGCCTCGGCCTGAAGGGCCTGATCCGGGGGCCGCTCGCCGGCCGCCGCACCCGCTACCTGTTCGAGAACCCGGACGATGCCCGCGCCCTCGGCCTCGACCCGGCCGATATCGCGGTGACCCTCGTCGGCGGCGCCGGGGTCGATCCGGACCTGTTCGCCCCCGCGCCCCTGCCGCCGGTCCCGCCCCTGCGGGTGGCGATCGTCGCGCGCATGCTCTGGTCGAAGGGCATCGACGTGGCGGTGGAGGCCCTGCGGCGGGCCCGGGCGGAGGGCGTCCCGGTCGAGCTCTCCCTCTACGGCGCCCCCGATGCCTCGAACCGCCGGGCCATCCCCGAGGCGACCCTGCGGGACTGGAGCCGCGACGGCGTGACCTGGCACGGGCCGACCCGGGACGTCGCCGCCGTCCACGCCGCCCATCACGCCGCCTGCCTGCCCTCCCGCGGCGGCGAAGGCCTGCCGCGCAGCCTGCTGGAGGCGGCCGCCTGCGGCCGCGCCCTGATCACCACCGACGTGCCCGGCTGCCGCGCCCTCGTGCGCGACGGTGTCGAAGGCCTCGTCGTGCCCCCCGGCGATGCCGGGGCGCTCGCCGCCGCCTTCCGCCGGCTGGCCGCCGCGCCGGAGGAGGTCGCCTGCCTCGGCCAGGCCGCCCGCGACCGGATCCTCACCGGCGGCTACACCGAGGCGGCCGTCGCCCGGGCCGTGACCGGGCTCTATGCGGAGCTTCTCGCCTCGTGATTCCGGCCAGGGACCGCACCGCCTTCATCCGCGCACAGACCCGGCTGCGACCGGTGCCGCATGCGCCGGAGATCGCCCTGCACGTCGCCGACGAGGCGACGCGTCTGTGGGAGAAGACCGAGGAGGAATTGGAGGCGATCGGCCTGCCGCCGCCCTTCTGGGCCTTCGCCTGGGCCGGCGGCCAGGCGCTCGCCCGCTACGTCCTCGACCATCCCGAGACGGTGGCGGGCCGGCGCGTGGTCGATTTCGCCTCCGGTTCCGGGCTGGTGGCCATCGCCGCGGCCCGGGCCGGCGCCGCGCATGTGCTCGCCAGCGACCTCGACCCCTTCGCCCTGCACGCGATTCCCCTCAACGCCGCCGCCAACGGCGTGGCCGACCGGATCGAGGCCGTCGCCACCGACCTGATCGGCCGTGGCCGCGCCGCCCTCGGCGCCGAGACCGTGCTCGCCGCCGACATCTGCTACGAGCGCGACCTCGCCGCCCGGGTCACGGTCTGGCTCGAAGGGCTCCAGGGGGAGGGCGTCGCCGTGCTGCTGGGCGATCCCGGCCGCGCCTACCTGCCGAAGAATCGGCTCGAGGCGCTGGCGACCTATGAAGTGCCCGTGACGCGGGCGCTGGAAGATGCCGAAATCAAACGGTCGAGCGTCTGGCGTTTCCGCTGAGTCGGCGGGGCGCGGGCAAGTATTCCGCCCGGCCTGTCCGGTCGTCGGATCATGCGGAGCGCGGCTCTGATCTCGAATTCGTGAGGAGCCGCGCGGGCGCATTCAGTTTGCGTTCAACGGAAGGGTCCTGCAATGCCCCCCGCTTCGGCTCTGCCGCCGAACACGTCGAGGGGGAAACGCGCCATGCGCATCATCCTGCGCCCGTTCCTGGCCCTGCTGGCCGCCCTGGCGCTCGTCCTGCCCGCGCTCGCAGGGCCCGCCGCCGCGGGGAGCGAGAAGCGCATCGCCCTCGTCATCGGCAATGCGGAGTACCAGGCCGGCGCGCTCGCCACCCCCGCCAACGATGCCGGCCTGATCGCGCAGACCTTGCAGGCGGCGGGCTTCGACGTGGTCGGCGCCCGCGACCTCGACGAGGAATCCCTGCGCCGGGCCCTGCGCGACTTCACCGACAAGGCCGCCGCCTCGGGGCCGGACACGGTCGCCTTCCTCTACCTCTCGGGCTACGGCCTGCAGCTCTCCGGCGAGAACTACTTCGCCCCAGTCGACGCGCAGATCCCCAGCGCCGCGGACGTGCCCTCGCGGGCCCTGCGCCTCTCGGACTACACGCGGCGCCTCGCGGCGATCCCGCTCAAGGCCCGGTTCGTGGTGCTCGACGCCGCTCGCACGGCGCCCTTCGCCAAGACCGGCGACCCCCTCGCCGGCGGCCTCGCCCTGACGGAGGCCGAGCCCGGCGCGCTCATCGCCTTCAACGCCGCCCCGGGCACGGTCGGCCCGCCGGAGAACGGGCCCTACGGCGCCTATGCCCAGGCCCTGGTCGAGATGATCCGCGAGGGCGGCCTGCAGCCCAACGCCCTGTTCGAGCGGGTGCGCCTGCGGGTGAGCGAGACCACCAAGGGCGCCGAGATGCCCTGGCATTCCGCCCGCATCGACGCGCCCTTCGTCTTCCTGGAGCGCGCCCCCAACGCGCCGCCGGTGGCCGAGCCGCAGCAGGTCTCGGCCCTGCGGTCGCGCCCGATCCGCGAGATCGGCGCCAAGGACGCCTATGCCGTCTGCCTGGAGCGCGACACCCTGGAGGGCTACCAGGATTTCATCGCCGCCTATCCGCACGACGCCCTGGCCAAGCGCGTGCGCGCCCTCGTGGCCGCACGCCGCGAGGCGGTGACCTGGCGGCGGACCTACGTGGCCGACACGCCGGATGCCTACTGGTCCTATCTGAGCCGCTATCCCCGCGGGCCGCATGCCTGGGACGCGCGGCGCCGCCTGCGCGAGCTCGCCGTCGCCCTGGAGCCGCCGCCGCGCTTCGCGATGATCGCCTACGACGTGCCGCCGCCCCCGCCGGAGGAGGTGGTCTATGTCGAGCGCCCGGCGCTCTATCTCGACGATCCGGTCTACGACTTCGCGCCGCCCCCGCCGCCGCCGGCCGTGTTCCTGCCGCCGCCGCCGGCCTACATCGTCGATCTGGCACCGCCGCCCCCGCCCGTCGCCTATTACGCCCTGCCGGTGCCCGCCTTCACCCCGGTGCCGGACTACGTGAGCGCGCCGGCCTACGTCGCGGCCCCGCCGAACAACGTGATCTACGAGAACATCCACAACACCACGGTCATCAACACGATCAACGAACGCAACGCCGAGATCGCCCGCAACCCGGGCTCCGCAGCCGCGATCGGTGCCGGGGCGGTCGCGGGGGCGGCCCTGGGGGCCGCGGCGGCCCACGTCGCCCTGCCGCCGGCCGTGGCGCAGAAGGCGGCCCTGCGCGGGCCGATGCCGGCCGGTCCCGGTCAGAATCCAGCCCTGGCGCCCAACCTTGCCCCGAATGTCGCCCCCGGCCAGCCGGGGCAGGGCCTGCGCGGTCCGGCCCTGCCCAACGGCCAGCCGCTCCCGGCCCAGGCCGGGCGCCCCCGCGCGATGCCCGGCGCCGTCCCCGGCCAGCCGGGCGCCGTGCCGCCGGGCCAGAACCCCGCCGCGCAGAATCCCGGCCTTCGTCCGGCCATCGGCCAGCCCCTGCCGGGCACGAACGGGCAGCCCCTGCCTGGTCAGGCCACCCGCCCGGGCCAGCCGCAACAGGCCGGCCAGCCCAACCCGGCGGATCCGCGGGCGGCCAACGCGCCCGGAAGGGCCCTGCCGGGCATGAACGGCCAGCCGCTTCCGGCTCAGGCGGGTCGCCCCGGTGTCGCGCCCGGCCCGAACCCGGCGGGCGCCCCGCAGCAGGCCGGCCCGCCAAACGCCGCCGAGAGGGCCGCCACCGCCCCGGCCGGCCCCTGCCCGGCGCGAACGGTCAGCCGCTCCCGGCCCAGGCCGGGCCGGGCCGCGGGCCGCAGCCGGCCGAGCGGCCTTCGGCGCCGCCCGCCGTGGCGGGCCGCCCCGCTTTGCCGCCCGGCCCGAACCCGGCCGCCGGGCGCGAGGCCCCGCAGCAGGCGCTCCAGGCGCAGAGGGCTCAGCAGGCCGAGGCCGCCGCCCAGCGGGCGCAGGCGGCGCAGCAGCAGGCCGCCCAACGGCAGCAGCAGATGCAGGCCCAGCGCCAGGCGCAGCAGGCCCAGGCCGCGGCGCAGCGCCAGCAGGCCCAAGCCGCGCAGCGCCAGCAGATGATGCAGCAACAGGCGGCCCAGCGGGCGCAGCAGATGCAGGCGCAGCGTCAGGCCCAGCAGGCCCAGGCCGCCCAGCGTCAGCAGATGATGCAGCAGCAGGCCGCCCAGCGGGCACAGCAGATGCAGGCGCAGCGTCAGGCCCAGCAGGCCCAGGCCGCGGCGCAGCGCCAGCAGGCTCAAGCCGCCCAGCGCCAGCAGATGATGCAGGCCCAGGCGGCTCAGCGGGCGCAGCAGGCCCAGGCCGCCGCCATGCGGCAGCAGCAGATGATGCAGGCGCGCCAGGCCCCGCCGCCGCGGGCTGCCCCGGCCCCCCATGGCGGCTGCCATCCGGGCCAGCCCTGCCGCTGAGGCGGGCCGCCGCAGATCCCGGCGGCCCCACTCGGGGCGGCCGGGTGCGGTCAGGGGCCCGGTCGGTCGAGGGTCAGCGCTTGGCGACCTGCTTGGGCGCTTTCGGCTTCTCGGTCGAGGCGCCGGAGATCAGCTTGGCGAGATGCTGCTGGTCGAGGCCCTGCATGATCGAGGCCGCCGGGGCCGTCGCGGCGGCTTCCAGCTTGCGGGGCGCGATCGACCCCGTCGCGGCGGGGTCGTGGATCTTCGCCGTCGCGGTGGGTTCGCGCTGAACCCGCATCGCCCAATGGGCGGCGGTGGAGAGGGCTGCGATCGCCAGGATCGCCTTGATGCCACTCGTGAGAATGCGCCGCATGGCCGGGCCTGAACTTACGCGAGAGAACGCGGCCGGTTTCGCGGCCTGCCGGTAACATCGCGCAAGATCGTGAACGAAGCCGTAGCGAAGGCTTGACTGTGCCGTGCCGGAATGGCGCGAATCACCCGATCCCGAAGGCGTCCTTCTCCGCCGCGTAGGCCTGCCGGATCGCCTCCTTGCCGTAGCTGCGCTCCAGGCGGCGCACGGTGAAATGCGCCCGCGCCATCGACTGGAAATGGTCCATGAAGGCGGTGTTGACCGCTGCGCCGCCCACGGCGCCGATCAGCGGTACGGCCTGGGCTGCCACCTTCTGCGAGACGACGAGGCCGAAGCGCGCCGCGATCTGCGCGGAGAAGCGCATCAGCGCCGGGGCGCCGGCATCGAGCAGGGAGCGGTGCGCGGCGTAACGCGCGGCCTCCGACATGGTCTTGGCCAGGGCCGCGCGCACGGCGAAGTAGCCGCTGTCGGCGAGCGCCGTCTCGGCGCCGTTGCGGCCGCCCAGCGCGAAGACCTGGACGCAGGCGAGCGCGCCCTCGGGATCGCTCAGATCCTCGCCCTCCTCGCGGGCGATCTCGGCGATGGAGCGCAGCATCAGGGTGGTGGAGAGGGGCAGCTCGACGGCGAGGCTCGGCAGGCCGAAGGCGCCGCCCACGGCGCCGGACAGGGCGGCGAAGACCTTGTGGCGGGCATCGCTCGACCCGAGCAGGCGGGAGAGCCGGCTCGCCGTCTCCGCGGAGACGGTCTCGACCGCGGTGCCGGCGCCTTCGCCGGTCGCCTTCACGGTCCGGTCGGGCAGGGTGGCGAGGGCGATGCGCAGGGCCGTGCGCATGGCGCCCTCGGTGGAGCGGGCGACCGCCTCGGTGACCGGGCCGGGCAGGGCGCGGCCGATCATCTCCAGGGGCGCGCCCGCGGCGGCGGAGAGGCGGGCGGCGAGGCCCGGCCGTTCCAGGGCGGCGACCGCCCGGCGCAGGGCGGCGAGGTCCTCGGCCGTCAGGGGCGGCGGGACGGGGGTTCCGGTCGGGACGGGGAGGATCTCGCCGGACAGGGCAATCTCGTTCACGTCTGCGCTCTCATCGGTGACGCGGAAACTTCGACCGAAGCAAGCTCGGGACCGCCCGGTGGGTTCCTCTTCGGATCCGGCACGGGGGCCTCCGGGGCCTCCGCCGCGGCGGAGGCCAGGTTCGTGCGCCGGCCGACGGCGAAGCACAGGGCCACGACCGGGATACCGACCGCTGCCGTCATCGCGAAGAAGACCGGGAAGCCGAAGGCCCCGACCACGAAGCCGGAGGTGCCGGCGATGAGCTTGCCGGGCAAGGCGTAGAGCGAGGAGAACAGGGCGTATTGCGTGGCCGCATGCCCCGGCGTGGTCAGGCTCGACATGTAGGCGATCAGCACGATGCCGGCGAAGGACCCGCAGAAATTCTCGATGGAGATGGCGATGACGAGCCGCCAGATCTCGGCCCCGCCCAGCGCCAGCCAGGCGAGGGAGAGATGCGAGGCGGCCGCCACGAAGGCGCCGATCAGCAGGCTCGGGAACATGCCGAGCCGGTTCAGGGCCCAGCCCCCGGCGAAGCCCCCGGCGATGCCGACCCAGATGCCGTAGACCTTGGTGACGGTGGCGATCTCGTTCTTGGTGAAGCCGAGGCTGATGTAGAGCGGCCCGGCGAGCACCCCGGAGAGGAAGTCCGGCAGGCGGAACAGGGCGACGAGCAGCAGCACGCCCCAGAGAGCGTGGCCCATGCGGCCATAGAGGGCCGTCAGGGGCTCCAGCACGGCGTCGCGGAAGTTCCAGGTCGGCCGGGGGGCGGGGGCGGCGCCTTCCGTTCCCGGCGCGGGGTCGCGGCGGGGCTCCAGCAACGCGGCGGCGAGCCCGACGCTCATGAAGACCGCCATGGTCAGATAGGCCACCTTCCAGCTCGTGGCGCTGGCGATGTAGAGCGCCCCGGCCCCGGCCAGGATCAGGCCGAGGCGGTAGCCGAGATTGGAGGTGGCGGCCATCACGCCCTGCAGGTCGGTGCCGGCGGCGTCGATGCGCCAGCCGTCGATCACCACGTCCTGCGTCGCCGCGCAGAAGGCGACGAGCAGGGCGCCGAAGGCCAGGAAGGCGAGGTGCTCGACCGGGTCCGCGAAGGCCATCAGGGAGAGGCAGGCGGCGACCGCGATCTGCGTCACGACCATCCAGGCCCGGCGCCGGCCGAGGCGGTCGGCGAGCCAGGGCACGTCGAGGCGGTCGATCAGGGGCGCCCACAGGAACTTCAGGGAATAGGGCAGGGCCACGTAGCTCAGGAGCCCGATCGCCCGGATGTCGATCTTGGAATCGGCGAGCCGCAGGGTGAAGGTGCCGAGCACCAGCAGCAGCGGCAGGCCCGACGAGAAGCCGAGCGCCAGCATGCGCAGGATGCGCGGATCCTCAACCACGTCGCGCAGGCGGAACTTGCGCACCGCCGGGGCCGCTGGGGCGGGGGTGACGGCCATCAACCGAACTCCTGAACGTCGGAGGAGCTTGTCCCCCAGGATCGTGGCATCCTTGCGCCGACGCCGCGTCGCGGCGGGCCGAAACGTCTCATAGACGGCAAGTCTGGAGAAAGCCTAAGCCGTCTTTCGGGCGCGGCCCCGGTCGCCGGGGGGCGGGACCGGGCGTCCCGGACGGCCTTGCAAGGAACAACGGCCTCGGCCCCGGGTTGGCGTTGCCGAGACCAAGTGGACGAAACGCTCGATCCGAGCGGAGGGCTCCCGGCCACCGGATCCGGGAATGCCCTCGCTCAACGACAACGGTGTACGTCGCGGCGCGCGGATGACGGGGAAACGGGACAACGATTCCGATGAGAACAAGGTCGACGCCGTACCGCCTTCGGCACCGGTGAGCCTCGGCGCCTTCGCGGCGGCCTTCGAGGCCAGCCCGACGCCCATGGTCGTGACCGACCCGCGCCAGGCCGACAACCCCATCGTCTGGGCCAACGAAGCCTTTCTGGCGCTCACCGGCTACGGCCGGGCCGAGCTCTACGGCCGCAATTGCCGCGTCCTGCAGGGGCCGGATTCCGACCCGGCGGTGATCGCGGCCATGCGCGCGGCGGTGGCGGAGGAGAAATCCGTCGAGTGCGAGCTCTTCAACGTGCGCAAGGACGGCGCCCGCTTCTGGAACGGGATGACGATCAGCCCCGTGCGCGACCCCGACGGCACGGTCCGCTACTTCTTCTCGGCCCAGGCCGACATGACCGACAAGCACCGCCTGGAGGAGGCGCTGAAGCGGGCGAACGACGAGCTGGAGCGCCAGGTCGTCGAGCGCACCGCCGCCCTGCAAGCGGCCCTGGAGCAGAAGACGGCTCTGCTCCACGAGGTCGACCACCGGGTCAAGAACAACCTCCAGGTCATCTCCTCGCTGATGCTCCTGAAGGCCCGGCGCACGCCGGAGGGCGAGGCCCGGGAGGCCCTGCAGGCCATGGCCGAGCGCATCGGCGCCCTCTCGACCGCCCACCGGATGCTCTACTCCGCCGGCAACGTCTCCCGCTTCGACTTCCAGGAATTCACCGCGGAGTTCCTCTCCGACGTCGCGGCCGGGCTCGATCCGGAGCGGACCACGATCCGGTCGGAGATCGAGCCCGTCGGCACCACCGCCGCCATGGCCGCCCCGCTCGCCCTGATGCTGCACGAATTGACCGCCAACGCCCTGCGCCACGCCTTCCCGGGCGACCGCGAGGGCCTGGTCAGCATCCGGGCGCGGCAGGGTGCGGAGGGGATGCAGCTCGTGGTCGAGGATGACGGCGTCGGGCTGGCGCAGGCGCCCGCCAACCCGGCCGGCTTCGGCCGCAACCTCGTCGAGATGGTGGTGCGCCAGCTGCGCGGACACGTGCTCTGGAGCGATGCCGCGCCAGGAACACGTGTAGAAATCACGATTCCGATGAATGCCCGGGATGGCCTGAACTGAGTGTATCGGTATAGCTTCAGGTCGAACACAAGAAAACGAGGGTCCCGGTCACGGAACGAGGCCCCGCCTCGGAGGAAAGGCATCCGCCATGTCCCAGGAGACGTCCGGATCCGGCCTGCGGATTCTCGTCGTCGAGGACGAGGCCCTGATCGCGCTCGAACTGGAAAGCCTTCTCGAAGATCTCGGGCACATCCCGGTCGGCGTGGCCACGAATTCGCAAGAAGCCATCGCGCTGGGCCGCGACACGACACCCGATCTCGCCCTGGTCGACATTCATCTCGTCGACGGCCCGACCGGGGTGGAGGTGGCCCGCGCCCTGAGCGCCGACCCGCGCATCCTGGTGCTGTTCATGACCGCCAACGCCAAGCGCATCCCGGACGACTTCGCCGGCGCCCTCGGCGTGATCCCGAAGCCCTATTCCGAGCGCTGCGTGGCGAGCGCGCTGGCCTATGTCGCCGCGTGCCGGGCCGGCGCCACGCCCTCCCGGGACACCATCGACGGCTTCAGCCTCGCGCCGCTCGCCGCCGAGGCCTGCGGCCGGGCCGCCTGGGGCGAGCCGCGCCACTGAGGGTCCCCGTCACGCCCCCGCCCGGCGATCCGGCATGCCGATCGGGCTCAGCCGGGAGAGGGGCAGGCCCGGTCCCTGGTGGAGCAGGGCGAGGCAATGCTGCTTGATCCGGGTGAAGCCCGGGTCGGTGATCAGGCCCCGGGCCCGCGGGCGGGGAAAGTCCAGGGCGATGTCGTCGAGGAGGCGGCCGGGCCGGGGCGTCATCACGAGGAGGCGGTCGCCGAGGAACAGGGCCTCGTCGATGTCGTGCGTGACGAAGAGGATGGTGGTGCGGTGCCGCGCCCAGACTTCGAGGAGCAGTTCCTGCATGGTCAGGCGCGTCTGCGCGTCGAGCGCCCCGAAGGGCTCGTCCATCAGCAGCACCCGCGGGCGGTTGACGAGGGCGCGGGCGATCTCGACCCGCTGCTGCATGCCCCCGGACAGCTCCGCCGGGTAGCGCCCGGCGAAATCGGACAGGCCGACCTGCGCCAGGATCTCCCCGGCGCGCTCCAGGCGCTCGCGCCGGCCGATTCCCTTCATCTTCAGGCCGAAGGCGACGTTGTCGACGACGCTCAGCCAGGGGAACAGGGTGTGCTGCTGGAAGACGATGCCCCGGTCCGGATGCGGCCCGGCGATCGCCTCGCCGTCGAGGCTGACCCGGCCGCGGCGCAGGGCGAGATGCCCGGCCACCGCCCCGAGCAGGGTCGATTTCCCGCAGCCGGACGGCCCGAGGATGCAGACGAATTGCCGGGCCGGCACGTCGAGATGGATGTCCTCGACCACGTCGAAGGCCGCCGCCCCCCGGCCGAGCCGGATCGCGCCGCCCTCCAGGGTCACGCGGCCCCCGGCCGCCACGCCCGCGCTCATCGCTGCCCTCCCGCGCCGACCCAGGGCGTCGCCCAGGCGCCGAGCGTCCGCACGATCAGGCTCGAACCCATCCCGAGCAGGCCGATCAGCAGCATGCCGACGACGATGTCGTCGTAGTTCTGCAAGGTGTAGGATTCCCAGGTGAAGTAGCCGATGCCGTACTGGCCGGAGATCATCTCCGCGGTCACGAGGCAGAACCAGGCCGTGCCCATGCCGATGGCCGCCCCCGTGACGATGCTCGGGGCGGCGCCGGGCAGGATCACCTCCCGCAGGATCGCGGCATCCCCCGCGCCGAGGCTGCGCGCGGCGGCCACCAGCCGCGGATGCACGCCCTCCACCCCGTGCAGGGTGTTGAGCAGGATCGGGAAGAGCGCCCCCGTGAAGGTGATGAAGGCCATCGAGAGCTCGGAGGAGGGGAACATCAGGATCGCCAGGGGGATCCAGGCCACCGCGGGGATCGGGCGCAGCACCTCGAGCGGCGGCATCAGCAGGTCGTGGGCGAGGCGCGAGCGGCCCACGGCGAGGCCGAGCCCCACCCCGATCGCCAGAGCCGCCACGAAGCCGGAGAGCACCCGGGCGAGGCTCGCCCCGAGATGGGCGCCGAGCGCCGGCGCATGGAGAAGCGCCCAGGCGGCCTGCGCCGCCTGGAGGGGCGTCGGCACGTTGCGGAAGCTGACGAAGCCGAGGTCGAGCTTCGCATGCGCCGCCGCGTGCCAGGCGGCGAGGCTGAGGCCGAGGGCGAGGCCGCGCAGGGCGAGCCGCCCCAAAGGCCAGCGCTGCGGCAGGGGCAGCCGGAGCCTGCGCCCGGCCGCCCGCGGGGGCGCGGGCGCGTCCAGGGCCGAGGCGCTCATCGGGCGCTGAGCTTGGCGAGGCCGGCCCGGGCGGCGGCGAAGTCGAGCACGTCCCCGCCCTTGGCTTGCGCGAAGGCCTCCGCGTCCGCCTTGAGCAGGAAGGCGCTCAGGTGCTTCCCGGCGTCGCGCACGTACCAGGCCTGGGTGGCGAACAGCTTGATGCCGGTGCCCCGGTCCTGGGCGTAGACGACGCGGGCCTGGCCGCCCTCCTTCTCCAGGGCGGCGAGGGCCGCGAAGGCGCCCTCCGGCGAGGCGTAGTGGCGGACCTTCGGCTCCCCGCGCACCCAGATCTGGGCGACGCGGGCGAAGTCGGTGATCGGCGCCCCGGTCGCCGCATCCGTGGCGACGAGGGGGGCGGGGGCGTAGTCCCTGAGGCGGGCCTCGTAGTCGATCCCGGCCTGTTTGGCGGCCGCGCGGATGAAGCGGTCGTCGACGAAGCGGTCGAGGTCGATGTCGGAATCGGCCTTCTTCAGGAGTTTCAGCGTCTCGAAGGAGGTCTTCACCGCCTGCCGGTATTCGGGCTTCCAGGTCAGGTCCCGGGTCTGCAGGCCGAGGGGGCCGTGGAACAGGTAGGCGACCTCGGCCTCGATGCCGGTCACCTTCTCGATCAGCTCGGAATAGGTTTCCGGCTCGGCGGCGATCAGGCGGTCCGCCTCGATCGCCGCGCGCAGATAGGCCTCGACGATCTCGGGATACGTGTCGGCGTAATCGGCGTCGACCAGAGCGCCGTGGAAGGTCGGGGCGTCGGCCTGGGCGCCGTCGTAGATCTTGCGGGCGAAGCCGCGCCAGGGGAACAGCTCGGCGAAGGGCACGAAATCGGCATGCGCCTCGATCTTGTTGGCGAGCAGCGCCGAGCCCGCCACCTCCGGGGCCTGGGTGATGATGGTGACGTCGCGGCCCGGCTCCCAGCCCTGCGCCTTCACCGCCCGCAGCAGCAGCCCGTGCGCGGTCGAGGCGAAGGGCACCGAGATGGTCTTGCCCTTGAGGTCGGCGAGCGCCTGCACGGGGGAGTCCTTGGGCACCACGATGCCGTTGCCGCTGCCCTTCACGCTGCCCGAGAGCACGGAGAGGAACAGGCTGCGCCGCCCGGCCTTGGCGAAGGCGTAGCCGTTGAGCGAGCCGGGGAAGTCGGCCATGGCGCCGAGATCGAGCTTGCCCGCGACCATCTCGTTGGTGAGCGGCGCGCCGCTGGTGAAGTTGCGCCACTGGATGTCGTAGGTCGCGTCCTTGTACTTGCCCGTGTGCGGCAGGAACTTTTCCAGGAGCTTCAGCTCGCGGATCAGCAGGCCGCCGGTGGCGCAGTTGATGGTGGTGTCCTGCGTGCCGACCGCGACGCGGATCGTCTCGGCCGCGGCCGTGCCGGCCGTGGCGCCGAAGACGGTGGCCGAGAGGAGGAGGGCGGCGAGCGGCCGGGCGAGAGGGCGGCGGGCGGGGCGGAAGGCGGTCACGGGCGGGCTCCGTCGGGCAGGATGCGCCGGGCGGCCCGGGAAGGTGCGCGGCGACGGGCCCATCTAGCGGCCTCGTGCTGCGCTGCGGCGAGCAATTAATTTCATCGCCTCATGAAGACTGCGGTCTTTCGCGGCTGTTCTTGGATGAGCGGAAAGAAAATCTCCAAAAAATCTTCCCTTTGGGAAAATCTCGCCGTCGAGATCTTCAATTTGGAATTGCTCGCGGCGGCGTCCGATCGATAATCCCCCCCTCACAGCGCGCTCGGCCGCCTTCGCCGGTGGCCGCGCCCCGGAAGAGGCCATCCGCACTATGTCCGCAGCGATGCTCGCCCTGTCCGAACCGCACCGCCCGGCGCCGCTGATCGCCAGCGCGCTGTTCCTGAGCGAGACGATCGAGGGGCTCGACGACGGCGCCGGCTTCCTCGACCGGCTCACGCCCGCGGAGGCGGCGCGGGTACGCGCCGCCGGCCGCAGCCTGACGCTCCCGGCCGGCCGCAGCGTGTTCGCGCAGGGCGAGGCGCATGAGGGCATCTTCCTGATCGAGGAGGGCCGCGTGCGGGTGTTCTATTCCGGCCCCTCCGGCCGGCAGGTGACCCTCGCCTACTGGACGCCGGGCCATTTCATCGGCGGCCCCAGCATTTCCGGCGGCGGCTGCCACCAATGGTCGGGGGTGGCGATCGAGCCGGTGCGGGTCACGGTGCTCTCCAGCGCGACCCTGCGCAGCCTGATCCGCCAGATGCCGAACTTCGCCCTCTGCCTGATCGAGGCGCTGGAGGCCAAGGGCCGCTGCTACACGGCCATGGCGCAGATGCTCGGCACCCGCTCGGTGATCGAGCGGCTGGCCCAGCTGCTCCTCAATCTCGGCGACCTCTACGGCACGGAGGAGGACGGCGCGGTGGTGATCCACCGCCGCATCACCCATGACGAGCTCGCCGCCCTGGTCGGCTCGACCCGGCAATGGGTGACGATGATGCTCAAGCGCTTCCAGCGGGAGGGCATCGTCGCGATCGACAAGGCGCATATCCGCCTGACCCGCCCCGCCCGCCTGCACGAGATCGTGCTGACGGAGGGCTAGACGGGGGCCGTCAGGCGCGGCCGGCGGGCTCCATCTCGGCCAGGGTCCGGCCCGGCGGCTGCAGCAGGGCGGCGGCGAGCATCGCCTCCAGCACGATCAGGTCGGAATCGGGCTCCGGCCGCCAGCCGCAATCGCAGCCGCCGGGGCCATGCGCGGCCGCCGCCTGCCGGTAGAGCGCGCCCACCGTCCGCGCCGCCGTCTCGAGCCCCGCCATCACCGGCATGGGCTGGTCCTGCATCGCCTGCCAGAAGGCGCGCATGAGCGCGCGTTCGAGGCAGCCCTGCGCCTGCCGCTCCACGGCCTCGCGCCGCTCCTCGCTCACACCTGCGCTCACGCCCGTTCGTCCTCGCTCTCGGTCCCGCCCTGGGGCCGGCGGCTGCCGCCCCGCTCGCCCTCGGTCAGGCCCAGCAGGTCGCCGAAGGCCGAGAGGTGGAGGCCCAGGGCCGAGCCGTCCCACCAGGCGATCCGCGTGTAGTGCCGGATCGCGTCGAGGGTGCGTGCCATCCGTCTCTCCGCTTCTGTTCTCCCGCCCCTGACAGGGTAAGCCCGGGGCGATCGATAGGTTTCGTTGCGGGAGAATCTTTGAGCAATCGCCGGAATATTTGCAAGTTACGGGCAAAACATTAGAAATGATACAAGGCGAGAGTTGCTCTCGAAATCTGTCTCGCCTGAACTGGAATAATTCAAGGCGCAAGACAAATTCCACACAGAGCCATGGCGTTGCCTCGGCTTCTGCGCGCGGGCCTCAGCGGATCGGCCGGTCGAAGGCCGTGTGGGGAAAAGGCTCGCCGCGCAGGGTGAAGTGCCACCATTCCTGCGGATAGGGGGCGAAACCGGCCCGAATCATCGCCGTCCGCAGCCGGGCGCGGTGGGCCGCCTGGGGGAGGGTGAGGGCCTTGTTCCCCTCGCCGGAGGCGGGGCCGAAGAAGTCGAAGGGCGTGCCCATGTCGATCTCGCGGCCCTCGGCCCGGGTCACGAGGGTGAGGTCGACGGTCGAGCCGCGGGAATGCGCGGAGTTCCCGGCGATGTAGCCGAGGCGGAACAGGTCGGCCTTGTCGATCTCCGGATAGAACTCGGCCTTCATGCGGGCCTCGGCGGGGTCGCGGGCCCAGGCCACGAAATCGGCCACCGCCCGGGTCGGCCGGTAGCAGTCGAACACCTTCAGGCCGAGCCCCTCGCGGGCCAGATCCGCCTGGGCGCGGGCGAGCGCCGCCGTGGCCGCGCGGGTGAGCAGGCAGCGCGGCGCCGCGTAGCCGGCGATGGGCCGCCCGACGAAGTTGTGCGCGCCGGCATAGCGCATCTCCACGACGAGGCCGGGCACCCGCGCCCCGGCATCGACGAAGGGATCCTCCGCCGTGGCCGGTCCGGCCGCGAGCAGGGCGGGGGCCAGCAGGGCGGCCAGGCGGGGGGCTCCCATCAGCGCCAGGCCACCAGCAGGGCCCCGGCGGTGATGAGGCCGATGCCGAGCCAGTTGGTCGCCGAGAGCCGCTCCCCGAGGAAGAGCACGCCGAACAAGGCGACCAGCACGACGCTGAGCTTGTCGAGGGGCGCGACCTTGGCCGCGTCGCCGAGGGAGAGGGCGCGGAAGTAGCAGAGCCAGGAGGCGCCGGTGGCGAGCCCCGACAGGACGAGGAGCAGGGCGCTGCGCCCCGGGATCCGGCCGAGGCCCTGGGCCTGGCCCGCCAGCAGCATGATCGCGCCGGTGAGCGCCAGGATCACGAGGGTGCGCAGGAAGGTCGCCGTCTCGGAGGCGATGCCCTCCACCCCGGCCTTGGCCAGCACCGCGGTCAGCGCCGCGAAGGCCGCCGAGAGCAGCGCCCAGAGGCGCCAGGACTGGAGCGGATCGGCCATCCTCGGTTCCCCTCGGCTCCCTGTCAGAGGATCTGCCGCATCACGTAGAGCCCGAGGGCGAGGCCGCCGATGCCGGCGATCAGGGAGCCGAGCACATAGGCCGCCGCGGCCGCGCTCTCGCCGCGCTCGAACAGGGTGAAGGCTTCCAGCGAGAAGGTCGAGAAGGTGGTGAAGCCGCCCAGAATCCCGGTGGCGAGGAACAGCCGCGCCTGCAGGCTGCCGCCGCGCAGGGCGAACCAGCCGGTCACCAGCCCCATGGCGATCGAGCCGGAGACGTTGATGGCGAGCGTGCCCCAGGGGAAGCTCGATCCGAGCCGCACGGCGAGCATGTTGACCCCGTGGCGCATCACGCCGCCGAGGCCGGCACCGAGGAAGACGAGGAGAGCCGCCATGCAGCTGGATCCGGCGCGAGGAAACCCGAGCGCCGCGATACGCCGCCCGGGGCGGGTGGGGCAACGACGATGTGGGGCGGATCGCAGCCGCAGCTCTCCGCGGGTGCCGGGCGAAGCACCTTTCCCCGCCCTCTGGGCGAGGGGGACCGCGCGAAGCGGTCCGATCGCGCCTGCGGGGAAGGCGCCGGGGCCCTCAGGTCAGCAGCTTGTCGAGGGTGATCGGCAGGGCGCGGATGCGCGTGCCCGTGGCGTGGTGGACGGCGTTGGCGATGGCCGCGGCCACGCCCACGATGCCGATCTCGCCGAGCCCCTTCACGCCGAGCGGATTGGCCTTGTCCTCCTCGTCGACGAAGATCACCTCGATGTCGTGGATGTCGGCATTCACCGGCACGTGATACTCGCCGAGATTGTGGTTCATGAAGCGGCCGAGGCGGTGGTCGAGCATCGATTCCTCGTGCAGCGCCGAGCCGATGCCCATCACGATCCCGCCCTTGATCTGGCTGGCCGCCGTCTTCGGGTTGAGGATCTTGCCCGCGGCGATGGCCGAGACCACGCGGGTGACCCGGACCACGCCGAGCTCCTCGTCGACCTTCACCTCGGCGAAGACGGCCGAGTGGGTATAGGCCTCGTACTGCGCCTTGAAGTCGGAATCCGGCCCGGCCGATTCCGTGGCCTCCAGCCTGTCGGTGCCGGTGGCGGCGAGCACCTCGGTCAGGGCGAGCCCGCGGGCGGCATCCTCCGCGAGCTGGATCCGGCCGCCGGTGAACACGACCCGCTCGAAATCCGCATTGGCGAGCGGCGAGCCCTCCAGGCCCCGGGCGAGCCTGAAGACCTGCTCGGCCACGTTGCGGGCGGCCTTCATCACCGCGGTGCCGGAGGAGGCGGCGGTCCAGGAGCCGCCGGCCACGGGGGCCTCGGGCAGGCTGGTGTCGCCGAGCTTGGTCGTGACATGCTCGAAGGGCACGCCGAGCCCGTCCGCCGCGATCTGGGTGAGGATGGTGTAGGTGCCGGTGCCGATGTCGCCGGTGGAGTTGCCGACCTCGACCCGCCCGTCGGCGGTGAGCGCCACCCGGGCGCTCGATTGTTGCATCATCGATTCCCAGATGCCGCAGGCCATGCCCCAGCCGACGCGCTCGCGGCCGTCCTTCATGGAGCGGACCTGCGGGTCGCGCTTGTCCCAGCCGAAGCGCGCGGCGCCCTGCTCGAAGCAGCTCTTCAGGGCCTTGGAGCCGAAGGGCTTGCCCTCGGTCGGGTCCTCGTCGGTGTAGTTGACGAGGCGCAGGGCGATCGGGTCCTGGCCGGTGGCGTAGGCCAGCTCGTCCATGGCGGATTCGATGGCGTAGACGCCGGAGACGGCGCCGGGCGCGCGCATGTCGCCCGGGGTCGGGGTGTCGAGCTTGACCAGCTTGTAGGTCAGTTCGACGTTGTCGCACTTGTAGAGCACGCCCGACCAGTTGACGACGACCTCCTGGTAATCCTCGTAGGTCGAGGTGCCCTGCACGGCACCGTGCCTGAGCGCCTGCAGCGCGCCGTCCTTCGCCGCGCCGAGCCCGATGGACTGCACCGCCTGCGAGCGGAAGGTGAAGCTCCACATCTGGTCGCGGGCCAGCGTCACCCGCACGGAGCGGTTCAGGTCCTGGGCCGCGAGCATGGCCAGGAAGAGCTGGTATTGCGGGCGCAGGGCGGAGCCGAAGCCGCCGCCGAGATAGGGGTTGAGGCAGCGCACCTGCTCCGGCTTCAGGCCGAAGACGTTGGTCAGGTAGAGCTGCGTGTTCGCCACCCCCTGGATCTTGTCGTAGACGGTGTAGGTGCCGTCCTTCTCCACCACCACGGTCGAGGCGTGGGGCTCCATCGGGTTGTGGTGCTCGTCGGCCAGGCGGTAGCTCTGCTCAACCCGGATCTCGGCTCCCTCCAGGGCCTTGCGCGCATCGCCCCAGGGCTCCGGCGGCGGCTTGATGCCCTCGCGCTCCACCGGCGGGACATAGGCGTCTCCGCTCAGTGCATCGAGATCGGTGCGGGGCGTGTCGGTGTCGTAGGCGACGCGGACCAGCGAGGCGGCGTAGCGCGCCGTCTCGAAATCCTCCGCCAGCACCAGGGCGACGGGCTGGCCCGAGAACAGGATCGTCTCGTCGTAGAGGGCGCGGAAGGGCGCGCCCGGGGGCGCCACCATGTCCTGATAGGCATCCGCCTGCCCCGGCACGGCGGGGCGGTTCTCGTGGGTCAGGACCTTGAGCACACCGGGCACGGCCTCGGCCTGCGACGCGTCGATGCCGGTGATCCGGCCCCGGGCGATGCGGCTCGACACGACATAGCCGTGCACGAGATCGGGGGCGGCGAATTCGCCGGAATACTTGGCGAGGCCGGTGACCTTGGCGGGGCCGTCGACGCGGCTGATCGCGCTGCCGACGAAGCGGTCCTTGCCGGCACCGCTGCTGAGCTGGGTGGCCATCGTCGGGCTCTCCTTACTGGATGCGCTTGTCGGACTGCGATTGCGGGGTGCCCGCGGCGGCCTGCTCCAGCCCGCGCACGATCGCCCGCCGGGCCAGCTCGACCTTGAAGCCGTTCTCGGACTGGGGCCTGGCCTCCGACACGATCCGGTCGGCGGCCTTCCGGAAGCTCTCGCGGGTGGCGGGCGCGCCTTCGAGCAGCGCCTCCGCCTCGCGGTTGCGCCAGGGCTTGTGGGCGACGCCGCCCAGCGCCAGCCGGGCGGTCCGGATCGTCCCGCCGTCGAGTTCGAGGGCGGCGGCGACCGAGACCAGGGCGAAGGCGTAGGAGAGCCGGTCGCGCAGCTTCAGGTAGGTGTGGTGCGGGCCGAAGTCCCGGGCCGGCAGGTCGATCGAGAGGATCATCTCGCCGGGCTTCAGGTTGGTGTCCTTCTCCGGCGTGTCGCCGGGCAGGCGGTGGAACTCCGCGAAGGGGATGGCGCGCTCGCCCTCCGGGCCGGTGACGTTGACGGTGGCCTCCAGGGCCGCGAGCGCCACGCACATGTCGGAGGGGTGGGTGGCGATGCAGTGCGGGCTCGTCCCGAAGATCGCATGGATGCGGTTCACCCCGCCGATGGCCGGGCAGCCGGAGCCGGGCTCCCGTTTGTTGCAGGGCGTGCCCTCGTCGTAAAAGTAGTAGCAGCGGGTCCGCTGCAGCAGGTTGCCGCCGGTGGAGGCGGCGTTGCGCAACTGGGCCGAGGCCCCGGCCAGGATCGCGCTCGACAGCAGCGGGTAGCGGGCGCGGACGCGGTCGTCATAGGCCAGCGTCGCATTGGTCACGAGGGCGCCGATGCGCAGGCCGCCCGCATGCGCCTCGATGTCCGTCAGGGGCAGCCGGGTGATGTCGACGAGCCGCTCCGGCTTCTCGACATTGTACTTCATCAGGTCGAGGAGGTTGGTGCCCCCCGCGATCAGGCGGCCGCCCGCACCGAGGGCCTGCACGGCTTCCGCGACCGTGCCCGCGCGGACGTAATCGAAGCGGTTCATCGGGCGCCTCCCTGCTGCATCACCTCTTCGATGGCGTCGACGATGTGGGTGTAGGCGCCGCAGCGGCAGAGGTTGCCGCTCATCGCCTCGCGGATCTCGTCCCGGCTCTTGGCATGGCCCTCGTTCATCAGGCCGACGGAGGAGCAGAGCTGGCCCGGGGTGCAGTAGCCGCACTGGAAGGCGTCGTGCTCGATGAAGGCTTCCTGGATCGGGTGCAGGGTGTTGGTGCCCGCCTTGTGGGCCAGGGCCGCGAGGCCCTCCACAGTGGTGATCTCGGCGCCGTCCTTCATCACCGCCAGTGTCAGGCAGGCATTCACGCGCACGCCGTTCACCAGCACGGTGCAGGCGCCGCACTGGCCGTGGTCGCAGCCCTTCTTGGTGCCGGTGAGGTCGAGGCGCTCGCGCAGCAGGTCGAGGAGCGTGACCCAGGGGGCGACGGCGATGCGCCGGCTCTGCCCGTTGATGGTCAGGGTGATGTCGACGGTGCCGGGGGCTCCGGGCGAGCCGCTGTCGATGAGCATGGCGGGGATCCGATGCGTGAGGGACAGTGTCCGCCGGGCGGACGTTGCGCGGAGGACGAAACGCTGCCGTCCGCAGCTTTGCGTCGATAACCGCTCCAAACTGGCGCCGTTCCATGCGGCGGCGTGCCCGGGACGGGGCGGCCGGGGTTCCGCCCCGGGCCGCCCTCGGCTAACGCTGAGGGCACGACCCGCTTCCCAGGGAACCCGAAGGCCCATGCCCGACACGGCGCTCGACCCCGTCCTCAACGACATCGACCGCGACCTCGACAATGCCCTGGAGCGGCTGTTCGCCTGGCTGCGCATCCCCTCGATCTCGACCGACCCGGCCTATGCCGGCCCTTGCCGGGAGGCGGCCGCCTGGCTCGAGGGCACCCTGACCGCCCTCGGCTTCGCGACCACCGTGGAGGAGACCTCCCTGCATCCGGTGGTGCTGGCGCATCGCCCCAAGCCGGGGGCGCCGCACGTCCTGTTCTACGGCCATTACGACGTGCAGCCGGTCGACCCGCTCGCCCTGTGGGAGACGCCGCCCTTCGAGCCGCGCCTCGCCGGCGAGGGGGAGGCGCAGAAGATCGTCGCCCGCGGCGCCTCCGACGACAAGGGCCAGGTGATGACCTTCGTCGAGGCCTGCCGGGCGCATCTCGCCATGAACGGGGACCTGCCGGTCGGCGTCACCATCCTGGTCGAGGGCGCGGAGGAGAACGGCTCGCAGGGGCTGCCCGAATGGGTCGCCGCCAACCGCGACCGCCTCGAGGCCGACGTCGCCCTCGTCTGCGACACCGGGATGTGGGACCGGCAGACGCCGCAGATCACCACCTCGCTGCGGGGCCTCGCCTATTTCGAGGTGAAGGTGACCTGCGCCGACCGGGATCTGCATTCCGGCTTCTTCGGCGGGGCGGCGGCCAACCCGATCCACGTCCTGTCGAAGATCCTCGCCGCCCTGCACGATGCCGACGGCCGGGTGACGCTGCCGGGCTTCTACGAGGGCGTGCGCGAGCCGCCGCCGGAGCTGCTGGAGCAGTGGCGCTCCCTCGGCCTCACGGCGGAAAAGTTCCTCGGGCCGATCGGCCTGAAGGAGCCGGCGGGCGAGCGGGGGCGCCTGCCGATCGAGCTGATCCAGTCGCGTCCGGCCTGCGACGTGAACGGCATCATCGGCGGCTATACCGGCGAGGGCACCAAGACGGTGATCGCCAGCGAGGCCTCGGCCAAGGTCTCCTTCCGCCTCGTCGACGACCAGGATCCAGAGCGGCTGGCCCGGACCTTCGAGGCCTTCGTGCGCGAGCGGGTGCCCGCCGACTGCAGGGTGGAGGTGATCTGCTACAAGGGCTCCCGCGCGGTGGCGCTGCCCTACGACATGCCCCAGCTCGGCGCCGCCAGGCAGGCGCTCGCCGAGGAATGGGGCCGGGAGGCGGTGGCGGTCGGGGCCGGCGGCTCGATCCCGATCGTGGGCGACTTCAAGCGCCTCCTCGGCCTCGACACCCTGCTGATCGGCTTCGGCCTCGACGACGACCGCATCCACTCGCCCAACGAGAAGTACGCGCTGTCGAGCTTCCACAAGGGCACCCGCTCCTGGGCCCGCATCCTCCAGGCCCTCGGCGCGGCGGGCTGAGGCGGCTCAGGTCGTGCGTTCGTGGGCGAGGTCGAGCTCGTCCTCGGCGAGGCGGACGAGATAGGCGATCTGGTCCGGCCGGGGCTTCTCGCTTTCGAGGCGCCGGCGCAGGCTGGTCTCGAAGGCCGCGCGCTCGGCGAGGCGCTCCCGCGGCATCAGCCGCTTGAGCATCGGGCTCGCGATGGCCTCCCGAACGAAACCGCGATGGACGGCGAGGCGTCCCATCCGGGCCACGAGATCGTCGACGAGCGAGACCGCCTGGTAGCTGCGGGCGGTCTCGAAGCGATGGATCGGAGCCATCTGTCTCAACGGGCCGAGAGGGACGAGGGGTCGTGCCTGACCACTCGGCAGGATCATGCCGGTCCCGTCCTCAACGAATCGTTGCGACGATCCGTGAAATTCTCGGAATAGTTGGGTGCGAAGCGCGGCCGGCGGCGCAGGCGGCGCAGGCGGCGCCAGCCCAGCACCACCCCGGTCACGGCGATGACGCCGCCGAGCCCGTTGAGCGACCATTGCGCGATGTCCCAGGCCGGCCGGTGCCCGGTGAGCACGGCGAGGTCGAGCCGGTGCAGCCCGGCGAACAGCCAGCGATAGAGGCGGCTGCTGCGGTCGAGCCGGTTCAGGATCTCCCCGGAGACGGGGTCGACATGCAGCCAGGTCGCCGCCGCATCGGCGAAGCGCAGGCGCAGGACCGGCAGCGGGCGCGTGTCGTGGTGGGGGTACCAGTAGGAATCGTAGCGGGTGAGCCGCACGATCCCCGCGAGCGGCGCCGCCGGGAAGGCGCGGGCGGCCGCCGCGGCGATCGCGGCCTCGTCCGGGGCCGGGCCGCCCTCCGCCCCCTGCACGCGCCGGGCGGCGGCGGTCCGGGCCTCGGTCAGCCAGCGCCCGCCGAGGCGCAGGAAGCGGAGCTCGACCGCGCCCTCCGGCGCCGCCGCCCTCAGCCCGGCGGGATCGAGCCCGATCGGCCCGGCCGGCCCGGCATAGGCGGCCAGCAGGTCGCCGGGCGGCCCCGGCATGGTGAACCAGTGGTTCGGGTTCATCGAGAGCCAGCCGCTCACGATGAAGCTGAGCAGGCTCGCCCCGCCCGCGAGCCCGACGAGGTGGTGCCAGCGCCCGATCCCGCGATAGGGCGTCACCGACCCGTGCGGATAGGGCCGCCGGACCCGCAGCCGCCAGATCCCGAGGACGAGCCCGCTCAGGGCGCCGGCGATGCCGATACCGGAGACCCAGAGGATCGCCTGCCGCCAGAGCTCGGCCCGGGCGCGCAGGGGCGTCGGGTAGAACCAGTGCGGGATCGCGCCGAGCCAGTTCCAGACGCGCTCCTGCCGGTTGGTGTCGAGGGCGATCTCGCCGGTCCGCTCCGAGACGTAGCGATCCGTGCCGGCCGCATCGCCCAGCGCCACCTTGAGGAAGGGGCGCAGGGCGTCGTAGCGGGCATGCACCGTCCACTGGTCGCGCGCCACGGCCTCCACCGGGGCCTCCGGGCCGGCCCCGGCGATGAGCCGCGCCTCCTCGGCCGAGACCGGGCCGAGCCGCGCCCCGGTCCGGGCCGAGAGGGTGAGCCGGTCGCCCTGCGCCGTGACGAGGCGGTAGACCGGCACCGCGCCGCGCATGGCGAGCGCCAGGCTGCGCGGCGTCCCGCCCTCCGAGGCGGCGCGCGCCGCGTCGGGGCCGAGGGCGACGCTCTCCCAGGCGATCGGCGGCAGGCCCGCGAGCCGCTCCGCCTCGCTCAGGCTCGGGAAGGGCACGTAGAGCATCACCAGCCCGGACCCGATCCAGGCGGCGAAGAACAGCCCGGTCAGGATGCCGATCCAGCGATGGCCGAGCAGCAGCCAGCGCTTGGCCGCCTTGCCGATCCGCTTCGTGCCCTGTCGTCCGCCGCCCCGCATCCTCACCACGTCACGCTGTAGGCGACCTCGAAGGAGCGCGGGCGCCCGAGCAGCCAGTTGGTGCCGACCCCGTCCACCGCGTTGCCGGCGATGGCGTAGACCTCGTCGAGGAGGTTGTAGGCCCGCAGGGAGAGCACGGAATTCGGGGTCACCTGATGGTCGAGCCCGGCATTGAGCAGGGCATAGGCCGGCCGCGGCGCGGTGTTGCCGAAATCGCTGAAGGTGCGCCCGACATACTGCACCCCGAGCCGCGCCTCCCAGCCCGGGGCGAAGGCCCAGTTGAGCCAGAGATTGCCGACCCGCTCCGGCACGTCCAGGGGCTGCTTGCCGGCATAGCTGACCAGCACGTTGTTCACCACCTGGGTGAAGTCGTCGTACTGGGCGTGGAGCAGGGCGAGGTTGGCGTCGATGCGCCAGCCCTCGGGCAGGCGGAGGGAGACCGCCGCCTCGACGCCCTGGGAGGATTGCCGGCCGACCTGCACCTGCTGGGTCGAGGTGCCCGGCAGCGCCGAGATCAGCTTGTCCTTGACGATGCGGTAGCCGGCGAGCGTCCATTCGAGGGTGCCGCCGAAGCTCAGGCCCTTCACGCCGATCTCGACCTGCTGCCCGGTGGAGAGGTCGAAATTCGCGTCGCTCTGGCTGAGGGAGATCAGGCTGTTCACCGGGTCGGTCGCGGTGGCGTATTGCGCGTAGAGGGCGAGGTCCGGCGCCGGGTTGTAGACGCCGCCGAAACGGTAGCTGAGCGCGCTGAAGTCGCGCGCGAACCGAGCCCCCGTCTGGAGGTTGGTGCGCTCCAGATACGGCGCGTCGTAGCGCAGGCCGGAGAGCAGCGCGAACTGGTCGGTCACGATCAGCCGGTTCTCGGCGAAGACCGAGGCCTGGAAGGTCCGCGTCGCATAGGCCGGGCGCGCCCGCCCGTCCTGCGGGAACAGGCCGGGATCGTAGCCCGAGACCGGCACGCTGTCGGACGCGTCGAAATAGAAGTTGTTGGTGTGGCGGAAGCGGATCGTGTTGACGTCGAAGCCCGCCAGGAACTCGTTGCGCATCCCGAACAGCTCGCCCTTGAAAGCGGTGTCGAAGCGGTTCCCGATCTGCTCCTGGGAGTGGTAGATCTCCAGGTAGTCGCGGCGGTCGATCCGCCCGGTGGCGCGGTTGAAGCTGTATTGCTCCACGTCGAGCCAGTGGCGCCGGCTCTGCAGCCGGTAGGCGGTGTTGCGGAGCGTGATGTCCGCGCTCGGCGTCCATTCCGCCTTCAGCTGCGTCCAGTTGTCGAGCCAGGTGACCTTGGCGTCGCGGACATTGTAGTTGTTGAAGCGGATCCGGTCCGGCACGCGCCCGTCGATGAGCGGGCTGCCCCAGTAGCGCATCGGCTCCTGGTAGCCGAGGTCGTGGGAGAGGGTGACGGCGAGGTCCGGGGTCGCCTGCAGGGTCAGGGCGCCCGAGACCGCGAGGTTGCGGAAATCGCCGTCCGGATTCATCCAGCCGTCCGCGCGGTTGCCGCTCACGTTGAGGCGGTAGGCGACCTGCTCGCCGAGGGGGCCGCCGGTGTCGAGGGCGAGCCGCGCCGTCCCGTCCGAGCCGAGGGCAGCCCGCGCCGCGCCGACCGGCGTGAAGACCGGCTGCTTGCTGACCACGTTGACCACGCCGCCGATCGCCCCGTCGCCGTAGAGCACGGAGGCCGGGCCGCGCAGCACCTCGATGCGCTCGACGTTCCAGGTGTCGAAGGGGAAGGTGACGGTGCCGGCGCCGACGAAGAGCCGGGTGCCGTCATAGAGCTGCTGGATCGAGTTCGGCCCGGCGAAGCCCCGGCTCGTGAAGGCGCCGTTGCCGTTGCCCGGCGCGGCGATGGTGGTGATGCCGGTGGCGTTCTGCGTCACCGCCTCCGTCACCGTGTTCTGGCCGCGGATGCGGGCGGTCTCGCCGGCGATCACGTCGAGGCTCGCCGGCGTCTCCAGGGGCGTCAGGCCGAGGCGGGAGCCGCCGCGATCCGGCGTGCGCAGGTTGAGGCCGGCCGGGGCGGCCCGGGTCAGGCTCACCCCGTCGCCGGTCACGGTGAGCTGGTCGAGGGTGACGCTGGCCGCCTCCTGCGCGGCGGCCGGCCCGCAGGGCAGGGCCGGCCAGAGCAGGAGGGCGAGGGCGGGCAGGCCGCGCGCGGAACGGAGCCGCCCGGAGGGGCGGGGAGAAGGCATCGTCATGGGAGCGTGGGTGTCCGGGCACGGGCGGCGGTGCCCCGGCCGCGGTCCTACAGCGAATGTAATAATGTTACAATCGCCATCCGCGAGGCCGCCGTGTCCCCTCCTGGGGCGCGGGCACGGGCGGGCTCTCTCCCGGGGCGGGAGCGGAAACCTTGCGGGATCGGACATCGGCGGAGGTGGCGCGCGCGTCTTCGAGTGGCACGTCACCGCGAACGAGGCTTCGGCCTCCGCCTCCTCCGGGGAGGGGCGGCGCCTTCAGCACCCGTCAGGACACCCCGCCCGACGCGTTTCGCGTGTGACCACGGCTGACGGCAGGTCTCCTGGCTCGCGGGTCGCTGCCCTCTCACCGTCTTCCCGGGCGGATCGCCCAGTGACATGGTGGCGGAAGGCTCGCCGCTCACAGTTGCGGGGGCAGCCGCGGCTTCAGGCCCGACAGGCCCTCACCGCGTTCCCTTTTGATCCCCGAGGGGAACCGTCGGCACCAAGCTTGGCCGTTGCTCACGGTTTCGTCAATGCGGGGCTTTCTCCATTGGACCTTAAGTGTGGCAGGCAGCGCATGCACCGCTATCTCGCCAGGTTCGGCTTCCACTACAGCAATCGGCTGGAACTTGACGTTAACAATTCGAATCGCGCTGAGCGGCCTTGGGGGCTAGCAAGCGACCAACCTATCAACAGTCATCTCGTTAGGCGCGAAATCCGAGGTGGAACGAAGCCACCGAATGTGCATTATGGGGATAATTCGAGCGGTATGGGTTTCAGCCCTTGCGCAAGAAGGGAGATCGTGTTGCGCGATCGGGCGGGGGCTATAGGCCCCCGTTTCCCGTTCTAGGGTAGCCATTTGAGGCCAAATCCCTCAACTCGGAGCGTTCTAGGGCAGCGTCGATATTTTTTCTTGAGCAGAATATCGACTATTTTAGTCCCAAAGTCTGCCGGTTGCTCCATCTGGTCTTTTATAAATCGCATGTATCTGGCGCTTGGGTGTGCGAGAAGATCGGCAATCTGTAGTCCTGCCACATTCGCGGTCTTTGCCCGCATGTGAATATCTCGCGATGTTAAGTGCATTTGTACTATTCTTGCTGGAATATGTTCTGTACCATTGCTATAAACTCTAGCAAAAGATGCCTTTAGCTTTTTGTCTACGCTTTTATTTCTGGCTTCAACAACCACATCTCCTTGGATATTTCTAGATTTTAGATACATTACGTATCTTTCGACCAAGCACCTCATGCAGTAGTGATATGGATCGAAATGCCAAACTCCATATTGCTCTAAATGTTTCTTCTTGTCGATCTGAACAGTGATCACAAGATATGGAATTCTGTGCAGTTCCTCTAAAATATAATTATTAAATTCGTCGAGTTTGCCAGGGTCTCGGAGGGTGGCGAATGGCCCTTCGCGTCGCATAATTTCGCGCCTGTGGAGAACCACGGGGATATCGGGGGTATGTCCGAAGAGCTTCTCCTTGAACGCATCAAGTCGGGGTTGGATTACGTCGTTATGGGTTTTCAAAGGCGTTAGAACGCCAGTCAAACTTAAGTACCTAATATTTGGATCATTTTCAGCGCCTTTAAGGTCGCCATTCCCAACTTCATCAACAAATAGGCGATATAGCATGGGTAAGAGTACAAAATATGCTATCGAGCCAGGCCGATCATTTGAGGATGTTAATCCATCTTCTGACGAGCAAAGCGAGCGGCTTTTGCGTGATGCTATTCGGCTGGAACGCGGTGAAAGGCGCCGACAAGCAAGCAGCAAGTTAGCGCAGAAGGCAACAGGTAGGGGTAAATAAGTTTCAAGCGCCCACACGCGCGCAGCGGTTCGGCGGCAACTGCATGGCGTTGGGCCATAATGACGATATCCCAGCTTGAGTATCTTAGGGTATGCCGAGACTATGGGGCCTGCTCTTTAAGCCGAAACATCCTAATCATTTCGGCGTCAATAGGTTAAAAAATAAGAGGTAGAATTGTCTATCCAGAAAATCCGCACGGGAAACTGGCGCCGATGGATATAAGGCGAAATTAAAATTATTGATATCGACCGACAAAGCAATTTTAATTAAATAATTACTATGTAGTATTGAGCAGATATTTTATGGGATGATTTCGAAATCGAGAAACTAAATCTAGCCATATCGACGGATTATAGAGGTAATCACTAGGGCCCTATGTGTTTGCAGTTCAGGCTCCATCGATTCGAGTCTGCGTGATGTTTAGTCGTGATTTTGCGCGGGAAATAGATGTGCTTCTTTGCTGTGATTAATATGTTTCCGGCCAAATTGTTTGGAGGCTTAGTCTTATAGGTGAATGCGCGAAAAGTGTGTCATCAAACTTATGGGCCGAGCCGAGGTAGTGACCATGAAGGCATCATAACGTAGCCTCTGACTAACGCCAACGCCTACGCATCTTCCGAAAAATTTGAAATTCAACCTCCGCCGAATTCCCTTGGTAATCCGCGCATTCGGCGGCATTCTCAATGCTTCGACCCCTCGCATCCCCCGGATCGCCCAGGAGGGAAACGATGCTCAGATCGTTCGAAGAGAGAGAACGTGCCGAAGAACTGAAATTTGCTTTGGAGGAGGAGCGGCGTTTCCTGAATCGCCGTCTCGGAATCCAGGCGCTCGCGAACTTTGCTGTCCGAAAACTTGGCTGTGACGGGCAGACGAGCCGGGCCTATGCCGACGTGCTGATCGACGCCATGGTCCATGGCGCCAGCGACGAGACCCTGCTCGCGCGGGTGCAGGCCGACCTCTCGGCGAATGTCGCCGATTTCGGCCTGGACGAACTCCGCGGCGTGATGCGCAGCGGCCTGGACCCCGCCCTGCAATCCCGCCGGGTGGTCACGCCCCGCTCCAGCGTCCCGCGCTTCGAGACCCTGTAGCGGGCGACCCGCCGGGCCGAGCGCGCGACGCGGGTCGACGAGGCTGCCGAGCGGGCGAAGGGGCGCGGCCGGCCCGGCCGCCTGCTGCGCCGGCCTGCGCGGGGCGCCGGAACGCCCTCCGGGCTGGGCAGGCAAGGCGCGGGCGCTCGCTTCGCGCCGCGACCGATCGGCCGGGCGGGGATACCGCCGGCTCCGCGGGGGGTTCCGCTTGCCTGACCGCGTCGCGTTGCTCCGGGCCCATGCTTCTGTTCGACTGGATCGTCGGCATCCTCACCGGGGCGGTGGTGCTCGCCGCCCTGGCCCGGCGGATCGGCGCGCCCTTTCCCGCCTTCCTGGCGCTGGGCGGGGTCGGCATCGCCTTCCTGCCCGGGGTGCCGAACCTGACCCTGGATCCCGGCCTGGCGCTCGCCCTCTTCCTGGCGCCGGTCCTGCTCGATGCGGGCTACGACACCTCCCTGCGGGATCTCCTGCGCTGCTGGCGGCCCGTCGCCGGCCTCGCCCTGGGCGCGGTCGCGGCGACCACCCTCGCCGTCGCGGTGGTGGCCAAGGTGCTGGTGCCGGACATGCCGCTCGCCGCCGCGATCGTGCTCGGGGCCATCGTCGCCCCGCCGGACGCGGTCGCCGCCCTCTCGGTGCTCGCCCCCGGCACGGCCCAGGCCATGCCGCTGCCCCACCGCCTCATCACCATCCTGCGCGGCGAGAGCCTGCTCAACGACGCGAGCGCGCTGCTGATCTACCGGCTCGGCGTCGCCGCGGCGGTGACCGGGCATGTCGAGCCCTCCGAAGTGGCCCCGACCTTCCTCGTCGGCGTGCTCGGCAGCCTCGTGGTCGGGCCGCTGCTCGCTTTGGTCTCCCTCCGGCTGATCCGCTGGTTCGACGACGCGGCGAGCACCATCGTCCTGCAATTCGTGGCCGCCTTCGGCATCTGGATCGCCGCGGAGAAGCTGCAGCTCTCCGGCGTGCTCACCGTGGTCAGCTACGCGATCACGGTCTCGCGCTTCTCCCCGGGCCAGACCGCGCCGCGCGCCCGCATCCTGTCCTACGCCGTCTGGGACACGGCGATCTTCGTGCTCAACGTCCTCGCCTTCGTGCTCATCGGCAACCAGATCGGGCCGATCCTCGAACGCCTGCGCGACGACCACGCGGTCTCGCACAATCTCTTCGCCGGGCTGGTGGTGCTCACGGTGATTCTGGTGCGCATCGCCTGGGTGCTTCCGGCGAGCGGGCTGCGCGGCATCGGCTTCGAGGCGGCCGCCGAAGCGGCTCCGAAGCCGAAGGGCCTCGGCCTCGGAGCCGGCTTCGCGGTGTCGTGGGCGGGGATGCGCGGCCTGGTGACGGTCGCGGCGGCGCTCGCTTTGCCGGAGGGCTTCCCCCACCGCGATCTCCTGGTCTTCACCGCCTTCTGCACGGTGCTCGGCACCCTGGTGCTGCAGGGCCTCACCCTGCGCCCCCTCATCGCCCGCCTGCGCCTCGAAGACACGGATCCCGTCGGCCACGAGGTCGGCTGGGGCCGCGCCCAGGCCTACCAGGCCGCCCTCGACCGGCTGAAGCAGGACGAGTCGCAGGCGGCCGAGGCCCTGCGCCGGGAATTCGCCCTCGCCCTGAAACAGGCGGCGGCGCACGAGGCCGGCCATGCGCCGGAGGCCCTGCCGGCGGACGAGGCCCGCCGAAAAGCCGTCTCCGCCGCCCGCGACCGCATCCTCGCCCTGCGCCGGGAGGGCCGGATCGGCGACGACGCCTATTACGTGCTGGAGGAGGAGTTCGACTGGGCGGAGCTCGACGTCACGCCCCGGGCGGAGCGCTGAGCCGGCCTCAGCTGCGGCCGAGCCGCCCCTCGATCGCGTCCCAGACCGACACCGCGAGATCCGGGCCGCCGAGCCGCTTGATCGCCCGGATGCCGGTCGGCGAGGTGACGTTGATCTCGGTGAGATGCCCGTCGATCACGTCGATGCCGACGAGGATCAGGCCCCGGCGCCGCAGCTCCGGCCCGATCGTCGCGCAGATCTCGCGCTCCCGGTCGGTCAGGTCGGAGGCGGCGGCGGCCCCGCCCCGCACCATGTTGGAGCGGATGTCGTTCTTGGCCGGCACGCGGTTGATCGCCCCCATCGGCTCGCCGTCGACGAGGATGATGCGCTTGTCGCCCTCGGTGATCCGTTCCAGGAAGCGCTGGACCACCCAGGCCTCGCGGAAGGTGGCGGCGAAGAGGTCGAACATCGAGCCGAAATTCGGGTCCTCCTCCGAGACCCGGAACACCGCCGCCCCGCCATGCCCGTGCAGGGGCTTCATCGCCACCGTGCCGTGCTCGCGGCGGAAGGCCTCGATCTCCGCCTTGTCGCGGGAGATCAGCGTCGGCGGCATCAGCTCGGGGAAGTCGAGGACGAAGAGCTTTTCCGGCGCGTTGCGCACCTCGGCCGGGTTGTTCACCACCAGCGTGCCGGGGTGGATCTTCTCCAGCATGTGCGTGGCCGTGACATAGGCCATGTCGAAGGGCGGATCCTGGCGCATCAGCACCACGTCCGCCTCCGACAGGTCGATGCGCTCGATCCCGCCGAGGGTGGCATGCGCGCCCTCCACGTCCTGCACGGTCACCGGCTCGACCCGGGCCGTGACGCGCCGGCCCTGCATCGAGAGCCGGTCCGGCGTGTAGTAGAGAAGTCGGTGCCCCCGCGCCTGAGCTTCCAGCATGAGCGCGAAGGTGGTGTCGCCGGCGATGCGGATCGCCTGGATCGGATCCATCTGGACCGCGACGGTGAGCGGCATGGTCGTCCTTTGAAGTCCTGTGGCCCCCTCTCGGCCACGAACCGGCGGGACCGGCGTCCCGGTGGTTCAGTGCCTCTCACGAAACGCCCGCGATGGGGAGTCCGAAGACGCGCTCAGTCGTCGTCCGGCTTGGTCATCCCGCTCCTGTTGCCGGTGCGGCGATCGTAGTCGCTGATCGCGGAGCGGCATTCCGGCGAGAGCCGGTTGCGGTTGCGCTGCATGCAGCGGTCCGCATCGTTGCTGTTCGGGTCGACGCCTGCGCAGAGGCGGAAATAGTCGTTGGCGCAGCCGAGCTGAAGACCCTGATCCTCGCGCTGCGCCTGGGCCGGGCCGGCGAGCACCAGGACCGCCATCGGCGTCCCGATCAGCGCGGCGGCCTTGAAGCCTCGGGCCAGGCGCAGCGCCGTGGTTCCCGCCACGCTCCCGAATCGTGAGGTGTCCAGACCCATCCTGGGATGTCCTTCGCTGGGTTGAGAGGGCAGGCACCGCATATCGGGCGCTCCGCCGAGTTAGCAAGCCAAACACAGGTGAGCCCCGAAAGCTCCCGGGCGGAGGGTCGCGCGGCGGCAACACCTTCCCGTCGTCGCACCGCGTCCGATGGGTTGCGCCAAACGAAAAAAACCCGCTCGCGCGAAGCGAGCGGGGTCGCAGTTCAAGGGAGGAAACGCCCGCCGTGGGCGAAAAACCACGATGCAAGGACCGGGCCGCGCCGCGACGGCCGCGGAAACCATCCGTTAACCATGCCGTGCTGAGGTACCCTTCAGTTTCCTCCGGTGCCGGAGCGGCGCAGGACGACCAGACCGTCAGACCCGAACGCGACGGGACGTAAGGCCATGACTCCTTCGATCAAACCCCGCCGCAAGGCGCCGGTCCCCGCGAGGCCCACGACCAACGTCGTGCCCTTCCCCGCCGCCGCGATCCGCCGGTTCCGGCGGGACGAGGCCGAAGGCCCGCGCGGCGCGATCCTGCTCTTCACCGGCGTGCGCTACGAGCGCCTCGCCGACGACGACGCGGCCCAGCGCCTCCGCAAGTGGTCGTGAGCCCCTTCGAGCGCGCATCCCGCCTGATCCTGCTCGCGCCCCTCTGCCTGGTGGCCTGCGCGCAGCAGGGCGATTTCGGCCGCCCGGCCAAGAGCGCCTGGAACGACCTCGTCGAGACCACGGGCACCCTGGCCGCCCGCGAGCGCGAGGAGCCGGCCTCCGCCTTTCCTCTGACCGACGACGAGCGTGTCCTGCGCGACCGGGCCTGGCGCTTCCTCATGCCCGCCCAGGGGCACGCCGCTTTCGAGGACGTGCTCGCCAACCTGACCCGCACGCGGGTGCTGCCGCCGAACTGGCGCGAACCGAACGTCGCCGCCTATCATGACGGCCTCCTCTCCGAAGCCTTCCGTTCCCCCGTCTCCCGCTACCGGCGGCTCTCCGAGGATGCGGGGGCCGACGGCCGGCTGATCCCCGTCTTCGTGGCCACCGCCGCCCGGGTGATCGAGGCGGATGCCTTCCGCCTGCGCAGCCTGCCCTTCGCCAGGACTCTGGACGATTTCGACGTGCGTAACGCCGCCATGCGGGTCGCCGAGAATCGCTGCCTGATCGCCTGGGTGCGCCTGGAGCTCGGGCAGCGCGTGGCGCAGTACCGCTACGCCCTGGAGCATCTCGCCGTGGAGATGCCCGGCCGGGACGCGGCGGTGACCGAGCAGGCGATCGGCTTCCTTGAGTCGCGCCGGGCGCTGCTCGCCCCCCTGCTGCCGCCCGAGGCGGCGGCGCGCTGCGGCCTCGAAATCCTCGATCCGCCCCAGGCAGCCCTGGCCCCGCCGGTCGTCGCCAAGTATTGAGCCGACCCTCAGACAGCGGAACCGGACTCCTCCATGCGAACCATCGTCTACGCCGACGGCGGCTGTGACCCCAATCCGGGTCCCGGCGGCTGGGGCGTCGTCATCCAGCATCCGACCGGCACGGTCGAGCTGCATGGCGGCGAGCGCGCGACCACCAACAACCGCATGGAGCTGACGGCGGCGATCAGCGCGCTGGAGCACTTCCCCGAAGGCGCGGCCATCGAGATGCGCTGCGACAGCCAATACGTGGTGAAGTCGGTCACCGAATGGATGAAGGGCTGGAAGCGCAAGGGTTGGCGCACCGCCACCGGCCCGGTGAAGAATCGCGATCTGATGGAGCGCCTCGACGCCCTCGCCTCGGCCCGGGACGTGCGCTGGACCTGGGTGCGCGGCCATGCCGGCGAGGTGGGCAACGAGCGGGCCGACCGGCTGGCCGCCCAGGGACGCCGCGAGGCCCTGGAGCGCCCGACCGGGGCGCCCTCGGATGCACCTGCTCCGGTTCAGGCGCCTGCGCCTGTCGCCGCCGAGTCTGCCCCCGCGGCGCCCCCGCGCACCACCGAGGTGCGGATCGGACTCGGCCTCGGGCTGGAGGTGTCCCGCGCCGCCAAGCGCGCCGGCCTCTCGCCCCAGGCCTTCGTGGAGGAGGCGGTGCAGCTCGCCCTCGATCTCGGGCCGGAGGGCCGGGCGCGGGCCCGGGCCTCCCTCCTTCCCGCCCGCGAGACCTGATGGAGGCGGGCTTCTTCGCGCGGCCCGTCGCTGCCGTGGCGTCGGAGCTGATCGGCTGCGGTTTCTTCGTCGACGGCGTCGGCGGCCTGATCGTCGAGACCGAGGCCTATGACCGGACGGACCCCGCCTCGCACAGCTTCGGCGGCCCGACGCCGCGCAATGCCAGCATGTTCGGGCCCCCCGGCCACGCCTATGTCTACCGTTCCTACGGCCTGCACTGGTGCCTGAATCTCGTCTGCGAGCCGGGCAGCGCCGTGCTCCTGCGGGCGATCGAGCCGACCGCCGGCCTGCCCACGATGCGCGCCCGCCGCGGACTCGACGCGCCCCGGCTGCTCTGCGCCGGCCCCGGCCGCCTCTGCCAGGCGCTCGGCGTCGACCGCGCCCAGGACGGCCTTCCCCTCGACCGGGCGCCCTTTACCCTGCGGCCTCGGGCGGAGGACGTGCCCGTGGCGGCAGGCCCCCGCATCGGCATCAGCCGCGGCGTCGAGACGCCCTGGCGCTTCCTGCTCGCCGGCTCGCGCTTCGTCAGCCGCCCGCTGCCCCGCGGGACGGCCCCGGCCTGAGACTTACCGGCCCGGCGCCGCTTCGGCGTCGGTCGGTTCGTCGGGGCTGTCGATGGAGCAGGAGACCGCCTGCACCGCCTCGTTGGCCATGGCACGCTGGCTCGGCAGCCCGGCCATCACCCGCACCACCACGAAGCCTTCGCGGTCGCTGGCGACGATGCGCACGTCGCGGCTCGGTTCGCTCTCGTCGTCGCTGGCCAGCGCCTCGTCGTATTGCGCCCGGGTCATCACCACGAGGTCGAGGGCGCCCTTCACCGCCGCCTGGTCGGTGACCGCGTAGAAGGCGCCGCGGCGGCCATGCACGGCGAGGGACAGGGTCAGCGCCCCGGTCTTGGCCGAGACCCGCATCGGTCCGTCGTCGAGGTCGTAGGCGCAGACGCCGACCGCCACCGCAGGGTCGGGGATCGGGAGCCAGGATTCGGCCGGGCCCGGATTCTCGCCGGTGGCGAGGGTGTGCACGGCCAGGGGATGGTCCAGGCTCTCGCTCGCCCGGGCATGGGAGAAGGCGTCGCCCTCGGCGAAGCGCGGGATCGAGAGCACCGTCGCGATGTGGACCATGCCCGCCAGCACAAGGCCGCAGGCGGTGGCGAGCAGGAAGCGGTTGCGCGGGCTCATGAGGCGCAGCCCATGCGGGTGATGGCGGGCAGGCTGTCGCGGTCGAGGCTGCCGACGCTCGCCGCGACCGGGGTGTCGTAGAGGCGCAGGGCCAGCCGCACCGGCCCCCGCGGCCGCGGCATCGGCAGCCAGTTGCCGGGCTGCACGTCGGGGGCGATCACGATGCCGAAGCTGCCGTCGCGCGCCCGCAGGATCTCCGTGGAGGTGAAGCCTTCGCGCAGAGCCGTCGCCCCCGGCTCCGGGGTGCCGCGCCCGGCGATGGTCAGGGTCCAGGCCCGGGCCGGCGGGGTGGCGCCGCCGACCGTGTAGGTGCAGGCGGCGTCGAGGGTGCGGCCCTCGTCGTCCACGGCGGCCGTCACCAGCATGCCTTCGCCGACGGCGAGGGCGATCTCGCCGCGGCGGGCATTCACCGCGCGGGCATAGGGGTCGGCATCCATCGCGCCGGTGCGCGGCCAGGCCACCCAGGGGCCGATCCGCACGCCGCCGAACGGGTAGCCGCCTCGGGTCGCGTAATCGGCGCTCAGCAGGCCGAGGGCGGCGCCGAGCGCCAGGGCGTAGAGTGTCAGCGCCACCACGGAGGCCCTGCGCAGCCAGCCCCCGAGGACATGGCGCAGCCGGCCGAGGCGTGCCGTCGCGCGCGGCCGGGCCGGGCCCGTGCGGGCGAGGTCGGGAGTCTCCGTCAGCATGATCTGCCCAACCGGATCGCTCAAGGCGTCCCGAAGCCGGCGGAGCGGGTGCGCTCGGCCACGTCCACGAGGCCGGAGCCGCCCTTCCGGTCCGGCCGGAGCGCGCCGGAGCGGGCGGGATCGGCCTTCTGCGCGGCCGGCTTGCTCTCGACCGCCCGGAACAGACCATTGAGGCTGGTCAGCACCTCGAAGGAGCGCCGCGACAGCCGGCCCGCCGCGCTCGCGGCCGGGTTCACCGGCGCCTCGGCGCCCGTCAGCGCCTGGGCGACCTGATTGCTGCCCTTGCGCTCGTTGAGGCCGGGGATCGGCTTCAGCTCGATGCCCTGGTGGGCGGGGGCCATCACCTCGTGCCACGTCATCGCCGGCAGGGAGCCCCCGGTCATCTTGTTGGTCGGGCTGTGGTCGTCGTTGCCGAACCAGACGGCGCCCACGTAATTGCCCGTGTAGCCCACGAACCAGGCGTCGCGGTAGCCGTTGGTGGTGCCGGTCTTGCCCGCCACCTTGGTGGTCTCGAGCTGCGCCTTGCGGGCGGTGCCCTCCTCGACGACCTTGTTGAGCATGTAGTTCATGTCGGCCGTCACCTGGGTCGAGAGCACCTGCTCGGCCGGTTCGTCGGCGTGGCGGTAGATCACCTCGCCGCTGGAATTGCGCACCTCCACGGTCGCGTAGGGCTTGGCCCGCTTGCCGCCATTGGCGAAGACCGCGAAGCCCGAGGCCTGGTCCATCACCGTCACCTCCGTCGAGCCGATCGGCAGGGAGGGCGTGTCGGTGATCGGCGTGGTCACGCCCATGGCCTTGGCGGTCTGGATGATCTTGGCCCGGCCCGCCTTGGCGGCGTTCCACTCGTGGGTGATGCCCATGCCCTTGCCCAGCGCGATCGAGATCTTGATCGGGATCGTGTTGATCGACTTCGCCACGGCGAGCCACATCGGCTGCCGGCCGGAATAGGAGCGGCCGTAATTCTGCGGGCACCAATTGCCGACGCAGACCGGCGAATCCACCACCGGGGTGTCCGGCTTGAACTGGCCGGAGGCGAGCGCCGCCGCGTAGACATAGGGCTTGAAGGAGGAGCCCGGCTGGCGCAGGGCGTCGGTGGCGCGGTTGAACTGGCTCTCGCCGTAATCGGCGCCCCCGACCATGGCGCGCACGGCCCCGTCCGGATCCATCACCACCATGGCGGATTCGTCGACGTCGTACTGGTCGCCGTAGCGGCGCAGCATACCCTCGATCGCCTGGTCGGCGCTGCGCTGGATCGAGAGGTCGAGGGGGGTCTTCACCGTGAGCACGCGGTCGTTGCGCAGCTTGCCCGCGTCGGCCAGCGCCTTCACCTGCCCGAAGGCCCAGTCGAGATAGTAGTCGGCGGTGATGTCCTTGGCCCGGGTCACGGGCGTCGCCGGGTTGCGCAGGGCGGTCTGGATCTGGCCCTCGGTGACGAAGCCCGCCTCGACCATGTTGTGCAGCACGTCGACCGCCCGGGCGCGGGCGGCGGGCAGGTTCACGTTGGGCGAGTACTTGGTCGGCGCCTTGAACAGGCCGGCGAGCATCGCGGCTTCGGCGAGGGTGATGTTCTGCAGGGGCTTGCCGAAATAATAGTCGGCCGCCGCCACCGCGCCGAAGGTGCCGCCGCCCATATAGGCGCGGTCGAGATAGAGCTTCAGGATCTGGTTCTTGGTCAGGTGGCTCTCGAGCCAGAAGGCCAGGAACGCCTCGTTGATCTTGCGCTCGAGGGAGCGCTCGTTGGTGAGGAACAGGTTCTTGGCGAGCTGCTGCGTGATGGTCGAGCCGCCCTGCACGTTGCCCTTGCCGCGGGAATTCGAGACCAGCGCCCGGGCCGTGCCGATCGGGTCGATGCCCCAGTGATCGTAGAAGCGCCGGTCCTCGGTCGAAAGGAGCGCCTTGATCATCAGCTCGGGGAAGTCGTCGAGCTTGAGCGAGTCGTCGTGCTTGATGCCCCGCCGCCCGACCTCGGTGCCGTAGCGATCGAGGAAGGTCACGGCGAGGTCCTGGGCCTTCAGCCAGTTGTCGCTGGTGAGCTGGAAGGCGGATTGGGCCAGGATCAGCACGCCGAGCGCCCCCACCGCGCCCAGGGTCGTCGCCTCGCTCGTCAGGTCGAGGGCGACGCGCTTCCAGCCGCGCACGGAGAAGACGTTCATCCGTTCCTGAAAGCGCTCGTAGGCCTCCGAGGTCGAGCGGCCGCTGTCGTAGAGGCTCGCATTGACGAAGGCGTCGAAAGCCAGCGCCGCGCGGCTGATCCGGGTTCTGAGCGAGGCGAGGCTGGGCAGGCGCACGGTCTGAGTGTCTCGTCCTTCGGGCGACCCGGCCGATCCGCGCCCTGCCGTCCCTCGCGGGAGCGGGCGCCGATCCGCGCTGAATGCCCTGCCTACCAAGTCTCACGCCGCCGCGCGAGATTCACGGTTGCGTAACCAACGCGCGGGCGCGCCGGTGGGAGCGGCCGGGCGACCGGAATGTTTCCTTAACCTTGACGCCGGAATAGGGCGGCCGGATGGCCGGAGGCCGTTGCGAGCCCGTTTGAACCTCTCGGAGGCGCTTCCCGGCGCGGCTCCGCTTGCCTCTGCGGCCGCCTTCCGGCAGGAGAGGCGACGATCCGACACATGATGCGTGAAAGAGAGGGGTGCGCCCGATGCGGGACCGCCCGGCCGAGCCGTTCTGGCGTGTGAAGAGCCTCGAGGAGATGTCGCCGACCGAGTGGGAGAGCCTGTGCGACGGCTGCGGTCGCTGCTGCCTCCTGAAGCTTGAGGACGACGATACCGGCGAGATCCACCACACCGATATCGGCTGCACGCTGCTCGACACCCATGCCTGCCGCTGCCGCGACTACCGCAACCGGTCCAAGCGCGTGCCCGATTGTGTTCGGCTGACGCCGGAGGCCGTGCGCAGCATCCCTTGGCTGCCGCCGACCTGCGCCTACCGCCTCGTGCGCGACGGGCACGACCTGCCGAACTGGCACCCGCTGCTGACGGGCCGCAAGGCGAGCGTGCACGAGGCCGGCATCTCGGTGCGCGGGCGTGTGGCCGGCAATGAGGAAGAGTTCTCGGAGGACGAGCTCGTCGAGCGCATCGTAGCCTGGCCGGGCGAAAAGCCCTGAGCCTGCCTCACGGGACGCCCGATCGCGGGGGGCGTCTCGCCGGCCACGTCACCCGACGCTTGGGCGCGGCTTTTGCCAGTTCCCGCTATCCGCGCATTAAATTGGTGCCTGCGTCGCCCGCCGGCCTCATGAATATCACTAGTTGTAAACAACTTGGATTGCTGCCTTGATATCAATACAGGGCGACGTGCTTTAGGCAGATAGATTCACTTTTGTTTAAATGCCGCATGATATTGTTATATTATGCGGCGGGCGTCGAAATATAGTGAGGGTGCCGAGGGCTCAACCACGGTCGAGTTCGCTCTCGTGGGGGCGATGTTCATTCTTGCGATCATGCTCATCATGAGCACGGCTCTGGTTCTGTACGTCAACCAGGCGCTCAACAATGCGACCGCCCATGCCGCCCGGCAGATCTTGACCGGTAGCTTCCAGTCTCAATCGACGACGCCGACGCCGGAGGGCTTCAAGCAGATCCTCTGCGAAAATCTTCTAGCTCCGATCAAATGCAACGACGTGATCGTCAACCTCTACGTCGTGCCCAAGGCATCCAAGCCGAGCGGATACTATGCCTATGTCAAGCCGGATCTGAGTGGTCTGGCACTGGCCGATTTGTCTGTGGGATCAGGGCCGTTCAATATCGGAAAACGCGGCGATTATCAGTACTTGCAGGTCATCTATCCCGTTGCCTTCCTGCCTCGCATCATTTCATCCTGGCTGAGCGGCGGTGTGACCTACAACGGCAAGCCTGCGTATCTGGCCATATCGGCGGCGGCCTTTCGCGTCGAACAATACTGATGCCAGCCTCGCTCTCCCGAAAGCCGACCCTCGCTGCGTCCGAGGGGAGCCGCGGCCTCTGTCTTGCGGATCGTATCCGGGCCGTCAGCGCGCGCTTTCGCCGTCACGGACGCTGTTTCCGCTTCGCCGATAGCGGGATCGCCGCAACCGAGTTCGTTCTGCTTCTGCCGACGTTGCTGTTCATCCTGTTCTGTGGTGCGCAGTTGATCACGTATATCGATGCCACTCGCAAGGTCGATCTGGTGGCGTACTCGGTCAGCCAGATGGTTTCGCAATTGCCTCCGCCGATCAATGGCTCAATTGCAAAAGTAAATTCGACAGATCTTCGATTCAGCTACGATTCGACGCTGGTTCTATTCCCATACGTCATGGCGGATGCCCGGCTTAGGGGTGTAAAATGGCAGGATAACATTTCAATTAATTTCGCGAGCATTGAGTTCAGGCCGAAAGACGCCTCCTGCAAGAGCAAAATCCAAGGCGCCGCCGATGCGAGCGCCTGCTACGAGGCCAAGGTGGTCTGGACGAGCAGCGGCAGCCCCCAGCCGTCCGACGGACCCAATTTCCGGCCTTGCAGCACCTCGCAGCGGGCGATGGACGACAAGGCGCCGCCGAACCGCGCCGCCCTTCCGCGCTCCGCCTTCGGCCCTCTGTCGCTGGTGGTGATCGACGTCGTGTTCACCTTCAGGCCGACCTTCGGGGCGCGGTTCCTGCCGGCCATCCGGATCGCCCGCTCGGCCTATGTCCAGCCTCGCTACGCCGCGCTCGTCAGCTACGACACGACCAACAGTGATGGGATCGCTGTGACATGCCCCGGTTACTGATCCGTGCGCGCCGGCTCAACGCCTGGGCCAAGGCCCTGGCCGGTGAGACCACGGGCAGTCTCACCGTCTTGGCCGCCCTCGCCATGATCCCCATTCTCGGCTTCATCGGCCTGGGCATCGAGTACGGCATGGCGGTGACGAACAAGACGCGGCTCGACAATGCGGCGGATGCCGCGGCGCTTTCCGCTGTCGTGACGGCAAAGGCCTATGTCGCCGCAAACGCGAACCAACCCGGTGTCATCGACGCCGCTCTGATCGCTGGCCAGAACCAAGCCATCAAGGTGTTCAACATCAACGCCGGCGAGGTGCCGCTCACGGCGGTGTCCCTCGTGCCGCCTCAACTGCAGCGCAACGGCCAAACTTTGACGGTTACGCTCACCTATACTGCGACCGTCCAGAATACGTTCGGCAAGCTGTTTATGCATCCGACGACGCCACTCGGAAATACGATCGTCGCGAAGGCAGATCTGGCGAGCTACCTCGATTTCTATTTGATGGTCGATGTGTCGGGATCGATGGGACTTCCGTCGACCGAGCTTGGCATGCAGGCTTTGGCCCGCGACAACCACGACATGTGGTTCGATTACCAACAGGGGTGTCAGTTCGCCTGCCATTTCGTCAACACGAACGGCTGGAACCTGGCAGCCGGCAAGATTCAGCTGCGCTCGGATGCCGTGAACAATGCCGTCTGTGCGCTTCTCAAGCGGGCCTCGGTCCAGGTCGTCCCCAACCAATATCGGATCGGGATCTACCCGTTCATCAATGACTTGGTGACACTCGTGCCATTGAACGACACTTCGGCCTCACTCAATGCCCTGAAGGCGGCTGCCGATTGTACCAGTTCGTGGCCCCTGGCCTTCACCAAACTCCTGGATACCGGCACGACGCAGTTCTACACCAACGGCGATCCCGGCACCGGCACCGGAAGTGGCGGAACGCATTTCGAAAACGCGCTGCCGCGGATGCGGCAGACCATCAAAACTATCGGCGACGGCACGAGTTCGAAGAACTCCAAACCCTTCGTGTTTCTCATTACCGACGGCATGCAGAATTACCAGACCTATTCGACTGTCAAGAACGGTAGATACGCCTACGCCGGAAATCCCTCTGAGTTCAAATGGTATGGGCCGTCTTCCTTCGATGGCTCGAAGCCTGCAGCGATCGATCCAAGATATTGCGATGATCTAAAGAGATCTGGCATCATAATATCGATATTATATATACCATATATTACGATAAATTATAAACCAAATCACGGGTATATTTCGGAAGAAAACGGGAAGGTCAATAAAATTAGCCCGACCCTTTCTAACCCGCTTCGCGCCTGTGCCTCACCGGATTACTTCTATACAGCCAATACGCCGGAAGATATCACGGCCTCTTTGAACGCGATGTTCGAGCACGCCTTGAAGGGCGTCCGTCTCTCGAAGTGAGCCTCTCCGGCTGTCGCGGTCCGCGGAAGCGAAGCCTCGGAGCCGCGTAGCCTCGGCAGCGGGAAGAACCAGATCGATGCCGATGTCGGTAGCGCGAGCCTTCGCCGGCTTGATCGGGAGGGCCAGGGACGGCAAGCAGATCCCCGGGAAACGCTTCCGCGGCTTCCCGGGCCCGCTCGACGGACGGGCGCCCGCCTCACCCGAACGATCGGCCGGATGCCCTCCAACACGCACGTCCCCTCCGACCACGCCCGTGCCGGCGCCGTCTCTCCCGGTCCGGTGCGCGAGCGATACGATGCCCTCGTCGCTGCGGGCAGCATCGAGCGCGATCCGGCGCAGATCCGCCTGATCCAGACCCTCGACCGGCTGGTGCAGGATCTGGAACGCCGCCGTCGGGCGAAGAAGGGCAGTGCCCTGGGCTGGCTGTTCGGGCGCAAGGACGACGACGCAGGGCCGCCGAAGGGGCTGTACATCTGGGGCTCGGTCGGCCGCGGCAAGACCATGCTGATGGACCTGTTCTGCGAGGTCGCCCCCGGGCGGAAGCGGCGCGTTCATTTCCACGGCTTCCTGGCGGATGCGCATGAGCGCATCCACGCTCACCGGCAGGCGCTCAAGCGCGGCGAGGTGAAGGGCGACGACCCGATCCCGCCCGTCGCCGAGGCCATGGCGGCGGAGGCGAGCCTGCTCTGCTTCGACGAATTCACGGTGACCGACATCGCCGACGCGATGATCCTCGGCCGCCTGTTCGGGGCCCTGTTCAAGCACGGGGTCACCGTGGTTGCGACCTCCAACGTCGAGCCCGACCGGCTTTACGAGGGCGGCCTCAACCGGGCGCTGTTCCTGCCCTTCGTCGAGGAGCTGAAGAGCCGCGTCGAGATCGTGCGGCTCGATTCGCGCACGGATTTCCGGCTGGAGAAGCTCGGCGGCGCCTCCGTCTACCACGTGCCGGCGGATGCGGCGGCCGAGGCGGCCCTCGACAAGGCCTTCAAGGCGCTCACTGGCCGGACCAGGGGCAATCCCACCACCCTCAAGGTGAAGGGCCGCGAGGTCGCGGTGCCGGAGGAGGCGGCCGGCGTTGCCCGCTTCGGCTTCACCGATCTCTGCGCCAAGCCGCTCGGCGCCTCGGACTACATGGCGATCGCCGGGGCCTTCCACACGGTGATCCTCGCCGGCATCCCGGTGATGGGGGAGGCCAACCGCAACGAGGCCAAGCGCTTCATCACCCTCGTCGACACGCTCTACGACGCGCATGTGAAGCTCGTGGCCTCGGCGCAGGCCGAGGCGCAGGAACTCTACACGGCCAAGGAGGGCCGGGAAGCCTTCGAGTTTGACCGCACGATCTCGCGCCTGATCGAGATGCGCTCGACCGAGTACCTCGCCATGCCCCACGGCGCCGGGGATTCGAGCGCGTCCGGGTCGAGCGCCGGTCTCGTCGAGACCTGAGCACGGTGCCGGCGCCTGTCCACGACAGCCGGCGCGGATATATTCCCCGCCATCTGGCGGCTTAGAAGGCTCGAGCGTCGGATTGCGCTGGAGGTCCCGTCGATGCCCGCCCCGATCGCAGCCCTGCGCCGCCGCTTCCGGCGGCAGTCGCGGGTTCCGGCGGCCTTCGTCAACTCGCCGCTCGCCTTCGGCCTGATGATCCTCGCCCTGCTCGCGGCGGGCTGGAACTACCTCGTCGGAGAATCGAGCCGCGAGCGGGTGCGGCAGGCCAACGAGGTGCTGATCGAGGTCGAGCGCCTGTTCTCCGCGATCAAGGATCTGGAGACGGGGGAGCGCGGCTTCGTGATCGTGGGCGGCGAGAACTATCTCGGCCCCTACGAAGGCGCGCGGGAAGCGATCGCGAAGAGTCGGGCGGTGTTGCGGGAGATTACCCATGGCGCGCCGAGCTCGCCTCTGACCGGGGGACGTACGCTCAATACCTTGGTCGACGAGAAGCTCGCCTTCGCCGCGAAGGCGGTGGCCCTGCGCCGCGAAGCCGGCTTCGAAGCCGCCACGGAGTTCGTGCGCACCGGCGAGGGCAAGCGCATCATGGACGCGATCCGCGCCGAGGTCGGCCTGATCCGCGCGCACCTCGCCGCCCGGATCGGCGAGATCGAGCGCAAGGACCGCCTGCGCGGCCTCGTCCTGGCGCTGCTGACCGGGGCCGCCGCCTGGAGCGCCGTGATCCTGCTCGCCGGGCTGCTGTTGCTGCGCCGCAAGGAGGGGATGCGGATGTCGGCGCTCCTCGACGGCGTCCTGGAGAACGCCCCCGTGGGCCTCGGCTTCCTCGACCGCGCCCTCAAGCTGCAGCACATGAACCGGACGCTCGAGATCATGAGCGGACGCGGCCTCGGGGCGAGCCTCGACCGGCCGGTCTGGGCGGCCGTGCCGGCGCTGGAGGAGACGCTCTCCCCGCCCCTCAATGCGGCCCTGACCCACGGCCTCGTCACCTCCGACGTCGACGTGCCCGTGCCGACGCCGAGCGCCCCGGGCGGGGTGCGCCGCTTCGTGATGAGCTTCTATCCCCTCCAGGTGAAGGCCGAGGATGGCGGCGCGGAGATCGAGGGCGTCGGCCTCGTCGTCTCGGACGAGACCCTGCGGCGCCAGGCCGAGGCCGAGACCCGGCGCAGCGAGGAGCGCTTCCGCTCCCTCGTGGAGGCGACCGCCTCCATCGTCTGGTCGGCCCATCCCGACGGCAGCCTCGCCCCCCGCCAGGCCGACTGGACCCGCTTCACCGGCCAGGACGAGGCCGCCTATGCCGGGGCGGGCTGGCTCGAGGCCGTGCATCCCGACGACCGGGAGCAGACCCGGGCCGCCTGGGCGCAGGCCATGGCCGACTCGGGCTTCTACGAGAACGCGCACCGCCTGCGCCGGCACGACGGCGTCTACCGCCACATGCTCGCCCGCGCGGTGCCCATCCTCGGCGAGGACGGCGCGATCCGCGAATGGGTCGGCACCCATGCCGACGTGAGCGAGCAGAAGGAGGCGGCCCTCGCCATCGCCGCGGCCAAGGAGGCGGCGGAGGAGGCGAACGCGGCCAAAAGCCAGTTCATCGCCAATATGAGCCACGAGCTGCGCACGCCCCTCTCGGCGGTGATCGGCTATGCCGAGATGCTGCAGGAGGAGCTGGAGGATCTCGGCGAGCCGCAGCTCACCGCCGACATGCGCAAGATCGAGTCGAACGCCCGCCACCTCCTCGGCCTGATCAACGACGTGCTCGACCTGTCCAAGATCGAGGCGGAGCGCATGGAGGTCTTCCCCGAGGCCTTCGCCGTGGACGAGGCCCTGCGCGAGGTCGCGGCCTCGGTCGAGGGGCTGATCGCCAAGAAGGGCAACGCCTTCGAGCTTGCCATCGCCCGCGATGTCGGCATGGCCTACACCGACCAGACCAAGCTGCGGCAATGCCTCGTCAATCTGCTCGGCAACGCCGCGAAGTTCACGGAAGGCGGAAAGGTGCGGCTGGAGGCGGAGCGCCGGCGCGAGGGCGGCACCACCTGGCTGGTCCTGCGCGTGGCCGATACCGGCATCGGCATGAGCGAGAGCCAGGTGGAGCGCCTGTTCGAGCGCTTCACCCAGGCCGACGCCTCCACCACCCGCCGCTTCGGCGGCACCGGTCTCGGCCTCTCCCTCACCCGCGCCTTCGCCCAGATGCTCGGCGGCGAGGTCGGCGTCGCGAGCAAGGAGGGGGAGGGCACCACCTTCACCCTGCGCGTGCCCGCCCGCTATGCCGGGCCGGGCGACATCCCCGCGCAGGCCCCCGCGGAGCCGGGCAGCGCCCCCGAATACGGTGAGCCCTCGGCGCCGCATGTGCTCGTGATCGACGACGACGCCTCGACTCGCGACCTGCTCGCCCGCTTCCTGGCCCGGGACGGCTACGCCGTCTCGACGGCCGGGGACGGCCGGGCCGGGCTGGAGCGCGCCCGGGCGCTCAGGCCCCGGGTCATCCTGCTCGACGTGACCATGCCCCTCATGGACGGCTGGTCCGTGCTGCGGGCCCTGCGGGCCGATCCGGCCCTTGCCGAGATCCCGGTCATCATGGTGACCGTGCTCGACGAGCAGCACCTCGCCTTCTCCCTGGGCGCCACCGACTACCTGCACAAGCCGATCGAGTGGTCCGCCCTCAAGGAGACCATGGACCGCTTCCGCCCCAATGGCGGGGGCGGCCCCGTCCTCGTCGTCGACGACGATGCGGAGGCCCGCGAGCGCATGGAGAAGGTGCTCCTCCGGGAAGGATTCGCCGTGCGCTGCGCCGAGCACGGCAAGGCCGGCCTGGAGGCGGTCGAGGCGGAGCGGCCCTGCCTGATCCTGCTCGACCTGATGATGCCCGAGCTCGACGGCTTCGGCTTCCTGCGCGGCTTGCGCGCCCGTCCCGAATGGCGCGACATCCCGGTCGTGATCCTGACCGCCAAGGATGTCAGCGCCGACGATCGCCGCCGCCTCGCCGGCCAGGCCGACCGCGTGATCCGGAAGGGCGCCCTGAGCCTGTCGGATCTCGCCCAGGAAGTGCGGGACCTCGTCCCCGCCGCCCCCGCCGCATGAGCCTTCCGTCCGTGCCGGCCGCCCCCCGCCGATGACCCTCGACCAGGCCCTCGCCTTCGGCGTGATCGGCGTCACCATCGTCCTGTTCGTCTCGGGGCGGCTCGCCTACGATCTCGTCGCCCTGCTCGCGCTGCTCGCCGGCCTCGTCACCGGCGTGGTGAAGCCGGCCGACGCCTTCAGCGGCTTCTCGGACGACGTGGTGATCATCGTGGCGAGCGCGCTGCTGATCTCGGCGGCGGTCTCCCGCTCCGGCGCCGTCGAGACCGCGATGCGGCCGCTCCTGCCCTATCTGCGCACCCCGGCGAGCCAGGTCCCGGTGCTCTGCGCCGTGGTGATGGCGCTCGCGGCCCTGACCGAGGGGGTCGGCGTGCTCGCCCTGTTCATGCCGGTCGCCCTGCAGCTCGCCCGCCGCACCGGCACCCCGCCGGCCCTGCTCCTGATGCCGATGGCCTTCGCCTCGCTGATCGGCGGGCTGATCACGCTGGTGGGCTCCTCCACCAACGTGGTGCTCTCCAAGGTGCGCGTGGACATCGTGGGCAAGCCCTTCGCGATGTTCGACTTCACCCCCGTGGGCCTGAGCCTCGGGCTGATCTTCCTCCTCTTCGTGAGCCTCGCCTACCGCCTGCTGCCGCGGGACCGGCGCCCGGCCGGGTCGCTCGCCGATGCCATGCGGCTCGCCGCCTACACCACCGAGGCGCGGCTGCCCGCGGCCTCCCCCCTGGTCGGCGCCACGATCCGGGACTTGGAGGCGCTGGCGGAGGGCGGGGTCGTGATCGGGACGGTGATCCGCGAGCGCTTCCGCCGCTACGTGCCGACGCCGGACTGGCGGCTGAGGGACGGCGACATCCTGCTCCTCGAAGGCGAGCCGGAGGATCTGGAGCGCCTCGTCGCCCGCGCCCGGCTGGAGCTGGTGGGCGCGGCCCCCGTGGACGGCCCGGTGGGGGTGGTCGAGGCCGTGGTGCCCGAGGGCTCGCCCCTCGACGGGGTGAAGGCGGGGGCCGCCGATCTGGAGGGCACTCTCGGTGTCGGCCTGATCGCCGTCAGCCGCAGCGGCGCGGCCCTGAGCGGCCGGCTCGCCAGCCGGCGCCTTCGCGCGGGCGACGTCGTCGTCCTGCGCGGGCCCGATGCCCGGATGCCCCACGCCCTCGCCGAGCTGCGCCTGCTGCCGCTGGCCGAGCGCAGCATCGCCCTCGGCCATAGCCGCCGGGGATACCTGCCGATCGCGGTGCTCGGCCTCGCCATGCTGGCCGTCGCCTTCGACCTCGTGCCGGTGGCGATCGCCTTCTTCGCCGCGGCGACCGCCCTGCTGGTGCTGCGGGTGATGACCATGCGCGAGGCCTACGAGACGGTCGACTGGTCGGTGATCGTGCTGATCGGCGCCCTGATCCCCGTGGCGGAGGCGGTGCGCACCACCGGCGGCACCGACCTGATCGCGGCGTCGATGCAGGGCCTCGTGCAGCACCTGCCGCCGGTCGCCACCCTGGCGCTCGTGATGGTGACGGCGATGCTGGTCACGCCCTTCCTCAACAATGCCGCGACCGTGCTCGTGGTGGCGCCGATCGGCGCGAGCCTCGCGGCGCGGCTCGGGCTCGACCCGGATCCCTTCCTGATGGCGGTGGCGGTGGGGGCGACCTGCGATTTCCTCACGCCGGTCGGCAATCCCTCGAATTCGCTGGTGATGGGGCCTGCGGGCTATCGCTTCGGCGACTATGCCCGGCTCGGCCTGCCCCTCGTCGTGCTGATGATCGCGGCCGGCACCGGCCTGATCGCCCTGATCTGGCCGCTCGGAGGACATTGACGGATGCGACGGCTCACCCGCTCCCGCGCCGCTGGCGCTTTCCCTTTCGCGGTGCCTGCCGTATGCCGCAGGGTGATCGTTGCGGCGCAATGCGCGGGTTCCGCACTCCTCGTCTTCGCCTGGCTCGGCGTGCTCCCGGCCGCGTCCGAGGGCGTGGCGAGCCCGGAGGCGCCCCGGACCAGGCCCGAGACCGCACGCTTGATCGAGACCCTGAGCGCAAGGCTGCTCGCCGCCCACAGCGCCACCGCGGTGCTGGAGGCCTGGTGCGCCGAGCGCGGCCTCGCCGACGACCCGCGCATCGTCGCCGTGCGGGTGCCCGGCATCGACAAGGCGCCCTCGCCGGAGCAGCGGGCGCGCCTTTCGGTCGGGCCGGACGAGCCGGTGCGCTACCGCCGGGTCCGGCTGACCTGCGGCCCCTACGTCCTCTCGGAGGCCGACAACTGGTACGTGCCGGGCCGCCTCACCCCGGCGATGAACGCGATGCTCGACGGGACGCAGACGCCCTTCGGCCGGGTCGTCCGGCCCCTGGCGCCGACCCGGCGCAACCTGTCCCTGCGCATGCTCTGGAGCCCGGGCCGCGAGGCCGTCCCGGCCGCCGACGAACCGCTCTTCGCCGTGGAGGCGGTGCTCTCCACGGGCGAGGGTCTGGCCTTCTGCGAGGTGGCGGAGACCTATACCGGCGCCGTGCTCGCCCAGGTCCGGCGCTGACGGGCGCGCCCGGGCCGGATCCGAGGAGGTTCCGCGGGACGCTTCGATCGCGCGGGCGCGGTCTACCCGGGCGTCGAAGCGCGGGTTGGCCCGTGGGTTGGCCCGTGGGTTGGCCATGGTGCTCGACAGGTTCTCGATGGAGCGGCCGGGCCGTCGCCGGGCCCTTCGTTCGCCCCGAAAGACCGGGGCGGGGGCGGGATGGACGCCGGGTGCCGGCGGGGCTATCCGGAAGGGCGCCCCACGGGACCTGCCCATGAAAGCCCTGCTTCCCCTGCTCGGACTGCTCGCCGCCACCGGGGCCGTCGCCCAGGAGACCGTCCGCGACGGGCGCCCCTTCACCCCGGCCCTGAGCTGCGCCGCCGTGAAGCGGATCGTGGCCGAGCGCGGCCACGCGGTCCTGGCCACGAGCCCCAACGCCTACGAGACGGTTCATCTCGAGAGCGGGGCCTGCCGGGAGGAGGTCACGGCGGCGCCGGCCTTCGAGCCGACCCTGGACGATCCGAACTGCTTCGCGGGCTGGCGCTGCCGCCAGCGCGACAACGACGGCACCGGGGTCCGCTGACGGCGAGGTCCCTCAGCCGGCGGCCAGCTCGTCCTCCAGGAAGGCGCGGACATCCGCCGCCTCGATGCCGGGGGCGATGAAGCTCCGGCCGATGCCGTGGGCGAGGATGAAGGTCAGGCGCCCGTCGCGTACCTTCTTGTCCTGGGCCATGGCGTCGAGCAGGGCCTCCGCGTCGCCGCAGCCGCCGGGCACCGCCTGCAGGCGCGTCGGCAGGCCGGCGAGCGCGAGGTGGTTGGCGACGCGGCCGGCATCCTGGCCGGGGCAGAGCCCGAGCCGGGCCGAGAAGCGGAAGGCGAGGGCCAGCCCGATCCCGACCGCCTCGCCATGCACCAGGCGGGCGGACTCGTAGCCGGTCAGGCGCTCCAGGGCATGGGCGAAGGTGTGGCCGAGATTGAGCAGGGCCCGCTCGCCGTCCTCGCGCTCGTCGCGCACCACCACGCCGGCCTTGGCCCGGCAGCAGATCGCCACCGCCTCGTCCCGCTCCGGGCCGCCGGCGAAGATCCCCGGCCAGTGGGCCTCGCACCATTCGAAGAAGGCCGCCTCGTTGATGAGGCCGTACTTCACCACCTCGGCATAGCCCGCCCGCATCTCCCGGGAGGAGAGCGTGTCGAGGGTGGCGGTGTCGGCGAGCACCAGGCGCGGCTGGTGGAAGGCGCCGATCAGGTTCTTGCCGAGGGGCGCGTTGATCCCGGTCTTGCCGCCGACGGAGGAATCGACCTGCGCCAACAGGGTGGTCGGCGCCTGCACGAAGCGCACGCCCCGGCGCAGCACGGCGGCCGCGAAGCCCGCGAGATCGCCGACCACGCCGCCGCCCAGCGCCACGACGAGGTCGTTGCGCTCGATCCTCTCCGCGAGCAGCCCGTCGCAGACCTGGGCGAAGGTGGCGTAGCTCTTCGAAGCCTCCCCCGGCGCGACGCAGACGATGCCCGCCCGCAGGCCGGCCGCCTCGAGGCTGGTGCGCACGCGCTGGGCGTAGAGCCCGGCCACGGTCTCGTCGGTGACGATCGCCGCCGCCCGGCCGCCCAGGGCCTTCACCCGGGCGCCGGCCTCGTCGAGGATGCCGCGCCCGATCAGGATGTCGTAGTCGCGGCCCCCGTCCAGGGGCACATGGACCGTTCTCTCGCCGCTCATCGTCGCCTGGCTCATTCGCGTCCCCGGCTCACTGCGCCGCCACGCCCTGGATCGGAGGCGGGTGGAGGAACCCGTCGATGGCTTCCATCACATCCTGGACCACGCGGTCGTGCGAGACGTCACGGGACATCACCATGATGTCGGCCTGGGCGTAGACCGGATGCCGCACCTCCATGAGCTGCCGCATCGTCTCCTCCGGATCCTCGGTCTGGAGCAGGGGGCGGGTGCCGCGCTTGCGCACCCGGCGCATCAGCACGTCGAGCTCCGCCTTGAGCCAGACCGAAACCCCGTCCGCGGCGATGCGGGTGCGGGTGGTCTCGCGCATGAAGGCGCCCCCGCCCGTGGCGAGCACCATCGGCCCCTCGCGCAGCAGCCGCGCGATCACCCGCTCCTCGCCCTCGCGGAAGCTCGCCTCGCCGTAGATCGCGAAGATGTCGGCGATGGTGAGGTTGGCCGCGGCCTCGATCTCGTGGTCGGCATCCTTGAACATCAGCCCGAGCCGGCTCGCGAGCCGGCGCCCGACCGTGCTCTTCCCGGCGCCCATGAGACCGACGAGCACGATCGACCGGGCCCCGAGGCCACGGCGCAATCGCGCTTCGATCGGTTCGCCGGGCGGCTCCGCCGGCGGTTCGGTCAAGGTCATGCGGGGGTCATAGACGGTTTTTCCGGGCGGGCGAAGCACCTGCTTGATCCGGCTTCGCGGAGCCTGTGGCCTTCCGGGCCTTGCCTTCGCCGTTGCCCCGTGGGATCGGAAAACCGGCCCCGCAGCGCGACTTGCCGTGCGCCCGGAGAGGTTGCCCTTTGCCCACGCTGTTCCGCTTCCTCGCCACGATCGCCATCCTGGCCGGACTGGTTTTCGCGGGCATGTTCGCCCTCGCCACCTTCGTGACGCCGACCCCGCGGGAGATGAGCGTGACCATCCCCGCCTCGAAGCTGCAGCCGGGGGCGAAGTGAGCCGCGCCCCCTCTCCGGCCACCGGAAAGGGACAGGGGGCGCACGCGACGCAAGAGGACACGGCGGCCCTCTTCCTCGACATGCTGGCGGCCGAGCGGGGCGCCGCGGGCAACACGCTCGCCGCCTATCGGCGCGACCTCGACGACTACCTCGCCCATCTCGAGGCGGCGGGCACCTCCCCGGAGGAGGCGGAGCCCGAGCAGGTCCGCGCCTATCTCGCGGGGCTGGAGACGCGCGGCCTGAAGGCCTCCTCCGCCGCCCGCCGGCTCTCCTGCATCCGCGGCTTCCACAAGTTCCTCTACGCCGAGGGCCATGCCGAGGGCGATCCGACCGCCCCGGTCTCCGGCCCGCGCCGGGCCACGGGCCTGCCCAAGGTCCTGTCGGTGGCCGAGGTCGACGCGCTGCTGGCCTGCGCCCGGGAGCGGGCCGAGCAGGCCGGGCCGCCCGGCGAGCGCGCCCGGGCTCTGCGCCTGCTCTGCCTGCTGGAACTGCTCTACGCCACCGGCCTGCGCGTCTCCGAGCTGATCGCGCTGCCCCGCTCGGCGGCCGCGACCCGGGAGCGGCATCTCGTGGTCAAGGGAAAGGGCGGCCGCGAGCGCCTGGTGCCGCTCACCGAGATCGCCCGGGCGACGATGCGGAGCCATCTCGCCCATCTGCCGGGGGACGGCCCCTGGCTGTTTCCCGCCGACAGCGAGAGCGGCCATCTCACCCGGCAGGCCTTCGCCCGCGACCTGAAGGTCGCCGGCGCCGCGGCCGGCATCCGCGCCGACCGCATCAGCCCCCACGTCCTGCGCCACGCCTTCGCGAGCCATCTCCTGCAGAACGGCGCCGACCTGCGCATCGTGCAGGAGCTCCTGGGGCACGCCGACATCTCGACGACCCAGATCTATACCCACGTCCTCGACGCCCGGCTGAAGGGCATGGTGCGCGACCTGCACCCGCTCAACGACGCGCCGGACGAACCAAGTCCCTGAAGAAACGGTTTGGTTTCTTGCTAAAACTATCTCTTTTGCCGGCTTTTCTTCTGCTCTGGCCCCTGGCCGCCGGTGCGGCGGGGCAGGGGGGCGAGAGCGATCTGGCGCGGCGTCTCGCCGATCCCGGGCAGCAGGTGCTGCAGACCCTCGACTATGCCAACACCCGCTATTCCAGGCTCGACCAGATCACCCCGGAGAATGTCGGGCGGCTCAGGGTCGCCTGGACCTACTCGACCGGCGTGCTGCGCGGCCACGAGGGCGCGCCCCTCGTCGTGGGCAACGTCATGTATGTCCACACCCCCTTTCCCAACACGGTGACGGCGCTCGACCTCGACCATGACGGGCGGATCCTGTGGCGCTACGAGCCGCGGCAGGACGCGAACGTCGTCGCGGTGATGTGCTGCGACACGGTCAACCGCGGGCTCGCCTATGCCGACGGCGCCATCCTGCTGCACCAAGCGGACACCACCCTGGTCTCGCTCGACGCCCGGACCGGCGCGGTCAACTGGTCGGTCAAGAACGGCGATCCGTCCAAGGGCGAGACCAACACCGCCACCGTGCTCCCGGTGAAGGACAAGGTCATCGTCGGCATCGCGGGCGGCGAATACGGTGCCCGCTGCCACGTCACCGCCTACAGCCTGAAGGACGGCAAGCGCCTCTGGCGCGCCTATGCCACCGGGCCGGATGCCGACCTCCTGGTCGATCCCGAGACGACCACCGCCCTCGGCAAGCCGATCGGCAAGGATTCCTCGCTCAAGAGCTGGGACGGCGACCAGTGGACGATCGGCGGCGGCTGCAGCTGGGGCTGGTTCTCCTACGACCCGGAGCTGAACCTGGTCTATTACGGCACCGGCAATCCCTCGACCTGGAACCCGGCCCAGCGCCCGGGCGACAACAAATGGGCGATGACGATCGTCGCCCGCGACCCCGACACCGGCCTAGCCCGCTGGCTCTACCAGATGACGCCCCACGACCAGTGGGACTATGACGGCGTCAACGAGATGATCCTCACCGACCAGACTGTCGGGGGACGCGACCGCAAGCTCCTCACCCATTTCGACCGCAACGGCTTCGGCTACACCCTCGACCGGGCCACGGGCGAACTGATCACGGCCGAAAAATTCGATCCGAGCGTGAACTGGGCCACGCGGATCGAGACGGATCCGAAGGCTCCGGATTACGGCCGCCCGGTCCTCGACAAGCGCTACGCGACGGAGGCGGCAGGCGAGGACGAGGTGACCAAGGGCATCTGCCCGGCCGCCCTCGGCGCCAAGAACGAGCAGCCGGCCGCCTTCTCGCCGAAGACCGGCCTGTTCTACGTGCCGACCAACCACATCTGCATGGATTACGAGGCGTTCCACGTCTCCTTCACGCCGGGCCAGCCCTATGTCGGGGCGACCCTGACGCTGATGCCGCCGCCGGGCACCGAGCGCACGGGCAACCTCGTCGCCTGGGACAACGTCGCGGGCCGGATCGTCTGGTCGCTGCCCGAGCCCTTCTCGGTCTGGTCGGGCACCCTCGCCACCGCCGGCGGCGTCGTCTTCTACGGGACGCTGGAAGGCTGGCTGAAGGCGGTCGATGCCGGCACGGGCAAGGAACTCTACCGCTTCAAGACGCCGTCGGGCATCGTCGGCAACCCGATGACCTTCTTGCACGGCGGCAAGCAATACGTGGCGGTGCTCTCCGGCGTGGGCGGCTGGGCCGGCATCGGCCTCGCCGCGGGCCTGACCGATCCCGCGGACGGCTCCGGCGCGGTCGGCGGCTATGCCGCACTGTCGCGCTACACGGCGCCGGGCGGCCAGCTCACGGTCTTCGCCCTGCCGTGACGGCCGGGGCCCTCCCGTCCGGGATGCTTGAGGCGCGCGCGCGGCCGGTCTATCCGGTCCTGGCACGGAGAGCAGGTCCTGTCGTCGGCATGACAGCGTGGAAATCCGCGGTCGCGCGCGCCTTCGACGGGGCGGCGGCCTATGACGGCTCGGCGCGGGTGCAGGCGCTCGTCGCGCGCGCCCTCGCCGAGGCGGTCGCGGCGCGCAAGCCCGCTGCCGCCAGCGTGCTCGAGATCGGCTGCGGCACCGGCCTGCTCACGGCGGCGCTCCTGCCCCGCCTCGCCCACGAATCCTGGCTCGCCACCGACATCGCCCCGGCCATGATCGGCCGCTGCCGGGCACGGCTCGGCGCGGTTCCGGGCCTGTGCCATGCCGTCATGGACGGCGAGCGTCCGGCGCTTGCCCCCGGCTTCGACCTCGTGGTGTCGAGCCTGGCCGCGCAATGGTTCCTCGATCAGCCCGCCGCCTTCCGGGGGCTCGCCGGCCTGCTGCGGCCGGACGGCCTCCTGGCGGTCGCGACCCTGGTCGAGGGCACCTTCGCCGAGTGGCGGGCGGCGCACGAGGCCCTCGGCCTGCCCTGTGCCACCCCCCGCTTCCCCCCCGCCGAAGCCCTGGCCGGGCTTGCGATCGAGGGCTGCACCACCGACCTCACCCTCGAGCGCGTGGGCGAGCGCCACGCGGACGGCACCGCCTTCCTGCAGGCCTTGCGGGCGATCGGCGCCCAGACCGGGCGGTCGGCGCCCCTCTCGCCCGGAGCGCTCCGGCGGGTCCTGCGTCGGTTCGAGGCGCAGGGCGCGTCCGTCACCTACGCGGTCGCCACCCTGCTGGTGCGCCGCGCCGGCTGAGGGAGGCTCTGTGCGCGTTCGGCGACGATCGGAGAATCCGGCCGTTTTCCGGCCACATCGCCGCCCATCTCTCTTGCGAGGGGGCCGGCTTCCGCCCTTGATGCCCTTACCCGTGGTCCGGAGCGATCCTCGATGACCGCCCTCTCCCCGTCGGCGCTGGAGATGCGCCTGCGGCAGCAGGCCCTGTTGTCCGATTTCGGCCTGGAGGCCCTGCGCGCGACCGAGCTCCTGCCCCTGCTCCAGAAGGCGACCGAGCTCTGCGCCGAGGGCATGAACGCGCAGTTCTGCAAGGCGCTCGAATATCAGGCGGCCCAGGACCTCCTGCTCGTCTGCGCCGGCATCGGCTGGAGCCCGGACGTGATCGGCAAGGCGACGATCGGGGCCGATCTGGCCTCGCCCGCCGGCTTCGCCCTCAAGACCGGCCGCCCGGTCATCTCGAATCACCTGCAGGGCGAGACCCGCTTCCGGACCCCGTCGCTGATGGCCGCCCACGGCATCCGGCGGGCGATCAACGTGCTCATCACCAATGCCGACGGCCATTACGGCGTGCTGGAGGTGGACGACACCCGCGAGGGCATGTTCGAGGAGGCCGACGTCGCCTTCATGCAGGGCTTCGCCAACCTGCTCGGCGGCGCGATCGAGCGCCTGCGGGCCGAGGCGCGCCTCAAGGCGGCGCTGGAGCGGCAGGACCTGCTCGGCCGCGAGATGAGCCACCGGGTCAAGAACAGCCTCGCCGTGGTCGCCGGGCTGCTCGCGCTGCAGGCGCGGGGCTCGGACAACAAGGACGTCCAGAACGCCCTGGCCGATGCCCGCACCCGGGTCGAGGCGGTGGCGCAGGTCCATGACCAGCTCTGGCGCCAGCCGGACGTGACGCGCTTCGACCTCTGCGACTTCCTGGAATCGCTCTGCGCCAAGCTGCAGGAGAGCGCCGGCCCGCACCGGCTCGTCTGCCGGGCGCAGGCCCTCTCTCTTCCCGCGGATCTCGCGATCCCCCTCGGCCTGTTCGTGAACGAGCTCGTCACCAACGCGATCAAGTACGCCTATGGCGAGGGCGCGGGCGAGATCCGCATCGAGGCGAGCGCGCCGGCGGAGGGCGGCCTGACCATCGCCGTCTCCGACGACGGGATCGGCCTGCCGGAGGGGTTCGAGCCCGCCAAGGCGAGGGCGAGCCTCGGCATGCGGGTCATCGTCAACCTCGCCCGGCAGCTCAACGGCACCCTCGCGGTCGTTCCGGGGAAGGGCGCCCGCTTCGAGCTGCGCATGGCCCCTTAGGGGCGGGGCGGAGGGTTCGTTTCGGCCGCTCCCTCGAACCCGCGGGGGTTCGAGGGAGCGAAGGGGCCGGATCAGGCGAGCCCGAGCTTCTGGGCGAGGCCGATGCGCTGGAGCTTGCCGGTGGCGCCCTTCGGGATCTCGTCGAGGATCAGGATCTTGGCGGGCACCTTGAAGGCGGCGAGCCGCTCCGAGGCGAAGCCGCGGATGTCCTTCTCCAGCGCCTCGACGCCCTCGCGCAGCACGATCGCGGCGGCGACGTCCTCGCCGAGCTTGTCGTGCGGCATGGCGAAGGTCACGCATTGCGACACGGCCGGATGGTCCATCAGGATCTCGTCCACCTCCCGCGGCGAGATCTTCTCGCCGCCGCGGTTGATGATCTCCTTCAGGCGGCCGGTGATGGTGAGGTAGCCCTCCGGGCTGAGCACGCCCTGATCGCCGGTGCGGAACCAGCCCTGCTTGGTGAAGGCGTCCGCATTGGCCTTCTCGTTGTTCTCGTAGCCCGCCATCACGTTGTCGCCGCGGATCACGATCTCGCCGGGCTCGCCGGCGGGCAGGGGCTCGCCGTCGAGGTCGACCACCGCGATCTCCGGGCCGGCCGCGAGACCGACGCAGCCGGCATAGTGGGGCTTCGGCGGCAGCGGGTTCGAGGCCATCTGGTGCGAGGCCTCGGTCATGCCGTAGGCCTCGATCACCGGGGCGCCGAAGGCCTCCTCCAGTTCCTTGAGCACCTGCGGCGGCAGGGAGGAGGAGGAGGAGCGGATGAAGCGCAGCTTCGTCGCCTCGATCACCTCGCGGTTGCGCGAGGCGCGGCCCAGGATCGCCTGGTGCATGGTCGGCACGGCCGTGTACCAGGTCGGCTTCACCTCCGACATCCAGGCGAAGAACTTGAGGGCGTTGAAGCCCGGGGTGCAGGAGACCTGGCCCCCCGCCGAGAGCGGCGCGAGGATGCCGGCGATCAGGCCGTGGATGTGGAACAGCGGCATGATGTTCAGGCCGCGATCCTCGGCGGTGAAGGCCAGGGTCTGCCGGATATTGCGGGCCGAGGCGCAGACGTTCGACTGCTTGAGCGGCACGATCTTCGGGCGGGAGGTCGTGCCCGAGGTGTGCAGCACGAGGGCGAGGTCGTCGGCCGCGGCCGGGCCGCCCTGCGCCGGGGCGCCGGCGCCCGCGCCGGCAAACGACAGGGTGAAGCTGCCCGCGCCCTGGTCCGGCGTCGGGGTCAGGCGGGCCACCGGCACGCCGAGCTTCTGCGCCACGCCGACGGCCGGGGATTCCTCGCCGTCGAGGGCGACCAGGAGCTTCGCCCGGAGGTCGCTCATGTAGAACTCGAACTCGTCCGCCTTGTAGGACGGGTTCAGGGGCGCCGAGGTGGTGCCGGCGGCGATCGCGATGAAGGCCGCGGCCATTTCCGGCCCGTTGGGGAGCACGATGGCGACGCGGTCGCCGCGCCCGATGCCCTGGGCGTTCAGGTCGGCGATGGTGCGGTCCGTCAGGGCGCGCAGCTGGCCGAAGGTGAGCGGCACGCCGCCGGGGCTCGACAGGGCCGTGGCGTCGTCGGCGCCGGTCTTGATCAGGTCGAGAAGGGTGGTTGCGGCCACGACGGCCTCCTTGAGCAAGGGATGAGAAGGGGTCAGGCGGGCTGGATCGCGAGGCGGCCCTGGGCCTTGTCGAGGCTCTGGGCGAGAAGCCGCATCAGCGAGAAGACGCTGTCGATATGCGGGGTCGGCGTGTTGGTGAGGCGGCCGAGCTCGATCACCGAGCCGACCAGCGCCTCCAGCTCGATCGGCCGTCCGGCCTCGACGTCCTGCAGCATCGAGGTCTTGTGCGCGCCGACCTTCTCGGCACCGGCGATGCGCTTCTCGATGCCGAGGCGGAAGGTGACGCCCAGGGTGTTCGCGATGGTCTCGGCCTCGCGCATCATCTCCGCGGCGAGGGCGCGGCTGTCGGGGAAGCGGCAGATCTCCTCCAGCGTCGCGTGGGTCAGGGCGGAGATCGGGTTGAAGCTGAGATTGCCCCAGAGCTTGAGCCAGATCTCGGCGCGGATATCCGTCGTCACCGGCGCGCGGAAGCCGGCCTTGCCGAGGCGCTGCGACAGCGCCAGCACCCGCTCGGACTTCGAGCCGTCGAGTTCGCCCAGCCCGAAGCGGTTGCCCTCGATCACCTTCACGGTGCCGGGATCCGTCAGCACGGTCGCGGGATAGACCACGCTGCCGATGACGTGCTTCGGGTCGAGGTTGTCGGCGATCAGGCCGCCGGGATCGGCGCTCTCCAGGCGGGTGCCGGCATAGCTGCCGCCATGGCCGCCGAGGAAGTACCACCACGGGATTCCGTTCTGCATCGTCACGACCACGGTGTCGGGGCCGATCAGGTGCTTGAGGTCGGCGGCGATGGGGCCGACCTGATGCGCCTTGACGGTGAGCAGCACCACCTCGTGCGGGCCCGCCTCCTCCATGGAGCGCGTCGCCTTCACGTTGCGGGCGTGGATTTCCCGCCCGTCCTCCTCGATCAGCCGCATGCCGTTCTCGGCGATGGCGGCCGCGTTGGAGCGGGCGATGAAGGTGATGTCCTCGCCGGCTTCCGCCAGCCTCACGCCGAGATAGCCGCCGATGGCGCCTGCGCCGACGATCGCGATGCTCATGATCCGTGTCCGCTTCTCAAACCGTGTCAGCTCTTGAACTGCGGATCCCGGGCAGAGGTGCCCGGGCTCCCTGTCGTCGCCCGGCGGGTCGGCAGGGCGCATTCTTCATTCAATCCCGCGGCGCACAGTTCCGCCCCGCGGGCCGTCCCGTTCAACCCCGACTTTCAGACGAAGGTGTTGGTGAGGATGCCGATCCCGTCGATCGCGACCTCGACGGTCGCGCCCTTCGGGATCGGGCCGGAGCCGATCGAGGTGCCGCAGGCGATCACGTCCCCGGGCTCGAGGGTCATGCCCTGGGAGAGCATCGAGACGAGCCGGGCCGCGGGGAAGATCATGTCCGACACCGGGTAGTTCTGCCGTTCGCGCCCGTTGACCAGGGTGCGCACGGTCAGCGTGGCGGGGTCGAGACCGGTGGCGATCACCGGGCCGAAGGGGCCGAAGCCGTCGAGTCCCTTGGAACGGCACCACTGGGCGAAGCTCGGATCCGCCTTGAGGATGGGCAGGGCGGTGACGTCGTTCACGCAGGTATAGCCGAAGATATGCGCGGCGGCCTCCGCCTCCGTCACGTCGCGGGCGGCCTTGCCGATCACGATGCCGAGCTCGCCCTCGTAGAGCGCCCGGCCCGTGGCCTCCGGCACGGGGATGGCGGCGCCGGAGGCGGCGTAGCTGTTGGCGGGCTTGAGCAGGAACAGGGGCGCCTCGGGGATCGCCAGTTCCTGCTTCTCCGCCATCGCCCGGAAGTTGTTCCAGAGCGCGATGAACTTGGAGGGCCGGCAGGGCAGGCCGACGGTCACCTCGGCGAGATCGAGGACGGTGCCGGTCTGCACGGGCGTGCCGAACAGGTCGCCCTCGTGCACCGCGATCCGCCTGCCGTCGAGGCGGCCGAACCCGGCCGCCCCGTCCCGTGTGAAGCCGATCCAGTGGGCCATGGCGTCAGCGGCTCCGCGCGATGAAGCGGGCGCGCATCGGCTTGAGCACGAACATCGCCAGGAAGCCCGCCACGAACGCCATGGCCGAGGCGAGGTAGAACACGTTCTGCCAGGAGCTGGTGACGGTCTGGATGTAGAGGAACAGCGGCAGCATCAGCGAGGCCGTGCCCTTGGCGGTGTAGAGCAGGCCCGCATTGGCGGTGGCGTTCTTGTCGCCGTAGGTGTCGGCGCAGGTCGAGGGGAACAGCGAGTAGATCTCGCCCCAGGCGAAGAACACGAGGCCGGTGAGCAGCACGAAGGCCATCGGCGAATGGGCGAACATGCCCAGCGCCAGGATGCCCGCGCCCTCGATCATGAAGGCGAGGAACATGGTGTTCTCGCGCCCGATCCGGTCCGAGATCCAGCCGAAGACGGGCCGCGTGACGCCGTTGAGCACCCGGTCGATGGTCAGCGCGAAGGTGAGCGCCGGCAGGGTCAGGCCGAGGAGCGAGACGGGGATCGTGTCGACGTGGAAGTCCTTGGCGATGGGCGCGAGCGAGGCGGTCGCCATCAGGCCGCCGGCGGCCATCATCACGAACATCGCGTACATCAGCCAGAAGACCGGCGTGCGCACCATCTCGGCGGAGGAGTACTGGCGGCGCGTGGTGGCGTTGGGGGTCGCGCGGCCGGCCAGCATCCGGTCCTTGTAGGCGGCGCTCGGCGAGGAGAGCAGCAGGGCGGCGACCATCACGACGATGCCCTGGCCGAGGCCGAACATCAGGAAGGTGTGCTCGTAGCCGCTGTCGCGGATCATCGCGGCGATCGGGATGACGGTGAGCGCCGAGCCCGCTCCGAAGCCCGCGGCCGTGAGGCCGGCGGCCAGGCCGCGGCGGTCCGGGAACCACTTGAGCGCGTTGCCGACGCAGGTGCCGTAGACCGCGCCCGCGCCGATGCCGCTGACGGCGGCGGCGAGGTACAGGAACCACAGCGAATCCGCGACCGAGTTCATCGCCCAGCCGATGGCGCAGAGCGCGCCGCCGAACAGCGTCACGATCTTCGGGCCGTAGCGGTCGACGAACCAGCCCTCGATCGGCACGAGCCAGGTCTCGGTGAGGACGAAGATCGTGAAGGCGACCTGGATCGCCGGCTTGCCCCACTGGTACTTGTCGTTGATCGGGTTGACGAACAGCGTCCAGCCGTACTGCAGGTTCGCGATCATCGACATGCAGAGCACGCCGAGGACGAGCTGGCCCCAGCGGCCGAAGATCGGCGCATCCGCCTTCGCGCCGGCGAGGGCGGTCGTACCGGGAAGGGGATCGGCGGCGTGCACGGCCATGGGCGCGTCCTCGGTCTTTAAATCTTTTTGGGATTATCGGTTCTAGACATACGAATTTTGAATTCAACAACCTTCGCCGCCATTTGGCTGAAAGGCTTCCGCAAAATATTTGGCCGGATGCCGCAAAAAATTTGAACGGCGCTGCCGCAGCGGCGGGAGAACCCAGCGTCCCGGGGCAGCCTCGCCAAGCGTTCACGAAACCATCATCGCATCGTCGACGATGGAACAATCCGATGAACCACACCGTTCAGCTTCGCCGATCGCGTCCAAGACCGGATGCGACATCGAAATGAACGGAGTGATCCGATGAGCAGCACCACTGACAAGATCAAGGGCGTCGCCAACGAGGCCGCCGGTTCCGTGAAGCAGAGCGTCGGCAAGGTGACCGGCAACGAGAAGCTTCAGGCCGAGGGCAAGGCCCAGGAGCTGAAGGGCAAGACCCAGAAGACCGTCGGCGATGCCAAGCAGGGCGTGAAGAACGCCGCCGACGCGGTCAAGAAGAGCCTCTGAGCCGCACCGGTTCGGGCCGCGCGGACGCGACGCCCGAGCAGCCGATGCGAACTCAGGATTCCGGAGCGGCGGGCCTGCCCGGCCCTCCGCTCCGGCCCCCAGACGACGAACGAGGACGGCATGAACAGGGACCGTATCGAAGGCGGGATCCGTCACATTCGCGGCCGCGGCAAGACGGCGCTCGGCGCGGTCGCCGGCAATGCGGGCCGCCAGCTCGAAGGCGCGTACGATCAGGTGGCGGGCGCGGCGCAGCACGCCTATGGCGACGCCCGCGAACGCGTCGAGGAATGGCAGCGGGAAGGCCGTCACTTTGTCGACGAGGCGGTCGAGCGGGGCCGCGACCTGCGCGAGGAGGCCTATGACCGGGGCCGTGCCCTGCGGGACGACGCCTATGAGCGCGGCCGCCATTACCGCAAGGAAGCCAGCCGCCGCGGCCGGGCGCTCGCCCACCGCGCCGAGGAGAACAAGGCGGCGACGGTCCTTCTCGTCGCGGCCGGCGCCTTCAGCCTGGGCTGGCTGCTGAGCCGCCGCCGCTGAACGCGAAAAGACGGGCCCCGCCGAGCCGCCATGGCGGCAGGGGGGCTTGACGCGTGGGGCGTGCGGCCGGTCTGCGTAGCGGGGCTGTCACGCCACCACGGAGACGACGATGCCGGCACGGGCCTGGGCCGACCTGACGACGCGGGATGTGTCCACCCGCGACATGAGCCGGGCGATCGCGGTGCTGCCCGTCGCCGCCGTCGAGCAGCACGGGCCGCATCTGCCCCTCGGCACGGACACCCTTATCGCCGAGGGCTATCTCGCCCGCGTGACCGCCCTCGTGTCGGCCGAGCAGGACGTGCTGATCCTGCCGGTCCAGGCGGTCGGCAAGTCGGACGAGCACGATTCCTTCCCCGGCACTCTCACCCTGACCGCCGAGACCGCCCTCGCGGCCTGGACGGGATTGGGGGAGGGGGTGCTCAGGGCCGGCTGCCGCAAGCTGGTGATCGTCTCCTCGCACGGGGGCAACAGCGCGCTGATCGACCTCGTGGCCGGAAGCCTGCGGGCGCGCGGCATGGTCGCGGTCACCACCTCCTGGAGCCGGCTCGGCGTGCCGGAGGGGCTGTTCCCGCCACAGGAGGTGCGCCACGGCATCCATGCCGGCGGCATCGAGACGGCGCTGATGCTGGCGCTCCGGCCCGATCTGGTGCGTCAGGAGGCGATCGCGGATTTCGTGCCGCGCACCCGGGCGATGGAGCAGGACTTCGCCCTGCTGCGGGCCGGGCGGCCGGCGGCCTTCGCCTGGAAGGCGGAGGATCTGCATCCTTCGGGCGCCATCGGGGACGCGACCCTGGGCAGCGCGGAAGCCGGCGAACGGCTCCTCGACCACGGCGCGCGGCTCTTCGTGGATCTCCTGGCCGAGGTCGACCGCTTCCGTCTCTGAGGCCTCAGTGGCCGCCGCCCCCGGCGCCCGCCCGCGGCCGGCGGATCAGCGGCGTGGCGCAGGCCATGGCCAGGAACAGGCCGGTGAGGACGAGGAACACGTCCTCGAAGCTCATCACGAGGCCCTGGACGCGCACGGTGTTCGTCATGGCCTTGAGCGCCATGCCGCCGGCGTCGCCGCCGAGCACCTCGAACTGCTTGCGCATGGTCTCGAGCCGCTCGAGCGCCGCGGTGTTGGACCAGCTGAAGCGCTCGTGCAGCCGGGCGAGATGCAGGTCCCAGCGGTCGTTCAGGAGCGTGTTGATCAGCGCGAGGCCGACCGCGCCGCCGAGATTGCGGGTGAGGTTGTAGAGGCCCGAGGCGTTCTTCATCCGCTCCGGGGGCAGGGTGCCCAGCGCGATGTTGTTGATCGGGATCATGCACAGCATCAGCGAGCAGCCGCGCAGGACCTGCGGCCAGAGCAGCTCCCAGAAATCCCAGTCCTTGGTGAGCCCGGTGACGATCCAGGTGCCGAAGGCGAAGCCCGAAAAACCCATCGCCATCAGCAGGCGCGGATCGGCCTTGCTCAGGAAGCGGCCGGCGATCGGGGCGGTCGCGAACATGCAGAGCCCCGAGACGAACATCGTCTCGCCGATCTGCAGGGCCGAGTAGCCGCGCACCCGGGCGAGATAGACCGGGTAGAGATAGGTGAGCCCGTAGAGGCCGATGCCGAGCACGAAGCTCGCGACGCAGCCGGCGGCGAAGTTGCGGTCGGAGAAGGCGCGCAGATCCACGATCGGCTGGCGCGCGGTGAAGGCGCGGGCGAAGAACAGCAGGCCCGAGACCGCGCAGACGAGGGCGCAGGCGAACACCGCCTCGTCCTGCAGCCAGTCGTGGTTCGGCCCTTCCTCCAGCACGTATTCGAGGCAGCCGAGGAAGCCCGCCATGAAGGCGAGGCCCGCCCAGTCGAAATGGTCGAGGAGCTTCAGGTTCGGCTTGTCGAAATCGACGAGCAGGATGGTCGCGACCGTGACGAAGAGGCCGGGCACCACGTTGATGAGGAACAGCCAGTGCCAGGAGAACAGGTCGGTGAGGTAGCCGCCGACCGTGGGGCCGATGGTGGGGGCGAGCGTCGCCACGAGGCCGATCATCGGGGAGACGATGGGGCGCTTGGAGGGCGGGAAGATCGTGAAGGCGGAGGCGAACACGGTCGGGATCATGCCGCCGCCGATGAAGCCCTGGAGCGCCCGCCACACGATCATCTGGTCGATGGTCGAGGAGGTGGCGCACATCAGGCTCATCAGGGTGAACCCGCCCGCCGAGATCGCGAACATCCAGCGGGTCGAGAGCACCCGGGAGAGCGTGCCCGAGAGCGGGATCGAGATGACCTCGGCGATGAGGTAGCTCGTCTGCACCCAGGGGATCTCGTCGCCGGAGGCCGAGAGGCCGGCCTGGATCTCGTTGAGCGAGGCCGAGACGATCTGGATGTCCAGGATCGCCATGAACATCCCGAACACCATGCACAGGAACGCCACCATGCGGCGGCGGTCGAGGGGCGGCTCGGCCGGGCGCGCGGCGGGAGGTGCTCCGGCGCTCGGGGCGAGGGCGGCCGTGGCGGCCATGGCGGTCAGTCCCGCGGGCCCGCGTGGGCGGTGCGCAGCAGCGGGGCCTGCGCGCCCTCGCGGGTATCGACGCGCACCACCACCGAGAGGCCCGGGCGCAGCAAGCCCTCGCGGGCGACGTCGTCGGGCACATGCACCCGCACGGGCAGGCGCTGCACGATCTTGGTGAAGTTGCCGGTCGCGTTGTCCGGCGGCAGCAGGGAGAAGACCGAGCCCGAGGCCGGCGACAGGAATTCCACGGTGCCGACGATGTCCCGGTCGGGATAGGCGTCGACATGGATGTGCACGGGCTGGCCCGGGCGCACCCGCTCGACCTGCGTCTCCTTGAAGTTCGCGTCCACCCGCACGCTCTGGAGCGGCACCAGGGCGGCGATGCGCGAGCCCGGGGCGACATAGGCCCCGGCCTCCACCGCCTTGTTGCCGACGACCCCGTCGAAGGGCGCGCGGATCACGGTGAAGTCGAGGTCGCGCCGGGCCCGGTCGGCCGCGGTGCGCAGCTCCGCGGCGAGGTTCTCCGCCTCCCGCTTCTGGGCCTGCAGCACGTCGACATTGGCCTTCGCCGCGACAAGGGCGGCCTCCGCCCCCTTCACCGCCGCCTCCGTGCGGTCGCGGTCGGCCTTGGCCTGGTCGATGCGCGACTTGGCGACGTAGTCGGCCTGGATCTGCGTGGCGCGGACATAGTCGGCGGCGGCGCGCACGGCATCGGCCCTGGCCGCCTCGACCTGGGCCGCGCTCTGGCCGACCTGGGCCTGCGCCGCCTCGGCCTGGCGGCCGATGCGCGCGATCGTGCTCTCCTGCGTGGCGAGCTTGTCCTGTGCCGCCTGCAGGGCCAGGCGGTAATCGCCGTCGTCGAGCCGGGCGATCACGTCGCCCTGCTTCACGGATTGCCCGTTCACGACGGGCACCGCCTGGAGGTAGCCGGAGATCTTGGCGGCCAGGACCGAGATGTCGGCCTGGACATAGGCGTCGTCCGTCGCGACGAAGAAGCGCCCGACCGTCCACCACTGCCAACCCTCGTAGCCGCCGCCGGCGAGCGCCGCCGCGAGCAGGGCCGTCAGGACCAGCTTCCGGCGGGAGCGCTTCGCGGGCGCCGGCAGCGGCGGGGCGAGTGCGGTCTCCGGGGCGGCGTCGGGGGCCGGCGCGGGCAGGGGCGCCCTGCGCGGCTCGGCCTCGCCGCGGCTCTCGATGACCGGCTCGTCGCGCCGCGTCTCGTCCTCGCGAAGGGACATGTCTGGCTCCGGAACCCTCTCTGACCGAACCGTTCGGTCAATGAGCGATGCGGCTTGACCCGCAGGTGGCTGACGGCCTATCTAATCTGACTGAACGGTTCGGTCAATGGAACTTCGCGTCATGTCCGTGCAAGCGGCGATCCAGGGAGACGGCGCGGCCCGCGCCGCCGCCGAGAGCGACAAGCGCCGCCAGATCCTGGAAGGCGCCCGCCAGGTCTTCATGGCCTTCGGTTTCGACGGGGCCAGCATGGGCGAGATCGCCCGGGCCGCCGGCGTCTCCAAGGGCACCCTCTACGTCTATTTCGCGAGCAAGGAGGATCTGTTCGAGGCCCTGACCCTCGAGCAGAAGCGCGGCCTCGCCGAGGCCCTGTTCAAGCTCGACCCGGAGGATCCCGACGTGCGCGGGGCCCTGACCCAGCTCGCCGAGACCTATCTCTCCGAGCTGGCCAAGCCCCAGCACATCTCCCTCGTGCGCATGGTGATCGGGGCGACGGAAAAATTTCCCCGCTTCGGGCAGGCCTTCTACGAGGCGGGACCCGCCTGCGGCATCGGCCGGCTCGCCGACTATCTCGACCGTCAGGTCGCCGCGGGGCGCCTGCGCAAGGCCGACACCGAACTCGCCGCCAAGCATTTCCTGCATCTCTGCCAGGCCGGCCTGCTGACGCGCCTGCTCTTCGCGGCCGGCGGGCCGCCGACCCGGGCGGAGATGGAGCAGCGGGTGGGGGAGGCGGTCCGGGTCTTCCTGGCCGGTTACGGGCCGGAGCTCTGACCGCGTCGCGCGCATTCCGGAAACGCATGCTCTTGACGCGGCGATATGCCGACTAAGTGTGCGATGTTGCGCCGGCTCCGCTTCCTGCGGCGGCGGCTTTTCTTCCGCGAGGTCCGATGCTCGGCTGGTTTCGTGCGCTGATGCCGCGGGAGGACCGCTTCTTCGTGCTGTTCGAGCGTCATTCGCGCACCCTGGTCTCGGGCGCCGAGGCGCTGGAAGCCCTGCTCGCCGGCGGCGAGGCGGTGGCCGAACATTGCCGCACCATCGTGGCCCGGGAGGAGGAGGCGGACACCATCACGGCGGAGGTGCTGCTCGCCGTGCGCCGCAGCTTCATCACCCCCTTCGACCGCGGCGACATCAAGGACCTGATCCAGTCGATGGACGATGCCATCGACCAGATGCACAAGACCGTGAAGACCATCACCCTCTACGAGCAGCACGCCTTCGAGCCGCTGATGCGGGAGATGGGCGGCACGGTGGTGGAGGCGGCCAAGCTGACGGCCCAGGCCGTGCCGCTGCTCAGCGCGATCGGCAGCAATGCCGGCCGTCTCCAGGAGATCACGGAGGCGATCACCCGGGTCGAGGGCCGCTCGGACGAATTGCACGAGGCGGGCCTGCGCGCCCTCTACCGGGGCAAGGGGCGCGCCGACCCGATGGCCTACATGATCGGCCGCGAGATCTACGACCACCTGGAGAAGACGGTGGACCGCTTCGAGGACGTCGCCAACGAGATCAGCGGCATCGTCATCGAGAACGTGTGAGGGCGGCCCGTGCAAAGCGTCCAGCTCGCCCTGCCCTGGCTGATCGGGCTGATCGGCATCGCCCTCCTGTTCGACTTCCTGAACGGGCTGCACGATGCGGCCAATTCCATCGCCACCATCGTCTCGACGCGGGTGCTGCGGCCGCAATACGCCGTGCTCTGGGCGGCCTTCTTCAACTTCATCGCGTTCCTGTTCTTCGGGCTGCACGTGGCCCAGACGCTCGGCACCGGCATCGTCGATGCCGCGATCGTCGATCCGCGGCTGATCTTCAGCGCGCTGATGGGGGCGATCGCCTGGAACGTGATCACCTGGGTGCTCGGCATCCCCTCGAGCTCCTCCCACGCCCTGATCGGCGGCCTCGTCGGCGCGGGTATCGCCAAGGGCGGCCTCGGGGCGGTGGTCTGGGGCGGCCTGACCAAGACGGCCGCCGCGATCGTGCTCTCCCCCCTCGTCGGCTTCGTCCTGGCTCTGCTCCTGGTTCTCGCGGTCTCCTGGATCTTCGTCCGGCAGACGCCGTTCGCGGTCGATTCGACCTTCCGCGTCCTGCAATTCGCCTCGGCCTCGCTCTATTCCCTCGGCCATGGCGGCAACGACGCCCAGAAGACCATGGGCATCATCGCGGTGCTGCTCTACTCGCAGGGCCATCTCGGCGAGGGCTTCCACGTGCCGCTCTGGGTCGTGCTCGCCTGCCAGGCGGCCATGGCCCTCGGCACCCTGCTGGGCGGCTGGCGCATCGTCCACACCATGGGCTCGAAGATCACCCGGCTGAACCCGATGCAGGGCTTCTGCGCCGAGACCGGGGGCGCCCTGACCCTGTTCATGGCCACGGGGCTCGGCATCCCGGTCTCCACCACCCACACCATCACCGGCGCCATCGTCGGGGTCGGCGCCGCCCGGCGCACCTCCGCCGTGCGCTGGGGCGTGGCCAGCAACATCGTCGTCGCCTGGGTGCTGACCTTGCCGGCCGCGGCGCTGATCGCGGCGGGCACCTACCTCCTCACGGCCCTCTTCGGCTGAGCCCGGCTCAGGGCGCGCCGCCGAGGGCGGCCCGGGTCAGGCCGTCGGCGCCGATATCGTCCGTGCCCTGCATGCCGAGCGCCTCGATCAGGCGCCCCCGCGCCCGGCTGACCCGGCTCTTCACCGTGCCCACGGCCACGCCGCAGATCGCGGCGGCCTCCTCGTAGGTGAAGTTCTGGGCGCCCACCAGGATCAGCGCCTCGCGCTGGCTGTAGGGCAGGCGATCGAGGGCCACGCGGAACTCGCCCATCTCCACCCGGATCTCCTGCTCCGGCAGGCTCGACAGCCGCGCGGCATGGGCGCCGTCGGCATCCTCGATCTCGCGCTTGCGCTTGCGCTGCTCGGAATAGAACAGGTTGCGCAGGATCGTGAACAGCCAGGCGGTGAGGTTCGTGCCCCGGCGGAAGCTGTCCGCCTTGGTCCAGGCCCGCACCAGCGTGTCCTGCACGAGGTCGTCGCTGCGGTCGAGGTCGTAGGTCAGGGAGAAGGCGAAGGCGCGCAGCGCGGGAATCGCGGCGAGCAGGAGCTCGCGCATCTCCGCATCGACGAGGCCGGCGGCGGGGGTGAGCGGCTGGGTCATCATGAGCCCTCCTTGCTCGTCGGGGCGGCGGGCAAGGCCGCGATCAGCGCGGTGAAGCGCTCGGGCAGGGGCTCGTCGAGGAGGCCGCCATAGAGCGCGCGCAACGCGCGGCCGATGCGTTGGCGCGCGGCCGCTTCGAGGCCGCGGCCGTCCGGTCGCCGGGGCCGCCCGGCCGGGGGTGGGCACGGTGCGTCCGTGCGTCCGTCGCGATCCCTCGTCATCTCTCCTCACCACCGGGCCGCGGTCGTTTCCGGCAGCGATGGGACGGCTCGGCCTGCCGGCCGGCCCGTCGGGCCCGTGCGTCGGCTGTTCTTCGAGGGGAGGCTGCTATCGGGGTGCGATTTAACCCCGTCTGAAACCGCTATTCAGACTTTCTTCATCGGCCCGGTCATGATGAAGCCGTGAAGACGGGGAATGTTTCCGGATGTTTCCCGCGGCGCAAGCACATCTTGCCGGAATGACTTGCGCGCAACTGATCTAAGCTTGACCATGATACACGGAGCCGCCCGGCGGCTCCGGACCCTTCGCCCGGAGCGACGGCTTGCGCGGGGCTGCGCCGGCTGTTAGCGGATTCGCGGTTTCGCCGGTTTAGCTCAGTTGGTAGAGCAACCGCCTTGTAAGCGGTAGGTCGCGAGTTCAAGTCCCGCAACCGGCACCATCCTAACCCGTTGTACCCATTGAAAGATGGTTCCGCTTCGGGGGAGCGCCGCTCTCACGTCAGTCGGAACTGAGCGGGAACAAACGGTTTAATTGGCACTGTTTCGGGACGGATGCTCCCGAAAAATCCCCGAACCAGTTCCGGGCATGTTCCCGCAGCGAGTGGCCGTCCATCCTCATCCTGATTGGGCTACAGGCATCACCAAATGTGAGCAACGTTGCCGAACAGCAACGCTTCATCTGTTCGCAGAAGGTGCGATTCGATCTGCCGGTGAAGGCGTCCCGCAATTAATTGCGGGCCGAGATCATCTTCACCGAGCCTCCGCGGACTGGCGGGCTCGCATCTCATCGACAGAGTAAAAACCCATCCAGAACGGGATGCCAGCGTTGGTGCTGTCGGGGGCATAGACCGTTCGCCGACCACCGTCAGATGCTCGAATGCGCAGCACGGCCACCGGCATGTGACCGTCGAAGCTCTCCTTGATCCACTCCACGGCCGTGCCTGCTTGATGGATACGACAAGCCGTGATGCTCTCGGCCCAATTCCGGTCCTTGGCACGCATGGCGTCGCCGGCATCTTTGGCCGCGTAGGGGTGCGTGCAGAAAGGCACCTCGGTCCGAGTCCTCACGAAGGGGTAGCCTGAAGCCGTAAGAAGGACGCCACGATAGCCCATGCTGGTGCCGAACTCGGAATTGAATGGCGGCTGGTGATCAAGAGGAGCCGGTATTGCCAGTTCAGTGATCGCCTCGGAGGCTTCTCGGGCATCCTTCCTGCGTTGTGCCCGCTCCGCCGCATCAGCAGCGTCCCGCTCAGCCTGAGCGGCTTTCTCCTTTGCGGCCTTTTCGGCGAGCCGCTTCTGCTCGACGCGCTCTCGGACACCCTGGGCGTCGGCATAGAAGGCCTTCGCGTCAGTAATGCCAGCCTCCTGCGCCAAGCGTCTATCCGCGGCGGTGTTAAAGCCGGCGGCGATGGCGGCCTTCTCGATCGAGTGACCGAACAGGAAAAGCATCGGAATACCTATCACCAGCCCACCGATGACCAGTGGAAGGCTCATTCGACGGTGCCGTCGGAACGGTAGGAGTAGCAGGCCTAGAAAGAAGGCCAGGGCCGAAGCGAGAACCGCAAAACCCATCAGATCCATGAGGGCTTCCATGGTGCAGGTCAGCTGCCATTTCAGATGCTCCGGCTGCGAAGCAACACGGATGCGCGTTACGGATGAATGGCCCCAACCGTACAACGGTGCCGAATTTTCCGCAAACAGATTGCGGATTAGAAGGTGATAGCAATTAGCTTCACTGCTGTGCTCTGCCGTCCCGTCCTACGCCTCCATCCCGGAGAGCGGGATGGACGAGCTTCGCAAACGGTTCGGGCTGCGTGTGGCCGCTCATCGCAGACGTAAGGGGCTGACGCAGGAGGCTTTGGCGAGTGCTTCCGATCTGAGCGTCGATATGATCTCGAAGATCGAGAGCGGCGGCACTGGCGCCCGGTTTGGCGCGATCGAGAGGTTGGCCGCAGCGCTGGAAGTCGACCCAAGTGAGCTGTTCCTGCCGCCTGGAGGAATAGGTTCAAGGCACCCTGAGACGTTGACAGAGATCGCTTCGAGGTTGGCGCCTCTATCGGATGCTGAGTTGCTCTGGGTGAAGGGTATCCTCGATGCCATCCTAAGGCCGAGGAGGTAGAGTTTCATCTGTACCCCTCAAGACGTTGGAGGTCGCCAGTACACCGTCAAGCTGCGGGGCAAGGCTCGCGCAACTAATTGCGGATGTTGGCCGGCACCCACCTGCCGGCATCCTCGACCCCGGCGCGCGCTGCTCGAACAGGGCAGGCAGAGCGTGAGCGATCCGGTCGATCGACTTGACGGATGTGGCTGCCGCATAGGCTGCGCAATTAATTGCGCGCAGCCGGACCACGATCCTTATCCTCGTAGGAGGAACAGGGACGATGCGAGCGACGCGAACCGGGTGTGCCACGCGAGACCGGTGCACCACGGCTGCGGGATGGTGGTGTAGCCATAGATCGCCCCGGCGAGCTGGCCGGTGATGGCCCCGACCGTGTCGCTGTCGTCGCCGAGGTTGACTGCGAGCAGCACCGCGTCCTCGAAGGTCTCGGTGTTGGCAATCGCCCACTTGGCGGCGTGCAGGGAGGCCGGCGCGTGGCCGGAGGAGATGACCTGTTCGCGCGGGAAACCCTTCAGGCCGTCGAAGGTGATCCGCCTTCCCTCGATCGCCTCCCACAGGATCGAGGCCATTTCCTGCGCGGCCGCGATGCACACGGGGGAGGCGTGCGTGGTCTGCGACTGCGCCGTGGCCACAACGACCGCATCCAACTCCGTGCGGGCCACGAGGACGGCGGGCACGAGCCGCATCAGGGCGCCGTTGCCCTGGGCGTCCTCGTCGACGTTGTTGCGGCACGAGCCGGCGGTCTCGAACGCCTCGATCGCGGCGACCGTCTGGTTGCCGATGTCGAAGCATCGCCCCGTCACGTAGTTGTGGCCCGTCCGGTAGGAGGCGGCGACCCGGGTGAGAAAGTCGGCCGGGTCGAATACGCCTTCGCTCTCGACGAGGCTATCGGCAAGGCAGAGCGCTTGAGTGCCGTCGTCGGTGAACTGGCCGGCCTTGAGGCGGTGCGGGCCGCCGGCGCGGTAGCCGGTCACGGGCGGGAGGCTGTCGCGCTGGGAGAACTCGATCGGTGCTCCGAGAGCATCGCCCACGGCCAATCCCACCATCGCTCCTCTTGCCCGGTCGAGCTGCTTGTCCATCGTCCCGGGCCTCCTTGGCCCTTTCACACTCGGTTGCGGGTGCTTGTTCGGTTGGCGGCTGAGCCCCTTCGAGCCACCGCAAAATTTCTGGCGCCCCCTCACGGCCCCCTCGGTGACCCCTTGGCAGGCTTGGGGGAGGGGACATGCCTCTGTGAGAGGGGGTAGGATTACCACTAGGGCATTCACTAGGAGATGCTGTAGGTTTCTCTATAGGCTATGCAGGGTATTGGTATCGACCAAGTTATTGGTTTTAGGCTGTTTTCCGCCAAAGTTCGATTGAGCAGGGTTGGAGGGGTTTGCCCCCGAATTGCGCGGATTTTTCCGCTATTTTTCGTGTCTCTGGATCGTGTCTCTGGAGGGACGGGGACGCACGAAAATCAGGTGAGGGATACGACCAATGGGCATCCTCGGGGCCGCCTCGCTCGGAGGAGGGACCCGGGCTGACCCGCAATTAATTGCAAACCGCAGATTGGCCCGGGATGGTAAGCAGGCGAAGGGTCAAGCTGCCTTTGGAAGAGCGAGTTTGACCGTGCCGGCCGCTTTGGAGGTCAGCTCGATCTTCTTGGCGGTCTGCGCGATGGCGAGGACCGCGGCCAACGCGGCTTGGCGCATCTCGGGGCTCAGGATCTTGTGGTAGGCCAGGAGAAGTTCGGCCGAACCAGGGGTATCCACCAAGCCGACGCTGAGTGCACTCGCGTTAGGAGTGCCTGGGGCGTCCTTGGCCACGAGCTGGTTGACCGATACGCCGAGCTTCTTCGCGATGGCCACAAGTCGCTCGGCCGCGATCCGGTTGGTTCCCTTCTCGTACTTCTGGATCTGCTGGAAGGTGACACCGACCGCTTCGCCGAGCTGCTTCTGCGACAGGCCTCTCAGCCTACGCAGGTGCGCGATGCGCAGCCCGAGAAACGGGTTTTCTCCAATGCCCTTCGGTTGTTCCATTGCACATTCTCCCGCCGCAAAACCATCATCCCGAGACTGAACGCCGAGGAATGCCTAAGCGTCCTGATCTCATTCAGATTATACGATACAGATTCAATCTAGTGGAGTGGGTATGCGTCGTTTTACGAAAAATTTGGGAAAGACACGCAGTGGCCGTTCATCACGACTTGTTTTGTGCAATTAATTGCAATGAATATGCGGCGAACGAGGTTGGAGTGCCGCGTCGAGCTACGTGAGAGGACACCTCTAGCGTGACTTTATGTGCCCGGTGACCCGCATATAGGCGCTGCGCTTCTCAACCGAGAAGTGGCCGACTGGCTTCAGGAAGGTCGCGATTTTGTCGAGTGCGTCCAGCCACTCGATGACACGCGGCGCAGTCGAGAACAGCCGACCCTCTGCGCGGGGATCGCGAGCGGTCATGGCGGCAGAATGCGCGTTCTTCCTCGCCGCAGCCGCCTTCCTCGCCGCAGCCGCACCTCTCCCATCGTCTAGGATGGCTCAGGATGGCTTGTGTTGGTCAGTTGGCTGTTGGGTAGCTAACGGGCCTTCGTTGGCCGTCTGTGGCCTTCTGAGGCCATTCCAGGGGCTATCGTCGGGCGGGGTCCTGCCAATTTATGGCCTTGGTCCCCGGGAACAGCCCGGTCGTGCTCTTGATCGCCAGCATCTCTGCGGCGGTCATGCCCTTCTTCTCGGCCATCGAAAATTTCGAGGGGGCTTTGGGGGAGATCTTCTTCGAGGCCTGCACGAGAGAATTTCCTTTTTTCGTAATACGAATTTCTTCGATTTTCGAGGAAGGTTCCTTACCCGAAAAATGAAGGTCTCCGACCTCGGGTTTTGCCTCTATCTTCGTAGAAGGAGATTTATCTCCTTCGGAGAAGGTAGAGGTATCCATAAGGGACCTATGATCTAGGGGTTGGCCTTTTGGGGCCATCCTGGAAGGGGCGGCTTCCTCGGTGTTTTTCGGGGCTCGGTAGCTCCCGAGAAGGGCCTCCGCGCGGGGTAGGAGCCGGTAGCGCATCACGGCGTCGCGGTCGCGTCCGAAGCGGTGCTGCGAGGTCTCGACGAGGCCTTTGGCCTTGAGCTTCTCCAGGGCGCCGCGCAGCTCCTTGTCCGTGAACCCGATCTCCTCCCCGAGCTGGCCCCGCGGCTTGGCGCGCCACTCCTGCCCGTGCACGACCCGTGTGCCCTTCTTCCACCAGTAGAGAAGCTGATCGAGAACGATCGCGGCCTTGTGGCAGCCGCACATCTCGAACCGCTGCTTGTGCGGGCTCGTGTAGATCGAAGACATCGGGATCTCTTGGCGTCGAGATGGCGCGTAAAGGCCCCCAGGAGCGCCCTGGAGGCCGTTGATGCGTTTCGGGCTGTCCTAGGACCCTAATCGTCCTCTTCGCCGCCCTCAGGGCTCTCAGAGGCTTTCTGAGCCTTGGCGAGGTTCGCCAGGAACTCGTTCTCCAGGGTGAAGCTGCCGGCCTTCGGTTTGGGCATGGCGTCGGCGATGACCGTGTGCTTGTCGGCCGCGTCCTTGAGCTTCTCCAGGGAGACCGTTTGGCTCTTCCCCGGTGTGAGGCGGCGTTTAGGGGCATGCCGAGGGCCGAGATCCCAGGGACCTGCGCAATTAATTGCGGGAAGTCTGCGCGCCGCTTCTTGCGGCACCGCCCGTGCCCGCATAGCTTATCGGCGGGGTTAGGCACCTCTGACTTGTCGCCGGGTCAAACGCCTCTCAGTTCGAGACATTCCACAGCCTGCATCCCTTCTTTGGGTGGCAGTTAATCGGCGATCTGCGTGCCCTGAACCGGAGATGCTGCTGTGTTCACGCTACATATCGCTATTACCCGTCCGTCCGTGGACGCCATCAAGGCGGACCTGACTAAGAACCTCTCGGAGGTGAAGTCCTCGCATCGCTGTGAGGCTATGGCACGAGCCTTCGGCTTCCGGACCTACGCGTCCATCCTGGCCGCCACCGCAGATGGTGCGGATGCCGGCCGGCGAAAGGCCGATGGCCAGCTCTTTGCTGGGTATCTCGTCGAGCGCGGCTTCGCGGTCGATACCAGCATCTTCCACCGGGCTGTGGGGCGCATCGCCTTGAGCGAGATCATGGCTCGTGAGCCCCAACTGAACACAGGAGGGATCGGAGCTGGTGATCGTAGGCGCGTGAACGGCTTGCCGGAGACAGTTGATGACCGTCAGCGCCGGGTTGAAGACAGGCGTGCCGACTTCATGAGCGACTACGGCGTGGAGGAGTTTCTGCGTGCCCTCGTCTTCGTCAAACGGGTGAAGCTCATCAAGCGGATCGATCGGCAGGCGTACAGCTACGAACTGAAGCACCTCGCCGAAAAGGCAATGTGCACCTATCCCGAGGGCCAACAGCTCGGCCCGCACTACGTCTCGAACGGTGCTCTCATTGCGGCTGCGATCTATGCCGGTTTCACACACCGGCAGATCGATGCTGGCGCACGGACGCCGAGCCTGAACGCGAACTTCAACATGTCCCCGCGTTCGATCCGCGAGTTGCGGGCTGAACTCAGGCCGTAAGGCGATTGAGCGTTCCACCAGCGTTCGGGGATGGGGCGGCAGTTAATGCCCCATCCTCTGTCGAGAGCAACGTTCCTGGCCGTGGTGGGCCTTGTCGAAGGCAGGCTAGAGCCGGTCCCGGACGGCTTGCGACGGCTTGCGACGGGTTAGCGGGTGGCGCGTTGACAGGTGAAGGAGCACGCCGATGCCTTCACCTCTGTCCGTCGACTTACGCGAGCGTGTCGTGGCTGCTGTGGCGGCAGGTGCCTCGTGCCACCGAGCGGCAGCTCGCTTCGGGGTCAGCGTGTCGAGCGCCAGCCGCTGGTCGCAGCGCGCCCACCAAGAGGGCCATGTCGCGCCCAAGCCGATGGGCGGCGCTCACACCTCGAAGCGCATTGAGGCGCATGCCGGGCTGATCCTGGCGACCTCCGAGCAGGAGCCGCGTCTCTTCCTGCGCGAGTTGCGCGACCGACTGGCTGAGCAGGGCGTGCAGACCAGCACGAGTGGCCTGTCGCGCTTCTTCCAGCGGCACCGGATCACCTGGAAAAAGGGGCGACGCACGCAGCTGAGCAGGAGCGCGCGGACGTAAGAGCGGCACGCGAGGCGTGGTTCGAGGCGCAGCCCGAGCTCGATCCGGACCGGCTGGTGTTCCTGGACGAGACGGCGGCTGCCACTAACATGGCGCGGCGCTACGGTTGGGCGCTACGCGGCGAGCGCTGCCGGCTTGCAGCCCCGCAGGGACACTACAAAACCACGACCATCACGGCCGCCTTGCGCACGAGCGGGCTGTGCGCGACCGCGCTGTTGGACGGTCCCACGAACGGCAGGCGCTTTTGCAGCTACGTCACCGAGACCTTGGTCCCGGACCTGCAGCCTGGTGACATCGTCGTCATGGACAACCTGCCAGCCCACAAGGTCGCAGGCGTGCAGGACGCGATTGAGGCTGCAGGAGCGCGGCTGCTCTACCTTCCGTCCTACAGCCCTGATTTCAACCCGATTGAGCAAGCCTTCGCGAAGCTCAAGGCGCTGCTACGCAGTGCGGCAGCCCGCACGATCCCGGATCTCTGGGCGGCGATCCGTCAGGCATTCACGCGCTTCACGCCGCAGGAGTGCCGCAACTACCTCGCCGCAGCCGGCTACGAGAACGACTTGGCCGTCGCTACCTGACCGGGAACAGCTCTAGTTCGTTGGCCAGATAAGCGGTCACGAGCCTCGGGCTTTTGGAGCCAGCTTCTATGCCCTCTCACACGAAGCCCTTCAGGCTATTCGGCCGCGTTCCTGAAGCCGAGGCTCGCCTGCTTGACGGCAGAAGAGAGGTCGAGCGGCCGACCCTGCTCGATCGCCCGATAGCCTGCCTCAAGCTCCGCTGGAGTTGATGCTAGGTCCATGAACCGGAATACACTTTCTGCGACGTATTCCTGCCGCTCTTCGAACGCGAGCCAGCGGCGCTCCTCGGCTTGTGCGACCTGCCCGGTAGTGTTCGACCCGGCGAAGATATCAAGGACGAGATCGCCGGGCTCCGTTAGAAAGCGGATGAAGAACTCAGGAAGCTTAGATGGGAACCGAGCTGGGTGGCTCTTCGCTCCAACGAGCTTGCAGCCCGCGAGGTATTTGCCGTTGGACTCCGTGTTCGGAATGGTGATGAGGTTCGGCGGAATTGCTCCCCCGTTGTCTTTTCCAAATGAGCTCCCGATGTCATGCCCAGATGGCCGTAACTTTGGTGTATAGAATTTTGCTGGGTCTTTAATGAGGGTTTTCATTCGTTCGCTGTATGGGGCGAGCACCTTAGAAACATTAGCCTTCGGCCATTCGGTTTTTCCAAACCACCAGACCGTATTTACGGCATCTTTTGCACGAAGCTTTCTTTTGTTAACCCACTCAATTGGACTCGGAAGTTTCGAGGGATTGTACCAATAGAAATCTTGTGCGAGGAAATAACCTAGCTCATCGCAGAAGCGGATCGGTATCCGGAAATTGTAGAGGCTACGAGAAGGAGCTCCCTTCTGGTAGGAGCCGCCAACGTCAATGACGAAGCTGCCCGTATCCTTTAACTTTGGCTTCACGAGCTCCGCGAATTCCATAAGCCAGTTCAGATACTCTGCCTGATCTAGGTTACCGTAAGCCTTTTGCCGCTGAAGCGCGAAAGGCGGCGAGGTCATCACCAGGTCAAGGCAGCCGTCCGGCAACTGCTTGAGCAGGTCACGGGAATCCCCAACGTAGGATGCACCGAGATCGGTGCTGTAGGCCGGGTTTCTATCGAAGGTAGGCAGTACCAAGTAACCCTCCTATCACACTCATCGTGTGTAGACCGATTCCTGCGGGTCCCACAACCGTCGCACCGTGAATGACACGACCGACGTCCATGAACGTAGCCTATCCGCACGGCAAGCGGTCGCCGATAACGTTCGGCGGCTGCGGCTTCAACGCGGGTTATCCCAGGAGGAGTTGGCGTCCCAGGCCGGACTCCACCGCAACTACGTCGGCGGCATTGAGCGCGGAGAGCGCAACGTTTCCGTTGATAACATCGGCCGCCTCGCCCGTGCGCTTGGTGTAACGCCCTCCACGTTGTTGGAGGGTGCGTGATGGCGGCTAAACGGCATCCCGAGTGGGAGCGCCTACAGGGCCTTCTTCCCGCGGTTCTTGAATATCAGAAGCTGGCGACAGAGCACGGTATCAACGACATATTCCAGGACAATGGGGGCAAAATCCTCCAAATGTTGTTCGCACTCAACCTTCAAGGCCTGCCCGGTCGTGAAGGTAATGATGCAGTAGATGCTGATGGCATTGAGTATGAATTGAAGAGCGTTAACATTGTGCTCACGCCGAACTTCAGCACCCATCATCACATAAATCCGACAATCATCGCCAAGTATAAACAGGTAGGGTGGTATTTTGCTGTCTTCCAAGACATCGAAATGCGTCGGATTTATCATGTTGGAACCGACAAACTAATCGCGATTTTCGATCAATGGGAAGAGAAGTGGTATCGCGAGGGTAAGGACATCAACAATCCGAAAATCCCGCTGACCTTCGTCATGGAGCATGGAACCCTCGTCTACGAAGACGGCAAGCCCTTCGACCCCGCGGAAGCTGCGAAATTGCGCGCCGCGCGCAAGCGAGAAGCAGCCCGCATCAAAGCTGAGGCCGATGAGCGTGCTGGAAAACCTCCGGTGCCGAAGAAGACGCAGGGGCGCTCACCGAAGAGGTAGCCTGCACTCATTTCGTGCCGGAACCCGTTTGGTCACGCAGGCTCTGAATTTTTTAGCTTATTGGCTTCGAGCATCACGACGGCTTTGAAGGGTTTGCTGAACTCGACTTCGTAGGCAGCGCCGTTCTCGTGGACAAGAACGATGGCTCCCCGAGAGCCTGCTGGCAGGGGTCGCTCGTCGCTCAGGGTGACATAGGCTGAGCACGGCCATGCACAGCTCACGGAGTAGACCGCGTGCGCGGGCGAGATCCGAAAAAGCTATCTGTTGCGAAGTGGGTCGAGTTTGTCCGGGCCATTTTACACCCTGGCTCAGCCATAGGACGGAAACACCCGAGCGGGTTGCCCAACGATTTTCGGCTCAGAGCTGCAACGAACATAGCACAAGAACGCTTCCGCAATTAATTGCGCGTCAGCCGGTCAATCGGCAGGCTCGTTTCACGCTCGCCGCCGAGATGCCAAAATGTACGGCCGTGACGGCGATGCTGGCCGCATGCTCCTTGCGCCAAGCAGCGACTGAGCTGTCGTCGATCGCCTTCCTCTGGCCGAGCGCCTTTCCTTCGGCTTTCGCACGCTGGATACCGGCCATCTGCCGAGCCTTGATATTGGAGCGCTCCAGCTCGGCCACAGCGGCCAGCATGGTCAGCATGGCCTTGCCGATCGGGGTTGAGAGGTCGAAGCCCTCGCGTAGGCTGATGATGGCAACGCCCTTTGCTTGAAGGGCCTCAACGGTCGCCAGGACATCGAGGGTGTCGCGGCCGAGGCGATCGACGGCACCAACGATCAGGGTGTCGCCCTTCCGGGCGTATTTGAGCAGAGCCGAGAAGCCCGGACGATCAAGGGCACGCACGACTCCTGATAAGCCCTCATCGCAGAACCACTCCTCGACCTTATGGATCTGCTCAATGCTGTGCCGCTGGGCCTCGACGCTTTGGTCGCCCGTGCTGACCCTGACATACCCGATCGTCGACATACCGCTCAGCCTTGGCTCACAATGTATGGCTCAAGACGTAGAGGGTGGATCAGCTTATATCAACACCTTTGAGCCACCTTTGTAGGTCAAGCTCAGGCTAGGCTCACAGGGTGTACCTTTTGAGCCTGGCCGTGTCAGTTGCCATTGCAGTCATGGATTATGACTCGCGCTTCGTACCTACCGTGACCAGCTCCTTTCCGAGCTTTGCCGCCGACCGGCCTGGGCTGGCGCATGCACGAACGAATGGTAAACATGTGCTCGTGGAGTTTCACGAGGGTCTACGATCGCTATGAGGGAGATCAGCGTCGACGAAGGTGTCGCACTCGCGTTCGACGCGCTCCTGAACGACCGGCTGGCAATGCTGTGCGGTGCCGGACTGTCGATGGCCTCGCCGAGCGATCTACCAAGCGCCGCCACCCTCGCCGCGGCGGCCAAGCGCAAGTACGATGCTCGCTACGGCACTTCGCGCTTGCCCCTTCCGCAGGGCATTGAGGAGCAGGCCGAGTTCTTCTTCCGACAGGGTGATCTCGGCACAGTCTACCTGCGCACCTACATCGACAAAGATGCGTTCGCGGGGCCACCTAACCCCGGGCACGAAGCAGTTGCCGATCTCCTTCTCGTACGCGGCATTCAGACAGCGGTTTCGACAAACGTTGACGTGATGATCGAGACGGCCGGGCAGATGCTTTTCGGCCAAATCGGAGTTGGCACCTGCCGCGACAGTGTCGCCCGCTTGCAGCCCGATGTTTCGCCCCTCCTGAAAGTCCACGGCTGCTGGAACTTAAACGCTGCTGAGACCGTGTGGGCACCGAGTCAGGTCACAGCCGAACCGATCGCGAGTCGCATCGCTGGTAGCGCCGACTGGATGCAGGTACGCCTTCTCGACCGCGACTTAGTCATCGTCGGATATTTCACCGATTGGGACTACCTGAACGGCGTGCTGGAGCAAACGCTCGGTCGGGTCCGACCCGCCCGGGTGATCGTCGTGGACCCGAGCGACGGTGCTTGGCTCGCTAAAAAGGCGCCGGATCTCTACGCTCTTGGCGGCAAAACCAGCACCGCTTTCCTGCACGTCAACGCATCGGGGGACGAGTTCCTAGCCCGCTTGCGCCTCGCGTTCTCGACGAGTTTCGTGCGCAGTGTGTTGCACAGTGGTGCCCAGGCGTATGAGGATTATACGGGTGCGCCGCCCGACTCTGCTTGGATGGAACCTGGGCCGGCGGACAACGAGGCGCTTTGGCAGGTTCGGCGCGACCTTGAGGGCCGCAGGCCTGGGCAGCCAGCAATCGCGCGCACGCCTGCTGATGAACCCGTCTTGGGCCTAACACTCATCCAGCTTCGCGCGCGTGGCGCCGTTGCCGATGGGCCTCATTGGCTGATCGACGGGCGCCGCATACGCATTTTGCGTGCGGCAAATCAAATGCTTCACCAAGTCCAAGGTGCTTACGCCCGCGAACAGCCGCCCCTCATCGCCCCCGACGTTACCGTCGCGGTTGGTGCCGAGCCGAGTACTCTGCCCGCCCATATCGTGCGTGGCGGGGCGTCCGGCTCGATCGTGCGCAGCAGCGGCGGGCGGTGGCTCACGCGGCCTGAGGCCGTGACGGAGTTCAAACTGTGATCAACATTGTCGCCGAGTGCCCACACCTCTTCATGGAGGCGGAGATCGCGACCTCGCTGGTGGCAGCGGATCATCCAGCTCTTGCGTTCGAAGGTGCGACAGTCCTGGGCTTCCTCTTGGCCTACCCAGATGCGGCGGTGCTTCTCGCATGTTGGCAGCGGGACGCGGGTGCGCTCGTCGCTGCTCATCAGTTCGGGCTGCGTCGCGCCCAGGCGAAAGCCTGGAATACCTATATGGTCCTACTGGCCGCTGGTGCGCCGACCGACGGCGAGCAGGTTGCTTTGAGCGCTATCGAGGAGGACCTCGGCGGGACCCGCAAGATCGCCCGCGGCGGCATCGTCACCCTCGACAGCCTACGCTCCGCTCTCTTGCCATTGCTGCCAATCCAGAACGCTCCCCGCCTTGAGCCCGTCGATATGGGGGACGAGATCCGCCTACGCACCACAGAATTGCCAGACCGGGCTGTCGAGGCCTTCCTATCGCATGCGCCTGTGGCGGTTGTGGTCCAAGCGCTGGAGGAACTGCCGTGAGACTCGCCTACGTTGATGTCTGTGGCTTCCGCGGTTACCGTAGACGCTTGCGCCTCGACTTTGCCGACGCCTTCACCGTGATTGAGGGCCGCAACGGTGTCGGCAAGAGCACGGTGTGCGACGCAGTCGAGTTTGCACTCACCGGCACCATCAGCAAGTATCCTGAGGCCAAAGCGGGCCGAGAAACGGTCGCTGACTATATCTGGTGGAGTGGCGAGGGTCCGGCGCCCGAGGCCCACTACGTCGAGGTCGGCTTCCACGACGAAGATGAGCTTTTCGTCGTCCGGCGGGAGCAGATCGCCGCCTTCGACGAGGCAAGCCTTTCCGTTGTAGTTGACCGGCTTTGTGACAGGGCCATGCGTCCGAGCCACCCCGTGGCACAGTTGTGTAAGGCCTCGATCATCCGGGACGAGCACATCGCGGCGCTGAGCCTCGATCTGAGCGAGACCGATCGTTACGCACTTTTGCGCGACGCGATCGGCGCGACGGACGCGGATGAGTGGGTCGAGCGCGGGCGCCAACTCGTTCTACTCGCTAAGAAGCGGCGTGACGCGGCCAACGCAGAGGCCGAAGCTGCCGCCCGTGAGGCCGCGCAGGCAGCCAGGCGGATCGATGAGCTGCGCGCGGCGATTGCTGAAGAGGGCACCGTGGCCAGCGCCGTTGCCCGACTCCAAGCTTTGATCGGCAGCACTGCGCCTGCCGACAGCATGGCTGAGGTGGCGCGCATGGCTATCGTTGAGCGGGCCCAGCGGGAGGACGAGATGCAGTCCCTCCGCGCCGGTTGGGTGGACTACGAGACTGCAAAGGCATCCCTGGCGGACTTGGTCAGCGCTGTAGCTGACACCCAGCAGACGCTTGTCGTACGACAGCTCGAACTCGAAGACCTGCTGCAGGCCATGGTCGACGATGCGATGCAGGATTTCTCCGAGCGCGCGCGCGATCTTGCAGCCTTGGCAGACCTCGGGCGCCATATCGGACTGAACGACGGGTGCTGCCCTCTGTGCGCGAGTGGAGTGTCACACGACGCGTTCGCGCGCGGCATCGCCGCTGCCGAGGAATTGGCGAGTCAGCTTGATGCTCGGGCTGTCGCGCGGGAAGCCACACTTGCCCAGCGGCGGATGGCGGAAGCCGATCTCGCGATCGCAACGGCCGCTGCGAGACGAGCCGCCAACGAAGCAGAGGCCGCTCGGCAGACCGTCGGCGCCTTCGAGGCGCAGCTGAGACAAGCTGGGTTTGCACCCGATCGGGCGCGCAGTGCCGTTGATGCTGAGCTTGAGCGTCTAGGCGCCGAGCTCGGGCGGATACGTGAGGACCTGCGCGTCGTCGAGACACTTAGGACGAACATCGCACTGGAGCGCGCCGTTGCGGCCGAGCAGGCGGCCCGGACCGCGTATGCCAAAGCGCAGGAGCGACTCGGAGTAGCCCGGCTCGCGGAGACGCGCGCACAGGCGCTTCATGACGGCGCGCGGCGTGCGGCGGGCGAGACGCTAGATCAGCGGCTTGACCGTGTACTGCCACTCATGACGGAGCTGTTTCGGCGACTGCGCCCTCACCCGCTATGGAGTGACATCGACTATAAGATCCGAGGCGACGTGCGTCGCTTCTTGAAGCTCCAAGTCGGCGACGAGCTCAACCCGCAGTTCATTTTCTCAAGCGGTCAGCGACGCGCCACAGGGCTAGCCTTCCTCCTGTCAGTAAACCTGTCTCTCGCCTGGAGCCGCTGGCGCACGATCCTTCTTGATGATCCCGTCCAGCACGTTGACGACTTCCGAAGCGTGCACTTGGCAGAGGTTATCGCGCAGCTCGTTGGCGCCGGGCGACAGATTGTGTGCGTGGTCGAGGACCCAGCGTTAGCTGACCACCTCTGCCGACGGCTACCGGTCACGGCGCCCGGCAAGGGCGCGCGCGTGACACTCGGTCCCGATGCGGACGGTGCGCTCGCCTTGCTCGACCACCGGACGCTTGTTCCAATGGCGGGAGCGGCGCTGGTAGGCGAACCCACGCGGGCCGCTGGCTGAGCGAATGCGTTGCGCAATTGATTGCACGCCCAAACGAAGCTGCGCTGGGGCCTATCTGATCCGCCGGCCGTCCTCGGGGACAGCGGACAGGTCGACGCTGTAACCCTTCGCTGCAAGGGCTTCGAGGACGAGGTACTTCACCGTCACGCGCCGATTGAGCACTTCCTGGTGGGGCCGTCCAGATAGCGTCCGGGACCTCAGAAAACGTGAGAGCCGTCCCTCTGGCAGGAGCAGATGGTTTTTGGGTGCTTGGTCAACAGGCAGAGGTGTCTCTGCAGGGGGCTCAGCCCGCGTCTGGGGTGCGGATGATGGGCGAGTAAACCCGAGATCCCCTGTTGCAGCTGCAAGCTGGTGCGCGTCTTCAGCGGAGATGCGCCGCAACGGTTTGAGGGGCTGGCTGGAGGGTGGGCTTTATCTGCTCGCTCATGCTGCCTCTGCCTGCTGGGCCGCCAAGACTTCGAGCAGTTCGCCGACGGTGCCGGTAACTTCGATCGGCGCCTTTGGATCACCATCAGGATGCGCCTGAGCGGCGCCCGTGAAGAGAATGGCTTGGTAGGCGATCTGCTCGGCGATCTCAATCAAGGCCAGTATGCTCGCGCTCCGAATTGTCTGAGGTACCTTTCGATCCATGTCGCGGCATCGGTTTGATGCTCATGCTGGAACATCGCAACTTTGCGCAATCAATTGCGCGGCGCTGCTGGTTTTTTCCAGCGACTCTGCAGGCAGGTGTTGCCGAACCCGGCGGTCATGGTAGTCTCGCGAGTATTGCAACCCTGCACGCCACCTGGGCCAGACACGGCACCGTGCCTGAATGCTTTAGCGTGCGAAAGAGAGATCGTGACAGATGACGATGTTCCCGCGCCTATCGCGGTAGCGTTTGCCGGCCGCCCAATTCTATCCGTCAAAGAAGTTTGCAGCTTGTTGCGGATGGATGCAAAGACACTGCGCAAGCATTGTCGTGCCGGGAATATCCGCTTTATCCTCAAGGGAATAGGTGAGTCGAGGCCGAGACGGGAGTTCATGCTCTCTGATGTGATGGGTTTCCTTGAAAACAGGTCTCGGATCGAATGTCTATCTACCGGCCAAAGGGCTCGCCGTACTACCATTTCGACTTCCAGTGCGGAAGTGTTCGATTTCACGGCTCGACGAAACAAACAGAGCGCCGTCTCGCGGAAGCGGTAGAGCGCGCTGAACGGAAAAGCGCGATCGCGTCGGTTGGGGCCGCGCGTGCACGTGCGGTGGGCGCCATGACCTTCAACGCCGCGGCGGGCAGATATTGGAAAGAGGTTGGGCAACACATCGCGACCGCATCGGAGACCGAGCGCAACATCGAGAGGCTCGTCGAATGGATCGGCAAGGACACGCTCGTTGCCGACGTCACAGACGAACTGGTCGCGCGTTTGGTTGCCCGGCGGCGGGGACAGTATCGTCGCGGTGAGAAGCGGCTGGGTCTTATCTCCGCGGCGCAGGTGAATCGGTCGGTCACGCAGTTGCTACGTCGGATTCTGACGCGCGCCCGCAAGGTCTGGAAGGAGCCACTGCCTGCGGAGCCGAACTGGACAGCGCACCTTCTTCCTGAGCCGCGGGAACGGACTAGGGAGTTGTCGTATCAGGAAGAGGAGCGTCTCGAAGGGATTGAGCGGGCTGATTATCAGCCTGCACGCCTCTTCGCTCAGATCACCGGCCTCAGGCGGCGGGAGGTGGTTTCGTTGACATGGTCGCAGATCGATTTCGACGCCGATGTGATTCGCGTGGTCGGCAAGGGTGACAAGCCGCACATCATCCCGATCACCCCAGACCTGCACGCGCTCCTATGGCCTCTCCGGAAGCACCACCAGACAAGCGTCTTCACGTACGTCTGCCAGCGGACGCGTGTTGAACCTCGCACCCGACGGCACCTGGTTGCAGGCGAGCGTTACCCGCTCACCTACTGGGGGCTTGGCTCGGAAATGCGGCGCGCGCTTGAGAAGGCCGAGGTTCCAGATTTCCGCATCCATGACTTGAGGCATACCGGGGCAACTCGCACCCTACGTGCGACCGGTAACCTGAAGCTGGTGCAGAAGCTTCTGAATCATTCGAGTTTGCGAGTGACGGAGAAATATGCGCACGCGAGCCTCGACGATCTACGGGATGCGATGATGCAGACTGCCTCGGATGATCGGAGACGTCGCACGAAGTCCCGGAAAAACTCCCAAATTACGGCGCTCGATTGGGAAAAATGACGAACCATCAAATGGTTGTGTAGGGCTTGCAACCGCCTTGTAAGCGGTCGGTCGCGAGTTCGAGTCCCGCAACCGGCACCACTTTTTCCGATGGGCGTCGACGTTTCGCGGCCGGGTTTCGACCTTCGGCCGCGATTCCGTTCCGGGCGGGTCAGCGGCCGGGGCGGGGCGTGGCGCGGCGGAACGCGTCGGCAAGGGCGCCGCCTTGGCTCGGCTCCGGGGAGGGCTTCGGAGCCGCCGGCCGGGCGCCGGGCCGCGGGCCGGGGGCCGGTGCTGCGCGGTCGATTGGATCGTCGAGGCGCATGGACAGCGAGATCCGCTTGCGCGGCACGTCGACGGCGAGGACGAGGACGCGCACCACGTCGCCCGCCTTCACCACCTCCGCGGGCGAGGCGATCCGCCGGCGCGCCATCGCCGAGATATGGACCAGGCCGTCCTGGTGCACGCCGATATCGACGAAGGCGCCGAAGGCGGCCACGTTCGTCACCACGCCCTCGAGCTGCTGGCCGGGCTTCAGGTCGGTGATCGTCTCGACCCCCTCCTGGAAGGTCGCGGTCCTGAAGGCCGGGCGCGGATCGCGGCCCGGCTTCTCCAGCTCGGCGATGATGTCGCGCACCGTGGGCACGCCGAAGCGCTCGTCGGCGAAGGCGGCGGGCGCGAGCGTCGCCAGCACGGCGCCGTTGCCGATCAGCACGCGGATGTCGCTCTTCGTCGCCTCCAGGATGCGGCGCACGACCGGATAGGCCTCCGGATGGACGCCGGAGCGGTCGAGGGGGTTCTCGCCGCCCTGGATGCGCAGGAACCCGGCCGCCAGCTCGAAGGTCTTCGGCCCGAGCCCGGCCACCTTCTTGAGGGCGGCCCGGCTGCGGAACGGGCCGTTCGCGTCGCGATGGGACACGATGTTGGCGGCGACCGTGGCGCTGAGCCCGGAGACCTGGGCCAGCAGCGCCGGCGAGGCCGTGTTCACGTCGACGCCGACGGCGTTCACCGCATCCTCGACGACGACCGAGAGCGACTTCGACAGCTTGGTCTCGCCGACATCGTGCTGGTACTGGCCGACGCCGATCGACTTCGGGTCGATCTTCACGAGCTCGGCCAGCGGGTCCTGCAGGCGGCGGGCGATCGAGACCGCGCCGCGATGCGAGACGTCGAGGCCGGGCAGCTCGCGGCTGGCGATCTCGGAGGCCGAGTAGACCGAGGCGCCCGCTTCCGAGACCATGACCTTGGTCATCTTGAGATCCGGGTTGGCGGCCAGGATCTCGGCGGCGAGCCTGTCGGTCTCGCGGGAGGCGGTGCCGTTGCCGATCGCGATCAGCTCGACCCCGTGCTGGCGGCAGAGCCGGCCGAGGCTCTGCACGCTCTCCTGCCAGCGGCGCTGCGGCTCGTGCGGATAGGTGGTCTCGACGGCGACGACCTTGCCGGTGGCATCGACCACCGCGACCTTCACGCCGTTGCGGTAGCCGGGATCGAGCCCCAACGTGGTCCGCCCGCCGGCGGGGGCGGCGAGCAGCAGGTCCTTGAGGTTGCCGGCGAAGACCTTCACGGCCTCGCTCTCGGCCTTCTCGAACAGGCGGGCGCGCAGGTCGGCCTTGATCCCGGTCCGGATCTTCGTGCGCCAGGCGGCGCGCACGGTGTCGAGGAGCCAGCGGTCGCCGGGGCGGCCCTGGGCCGCGATGCGGTAGCGGCGGCCGATGGCGAGCTCGAACGGGCCCGGCTGGCCCGCCGGCATGTCCTCGCCCTCGGCGGCGAGATCGAGGTCGAGAACCTCCTCCTTCTCGCCCCGGAACAGGGCGAGGATCCGGTGCGAGGGCATGCGCTCCAGGCGCTCGCTCCAGTCGAAGTAATCCGCGAACTTGGCGCCGGCCGCGTCCTTGCCCTTGCGGACCTTGGAGACCGCGCTGCCGCCGCGCCAGAAATCCTCGCGCAGGCGCCCGACGAGGTCGGCATCCTCCGAGAAGCGCTCGACGAGGATGTGCCGGGCGCCCTCCAGGGCCTCGTCCACCCCCGGCACGCCCTTGGCCGCCGAGACGTAGCTTCCCGCGGCCGTGCGGGGATCGAGCGCCGGATTGGCGAGGAGCGTCTCCGCGAGGGGTCCGAGGCCGGCCTCGCGGGCGATCTGCGCCTTGGTGCGGCGCTTCGGCTTGTAGGGAAGATAGATGTCCTCCAGCCGCGCCTTGGTATCGGCCGCGGCGATGGCGGCGGCGAGCTCCGGCGTGAGCTTGCCCTGGGCGCGGATGCTCTCGGTCACGGTCGCGCGCCGGTCCTGGAGCTCGCGCAGGTAGCCGAGGCGCTCCTCCAGGGTGCGCAGCTGCGCATCGTCGAGGGAGCCGGTCGCTTCCTTGCGGTATCGGGCGATGAACGGGACGGTCGCACCCCCGTCGAGCAGCTCGACGGCGGCCGCGACCTGCGCCTCGCGCACCCCGAGTTCCTGGGCGATCAGCCGGTTCACGGATGTCATGGTCTCTCCCGTAGGCCGAGGGGCGTGGCCCGCATGACCCGGCTCGTAGCACAAGGCCACCCCGTCGCGCGTGCCGGCAAAGGGATCGCGGCGTCGGTCCTGAGGCCGCAAAATGCATTCATTTTTTTGAGAGTGAGCGGCATTCCGCACGCAGTTTCGTCGACGCGCACCTATTCGGCTGGTAGAGGCGGGCCATGATGCTCGAACCGCCTGCCGGCGCTGCTGCCGACGAGGGCTTGGCCCCGCCCTCCGCCCCGGCGGGCGAGGTCTGCGGAGCCCCCTCACTGCACGATGCCCTGCTCGCCCGGCTGCGCGACTTCGTCGTCGAGGGAAATCTGGCGCCCGGTGCCCGGGTGCCGGAGCGCCTGCTGTGCGAGCGCTTCGGCGTCTCGCGCACGCCCCTGCGGGAGGCGCTGAAGGTGCTGGCCGCCGAGGGGCTGATCGAGCTCCTGCCGAACCGCGGCGCCCGGGTGCGCCAGCTCGGGCCGGAGGAGCTGGTCGCGCTCTTCGACATGATGGGCGGGCTCGAGGCGCTGGCGGGCCGCCTCGCCTGCGAAAAAATCGCCGAGCCGGCCTTCGCCGATATCGAGCGCCTGCATCACGAGATGTACGGCTTCTACCTGCGCCGGGATCTGCGCGGCTATTTCGCATGCAACCAGGCGATCCACGACCGCATCGTCGAGGCCGCCGACAACGAGCCCCTGCGGGCGGCCTATGCCAATGCCGCCGGGCGCCTGCGCCGGGCCCGCTACGCGGCCAATCTCGACGCGAACCGGGACCGCTGGGGCGAGGCCATGCGCGAGCACGAGGCGATCCTCGACGCCCTGCGCCGGCGGGCGGGCGACGAGCTCGGCGACATCCTGTTCCGGCACCTGCGCAACAAGCGCCGCGCCGCGGCGCCGCGGGAGAACGCGCCGCCCCCGCCGGATCGCTCCGACGGTTGAGCGGGCTCCGCTTCCTCGACATTGCATGCAAATTGGCCCGCCGCCATGATCGATTTGTACAGCGATACGCAGACTCGGCCCACCGCGGGCATGCGCGCGGCGATGGCGCAGGCCGAGGTCGGGGACGAGCAGTCGGATTCCGATCCGACCACCCTGGCCCTGTGCGCCCGCGTCGCCGCGCTGCTCGGCCAGGAGGCGGGGGTCTTCATGCCCTCCGGCACGATGTGCAACCTCGTCGCGATCCTGGTGCAGACGCGGCCCGGCGACGAGATCATCGTCGACGATCAGTCCCACATCTACAACACGGAGGCGGCGGGCTCCGCCGCGATCGGCGGCGTCTCGGTCGCGGCCCTGAAGACGCCGGCGGGGCTCTTCACCCCGGAGGCCTTCGCCGCCGCGATCCGGGCCCCCGGCCGGACGGCGCCCCGCTCCGCCCTGGTGTCGGTCGAGCAGACCACGAGCTTCTCCGGCGGGTCCGTCTGGCCGCTCGAGGCCATGCGGCGCATCCGGGACATCGCCCATGACCGGGGATTGAAGGCCCATATCGACGGCGCCCGCCTGCTCAACGCCGTCGCCGCCACCGGCATCGCCGCCAGGGACTATGCCGAGGGCTTCGACAGCGCCTGGATCGATCTCAGCAAGGGGCTGGGCTGCCCGGTCGGCGCCGTGCTGTGCGGCCGCCGCGCCTTCGTGACGGAGGCCTGGCGCTGGAAGTACCGGCTCGGCGGGGCGATGCGGCAATCCGGGATCCTGGCGGCGGCGGGCCTCTACGCCCTCGACCATCACCTGAGCCAGCTCGCCCGCGACAACGCCCATGCGGCGCGCCTGCGCGACCGGATCGCGGACGTGCCGGGCCTCGCCCTCGAGGCCGGGGCGGCCCAGTCGAACATCCTCTGTTTCTCGGTGGAACCCCTGGGGGTGACGGCGGCGGCCTTCGCCGAGGCTTGTCTCGCCGAGGCGGTCCGCCTGCGGGCCATCGGCGCGCATCAGATCCGCGCCACCACCAGCCTGCACGTGGACGCGGACGGCATCGACCGGGCCGCGGCGGTCATCCGCGCGCAGGCCGGACGCCTCCATGTCCCGCGGGGATAGCCCGCCCGACACCCCCCGATCCCGATTGCGCCGGGCCAATGCCTGCCCGGCCGCCGCGCGAGGATGCCGATCATGACCGCCACGGCCGAGCCGTCCCTCTCGCCCCGCGCGGCGGCACGCCGGAACGCGGGGCTGCCGCGGCGCTTGGCCGAGGCGCTGCGGGGCGAGGCGCGCTTCGACGCCTTCACCCGGGGCCGCTACGCCACCGATGCCTCGATCTACCAGATCATGCCGGCGGGCGTCGTGCTCCCGAAGAGCGCCGACGACATCGCCGCGACCCTGCGGATCGCGGCCGAGCACGGCGTGCCGGTGATCCTGCGCGGCGGCGGCACCTCGCAGAACGGCCAGCCGATCGGCTCCGGCCTGGTGGTCGATTGCTCCCGCCACTTCAACGGGATCACCGCCTACGACCCGGACCAGGGCACCGTGACGGTGGAGCCGGGCCTGGTGCTGGAGCGGCTCAACGCCCGGGTGAAGGCCGATGGCTGGTTCTTCCCCGTCGAACCCTCCACCGCGAGCCGCTGCACCATCGGCGGCATGGCCGGCAACAATTCCTCCGGCGCCCGCTCCCTGCGCTTCGGCAAGATGAGCGACAACGTGCTCGCCCTGGAGGCGCTGCTGCCGGACGGGGAGGCCTTCGGTTTCGGCCTCACCGGCAACGCGGCCAGCGGCGTGACGGGCTCGGACCGGGCCGCCGATCTCGCCCGGCGCCTGCTGAGCCTGGCGGAGGCCCACCGCGACGAGATCGAACGGGTCTATCCGAAGGTGCAGCGCCGGGTCGGGGGCTACAATCTCGACGCCCTGATCGCCCCGCGCCCGAACCTCGCGCATCTGCTGGTCGGCTCTGAGGGCACGCTCGCGGCCACCACCGCCGTGACCCTGAAGCTGTCGCGGCTGCCGGCCCACCGGGTCATGGGGGTCTGCCACTTCCCCTCCTTCCGCGCCGCCATGGAGACGACCCGGGCGCTGGTCGATCTCGGGCCGGTGGCCGTCGAGCTCGTCGACAACAACGTCCTGGTGCTCGGCGCCGACATCCCGCTCTTCCGCGCGACGCTCTCGGACATCACCCGCGGGCGGCCGAACTGCCTGCTGCTGGTGGAATTCGCCGGCGACGACCGCGCCGCGCTGCTCCGCGACCTGAAGCGTCTCGACGCCTGCATGGCCGATCACGGCTTCGCCGAGGCGGTGGTGGCGGTGCCCGAGCCCGCCCGGCAGAAATCTGTCTGGGAGGTGCGCGAGGCCTGCCTCAACATCATGATGTCGATGAAGGGCGACGCCAAGCCGGTCTCCTTCATCGAGGATTGCGCGGTGCCCCTGGAGCACCTCGCCGACTACACCGACGCGGTCACCGAGGTGTTCCACCGCCACGGCACCCGCGGCACCTGGTACGCCCACGCCTCGGTCGGCTGCCTGCATGTGCGCCCGATCCTCGACATGAAGCAGGGGGGCGACGTGGCGCGGATGCGGGCCATCGCCGAGGAGGCCTGCGCGCAGGTGCGCCGCTTCAAGGGATCCTATTCCGGCGAGCACGGCGACGGCATCTCGCGCTCGGAATTCGTCGCCCCGATGTTCGGGGAGCGCCTGACCCGCGCCTTCGAGGCGGTGAAGGACGGGTTCGACCCGGAGAACCGGCTCAATCCCGGCAAGATCGTCCGGCCCCTGCGCATGGACGATCGCAGCCTGATGCGCTTCCGGCCCGGCTACGCCGTGACCGAGCCGCAGACGCCCGCCCTCGACTGGTCGGACTGGGGCGGCTTCGGCGGCGCGGTCGAGATGTGCAACAACAACGGCACCTGCCGGAAGCTCGTCGGCGGCGCGATGTGCCCGTCCTATCGCGTCACGAAGGAGGAGCAGCACCTCACCCGGGGCCGGGCCAACACCCTGCGCCTCGCCATGTCCGGGCAGCTCGGGCCGGACGCCTTCACCGGCCCGGAGATGAAGCGCACCCTCGATCTCTGCGTCTCCTGCAAGGCCTGCCGGCGCGAATGCCCCACTGGGGTCGACATGGCCAAGATGAAGGTCGAGTTCCTGCATCACTACCATGCCCGGCATGGCCTGCCGCTGAAGGAGCGGCTGGTGGCGGCCCTGCCGCTCTATGCCGGCGCGGCGGCGCGGCTGGCACCGCTCCTCAACCTGCGCGACCGGGTCCCGGCCTTGGCCCGGCTCTCGGAGCGGGTGGCCGGCCTCTCCGCCCGGCGCTCCCTGCCGCGCTGGGGCCGGCCCTGGCGGGAGACCGGCCCGTTCGCGCGGCCGCGGGATGTCCTCGCAGACGGCTTCGACGTCGTGCTGTTCGGCGACACCTTCAACCGCGCCTTCGAGCGCGAGAACCTCGAAGCGGCCGAGCGGGTGCTGCGCGCCACAGGCTACCGCCCGCACCGCCTCCGACCGCCGGGCGGGCGCCGACCGCTCTGCTGCGGCCGGACCTGGCTCGCCTCCGGGCAGACCGACCGCGCCCGGGCCGAGGCGCGGCGCACCCGCGACGCGCTCCTGCCCTACGCGCAGGCCGGGGCGCGCATCGTGGGGCTGGAGCCCTCCTGCCTCCTCACCTTCCGGGACGAATTCGCCGCCCTACTGCCGGGGCCGGAGACGGAGGCGCTCGGCCGGGCGAGCTTCCTGTTCGAGGAAGTGCTGGCCGCCGACCTGAAGGCCGGCCGGATCGTACTGCCGCTGGCCGACCAGGGCGGCCGGGTCGCGCATCTGCACGGCCATTGCCACCAGAAGGCCTTCGGGGCGATGGGCGCGGTGGAGAGCGTGCTGCAGGCGGTGCCCGGCCTCGACCTGCGCGTCATCGAATCGAGCTGCTGCGGCATGGCCGGCGCCTTCGGCTACGGCGCCGACACGATCGACGTCTCCCTCGCCATGGCCGAACTGTCCCTGTTCCCGGCCCTGCGGGCCGCCGGCCCGGACGATCTCGTGGTCGCCGACGGCACCAGCTGCCGCCACCAGATCGGCGACGGCCTGGGACGGGAGGCCCTGCATGCCGCGCGGGTGCTCGACGGGGCGCTCCTCGTCCGAGCGCCGGCCGCCTGAGGCGTCCCGCCCTCGTGCGTCCCCCGCCGCGGGGGGAGCGGGCCTCAGGCCGGGCCGGCTGCGGCCTGGGTTCTGTCGCCCGGCTCGTCCCGTGGTCCGACGAAGCGGCCGAGGAGGCGCCCGAGGAGGCGGGACAGGCTGTCCATCAGCAGGAACACCGCCGGCACGAAGACGAGAGAGAGCAGCGTCGAGACGATGAGGCCGGCGATCACCGCGACCGCCATGGGGGCGCGGAACTCGCCGCCGATGCCGAGGGCCATCGCCGAGGGCACCATGCCGGCGGCCATGGCGATGGTGGTCATGACAATCGGCCGCGCGCGCTTGCGGCCGGCATCGACGATGGCCGTCACCCGATCGACGCCCGACCGCATCTCCTCGACGGCGAAGTCCACGAGCATGATCGCGTTCTTCGTCACCAGCCCCATCAGCATCAGGATGCCGATCACCACCGGCATCGAGATCGGCATGTGGCAGATCAGCAGGCCGAGGATGGCGCCGCCGATGGAGAGCGGCAGCGAGAACAGGATGGTCAGCGGCTGCAGGAACGAGCCGAACAGCAGCACCAGCACGGCGTAGACCATCATGATGCCGGCGCCCATCGCCATCAGGAAGCCGGAGAACACCTCCTGCATGATCTCGGCGTCACCCGTCTGGCGGATGGTGACGCCCGGCGGCAGGCTCTTGGCGGTCGGGGTGGCGAGCGCCTGCTCGATCAGCGAGCCCAGGGCGTCGGAGCCTTCCATATTGGCCTCCACCGCCACGCGGACGGCGCGGTCGTAGCGCTCGATGGCGCCGGGGCCCTGGTCGAGTTCGATGTCGGCCACCGCCGCGAGCGGCACGGCGGTGCCGTTCTTGGCCGGGACCTTCAGATTCTCGAGCCGTGAGACCGCGCCGCGGGCACTCTCGGGCAACTGCACCCGGATCGGCACCTGCCGGTCCCTGGCGTTGAACTTGGCGAGATTGATGCCGATGTCGCCGATGGTGCCGACCCGGACGGTTTCGGCGATCACGTCGGTGGAGACGCCGAGATCGGCCGCCGCGCCCTCCTTCGGGCGGATGCGCAGCTCGGTGCGGTTGAGGGGCGCCGTGGACATCACCGAGACGAGGTGCGGGATCGCGGCCATGTCGCGCTGAAGCCGGGCGGCGACGTCAGTCACCACATCGACATCGGGGCCGCTGACGACGAGGGCGAGGTCCCGCTGGCCGCTGTCGCGCAGGGTCCAGGAGCGGATGTCCGGCTCCTCCGCCAGCAGGCCGGCGATCTCGGACTCGAGGGTCCATTGCCGCTTCGCCCGCTCGCTCTTCGGGCGGAGATTGACGATCAGCGTGGCGAGCCGCGTCTCCTTCTTGCCGCCGGCCTGCCGGCCGCCATCGACGAAGACCGAGGTGACCTCGGGCAGGGCGCGGATCCGCGCGACCACCCGGTCGGCGACGGCGATGGTGTCGGGAAGCCGCGCGCCCGGCGCCAGCTCGATCATGAACAGGGTGCGGGCATTGTCCTGCTTCGGGATGAAGCCCGAGGGCAGGAGCTTGGTGGACATGATCGAGCCCGCGAACAGCGCCAGCCCGACCATCAGGGTGATCCACTTGTGGCGCACCGACCAGCCCACCAGCCGGGTATAGGCCCGCATCACCGGGCCCTCCTTCTCCTCGGCGTGGCCGTGATCGCGCAGGAAATAGGCGGCGAGCAGCGGGGTGATCAGCCGCGCCACCAGCAGCGACATGAACACCGACACCGCGATGGTCAGCCCGAACTGCATGAAGTAGCGCCCGGCGATGCCCCCCATGAAGGAGACCGGCGCGAACACCGCGATCAGCGTCGCGGTGATGGCGATGACGGCGAGCCCGATCTCGTCGGCGCCCTCGATCGCGGCGCGATAGGGCGACTTGCCGAGCCGCATGTGGCGCACGACGTTCTCGATCTCGACGATGGCGTCGTCGACGAGGATGCCGGTCACCAGGGTGATCGCCAGCAGGCTGATGCCGTTGAGGGTGAAGCCCAGCGCATCCATCGCCCAGAAGGTCGGGAACACCGAGAGCGGCAGCGCCACCGCCGCGATCAGGGTCGCGCGCCAATCGCGCAGGAACAGGAAGACCACGATGACGGCGAGCGCCGCCCCCTCCATCAGGGTGTGCATGGCCGAGGCGTAGCTGCCGCGCGTCGCCAGAACCGAGGAATCGATCTCCTCGAAGCGGATATCGGGGTAGCTCTCGCTGAACTCGGCGATCTTCTTCTCGACGCCGGCCGCGACCTCGGCATCGCTCGCGCCCGAGCCGCGGGAGACCGCGAAGGCCACCACCGGCGCGCCGTTGAAGCGGGCGAAGGTGCGCGGCTCCTCGATGGAATCCTCCACCGTGGCGAGGTCGTCCAGGCGCACCTTGCGGCCGCCGGGCAGGACGATGGAGGTCGCCTTCAGGTCGCGGAGGGTGCGCGAGGCGGCCAGCGTCCGGATCGACTGCTCACGCCCGCCGACTTCGCCGCGCCCGCCCGCCAGATCGGCGGAGGTGGCGCGCACCTGCTTGTTCACCTCGGCCGCCGTGATGCCGAGGGCGAGCAGGCGGTCCGGCAGCGGCGTGATGCGGATCTCGCGGGCGACACCGCCGACGCGCTCGACACCGCCGACCCCCTTCACGCCCTGAAGCGTACGGGCGACCTTGTCCTCGACGAACCAGGACAGGTCGGCCGGGGTCATCGCCGGAGAGGTCACGCCGTAGATCAGGATCGGCAATCCGGTGATCTCGACCCGCTGGATGATCGGCTCGTCGATGGTGCGGGGCAGGTTGATGCGGATCTTCGAGATCGCGTCCTTCACGTCGTTGACCGCCCGGTCGGTGTTCACCTCCAGGCGGAACTCGACCGTCGTGACCGACGAGCCCTCGGTGATCGCCGAGGTGATGTGCTTGACGCCGCGCACGCCGGCGATCGAATCCTCGACCCATTTCGTGACCTGGGTCTGCAACTCGGACGGGGCGGCACCGCCCTGCGTGATCGTCACCGAGACGATCGGCACGTCGATGTTCGGCATGCGGGTGACCGCGAGCCCCCGGAAGCTGACGAGGCCGAGCACCACCAGCACGAGGAACAGGACGAGGGGCGCGATCGGATTCCGGATCGCCCAGGCGGAGATGTTCAGGCGCATCGGGGCAACCCGTCGGTGAAATCGGTGCGAAGCCCGCGCGGGTGCCGCGCGGGGAAGGGGGTTCAGCGCGGGCCGGCGTCGGCCGTGGCCTGGGGCGACGGCGCGGTGGAGACCGCCGCCGGCGTCGCGCCCTGCCGCGCGACCGGAACGGGGCGGACCCGGTCGCCGTCCCGCAGGAAACTGCCGGCGCGGGCCACGACCCGCTCGCCCTCGGTCAGGCCGGTGCGGATCTCGATATCGTCCTCGTCGGACAGGCCGGTGCGGACCTCGCGGGCCTCGACCTTGTCGTCGGCGACGACGAGCACGGAGCTGCGCTTGCCGCCGCCATAGAGGACGGAGGCCTGGGGCACGGTGACCCCGTGGGTGCGGGCGAGCTCGACGGCGCCGCGGGCGAAGGTGCCGATGCGCAGGCGCGGATCGGGATCGAGGCGCACGCGGACCTTGCCGAGGCGGCTCGCCTTGTCGACCTCCGGATAGACCGCACGGACGCTGCCGGCGACGCGCTCGCCCGCGCCGATCTCGATGAAGGCCGGATTGCCCTCGCGCAGGAGCGGCAACTTGGTCTCGATGATTTCGGCCTCCAGCTCGATCTCGCCGCGGGCGATCAGCCGGAACAGGGGCTCGGCGGCACTCGATGCGGTCATGCCGACGCGGGCGGTGCGGCGGCTGACGATGCCGGCCTCCGGCGCGCGGATCTCCGTGCGGGCGAGGCGCAGCTCCAGTTCGTCGCGCACCGCCCGGGCCTGGGCCAGATCGGCCTTGGCGATGGCGAGCCCGTTGCGGGCGAAGGCGAGCTTGCCCTCGGCCTGGCGGAGGGCGGCGGTGCGGCTCTCCATCAACGCAGCGGTCGTGTTGCCCGTCTGCATGAGCTGCCGGGCGCGCTCGTAGGCCAGGCGCGCCTCGGTCTCGGCGGCCTCCGCCTGCTCGATGCTGTTCTGGGCCTGGGGCACGGCGGCCGCCGCCTTCTCGATCAGCGCGTTCTGCTGGGCGAGTTGGCGGTCGATCAGGTCGCGGGAGAGCCGCGCGAGCACCTGCCCGCGCTCGACGCGCATGCCTTCCTCGGCGAGCAGATCGACGATGCGGTAGCCGTCGATCTCGGGCGAGACCAGGATCTCGTCCCGCGGCACCAGCGTGCCGGTCACGACCACGCTCTCCACGATCTCGCGCCGGATCGCCTCGACCACGCTGACCACGGGCACCGGAGCGATCTTCGTCGGAGCCGTCTCGGCCCCGGCGGGTACGAGGCCCAGGGCCAGGAGCAGGAGGGCGGGGGCAAGCGCCCGAACGAACGTCATCGGCCGGTCTCCGTAACGGCGCGGGGGAGCGAGCCGGACAGGCCCGCATCGATCAGGGCGTGAAGCTGCGCCACCGCCGGGCCGGCATCGTAGTCGGGCGTCAGGGCCCGGCTGACGATGATGCCCTTCATCAGCGGCGCGACGGCGTCGAACAGGGCCGCCGGGTCGCAGGCCGGGGAGGTCTTGATCGCCTCGAACATCTCGATGAGCCAGGTCCGTCCCTCCTCGTCGCCCCGCTCGACCAGCGCACCGATGGCCGGGTTGCGGGTCGCTTCCGCCCAGAGGTCGAGGCGCAGCACCGCCGCTTCGCGGGTGAGGTCGTGGAAGAAGCGGGCGAGAACGGTCATCAGGACGGCGCGCTTGTCGCCGGCCCGCTCCATCGCCTCGACCAGGACCGCGCCGCGCTCCCGATCGCGCTCGGCGAGGCCGAGGACGATCGCCTCCTTGGATTCGAAGTAGCGATAGAAGTTGCCCGGGCTCATCGAAGCCTCCCGGGCGAGGTCGAGCATGGTGGTGCGGTGGAAGCCGTTGCGCACGAAGCAGGCTTCCGCCGCGTCGAGGATCTGCGCGCGCCGGGCGGACGAGCCGTTCCGGGTGTCGGCGATCGCCTGGGCCTGCAGGCTCACGAAGCGGCGTCCTTCGCCGCGGCCACGGGTTGCAGGCGGCTCTGGTCCTTGCCCGGATCCCGGCCGAACTCCGCGCCGAGAGGGACCGTGCCGCAGGCCTGCGGCCGGTCGACGAGATCGGCGCAGATCCGCGCCTGCCAGCCCTTGGGGCCTGTGCCGCTCCAGACGACGAGCGCCGCCCAGGCGACGGCCATCACCGCCAGCACCGCGAGATTGCCGCCGCGGCAGAGGTCGCGGAACTGCCGCAGGGCGCCGCCCGGCCCATCGCCGACCATGGGTGCAGGGGAGCGGAGGGTTGTGTGAGGGGCGCGCATCCAGGCCTCCCGAGACTGCGAGGCAGCATAATGAACGTTCATTCTCGTCGCAAGAATGAATGTACATTCTCGGATTGCCGATCCGAGGCGGGCATCGTCGCCGCACCTTGGAGCCGATCGAGGAGATGTGAGGTTTGCCCCGGGTGAGCCCTCGGGCCGGCTTGGCGCTGGCCGTCCCCCATCAGGTTCGGAGAGCGCGATGCCACGTCTGGGAGATCTCGACTTCAACCGGAGGGACCTGATGGTCGGCGCCTCCGCGGTGGCGACCCTGGCCGCGATGCCCGCGCGCGCGGGCGCCACGGCCGCTGACGCGGACGTGCCGGTCCTGGCGAAGGTCGCCTTCACGGTGAACGGACAGCGGCGGGAGTTGGAGCTCGACACCCGCACCAGCCTGCTCGATGCGGCGCGGGAGCACCTGCACCTGACCGGCTCCAAGAAGGGCTGCGACCACGGCCAGTGCGGCGCCTGCACCATGATCGTCGACGGGCGGCGCATCAATGCCTGCCTGACCCTCGCGGTCATGCATCAGGGCAGCACGATCACCACGATCGAGGGGCTCGGGCGCCCCGACGACCTGCATCCGATGCAGGCCGCCTTCATCAAGCATGACGGCTACCAGTGCGGTTACTGCACGCCCGGCCAGATCTGTTCCGGCGTGGCGGTGCTCGACGAGATCAAGGCCGGCATTCCGAGCCACGTCACCGCCGACCTGAACGCCGCCGCGGCGGTGACCGAGGACGAGATCCGCGAGCGCATGAGCGGCAATATCTGCCGCTGCGGCGCCTATTCCAACATCGTCTCGGCGATGACCGAGGTCGCCGGGAGGCGCGCATGAAATCCTTCACTTACGAGCGCCCCGACACCCCGGCGGCGGCCGCGGTTGCCGTGGCCCGCAGGCCGGAAGCCAAGTTCATCGCCGGCGGCACGAACCTGCTCGACCTGATGAAGCTGCAGATCGAGACGCCGACGCATCTCGTCGATGTGAACGGACTCGGCCTGGACCGGATCGAGCCGACGTCCGAGGGGGGCCTGCGCATCGGCGCCCTGGTGCGCAACACCGATCTCGCCGCCGATCCGCGCGTGCGCCGGGACTACGCGGTGCTCTCCCGCGCCCTGCTCGCCGGCGCCTCCGGGCAGCTGCGCAACAAGGCGACGACCGCCGGAAACCTGCTCCAGCGCACCCGCTGCCCGTATTTCTACGACACCGCGCAGCCCTGCAACAAACGCCAGCCCGGCTCCGGCTGCGGGGCGCTCGACGGCGTCAGCCGGCAGCTCGCGGTCATCGGCGGCAGCGAGGCCTGCATCGCGACGAATCCGGGGGACATGGCGGTGGCCCTGCGCGTCCTCGACGCGACCGTCGAGACCGTCGACGCCGCGGGGACCGAACGGACGATCGGCATCGCCGACTTCCACCGCCTGCCCGGCGACAGGCCGGAGGTCGACACCACCCTCAGGCCCGGCGAACTCGTCACCGCGGTGACCCTGCCGAAGCCGGTCGGCGGAACGCAGGTCTACCGCAAGGTCCGCGATCGGGCCTCCTACGCCTTCGCCCTCGTCTCGGTGGCGGCGATCGTCCAGCGGGACGGCACGGGCCGCGTGGCCTTCGGCGGATTGGCGCACAAGCCCTGGCGGGTCGAGGCCGCCGAGGCCGACCTGCCCCGCGGGGCGAAGGCGGTCGCCGAGGGCGTTCTGTCGGGCGCCAGGCCCACCCGCGACAATGCCTACAAGCTGAAGCTCGCCGAGCGGACCCTCGGTGCCGCGCTCAACCAGGCGAGGAGCTGAGCCATGAAGTTCGACACCCCCGCCGGCCAGAACCCGATCGACCAGCTCAAGGTCGTCGGCAAACCCACCGACCGGATCGACGGCCGGTTCAAGACCACCGGCACCGCGCCCTACGCCTATGAGCGCCACGACGTCGTGCCCGGGCAGGCCTATGGCTACGTGCTCGGCGCCGGCATCGCGAAGGGGCGGGTGCGCCGCATCGACGTCGCCGCGGCGGAGCGGGCGCCGGGCGTCCTCGCAATCGTGACGACGCTGGACATGCCGAAGCTCGGTCTCGGCCGGATGAACACCGCCAACCTGTTCGGCGGCGACGCGATCCAGCACTATCACCAGGCCATCGCGGTCGTGGTGGCCGAGAGCTTCGAGCAGGCCCGCGCCGCCGCCTTCCTGATCCGGGCCGACTACGCGCCGGAACCCGGCACGTTCGACCTGGCGCGGGAGGCCGCGGCCGCCAAGCCCGTGACGGCGGGGAGCGGCGAAGGCAGCGGCAGCGGCAGCGGCGGCGAGGACCGGACCGGCGATTTCGAGGGCGCCTTCGCCCGGGCCCCGGTCCAGCTCGACGAGACCTACACGACGCCCGACGAGAGCCACGCCATGATGGAGCCGCACGCGACCATCGCGGCCTGGGAGGGCGACAAGCTCACCCTCTGGACCTCGAACCAGATGATCGCCTGGGGCAAGGAGAGCGTCGCCAAGATCCTGGGGCTCCCGAAGGAGAACGTCCGGCTCGACTCGCCCTATATCGGCGGCGGCTTCGGCGGGAAGCTGTTCGTGCGCTCCGACGCGGTGCTCGCCGCGCTCGCGGCCAAGGCCGCGAAGCGCCCGGTCAAGGTGGCGCTGACCCGTCCCCTCATCGCCAACAACACCACGCATCGGCCCGCCACGATCCAGCGCGTCCGCATCGGCGCGACGGCGGAGGGGACGATCACGGCCATCGCGCACGAGAGCACCTCCGGGAACCTGCCGGACGGCCGGCCGGAGACCGCGGTCGACCAGACCAAGCTGCTCTATGCGGGGGCGAACCGCCTGACCGCCCTGCGGCTCGCCCATCTCGACCTGCCCGAAGGCAACGCCATGCGCGCGCCGGGGGAGGCGCCGGGCCTCATGGCGCTGGAGATCGCCGTGGACGAGATGGCCGAGAAGCTCGGCCTCGATCCGGTCGCGTTCCGGCTGCGGAACGACACGCAGGTCGATCCGGGCAAGCCGGAGCGTCCCTTCTCCCACCGCGATCTCGCCGGCTGCCTCACGCTCGGGGCTGAGCGCTTCGGCTGGGCCCGGCGCAACCCGAAGCCCGGCCAGGTCCGGGACGGCCACTGGCGCGTCGGCATCGGCATGGCCGCCGGCTTCCGCAACAACCTGCTGACCAAGTCGGGCGCCCGCGTCCGGCTCGGCCGCGACGGCCGCGTGACGGTCGAGACCGACATGACCGATATCGGCACCGGCACCTACACCATCATCGGCCAGACCGCGGCGGAGATGATGGGCGTGCCGCTCGACCGCGTCGTGGTCCGCCTCGGCGATTCCGCGTTCCCGGCCTCGGCCGGCTCCGGGGGCCAATGGGGCGCCAACAATTCCACCGCCGGCGTCTACGCGGCCTGCGTGAAGCTCCGGGAGGCGGTGGCCCAGCGGCTCGGCATCAACTCCACCGACGCCGTCTTCGCCGACGGCGCGGTTCGCGCCGGCAACCGCGCCACGCCCCTGGCCGAGGCGGCCTCCGCGGGCGAGCTCGTCGGGGAGGACGTCATCGAGTACGGCGACCTTTCCAAGAAGCAGCAGCAATCGACCTTCGCCGGCCATTTCGTCGAGGTCGCGGTCGATGCCGACACCGCCGAGATCCGGGTGCGGCGGATGCTGGCGGTCTGCTCCGCGGGGCGGATCCTCAACCCGAAATCGGCCCGCAGCCAGGTTATCGGCGGGATGACCATGGGCGTCGGCGGCGCCCTGATGGAGGAGCTCACCGTCGACAAGCGGCGCGGCTTCTTCGTCAATCACGACCTGGCCGGCTACGAGGTGCCGGTCCATGCCGACATCCCGCATCAGGAGGTGATCTTCCTCGACGAGGTCGACCCGCAATCCTCGCCGATGAAGGCCAAGGGGGTGGGCGAGCTCGGCATCTGCGGCGTCGGCGCGGCGGTCGCGAACGCTGTCTACAACGCCACCGGCGTGCGGGTGCGGGACTACCCGATCACCCTCGACAAGCTCCTCGACCGCATGCCCGACGCGGCCTGACGCGCGCCGGAGCGCTGTCCGCCCCTGTCATCGGGAAGACGAACGCGACCGCGGTCATGAATTCAAAATCATGTGAAGCCTCGAAACCTCCGCATTCTACCCATTTCGAGCCGCTAGACAGACTTGACGGCACGGCGTAATCGCCGGCCCGCAATCGATTGACACGCCATAAACAGCGAGTCGTCGCGTCCTGCGACATCCCTTGGCGGCCGCCCGTGTACAAAGACTCGAAGCTCGATACGGAAATCCTGTTCGCGACGGCCGACGCAACCTGGCGGTCCGAGGCGGCGCGGGTCCTCGATCTGAATCCGGACGACCCGGACCTGACCCGGGTTCCCGCCGCGCGCGGGGAACCTGACACCGTGCTGCGCCTGGCCTTCGATGTCCGGGAGCGGGCCTACGGCATGTTGCTGGGCGCGATCCGGCGCAGCCTGCATTGATGAACTGAATGGATCCGGTTTCCCGGATCTTCCCTCTGCGTGATCCGATGATCTCGCGGAATTTTTCTATGCCGGCGCCGATAAATGTTCAGTTTATCGGATCTTAACCACAAGTAATGCTTCCCTCATGGTCCGCGTGACTGAGCGCGTTCCGCGCTTTTCCGGCGGGGGAAGCTCCTGTATGAAGCTTGCGAAGGAGCTTTCCACAAATGAGCGCCAGGGAATATTCGACAGCCTACATGGCGCTCGTCGCTCCGCAGACACCGATTCCCGGCATCGTGATGACCTCCCTCTCGATCGCGCTGTGGCTGGTGGTGTCCTATGCCGAAGGCCGGCCCGTCTGGTTCCTGAACTAGCGCGCTTTCCCTGAGGCGGCCCCGGTTCCCGGAACGGCGACGGGTCGAAACAGGACCCCCGGAACGCCCGCCGGCACCCTCTACGAGTCGGTCTTGTGCATCATATAGGCGCCCAGCAGATATCCCCCCTGAAGGGATGTCAGGAGCGCGAAGGCAATGACCACGTTGATGAAGGATGTCTTCTCCAGGATGATGCATGTCGTGGCATAAGTGATCGCTACGATTGCGCTGCAGAAGAGTAGGCTTGTCACATGCAGATAATAGCCAATAACGAGGCCAATAAAAAACAATAACAGTGATATCAGCATGTGAGCCTGCCTCGCTCGCTGCCCCACGTCATGATAATGTATCGGGACAGGATCTGTGCTCCGTCTTTGTGACGCTGCGTCGTCATGGTTGATCGATCATGAATCGCGGTGCGCCGCTCTGCGGTTTGGTTAACCTTTTGATCCTTTCGTCCGAGGGGCGCGGGCGGTGATAGCCCGCAGCAGGTGCCCGATGTCCGATGTCGGTCGTCGATGAGCAGGGCGCAAGGCGACGTTACCTATCGTGCGGCAGGTCTCGCTCGAGGTCGCGAAGAAAGTCGAGCGTAGCGTAGATCCGTTATATGATGACATCAATTTATGTAAAAATAACACAAGATTCAGCGCTTTTCCCGGTCGCGCAATAGGTCCGCAAAGGTGCTTTTCATCCAGGGCGCATATTGAAAGATATTTTCCATACTGTGCGATCAAGGTTGATTTAGGATAAGCCCCATTCGAGCAAGCCTGTGTTACGCCAGTTCGTTCGCTTCATCGGCGCGGAGTTTCTTCAGAGGCTAAATCGCTTCTTGAGACGGCTTCGTCCGAGATGAGCGAGCGTCCGCTCAGTCCGTTTTCGTGACGGCTCTGCGAGGCAATCGAAGTCTTCAACCCACCTCCCGGTGGAAGGGGTGAATGGCGCGCAATGTCACATCCTCAGGTGTTGAGAGACATGGCGCTGTTCGTTGAGGTCGCCAAAAGAAAAAGCTTCAGCCAGGCCGCCCTCGCCCTGGAGATGCCGGTCTCGTCCCTTTCGCGGCGGATCACCGTCTTCGAATCCACGATCGGCGTCCGCCTGCTCGATCGCACCACCCGCAAGATCAGCCTGACCTCCTACGGGGAAGCCTATTTCAAGCAGGCCCTTCGCCTGGTCGAGGAGGCGCAGCGCGCCTACGACGACATCACGGCGGAGGCGAAGGGTCCCAGCGGGCTCCTCAAGATCGCCGCGCCGCCGGACACCTGGATGCTGCAGCATCTCTCGACCCTCCTGACGGAGTTCAAGGCCAACCACGCCTATGTCCAGCTCCAGATCGATCTCGGCTACGGTTCGGTCGATCTCGTGGGCGGCCGTTACGATCTCGCCCTCACCCTGGATCCGCCCCAGGAAGGCTCGGTCATCGCCCGCAAGATCATGGAGGTGGAGAACGGGATCTTCGCCGCCCCCGCCTATCTCGAGGATTGGGGCTGCCCGAATGTCCCGCAGGATCTCGTCGACCATCATGTGATCGTGCCCGGGCCGAGCGCGGAATGGGTGCTCAGCCGGGGCGGAGAGATCGCCACGGTCGCCGTCTCCGGACCGGTGTCGTCCAATTCCCCGACCCTGACCCGCCGCTTCGCGATCGAAGGCCAGGGGTTGTTCGCCGACAGCCTGTCCCATGTGCGGGCGGATGTGGAGAGCGGGGCGCTGGTTCAGGTCATGCCCGCGTGGCGGCTCCAGCCCACCTCGATCCACATCGTGACGACCTCCCGGCTGCTGCCGGCCAAGGTCCGCAGCTTCATCGATTTCGCCGCCGAACGGTTTCCGGCGGTGACGAAGGCGTCGAACCGCGAGAACGCGCCCGCCGTCGTGTCCGCCGCGCACGAGATGCCGTATCTGCGCCGGGTGATCCTTCCCCATTAGGGCGCTCTCCGCCGAAGCGGACACCGGTTCGGCGTGAGAGAGCGCGTCCCGACAGAGGCTTGGAGCCGCTCCCGACGGATCGGGAGCGCCCTCGGGCCTCGTTCCGGCGGCGCGCCGCGGCAGCCCTTGCTCCTCCCGTCGACCGTGGCAGGCCGCCTGGGCGCCGTCACGGTCCCCCGGGCGGCCCCTTCGGCTTGTAGGCTTCGGGGGGTAGGTCCTGCGACAGGCTCTCGTTGGTGGTGCGGCCCGGTGCTGGGCTCGGCGCCGGGGTGCGGCCGCCGGCCTCCGCCGGGTTCGGCACGTCGGTGATGTAGCGTTGCGGGCCGCCCGCGGCCGGTCCGGCCGGCTCGGGCGCCGATGCGGCGGGCGCCTGTTGGGTCGGCGCGATGTAGCGGCGCCCGCTCTGGTCGGCCGGGGCCGGTTCGGACCGGGTTGGCGCCGGGATCTCCGGCCGTGGCGGCGGAGAGGGCGGCGGCGCCTTCGGCGGCGGGGCCGGCCGGTCGTTCAACACGTTCGGCTCGTTCGGCCCGGGCTCGGCCGCCGGCTTCGCGACCGGGGCCGGTCGCCGGGCCGCCTTCGGCCGGGGGCGGGTGACCGCGGGCCGTTCGACGGACGGGGCCGCCCCGGGCAGGGTGATCCGCAGCTTCTCGACCGCGGCGACGAGATCGCCGAGGCTCGCCTGCGCCGTGCGGCAGAGCCGGATCCGCAGGGACAGGACCTTCCGGGGGGCGCCCGCCGCGGGCGCGGCATCGATCAGGCCCGGCCGCCGGCCGCTGCGCTGGAGCGCGCTCGGCCGCTCCAGCCATTGCCAAGCGTAGAGGCAATCCGCGCCCAGGGCCATGCCGACCGGGCCGTAGACGGTCTGCCGCGGGACGGGGAGCACGCGCAGGACCTGGCCGGGGAAGCGGACCGCGATCTCGCTCTCGATGCCGAACTGGCTCGGCTTGGCGAGGCGCGGCGGGAAGGCGAGGAGCAGATCCCCCGTCTCGTTGCGCAGGGCGATCTCGGCATGGTTGCGTCCGTCGCCGCCCTCGTAGCGGATGCGCTGGTCGAACCCGTCGCGCTGGCGCGTCTCGACGACGCCCGCGACCGGCCCGGCCCCCGGCAGGGTCAGGACCGGCACGGGCTGGGCCCGGGCCGGACCGGCCGGGACGAGCCCGCTCAGGAGGGCCAGGATCGCAGGAACCAGGAGGGTGAGAGGAGGGCGGCCGCGACGTCCGGATCTCACGGAAACCCCTTCTCGTTCGCTGTCGTGCCGGAGGATTGACGGCCGGGCACCGAGAAGCGGTCGCCTTCGGTGGAGCCGGCGCGGGCGCGGTCGGCCTGCTGGTCCTGCCAGAGCGTGCCCCGGGCCGGGGGGCTCAGCCCCTGCGGCTTGTCGAGGCCGTTGTAGCCGGGCAGCAGCGCGAAGCCATACCGTTCGTAAGGCATCGCGCCCGCACCGGCCACGCGGCGCGCGACCAGCGGGGGGCGGGCGGTGGCGGGTTCCGCGGCGTAGGTGCCCGGAGGGACCGGGTCGGCCAGGACGCGCTGCAGGGCGCCCGGCGGGTAGCGCAGGGCGTTGTCCAGGGAGACGGCAAGCGGGAACTCGTTGCGCTGGACGGCGGGCGGCGTGCCATCGCTCCGGGCACCGACCGTCGGCGCGTCCGGCCGGGGCACGCGGCCATAGGCGGCCGCGTCCGTCCGGGCGGGGGAGGCGGCGCGGGGGGCCACGGGTGCGGGCGCGGCGACCGGGCCGGCGCAGGGCAGGGGAGGACCGCCCGGATCCTCCCGGAACAGCATGTCCACGACCTTCGGGAACAGCCCGTCATAGCGGTTGACGACGGCCAGATACGGCCGCTGCCGCTTCAGGCGCTGCAGGGTGAGGGCGTAGCCGAACATCGTCGTCTCGCTCGGCAGCCAGGCGACCGCCCGCTGGAACCATTCGAGCGCCGTGTCGAACTGGCAGGAATTGTAGGCATACCAGGCGAGCCCCTGCGCCCCCTCGCCGGACCCGCTGCCGATGACGACTTTGGCGTAGCGCTCGATGCGGGTCGGCTCGATGAAGGGCGGATTGGGCAGCGTCAGCTTGCGCTCGAGGATGTCGATGAAGAGCAGCTCGTTGCCGACGAAGCGGTCGCGCCAAGCATAGGCCACCTCCTCCGCCTCGCGCAGCATGTTGAGCTCGCGCAGGGTATGGGCCAGGCCGTGGGCGATCATGGCGTCGCCCCCGCGGGCGATCGCCATCTTGAACCACTCGAGCGCCTCCCGGAACTGGTGGCGCTTGTAGGCGTACCAGCCGAGCAGGCCGGTCTGGCCCGGGTCGCCGCTCTTGCGCGCATAGACCTGGAAGGCGGTGAGGTCGGCCACCTTGGGCGTCTGCGCCGGCTCGTCATGCAGGAAGGCGGCGATGCGCGCCCGCGTGATGTCGAGGCGGATGACGTCGAATTCCGAGCTTCCGTCCTGCGCCTGCCGCCCCAGGGCGATCAGGCGCTCGGCCTGATCCATGGTGAGGTGGCTCATCGCCTTCTGGATGGTGGCCAAGCGTGCGCCCGCATCCGCATTCCCGTCGAGCACGGACTTGTACATCGCGAAGGCGTCCTCGGCGGCGCCGGTCGCGGCGAGGGCGTCGGCGATCGTCCAGATGCTCTCCACGTCGGCGGGATCGAGGGCGCCGGGATCGGACCGGTAGAGGGCGACCACCTCCTCCGCGCTCTTGCCTGCGCTCTTGCCCGCGATCTCCCGGATGCGGTTGCGGAATTCCGCCCGGCGCAGCTTGCGCGCCAGCTCCTCGGAGGGCTGCCAGCCCGGCTCGACCGAGCGATGCGTGGCGATGGCGGCGCGCAGGTCCTCGAAGCGCCCCGCCGTGAACAGGTCCCAGAGGGGCGCCTCCTCGGGCGGGCTCGGCTGCAGGCTGTCGAGGTCGGTGGGCTCGGTCCAGCCCGGATAGAGCCGCTTGAGGCGCGCGATCTCCGCCTTCATCCGGGCGGTCTGCTTCTGGGAGGCGTAGTAGCGCAGCGCGCTCTCGTCGACCATGCCGGGCGCCCCGCCCCCGGTCTCGGGATCGACCAGGATCGCGGGCGCCCGCACCCCGTCGCCGTAGACGACGCGCGGCCCGGGCGCCGGAGCGGGCGCGGCGTTCTGCGCCAGGGCGCCGGATCCGGTTCCCGGCAGGCCCGGGGCGGCGCAGGCGAGAAGGAGCGCGCCGAGGCCCCCCGCCAAGCGCGCGGGGAGGCGGGATGGGAGACGGCTCCGGCGAACAATCATTGGGCGAGACATGACGGGGCGCGCATCCGCGCCGCGATCAGCGCGAGGAGGTGGAGGGTGGTCGGATAGTAGTTCTGGTTGTCCTGGACCGTCCGCAGGGTTTCGGGAAAGGGGGTGCCGTCCGAGACGCAGGCCACGAGGGCGGGGATGGCGGTGTAGCCCGGCTCGCTCAGCCACTCGACGGTGTGGCCGTCCCCCGTGTCGACGATGGGCAGGCGCTCGCGGTCGAGCCCGCCCCAGAGCGTCCGGAACGGCGCGAAATCCTCCGGCCGGCCGAGGCCCGCCCAGGCCAGGTAGAGCGGGATCCGGATCGCGTTGTAGGAGAACAGCGCCGGGAAGCCGTCCGCCGGCCGCAGGGCCTCCTTGGCGGAGATCCACTCCGTCGGCAGCTGGCTCGGCCCGAACCGGGATTGGCGCAGGAAGGACAGGCCGCTGCGGACGAGGGAGGCCCAGTCGTATTCCGGGGCGACGATGGCGAGGCGCGGGAAGGCCGGGAAGATCCAGTAGGACAGGTTGAGGAGCGGGCCGTCGGCGCGCTCCTGGCCGGAGAAGCCGGAGGCGGCGGGGAGCAGGAGCGCCCCGTGCGGGTCCTTGAACAGGATCGCCTTGCGGCCGAACTCGACGGCGATGCGCCGCGCGGCGGTCCGGTAGGAGGGCTCGTCCCAGGCGACCGAGGCCTCGGTCAGCGCCCAGGCCACGAGGATGTCGCCGTCGGTGGCGTTGTTCATGTCGGCGACGGCCGGGCGCTTGTCGGGCTCCCAGCGCCAGGCCAGGAGCTCGTCGGAGCGCACCATCAGGTTGGCCCGGGTCCAGCCCCAGATCCGCTCGAAGGCGGCCCGGTCGTTGGCGGCGAGCGCCAGCAGCATGCCGTAGCCCTGGCCCTCGCTGTGGCTGATCTGGCCGTTGGCCGTGTCGACGATCCGCCCCTGTTCCGTGACGAAGCGCGCCCGGTAGGCCCGCCAGGCGGCGTCGTTGCCGAGGGCGCCGGCGAGGTTCGGCCCGGAAGCGTTCTGCACGGGGCGCTCCGCACGGGGCAGGTTCGGGATGGCGATGGCCGGCGGCACCGCGCCGGGCTCCGGCGGCGGGGCCTGGGCGAGGGCCGGCCCGGCGCCGGCGCTCAGCCCGAGCCAGAGGGCGGCCGCGGCCTCGCGCCGCCGGCCGGGGCGGGGGCTGCGGCGCGCGCGGGCGGGCTCATGAATTCCTCCGGCCGAGCTGGCGCACGAGGCTCGTCGTGGCGAGCCCGAGGCAGAGCGCCATCACCAGCGTCATGCCGACATAGGAGAGCGGGTTCAGGGAGCCACGCCGCGGAGACGAGCCGGAAATTGGCGAGCGTCCAGGGACGCGTCCCGATCAGCGCGACATGCTCCGGCTGGACGACGGAGAGCGTGCCGTTCGAGGCGTCGAGGAAGGCGGCGCGGCCGTGCAGGCGCGTCCAGACCACGGGGTCGACGAGGCAGGAGACCGAGGCCTTCAGCATCGAGGGATTGGGGGCGGTGACCACCACCGTGCTGTCCGCGAGGCCCGGGCCGCCGATCCCCTCCGCGATGATCAGCGAGGCGCGGGCATTCTCCGAGACGGCGCCGGCCGCCGGGGCTGGCTCGGGGTGGTGAGCGTCCGATGCAGCCGCCGGGTCCGGTCCACCAGTTGCCGCCAGCCCCCGCAGCACGGCGGGGATGGAGGCCCCGACAGCGTCTCGTCCCAGCGGGCGACGAGTGCCGCCTCGCTGGCGGCATCGTCGGGGACCGTCTCGGCCGCGTCGGCTTCCATGGGCGGGGGCGCCGGGGCGGGCGCCGCGGAGGGGGCGGCGGGAGGCGCCGTGACGAGGGGAACGGCGGAGGCCGGCAGGGCGCAGCGCATCGGCAGGTTCCGCCGCAGCCGGTCGAGGGTCAGCACGCCCTCCGCGCCGAACTGGCCCGGCGTGGCGAGCGTCTCGGCCCGTCCCTCCCAGATCCGGCGGATCTCCCGGGATCGAGGCCGACCGCCTCGACCGTCACCGGGTTGAGGGCGCGGGCGGGCGCCACGACGAGCCGGGCGCCGCCCCGTCGCCGGGATCTCCGGGACCACTTCGAAATCGACGATGCGCCCGGCCGCGATGGCGAGCCGCGCCGCGGGTGGCGGCGGCATCCACCGTGTCCCGGTCCGCCGTCGGCAGCACCAGCCGGCCGGCGCCGGCGGCGACGAAGGGCACGGCCCCGGCCTTGACCGCGGCGAGGTCGAGGCTGCGGGCGGCCTGGGCGAGATGCGGGATGGTCAGGCGGGTGCGGTCGAGGAACAGGAAGCGGGCCTGCCGGGCGGTGGGGACAGGGTATCGCAGGTCTTGTCCGAGGCGCGTGGGGCAGGAGCGCGCTGATGTCGATCCGGTTCAGCCCCGGCCGCCACAGGCTCAGGGGCAGCGGGATCGCGGTGTCCTCGAACACCTCGCCCCGGGCATAGGGCAGCGGCACGCTCGCGGCGTTGCGGCCGTTGATGTCGACGATGATCTTGGCGCTCGGATCGAGGCCGGCCGCGTAGCCGCCGGCGAGATGCAGCATCACCTTGCCGTAGTCGGCGGGGACGAAATCGGCGGGAAGCGCAGCTCCAGGCGGGTGCGCAGGAGGCGCCCGTTGAACTCCCGGGAGGTGATGCCGAGGCGCTCCAGGTCGATCGACTCGTTGCCGAAGACCTCGTAGCCGCGGGTGAGCGTGGCGAGGGTCGCGCCGGGTCCGCCCGCCTGGTTGTCCCGGGGCGGCGAGCTGCGCGGCGGCCTGCCGGACCTCGGCATCGCCGGGGCCGGTCACCACGAGGGTCGGCGCCCGGTTCCCCGGGGGCAGCAGGGCGAGCCGGGGCCCGGTGATCGGCCCGAGGGCCTCGATCCCCGGTGTTGCGGATCTCGGCTGCGGTGCCGACCACGAGGTTGACGCCGCTGCGGCCGGCCATGGGGCCTCCGAAGGTGACGGCGGGGCGGGCGAGCCGCCCGACCAGGGCCACGCCCTGCACGGCGGCGATCATCCGCTCCAGCCGCGGCAGGCTCGGCTTCTCGCTCAGCAGCACCGCGATGGGCAGCGCCCCGCTCTCGTCGGGCTCCAGGGCGGCGAGGGCGTTCGCGTCGAGGTCGGTCGCCGGTGCCACCACGAGGCCCGAGCGGGAGGGATCGACCTGTGTCCAGAGCTCGAAGGTCGCGTCCGTGGAGCAATCGACCCGGTGGCGCTGGCTCGCCGTCAGCGTCACGGCGTTGTAGCCGCTCCGGAGCACGCCCTCCGGCACGGAGAACTCGACCACCTTGACCGCGCCGGGGCCTGGATCCGGGTCGAGCCGACCCGGGTGCCGTTGACGAGGCCGGTCAGCACGGAGAATCCGGTGCCACCGAGATTGCCGAGAGATACGACGACGCGCAGGCGCGCCGGCCCGCGCACCTGACTCTCGGTCAGGTAGACCGGGTATTGCAGGATGTCCTCCTCGCCGGCGAGGCGGAAGCCGCGGGTGCCCGCGGGGAAGCGCCGGGCCGGGGCGATCGCCGCCTGCGCCGCGGTGCGGCGGGCGGCCTCCGTGGCCGCGTCCGTTCCGGCCGGGCGACCCTGCGGGGCGGGCGCCTGGAGGGGGCGGGGCGGCGGCGGGGCAGCGGTCGGGACCGCGGTCGCGGCGGGGGCCTGTGCCGGCGGTGGGGGCGGCGCGGCCGGGGCCGCGCCCTGCGGCGGGCCGGCGGTCGGGCGCAGGGGTCGCCCGTGGGCGGCACCGTCAGCCTTTCCGCCGGTCCCGTGCCGAGGAAGCTCTGGGCGCGGCAGGCCGGGGTCGGGAGGCCGGCCAGCGCCAGGAGCAGCCCGGCGAGGCCGAGGCGGCGCAGGCGCCCTTGGCAGGCCCGGACTCGCGCATGCGCGCCCTCATCGCGCCGTCGCGCCCCGGCCCGGCCCGGACCCGGAATGGTCGGCCAGGGTCCGCTCGTTCTCGTAATCGAGCATCATGCGCACCCACTCGCTCGAGGGGGCCTCGGCCTCCCGCGCCGTCTCCCGCGTCGTCGCGGCCCGGGCGGGCGGGCCGGGCGGCGGCAGCAGAGGCTCCGGAAAGCCCGCGCCGGTCGGGGCCTGGTCCGGGCCGTCGTAGATCGGCGAGATCCCGGTGGCGACGGCGCCACCGCCGGCCGGGCATCGGCCGCGAAGGCGTAGCGCAGGGCGCGCAGGGGCTCCACGAGCCCCCACCAGATGAATTGCAGGGTCCCGGTCAGGATGTCCTTGTGGCGGCGGCGGCGCAGCTGGAAGCGGCGCATCGCTTCCGCGTCGCCATACATCAGGCCGGCGAGCGTCATGTAGTCCTGCGGCCGGAGCCGGCCGAAGGTCAGGCGGCAGAAGGCCTCGTCGCCGGAGCGCTCGACCTCGTCGAGGGTGACCGGGAGCAGGCCCGTCGGGCGGGGCGAGCCCTTGATCGGGACGACGCCGAGGGAGCCCGTCATCGGCTTCTGGCCGGCGCCGGGGGCCAGCAGCGCGGTCGGCAGCCGGATCGAGCAGGCCTGGGCCGAGACGCGCTCCACCGCCACGTCCACGGCGCGGCCGCCGAGGGTGAGGGTCCCGCGCCGGTTGATCGCCAGCGAGGGCGTCGCCTCGCTCTGGCGGCGCTCCGCGCAGACGCCGAGGGCGGCGCCGGCGGTGAGGAGGTTGAAGAAGTTCCACAGGCCCACGACCAGCATCAGGTTGGTCACGCCCGGCTCGAACAGGTAGCGCCACGTCGCCACGGCGCAGCCGGCGAAGAGCACTCCATAGACGATGACATAGGGCAGGGCGGCCGAGGAGAGATGGTTGTGGTCGAGGGCGATGCCCTTGTCGGTGACGTTGAAGGTCGGCTTTTTCGGCGACCAGATCACCGAGGCGATCGCCTTGAAGAGGTAGAGGCCCTGGATGTACTCGTAGAGCTCGAGACGAAGGGCCAGCGGAATTTCCGTAGACGTAGTTCTGCATCATCAGGTTGATGATGATGTAGGTCGCCGTGTAGGCGATGGATTCGTCGACGCTGGCGACGAAGATCTTCAGGTCGAAGAAGATGTGCAGCAGCGGCGCGAACATGAACGCCAGGCGCGGCACCGGGAAGAACCAGAACGTCATGCTCGAGAGATAGGCGATCTTCTGGATCGGCTTGAGGCCGCGCTTGAACAGCGGGTTCTTCAGGAGCAGGATCTGGAACATGCCCTGGCACCAGCGCGAGCGCTGGCCGATGAAGGCCGACAGGGATTCGGGCTGCAGGCCGGCGATCAGGGGCTTGTCGACATAGGCGCTGGTCCAGCCGCGGGAATGCAGCTCCAGCGCCGTCTCGCAATCCTCGGTGATGGTGATGCCCGAGAAGCCGTTGGCCTCGTCGAGGGCGGTGCGCCGCAGCAGCGCGGCCGAGCCGCAGAAGAACGAGCCGTTCCACTTGTCGAGCCCGCACTGCGTCACCGCGTAGAACATCTCGTTCTCCGGAGGGTTTTAGGTTAGCATAGAGAGCAGGTCGCTGATCCTGCAGTTTCCGGCGAAACGGGCGAAGAGGGCGAGGCTGACGTCCACCATGCGCTTGGCTTTCGAGACCACGATTGAGCGGCGTCGAAAGCGGGCGAGCCAATGCCGCTGCCGGGCGTTGTCCCGCTCGATGCTGTGGGTCTCGTCCTTGCCCGTATAGTGCTGCCCGATCGGCAACAGCGCGGTGTAGGCAGCGTAGGCGTCCGTGCAGTAGAGCCGGGTGCGCCAGCGCTGCAGCCGTTGGATCAGGCGCTCGCAGGTGGCCTTGTCACGACCGCCGCATTCCCAGTCCACCAACTGCCCTGAAGCACGATCCCAAGCTTTCCAGATCCAGAGCGGCTCGGACTTTTTTCACATAGTGCCACATCTCATCAAGCTCGATCACCACCGCCCGGCCTTCCGGCTCGGGCTTGTGCGCGTAGGCGGCGGCGAACTGCTCCAGCCAAGCCTGGATCGTCGGTGTCGAGACACCGAGCAGCTTGGCGGTGCGGTTCATCGACAAGCCGCTGACATACAGCAGGACCGCGGTGGCCTTCATGGCCAGCGGCTTGCCGCGGGCGGGCGTGTCGGTGAAGTTCAGGCCACAGGCCTTGCACCGATACCGCTGCTTGGAGCGCATCAGCCCATTTTTGACGTGCTCCTCACTGCCACAACGCTTGCACTGCAGACCCATGACCCACCTCCCGCCGAATGCGCTCGGCGAGGAAGATAGGTCATCTATGCAGCCCTAAAACCCTCGTTCTCCGAGGGCATCCGCGTGAAGGTGCGCAGGTTGCGCTCGATCGGGTCCGGGTTGAGGAAGGCGTGCGGCGTCTGGACCAGGAACAGCCGCGGATCCTCCGCGAAATGGCCGACCGTCTCGGTCAGGAGGGAGCGGAACGGCACGTGGTCGGCATCGAGCACCAGCACGATCTCGCCGCTGGCGGAGGCGAGCCCGTTATTGAGGTTGCCCGCCTTGGCATGCTCGTTCCGGGCGCGGGTGAGATAGCGGGCGCCGAGTTCCGCGCAGAGCGCCTGGAGGTCGCGCCGCCGGTCCCGGGCGGCGGCCGCCTTCTCGGGGTTCGGATCGGCGCATTTCTGGTCGGTGCCGCCGTCGTCGAGGAGCCAGACGGTCAGCTTCTCGGGCGGGTAGTTCATCTGGCGCGCCGCGGCGAGGGTCATCGCCAGGATCGCGGTGTCCTCGTTGTAGCTCGGCACGAACACGTCGACCGTGGGGAGCGCGGCCGCATCCGCCACCGGCGGCGGCCGCCGCCGCAGGGGATCGGCGTTGATGATGAGGCTCACGAACAGGATGAAGACGCAGTAGAGCTCGCCCAGGAGCAGGAGCACCCCGAAGCCGAAGCTGACGGGATCGCCGGGGGAGGGCAGCGTGTCGGTGAGGCGCCACAGGATGTAGCGGAGCACCACCAGGCTTCCCAGGGCCAGGAAGACGAAGCGCGTCCGCGGACCGTCGAAGAACAACCACAGGATGGTCATCGCCGCCATGGCGGCGAGGCTCATGAACAGCTGGTTCTGCGTGCCGACGGGCTGGCTCAGCAGGATGAGGCCGGCGATCGTCGTCCCCATCCATGCAAGCCAACGGATCACACGCATCACACCCGCCGCTCCCACACCGCTTCGCCCGGCTCTCGGGCCGTATCGTGCCCTCTAAATACCGCTTTGCGGGCGATGTTCAGCCGTATGCCAGCGATTTCTGCATGCGATCAATATCGAATGTGTCTTTATGTCTAGCCTTCGATTAAACCGCAAATTTTTCCAGGATTAAAAATTAGCCCGGGCCTCGATGCTGGAATAGTAGCCGGAGCCCTGAATGCGGTCACGGACATAGCCGGCGGCGAGGGACATCTGTACGGGGCCGAAGGTCAAGCCCGTCAGGTGGGCGCCGATGCGATATTGCCGGAAGAAGTCGTCTCCGAGGAACAGGGCCTCCGGCCCAATATAGACCCCGTCCGCGACCATGTAGCCGAGGCGGACGCGGGAATAATAGGCGTTGAATTTCGTGGAGTACGAGCCGTAGGCCGAGACCATCGTCCGGTCCGTCGGATTCGCGTAGAAGTTGCCGGCGACCTTCAGGCCGACGCCCGTGCCGACGACCGGGTTGCCCGGGTCGGGGATCGAGAGCTGATTGCTGCGGACGTTGAAGCCGATATAGCCGGCGAGCGCCGCGTCCCGCCAGATCCACTCGTAACCGGCGAGCGCCGAGCCCTCCTGCTGGTAGCCCGTCACGCGGGAGCCGACGCTCTGGCCGGGATAGGAATAGGTGCCGGCGACGCCCTCGATGCGCACCCGCGCGCCGCTCACGGTGGGCGGGCTTCCCAGGGCGGTCGTCACCGTGACGGAGCCGAAGGCCGAGCTGTTCGAGGTGACGCTGGTCGAGCCGTCGACCGACACGGCCCAGCTGTCGTCGACCGCCTGCTGCTGTGCGCCCGTGTACCAGTCGGCGTCGCCCGAGCGGGGCAGGTCGGCGGCCTCCGCGGCGACCGACAGGGGCAGCGGCAGCACGGCGCCGACGAGGAGGGCGTGGAGGATGCTCGGGGTTCGGTGCTGGATGCGTGCAAACACAGCCGCTCAATCCTCGGACGCTCGAAAGCTGTTCACCAGATTCTCCACCGTGAGGGTTAACAGGATGCTGCCTGCAACCAGCAATTTGCTATTTCGCTCACGGAAACGAGAGTGACGAAGATTTAACGGTTTCGCCCGGCGACGGGCGCATCTCGGCCCGAAGCGGCGTCCGGTCTCTGTCGCACCGCTGTTTTGCTGCTCTGTGAACCGAGGGCGCCGATCGGCGCCTCGGCGCGGGGCGGATCAGGCCGCCCAGTCCTGCACCGGGCCGGCGCTGAGCACCGTCGCGAGCTCGTCCGGGCGGAAGGGCTTGTCGAGCTGCAGGAACCGGCGCGCGGTGGCGGGCAGCTGGCCGTGGGGGCTGGCCAGCACGACCCGGATCCCGGGATAGCGCTCGACCACGGTGGCCACGAGCTGCAGGCCGCTCATCACCGGCATGGCCTGATCCGCGATCATCGTGTCGAAGCGGGCATCCTCGCTCAGGAGGTCGAGGGCCTGCGCGCCGGTCGCCGCCTGGACGACCTCGTGCCCGAGATCGGTCAGCGCCTCGGCCAGGCTCTCCCGCACCAGCCCGTCGCTCTCGACGAGCAGGATCCGCAGGCTGGCCTGCCAGAGCGGCGGCTCGGCCGCCGGGCGCTCCGCGGCCCTCAGCCAGATCTCGGCCAGGAAGGTCTCCTCGCCCGTCCCGTCCGCGAGGAGGCGCCAGCCCGCGCCGATCTCCGCGAGCAGCGCCGCGACGGTCTCGAGGGACGTCCGGGAGGGGGCGGCGGAGGGAAGACGGTCCGGGACGCGCTGCCCGCTCGCCACCAGCAGCCGGACGTAGCGGCCCGCGGGCAGGCCGAAGGCCAGGGCCTCCTGTGCCTCGTGCTCCGCCCCGCCGATGGCGAAGCCGTGCAGCCCCTGGTCGCGGATATGGAAGGCGATGTTGAGCAGGGTGATCTCGATCAGGCGCTCGGCGCACAGCACCCGCGGCAGGCCGGCGGGGAGCCGGTCGATCACGGGCATGTCCCGCAGGACGTTGGTCTGCATGAAGGCGAGCGCCGCGCCGATCGCGGCGCCGGGATCGCTCTCCGCCGAGGCGTCGGCCTCGCCGCGCACGAGGTTCAGCATGCGCCGCGTCAGGGCGGCGCCGCGGAGCGCCCCGGCCAGGGCCGCCTCCACGAGGCGCGATTGCGCGGCGTCGAGATCCGGCCGCCGCCGCAGGACGCCGAGATTGGCGAGCACGACGGTGAGGGCGTCGTTGAAGTCGTGGATGATGGCGTCCGTCACCTGGCGCAGGACGAGCGCGTGCCGCCGCTCGTTCCGCCCGTGGCCGGGCTCCGGGCTCTCCGCCTCCCCGAGGGCGCGGCTGAGCGCGTGGATCCGGTCGCCGGTCCCGCCGCGCAGGAACCGCACCAGCATCTGGCGCTGTCCCTGGGGAGCGTCGGCGCGGGTCCGCAGCACCACGTCGTGCGGGCCGCCCTCCGCCCGCACCGCTGTGAGGGCGTGGTGGAGGAGCGCGTGATCGGCCGGGTCGAAGCAGGCCGCGACGTCGCTGGCGTGATCGGCGGCGAAGGCCCCGGCCCCCTCCGCGTCGGACCACAGGATCTGGCGCGTGTCCGGATCGATCTCCCAGCAGCGCCAGCCGGAGACCGCCTCGAAGGTCCTCAGGCGGCCCTTGATCCGGTCGAGGCTCACATCGGCCTGGGCGACGAGGGCGCCGGAACTCCGGCTGCGCTCGGTGACGGCCTCCGTCAGCGCCGCGATCTCGCGCACCACCGAGGCCGGCTCCGCCTCGGGCTCGGCGGTCCCCTCGGCGAGCGACCGGAGCGGCTGCGCGGCGCGGCCGCCCAGCCCGTAGCCGATCCCGGCCGCGGCGAGCACCGTGGCGAGGCCGAGGATCAGGATCCCGACATCCGGGAGCGGAAGCGCCGTCCGCGCGGCGGGGGCCGGCGCGGTGGCCGTCACCACCCAGCCGGGGCTGGCGAGCTCGCTCCCGCCGGAGAGGGGGACGGAAACCGCGAGCCGCTCGCCCTCCGGCGAAGCCGCGGGCCCGGCCAGGACGCGCCCGTCGGCCCCCGTCACCGTGAAGGCCACCGGCCCGGCGAGGCCGAGGGCCTGGCGGACATGCGCCGCGGTCTCCGTGAAGAATTCCGGGGCTGTGCGCAGCTGGATCCGGTCCGACCGGCCCGGCGCGCCGGCCGAGAGGACGATGTCCAGGGGCGCCTCGCGCTCGCCGACGCCGGTCGCCAGCGCGATCTGGGCGAGGCGGGCCCGGGCGAACCAGGGCTGGCGCGCCACGCTCGACCCGACGCGGCGGCGGTCGGTGGCGGCGCGCACGCTGCCGTCGATCCCGATCAGCGCGGCCTCGCGGTAGCGCGGGTTGAGGGCGAGCCAGTCCTGCAGCAGCGCGGAGCGGTCGCCATCCGCACGGGCCGGATCGTCCAGTTGCAGGAGCAGGGCGAGGTTGCGCGCATCGGCGACGCCGCCGCGCAGCTGCGCCTCCAGCGAATCGGCGAGGGCGCGGGCGCCGGCCTGCACGGCGGCGCGCTCCGCCTCCGGGCTCGGCGCGGTCCCGAAGGCGAGCCCCGCCCAGGCGACCAGCAGCGCGGCGGCCGTGACGGCCGCGAGCTGCGCCGCGTTCAGGATCTTGAGCGGGACGCGCCGCGAACCCGGCCCGTTTGGACGATCCCCTCGCATGGTCTGCCTGTCGCGGGAGGCCGGAATCGGCCTCTCTTCCCGGTCAGACGAGGGGGGAAGGGCTTAAGGTGCCGTTAACGCTGTTTCGACGCCGCCCGGAAATCGATCCGCCCGGGCAGCGACGCGGGCGTGCCCGCGCGAAGGACCCGCGAAGGAACAGAAAGGTCATTTCCAAGAAAGGCCCGGATCTCCTCTCATGTCCCGGCCGGCGACGACATGGCTGACAGGCGGAGGATCGGTCCGGGCGCGGCGGATCAGGGCGGCGCGTCGCCGTCGTCTTTCCGTGATCGGGCGAACGGCGCGGGAAACCGGCGCCGACCGGCCGGTCCGTCCCGCCTGTTCAGCCCCGCCCGCCCAGGCCCGTGCGGTCCGCCACGTCCGCGGCGTAGTCCGTCCAGTCGCGCAGCGGGCGGCCCCGGGCCTCGCCCGACAGCCGGTCGAGCAGGCCGGGCTCGCGGGCGAGGCGTCCCAGGCCGTCGGCGATGGCGGCCTCGCCGGCCATGTCCAGCATCAGCGTGCCCCCGCCCGGTGCCACCTCCGCCATCGCCGAGCCGGCATGGCACAGGCAGGGCCGTCCCAGCCACAGGCTCTCCAGGACGGGCAGCCCGAAACCCTCGTCGCAGGACGGATAGACGCTCGCGTGATGCGAGCGGTAGAGCGCCACCAGGGCGTCGTCGTCGACCCGCTCGGTGGCCTGCGCCTGCGGCAGGCCGGCCAGCAGGCCCTCGATCTCCGCATCCAGCGCCGCGGAAGCCCCCCGGCGCCCGACCAGCGTCAGCCGGATCGCCGCGCCATGGCTCCGCTGCGCCCGGTCGAGCGCCCGGAGCAGCCGCGGCAGGTTCTTGCGCGGCTCCCAGGTGGAGACGGCCAGGAGCCGCAACGGCTCGCCCGCCGCGCGGGGAGGGGGCGCCTCCCGCAGGCGCGGCCGGTCGGCGAATTGCGCCGGCAGCGGGACCACCCCGATCTCCGGCACCGGGAGCCCCTCGCCCTCCAGATAGGCGCGCAGATGGCCGGCCACGAGCCGGGTCGTCGCCAGGACGAGGTCGGCCCGGGCGAGCATGCGGAAGTAGCGGCGGTAGAGGAGGGTCTGGGCCGGGCTGTAGAGATGGGCGAGGCGGATCGGGATGAGGTCGTGCACGATCGCGGCGACCCGCAGGCCGCTGGCCCGCGCCAGCCGGATCGGGTCGATGTCCTCGCCGAGCAGGGTGCTCGGGATCTCGGGCAGGATCAGCCAGTCGCCGCCGGAGGCGGCCTCGCAGCGGTCCGGCCCGGCCGCGCCCGCATCGCCCAGGGGGCGCATCAGGCGCCGTCCCGCATCCCAGCCGACCGGCACGACGTCGAGGCCGCAGGCTTCGAGCCCCCGGGCCAGGCGGCGGGTGACGCGCTGGATGCCGGTCTCGAAGGGCTGCCGCGCGGTGGTGTCGCACCAGAACAGGACGGGGGGCGCAGGCGCCCCCCGCTCGGCTCGTCCCGCGACGGGCATGAGCCGGGTCATCGTCCGCTCAGGCCGCGACGGCGCTGAGGGTGGCGCGCTGGGCGGCGACCTGCGGCGCGATCCAGCGGGGCAGGGCGGCGCGGTGCAGGTCCAGCCAGAGCTGGAAGCTGCCCGTGCTGCCGGTCCACAGGCCCGAGGGGAGGCGAGCCCGGCCGGCGGTCCAGCGCCGGCGCTTGCCCTGGGGGCCCTCCATCTCGTGGAAGCCCAGGCACAGCAGCGGATCGTCCAGCGCCACGGCCCGCGGACCGTTCCAGCCGTCGTCGATGCGCAGGCCGGCGAGGCAGAGCCCGAGGGCGCGCCCGTCCTTGTGGCTCATCCCGAGATGGCGCGGCACGTTGGTCTGCGAGACCAGCCACACCTCCTTGGCGCCCGCCGGCACGACGAAGCGTGCGGTGAGGCCGCGGGTCTCCGGGTCGACGCGCCGGCCGTCCACGATGAGGTGCGCGTGGGCCCAGGCCTCCTCGTCGAGGCGCCAGCCCAGGGCGCGGGCGCGCGCGCAGAGCCGCTCGTGCACGAACTCGACCACGGCGCCGGTCTGATGGAACGGACGGCAGAAGTCGGCATGGGTGCGCTGGGCGGGATCCGCGTCGGGACCGGCGCCGAGATCGATCAGGACGCCGTTCGCCGCCTCGCCGCTGCGGCGGCCGAAGAAGGTCCGGTTGCCCATGTCGAGATAGCTCTCGGTGGCCTGGCCGTTGGCGACGAGGAGATCGTGGCTGTCGAGCTCGACATGCCAGTAGGTGACGCTCTCGACCTCTTCCTGGACGATGGTGGCGCCGTTGATGAGCGAGAAGGCCGGGACCAGGATCTCGCCGACGATGTCGAGGGCGATGGCGTGGCCCGGGGAGACGACGAGGTCCCGCGACGGCTGGTTCTCGCGCAGCGCGCCGGCCCGGATTCGCACCGGCATGGCGATCTCGGGCCGGGCATGGCGGCGCGGATCCATGGTGCGGTGGCCGAGCCACTTGACCGGGCGCTGCTCCCCAGAGGCCGTGACCACCAGGTCGCCGACCTGAAGGGACTCGACCGGCACCTCGCCGCGATCCGTCAGGATCTGCGTGCCTTCGGTGAAGCAGACGATGGTCGGGCTGTCGGGCGCGCTGACGTTCGTGGTGTCGACGGCGACGCCGACCTGGAGCGGCGGCAGGGGGGCGTTCCGCACCGCGACGGTGACGGGCGTGCCGATGCCGGCGGGCTCGACGCGGAAGTAATAGATCGCTTCCTGGGAGTTGGGGATCGCGGTGAAGCCGAGATAGCTTCCCTGCAGGCCGACGCCGGCAATGCCGACCAGGGTCGAATCGACGGTTACCGGCGAGCCGGGCAGATCGATGTTGCCGTTGATGGTGATCGACGCCGCGCCGCTGGCGAGGTTCGTTCCCGTGAAAGTATTTCCGAGAAGAAGTCCTGTTGAGGCTTGTCCGGCTCCGAATGTCTGGTTGACGAATGTCTCGGCCATTTGTGCATTCCCCTGGGCTTATGATTGCGCCGCAGAGGTTTTTCCCATCGCATTCGAGGCGATGTCTACGAGTGAAAAAACCAAAACATCTTTCGGTCTGCAACTGTATTGAATGGAATCCAGCTTCCCTTCACGCATGCTGGATTATGGAAAGGTCGCTCCACGCGTCAACGATTTGCGGCTTGATCGTTGCCGAGTTGCAACTGAGGGTTGTGTATCGGGGTCGGGAGGCCGCCACGGCCTCCCGGATCGATGGCGCGGGGGGGCGGGCGCGCGCGCCGGGTCAGGGGCGCCGGGCGACGAGATCGATCTCGATGCGGGCGTCGTAGGCGAGGCCCGTCACGCCGACGCAGGTGCGGGCGGGGCGGCGGTCGGCGGGGAAATAGCCCTGGTAGGTGGCGTTCATCGCCGCGTAGTCCTCGTCGAAGCGGGTCAGGTAGATCCGCACCATCACCACGTGCTCCAGGCCCAGGCCGAGCCCGGACAAGACAGTCTTCAGGTTCGCCATGACGTGATGGGTCTGCGCCTCGATCCCTTCGGGGAGTCGGCCGGGCGCCTCCGGCGTGTCCGGCATCTGGCCGGTGACGAAGACGAAGCCGTCCGTCTCCACGGCGTGGCTGAACGGCGCGACCGGCTTCGGCCCTCCCGGGACCATGTGGAACAGGAGGGCGGGGGCGGTCTTCGACATCGGGTCATCCTCGGCAGCGCGGCGAACGACGCCGCGCGGGGCCGGGGCAAGGCGCGAGCCATCCCGCCCCGGCCTGATCCGGCCTTCGACCCCGGTGCGGGGGCGGCGGCTGCTCATCCGATGGGCGCGCCCTGCCCGGAATCTGGCCCGGCCCGATCCAACAAACAGTGCGGCCACAGACAAGTCCGCCGCGGGCGCTTCGGTGACACTCCTGCCTCGGGACTCATGGCCGCGACGAGGCGGCGAGACGAGGGGAGTGTCCGGTGGCTTCCATGTTCGATCAATCCTGCGGCCAGCCCGTGGCAGGGGCCGCGACCTGGCTGAAGCGGGCCGTTCTCGGCGCGTTCGGCCTCGCCCTGGCGGCGGCCGCGCTCCCGGGGACGGCCGAGGCGGCGGCGCCGGAGGCCTGCGCGGCGCTCCAGGCCAAGTATCCCACCCTGAAGGGGAAGACGCTGGTCAACGCCATCAACCCGCACACGCCGGGCTACGAGACCATCGATCCCAAGGATCCGAGCAAGTACATCGGCTTCGACGTCGATCTCGGCGAGGCGATCGGCGAATGCCTCGGCTTCAGCCTGACCTACAAGCCGGTCACCTTCGCGTCGCTGCTCACCACCCTGCAGGCGGGGCAGGCCGACATCGTCATCTCGGACATCTACGCCACCAAGGAGCGCGCCAAGGCGGCGGACTTCATCACCTATCTCAAGGTGTTCGACGGCGTGCTGGTCGCCAAGGGCAACCCGAAGAAGATCGACGGCATCAACCTCTCGCTCTGCGGCGCGGTGGCCGCCGAGAACACGGGCTATGTCGAGGTGCCGCTGATCCAGGCCCTGGAGGCCGCGTGCAAGAAGGCCGGCAAGCCGGCGCCCGAGATCCAGCTCTACGACAACAACGCCAACTGCATCCAGGCGATCCTGGCCGGGCGCGCCGACACCTACATCAACGACGCCAACACCGTCGACGGCGCCGTGAAGGCCTATCCGGCCAAGCTCGACAAGGCGACGGCGGTGACGCTGCCCTATTCGGTGGGCATCGCCGTGCCGCGCGACAAGGTCGCCTTCCGCGACGCGGTCTTCGCGGCCCTGACCGAGATCCAGAAATCCGGCCTGCAGGCCGCGCTGATGAAGAAGTGGAACCTGCCCGCCGAGCAGCTCGAGGCGCCGACGCTCGTCCTCGCCGATTGAGGGCGTCCTTCGGGGCGGCCGGGCCGCGCGCGCCGGCCGCCCCCTCCTCGAAGCCGCGAACAGGCCGATGGATCCGTTCCTGCACTACCTCAGCATGCCCTACCTCCTGGAGGGCATCGGCTACACCCTTCTCATCACCGGGCTCGGCCTGCTGGGCGGGCTGGCGATGGGGCTCCTCCTCGCCGCGATGCAGCTCAGCCGCTTCAAGGCGCTGGCCGTCCTCGCCCGCGGCTACGCGATCGTCTTCCGCGGGACGCCGCTGATCCTGCAGATGGTGTTCTGCTACAACGCCCTGCCGCTGATCGGCATCAAGCTCTCCGCCATCGCCGCGGCCGGCCTCGCCCTCGCCCTCAACGAGGCGCCGTTCATCGCCGAGATCCTCCGCTCGAACGTGCTCGGGGTCGATCGCGGGCAGGTCAGCGCCGGCCAGGCCCTCGGCATGAAGCCGGCGGCCATCCTGCGCCGGATCATCGCCCCGCAGGCGATCCGCGCCATGGTGCCCGCCCTCGGCAACGAGACGGTCAGCGCCCTCAAGAACTCCTCGCTCGCCTCGGTCGTCGCGGTGCAGGAGCTGACGCTGCGCTCGACCCAGCTCGCCTCCGCGACCTTCGACTTCTTCTCGATCTTCTGCGCCTCGGGCCTGATGTATCTGGGGCTCACCGGGGCGGTCGCGCTCATCCAGGTCGGCGTCGAGCGGCTGCTCGACCTCGACCGGCCGCCGGCCCGGGAGCAGCTCGCCCGCCTCCGCGCGCCCTCCTGCCCGGGCGGGCGCCCCGCCGAGCGCGGCGGTGCCCGCGACGCCCGCCCCGGCGGCGGTTCCGCCGGCTCCGGCCGAGCCGCTGCCCGCCCTCCGGCGGCTCCGCCCCGGCGCGGACGGCCTCGACCGGGCGGCCCGGAGCGAGCGCCTGGCCGGCCACGCCACGGCCGTCGCGATCAGCGGCCTGCGCAAGCGCTACGGCGGCCACACCGTCCTCGACGGGGTCGACCTGAGCGTGCGTGCCGGCGAGGTCGTCGCCCTGCTCGGCCCGAGCGGATCCGGCAAGAGCACGCTCCTGCGCTGCATCAACCGCCTCGAGACCTGGGAGGAGGGCACGATCCGCGTCGGCGGCTGCTCCCTCGACGTGGACGAGCGCGGCCGCAGGCGGACGCCCCGGGCCATCGCCGAGATGCGGGCGAGCGTCGGCGTCGGCATGGTGTTCCAGCAGTTCAACCTGTTCGGCCATCTGACCGCCCGGGAGAACATCGCCGGCCCCCTGCGCTGGGTGCAGCGGCGCTCGCCCCGCGAGGCGGCCCGGCGGGCGCAGGAGCTGCTCGAGCGCGTCGGCCTCGCCCAGCGCGCCGACGCCCTGCCCCGCCATCTCTCCGGCGGCCAGCAGCAGCGCGTCGCCATCGCCCGCGCCGTCGCCCCGGGGCCGAGCGTGCTGCTCCTCGACGAGCCGACCTCCGCCCTCGACCCCGAGCTCGTCAGCGAGGTGCTCGAGGTGATCCGGCGCCTGGCCGTGGAGGAGGGGCTCGCCATGATCATCTCCACCCACCAGCTGCGCTTCGCCGGCGAGGTGGCCGACCGGATCGTGTTCCTCTCCGACGGCCGGATCGTCGAGGAGGGCCCGGCCGAGCGGGTGCTGGCGGCCCCCGCCCATCCCCTCACCGCCCGCTTCCTCCGCACCATGGACGCCGCCTGAGGGCCCACCCCGGACGCCCCGCGACGCCGCGCGCCCCAGTGGCCTCTCTCCCCATGCCCCGCGAGACCGTACCCAGCGAGATCCCATGACCGAGCACCGCCCCCCGCATCACCTGCCCGCCACGCCCGAGACCGTGCACTGGGGCTATTTCAGCCACACCCTGAAGCCCGTGCTCACCCTGAAATCCGGCGAGCGCGCCGTGATCGAGACGATCACGCACCACGCCAACGACGATCACGCGCGCATGATCGCCGGCGACCCGGCCGCGGAGGCGATCTTCCGCTGGACGAAGGAGACCAAGACCCTGCGCCGCCGCGGCGCCGGCGCGACGGAGCCCCCCTTCGGCGCCGGCTCCGGCGAGGGCCTGGGCGTGCATCTCCTGACGGGGCCCATCGCCATCGAGGGCGCGGAGCCCGGCGACATCATCGAGGTGCGGGTGATCGACATGTGGCCGCGCCCGAGCGCCAATCCCGCCTATGCCGGCCGCTTCTTCGGGTCCAACCCCTCCGCCAATTGGGGCTTCCAGTACAACGACCTGATCGAGGAGCCGAAGCCGCGCGAGGTGGTGACGATCTACGAGCTCGACATGGACGAGGCCTCGGTCAAGGCGCTCTATTCCTACCGCTGGACCCCCCAGACCGACCCGGACGGGATCGTCCACCCGACCATCGACTATCCCGGCGTGCCGGTCGACCACGCCACCGTCACCAAGCGGGAGAACGTCCTGCAGGGCATCCGGGTGCCGGCGCGGCTGCATTTCGGCACGATGGGTCTCGCCCCGGCCGAGGCGGATTTCGTCAGCACGATCCCGCCGAACTATACGGGGGGCAACATGGACGACTGGCGCATCGCCAAGGGCGCCCGGGTCTATTACCCGGTCGCGGTGGCGGGCGGGCTGTTCTCCTGCGGCGACGCCCATGCCGCGCAGGGAGACAGCGAGCTCTCCGGCACCGCCATCGAGATCTCGCTCACCGGCGAGTTCGAGTTCGTCCTGCACAAGAAGGGCGCGCTGGAGGGCACGATCCTCGAAGGGCTGAACCACCCGCTCCTCGAAACCGAGGCGCTCTGGTCGGTCTACGGCTTCAGCGTGCCCAACTACCTGACCGAGCTGGCGCCCGATCCGCAGGCGGAGATCCTCAAGCGCTCCAGCCTCGACGCGGCGATGCGCGACGCCTTCCGGAAGCTGCGCCGCTTCCTGATGACGGCCCACGGCCTGAGCGAGGACGAGGCGATCTCGCTCATGTCGGTCGCCGCGGACTTTTCCGTGACGCAGGTGGTCGACGCGAACTGGGGCGTGACCGGCTCGATCCCCAAGGCGGTCTTCGCCGGCCGCGCGGCGCGCTGAGGGGCCGCCCGGCCCGCGGGCCGGGCCTGGCCGGGGCACGATCCTTGCGGCCTCGCCCCGGCCATGCCGGGATCGTCACCATGAGCGCGCAGCCCTTCGCCAGCGAGTCCTATAGCGGACCCTCGCGGGACCGGGCCTGGCAGGAGGTTCTCGGCGGCTTCGCCCTGCGCTCCGTGGCGGCGCGCCCGCCGATCTCGGCCCATGCCTCCGCCCTGTTCCGCGCCTCCTCCCTCGGCCTGCGCCTCGGCACCCTCTCGGCCGAGCCGCAGGTCCTGCAGCCGGCCCATGGCGCCAGCGGCCCGCCCCTCCTGATCCTGCCGCAGGAGGGCGGCGGCCTGCTGCAGGCCGCCGAGGGCGACCGGATCCTCCGGTCGGGGCAGATGCTGCTCGGCCCCCGGGGCGGCGACTGGCAGCTCAGCTTCCAGCGTGGGCTGCACGCGATCGTGCTCGCGGCGCCGGCGGAGATGTTCCGGGGCCGCACGCTCGCCCTGCAGAACCTGTCGCGGCCCCATATCCTCGACCGGGAGGGCGTGTCCGGGATTCTGGCGAAGGCGGCGGAGGCCGCGGCCGGCACCCTCGACCGCCTCTCCGAGATGGCGTGGGAGACCGTGGCCCAGAGCGCCGCGGAGCTGCTTCTGGCCCTCGCGACGGAGCGCGCCTCGGAGGCGGCCGACGCCTCGTCGAGCCGGGTCGCCCTGTTGCAGCGTCTCTACGCCACCATCGAGCGGCGGCTCGGCGCGGCGAGCCTCTCGGTGGCCGAGATCGCCCAGAGCGAGGGCATCTCCGAGCGCTACGTGCAGAAGCTGTTCGAGGGCAGCGGGGACAGTTTCAGCCAGTACCTGCGCGAGCGGCGCCTGCAGCGCGCCTGGCATGATCTGGTCGATCCCGCCTGCGGCGCCGTGTCGATCTCCGAGATCGCCTATCGCTACGGCTTCTCCGATTCCGCCCATTTCAGCCGCCTGTTCCGGGAGCGCTTCGGGCTGCCGCCCCGGGAGCTGCGGCGGCGCGAGGCGGAGCAGGAGCGGGCGGCGGGCGCGGCGCCGAACGTTCAGCGCGGCTGGCCGCAACAGGCCCTCGCCCGTCTGCGCGCCCGCCCGGCCCGCGGAGAGGACGAGGCGCCGGGCGCCGCCGCCCGGCCCATGCGCCGGGAGGGGGCGGCCCGCACGCCGGGGCACCATCACCTGGCCGTCGATGCCGGCACCGTGCACTGGGGCTATTTCAGCCGGTCGCTCAAGCCGGTCCTGGCGATCGAATCCGGCGATCTCGTCACCGTCGAGACCCTGACCCAGCACGCCTCCGACGACCCGGAACGGATGATCCGCGGGGATGCGGGCGCGGAGAACGTGTTCCGCTGGACGGCGACCGAGAAGGCCGTCAACCGCCGCGGCGCCGGCCCCCTCGACGCCTCGGTGCTCGGGCGGGGCGCCGGCGAGGGCTTCGGCGTCCATATCTGCACCGGGCCGATCGCGGTGCGCGGCGCCGAGCCCGGCGACGTGCTCGAGGTCCGGATCGTCGACATCGCCCCGCGGCGCTCGCAGAACCCGGCCTATGCCGGCCGCGTCTTCGGCAGCAGCGTCGCCGCCTGGTGGGGCTACCATTACGGCGAGTTTCTCAGCGAGCCCCGGCCCCGCGAGACGGTGACGATCTACGAGATCTTCCCGGACGGGGACGCGCCCCATGCCCGGGCGGTCCATGCCTTCCGCTGGGAGCCGCAGACCGATCCGAACGGCGTGCGCCACGCGCTCTACGACTATCCCGGCGTGCCGGTGGATCCGGCCACGGTGACGCGGCGCAGGCCGGTGCTCTCGGGCATCCGGATCCCGCTGCGGCCGCATTTCGGCGTGATCGCGGTGGCGCCGCGGGAGGCGGATCTCGTCGATTCCGTGCCGCCCGCCTATTTCGGCGGAAACCTCGACAATTGGCGCCTCGGGAAGGGGGCGGCCGTCTACCTGCCGGTCTCGGTCGCCGGCGCGCTCCTCTCCGTGGGCGACCCCCATGCGGCCCAGGGGGACGGGGAATTGTCGGGCACGGCGATCGAGTGCTCGATGACTGGGACCTTCCGGGTGGTCCTGCACAAGAGGGCCGACACCGGCGGCACGCCCCTCGGCGACCTGACCTACCCGCTGATCGAGACCCCCGAGCACTGGGTGCTGACCGGCTTCAGCCACCCGAACTACCTCGCCGAGTTCGGCGCCCACGGCCAGAGCGACGTCTACAGCAAGTCGTCCCTCGACCTCGCCATGCGCGACGCCTTCCGCAAGGTGCGCCGCTTCCTGATGGCGAACATGAACCTCGACGAGGACGAGGCCATCGCCCTGATGTCGGCGGCCGTCGATTTCGGGATCACGCAGGTCGTCGACGGGAACTGGGGCGTGCACGCGATGATCGACAAGGCCATGTTCCGGGGGCCGCAGGGCGCGCCCTGAGCCCCCGGAGGCGGCCCCGGGCGCTCCCTTCGGCGCGCCCGTCTCTCGGCTCCGGCCCTATCGGTCTTCGCGCAGGTGAGGTGTTCCGAGGGCTCTTGGTTCGGTGTTGTTGGATTGGGCTTTGAGGCAGGTCCAGATCATGACGCCGAGGGTGGCGAGATAGGGGATCATGGCGATGAAGTACTGGGGGACCTGGATGCCGACCGCGGCGATCCGGGGGATCAGGGCTTCGATGGCGCCGAACAGCAGGGCGCCGGCCAGGGCGCGCCAGGGCTGCCAGCGGGCGAAGATGACGAGGGCGACGGCGATCCAGCCGCGTCCGCCGGTCATGCCCTCGACCCAGATCCGGGCGATGCCCACGGAGAGGTAGCCTCCGGCCAGGCCGACCAGGGCGGCGCCGGCGGCGACCGCGCCGTAGCGCGTGGCCGACACGCCGATGCCGGCGGCGTCCGCCGCGTCGGGTCCGTCGCCGACGGCGCGCAGGCGCAGCCCGGTCAGGGTGCGGGCCAGGAACCAGGCGACGAGGCCGAAGGCGGGCACGGTCAGGAACACCACCGCGTCCTGGCGGAACAGCACCGGGCCGATCCCGGGCAGGTCGGAGAGCGGGACGAGGGAGAGGCTGCGCAGGCCCTCCACCGGCCGGTTGACCCAGCCCTGGCTGGTGCCGATCAGCCCGGTCAGGCCCTGGGCCAGGAACACGAAGCTCAGCCCGGCGATGACCTGGTTGACCCGCAGGCTCACCACCAGCACGGCGTAGAGCAGGGACAGGAGCGCGGCGGCCAGGGCGGAGACCAGCAGGGCCGGCATCGGCGCCGCCCCCAGCCCGAGGATGGCGCCGATGCCGGCCAGCGCCCCCACCAGCATGAAGCCCTCCGCCCCGAGCGCGAGCACGCCGGCCTTCTCCATCAGCAGCATGCCCAGGGCGGCCAGGGCGAAGGGCACGGCGAAGCCCGGCACCGCGGCGAGCCAGTCGAGCAGGAAGTCGAGGAACATCGGGACGGCTCTTTCTCAGTCGATCCAGCTCAGTCGATCCAGCGCAGCCGGTGGCGGATGAAGAAGTCCGAGGCCGCCACGCACAGGACGATCACCGCCTGGACGAGCTGCACCGCGGAGCTGGGGATCTGGTAGAAGACCTGCAGGCTCTGGCCGGCCACGAACAGGGTGCCGACGGCGAAGGCCACCACCAGCACGGCCAGGGGATTGTTGCGGGCCAGGAAGGCGATCAGGATCCCGGAGAAGCCGTAGCCGACGGCGAAGGACTGGGTGAGCCGGTGCTCGACGCCGGCGCAGATCGCGAAGCCCGCCACTCCGGCGAGTGCCCCCGAGAGCAGGGTGGCGGCCAGCAGCACCCGGGTCATGGGCAGGCCCTGGGCCTGGCCCAGGCGCGGATTGGCCTCGGCGACGCGCATCAGGAAGCCGAAGCGGCTCACGTCGATCAGCCACCAGCCGGCCAGCAGCAGGACCAGGGCCAGCGGCAGGGCGGCGGTGAGGTTCTGCCAGCCGAGATCGGCCAGGCGCTCGGCCGGCCCGAACAGGGCCGAGTTGGGGAAGTTGCTCTCGGGGTCGCGCCAGGGGCCGTAGAGCAGGTGCAGCAGGCCGTTGAGGGCGACGTAGTTCAGAAGCAGCGTCGAGATGATCTCGTTGAGCCCGAGGCGCAGGCGCAGCAGCGTCGGCCCGAGCATCCACAGGGCGCCCCCGAGGGCGGCGGCCAGCCCCATCAGCCCCAGGCGCAGGGGGGCCGGGCCGAGATCGGCCAGGGCCACCGCGGTGGCGGCGACGGCGCCGCTGATCATCTGGCCCTCGATGCCGATGTTCCAGAAGCGCACCCGGAAGGCCAGGGCCGCGGCCAGCCCGACGATGGCCAGCGGCGCGGCCTGGGTGAGCACCGCCGCGAAGCTCTCCGGGCTGGTGACGACCGAGACCACGAATTCCTGGGCGAGCTCGGACAGGCCGACGCCGGAGGCCATCAGGATCGCGGCGGCGCAGGCCAGCCCCGCCAGGAGCCCGCCGGACAGCGCCGCCGCCTGCAGCCAGCCGGGGGCGTGCTGGCGGATCTCGACCGCCAGGCGGCGGGTACGGCGCCTCGGAGCCTCGGGGTTCGGCCTCGAAGCCGGCTTCGAGGCCGGCGGGGGCGTCAGGAGCATGGCGGAAGGCGCGGTGTCAGGCATGGTGCACCATGGCGGCCCCCACCGCGTTGCGGTCGGCGGGCGTGTCGAACTCGGCGACGATCCGCCCGCGGCTCATCACCCCGATGCGGTCGGACAGGAGCAGGACCTCGTCGAGATCCTCGCTGATCAGGAGGATGGCCGCGCCCGCGTCCCGGGCCGCGCGCAGGCGCTGGTGCACCGCGCCGGCGGCGCGCACGTCCAGGCCCCGGGACGGGCTGTGGGCCAGCACCGCGCGGGGCGGGCGCGCGAACTCGCGCGCCACCACCAGCTTCTGCGCGTTGCCCCCCGAGAGCAGGCTCGCCTTCTGGCGCGGGGCGCGCACGCCGTGGATGTCGAAGGCCGACACCGCCGCCTGCGTGGCCGCGCGCATCGCCTTGCGGTCGAGCCGCAGCCAGCTGCCGAACCGGCCCGACAGCACCCCGCCCACCGCGTAGTTCTCCGCCACCGACAGGCTGCCCGCCAGCCCGTAGGCGGAGCGGTCGGCCGGGATCGCGGCCAGGCCCAGCGCCCGGCGCAGCCCGGCATCCCCCGCGCACAGGTCGCCCCCGCCCTCCAGCTCGATGCTGCCCGAGAGCGGCTTGCGCACCCCCATCAGGATCTCGGCCAGCTCCGTCTGGCCGTTCCCGCCGACCCCGGCGATCCCGTAGATCTCCCCCGCCCGCACCACCAGCGTGGCGTCCGACAGCATCGTCAGCCCGTCCGCCCGCGCCCCCGACAGCCCGGCGATGCGCAGCATCGGCTTGCCGATCGCCGGCGCCGGGGCCCGCTCCCGTGCCACCGGCGCCCCCACCACCAGCGCGGTGAGCTCGGACAGCGACAGGCTGTCGGGATCCGCGCTCGCCACCGTGCGGCCCCCACGCATCACCGTCACCCGGTCGGCGTGCCGCTTCACCTCGCCCAACTTGTGCGTGACCAGGATCACCGTACGGCCCTCGTCGGCCAGGCGCCGCATGGTCAGGAGCATCTGCTCCGCCTCGCGGTCGGTCAGCACGGCGGTCGGCTCGTCCAGGATCAGGATCCGCGCCCCCTCGACCAGCACCTTCAGGATCTCGACCCGCTGCTGCTCGGCCACCGACAGCAGCCCGACCGGCCGATCGAGGGGCACGGCGAAGCCCAGCGCTTCGCAATGCCCGCGCACCGCCGTCTCCACCGCGGCCAGACCCCGCCCGTAGGACGGGCCGCCGCAGGCCAGCAGGATGTTCTCGAGCGCGGTGAAGGCTTTGACCAGCTTGTAGTGCTGGTGCACCATCCCGATGCCGCGCCGCTTGGCCGAGAGCGGCCCGTCGAGCACCACCGCCTCGCCCCCGATCCGGATCTCCCCCGCATCCGGGCGGTACAGCCCGATCGCCACGTTCATCAGCGTCGACTTGCCCGCCCCGTTCTCACCCAGCAGGGCGTGCACCTCCCCCGCATGCGCCGAAAAACCCGCCTCCGACAGCGCCGCGAAGCCGTCGAACGACTTCGACACCCCCGTCAGGCAGAGAGCGGGCGACGCCCCACACGAACCGCTCATCGAAAACACCAAAATCCGTCGAAGAGAAAAGGGAATGATGCCTCGGGCATCGGCGTCCCTCGCTTCGCAGGGAGCATGCCGAGGGGCGCCGCCGGATGGCCGGCGGCGCCCGCGTGAGGGCGACGTCCGGCCGCTATTTCTGGGTGATCACCCCGGGCACGAACCAGTCCATCTTCCAGAGATCGGCATCGCTGAGCGCGCCGCCCGCCGGCACGTGCTCCTTGCCTTCCCGGTCCTTGAGCGGGCCGGCATAGATCTTCTTGCCATCGATGATGGCCTGGCGCTCCGCCATGATCTTGGCGACCGCCTCCTTGGGCACGGCCGGGCCGCAGCAGGCGATGTCCGGACCGCCCTCCTTGATCGAGACGAAGGCGCCGTAGGGCGCGGGCTCCCAGGTGCCGGCTTTGATCTTCTTGATGGTCGGGATCAGGTAGCGATCCCAGTACCAGACCGAGGAGCACAGCGTCGCCTTGGGCGCGAATTCGCGCATGTCGCGGTGATGGCCGGTACCGAAGATGCCCTTCTCCTGGGCCACGATCTGCGGGGTCGGCGTGTCGACGTGCTGGCCGATCGCGTCGATGCCCTGGCCGGCGAGGGCCTCGGCCGCGGCGCGCTCCTTCACCGGATCGTTCCAGGAGCCGGTGAAGATCGCCGTCGTGGTCGCCTTCGGGTTCATCTGCTTGGCGCCGAGCTCGAACGCGTTCACCGTCCAGTTGACGACGCCGAACGGGTTGGCGGCGACGAAGCCGAGCTTGCCCTCCTTCGAGGCTGCGCCTGCGGCCATGCCGCAGAGGTAATGCGTCTCGTAGGTGCGGCCGTAGAAGGATTCGAGGTTGGGGCCGTTGGCCGTGCCCGAGCCGTTCACGAAGGCGATCTTCGGGTACTTCTCGGCCAGCTCCTTGAACGTGTCGGAATAGCCGAACGCGGTGCCGATGATGACGTTGTAGCCGCGCTTGATGAACAGCTCGACCGCCGGCCGGATCGCGGTCGCCGATTCCTTGATGTTCTCCACCACCGGGATCTTGATCCCGAGCGCCTGCTCGGTGCGCATGCGGCTCTCATCGAAAGCCTGGGACCAGCCACCGTCGTTCTTGGGCCCGAACAGCACCATCGCGACCTTGGGCTCGCCCTCGAGCTTGAACGGCGCCGCCTGCGCAGGCCCCGTCAGGGCCGGCGCCAGTCCCGCTGCGCAGGACAGCCCGAGCGCGGCGTAAGCCGCGGTTCTGCTGACAAATCTTCCGATCATCGTCCTCGCTCAGCCCCTGTTGTCACGTGCCGCGAAGCGGCCGTTCCTGATGGATCCCGCGTTGTCCGCGAGTGTCCTGGCGCATCGGGCCGGAGGCCGGCTTCGAAGCTCCAGATCTCCGTCCGCATCCCCCCGAGGGCGATACGCGTGCCGGCGCGTCGGCTTCGCCGCGCCGGTTGCCCTGACGTCAGGCCGCCTTCTGCTCCGCCCATGCTTCGAGGAGCACGGCAGCGTTCGAGACGAGGCCGACATGCATGGCCACGATGCGCATCGCCGCCTCTTCGAGCTCCGGATTGGTGCCGGCGACGAGGTCGCGCGCCACGCTCACCCGGTAGCCGAGATTGGAGGCGTCGAAGGCGGTGTTGAGCACGCAGCAATCGGCCAGGCAGCCATTCAGCACGAGGCTGCGCACGCCCATGTTGCGCAGGAGAAAGTCGAGATCGGTCGGGTAGAAGGCGGAGAGCCGCTTCTTCGACTCGACGATCAGGTCGCCCTCTTCCACCTCGGTCACGAACTCGGTCCAGCGCGTACCCTGAATGGCATGCGCGTCGGCGTTGCCGATGGCACCGACATGGAGGGGGAAGACGAGGCGCCAGGCCGAGGGGGATCGACCCGCGATGTCGTCGACGCCACCGGCCCGCAGCGTGCTGCGAACATGGATGATCGGCACGCCGAGCGCCCGGGCGGCGCGATGGAAGGCGTTCACCGGTGCGACCACGTCGCGGGCGCGCGGCGCCGGGCAGGGACAGAGCGGGTCGTCGTCGAGATGTCCGCGATGCAGGTCGATCGAGACGATCGCCGTCGCCGAGCGGTCGAAGAAGGGGGCGAAGTCGGCGCCGAGCGGCTGCAATTCGCCGTTGATGTAGCTCTTCATGAGCGATGATCCCTGCGCTCAGGCGCCGTCACGGATGAGATCGGTTCGGGCGCGCGCCTGCCGACACACGGCTCTTCAAGCGTCGCTGCGCCTGTCCCGAGCGGCGCCGAGACATGGTCGCCTAGCAGCGGCAGCGGTAAGAATTTTTGAGCCCGCATAAATTCCGATCCATCGGACTTTTCATTCTGCTCAAATAATTTCTCACAGATCTAAAAGGGTTGCATGCACGATAGTTCGGCATATCTGCCCACAAAGTTTGCATTTCGTGCAATCTGGCGTCGCGTCGGACTTTTGTGCCGATCCCGCGCCATCGTCGGTACAGCCTCTGCGACAACTGTTCAGAGCGAGAAATTGCCCTTCTCGGCTCAGATGCCGGCGCTTCTCCGCGGCGGCCTGGATCTGCTGCTGTCCAAAAAAAGTGCAGAAATGAATTTTGGTGCATAAAGTGGGAGGGTTCTCCGGCTCGGGCCCTTGGGAAGGACTATGGACAGCCCTTGCCGCCACGGCTTATCCCTGGGGTAATTTTAATGGTATCAAAATGAAGCCAGCTGCGTTCGACTATCACCGCCCACTCGATGTGCCGTCGACCCTGACGCTGCTCGAGGCGCATGGCACGGACGGGAAGATTCTGGCGGGCGGCCAGAGCCTGGTCGCTGCGATGAACTTCCGCCTGGCTCGGCCGAGCGTGCTCATCGACGTGAATCGCGTCCGGGAGCTCGACAGCCTTGCCGTCGAGGGGACGTTCCTGCGAATCGGCGCCCTGACCCGACACGCGGCCTTCCACCGTCACGTCGTCGGGGGTCCCCTCGGCCTGCTTCTGACCCGGGTGGCCGGCCACATCGCGCATTATCCCATCCGTCAGCGCGGCACCTTCGCGGGAAGCCTTGCCCATGCCGACCCCGCTTCCGAATGGTGCCTCACCGCGACCGTGCTCGACGCGGAGATCACGATGCGCAGCCTTCGCGGGAGCCACCGCCTCCCTGCATCCGACTTCTTCCGGGGCACCTTCACGACAGCCCTCGACGAGGACGAGCTGATCACCGAGATCTGGTTGCCGGTCCTCGATGCCAGCTGGCGGGGAGGGTTCTCCGAGTTCTCGCGGCGCGCCGGCGACTTCGCCCTGGCGATGGCGCTCGCCGTCCTGAAGGTCGAGGGCGGGGTAATTCGTGGGGCCAAGCTCGGCATCGGCGGCGTCGCCGACCGGGCGATCCGGCTCTCGGGGATCGAGGCTGCGCTGATCGGTCAGCAGGCCTCGGAGGCGACGTTCCAGGCTGCCGCGGCGCAGGCGCGCGAGGCTGTGGAGCCCAGCGCCGACATCCACGCCTCATCGGAATACCGGCGCGACCTGATCGCCGCCATGGTCTCCCGCGCCCTGGCGGAGGCCGCGGCGTGAGCTGGATCGGGCGTTCCCTCCCGCGGCTGGAAGACCCGACGCTGCTGCGCGGGCAGGGGCGCTATGTGGCGGATCTCGCCCGCGGGGCCGCCCATGTCCGCTTCGTCCGCAGCCCCCTCGCCCGGGGCGCCATCCTCGGGATCGAGGCGCCCGAGGGGGCGGCCGTCTACACAGCCGCCGATTTGGCGGGCGTCGGAGCGATCCGTCCGATCCTGGAGCGTCCGGATTACCGGCCCATCGCGCAGCCGATCCTGCCCGCCGACCGGGTCTGCTTCTCGGGGCAGGCGGTGGCCTTCGTCGTCGCGGAGGACGCGGCCGCGGCCGAGGATCTCGCCGAGCAGGTCTTCCTCGACATCGAGCCCGAGGATCCCGTGATCGATCTCGACGCGGCCCTCGCCCCGGAGGCCGCCCGAACGCATCCGGAGGCGCCCGGGAACGTCCTCGTCGAGGGTGCGATGCGTAGCCCGGGCCTCGATGCGGCGTTCGCCGGTGCTGCGGCGGTGATCGAGCTCGACCTGCGCTCCCGCCGGCAATCGGCCATGCCGATGGAGACCCGCGGTGCCGTGGCCCGCTACGACGCCCGCGACGGGCGCACCACCCTCTACGCCTCGGTGCAGATGCCGCACATGCTGCGCACCGGGCTTGCCGATTGCCTCGGCTGCCCCGAGGCGGATCTGAGGGTGGTCGCCCCCGATGTCGGCGGCGGCTTCGGGCAGAAGATGGCGCTCTTCCCCGAATACGTGGCCCTCGTCTGGCTCGCCCGGCACCTGAAGCGGGACGTGGCCTGGATCGAGGATCGCCGGGAGAACTTCCTCGCCTCCGCCCATAGTCGCGATCAGGCCTTCACGGTGAGGGGGGCCTTCGACGCGGAGGGCCGCCTCCTCGGACTGGAGGCCGATCTGCGCAGCAATGTCGGCGCCTTCTCCTGCTACCCGGTCACCTGCGGGGTGGAGCCGCTGATGGCCTTCGCCGAGCTGCCTGGCCCCTACAAGGTGCCGGAATACGGTGCCCGCTCGCGGGGCGTCACCACCAACACCTGCACGATGGCCCCCTATCGCGGGGTCGCCCGTCCCATGCTCACCCTGACCATGGAACGGCTGATGGAGAGCGCCGCCCGGCGCCTCGGGCTCGACCCGATCGAGATCCGGCGCCGCAACCTGATCGACAGCTTCCCCCACCGCTCCCCTACCGGGCTCGTCTACGACGAGGGCTCCTACATCGCGGCGATGGAGGCGGCGGTGGCCGCCATCGACGTGCCGGCCTTCCGGCGCCGGCAGGCGGAGGCACGGGCGCAGGGACTCCATCTCGGCCTCGGCTTCTCGGTGTTCAGCGAGCGCACCGGCTACGGCACTCCGGCCTATGCGGCCCGGGGCATGGCGATCGTGCCGGGCTACGAGCAGGTCGAGTGCGCCATGGACCCGTCCGGCCACGTCGAATTGCGCATCGGCGCCTCCCCGCACGGGCAGGGGCTCGGCACCGCCCTGGCGCAGCTCGTGGCCGACGAGCTCGGCCTCGAGCCGGCCAAGGTCCGGGTGGTCTCGGGCGACACGGACCGGACGCCCTATGGCTGGGGCACCTTCGCCAGCCGCTCGATGGTGATCGCGGGCGGTGCCTCCCGGCTCGCCTCCGGCAAGATCGCCCAGAAGCTGCGCACGATCGCCGCGCGGGTGATGGAGGCGGAAGAGGGCGAGATCGAGCTCGATGCGGGGCTGGCGCGGGTGCGCGGCACGAACCGCTCGACCCCGATCCCCGAGCTCGCCCGGGCCGCGCATCACCGCAGCCATCGGTTCGCCGGCCTGGAGGCGGGCCTGCGCGAGAGCGCCTTCTACGATCCGTCCGGCACGTTCTCGAATGCCTGCCACGCGGCGATCGTCGCGGTGGATGTCGAGACCGGGGCCGTGCGGATCGAGCGCTTCCTCGTGGTCGAGGATGCGGGGCGGCTCGTCAATCCGATGATCGTCGACGGCCAGATCCACGGGGGCGTTGCCCAGGGTATCGCCAACGCCCTCTACGAGGAGATGATCTACGATCCCGACGGCAACCTGCTGACGAGCTCGCTCGCCGATTACCTGCCGCCGACCCTCAACGAGATCCCGCGCATCGAGATCCTCCATATGGAGACGATCTCGGACGCCACCCTGACCGGCGCCAAGGGCGTCGGGGAGGGCGGAACGATCGGCGCGCCCGCGGCGGTGGTGAACGCCATCGTCGACGCGCTCGAGCCCTTCGGCGTCACGATCAACGAAATTCCCGCAACCCCTGAGCGCATCCGCGCGCGGATCCGTGCCGCCCGGCGCGGACGCGACATGGACACCCGACATGACTGACAGGATCGCGACGTCCCTCGACGTCAACGGCAAGCGCTACGAAATCAATGTCGAGCCAAGGAAGACCCTGGCCGACGCCTTGCGCGAGGATTGCGGGCTGACGGGCACGCATCTCGGCTGCGAGCATGGGGTCTGCGGGGCCTGTACCGTGCTCGTGGACGGGCGACCCGTGCGGTCCTGCCTGATGTTCGCGGTCCAGGCCGAGGGGCTGCCTGTGCGCACCGTCGAGGGGCTGGCCGAGGGCGACACGCTGCATCCGCTCCAGCGCCATTTCTGGGAGCAGCACGGGCTGCAATGCGGCTTCTGCACCCCGGGATTCCTGATGCTCGCGGCGGGTGCCATCGAGAACGATCCGAACTTGAGCGAGGAGGCGCTCAAGGACGTGCTCTCGTCCAATCTCTGCCGTTGCACGGGCTATCAGAACATCGCCAAGGCCGTCGCCCTGGCGGTCAAGGACATGCGGGCGGGCGGCTGAACCATGCACGGCATCGGAGCCTCACCGAAGCGCCTGGAAGACCGCCCCCTGCTCACCGGCGCCGGCCGCTTCGCGGCGGATGCCGCCTTTCCGGGGCAGGTGACGATGCGCGTCGTGCGCTCGCCCGTCGCCTTCGGGCGCATCCTCGACATCGACATCGCGGCGGCGCTCGAACTGCCGGGCGTGCTCGCGGTATGGACGGCGCGCGACGTCGCCGACCTGCCGCCGATCGACTTCCGCATGACGAAGGTCGACGGCCTGGAGCCTTACCGCCAGCCCGTGCTCGCCCGCGACTTCGTGCGCTATGTCGGCGAGCCCGTCGCCGTGGTCTTCGCGCAGGACGCCTATATCGCGGAGGACGCCGCCGAACGCGTCTTCTGCGAGATCGACGACCTCGCGCCCCGGCTCGATCCGGTGGCGGAGCCGGGCCTGTTCGCGCCGGGTGTGGCGCCGGACCTGCACACCGAGCCTGCGGTGCTGCGCAAGGGCTACGGGGATCTCGAAGGCGCCTTCGCGGCCGCCCATGCGGTGGTGGAGCTCGAGGTCGCGATCGGCCGCCATTCCGGCGTGCCCATGGAGACGCGCGGCGCTGTGGCGGTCCTCGACGCCGAGACCGACACCCTGACGATGTATGGCGCGGCCAAGGTCGTCCATTACAACCGCGACGCCATCGCCCGTATGCTCGGGCGCGACCCGGCGCGGCTGCAGCTCAGCGAGGGCCATGTCGGCGGCGGCTTCGGCATCCGCGGCGAGATCTATCCCGAGGACGTGCTCGTCTGCGCCGCGGCCCTGCGCCTCGGGCGCCCGGTCCGCTGGATCGAGGATCGGCGCGAGCACCTGATGGCCGCCAACCATTCCCGCGACCAGCGCCATCGGATGCGGGCGGCGGTGGATGCCCGCGGCTTCATCCTCGGCCTCGACGTCTGCTTCCACACGGACCAGGGCGCCTATATCCGCACCCACGGCGCCACCGTTTCGGATCTCGCCGCCGCCCTGTTGCCCGGCCCCTACATCGTGCCGGCCTACCGGGTGGAGGGGCATATCCGCCTCACCAACAAGACGCCCTGCGGCACCTACCGGGCGCCGGGGCGCTACGAGACCACCTTCGCGCGCGAGCGCCTCCTCGACGCCGTCGCGGCGCGCCTCGGCCTCGACCCGGTCGCCGTGCGTCGGGTCAACCTCATCCCCGAGGAGGCGATGCCCTTCGACCGAGGCATCGATGCCCTCGGGACCCACGTCGTCTACGATTCGGGCAAGTACCACGACCTTCTGGAGCGCACCCTCGACCACCTCGGCTATGCCGCGTTGAAGGCCGAGACCGCGGCGCGGCGGGCCGCGGGGGAGGCGGTCGGGCTCGGCCTCGCCTTCTTCGTCGAGAAGAGCGGCCTCGGGCCCCGCGATCTCGCCCGGGTCAGCCTCTTCCCGGACGGATCGATCCGCATCGTGACCGGGGCCTGCTCGGTCGGCCAGGGCGTCGAGACGGCGATGGCCCAGATCTGTGCGGAGACCCTTCAGGTTCCGATCACGCGCATGGAGGTGATCCATGGCCAGACCCGGGAGATCCCGATCGGCTTCGGGGCCTTCGCGTCCCGCGTGACGGTGATGACGGGCTCGGCGGTGAAGCTCGCCGCCGAGGATCTGCTGGGGCGAGCCCGTGAGGCCGCCGGCCGCCTGCTTCAGGCCGAACCGAACCTCCTCATCTTCCGCGATGGCGCCTTCCACCATCCGGAGACCGGCGCTTCGATCGATCTGGCCGGTGTCGCGCTCCAGAGCGGCGAGGCGCTCGCGGGCGAAGGCCTGTTCGAGGCCGACCACATGAACTACCCCTACGGCGTCCACGTCGCTCAGGTCCGGGTTGACCGTCGGACCTGCGGCGTGACGGTCGAGCGCTACCTCGTGGCCTACGATGTCGGCCGGGCCATCAATCCGATGCTGATCGAAGGGCAGGTGGTCGGCGCGGCCGTGCAGGGCATCGGCGGGGCGCTGCTCGAGGAATTCGTCTACGACGCGGAGGGGCAGCCCCTCGCCACCAGCTTCGCGGACTACCTCATGCCGACGAGTCGGGAAGCCCCGCCCGTCGAGGTGCTCCTGCGCGAGGATGCCCCGAGCCCGCTCAATCCCCTCGGCGTGAAGGGGGCCGGCGAAGGCGGCCTCACCGCAGCCGGTGCCGCCATCGCGGCGGCCGTAGACGACGCTCTGCAGCGACCCGGCCTGGTGGCGCGGCTGCCGATCGCCCCCCTGTATCTCTACGACGCCCTCGACGGCGCCATGGGCTCATGAAGCGGGTCTCCGGCGGCGCATCTCCCGCACCGCCGCGTGCCAGGGGAAGGCCCTGCCGCGAGGATTGGCTGCCCGCTCCCTGTGGAGCGAGCGCGGCGGCAGCCTCAGTGGCGATCGATGTTGAACCACAGGGTTCGTACCACCGTCGATCCGTGGTTCCAGATCCGGTGGGGGCGCTGCGACAGGTAGGCGATGAGGTCGCCGGGGTTCAGGATATAGACTGCGCCGTCGACCTCGACCGTCAGCCGTCCCTCCAGCACGTAGCCGTATTCGAAGCCGGCATGCGACATCGGCCGGTCGGCGCTGCCGGTCTGCGGCTGGTACTCGTTCACCGCCACGGTGACGCCCCGCGCGCGGTCGTCGCGCAGCAGCCGCCGAACCACGTGCTGTGCCGTCTCGATGGCCGGCGTCTCGTTGGCCCGCACCACCAGCTTCTCCTCGGAGGTGGGCTCGCTCGACACCAGGTCCGACATGGTGATGCCCAGCGCGCTCGCGATCACCACGAGGGATCCGATCGAGGGCGAGGCGCGTCCCCGCTCGACGAGACTCAGCATCGAGGTGCTGAGCCCCGACGCGGCGGCGAGGGATTGAAGCGTCATGTTCCGGGCGCTGCGGGCCTCGCGGATGCGCAGGCCGATCGCCGCCAGCGTCGAGGCCGTGCTTTCCGCGATCTCCGCCGACGTCGCCATCGGCACGTCCTCTGTCAGGTCGCCCGCCACGGTGATCTCTCGCGTCATCTCGTTTCTTCCTCGCAGACCAACGAAGGCCAGCCCCACAGTTCCGCCTTGCGTCAGTTTTTTATATGTGTAAAATCATTTGATTGATATTCAAAAAGGATCATCGTCGGCTATGAGCACTGAGACGGTGGAGACCGTCCGCGTCATCGACAGCGCGGTCGACTGTCCTGAGATACCGATCGTGGTCGGTGCGGGCAATGCAAAAGTCGTCATGTGGCCCGAGAATGGGGCAATATACAGGACATTTCATCTTATTTCGCTCCACGCATCCGATAAAACTATTCCACTGAGCCATAAGGGCGACAGTGTTTATTATGTCGTTTCAGGAAGTGGCGTCGTGCGTAGCCCGTCCGACGACTTCAGCGCGGAGCTCGTCGAAGGCTCCATGGTCCATATCGACGGTGGAGATTCCTACACCTTCGAGGCCCACGGCAATTCCGGCATGAGCCTGCTCGGGGGGCCGTGCCCGGCCGATCTCGAACTCTATGCAAATCTTCGCGCGCGGGGGTAGCGGCAGCCATGGCCATTCGAGTTTTCCATCGCGACACGCCCTCGTTGCGCCTGCCGCTCATCTCCAAGGATGCCCGCTTCGTGGTCTGGCCGGGCGTCGGCGCCTGGACGGCCAACATGAACTACGTGCGGCTCGAGCCGGGCGAGGAGAACGTGCCCCATATCCACGTTCAATCCGAGGATACGATCTTCATCCTCGAAGGCGAGGGGACGATCCAGGATTATACCAATGACGTCAGCCTGCCGTTCCATGCGGGCTGCGCCGTCCATGTCCCTGTGGGCGTCAAGCATGCGGTGAAGGCCGATCGCGGCGTCGGCATCGTCAGCGTCGGCGGCCCGAGCCCGGCCGACGTGGCGTTGCTCGTCAAGGCGGGCGCGCTGCCTCAGGGCACCCAGGCACCGGAGCGGAGCTGAGCCCGTGACGATCGCCGGACAGATCGGACGCAGCGAGGCGAATCGGGCGTGCTGCTTCCAGGCGATCGCGTCTGTGGCTGCCGCGGGAGCGAGCCTGGTGATGCTGCCCGCGTCGATCGTGCCAGGCGATGCGGTCGATCCTCAGGCGCTGCAGGCGGCAGCGCCGGTGGACGGGCGGAGCCTGCGGCTCTGGTCGGATCTCGCGCGGGCGCACGGCATCCTGGGGGGCGACATCCACTGAGAGCCGCCCCGGCGCGCATCACCGGGACGGGCCGACGGAGACATTCAGGAGAAGCATCGTGAAGATCACGCAGGTGTTCACCGTCGGCCGGCCGCTGCCGGTGGTGTGGGAGTTCTTCCACGACATTCCCCGTGTCGCGGCCTGCGTGCCGGGGGCGGATTATCTCGGCGTCAAGGAGGATGGCCGGCATTCGGGCCGGGTGACCACCAAGGTCGGCCCGTTCCAGACCAGCTTCGAGGGCGAGGCCGAGGTCACCTACGACGAGGCCGCCCATGCGGTGACGGCGGTCGGCAAGGGCGTCGACCGCAAGGGCGCCAGCCGGGGCAAGATGACCATGGCCTGCACCTGCGAGGCCGCCGGCGATTCCACCAAGGTCACGGTCGATGCCGACGTCCAGCTCTCCGGCCCGATCGCCCAGTTCGGCCGCACCAGCCTCCTCAACGAGGTCGCCGCGGTTCTCGTCCAGAGCTTCGTGCAGAACGCGGAGGCGCAGCTCGTGCCCGCCGCACCCGCCGTGGCCGAAGGCAGTGCGCCCTCAGCGGCACCTGCGCCCGCCACTGCGTCGGCCCCCATCGCCGCGCCGGGGCGGCCGGTGAGCGCGCTTTCCCTCGCCCTGGCCGTCCTCAAGGGATGGTTCCGATCTCTGTTCCGGCGGACGCAGGCCAACGAGAACAGCTGAGCCGCCCCCGCGACATCCTCCGCTCCGCCGTCGATCCATCGTGGCGCCTCCGGGTGCCCGCAGGGCGGAGCCGCGCCGTCCCATGATCTCGAATACCGAAGGAGACCGAGACCCGTGAAGATCGTCGACCTCTCGCATCTGATGAACGTGCACACCCCCGGCTGGGTCGGGTATGCCGGCAACAAGATGTACTACGCGCAGAACCTGCAGACGAAGCAGATCGTCGCGCAGCGCATCGACACCGCCCTTCATGTCGGCACGCATATCGACGGCGCCATGCACGGCACCGACGGCATGGGCGACATGGCCTCCTATCCCCTCGACTTCCTGGTCGGGCCCGGCGCCGTCGTCGATGTGTCCCAGCACATGGACGACTGGGCGGTGATCACGCCCGAGATGATCGAGAGCGCTCCGGTGGAGGTGCGCGAGGGCGATATCCTGATCCTGCATACCGGCTGGCACCGGTACTGGGAGGGCAAGCCTCAGCAGGATCTCGTGCGCTACTTCTGCATGCATCCGGGCGGCAAGATCGAGCTCCTGGAATGGATGCTCAAGAAGAAGATCAAGTGGTTCGGCATCGATTGCGGTTCGGGCGACCACGCCATGAACACCTCGATCCGCCACATGCGCCCCGACCTCGCCAAGCGCTTCGAGCAGAAGGTCGGCATGACCTGCGATCAGTTCTTCGGCGACTACAGCTACACCCATAAGCGCTCCGGCCGCGCCGTGACGGAGGAGATCTTCCCCTTCCACGCCTACGCCTTCCAGGAGGGCCTGATTCACGCCGAGAACGTCGGCGGCGACATCGAGCTGATGCTGAACAAGCGCTCGATCATCGGCGCCTTCCCCTGGCGCTACGACGGTCTCGAGGCTTGCCCCTGCCGGATCGTCTGCTTCGACGGCATGGACGAGGCGGTCGAGGCCGTGGGCGACGCGGCCAAGGCGATCCTGGGCCCGCGCTCCATCGCCGCCGGCCTGACCAGCGGCGGCCCGGACGGCCGCTGAGGCGTCCTCGGGCTTGGCTCCCCTCCCGTCCGGCGAGTGAGGCCGGGCGGGAGATCCGTCACGAGGCGGCCCGGCACGCGCCGGGTCGCCCGCTGCTTTGCCTCAGAACCGCCCCGCGAGGGTCAGCCGCACGGCGGTGGGCTCGACGGGATGGAAATGGCGGTCGGCGATGCCGTCCGCCGGCTCGCCGGGCAGGCGGGATTCGTAGAAATAGGTGATCTGGTCGGCTTTGGCGTTGGTCAGGTTCAGCACGTCGAGGGCGAGGCTGACGCCGTTCTCGAAATTGTAGCCGATGCGGCCGTTGAGCAGCGCGGTCGGCTTCGAGCGCACCGAATTGTCCTCGATGAGCGGGCGCGGCCCGAAATAGCGGAAGCGCAGGGTCCCGAACCAGCCGGTGCCTTCCCCGAAGGTCACCCCGGCTGAGGCGATGGTGGTGGGCGCCTCTGGCACCCGGTTGCCGGCCGGGTCGACATCCGAGAACCGGGCATTGGTGACCGTGAGGTCGCCTTCGAGCCGCAGCCACGGGGTGAGCGCGTAGCGGTTGGTCCATTCGACGCCGAAGCGCCGGGTCGGACGGCTCGGCTCGGTGGTGCCGGTATCGCCCTGGAATAGGTTCTCGGAGGCGAAATCGAGCCGGAACAGGGCGACGGAGCTTTCCAGTCCCGCGATCGAGCGGTTGCGCAGGCCGACCTCGTAGCCCGTCGAGGGCACCAGGAAGGGCGAGCGCTGGATGTTGAAGAGCGGGCTCGACGGATCGACGGTCGCGGTCACGCCGCGCACGTCGTTGGAATGGAAGCCGCCGCCGTAATTCACGTAGAGTTCGGTGTCGGCGAAGGGACCGAGCACGAGGCCGAGCTTCGGGTTGACGATGCCGTCCCGGGCCTTGCCGGAATTGGCCGCGATGTCGGAGACGACGTCGGCGTAGTAGCCGTCCGCCCGGAAGCCGAGGCTGGTGCGTAGCCAGTCCGTCCAGCGCACCCGGTTCTCGACGTAGAACGCCGCGCTCGCCTCCAGCACCCGGTCGTCGAGCACGGTCGAGCGGTATTGGCGGTTGGTGGTGTTGAACAGGCCGACGCGCATGCTGTCGGTCCGGGTCTGCACGCCGATCTCGGTCTCCGTCGCCAGGCCGAACAGGTCGCCCTGGAAGACATGGGCGATCTCGCCGCCGCCGAGCACCCGGTCGTCGAGCTGGCGGAACTGGTCGCCGTTGACCGGGTCGTTCAGGAAATAGGTGAAGTCGTTGAACAGGTTCATCCGGTAGCGGATCACGTAGGCGCTCGCCCGGGTGACCCCGGTATCGTCGGTCGCGCTCCAGCGTCCCGAGAGCGAGAACCGGCCGGTATCGCCGCCATCGGTCGGGTTCAGCGTGCCGTAGCGGCCGAGGATGCCCCCCGCCACGGCCCGCTCGGGGATCTGGTTGGTGGCGTTCCACTTGGCCCAATAGGCCATGCCGGTCACGGAGAAGCCGTCGAGCGCCGTGCCCTGGCTGTAGCGCAGCACGCCGTTGAACTTGGCGAGGCGATCCGGCACGTCCCAGGGCCCGTCATAGACCTGGGCCTCGCCGGCGGCGAGCAGGTGGCCCTCGCCCAGGGGCGCCGAGGCGATGGCGAGCGCCCGCTTGTAGCCGAAGGAGCCGATCGAGGTGAGCGCGAGGTTCTTCTCCACCGTGTCGAGATAGTCGATCCGCACCGAGCCGGCCGAGGCGAAGTCCCCGTCGCGGGCGAAATACGGGCCCTTGTGGAATTCCACCGCGCCGACGAGCTCGGGGATCAGGAAGTTGATGTCGGCATAGCCCTGGGCATGGGCGTTGGTGCGCATGTTCACCGGCATGCCGTCGACGGTGATGGCGATGTCGCTGCCGTGGTCGAGGTTGAACCCGCGCAGGAAGAACTGGTTGGCTTTGCCCTCGCCCGAATGCTGCGTGACGATCAGGCCGGGCACCGATTCCAGCACCTCGCCGGGCCGGGTGACCGGGCGGCTGTTGAGCTGCGCGCCGGTGATGACCCCCGCGCTCGCCGCTTCCACGACCGGCAGTGCGCCGCCGATACCCGTGCTGCCGCCGACGAAGCCGGCACTGGCGGCGGGGCCGGATGCCCCCCCGGCGGAAGCGGCGGCCTCCCCCGCCACGGCGATCTCGTCCAGGCGCGTCTCGCCGAGGGAGCCCTCGGCATGGGCAGGCTGCGCGGTGGCGAGGAGCGCGCAGGAGAGAAGAAGCAGGCTGGGGCGGGACACGGGACGGCAGCCTCGGGCAACGGCAGTGGCACGTCACCGCGAACGAGGCCTCGGGTCACCGCCTCCTCCGGGGAGGGGCGGCGCCTTCAGCACCCGTCAGGACACCCCGCCCGACGCGCTTCGCGTGTGACCACGGCTGACGGCAGGTCTCCTGGCTCGCGGGTCGCTGCCCTCTCACCGTCTTCCCGGATGAGGCTCATCCAGTGACATGGTGGCGGAAGGCTCGCCGCTCACAGTTGCGGGGGCAGCCGCGGCTTCAGAGCGAACCCCTCACCGCGTTCCCTTTTGATCCCCAAGGGGAACCGTCGCCCCATGGCTAAGCTTGGCGTCGCGGCTCTGTCAATGCGGTGCCACCCGCCCCCTCAATCGCCCACCCTGTCCCGGGCGAGGGGGCCTCCTGCCGCCCCTACTCCGCCGCGGCGCGCGGCGTGTCCGGCCGATCCGACGCGAACTGGGCCGCGTGGAGCTTCTGGTAGTAGCCGCCGGCGGCGAGCAATTCCTCGTGCCGACCTTCCTCGACGATGCCGCTCTCGGTGACCACGGCGATGCGGTCGGCATGGCGGATCGTGGCGAGGCGGTGGGCGATGACGAGGGTGGTGCGGCCGGCCGCGAGCTCGGTCAGCGCCGCCTGGATGTCCCGCTCGGTCTGGGTGTCGAGAGCGGAGGTCGCCTCGTCGAGGATCAAGATCGGCGGGTTCTTCAGGAAGACCCGGGCGATGGCGAGCCGCTGCTTCTGGCCGCCCGAGAGCTTCACCCCGCGCTCGCCGACCACGGTGTCGAGCCCGTCCGGCAGCCCCGCGATCAGGTCGCCGAGACGGGCGCGCCGCGCCGCCTCTAGGATCTCGGCCTCACCGGCATCGAGCCGGCCATAGGCGATGTTCTCGCGGATCGTGCCGGCGAACAGGAACACGTCCTGCTGCACGATGCCGATCTGCCCGCGCAGGGAGGCGAGCGTGTAGGCGCGGATGTCGTGCCCGTCGATCGTGATGCGGCCGGCGTCCACCTCGTAGAAGCGCGGGATCAGGGAGCAGAGCGTGGTCTTGCCCGCGCCCGAGGGGCCGACGAGCGCCACCGTCTCGCCCGCCGCGATGGTGAGGCTCAGGTCGCGCAGCACGGGACGGTCCGGGCTGTAGCCGAAGGAAACGGAGTCGAAGCGGATGTCGCCGCGCAGGGCGGGGGCCGCGGTGGCGCCCGGCCGGTCGACGATGTCGGGCGCCATGCCGAGCAGGCCCATGTAGCGCCGGAAGCCGGCAATGCCCTTCGGGTAGGTCTCGACCACCGCGCCGATCTTCTCGAGCGGCCGGTAGAACACGCCGACGAGCAGGAGGAAGCCGACGAAGCCGCCGGCGGTCAGGTCGCCCCGCACCACGAAGGCGGCGCCGCCGAGCAGCACGACGATCTGGACGAGGCGCATACCGAGATAGTTGATCGACAGGCTCGCGGCCATGATCCGGTAGGCTTCGAGCTTGGTGGCGCGGTACTTCGCGTTGTCGGCGGCGAAGAGGGCGCGTTCATGCGCCTCGTTGGCGAAGGCGCGCACCACGCGCACGCCGCCCACATTCTCCTCGATGCGGGCGTTGAAGGCGCCGACGCGGCCGTACTGGGCCTGCCAGTTGCGGGTCATGCGCCCGCCGTAGCGCAGCGTCACGAAGGCGATCACCGGCAGGATCGCCGCCGTCATCAGGGCGAGCGGCGGATGCACCCAGATCATCAGGCCGAAGGCGCCGAACAGCGTCATCACCGCGATGAACAGGTCCTCCGGCCCGTGATGGGCGACCTCGCCGATCTCCTCGAGATCCTTCGTCACGCGGGCGACGAGGTGGCCGGTCTTCTGGCCGTCGTAGAAGCGGAAGGAGAGCTTCTGCAGGTGGTCGAAGGCCCGCGCCCGCATCGTGGTCTCGATGTTGATGCCGAGCACGTGGCCCCAATAGGTGACGACGACCATCAGCCCGGCATTGGCCACGTAGAGCAGGGCGAGGCCCGCGGCGGCGAGCAGGATCAGGCCCCAGTCCTGCTGCGGCAGCAGGTGGTCGACGAAGGCCTTCACGGCCAGCGGAAAGCCGAGCTCGAGCAGGCCCGAGAGCACGGCGCAGCCGAAATCGACCAGGAACAGCGTCCGGTGCGGCCGATAATAGGCGAGGAAGGCCTTCAGCATCGGGGCAGATCAGGCTTCTGGGCGTGTTCGAGGGGGCAGAGCGACCCGCAGGAGGGAACGCCCGGCAGGCGGTGGCGCAGGCAGCAGGTGCGCCGCCGGCAACCGGAGGCGCCTGGGCGCAAGGCCTGCGCCAGGGGGCTTCTAGGGCAGACCGGCCCGGCGCACCAACCGAGGCAGGCGGCGATCTCGGCGCAAGCGGGGCTGTCCGTTTCGCCAAGCTCCCGTGCCACGTAGTCGAAGATCACCGCGGCGTTGCCCCAGAGCACCCGGGGGGCGAGGCCGCACTGGGCCTGGCACAGGGCCACGAAGGGTTGCAGATGCGCCTCGACGAGGGCCGCCAAGCCGCTCCGCGGGCAGGGTGCGGCGGTGCGATTGTCGCCAAGCCGGTTCGGGTCCACGAGGAGGCGGGCGGGGCAGCCGGCCGCATCGAGTTCGAGGCTGGTCTCGTCGAAGGCCAGCGGCAGGGGGCGGCCGAGGCGCATCAGGGCGGTCAGGGCCGGGGTCGCCAGGGTCGCGAGGTAGAACTGGCTCCAGTAGGAGACCAGGGCGCGGCGGTCGGGGCTCCCGCAGGCGCCGCAGCGGGCGCCGAAGGCCGAGAGCGTCGCCTCGAACACGGCCGGGTCGCGCAGGGCGGAGAGGGGCCGCGCCTCCGGCCCGCCGGGACCGGCGGCGACGCCGTCGCGATAGGCGCTGAGCGAGGCGGGGACCTGCGCGGCGACCTCCGGGATCATCGTGGCTCCGCCCGGTCGGCTTGCGGGGTGCGCGCTACGCAGAGGGCCAGCCACGTCACCGCGGCGGCGTAGAGCGGCATCGTCGCCGCGAAGTAGCCCGGCCAGCCGGCCCAGCCGGCCAGCGCCGGTGCGGCCACCCGCAGGGGCATCGCCGCGAAGAAGGCCGCCCCGAACAGCAGGGCGTAGTCGGTGGCCGGCCGCGGCCCCTGCGCCCAACGGTAGATCATGTTGAACACCGGCACGCCGAGGATCCCACCGCAGACGAAGTTCAGGACGGTCGCGCACACCGCCGGGCCGGCTGCGCCGGCGGCGCAGGCGCCGGCCATCAGGCCTCCCGAGGCGAGGACGCCCAGGCCGCCGAGCACGATCAGCCGGACGGTCCCGAACCGGGCGACGAGGGCGCCGGCCACCAGGGCCATGACGAGGTTGATTCCCGGCAGGACCGTCCCGGTCAGGAAGCCGACCTGCCCGAGCGTCACGCCGAGATCGAGCAGGGCCAGGGTGTTGGGGCCGGAGAGAAGATAGGCCGCGGCGAAATAGGCACCGAGCGCGAGGATCCGCACCAGGAGGGCACGCAGACGGGCGAGGGAGCCCGACCAGCGCTCCGGTATGCGGCCGGCTCCCTGCAGGCGCGCCTCCGGGTAGCGCAGGATCGGGAGCAGGCAGAGGGCGTCGAGGCCGGCGCAGCCCAGGACCGCGAAGCGCCAGCCGAGGCTGTCGTAGGACCCCACCAGAACGCCGACGCCGAGGATGCCGCCCAGGGAGGCCCCGCACAGCTTGGCGGAGGCGACGAAGGCCCGCTGCTCCGCGGGCACCGTCTCGACGACCAGCGCCTCCAGGGCGATGTCCATGCTCGCGATGCAGGTGCAGGCGGCGATCGCCAGCGCCAGGAGCGCGGCCAGGGGCCAATGCTCGCCGAAGCTGAGGACGACGAGCAGGGCGACCGTCATCCCCTGCGTCGCGACGATCCAGCCGATCCGGTGGCCGAGGACGGGCAGGCGGACCCGATCCAGTAGCGTCGCCCAGAGGAAGGTGAGCCCCACGGGCAGGTTGATGAGCTGGAGCAGGCCGACCTCGGCCAGATCCAGGCCGCGCGCCCGCAGGATCAGCGGCGCCCCGCCGGAGAGGAAGCCGAGCGTGGCGCCGAAGGTCATGTAGAGGCAGAAGAACGGGGCCAGCGGGCGCAGGGCTGCGAACGCGGTTTCCACGCGCGCGCCGCCCCCGATCGCCGACAGGCCCGTCATCGCGGGGAGGGGCCGCCGCCCCTGCAAGGACAGGCAGGCCGGCCCGCGTCGCGGGCCGGCCACGCTCCCGGGCGCTGCGGGCATCGATAGTTTATAATCAAACTAAACTGTTGTTCTGCTTCACTTTTCCCGCTTAGCCCAAGGGGCGCTCCCGCTCAACCCGGGCCGTCGCCGCCCTGCCGGATCTGCCGCCCCGTCCGCCTCGCCGAAGCCCCGAGCCGGAGCGGCGCGACAACCGCGCTGCGACATGGTGCCCGCTCCGCGCATCCGAAAAGAACGGGACGCATCGGCATGCCGACGCGTTGCCCCGGCGAATTCCCTTCTCGGAGCACGCAGAATGACGGGAGCCGCCATCGCCCGCGCGGGGCTGGGCATGATCCTGATGTCCGGCGTCATGGCCGTGGCCGGTCCCGCCTCGGCCCAGGAGCCTGCCGCCGGGCAGGGCCGCCTGACCCAGGTGGCGCGCTTCGAGCATCAGGTCACCGGCGTCACCGTCGCGCGGGACGGGCGCATCTTCGTCAATTTCCCGCGTTGGAGCGAGGATGCCCCGGTCTCCGTGGCGGAGCTGAAGGACGGCAAGCCCGTGGCCTATCCGGATGCGGAGTGGAATGCCTGGCGCAACGCCCGCAAGGACGAGGTCGACCCCAAGACCCATTTCGTCTGCGTGCAGAGCGTGGTCGCGGACGGGCAGGACCGCCTCTGGGTGGTGGACGCTGCCGCGCCCGCCATGGCGCATGTGGTCAAAGATGGGCCGAAGCTCGTCGGGATCGACCTGAAGACCAACACGGTGATCAAAACGATTCCCTTCGACACCAGCACGGTGATGCAGGCCTCCTACCTCAACGACGTGCGGATCTCGCCGGACGGGAAGACCGCCTATCTCACCGATTCCGGCGCCGAGGGGGCCCTGATCGTCGTGGACATCGACAGCGGCTCGGCCAGGCGCGTGCTTTCGGGGCATGCCTCGACCATGCCCGACACGAGCGTGACCGTAAGCCACGACGGTGCCCCACTGCGCCGGCCGGATGGGCGGGGCGTGGAATTCGCCGCCGACGGCATCGCCCTCTCGGGCGACGGCAAGACGCTGTACTGGCAGGCGATCAGGGGCAAGACGCTCTACAGCCTGCCGACCGATGCCCTCACCGGCTGGGCCGCTTCGTCGGTGGTGCCGGAGATGCTGACCGACAGGACCCTGGACGCCAAGATCGTCCGGGTGGGCGAGAACGGGCCGGCGGACGGCCTGCTGATCTCCCGGCACGACGGGCGGATGTACGTGACCTCGCCCCAGGACGACGCGGTGAAGGTGCGCGACCTCTCCGGCAGCGGCACGGGCCTGACGACGCTCCTCCAGGATTCCCGACTGCGCTGGCCGGACACCTTCGGTGAGGGACCGGATGGCACGATCTACCTGACGACGTCGCACATCCAGGATTCGGCGGATTACAAGCCCGGTGCGCCGATCAGCCTGCCGACGGAGCTCTGGGCCATCAAGCCGCTTCCGGGCGAGGCGACCGGCTCCACGCGCCCGGCGCCCAGCCCCTGACATCACTCGCGAGGGGCCGATTCGGGCCGGGCGGGCGGGGGCCCGCTCAGCCCGGCAGGGAGGCCTGCTTCACCCAGTCGAAGGCGTCGCTGCGCGGCAGTTGCACCGGCGGCTGCACGGGAGGCGGCGTCTCGGCCGGGGCCTCCCGCTCGACCCGACGGGAGGAGTCCATGATCAGGCGGAACGCGTCCCCGGCGGGTTCCTCGCGCGCCAGCCGAAGCAGGTTCTGTCCGTAGGGCGTCTTGGCGAAGAGCTCGCCGCGGGCGAGCAACTGCTCGTGGGTGATGAAGTTCTGAAGGTAGGCGATTTCCTCCAGGCAGGCGACCTGAAGGCCCTGCCGGCGCTGCAGCGTGCGCACGAACTCGCCGGCTTCCAGCAGGCTGTCATGCGTGCCCGTGTCGAGCCAGGCATAGCCGCGGGAGAGCTGCTCGACGTGGAGCTGCCGGCGTTCGAGGTAGATCTGGTTCACGGTGGTGATCTCGAGCTCGCCTCGGACCGAGGGCCGCACCTGGGCGGCGATGTCGAGCACCTGGTTGTCGTAGACGTAGAGGCCCGTCACCGCCCAGTTGCTCTCCGGGCGCCGGGGCTTCTCGACGAGCTTTCTCGGACGGCCCTGCCGGTCCAGGGTCACGACGCCGTAGGCCTCGGGGCCGTCGACATAATAGGCGAAGACCGTGGCGCCCCGCTTCCGGGCGACCGCCCGGGCGAGCAGGTCGCGCAGGCCTGCGCCGAAGAACAGGTTGTCGCCGAGCACCAGGGCGACGTCGTCGGTCCCGACGAAGTCGCGCCCGATCAGGAAGGCCTGGGCCAAGCCCTCGGGCCGCGGCTGCACCGCGTAGGTGAAGCTGAGGCCGAACTGCTCGCCGCTGCCGAGAAGGCGCTGGTAGCTGTCGAGATGCTCGGGCGCGGAGATGATCAGGATCTCGCGGATGCCGGCGAGCATCAGCACCGAGATCGGATAGTAGATCATCGGCTTGTCGTAGACCGGCAGCAACTGCTTGTTGATGGCGAGCGTGGCCGGGTGCAGCCGCGTGCCGGAGCCGCCGGCGAGGACGATGCCCTTCATGGCGCGATGATCTCCTGCTCCTGTCCCTGGGACGCTTGCGATCCCGCCGGGCGGCGGCCCGATGGCCCCGTCCGGCCTCCGTTCTGTTCCCCCGACCTCAGCGTGCGGCGACGACGGGCGTGCCCAGCTCGGTCGGGGCGATGATCGGGGCCGCGGTCGGCCAGCCGACCAGGGCGTCCTCCGCGACGGTCGCCGGAACGGAGGCGGGCGCGGTGGCGACGAGGTTGTCGATGAGCATGGCGCCGACGGCGGTCTGCCAGAGCCAGAGCCCGTTCGCCTGGCCGACGAAGCTCGGTTCGCCGCCGAACGTGCCCTGCGGCTTGAAGCCGGCGGCAAGCCCGATCCCGAAGACGCCGCCGACGGGGCGTCCCTCGGTGTCGAGCACCTGGCAGGCCCCGTCCACCGCCGGTGCGGAGGAGGTGGTTCCCATGAGGCGGATCGGCGCGCCGCTGCTGTCCGACAGGGGGAGCAGCCGCGGCCGGTAGCCCAGTGCCGCGACGATGACGTCGGCCTCATCCAGGGTTCTGCGCGCCGCGGCGAGGGTGCCGGGCTCGATCAGGGTCGGGACGACCCGCGGTTCCCCGGGCCGCCCCCCGATCCGCTTCACGTTCATCACGAGATCGCGGGAATCGGTCCGGAATCCGGCGAAGCGATAGACGAAGCCGCTGACCGGGCAGATGTCCTGCGGGCCGAACTCGGTATAGCCCTCGTCGAGGGCTGCCTGGGCGGAGGGGTAGAACACGCGCAGCGGCCGCCGGTGCAGCAGCGCGATGCTGCCCGGCTGGCTCGTCTCGACCGGCAGCGACTTCAGGAGCAGGGCTGCGGTGGCGACCGCGCTCGTGCTTCCGCCGACGATGGCGATGCGGGGCCGGGCCCGGCCCCGCAGGAGCGCGGCGACGCGGGCGATGCCGCCCGTGCGCAGCACCTCGTCGGATTGCAGGACCTTGCCCGCATAGGTCGGCAGCAGGGGCGCGTTGGCGACCCGCTCCTCGTAGAGGCGGGCGAGATCCTGCCCGCCGCCGGTGGCGAGGAGCAGCGTGTCCGACACGATCTCGTGGGTGGTGCCGACCGCCTTGCTGCGGATCTCGGTGTGCCATTGCCCGTCGCTGCCCCGGTGGGCGCCCGTCGCCTCGTGGTTGACGAGGACCACGCCGCCCGCTTCCAGGATGGCCCGGTGCAGGATCTCGCCGATGAGCGCCATGAAGGCGCCGGCCTTCTCCAGGGGGATCGCGCCCTTCCCGTAGCCGCGCAGCTCCCGGCAGAGCGGGTGGTCGATGAGCGCCCCGAGCCGCGGGTCGGCATGGCCGGTCACGGCCGTGAAGAAGGTCTCTGCCGTGCTGTCCGACCAGATGGCGTAGTTCCCCAGTCGTCCGGCACCGATGGCCGGCCCCGCCTCGATGACGGCCACGCCGCCGGCCAGGAACGCGTCGAGGCGTCCGTCGCGCGAGGCGGCGACGAGGGGCGCCAGGGCGGCGGGGCCGCCTCCGACGATCGTGGTGCGGAAGGGCGCCCTCGGCGCTCGCCCGGCCATCACGCGACGCGCTCCTCGACGGGCGCACCGCAGGCCTCGCGAAACGCCGCGCAGATGCGCGCGACATCCTCGACCGTCAGGAAGTCCGACAGGGGTAGGGAGAGGACATGCGCGCTGAGCGTGTCGGCCACCGGCAGCGCGTCCGACACGCAGCGCGTGCGGAAATACGGCTGCTGGCCGATATGGGGACTGAAATAGCTGCCCGTGCCGATGCCCATCCGGGTCATCTCGGCCTGGATCTCGGCCCGGCTCGCGGCCAGCCCGGGCGGTAACAGAAGCGGCATGAACTGATAGACCACCCGCTGTCCCCGCGTCTGCTGCGTGGCGATGTCGGGCAACTCCTTCAGGTAGGCGGCGAGCAGCTGTTCCCGGTGCTGCGCGCGCTCCTCGAAATCCTCGAGCCGCACGAGCGCGCCCAGAGCCGCGACCTCGGACATCTTGGCGTTCATCCCCGGCATCACCGCCGAGCGCCCGTTGTCGAAGCCGAAATTCGCCATGCGTCGCAGGGTGTCGATCGTGTCGGAATCCGCGCTGTAGATCAGGCCGCCCTCGCCGACGCCGAAGGGTTTCGTGCCGTGCATCGAGAACACGATCATGTGCGGCGAGCCGGTGCCGAAGGTCTGCCCCAGGGGATCGAGGGAGCCGAGGGAGGGCGCCGCGTCGACCACGACGGACACGCCGTGCTCCCGGGCGAGCCGGTCGTAGCGCGACAGGTCGATGCAGGTCCCGAAGGTGGCGTAGGGCATCAGCGCGGCGACCCGGCCCCGATGCGCCTCGAGGGCCTCCTCCTCGGCGAGGCGGCAGGCGCACCAATCCGAAGGATCCACGTCGATCAGGAGCGGGGTCAGGCCGGCCCAGAGGACCGCATGCGCGGCCGCCGCGAAGGTGAAGGCCGGCATGACCACGTAGCGCGCGCCCGCGGAGGCGCGCTCGGCGGCCAGCATCAGGGCCAGCATCAGCCCGTTCGTCGCGTTGCAGACGGTGGTGCAGGCGCCGACGCCCCCGAAGAACCGATCGAGCATCGCGGCTTCGAGGCGCGTGTTGACGGGCCCGTAATTGCTCAACCAGCAGGACTTCTCGATCTCCCGCAGCTCTTCGACATACGCACTCAAGCGCGGCGCGTCAGGCTTCGTCAAAGGCAAGAAATTGGCTGCGATCGTCTCAAGTGCTCGCGCTGTCATGGGGGAGCCCTCAGTGGTGCTGCACTGCTCTGCGCTTCGAAATCAGCTCAGAGGATGCAAATGCCTGACGTGGGAAGCATGGCAGTCGTATTTATGCCGTTCAACGCGCTTTAATCTTTTATTAATGACTAGCCCGGAGGGGTTAGGATGCTCCTGCCCATTTCGGTCTGGGTGCGAATGCAGTCCGCTTCAGACCTCCGCGCCTCTTCGAGAAGGGCCGCGCCGCGGCGGGTCTACTTCCAAAGCGGCTGCACCGATTTTCCTTAAGGCGCCCGGGCTCTCGCAGGCCGGCGCCGCGACTCAGCGGAACCTGCCCGATGTCTCCTGCCCGTGTTCGCGGATGAAGGCTTCGCCGCCGGTCCCGTTCGCCCAGGCGAAGGGGGAGGGGTTGGCGCCGATGATGTAGGTGTTGCGGTCCATGCGGATGTTGCGCTCGGAGAAGAGCGCGAGGTCGCCCGTATCCTGGACGAGGCCGCTGGAACCCCCGGCGGAGAGATCGATCGTATTGTCGTGGATGTGGATGTTCTGGAGCAGGTGCGTCCCGAACTTGCCCGACTGGCGGGCCTGCTGGATCAGGGCGATGCCGTTGCCCTTGGTCGCGCCGTCCGACACCACCGTGTTGTCGGCGATGTCGATCACGCCCCCCTTCGTGCCCCCCGAGGCGGCGATGAGGATGCCGCCGCACCAGAGCCAGCCGGGGCAGGTGGGGCCGGAATTGTTGCGGACCACGTTGTGCCGGATCGCGGCGGTCCAGGAGATCTCGTGGAAGATCCCGCCGCAGCAATTGTTCTCGACCAGGTTCCAGTCGGCCGTGTAGTTCGTGTTGTCGATGTCGGTCCAGATCCCGGGCCCGCCGTTGTGGTGGACCCAGTTGTGGCGGACCACGGCGCCGTTGCTCAGGGAGATCTTGCCGCCGCCCGCCTCGAAGGCCGGATCGAATTTCTTCTCGGCGTTGTTGAACGCGATCTCGTTGTTCTCGATCCGCGGCGCGCCCGCCGTCGGGGTGCCGTAACCCGCCTGCCCGTTGTGGTGGAGGAAGTTGCCGGAGACGACGGTGTCGGCCCCCGTCGAGACGCCGATTCCGGCATTGTGGTCGATCTCGTTGTCGAGGACGCGCCAGCCGAGCCCGTGGCCGGCGAAGACCGGCGCGTCCTGGCTGCCGGCGGTGTAGTTGCGGATGGCGAGATTGCGGATGACGACGTTGCGCGCGCTTCCGTCGAAGGCGCGGCGCACGCGGTTGCCGCCGTCGAGGATCGCGCCCTTCAGGCCGATGAAGGACTGGAGCGGGAGCGGGCTGACATGCTGGCCGCGATAGGTGCCGGGCTGGAGGCAGAGGGTGGCGCCGGCGCCTGCCATCTCCGCGATTCCCTGCAGCCCGTCGCCGGGCCGGACCTCGATGCCCTGGCAGGTGATCTCCTTGGGCCCGACCGGCCCGAGCAGCCCGGCGGTCTCCGGGGCGTTCGCCGCGGGTACCCCGCCGCGGCCCACCTCAAGCGCCACGCGCCCCTGCGCCGGCCGGTTCGCGGTGGCGAGGACCAAGGCTCCAGCCGACAGGCCCAGGAGGCCGACGAGGACGAGGGCAGTCTGCCGGTCGGACATCGTGGGCCCTCCATGCCGGCCGCTACTTCGCGGCGCTCGCAGGGATCTCGTAGGGGTAGAAGGCCAAAGCCGGCGCGCGGGCCGGCAGCCGGCGCGGCGCCCGGTAGACCATCGAGGCGGCGAGGCCGAAGCCGAACAGGCTCCAGAACCAGATCCCGAGCATCGGACCCTCGATCGCCACGTCGAAGGACGCGTCGATCACGATCGCGGCCTGGTAGGTGACGATCCAGAGCAGGACGTTCGATTGCTCGATGTCGCCCCGCCGCCGGGATTGGATCACGTCCCAGAGCAGCCGGGTGAACCAGGCCACCAGCAGGACGATCCAGAGGGCGAGTCCGGGTACGCCCGTGCGCGCCAGGAAGGTCATGTTCACGTTGTGCGGGCTGCGCAGCAGCGGCGTGTTCGAGCGGCCGTTGCTGATGCCGTCATCGACGGAGAGATTGATGCCCAGCCCCTTGCCCGTCCAGAAATACGGGCCGTGCAGGGTGTAGTCCTGGATCTTCTGCCACCATTGCAACCGCCAGGCCTTCGTCTCGTCGAGATTGGCGGACTTGCTGTTGCCGACGATGCTGTTGACGTTGTCGCTGATCTGCTCGAGCCCGATCTCCCGCCGCGATCCGTCCGGGTTGGGCGGTCCGATCTGCTTGATGCCGAGGGCGGACATCGCGCCGAGCAGCACGACGCTGATGAGGAACACCTGCGCGACCCGTCGCATCTGGCCACCGAGAACGGCGGCGATGAGCGTCGGGATCAGGCAGGCCAGCATGCCGCCCCGGCTCGGCGTCAGCAGGGCGAGGCCGAACAGCAGGGCGCCCACCCAGGGCAGGCTGACCTTCCGCATGCCGAGGAGGACGAAGATGGTGGCCCCGGCCACGTGGACGGAGGCTTCCCCCGGCCGGACCTCGAAGGCGGGCGTCCCCGACCAGGGCCAGTTCGGCACGGTGTCCTTGGCGTATTTGGTCAGGAGGAAGAGCGGGCCGCCGATCAGGCCGTAGAACCAGGCGAACGTCGCGTAGCGGGCGATCAGGACGTCGATGCGCCGCGGATCTTCCAGAAGCAGCGCGACCACGAAGAACGCGAACAATCCGTAGAAGACGAGCACGGCGTCCCGGACCGTGTCGAGGCCGTAGGCGCCGACATAGGGAACCGCCCGGACGACGATCAGCACCATCAACCCGACCAGGATCTGGTTCTGCAGCGGCACGAAGCTCGCCAGCACGCAGCGCGTCTGGAACCAGGCGAAGACCCCGAGGAGCAGCAGGAGCTCGCCGACGAACAGGGGCGGCAGGCCGAGATAGGCGAAGCCCTTGCCCAAGGTCGCGTAGCCGAAGAGCGCGAGGCAGAGCGCCAGGAGATAGAGGTCGTTGAAGCGCGCCCGCGGCGCGGTCGCCGCGCGGGCGGGACCGGTTCCGTAGGGCAGGCGCGCGAAATTCGTCATGGATCCGGCCAGGAAAACGCGGCGGGCGAGCAGGGGGACGAGGATGGCATGGCGTGCGCGGCCCGAGGGCGGCGCATCGGTGTCATCCCCCTATCCGAAAGGGGGAGGGCACGGCCTCTCCGGGTGAGGCCGTGCCCCTGGCGCGCTTCGCGCGAAGAGACGGATGCGGGGTCAGGAGTGCTCCAGGCTGGAGCGGCCGCCCTGGCGGATCAGCTGGCCGGCGGCGAGGCCCAGGAAGCGCGGGACGATCGAGGCGTAGCGGCGCCCCAGCCGCCGCGGCTCGGTCCCGAGCCGGAAGGCCCATTCGAGCCCGCTCCGCTGCATCCAGAGCGGGGCCTGGCGCTTGGTGCCCGCCAGGAAGTCGAAGGCGGCGCCGACGCCGATCATCACGGGGGCCTCGATCCGGTCCCGGTGGGCGCTCATCCAGCGCTCCTGCTTGGGCGTGCTGAGTCCCACCCAGACGATGTCGGGCTTGGCCTCGTTGATGGCGCTGACAACCGACTCGTCCTCTTCCTCCGTCAGAGGGCGGAAAGGCGGACAGAAGGTGCCGGCCACGGCGAGGCCGGGATGGGCCGCGGACAGGGTCTGCGCGAGCTTGTCGGCCAAGCCCGGGCCGCCGCCGTAATAGTAGTGGCGGTAGCCGCGCGACGGCGAGAGCCGCGTGATCTCGCGCATCAGATCCGGGCCGTAGACGCGCCGGACGCCGGGCCGGCCGAGCCGGCGGGCCATCCAGACGAGGGGCATCCCGTCCGGCGTCACCATGCCGGCCGATTCGTGGATGGCGCGCAGGGCGGCGTCGTGGCGGCATTCCATGACGCCGTGGACCCCGGTGATGCAGACGTAGTGGCGTCGGCGCGAGCGGATCCAGAAATCGATGGTCGCGACCGCATCCTGCATGTCGATGGCGCTCACCGGAACGCCGAGGATGCGCACGCGCGGGAGGGAGGAGGGGGAGCTCATGACGCGGCCTTCAGAAGGGGGCTGACGGTCCCGGCCCGGCGCGCCAGCAGCGCGTCGAAATAGGCGATGGTGCGCCGCAGGCCCTCGTCGAGATGGACCTTGGGCTTCCAGCGCAGGAGCTCGCGCGCCCGCTCGATGTTGGGGCAGCGCTGCGTCGGGTCGTCCTGCGGCAGCTCGCGATAGACGATGGTCGAGCGCGAATCGCACAGCCCGACGATGCGGTGCGCGAGCTCCGCGATGGTGATCTCGGTCGGATTGCCGAGATTGACCGGGGCCGGCACCTCCTGGTCCGTCGCCATCAGCCGCGCCAGCCCTTCGACCAGATCGTCGACGTAGCAGAAGGAGCGCGTCTGCGAGCCGTCGCCGTAGAGGGTGATCGGCTCGCCGGTCAGCGCCTGGATGATGAAGTTGGAGACCACCCGCCCGTCCTGGGGATGCATGTGCGGGCCGTAGGTGTTGAAGATCCGCGCGACGCGGATCGGAAGCCGGTGCTGCCGCAGATAGTCGAAGAACAGCGTCTCCGCGCAGCGCTTGCCCTCGTCGTAGCAGGCCCTCGGGCCGGTGATGCTGACCCGGCCGCGATAGGCTTCCGGCTGCGGGTGGATGTCGGGATCGCCGTAGACCTCGCTGGTCGAGGCCTGGAGGATGGGGATGCGCAGGCGCTTGGCCAGCCCCAGCATGTTGATCGCCCCCATGACGCTCGTCTTGGTCGTCTGGACGGGATCGCGCTGGTAATGGATCGGCGAGGCCGGGCAGGCGAGATTGTAGATCTCGTCCACCTCGACGTAGAGCGGAAACGATACGTCGTGCCGGAGAAGCTCGAAAGACGGATTGCTCGTGAGCTCGGCGACGTTGTTCCGCGAGCCCGTATAGAAGTTATCGACGCACAAGACTTCGTTCTTCTCCTTGAGCAGCCGGGCGCACAGGTGCGACCCGATGAAGCCGGCTCCTCCGGTAACGAGCACGCGTTTGTTCATTGTCCCGGTCTCCGAATGCAGCGGACATGTCGCGCTTCCCTCCTCGCCGGCTTCGCCGGATGGCCCGCGGGGCCATCGCAGGGACGGGATCGGAAACGTGACCTCCTGAGCTTGCATGGGGTGCACTTGGCCCCAAAGCATGCATCGGCATGACCTTGACTTGCGATACGGCTCTTTCGCACTAATCCTGCTGGAGCCGCTCTGATTTTTCGCGCGTGTTATAGAGTTCTGCTCGCGTGCCGCCGCGAAGACGCTTCGACTCGACGAGAGCAGCACTTCGGATTTGCCCTCGGTATCCCTGGCTTCGTGCGTGTTCGTCTCAAAGGCGCTGCACCACGCGCGGCACGGAGGAACTTGCCGAAGAGGACGCTCCGATGGGCAGCAACGCGGTCGACATCACCATCCTGGGGCTGGCCAGGGACTGCGCCCGCACGATCCCGAATCTTCTCGGCCTGATCGACGCCCTCCAGGCGTCGGGGATCACGACGCAGGCGATCATCGGCGAGAACGGATCTCGGGACGGCACGCGCCCGCTGCTCGACGCGGCCGCTGCCCGTGGACGCCTGCGGATCCTCGATACCGGCTTCATGGCGGAGCATGGCCGGCTGAAGCGCATGGCCCTGGGGCGGGAGGCCCTGGCGGGGGCCGCTCGCGAATCGGGGATCGCGAGCAAGGTGGTCTGCGTCGTCGACCTCGACACGCCGATGGCGGTGACGCCCGATGCCGCGAGCCTGAGGCAGGCGATGAGGCGCCTTCTCGCCGACGATGCGATCTTCGCCGCGGCGGCGACGTCGCGTCCTTCCTATTACGATCTCATCGCCTTCGACGATGGACAGGCGTCGTTCGAGCACCTCCTGGACGAGATCCACGCCCGGGAGACCAATCCCCTCCGGTATTACAGCCTGTTCCGGGACGTCATCTATCCTGCGCAGGAAGCCCTGACCTCCGAGCGGGTGCTGTACTGCATCTCGGCCTTCAACGGCCTGTGCCTGTATCGCTCGGAGGATTACGCGACAGGCTCCTATTGCACGGGAAGCCGCTTCGATCTCTGCGAGCACCTGACCTTCAACCGGTCGGTCGCGGCGGCGACCGGCAAGTCCATGATCATCGACCCCCTCCTGAGGGTGGCCATGCCCCCCGAGCATTGCCGCAAGTCCTTCGTCGCCTTCTGGGTTCAGCGGGCCCGCAAACTCGGCCAGCGCTTCTGAGGCGACGTTCCGCAAGCGCCCAGACTACGTAAGCGGCCGGTGCCGGACCGGGTTTGCACGTCCCTTCGGTAGTAATCCCCCAGGAAGGGCCCGGATGTCCCGAAGAATACCCTCAGGCAGGACCGAGGGGCCATAGGGTGATGTGGTCGGGACTGTAAACCACAGTCGCGATTTCGGGATGATCCCTTCGGGTTGCGGCGGAAGACATGTCGTTCTCCATGCTTGCTTTGCCTCGATTGTCCGGTCGCATCCATTCGGCCGTTCTGATGGTGCTGTTGCTGGTGGCGGTCGTGTCTCCGTCATGGGCGCAAGACGATGTCTATCGGATCGCGCCGGGAGACAAGGTCACGCTCTCGGTCTTTGGCCAACCCGAGCTGGCCGGAGACTATGTGGTCGGCGGTGACGGCAGCATTCTGCTTCCGATCGTCGGCGACGTTGTCGTCGCGGACCTGACGCTCCCCGAACTTCAGAAGCGCGTCACCGAGAGGCTGGCGGACGGATACTTCCATCAGCCGGTCGTGAGCGTGCGCATCGGCGAGATGCGGCCGATCTACGTGATGGGCGACGTCAAGACGCCGGGCAGCTACCCCTACCGCTACGGCGCCACCGTTCAGAGCGCGATCGCGCTCGCCGGCGGCTACGCTCTGCCCGAGCAGGCCCAGATCGGCCTGCGAACGGAGTTCCTGCTCGCCGAGGAGCGGGTCCGCGCGCTGGAACTGACCCGCCGTACCCTGCTCATCCGCCGCGCCCGCCTGGAGGCGCAGCTCAACGACGCCGCGAGCTTCGCGCTGCCGGCCGGCATCCGCGAGGACGACACGGTGCGCCTCCTCCTGCGCAGCGAGCGCGAGGTGCTGGAGACGCAGCAGAAGGCGCTGAAGGCGGAGATCGGGCTGCTCAACGAGCAGAAGCCCCGGCTCGAGGCGGAGATCCTCGGCAACAAGGCCCAGACCGAATCCGAGCAGACGCAGCTGTCGCTGATCCAGGAGCATCTGGCCGATTACGGCCAGCTGATGAGCAACGGCCTCGCGCGGCGCTACACCGGCATCGAGCTCAAGCGCGAGGAAGCCCGCAACAAGGGCAATATCGCCCGCCTCGCCTCCGAGCTGGCCCGCCTCGAACTGAGCATCGGCGATCTCTCGGTCCGCGTGCTGGACGCCCAGAACACCTACAAGCGCCGCGTCATCACCGAGTTGCAGGACGTGCGCTCGCGCCTGGCGGATGTCGAGACGAGCCTGCCCACGGCGCGGGAGGTGCGCGAGGCGCGCATCCAGCAGGGGGGCACCCTCGGTATCGCGACCACGCAGGAGCTGAGCCGCAGCGTCTCCATCACCCGTCGCCAGAACGGCAAGACCGAGATGGTGCGGGCGACGTTCACGACGACGCTCATGCCCGGCGACATCGTCGAGATCCGCCGCGACGGGACGCCCGCGGAAGCCCTCGCGGCCGCGGGGGGGCCGGGCACGGCGGTCGCCGCCGCCGGCCCGACGGCCGGCCCGTCCGATCCGGCGGCGCGGCGCCAGGCCGATGGTCTCGTCTCGGACCTGACCTGGCCGGGCGGTGGCGCGCGCCCGGTCAAGGGCACCCCTTGAGCTTCCCGTCAAAAGCTTCCCGTCAGAACAAACGAGGATGACATGAACCAGTTGTCGCGGTTCGATCCCCATATCCGGGAGACGAGTGTCCGCGATCACTACGACGGTGTCGCGCAATCGGCGATGAAGCTGATCTGGCGCCACCGTCGTCTCATCCTGATCGCGCTCGCGGTGGGGCTCGTGGCCGGGCTCGCCGGCGTGATCCTGATCAGGAAGACCTATACCGCGGATGCCCTGATCCAGCTGACCTTCAGCCGGGACGAGCAGAGCCGCTCGGGCTCGTCCTCCCAGGCCTCCGGCACGGCGGTGGAAGCCTCCTCGCTGGTGGAGAGCGAGGCACGCCTGCTGCGCTCGCGGGCGGTCGCGCACCGGGTCGTCAAGCGCCTCAAGCTGGCGGAGGATCCCGATTTCGCGCCGACCCTGCCGCTCTCCGTCCGCATCGAATCCTGGCTGCCGGAGGCGCTCCGCCCGGCGCACGCCCCCCGGACCGCCGAGGTGGAGGATTCGATCCGCGAGGACCTGATCGCGCTCGCGCTCCTGCAGCACCTCGTCGTCACCAACGACACGCGCTCCTACGTCATCGCCGTCTCCTACAGCTCGAGCGATGCGGTGCGCTCCGCGCGGATCGTCAACGCCTTCATCGACGAATACATCAACAACAACATGGAGACCGGCGTCCGGGCGGCGCAGCGGACCAGCGACTGGATCGCGCTCCAGATTCGCCAGACCCGCACCGCCCTCGATGCCGCCGAGGCGGCGGTGAACACCTATCGCCGCCAATCCGGGTTCCTGGAGCTCGCCGCGGACGGAGGCACGCCCCAGCAGCAGCAATTGCAGGACCTGACCACCCGCCTCGACGCCGCGACCACCACGCGCCTCGCCGAGCAGGCGAAGGCCGCCCGCGCCAGGGAGATCTTCGCCGCCGGCGGCGTGCCCTCCACGCAGGACCTCGCCGGAGCCCCGGTCATCCAGAGTCTCCTGGAGAGCCGGGAGAACCTGCGGCGGGAGCTGGCCGAGCTCACCCTGAACGGCCCCAAGCATCCCGGCCTCGCGCGGACCCGGTCCGCCCTCGAGGAGACGGAGGGCCGCCTTCGCACGGAAGTCGAGGGCGCCATCGACCATCTGGACAGCAGCGCGAAGGCCGCGGCCGATTCCGAGACCGCCCTGGCGGCCCATATCCAGCAGATCAAGGATGCGGTGATCGATTCGAAGAAGCGCGAGAGCCAGCTGAAGAGCCTGCAGCTCGACGCCACGTCCCTGCGCGACAGGCTGAAGGTGCTCACCGAAAGCTACGCGCAGGCGGTCGCGGCCGCGGGCCTCGCCTCCACGAGCGCCCAGGTCGCGATGCGGGCCGAGGCGATCCCGCTGCCCTCCGGGCCGAATCCCATCGTGATCCTCAGCGCGGCGCTGTTCGCCGCCGCCGCCGCGGGGATCGGGGCCGCCTATCTCTTGGAGAACCGGCGCAAGGGGTTCCGCTCGGAATCCGACCTGTCGGCCGAGACGCAGACGCTCTGCCTCGGCATGATCCCCAGCCCGTCGAAGGATCTGAAGCCGCGGGAAGCCCGCATCTTCGACGAGGCGATCCGTTACGTCGCCGCATCGATCGAGGTCCAGATCGCGGCCGCCTCCAGCCGGGTCATCCTCGTGACCTCGTCGATTCCCGACGAGGGCAAGAGCGCCTTCAGCCTCGCCCTGGCCGAAGCCACGGCGAAGCAGGGCGGGCAGACGCTCATCATCGACGTGGCCTCGGGGCCCGGCGAGGGCGAGGCCGCGGCGCCCCTGTCCCTCGACGACGCCCTTCGTTCGGACCCCGCCAGCGTCCTGCGTGGCTTCGCCGCGGACCCGATCGTCCATCTGCACGCCTCGCCGCGCTTCGCCCTCGACGACGAGGAGACCTGCCAACGCCTCGCGGCCCTCATCCGCGAAGCCAAGCCCGCCTACGATCTCATCGTGATCAAGGCGCCTCCGGTTCTGCTGGCGCTGGATTTCCTCCCGCTCGCGCGCCTGGCCGACGCGGTCGTCCATCTCGCGCGCTGGGGCACGACCCCGCGCGACACCGTCACCGCCGCGCTTCGGCGCTTCGACAGCCTCGCGGTCCGGGTCTGCGGCCTCGTGATGACGCATGTCGATCTGAAGGCGCACAAGGACTACGTCAAAGCCGACCAGTGCTGGCACTACTGGGCCTACCGCCGATACTACGCGCAGCACGCGCTGCCGCACCGGCTCCTGCAGAGCTGAGGCGGCTCGCAGGCCGCCGCCCGAAGCGCGGAGGGAGCACAGACCCACGCGCCATCAACCCCGCGCGGAGCACCGCCGGGGGCATGGCCCAAGACGCTCTGACCGAGGGGTGACGCGGGACGCCGCGAAGCCACTCGACAAGCTTGTGGGAAGCCAACGGCTCCCCGGCGTCCCGCGGCCCGGACCTTCTCCGTCCGAACCGTCTTTGCGTCGCGGTGTCTCCGGCTTCTCCGACAGGACGCTTGGACATCGTGGGACCACACCCTCGGGAACACAGCCGATGACAGCATCGGCTGAGACGCGGGCAGAACCCCAAATCGCGCTCTCAGCGGGAACTTCCCCCGCACGCCGGCCTCGTAGTGGGCCGCGCCGTCCTTCTCGGTGCCGGGCCAGAACGCCGTCGGGCAGTCGGGGCCATTTGCCTCCCCGCCACCCGTGGTGACCGGCCCGACCTTGCGTCGGTCTCGCCGCCCGGGGCGATGACGGCCGAGGCCATCGACGCGGGCACCGCCTCCCCACCCATCACCGTTCCGGTCGGCCCCGGAACGGCACCCCGGAAGTCCGGGCGGGAAGTGGAGGGAGACAAGCACGGAACAGGAATGATGTCAAGGAAAAACAGAAAATAGTCCTATATCGTCCGGTCGTACGGCTCCCCTTTTCGGCATCCATCTGTCCGTCGTCAGATGATTTGAGACAGGCTGCGGGCCTCAGGAACGGAGGCACTGGTCCACCTGGGTTGAGAAGTTAGGCAGCCTGCGCGTGGTGGCGCAAGCGGCGGTCGGTGAGAGTCTGGCGCTTGATCCGCTCCCGCTCGCGCAGGATGGCCTCGCCCCGGCCGAAGTAGACGTCGGCCGGCGTGAGATTGTTCAGGCTCTCATGAGCTCGGACGTGGTTGTAGTGCTCCACGAACGCCCCGACCCGCGCCTCCAACTCGCCGGGCAGATAGGCGTGTTCGAGCAGGATGCGGTTCTTCAGCGTCTGGTGCCAGCGCTCGATCTTGCCCTGAGTTTGGGGATGGCGGGGAGCACCGCGGATGTGGGTCATGCCGCGGCTGCCGAGCCAGTCGGCCAGGTCACCCGCGACGTAGCTCGATCCGTTGTCGGTCAGCAGCCGCGGCCGGTGCACCACCTGCACCTGATCGAGCCCGGCGGCGCTGAGCGCCAGGTCGAGCGTGGCAGTGACGTCGCTGGCCTGCATCGTGGCGCACAGCTTCCAGGCCACGATGAAGCGGGAGAAGTCGTCGAGCACCGTCGACAGATAGTACCAGCCCCAGCCGACCACCTTCAGGTAGGTGAAGTCGGTCTGCCAGAGCTGGTTGGAGGCCGTGGTCTTGTCACGGAACTCGTCGGCTGCCTTGACAACGATGTAGGCTGGGCTGGTGATCAGGTCGTGCGCCTTGAGCAGGCGGTAGACCGTGGCTTCCGAGACGAAGGAGCGCTGCTCGTCGGTGAAGCGCACGGCCAGCTCGCGTGGGCTGAGCTCCGGCTGCTCGAGCGCGAGGGCGACGATCTGCTCGCGGATCGCCGTGGGCAGGCGGTTCCAGACCCGGCTGGGCCGAGAGGGTCGGTCGGCCAGGGCCTCGGGTCCCCCTTGCTGGTAGGCGTCGTACCAGCGGTAGAATGTGGCGCGCGGGATGCCGAGTTTCTCCAGGGTGGCGCGCACCGGCAGAGAGGACTGCTCGACCAGCCGGATGATCTCCAGCTTCTCAGAAGCCGAGTACCTCATGCCTCGTCTTCCCCAGCTCCGCTCATACTTTTTTTGAGCAGGCGGTTTTCCAGGGTGAGATCGGCCACGACCTCCTTGAGGGCACGAGCCTCACGGCGCAGGTCCTTGACCTCGTCCGAGGTGGCGGCGCGGGCCGTGTCGCCGGCCAGCCGCTTCTTGCCCGCTTCCAGGAACTCCTTGGACCAGCCGTAGTACATCGAGGTGGCAATGCCTTCGCGTCGGCACAGCTCTGCGATGCTGTCCTCGCCGCGCAGGCCCTCCAGCACGATGCGGATCTTCTCCTCGGCCGAGAACTGGCGGCGGGTGGCGCGGCGGATGTCCTTGATCACCGCCTCTGCCGGCTTCCGTGCCGGCCCGGATGTCTGCTTCATCTTCGCTCCTTGGGGGCTACGATGAACCAGTCATCCTCCGTTCGTGAAGGGCCTCACTCTGTCTCACGGCCGCTGACGGCGGACACTGGGCATGAGCACGCGCACCCTGTCGCGCCGGCTGCACCAGGAAGGCAAGACCTTCAGCGGCGTGCTGGACGAGCTGCGGGCCGAGCTCGCCATCCACTACATCAAGATCAAGGGATTGCCGATCTCCGAGATCGCCTGGCTGTTGGGCTATCGCGAGGCGAGCGCCCTGGTCGTGGCCTTCCGGCGCTGGACCGGCATGTCGCCGACCGAGCTGCGGCGGCGCTACGACGTGGCGCCGGTTCCCTCGGGGCGCAGGGGCCCGCGGGAGCCGCCGGGCGGCCGCCTGCATTGAGGGCGGCGACGAAGAGCCCGACCTCCTCGCTCGGCGGCGGGGCGCATGTCTCTCGGATTAGTCCCAGCGGTGAGGTTGTCTCGCCGGGCGTTCCCGGGAAGATCGACGGCGTTGCGACCGAGGTTTCGTCGTTGGTGCCCGCTTTCGATGAAGCTTGCGTAGCAGCGGGCCCCTGACCGAGCGATCGGTCAGGGGTTCCCGAACGCGGCCCGAGGCCGGTTCCGATTCCCTACCCGACCAGGGCCAGGGGCACGACCTGCGCCTCCTCGACGGCCTCGCCCTGACCGCGCCCGACGCCGACATAGCGGAAGCCGGCCTTCTCGGCCTGATCCGGCCCGTAGATGTTGCGCAGATCGACGAGGACGGGCCGGGCGACCGCGGCGCGGATGCGGTCGAGATCGAGGGCCCGGAAGGCGTCCCACTCGGTCACGATGACGACCGCGTCCGCGTCGCGCGCGCAATCGTAGGCGTCGAGGCAGTAGTCGATGTCGGTGAGCACCAGGCGGGCCTGATCCATCCCCTCCGGATCATAGGCGCGGATCCGCGCCCCGGCATCCTGCAGGGCCGTGATGATCGCGATCGCCGGCGATTCGCGCATGTCGTCCGTGTTGGGCTTGAAGGTGAGCCCGAGGACGGCGATCGTGCGTCCGCGGACACCCCCGCAGGCGCGGACGATCTTGCGCGCCATGTTGCGCTTGCGGTGGTCGTTCACCGCGGCGGCGGTCTCGACGATGCGCATGGCCGCCCCATGGGCCTGCGCCATGGCGATCATGGCCTGCGTATCCTTGGGAAAGCAGGATCCGCCGAAGCCGGGGCCGGCATGCAGGAACTTGCTGCCGATTCGCTTGTCGAGGCCGATGCCGTAGGCGACGTCCTGAACGTCGGCGCCAGCCTGCTCGCAGAGATCCGCCACCTCGTTGATGAAGGCGATCTTCGTCGCGAGGAAGGCGTTGGCGGCGTATTTCGTCATCTCGGCGCTGCGCCGGGCCATGAACAGGATCGGCGCCTTGTTGAGGAAGAGGGGCCGATAGAGCTCCGCCATCACCGCCCGGGCCCGGTCGCTCTCGGCGCCGATGACGATCCGGTCCGGCCGCTTGAAATCGATGATGGCCGCCCCCTCGCGGAGGAATTCCGGATTCGAGACGACGGCGACGTCGAGCTGCGGCCGAATGTCTCGGATGATGCGTTCGACCTCGTCCCCCGTGCCGACGGGAACCGTCGATTTCGTTACCACCACCGTGGAGCCGCTCAAGGCGGCGGCCACCTCCCGGACGGCGCCGAACACGTAGGTGAGATCGGCCTGGCCGTCGCGCGGGCGCGCCGGCGTGCCCACGGCGATGAAGACGACGTCCGCCGCCGCGACCGCGGAGGCCAGATCCCTCGAGAAGGCGAGCCGGCCCTCGGCCATGTTCTTCGCGACCATCTCGCCGAGGTTCGGCTCGTAGATCGGGATCTCGCCGCGCGCCAGCGCCGCGACCTTGTCCGCGTCCCGGTCGATACAGACGACGTTATGGCCGAAATCGGCAAGGCAAGCGCCGGAGACCAGACCGACATATCCAGATCCGATGACTGCTACGCGCATCGCGGGGACCCCTGTTCGATGGAAAAGTCTGCGGCACAGCACTGAATGCGGCTGCGACATCATTCGAACGAGCATGTCTCAAGAAGCGCCAAGGTCGCAATCAACCCAGTCGTATATTTGGGATGAGCCGGCGATCATGCGATCTATTATTGATTAATGCCTCCGGGCTGGATGGCACGCGGCAGTAAACAGCTTACCCGATGCTTGTATCATCGGGCACCATGCCCGATGCGCGGCCAAGGACCTGCCCGGTTGCGGGCGTTCCGGTCGGACGCGAAACGATCGTCGGCACATCGATACGGGGCTCGACGACCGCGGTTTACAGGCCCGACCCCAAGCAGGAGACGTCCATGCCGTATCTCAAGCAGAAGGCCTATGCGCTGATCACCGAAGCCGTGGAGGACATGCTGCCGCTCGCGAGCAAATCACAGCGCCTGAAGGACAAAATCGTCTTCGTCGATGTCGGGGCCTCGAACGGCATCCAGGCGAAGTGGTTGAAGCAGAAGCACAATATCGTGCCGGTGCTGTTCGAGCCCAATCCGGACGAGGCCCGCCGTCTCCGGGAGCAGCTCTCCGAATTCGAGAGGCACTTCGTCCTCGAACACGGATTGTCCGACCGGGCCGGGGAGCAGAATCTGCATATCGGTAATCACTACGGATGCACCTCCATCCTGGAGGCGAACACGGACTTTCTGAAAGACTATGCGATCGCCGACAGCTATCGCACGAAGAAGGTCGTTCAGATCAACTGCGTCCGGTACGACGATCTCGTGAGATCCGGCGAAGCACCGGTGCCCGACGTCATCAAGATCGATGTCGAGGGGTACGAAAGTTTTGTCCTGGCCGGCTTTGGTGATCTGCTGCATGACGTGCTGGCGATCGAGACGGAAACATTCTTCTACCCCGTCTACAAGAAACAAGCCCTGCTCCACGACCTCATCGACCAGCTCGAGCCGTTCGGTCTGCGCCTGAGAAGGATCGAGGAGATCCCAGCCTTCGACGGTGATTTCATCTGTGCGAACGCTTACTTCACCAAAACCAAGAAAGCCTGCTCCGGCTTCAGCGCTGAGCGCCGGGCCAAGCACGAACTCGCGTCGCAGGTCTTTCGTGTAACTTATTAGATGCGATTCACATTTGATATTTTTCAAAGGAATTAACTTGATAAGATCGCAACTCTTCAAGTCGTTCGCAGGAAATATTAAATCTATGTCAAATATCTGTCGGCGATTATTGCCGGTTCTGATGAGGTGTATGCACGCCGAGTTTTCGTAGCGGCGGCTTTGTGTGATAATTGTTCGTGAAAACTTTACTGTCATTTTGGCTGTTGGGTTTGTTTTTTTTATAAAAATATGAAATGACTTCTGTTATTTTTGTATTTTTGTTTGTTAATCTAAATTAAAAACTATCCAATTTGAAAATTTTGACTTCGCTTTGCTAGATCGATAATAATAAAAATCCGGAATCAGGGGGAGATGACTTGTGTCATGAGAATAGAATTCATCTTACGGGCGTGCGGGGTCGCCGATTTGTAATTAACCGGGACGACTCGATTTCGACTACTAGACATACGCCTTTTGGCGCATTATGCATCTTTAACGCGAATTTTGATGCAAAATAGGATGATGTTCCCTTCCGCGGGATGGTGGGGTGAATCGCCAGCCTCAGAAAGCTGCTCGTATTGCGTCGCACTCAAGCAAGAATAAACAGGTGGCTTGCCTGGTATTTTGTGAAAATATCAAAATATATGATAAATAATAATAAATGTAAAATAAAGTACTATCCGTTCAAAAACAGGGGCGTTCTGAGTCTTTGAGGCATCGGAGGAGGGCAAAGATGCGAACCACGCCGCAGGAGCCGAGCGAGAGCTCGGGAATGTCCGATCTGAAGGAGCTGGATGTCGAGGATGACGGACAGCGGGTTCTCAAGATTCGGGAGCATGTGCGCTCGATTCTCAAGAAGATCCCGCTCCGTACGCCCAGCTCCGACCATCAGGGAGCTTTGTCGCGCTGCTTCCCGAAGGGTCCGGCCTTTCGCGAAGGCTACAGGATGGCCCATCCGGGCTGATATTTGCAGAGAGCTGTTCTGTTTCCCTTGCATTGATCAGAGCCTGCGCGGCGCGACGATCCGCCTGCCGGGCCCGATCGCGAGGGGAGGTTTTTCGAGGGGATGCAGCGGACCGATAGGATTGCGGCGGCAAGTTTTTTCGCGATCCGCGCCTGTTCCTTTCGATCTACTCCGAATGGAGCGTGGGCGCTGCCCCGAAGAATTCTCCTGGTCCCGAGACGCCGACCTACCATGCGTCCGTGAGGCACGCGTCAGAGCATCCGTCGATGCGGGATCGTCAGCGCTGCGACCGCCGCGGGGGCGTGGCGCTCTGCCGATCCGCAGGAGCGGAGGATCCGGCCGGCGCCGATAGGCCGTCCGTCACGCCAGGGGAAGACTATGCCGGTTTCCGTGATCATTCCCGTCTACAATCGCTGCAGGCACGTCGCCAAGGCCGTGGAAAGCGTCCTGGGGCAGACTTACAGAGATCTTGAGCTGATCATCGTCGATGACGCATCGACGGACGGAACCTCGGAGATCCTCGCCGATCTGGCGACGAAAGACTCGCGGATCACGCTGATCCGCCAGACCGTGAACAAGGGCGGCGCGACGGGCCGAAACCTGGCCTTGACCCTTGCCCGGCACGACTTGGTCGCCTGCATGGATGATGACGACATCATGCTGCCGGATCGTCTGGAACTGCAGGTCGCGTTCATGGAGGCGCATCCGGATGTCAGCGTCCTGAGCTCGGCAGCCCACATGATCGATGAGAATGATCAGATCATCGGATTGAGCGTTCCGACCATCGATCTCGAAAGAGGCAAACGGGAGTTCGATCCGAATTACTTCGTGAACATCATTCACCCGACCGCGATGTATCGCAAGAACGATGTGCTGCGGCTCGGCGGCTACCGGAAGTTCCTCCTCGACGATCGGGATCTGTGGGGACGTATGGTGACGGCGGGATACAAGATTGCCGTCTCGCCCGATCCCGTGCTGCTGCATCGGCGACACAGCAGCATCATGACCACGAAGATCAGGGAGATTTTCGAGGTTGGCGATTATATCGACTTCAATATCGTCAGGCGTATGCACGGCGAGCCGGAAATGTCGGTCGAAGAGTACAGGCGTGTCGTTTCCCTCCGGCCGCGTTGGAATAAATTCATGACCTGGAAGAGCCGGAATGCGGCCATCGCGTTCCGGTTGGCGACGCTGTATTACAGTAAGAAGAGCTGGCTCCCCTTTTCCTACAACCTATCCAAGGCGATCGCCCTGGAGCCGGTCCGTTACGTCCGCCGCGTTCTCCTGAAGAAACCGCAGCATATGTTCGGGAGAGGCGCCACGCCGGCGTGGAACCGCCAGGCGCAGGCGGTGAGCGCCCAGCCCTCGTCCTGACGGGACCGGTCCGGCCGCGAGCCTCGTCGCGCAAGGCGGGCCTGAGCGCGTCCGGCAAGGCGCGGATGCGCCGGCCGGAACCCCGGTCTTGCCTTTCCGCAGCCGGAGCGAAGACATCCCTCGGGGCCGTTCCCGCGGTCCCTGAGGGAGCCGTCCGCTTTGCGCATCCATGCTGCTGCCATCCTGTATTTCGATGCCGTGCGTCGGGCCGGCTCGATCCGCGAGGCGGCGCGCCGGCTCAATGTCGCGTCCTCGGCGGTCAACCGGCAGATTCTGAAGCTCGAGGCGGAGATCGGGGCGCCGCTGTTCGAGCGCTTCGCCAGCGGCACCCGGCTCACCTCGGCGGGCGAGGCGCTTGCCCGCCACGTCCTCGTGGTGCTGCAGGATCTCGAACGGGCCCGCTCCGACATCGAGGGGCTGAAGGGCGCGCGGGCCGGGCACGTGTCGATCGCGGCGGTCGAGGGCGTCTCCGGCGCGCTGCTGCCCGCGGTGCTGGAGACCCTGCGCGAGAGGGCGCCGCGGGCGACCGCCAGCGTCGAGGCGATGGGCTCCTTCGCGATCCCGAAGGCGGTCGCCGAGGGTGAGGCCGATATCGGCCTCGCTTTCGCCCTGCCGCGCCGGCCGGACCTGCGTCAGGTGGCTTTGGCCCGGTTCAAGCTCGGCGCCATCATGGCGCCGGGCCATCCCCTCGCGGGCCGTGAGCGCGTCAGCCTTGCGGCCTGCCTCGACCATCCGCTGATCCTGCCCGCGGGCGATCTCTCCATCGGTCAGCTTCTCGCCCCCGCCATGGCGCGGCTGTCGCGGGAGGTGCGGCCGGTGATCCGCTCCTCCTCGATCGAGCTGATGCGCGAGCTCGCCGAGCGGGGCGTCGGCCTCGCCTTCCAGACGCGGATCGGCCTGGAGCGGGCCGTGCGCGAGGGGCGACTGGTCCATGTGCCCATCGAGGCCGGCGGCCCGATCTGGAGCGATCTCGGGGTCTATGTCCGCGCCGGCCGCGCCCTGCCCGCGACCCTCGACCTGGCCCTGCGCGTCCTCACCGAGGAGATCCGGCGCCGCGAGGCGGAGGAGCAGGGCGGATGATGCCGATCCGGCATCGGCCCAGGCGAAACTCTCTGCTTTTTCGACCGGGCCTCGGCTCATAGCCTTTCCCCATCGCGAGCCGAGAGGGAGAGAGCGATGTCCGCTGGCCTGCATGCCGTCCACGTCCCGGGGACCTCGCTTCCGGTCATTCCGGTCGGGGGGCTCTCGTCGTCCGATCCCGCCCGGCGTCGGGCCGTGGGGGCGGCGCTCCGCGAGGCCTGTCTCGCCAGCGGTTTCTTCTACTGCGCCGATCACGGCATCCCCGCCGGCCTGATCGAGGCGGTGTTCGCGGAGAGCCGGCGCTTCTTCGCGCAGGCGCCGGAGGCCAAGGCCGCCGTCGACAAGGCACGCTCCTTCTGCAACCGCGGCTACGAGCCCCTGCGGGGCCAGACCCTGGAGGCGGGCGCGCCCCCGGATCTCAAGGAGGGCTTCTATCTCGGCCTCGAACTGCCGGAGGACGATCCCCGGGTGCGGGCCCGCCGCTTCAACCGCGGCCCGAACCAGTGGCCCGCGGACCTGCCCGGCTTCCGCCCGGCGATGCAGGCCTATTTCGCGGCGATGCTCGATCTCGGCGAGCGCCTGATGCGCGGCATCGCCCTCTCCCTCGACCTGCCCGAGGATCACTTTTCCGCCTTCTGCCGGGATCCGCTCGCGATCCTGCGCCTGCTGCACTACCCGCCCCAGCCGAAGGACGCGGCGCCGGGGGAGAAGGGAGCCGGGGCGCATACCGATTTCGGCGGCCTGACCCTGCTCCTGCAGGACGAGGTCGGCGGCCTGCAGGTCCAATCCGCCGATGGCGGCTGGATCCACGCCGACCCGATCCCCGGCACCTTCGTGGTCAATCTCGGCGACATGATCGCCCGCTGGACCAATGGCCGCTACCGCTCGACCATGCACCGGGTGGTCAACGCCTCGGGCCGGGAGCGCTATTCGGTGCCCTTCTTCTATTCGGGCAATCCGGACCACGAGGTTGCCTGCCTGCCGAACTGCCTCGCCCCCGGGCAGAGCCCGCTCTATCCCGTCACCACGGTCGAGGGGCATCTCCAGGCGATGTACCGCCGCACCTACGCGGCGGCCTGACCATGGGGACGGACCCGGTCGTCCTGATCCATGGCGCCTGGGCGGGGGCCTGGGTCTGGGAGCGGCTGACGCCGCACCTCGAATCCGCCGGCCTCATAACGCAGGCCCTCGATCTGCCCGGCAACGGCGCCGACGACACCCCGCCCGCCGCGGTGTCGCTCGATCGCTACGTCGCGCATGTCGGGGCGGTGCTCGACCGGCTCGGGGGGCGGGCGAGCCTCGTCGCCCATTCCGGCGGCGGTGTCGTCGCCTCCGCGGTGGCGGAGGCGTTCCCGGACCGGGTCGCGCGCATCGCCTATGTCGCCGGCATGATGCTGCCGGACGGGATGGGCTTCGCGGATCTCGTCGCCGAGGCGCGGGCGCGCCATCCCGAAGCCGCTGGGATCGGCCCGCACCTGATCTGGTCGCCGGATCGCCTGACGAGCCGCGTGCCGGAGGCGGCGGCCCGGGCGATCTTCTTCCAGGATGGTCCCGAATCCGACGCGCAGGCCGCCGCGCGCCGGCTGACGCCCCAGCCGGAACGCGGCCGGGCGGTGCGCGCCCGCCTCACCGCCGAAGGCTTCGGCCGGGTGCCCCGCCTCTATGTCGAGGCCCTGCACGACCGGGCGGTGATCCCGGCCCTGCAGCGGCGGATGTGCGCGCTGGTGCCCGAGGCCGCGCGGGTCGCGCTGCCGACCGGCCACGCCCCGCAGCTCTCGGCGCCCGACCGCCTCGCCGCCGCCCTGCTGCCCTTCCTGCTGTCCGACGCCCCTGGCACGTCGTTTGCGGCTCAGCCTGCCGACGCGCGCCATCGCCCCCGTTCCACCGCGTGAGGATCTGAAGCGTGACCCCATCCCTGACCCGACTGGCCGCCGCTTTCGGCCTGACGCTGGCGCTGACCGGCGCCGCCACCGCCGAGCCCCTGACCTTCCTGATCGACTGGCTGCCCGCGGGCGACAAGGCGGCGATCTATCTCGGCGTCGAGAAGGGGCTGTTCAAGGAGCAGGGGCTCGAGGTCACCGTGCAATCGGGGCGCGGCTCCAGCGACGTGGTGACGAAGCTCGGCACCGGCGCGGCCGATATGGGCACGGGGGGCCTCGCCGCCCTGCTCCAGGCCAAGGCCCAGAGCGGCGTGCCGGTCACCGCCGTGATGGCGATCTACACGAAGCAGCCCGACGCGATCTTCACGACGACCGATTCCGGTGTGTCGAGCCTCAAGGATCTGGTGGGCAAGACGATCGCGACCGCGACCTTCTCCTCCTCCAACGTCGCCTGGCCGCTGGTGCTGAAGGCCAACGGCGTGCCCGCCGACGGCATCAAGGTGCTGAAGGTCGATCCCGGCGCGCTGGCGCCGATGCTCGCCGCCGGCAAGGTCGCGGCCACCATCAACTGGCTCACCGTGGCCCCCGCCTTCCAGGGGCCGCTCAAGGAGGCCGGCAAGGCGTTCAAGGCGCTGCCCTGGTCGGAATTCGGCTACGAGGGCTACGGCCTCTCGGTCTTCGCCTCCGACAAGATGATCGCGCAGCGCCCCGAGGCGGTGCGCAAGTTCCTCGCCGCCTACGCCAAGGCCACCGAGATGGCCAATGCCGATCCCGCCGCCGCCGCCCAGGCGCTGAAATCCGCGGTGCCGGAGGTCGAGGTCGAGCGGGCCGCGCAGGAATGGAAGGCGTCCATTCCCCTCATCGACAACGCGGTCTCGAAGAAGGACGGCCTCGGCGTCTACGAGCCGGGCCTCCTCAAGACGACCTGGAAATGGGTCGCGGAATCCCAGGGCATTCCGGTCGAGTCCTTCGATCCGGGCAAGGCCGTCACCGGCGCCTTCCTGCCCACGATGAAGAAGGCCGAGCGGTGAGCGCGCCCGGACCGGCGATCCGCTTCCGCGACGTCGGCCAGCGCTTTCCCGGCGCCAAGGGCGAGGCCGTCACCGCGCTGGACGGCCTCTCCTTCGAGATCGGCCGCCACGAATTCGTGGCGGTGCTCGGCCCCTCGGGCTGCGGCAAGTCCACCCTGCTGCGGCTCATCGCGGGGCTGATCCGGCCGACCTCGGGGAGCGTCGCGATCTTCGACACCCCCGTCACCGAGCCGCGGGACGATATCGGCATCGTCTTCCAGAAACCGACGCTGCTGCCGTGGTTCGACGTGCTCGGCAACGTCACCTTCCCGATGCGCCACAAATACGGGCGTGTCACCGAGACCGAGCGCGTTCGCGCCCGGGAACTGCTCGATCTCGTCGGGCTCGCCGATTTCGCGGCGCGCCGGCCCGACGAATTGTCGGGGGGCATGCAGCAGCGGGTCGCCATCGCCCGCGCCCTGCTGCTCGACCCCGACATCCTGCTCATGGACGAGCCCTTCTCGGCCCTCGACGCGCTCACCCGCGACGAGATGAGCTTCGAGCTCCTGCGGATCTGGGCCGAGCGACCCAAGACCGTGCTGTTCATCACCCACTCGATCCCCGAGGCGCTGCTGCTGGCCGACCGCGTCATCGTCATGACCGGCCGCCCCGGCCGGGTGCGCGAGACGCTGTCCGTGCCGCTGCCGCGGCCCCGATCCATGGCGACGCTGTCGCAGCCGGCCTTCCATGAGCTTGCAAACCATATCCGTGGACGCCTCTTCAGCCGCCCCCTCGCCGCCTGAGCCGGCCGCCCCGGTCCTCGTCGGCACGCAGGTCCTGTCGGCCGCGGCCGCCCGGCGCCGTGCGCTGCTCGACCGCCTCGCGCCGCCGCTCGCCTTCGCGGCCCTGCTCGCCCTCTGGGAGGGAGCCTGCCGGGTCTTCGCCATCCCCTCCTTCCTGCTGCCCGCCCCGAGCGCGATCCTCTCCGCCCTCGTCGTGACGCCCGTCTCCTCCTGGGCGGACCATGCCGGCGCGACGCTCCGGGTGGCGCTGATGGGCTACGCCCTCGCCATCCTGGTCTCGGTGCCCCTCGCGGTCGGCATCGCCACATCGCGCTTCCTGCGGCGGACGCTCTACCCGATCCTGGTCGTGGTGCAGTCGACGCCGATCGTGGCGGTCGCGCCGATCATCGTGGTGACGCTCGGGGCCTCCGACCTGCCGCGGGTCGTGATCACCTTCCTGATCACCTTCTTCCCGATCCTCGTCTCGACGGTGACCGGCCTGCAGACCACGCCGGAGGAACTGATCGAGCTGTCCCGGTCCCTGCGGGCCGGCCGGACCCGGGAGATCCTTCACGTGCGGCTGCCCTTCGCCCTGCCGCACCTGTTCGCGGCCCTGAAGATCTCGACGACCCTCGCGATCATCGGCGCCGTGGTCGCCGAGTTCGTCGCCGCCGAGAAGGGCCTCGGCTTCTTCATCGCCTATGCGACCTCGAATTTCCGGATCCCGACCGCCTTTGCCGGCCTCGTCGTGCTGGTCGCGATCAGCCTCGGGCTGTTCCGGCTGGTCGGATGGGTGCAGACGCGTCTCGCGCCATGGTCGCTGCCGAAATCGGAACGCTGAGCAAACCGCATGAATCTCGACCACGAGCGCTACCTGCGCATGGCCTTCGACGTCGCCCGCAAGGCGCGCGAGGGGGGCGACCATCCCTTCGGCGCGATCCTGGTCGGCCCGGACGGCGCGGTGCTGATGGAGCAGGGCAACGGCTACACGGCGGAAGGCCACGACATGACCGCCCATGCCGAGCGGCTGCTGGCCACCCGCGCCTCGAAGGCGCATGCGCCGGATGAACTCGCCGGCTGCACGCTCTACACCTCGGCCGAGCCCTGCGCGATGTGCGCGGGCGCGATCTACTGGGCGGGGATCGGCCGGGTCGTCTACGGCCAGAGCGAGGCCGAGCTGAAGGCCCTGACCGGCGACCACGCCGAGAACCCGACCCTCGATCTGCCCTGCCGCACGGTGTTCGAGGCCGGCCAGCGGAAGATCGAGGTGATCGGCCCGCTGCTGACGGAGGAATCCGCGGCCCTCCAGGCCGGCTTCTGGGCGGGCGAGCCGTCCGCCGCGTAGCGGCGGATTCGGAGGTCAGCCCCGGGCGGTCTCGCGCGGGAGAGCGGCGTCGTCCGTCGCCGCCGGCCCGAGGCGGCGGGCCAGGAGCCCGAGGCCGAGTCCCGCCGCATGGAGCAGGGCGGTCGCGCCCACGAAGCCGAGGGCATAGGCGAGGCCTGAGGCCGTCTCCGGCATCTCGGCGCCGTGGGCATGGCCGTGGAAGACCGCGAAGGCGCCGACGAGCCCGGCCAGCAGGGCCGTCGGCAGGCGGCGGCTCAGAAGGGCGAGGACGCCGAAGGCGACCAGCGAGGCGAGGATCGCCGTTTCGACGAACGGCAGGGCGAGGCCGGCCATGCCGAGGCCCGCGCCCAGGCTCATCATGGCGAGGAAGGCGAGGGGCACCGCCCAGAGGGCGCGGCCGCCGCGCAGGGCGGCGATCAGGCCGACCGCGAGCATCGCCAGGAGGTGGTCCGCGCCGCCGAACGGATGGGCGAAGCCCGCCGCCGCGCCGACCATCCCGTCATGTCCCGGATGCGCGAGAGCGGCGCTCGGCAGCAGGGCGAGCGCGAGGGCCAGACCGACGGGGAAACGCTTCATTCTCGGGACTCCGGATACGGACGATGCGTCGCATCTTCGCTTGGCGAAGTGCCGACGTCGAGCCTCGAGGCAAGAGCCGTTCCGGGACGGCCGCTCCCTCAGGCATCGTCCTCGCGGGCGAAGACCTCGCCCTCGTCGGCGAGCTTGGCGTCGCGCTCGTCGGCGGTGAGGTTCGCCAGGGTCCGGTACTCCGCCAGAAGCTTGGCGAGCCTCACATGAGCCGCCACCGGGTCGGACGCGTCGGCGATCGCCTGACCGTTGCGTAGGATCAGGGTCGCCGTCTCCGCCTCGACCGTCTCCCGATCCGCGGCGCTCAGAGCCGCGAGATCGCCCAGGCCGAGATCCCGCGCCACCAGGGCCGCGATCTCCTCGCGCTTCTCGTCCAGTTTCGACATCGCCGCCTCCGGTGATGGGGATTAACGAATGTCCGGGCGGGTCGATGCATGTCGATGCGGTGCCGGCAGAGCGCGCCCGTTCCCGATGCCTGCGACGTCGTGCCGGCGCGCGATGTGCGAAATGTTACCGGTCATATCCGGGCAAGGCCGGCAAGCCGCGGATCGCGGGCGATCGCATTGCGCCGCAGCGTCATACAGGCATACATTATTCTCATTATCAGGTGCGGCGCGTCGGCGGGGGCCCACGCGCTGGCGCGGGCATGGGCCCTGGTCGCCAGCGGGCCGTTTCCGCACCCGAGTTCGGGAGCCTCGTCAGAAGGCTTCCAGGCGAAGCCGCCCCGCGGCGACCGCCACATCCGTTCCACGCTCCGCCGTCCCGTCCCGGTTCCGCCGGCGATGCGGGCGGCTCACGACAGGACGAGGCGATGATCAAACTCACGGTCAACGGGACCGAACGCAGCTTCGACGGCGATCCCGACATGCCGCTGCTCTGGTATCTGCGCGACGAGCTCGGCCTCACCGGCTCGAAGTTCGGCTGCGGCCAGGCCCTGTGCGGCGCCTGCACCATCCATATCGGCGGCGAGGCGACGCGCTCCTGCGTGACGCCGATCTCCGCCGCCGAGGGCCAGCAGATCACCACCATCGAGGGGCTCTCGCCCGACGGCAACCATCCGGTTCAGGTGGCCTGGCGCGACCTCAACGTGTCCCAGTGCGGCTACTGCCAGTGCGGCCAGATCATGCAGGCCGCCTCCCTCCTGAAGGACACGCCCAAGCCCACCGATCAGCAGATCGACGAGGCCATGAGCGGCAACATCTGTCGATGCGGCACCTACCCGCGCATCCGCGCGGCGATCCATCAGGCTGCCGGCCAGGCCGCCTCCGGCAAGGGAGACCGCCTGTGATCCACGACGCCCAGCGCATGGCGGATCTCGCCAACGACACCCCGGCCCCGGCCGTCCTCGCCAATGTCAGCCGCCGCGCGATGCTCGGCGGCCTCGGCGCCTTCACCCTGGCGCTCTCCCTCGCGGACCGGGCTCGGGCCGAAGAGGGCGCGCGCACGGAGAAGAAGGACGAGCCGAAGAAGTTCGGGGCCGATGCCATGCCGCATGGCTGGCAGGACGACCCGAAGGTCTTCGTGGCGATCGCCGCCGACGGCACCGTCACCGTCACCTGCCATCGCTCCGAGATGGGCACCGGCGTGCGCACCTCGATCGCCTTCGTCGTCGCCGACGAGCTGGAGGCCGACTGGTCGAAGGTGAAGGTCGCCCAGGCCTGGGGTGACGAGGCCCGCTTCGGCAACCAGGACACGGACGGCTCGCGCTCGCTCCGCCACTTCTTCCAGCATTTCCGCCATGCCGGCGCCGCCGCGCGGCTGATGCTGGTCCAGGCCGCCGCGAAGAAATGGGGCGTGCCGGAAGCCGAGGTGAAGGCCGAGAACCACGTCGTCAGCCACGCCAAGTCCGGCCGCAAGATCGGCTACGGCGAGATCGCGGCCGCCGCCGCGGAGCTGCCGGTGCCGGCCCGCGAGAGCGTCGTGCTCAAGAAGCCCGAGGCCTTCAAGTATATCGGCAAGGGCAAGATCGGCCTGATCGACAACCGCGACATCACCACCGGCAAGGCGATCTACGGCATCGACACCCGCCTCGACGGGTTGCTCTACGCCGTCATCGCCCGTCCGCCGGTCTATGGCGGCAAGGTCGCGAGCTACGACGACACCGATGCCCGCCGGGTGCCGGGCGTGGTCAAGATCTTCAAGATCGACGCGCCGGAGATCCCGAGCGAGTTCCAGCCGCTCGGCGGCGTCGCCGTCATCGCCAAGAACACCTGGTCGGCGATGAAGGCGCGCGACGCCCTCAAGATCACCTGGGACGACGGCCCCAACGCCGCCTACGACACCTCGACCTTCCGGGGCGAGCTGGAGAAGGCGGCGCGCGCGCCCGGCAAGGTCGTGCGCAGCCAGGGCGACGTCGATGCGGCGATGGCCAAGGCCAAGACGAAGCTCGAAGCCGAGTACTTCGTGCCCCATCTCGTCCAGGCGCCGATGGAGCCCCCCGCCGCCACCGTGCGGATCAAGGACGGCTTCTGCGAGGCCTGGGCCTGCACCCAGGCGCCGCAGGCGACCCATGACCGGCTCGCCAAGAAGCTGGGCTTGGCCGCCGACAAGGTGAAGGTGAACGTGACGCTGCTCGGCGGCGGCTTCGGCCGCAAGTCCAAGCCCGACTACGTGCTGGAGGCCGCGCTCTGCAGCAAGGAGGTCGACGGCGCCCCGGTGAAGCTCACCTGGACCCGCGAGGACGACATCCATCACGGCTACTACCACACGATCTCGGTGGAGCGCCTGGAGGCCGGCCTCGACGAAAAGGGCATGCCGGTCGCCTGGCTGCACCGCTCGACCGCGCCGACCATCGGCTCGATCTTCGCGCCCGATCCCAAGCACGAGCTGCCCTTCGAGCTCGGCATGGGCCTCGTGAACACGCCCTTCGCCCTGCCCAACGTCCGCCTGGAGAACCCGGCGGCGGATGCGCATGTGCGGATCGGCTGGTTCCGCTCGGTCTCGAACATCCCGCACGCCTTCGCGATCCAGTCCTTCGTGGCCGAGCTCGCCCATGCGGCGGGCAAGGACCAGAAGGACTACCTGCTCGAGCTGATCGGGCCGGCGCGGAAGATCGATCCGACCGAGATCGGCGACGTCTGGAACTACGGCGAGGATCCCAAGCGCTACCCGATCGACACGGGCCGCCTGCGCGGCGTGATCGAGGCGGTGGCCAAGGGCGCCGGCTGGGGCCGGAAGCTGGAGAAGGGCCGGGGCCTCGGCGTCGCCGGCCACTACAGCTTCGTCACCTACACCGCGGTCGCGGCGGAGGTCGAAGTGACCCCGCAGGGCGAGGTGAAGGTCCACGCCGTCGACATCGCCGTGGATTGCGGGCCTCAGGTGAACCCGGAGCGCATCCGCTCGCAGATGGAAGGCGCGGTCGTGATGGGGATGGGCCTCGCCCTCACCTCGCAGATCACCTTCAAGAACGGCCGGGCGGAGCAGAACAACTTCGACGGCTACGAGGTCACCCGCATCGACGCGGCCCCGAAGGTGGTGCGCGTGCATCTCGTGCCGACGGGGAGCTATGACGGGCCGCTCGGCGGCGTCGGCGAGCCCGGCGTGCCGCCGGTGGCGCCGGCCATCGCCAACGCGGTCTTCGCGGCCACCGGCCGCCGGATCCGGCAACTGCCGATCCGCGACCAGCTCAGCGCCTGACGAACCGGCCGCCGGCTCTCCCCGAGGGAGCCGGCGGGCTGCCGAAAAGCCGGTTCCGCCCTGCCGGGCGGGGCCGGCTTTTCTCATGGCCGCATCCGGGGGGCGTCCATCCGGAACCCGCGGCGGCTTCGCGCAGTCTCTCAGGCAGCGCCGCCCGGGAAACGGCCCGGCGCGGCCCCGTATCAGCTCGTCCTTGAGGGAACGTCCCGTCGATGATCCGCTCCGCCTGCCTCGCCGCGCTCCTCCTCAGCCTGGCCGCCGGCCCGGCCCTCGCCGCCTGCGCCGACGACATCAAGACCCAGGAAGCCCGCTTCAAGGATCAGGCGACCGATGCGGCCGGCGCCTCCAGCGGCGGCCAGGGCGTCGCCGCCGCCCGGCAGAGCCAGGGCATGACCAGGCCCGCGGGCGAGGCGGAGCCCACCCCGCCGGGCAAGGCGGCCGAAGCCGGCAGCGGCAGCAGGGTCCAGACGGCCAAGGCGGCGCTCGAAGAGGCCCGCAAGGCGGATCAGGAGGGCAAGGCGGCGGCCTGCGCGGAGGCCGTGGCCAAGGCGAAGAAGGAGCTCGACGCGACGCCGTGAGGCCGGTCGCGATGGGCGGGGCGCCCGGTGGGGCGTCCCACCCACGACTGCGAGGTCCCTAGACGACGAGCCGCATCGGATTGCAGCTTTCTTCGCGTCGTTCTTCTTATGCGGATGCCCGTTCGGGGCGATCCGAAGCGTCCTACGCAGCCCGCGCGCGAAAGGTTTCGGAAGCCGGGTTCCGTGCGAGGCGCCGTGCTCGGATCGGGGCGGATTCCTCTCCGCCCCGCCATGCTGTCAGGCCGCCGGCAGGATCTGGGCGCGCCCCTTGAGGCCGGCGCAGAGATCGTCGATCTCGATCACGTCGAGGGCCTCGCCGGTGGCCGAGGCGATGGTGTCGATGAGGTGGTCGTGCTGCGGGTCGAAGGGATGACCCTGCATCCGGTAGAACTGGTAATAGCGCAACGCCGCCAGCAGCGTGTCACGCTCGCGGGCGGTCACGGTGAAGTTCTGCGTGGTCATGGGCTTCCCCTTGGCTTGCAACGAACGCCTGGACGAGGCCGCGCGACGACTCGCCAAGCGTGACCGTTGTAAGGCCGCGATGCGGGAGCCGTCCATATCCAGGGCGGAAACGTGGCCGGATTGTTCAACCAAGGATTGTGCCAACGAAGGCCGGAACCGCCTCGCTCGCCGGTCCATACAGCCGTTCGTCGAAGGTGGAGGCGTTGTCGGAAGGCTCCAGATTGATCGCGCAGCTGCGAATGCCGAGGCGCCGCGCCGTCTCCACGTAGCCCGCCGCCGGATAGACCGAGCCCGAGGTTCCGATCGCCACGAACAGGTCGGCGCCCCGCAGGGCGGCGTCGATGGCGTCGAGGTGCTTCGGCATCTCGCCGAACCAGACGATGTCCGGGCGCAGCCCGCCCGGCTCGCTGCATTCCGGGCAGCGCCGGTCGGTATCGAGATCCTCGCGCCAGTCGAGCACGGCCTCGCAGGCGGTGCAGCGGGCCTTGAGCAGTTCGCCGTGCATGTGGGTGACACCGTTCGAGCCGGCCCGCTCGTGCAGGTCGTCGATGTTCTGCGTGCACAGGAACAGCCGTCCGCCCCGGGCGCGCAGCTCTTTCTCCAGCCGGGCGAGGGCGTGGTGGGCCGGGTTCGGCTCGGCCTCGATCACCCCGCGCCGGCGCAGGTTGTAGAAGGCGTGGACCTCGTCGGGATCCGCGGCGAAGGCCTCGGGGGTGGCGAGCTTCATCGGATCGAAGCGGCTCCACAGGCCGCCGCGGTCGCGGAAGGTGCCCAATCCGCTCTCGGCGGACACGCCCGCCCCGGTGAGAACGAAGATCGCCTTGGGAAGCACGCGCGGATCCGAGTCGGAGTTGGCTGCGGGCCGAGATTACCTCCGCGCCCTAGGCCGGGGGAAGGCGCTGCGCGAGCACCTTGTCGATGCGCCGGCCGTCCATGTCGACGACTTCGAGGCGCCAGCCTTCCGCCTCGACGGCATCGCCCTCCGTCGGGATGCGGCCGAGCCGGACGATGACGAAGCCGGCCAGCGTCGAGAAGTCGTCGCTGCGCGGCTTCTCCGAGAAATCGAGGCGGTCGAAGGCGTCGGCTGCCGATATCATGCCGTCCATCAGCAGCGAGCCGTCCGGCCGCTCGATCACCATCTTCTCCTCGCCCGGTTCCGGGATCTCGCCGGCCATGGCCTCGAGGAGGTCGGTCTGGGTGACGATGCCTTCGAGGCTCCCGTATTCGTCGACGACGATCGCCATGCGCACGGGCTTGGTCTGGAACATCTCCAGCACCTTCAGGATGGCGAGACCCTCGTGCACCACGATCGGCTCGCGGGTCGCCGCCCTCACGTCGAGGGGGCGGCCGTCGAGGAGCTGGTCGAGCAGGTCCTGCTTGCGCAGCACGCCGACCACGTCGTCGATCTGGCCGCGGCTGACCACGATCTGCTCGTGCTTGCAGGCCTTGATGGCCGCGATCATCTCCTCCGCCTCGTCGTCGAGATCGACCCAGTCGACCTCGTTGCGCGGCGTCACGATCTCGCGGATCCGGCGCTCGCCGATGGCGAGGATGCGGGCCACCGCATCCTCCTGCGCCTCGTGCAGCAGGCCGGCCTCGTGGCTCGCCGTGACGAGGAGGCTCAGCTCGGCGGGGGAGGGTAGGTTCTCCTCGCCCGATCCCGGCTGGAGCCCCATCAGGCGCAGCACGCCGTTGCCGAGCCCGTTCAGGAACAGGATCGCCGGACGGAAGACGAGCAGGAACAGGGACAGGGGCCGCACGATCACCAGAGCCGTGCGCTCGCTGCGCTGGAGCGCGAGACTCTTCGGGGCGAGCTCGCCGAGCACGATGTGGAGGGCGGTGATGACCACGAAGGCGACGGCGACGGCCAGCGTATGCGCGCCGATGCCGGCCGCCGGCTCGGGCAGCCAGGCGAAGAGCGGCTCGATCAGATGCGCGAGGGCTGGCTCGCCGACCCAGCCCAGGGCCAGGGAGGAGATGGTGATGCCGAGCTGCGTCGCGGCGAGATGCGCGTCGAGGCTCTCGATGGCCCGCTGCAGGGCCGTGGCGTTCACGCGCTTCTCGTTGACGAGTTCGGCGACCCGGCTGCGCCGCACCGCGACGAGGGAGAATTCCGCCGCAACGAAGAAGCCGTTGGCGAGAACGAGCGCCAGGACCGAGAGCAGCCCCAGCGCCGTAGACCATCCGTCGTCGAAAATCGTGCCCTCCCGGGCGCAGCCTCCGCCTCACGGGCGGTCCCCGCTATAGAGCCGAACGCCGCCCGGGAGAAAAGGTGGCGGCGAAAAAGTCGCGAAGCCTGCGGCGCGGACGGCGCCCACCGCCGTGAACGGTGAACGTTTGGTGATCGGCGGCGGTAAAACGCCTCTTAACCCGAAACTTGCATCATGGCCGCTTCCCCGCGACTCAGGTCGCGCATTGCCGGAGGCGAACCGTGGGACAGCCCCTCGACAGGCCGAAGGACGACAAGCCCGTCCGCTCCAAGGGGGCGCCCCTGAGCGGCAGCACGCGCCGGCATCTCGGCGAAGGGCTGCGGGCGCATTATGCCGAGGTTCTCACCGAGCCGGTGGATCCGCGCATCGCCGCCCTGCTCGCGCGCCTAGAGAAGCCTCCGGCCTGAACCCGGGGCGGTCAGTCGAGAACGACCGCGACCAGGGAGAAGAGGCCGGCCAGCAGGAAGTTGCCGACGATAACGAGGGCGATGACGGTCATCGGAGGGGGGAGCCTTGGGCGGCGATTCGGGATCGGGAGCCTGCTTCTAGCGGCCCGAACCTGAACGCGCCGTATCCGGTCGACCACCATGCCCGGGATTCGCCGATCAAGGTGAAGGCGATGTGTCCGTGCCACGCCGCCCCCGGCATGGCCACCACCGCGCCCGGCGCTTTTGGCAGGATTTCCTCCCGCGCCTTGCCTTATGCTGCGCAGCCATGACCTCCGCTCTCAAAGCCGACGTGCTCGCCGCCATCGGCGGCACGCCCCTGATCAAGCTGCGCCGGGTTTCCGAGGAGACCGGCTGTACGATTCTCGGCAAGGCCGAATTCCTCAATCCCGGCCTCTCGGTGAAGGACCGCGCGGCCCTCTCGATCGTCCGGGACGCCGAGGCGCGGGGGCTGATCCGGCCCGGCGGCACCATCGTCGAGGGCACGGCGGGCAATACGGGCATCGGGCTTGCCCTGGTCGCCGCCGTGCGCGGCTACCGCACGGTCATCGTCATCCCCGAGACCCAGTCCGCCGAGAAGAAAGAGACGCTGCGCCTCGCCGGCGCCCAGCTCGTCGAGGTGCCCGCCGTCCCCTTCGCCAATCCCAACAACTACGTGCATGCGGCGCGCCGCCTCGCGGAGAAGCTCGCGGCGCGGGAGAGCGCGGGCGCCTTCTTCGCCGACCAGTTCGACAACGTGGCCAACCGCCTCGCCCATGTGGAGGGCACCGGTCCGGAGATCTTCGCGGCGACCGGGGGCCAGGTCGACGGCTTCGTCTGCGCCGCCGGCACCGGGGGCACCCTCGCCGGAACGGCGGAGGCCCTGCGGGCGCGCAATCCGAAGGTGACGATCGCCCTGTCGGATCCCGAGGGCTCGGCGCTGCACGCCTATTACAGCACCGGCACCCTGAAGGCGGAAGGCTCCTCGATCACCGAGGGGATCGGCCAGGGCCGCGTCACGAAGAACCTCGAAGGCTTCCGGCCGGACGTCTCCTTCTGGGTTCCGGACGACGAGGCCCTGGGCCATGTCTTCCAGCTGATGCGCGAGGAGGGCCTCTCCCTTGGTGGCTCCTCCGGCATCAACGTCGCCGGCGCGGTGCGCCTCGCCCGCCATCTCGGGCCGGGCCACACCATCGTGACGATCCTCTGCGACGGCGCGGCGCGCTACGCCTCCAAGCTGTTCAACCCGGCCTTCCTGCAGGGCAAGGGCCTGCCGGTGCCGGACTGGCTGACGGCGCCCGCCGAGCCGCTGCCGGATTGGCGGGCGGATTCCGCATTCGTCTGATCGGAGCGGCGCACACGTCCTCAAGTTGAACGAAACCGCGGATCGCGACGTTTACGGTCACGCTCGGGCGCCCTTGCCCGGCGGCCCGGAGTCCGCGTCGATGACCTTGACCACCATTCTCCTGATCGTGCTGATCCTGATCGTCCTCGGCGGCGGCAACTTTCTCGGAGGGGGTGCCTATCGCGGACCGAGCTTCGGCCTGGGCGGCATCCTCCTCATCATCCTGATCGTCCTGCTCCTCACCGGAAATCGCGTCTGACGCGCAGGACCGCTCAGCCCCGCGGGCCGCAGGCGATGGCGACCACGGCGCCCAGATAGGGCGCCGCGGCCGCGCCCAGTCTCGCCGGAGGAGCGGCGGTCGTGGCAGGCGTCACGCCGTTGGCCGTCAGGAAACCGCCGATCGCCGCGGCCGGCACCAGCCGGTAGCGGGTCGGCGGCACCACCCCCGCCACGAGCCGCGGAGCGCTTGGATAGACCGCGACCAGGCCCGCGAGCCGTCCCGACCGGTCGAAGGCCGGAGCACCGCCGGAGCCCGGCTGCAAGGGTGCGCTGACGCCGTCGCCGGCCGGCTCGGCGGGCGCTGCGGAGGGCGTGCCCGCCGGTTCGGCGCTGAGGACGATGAGGGCTTCGCTTGCGGCAAGCGCGTCCGCCCGCAGGGCCGGCGCTTTCGAAGCGGGTGCACCCCGCCCCTCCAGCTTGAGCAGCACCAGCCCGTTCACGGCATCGCGGGGGCCGATCGTCGCCGCCGAGGACCCGATCCGCGGTGCGGCGCAGCCTTCGAGGGCCATGGCCGAGGTGAGGACGAGGCTCGGCGTGACCGCGAGCCCCGTCGCTGTGGCGCGGGCCCGAAGAGAGGGGACGGCCGGCAGCGGCGTGGGCTTCGGTGTGGCCATCGCCGCGGGTCCCGCCGGGGCGGGCGCGGTGTCCGGGAAGGGCGTGAAGCTGTTGGCCACCGCGATCACGAGCCGATCGACATCGGCCGCGAGCGCCTTGTCGTAGGCGAAGCTGAAGCCGCGGATTCCCGCCTCGCCGAGGGCGTAGCGGAGGTAGAACTTGCCCGTCGCCGTCTCCCCGGTGACGACGAAGAAATCCGGCTTCTTCAACTTGTAAGTGACCTTGCGCTCCGGCGTCGCCGTGCTCAGGCGCTCGAACAGCGGGTCGAGCCCGCCCTCCGCGGGGGCGGATTTGGCGTCGAGGGTGACGCGGCCGTCGGCGCTCTGCCAGCGGCTGCCGCCGGGGATGGCGCTGCGCTTGGGCAGGAGACGCTCGGGCACCCCGAGGGCGATCCCGCTCGCCGCATCGGTCCGCACCGAGAAACGGGCGGCCTTGCGGGCCGCCTCGCCGGCGGCCAGCAGCGCGGCCGTCTCCGTGCCCGAGAGCTGGCCGGTCGGGTTGGCCCCGATCCGCTTCTGATAGGTGAGGAGCCCGTCGAAGCTGCGCCGGCCGAAGGCACCCGTGGTCACGCCGTTATAGTCGCCGGTCCAGACCAGGGCGTCCTGGATCGCCCTGCGCTCGGATTCGGGGCGTGCCTCGAAGGCGGATTTCGCGGCCTCGAAGACGGGATCGGGCTGGGCCGCCGGCCGCGGCGCCTGCGCCCGGGCCCCCATCGGGACGCCCGGGCCGGTGAGAAGCGTGAGCGCGGCAAGACCGGCAACATACCACCGCAAGTCGCGCCCCTGAACCATGTCTCTCGCCCTCGAGCCGGGAATCAGCGGGCTTCCCCGCCGGCCTGGCGATCATAGGGGATTTCGGGACGGCCTCACGCATCGGTGCACCGGCTCAAAGCGGCTGTTGCGGCCATGAGTGCCGGTGCTAGCGTGCCGGCCGCCCCGGACGGGACGAATCATTCGGAGACAAGGCATGGCGTATGGCGGTGGCCTCTTCGGGTGTCTCGCGGCAGCCTTGGCCCTCTCCACGACCCTCGTCTTGCCCGCTTCCGCGCAACAGCCCGCGCGCCCGGTCCCCGCTGCCGGGAGCGCGACGGCCCCGGTCCAGAAATCCTATCAGCGCCAGGAACTGGCGAGCGAGGGCGTCAGGCTTGCGGCGGCGCTGAAGGCCGAGGCTCCGGCCGGCGCGAAGAATGCGGCCCAGTGGCGGCGCGAGGCGGAGAACGCGGCCAAGAGCGATGAGGCGGACGGTCTCGCCGAGCTGAACGCCCTCGCCGCCGCCGTGTCCGCCGATCCCGGCGATCCGCGCTCCTGGCTCGACTATGCCCGGGCTGCCAACGAGGCCGGCCTCGACGAGGAATGGGACGACTACCAGGCCAAGGAGACGCTGAAGCGCCGGGCCACGGTCGCCGCCTACCAGGCCTATCTGCGGGCCCGCACGGCCGCCGACGAGGGGAAGGCGCTGGCCAAGCTCGGCGAGATCGAGGGCAGCCATTCCGACTGGCGCCCGGCCCTCGACGCCTACCGCGCCAGCCTCGCCCTGCGCGAAGACGCGGCGATCCGCGAGACCTTCGACACGATGCGGGCGGAGCACGGTTTCCGCATCCTCGACTACAAGGTCGATTCCGATGCGGCCGCCCCGCGGGTCTGCTTCGTCTTCTCCGAGAGCCTGCCCGCCAAGACGGACATGACGCCCTACATCGCCGTCTCGGGCTCGGCGAACGCCGCCGTGACGAGCGAGGGGGCGCAGGCCTGCGTCGACGGGCTCAAGCACGGCGAGCGCTACGCCTTCGTGCTGCGCCAGGGCCTGCCTTCGGCGCTCGGCGACGATCTTCTGAAATCCGCCGATTACGAGATCTACGTGCGCGACCGCGCACCGCAGGCGCGGTTCACCGGCCGCAACTACGTGCTGCCCCGCACCGGCCAGGCGGGCGTGCCCGTCATCTCGGTGAACGCGCCGAAGCTCGACGTCGAGGTCTTCCGCATCGGTGATCGCGGCCTGCTGCCGGCCCTGCGCTCGGAGGAGTTCCTCGGCCAGATCAGCGGCTGGAGCGCCAAGACCATCGGCGACCAGAAGGGCGTCAGCGTCTGGAAGGGCAGCCTGGAGACCGCCAAGGCCGATCTCAACCGCGAGGCGGTGACCGCCTTCCCGGTGCTCCAGGCGGTCGGCAAGCTCGAGGCCGGCCTCTACGTCATGGTCGCCCAGCCGAGCGGGACCGCTGCGCGACTCGGCGGCGAGGAGGAGGTCAGCGCCGACGCGAAGGCGACCCAGTGGTTCGTGGTGTCCGATCTCGGGCTCACCGCCTTCAAGGGCAGGGACGGCGTCCATGTCTTCGCCCGCTCGTTGGCGAGCGCCAAGGCCGTGCCCGAAGCGGAGATCCGGCTCGTCGCCCGCAACAACGACGTGCTCGCGAGCGCGAAGACCGACAGGCAGGGCCATGCCGCCTTCGCCGCCGGGCTCGCCAAGGGCGAGGGCGGCCTCGCCCCGGGCCTCGTGGTGGCGCAGCTCGGGGAGGATTACGGCTTCCTCGACCTGTCCCTCGGTGCCTTCGACCTGACCGATCGCGGCGTGAAGGGGCGCGCGGCTTCGGCCGCGCTCGAAGCCTATGTCTTCCCCGAGCGGGGCGTCTACCGCTCCGGCGAGACCGTGGCGCTGACCGCGCTGCTGCGCGACAGCACCGGCGCGGCGGTGCCGAGCCTGCCCCTCACCCTGGTGGTGAAGCGGCCCGACGGGGTGGAGTATCGCCGCGTCTCCGTCGCCGATGGCGGGCTCGGCGGCCGCGCGCTGGCGGTGCCTCTCCTGTCCGGCGCCATGCACGGCACCTGGCGGGTCGCGGCCTATACCGATCCGAAGGCGCCGCCGGTCGGCGAGGCGAGCTGGCTCGTGGAGGATTACGTCCCCGAGCGGCTGGAGGTGAGCCTCACCCCGAAGATTCCGGCCCTGAAGCGCGGGGAGGCGGCCGCGATCGACGTCGCCGCCCGCTATCTCTACGGGGCGCCCGGCGCCGGGCTCTCGGTGACCGGCTCGGTGGCGGTGCAGGCCGCCGCTGCGCCCGGCATCAAGGGGCTGGACGGCTTCTCCATCGGCCTCGACGACGAGGCGGTGCAGGCGACGACCGCCGAGATCGGCGAGGCCGGCACCACGGATGCCAAGGGCAACGCCACCGTGAGCGTGCCGGTGCAGGAAGTGACGGCACCGCGCGCCATGGAGGCGCGGATCACGCTCGCGGTGGGCGAGCCCGGCGGCCGGGCCCTCAGCCGCAGCCTGACCCTGCCGATCTTGCCCGAAGGCCCGGTCCTCGCCCTCCGCAAGAATTTTTCCGGTGAGCTCCGGGAGGGCGGCACCGCCACCTTCGATCTCGTCCTGGCCGCGCCCGACGGGAGGCGCCTCGCCCAGCCCGGCGTGAGCTGGACCCTGTCGAAGATCGAGCGGAACTACCAATGGTACCGCCAGGACGGGCGCTGGTCCTTCGAGCCGGTGCAGAACACGCGCCGCGTGGCCGACGGCACGGTCGATCTCTCGGCCGAGGGCCCGGCGAAGCTCTCGGCCCCGGTGGGGTTCGGCAGCTACCGGCTGGAGGCGAGCCTTCCTGACCAGCCGAATGCGGCCGTGAGCGTGTCCTTCACGGTCGGCTGGGGCGGTTCGGAGAGCGCGGACGTGCCCGATCTCCTCGACCTCACCCTCGACAAGGCCGCCTACGCGACCGGCGAGCGCCTGCGCGCCCGGCTCCAGCCGAAATTCGCCGGCAGCGCCACCCTCGCGGTGGTGAGCGACCGGGTGCAGGACATCCTCGACGTCGCGGTGCCCGAGGGCGGCACCACCGTCGAGATCCCGGTGAAGGCGGAATGGGGCCCGGGCGCCTATCTCGTCGCCACGGCCTACCGGCCCCTCGACCAGGCGGCCAAGCGCATGCCGGGCCGCGCCCTCGGCCTCGCCTGGTTCTCGGTCGACCGGGACAAGCGCGGGCTCGCCGTGTCGATCGCGGCCCCGGCCAAGACGAAGCCGCGGGAGACCCTGACCGTGCCGGTGACGGTCGCCGGGCTCCAGGCCGGCGAGGAGGCGCGGGTGACGCTGGCCGCGGTGGATGTCGGCATCCTCAACCTCACCCGCTACGAGGCGCCGAACCCGTTCCAGTTCTTCTTCGGCCAGAAGGCCCTGGGGCCGGAGATCCGCGATCTCTACGGCTACCTGATCGACGGCATGCAGGGCGTCCTCGGTGCGATCCGCTCCGGCGGCGACGCCGGGGGCGCCGAGCTGGCCGACGTGCCGCCGACCCAGGCGCCGCTCGCCCTCTATTCCGGGATCGTCACGGTGGGGCCGGACGGCACGGCGCAGATCCCCCTGGCGCTGCCGGCCTTCAACGGCACCGCCCGGCTGATGGCGACCGCCTGGACCAAGGGACGGGTGGGGCAGGCCCAGGCGGATGTGATCGTGCGCGATCCCGTCGTGGTCACGGGCACGCTGCCGCGCTTCCTCAATGTCGGCGACCGTTCGCGCTTCTTCGTGGCGCTCGACAATGTCGAGGGCGCGGCGGGCGACTACACCCTCGACCTCGACCTCTCCGGCCCCGTGCTGGTGGCGGGCGACGCGCTCCACCGGACCGTTCGGCTGGAGGCCGGAGCCAAGGGCCAGCTCGTGATCCCGATCACTGCCGCCGGCCCGGGCACGGCCCGGATCGACCTGACCCTGAGCGGTCCGGGCCTCTCCGAGGGCATCGGCCAGAGCTTCGCGCTCGCGGTCAATCCGGGCACCGGGCCGCTCCTGCGCCGCACGGTGCGCACGCTCGAGCCCGGCGCCAGCGCCGAGATCGGCCGGGAGCTTCTGGCCGAGATGCTGCCCGGCACCGGCTCCGTCTCGGTCTCCGTGAGCCAGATCACCGGGATCGACGTGCCGGCTCTGCTCCAGGCCCTCGACCGCTATCCCTATGGCTGCTCCGAGCAGACGGTGAGCCGGGCCATGCCGCTGCTCTACGTCAACAGCCTCGCTTCCGCCGAGCGGTTGGGCCTCGACGGCAAGCTCGACGAGCGGGTGCGCGAGGCGATCGACCGGGTGCTCTCCCGCCAGAATTCCGGCGGCGATTTCGGACTCTGGTCCGCGGGCGAGGCGAGCGACGTCTGGCTCAACGCTTATGTCACCGACTTCCTCACCCGCGCCCGCGAGCGGGGATTTCCCGTGCCGCAGACCGCCTTCAGCAACGCCCTCGACCGCCTGCGCAACGAGGTCGCCAATGCGAGCGAGGTGCGCGACGGCGGCATGGACATCGCCTATGCGGCCTATGTGCTCGCCCGCAACGGCCGCCCGGTGATGGGCGATCTGCGCTACCTCGCCGATACCAAGCTGTCCGATTTCGCCACCCCGCTCGGGCGCGGGCAGATCGCGGCGGCCCTCGCGCTGCTGGGGGATCGCGGCCGGGCGGCCAGGGCCTACGAGTCCGCGCTCCAGGCCCTGCGAAGCGAGGCCGATGCGAAGACCTACCGGGCCGATTACGGGACGCGGCTACGCGACGGCGCCGGGCTGATCGCGCTGGGGGCCGAGACCGGCCTGCTGCGCGACGCGTTGAAGCCCCTCGCCGCGGTGGTCACGCAGGAGCGGGAGACGAGCCGCACCACCAGCACGCAGGAGAATGCCTGGATGGTGCTCGCCGCCGAGGCCCTGGCGAAGGAAGGGGAGGCCCTGTCCGTGGCCGTCGACGGCACCCCCGGCAAGGGGCCGCTCGCCCGCAGCTTCAAGCCCGCTGCGCTGGAGGCGCGGACGGTGCGCGTGACCAACGAGGGCAAGGATCCGGTCCAGCTCGTGGTCGGCGTCTCCGGAAATCCGATCGCGCCGGAGCCGGCGGAGTCCCGCGGCTACACGGTGGAGCGCAGCCTCTACCGGCTCGACGGCACGCCGGTCGACGCCGCCAAGCCCCTGCGCCAGAACGACCGGCTCGTGGTGGTGCTGAAGGTGACGGAGGCCAAGGCCAGTGCCGGCCGCCTGCTCCTCGTCGACCGCCTGCCCGCCGGGCTCGAGATCGACAACCCGAAGCTCCTCGACACCGACGCGCTGGCGGGCCTGAGCTTCGCCAAGAGCGACGTGCCGCCGGCGCATACCGAGTTCCGCGACGACCGCTTCGTGGCGGCCTACAACCGGGACACCGAGCAATCGGCCTTCTTCTCGGTGGCCTATACGGTGCGGGCGGTCTCGCCGGGCGTCTACGTGCAGCCGGCCGCCACCATCGAGGACATGTACCGCCCCGACCGCTTCGGCCGCACCGGCTTTGGTACGGTCGAGGTGGTGGCGAAGGAGTGATGGGGAAGCGGCCGCCAAGGCCCTCTCCCCTCCGCGGGAGAGGGGGACCCTCGCGTCAGCGAGGGGCGGGAGAGGGGAGCGCCGTCTCCGGAAGGACCTGCGCCGGCCCCTCTCCCGCCTGCTCCGCAGGCACCCTCCCCCGCAGAGTGGGGAGGGGCGTGGCGGCCGTCTTCGTCGCGCTCCTCGTCGCGCTGCCCGGCCTCGCTCTCTGGCGCTACGCCGCGAGCCTCCCGGCCCTCGACCTCACGGAGGCATCCCGGCGCTCCACCGTCGTGCTCGACCGGAACGGGGCGCTGCTGCGCCCCTTCGCCACCGCCGACGGGCGCTGGCGGCTGCCGGTGACGGCGGCGGAGGTCGATCCGCGCTACCTCGCCATGCTCAAGGCCTACGAGGATCGGCGCTTCGACGACCATCCCGGCATCGATCCCGCGGCGATGCTGCGGGCCGCCGGACAATGGCTGAGCCAGCGCCGCATCGTCTCGGGGGGCTCGACCCTGTCGATGCAGGTCGCCCGTCTCGTCGAGCCGCGGCCCGAGCGCTCGCTGACGCAGAAGCTGCGGCAGGCGGTCCGCGCCCTCGCCCTGGAGCGGGCGCAGGGCAAGGTGGCGGTGCTCGATCTCTATCTGGCGCTGGCGCCCTTCGGCGGCCCGGTGGAGGGCGTGCGGGCGGCGAGCCTCGCCTATTTCGGGCGCGAGCCGGCCCGGCTCTCGGCGGCGGAGGCCGCCCTGCTCGTCGCCCTGCCGCAATCCCCGGAGACGCGCCGGCCGGATCGCTTCTCCGCCCGGGCCAAGCAGGCCCGCGACCGGGTGCTCGACATCGCCGCCGCCCGCGGCGTCCTGCCCGCGGCCGAGGCGCAGGCGGCCAAGGCCGAGCCGGTGCCGACGGTGCGAAAGACCTTCCCGATGCTGGCGGCCCATGCCGCCGAGCAGGCGGTGGCCGCCGATCCCACGGCGCGGGTGATCGCCCTCAGCCTCGACCGCCGCCTGCAGGCGAGCCTCGAAGCCCTGGCCGCGGAGCGCGCCGCCGCGGCGGGGCCGGGCCTCTCGGCGGCGATCGTCGCCATCGACAACCGCAGCGGCGCGGTGCTCGCCCATGTTGGCAGCGCCGGCTATCTCGATTCCGCCCGGGCCGGCGCGGTCGATGCGGCCCTGGCCCTGCGCTCCCCCGGCTCGGCCCTGAAGCCCTTCATCTACGCCCTCGCTTTCGAGAACGGCATCGCCCATCCCGAGACGCTGCTCGACGACCGCCCGGCCCGCTTCGCCGCGAGCTACGCGCCGGAGAACTTCGATCTCACCTTCCAGGGCACGGTGACGGCGCGGCGCGCCCTGCAGCTCTCGCTCAACGTGCCGGCGGTGGACCTGCTCGATACGGTCGGCGCCGCCCGCTTCGTCACCCGCCTGCGCGGGGCGGGCGCCGACATCGTGCTGCCGCGGGATACGGCGCCCGGCCTGCCGGTGGCGCTCGGCGGCCTCGGCATCCGGCTGGCCGACCTCGCCCGGCTCTATGCGGGGTTCGCCCGTGGGGGGGCGGTGCCGCCCTGGCGCGAGCGCATCGTCTCCGCCGCGCCGGAGCCGGAGCGCAGCGTCGCCGATCCCGTCTCCGCCTGGTACGTGGCGGACATCCTGCGCGGGGCGCCCCCGCCGGAGAACGCCCTGACCGGGCGCCTCGCCTTCAAGACCGGCACCTCCTACGGCTATCGCGACGCCTGGGCGGTCGGGTTCGACCGGCGCGTCACCATCGCGGTCTGGGTCGGGCGCCCGGACGGCGCGGCCGTTCCCGGGCTGGTCGGGCGGCTCGTGGCCGCGCCGGTGCTGTTCGATGCCTTCGCCCGTTACGGCGGCGAGCCGGAGTCCCTGCCGATGCCGCGGGACGCCCTGGTCGCCACCACGGCGAGCCTGCCGCCGCCCCTGCGCCACATCCGCAAGGACGCGCCGAAGACGCTGGCCGCCACCCTCGGCGTGCCCCTGAAGATCGCCTACCCGCCGGACGGCGCCCGGGTCGAGCTCGGCCTGTCGGAGAACGGCGCCGTGCGCAGCGAGGCCGCGACTCTGGCGCTCAAGGCGCTCGGCGGCGAGCCGCCGCTCACCTGGATGGTCGACGGCGCTCCGGTGGCCGAAGGCCTGAGGCGGCAGACGGACTGGCACCCCGAGGGCGCCGGTTTCGCCCGCATCTCGGTGATGGACGCGAAGGGTGCCAGCGACAGCGTGGTGGTGCGGCTCGAATAGGCCGGCCGATGGCTGGTCTGCGCGGGCGCCGCTGGCAGGCCGGCCCCACCCGAAATAGATCAGGCGCCATGAACACGACCCGCATCGTCTGCATCCGCCACGGCGAATCGACCTTCAATGCGGTGCATCAGGCCACGGGGCGCGACCCCGGCCATATCGACGCTCCCCTGTCCGAGCGCGGCCACCGCCAGGTCGCCGCGGCCCGGGGATCCCTGCGGGACATTCCCTTCGAGCTGGTGGTGACGTCCCCGCTGACCCGCGCGCTGCAGACCACCGCGGGCCTCTTCGCCGATCATCCGGCCAAGCCGCAGGTTCTCGTCGAGGTGCTCCACCGCGAATGCCAAGAGAGCAGCTGCGACGTCGGCCGCGCCGCCTCCCTGCTCGCGCGGGAATTCCCGGATTTCCGCGTGGACCACCTGCCCGAGACCTGGTGGTACGCCGAGGGCGAGGTCGGGCCGGAGGGCTGGCATGTCGAGCCCCGCACCCTGTTCGAGGCCCGGGTGGAGGGGTTTCGCGACTTCCTGCGGGCGCGGCCGGAGAGGACCATCGCCGTGGTCGGCCACTGCACCTTCTTCTACCACCTGACCGGACGGTGGCTGGAGAACTGCGAGGCCCTGGAGATCGACCTCGACAGCCCCTCCCGGGCCTCCGCGCGCGCCTGATCCGGCCCTCGCTCCGCTCGCAGAGCGAGGGCCGGCGAAGCGTCAGAACCGGTAGTTCACGCCGGCCCGGACCACCGCGAAGCCGGGATCGGTCTTGGCGAGGCCGTAATAGGCGGGAACCGAGGAATCGTAGACGGTCGTGCTGGTGTTGCTCTGCTTCAGGTTGACGTAGAGGGCCTCGATCTTGGCCGAGAGCTTTTCGGTGAAGGCGTATTCGAAGCCGCCGCCGAAGGCGTAGCCGGTGCGGAAGTCGCTCGGCAGCGTGCCGGTGTAGGACGCGGCATAGGACGACTTCGAGCCTCCGCCATAGGCGAAGCCGCCGGTGCCGTAGATCAGCACGCGATCGAAGGCGTAGCCGACCCGGCCGCGGACGGTTCCGAAATAGTCGAGGGTGGAGCCGATAGTGTAATAGGGCGTGGTGCCGAGATAGGCGGCATCCGCCTTGGCGAAGGCCGTGCCCTGGATGTCGGTCTCGACGCCGACCACGAAGCCGGCGCCCGGCGTGAACTGGTAATTGTAGCCGATCTGGCCGCCGCCGAGGAAACCGCCGCGATCGGTCTTGCTCTGGGTCACGGTGCCGTAGGTCGCGTCCGTGAAGCTGCTCGGGGCGCCGCGGAAGCCGTAACCCGCATTCACGCCGGCATAGAAGCCGGTCCAGGTGAAGGCCGGCGGGACCGGCGGCAGGGGCGGGGCCGCGCGCCGCGGCAAGTCGGCGGCCTGGGCGGAGGCCAGCCCGGTGCCGAGGCAGAGCAGGGCGGCGGAGATCGGTTTCAGCATCGCAGGTCCTCGTGAGGTCGAAGGGTTCGGGGTCGGTGCGGCTCAGCGGCCGAGGAGCAGCAGGCCGAGCACGGCGAGGGCGAGGGCCAATCCGAGGGGCACCTCTCGCCCGACAGCCGCGTTCTGCGGTGCTCGGGCTTCGAAGCGGCTCGCGGTGGGCCGGCGAAAGGCCTTGGGAAGCATGGGCAATTCGGATCGTGCGCCGGGCCGCCATCCGGTTCGGGGAACCGGCGGCAGCCCCGAACTAATGCGTGGGAAATTTTCACACGTCAACGCGGCGTGCCTCATTCGCGTGTGCTGGCGCACGCGCGGCGGGCGTCGGGAGTTCCGGTTCAGCCCTTCACAGGGGCGACGATGGCGGACCCTGGAGCTTGGAAATGTGCCCGGTCAGGTGCGGGCGCGGGCCGTCTCCATCCGGCGGCCGGCCTCGATCACGTCGATCGTCGGCGCCTGCCGTCCGATCGCGAGCGCTTCGTCGAGGATCGACACGGCGGTCGGCCAGATGCCCTCCGCGAAGGGCGCCGCCCCTTCCGCGACCTCCGCCGCGCAGCGGGCGTCGTCGAAGGCCTTCACGGCCGCGGTGCCGGTGCGGGCGACGGCGGCGGCCCGGGCGCCCTGGACCCAGGCCCGGCGGTAGCCTGCCATCTGGGACAGGGCGCCGCCCTGGCTCTGGGCGATCCGGGCCGCCGACAGGGCCGCCCGCGGGTCGGGGGCGGTCTCGCAGCGGGCCGCGAGGGCGGGCAGGCCGGCCCGGTCGAGGAGCGGGGGCAGGATGCGGCGCACGCTCTCGGTGGCGAGGAAGGTGGTTCGCCGGGTCTCGACCTCCGGCCCGTCCGCCGAGCCGGAGAGCCGCAGCACGAAGGCCATCAGGCGTCCGCGCTCGGCATCGGGCATCGCGTCGTTGAGGCCGAGCGCATAGGCCGCCAGCGGTCGCGAGAAGCAGGGCGGGCAATCCTCGCTGCCGCGGATCGCCCGGTAGGGCAGGCCCGCGGCCACGATCGCCGCCTCATTGATGCAGGTGCCGCCCTCCGGCCCCGGAAATTCGTGCGAGCCGGCGAGCAGGCGCCAGTTCAGGATGCGGTCGAAGGCGTCGGGCAGGCTCGATGCGCTCAAGGGCCTCTCCTCGCGTGTCCGCAGGGAGAGTGGCACGCGGGCGACGCGCTGGCGAGGGGGGAGCCGACCCTGCGGCGTCAGCCGCCCGCCGCTGCCGCGAGCCCGGTGAGCAGGGCCGCCCCGAGCACCAGCACGAAGGCGGCGGCCACGAGTTCGAGGCCGCCGATGGCCAGCGTGCCGGCTTGGCCCCGTCCGCCTGCGAGGCGCAGGGCGAGGGCCTTGGCGAAGACCGCGAGGCTCGCCAGCGCCCCCGTGGTCAGGGCCGTGCCGGCGGCCATGGCGAAGGTCGCGCCGATCCCGGCCGCGAGCATGCCCTGGGAGGCGCAGAAGACCAGGATCAGCACGGCGCCGGCGCAGGGGCGCGTGCCGGCGGCGAGCACGACGCCGATGCGCTCGCGCCAGGTCTCCAGCCGGGAGACGGTCTCGGCATCGCTCAGATGCCGGTGCCCGCAGCCCGGCCCGCAGGCGGCGGCCGGCTCGGCCGCGAGCAGGGCCGCGAGCCGACCGGCCTTGCGCCAGGTGACGGCGAGGCCGAGCAGGGCGACGAGGGCGAAGCTCACCGTCTCGATCAGCGTGCCGGCCCGCGTCATGCCGGCCGCGGTGGCGTTGAGCAGGAGGGTGCCGATCCCGACGATCGCGATCGCCACCAGGGCCTGGAGCAGGGCGGCGGCGGCGCTCAGGGCGAAGCCGCGCCGCAGGGTCTTCTCGCCGGCGACGATGTAGCCGGCGATCACCGCCTTGCCGTGGCCGGGGCCGGCGGCGTGGAAGACCCCGTAGGCGAAGCCGAGCAGGGCCAGAGCCTCCCAGCCGCCGCCGTTCTTCAGGGCGGAGACGGCCCCGCGCAGGCTCTGGGCGAAGCTCGCCTGGATCGCGAGCAGCCGCCCGCCCAGGCCCGTGGCCGCGGGGGCGGCCTCGCGGAAGCCGATGCCGAAGGGGGAGCGGGGGGGCGGCGCGGTCAGGCCCGGCGCCACCAGCCAGACGAGGCCGGCCAGCACGCCGGCGGCCAGGGCGACGGCGCCGAGCGCCAGGGCGATCCGCAGGAGCAGGGAACGCCCCCCGCCCTTCGCGACGGGAAGCGTCGGCGCGGCGCTTACGGACACGCGACGATGGCCCGGTTGGCGAATTGCACGCCGTAATCGGAGGCGGCGGTCAGCGCCTCGAAGAAGGCCTCCGAGAGCGGCTTGCCGGCATCGGCGGTCTTGGCCTCGGTGGTCTTCGGCCGGGTGATCGAAGTGGTGCAGCCCGTGGGCGCGCCGGCGAGCCGCACGGCGTCGGCGCCCTCCGCGAGCCCGAAGGAGACGAAGTAGGTCGGGTCGTAGACCTCCAGCGCGGCGACGCCGCGGCCCTGCGCGGCCGGCGTCTTGAGCGGCAGCAGGAAGGTCAGGGTGAGCTTGCCCCCCTCCAGCGCCATGCGCGGGTCCTTCGGCTCGGCGAAGGCCTGCTCCTTGCCGCCGACCTTGAGCTTGGTGAAGTAGCCGAACTCGGCGAGGCCCGCGGTGTTCTCGGTGGCGAGCCCCTGCAACTCCTCGGGGGAGACCTTGCCGTCCTTGTTGGCGTCGAGCCCCTGCGTGATGAAGGCCGAGTATTCCGCGTCGAAGGTCCAGTGGTGGCGCACGCCGGTGACGCGGCCGGATTCGTAGGCGACCTCCTCGGTCGCCGTCACCCAGACATGGGGATGGGCGAGCGCCGGGACGGGCGTGAGCAGCAGCACCGGAGCGAGAAGCCGACGGAGCGGCGAGAAAGACGGCATGGCGGTCCCGCGACGCTGGCGTGCGATGGCGTTGGCGTGGCCCGACCATGCCGGCGCGGTTTGGCGAAAGCGAGGCGCCGACGCGAAGAGCCCGCCCGCACCGGGCGGCGCGGACGGGCTCCTGTCGGACGAAGAGCGGACGGCTTATTCGGCCGAGGCGACCTCGACCACGTCGCCGCTGCGGGTGAAGGCGATGGTCGTCTCGCTGCCATCGGCGCCGAGGGTGCCGGGCACGGAGAGGTTCACCGTCTGGTCGCCCTTCAGGGTGGTGACGAGGCGGATGACCTGCGGGTGGTCGGCGTTGGTGTTGAGCGCGGCGAGGGTCGTCACCACGCGGTAGCCGTCCTTCTCGACCGTGTAATAGGCCATGCCGCGGAAGCTGCCGAGCTCGATCCGCTTCGGGGTGGCGGGCTTCCAGTCGGCGGCGGAGGCCGGCGCGGCCGTGGAAAAGGCCGCCGTCATCGCCGCCGCGGCGAGCGCGTAGGAAAGGGTGCGCATGTCGTGAGGTCCTGTGCGGTTACTGTCCGCCGGGAGCGCCCGTACGGAAAGCCGGTTGCACCGGGAGACCCCGATATGCCCCAGGCGTTGTGCGCTGCGAAGGGCTCTGAATGCGCCGCACAAATGCAATCAATGCATGGCGCTGTGCAAAACCGCACGAAATCAGTCGTTCAGCGCATGGATGGGTCTTGAAACGCGCCCTTTCAAAAAATCGCGTTTGACGCGCGATCAGCCGTTTTTGCGCCGCAGCAAGGTCTCGACCTCGGCCTGTTCGGCGGGCGACAACGTCGCGTTGCGTCCCGCCGGTGCGCGCCGCCGCGACAGGTTCCAGATCCCCAGCCCGCCGAGGAGCACCGCGAGCAGCGGCGTCAGCCAGAGCAGCAGGGTGTGCCAAGCGAAGACCGGGCGCAGCAGCACGAACTCGCCGTAGCGGCCGACCACGTAATCGACGACCTGTTTGTCGTCGTCGCCTTCCCTGAGGCGCTCCCGCACGAGCAGGCGCAGGTCCTTGGCGAGCGGCGCGTCGGAATCGTCGATCGACTGGTTCTGGCAGACGAGGCAGCGCAGTCCCTCGGAGATGTGGCGGGCCCGGGCCTCGAGCGCCGGGTCCTTCATCACCTCGTCCGGCTGCACGGCCTGCGCGGCGGCGAGGCCGAGCGCCAGCAGCAGCCCGGCGGCGAGAAGCGGCCGTCTCATTCCGCCGGCACCGCGTGGGGCGGCAGCTTGGCCTTGGCCCGCGCCGGGGCGCCGACCCGCATGCGCCGGTCGGTCAGCGAGAGGGCGCCGCCGAGCGCCATCACCACGGCGCCGAGCCAGATCAGCAGCACGAGCGGCTTGTAGTAGAGCCGCAGACCGATCCCGCCCCCGGGTACGACCTCCCCCAGGCTCGCATAGATCTGGCTGAAGCCGACGGTCTTCAGGCCCGATTCCGTCACGGTCATGCGGCGGGAGGGATAGAAGCGCTTGCCGGTCTCCACGGTGCCGACCTTGTCCCCCTCCCGCGTGCGCAGGGTGAGGAAGGCGGTCGTCTCCTCGTAATTCTCGCCCGAGCGCGGGCCGACCCGGTCGAGGGTGGCGACATAGGGCCCGGTCGCCAGCGTCTCGCCGGGAGTGAGCGTGGCGAGCCCTTCCTTGGCCCAGCCCTGGGCGGCGATGCCGATCACCACCACGCCGACGCCGGCATGGGCAAGCGCCGTGCCCCAGGCCGAGCGCGGCAGGCCGATCGCCCGCCGCCAGACCGTGGCCACGCCCCGGCTGCGCGAGGCCCCGTAGCCGCGGGCGCGGTTGGCGATCTCGAGGGCCGAGCCGATCACGAGATAGGCGCCGATCCCGATCCCGACCGGGGCCATCACCGGGCCGCCCCAGGTCAGCGCCAGGGTGGCGAGCCCGGCCACCAGGGCGAGGCCGAAGGCCAGCATCAGGCGCTGGGAGGCCGCGGCCACGTCGCCGCGTTTCCAGGCGAGCGTCTGCCCGAAGGGCACGATCACCAGGAGCGGGATCGCCAGGGGCACGAAGGTCCAGTTGAAGAAGGGGGGGCCGACCGAGATCTTTTCCCCCGTCAGCATCTCGAGGAGCAACGGGTAGAGGGTGCCCACCAGCACCGTGGCGCAGGCGGCGACCAGGAACAGGTTGTTGAGCACCAGCGACCCCTCGCGGGAGATCGGCGCGAACAGGCCGCCCTGGCGCAGCATCGGCGCGCGCCAGGCAAACAGCGTCAGCGAGCCGCCGATGAACAGCACCAGGATCGCCAGGATGAAGGTGCCCCGCGTCGGGTCGGTGGCGAAGGTGTGCACCGAGGTGAGCAACCCGGAGCGCACGATGAAGGTGCCGAGCAGCGACAGGGAGAAGGTGAGGATCGCCAGGAGGACGGTCCAGACCTTCAGGGCGTCGCGCTTCTCCATGACCACGGTGGAGTGGACCAGGGCGGTGCCCGCGATCCAGGGCATCAGCGAGGCGTTTTCGACCGGATCCCAGAACCACCAGCCGCCCCAGCCGAGCTCGTAATAGGCCCAGTAGGAGCCCATGGCGATGCCGAGCGTCAGGAAGCTCCAGGCGGCGAGCGTCCAGGGGCGCACGGCCCGGGCCCAGACGGCGTCGATCCGGCCGTCGACCAGCGCGGCGATGGCGAAGGCGAAGCTGATCGAGAAGCCGACATAGCCGAGATAGAGCAGCGGCGGATGGATCGCGAGGCCGGCATCCTGCAGGAGCGGGTTGAGGTCGTTGCCCTCCATCGGCGCCGGCGCCACCCGGGTGAAGGGGTTCGAGGTGGTGATGATGAACAGCACGAACACGAAGGTGATCGTGGCCTGCACCCCGAGGGTGTTGGCCCGCAGGGTCGGCGGCACCGCGTTGCGCGCCACCGCCACCATCGCCCCGAACAGGGCGAGGATGAGGACCCAGAGCAGCATCGAGCCCTCGTGGTTCCCCCAGACGCCGCTGAGCTTGTAGATGAAGGGCTTGAGGGTGTGCGAGTTCTCGACCACGTTCTGGACCGAGAAGTCGGACGTGGCGTGGGCATAGGTCAGCGCCGCGTAGGCGAACAGGATCGCGGCGAACACGCCCAGGGCCGCGGGCACCGTCGCCTCGCGCAGGGCCGCGTCGCCGGAGCGGGCCGCCCAGACCGGCAGCACCGCCTGGACCAGCGAGAGCGCCAGCGCCAGCGCCAGCGCGAAATGGCCGACCTCTACCAGCATCGGCGGGTCTCCTTCTTCCGGTTCCGGGCCATCACCGCTCGCTGCGCTTGCCGATGGGGGCGCCCGTCTCCGCCTGCGGCGCGGCGGGCGCGACGCCCTTCTCCCCGCCTTCCTGCCAGCGGCCCTGCGCCTTCAGCGCGTCGGCGACCTCGCGGGGCATGTATTTCTCGTCGTGCTTGGCGAGCACGGTGTCGGCGCGGAAGATGCCGCCGGCATCGAGGGTGCCCTCGGCCACCACGCCCTGTCCCTCCCGGAACAGGTCCGGCAGCAGGCCCTGGTAATGCACCGGCACGCTCGCCTTGGTGTCGGTCACCGAGAAATCCACGCTCTGGTTCGACCCGCGCTTGAGGGAGCCCTCCTCGACGAGGCCGCCGAGGCGGAAACGGGTGCCCGGCGCCACGCCCTGGGCCGCGACCTCGGCCGGGGCCCGGAAGAAGACGATCGACCCGCTCATGGCGGAGAGGATCAGCCCGAGGGCGAGGGCGAGCACGGCCCCGCAGGAGGCGATCAGGATCAGACGTCGGCTCTTGCGGGTCACTTCGCGATTCCGCCCCGGATCGCTGCCGCGCCGCGGGTGCGATCGTGTTTTCGAACGATGATAAGGTCGGGTTTCGGCCGACCGCCCCGCGAAATCAAGGTGCGCGGCCGGGACCGATTGTCAGGGTGGGGACGATTGCGGAGGTCTCAGGGCTTGAGGTCGAGCTCGCGGGCGAGGGCGTCGAGGCGTTCGGCGGCGCCCCTGTCGGCGGCAAGGGCCATCTTCGCCCGGTCGAGCGCCTGGGTCGCGGCCGGGCGGTCGCCCAGCGCGTTGTAGGAGCGCACGAGCCGCATCCACTCGTCGACGCTGCCGCCCTTGGCCGAGAGGCGCCGGTCGAGACCCGCCACCATGTCCCGGATCATCTTCTCGCGATCGGCCTCGGGCATGGCGCGCATCGCCGCCGCGGCCTCCGGGTCGATGCGGGCCGGCCCGGGCGGGGGCTCGCTCCGCGGCGGCTGAACCTGGGACAGCCCGAGTCCGGCGACCTGCGCCTCCAGGCTCTCCCGGGCCGCCGTGTCGCCGGACAGGGCGGCCCGGCCCCGCTCCAGCGCCTCGCGTGCCTTGTCCGGCTGGTCGAGCGCCCCGTAGGAGCGCACCAGACGCGCCCATTCCTCCGGCGTGCCGCCCTGCTTGGCGAGGCGCCGGTCGAGCCCCTCGACCATGCCGCGGATCGCATCCATGCGCTGGGAGGGGGGCAGCGCCTGGAGATTGGCCGCGGGCCCGGCGGCCGGTGCGTCCGGCTTCGTGTCGGGCGTGGGCTTCGTCTCCCCCGCCGGCTTGCCGGCCTCGGCCTTCAGCCGGGCGAGGCTGTCGCGCACGCCGCCCATCCAGGAGGCGTCGGCCGGACCCTGGGCTTCGAGCGCCGCCAGGCGGCGGATGGCGCCGTCGAGGTTGCCCGCCAGCTCGTCGGCCCGGGCGAGGTAGAATTGCGGCTTGGGCGCCTTGGGATCGGCGGCGACCGCCCGGTCGAACAGCGTGCGCGCCTCCGGCGGCACGTTGCCGTCATTGGCCGCGACCAGGGCCTCGCCCCAATCCGACAGGATCGTGGCGTTCTCGCCCTTCAGGCGGGCCACGGCGGCGAAGGCGCGGGCGGCCTCGTCGAAGCGGCCGAGCCGCATGTAGACCGGGGCCAGCACCTCCCAGCCGCGGGCGTCGTCGGGATGGCTCGCGAGGCGCGCCTCGATCTGGCCGATCGCCTTCATCAGGTCCTGGCCGCCGGCCTGGGCGGCCTTGCGGTCGTCCTCGGTCTGCGAGGGCATGTTGGGCGAGCCGTAGAGCCCGTAGACGACGAGGGCCACCAGCGGCACGGTCGAGAGGGCGAAGGCCGCCGCGGCCCGGCGCTGGCGCAGATGGGGTTCGGCGAGATGCGGGCCGTCCCGATGGTCGGCGGCTTCCTCGCGGCTCGCCCGCAGCAGGCGCCGGGCGGCCTCCGCCCGCGCCGATTCGGCCTCCGCCGGGGCGATCAGCCCGCGGGCGAGGTCGCGCTCGATCTCGGCGAGCTGGTCCTCGTAGAAGCCGGTCTGCGTCGCGAGCCCCTCCGGCTCGCCGGCCTGGGCCTGCGGCTTCGGACGGCGCGTGAGCGGCCAGAGCAGCGCGAGCACGGCCGCGCCGGTCATGAACGCCAGGATGAACCAGATCGCCGTCATTGAACCTTACAGAGTGCCGGGGCTTCGCGGCCAGCGCCCCGCACCGGATCGTGGATCCGCGGCAAGTCGACAGCTCCCCTCGTCCCGTCCCGAGCATCGGGTGCCTGACGGCCCGCCGCCCATGGCCCGCTTGACCGCGAGCCGCCGCGCCTTAGCACGGACGAGGCCGAACGTAACCGCGCCGGGGCCGCGCGCGATGTCGCTCCGGGGCGGGGCCGCCCTATCGCTGGGCCGCCCCGGCCGGGGCGTCGCCCGGCACTTCCAGCACGGCGCGCAGCCCGCCGATCGCCGCCTGCTCCAGGCGGAAGCGGCCGCGATAGAGCGCGGCGAGGTCTGCGACGATGGACAGGCCGAGGCCGGAGCCGGGCTTGGTCTCGTCGAGGCGGCGCCCGCGCTTGAGCACGGCGGTGAGGTCCGCCTCGGGCAGGCCCGGACCGTCATCCTCCACCGCGACGATCAGATGTGGAAAATCCTGCTCGCCGACCGCGGCGGCCGAGATCGCCACCCGGCCGTTCGCCCATTTCGAGGCGTTGTCGACGAGGTTGCCGACCATCTCCTCGAAATCCTGGCGCTCGCCGCGGAAGCGCAGGCCCGGCGGGACCTGCACCTCGTAGGCGATGTCCTTGTCGCGGTAGATCTTGCCGAAGGTGCGCACCAGGCCGGCCAGCGCCGGTTCGACCTCCGTCGAGGCGCCCAGCGTGCCGGCGAGCGCCGCGGCCCGGGCCCGGTCGAGGTGATAGTTCACCTGGTCGCGCATCACCGCGGCCTGCTCGCGGATCTTGTCGGCGAGCTCGGGGGGCGCCTCGCCGCCGCCGACCTCGTTCACGATGATCGAGAGCGGCGTCTTGAGGGCATGGGCGAGGTTGCCGACCTGGGTGCGCGCCCGCTCCAGGATCTCGCGGTTGGTCTCGATCAGCAGGTTGATCTCGCCCGCCAGGGGGGCGATGTCGCGGGGATACTCGCCGTCGATGCGGTCGGCCTCGCCCCGGCGGATGGCGCCGAGCGCCGTGCGCAGCTTGGTCAGCGGCGCGAGGCCGAAGCGGATCTGCAGGAGCGCCGTCACGGCCAGCGAGAAGCCGAGCAGGCCGAAGGTGACGAAGAGGGAGAAGCGGAAGCGGTCGACGTCGTTGACGATCTCGTCCGCCGGTCCCGCCACCCGCACGGTGTAGCGCCCCTCCTGGCCGAGATCGACGTCGCGCTCGACGATGCGCAGGAGCCGGTCGTCCTGGCCGTGGCCGTAGCCCTGGCGGATCTGTCCGATCGTCGCCGTGCCGGCCTGGTCCGGCCCCTTCAGGGGCACGCCGACCAGAGAGCGCGAGCCGCGCAGGTCCCGCGGCCGCGCATCGGGCCGCCCGACCTGCCAGTACCAGCCGGACAGGGGCAGGTCGAAGCGCGGGTCGCCCAGCGCGAAGGAGCGCGTCTCCGGATCGTTGGGCGAGACGAGGTCGGTCGCGAGGTTGTTGGCGTAGACGAGCAGCCGGCTGTCGAAGCCGCGCTCGGTGTTCTCCCGGTAGAGCGTGGTCAGGATCCAGGCGGCCAACACCAGGATCGCCGTGCTCGACAGGAGCGAGGACACCGCAAGGCGGACCGCGATGGAACGGCGGCGCAGGGGCAGCCAGGCGAGGCGGTCGGTCATGGCGGTGGCAAAGGGGCGGGCGTGTCGACCCGCTTGACGGAACGCCGGTAAAGAAAGGCGCCCACGACGGAAACGATGGTGCCGCCACCGATCGTGGCGGCGACCCAGGGTTCATGCATCCAGATTGCGAAGGCGGAGACCCCGAGCGCCGTCAGGGCAAACAGGACCGCGCTGATCTGACCGAGGGCCTCGCGCCGTACGGTGGCATCGAGCGCCGTTCGCTCGTAGGCGCGGCGGTGATCGGCCTCCAGCTCCCATTGCCGCAGGATGCGCTCCGGGGCATCTGGAACGATACGCTGAAAATCCTCCAGGATGGCCGGTGGCGGGAGAGGACCCTTCCAGAACGCACCGTGTTCCAGGAAGACGGAGGATTCGTTCGGTTCGCTCGTCCGGCCCTGGTCGGTCGGCCCCGGCTGTCGCGCGGGCGAGCTAGACCGCCGGGGTTTCCGCACGGAGCCGCTCACGCACGATCACACGGCGCATATCGTTGCCGATCCGAAGCCCGTCGAGGCGCAGGGCCTCGGCCTCGTCGCGATGGGGATAGCGCAGCGGTGCCTCCGGTGCGGGCCAGATCGACGCGAGGGCACCAAGACCTTCCAGGAAGCTGCCAAAGCGCGTCTTGCGCTCATCTGAGGGCATCGAGGGTTCTCTGCCTTGCGGTCGCGGTTGCTGCATCTCGGGTGCAGGCTGCGGACCATGCCATGAAACGCGCGCCCTGCGTAGGGACATGACCCCCGCTCACCCCCGCCCGGTCGGCTGGTTCGGGTCGACCAGGTAGCCGAGGCCGCGCACGGTCTGGATCAGGTCCACCGCGAGCTTCTTGCGCAGGCGGCCGACGAAGACCTCGATCGTGTTGGAATCCCGGTCGAAATCCTGGTCGTAGAGATGCTCGGTCAATTCGGCGCGGGAGACGACCCGGCCGGTATGGTGCATCAGGTAGGAGAGCAGCCGGTATTCGTGGCTGGTGAGCTTCACCGGGTTGCCGTCGACGAAGACGCGGCCGGAGCGGGTGTCGAGGGTCACGGGGCCGCAGGCGATCTGGCTGGTGGCGTGGCCGGCGGCGCGGCGCAGCAGGGCGCGCACCCGGGCCATCAGCTCCTCCATGTGGAAGGGCTTGGTCACGTAGTCGTCGGCCCCGGCATCGAAGCCGTCGACCTTGTCCGACCAGCGGTCGCGGGCGGTGAGGATGATGACGGGCGTCTTCACGCCCGCCCGGCGCCAGCGCTGCAGCACGGTGACGCCATCGGCCTTGGGCAGGCCCATGTCGAGGATGATGGCGTCGTAGGGCTCGTTCTCGCCGAGATAGCCGCCCTCCTCGCCGTCGAAGGCCTTGTCGGCGACGTAGCCGGCCTCTTCCAGGGCGTTGACGACCTGCCGGTTGATGTCCCGGTCGTCCTCGACGACGAGCAGACGCACGTGAACCTCCTCGAAACCGTTGCGGGCCGCCCCACCGCCGGCCCTACCACTGCCCCGCGACCTGACCGGACTGGGCGTCGACCATCACCTTCACGAACTGCCCGTCCCGCCGCAGGGCGGTGAGCAGATAGACGAGGCCCTGGTCGTGCCGGCAGAGGGTGGCGCGCTGGATCTCGGCCCGGGGAATCACCTGCCGCGCCGCGCGGATCGCCGCAATGGGGGCGACGACGCGCTTGTCCGCCACCGCCTCGCGCAGGTCGGCGGGCGAGAGGCAGTCATCCCCCTTGTTCAGGGGTTCGCGGGGGATCTGCGGCTGCGCGGCGGTGACGGCGCCGGTCTCCTCGGCGAGCGGCCCAAGGCCGTCCGTCGCGAGGAGCGCGACGGCCGGTACGGCGAGCAGCAGGACGAGGGCGAGACGCATGGGCGGCACTGTCGAGTTCAGGCACTGAATGCGCCCTGAATGGAGTCGGTTGCGCGGTGCGACGAAGGCGCCTTCACTCGGGCAGGATCACGGGCGCAATCCGCGTCCGCACCCCCTGCAGGGCGTGGCGGGCGAGGGCCTGGCCTTCGAGGGCGTCCTGGGCCGCCAGGCGCAGGGCGCCGAGCGAGCTCTCGAAGCCACGCTGCGCGGCGCGCAGGCGTCCCTGCGCCGCCAGGCACCGGGCGGCCTCGCGCCGGCGGCGGATTCCGCGCGGGATCTCGAAGGGCCCCATCGTCATCTCCATCGTCGTGAAACGGGGGGGGCGTCACGGCCGCGCCCGCCCCTGGATCTCGGCCAGGCGCCGCAGGATCTCGTCGAAACGGTCGCGGGCATGCCCGTCGCTGCGGTCGACCCCCTGCGCGATCTCCCCGACGAGCCGGGCCAGCTCCTCCAGCACGCGGCTGCGGGCCTCCAGCGCCGCGGCCACGGCGGCGTTGGTCTGGGAGGCCCGTTCCAGGGCGGTGGCGGTGCTGCCCGCCTCCTCGATCCGGGCCTGCGCCGCGCGCGTGCCCTCCCGGTGGAGATGCAGGCAGGCGAGCCCGAGCAGCACCGCGACGATCCAGCCCGCGCCCGCCTCGGACAGGAGCAGGCGCGCGGCCTCGATGGCGATCCGGTCCACGGGCGGCCTCCTGCGGCGTCGGGGCGGCCCGGCCCGCCCTCAGGGGCGGGCGAGGGCCGGGGCGAGGGTGTTGGCGCGGGTGGCCTCGGCTTCGAGCGGAAGGCTACGGAACACCTTCTCGGCGAGGCCCGTCTCGCCGCCGGCCGCCCGCACCAGCCAGGCCGGGGCCTGATCGAGGGCGCGCTGCACGGCCTGGGCGATCACCGCGGAGCCGATGGGCACGGAGAGGGTGCGCCCGCGCGCCGCCCCGGCCACGGCGTTGAGCGCGTAATCCGTGGCGTTGCGCACCAGGCGCTCGACCAGGGTGCTGGTGACGAGGAAGCGCAGCGGCCCGGCGAGCCGCGCCGTGGCCCCCGCGGCGGCCGCGGCCAGGGCGGGCGCCGCGATGCCGCCGAGCGCCTGCAGGCCGGCGGCGAGGGCGTCGCCCCAGGGCAGCAGGATCTCCGCGCCCGCGGCACGGGCCGGGCTGCAGGCCCCGGCGAGGCCGAGGACGGACAGGGCGAGGAGGGCGGCAGGGGTTCGTGCGGGACGGTTTCGTGCGGTCATGGCGATGTCTCCGAACGGCGTGTGGGTCAGCGGCGGAAGAGGCGGGCGAGGGCGCGGCGCAGCCAGCCGGGCCGCGCTGCGGCGCCCGGAGGCGGGGTCTCGGCGGGGGGCGCCTGCGCGGGCCATGCGACCGGCTGCCGGTCGTCGCGGCGGGCGCGGGGCAGGGCGGTGGCGTAGGGCGTGCGGAACTGGTCGTGTTCGCCTTGGCGGCGGGGGATCAGTGCGGCCGGCCGGTCCCACATCAGGATCGCCTGCGCCGCGCCGTCGCGATCGCCGTCCCGCAGGCGCCGCAGCACGGTGGAGCGCAGGAAGGCGGTGGGTCCGATGTTGAAGCAGAGGGAGACGAGGGCGTCGAAGGCGTTCTGCGGCAGGTCCTCGCCCGGGGATCCGGCGAGGGCCTCGCGTACCGTCCGGGCGTAGCGGGCCACGTCCCGGGCGAAGAGCGCGTCGCATGCCTGCGCCGTGATGGTCAGGCCCGGCACGACGACGGGTGGCCCCGCGGCGGCGGTGTGGCCGACGCCGATCGTCCAGATGCCGGCGGAATCGCGATAGGCCTCGAGCCGGCGTCCCTCGCGGGCGACGAGCACGGCGCGGCCGATGGGGCTGAGCTCCATGGAAATCTCCGGCGATGGTCGAGGGACGAGACGGGCCTCAGCCCCGGCACAGGATCCAGACCTCGCCGCGGCCACCGGCGCCCCCCGGGCCGGAGGCAGCGCCGTTGCTGGCGCCGCCACCCCCGCCCCCGCCGCCGCCGGGAAGGCCGCCATTGCCGCCGGCACCGCCGGAGCCCGAGCCGTTGGCCGGTCCGGCCCCGCCGCCGCCGCCGCCGCTCGCACCTCCGCGGATCCAGGCCTTGGCCGCCCCGTTGTTGCCGCCGAGCCCGACGGCGCCTCCTGCGGCGGTGATGGCCCGCCGTCCCGCATTGCCGAGGATGTAGCCCTGTCCACTCGGGCCGCCGGCGGTCGCGGCCTCGCTTGCCGAGATACCGCCGCCACCCCCGCCGCCGCCACTTCCCTGGAGGCCGTTTCCGCCGGATCCGCCGGCGCCGGCGCCTGCGGAGCCGGTGCCGCCGCTCCCCACGGCCAGCACGCTCAAGCCGCCTCCGCCCGTGCCGCCGCCGGCTGCCGCCGTGGCGCCTGCGCCGCCGGCACCCCCGCCCAGGGCCGTCAGCAGGATGACGGAGCCGTTGGCGACCGTGGTGTTGCTCCCGGCCGTGCCGCCGCTGCCATTGGTCGAATCCGCGGTCTGGGCCGGTGCGCCGGCCCCGCCGGCGCCGATCGTGATGGCGAGCGTCGCCGGAAGGTCGTCGGCGAGGAATTCCTCCACGACCAGGGCGCCCGCGCCGCCGCCCCCGCCTCCGGCCCGGACCGTGCCGGCGGCGCCGCGGCGCCCCGCGCCGCCCCCGCCTCCGCCACCCATGGCGAAGATCGTCACCATGCGCGCCCAGGCGGGCCTCTCCCAGGTGCCGGAGCCGGTGAGGGCCGTCACCTCCGTGCGCAGGGCGCCGCGCTCGAAGCTGACGAGGCCGCTGCTCCGGTCGACGCTGAAGGCGGTCGACCAGGCGCTTCCGTCGGCGCTGACCCGGAGGCTCAGGTCGTCGCTGCCGACGAGCCCGATCTCCGCCCGGCCCGAGAAGGCGCTCTGGAGCAGGAGGGACAGGACATTGGCCGCCCCCTCCTTGTTGAGGGTGTAGCGCAGATCCCCGCTCCCGCCCTCGGCGGCGGGCCTGGCGGTCCAGAGGGCCTTGTTGAGGCGGGCCGCGAAGGGATTCTGCGCATCCGCCTGCGTGCCGATCCCGAGAAGGGCGAGGTTCTGCAGCCCGGCGATCGTGCTGCGCAGGTCGATCCAGGCGGAGCCGGTGAAGGCGTAGAGGGCGCCCTCGTCGAGGAGGAAGGCGCACCAGCCCGGCCGGGGTGCGTAGCCCGTCCAGACGCCGTCGCGGAAGGCGGCGACCTGCCCCGACAGGCCGCTCCAGGCCCCGGTCGGGTTCGCCGCGAGGACCAGGTAGCGGTCTCCCTCGTTCGGCACGGCGGGCGGCGCCGCGAGGTCCTTGTCGAGGCAGGCGAGCTGCACCAGCGCGTCGAGGTCGGCGAGCGCCTCGTTGTGGGTGACGTGCTTCTGGGCCTGCCCCGCCGCGAGCAGCGGCAGGCGCAGGTTCTCGGTCTCCGCCATGCGGGGCTCCGTCGTCGAGGGGCTTCGGGAAGAGGCGGCCGTTCAGGCCATGCGCACCGGCAGGCGCGCCTGTGTCGCCGGGCCGGGGCCGGTCACGGCGCCGAGCTGCGCCACCGAAACGGTCAGCGTGTCCTGCGGGCCGCCGAAATCGGCGCTCTCCTGCGCCTGGGCATAGAGGGCGCTCGCTTCGTCCGTCTCGAGGCTGCGCAGGGCGCTGCCATCCGCGCCCAGGATCGTGACGCGGTAGCGCTCCGGCGCGTCGAGGGGGATCTCGGCGGCCTCCCAGGCATCGGCGTCGCGCAGCGCGCGGCGGATCCAGGAGAGCCGCACGCCCTCCGCCTCCCGCCGCGCCCGCAGATGCACCGGAGACAGCGGCCGGTAGGCCAGGAGGCCGGCGCTCGCCTCGAAGCCGGTGGAGGCCGGATCGGCGGGATCGCGCTCGGCGGGCACCGCCCGGTAGCGGAAGGCCCGTCCGGCCTCGTCCAGGCGTTCCACCAGGGGCTGCACGGCCCCGTCGTCGAGACGCACGAGCAGGCTGCCGGCGGGGGCGGTCCGCGCCGCGGCGGCCTCGCTGCCGGCGAGCCCCCGCAGCAGCCGGGACAGCCGCCAGCGGCCCGCGCCGATCAGCGCCACCCCGGCGGCCGCGAGGATCTCGACCGTGCCGTCCGGGGTCCGCAGGGCGAACAGGTTGCCGCCGCCGAGGGCCTCGGCTTCCGAGATCGCCGCGAACCCCTCGGCATGGCGCAGGGCGACCTCGAAGCCGGCTCCGCGGTCGAAGCGCCAGAGCGGGCCGGGCGGCAGCGCCGTCAGCGTTTCCCCGAGGCAGGCCGGATGCTCGATCAGGCGCTGCAGGGCGAGGCCGGCGCCCTCGCCCTCCGACCGCCAGAGCGCGACCCGGCCCGGCCAGGGATCGGCGGCCACCGCCACGTATTGCAGGGCGGGCGGCGTGCCCCGGGCGATCGGCAGGTCGAGGGCGACGGCGAAGGGCGGCCCCGGCAGGGCGGGCGGCGCGCGCCGCGGCGCGCGGTCCCGGACGCGGCGGCGGGGCTGTCGGAGGCCGGCGGCACCGCCCGCGCCTCGATCCGCCGCCCCGCGGCCGAATCCGCGATCCGCTCGATCCGGTAGAGGCCGCCTCCGGATTCTTGGGGCAGGATCAGGCGGTCCCCCGGCTCCGCCGCGATCTGCCGGGGGCTGAGCGTCAGGCTCGCGCTGTCGCGGCCGGCCAGGGCGGTCTCCAGCACCGCTTCCGCCAGATCCTGCGCGCTCGCCCGCCGCGTCACCACGGCCGTGTCGAGGCGGCTCTCCCGGCGGCGCTGGCCGCCCGGGCGCAGGGCGGCGGCGGTGGCGCGCCGGTAGTCCGGGTTCTCGGAATCGGTGAAGGCGAGCGCGACCGAGCGGGGCAGCTCGCTCTCCTGCGCCCGCACGAAGCGAAGCGGCGCCTCCCCGTCGCGCGGGCGCACGAGATCGTCGGCCCGGAGCGTCAGTGCGGCGGCGCGGCCGGGGCCGCGGATGGTCAGGGTGCCGGCGCCCGCGCGCACGTCGAGGCCGAAGAGCTGGACGAGGGGTTCGAGGGCGCCGCGGGCGGAGAGCGGCCGGTCGATCACGTAGCCGTCGAGGAAGCCCGCCGCCTCGCAATCGAGCCCGCCCGCCTGGCCGAAATCGGCCAGGATCGCCGCGATCAGCCGGTCGAGCTCCATCCCCTCGATCCGGCCCGTGAGCCAGTGGCCGCTGCGCCAGTTCTCCGCATCCGCCCAGACGCCGTCGAAATCCGGGAAGGCGGGGAAGGGCCGCGCATCCCAGCACCAGGCGAAGAGGCGTGCCGGATCCACCATGCGGCCGGGGAAGGCGGCGGCCTCCGGATTGTGGGCCGCCTCGAAGCCCGGCATGGCGGGATCGAAGCGGGCGACGATCGCCTCCAGGCCCCGGGCCTGGATCAGGTCGTCGCGGAACCCCCGCGAGAAGGGTGGCAGGGCGTTCTCGGAGGACTTGGCGTCCGGGAAGGCGTTCGGGCCGTTGCTGCCCCGGTCGACGGCGGGGATGCCGATCTCGGTGAGCCAGATCGGCTTGCTCCCGGGCACCCAGGCGGTGGCGCCCGTCTCCACCCCGTTCTCCCGCTCGACATGCGGGTTCGACCACCAGGAGACGAGGTCCTTGGCCCGGTAGGTCCAGGGCCGGCCATAGGCCCCGTCCGTGATCGGGGTGCGGATCTGGGCCGCCCGGTCGGCGGCGCTGGCATAGAACCAGTCGAAGGCCTCCCCCGATCCGAGCCGGCCCTTCAGATAGGCGCGGTCGTAGATCTCCGGCGCCTCGGCGGCGTCGCGATGCGCCGTGCCGTCGCGCCAGTCGGTGATCGGCGGGTAGTAGTCGATGCCGACCGCGTTGAGGGCCGGGTCGGCGAAGAGCGGGTCGAGGGGGAAGCGCAGGCTCGCCCCGTCGTCGCGGATATGGGCGCCGTACTCGGTCCAGTCGGCGGCGTAGACGAGCGTCACCGACGATCCCAGCCGTGCCCGCACGTCCTGGGCGAGCCGGCGGAAGGCGGCGACCGCCGGATAGGCGCCGCCGGGGCCGCGCACCCGGGTCAGCCCGACGAACTCGCTGCCGATCACGAAGCCGGAAAGCCCCCAGGCGGCGGCACGGTCGGCATAGTGCAGGACCATCCGGCGATAGCCCTCCGCCCCGTCGAAGAAGGCGGCGACCTGCTCGGCGGCGGCCGCCGTTCCGTCGACGCTGCCCGGCGCCCCGGGGGCGGGATGGCAGGTGATGCGCCCCCGCCAGGGATAGGCCGGCTGCGGCTGGTCCGGCGCCTGTGGGTCGGGCAGGGCGTTGCCGGCGGGCACGTCCATCATCACGAAGGGGTAGAGCACCACCTTGAGCCCGCGCCGCGTCAGTTCCGCGACGAGGCGTTCGAGGGACGCGTCGTCCGGCGTGCCGCCATAGGCCGGCCCGCCTCCGGGCCGCGTCGAGACGGTCCGGGCGGTGGCACGCGTCAGGCCGGCGACGCTCCAGGCCGCGCCGAAGGTGGCCTTGCGCGTCGAATCCACCCGCGGCGTCAGGGTGCAGGCGCCCGCCCGCAGGTCGTCGCCGAACCAGCTGACCACCACCGACACCGCCTCGAGCTTCGGGCAGAGCGCCTGCAGGGCGTCGAGGGAGGCGACCACGTCGCTCGCCCCCTGGAGCTGGAAGCGGTTGGCCGGCTTGGTCGCCCCGAACCCGGCATCCTCGGTGACGGGGCGTGGGTCGAGCCCGAATTCCGTCGCGCCGGGGATCAGGCAGACCGCCCGCAGGTGGCTGGCCAAACCGGCCACGGGGCGGATCACCTCGAAGGCGAATTGCGGGATGCGGTTGCCGAACTCGGCCAGGGCCAGGTTCTCGAACACCACATAGGCGAGCCCGCGATAGGCCGGGGCGTTCTCCGCCCCCTCCTTGGCGACGATCAGCGGATCCGGCATCTGGTCCGGCCCGCCGCGATGCACGCGGTAGCTCAGCCGGGTCAGGTCGAGCTCGGTGCCGTCCGCCCAGATCCGGCGCACCAGGGCGATCTCCCCGGCGCAGAGCCCGACCGCGAGGCTGACGGAATAGCTGTAGGCGGTGGTCACGACCTTGCGGCCGCTCCCGCCCTTCGAGCCGGACTGCGTGCGCGTCACCGTGGTGTTGGCGGTCTCGAGGGGCCGCGTCGCCCAGATCAGGGTGCCGCCGAGGCGGGCGCGGCCGTAGAGGCGGGGAATGGGATCGCCCTCGGTCGAGGTCAGGCCGGCGAGGTCGGTGAGCCGCGGCCCCTCGACGAAGCGGGGGCCGGGGGCGCCGGGGCCGAACAGGGCGCGGTCGAGCGCCCCGCCGGCCGCCGCGCCGAGCACCTGCCCGATCCCGGCCCCGATCGGGCCGCCGAGGGCCGCGCCGATGGCGGAGCCCGCCGCCTGCAGGACCAGCGTGGTCATCGCGGCTCCTCCCGGTCGGGAAAGCGGAAGGCGGCGGCGAGGTGCCGGCGCCACCAGGGGGTGAAGGCGATCTCGGTGACCGCGGCGCCGTCCTGGGCATGCACCATCGCCTCCGGGCCGGTGGCGATGGCGCAGTGCTTGGCCGGCAGATGCGCCCGGAAGGCGAAGAGCAGCACGTCCCCGGGCGCCGGCCGGTAGCCTGGCCCCGCGGGAACCGGGATCAGGTGGCGCCGCGCCGCCTCGGCCAGCAGGTCGCGCCCGCCGGGCACGGCCTCGGCCCAGCCGGCGGGATAGGGGGGCGGCGTCTCCGGCTCGGCGCCGTGGATCTCGGCCCAGACCCCGCGCACGAGGCCGAGGCAGTCGCAGCCGACCCCCTTCAGGCAGGCCTGGTGCCGGTAGGGCGTGCCGATCCAGCCGCGCGCGGCGGCGACGATTCTTTCGCGCAGGCGCGGGGAAGCGGGCGGCATGGGCGATCCTCCGCGCGACGGGACGGAACGATGGGTCGGGTGGGCGTTCGGCCGCCTCAGCGGAACAGGCTGCCGCCGTCGAGGCCGGGGCCGCCGCTCGGAGCGGGGCGCAGCACGAAGTCGTTGCCGGGCATGTGCGGGAAGCCCTGGAAGTTGAGCCCGTTGGCGAACTTTTCGCGGCAGGTGGCGAAGGCCTTGTCGCAGCCCGCGGTCAGGGTGACGGCGTCGCCGGCGGCCACCGCGCGCGCCGGGGCCTGCCAGAGCTCCAGCAGGATCTCGGTCCCCGTCCCCGCCTGGGTGCGTATGTCGGCGGAGAGCCCGGCATTGGCGCCCGTCTCCCAGGCGAGGCGCCCGCCGCCGAACCAGCCCTCCGCGACGGAAGCGGCCAGGCTCACCCGCAGCTGCGTCGCGGACGCGATCTCCGCGACCGTGCCGGTGCCGCGGTAGCGCGGATCCGTCAGGTCCACCCCGCAGCGGGCCTCTCCGAGGGCGGCGTCGCAGGCTGCCCGGAAGGTGCGGCCGGATTCCGCGTCGAGCCGGTGCATCGGCCCGCGCAGCTCCGCCACGAAGGCGGTCCCCGCCCGCCGGATCTCGCCGATCTCGGCGCGATCGAGCAGCAGCCGGGCCTCGGGGGCACGCCAGTCGACGAGCCAGGTCTCGACGGAGGCCCCGTCATAGAGCCCGGCGGCGACGTCGGCTTCCGCGATCGCCGCGGCGCTGAGCGCCCCGGCCACCTCGCCCCCGCCCACGGCGAAGCCGAGCTCGGCGCTCGCCTCCGCCGCCTCCAGCCCCGTGCGGGCGGCGAAGGCGGTGCCGTCGAAGGCGAGGTCGCGGTCGTGGTCGGTGAAGCCGAGGGCGAGCCCGTCCCGGCGCAGCAGCCGCCAGCAATGGCACAGGGTCGTCGCCCCGTCGGCGAGCCGCGCGGCGAGGTCGGGAGGAAGGGCGCGCATGGCGGAGGGGTCCCTCACCTAGGGCAGGATCTCGATCAGCGGCACCCGCGGGATCTCCCCCGCGGTGAAGGCGGCGAGATCGATGGTCAGGTCATCGGTGTCGAAGCGAACCGGCACGTCGAACTCGTAGCCGGCGGTGATCGCCGCGCCGCTCGGGGGCGCCGCCGTGAAGACGACGAGGCCGGTGGCCGGGTCGCAGGCGAAGGCGGAGGCCGCGCGCTCGACCCCGTTCACCGCGACCCGCACGCTGCCCGCCACCGGCTTGCGGATCGTGCGCAGATAGGGGAGCGGCCCGTCGCCATAGGTCTTCACCAGGGAAAAGCCCTTCGTGCTGCCGTCCCCCGTGCCGATCCGCTGGTCGAGGGGCGTGACCGGCGCGCTCGGCGGGCCGGAGCGGTGGTCCACCCGGTCGCGGTAGCGGAAGCCGTAGAGGCGGCCCCGCCGCGCCTCGAAGAAGCCGAGCACCGTGTGCAGGGCGTCCAGGGTGCGGATGCCGAGCCCGGCATCGTAGCGCCGGCGCGAATCCGCCCAGCGGCTGTTGCGGTGCTCCCGGCCGGAGGCCAGGGTCACGATCTCGGTGAGCCGGCTCGGGCCGCCGCTGCCCTTCAGGGCCACGTCGAGGGGGAAGCGCACTTCGTGGAAATCCTCGGCCATGACGCGTCCTCACAGCGCGCGCCGGCCGCGGGCGACGGCCCGGGCGAGGGTGGCCGCCACCTGCGCCTCCGAGCGGCGGAAGCTCTCCGCATCCGGCGTCGTGATGTTCACCGTGACCGCGACCGGGCGCTCGCCCCCGGAGGCGGCGACGCCCAGGCGGCCGTCGCTGCCCCGGCGGAGGGGCATCACCGCCTCCGGCCCGGCCTCGCCCATCAGCCCGGTGCCGTTGGCGAGGGGGAAATAGGTCGGCGCGGCCACGATTCCGCCGGCCGCGAAGGGCTGGACCCGGCCGGAGGCGATCCCGCCCGGGAAGGCGGCTCCCTTGGCGTAGGCCGAGACCCGGCCGTTCTCGATCACCCCGCCCCGGGCCAGCGCCTCGTCGGCGCCGGAGAAGCGGCCGAGCACCTGCGTGACGAGGTTGGCCACGCTCCGCCTCACCGGCACCGCGGCGGCCCGGAGGGCGAGACCGGCGAGCCGGGTCGAGAGGGTGTCGAGCACGCTGTCGAGCTGGCGTCCCGCGCTGAGGGAGCTCGTCAGGGCCTGGGTCAGGGAGCGGCCGAAGCTGCGGGCGAGCCTGTCGAGGGATTCGAGGCTCTTCACGCGCTCCGCGTCGCTGCGGGTGGCATCGTCTTCGGCCATGCGGCGTCCTCGTCAGCAGGGATCGGGATGGGCGGCGACGAGCCGGTCGAGATCGGCCCGGGTCGCGGCGGGTGCGGGCCGCGGCCCGGCCGCGGCGGCGAGCTCCCGCGGCGTCGCCGCCCAGAAGGCGGCGGGCGTCCAGCCGAGGCGGTTGAGGGCGAGGGCCATCGCGGCGTCCCACGGGAAGGCGAAGGCCTGCGCCTCCGCTGCCGTCCCTCCCGTGGGTCTCAAGGGCGGGGGGCGTCCTCCGCCGTACCGAAGGCGGCCTCCACCGCCTCGCCCAGCGCCCGCACGATCGCGTCCAACCCGCTCGCCAGGGGCAGGGCGGCCACGGCCCGGTCGTCCAGGGCGTGGCCGCCCCCGCGCAGGGCGGCGCCGAGCAGGATGATCAGGTCCCGGCTGCGCAGGCGCCCCTCGGCGAGGCGCCCGGCCAGCGCCACCGCATCCGCCGCCTGGAAGGCCTCCTCCAGCTCGGCCAGGGCGCCCAGCGTGAGGCACAGGGTGTAGCGCTCGTGGCCGAGCACCAGGGGCACCTCGCCCCGTCTGCGGTTCGCCATGGCTCAGGCTGCCGTGAAAGAGAGGGCGCCGGCGGATTCGAGGGTCATGTCGTAGGTGACCTCGCCGGCATGGTCGCCCCGGTATTCGAGGCTCGTGACCTGGAACGGCCCCTCGATCGTGCCGAAGGCCGGCACCACCACCTGGAAGGTCTCGATCGCCCCGTCGAAGAACAGGGCGCGCAGGCGCAGGTCCGAGGCCTCGTCGCGGAAGACGCCCGCCCCGGTCACGGAGGCGCGCCGCACCCCGGCGCCCGCGAGCAATTCGCGCCAGCGCCCGGCGGAATCGGCGTTGGTCACGTCCACGCTCTCCGCGTTGAAGGCGATCTGCCGGGCGCGCAGGCCCGCCACCGCCACGAAGCCGCCGCTGCCGTTGCCGGCCCGCAGCAGCAGGTCCTTGCCCTTCTGTGCGCTCATGGGATCCCCTTCAGGCGATGGTTTCGGTGACGGCTTCGAAGGCGAGCACCGCCCGCGTCTCGCCGGTGGCGGCGTCGCGGGCGGCGCTGGTCCGGGCGATGCGGAAGCTGACGAGGGCATGGCCCTGCGGCGCGGGCGCGCCCGTTTCGAGGCGGGCCGCGACGGCCTCGGCCGCCTCCAGGGCGCTGCGGGCGGAGCCGGGCCGGCCATGGATCACGAGGTCGAGGGCGTGGCGATGGCGCCGTGCCCCGTCGACGGAATCGTCGCGCGCCTCCGCGGGGCCGAACACGGCATAGACGGGGGCGGCGCCCCGGGGCGGCTCGTCGTAGAGCCGGACTTGGCCCCCCATGAGGGCGGCGAGGGCGGTATCGCCGGAGAGGCGCGCGAGGATCGCGCCGCGCAGGGCGAGGAGCGGGCTCACGGCAACGCCTCCGGCAGGATCTCCTCGACCAGGCAGACGAGGTCGCAGCCCCGCCCGTCCGGATCCTCCGCGCTGCGGATCGCGAAACGGCGCGGCCCGGCGGAGAGGCGCATGGCCGGCGTGATGCCGGCGCGGAAGCGCAAGGCGATGCGGTGGGTGCCGATGCGGTCGGCCCGGCCGCCGCGGATCTGCGTCTCGGCGCCGAGCGCCTGCATCGCCCCCCACAGGACCGGGCCGGCCTCGTAGCGGCGGATCCGCCCGCCGAAGCCGTCCGGCGTGTCCACGGGCTGTTCGAGCACGAAGCGTCGCCGCCGCGCGCCGATGGGCACCTGCGTCATGGTCGGGGTTCCTGGTGGGCGGGTCAGAGCCGGAGCCGGCGATGGGGCGCGATCAGCGCCAGGGCGGTCTCGGGCAGGGCGGTGCGGCGGCCGGGGCCGTCGCCGCGGTTCTCGAAGGCGTCGGCCACGGCGAGGCGCAGGGCCTGGAGCAGGGGCGCGGGCACCGGTGGCCCCGGCTGCGGTCCCGCCCCGCCGCAGCCGGCGCTCAGCTCGATCAGGGCCGCGCCGTCGCCGAGCGGAGGCCGCTCCCCGGTCAGGAGGAGGCAGGGCGCCTCCCAGGGATCCGGCCCGAGCCGCAGGAGGCCGGCGGGCAGGGGAGTCGCGGTGCCGGCGGCATCGACCTGCTGCACGCTCGCGATGCCCGTGAGCGGGCTCAGGGGCACCGGCACCACGCCGCAGGCCGGCCAGGCCGTCAGGGTGATCCGCCAGCGCCCCGGAGCCAGCAGGCGCCGGCTCTCGGCTTCCACCGCCTGGCGGGCGGCGGTGATCAGGCGGGCGAGGAGGTCGTCCTCGTCCGTATCGTCGGGATCGAGGCGCAGATGGCCGCGCATCTCGGACAGGCTCACCGGCTCGACGGCGCTGCTGTCGACGCGTATCGGGGTCAAGGCATCCCTCCCGTTCCTCTCGTCTCGCCGGGACCGCTTCCGATGGCCGCTTCCCGTCCCGCCGGCCCGCGCCGGATCACGGCCCGCCTCGTCCTCGCCGGGGCCCTGGCCGCGACGCTGGCCTGCGCCCCGGGACCGGCCGGCGCGATCGTCGGCGGCCGGGAGGCGGCGGACACGGATCTCGCCCGCGCCGCGGTGATGGTGCTGACCTCGGCCGGGGGCGTGTGCACCGGCGTGGTGGTGGCCCCCGACGCGGTGCTCACCGCCGGCCATTGCGTCGCCGGGGCGGCGCAGAACCGGGTCCATTTCCGCGACGAGGCCGGGCAGCCGGTGCTGATCGAGCCCTCGGCCCGCCTGGTGCATCCGGGCTACGACGCGGACGCGATCCGCGGGCGCACCCGCTCGATCGACTTGGCGCTGCTGCGCCTGCCCGCGGCCCTGCCCGCCCGCTTCCGGCCGGCGACGCTGGCGCAGGACGTACCGGGGGCGGGCACCCCCCTCGAACTCGGCGGCTACGGCGCGGCCCGGGACCGCGACCGCAAGAGCCTCGGCCGCTTCCGCATCGCCACGCTGCCGGTGGTCGAGCCCTACGGGCCGAGCCGCATCCTGCTCTGGCTCAAGGCGCCCCGCGCCGGGGGCTGTAACGGCGATTCCGGCGGCCCGATCGTGCAGGGAGGCGCCGTGGTGGCGCTCGCCGCCTGGGTGAAGGATGCCTGCGGCGGCCTCACCCAGGGCATCCTGCTCGGCCCGCAGCGCGGCTGGATCGACGCCACGCTTCGCCCCTGGGGCGCCGGGGCGTCCTGGCGCGGGCCCTGAGGGCGGCGATCGGGTCTCCCCCTTGTCCCGCGGGGTTTCGCCCGAGGGCGGACGGCCCGCGCGCCGTGCCTGATGGCACGGATCCGGCTTCGGCCCGGTCCGGCACGGGGAACCTCAGCTTGGCCGCCGAATTGGGTTCGGATACGCTGAATCGAATCGGAGCGCGCTTGGGCGCGGGAGAGGCAGCATGGTTTCGATCCCCGTCCGCAGGCTCGCGCTCGGCGCGCTGCTGGCCCTCGTGCCGCTCTCGGCGCAGGCGGTGGTGCAGGGGCAGGTCGAGCGCGACCCCGGCGGTCTGCGCGCCTCGGTGGTGCGCGTCGAATCCACCCAGGGCGAGATCTGCTCCGGCACCCTCATCTCCCAGGACGTGGTGCTCACCGCCGCCCACTGCGTGATGCACCAGGCCGGCTACAACGTCGTGGTGGTGGATCCCTCCTTCCGCCAGCGCCGCATCCGCGCGGTCGCCGCGGCGATGCATCCCGATTTCGTCTCCGGCACCACGCCGGAGGACCAGCCGGGCATCGATCTCGCGCTTCTGAAGCTCGCCCAGCCGGTCGGCCCGGGCTTCCGCCCCCTCGATCCCCGCGGCGGCGCCATCGGCACCGGCGATTCCGTGGACATCGCCGGCTTCGGCGTGGTGGCGGAGAACCGCCGCGGCACGGCGCGGACGCTGCGCACCGCCCATCTTGTCTCGATCGGCTCCCTTCAGGTCGCCAACCGGGTCACCGTGGTCACCGATGCCCGCCGCATGGCGGAGACGGCCGGGGCCGGCGCCTGCCTCGGCGATTCCGGCGGCCCGATCCTGCGCGGCGGCCAGATGGTCGGCGTGGTGAGCTGGTCGAGCGGCGCCATGCGCCAGGACCGGCGCGCCCGCACCGCCTGCGGCGGCTTCACCGCGGTGACCCCCACCGCCGAGCATGCCGGCTGGATCTCGTCCCGGGCGGCGGAGCTGGAGGCGATGCCCGCCGCCAGCGCCCGCTCGGAATGGATGGCCCGGCCGGGGCGGCGCTGAGGCGCCCCGGCTTCCGCTCGCGCCGCGCTCACGCGGTGAACTTCAACAGCTTGATCGCGTCGAAGTCCTGCACGCCGCCGCCGACCCGCTTGGTGGTGTAGAACAGCACGTAGGGCTTGGCGGAATAGGGGTCGCGCAGGGTGCGCAGCCCCGTGCGGTCCACCACGAGATAGCCCCGCCGGAAATCGCCGAAGGCGACCGAGAGGCTGCCCGTCGCGAGGTCGGGCATCGCCTCGGCCTCGGCCACGGGGAAGCCCATCAGGGTTGCGGCCCGGTCGGCGGCCAGCGGCGGCTGCCACAGGTAGTTGCCGTCCGCGTCCTTGAACTTGCGGATCGTGCTCTGCACCCGCCGGTTCATCACGAAGCTCGCCCCCTGCCGGAAGCCTGCCCGCAGGGCGTAGACGAGGTCGAACAGCACGTCGGAGGGGTTGCTCGCCGGGAAGGCGCCGTTGGCGCCGGTGGCGACGAAGCCGAGCTTGCCCGGCACCCAGGCGCTGTTGGCCACGGTATCGTAGGCGAGAAAGCCCTTGGGCCGGCCGCTGCCGCTGCCGGTGACGAAGGCGACGCTCTCCTGCTCGGCGAAGACCGTCTCGATCTCCTCGGCCAGCCAGGCGTCGATGTCGACCACCGCGTCGTCGAGCAGCGTCTGGGTCGCCGCCGGCATGGCGTAGAGCTCCATGGCCGGGAAGTTCAGCTCGGTCAGGGGCGGGCTGTCGGTCTGGGGGCGCGGGGCGGTCTCGGCCACCCAGCCCGCGGCCGGCCCGGTCGCCGAGAAGGCCCGCTTGTACTGGCCGCCGGAGATCACCCGCACGGAGGCGATGGCGCGGATCGGCGAGATCGTGGCCAGCCGGCGCAGCACCTCGCGCTCGACCATGCTCGGCACGAGGTAGCCGCCATCCGGTCCGGAGCCGGCCGAGAGCGCCTTCTCCTCCAGCCGCTTCAGGCCGGCGCTCTCGCCGGCCCGCATGTAGAGGTCGAAGGCCGCCTTGTGCTCGCTGGCGCCGGCCACCCGGCGGGTCCCCTCCGGGTCGGCCAGGGGCGGGCGGGCGCGGTCGAGGCTGATCCGGTCGAGCCGGTTCTTGGCCTGGTCGAGGGCCGCGTCGATGCGGGCGAGCTTCTCCTCCGTCACCACGTCGGCGGAGAGCCGGGTCTCGATCTGCCCGAGCCGGGCGTCGTTGGCCTCCTTGAAAGCCTCGAAGGCGCGGCCGAGCTCGTCCAGGGCGGTGTCGACCCCGCCGAGCGCCGCCTTGTTCTCGAGGGACTTGGTTTCGATCGCGAAGGGGATCTGTCCGGTCATGAGGGCCTCAGAGGTGGGAGGGTGTGGCGGAGCGGGGCGGGATCCGGCCCGGGGCCCCGGGCGGCGGATGCAGGCGGCCGGCGCAGCGGCGCAGCCGCGCGGCGAGGTCGATGGTCGGGGCGGCCTTGGCGGAGCGGGTGGCGATCCGCGCCCCCGGCTGCAGGGGGAAGCTGACCAGGGAGATCTCCCAGAGATCGACGGCCAGGAGCCGGCGGCCGCCGCGGGACGGCGCCGCCCGCACGGTCCGGAAGCCGATGGAGAGCCCGTCCAGCGCTCCTTCGCGCAGGAGCGCGTCGAGTTCGCGGGCTCGCTGCACAGCGAGGTTCAGCCGCCCCTCGACCCGCAGGCCCCTGCCGTCCTCGCGCAGGGCCAGCCAGGCGCCGATGGGCTCGGCCGCGTCGTGCTGCCAGAGCATGCGCACGCCCGCCGGGCCCCCCCGGGCGAGGCTGTCCGCGAAGGCGCCCGGCATCACCGTGTCGCGCCCGAGATCGGGCACGCCGAACAGGCTGGCATAGCCGGTGAAATGGCCATCCATCGAAAACCTCGGCGCTGGGAGGAAGGGGGTGGTCAGGCGGCGGGCGTGCCGGCCGGCGGGTAGCCCAAAGCCTCGCGCTTCTCGTCCGGGCTGAGGAAATCCGCACCCTGGAGGCGGCGCCAGAGGGATTCGCGCTCGGCGGCGAGCGCCTCGATGCCGTCGAGATCGGGCACCAGGGCGGCGGGGCCGAAGGCCGGCTCCAGCCAGCCGGCGAGGGCGGCGGCGGTGCGGCGCACCAGGGGGATCACCGTTTGGCGGTAGAAGGCCCGGTTGGCCTCGGCGTAATTGGCGTGGGTGTTGTCCCCCGGCAGGCCGAGGAGCAGGGGCGGCACGCCGAAGGCGAGGGCGATCTCCCGGGCGGCGGAGGCCTTGGCCTCCACGAAATCCATTTCCTTGGGCGAGAGTGCCAGCGGCTTCCAGTCGAGGCCGCCATCGAGCAGCAGGGGCCGGCCGGCATTGGCCGCGCCCTGGTAGCTCGCTTCCAGTTCCCCCTTGAGCCGGCTGAACTGCGCGTCGCTCAGCGAGGCCCCGGAGGCGGGGGCGAAGACCAGGGCGCCGGAGGGGCGCGCCGCGTTGTCGAGCAGCGCCTTGTGCCAGGCGCCGGCCGCGTTGTGGATGTCGAGGGCGACGGCGGCCGCCTCCACCGGCGAGAGGCCGTAATGGTCGTCGAGGGGGTTGAAGGTCTTCAGGTGCAGGATCGGCGGCACCGGCCCCGCCTGCTCGTAGCGGACGGGCCGTCCCCCGGCGGAATATTCGTAGGCCGTGGGCCAGCCGTCCGGCCCGGCGATCACCCGCATCCGGTCGGGGCGCAGGGCGTAGAGGGCGCGGGGGGCGCCGTCGAGGAAGACCGCTTCGAGATAGGCGTTCCCGGCGATCATCAAGTGCCCGTAGATGCCCTCCAGGAAGCCGGGGCCGCCCTCCCGCGGGCTCGGCCGGGCGAGCAGGGCGAGGAGCGGATGCCCCGCCTCGCCGCCCTCCAGGGTGAGGGGCAGGCTCGCGGCGGATTCCGCGACGAGGCGCACGGCCCGGTGGGCGATGGCGTTGCGCTGGTAGCCCTCCCGGGCGAAGGCGCCGATATCCCGCGTCATCCAGACGGCGGGGGCATCGCCGTAGAGGGCGAGGCTCGCCCCCTTCACGGCGGGCGCGGAAAAGCCCGCGGCCCGGACGAGCCGCGCGAGAATGTTGGGCATCGGGGACTCCGCGGGTGGAGGTTCGGTCGAGGCGGACGCACCGTTCCTCCCCCACTCGGGGGAGGTGGCCGCGAAGCGGACGGAGGGGGCCGTGGCTTCCGGCCTCGCGCCCGCGGCCCACTCCACCCCGCTTCGCGCGGTTCTCCTCGCCCAGGGGCGAGGAGAGAGGCGGCCATCGCGTCCATCGTCCGCAAGCACGCCTAAAGCCGCCGCACCTGCGGCGCGGCGGGCGGCGTCAGCATCAGGTGGGTCAGCGCCCAGACCAGGGCGTCGAGCCGGTCGGGGGAGGCGCCGGTGGAGAGGCCGCCGGGGCCGAAATCGCAGAGTTCGTCCTCCAGGGCCGGGAAGGCGCCGACATGGCGCACCCGGCCTCGGGCGTAGAGCAGGGCGACCGGCTCGGCCCGCAGGTACTTTCCGCGGCTCGCCCGCACCGGCACCACCGGCACGGCGGCGTCGATCTGGGCGAGCACGGCGGCGACCATCTCGCCGCCCTGGTTCACCTCCACCACCAGGGCATCGGCCGCGAGCCGGTGGTAGAGGGCCAAGGCGGCCCCGGCCCAGGCCTCCGGGCGCGCCCGGTCGAGGCTGGCATCGGCGAGCACATAGGCGATGCCGTCCTCGGCGAGGCCCGCGGCGACGAGGCCGCAGGCATCCGCCCCCGCCCCGGAGCTGGCCGGCGGGTCGAGGGCCACCGCGATGCGCATCAGCGCCGGGGCCCGGGCGACGCGGCCGGCCTCGATCAGCGCCCGCGACCAGAGCGCATCCGGCCGGTCGTCGATCAGCGCGCCGTCGAGCTCCTGCCGCCCGAGCCGGGTGCCGGCATAGCGGCCGACGATCGTGTCGAGGAAGCCCGGCGCCAGGTTCATGGCGTTGTCGGCGGTGCGCGCCCGGCTGACCGCGACGCGCGGGTCGGCGAGCAGCCGGCGGATCAGCGGCACCGGCCGCGGGGTGGTGGTCACGAGGCCCCGGGGCCGCGTCCCGAGGCGCAGGCCGAACTGGATCATGTCCCAGGTGGCCTCCGCATGGCGCCACTTGGCGGCCTCGTCGGCCCAGGCGGCGCCGAACTGGGGTCCGCGCAGGGAATCCGGCTCCTCCGCCGAGAAGGCGAGGGCCACGGCGCCGTTGGCGAAGGTCAGCCGGCGCCGCGAGGGCATCCAGTCGGGCCGGGCCGCGCCCCGCCGGGGCAGGGCGAGCAGGCCGGAGGGGCCGTCGATCATCACGTCGCGGACATCGGCGAAGGTCTCGCCGACCAGGGCGATGCGCCCCACCGGCGCGGGCGTGAAGGCGGGGTCGCCCAGAGCCAGCGCCCGCACCCATTCGGCCCCGGTGCGGGTCTTGCCCGCCCCGCGCCCGCCGATCACCGCCCAGGTGGTCCAGTCGCCCTCCGGCGGCAGTTGATCGTCCCGGGCGAGGAAGAGCCAGTCCTGCGCCAGGGCCTGCACCGCCTCAGGCGGCAGGCTCGCCAGGAAGGCCCCCAGCCGCCCCGTCCGCGAGAACCGCCGCAAGGCGTCGCGCGAGGTCGTCGCGGAGGGCGGCGAGATCGGTGTCAGATCCCCCATCCGCCCCGTCTCCCGTGTCCCGAGGGCCTCCGGCCCGTTCGTCGGCGTCGAGTGCGTCGAGCAGCCGCTTCAGGCCGCCGAGATCCCGCAACACCCGGGCGGAATCGATCACCGCCGCGCCCTGCCCGTGCAGGGCGGCGTCGAAGGCGGCGATCTGCCGGGCGACATGCGCCCGCAGGGCCCGGTTGAGCGCCCGCGCATCGGGCGCCTCCTCCCCGAGGGGCGCGACGGCCGGCGGCGGCGTCCGCAGGGCGGGCCGGCGCGGGGGCAGGCCGCAGGCGCGAAACAGGTTCTGGGCGGAGCTCGGCCGCACCCCCATCGCCTCGGCGAGGTCCTTCGGGTCGACCCGCGGCTCGTAATAGAGTCGGGCCACCGCCTGCAGCCGGCTCTCGGGCCAGTTGGCCGGGCTCAGCGCGCCGCGGCCGACGACCTTCGGCTTGCGCCAGCCGCCGGCACTGTTCCAGGTGCTGACCGTCTTGGGCGACACGCCGGTGCGCCGCCCGATCTCCACCAGGGTCAGGGCGGTGTCGCGCAGCATCGCCTCGACGGCCTGGCGCGTCTCGGCGCTGTAAGGGCTCGGAATCCGCATCACCCCCCGCCGTCTCGTCACACTTCTTGAGCGTGGGATCACCCTAGCCGAGGAACGTCACGCTGTCAATCATAAATTCCTATAGTAGGAAAAATGTCCGATATTCTCTCCGCCGAGCGGCGGGCCGCTCGCCTTGCCGGCGCCGCGCCCGGCCTGTCGCCGGCGAAATGCCCCATATCCGCAGCGCCCTAGGCCGATGCGATCCCGGTTTCCCCGGCCGGAACGGCGCTACCCTCGACACGTTGACCGCCGGGTGCCCGGTGTGGTTCAGGCGGGCCGTGAAGCTGGGCGGGTCGCGTATGGTCGGGGCGGCAACGGGCGAGGAGCGGGAGGGCGGCGGGATCCGCGACGACTTCCGGCGATTCGCGGATTTCGTCCCGCTCATGATGTGGCGCTGCGACGCGGCCGGTCAGGCGATCCATCACAACGAGTGCTGGCTCGAATTCACCGGGCGGAGCCTGGAGGAGGAGCTCGGGCAGGGCTGGCGCCAGGGGCTGCATCCGGACGACTTCGCCCGGCACGCGGCCCTGGTGGACGAGGCCTTCGCCGCGCGGAAGCCCTTTACCGTCGAATTCCGCCTGCGCCGGCATGACGGGGCCTATCGCTGGCTGCTCGACACCGCCCGGCCCCTGGTCGAGGACGGCGCCTTCGCCGGCTATATCGGCTCCTGCTTCGACATCACCGACCGCAAGCATGCCGAGGAGCATGCCGAGGCGGCGCTCGCCGAGAAGGAGACGCTGCTCGCGGAGATCTATCACCGCGTGCGCAACAATCTGCAGGTGATGGTGAGCCTGATCGGCCTCTACGGCCGGGCCGCGCCGGAGCCCTGCCGCGGCAGCTTCGATGCCCTCGGTCAGCGGGTCCGGGCGATCGCCCTCGTGCAGCAGCACCTGCACGAGGCGCCCCACATCGCCTCCATCGACCTCAAGGACTATCTCCACCGCCTCGCCTCCGGGCTCGGGCAGCTGCGGCGGGCCGGGCGCATCGGCGTGACGGTCGAGGGGCGGGGCACGAGCATCGTCGAGCCGCGCATCGCCAATGCCCTCGGCATGATCGTGGCGGAGATCGTGGCCGAATGCCTCGACGCCACGGCGGAGACGGTGGCCTGCACCATCGCCATCACCCTGGAGGCCCCCCCCGGTGCCCCGGTGCAGCTCGCGATCGTGTCCGGCGAGACGACGGCGATCGCGCGGCCGGGCGTGCCCAAGCTCGGGCCGCGCCTCATCGCGGCCTATGCCGCCCAGGCGGAGATCGCCGTGCGGGGCGAGGCCACCAAGGCCGATCCCCTCCTGCTCCAGCTGCCCGAACCCCGGACGCAGGGGAGGGCCTGACTCGGGCTCCTCCTGCGGGCCGGTCTCGTCCACGGCGGCATCACCGACTATATGGGGGCCTCGCGAAGACCGGCCGGACCCCGCATGCTGCCTCCCATCGAGACCATCATCGAGAATTTCGCCTTCATCGACGACGCGATGGATCGGTACGAATATGTGATCGAGCTCGGGAAGGCGCTGCCGCCCCTGCCCGAGGCGCTGCATTCCGAAACGAACCGCGTTCATGGCTGCGAGAGCCAGGTCTGGCTCGACGTCTCCCTCGATCGCGCCGGTGCCGGGCCGCAACTCGCTCTCCAGGGGGACAGCGATTCCCAGATCGTGAAGGGATTCGTCGCGCTCATGGTGGCGCTCTACCGCGGCAAGAGCCCCGAGCAGGCCGTGACGACGGACGGGTTCGATCTGCTCAAGCAGCTCGATTTCGGCGCGCACATCACCTCCAAGCGCTCGAACGGCGTCCGGTCCATGGTCGAGCGCATCCAGCGGGATGCGCGGCGCTTCGCCGCCGAGGCCGCCTGACGATCGGGTCCGGCCCGGGGCCGGATCACGCCCCGGCCGAGGGGGCGCCCTTCCCCGGGGCGGGGAAGGGACGGCGGTGTTTCCGTGCGCCGGCTCAGGCGGAGGCGTCGGCCGCGCGCCAGTGGCGCGCGCGGGTGCGCTCCGGGCCGGTCGCCTCCGGCGCGAGGCCGTAATGCTCGGCGAGCCGCCGCAGGGCGATGCGGACCACGACCTTGGCCGAGCGGGCCGGCCAGTCGCGCTCGCTCTCGATCTGCTCCAGCCCCTTCAGGAAGCCGCACAGGTCGATCAGCAGGCCCGACAGGTCGGCGCCGACGGCGCGCAGGGCCCGGTCGGTACGCTGGCGCGCCGCCACGACCCGGTCCGAGCCTGCGGCCGGATCGCGCGGGCCGCCGCCATCGACCCGCAGCGTATCCCAGGTCTGGCCGAGGCTCGGCAGCATCTGCGCCGCGGTGAGGTCGCGGCGCAGGCGCTCCCCCGCCTCGAAGGCGGCGGCGTCGATCAGGGGAATCCCGCCCCGCCCGCGCCGCCGGGCCATCCAGGCCAGGGGGCTCTCCGCCGCGTCGCGCAGCCTTACGGCGCCGCCCTCGGGGGGCGTCTCCGCCACGAGGGCGAGGTGCTGCGCCCGGAAGGCCTCGCCCTCCGGCGCCTCGGCGCGCCGCAGGCGGGCGCGTCCCGCCGGGCTGATCCGCAGGCGGTCCCCCGGACCGCCGCCCTCGACGAGATCGGCTGCCCGCAGGCGCTCGACCGCGGTACGGCTGAAGCGGCCGCCGCCCAGGGAGATGCCGCCGCGCGCGCGCCGCACGCAGATCCGCCCGCTCTCGACCGGATCGGGGAAGGCGTAGGCTTCGTCCTCGCCGAGGGCCGCGAGCAGGCGCGCCGCCTCGCGCCCCAGCGGGCGGCCCGTTCCCCCATCCTGCTCCCGGCGGCCGTCAGACCGCTTTGCCATCGCAATGTTCATGATATGTTCCAAGCGCGATCCGCAATTCGGGGACGGGCGTCCCCAAGGAGCGAGAGCTATCAGAAAATAATCCTAATTCAAGACTTGACGCCTGATCGGTCGAGGGCGCACGGGGCTGGGGGGCGCTATTCGCCCGCGGCCGGCTTCGTCGGCGGGTGCCTCAGAGCCTCTTCGATCTCTTCCTCGGACTTGCCGCGCACGGCGTAGCCCATGCGCTCGAAACGCTCGATCAGCGTCTCGCTCTCGGTCGCCTTGCGGGCGGCCCATTCGGCAAGGAGGGCATTCGTCTTGCCGAGCTGCTCGGAGGGATCGTCGTCCATCGCCGGAACAATCGGCGAGGATGCACCGCGTTCCCGATCTTTCCTGTTGATAAGGGCGTTCCATGTGAAAACCCCGGCCGGGACAGAGGCCCGGCCGGGGTTTCGAGGTTGATGGCGCGACGCTTGCCGACGGTCAGGCGGCTTCGTCGTAGCTGCCGTTGCGGGTCTGGCCCAGGCCGATCGCCTTGGCGAGGTCGGAGCGGGCCTTGGCGTAGTTCGGCGCGACCATCGGGTAGTCGGGGGAGAGGCCCCACTTCGCCCGGTACTGCTCGGGGGAGAGGTCGTACTTGGCGCGCAGGTGCCGCTTGAGCGACTTGAAGGTGCGGCCGTCCTCCAGGCAGACGATGTAGTCGGGCATCACCGACTTCTTGATCGGCACGGCGGGCTGCTGCGGCGCGGCCTCGACCGGCTTCTCCTCGACCGCGCCGGTGGCGATCTGCGTGAGAACGGCGTGGACCCGCTTCAGGAGCTGAGGAAGCTCGGTGGGGGGAACCGGGTTCCGGGTGACGAAGGCCGAGACGATGTCGGCCGCGAGTTCGATCAGGTCCACCGCTTTCTCGTTTTCTTGCATGATTGGCATCATCCCCTTGGCACGCAGCAAGCCGCGAGGCTGCGCGTCCGGCCCATGACGGCACAAGACGGCAGCCGCCCCAGCGAGGAAACCCTTCGCATCGCCGGCCCGACTGCAAATTCTCCGATAGATGTGGCATCCCCCTCTGCCACGTTACTGACTTAGGCCATCGGGTTTCAGGTCGCAAGACAGGGCTGGCATGCACGGATACGTGAAGAGGACTTCATCCGACCGACGTGGTGGGTTTCCGCACTTGCGTTGAGCCTCCTGAAGCGGTTGCAGATGCTCTTGCGGCGGGCGCCACTTGTGTCGAAGCCGCAGGCGAGACACATGCCGGCTCCGGCCCGGCAGGGAGGCGAACTCCCGGAAGCGATGCCCGAAGCGATGCCCATGGAGCGAGAGCCATGACCGACACCCCGCCCGCGATCCCGCCTTTCGCCCTGCCTCCGCAGGCGCCGGTCGCGGAGGCGAGGCCCCGTCCCTTCCATCTCCACGGATGCGAGGTCGCGGACGACTATGCCTGGCTGAAGGCGGCGAACTGGCGGGACGTGCTCAAGGACCCGGCCGCCCTGGACGCGGATATCCGCGCCTATCTCGAGGCGGAGAACGCCTATGCCGAAGCGGCGCTGGGGCAGGCCGCGGCGCTGCGCAAGGCGCTGGTGGCCGAGATGCGCGGGCGCATCCGCGAGGACGATGCCAGCGTGCCCGAGCCGGACGGGCCCTACGCCTATTACATCCGGCACCGGGAGGGCGGGCAGCATCCGCTGATCTGCCGCCGGCCGCGCACCGTGGTCGTGCTGCCCGGCCAGGGCGCCGAGACCGCCGCCGATGGCGGCCCGGAGGAGGGCGAGGTGATCCTGCTCGACGGCGACAAGCTCGGCGAAGGGCTTCCCTTCTTCGAGATCGCCGGGACGACGCATTCCGACGACCACGCCTTCCTGGCCTGGGGCGCCGACACCAAGGGCTCCGAGCTGCACACGATCCGCATCCGCGACCTCGCCACCGGCGAGGACCTGCCTGACCGGGTCGAGGAGACCGCCGGCCAGGCGGTGTGGTCCACGGACGGGTCGGTGTTCTTCTACGTGGCCCTCGACGAGAACCACCGCCCGGCCCGGGTGATGCGCCACCGGGTCGGCACGCCCCAATCCGAGGACGCGGTGGTCTACGAGGAGGCCGATCCCGGCTTCTTCGTCCATATCGGCAAGACGCAGTCCGGCCGTTTCCTCACGGTGGTCGCGAGCGACCACGAGACGTCGGAGGTGCATCTCCTGGAGCGCGCCGCGCCCGAGGGCCCGCTGACCTGCGTTGCCCCCCGCGAGGAGCGGCTGATGTATTCCGTCGAGCATTGGGGCGAGTATCTCGTCCTGCTCACCAACGCCGACGGGGCCGAGGACTTCAAGATCGTCACCTGCCCGCTCGCGCAGACCGCCCGCGAGAACTGGCGCGATGCCGTGCCCCACCGGCCGGGCGTGTTGATCGGCCACCTGCACGTGCTCGGCAATCACCTCGTGCGGCTGGAGCAGGAGAACGCCCTGCCGCGCATCGTGGTGCGGGACCTGAAGGGCGAGGAGCACACGGTCGCCTTCCCCGAGGAGGCCTATTCCCTCGGCCTCTCCACCGGCTACGAGTTCGAGACGGCGCGCATCCGCTTCACCTATTCCTCGATGACGACGCCGTCGGAGACCTACGACTACGATTGCGTCACCCGTGGCCGGCACCTGCGCAAGCGCCAGGTCGTGCCGAGCGGCCACGAGGCCGGCGCCTACGTCACCCGCCGCCTCTTCGCCACCGCGCCGGACGGGGCGCAGGTGCCGATCTCCCTGCTGCACCGGCGCGACACGCCCCTCGACGGCTCGGCGCCGCTCCTGCTCTACGGCTACGGCTCCTACGGCGCGTCGATGTCGGCCGCCTTCCGCACCAACCCGCTCTCCCTGGTCGATCGCGGCTTCGTCTACGCCATCGCCCATGTCCGCGGCGGCACGGAGAAGGGCTGGGGCTGGTATCTCGACGGCAAGCGCGAGAAGAAGCCCAACACCTTCACCGATTTCGTGGCCTGCGCCCGCGCCCTGATCGAGGCCGGCTACACGTCGCAGAAGCGCATCGTCGCCCATGGCGGCAGCGCCGGCGGCATGCTGATGGGCGCCGTGGCCAACCTCGCCCCCGAGCTGTTCGCCGGCATCGTGGCCGACGTGCCCTTCGTCGACGTGCTCAACACCATGCTCGACGCCGACCTGCCGCTCACCCCGCCGGAATGGCCGGAATGGGGCAACCCGGCCGAGAGCGAGGCGGCCTTCCGGACCATCCTGTCCTACTCGCCCTACGACAACGTGGCGGCCAAGGCCTACCCGGCGATCCTGGCGCTGGGCGGCCTCACCGATCCCCGCGTGACCTACTGGGAACCGGCCAAGTGGGTCGCCCGGCTGCGCGCCACCATGACCGGGGGCGGCCCGGTCCTCCTCCGGATCAACATGGAGGCGGGCCATGGCGGCGCCGCCGGGCGCTTCGACCGCCTGGAGGAGGTCGGCCTGATCTACGCCTTCGCCCTCATGGCCGCGCGATCGGCCTCCGACGCCGCCTCCGCCTGACCCCTGCGGCCATCGCGGACCGGCCCTTCGTTGAAACGGGGGGCCGGTTCGTGAGAGAGGGGGCGCAGCGGCGCCTCTCGAAGCCGACCACTTCCAAAAAGACCCGCCACGCCATGCCCGCCTATCGCTCCCGCACCACCACCCACGGCCGCAACATGGCCGGCGCCCGCGGCCTGTGGCGCGCCACGGGCATGAAGGATTCCGATTTCGGCAAGCCGATCATCGCGGTGGTGAACTCGTTCACGCAGTTCGTGCCGGGCCATGTCCACCTGAAGGATCTCGGCCAGCTCGTCGCCCGCGAGATCGAGCAGGCCGGCGGCGTCGCCAAGGAGTTCAACACCATCGCGGTCGATGACGGCATCGCGATGGGCCATGACGGCATGCTCTACTCGCTGCCCTCCCGCGAGCTGATCGCGGATTCCGTCGAGTACATGGTCAACGCGCATTGCGCCGACGCCATGGTCTGCATCTCGAACTGCGACAAGATCACCCCCGGCATGCTGATGGCGGCGCTCCGCCTCAACATCCCGGCAGTCTTCGTCTCCGGCGGCCCGATGGAGGCCGGCAAGGTCGTGATGAAGGGCGTCACCCGCAAGTTCGACCTCGTCGACGCCATGGTGGCCGCGGCCGACGACCGGATCTCGGACGAGGACGTGGCCGTCATCGAGCGCTCCGCCTGCCCGACCTGCGGCTCCTGCTCGGGCATGTTCACCGCCAATTCCATGAACTGCCTCACGGAGGCCCTCGGCCTGTCCCTGCCCGGCAACGGCTCGGTGCTGGCGACCCATGCCGACCGCAAGCGCCTCTTCGTCGAGGCGGGCCACCTGATCGTCGACCTCGCCCGCCGCCATTACGAGCAGGACGATGCCAGCGTGCTGCCGCGGGCCATCGCCACCATGGCCGCCTTCGAGAACGCGATGACCCTCGACATCGCCATGGGCGGCTCCACCAACACGGTGCTGCACCTGCTCGCCGCCGCGCACGAGGCCGGGGTGAACTTCACCATGGCCGATATCGACCGGCTCTCGCGCCGGGTGCCGGTGCTCTGCAAGGTCGCCCCGGCGGTGGCCGATATCCACATGGAGGACGTGCACCGGGCCGGCGGCATCATGGGCATCCTCGGCGAGCTCGACCGCGCCGGCCTGATCGACCGCAACGTCGGCAATGTCGGCTCCGGCACGCTCGGCGCGGCGCTGGACCGCTGGGACGTGACCCTGAGCCGGAGCGAGGCCGTCCAGACCTTCTACCGGGCCGCGCCCGGCGGCGTGCCGACCCAGGTCGCCTTCAGCCAGGAGTCGCGCTGGGACGAGCTCGACACCGACCGCGCCGCCGGCGTCATCCGCGATGCGGCCCACGCCTATTCCAAGGATGGTGGCCTCGCCGTGCTCTACGGCAACCTCGCCGAGGACGGCTGCATCGTGAAGACCGCGGGCGTCGACGCCTCGATCCTCACCTTCACCGGCACGGCCCATGTCTTCGAGAGCCAGGACGCGGCGGTGGACGGCATCCTCAACGGCCGGGTCAAGGCCGGCGAGGTCGTGCTGATCCGCTACGAGGGCCCCCGCGGCGGCCCGGGCATGCAGGAGATGCTCTATCCGACGAGCTATCTGAAATCGAAGGGGCTCGGCAAAGCCTGCGCCCTCGTCACGGACGGGCGCTTCTCCGGCGGCTCGTCGGGGCTCTCCATTGGCCACGTCTCGCCGGAGGCGGCGGAGGGCGGCCTGATCGGCCTCGTCGAGCAGGGCGACCGGATCGAGATCGACATCCCGAACCGGCGCATCCACCTCGCCGTGGACGAGGCGGTGCTCGCCGAGCGCCGCGCCGCCCGGGACGCGGCGGGCTGGCAGCCGGCCGCCCCGCGCAAGCGCAAGGTCAGCACCGCGTTGCGCGCCTACGCCATGCTCGCCACCAGCGCCGCCAAGGGCGCCGTCCGCGCCCTGCCGGAGGGCTGAGGGCAGGGCCGGTCGAGGCACGTCGGTCCGGTCTAAGGCGCTCCCTTCCGCGCGCGGCGATCTGTGAATGCCATCGCCGCTGGCGGGGCGAGAGCGACCCGGCTCGACCGCAGCCCTCGACCGAAGCCGGCCTTGGCTAAGGCTGCGGGGCCGGCTCCGATGTCGTCGGCTCGGCCGGGTTGTGGGCGGAGGGCGTGGCGGCGCGGCGGGCCTCCTCGTCCTCCCGTTGGCGGGCCTGGCGGGCGGCTTCCTCCGCCGCGGCCTGGCGCGCCCGGCGGGCGGCGTCTTCCTGAGCCGCCTTCTCTTGAGCCGCCTTCTCCTGGGCCGCTCTCTCCTGAGCGGCCTTGTCCTGCGCGGCCTTCTCGGCGGCTTCCTTCTCCGCCGCGGCCTTGAGGGCGGCGGCGCGGGCGCGATCCATCTCGATGCGGGCGCGGCGGCGCTGGCGCTCGACCTGATCGGCCTCGAACATCTCGATCTTCTCGAGTTCCCGCTGCAGCACCAGGGCGGCGAGGCCGTTGGTGAGGGGCGCCGGGTCGGTCTGGCGTTCCGGCGCGGTCAGCGGTCCCGCGAAGCCGAGCTGGATCGCCGGCGCCGCGCCGGGCCAGCCCTTCGGCGCGCCCGCGCTGACGAGGGTGCCGCGGGCATCGAGGCGCCGGCTGCGCAGGTCGATCCCGAGGGTGCCGGTCCAGCGGGCCGGTCCGAGGGCCAGGGTGAGGGGGGCGCTGCGCAGGCTGCCGCCCACCAGCGTCGTGCTCGTCGTCACGGGCTCGGCCTGCGTGAGCGCCCCGGCGGAGAGCTCTTCCGCGAGGAGGCCCTGGAGCCGGCCCTCGCGCAGGGGATCGTCCTCGCCGAGCGCCCGGGCCAGGGTGCGGTCGATCGCGGCGGGGTCGGCCCCGGGCAGGGACAGGCCGGCCAGGGTCAGGCGGCCCTCGCCCGCGAGATTTCCGACGAGGGCGGCCGGGCTCTCCCCCGTGCTGCTGAAGCGCAGGTCGCCCGAGACGCGGCCCTTCAGCGGCCCCTCGCCCACGAGATCCGGGAGCGCGGCCTCGGTGAGCGTGGCCTCGCCGGAAAGGGAGGCCCCCTTCGGCAGCCGCATCAGCCGCAGCCCGCCCGACAGCTTGCCCCCGGCGAGATCGGCGGAGAGGTCGCGCAGGGTCAGGGTCTCGCCCTCATGGGCGAGGTGGAACGTGCCGTTCCGCGCGGTCAGGCCCCGGCCGAGATCGAGCTCGCCGACCTGGAGGTCGAACACCATCCGCGGCGTCGGCGGCGGCGCGGCGAAGCGGGCGGTCGACCAGCCGGCCGCATCCGCGGCGGTCCCGGGATCGGTCGGGAGGATCAGGGCGGCGGCGAGCAGGGGCAGGGAGAGCCGGCCGAGGCTGGCGCGCCCGGTCAGGGCGCCGTCGTAGCTGCGGCTCAGGCTCGCCGAGAGGGGCACGCCCGCCACCCGCCCGCTCAGATCGGCCCGCGCGTCCCGGTCCTTGCGCGAGAGGGCGAGGGTCAGCTCCGCCCGCAGCGGCGCGGAGAGGACGACGGCGCTGCCGGCCAGCGTCAGGAAGGGGGTGAGATCCGGGGTCTCGATGCCGATCGTCCCGTTTTCCGGCGCCGAGAGGTCGTCCGCGAGCAGGATCGGCCGATCGGTGGAGAGGGCGAGGCCGGCGAGGTTGCCCCCGAGCGAGAGGCCGAGCAGCCCCGCGCCTTCGGGCTTCGGCGCCCCGGGGGCGGGGGGCGCGTCCGGCACCCGGCGGGCGGCGATGCGCAGCCGGCCCGGCTGGCGCAGGGCCACGATGTCGTCGCGGCCGAACCAGTCCGAGGCCCGGGGCGTGGCCGCGTCGATCTCCGCGGATTCGATCCGGCCGGCCCGGCTCAGGGCCGCGCCGTCGAGGCTGCCCCGGGCGGCCTTGCCCTTGGCCGCGATGCGGAGGGAATCGGTGTCGCCGGCGGCGCGCTCCAGGGTCAGATCGAGATCGAGGGGGCTCTCGCGCAGCACGTTCGGCAGCAGCCGCATCTCGGGGATGCCGAAGCGGTCGACCAAAGCGAGGAGGGGCGCCGCGGCGGGCGCGGCGACATGGCCCGCGATCCGGCCCGAGCCGTCCGGTGCGATCCGGCCGGAGAGCCGGGCGCTGGCGCCGGCCAGATCGGTGACGTCGAGGCTGTCGACCACCAGGGCGGTCCCGTCGGACTGGATCCGCGCCGCGATGCGGCCGTTCCCCGAGCCGGTCGGGCCGTAGCGCACGTCCCGCGCCTGGATCGTCAGGCCGAGATCGCTGCGGCGCAGGCCGGCCCGCAGGGCGCCGAGGGAGGGCAGTTCCGCGATGTCGAGGCCATGGGCGGAGATCTGCGCCTCCAGCCGCCCCCGGCCGTTCGGCGCGCCCGCCGCGTAGCGGGCATTGCCGGCGAGGCGCAGGTCGCCGAGCGACAGGCGCAGATTCGAGAGGGAGAGATCCGCGCCCGCGAGCGACAGATCCGTGGCGAGCCCCAGCGTCCGGCCGTCGAGCAGGTTGGCCAGGGTCTCGGGGCCGCCGGCCCGGTTGAGGAAGCGGCCGAGATTGGCCGAATTGGCGGCCTCGACGTCGAGATGGCCTGAGAAGCGCAGGGCCTGGGCCAGATCGGCCTCGCCGGACGCGTCGAGCCTGGCCCCGCCGGGGCCGGTCGCGGTCAGCCGCCGCAGGACGAGGCCGCCGCCGCGGTCGAAGGTGCCCTTGAGGGCGAGGCCCGACCATTCCTCCAGGCCGAGGGCCACGCTGTCGACGGCGAGTTCGAGATCGAGCAGCACCGGCAGGGCGAGGCCGGTTTTCGGCAGGCCCCGGGCGAGCCAGGCCTGTCCCGCGGAGGAGATCAGGAAACCGTCGATGTCGAGCCGGCGCGCCTCCAGGTTCAGGCCGGCCCGCCAGGTCCGCAGGTCGATCTGGCCCGTGCCCGACAGGCGCATCGTGCGGCCGCCCGGGTCGATCTCGGCGGCGACGGTCTCGAAGCGGGCCACCGGGCCCCGGGCCTTGAACTTGCCGGTCAGCGAGAAGGGCAGGTAGGGGCCGGCGATCTGGCTGGGGGGGCCGACCACGAGGCGGGCCGAGCCCTCCGCCTCCGGCATCGCCACGCCCTCGGCGGCCCCCGGGACCGGCCGCAGGGAGAAGCGGGCATCGGCCTCGAAGCGGGGCCGCGTCTCGCCCCCGCCGGTGACCTTCGCGGTCAGGCTCCCGTCCGGGCCGAGGGCGCCGGTGGCGACCCGGAAGGGGGTGCCGTTGGACGAACCCTCGACCTGCCAGGGGCCGCTCAGGGCGGGGGCCTTGAGGTGCACGTCCTCGGCCCGGATCTGGTCGGTGCGGCCCGTGGCCGGCACCTGCGTCGTCACGGCGAGCTGCTGGACCTGGAGATCCTCGATCACGAGGTCGCGCCGCGTCCCCTCCGCGAGGTCCGGCGGCAGGGCGAGGGCGTTCCCCTCGGTGACCGGCACGGTCAGCTCGGCCCGCCCCACCCGGGTCTCGGTGAACCGGAACTCGCCCTTGAGCAGCGGCGTGAGCGCCACCTCGGCCTTCACGAAGCGCGCGTCGAGGGAGAGGCTGCCCTCCTGCCCGAGGACGAGCCGGTCCAGCCGCAGCCGCGGGGACGGCAGCAGCCGCACCGCGATCTCGCCCTCGCTGCGGGCCGCCATGCCGAGCGACCGGCTCACCGCCCGGTCGACGAAGGCGCGCCGGGCGGTCCAGTCGATGAAGGGCGGCAGCGCGAGGGCGGCCACGAGAACGAGGATGACGGCCCCCGCGAGCGCGGTCAGGAGATCACGCACAGGTCTTGGTCCGCTCGACGCCCGGCCCCGCCCTCCGGGGCCGGCTCAAGGGGATGCGGCGGCCGCCGGAGCTCTCCGTCCGGCCGGCCCCTGGCCCCCGGCGTGGCCTTAGCACAGCCCGTGGCTGTCCCGCACCTCGCCTCTGCCACGCTTCAGCGGTAACGGGGCGCGACGGTGGGGCCGGTCGGCTGCGGGCCGAACAGCTCGTTGCGCTGGATCTGCATCCGGGTCTGGTTGTTCTCGAAGGTCTGCTGCTGCTGCAGGCCGCGGATCTGGTTCTGGTTCTGGAACGACTGGTTGGTGAAGTTCGAGGAGGCGTTGCCCCCCGAGATCTGGGCGAGCGCCGGAGCCGCCCCCGCGAGCAGGGCGGCAGCGGCGAGCAGGGCGGGAAGGGTGGGGGCGCGCATGGCGGCTCCTGCGTTGGGTCCGTCTCGAGGGAAGGTGCGTCGAGGCATGTGTCGTCTCATGGGGACGACGCGGGGGAAAGGCCCGGAGTTCCGATCCCGTCTCGACGACGTTCGCGTTTTGGTCCAGGGAGGCGGCCATGAACCATCAGCCCGACGACATGGGGCGCGACGCGCCCGAAGACGGTGCCGCTCCGTCGATCGCCGCCCGCGCCATGGCCGCCCTGCGGCCCGGGGGGGCACCCTACCTCTCCGGCCTCAATCCCGAGCAGCGCCGCGCGGTCGAGGCGACGGAGGGGCCGGTCCTCGTCCTGGCCGGGGCCGGCACCGGCAAGACCCGCGTGCTCACCACGCGGATCGCCCACCTGATCGCCACCGGCAAGGCGCGCCCCTACGACATCCTGGCCGTCACCTTCACCAACAAGGCGGCGCGGGAGATGAAGCACCGCATCGGCCAGCTGGTCGGGCCGGCGGGAGAGGGGATGCCCTGGCTCGGCACCTTCCACGCCATCGGCACCAAGATCCTGCGCCGGCACGCCGAGCTGGTCGGGCTGAAATCCGACTTCACGATCCTGGGCACCGACGACCAGCTCCGCCTGATGAAGCAGGTCATCGCCGACCAGAACGTCGACGAGAAGCGCTGGCCCGCCCGGGCGCTCGCCTCCGCCATCGACGGCTGGAAGAACCGGGGCCTGTCCCCGGAGCAGGTGCCCCCCGGCGAGGCGCAGGCCTTCGCCTTCGGCAAGGGCGGAGCGCTCTACACCGCCTATCAGGAGCGCCTGAAGACCCTCAACGCGGTCGATTTCGGCGACCTGCTGCTGCTCTGCCTCAAGCTCTGGCGGGAGAACCCGGACATCCTGGCCAACTACCAGGACCGCTTCCGCTACGTCCTGGTCGACGAGTACCAGGACACCAACGTCGCCCAGTACCTGTGGCTGCGGCTCATCGCCCAGGCGCGCCGGAACGTGTGCTGCGTGGGCGACGACGACCAGTCGATCTATGGCTGGCGCGGGGCGGAGGTCGACAACATCCTGCGCTTCGAGCACGACTTCCCCGGAGCCGTCGTGGTCCGCCTGGAGCGTAACTACCGCTCCACCGGCCACATCCTCGCAGCCGCCTCGGGCCTCATCGCCAAAAACGAAAGCCGCCTCGGCAAAACCCTGCGCACTGAGGACGTTCCCGGCGAGCCGGTCACCGTCACCGGTGCCTGGGATTCGGAGGAGGAGGCCCGGCTCATCGCCGAGTCCATCGAATCCTTCCAGCGGAAGGAGCATCCGCTCTCCGAGATCGCGGTGCTGGTGCGCATCTCGGCGCAGATGCGCGAGATCGAGGACCGCTTCGTCCAGCTCGGTCTGCCCTACCGGGTCATCGGCGGCCCGCGCTTCTACGAGCGGGCGGAGATCCGCGACGCGCTCGCCTATCTGCGCGTCACGGCCAACCCCGCCGACGACCTCGCCTTCGAGCGCATCTTCAACACGCCCAAGCGCGGCCTGGGCGACGCGACCCTGCAGACCCTGCACGCCTTCGCCCGCGCGGACCGGATCCCGCTGCTCGCCGCCGCCCGCAAGCTGATCGAGACCGACGAGCTGAAGCCCCGCGCCCGCTCGATGCTGCGCGGCCTCGTCGAGAGCTTCGCCCGCTGGGCCAGGGCCGTGGAGAGCCAGCCCCATTCCGAGGTAGCGCAGACGATCCTCGACGAATCCGGCTACACGGAGATGTGGCAGAAGGACCGTTCGGCCGATGCGGCGGGGCGGCTCGAGAACCTCAAGGAGCTGGTGCGCTCCATGGAGGAATTTCCCGATCTCGGCGCCTTCCTGGAGCATGTCTCCTTGGTCATGGAGGCGAGCGAGGCGGAGGGGGCCGACCGCGTTTCCCTGATGACGCTCCACGCGGCCAAGGGACTCGAATTCGACACCGTGTTCCTGCCCGGCTGGGAGGACGGCCTGTTTCCCAACCAACGCGCCCTCGACGAGAGCGGGCGGGCCGGGCTCGAGGAGGAGCGCCGCCTCGCCCATGTCGGGCTGACCCGGGCGCGCAAGCGCGCCAAGCTCTCCTTCGCGGTCAATCGGCGCATCCACGGGCTCTGGTCCTCGACCATCCCGTCGCGCTTCATCGACGAACTGCCCCCTTCCAGCGTCGACGTGATCGAAGCGCCCGCGCATTTCTCCGCCGGGGCCTCGCGCTTCGACCGCAACCCCACGCCCTTCGGTTCCTCCTACGGTACGCCGGGCTGGCAGCGGGCCCAGGCCCAGACCGGCGGCAACTTCGGCGCGAGCCGGGGGCCCGGCGGCCGGTCGGGCAGCGGCCCGCGCCAGATCGAGGGGGAGCTCGTCGCCAAGTCGACGGCCAGTTCTTCGGCCTTCTCGGGCGGCATGCGGGTCTTCCACACTAAGTTTGGTCCCGGAACGGTTGCAGGAATCGACGGCAACAAGCTGACCGTTGACTTCGACAAGGCCGGTCGCAAGATGGTGCTCGACAGCTTCGTCCAACCCGGATGAGGCGTGCCGCCGAAGCCTGCGGGGTTCTCTCCGCGGGATCCGGTTCGCCCCGGGAGGGCGCGTGCTGCGATGGAAGCAGGGTCGCCGCGATCCGCCCACCGCGCCGAGATGGGCGACAGATTCATCACCTCTTCATCTTTGCGTCATGCCCCCGTCGCCGGCGCCTGCAAGAAGCGTTGCAGTAAAGCCGCGATCCACAACCAATCTTTCCCCGCCTGGAACCCACCCGAGGCGATTGGCTTTGCTCTTGCAACGCAGCTTCCCGCTGCGGCGGCGTACTCGGCCACGGCACAGGAGACATCACAAGAAGACGGCAGGTCCCAGGAACGAGTTGCTCAAGTCCAAGGTGGAGTGTTGATCGATGAAGAGACGACGCGCACGGCTTGAACTGGTTGAAGATCGCACCACACGGATACACCGGACCCGTTTCGACGAAGAACGTCACCTCGCTCCCATACAACCCCTGACCGACAAGCAAGCCCAGTACCTCGACGCGCTCGCCCATCACCCCCAAGTCATCGTCCTCGGCCCAGCTGGCACCGGGAAGACCTACATCGCCGGCACCCGCGCGGCCGATCAGCTCCGCCAGCGCCGGATCTCGAAGGTGGTCATCACCCGGCCCAACGTTCCCTCCGGCCGCTCCCTGGGCTTCTTCCCGGGTACCCTCGAAGAGAAGATCGCCCCCTGGGTCGCCCCCCTCACCGAGACCATGAAGGAACGGATGGGCGCCGCCGCCTTCGAAATCGCCGTGAAGACCGGCGACATCGAAGTGGTGCCCTTCGAGGTGATGCGCGGCCGTACCTTCAAGAACTGCCTCGTGATCCTGGATGAGGCGCAGAACACCACCACCCAAGAGATCAAGATGTTCCTGACGCGCATCGGCGACGATTGTCAGGTCATCATCAACGGTGACGTTTCGCAGACGGACCTGCGCGAGACCTCGGGCCTCCGCACGGTCATCCATCTGGTGAAGAGCCGGATGATGAACATCCCGATCGTCGAGTTCACCCTGGAGGACATCGTCCGCTCGGGCATCTGCGCCGAATGGGTGAAGGCCTTCGAGGAAACCCGTCTCTGACGCCGATCCGTCGCCGGGCCGCTGAGGCCCGGCGACGTTCCTTTCTGTGGCATTTCGCCAGGCCCGCCTCGCGCCGAGCCGTTCCGGGCGCGCCGAGGCGCCGACGCCATCCGGCACGTGCGGATCGAGACGCCCGCTCCGAGCCTGCGGCCTCTTCGTCCCGAAGTGCTTCGTCCCTCCTCGTGCAGGCCCGTGACCGTGACGACGGCAGGGCTTTGCCAAAGAGCGAAACCCGCCGCGTCCCGTCGCCGGCGGCTGCCTTGCGCCTCGCGCGGCGACACGCCTCCCACGCTCCGAACACACGTTGGTGAACCGGCGATCATTGCAATCTCCGGGTGAACCAATGGTCAAGCTGGCGGGTTGTGGGGTGGCGAGCTGCGCGGGAGCTTCGCGATACAAATGGTCTCCATCGCCCCTGGGCCGGAGATCGCACCGGCTGCCGCAACCGGATCAGAGAGAACGGGAGTCCCTCAGGTGAGGAAACTGACTTTGGCCATCGCGCTTGCGGCTTCGCTCGGCGGCGCCTTCGCGACCTCGGCTTCGGCCGCCCCGGGGGCTCCCATGGGTGTCACCGCCGGTAGCACCGTCGAGACCGTGCAGATGACCCACCGGGAGCGTCGCATGATGCGCCACCGCATGGAGCGCCGCATGATGCATCGTCACATGCACCGCAAGATGATGCACCGGCGCATGATGCATCGCCGCATGCACCACATGTGATCGGTTCGAGGAGCCCTTCGGGGCTCCTCTTTCGTTTCGGGTGGCGTCTCCGCGACGAGGGGGCGGTTTCGCCCGTTCAGTTATGCGGCGCGGCAGAAGCTTGGGGCTTGGTCGCCGCCGGCACGTCCTTCTTCGCGACGGGGGCGGCACCGTCCTTCCGGGCGCCCGTGTGATGGGCGGGGCCGGCCGTCTTTGCCTCGGCCGCTTTGGTGTCCGTCGGCTTGGTCTCGGCGACCTTCGTGCTGGACACTGCGGCCGTCGTCGTGGGTGCGATCGCTTCGGCGGCCTGCGCAGCGCTGGAAGCGTTGCTGAACAGGTTACCGAGCAGCTTCTTGTACGTGCTAGGATCGCCCTCGGCGTCGGCCACCGAGATCCGGGCCGGGGTCGCGGCGGGCTTGGCGGTTTCCGCCGGAGCCGGCTCCTGCTTGGCAACGACGGTGGCGGCCTTGGTGTCCTTGCCCTTCTTGCCCGGCGCTTCCTTGATGGGGGTGGTGGGCGCGGCGGCCATCAGGACCGGGCGTCCCTTGGCGTCGACCTCGATCTCCTGCGGACCGGCGGCCAGACTCTCCGGCCGGCTCACCTCGCCGAGATTGTGCCGGGCATATTCCTTGGCCGCGTAGGCGAGTTCCTTCTCCTTGTCCTTCTCGGATTCGGTCAGGCTCGCCAGGGTATTCTGCGGCGGCTGCGGTCGGAAGACCGGGTTCTGGCCGCCATCGTCGTAGACGATGCGCATCGCCGGGGTGCCCTTGGCGACGAGCTCGGCGACCTCCTGGGCGTCGCGGCTGCTCTTCTCGGCCACGACCGGGTCGACCCGCGGCGTGCAAGAGCCGGCCGCGACGTCGTTGCCGCCGAACACGTAGCGCCGTCCGCAGACATTCACCCGCGGCTCGTCGCGCAGGGCCTCGAAGTAATCCGAGCCTTCCTTCAAGTTCTTCCAGAAGGGCGCGTTGGGATCGTTGCGGGAGCGGGCGATGTTCGACGCCGTCATCCGGAAGGGATAGGATTGGAACTGGAACGCCCGCTGGCCGCCGGCGAAGGCCTCGCGGGCGATGGCGTAGATCTCCGACATCGAGGCGTCCGTCATCGCGAAGCAGCCCGCCGACGAACAGGTGCCGTGCACCATGATGTAGTTGCCGGTGCGGCCGTTGGCGCGGTCGAAGTTGTTCGGATAGCCGACGTCGAAGGACAGATAGTAGGACGAGTTCGGGTTCATCTGACCCGGGGTGATCGTGTAGAAGCCCTCCGGCGCCTGGCGGTCGCCCTGCTTGGTCTTGGGGCCGAGCTGGCCCGACCAGCGGCAGATCGGATAGGTTTTGAGCAGCGCGTAGCGGCCGTCGCTGCCGCGCTTCCACACCTCCATCTCCGCCTCCTTCTTATAGGCGCGGATCAGGATCGGGTCGCTCTGCGACATACCCTTCTGCTGCATCAGCGAGAGGGTCTGCGGCGGGATTGGGGTCAGGCTGCGGGTCGAGGCGCCGCCGAGCAGGCCGCCATCCTGGCAGGCACCGAGGGAGATTGCCATCGCGGCGGCGGCGATCACCGCCAACGGACGCACAGCCATGGGGAACCCCGTCCTCTCGCAATCGCCTGCGGGTCGTCCCGCGCAGGCGCCACTCCCCACCCCATTAGCCCGGTTAAACTTACCTCGGTGTTACCGCAAGCGGCCAAGCTTACCCGTCGGGTCTCAGGTCAGATGACTCTGATTTCAGGCGAATCCGCGGCGGAGCCGCGCCATCGAAGCGGGTTCTCCAGCCTGGCGAAGGGGATAGCGGGGCTTGTGCCGTGGATTTCTCGTGGAGGCCCTGTCGAGCGAAGGAGGGGAAGCCGGGCAACGGACCCTTGAGCGGAACGTAAAAGGTTCCAGACTGCGGAATGTGTCAAAACGACGCAGAACGTCCGCTCAGAGCTTGCGGCCGATCTCCAGGAACTTCTGGGCACGCCGGTCGCGGATCTCGTCGCTGCTGAGGCCGTCGAACTCGGCAAGCGACTCGGCGATCGCCGCGCCGGCCGCGGCCAGGACGCTGTCGCGGTCGCGATGCGCGCCGCCGGTCGGCTCCGGCACGATCCGGTCGATGATGCCAAGGCGCAGGAGATCCTGTGCGGTGATCTTCATGGCGGTGGCGGCATCGTGTGCGCGACCCTGGTCCCGCCACAGGATCGAGGCGGCGCCCTCCGGCGAGATCACGCCGTAGATCGCGTGCTCCAGCATCAGCACCTTGTTGGCGGTGGCGATGGCGATGGCGCCGCCCGATCCGCCCTCGCCGATGACGACGGCGATGTTGGGCACGCCGAGGGCGAGGCAGGCCTCGGTCGAACGGGCGATGGCCTCGGCCTGGCCCCGCTCCTCAGCCTCGATGCCCGGGAAGGCGCCGGCGGTGTCGACGAAAGCAAGGACCGGCAGGCCGAAGCGGTCGGCGGTCTCCATCAGGCGCACCGCCTTGCGGTAGCCCTCCGGCCGGGCCATGCCGAAATTGTGCCGCAGGCGGGCTTCCGTGGTCGCCCCCTTCTCCTGGCCGATCACGCAGACCGGGCGGCCGCGGAAGCGGCCGAAGCCGCCGACGATGGCCTCGTCCTCCCCGAAGCTGCGGTCGCCCGCGAGCGGGGTGAACTCGTCGATCAGCCCGGCGCAGTAATCGACGAAATGCGGGCGCTGCGGGTGGCGGGCGACCTGCGTCTTCTGCCAGGGCGTCAGGGCGGCGTAGATCTCGGAGAGGGCGGCGGCGGCCTTGGCCTCGAGCCGCCCGACTTCCTCGCTGATCGAGACGGCGCCGTCGCGCTGGCCCATGGCGCGCAGCTCTTCCACTTTCGCTTCCAGCTCGGCGACCGGCTTCTCGAAGTCCAGGTAGGAGCGCGTCGCCATGGTCGAGAGCGGTTCCTGAGAGCGTGCGTGAAGGGGCCTCGCCCGAGGCGGGCCTGCGCGAAGCGTGGTGCGCGGTGTTGGCGAAGCAGGCACCGGTGTCAACCGCTCCGCTGCTCCCGGAGCCTTGAGAGCCGGGCACGAGCGTTTCACGAACCGGTCGATTTCGCGTTGCCGTTCCCGCGATGCGGCACAACTATCCCGACGGATCGCGCGAGGCGCGGAAATCGGAGACCTGATCGATGATCTTGAAATCCAAGGCCGCGGTGGTGACGGGTTCCACGAGCGGCATCGGCCTCGCCGTCGCGCGAGGCCTCGCGCGGGAAGGGGCGGACGTCGTCCTCAACGGTTTCGGAAAGCCCGAGGACATCGAAAAGGCGCGGGCCGAGATCGAGCGGGAGTTCGGCGTCCGCGCCATCCATTCCCCGGCCGACATGTCGAAACCGGATCAGATCGCGGCGATGATCGCGCAGGCCGAGGAGACCTTTGGAAGCGTCGACGTGCTCGTGAACAATGCCGGCATCCAGTTCGTGTCGCCGATCGAGGAATTCCCGCCGGAGAAGTGGGATGCGATCCTGGCGATCAATCTCTCCTCGGCCTTCCACACCATCCGCGCGGCGGTGCCGGGGATGAAGAAGCGCGGCTTCGGGCGGATCGTGAACATCGCCTCGGCCCATTCCCTGGTCGCCTCGCCCTACAAGTCGGCCTATGTCGCGGCCAAGCACGGCATCGTCGGCCTCACCAAGACGGTGGCGCTGGAGGTGGCGGGCCAGGGCATCACCGCCAACTGCATCTCCCCGGGCTATGTCTGGACTCCGCTTGTCGAGAGCCAGATCCCGGACACGATGAAGGCGCGCGGCCTCACCAAGGAACAGGTGATCGAGGACGTGCTGCTGAAAGCCCAGCCGACCAAGGAGTTCGTGACGGTCGATCAGGTCGCCGCCACCGTGATCTATCTCTGCTCGGAGGCTGCCAAGCAGATGACCGGCGCCAACCTCGCCCTCGATGGCGGGTGGACCGCGCAGTAGCGCCGCCCTGGTACGAGGAGCCTTCGCGGCACCGCGATGATGCCGCGAAGGCGAGGCCTGCGCTCAGCGGCGGCCGTGCAGAAGCAGGGCGAGGCCGTAGCCGACGGCGCCCGCGATCAGCAGCGCCAGGAACGGGCTCTCCTCGACGCGGCTCTCCACCGCTGCGCGGCCGTCCCGCAGATAGGTGCCGCCGTGCTGGCGCACGCGGTCATAGGCGTCGCCGGCATAATCGCCGACATCGTCCGCGACATCGCGCAGGGTGTCCTTGGCCTGCCCGTAGGCCTGCTGCACCCGGCCCTCGGCTTCGCGGTAGCGGCCTTCGAGCGAGGCCCGGTTCGAGCCAACGGCATCGCCGACCGCGCCCTGGACCCGGCCGCCGACATCCTTGGCGGCACCGACGATGCGATCCGTGTCAACCATGATGGAACTCCCTTGGGGTTCGCGCCATCTCGGGATCCGGTCCGTCGGATCCCGCGGCGCGTCGCTGACAGAACGTCCGAACCCGCAATCGGTCCCGCTTGTCCGTCGATTTCCCCGAAAGCCCTCCGCGGCGCGTCTCCACGGGCCATGCCCACCGATCGATCGAACCGCCGCGCCGCACGGCCGGCAGGCCGTTACAGCGGATCGGACGGCGCCCAGACGCGGTGGGGCCGCTCGATGCCCCGGAACGTGAACGACCCGAGCGCCCGCAGCCCCTCCCGACAGCGGGCGGCGAAGGCGTCGGACAGCAGCAGCGGCTGGTCCAGCTCCGCGCAAAGCTGCTCGATCCGGCTCGCCTCGTTCACCGCCGAGCCGATGATCGTGAAATCGAGACGCCGGTCCGTGCCGACATTGCCATACACGACCGGCCCGTAATGCAGCACGATGTCGGCCTTCAGCTCCGGCAGGCCGGTGCGCGCCCGTGCCAGATTGAGGGCGCCGTTGCGTGCGAGGGCCTCGCGCGCCGCCCGGAACGCGCCGGCGCAGGCCGGGCAGGACGGGGCTTCGGGATCGGAGACGGGGAAGATCGCCAGGAAGCCGTCGCCCAGGAACTTCAGCACCTCCCCGCCGTGACGCGTCACCGGCTCGCCGAGGGCGTCGAAATGCTCGTCGAGCCAGCTGACCACATGGGGCGGTGCGTGGCGGTCGGCCAAGGCCGTGAAGCCGCGCAGATCCGTGAGCAGGATCGCGGCGGGCACCATCGCGCCCTGGCCGCGCCGCATCTCGCCGGACAGAACCCGCTCCGCCGTGCGCGTTCCCAGATAGGTGCCGACGACCTCGCGCAGGGTGTGCGACAAGGCGAGCTTCGCCGTGACCAGGGCGAGCGAGGGGACGAGAGCGGCCAGCACCGCGGCCTCGGCTTCCGTGAATCCCTCCGCGTGGTCGGTCGCGAAGGAGATGCCGACGCCGGACAGGGCGGTCCCCGGCGCGAAGCCCGTCAGGTGGAGCAGGTAATCGGTGGCCCCCGCCGCGCGCAGTTCCGTCAGAAGCGGCAGGTTCGGGTACGCGTCGCCATCCAGACGCCAGCGCGCGTGGGTCTGCTCCGACGCGTGCAGCCAGGCGATGGGGCTGCGGGCGAAAACGTCTTCGCCTTCGGGCCCGTGGGCGGTGGACGAGAGGCTGAGCCCTTCGCCGCAGCGCCAGGCGAGGCTGACGCCGCGAAACAGCGGATCGATCGTGGGGACGGACAGGCTGGCCCGCCACAGGGGGAGCCCGACGGCCGAGAGCGCCTCGCAGAACTCGGTGAAGATCTCCTCGCTCTCATCCGAGGCCGTCGCCCGCGCCACGAGGCGGCGTTCGATGTCGTGGATCGGGCTGGGAATGCGCATGACGCGGGCATCTTACCTGCGAAGCGCACCCGATCTAGCCTGCCGACCGGACAGGGCCGACGCTTCGGCAAGTGGGTTGGAGCGGGCGATCGGGATCGAACCGACGACATTCAGCTTGGGAAGCTGACGTTCTACCACTGAACTACGCCCGCATGCCCCGCATGACGGGGCGGCGCCCAGCCTTGGCCGGGCGAAGCGCGGGGACCATAGCAGACCCGGCCCGATTGTCCACGCGGACGTGGTGCTTGCCGGGCCGGGCGGCTTCGGAGCCGCGGCCCGGATGAGGAGCGCCAGGGTTTCGCCGTTCGGGAGGGGGCGGGTCGGTGAGCGGCGACGTTCCCTTGCCGGTTGCCTTGCAGTAGCCTCGGAGGCCAATGAGCCCTGGCCGCACCCTGCGGTTTCGCTCCCTGCCCATCCCGAAGCACGCCTGACGCATGAACGACGCCCTTCTCCAAGACGCGCCGACGGATCCGGCCGCGACGTCCGCCCCGGACAGGCCGGTGGCCGGTCCGCATCTCGTGCTGGCCTCGGCCTCGCCGCGGCGGCTGGCCCTGCTGCAGCAGATCGGGATCGAGCCCGACGCGCTGCTGCCCGCCGATATCGACGAGACGCCGCGCAAGTCGGAATCGCCGCGGGAACTCGCCCGGCGCCTCGCCCGGGCCAAGCTCGACGTGGCGCAGGACGCCGCGCGGCGTCGGGACGACATGCGCGGGAGCTACCTGATCGCGGCCGACACCGTGGTGGCGGTGGGGCGCCGGGTGCTGCCGAAGGCCGAGCGCCTCGACGAGGCGGCCGATTGCCTGCGCCTGCTCTCCGGCCGAGCCCACCGGGTCTATACGGCGGTCTGCGTGCTCTCGCCGAAGGACCGGCGCCGGGAGCGCCTGGTGGAGAGCCGCGTGCGCTTCAAGCGCCTCTCCACCCGGGAGATTGAGGCCTATCTCTCCTCCGGCGAATGGCGCGGCAAGGCGGGCGGCTACGCCATCCAGGGGCTCGCCGGTGCCTTCGTCGTCAAGCTCGTGGGGTCGCACAGCGCCGTGATCGGCCTGCCGCTCTACGAGACCGTGAGCCTGCTCGAAGGCGAAGGCTTCCCGGCGCGCCGCAACTGGGGCGCGATCGCATGAGCGCACCACGACCGAACAGGAAGCCCGCCCTCGCCGCGACCTGCCCGATCTGCGGCAAGCCCGCGCAAGCGGAGACCGCCCCGTTCTGCTCGACCCGCTGCGCCGACATCGATCTCGGCCGCTGGCTCGGCGAGCGCTACGTCATCTCCGAGCCCCTGGACGGGGAGGAGGAAACCCCGCTCTCACGGGAGCGCGAGCCCTGACGGAAGGGCGCGTCACGAATTCGTCGTTTGGCGCGCCGGCGAGGCTGGACAGGGCCCGCACCCTTCACTATACCCCCGCTCCAGCCGAGGCCGCCGCGCCGGCCCGGCGGTCGCCCAGGTAGCTCAGTTGGTAGAGCATGCGACTGAAAATCGCAGTGTCGGTGGTTCGATTCCGCCCCTGGGCACCATCTCATTCCTAAGCCGTTTCAAAGGCTTAGCACTCCCTTCCAGGGCATTCCCTTAGGGTCGCGTGACGGTCTGCGTGCGTCGCAGTCCGGCTTCGTCACGGGGCTCGGGCCTCCGCGTCGAGAAGGCACCTCCCGATCACGCAAGCGCCGCCGGAACGCGATGCGCCTTCCGGGTTTGTCTCCGCAGGGCAGGATGCGGAGGCGGCGATGAAGGTGTTTCAGGTTCGGCAGGGCGCGAGCGGAGCCATTCTGTGGACCGGCGCGGCGGCCGGCGAGATCCAGGCGCTCGATGCCATGGCGCACGAGGCCGGCTACTACGATCATTCCGATCTTCCGGCGAGCATCCGCGAGGGCGGCCTTTCGGTCGAAGCCCTCGGCTTCTCGAAAAGCACCGGTTCCCCGGCGCGGCGCGTCGAAGGCGGCCGCAGCGGTCACATCCTGAGGCCGTCTTCCGCGGCAGCGCGCGCCGCCCGCGTCTAGGCGGGTGGAAAGGGCGAGGCCTGCGCGCGTCTCAGGCCTGCGCCCGCTTGATGGCGAGCACCGTGCGCGCGAAGCTTCCGGGTTCCGCATCGGGATTGCGCAGTTCGCGCCATGCGCGCGTGTGACCGTCCAGCAGGAAGACGATCACCGCCACCACCAGAAACAGCTTCGTGCGCATCGCTCCCGTCCTTCTCCCCGGAGAAGGGCGTTCTATTCTCGTGCCTGCCGCCGCTGCATGCGCTGGCGCACATTCGCGCGGCCGCTCCGCTCGACGCTGCCGAGACGGTAAAGAACCCGTTGCCGCCGTCGACGGGGGGCGCGGAGGTCAGATCGCGGCCGGCAGCGGTGCCGCGAGCCGGGGCGAGGCCGGACCCTCCTGCCGTCTGGTCTCAGGCTGCGGTTCGGCCCGCGCTAGGTCGAGGGCGGCGTCGAGGGCGTCGCTGAAGGACGTCACCAGGAGATCGGCGGAGGTGGCGCGGCGCAGCCCGTCCAGCGTGGTCGGATCCCGCTCGCCCCAGAAGCCGACGAGCACCTTCACCCCGGGGATCGCGCGCCGTGCGGCTCGCACCGCGAGCCGGATCTGCGAGAGACTGATCGGCTCGAGATAGGACAGGCAGACCAGGGCCGTGCCGCTCAAGGCTTGGACCGGGGGGGCCTCGCGGGTGGAGGAGGGGAGGGGAATCACCTCCGCGCCGAGGCCGTGGCGCTCCAGGATCTGGCCGAGCATGGTCGCGGCGGCCTCGTCGAACACGCCGCGGCTCGCCACGCAGAGGACCGGATAGCGGGCGCGCCAGGCTTCGGCGAGATCCGCGCTGCCGAGCACGATGCCGGCGGAGCGCCGGTCGGGGCCGATGGCGGCGAGGGCGGCGGCGGCTTCGCTGCTCCGGCGGCGGCCTCGGCGCCGGCGCGCCCGGCCAAGGCGTTCGACCACGAGACGGAAGGCCGCGCGCATCTCCGCCTGGCGGGCGGCGTCGAAGCCGCCTCGGGAGAGATCCTGCTGCGCCAGCCGGAGCGCGGCGAGCACCACCTCGTCGTAATAGGTGACGAGCGCCCGCTCCTTCAGGAATTGCAGGCCCTGGTCGATCGCCTCCGCCGGGTCGCCGGCCAGCATGCGCTGATAGAGGATCTCCGGCGGCGTCAGGGCCGGCTGGTCGCCGAGGATCACGTCGAGATACCACAGGCGCTCGACATGCCGGCCGAGCACCACCAGGCAGACCGTGAGCGGGGTGGCGAGCACCAGGCCGATCGGCCCCCACAGGAAGGTCCAGATCGTTGCCGCCAGGATCACCGCGATCGGCGAGAGCCCGGTCGAGTGCCCGTAGAGCAGGGGCTCGACGACGTGCCCGGCGATGGGCTCGACGATCAGGAAGAGCAGGGCGGTCTGGATCACCATCGTCCAGCCGGGATCGACCGCCGCCGCCAGGGCCAGGGGCAGCACGGCGCTGATCGCCGCGCCGACATAGGGCACGAAGCGCAGGATGGCGGCGAGCACCCCGAACAGGATCGGGCTGGGGACGCCGATGAGCCAGAGGCCGAGGCCGATCACGAGGCCGAAGGCGGCGTTGAGGGCGAGCTGCGCCAGGAAGAAACGGCTCAGGCGGGCCGTGGCATCGTCCAGCGCCGCCGTCGTGCGCCGCAGATCCCCGGAGCCGGCGAGCCGGATCGCCCGGTTCCGCAGGTCCTCCCGCTGCATCAGGATGAAGATCGTGAAGAGCAGGATCAGGCCCGCCGTGGCGAAGGGGTGGAGCACCGAGCCGGCATAGGTCTGAAAGGTGGTGATCAGGCCCGAGCGCGCCTCGTGGATCTCCACCTGCATCGGCCGTCCGGGGCTGCCGATCTGGGCCTCGGCGGCGATCGCCTCCACCGGCGGCTGCAGGGCGGCGCCGATGTCCTGGGCCATGTCGAGGATGCGCGAGAGGGTGCCCTGCTCGGCCGCCGCCCCGCGCAGGGCCGCCACCTTGTCGCGGATCGTCAGGGTGTAGCGCGGCAGCTCGGCGGCGAGCTGCGCGCCCTCCCGGGCGATCAGGACGCCCACCGCCCCAAGGGTGCCGAAGGCGAGCAGGACTACGAGCAGCACGGCCGGCGCCCGCGGCATGCCGAGGCGGCGCAGCCCGCGCACGGCCGGCACCAGCACGAAGCTCAGGAGGATCGCCAGGGTGATCGGGACGAGGATGTCCCGCCCCAGATTGAGGGCGACGGCGAGTGTCACCACCACGAGCAGCGAGGCCAGCGCGACGAAGATCGGCAGGGCCTGCCGCATCAGCCGGGCGGTGAGGGGATCCTCGGTCATGGGCGTCAGGCCGCGGGCTCGGCTTCGCCCAGGGCGGCGGTGATCTGGCCGACGAGCTTGGAGAAGTCGACCGGCTTGGGATGATAGTCGTCGCAGCCCGCCTGGATCGCCTTGTCCCGGTCGCCCGACATGGCATGCGCCGTGAGCGCGATGATCGGGATGTCCTTGGTCTCGGCGTTCGACTTGAGGGCGCGGGCCGCCGACCAGCCGTCGAGCACCGGCAGGTTCATGTCGAGGAGGATCACGTCGGGCCGCCCGGTCCGGGCCTGGGCGACGCCGGCCTCCCCGTCATGGGCGAGCATCACCTCGTAGCCGCGCCGCCGCAGGCGACGGGAGAGAAAATCCCAGATCTCCTCGTGGTCCTCGACCAGCAGGATCTTTGCCGACACGCCCTTGCCCCTCTCGCCCTGGCCCGTTCGCCATGGAAAGGCCCGCACGCCTCAACGCGCGGGCCTCGCCTCAGGTCGCATCTGGCCCGAGGCCTATTCCTCGTCCAGGCCGAAACGCACGGTCTCGATATTGGCCCGCTCGAAGGCCTGCATCACGTACTGGTAGGAGCGCTCCATCTCGCTCGCCTCGCCCTCCGATTCCTCGGGCTTGAGCACGAACATCAGCATGGAGCGGCCGGTCACCGCGTAGGTGTCGCCCACGGCGAAGCTCGCCACCTCCTGGTCGTCCGGCAGGTTGGTGTCGAGGAGGCGCGTCCAGGCCACGCCGCCCGGCGTCTCGGGGAAGGTGAACCCCACCACGTCGTGATAGGCGTTGAAGTAGAGGAGCAGGGTCGCGTCCCCGCCGCGGCGGTGGATGCCGCTCGCCTGGGCACGCCCGTCGAGGAGCACGGCGAGGGAGCGCGAGGCGGCGTCGTTCCAGTTCTCCGGGGTCATCTCCGTGCCCGCCGGCGTCAGCCAGGTCACGTCCTTGACGCCGAATTCCTCGTCGTAGGCCCCCGTCACGAAGCGCCCGCGCGACAGCATCGGCAGAGCGTTGCGCAGGAGGATCAGGCGCTGGGTGAATTCGGCGAGGTCGCGCTCCTCCGGGCCGATGGCGCCCCAATCGACCCAGGAGACCTCGTTGTCCTGGCAATAGGCGTTGTTGTTGCCCTGCTGCGTGCGGGCGAACTCGTCGCCGGCCAGCAGCATCGGCGTGCCCTTCGACAGGAACAGCGTCGCCAGCATGTTGCGCATCTGGCGCAGGCGCACGGAGCGGATCTGCGGATCGTCGGTCGGCCCCTCGACCCCGTAATTGAAGGAGAGGTTGTGGCCGTGGCCGTCGCGGTTGCCCTCGCCGTTCGCCTCGTTGTGCTTCTCGTTGTAGGAGACCGTGTCGTTGAGCGTGAAGCCGTCATGGGCGGTGATGAAGTTCACGCTCGCCCAGGGCCGGCGCCCCCGCTTGTTGAACTTGTCGGCCGAGGCCGTAATGCGGGAGGCGAGGCCCGGCAGCAGGCCGCCATCGCCCTTCCAGTAGCCGCGCACGTCGTCGCGGAAGCGGTCGTTCCACTCGGCCCAGCCGGGGGGGAAGCCGCCGACCTGATAGCCTCCGGGGCCGCAATCCCAGGGCTCGGCGATGAGCTTGACCGCGTTCAGCACCGGGTCCTGCCGGCAGGTGTCGAGGAAGCCGCCGCCCTCGTCGAAGCCGTAGGGCTCGCGGCCCAGGATCGTGGCGAGGTCGAAGCGGAAGCCGTCGACCCGCATCTCCGTCGCCCAGTAGCGCAGGGAATCGGTGACGAGCTGCAGCACCCTCGGATGCGACAGGTTGAAGGTGTTCCCGGTGCCCGTGTCGTTGATGTAGTAGCGCTCCTGGTTCGGCAGCAGCCGGTAGTAGGAGGCGTTGTCGATGCCCTTGAAGGAGAGGGTCGGACCCTTCTCGTTGCCCTCCGCCGTGTGGTTGTAGACCACGTCGAGGATCACCTCGAGGCCGGCGCCGTGCATGCGCGCCACCATCTCCTTGAACTCGGAGAAGGCGAAATCCGGCACCGCGGCGTAGCGCCGGGCGGGGGTGAAGAACGAGATCGTGTTGTAGCCCCAGTAATTGATCAGGTCCTTCTGCTGCAGGTAGTCGTCCTGCACGAAGGAATGGACCGGCAGCAGCTCCACCGAGGTCACGCCGAGGCTCTTGATGTAGTCGAGCACGGCCGGGTGGCCCATGCCGGCATAGGTGCCGCGGTGCTTCTCCGGCACGGCCGGGTGCAGCTTGGTGAAGCCTTTCACGTGGGTCTCGTAGACGATGGTCCGCTCCCACGGCACGTGAGGCTTGCGGTCCCGGCCCCAGGTGAAGGCCGGGTCGATCACCCGGGAGCGGCGGGTGAAGGGGGCGGAATCGCGCTCGTCGAAGGTCAGGTCGTCGCCGCTCTCCATCTGGTAGCCGAACAGGGCCGGGTTCCACTGGATGGTGCCGACGAGGCCCTTGGCATAGGGGTCGATGAGCAGCTTGTTCGGGTTGAAGCGGTGCCCGGCCTCGGGCGCGTAGGGCCCGTGCACCCGGTAGCCGTAGATCGTGCCGGGGCGGGCATCGGGCAGGTAGCCGTGCCAGACCTCGTCCGTGTATTCCGGCAGCTCGATCCGGTCGATCTCCTTCTCCCCGGCATCGTCGAACAGGCAGAGTTCGACCTTGGTGGCGTGGGCGGAGAACAGCGCAAAGTTCACGCCCATCCCGTCCCAGGTCGCCCCGCAGGGATGGGGCGAGCCTTCGCGGATCCGCGAGCGCGCCACGGCCGGCTTGCCGATTCCGTTCGTGGCGGTCCTGTCGTTGGGGGCCATGGTCACTCCGCGAGGTGGTGCGTTGCTCGGCGCGGAGGGGGAACGCGCCGGAGGGCACCGGATTTCGATTCGAAACGTTCGCGCTGCGGTCTAGCTCCGGGGCGCGAGAAAAATTCACTCCGCCCCGGCGCTTGACCGGCCCGCCTCTGTTGCGGTGCAACACCTAGAGCGCGTTCCGGCGAAGGGGATGCCGGTTCGTCGACGGAAGGCGCGGCCTTACAGGGACCGGGAGCCGCCGGCCCGATGCGATCGGGTCGGACGGGGCTCCAGGCGGCGGAGCGGGTTCGGGAAGGACGTCATGCAGGTTGCCGAACTGATGAGCCGCGACGTCGAATTCATCGCGGCCGAGGCGAGCGTGCGGGAGGCGGCGGAGCTGATGGGCGAGCTCGATGTCGGCGCCCTGCCGGTGGGCGAGCCCGGGGCGATCGAGGGCATCCTGACCGACCGGGACATCCTCTACCGTGTCGTGGCGGCGGGGCTCGACCCGAACACGACCACGGTCGGGGCGGTGCAGTCCCGGCCGGTGATCGCCTGCGCGCCGACCGACACCGCCCGGGCCGCCATGGACCTGATGGCCGCCCACCATGTCCGCCGCCTGCCGGTGCGCGACCGGGAGGGCCGCGTCGCCGGCTGGATCACCCTGGCCGACCTGTCCCGCGCCCTGCTGATCGGCAGCGCGACCCTGCAGGGGGCGCTCCAGGCGCTGACCGAGGAGCGGTGAGGCCCGCTCAGGGCCGGTAGCGGCGGTGCAGGCTCGCCACCGCATCCTCGGGCAGGGCGAGGCGCGCGGCGAGATAGGCGAGGTAGCGCGCGCTCGCCGGGTCGCGCTGGTCCACGGCCAGCAGCGCCGCGCCGTAGGCGTGGGTGCCGATCCGCGCCGCCAGGATCGCGTCGAACAGGGCCGCCTCCGCGGGCTTGCCGAAGGACTCGGCCAGCATCCGGCGCTCGCGCTCGCCGGCCCCGATCCGCGCCAGGGCGCCCTGGGCGAGGTCGAGGTCGCAGCCGCGCCCGCCCGCCTCCATCGCCGCGGCGACGAGGCGGATCACCAGGGCGCGCTGTGCGAGATCGAGGGAGCGCAGGTTGAGGGTGAGCGGCAGCAGGGTCTGGTAGCGGTTCTGCAGCCAGCCATGCAGAACCTTCTGGCCGAGGCTCTCGAGCACGATGGCCTCGGGCCGGCCGGCATGGCGGTCGCGCCGGGGCCGGGCCGGCGCGGCGGGCTCGGGCGCCGGGTCGGGCCGGCGCAGGAGGCGGTCGAGAAGGGTCACGCGAGGGCCGTCCCGGCAGTGCCACGATCGGCGCGTCTTGTGCCGGAACCGGGGGCCGCCGTCACGCGTCCGTTCAGGCGATGCGGCGGGCGGCACGGCGGCTGCTTCCGAGGGAGGATGGTGGCGATGTTCGAGGATCCTTCCGAGCGGCCCGCGGGCCTGACGGCGCTCGCCGAGCGGCATGGCGTCAGCCTGGACGCGGTGCGCCACCTCCTGCGGGCGCTGGAGGCGGGCCAGGGCCAGATGGCCCAGTTCGACCATCCCGATCTCGGCGGCTTCGGGCAATGGTCCGCGGGCGGCATGATCATGGTCGGGCGCATGAACGACCACGCCCTGAAGGCGCGGGTGGCGGCGCTCTGCGCCGATCTCGCCGCCTCGCTGCCCGCCCTGGCCTGGGACAGGGGCGCCGGGCCCTCCGGCGGTTCGACGCATTGGTGGCCGGAGGAGCTCGGCCTGCCCGCCAGCGCCGGCGCGCAGAACACGACCCGCTACGCCTATTTCCCGGGGCGCCGCCGGCTCGCGGTGGAGCGGGACGGCCAGGTGAGCCTCTACGATACCGGCCCGTACGTCATCACCGGGGCCTCGCAGGCGCAGAGCGGCAGCGCCTCCTTCCAGTTCAGCGGGCCGGACGGGCCGGTGCGGCTGGAGGATCTCACCCCCGTGGATCTCACCCCCGCGCCGCCCCGCCCCGAGACCGCGCCCGGGCCGAAGGCGGCCCCGGCCGGGCCGGTGGCCCCCTCCGCCACGACGCCCGCTCCTTCCACCGCTCCCGCGGCCGCGCCGGCCTCCGCGACCGAGATCCTCGCCATCCTGGAAAAGCTCGCCGACCTGCACGGGCGGGGCGTGCTCACCGAGGCGGAGTTCGCGGCCAAGAAGGCGGAGCTGCTGGCGCGGCTGTAGCCTTCCCATGGCCCTGTCCCGCGACCTGATCACGATCGAGCGCATCTTCCACGAGGAGGCCGTGGCGGGCTTTCCCCGCGGGCAGGCGATCCTCGACCGTTTCCCGCAGGCCGAGCGCATCCCGGTGCCCTCGCACTGGAACATCCCCTCGCTCCACTGCAACGAAGGCGCGGTGGAGGATTGGGTGCGCCTCAAGCGCTCGACCCTGGTGTTCGGGGTGAAGAAGGGGCTCGCGATGCGCCCCAACGGCCGCTCCGCGCATTTCATCGCGCCCTCGGTCTCCAATGGCTGCGCCATGGCCTGCGCCTATTGCTACGTGCCCCGCCGCAAGGGCTACGCGAACCCGATCTCGCTCTTCGTGAACATCGAGGCGATCGGTGCCGCCATCCGGCGCCACGCGGAGCGGCAGGGCGCCCTGCCGGAGCCGGATCAGGTCGACCCGGCGGCCTGGGTCTACGATCTCGGCGAGAACGGCGACCTCTCCGTCGACGCCGCGATCTGCGACAATGTCCGCGACCTCGTCGCCCTGTTCCGCGACCTGCCCAACGCCAAGGGCTCCTTCGCCACCAAGGCGGTCAACCGCGACCTGCTCGCCTACGATCCGCAGGGCCGCACCCGCATCCGCTTCTCGCTGATGCCGGCCCGGATCGCGCGCATCGTCGACGTGCGCACCGCGCCGATCGGGGAGCGCATCGCCGCCATCGGCGACTTCCTCGCCGCCGGCTACGAGGTGCACGTGAACTTTTCCCCCGTGATCCTCTACGAGGGCTGGGAGGCCGATTGGCGGGACCTGTTCCGGGAGATCGACGACACCATCCCCGCGGCGGCCAAGCGCCAGCTCAAGGCCGAGATCATCCTGCTCACCCACAACGCGGCCCTGCACGCGGTCAATCTCGGCTGGCACCCGAAGGCCGAGGCGCTGCTCTGGCGCCCGGACATCCAGGAGGCCAAGCGCTCGGAGGGCGGGGGCGACAATCTGCGCTACCGCGCCGGCTGGAAGGGGCGCTGGCTCGCCCGCTTCAAGGCGCTGCTTGCCGAGGAGATGCCGTATTGCGCGGTACGCTACGCCTTCTGACCAGAGCCTGAGGAATCGGCATGAACGGGCACGAGGATTTCCTGCGCGAGGCCGTCGCGATCGCGCGCCAGAACGTGGCCGAGGGCGGCCGGCCCTACGGCGCCGTGATCGTGCGGGACGGAGAGGTGGTGGCGCGGGCGGCCAACACGATCCATTCGACCAACGACCCCACCGAGCATGCCGAGCTCGCGGCCCTCCGCGCGGCGAGCCGCCGCCTCGGCCGGCCGAAGCTCGACGATTGCGTCGTCTATGCGAGCGGGCGCCCCTGCCCGATGTGCCACGCCGCCATGCGGCTCGCCGGCATCCGGGAAGCCTATTTCGCCTTCACGGCGGAGGAGGCGGCGGCGCACGGCCTCCTCAGCGCCGGGATCTATGCGGAGCTGTGCCGTCCGCTCGAGGAGCAGCCGATGCCGGTGCGCCACCTCGCGCTGTCCGACGAGGCGAGCCCCTATCCCGACTGGGCGGCGCGCCAGGGCGGCTAGAGCGCCCCCGGCCTCAATGCGTCCAGGGGGCGGTGCGGTTGAACTTGAAATTGTCGGAGTAGGACAGGCCCTTGCGCACGGTCTGGGGCTTGGCCTCCTCGACCCGGTAGGCGATGCCCGCCCGCGTGGCATAGGCCACGGCCTCTTCCTTCGTGTCGAATTCGAGCCGCACCTGCTGCAGCATGTCGGAGGACCCGGTCCAGCCCATCAGAGGATCGGTCTCGCGCGGGGCGGTCTGGTCGAATTCGAGCAGCCACTGCTTGGTGCGGGCGAGGCCCGACTGCGAGGGATCCTTGGACGGGCGGTAGATGCGGGCGCTCGACATCGGACGCTTCAAGTCTCCGGCAAAGGAATGGTCGGGGCGATAGGATTCGAACCTACGACCCTCTGCTCCCACTGTTACCCCCGATTGGGGTGTCATATCCAGAGGCGATATCGCCTCATTGCGGCGGCAAACAGTGCGGGGGCTCAGGCTCCCACCGTTATTTCACACGCTCACCCTTCCTCTATACCCCCCATAACATAGCACATCTCATACCTGCTCGGCTCCCATTCGCTCAGCCTGCTTCTCGGATTAGGGCAACAAGGAATAGGGAAGAAGACTGTTAACTATGGCGACGCATCAGCAGGGCAGGTAGTTCTACCGGAGGCGTCGCAGTAACGACTTTTTGGCGAAAAGCTGCTACTGTTCGCTTTAGATCTGGCGAGCGGCCCATTCTTTGCCAGCGTCGCCCACATATCCCACTGCAAGTCTCAAATCGGCGCAACTAAGCGTACCCGCGGCTTAGTGGGGCGCTTGTTTGCGCTTGGCCCTGTTATGGAGGCGTTCGTAGATGGATGCAGAGCGCCAGATCAGCCCGCTCCATCATGTCGCCTGCGACTACCCATTGGCTACACCCCACGGTTCCTCTGTCCGCGTGCTGATCACGGAGGACGGGGTCTCCCAGGTCCTGCTGGATTGGTTTCTGGCCCCACGGAACCGGCAGAAGAGCGGGAGCTGGCAGCGGGGATACGCCCAAGCCTTCGGCCTGTTCTACGACTTCGCCCGACAGCGTGGGCACCTCTACGCGGGGGCCGGGCGACAGCACGAGATCCTTTCGGACTTCGCCGAAGCTCTGCTGTGCGGCACCATCCAGCCCGACGGGAGCGATGTGTCCGGCCTCTTCTGGCCGAAGGTCTCGTTCGATGTGGCCGATGCTCACGTCAAGCGCTTGACGACGCTGTCAGACTACTGCGTGGAGCACCACGGCAACGAACCCCTCAACCCATGGACAACCGCCGATTGGGGGAAGCGCTTGGCCCAGTTCCGCGTGTGGGACATGGGAAACAAACGGTCCTTGCTGAAGCATGCCGGCGACCGTCAGGCGGCTTGGGAACGCGCAGGCCATGCACGCGACGTCGCAATGAGGCGTCGTCCGCGAACCGACGCCACGCGGCCACCCTACTTCCCGCCCGACAAGTTCCCCGACCTGATCAGGAAGGGCTTCGTCGTACCCGGCCGTGATCGGCGCGGTCCGATGCATCACCGTTTCCACGTGCGGGACATGATGATCGCGATCCTGCAGGGAGCCGGCGGCTTGCGGGAATCGGAGCCATTTCACCTATTCCTGGACGATGTCCGGGAGGATCCGCGGTCTCCCGGCTCCGCTCTGGTTCGCATCCATCACCCGAGCGAAGGGAAGTACCGCACCTTCAACCCGGTCGACCGCAAGTGGGATGTGAAGAGCCGCGAGGAGTTCCTGCGCGCGCAAGGGCTCTGTCCGCGACACAAGGTCGGCTCCAAGCACCTCTTCGCGGGATGGAAGGACCCCCTCCTCGTGAGGGAGAAGTCGGGTGACTTCTACCTGGAGGTTCAATGGTTCCCGGCTTGGTGGGGCAAGGTCTTCTGGGGCTTGTACAGGACATACGTCAGCGACGTGAGGCCGTCGACGCCCAGCCCCTTCCTGTTCGTCACCCACAGCGGGCCAGACGCAGGTAGCCCGTACAAAATCAAGCAATACAACAAGAAGCTCGCCAGGGCTGTCGGGTCCGTGGGTGTCAGGCCGGTCAAGGAGACCGGGGGCACGTCGCATGGGTTGCGGCACCATTACGGGCAGATCCTCACGGACGCCAAAGTGGACCTGGCCGTGATCCAGAAGGCGATGCACCACAAGTCGCCGGAGAGCACCGCCATCTACACGCGCCCGGAAGCGGACAAGGTCAACCGTGTCCTGAACGAAGCCGTGTCGCGGCAAGAGCAGATCGAGCTTCCTATGCTGGCTGGGGCGTGAGCAAATATGGGATGCACCACAAACCTGTCGCCGGTCAGGATGGCGTCCGAGCGCGCCGGCGACGCGCCACTGTTCGTGGCCGCCGATGACGTACGTCTGACCGTCCTCGACCCATTCAACCTCCCCGGTGCCCGAGCGGCGGCCGGTGCCATCGAGGCGTTACTACGGGGTAAGCCGCGGGCGCGCCCAGAGGCCCTGAGACTGCTCGCGTCCCTTGCAGATGCCTCCGACCGCGCCGAGTTCGTCGACGCGCTAGATGCCACGCATGCGGCCTTCGTGGCGCGCCGGTTCCCACAGCCGGAGTTCGTCCTCCTGTGCCTGCATCTGTATGTGCGCGGCGTGGTCCTTTTTCCGCGCAACTTCGTGCGAGGGGGCGAGACGCTGTTCAGCCCAGTCTACAGCAATCAATCCACGCCGGTGACCGCAGCGACGGCAGCCGAGCTCGCCGCGCTTCAGGATCGGGTCAGGCGTCACGCACGCAGTAAGGCGAGCAACAACCTCGATTTGGTCTCCCGTTGGGCGATCCGCGCCGTGGTGACGGTGGGTCCCTACTCCCCCGAGCTCACCATCAACGAGAACATCGCCCGCATATTCGCCGAGTTCGCACCGAGCGAGGACCGGAAGTATTGGGCCTTCCGCGAGGCCATCTACGCCCTGAATCGGAGCGCCGGCTCGGACGGGTTCACTGGTGACATCAACGAGATCCTCCGGCCCCGGGTCGCGGCAGAGCACGCGCTCGTGTCAGAGGATGGGGTTACTCGCCGCCGCCATAGCACCAGCCGCGTCGACGGTACCTTCGCCTGGGCGGTGCTTAAGGATCGAGGGGTCGAGCCTTGGCGCAAGCTTGTCGCGGACTGGATCGGCAGCATCCGGGCGCGTAAGCGTCTGACCGCGAACATCGTGACCGGGAACCACTTGCTCGACTTCCTGATCCTGCACCCTGGCGTGACGCGGGATCCGGTCGAGTTCCTGAAGGCCGACTATGCCCCGGCTGGAAGCTTCCTGACTTATATCGCGGGCAAGAAGAACGACACCATCTCCAAGGCACACGCCTTTTTCGAATACGCGCTCGATGTCTTATGCACGGTTGACGAGGAGGGGTCCCGCTACCGCGTGAGGGGCTTCATCAACCCCGTTCCCCAGGATGCCATCCCGTCATCCCGGAAATACTACGGCGGTCAGACGCACCGGCTTGCGATGCCCGTCGCCTGGGTGGCCATCCTCCAGGAGATCATCACGCGCGACCACTTCCGCTGGCCGAAGGAGACGTTCGCCGGCGCGGACTGGCTGCGCGTGGCCGATCCCGCGACGGGGGAAATCTCAAACGTTTGGAACCCGGTGCGTGCGTTCCTCGTGTTGCTAAAGCTCTACCTGCCGCTCCGGACGCACCAGATCCGGATGCTGGACAGCGGAGAAGGCGACCGCGAGGTGCTCGATGCGGCATCCCGGACGTGGGTCGTGAACGGGTACGGCGTGGCCCCGACCAAGGAGGATCAGGGCGTCCTGCGCCGCATCTGGGATCCGGAGCGGACCAGTTGGTTCACCGGCATCTTCGTCAACACCAACAAGACGCAGGACCGCGTCGGCGAGATCGACCGCGGCTACGTCATCCCTTGGGAGAACGAGCAGGTCATCCGGCTTGTCCTCGAACTGCGCGAATGGCAGGTCCGCTACAACCCGCTGGCGGCTCCCACGCCCTACCGAAACCTCCCGGACGCACGTGAGGCCAGCCCCGACGTGGTCGCCGGCACGCCGGCTCGCTACTACCTGTTCCGCGACGCGACGAGCGACAAGCGCGCTGTGCCCGTCACCTCGGCCCGGATGCGGCACTTCTGGAACACGCTGTGCGCCGAGTTGGAGGAGGAGCTCCAGAGACGGGGCATCCGCAACCAGGATGGATCCAAAATCCAGATTATCGATAGCTGGCGGGAGGAGCCATCCGGACCGGTTCCGGCGACCTCGATCTTCGACCTGCACTCGCTGCGCGTGACCGGCCTGACGGCGTTCGCGAAGGCCGGCGTACCCATCGAGATCCTCAGCAAGCTGGTGGCTGGGCATGCCAGCATCCTAATGACGCTCTACTATGCGCGGTTGGACATCGGCCATGTGAGCGACGTTCTCAGCAACGCACAGGTGAGGGTCGACGATCAGGCACAAGCCGAGATGGCCACCTTCATCAAGGCATTGTCAGTCAACGAGCTTTCACTCCGAACCGCGTTCAACTCCGTGCAAGGGCTGGAAACGGCAAAGAAGACGCAGCCGGCCATCTGGCAGTGGATGGATCACGGCATCTGCCCGAACGGGCGTACCCGGTGCCACGAGGGAGGAGAGCCGGTCGTCGACCAGCGCGACCGCAAGCATTACGGACCGGTACGGGGTGGCGTTGGCAATTGCGCACTTTGCCGGTTCTTCGTCACGGGCCACCAGTTCCTGCCGGGCCTCGTCGCGAAACTCAACGAGGCTAGCTTCGAGGCGGCAGAGCGGGCGAAGGCATGGCGCTCCCGCACCCAGACCGAGCAGAGGCTCAGGGCCGAGCGTATTGCAGCTGAGGACGCCGGCAACACGCCGCGCCCGGAGCAGGATGCGGAACTGGTCAGGGCCGCGAGCGCCGCCGAGGACGCGATGCGCGAGCTCGACGTCTGCGCGGAGACGATGCACGCCTATCACAACTTGGTAGAGCAGGCGGTGGCCATTGCGCGCCGTGAGGCGACCGTCGGCGACGGCGCAACGCCGGCGGGACCGGCGCTCATCGTCAACGCGCCCGAGGGGGCCGGAATCGGCATCGACTATGTCGAGGTGCCCGAGTTCGAGCTGGTCGACGAGATCTGCCGGACAGCGCGCTTCTACCACTCCATCAACTGGTCGACGGCCAACCTGAGGCGGAAGGAGATCTTCAACCGAATGCTCATGCGCAACGGGCTGGAGCCGGTCTACGTCGGCCTTTCGGACGAGGTCAGCAAGGCGTCCCTCGACGCTGCCTCCGACCTACTGCGGAGGCGGATGTCGCGCGACAAGCTCGGTCAGCTCATGAGCGGCGAAGCACGCCTGAAGGAACTCGGCCTGCTGGAGGAGACGGTTTCCTTGATCGAGCAGCAGATCGGTCGTCCTGTACAGCGCGCGGTGATGATCGAGGCTCCGACAGCCCGCCCGGCACTGGCACGCCCGGCGCTCCTGGAGGCCTGAACGTGGCGCAGCCTTCCATCATCCCCGTGATCCTCTCCGTCCTGGAGCCGTACCTCGACGCCATCGAGGCCGAATGGCAGGCGACACCAGCCGCCCAGCGGGTCCCGACGCTGCCTCACCTCTCGGACGGGAAGGTCAACGTGCGGCAGCTCGTCCGCGATCTCATCGACCGCGAAGCTGCCGAGGTGGAGGTTGCCGGCCAGGGGACCCGGGTGCTGGAGAGCCACCAGCAGCACTTCTTCACCAAGCCCGAGTTGTCGGGCCCGGTGAACGTCGTCGCGAAGGCACAGGGTCTCAAGCCCATCGGCAGCAGGGCCCTCTCGGATGCAGAGGATGGCGCGGTGCGCCGGCGGCTCGCCGAGGGACGCTCCGAGGCGAAGCGGCAGGCGGAAGGGCACCTGGAAGCCAGGGCGCAGCTCGCGGACATGGCGCGGCGGAACGCGGCCTTGGAAGCCGAGAATGCCAGTCTCAGGAACAGGCTGCAGCACCTCCAGCGTACCGGAAGCCTCCTGCGAACGGACCCCGTCCGATGAACGGGCCCGAAGCGGAGGCCACGCTCGAAGGCGTGGTCGCGTCCGTACTCAGCGAACTTCCAGGTGGCGTCATCTTTTCGCTTCGCCTCGCGAAGGGCGAGGTCATTCGCGTCGTGGTGACCGGCCACGGTGTCGAGCCGGAGGTCGGAGCCTCCTGGCAGGTCGCCGGGCGGTGGCGGAGCCATGCCGCGCACGGCTGGCAGCTGCATGCGCCCTCGGCAACCTGCCGCCGCATCCCTCCACGGGACGCGCTGGTGGTGTCCTGGCTGTGCACCCTGCCGGGCCTAGGCCCCGCAAGGGCACGCCGCTTGGCCGAGCGCTACGGCCGCGACTTGGGTCTGGTCCTTTCGGGGGGAGCCCCGGTCGAGGAGATCGCCGCGACCCTCGATCCCAACCGGCCTCATCTCGCCGCCCGCATCGCTGCCAACATCAACATGAGCTGGCAGACGCTCATGGGCGAGTACACAACGACGGCGTGGCTGGATCAGCAAGGCATCGAGGATGCCACGGCCGCCCGGACCATCGTATCGCTGATGGGGGCTCAGGCTCCCGAGATCCTTCAGGCTAACCCTTACGTCCTCGCCGGCGTCCTTCCGTGGAGGAGGGTCGACAACGTAGGTCGGCGCATCCTGGCTAACCGCCACCCTGGAGCGGATGTCGATCTCGCGCCCGAAAGGCTCGTCGGGGCCGTGGATGCCACGATGCGCCACGTCGTGGCCAAGGGCGATACGGCCGCACCCAAGGCGGCCTTCATCGACGATGTCATCAAGCGTCTGGGCCGCGACCCCACACCCGAACTAGCCGAGGCGGTCGTCGCGGTTGCCGTTAGGAACCGGGCAGTGGTCGACGGGGGCGAGGTGTGGCGCTCGCCTGGCTGTTCGCTGATGGAGGATGAGATCGCGGACCGATTCCGCAGGATGGCGCACGGCATGGAGGCTCGGGGCCCGGTCATGGTGCCTGCTTCAGCGGCGCTAGACCTGAGCTTGGCGGCCTCGACCGCGGGAGGAAGGCCACTGCACCCGGAGCAGCGCGACGCCGCCTGCAAAGTCCTAGGGAACGCCCTAAGCTGCCTGGTTGGTGGCGGTGGAACCGGCAAGACGAGCACCTGCCGCGCCATCGTCGAGGCATGGGAGGGGCTCGGCGGCCGCGTCGAGATGGCCGCGTTATCCGGCAAGGCAGCCCTGCGGCTGACCGAGGGAACCGGACGCTTAGGGAGGAACTGCCGGCCGGCCCTCACAATCCATCGCCTCCTGCTCGGGCTTCGCAAAAGGCGGGACGGTGCGACCCACTGGTTGACGCCCGGAGGCGAGCCTGACGCCGCCTCGGAGTTGCCCCTGCTCGATGTGCGCACGCTGCTCGTTCTCGACGAGGCATCAATGATCGGCCTGGGCGAGATGCACCAGATCCTCGAAGCCATGCCGGAGGGCTGCCGGCTGCTCCTCGTTGGCGACCCGTTCCAGCTGCCACCGGTCAGCTTCGGGGTGTGCTTCCACCGTCTGGTCGAGGTCGAACGGATCACGGCGAGGCTGACGACCATACACCGCCAATCGGAAGCGTCGGGTATCCCGGCAGTAGCCGCCTCCGTGAGGGCCCGAAGCATGCCTGACCTGCCGCGGTTTGCGGGAGCGGCACCGGGCGTCTTCATGCTCCCCTGCGCGAGAGAGGAGATCGACGCGGCGGTGGAGGAGGTTATCGAGACCCTGGACCCGGAGGGCACCTTCGCGGAGCTGTTGGTCGTGGCCGCGCTGAACGAGCGAGGGAGCGGCTCCGTGCTGAGCCTGAACACGCGCTGCCATGACGCGCACGTCAAGCGCACCCAGGCGCAGGGCGTCAGAGGCTGGCTAGGCCAGCGGTTCGCCGCTGGCGAGCCGGTCGTGCACCTACGGAACGATTACGAGCGGGGCCTCCGCAACGGTTCCATGGGAAGGATCATCGCCGTCGACGAGGATGGTCAGGGCCTGACGGCACGGTTCGACGGGATCGACCGGGACATGTCGTTCGGTCGTGACCGGCTCGTTGACCTGGCGCTCGGCTATGCGGTTACCGCACATCGAGCGCAGGGCAGCCAAGCGCGCCGCGTCGTGATCCCCCTCAGCGACAGCACCTGGATCGATCCGACTTGGATCTATACGGCGCTCACCCGTGCAGAGGAACAGGCCGTGTTCGTCGGCTCGCCGGGAGATCTGGCGGCGGCCCTGGGCCGCATGCCTGCCTACGAGAGGAGGATCAGCAATCTGCTCATCGACCTTGAGCAAGCCCCGATGAGTTCCGCAGCCTAGGGAGTGACGATGGACGAAGAGTTCCACCTGCCGCAGCCTTCCCCGGGGCTCAAGCTGGCCGAGCAAGTCCCAGACGCCTTCGAGCCCGAAGGTGCCCTCGCCGGCTACCCGAGGACCCTGGAGCGTTACCGCGAGATCCTCTCGCGCACGTCGAGCACCACCAAAATCCGCCAACTCAGAAACCTCGCCTGGGTGCTCCTCACCCAAGCGAGCGCTCGATCTCAAGACTACCGCGTCTCGACCGTTGGCAACCGCACGGCGGCTTGCGGCGGTCCGACCGCGCAGACCATCAGAAACGCGAACGGGTCAGATTACCGGGCGCTCATCGAGTTGTTCGAGGGAGAGGTCGAGAAGCCGAAGGCTCTGCCGGTGTCCGCCGGCAAGGAGGACGCTCTCCTGGCGGCCATCGACAATCCGTCGGCCCGCAACCAGGTGCGGCTGCTCCTTCATGACTGCGCGAGCCTTCTGAACCAGGTGAACCTCCTCAAGAACCAGATCGCGCGGAAGGCACCTCCTATCCCGACGGCACTCAGCACGCCGGCACAGGGGCTACCCGCGACCGCGGCAGGGACCATCAAGATGTCGAGGTCGCGCCGCGAGGCCATCGAGCACTTCGTCAGCGAGCCCAACATGGCCATGAAGAGGTGGCGCACGAACGAGCATGGGGCTCTCGTCGATGCGTTGGACATCGAGATTGCCCGGCCTGGCTTCGTCGAGGCGCTGAGGCAGATCCTGCCCCACATTGCCTAGCTCCACGGTGTCCGTCGAACCGCCTCAGGCCCCTGACCTTTGGTGAGTCCCTGAGCTAGCGGTTTATCCTGGGCGTCAGCCCGGATGGTGGGGTCCCGCAACCCCTGACCTCCGGAGCCGTCCCCTCGCATCGCCCGTCCGGCATGGGCGCGCACAGCCCGCAAGGAGGGTCCGCGCACGAAGTGCGTGGATGCCTTGCGGGCGAGCACGGCTATGCCAGGGTGATGATGCGAGGGGGCGCGCAGGAGGTCAGGCTCGGTACGCTCTGCCTTCTCAACCTCATCAGCGTGGTCGTCTTGGTGGGTGTGGGTGGACTCGAACCACCGAAGCTTACGCAGCGGATTTACAGTCCGCCCCCTTTGCCGCTCGGGACACAAACCCAATTCCGTGCCGACCCTTTCGGGCAGTCGGCCCTCCCTTGCCCCTTTCAAGGAGGCTGGTACCACCGGCTGGGTTCGAACCAGCGACCTCTCGATCCACAATCGAGCGCTCTAACCAACTGAGCTACGGCGGCAAGCCTTGGTGCGGTCGCCGGGACTCGAACCCGGAAGGGTCTCCCCACCAGCACCTCAAGCTGGCGCGTCTACCATTTCCGCCACGACCGCTAACGGATGTCCAGATCTCGACGCCTCCCGGGCGCTGATCGCCGCGCGGGAGTTGGCCGATGCCGGGAAGGTTGGGTGCGCAAGGCGGGACTCGAACCCGCATGGACCTCGCGGCCCGCCAGCTCCTGAGGCTGGTGTGTCTACCAGTTCCACCACCTGCGCGGGACAAAGGGATCAAGGAAGAGATGGTCGGGGCAGCAGGAATTGAACCTGCGGCCTCCACGTCCCGAACGTGGCGCGCTACCAGACTGCGCTATGCCCCGAGAACCCTGGCCTTAACCGGCAGGGAAGGATGCCCGTGTCGTTCAATCGCGGTCCCGAGGCGTCCATGGCCTGCGAGGGAGCGGTCGAGACACGAAAAGGAAGAGGATGCGATTGCCCCTCAGGGGAGGCTCGAATTGGGATTTTGGTCGGGGCGACACGACTCGAACGTGCGACCTGATGGTCCCAAACCATCCGCTCTACCAGGCTGAGCTACGCCCCGATGTTATACGGCACTGTGAGGTGTCACACCTCTAAGCGCCTGAACCTAAATACATAGTACACGTTCCGGGGGGCATAACTCCCAAAGCAGATGCGCTACCAGACTGCGCTACACCCCGACGCGCGGATGCGCATCGAGGGAGATACGGTCTCGGCCTCACGCGAGCAAGCCGGGAGTTGCAGGATCGGAAAAAGGGACCCTGCGGGACGGGGAATCGCCCGCCGCATCCCCGGGTGACGCAACCAGGGATTTTAATTCGTGGATCGGGCCTATCTAGGCTGAAGGCCCCCGCGCCCCCGCAGCCCGCGGAGGCCGGGGCGCAGAAGCCGTGACGCGAGCGCCGCACGATGGGCAACCCGCTGATTCTCAAGCTGTCGCACGGGATCGACCTCGACGAGGACGAGCGCGCCGCGCTCTCGGCCCTCACCGAGCGGACGGTTCCGTCCGCCGCGCGGCACGTGATCATGCGCGCCGGCGAGCCGAGCGTGAACCTGCATCTGATCATGAGCGGCGTGGCCATCCGCTACAGGCTGCTGCCCGATGGCGGACGCCAGATCTTCGCCCTGCTGCTGCCGGGCGATTTCTGCGATCTCCAGGCGCATCTGCTCGACCATTCCGACCACTACATCGAGACGGCCACGGACTGCGCCATCGTCGAGATCCCGCCCGCGATCGTGGACGACCTCGTGCTCACCCGCTCCCGCCTCGCCCGCGCCCTGTGGTGGGCCACCCTCGTGGACGAGAGCGTCACCCGCGAATGGATGCTGGGCCTCAGCCGCCGCCCCGCGGACAAGCGCACGGCCCACCTGTTCTGCGAGATCCTCCTGCGCATGCACGCCGTCGGGCGGGGCGAGAGGGACACCTGCGCCATGCCGCTGACTCAGGCCCAGCTCGCGGACGTGCTCGGCATCACGAACATCCACGTGAACCGGGTGCTCCAGGAGCTTCGGGACCGGGATCTCATCGTGCTGAAGAAGCGGCAGCTTCTCGTCCCCGACCTCCCTCGCCTGCAGGCCTTCTGCGACTTCGACCCGGGCTACCTGCATCTCGGCCAGCGCGCCCGGGCGGCCGAATCCCGGGGGGCACGCGCGCCGCAGCCCAGCTCCGCCCGAACCCTCTGAGGCGCGGCCGGTTATGAAAGGGTGATCGGAGAAGTCAGACGATGCCGCGTTACTTCGTCGACACCAGCGACGACGACCTGTTCGTCGAGGATGAGGATGGGCAGGAACTCGCGGGCGCGAACGACGCCCGTCGGCTGGCCCTCAGCGTCCTTCCCGACATGGCCCGGGAGAAGATGCCGAACGGCGACCGGCGCAGCTTCCTCGCGATCGTCCGCGACGAGGGCGGCCGCGTCGTCTACAGGGCGACGCTGACGCTGAGGGGGGAATGGACGCGCTGATCCGCCCGTCCCGCGGCCGGCCTCAGACCAGGATGTCGAGGACGCGCTTCTCCATGTCCACGGAGGATTTCAGGAGGCTGGTGTTCAGCCCCACCTCGGACTTGGCGGCCATCGCCTCCTGAACGGCCGAAGCCAGATCGTCCTGAGGCTGGGTCGTGCCCTTGGCGGCGATGTCGCCCGCGCTCCGCTCGAAGCGCTGGAAGGCATGGGTGAGCGCCGCGCTGCTCGTGGAGATCGAACCGACCATGGCTGCCCTTTCCGCTCGGATGCCGCGACCTGACCGGGCGACTTGGCCGAAGCACCGGTAAAGCCTCCCTTGCGGGATTCCGGCGCTTTCTCGGGGTTAGGCGGATTCCTGGGGGCGGCCGCTCGCTTGACCGGCGCGGCGGTCGCACCCACTTCGGCCCCGGGGCGGGCGGTACCGGTGCCGCGACGGGCCGGTCGCAAGGGATAACACGATGATCGATCTGTATTATTGGCCGACGCCGAACGGCCACAAGGTCACGCTGTTCCTGGAGGAGGCCGGCCTCCCCTACACGATCCGGCCGGTGAATATCGGGGCGGGCGACCAGTTCAAGCCGGACTTCCTCACGATCGCCCCCAACAACCGGATGCCGGCGATCGTCGACCACGCGCCGGCCGATGGCGGCGCCCCGGTCTCGCTGTTCGAATCGGGGGCGATCCTGCTCTATCTCGCCGAGAAGACCGGTAAGTTCCTGAGCCCGGACCTGCGCGGCCGGGCCGAGACCCTGCAATGGCTGTTCTGGCAGATGGGCGGCCTCGGCCCGATGCTCGGGCAGAACCACCATTTCTCGCAATACGCGCCGGAGAAGATCCCCTACGCCATCGAGCGCTACGTCAAGGAGACCAACCGGCTCTACGGCGTGCTCGACCGCCGCCTCGCCGACCGGGCCTTCGTGGCGGGCGCCGATTACAGCATCGCCGACATGGCCTGCTATCCCTGGATCGTCCCTTACGAGAAGCAGGGCCAGACCCTCGACGACCATCCGAATCTGAAGCGCTGGTTCGCGGCCATCGCCGCGCGGCCGGCCACGAAGGCAGCCTATGCCCGGGGGCCTGAGGTCAACCCGAATCTCGGCCAGACGATGAGCGAGGAGGCCAAGAAGGTGATGTTCGGGCAGACCGCCGCGAACACGCAGCGCTGAGGAGCCCTCCTTCCCCCTCCGCGGGGGAGGGGAAGCCTCCGCTACGTCCGCAGCGACTCGAGCGGCACCGGCGCCGCATGCGGCCGGCGGCCCAGCATCGCGTCGATCAGCGCCAGCACCTCGGCCCGGCCGACATTCGCGGCCGGCTCGAAGGGCGTCCAGGTCTGGGTGAAGTCGAGGCGCTCGAACACGTCGCGGTAGCGGCGCAACTCGTTGACGGTCAGCGGCACTCCGCGCACGAAGGCCTTGTGGGCCGAGATCGTCAGCGCGCGGCGGAAATCGCCGGGGTCGAGCTCGAATTTCAGCGCGTCGCCGCAGAAGCAGATCTTCCGCTTGCGGTCGAACAGGATGGCGTGGCCGTCGAAATGGCCCGCGGTGCGGTGCAATTCCAGCCCCGGCAGCGGTTCCAGTGCATCGTCGTAGGGCCAGGAGACTTGGAGCGCCGCGCTCCAGGTGAAGTCGGCCGCCGGCAGGCAGAGCTCGGGGTCGAAGCGGTCCTGGAGCTGGACGAGCGCTCCGTAGGAATGGGGATGCGAGGCCGAGAGCACCTGCATCCCGCCGAGCCGTGCGATCTGGTCGAGGGCCGCCTCGCTGAAGACCGGGCAGGCCTCGAAGCCCATGTTCCCCGCCTCCGACTGGATCAGGTAGCCGCTCGGGCCGATGCCGGAGACGGGCTCGTTCCAGAAGCGCCAGACCCCCGGCTCCAGCTCCTGCCAGTGGCAGGGAAAGGCCTCCTGCGCCTCGGCCTCGGAGCGGAAGCGCCAGCCGTCCTGGGGCACCACGTGCCGGGCATCGAGGCACATCGGGCAACTCGACGGTCTCTCGAAATGCCGCTGCCAGAACCCGCAATTGTCGCAGGTGAAGGCGGGCAGCTTCAGGGCGCCCGCGAAGGGCAGGTAACCGGGCACGGGCGGACCTGTTCGCAAAAGGAGACGGCCGGAAGCTAGTGCTCCCGGCCGTTCCCGCATCCCCTTCTTGCCGGATCGGCGCTCACCCGTGGGCGGGCGCCCCGTGGGCCGCGTCGTGCGGATCCTTTCCGCGTTTCCGGCCGATCCAGATCACCGCCTTGCGGATCACCACGTAGAAGACCGGCGTGAGGAACAGGCCGAAGAAGGTCGCGCCGATCATGCCGAAGAACACCGCCGTGCCGAGCGCCTGGCGCATCTCGGCGCCGGGGCCGGTGGCGATCACCAGGGGCAGCGTGCCCAGGATGAAGGCGAAGGCCGTCATCAGGATCGGGCGCAGGCGCAGGCGGCAGGCCTGCACGGCGGCGTCGACCGGGCCCTTGTGCTCGCTCTCCTCGATGTCGTGGGCGAATTCCACGATCAGGATCGCGTTCTTGGCGGCGAGGCCGATCAGCACGATCAGGCCGATCTGGGTCAGGATGTTGTTGTCCTGCCCCCTCAGCTGCACCCCGAACAGGGCCGCGAGCACGCCCGTCGGCACCACCAGCAGGATCGCCAGCGGCAGCGCCCAGGATTCGTACTGCGCGGCGAGCACGAGGAAGACGAGCAGCACGCCCAGGGCGAAGACGTAGATGGCGGTGCCGCCCGCGGCCTTCTGCTGGTAGGCGATCTCGGTCCAGTCGTAGGAATAGCCCTCCGGCAGGGAGCGCTTGGCGATCTCCTCCATGGCGTCGAGCGCCTGGCCCGTCGAGATGCCCGGCTTGGCCACGCCCTGCACCGGCACCGAGTAATACAGGTTGAAGCGCTGCACGATCTGCGGGCCCGTGATCTCGCGGATCGTGGCGAGCGTGCCCATCGGCACCAGGGCGCCGGTGGAGGAGCGCACCTTCAGCTGCTCGATGTCGCGCTTCGACATGCGGTAGACCGCGTCGCCCTGCACGCGCACCTGGTAGATGCGGCCGAGCGTGTTGAAGTCGTTCACGTAGGTGCCGCCGAGCGCCGCCTGCACCGTGTTGAACACGTTGGCGAGGGGCACGTTCAGCATCCGCGCGATGGTGCGGTCGATGTCGAGATAGAGCTGCGGCGTGTCGTTGCCGAAGGTCGTGAAGACCCGCTGCACGTCGTTGCTCTGGTTGGCCTGTCCCAGCACCTCGCCGGTGGCGGCCAGGAGCGGGCCGATCGCCGAGGATTGCCGGCTCTCGATCTGCATCTTGAAGCCGCCGCCCTGGCCGAGGCCGCGCACCGGCGGAGGCGGGATCACGATGATGCGCGCCTCCTGGATGCCCGCGGTGGCCTTCAGCACGTCGCCGGTGATCACCGCGGCGCTGCGGCCCTGCTCGGCCCGCTCCTTGGCGCCCTTCAGCGTCAGGAACATCACTGCCGCGTTGGTGGTGTTGGTGAAGGTGGCGCCGTCGAAGCCCGCGATGATGACGGTGTTGGTCACGCCGTCGACCTTCCGGGCCAGCGCCGCGGCGCGGTTGACCACGTCCGTGGTGCGGTCGAGGGAGGCGCCCGAGGGCAATTGCACCACGCCGATCAGGTAGCCCTGGTCCTGGTCCGGGATGAAGCCCGTGGGCGTCGTCTGGGCGAGGTGCAGGGTGCCCGCGATCACGCCCACATAGACGAGCAGCATCGCGATCACGCCGATGGCCGTGCCGGTCAGGAACCGGATCGAGCGGGCATAGCCGTTCGAGAGCGCGTCGAAGCCGCGGTTGAACAGGCTCGCCAGCCAGTTGAAGAAGCGGGTGAGGAAGAATTTCGGCTTCTGATGCGCGTGGTGGGGCTTCAGCAGCAGCTTGCAGAGCGCCGGGGAGAGCGTCAGCGAGTTGAAGGCCGAGATGATGGTCGAGGCCGCGATGGTGAGCGCGAACTGCTTGTAGAACTGGCCCGAGATGCCGGGGATGAAGGCGGTGGGGATGAACACCGCCGCCAGCACCAGCGCGATGGCGACGACCGCCGAGCCGACCTCGTCCATGGTCTTGTGCGCGGCCTCGCCGGGGGACAGGCCCTCCGACATGTTGCGCTCGACGTTCTCGACCACGACGATGGCGTCGTCGACCACGATGCCGATGGCGAGCACCAGGCCGAACAGGGTCAGGTTGTTCAGGGAGAAGCCCAGCGCGGCCATGACCGCGAAGGTGCCGACCAGCGAGACGGGAATCGCGATCACCGGGATCAGCGCCGTGCGCCAGCTCTGCAGGAACACGATCACCACGATCACGACGAGGAGCACCGCCTCGAACAGGGTCTTGTAGACCTCGTGGATCGATTCCTCGATGAACTCCGTCGGGTTGTAGGCGATGCGGTACTCGACGTCCGGCGGGAAGTTCTTCTTGAGCTGCTCCATCGTCGCCTTGACGGAGGCGGCCGCGTCGAGGGCGTTGGTCCCCGGGCGCTGGAAGGCGCCGATGCCCACCGCCGGGGTGGCGTTGAGGAAGGAGTTCGTCGTGTAGTCCTTCTGGCCCATCTCGACGCGGGCGATGTCCTTCACCCGCACGAGGCGCCCGTTGGTCGCCTTGACGATGACCTCGGCGAATTCCTCCGGCGTCTGGAAGCGCCCCTGCGACTGCACCACGAGCTGGAAGGCGGCGCCCGGCGCGGCCGGCGGCCCGTTGAGCTGGCCGGCGGCGACCTGGACGTTCTGCTCCTGCAGGGCGGTGGTGACGTCGGTCGTGGTCAGGCCGTAGGCGGCCATCTTCTGGGGATCGATCCAGATGCGCTCGGCGTATTCGTTGCCGCCGAAGATCGTGATGTCGCCGACGCCGTCGAGGCGCAGCATCTCGTCGCGGATGTTGAGGTAGATGTAGTTGGCCAGGTAGTTCTGGTCGTAGGTCTTGTTCGGCGAGAGCAGGTGCACGACCAGCATCAGGTCGGGCGAGGCCTTGCGCACCGTGACGCCGAGGTTGCGCACGTCCGGCGGCAGGCGGGGCTGGGCCACCGAGAGCCGGTTCTGGACGAGGACGTTCGCGATATCGAGGTTGGTGCCGACCTTGAAGGTCACGGTCAGCAGCATCGCGCCGTCATTGGTCGACAGCGACGTCATGTAGAGCATGTTGTCGACGCCGTTGATCTCCTGTTCGAGCGGCGTCGCGATCGTGGCGGCCACCGTCTCGGCATTGGCGCCGGGGAAGGAGGCGCGCACCGTCACGGTCGGCGGCACGATCTCCGGATACTGGGAGACCGGCAGCTTCTCGTAGGCGACGAAGCCGAGGATCAGGAAGACGATCGACGTCACCGACGCGAAGATCGGCCGGTCGACGAAGAAATGGGCAAAACGCATCGGTCAAACCTCTTGCCGCGCCTCAGGCCTTGCGGCCGGCGGCGGCGCTGCGTCGTCGTCTCACGGCCGGCGGAGGCCGGCATCGGGTCTCATTCCGGCCCGAGGGAGCGAGGCCGTTCGGGGCCGCTCCCCCGCGCCCGTCATTCCTTGACCGGCGGAAGCTCCTTGCGCTCCGCCTTGACCTGCGCCCCGGGCCGGATCTTCGCGAGCCCGTTGATCACCACGGTCTCGTCGCCCTTCAGCCCGTCGCGGATCACGCGGTAGCCGTCGACGAGGGGCCCGAGCTGCACCGGCTTGGCGGCGACCTTGTCGCCCTCGCCGAGGATGTAGACGATGCGCTTGTCCTGGTTGGCCGAGATCGCGTCGTCGGGCAGCAGGATGCCCTGGAAGGGCTTGGTCGCCGGCATCGAGACGATGCCGAACAGGCCCGGCTTGATGAAGCGGTCCTCGTTGGGGACGGTCGCGCGCAGCAGCACGGTGCCGGTGGCGTTGTCGACGCGGTTGTCGACGAAGTCGAGGGTGCCCTTGTGGGTCGGCTTCTTCTCGCCGGTCAGGGCGATCATGATCGGCGCGCCCTTGCCGCGCTGCATCTGGCCCATGCCGATGCCGAGGGACGCCTGGTATTTCAGGAACGACTTCTCGTCGACGGTGAAGCCGAAATAGATCGGGTCGAGGGAGACGATCGTCGTCAGCAGCGTCTGGTCGGTGATGACGATGTTGCCCTCCGTCACCGCGCGCTGGCTGATGCGCCCGTTGATCGGCGACTTCACCTCGGTGAAGTCGTAGTTGAGCTGGGCGTTGCGCAGGGCCGCCTCCGCGCTGTCCACGTCGGCCTGCGCGGTCTGCGAGGCCTGGCGGCGCTGGTCGGTGACCTGCTCGGAGATGTTGCCGCCCTTGGAGAGCACCTGGGCGCGCTCGAGATCGGTCTGGCTGAAGGCGAGCCGCGCCTTGGCGGAGGTCAGAGCGGCCTGCGCCTGCTCCAGGGCCGCCTTGTAGGGCCGCCGGTCGATCACGAAGAGCGTCTCGCCCTTCTTCACGTCCGCGCCGTCCTGGAACATGATCTTGTCGAGATAGCCGGTGACGCGGGCGCGCACTTCGACGAACTCGATCGGGTCGAAGCGGCCGGTATACTGGTCCTGCTCGACGATTTCCTTCACCACCGGCTTGGCGACGGTGACGGTGGGTGGCGGCATGCCCGGTGCCTGGGCCCATGCCGCATCCCCGAGACCCGCCGCGGTCGATCCGGCAAAAACTCCGGAGACGACGAGGCGCAACAGCCGAAGCTTTCGCATCATTCTATTCCCTGCCTTCCGCGACCTAGGGGGCGGAGAAGGTCCGTGGTGTGCGCTCGCGCACATGTTATCGACGGCGATGGAACGATCGGCGGGGTCAGGTCTCGATCGGCTCGCCGGCGCCGTACCAGTCCTTGAAGGCGCCGGCGTAATGCTCGACCAGGTCGAGGCCGGCATTCTGAACCGCCGCGAGCGCGTGGACCGAGCGCACGCCCGAGGCGCAGGAGAAGACCGGCCGGCGCCCGTCCGCCTGGACCAGCGCCCGGATCTCCGCCGGATCGAGGCTGGAGAGCGGCCGCGAGACCGAGCCCGGGATGTGGCCCCGGGCGAATTCATAGTCCTCGCGCACATCGATCAGCAGCAGCGAGCCGTCCGCCAGCCCCTGCTTGACCGTGTCCCGATCGAGATCGACGACCTTCATCGCTGTCGTTCCCTGGAGCGACTCCCGCCGCGACGGAGGCCGCTTCGGCATCGGGGACGGGGCGCTCGTAGCCATGGTGGGGAAGCCGGCCCGACCGTTTCGGATCGGGGCAGGCCCGCGCGGAAGCGCGACCGGGACGGTGAACGACGGCGCCGGGAGGCGCAACGGTCGCGCTGATGAATTTTCATATTCATCAGCGGGCCGGTGCGCAATCACCTCGTGCTCGCTACGGTTGCAGAGAGGGGCGCGGCCCGGCGCCGAGATCGTCCAGGACGGCATCAACGGTCTCGAAATGCGCCTCCCAGCTCGGCGGCCGGAAGGCGTCGAGCCGCGCGGCGAGCTGGCGCCTCAGGGCGGAGGCCGGTTCGCTCAGGGCCAGGACCGCGTCCCGCCAGCCCGGCCCGTCCAGGGGGTCGAGGAAATGCGCAGCCGCGCCGGCGATCTCGCGATGGACCGGGAGATCGGACGCCACCACCGGAAGGCCGGCGGCGGCGGCCTCCACGACGGGCAGGCCGTAGCCCTCCACGAAGGACGGCATCAGCAGCGCCGTCGCTCCCCGCATCAGCCGCGCCAGGCCCGGCGTGGTCAGCCCGCGCACCTCCTCGACATGGCCGTGCAGGGCCGTGCAGCGGTCGAGCATGTCGACGACGTGCTCGATCTCCCAGCCCCGGCGGCCGATCACGAGGAGGCGCGGCGTGGCCGGGCCGAGCCTCTCCGCCAGCGCCCGCCAGACATGCAGGAGCAGCAGGTGATTCTTGCGCGGCTCGATGGTGCCGCAGACGAGGAAGGTCGGCCGCGCCAGCCTCGGCGCCGCCGCGTCCCGGGCGAGGAAGGCGGGTTCGACGCCGAGGGGGGCGAGGCGCGCGGGCGGCCGGCGCAGGCCCGCTTGCGCGCAATGGGCGTCGAACCGCGCCCCCGTATCCCGCGAATTGACCAGCACATGCGCGGCATGGGCCGCCACGGTCGCGAGGCGCCTTCCATGGCGCTCGGCTTCGCCCGCCCGCCCGTATTCCGGGTGGGTGATCGGGATGAGGTCGTGCACGAAGAAGACCGGCCGGATGTCGGTGCGGCCATAGAGCCAGTCGAACCGCCCCGGCAGGTCGAGGCGCAGATGCGAGGTGTGGAGATAGACCGTGCCCGCGGGCAGCGCGTCGACGCCGCCCGCCCGCGCGGTGCGCAGCAGGGCTTCCGCCTGCCGCCGCCGCCGGTGCAGCGCCCCGGAGGCGGTCGCGCCCCCCGCCGCCGCCAGGGGCGGGAGACCGGCGAGCCGGCGATAGACCGGGTCCGCCTCCGCCGTGCGGTTCTCGGTCCAGCCGTCCGCGACCGCCTCGACGATGCGGCGCGCCTCTTCTTGGGGCAGCACCCGCATCCCCCGGGGCGTGAGCACCACACCGAAGCGCTGCCCCGGCCCGGCGAGGTAGCGGCGGGCATAGGCGAGATCGACCCGGTCGATCCCCGTGGGGCTGGCATGCCGCAGGCGGGTGATCAGGCGCGTCAGGTCGAAGGCGAGCGCGGAGGAGGGCATTCGTCCCTTTCGAGGATGGGCGCGGTGCGGGGAAGCCCGGCCCTGCGCTCCATAGATCGGTTTGGCCGGGCATGACGACCACCGCGGCGGCGGTCCCGCCCGGCGCGGAACCCCGCTCCGATACAGCGCCGCCTCATCATCGCTGATTTCGGGGTTGCGGCGGAGCCGCCGGGAAGCTAAGAGCGCCGGGCCTCGCGGCGTCGGAGTGTAGCGCAGCCCGGTTAGCGCACTAGTCTGGGGGACTAGGGGTCGTGGGTTCGAATCCCGCCACTCCGACCATTTTATGCTTTGTTTACGGGCACTTAGCGAGCGCGGCCTTCAGGCCTCGTTTTCCATTTTCCAGAAGTCAAATCGAGAACGCTTGGACTGCCTTCGTTCCGTCGAAGGGTGGCGGACGGCGATCCGGCAGCAAAAAAGGCGGCCCGCTCGCGCAAGCCGCCCTGTGCCTTGTCTCAGCTCCACTATCAGTGATCGTTTTCCGCGAAAAAGCGATCGGTCGATGGGGCGAGCGTGATGTCGGCCGCCAGCGGTCGAGCGTTAGATCGGCGACCGGCCGTTTCAGCTTGCTGTTCCTGTTTTCCCGCCGCTTTGAGCCGCCAGATCTCCGGCGCGCCCATGTCAGTTGGCGGTTCTGCCCCGATCTCCGACCCGGCGGATCTGTCGGACGCTGGGAGAGCGCGTGAGGACGCCTAAACGAAAGCCTTGTTCATACCGCGGGCGACGAGGGCAGCCCAGGCGATCGCGACGATCACGGTGGCCAGGGGGATGGCAACGGCAAAGACGATCTTGAGATCCATGATCGCTCTCCGAAAATAGAGCCGCCATCGAGGCGGAGGGGGCATCCTGAAGAGAAGCCCGGCTCGGCACCGGAAACGATCCGGTGCGGAGGTGGGCGCGGGAAGGCGGGGCGATCGGCCGAACCCGCGGACGGCACCCCATGCTCCGTCGGTACAGCCTGCAAACCACCGCGATGGGGAAAGCCCCGGAAGCGGCAAGCTTCCGGGGCGGTGTCGACGCCGCGGCCAGGTTGATCGGGCTGGGGATGCGACGGTCGAACGAAGATGCCTTCACCGTACCGGTCGCGAGGACGGATACCGTCCTCGCGCAGGTTCGGCTCAGTAGCTTCCGAACTTGTAGTTCACGCCGGCGCGCACGACGGCGAAGTCGTCGCCGAGGGAGCGGCGGTCGGGGGTGCGCAGGTAGAGGTCGCCCGTCTCGGTGTTGACGGCGAGGAGGGCGGTGCCCTGGTTGCGCTGGACGTTCACGTAGAGGCCTTCCACCTTCAGGGTCACGGCGGAGGACTTGAAGAAGTTCAGGAAGGAGTCGGTCGGGAGGGCGTATTCGACGCCGCCGCCCACGGTCCAGCCGGTCCGCATCTGGGCGTTGTCGGTGGCGCCGAAGTAGCGCTTCTCGCTGCCGCCGCCATAGGCGTAGCCGCCGGTCGCGTAGACGAGGGTGCGGTCGAAGGCGTAGCCGAGGCGGCCGCGCACGGTCCCGAAATACTCCATGCCCGCCGTGGCCCGCGGATCGAAGAAGACCGTGTTCGGGTTCAGGACGGTGCCGGGACCGGCGAGCACGCCGGAGCGGCGGCGTCCGGCATCGAGATACTGCGCGTCCGCCTCGACGCCGACCACGAAGCCGCTGCCGGGGGTGAACTGGTAGTTGGCGCCGACCTGCAGACCGCCGGTGAAGCCGTTCTGGCCCCGGTTGTTGAAGCCGAACGTGCCCCCGACCGTGCCGATATCGGAATCGTCGATCAGGAAGGCGGCGTTCCGCTTGCTGCTCTCACGGGTGGTGAAGGCGTAGCCGGCATTGCCGCCGAGATAGAAGCCGGTCCAGGTGAACACCGGAACCGGGGTGAAGACCGGCGCCGGCGGCGCAGCGCGCCGCGGCAGATCGGCCGCGGCCGCCGCGGCCGTGAGGGCCGTGAATGCAACCAGAGATGACAGAACCTTGATCATGGCCGAGCTATTTCCACTCCAGATTTATCGATGGACATGATGTATCAGATCAGTCCTTAAGAGTATGTAGCGGCCTTGCAACAGTTATATTACGCGACGATTCAGAAATGTGTTGGTTAATACTTGCATAACTGCAGCATATACTAAAAGTAGAAATGTATTATTTTGTTTATTCTGCAAGTTGTGTGACTTGCTGGCCCGCCGAATGCGGTGACCTGCCGATATCTTAATATATCGTTTGCGATTCTCCAGAGGCGTTTCACGATCGAACTGCATTCCGATGAGGTGGATGCCGGTTCTTCGAAAGACGGCGCGGTGTCACAAGGATCGAGCGCCACCCGCCTGAGGCCATCAGGTTGGTGGCGGTTTTCGCCTCCGCGACCCAGTTGCGGATCGTCTGCGCAGAGGGCTCGAACGCGCGAGGGAGGCCGGTCGGATCGCGGCGGACGCGGACCGGGTCGACCATCGGGCGACGAAACTCGGCCCGGCACGGGGTCCGAGGCCCGGGCATCGGGAAAACACCTCACGCCAAAGCGCGCTCGGTGCCCGCAAACCCGTCACGGCTCGCTTCCTCGAAGTGTCCGGTGCAGACGGCGCGTCGGATGCGGAAGGAGGCAAAGCCTCCTCGAGGGTGCCGGAAGCCTTCGACCGGTCGCCCGGTTCTCAGGGGCGCGGAGCGGCGGGCTCCCGACGGTGCGCGGCTCGCCGGTTTATGGTCGTGAGATTGCCAAAGTTCAATTCTGACTCATTCCATGTTCTTGAATATCGCATACCGTCTGTAGCGTGATCGCGGGCTGGATGGGTCCATGAATAGGATTGGTTTGCTTATATCGATTTTTCGTAATCGAAATTGGTCAATGCATACAATATATTCTGCTTATTGCGATTTTTGAAATATGCGCACGACGATCATCGTATTGCCAATTCATTGATTTGTGAAAAACTTCGCGCATCCAGAAAATATCGATTGCTGGAGGTTCGAGCCATGTCGTCAGCATTCAGATTTATGAAGATACGTCTGGGCGTTCCGCTTTCTTATGCAGAGGTCCGTATCTTCCGGGAGAACATGTGGAAGCGATACACAGGGAAAAGTTTTCCGGATGAGGGGGATGGTACACAAGCTGGGGCTGCGTTATTGTATCTCGATCGAATCGTCGATAGATTGATCAATAAAGCACGGGGGATATTGCCGTTCAATTCGATATTGATTGTCATCGCTAATCTGGAACGGGCTCTGGACGCGCATAAGGAGCTCATCAATGCCTCTCTCGTGTCCCTGGTTGTGTCCACGGTCCTGCTGATCAATCTTTTCTGGGTGCATTGGGGGGATGTGGATCATTACGCATCCGCCGCACGCGAGTTTGGCGCTACGGTCAGGATCATCTGGGTCCGATCCATGATCATGCAAATTTCGATATTTCTGTCTCTTTTGGGCCTGGTTCTTCTGACGATCAGCGGGGTGGATTATTACTCGAATGCGCAGGGTCTATCTTTTTCGGCAACGTTGCAGGTTCCATTCAATTTCAGCAGATTGAATCCGCAAGTCATGGAATAGAAGATTGTCTATTCAGGCAATAATGCTCTTGCGGCTTTGGAGGTCTTTCTCGTCGTGGTGTTTCGCAGCGGGTGCGATCGCCGCCTCGTGACCGCGAAGGGCGGGATGCGCGAACCCGACGGGACGGCTCCGTCCGGTCCGCGTCCTCCCGCGAGCCGGAGCGCCCCCACCCCTCACAACAGGCCGAGATCGGCGGGCGTGACCTCGGCGAAGACGCGCGCCAGGGCGCGCTGGTCGAGCCCGTAGAGGCGCTGGAACAGGCCGGCGAGGAGGGCGCGGTAATCGGTGAGGACCGGAAAGTCCCGGTTCTGAAAGAGGTGGGCCTCGTCCGCCCGGACCTGCGGCCCGGCGATGCGGCCGCCGCGCACCCCGCCGCCGAGCACCCAGTAGACGCTGCCGTGCCCGTGATCGGTGCCGCGATTGCCGTTCTCCCGGAAGGTCCGCCCGAATTCCGACAGCACCACCACCACCGTCTGGCTCCAGCCCGCGCCGATCTCCTGCTGGAACCCCGCGAGCCCTCTCCCGAGCTCGCCGAGCCGGTCGGCGAGGTAGCCTGTCGCGGCGCCCTGGTTCACATGCGTGTCCCAGCCACCGACATCGACGAAGCCGAGGTTGAAGGCCTCGCGCATGAGCCGGCCGATGCGCCGGGCCGAGAGCTCGAAGCCCTTGGGGGACACGGCGCCGCGATCGGCCTGTGCCTGATGCTCCGAGATCGTGTGATAGACCTCGTCGCGGACCCGGAAGCCCTCCTCGACGGCGGCGCGCAGGGCGCTGTTGCCGTACATCGCGGTGATCAGCTTCGCCTGCCGGTCGTCGATGCCGGGTTTGCCGACCCCGTTGATGGCGATGTTCGGCACCGTCTCGCCGCCCCGGAAGACGAGGGGCATCTGCTCGGTGAAGCTGATCGGCCGGGCCCGGGTCAGCTCGGCGGCCAGACGCCCCATGAAGCCGGAATTGTAGTCGCGGGTGCCGCCGAGGCTCTGGCCGAGCTCGATCGTGTCCTGCGTTTCGAAGTGGCTGCGGGTGAGGTCGTCGGTGCCCGCGAACGGCACGAAGGCGGCCTGCCCCTTGGCATAGAGCGGCAGGATCGTGTCGCGCAGCGCGGGATGCAGACTCCACTCCGCATCGAGCGGCAGGGCGGCCGCCGGATCGGCCGGGTTCGCCCGGGCCAGGGCCAGGTGCGGGCGCGCCTGGTAGTAGAAGTCGCTTCCCGTCGGGATGACGGTGTTGGCCGCGTCGTAGGCGCCGCGGAGGAAGACCACGAGCAGCCGCGTATCCGCCTGCGGGACGGCCCAGACTCGCCCGGAGGTGGTCATGAGAGGCAGCGCCAGAGCCGCGCCGAGCAGGTCCCGCCGATCCATCGCGATCCTCCTCACTGCATGAACTCGGGCGAGGACAGGTAGAGGGTGTTCCAGTCCTGCGGGGAGACGGCCCGGTCCAGGGCCGTGCGGGTGCTCGCGCTCAGCGCGCGGGACAGGACGGAGAAGTAGAGCGCGTTCTGCAACAGCGGGAAGGCGGGCTCCTCCACCGCATCCGGGCCGGGCGGCCTGAACAGGCCGGCGGACCCCGAGCCGAGCTGCCGGGCGACCTCGAAGCGGGTCATCATCTGTCCCGGCCCGGTCCAGGCTTCGGGTCCGAGCGGGTAGCCGTCGGGCGTCGAGCGGTTGAACAGGCCCTCGCCCAGCCGGTTCAGCCAGTTCTGGATGGGGCCGGTATTGAGCACCACGCGCCCGTCATAGGCGAGGCGGACAGCCGAAAGCACGTAGCGGACGGGGTCCTTGGTCTGCTGGCCCAGGGCCGCGGCGAAGTCCGGTGCATGGACCAGGGCGTCCATGATCGCGGCGACGTCGCCGTCGCTGCGCGCGAACGCGGCGGCGAGCCGGTCCACCAGGGCCTCGGCCGGCGCCCGGCCCGTGAAGTAGCTGGCCAGGGCGCGGGACACGTTGCGAGCGGTCGCGGGGTGGCGGCAGAGGAGATCGACGGCCTCCTCGATCTCCGCGAAGCCGCGGCCTCGGATCGGGTGGCCGAGCAGGACCTTGTCGCCGTAATCGTGCCGGGCCGGATTGAAGAGGAACAGGCCCTCGCGGACGAGGTCGCCCTGCCGCTCGGGCTTGAGCTTCGGATCGTCGGGCCGGCTGTCGATGCCGACCCCGGTGAGGATGCGCGCCAGCGCCTCGACATCGGCCTGGCCGTAGCCGGCGCCGACGCCCAGGGTGTGCAGCTCCATGATCTCGCGGGCGTAGTTCTCGTTGAGATGGCCGGCGGCGTTCTCGGCATTGTCGAGGTAGCGCAGCATGGCCGGGTGGCGCAGCGTCGCCATCAGCAGGTCGCGAAACCGGCCGAGGGCGTGGGGACGGATGGCCGTGTCGACGTAGTCGCCGACGAGCAGCCGCAGATTCGCCTTGTGCTGGTGGACGTTGAAGCGGTTGAACCAGAACCAGGTCAGGCGCTCGCGGATCTGATCGGGCGCGTAGAGGGCCCGGATCAGCGTGAGCGCCGCGGCGTCCCGCGCCTCGGTGTTCAGGGCGGCCTGGTAGAGCTGATGCGCCGCCTTGCGCGGCTCGCCTTCGGGCTCCGCCTGGGCCGCCTTCTGCTGCGCCTCGAACGCGCGGGCCCGGTCGATCAGGGGGACCGACCGTATCAGGGGCGCGGCCACGGCTTCGGCGGCCGGGGGCAGGGTCACTGCCGCGGCGGGGTGCAACTGCTCGCGCAGCCAGCGTTCCCGGCCCTTGGCGTGCAGTTCGGCGTAGCTTGAAGCGTTCGCGCCCCAGGTCAGGGCATTGAGGAAGGCGAGGTCGTCGCCGGCCGGAGGGGCGGCGCGGGCCGGCGCCGCCATCAGCCAACAGGCGACGATGACCGCGATGCCCGAGGGCCAGCAGATCGAATGCGCAGACCTCATGAGCCTCACCTCCGGGCTCACACGGCTCGATGCAGAACGCGGCGGAACGAGGACGATCCGCCGGGAGCGTGCCGGGCTCCCGGACTCTTGAACGGTCCGCGCCGCTAAATTCAGGTTAAGCCGCGCGTACCCCGTCACGCCGCAGGCAAGGGCATCGGCCGCGAGCGAGGCAAAAGCGGCGAGAAAAATACGATGACAAGGCACCGTTTCGATCAAAATCACCGTGCGGCAGATGAATTCTGCGGCCGTTTTCCATAATTTTTCCTGGGGACTTGCCGCGAGGGTTGTAAAGGTCTACTGATTGTCTATCGATCTAAGCCCGGAATTTGGGCCGTATTCGCCTTCGCAGGGCGGTTCGGAATTTCTCGTCTTCTATCGGTTTCGACTATTTTGCCGCTGCAAGGCGGCGAAGTGCCTACGCATGATTGCCTGCGAAGCGACAGGGATAAAATGAGCACCGGTACCGTCAAATGGTTCAACGATCAGAAGGGCTTCGGCTTCATCCAGCCGGATGATGGCTCCAAGGACGTGTTCGTCCATATCTCCGCCGTGGAGCGCGCCGGCATGCGGGGCCTCGTCGAGGGCCAGAAGGTCTCCTACGAGATGGAGACGGATCGCCGCTCCGGGAAGCAGTCGGCCGGCAACCTGCAGAACGCTTGAGCCGTCTCTTCGGCCCATGTTTCGAAGCCGCTCCCCACGGGGCGGCTTCTTCGCTTTTTCGCACCATCGTTTCCGAGACCAGCCCCTCGCGGCGCGGGTCACAGCAAGGATCCTACGTGAGCTTCAGCAACCAGACGGCACTCGACGGACGTCTTTCCGCACAGCAGCAGGCGCGCCAGGCCATGCTCGAGCGCTTCCGCCGCCGCCCCGGCGCGGATGACCCGGCCGTGATGGCCCGGACCGCCGAGCGCCGGGCCATCGCCGAGGCCCGGGCCGCGCGTGTCGAGCAGCGCGAACTCGCCCGCCTCGCCGAGGAGGAGCGCAAGGCCGCCGAGGCCGAGGCGGCGCGTCAGGCCGAGATCGCCCGGCAGGCCGCCGAGCGCGAGGCCATGGCCGAGCGAGCCCGGGCGGCCCAGGCCGCCCAGAAGGCCGAGCGCGACGCGCGCTACGCCGCGCGCAAGGCCAAGATCAAGCTGCGCCGCTGAGCGCAGGCCGTCCCGTCACAGGAGGATGTCATGTCCCACAAGTTCAAGCTCGGCCAGCGGGTGAAGCGCCTGCGGCCCGTCTCCCTGGCGGACAAGACCGGCTTCGCCGACGTGGCGGAGGTCGTCCGCCTGATGCCGGCGGACCAGTCCGGCGAAGTCTCCTATCGCATCCGTTCGGGCTTCGCCGAGCGGGCGGTCCGCGAGGATGAGATCGAAGCGGCGCTCTGACACCGCGCATCCGGGGTTCCGGCCGTCGATCGTCGGGCCCCGCCTCAGGCGCGTCCCGCCGGTGGCGCGTCTTTCGCAGATCGGTGCAGGACGTCGAGGCGGTATGTGGGCGTCCGCGCCTGCCCGACGCAATGCAGGAAGCCGCCCGTGGCCTCGATGAAGAGGCGGGCGGCCTCGTCCCCCGTCAGCGGGTAATGCGTCTCCCCCGTCCAGTGTACCAGCACGACGTCCCCGCCCGGCGGCAGGCTCGCGCGCATGCGCTCCGCCAGACGCCCCACGTCGGACGCATCGAGATAATAGACCACCTCCGAGAGCAGGATCAGGTCGAAGGCCCCGTCCGGCCATTGCCCGGGGACCTGCCTGGCCTCGAAGCGGACATGGTCGAGGCCGCCGCAGCGCTCCCGGGCCTGGCGGAGGGCCGATTCCGCGACATCGAGCCCGAGCAGGTGCGCGCACCGGCCGGCCAGCGCCTGCGTCATGACGCCGATGGAGCAGCCGATCTCCAGGGCCGAGGCGTAGCGGGCGCGGGGCAGGGCCGCCAGGGTGGCGGCGTATTTCGCGCGCTCGTAGGCGCTGGTGGCGAAGCGCCAGGGGTCCGGATCGGCGGCGTAGCGCGCCTCGAAATAGTCGGGGGGCAGGGAGGTCATGTAGCGGGTCACGGCCGCATCTCCAGGAAGATCTCGAAGGGGCGGCCGAAGCGGGCCAGCATGGCCGGCTCGAGCCGGAACCCCGCGGGATCATCGTCGATGAGGTCGGTCGTCTGCGAGCGGTGGGCGGCGATCGCCGCGCCCTTCGCGGCGAGTTCGCCCGCGATGTCGAGGCGGGCGCCGCGCGGGGCGGCCCCCACCTCCGTCTCCCCGGGCAATGTCCAGCCCCAGACCGGATAGGCGAAGAGGCGCACGTCCCCGAGGCGGCGGCGGGCGAGTCCGGCCAGGGCCGCGGCGGCTTGGTGATCGCCATGCGGATCCTGGGCCCAGGTCACGAACAGGGCGCTCGCCCCGCAGGCGCGGGCGAGCGCGGCAATGGCCTCGGCCGCAGACTCCGCCGCGGGGCCGGAGGCCGGCACGAACCGGTCGGGCAGGCGCAGGAAATGAATGTTGTCCCCGTCGAGACCGAGGGCCCGCCCGGCGGCCAGGGTCTCCGCTTCGCGCAGGGCCCGCAGCCGCTCGGGCGGGTAGCTCGGCGAGTTCGGGTGCGAGCCGGCGCCGTCGCTCACGACGACGAGGCGCACGGGCATGCCCCGGGCACGGGCCTGGGCGATCAGGCCGCCGCAGCCGAGGCTCTCGTCGTCCGGATGCGGGGCGATCACCACGAGGCCGCCGCCCCCGGCCAGCGTGCGGAGATCGGCGAAGGGCAGCGTCTCGGCAGCCGCGAGGAAAGCGTCCGCCCGCATCAGCGTTTCCCCTCCGCAATCCAAAGCTCCCCCGCCGGCCCCTCCGCGGACAGCACCGCGGCGGCGGCCGTCGTGAGGGCCCGGTCGGGCGCCGGCTGGCGCAGATAGGTGGCGAGATCGCGCGCGCGCCGCTCCAGCGGGTGCCCGCGCAGGAAGCCCTGCAGACCGACAGAACGCTGGGCGAGCTGCAGCACCTCGAGGCCCGCGCGCTCGACGGCCAGGCGCGCCAGATTGACGAAGGCGACGATCCGATCCGCGGGAAGGGCCTCCTCCGTGGCGAGGGCGGCCGCCCGGCCCACCCAGTGCCGGGCGGTCTCGACCGCGATGGCGCCCTCGCCGAGGCGCGCGAGCTGGTGCGGGTCGGCGCCGCGCCCGTGCCGGCCGAGATGGGCGCGCCAGGCATCGAACACCGCCTCGATGCCGCCGAGCTGGACCGCCGCGAACCGCCAAGCGCCGCCCGAGAAGGCCGGCTGCCGATGGTAGTCGTCCGGCCCGCCGAGGATGGCATCCGGGGGGACGGCGAGGCCGCCGAAATCGACGGTGCCGGTGGCCGAGGCGCGCATGCCCTGTGCCCGCCAGGCGGAGAGATCGGCGCGGGTTCCGGGCTCCAGGGGCACCACCAGCATCAGCGGCTCGGCCTCCCCCGGGCGGCGTCCGGTCACGAGGGCGCGCGTCACGAAGCCGGCCCCCGAGGCGAAGGTCTTCACGCCCCGCAGGCTCACGCCGCCGGTGCCGGAGTCGAGGGTCAGGCCGCCCTCGGGCGGCTCCGTGTTCCAGACGCCGAAAAGATGGCCGTCGCGTGCATCGGCGAACAGGCGGGCGCGCTGGCCGGCCTCGCCGTAGCGGGCCACCAGCTGGAGGGCATTGACGTGGCCCTCGTAGAGCCGACCGAGGGGGAGGCTGCCATAGCCGACGAGGCGCAGCACCTCGGCGAGATCCCGGGCCCCCGGCTCCCCGCCGAGGCCGGCGCCCCGTTCCTCCGCCGGAACCGGCGCGGCGAGCAGCCCGAGGCGGGCGAGATCGGCGACGTCCTCGGCGGGGAAGCCGCCGTCGTGGTCCTGCGCCTCCGCGCGTGCGGCGGCCGTGGAGGCCACGTCCCGCGCGGCCGCGATCGCGTCGTAGGCCAGATTGAGCGGCGTCGCCTGGTCCATCTGCTGCGCTCCCGTCAGACCGCCGCGGCGGCGATCTCCTCGATCGTGCGGCCGGTCAGAACCGACCGCGGCTGTTCGTCCAGAATGTCCGGCGCCCCGGGTCCGCGGGCCGCCTCGTCCCGGGATTTGACCAGCAGCCAGGAGACCTGCCGCGCGCCCCCCCGCGTCGTCATCCGCATGAGCCGCCAGCGTCCCCGCAGCTTCTCCCCGTGCAGGGTGAAGGCGAGCGACCCCGAATCCAGCGCGGACCGGGGGTCGCTGTCCTCCGGCACCCAGTGGCCGCGGTCCCACAGCAGGACGACGCCGGCCCCGTAGCGGCCCGGCGCGATCACCCCCTCGTAATCGGCATAGTCCAGGCCGTGATCCTCCACCGCGACGGCGAGACGCCGCGCGCCGGCGACGAGGCTCGGCCCGCGCGTGACCGCCCAGCTCTTCAGGACGCCGCCGAGCTCCAGCCGGACATCGTAATGCAGCCGCCGCGCGGCGTGCTTCTGGATGCGATAGGCGAGGCGCGCCGTCTCAGGCATGGCCCGCCCGCTCGATGGGCGGCTTGCCGGCCCCCTCCATCACGGTCGCCGCTCCCGGTCGGGGCAGGCGGCCGGGGACGAGGCGCTGGCTCGCGCGGAGCAGGGCCAGACAGGCCCGCGCCTGCCGGATCCGGCCCGGGAGCTGCGAGGGCCGCAGCGGGTGATGGACGAGGCGGGGGCTTTCCAGCTCCGTCACCGCGAGCACCGCGCCGAGGCTCGGCAAGCCCGCGATCGCCCGCGCGCGATCGGCGCGAAGGCCGAGCCAGGGCGCCCACAGGGCGGTGCGGGCGAGGCGCCCGCTCGCATGCAGCCGCCGCAGCCATCGCCGTGTGGCGAAGCGGAACAGGGCCCGCGGCAAGGTCTCCAGGCGCGGGTCGCACGGACTCTCCGGGATCGCGCAGCGCCGCTTCATCGTATCGGCCGCGCCGCCCGGGGCCCGCCCGTCGAGCCGGCCCGAGGTCACGACGACGATGTCGGGATCGTGCCGCACCCGCGCGTCGCTCGACAGGAGCGAGGAAACGAAGGCCCGGTCCTCGCCGACCGCCAGGGCCGGCATGCCGCCGACCTGGCGATAGACGGGCAGGCGAACGGCGAGGGTCGCGCCGGAGGTGGTCCAGTGCCGCGGCCAGGGATCGTGCGGGATCGGGTCGATCCGCGCCTCCAGCTCGGTGAGGAGCGCCTCGTAGGTGCCCTCCAGCCTTCCGCGGGCGTGCAGGGCCGCGGGCAGCCGCGCCGCGTCGTCCGCATCGAGGGCGATCCGGCCGGCCACGGCATCGGCGCCCGCCGCGATGGCGGCGAGATTGCGGGCGACCCAGTCCGGCGCTACCCGGCTGTCCGCGTCGGAGGTCAGGATGACGCCGTCGCTGGCGCCCGCCGCCTCCAGCCAGCGGGCGGCTTCCTCCATGGCCTCGCGCCGGGCCCAGCCGGCATTGGCCCCGGCGGAGACGCGCGCGATCACGCGGACCGGAAAAGGCAGGTGCGGGCGAAGGGAGGCGACCACCGCCGCCGTCGCGTCGGTGCAATTGTTGAGGAACAGGACGATGCCGAGCCCGCTCGTGCCGATCTCCCCCTGGGCCGCGAAGGCGGCGAGGCAGGCTCCGATCCGCTCGGCCTCATTGCGGACGGGCACGGCCACCACCACCCGGAGAGGGCGCGCATCCTCCGCTGAGGGCAGGGGGGCGGTTCCGTCGTGGTCCAGCGTCATCACGCACTCCGGCAGGCCGGTACGCGACAGCCGGCAGACCCGGTAAAAACCCTCGGCGTGGGGAACCGGTTCGGTCCCGGGCACGGCCTGCGCCACCATGGCGCGAGCGATCCCACGACGGAGGCTCGCAGCGCGGTATCAGTCGAGCATAGGGGGCCGGGCCGAGCTCGGGGGCCGCGTCACGCCCGGCGACGGAGGCGGTGAGCGAAGGCGTCTTCCAGGGCGGCCGCGGCGGGCGGCGCATCCGCCGCCCGGGTATGGGCCGCGAAGGCCGCGATCGGCGCGGGCCTGCCGATCAGGTAGCCCTGCGCGGAATCGCAGTGCTCGGTTTCGAGGAAGCGCATCTCGGCTTCCGTCTCCACGCCCTCCGCCACGACGGGCAGGCCGAGGCCGTGCCCCAGCCCGATGACGGAGCGCACGATGGCCGCGGCCTGGGGGTTCTCGTCGACCCTGCGCACGAAGGACCGGTCGATCTTGATCTTGTCGAAGGGATAGGCCCGCAGGTTCGAGAGCGAAGAGTAGCCCGTCCCGAAATCGTCCATGGCGATGTGGACGCCGAGGGACTTGAGCAGGCGCAGGGTCGCCTGCGCCCGCGAGGGATCGCGGATCAGGGCGGTCTCGGTGATCTCGATCTCCAGGCGCCCCGGCTTCAGCCCGGTCTGCAGCAGGATCTCCTGGACGCGGGTGGCGAAATGCGGCGCGTGGATCTGGACCGCCGAGACATTGACCGCGATCGGCAGGGGATTCGACCAGCGCGCCGCCTCCCGGCAGGCCTCGCGCAGGACCCATTCCCCGATCCCCAGCATCGCGCCGCATTCCTCCGCGACCGGGATGAAGACCGCCGGCGAGATCCAGCCGCGCACCGGGTGCAGCCAGCGCAGCAGCACCTCGAAGCCGATGACCTCGCTGGAGCCGACGCGCGCCAGGGGCTGGTAGACGAGATTCATCTGGCCGAGGGCCACCGCGCGCTGGAGGTCGTGCTCCAGCTGCCGGCGCTCGCGCACCTCGGATCCCATCGCCTGCTCGAAGAAGCGGAACGTGCCCCGGCCTTCGCTCTTGGCGCGGTAGAGGGCCGTGTCCGCGTTGGTGAGGAGGAGCGTCCGCTCGGTCGCATCGTCCGGGAACAGGGCGATGCCGATGCTGGTGGCGATCGAGATCCGGGCCGGATCCTGGGACTCGGCGGCGAGCGCGCCGAGCACCGCCTCGGCCAGGCGGCCCGCCTCGGCCGGGTGGCGGCAGCGGGCCAGGATGGCGAACTCGTCGCCGCCGAGCCGGGCCATCAATTGCCCCTCGTCGAGCAGCGCGCTCACCTTGTCGGCGACGTCGATCAGCAGGGTGTCCCCGGTGGCGTGGCCGAACAGATCGTTGACCTCCTTGAAGCGGTCGAGGTCGAGGCAGAGCACGGCGACCTTCTCGCCGCGGGCGGCGGCCACGGCGAATTCCTGATCGAGGCGGTGGCCGAAGCTCGTGCGGTTGGCGAGGCCCGTCAGGGAATCGTGATGGGCCAGGAAATGGATCTGCCGCTCGGCCTGGCGCCGCGCCCGCAGGTCGCGGATGGCGACGGCGTAATGGGGCTGATGGCCGTAGAGGATCGGCCGGGCGATGCATTCCACGGGGATGGGGTCGCGCCCGGACGGATGCAGCTCGGCCTCGAAGGCGGCGTCCTGCACCCCGTCCGGCGCGGGCCGGGCGGCGAGCGCCGGCAGGAAGGGGGCGAGGGGGGCGCCGACGAGATCCGCCGCGGGGATCCCGACGAGGCCCGCGAAGCTCTCGTTCGCGCTCACGATCACCTCGTCCCGGTAGACCACCATCCCCTCCACGGCCGCGTTGGCGAGGCTCTGCAGGCGGGAGCGCTCTAGGGCGTTGTGCCGGTCGCGGATGTCGAGGTTCAGGGCGGCGCAGGCGAGCAGCAGGATGGTGACGCTCACCAGGGCCACGCCCCCGGCCAGCGTCGGACCGGTGACCAGGCCCTCCGGCACGACGCGGCCCGGATCGGGCACGATCGTCACCGCGGCCATGGCCGTGAAATGCAGGCCGCAGATCGCGGCGAGGAGGATCAGGGCGCCTCCGAGGCGGCCGGAGGGGCCGAGGCGCGAGAGGGCCAGGGGCAGCGCGAGGGCGCCGAGCCCGACGCCGATCCCGATCGAGACCGCGGCGAGACCGGGATCCCACACGATGCTGGCGGGCGCCTGGAACGCCCGCATGCCGACGAAATGCATGACCGCGATGCCGCAGCCCAGCACCGCGCCGCCGAGGGCCGCCATCGCCCGGGACCGCCCGGTGGCCGCGAGGGCGAGGCCGAAGCCGGTGAGGCTGATCGCGTAGATCAGCGACGAGGCCGTCAGCGCGAGGTCGTAGGCATGCGGCACGCCCGGCTCGAAGGCCAGCATCGCCACGAAATGCGTCGCCCAGATTCCCGAGCCGCCGGCAATGGCGGCCACGGCGATCCAGAGGATCCGAGCCCTGGCGACACGCTCGCAGGCATGCCGGAGAAGCTCGACGGAGGTAATCGCCGCGAGGCCGCAAATCACCGCAGCAAGGATGACGAGCCGCATATCGTGCGCGCCGGTCACGCAGCCGACCACTTTGAGCATCGATCGCACCCGCTGCCTTCTAGTTGCGGCAATATCGCTCTGGTCGACCTAACCAACTCTTAAATCTTGTTGTCTGTCATGAAGCGTACGGATTTAAAAACTATGGAAATCTGTTTTCATTGCGGGAGTCTTGTCGGGGCCTGCATCTTGAAATTGCAATTCTTCCTTTGGACCGGGGTTGAACCCGGTACATTCGTCCCGCGCGGGCGCCCGCAGCCGCCATGCCCGGGCCGCCCGGACGCATCGCCTTCTGTCCCGATCGAGATTGGCGGCTTGATCCCTGATTGCCCGCCGTTCCGGGGGGCTGAGGCGCGCCAAGTGGGAGGGCCATGCGGCTGCGGGGCCCGGAGCGGCCACCGCGCGCCGCAAAAAGAAATCCCGCCACGGCTGGGCCATGGCGGGTCGGGAAGTTGGTCTCGTCACATCTCCTTAACAGGCAGAGCGGAAGGCGATGTGTTCTGAAGCACGGCGCTCGTTGTGAGAAATAATCCTGCGCGGCTCCGGAAATGAGGCCGGGAAAACAAAAATCATCTTCCGGCATGAGCGGATGAATGAAGGCGCTGAATCCGTTCATCATGGGTCGTCGGGCTGCCCGCCCCGCACGCGGTACGCGGACGACTGGCGGCCCGGTCAGCTTCCTCGGCTCACCCGGGCCGCCCTCGTTTGCAGGGGGCGGATGCGGGCGGAGCTCGGCCGCCCGCCGTCAGGCCTGTCCCTCGGTCAGGGGCGTGATCGTCAGCGCGTCGAATTCCCCGACGATGCAATCGTGCATCCGCCGCAGCCAGTCCTGGGTTTCTCGGCTCTGCCGCTCGGCGGCGGCGGCCCGCTTCTCCGCCTCCTGGAGCCGGAGGGTCAGCTCGCGCGCCTGCTTCTCGGCGGTCTCCGTCCGGTTGCGGGCCCGTTCGAGGCCGGCTTCCGCGCTGCGGGCCCGCTCCTCGGCGGCCTGCGTCGCCGCCGTCGCGTTCCGGACGATCTGGTGGGCGTCCTGGGCGATGGCGTGGGCCCGCTGATGCATCGCCCGCACCCGGGCGGCCACGCTGCGCACGAGGGTGAGGGAATCCGACCAAGCGTCCGGGCCGCTCGCCCCGGCGGCGAGGGGCGGCGGCGTCTGCGTGAAGAGCTGCACGACCTTGTCGAGGGCCGCGGTGGTCGTGTCGCGCTCCTCCGCCCGGGCGGCGGGCGGGGACGGGGGCGGGGAGGGGGCGAAGGCGGCGCTCATGCCACGTCCTGCCGCGGGAGCTCGCCGAACTCGGCCAGGATGGTTTCCTGCAGGCGCATCAGCCAGGTCTCCGCCATGCGCGCCCGCTCCTCGGCGGCCTGGGCCCGCTGTTCCGCGATGGTGAGCTGGGCCTGCAGCTCGCGGCCCCGCGCCTCGGCGGCCCGCACCCGGGCATCGGCCTCGCAGATGTCGTGGCCGACCTGTTCCATCAGCTGCTGGACCCGGAGCTCCTGAGCCTGCGCCTCGACCTCCCGGGAATGCCGGGCGGCCGATTGCACCCGCGCGATCAGCCTGTCCCAATCCTCGGGGGCGGACAGGCGGGTGAGGGCGGGCGCCTCGGGCTCGCTCGCAACCGCCGCCGTCGGGGCCGCGCCCGTCGCCGTGCCCGTCCGCGGCAGGGGCGCGCCGGCGCCCAGACGCTCGCGGATGGCGTCGAAATCCCAATGATCCGTCGAGGGTTTGAGAAGGGCATTCACGGCAATCGAGCCTGATCAAGTCCGAGGGGCGCCGGAGCGGCGATGGCGCAACCATCAGGTGCAGATATGGTTAATCGGGTCTTAACGCCGCGGTCCCTCTCGGAGGGGCCACGGCCATCGAGACCGGCGGCATAGGTGCCCCAGCGCGCACGATGAATTGCGCAAACCTTTGTTTCGACGCGGAAAATCCTCGACGGCTCCGGCCATGCCCGCGCGCGATCTGCTGTCTTTCCGCCGCGCTCTCGGGACGGAGTGGCGCTGAAAACAGTTTTCGCAACCTATAGTGGCGTTTCCGCCACCGTCCCCATCCCGCTTCCATCGTGCCCCGCGGGCCGCGCATCGGCTTTTTCTGCCAAGGTTGTGGATTAAGCGGCGCCAAAGAATCGTGCGGCTGCAAAGTAAATTTGAAGTAGAAAACTTCTAAATCATAGGTGTTGCATGTAGGTTTTGATTGTTGCCAAGGATGTTTCTGCAACCAGCAAGAAACGCGATCGTCCTCTGTGGCGGGCCGCAAGCAGAAACAGAGACCATCATGCGCTCGCGTATCACGGCCGCCCCCTGCAGCGCCGGATTGTTCGAGGGAGAACCGTCCCGCTGGCTGCGTCCCGCGATGGTATCGGGCGCGATGCTGTGCGGCGCCTTCGATCCGGCCCTGGCGCAGGAGACGGTGACCCTCGACGCCATCGCCGTCGAGGGCGAGGCGCAACGGCGCAACGCCGCCGGCACCGGGCGCGGGGGCGCCCTGGGGCCCGTGCCGGGCTACGTCGCCACGCGCAGCATGGTCGGCACCAAGACGGACACGCCGATCCTCGAGACGGCGCAGTCGATCTCGGTGATCGGGCGGCAGCAGATCGAGGACCAGAACGCGCTGAGCGTGGTCCAGGCCCTGCGCTACACCCCCGGTGCCTCGGTGGAGCAGCGCGGCGGCGCGGGCTCGACCCGGCTGGAGCAGTTCTTCATCCGCGGCTTCGTGGCTCCGACCTATCTCGACGGCCTGCGCCTGCCGCAGAACCGCGACGCCTATCCGTCGGTCGATCCCTACAACCTGGAGCGGATCGACATCATCAAGGGGCCGGCCTCCACCCTCTACGGCCAGGCGGGCCCGGGCGGCCTGGTCAATCTCGTCAGCAAGCTGCCGCGCTTCGTCCAGCACCGCGAGATCTTCGTGCAGGGCGGCGGCTTCGACGAGGTGCGCGGCGGCTTCGACGTCGGCGGCCCCGTGGGCGACGGCAGCGGCACCGTGGCCGACCAGTTCGCCTATCGCGTCGTCGGCTCGGGCCGCATGGGCGACGGCCCGGCGGTGACGACCCGGGTGGAGCGCGCCTTCATCGCGCCGAGCTTTACCTGGCAGCCCTCCACCGACACGAGCCTGACCGTGCTCGCCCGCTACCAGCGCGATCCCTATTCCGGCTTCTATGGCGGCTTTCCGGCCAAGGGCACGGTGTTCCCCTCGAATTTCGGCATCCCCGGCGGCCGGCTCGGCTACCTGCCCGTCGATTTCTACGACGGCGACCGCAGCTACGAGCGCTCCGACCGCACCATCGGCTCGATCGGCTACATCTTCGATCACCGCTTCGACGAGAACCTGCGCTTCCGCTCCACCACCCGCTATCTCCACAGCCAGGGCGACTACCGGCAGGCCTATACCGCCTTCTCCGGCAACGGCCCCTCCTGGGACGGGCGCCTGCTGCAGCGCGGGCGCGGCGGTACCCGGGTCGCCATCGACGCCTACACCACGGACAACAATCTCGAATACCGGTTCGACACGGGGCTCTTCCATCACACGATGCTGTTCGGCATCGACCACCAGACCCTGCGGACCACCACCTTCGGCACCGGCTTCCCGAGCACGGTCCCCCTCGACCTGCTGAACCCGAACAACGACATGGGGCTGCCGGGGCTGCCCTTCACCACCTACCAGGACATCGTGGCGAGCCAGACCGGCGCCTACGTCCAGGACCAGATCCGCTTCGACGACCTGATCCTGACCCTGGGCGGCCGCTACGACCGGGCCCGCCAGGAGGGACCGACCTTCAGCCTGCCGAGCTACCGGCGCACCGGCACGCAGGATGCGCGCGCGGAAGCCTTCACCTACCGGGCGAGCCTGCTCTACCGCTCGGAGATCGGCCTCTCCCCCTATGTCAGCTATTCGGAGGCTTTCGAGCCCATCGTCAGCGGCGCGATTTTCGACGGCGACCCGAACGGCCTCGGCCGCATCCCGGATCCGCAGACGAGCCGGCAATACGAGGCCGGCGTGAAGTATCAGCCGCCGGGCACGGAGATCCTGCTCACCGCGGCGGCCTTCGACATCAAGCAGCAGAACCGGTTGCAGCCCGATCCGGTCAACGGCACCCGCTTCAGCATCCAGACCGGCGAGGTCGGGGTGCAGGGCGTCGAGTTCGAGGCCCGGGCCAACCTGCTCGACGGCCTCAACGTGATCGCGGGCTTCTCGATCCTCGACGCCAAGGTGACCCGCGATTCCACCACCACCCTCAACGAGCTGACCAACGGGCAGGTGCCGCTGCTCGGCCGCGTGCCGGTGCAGATCCCCGACCACACCGCCTCGATCTTCGCCGATTACCGGGTGCCGGACGGGCCGCTGCGGGGCTTCGGCATCGGCGGCGGCCTGCGCTGGATCGGCCGTTCCTGGGGCGACCCCGCCAACACCTTCCGGGTGCCGGACGCCTTCCTGGTCGATGCGGTGGCGTCCTACGACTTCACCCATCTCGATCCGGCCTGGGCGGGCGTGGACCTGCAGCTCAACATCCAGAACCTCCTGGACGAGCGCTACATCACGACCTGCTTCAACTACTCCGCCTGCTATTACGGCCTGCCGCGCACGGTCTTCGCGACCCTGCGCTACCGCTGGTAGCCGTCATCATCCCCGGTGCGGGGCCTTGGCTCCGCGCCGAATGCGTTCGGGTCGGGAAGACGGGATCGGCGTCATGCGAAAGGGCTTCCGCCAATCGATGGCGTGGCTGCATGCCTGGTCGGGGCTGATCGTCGGCTGGGTGCTGTTCGCGGTCTTCGTCACCGGCACGGCGAGCTATTACCGGGCCGAGATCTCCCGCTGGATGCGGCCGGAGCTGTCGCGGAGCGCCGATACCCGGCCGGAGGCGCTGGCTGCCGCGGCGGAGCGGGGCGTCGCCTATCTCCAGGTGCATGCGGGGGAGGCGCGGGCCTGGTTCATCGGCCTGCCGCGGCCCGACAGCCCGGTGCTCGACCTGTTCTGGCGGGTGCGGCCCGGCGCGCCGCCGAACCGCGTGACGCTCGATCCCGAGAGCGGCGCCCCAGTCGCGGCCCGCGACACCCGGGGCGGCGACTTCTTCTACCGGTTCCATTTCGAGCTGCACATGCCGCCGATCTGGGGCCGCTGGGTCGTCGGGATCTGCGCGATGATCATGCTGGTGGCCCTGCTCTCGGGCATCGTCACCCACCGGCGGATCTTCGCGGATTTCTTCACCGTCCGGCGGGCGAATTCGGCCCAGCGCGGCTGGCTCGACGCGCACAACGTCACCGGCGTGCTGGCGCTGCCCTTTCACCTGATGATCACCTATACGGGGATCATCACCCTCGGGCTGATGTACATGCCCTGGGGTGTCACCGCGGCCTACAAGGGCGACCAGCAGGCCTTCTTCGCCGAGACCGGGCAGGTCACGAAGCCCCGGCCGCCCCTCGGCCGGCCGGGAACCCTGGCGCCGGTCGGTCCGATGGTGCGCCAGGCGCTGGCCGATGTGCAGGAGCCCCTGGAGCGGTTGACGATCGGCAACCCGAAGGACGCGAACGCCACGGTCGTGGCCGTGTTCGAGGAGCCGCACGGCATCGTCCACCAGCATCCGCAGGTCGCCTTCGACGGCACGACCGGTGCCGTGATCGAGACGCTCCGGGGCGGCCTCAAGCCGGCGGCGCAGACCTTCACCGCCCTGGTCGGCCTGCACGAGGCCCATTTCGCCGGGGCGGCCCTGCGGATCTTGTTCTTCCTCTGCGGCCTGATGGGCTGCGCCATGGTGGCGACCGGCCTCGTGCTCTGGTCGGTGGCCCGGCTGCCGAAGGCGGGCGAGGCGAAAGGCTTCGGCCTGCGCCTCGTCCAGGCGCTCAATATCGGCACGGTCGCCGGCCTGCCCGCGGGCGTCGCGGCCTTCTTCCTGGCGAACCGGCTGCTGCCGGCGGGCCTGGCGGGCCGGGCGGAGGGGGAGATCGGGGCCTTCTTCGGCGCCTGGATCCTCGTCGCTCTGGCCTCCCTCGCCCTGCCGCAGCGTCAGGCCTGGTCGCGCATGCTCGCCGCCGCGGCGCTCCTGTTCCTGGCGGTGCCCGTCGCCAACGCCCTGACGGTGGGGCTGGCCGTCCCGGCGAGCGAGTTCGCCCTCCATCGCGGGTTCGATCTGGCGATGCTGGCCCTCGCGGCCGGGCTCGGCGTCACCGCCCTGAAGGTCCGACGCTACCGCGCCCCGAACCGGGGCAGGAAGGGCGTTCCGGTGGGCGAGGCGATGCCGAGCGGGGCGCAGTAGAGCGCCGTCTGCGAAGGGGGCCGGTCCGTCGAGGAAATGCGCGCCGAAACAAGAGGAGCGGGCTCTTGCCAGCCCGGCGGGAAGGACGGAGGAAGCGGCCTCCCGCCGCCTCCCCCGCCCAACCGGAGCCCCTCTCTTGATCCAGCCCCAGCCGATCTTCGGCGAACTGACCCGCTACCACTTCGTCCGCGAGATCGAGCAATGGGGCTGGTCGATCGGCGCCTACAGCTACGGGCGGCCGACGGTGCTCGAGCCCGAACTCGCGCGCCTCCGCATCGGCCGGTTCTGCTCGATCGGCCCCGGCGTCACCATCGTGCTCGGCAATCACCGGACCGACGGCGTGACGACCTATCCGTTCAAGGCCATCGCCGGCCTCACCGGCGGTGGGGTGTGGGCAGAAGCGCGCGCCTGCGCGGACGACCATGCCAGCCGCGGCGACGTCGTGATCGGCGACGAGGTCTGGCTCGGCGCCCATTGCACGGTGCTCTCCGGCGTCACCATCGGCAGCGGTGCGGTGATCGGGGCCGGCGCGGTCGTGCGGCGGGACGTGCCGCCCTACGCCGTCGTCACCGGCAACCCGGCGGCGGTCGTGCGGACCCGCTTCGACGAGGCCACGGTCGCCCGGCTGCTCGCCCTGGACTGGTGGTCCTGGCCGGAGGCGCGCATCGCCGAGCATCTGCCGCTCCTCCTCGGCGGCGATGTCGCGGCCTTCCTGGCGGCGGCGGAGAATCCCGGCGGCAAGGCCGCCCGGAAGGCCAAGGACAAGACGAGCAAGGGCGAAGGCGGCAAGGCCAAGAAGGACGGAAAGCCCAAGAAGGACGGAAAGGCCGCCAAGGCCAAAAACTAGCCCGTCAGCGTTGCGGATCGCGCGCGTCGGGCGGGCAGAGGACGGTGCCGGCGAGGCAGGCGGCGCCGGCGAGCAGGATGCCGAGGATCAGGGACATGGCGTCGGTTTCCTTGGGGACGGATGTTCGTGGCGCCCGTTCTGCGCCTTGCCCGCCCCGCGGCCCTGACGGCGCCTGTCAGCGTTCCGTCAGGTCGCCTCGATCAGGATGATCGCCGACCATGCGGACCCCTCTGCCCTCCCTCCTCGCCGCCGCCCTGCTCGCGGGCCTCGCGCTTGCCGGGTCGTCGCCCGTGCGCGCCGACAAGGATGCCGACCAGGCCCGCCAGGCCCTGGAGAAGGGGGAGATCCGGCCCCTCGACGAGATCCTGCGCGCCGCCCGGGAGGCCTTGCCCGGGGAGGTCGTCGCCCTCGATCTCAAGCGCGACAGCGGCCGCTGGCTGTACAAGCTGCGCATCCTCGGGCCGGACGGGAAGCGCCGCCGCCTGAAGATCGACGCCGGCAGCCTCAGGGTCCTCGACAGGGACGACGACGATGACTGAGTTCCGGCGGGAGAGGTGAGCGGATGCGCATCCTGATCGTCGAGGACGAGCCGCGCATCGCCGCGGATGTGAAGCAGGGGCTGGAGCGGGCCGGCTACGTCGCGGAGGTCGTCGCCGATGGCGAGGCGGCCTGGTTCCGCGCGGAGGTCGAGACCTACGACGCCATGGTGCTCGATCTCGGCCTGCCGCGCCTCGACGGGCTCGGCGTGCTGCGCCGCCTGCGGGCGGCCGATGTCGGCTTGCCCGTGCTGATCCTCACCGCCCGGGACGGCTGGCGCGAGCGCGTCGAGGGGATCGATGCGGGGGCCGACGACTACCTCGTCAAACCCTTCCGCATGGAGGAGCTGGTGGCGCGGCTGCGGGCAATCCTGCGGCGCAGCGCCGGCCATGCCTCGCCGGTCCTGCGCGCCGGCCCCGTCGAGCTCGACACCCGCACCCGCGCCGTGAGCGTCGACGGCCGGGAGATCGACCTCACCGCCCTCGAATACCGTCTGCTCGCCTTCCTGCTGCACCGGCAGGGACAGGTGGTGCCGGCGGGCGAATTGCTCGACCATCTCCACGGCACCGGCAGCGCGCGCGAGGCCAATGCCCTCGAGGCCCTGCTCACCCGCCTGCGCCGCAAGCTCGGCCCGGGCATCGTCGAGACCCGCCGGGGCCACGGCTACCTGGTGCCCGCGGACGCGCCCGGCGGCCCGGAGCCGTGAGGCTCGGCTCCCTGCGCCTGCGGCTGGGGCTCGCCGCCGCCGGCCTGATCGCCCTGGCCCTGCTGCTCGCGGGCGCCGGGCTGACCCTGATCTTCGAGCGCGTCCTCGACGCCCGGGCGGCGGACGAGCTCGACCGCCGGGTCAAGCTCCTGGCCGGCCAGGTCGAGCAGGCCCCGGACGGCGCCCTGAGCCTGGCCCACGAACCCTCCGATCCGCGCTTCGCCACGCCCTATGGCGGCCTCTACTGGCAGGTGGAGGGAGGCGGCCACGTGCTGCGCTCCCGCTCCCTCTGGGACCGGCGCCTCGACCTGCCGCCGGGCGACGGGCTCGTGGCCGATGCGGCGGGGCCCGATGGCGGGCGGCTGATCGCGTTCACCCGCGCCGTGCGCATCGGCCCCAGGGGGCACGAGACGGAATTGCGCATCGCGGCGGCGGAAGACCGGCGCGGCCTCGCCGCGAGCCGGGCCACCTTCCTGCGGCTGCTCGTCCCCTCCCTCGGCGCCCTGTTCCTGGTGCTGACCCTCGCCATGGCGTTGTTCGTGCAGCGGGCGCTCCGGCCTTTCCGCACGCTCCAGGCGGAGCTGCTCGCCGTGCATGCGGGCGAGCGCGACCGCCTGCGGGGCGCCTTCCCCGACGAGGTCCGGCCCCTCGTCGCCGATCTCAACCGGCTGCTCGACGTGCAGGAGCGGGCGCTGACCCGGGCGCGGGCCAGCGCCGCCGACATGGCCCACGGCCTCAAGACGCCGCTCGCCGTGCTCGATGCCCTGGTGCGGCGGATCGGCGGCGGCGAGCCGGCGCTCGCCGCCGAGATCGCCGAGCAGGGCCGGGCCATGAGCGGACAGGTCGAGCGGGCGCTTGCCCGGGCCCGGGTGGCGGCGGGGGCGGATCTGCGCAAGCGCGCCTGCCCCGTCGCCCCGGTGGCCGAACGCCTCGTCGCGACTATGCGGCGCCTGCCGGAGGGCGAGTCCCTCGCCTGGGAGATCGCCGTGCCGGCGGGCCTCGCCTATCCCGGCGAGGAGGGCGAGCTGATGGAGCTTCTCGGCAATCTCCTCGACAATGCCCGCAAATGGGCGCACCGGCGCGTGCGCATCGGCGGCGGCCTCGATGCGGCGGGGGCCCGCCTCGTCGTCGAGGATGACGGGCCGGGCATGGCGGCGGAGGCGATCGCCGGCCTCGGCCGGGGCGTGCGCTGGGACGAGAGCCGCCCCGGCACCGGCTTCGGCCTCGCCATCGTCCGCGACCTCGCCGAGGCGGCGGGCGTCGCGCTCGCCTTCGGCCCCTCGGACGGGGACGGCCTTCGCGTGGAGCTGCGCTGGCCCTCGCCCTGAGGGAGCGCCGCGCGCGGGACCGGTGTCAGGCGCGGGCGTCGTCGAGGTCGCGCCGGCGGGTCTCCGGCATCAGGATCGCCGCCACCGTGCCGATCGCGCTGAAGGCGGCGAGGTAATAGGCCGGGGCGAGCCGGTCCCCGGTCACGGCGATCAGCCAGTTCACGACGTAGTTGGTGCTGCCGCCGAAGATCGAGACGGAGAAGGCGTAGACGATCGACAGCCCGGCGCTGCGCACCGCCCGCGGCAGCGATTCCGGGATGCCGACGATGATCGCCGCGGCGTTGATGGAGGAAAGCGCCGAGAGCAGGAAGGTCACCGTGAAGACGCTTCCCGCATTGCCCGCCGCGACCATCCAGGCGAAGGCCGGCACCGACAGGACGAGGATGAGCAGGCGCGGCCAGATCATCACCGGGCGCCGGCCGGCCCGGTCGGCGATCCAGCCGCCGAGCAGGGGGAAGGCGACGGAGGCGAGCCCGAGGGCGATCGGCACCGCCCCGGCGACGAGCCCGCTCAGGCCGAGGGTCGCGCCGGCATAGACCGGCATGTTGGTCCCGACCGCGTTCGAGACCGTCGAGGCGGCGATGATCAGGAAGGTCAAGAGCAGCAGGCGCCCATGCTCCCGCAGGAGCCGCATCACCACGGCGCCGGTGCTGGGGGCGGCGGCCGGGTTCTTCTCCGCGCCCGCGGTCTCCGGCAGGTGGCTGCGGATGATCAGGCCGATCGGCACCACGGCGAGGCCGAGGGCGAACATCAGCCGCCAGCCCCATTCCGCCATGGCCGGCTCGCCGAAGAGCAGGCCGAGCGCCGTGGCGAGGAGCCCCGCGAACAGGGCGGCGCAGCCCTGGCTGGCGATCTGCCAGCTCGCGACGAAGCCGCGATGGGCCGGGGGCGCCGCCTCCAGCAGATAGGCGGTGGAGGGGCCGACCTCGCCGCCGAGGGCCAGGCCCTGGATCAGCCGCCCGGCGATGACGATGCCCTGCGCCCAGGCGCCGATCGCGGCATAGCCCGGGCAGGCGGCGAGCATCAGCATGCCCACGGCCATGAGCGCGATGGTGATCAGCATCGCCGGCTTGCGCCCGGCCCGGTCGGCGAAGGCGCCGATCAGGATGCCGCCGATCGGGCGCATCACGTAGCCGATGCCGAACAGGGCCAGCGAGGCGAGCAGGCTGTGGGTGGCGTCGCCCGAGGGGAAGAAGGTCTCGCCGATAGGCTTGGCGAAGAAGGCGTAGAGGGTGAAGTCGTAGAATTCGAGGGCGTTGCCGAGCACCACGGCGGCCACCGCCTTGCGCTCGAGATTCGGGTGGGGCGCCGGTGCGATCCGGGCCGTGGCATGCGTCGAGACCATCCGCTCCTTCCGTCGGGCTGCGACGGCGTTGTAGGGCCGGGCGCGCCGCCGCCCACCGCCGGCGGGGGCGGGGCGCCCCTTCGCCGCGGGCGGGCATGGCAGCGGGCGGGCGCAGGCCCGCGGGGCGCTCGGGTCGATTTCGGATGTGACAGCAGGGCCTGCCCATGGTCCATGGGAGCCCATGTCGACCGATCAGACCGCCGCGACGCTCGAGGCCCTGCGCCGGGGAGACCTCGCCGGGGCGCGAACGCTCCGCCTGACCGGGCTGTCCGAGGTGCCCCGGGAGCTGTTCGGGCTCGCGGACACGCTCGAAGTGCTCGATCTCGGCGGTGGTACGCTTACCGACTTGCCCGCCGATTTCGGCCGGCTGCGCCGGCTCCGGGTGCTGTTCGGCTCCGGCAACCGTTTCGCGCGGCTGCCGCCGGTGCTGGGCGACTGCCCGGCGCTGAGCCAGGTCGGCTGCCGGGGCGCGGGCCTGCAGGAGGTGCCCGCGGAAGCGCTGCCGCCGGCCCTGCGCTGGCTCACGCTCACCGACAACCGGATCGAGGCCCTGCCGGCGCGCCTCGGCGCCCTGCCGCGGCTGCAGAAGGTGCTGCTGGCGGGCAACCGCCTGCGGGCGCTGCCCGCCAGCCTCGCCGGCGCGCCGAACCTCGAATTGCTGCGCCTGGCCGCCAACGCCTTCGAGGCCCTGCCGCCCTGGCTCGCCGGGATGCCGGCGCTCGCCTGGCTCTCCTGGGCCGGGAACCCGTTCGAGCCCGCGACTCCTCCCGCGGGCGCGCCCGGCATCCCCTGGGCCGATCTGGAGATCGGGCAGTGCCTGGGGGAGGGGGCCTCGGGCCGCGTGCACGGCGCCCTCCGGCGCCAGCCCGACGGGGCCGAGCCCGTGGCGCTCAAGCTGTTCAAGGGCGCGATGACCAGCGACGGGCTCCCGGAGCGGGAGATGGAGGCCTGCCTCGCCGCCGGCCGGCATCCGAACCTCCCGGGCGCCCTCGGGCGGCTGACCGGGCATCCGGAGGGGATGCAGGGGCTCGTCATGCCGCTGCTGCCCGCCTCCTGGCGGGCGCTGGCCGGCCCCCCGAGCCAGGAGAGCTGCAGCCGCGACGTCTACGCGCCGGACCTCGCCCTCGACCCGGCCTCGGCCCTGCGCCTCGCCCGCGCGGCGGCCGCGGCGGCCGCGCATCTGCACGGCCAGGGCCTCCTCCACGGCGACCTCTATGCCCACAACCTGCTCTGGGATGCGCAGGGGGATGGGCAGGGGGGCGCGGCCGTGCTGAGCGATTTCGGCGCCGCTTCCCGCCTTCCGCCCACCCCCGCGGGGGAGGCCTACCGGCGCATCGAGGTGCGTTCCTGGGGGATCCTCCTCGGCGAGCTCCTCGATCGCTGCCGGGAGCCGCCGCCTCGGGAGGCGGCTTTGCGCGCGCTGGAACGGGCCTGCACCCAGCCCGAGGTGGCGGCCCGGCCGACGATGCGGCAGGTCCTCGACGCGCTGCCCGCCGAGGCGGGCTGAGCCCGCCCTCAGGCGCCGCCGGGGATCAGCCGCTCGCCGCCGGCGAAGACCGTCAGGGTGTCGGAGCGGGCGATGGCGCAGAGCGTCATGTCGTGCAGACGGGCCCGCTCCACGGCGAGCGAGGTCGGCGCGGAGATCGCCACGAGGACGGAGGCGCCGAAGGCGGCGGCCTTCTCCGTCATCTCGAAGGAGCAGCGGCTCGTGATCACCAGGAAGCCCCGGTCCGGGTCGGTGCCGGCCCGCATCAGGGCGCCGATCAGCTTGTCGAGGGCGTTGTGGCGGCCGACATCCTCGCGCACGGCTTCCAGGCTCCCGTCGAGGCGCGCCCAGGCGGCGGCGTGCACGGCCCGGGTCTCGCGGTTCAGGCTCTGGCGGTCGCCAAGCGCCGAGAGGGCCGCGGCGATCGCCGGCAGCGTCACGTCAGGCCCGCGTCCGGTGCGGGGCTTGGCCACGGGAAGCGAGGCCAGATCCTCGATGCCGCAGACGCCGCAGCCGGTGCGCCCGCTCATGGCCCGCTTGCGGGCGAGGTGTTCGCGCAGGCGTCCGGGGGCGATGTCGACCACGAGGCGCAGGCCCTCCTCGGCCGCCTCGACCTGCGCGCCGCGCACTTCCGCGGCCGCGGCGACGACGCCCTCCGTCAGGCTGAAGCCGTAGGCGAAATCCTCGAGGTCGCGCGGCGTCGCCATCATCACCGCGTAGGGCACGCCGCCATAGACGAGGTTGACCGGCGTCTCGACGGCGAGCGCCCGGCTGTCCTCCCTCGCCTCCGGCGCGTCGTAGGCGAGGACGAGGGTGGGCACGCGCCGCGACGGCGCCGGGGCGCGGGGGGGCGTCGTCGGTTCCTCGGGCAAGGGCGTCCCTCCATGCGGCGTCGGTTCGACGGTCGGGTCCTGCTTTACCCCGGAGCCCGGGCGGAACGATACTTCCGGGCAGCGCCGCCGGCGCCGGGGGGCGGCATAACGTCCGCCCGCTCACGGAATCGCACCCGCGATCATCCGGCGATCGCTCAATAATTTGCTTTGGAAACGAAAAATCGCCAGCGCTCCGGGAACCGCCACGCTTGTGCGACGCTCAGGCGGTTGCGCATTTGCAATCAGTATGGTTCTACGTCGCGGTCGAGAATCCGGCGGTGTGCCCGCGCACGCCCACCCGGTCCGCCGATCGCCCGGCCTGCATTCTGCATTCAGATGCGGTGCCCACCAATGAAATCAAGGGAACCGGGGAGCCAAAGAGGCCTATGAGGACGGTGAAGCGCCAACATCGGTCGTCGTGGGGAGCCGCCGCCGGCGCCCTTCTCGCCTCCATGGTGCCGGCTTTTGCCGAGCCGGTCGGTCATCCCGAGCGCTGGCAGATGGGCCGTCAGGTCCCCGTCACCGCCGAGGCCGCCGATCTCGCCCTGTTCGAGCACTACCTGCACCTGCTCGCCTTCGGCATCTCGATCTTCGTGCTGGCGCTGCTGGTCTACTGCATCGTCAAGTTCAGCGAGAAGGCGAACCCGCGCCCCTCGCGCACCACGCACAACACCGCCATCGAGGTGGCCTGGACGATCATCCCCGTCCTGATCCTCGTCGCCGTCGCCATCCCCTCGTTCCGCCTGCTGCGCACGCAGCTCTCGGACCCGAAGGCCGACGTGATGGTCAAGGTGATCGGGCATGCCTGGTACTGGTCCTACGAGTACCCGCAGGACGGCGACAAGGGCGGCTTCACCTTCGACGCCAACGTCGACGAGGAGAAGGAGCCCAAGCTCCTCCAGAACGACAACGAGGTGGTCGTTCCGGTGAACAAGGTCGTCAAGGTGCAGGTCACCTCCGGCGACGTGATCCATTCCTGGGCCGTGCCGTCCTTCGGCGGCAAGATCGACGCGATCCCCGGCCGCCTGAACCAGTGGTGGTTCAAGGCCGAGCGGGAGGGGACCTATCACGGCCAGTGCTCGGAGCTCTGCGGCGCCCGCCACGCCTACATGCCGATCACCGTGCGTGTGGTGAGCGAGGAGGCCTACGCCCAGTGGCTCACGGAAGCGAAGACCAAGTTCGCCGCCATCGACGGCGGCACGAAGGTCGCCGCCCGGTAACGAACCGGCCCACGGCCTGAGAGGAGGACCGGCACCCCGCGCGGGTTGCCGGCTCTCATCCCGCGAGATCTAGGAAACACCCGAGCAAGGTCAGCATCGATGGCTACCGCCGCAGCACATGCCGGGCACGACGCCCACCACGATCACAAACCCTCCTTCTTCGTCCGCTGGTTCCTCTCCACGAACCACAAGGACATCGGCACGCTCTACCTGCTGTTCGCCTTCTTCGCGGGCATCATCGGCGCGTTCCTCTCCTTCGGCATCCGCATGGAGATGGAGGAGCCCGGGCTCCAGTACTTCTCCAATCCGGCCACCTACAACGTGTTCGTGACCGGCCACGGCCTCATCATGGTGTTCTTCATGGTGATGCCCGCCCTGATCGGCGGCTTCGGCAACTGGTTCGTCCCGCTGATGATCGGTGCGCCGGACATGGCCTTCCCGCGGATGAACAACATCTCCTTCTGGCTGACGGTCTCGGGCTTCTGCTGCCTGGTCTGCTCGCTGTTCGTCGAGGGCTCGCCCGGCGCCAACGGCGCGGGCACCGGCTGGACGGTCTATCCGCCGCTCTCCTCGTCCTCCGGCCATCCCGGCCCGGCGGTCGATTTCGCGATCTTCTCGCTGCACCTCGCGGGCGCGGGCTCGATCCTCGGCGCGATCAATTTCATTACCACCATCCTGAACATGCGCGCCCCCGGCATGACGCTGCATAAGATGCCGCTCTTCGCCTGGGCCGAGCTCGTCACCGCCTTCCTGCTGCTCCTGTCGCTCCCGGTGCTCGCCGGCGCGATCACGATGCTGCTCGTGGACCGCAACTTCGGCACCACCTTCTTCGACCCGGCCGGCGGCGGCGACCCCGTCCTCTACCAGCACCTGTTCTGGTTCTTCGGTCACCCCGAGGTGTACGTGATGATCCTGCCGGCCTTCGGCATCGTCTCGCACATCATCGCGACCTTCTCGAAGAAGCCGGTCTTCGGCTACCTCGCCATGGCCTATGCCATGGTCGCCATCGGCGTCGTCGGCTTCGTCGTGTGGGCGCACCACATGTACACCGTCGGCCTGTCGCTGCAGACGCAGTCCTATTTCGTCTTCGCGACCATGGTGATCGCGGTCCCGACCGGCGTGAAGATCTTCTCCTGGATCGCGACCATGTGGGGCGGCTCGATCCGCTTCACCGCCGCGATGCACTGGGCGGTGGGCTTCATCTTCCTGTTCACGGTCGGCGGCGTCACCGGCGTCGTGCTCGCCAACTCGGCGGTCGATAAGTACCTGCACGACACCTACTACGTCGTCGCGCACTTCCACTACGTGCTGTCGCTCGGCGCGGTGTTCATCATCTTCGCCGGCGTCTACTACTGGTTCCCGAAGATGACCGGCCACGTCATCCCGGAATGGGCCGGCAAGCTGCACTTCTGGCTGGCCTTCATCGGCGCGAACATCCTGTTCTTCCCGATGCACTTCCTGGGTCTCGCCGGCATGCCGCGTCGCTATGCCGACTACCCGGAGGCCTTCGCGCCCTGGCACAAGGTCGCGACCATGGGCGGCCACATCTTCGCCCTCGGCATGGTCGTGTTCTTCATCGGCATCGTGCTGGCCTTCCGCTCGAAGACCCGCGCCGCGGACAATCCCTGGGGCGAGGGCGCCACGACCCTGGAGTGGACCCTCTCCTCTCCCCCGCCCTTCCACCAGTTCGAGACGCTCCCGAAGATCGTCGACGAGCCGGCGCACTAAGGGACCGACACAACGCGAGGACCGCCCCGGCGGTCCTCGCTCTTTCCGGGTGGCCCCGCGGGGCCGCCCGCAAAGGGCGACGCTTCCGAGATTCGGAAGGGCGCGCGGATTGAGAAAGACGGCCCCCCGGGGCCGACGCTTCGAGAAGCACGTGGGTTCATGACGGTTCTGTCGAACAGCCTCGGTGCCGGCGCGGATCGGCCGGCCTTCGCGCCCGCGATGGGCGCCGCCGGAGGCGAGGTCTCCGATTTCTTCGCCCTGCTGAAGCCGCGGGTGATGGTGCTCGTGATCTTCACGGCCCTCGTCGGCATGGTGGTCTCCCATGCCAGCGTGAACCCGGTCGTGGCCGGCATCTCGCTGCTGATGATCGCCGTGGGCGCCGGCGCCTCGGGCTGCCTCAACATGTGGTGGGACGCCGATATCGATGCGGTGATGACCCGCACCGCCACCCGGCCGATCCCCGCCGGGCGCATCCGCCCCGACGAGGCCCTGGCCTTCGGCATCGTGCTCTCGGTCGGCTCGGTGCTGATCCTGGGGCTCGCCTCGAACTGGCTCGCCGCCGGCCTGCTCGCCTTCACGATCGTCTTCTACGCCGTGATCTACTCGATGTGGCTGAAGCGCGCGACGCCGCAGAACATCGTCATCGGCGGCGCCGCCGGGGCGCTGCCGCCCGTGGTCGGCCAGGCCGCGGTGACCGGCCATGTCGGCATCGAGTCGCTGATCCTGTTCGCGATCATCTTCATCTGGACCCCGCCCCATTTCTGGGCGCTGGCGCTGGTGAAGAGCGGCGAATACGCCAAGGCCGGCATCCCGATGATGCCCAACGTCGCCGGTCCCGACTCCACCCGCCGCCAGATCGTCTGGTACACCCTGCTCCTGGTGCCGCTCGGGCTCGCCCCCGTGGCCCTCGGCTTCGGCGGCTGGCTCTACGGCGTGGTCGGCCTCGTGGGCGGCCTCGGCATGCTGGCCGGCGCGGCGCAGGTCTACCGCCGGCGCGAGGGCGAGGCGGAGCGCAAGGCCGCCATGGGCCTGTTCGGCTTCTCGATCCTCTACCTCTTCGTGCTGTTCTCGGCGCTTCTGGCGGAGCAGGGCCTCGGCCTGTTCCGCGCGGTCCTGGCGTGAGCACGGCCATGTCGAACCTGCCCGAGGGCATCCGCCCGCTCACGCCGGAAGAGGCCAAGGCCCGGCGCAAGCGCTCGGTCGCCATCGCCCTGACGCTCGGCGCGCTCGTCCTGCTGTTCTTCGTGCTGACGATCGCCAAGCTCGGGCCGCAGATCCTCAACCGGCCGCTCTGAGGACGGATCGGCGATGCGCAGCAGCGGGAGCACGGGCAACGGGGCGCGCTGGACGGCGATCGCCTGCGCTGGCGTTGTCCTCGGCATGACCGGGCTCGCCTTCGCCTCGGTGCCGCTCTACGACCTGTTCTGCAAGGCGACGGGCTTCGACGGCACGCCGGTGCGCGGCGTCGCCCCGGGCCTCGCCCTGGCGGACGGCACGGCCAAGCCGCTCACGGTCCATTTCGACACCAACGTCGCCAAGACCCTGTCCTGGAGCTTCCGGCCGGAGACGCGCAGCGTCTCGGCGACGCCCGGCGAGACCAAGACGGTGTTCTTCACCGTGAAGAACAACGGCCTGAAGCCCGCGACCGGTATCGCGACCTTCAACGTGCAGCCCGACCTGATGGGCGCCTACTTCGTGAAGGTGGAGTGCTTCTGCTTCAGCGAGCACACGCTGCAGCCGGGCGAGAGCATGGATTTCCCGCTGGTCTTCTACGTCGATCCCAAGCTGCGCCGCGACCCCGATATCGGCGGCCTCGACGAGATGACCCTGTCCTACACCTACTTCGCCTCGAAGAACGGGGCGCCCGCCGCGGATACGGCGAGCGTGGAGGCGGGGGAGCGGAAGAACTTCTGACGCGGGGCGATTCCTTTCGCGCCAAGCGTGACAACAGCTTCCCGACCGCGATAGTGGTCGGGCCGGAAAGGCGGGGAACCCCGCCGCAACGAAGAGAACGGGACCGGTGCCGCGGGCGGCCGGAGCCGGGGGTGAGGAGAGCGACGACGATGGCCGAGGCCCACGCCAAGAACCACGACTACCACATCATCAATCCGAGCCCGTGGCCCCTGATCGGCGCGTTCTCCGGCTTCCTGATGGCCTTCGGCGCGGTCTTCTGGATGAAGAGCCTGACGCTCGGCAACCTCGCCGTCGGCCCCTACATCTTCGGCGCCGGCACCCTCGGCGTGCTCTACACCATGCTGTCCTGGTGGAAGGACGTCGCCCACGAGGCCAATAGCGGCGACCACACCCGCGTCGTGCAGCTGCACCACCGCTACGGCATGATCATGTTCATCGCCTCCGAGGTGATGTTCTTCGTGGCCTGGTTCTGGGCCTATTTCGAGGCGGCCCTCTACACCGCCGACCCGATCCAGGCGACCCGCGTCGAGTTCACCGGCGGCGTCTGGCCGCCCAAGGGCATCGAGGCCTTCGATCCTTGGCACCTGCCGCTGCTCAACACGCTGATCCTGCTCACCTCCGGCACCACCGTGACCTGGGCCCACCACGCCCTGCTGCACGGCGACCGCAAGGGCCTCAAATACGGCCTGTGGCTGACGATCATCCTCGGCGTGCTGTTCACCGCCTGCCAGGCCTACGAGTACAGCCACGCCCATTTCGGCTTCTCGGGCAGCATCTACTCGTCGACCTTTTTCATGGCGACGGGCTTCCACGGCGCCCACGTCATCATCGGCACGATCTTCCTCGCCGTCTGCCTGCTGCGCGCCTACAAGGGCGACTTCACGCCCAAGCAGCACCTCGGCTTCGAGTTCGCCGCCTGGTACTGGCACTTCGTCGACGTGGTCTGGCTGTTCCTGTTCGCCGCCATCTACGTTTGGGGCTCGGGCGTCGGCCACGCCGCCCACGGCTGAGCGCAGCCTGATCCCACGGACGACGGAAGGGGCGGCGCGAGCCGCCCTTTTTCATGCGCGGGGCGCCGTTGCGCCCTGCGACGTTCCGCCGGGACCGGGCGGATGCGATATCGGGTCCGCTGGCGGACCGTTTCGTCGTGCCGGGAGGTTCCCGGGATGGGTCGCCTGGTCTTCCGGAGTTCGAACGACGTGACACGCCCCATCGCCAACGAGCCGCCTCCGATCCCGACGGGCCTGCGCGGGCGCTGCCCCCGTTGCGGCGAGGGGCACATGTTCAAGGGCTATCTCAGCTTCCGCCCCACCTGCGAGGTCTGCGGGCAGGATTTCTCCGCCTTCGATTCCGCGGACGGGCCGGCCTTCTTCGTGATGTCGATCGTCGGCGCGGTCGTGGTCGCCACCGCCCTCTGGCTGGAGATCACCTACGAGCCGCCGATGTGGCTGCATGCGGCGGTGGCGGGCACGCTCTCGATCGGCCTCAGCCTGCTCCTGGTGCGGCCGCTGAAGGGCCTGCTGGCGGCTCTCCAGTTCCACAACAAGGCCGCCGAGGGGCGCTTCCGCTAGAGCGCTCTCCGCCGACCTGGACACCGGTTCGGCGTGCGCGCGCGCGTCACGACAGCGGCTCTCGAAGGCCTCGGGTCGGCGCCAGGGCTGCCGCCCTTGCGCGGCGCCCTGGCAGTCTCTTGCCGGTCCTGGACCGGCAGGCGAGGGAACGCGCCGCCGGATGCGCCATTTTATCCCGGTCAGGATGAGGAATATTTCGTCATTCTCCCCGGCCCAGCTCCGGCGGCGGTTGCGCCTGGGGAGGTTTCGCGCCAGTTTCTAAGAAAAGTTTCCAGAGGATGCGGCGGAATGTTCCGGCAGATGGCGTGCCGTTTCCCGTCCGCTATCATGCGTGATCGGTGTTGCGGCCGGTTGCGCGCCGCCGAGCTTCGCGCCGCCGCGCGGCCTGCCACGGATGGGCACGCGGCCGGAGCCTCGGGTCGTCGAAGGGCGGGGTTTGGACAGTGAACGCTCCGAAGGAATCGGCAGAGACGCTGAGAGACCCTCTGCTGCTCGACAACCAGCTCTGCTACGCCCTCTACGCCGCCGCCCATCGGATGACGAAGTCGTACCGTCCGATGCTGGAGCGGATGGGCCTGACCTATCCGCAATATCTCGTGCTGCTGGTGCTCTGGGAGAGCGACGGCATCACCGTCTCCGATATCGGGCGCCGGCTGCGGCTCGATTCCGGCACGCTCACCCCCGTGCTGAAGCGCCTGGAGGGCTCCGGCCTGCTGCTGCGCAGCCGCCGGCAGTCCGACGAGCGCGAGGTCGAGATCGCGCTCACCCCGAAGGGGCGCGACCTGCGCTCCGAGGCCCTCGCCGTCCGCCAGGCGGTCATGTGCCAGCTGCATCTCACGGAGCCGGAGATCCAGGCCATGCGCGCCGATCTCAACGCCCTCATCGACAGCCTGAGCATGGCGGGGTGACCGGGCGGCCTTGGCAAGCCGCGCCAATGTTGATTTGCCGGTTAAGGATCTCTTGAGGAAGAGGCTCGACCTCGGCTAGTGGTGCGTCGCGGTGGGGATGTCTCGCATCGCGCCGTCCGGCTGATCTCCCGCTTCGCCCCGCCGATGATTCATCGCAAAGTTGCAGAGGCCTGCCTCCTCTCAGTGCCGGGCTCCTCCTCCCTCGTCCGGGCGCACCCTCTTGTGTCCGGAAGCGAACCGTTGCGTCATCGGCTCGTTGACCTGCGATGACGGCAGGGTTGATCTCGATCGAGCGAGAGGCCCGGCGGCAGGTGGGGGCGCTGCCCTATCGCCGCACGGCTGAAGGCGGCCTCGAAATTCTCCTCGTGACCTCTCGGGAGAGCCGGCGCTGGGTCATCCCCAAGGGCTGGCCGATGAAGGGCCGCAAGCCCTACGAGGCCGCCGCGCAGGAGGCCTACGAGGAGGCGGGACTCCTCGGGCATATCGGCAAGCGCGCCCTCGGCTACTACTTCTACGAGAAGCGGCTCAAGAACCGGGATTCGGTGCTCTGCCAGGTCCGAGTCTATCCCCTCGAGGTGCGCCGGCAACTCAAGAAATGGCCCGAGCAGGACCAGCGCGACGGCCGCTGGTTCTCCCCGTCGGAGGCCGCCGAGGCCGTGGTCGAGGCGGGGCTCGCGGGCATCATCCGCGCCGCCTGCAAGCGCGATTCCGGCATGCTGGCCTGAGAGCTCAGCCTGTCTCTTCGGTCGTGGCGGGAGGCGCGAAGGCCGCCCTCCGGATCGCGGCCAGGGTGATGAGCCGGGGCGTGCCCGGCGGCCCGGAGAGGGGCAGGCGATCGCGCCCCGTGGCCAGCATCCGCGAGAGCGCGTCCCGCAGGGAGGCCTCGGGCCTAGTCTCCGGCCCGCCTTCGGCCGAGCCCGGCTCGGCCCAGTCGCCGCAGGGCAGCAGGGCGAGGCGGCGCAGGGCCCGGTCCTGCCCGAGGAAGTCCGCCACGAAGCCGTCCGCCGGGGCGGCGAGCAGATCCGCGGGGGGCGCCGCCTGGACGAGGCGCCCCTCGCGCATCAGCGCGATCCGGTCGCCCATCAGCAGGGCCTCGCCGATGTCGTGGGTGACGATCAGTACCGTCTTGTGCAGCCGCGCCAGGATCGCCCCGATCTCGGCCTGGAGCCGGCCGCGGGCGACGGGATCCACGGCCCCGAAGGGCTCGTCCATCAGCAGGATCGGCGGGTCTGCGGCGAGGGCCCGGGCTACGCCCACCCGTTGGCGCTGGCCGCCCGAGAGGGCCTCGGGCCGGCGGTCGCGATAGGTCGCGGGATCAAGCCCGACGAGGTCGAGCATGGCGTCGACCCGCGCGTCGATCCGGCGCCGTGGCCAGCCGAGCAGCTTGGGCACGGTGGCGACGTTCTGCGCGACGCTCCGGTGCGGGAACAGGCCGATGCCCTGCAGCACGTAGCCGATGCCCCGGCGCAGGATGACGGGATCGAGGCCGGCGACGTCCCGGCCCCCGACGAGCACCCGGCCGGCATCCGGCTCGACGAGCCGGTTGACCAGGCGCAGCGTCGTCGATTTGCCGCAGCCGGACGGCCCGATCAGCACGCAGGTGCTGCCCTCGGGGATGACGAGGTCGAGGGCGGCGACGGCGGCGTGCGCGGCGCCGGGAAACCGCTTCGAGGCGCCCTCGAACCGGATCACGGCGCGGTGTCGCCGGCCGCCCGCGGCGACTCCCTCAGCAGCCCTTGCAGATCGAGCCCATGGTGCGCTGCATGCGCTGGTCCCAGGCCTTGTTGCGCGTCTCGGCCGCCTTCTGCGCCTTCAGCATCGCCGCCTCGCTCTCCGGCTTCAGGGCGCCGGTCCGGGGGCTCGCCGGGGGCATCACCCGGCCGGTCGAGGAGACGTTGCGTCCGGAGGGCGGGCTCGCGGGCACGGTCTCCGCCAGCGCGGGGGAGGCGGCGAGCAGCGCGGCCGCGGCGAGGAGGGCGATCCGGTCAATCATCGGCCAGTCCGAGCTGTCGTGATGGGAAGAGCGCGGGCGTCTGCAACCACGCGAGAGCGCCATGCCCCGGGCAGGGACTCGGGGCATGACGTCTCCGGGCATGAGGTGACATCGCGCCCGGCGCCGCGCAAGATCGGCCGCCGGTCCGATCGCTCCCTCGGCACCGGCAGGAGGAGCCGCATGACCGATTCCGCCGCCCCTCCGCCGGGCCGACGCGTGGCCCTGGAGCATGCTCTGGCCCGACTCGCCCCCCGCCTGCCGGATTTCGAGCGCGAGGCGATCCTCGACCGGGCGCTGGCGAGCCCCGGCCTGCGCCGGGCGGTTCCGGAGACGGCGGCCTGGCTCGCCCTCGTGGCCTTCGCCCGCCACGTCTTCACCGAGTACGACGCTCTGCTCGACGAGGGCTACGACCGCGACAGCGCCCGTCATTTCGTCCTCGACGACCTCAACGACGCGCTGGCGGAATGGGGCGTGCGCCGCCGCCTCAGCGAGGAGCCGGAGGCGAGCGAGGCCGAGGCGGAGGCCTGATCTATCCTTCGAGGGACAGCCCCACCCCGTGATGCGCCCGGCCGCCCGGGGGCAGCAGGCGCTGGGAATCGCGCTCCGCCAGCTCGCCCGAGAAATCCGACCAGTCGGCATGGCCGGTCCAGCATTCGAGGGAGAGGAAGGGCGCGGTCGGCTTGGTCCAGAGGGCGAGATGGGGAAAGTCCTCCACCGCCATGGCGATGGCCCGGCCGCCTGGCCCGACGAAGCGCAGGGTGCGGCTCGCGGCGTTGCGGAACACCAGGGCCTCGATGAAGACCGCCGGATCGAGGGGCAGGATCGCGCCGTCGAGGGGCGCCGGCCGCTCGCGGCGCAGGAGCAGGCCGCCGGGCCCCACCTCCGGCACGAAGGGCCGCTCCGGTGCCTCGAAGGCGACGTGGTAGCCGCCGCCGGCCCGGCGCTCGCCCCCGGCGAAGGGCCAGGGGAAGGCGGGGTGGAAGCCCAGGGCGTAGGGCAGCGGCTCCGCGCCGGGATTGGCGACGGCGATCGCGAAATCCAGCCCGCCGGGCCGGATCCGCGCCGCGATGTCGAGCTGGAAGGCGAAGGGGAAATGCGCCCGCGTGGCGGCATCGTCGGTCAGGCGCAGGCGCACCCGGTCCTCCGCCTGCTCGACGACGGAGAAGGCGGCGTCCCGGGCGAAGCCGTGCTGGGGCATCGGATAGGTCTGGCCCCCGACGCGGATCGCCGCGTCGGCCGAGGCGCCGACCACGGGAAACAGCCAGGGGGCGTGGCGATTCCAATGGGCGGGGTCGCCGTGCCAGAGATACTCCTGGCCCCCGACCTGCCAGGAGACGGGCTCCGCGCCCCGCAGGGCGATCCGCGCCGTGCCGCCGTCGCCCGCCCGGATCTCGACCGTTTCGCCCATCGCCTGCCCCGCTGGTTCCCCCGGAGGAATAGCGGGCCGGGGCGCCCCAGGCCAGCCGCCGGTTCAGGCGCGGCGCGTCTCTGCCAAGGGGGCAAGCTCGGGGGCGACGGCCTCCAGGGGGCCGGAGGCGACGAGGCGCCCGGCATCGAGGACATGCACCACGTCGACATGGCGCAGCGAGGTCAGCCGGTGCGCGACCATGATCAGGGTGCGGGTGCCCGAAAGCGCCTGGAGCGCCGCGATCACGGCGGCCTCCGTCTCCCCGTCGAGGGCGCTCGTGGCCTCGTCGAACACGATCACGTCCGGGTCGTGGTAGAGGGCGCGGGCGATGCCGATGCGCTGGCGCTGGCCGCCGCTGAGCCGCGCGCCGCGCTCGCCCACGCCGGTGGCGTAGCCCTGCGGCAGGGTGGCGATGACGTCGTGGATGCCGGCGAGCCGCGCCGCCCGCTCCAGAGCCGCCGGGTCGCGCTCCTCCGCCGGCACGCCGAGGGCGATGTTCTCGGCGATGGTCCCGTCGATCAGGAACACGTCCTGCGGCACGTAGCCGATCCGGTTCTGCCAGGCCGGTAGGCTGTCGGCGTCGAGCACGCGCCCGTCGACGAGGAGGCGGCCCCGCGTCGGGGCGACGATGCCGAGGAGCAGCCCGATCAGCGTCGACTTGCCCGAGCCGGTGCGGCCGACGAGGCCGATGGCGCCGTGGGCGGGGATGGTCAGGTCCAGCCCCATCAGGGTCGGCCGGCCCGGCTCGTAGTCGAAGCCGACGCCCTCGAAGCGGATCTCCCGGGCGAAGGGCAGCCGCTCGGCGGTGCGCGGCCGGGGCTCGCGCTCGCCCTGCAGCGCCTCCACGATCACCCGCACCCCCGGCAGGTGGAAGCGCAGCTGCGCGATCGACACGAAGATGTTCTGGAAGGCCGGCAGCATCCGATAGCCGGCGAAGGCGAACAGGCCGAGGAGCGGCAGCAGCCCGGCGGTGTCGAGCCCCTGATGCAGGGCGAACAGCACGACGACGATGACGCCGCCGAAGGCCAGGGACTCGATCACGAAGCGCGGCATCTGCCCGGTGAGCAGGCTCTCCGCCACCGCCCGGGCATAGGCGCGGGCCGGCGGGTCGAAGGCCGCCGCGAAGCGGGCCTCGCGGCCGTAGAGCTTGAGCTCCGTCAGGGCGCCGAAGGTCTCCTGCACCACCCGGTAGCGCCGCTCGTTGCCCGAGACCGCCCGGGCGCCGAGCTTGGCGAGCCGGGCCCGCATCACGAGGTAGATCAGCACGTAGAGGCCGCCGAAGCCGCCGCCGAGGATCAGGGCGAGCTTGGGCTGGTAGACGATCAGGAACAGCACCACCGCGAGCGCCGAGGCGCCCCGGGAGACCAGCACCATGGTCGGCGTCAGCACGCCGACGACCATGCGGTCGGTCTCGCTCAGCACGTTCTTGGCGAGCTCGGCGCTGTTGGCCCGGGCGAAGAACAGCCGCTCCCGGTCGACGTAGCGGGCGAGCAGGCGCCGGGCGAAGCCGTAGCCGGTCAGGTGCGAGAACAGGAGCTGCGCGAAGGTCAGCCCCGCATTGATCAGGCTGGTGGCCAGGATCGCGAGGAGCGCCGCGAGCCCGGTGACGAGCAGGAAGCTGCGGTCGTCGGTAAGCCCGAGCCCGTCGCGGATCGCCGTGAGATAGGGGATGCGGCCGGCGGCCGCCGGGTCCCCGACCAGGGTCAGGAACGGCACCACCGAGGCGACGCCCACCACCTCGAACAGGGCGGCGACGGCGAGCCCGAGCAGGATGAGGGCGAGCTGCCGGCGCTCGTGCGGCCGCATGGCGCGCACGAGATCGAGAAGCGTCCTCATGCGGGCATCGATGCCGGACGGCATCCCGGCGGAGAAGGGGCGGAAAGACCAGACACCGTGAGGCCCGTCGGCTGAGGCGGATCCCGCCGGAGCGTGGACCGGCTCGGCAGGGCGGCGGAGGATGATGGCGGACCGGGACCCGGGCCGGCGCACCCTGCTCGTGAAGGCGCCGTTCTAGGCGCCCCGGCGGGGCGATGTCCATGCCGCCCGGCGGGCGCCCGCCTCTATCCCCGCTTGCGGCCGCCGCCGCCCTTGTAGCGCGGCTTCTGGCCGCCGAGCCCCTGGGTCGAGCGGGCCTTGGGCCGCTCCTGCCAGGTCGGGGAGGGCAGGGCGCCCCCCACCGGCAATTCGCGGTCCGTGCCCGGCCCCATATTGTCGAGGGTCGGCTTGGCGATGCGGGAGCGGCCCTTCTCGCCGTAGCGGCCCGCCTCGCGCTCGATGGCGCCCTGATGGGCCATGGGATCGTCGGCGACCAGCAGCTCGGTCGCCTGCAGCCGCTTGAGCTCGTCGCGCAGGCGCGCAGCCTCCTCGAAGTCGAGATCGGCGGCGGCCGCCCGCATGCGCTTCTCGAGATCGGCCATGACCGCCTTGAGATTGTGCCCGACGGTGATCGCGTCCTTGGCCAGTCCCGTATCGACGCGGACGTGATCGCGCTCGTAGACGCTCTCCAGGATGTCGGCGATGCCGCGCTTGACCGATTGCGGCGTGATGCCGTGCTCGGCGTTGTAGGCGAGCTGCTTCTGGCGGCGCCGCTCGGTCTCCGCCATCGCCCGCTCCATCGAGCCGGTGATGCTGTCCGCGTAGAGGATGCAGCGGGCCTCCGCGTTGCGGGCCGCGCGGCCGATGGTCTGGATCAGCGAGGTCTCCGAGCGCAGGAATCCCTCCTTGTCGGCGTCGAGGATCGCGACAAGGGCGCATTCCGGGATGTCGAGGCCCTCGCGCAGCAGGTTGATGCCGATCAGCACGTCGAAGGCGCCGAGGCGCAGGTCGCGGATGATCTCGATGCGCTCCAGGGTGTCGATGTCCGAGTGCATGTAGCGCACCCGCACGGAGTTCTCGTGCAGGTACTCGGTCAGGTCCTCGGCCATGCGCTTGGTCAGGGTGGTGACCAGGGTCCGGTAGCCGGCCTGGGCCACCGCGCGGACCTCTCCCAGAAGGTCGTCCACCTGGGAGCGGGCCGGGCGGATTTCGATCACCGGATCGACCAGCCCGGTCGGGCGGATCACCTGCTCGGCGAAGACGCCCTCGGTGCGCTCCATCTCCCACTTGCCCGGCGTGGCCGAGACGTGGACCGACTGGGGCCGCATCGCGTCCCATTCCTCGAAGCGGAGCGGCCGGTTGTCGAGGCAGGAGGGCAGGCGGAAGCCGTATTCGGCCAGCGTCGCCTTGCGGCGGAAGTCGCCCCGATACATGCCGCCGATCTGCGGCACGGTGACGTGGCTCTCGTCGGTGAAGACGAGGGCGTTGTCCGGCAGGTACTCGAACAGGGTCGGCGGCGGCTCGCCGGGCTTCCGCCCGGTGAGATAGCGCGAGTAGTTCTCGATGCCGTTGCAGGCGCCGGTGGCCTCGATCATCTCGATGTCGAAGGTGCAGCGCTGCTCCAGCCGCTGCGCCTCGATCAGGCGGCCCATCTTGGTCAGCTCGGCGACGCGCAGCCGCAGCTCCTCCTTGATGCCCTTGATCGCCTGCTGCAGCGTCGGGCGCGGCGTGACGTAGTGCGAGTTGGCGTAGACCTTCACGAACTTCAGCTCGTTGATCTTCTTGCCGGTCAGCGGATCGAACTCGACGATGGATTCGACCTCGTCGCCGAACAGGCCGATGCGCCAGCCGCGATCCTCCAAGTGGGCCGGCCACAGCTCGATCACGTCGCCGCGCACCCGGAAGGTGCCGCGGGCGAAATCGGACTGGATCCGCTTGTATTGCAGCGCCACGAGGTCGGCGATGAGCTGGCGCTGCTCGATGCGCTCGCCCAGCGACACGGTGAAGGACATCGCCGTGTAGGTCTCGACCGAGCCGATACCGTAGATGCAGGACACCGAGGCCACGATGATCACGTCGTCTCGCTCCAGCAGAGCGCGGGTGGCGGCGTGGCGCATGCGGTCGATCTGCTCGTTGATCGAGCTTTCCTTCTCGATAAACGTATCGGAGCGCGGGACATAAGCCTCGGGCTGGTAATAATCGTAGTAGGAGACGAAGTACTCGACCGCATTGTCCGGGAAAAAGCTCTTGAACTCGCCGTAGAGCTGCGCGGCCAACGTCTTGTTCGGGGCCAGGATCAGGGCCGGGCGCTGGGTCTCCTCGATCACCTTGGCCATGGTGAAGGTCTTGCCCGAGCCGGTGACGCCGAGCAGCACCTGGTCGCGCTCCTGCTGCCTCACGCCGGCCACCAGGTCGGCGATGGCGGTGGGCTGGTCGCCGGCGGGAGTGAACTCGGATTTCAGCGTGAACTTCACGCCGCCTTCCGATTTCTGCGGCCGCTCGGGCCGGTGCGGCACCCAGGCCTGGCCGTTCTTGAAGAGCGGGTTGCCCTCGGTGAGCAGCTTCTCCAGCGCCTCCACCGTGGCCGAGACGCCCTCGGTGGCGAGCGACGGCGCGTCCTCGTCGGGCGCGGGCGCCGTCTCCGGGGCCGGCCCGTCGTCGGGGGGTGTCAGGCCGAGGGCCTGGGCCAGATGCGGGTCGATCTCGGCGGCGTCGTCGCGCAGGGTGAATCCCGCCTGCGGCGCCTCGGCGAAGCCCTCCGCCCGCCCGGACGCGGCGGCCTTCCGGCCCCGCCCCTTGCCCGCGGCGGGTGCAGGCTCGGCCACCTTCAACCGCTCGCGATTCAGCGCCGGGTTGAGCAGGGCCGCGAGATGCTCGTCGAGCGGCTTCAGCTCGGGCTTGTCGGCCTTGGCCGCGGCGGAACGCGCCTTGGGGCTCGGCTTGGCGCTGGGCTTCTTCGGAGTCGGCATGGGCTGAATATGGGCTCGACCGGAGGGATGAGGAAGACGGGTCAAACCGTTTCAGTCCCCGTCTTGCCGAGACTTCCGCCCGAACTACCGTTCCCTTGTTCAGGATATGCGCGTTGGCGAGGGAAGGGCCGTCATGAAAACGGTCAGCCTTCAGGAGGCTGAGGCGGATCTGCCGCGCCTCGTCGAGCAGGCCGCCCGCGGCGAGCCCTTCGTGATCACGAAGGGCGGCCGGCCGCTGGTGCGCGTCGTGCCCGAGACGGCCGACGCTCCGCGGACCCGGCGCATCGGCTTCCTCGCGGGGAAGATCTCGGTTCCGGACGATTTCGACACCCTCCACCAGGAGGAGATCATCCGGCTGTTCGAGGGTGAGCCCGACGCGCCGCGCTGACCGGTCGCCGGCGGCGCGGGGCGTTGCCTCACGCCGGCAGGGCGAGGTCCCGGTCCCAGTGAGGCTCGCCCTCGAAGCGGCGGACGAGGAAGGCGAGGAAGGCGCGGGTCTTGGCCGGGCGCCGGCCCGGCGGCATCAGCGCGGAGATCGGGAGGATGGGGGTGGGCGCGCCGAGATCGAGGGCGACGAGCCGCCCCGCCCGCAGGGCGTCCCCCACCAGGAAGGTCGGCTGGTAGACGAGGCCCTGGCCAGCGATCGCCGCCGCCACCAGGGCCGCGCCGTTGGGCGCGCGCAGGTTGCCCGAGACCGCGTAGGTCCGATCGCCGAAGCGCCAGCCGCCCGCATCGGCGAGGGTGTAGCTGAGGCAATTGTGGTCCTTCAGCGCCTCGGGCCGGTGCGGCGTGCCGTGCCGGGCGAGGTAATCGGGTGCGGCGCAGACCGCGATGCGGCAGGGCGCCAGGGTGCGGGCGATCAGGCTCGAATCGCCGAGCGCCCCGATCCGCACGGCGAGGTCCCAGCCCTCCTCGATCAGGTCGACACGCCGGTCGTTCAGGCCCAGCTCCACGCTCACCGCCGGATGCGCGGCGGCGAAGGCGGCGAGCGCCGGGGCGATCTCCCGCACGCCGAAGGAGAGGGGCACGTTGAGCCGCAGCGTCCCGCGGGCCTCCACCGCCTCCGCGCCCGCCACCGCCTCGGCTTCGGCGATCTCGGCGAGGATGCGCTCGCAGGCCTCCCCATAGGCCCGGCCCGCCTCCGTCAGGGTCAGGCGGCGGGTCGAGCGGTGCAGCAGCCGCGTGCCGAGCCGCGCCTCCAGGGCCGCGACATGCTTGGTCACCCCGGTCTGCGACAGGCCGAGCGCCCGGCCGGCGGCGGAGAAGCTGCCCAGGGCCGCTACCCGCGCGAACACTTGCATCCCGGTCACGCGGTCGAGCACGGCGTCATCTTACTCCAGTAGAGTGAGATGAATGGAGAAATCGGCGGATTATCGCAAGCGCCGGCATGGGGCACGATCTCTCTATCGCAAACGGACCCGTTCGACCATGACCACCGCCCTCACCACCACCACCGACACCCGCACCGCCCCCTATGCCGCGCTCCTGCTGCGGCTGACCCTGGGCGGGCTGTTCCTGGCCCATGCCGGGCTGAAGCTGTTCGTGTTCACCCCCGCCGGCACGGCGGCCTTCTTCGGCTCCCTCGGCCTGCCGCCGGCCCTCGGCTACGCGGTGATCGCCGCGGAGGCAGCCGGCGGCCTCGCCCTCATCCTCGGCCTCTATGCCCGCTGGGTGGCCCTCGCCCTGATCCCGATCCTCGTCGGCGCCATCGTCACCGTGCACGGCGCCAACGGCTTCTTCGCTCAGAACCCGGGCGGCGGCTGGGAATTCGCCGGCTTCTGGGCGGTGATGCTCCTGGTCCAGGCCGGGCTCGGCAGCGGCCCCTACGCCCTGCGCCGCGGCTGAGGGGGGCGGCGATGAGCGCGCCCATCCATCCGGAGACCCGCATCGGCCACGTCCATCTCAAGGTGGCCGATCTGGAGCGGGCGCTCGGCTTCTATTGCGGCGTGCTCGGCTTCACGCTGATGCAGCGCTACGGCAGCCAGGCGGCCTTCGTCTCGGCCGGCGGCTACCACCACCATATCGGCCTCAACACCTGGGAGAGCGCCGGCGGTCCCCCGCCGGCCCCGGGCACCACCGGCCTCTACCACGTCGCCATCCTCTACCCGAGCCGGGCTGCCCTCGCCGACGCCCTCCGCCGCCTCGACGCCGCCGGCATTCCCCTCGACGGGGCGAGCGACCACGGCGTCTCCGAGGCGCTCTATCTGCGCGACCCCGACGGCAACGGCGTGGAGCTCTACCGCGACCGCCCGGAGCCCGAATGGCCGCGGGACGAAGCCGGCCACCTCGCCATGGTCACCCGCCGCCTGGATCTCGCCGGACTGCGCGCCGAACCTTGAGGGCCGTGCCTGCTCAAAGCGCGCGAAAGGGCGTCATCGCCGCGACGGCTCGGGCGAAAACCGCCGCGCCGGAGTCTCCATCGGCTGGACAGGGAGGGGCGGGGGCGCCAGATGCCGGCTGCCGCAAGCAGTGAGATCCCGATGGCCGAAGACCGCCCCGCCGCCCCGCCCGCCCTCGACGACGAGACCCTCGCCTTTGCCGGGCGGGTCTTCCAATATGCCCGGATGGGGCATGCCGCGGAGCTTGCCGAGCTGTTCGGGCAGGGGCTGCCGGCCAATATCCGCAACGACAAGGGCGACAGCCTGCTGATGCTCGCCGCCTATAACGGCCAGGAGGAGACCGTGAAGGTGATCCTCGAGGCCGGCGGCGATCCGGAGCTCGCCAACGACCGTGGCCAGACCCCGCTCGCCGGCGCCGCCTTCAAGAACGAGCTCGGCATCGCCCGGCTGCTGCTGGAGCACGGCGCCCAGGTCGACGGCACCGGGGGCGGCAGCCGCACCGCCCTGATGACCGCGGCGATGTTCGACCGCACGGAGATGGTGGCCCTGCTCCTCGATCACGGCGCCGACCCGGATGTGCGCGACGGCGCCGGGCAGGATGCCGCGGCGCTCGCCCAGTCCATGGGCGCCACGCAGACCCCGGCCCAGCTCGCCGCGGCCAAGCGCTAGAAGCCTGCCGCCGGGCACAACTTCGGCGCGCAAGGCCCTCGACCGGCAAAGTGAATACGGAATAATCTCCGCCCAAAGAACGTGGGAGGAGGGTTTCGTGAAGAGGGTGTTCCGGATGGTCGGCGCCGCGCTCGCCGGCGGCTGGCTCTGCGGCGCGGTCGCGGCCGCGCCCGCCGCCTATCCCAACCAGAAGGAGGGCGACCTCGTCGTGAAGGATTTCCGCTTCGCGGGCGGCGGCAGCCTGCCCGAGGCGAAGCTGCACTACACGACGCTGGGCACGCCCCACCGGGACGAGACGGGCGAGATCGACAACGCGGTTCTCGCCCTGCACGGCACCACCGGCACCGGCAAGGCCTTCCTGGTCCCGACCCTGGGGCTGGAGCTGTTCGGCCCCGGCGCCCCCCTCGATGCGGAGAAGTACTTCGTGATCCTGCCGGACGGCATCGGCCGCGGCGGCTCCTCCAAGCCCTCGGACGGCCTGCGCGCCCGCTTTCCCCGCTACGGCTATGCCGACGTGGTCGAGGGCCAGTACCGGGTCGTCACCGAGGGGCTCGGCATCAAGCATCTGCGCCTCGTGCTCGGCACCTCCATGGGCGGCATGCAGGCCTGGATGTGGGCCGAGCGCTATCCCGGCATGATGGACCTGGTGATGCCGGTGGCGAGCCAGCCGATCCCGGTGAGCGGCCGCAACGCCCTGTGGCGGCGCCTGCTGATCGAGGGCATCCGCACCGATCCCGAATGGAAGGGCGGCGACTACGAGAAGCAGCCCTCCCGCTTCGGGAAGATCCTGCCGATCTTCAACATCATGACCGAGAGCGTGCTCGGCCTGCAGAAGGACGCGCCGACCAATGCCGGCGCCCAGGCGCTCTACGACAAGCTCGCCGCCGCCTACGAGAACAAGGCCGACGCCAACGACTGGCTGTACTGGTTCGATTCCTCCTTCGACTACGACCCCTATCCGCAGCTCGACCGGATCACGGCCAGGGTGCTCGCCGTGAACTTCGCCGACGACGAGCTGAACCCGCCCCAGCTCGACGTGATGAACGGCGCCATCGCCAAGGTGAAGGAGGCCCGCTTCGTGCTGGTGCCGACCTCGCCGGACACCCATGGCCACCAGTCCCTGCGCTACGCCAATCTCTGGAAGGGCTACCTCGCCGAGTTCCTGGCGAGCCCGAAGGCCGCCACGGACAAGCCGAACGCGGCCGAGGGCCCCGGCGGCGCGCCGGCCCGCTGAGGCCGGCGCTCAGCCCCGCGGAGGGGGCGGGGCGTCCGGCAGGTGGATGCGCCAGGGCTGCTCGAAAGGGTGCTCGTCGAGATTGGCTCCCGGGCCGCCCCGGTCGACCACCAGGAAGTCCTGCGCGGCTCCGAACGGGGTCAGCACCCCGTGCCACGTGCCCCGATGGTAGCTGACGCCCTGGCCCGGCGCGGTGACGAAGGCCTGCGGCCGGCCGGGCCGGTCTCCCTCGTCCGGGCAGACCACGACGAGGAACGGCGCGCCGTTCAGGGGCATGAAGGCCTGGCTGCCGAGGGGATGGCGTTCGACGAGGCGCAGGGTCAGGGGCATCGCGCAGGGCTGCGCCGCGACGAGGCCGATCACGACGCGGCCGTCCGCGCCCGCCACGCAGGCTTCCGCGAGCGCCGGAAAGCGCTGCGCCCGGCCGCCGTTCATCGGGCGCGCCGCCTCCGCCCGCTTGTCGAGGACGTCGCCGAAGGGGGCGAAGGCCTCCCGCGTGAGGGGACGCGCGATCAGGATCCGCTCGCTCACGGGGCTGCTCCATGCCAGGGGACGGCCCGCGCGGGATCCGTCCCGGTTCAGAGATCCGACGAGCGCCGCGACAGCTCGGCGCGCAGATGGCGCGCCGCCTCGATCAGGCCCGCATCGCGCCGCCGGCGCGGGCGCGGCTGGTCCAGGGTGACGTCGGCGGCGATGCGGCCGGGGCTGCCGGCCAGCACTACCACACGGTCGGCGAGATAGACCGCCTCGTCGATGTCGTGGGTCACGAACAGCACGGTCTTGCCGGTCTGCGCCTTGATCCGCTGCAGCTCGTCCTGCAGCCCCTCACGGGTGAAGCTGTCGAGGGCCGAGAAGGGCTCGTCCATCAGGAGCACGTCCGGATCGACGGCGAGGGCCCGGGCGATGGCGACGCGCTGGCGCTGGCCGCCGGAGAGCTGGTGCGGCCAGCGCTGGGCGAGATCGGCGAGGCCGACGAGCTTCAGCATCGCCTCGGCCCTGGCGTAGCGCTCCGCCTTCGACAGGCCGCTGTTCTCCAGGCCGAAGGCGACGTTGGCGATCACCCGCCGCCAGGGCAGCATCCGCGCATCCTGGAAGACCAGGGCCATGGGCGTGCGGACCTTGGGATCCGCGTCGATCGTCACGCCGCCCCCGCTCGGCTTGGCGAGCCCGATCAGCACCCGCAGCAGGGTCGACTTGCCCACCCCGGATTCGCCGACGATCACCAGGAACTGGCCCCGCGGGATCGCGAGGTCGAGCTCCGACAGGATCACGTTGCGCCGGCCGTCGCGCGCGTAGGCGAGGCTGAGGCCGCGGATGTCGATGATCGGCCGGCTCACGCGCGCCACCGCAGCAGGAAGTTCTGGAGGGCGACGAAGCCGGTGTCGAACAGGCCGTAGAGGGCGGCCATGGTCAGCATGTAGACCACCACGATGTCGGTGGAGAGGAGCGAGGAGGCCTGCATCATCCGCGCGCCGATGCCCGGCACGCCGAAGATCTCGGCGGCGACCACCGCCATCCAGGCCTGGCCCAGGGCCGTGCGCAGGCCGACCAGGATGCCCGGCGTCGCCGCCGGCAGCAGGATCTTGGTCAGGCGCGCCCAGGCGGAGCGGAAGCCGAAGGCCTCGGCCACCTCGAGCAGGTCGCGGTCGACCCCGCGCACCGCCCCCTGGGTGGCGAAGAACACGATCCAGAACACGCCGATGGCGATGATGAACACCGCGGCTGCCGGCTGCACGCCGAACCAGATGATCGCGAAGGGCACCCAGGCGAGGCCCGGGATCGGCCGCAGCAGCCGCACGATCCAGGCGGTGACGCTCTCGAAGGGGCGGAACATGCCGCTCAGGGTGCCGAGCGCGATGCCCATGCCCGCGCCGAGCCCCAGCCCGACCACGTAGTGGCTCAGGCTCTCGACGACCGCCGTCGGCCAGGCGCCGCCCGCGATCTCCTTGAGGAAGGCGGTGGGCAGGGTCGAGGGCGGCGGCAGGAAGGCCGGGTTGACGAGGTCGAGCCGCGGGGCGGCCTCCCACAGGCCGAGGAAGGCGAGGAGCCCCGCCGCCGCGAGCCCGGTCGAGCGCAGGAAGGTCATGGCGTCATGGCGTCGGGGTTACGGCTTGGCGGCCTTCTCGTAGAAGCTCGGCACGAACAGGCCGTCGATCGGCACCTCCTTGTCGAGGGTGCCGACGGTGACCTGGAAGGCCTGCATCTGCTTCGTCGCCTCCACGATCACCCGCGGGTCGGCGGTGAACTTGGCGGCCGGCGAGGTCAGCGCCTTCTGGATCGTGGCGACGTCGGTGATGCCCTTGCCCAGCGCCGCCTCGACCGAGGGCGCGGCCTTGGCCGGGTCCGTCTTGAGGAGGTCGACCGCCTTCACGAGCGCCTTCACCAGGCCCTCCACGGCGGCCGGGTTCTTGTCGGCGAACTTGCCGTAGACGGCGACCACGGTGCCGGGCTGATCGGGGAACATCTCGCCGCCATTGGCGATCAGCTTGATCGCCGGGTTGCGGCCCTGGACGATGGTGAGCGCCGGCTCGCGGATCGAGGCGCCGTCGACGGCGCCGGCGAGCAGGGCCTGCTGCGTGGCGTCGATGCCCATCGGCACGATCTCCACATCGGCCTTGTCGGCCTTCGCCACCTGCCAGAGCCAGTGCTGCAGGGTGGTGTTGGGCACCGAGCCGGGGGGCTGGGTGGCGAGGCGGGCCGGCTTGCCCTCCTTCGCCCGGTACTGCTGGAACGCCTCCGCCTTGCTCGGCGCGCTCGCGAAATAGGGGGCGAGCTTCGGGCCGGCGACGAAGACCATCTCCTCGACCGCGGTGGCGGCCACCACGCGCACGTCGATGCCCTTGGTGCGGGCGACGGCCAGGGGGGCGATGCCGGCGACGTAGACGTCGATCGTGCCCGAGGCCAGCGCCTGGATCATGTTCGGGCCGGATTCGAAGGTGGTGAAGCTCGGCTCCAGCCCCGCCTCCTTCAGCCAGCCCTCGCCGCGGGCGACGAAGATCGGCGCGGCGCCGATGACGGGGATCACGCCGATGCGCACGGGCACCTGTTGGGCCTGGGCGGGCACGAGGAAGGCCAGGGCCGCCAGCGCGGCGAGCAGGAGACGCATGGGGCAGGGTCCGGTATCGCGGGAACGGCTCCCCTTACGCATGGACGCGCGCAAGATCAAAGCGGCGTGATCGGCGGAACCCCGCCGTCCCCAGTCTCGGCCCCGATCGGCGGGTCAGGAACGCGGACCGGCCCCGCTTCGTTACGCTGGCGCTGCGCGACCCGCGCGGCCCGGACAAGGGATATATGCCATGAGCCTCCTCGGCAGCATCGTCAGCAAGATCCTCCATCCGTTCGGCGGCGGCGAAGCCCAGGCCAAGGAAGGTCCTGCGCCCTCGCAGGCGGAGGCCAAGCCCGGCGCGGGCGGCGACGCCCCCGCCACGCCCACGAGCGGCGGCACGGCCGGCAGCGGCGGCACCGTCGACGTGGCGGAGGTGCTCGACGGCCTCGCCGCCAAGAACCCGCAGAAGCTCGACTGGCGCCACTCGATCGTCGACCTGATGAAGCTGATCGACCTCGATTCGAGCCTCACCGCCCGCAAGCAGCTCGCGGACGAGCTGCACTACACCGGCGACAAGAACGACTCGGCCACGATGAACATCTGGCTGCACAAGCAGGTCATCAGGAAGCTCGAGGAGAACGGCGGCAAGGTGCCGGCCGACCTGAAGGACTGAGCGCCGATCCGCCCTCTCCCCTCTGCGGGAGAGGGCTTTTCCCCTACAGAGACCCCACCGTGCGCAGCCGCGCCCGCGGGTGGATCTCCGCCTGGCTCATCACCGCCGTCTCCCGGCGGAAGCGCTCGATGATCGAGCGCACGAAGGGCCGGGCCTGGGCGGAGGTGACCAGCACCGGCATCTCGCCGCGCCGGGCCGCGGCCTCGAAGCGGTCGCGCACGGCGTTCACGAATTCCGACAGGCGCGAGGGCTGCATCGCCAGGTAGCGCTCGTCGCGCTCGCCCACGATCGACTCGATGAAGGCCTGCTCCCAGGCCGGCGACAGGGTGATGATCGGCAGCGTCCCGTCCGGCCCCTGATACTGCGCGCAGATCTGGCGGCCGAGGCGCGCGCGGACATGCTCGACGATGTCGCGCGGGTTCTTCACCTGCCCCGCCACCTCGGCGATGCCCTCGACGATGGTGCCGAGGTCGCGGATCGAGACGCGCTCGGCCAGCAGCAGCTGCAGCACGCGCTGGATGCCCGTGGTCGCGATCTGGCTCGGCACGATCTCCTTGAAGAGATCCATGTGCTCCTTGGGCAGCTCCTTGAGCAGCTTCTGCACCTCGACATGGTTCAGGAGCTCGGAGACATGCGCCTTGATCACCTCGGTGAGGTGGGTCGAGACCACGGTGGCCGCGTCGACCACGGTGTAGCCCTTGAGCTGGGCTTGGTCGCGCAGGCTGGCGTCGATCCAGGTCGCGGGCAGGCCGAAGGTCGGCTCCAGCATGTGCTGGCCGGGCAACTGCACCTGGCCGCCCATCGGGTCCATGGCCATGAACTGGCCGGGGAAGATCTGGCCGTTGCCCGCCTCGATCTCCTTCACGCGGATCACGTAGCCGTTGGCGTCGATGCCCACATTGTCGAGGATGCGCACGGAGGGCATCACGAAGCCGAGCTCGGCGGCGAGCTGGCGGCGCAGGGCCTTGATCTGGTCGGTGAGCCGGTCGCCGCCCTCGCCGCTGACGAGGGGCAGGAGGGCGTAGCCCATCTCGAGCTTGAGGTCGTCGAGCTTGAGCAGGTCCGTCACCGTCTCCTCGCCGGCCGCGGTCGCGGCGGAGGCGGCGGTGGGGGTGGCCACGGCGTTCTCGGCCGCCGCGCGCTCGCGGTTCACCTTGGCGATCTTCCAGGCGGCGTAGCCCGCCCCGCCGCCGAGCGCCAGGAAGGGCAGCATCGGCATGCCGGGCAGGAGGGCGATGAGCAGCATCACCCCCGCCGACATGCCGAGGGCCTTCGGGTAGTTGGCGATCTGCTTGCCCAGGGCCTTGTCGGCGGCGCCCTTCACGCCCGCCTTGGAGACGAGGATGCCCGCTGCGGTCGAGACGATCAGGGCCGGCACCTGGCTGGCGAGGCCGTCGCCGATGGTGAGCAGGGTGTAGGTCTTGGCGGCCTCGCCGAAGCCGAGGCCCTGCTGGGCCACGCCGATGATGATGCCGCCGATCACGTTGATCGCGGTGATGAGCAGGGCGGCGATGGCGTCCCCGCGCACGAATTTCGAGGCGCCGTCCATGGCGCCGAAGAAGGAGGATTCCTCCTCCAGGGCCGCGCGCCGGGCCTTGGCGACCTTCTCGTCGATGAGCCCCGCCGAGAGGTCGGCGTCGATCGCCATCTGCTTGCCGGGCATGGCGTCTAGGGTGAAGCGGGCCGCCACCTCGGCGATGCGGCCCGAGCCCTTGGTGATGACCACGAAGTTCACGATGATCAGGATCGCGAAGACGATGATCCCGATCACGAAATTGCCGCCCATCACGAAATGCCCGAAGGCTTCGATGACGTGGCCGGCCGCCGCCGTGCCCTCGTGGCCATGGCCGAGGATCAGGCGGGTCGAGGCGAGGTTGAGCGCCAGCCGCAGCATCGTCGCGATGAGCAGCAGCGTCGGAAAGACGGTGAATTCCAGCGGGTTGTCGATGAACAGCCCGGTCATCATGATCAGCACGGACATGATGATCGACACCGCGAGCAGCAGGTCGAGCAGCACCGCCGGCAGCGGGAAGATGAGCACCGTGAGGATGCCCAGCACCGCCGTGGCGAGGAACAGGTCGGAGCGCTTCGCGAGGGCCTGGAGGCTCGCGCGGTCCGGCAGCGTAAGGCCGCCGAGGCCCGGGAATCCGGGCCGGCCGGTGGTCACCGCGCCTGCCGTCTCGCTCATGCTCGTCCGCATCCCGGCCGCGGGAAGGGCGCGGCAACCCGGCAAGAATTGCCGGGCACACGGTTAGCGGAAGGTTAACGCGGCGCGCGCCGCCTCCGCGCGCCGCCCCCGCTCGGGAACCAGCCGGAGCCGACCCGCTTGATCGGACAGGGGTCGGAAGGCCCCGAAGGAGGACATCATGGCGGCCAGGACGATCACGGCCCTCTTCGACGATTACGAGGAGGCGGCCCGCGCCATCGACGCGGTCGAGGCGGAGGGAGTGCCGCATGCCGCTATCAGCATCGTGGCGAGCAACCCCGACGACCGGCATTCCGGCCGCGTCCCGCCCCAGCCGCCCGGCCGGCCGACGGCCGTGGCGGGGCACGACGCCGCCGACGGCGCCGGGACCGGCGCGGCGGTCGGCACGGTGATCGGCGGCGGGGCCGGGCTGCTCGCGGGCCTCGGCCTCCTCGCCATCCCCGGGATCGGCCCGGTCGTGGCCGCGGGCTGGCTCGTCGCCACGGTGGCGGGGGCCGGATTCGGCGCCGCCACCGGCGGCCTGCTCGGCGCCCTTACCGGCGCGGGTTTGAGCGAGGCGGATGCGGAGGCCTATGCCGAGGGCGTGCGCCGGGGCGGCACCCTGGTGACGGTGCGGGCCGAGGAGGACTTGGCGGACCGGGTCCTGCACATCCTGGAGCGCGGCGGCTCGATCGATCTCGACGAGCGGGCGAGCGACTGGCGGAGCCAGGGCTGGCAGGCGACGGGCGCGGCTTCGGCCCACCCGGTCCCGGCGCCCCCTTCCGCGACGCTCCCCGCCGCGGCTGCCGCCGTCCCTCCGGCGGCGACCCCTGCCGCTCCGCCCGGCTCCAGCACGCATTCCGTCCCGGTCCCGACCCCCGAAGACGACGACGAGGCGGAGCCGTTCTCGAGCGGCGAGCCCCGGCCCTCCACGGACCCGACCCACGCCCCCCATACCCGTCAGGTGCCCGGCGGCATCCGTTAGGGACGCGACGACGCGGCCGCCCCGTGAGGCGGCCGCGGTCTGCCATGAGAGCGGATCGGGGGCGGCGCGGCGCCGGCCTCAGGGTTTGGCCTCGAGCACGCTCGCCATCACGGTGCCGTAGTGGCAGGCCGTGGCGAGGAGCACGAAGCCGTGCCAGATCGCGTTCTGGAAGGGCAGGCTGCGCCAGACGTGGAAGACCACGCCGAAGGAGTAGAGCAGGCCGCCGATGCCGAGCAGCCAGAGCGCCTGAAGCGACAGGCCGGCGATGATGGAATCGTAGGCGAGCACGCCGCTCCAGCCTAGCATCAGGTAGAGGGCGATGGAGACCCGGTCGAAGCGGCCGGGCATGGTCAGCTTGATGGCGATGCCGATGGCGGCCACCGTCCAGATCAGGGCGAGCAGGCTCCAGGCGACCGGGCCGGACCCGACCAGGGCCACCAGCGGCGTGTAGGTGCCGGCGATCATCAGGTAGATGAAGGCGTGGTCGTAGCGCCGCAGGATCCATTTGCGCGGGGAGACCGGCCACATGTTGTAGGCGGCCGACGCCCCCAGCATCGCCACCAGGGCGGCGGCGTAGATCAGCACCGAGGAGAGTTCGGTCCAGCCGAGATGGGTGAGCGCGGCGGTCACGATCAGGGCGATCGCGCCGGTCAGGCCCAGCGCCACACCGACGAGGTGGATGGCGCCGTCCGCCAGCAATTCGTGCCGGGTATAGTGCCAGGTCAAGGCCAGGGGCCTGCCGTCCTCCGCCAGGGACATTGTCGGCGCCTTTCTCCTCTCTGTTGCCGTGACGATAAGAGGAATCGCCCCAAGTCGTTCCATAGGAAGAGTACGGACTTTCGGGATATCGTTACCGCATCTCTTCGCAGGTACTCCGAAAGAGAAAGGTGGGGCGTCACGCTCGACTGACGTCGGGCGTGGTTTCACATTGCACTGCGCCGTTCATCTTGCGCCGCAAAACACAGCGACCTCCACTCTACGTTGGGTCCGTGACATGGGTACGACTTGCGACAGCGGGCCCGGCGCCGGTTATCGCCCGTGGATTGGCCGCAAGGACCGGGCCAGGAGCTGTCTAAGCCCGGCGAGCGGGCCGTCCGTGTCGGGCGCGTCCCGGGCGAGCCGCTCGGCCTTGCGCAGCAGGGCGGCCGCCGTGCCCTTCGGGTCGGGCAGCTCCCAGGCCACGTCGAAGCCCGCCCGCGTCACGTAGCGCGTGTCGGGAGCGTGGTAGTAGCGGGCGCGCGTTCCCGCCACCCGGTCGACCAGGGCGAAGTTCGCGTTGAGCGCGGGCTGCCAGTTGAGCCCGACGACCCGCCGCCCGGGCGCGGCGAAGGCGGTGGTGTGGAAGGCGGATCCCGCCGAGCCCAGCACGACCGGATGGGCCGAGAGCAGGCGGACCTGCTCGGGGAAGCGCAGGGTCTCCGGATGGGCGATCGCGACCCCGCGCCGCGCCAGCTCGGCCTCCAGGGCGTCCTCGTTGACGATCCGGGCGATGCCCGCGCCGAGCCGGGTCTTCGAGAGATAGAGGAAGCGTTCCTGGCGTTCCCCCTCCCAGTAGGGCCGGCCGATGGCGCGGCAGAGGTCGCCGAAGACCGCGTGCACGCCGCTCTGCTCGGTCAGGCTCGGGGCCGGCACCAGAACCTCGGCGAGCCGCAGGGGCGCCCCGGGGCTCTCCAGCTCGTCGAGTTCGTAGCCGAGGCGGCCGAAGATCGCTGCGCCGAAGCCGGCCCAATGGGCGTCCTGGACCGGGCCGGGGCGGTGGCAGAGCAGCGCCGGCCTCTCCCCCTCCCAGCCGATCAGGGGCCAGAGCCGGGGGAGCGTGTTGAGCAGGAAATGCCCGTAATGCCAGGCGATCGGCCCGAGATAGAGGGCGCGGCCGAGCGCCGAGGGCGTGCCTTCGGGCAGGCGCTCCCCGGGGGCGAGGTCGCGCCCGGCATCGCCGATCCGGGTCGGCCCGGAGAACAGGCCCCAGGCCCCCTCGGGCCGGGGCGGCACCAGCAGGGCGTCGCGCACGGGAACGAGCGCCGGGGGCGCCTCGATCCAGTCCGCCCGTCCCCAGAGCGTCGTGCAGCGCAGGAGCGGCCGTGCCATACGTCCCGACGCTCCTTCGCGGGTGGGGGAAAGCGGGCCGCCATGCCATGCCCGCGGCGGGAAGGCCAAGCCCTGCGGCAGAAAGGCCGAGCCCTGCGGCAGCAAGGTTAAGCCCCGCGGGGCCCGCGCGCGCGTCCCGGTGCTTCACGGCGCCGGTGCGATGGTGTAGGCGCGGCCCCTTGTTCGCATCGGATCCGCCGGTGCTCCGACCAGACCCGGCCGCGAGGCATTTCCGCATGACCGCCCGCATCGAAGCCGCCTTCGCCCGCTGCCGCGCGGAAGGCCGTGCCGCCCTCGTCACCTACGTGATGGCGGGCGATCCCGATCCGGAGACCTCCCTCGCCGTGCTCAAGGCGCTGCCGAAGGCCGGCGCCGACATCGTCGAGTTCGGCCTGCCCTTCACCGATCCGATGGCCGACGGCCCGGCGATCCAGGCCGCGGGCCTGCGGGCGCTCGCCGCGGGCCAGGACCTGCGCAAGACGCTGGCCCTCGTCGCCCGCTTCCGCGAGGAGGACCGGGACACGCCGGTCGTGCTGATGGGCTACTACAACCCGATCCACAGCTACGGCGTGCCGGCCTTCCTCGAGGCCGCGCTGGCGGCGGGAATCGACGGGCTGATCGTGGTCGACCTGCCGCCGGAGGAGGACGACGAGCTCTGCCTGCCGGCGCTCGCCAAGGGCCTCGCCTTCATCCGCCTCGCCACGCCGACGACGGATGCGGAGCGCCTGCCCGCCGTGCTCGCGAACACCGCGGGCTTCGTCTACTATGTCTCGATCACCGGCATCACCGGCACGGCGACCCCGGATTTCGGGCGCGTGGCCGAGGCGGTGGGCCGCATCCGTCCGCATACGGACCTGCCGGTCGTGGTCGGCTTCGGGGTGAAGTCGGGGGCGCATGCCGCCGAGATCGCCCGGGGCGCGGACGGCGTCGTGGTCGGTTCGGCCCTGGTCGACGCCCTCCATCGCAGCCTGGACGCCGAGAATCGCGCCCAGGCGGGGAGCGTCGAAGCGGTGGCCGGTCTGGTGCGCGAGCTCGCGGCGGGCGTGCGCGGCGTCGCCAAGGCCTGATCCGCCGCAGGAAAACCGCATCTCCCTGGCATTGGCCGCCGCGTATTCCGATATCGGCCCAATCCGGCAAGGATCTCTTCCATGGTCGAAGCGATGAACTGGATCTCGGAGGTCGTGCGCCCCAAGATCAAGACGCTGTTCAAGCGCGAGACGCCCGAGAATCTGTGGATCAAATGCCCCGATACCGGGCAGATGGTCTTCCACAAGGAAGTCGAGCAGAATCTCTGGGTGATCCCGGGCTCCGAGCATCACCTCAAGATGAGCGCCCCGGCCCGTCTCAAGGCGATGTTCGACGAGGGCACCTGGATCGACGTGCCCCTGCCCGAGGTTCCGGCCGACCCGCTCAAGTTCCGGGACGAGAAGCGCTACGTCGACCGCCTCAAGGAGGCCCGCGCCAAGACCGGCATGCCGGACGCCTTCAAGATCGGCTTCGGCCGGGTCGGCGGCCTGCCCATGACCATCGCCGCGCAGGAATTCGGCTTCATGGCCGGCTCCCTGGGCATGGCGGCGGGCGAGGCCTTCATCCGCGGCGCCGAGACGGCGCTCGAGAAGCGCACCCCCTACGTGCTGTTCTCCGCCTCCGGCGGCGCGCGCATGCAGGAGGGCATCCTGTCGCTCATGCAGATGCCGCGCACCACCGTGGCCGTGCGCCGGCTCAACGCGGCCCGGCTGCCCTACATCGTGGTGCTCACCAACCCGACCACCGGCGGCGTCACCGCCTCCTACGCCATGCTCGGCGACGTGCATCTCGCCGAGCCGGGGGCGCTGATCTGCTTCGCCGGCCCGCGGGTGATCGAGCAGACCATCCGCGAGAAGCTGCCCGACGGCTTCCAGCGGGCGGAGTACCTGCGCGAGCACGGCATGATCGACCAGGTCGTGCACCGCAAGGACCTCAAGGAGACCATCGCCCGGCTCTGCCGCCTGCTGATGAACGTCCCGGCCGAGGCGGCGAAGAAGCCGGAAGCGGCCTCGGCGCCCCGGCCCGAGCCGGCGTGAGCGGGATGGCCCGATGATGGATTCCTCCGACGCGCTGATGGCGCGCTTCCTCGCCCTGCATCCGCGGACGATCGACCTCTCCCTCGGGCGCATCGAGCGGCTGCTGGAGAAGCTCGGCCATCCGGAGCGGCGTCTGCCGCCGGTGATCCATGTGGCCGGCACCAACGGCAAGGGCTCCACCATCGCCTTCATGCGGGCGATCCTGGAGGCGGGGGGACTCGCCGCCCATGTCTACACCTCGCCCCATCTCGTCCGCTTCCACGAGCGCATCCGCCTCGGCGCCATCGGCGGCGGCGTCTTCGTGCCGGAGGAGCAGCTGGCCGACGCCTTCAGCCGCTGCGAGACCGCCAATGACGGCGACCCGATCACCGTGTTCGAGATCACCACGGCGGCCGCGCTCCTGCTCTTCTCGGAGGCGCCCGCGGACGTGCTGCTGCTCGAGGTCGGCCTGGGCGGGCGGGTCGACGCCACCAACGTGATCGACCGGCCGGCCTGCGCCGTGGTGACGCCGATCGGGCGCGACCACGCGGAATATCTCGGCGACACCCTGGAATCGGTGGCCACCGAGAAGGCCGGCATCTTCAAGCGCGGCTGCCCGGCGGTGATCGCCGCGCAGGACTACGCCCAGGCCGATTCGGTGCTCTGCCGCCGGGCCGAGGCGGTGGGCGCCGGCCCGATCTTCGTCGGCAACCAGGATTTCTCGGTGCACGAGGAGAGCGGCCGTCTCGTCTACCAGGACGAGCGGGAGCTGTTCGACCTGCCGCGGCCGCGCCTCGCCGGCCGCCACCAGCTCACCAATGCCGGCACCGCCATCGCCGCCCTGCGCGCGGCGGGCTTCGGCGATCTCGGCTCCGCGGCCTTCGAGACCGGCCTGCGCCGGGTCGAGTGGCCCGGCCGCCTGCAGCGCCTCACCAAGGGGCATCTCGCCGAGATGATGCCGAAGGACGCCGAGCTCTGGCTCGATGGCGGCCACAACGCCGATGGCGGCCGCATCCTCGCCGCCGCCATGGCCGATCTCGGCGAGCGCAGCGACGTGCCCCTCGTTCTCGTGGTCGGCCTGCTCGGCACCAAGGACGCGGAGGGCTTCCTGAAGAACTTCGTCGGGCTCGCCCGCTCGCTGATCGCCGTGCCGATCGCCGGGCAGCTCGCCGCGCGGCCGGCGGAGGAGGTGCAGCGGATCGCGCAGGGCGTCGGCCTGATGGCCGAATCGGCGTCGAGCGTGGAGGCCGCCCTGGCGAGCCTCGCGGCGACGGTGTTCGAGAAGCCGCCGCGGGTCCTGATCTGCGGCTCGCTCTATCTCGCCGGTGCTGTCCTGACGGCGAACGGCACGATTCCTACCTGAACTTTAACTAGATTGAATTCTCCCTGTCCCATTTGGGAGAAGCGTCTTCCCGAGACTGAGTTTCCGCGGCTCATGACCGCGGAGATTTCCCACTCCTGCGGTTGCGCTCGGGTGGCGGTGTGGCCTGAGGGTTACATCGTGGGGGTGGAAAATGGTCTAGCTTCCACGGCGATCGGGCAATTCGCTGGGGATCAACAATGAAAAAGCTTCTTACGTCGCTCGCCGCCTTCACGGCGCTGACGGCTGCGGCTTCCGCCGCTGACCTGCCGCGTCGCGCTGCTCCGCCGGTCTTCACGCCGGTTCCCGTCTTCACCTGGACCGGTTTCTACGCCGGTTTCAACGCCGGCTACGGCTTCGGCGTGCAGGACAACACCGCCGCTCCGGTGGTGGGCGTGAACGCCGCCACCGGCCTCGTGCCGGCCGGCACCACCGCGGTCATCGCCTTCGGCGACAACCGCAGCACCGACGGCTTCGTCGGCGGTGGTCAGATCGGCTACAACTACCAGTTCACCCCGGGCAACGGTGTGGTCGTCGGTATCGAGGCCGATGCCCAGTACGTCGATTTCGGTCGTGACCGGAACCGCTTCACGGTCGTGAACAGCACCGCCGCCGTCAACGGCCTGGCCGCTCAGCAGGTGTTCAACCCGAACGGTCTCGCCGGCCTCGACTTCTTCGGCACCGTCCGCGGCCGCATCGGCTACGCCTTCGACCGCGTCCTGTTCTACGGCACCGGCGGTTTCGCCTACGGCGCCGGCGGCGGCCGCGAGTTCGGCCTGCCGAACAGCTCGCGCGACGACTTCCGCACCGGCTACGCCGCCGGCGGTGGCGTCGAGTACGCTCTCCCGACCGACTCGTTCCTGAACTTCTTCCGCTCCTCGGCCGTCACGCTGAAGGTGGAAGGTCTGTACGTGAACCTCGATCGCGGCGGCGGTGCCCTCAACGGCGCCTTCGCGGTGAACAACGCCGGCACGGTCATCACCACGACCTCCCCGGGTGTGGTCGTCGCTTCCGGCGCCCTGCGCCGCAACGACACCGAGTTCGCCGTCATCCGCGCCGGCCTCAACTACAAGTTCGGCTCCTACTAAGCCGACCGAGGGTCCTCGAAACCACGGAAAGCCCGGCCGCAAGGCCGGGCTTTTTCGTGTTCGGGACCGGCCGGCGAAGCCCGGGCCGTTGCGCCTTCTGGAGCGCCCACGAAAAAGGCCCGGCGGGGAACGCCGGGCCTTTCGCGCGCCGGAGCGCGCCGGAAACGGGGAGCGGATCAGGCGCTCGCCTGGATCCAGCGGGAGAGATCGCCCTTGGGGGCGGCGCCGACCTTCTGGCTGGCGAGCTTGCCGTCCTTGAACAGCATCAGGGTCGGGATCGAGCGGATGCCGTAGGTCGAGGCGATGCCGGGATTCTCGTCCACGTTCACCTTGGCGATCTTCACCTTGCCCTGCAGGTCGACGGAGATCTCCTCCAGCGCCGGGCCGATCTGACGGCAGGGGCCGCACCACTCCGCCCAGAAATCCACCACGACGGGTTCGGCGGACTTGAGAACGTCCTGCTCGAAGCTCGCGTCGGTCACTTTCACCGTGGCCATGGCCGGTCCTTTCCGAAACGTCACACCTGTCGCCCTGGAACCGGGCGACCTGCCCTTCCTTGGAAGCGAGTTGCCGAGAATTGGCGCCGCCCCCCTTCACGGTCAAGGCGGACGGCGTCCGGGGCAGGGCAGGGGCGCAGGGATCTCATGAAAACCCGGTGAGGAGCGCCGGGCCGTCGCGCCGAGGGATGCCTTTCGTCGGCCCTTGCCCCGCTTCGGGGCTCGCCGCGGCGGGGTTGCCGCCCCATGTGGCGAGCGGAGCCGGCGTTTCCCCGGCACCCTCCGCGCGCGATCTCGCCGGAATCGCGCGGCCAGACGACCAGGATGTCTCGTGCCCTTCCTTCGGGAGGCGGGGCCGCCGGTACGGGATCGGACAAGGAACAACGACGTGACGCGCTTCTCCCTCGCCCTGCTCGCCTCCGTCGCCGCCTTCTCGCCGGCCGCCTTCGCCCAGCAGGAGGGGACGGAGCCGCGCGCGCCCCGGATCGAGGGCGACGCCTTCCAGGCCCCCGCGGCGCCGACCGCCGGCGAGAAGCCCGCGGAGACCCAGGCCCCGAACACGAGCTACACGCCGCTCCTGCCCAACCAGACCCGGGCGCCCCAGCCTGCCAAGGCGACGCAGGTGGAGGTGAGCCCGGTGGTGAGCGGCCTCGACAGCGCCTGGGCGCTCGAATTCCTGCCGGACGGGCGCATGATCGTCACCGAGAAGGCGGGCAAGATCCGGCTGATCGGCAAGGACGGCAAGCCCGGCCCGGCCATCGCCGGGGTGCCGAAGGTCGATGCCCGCGGGCAGGGCGGGCTCCTCGACATCGCGCTCAGCCCGAGCTTCGCCGGCGACAAGACGATCTATTTCAGCTTCAGCGAGCCCCGGGACAAGGGCAACGGCACCAGCGTGGCCAAGGCCAAGCTCGTCGAGGACGGCAAGGGCGGCGGCAAGCTCGAGGATCTGAAGGTCATCTTCCGCCAGACGCCGTCCTATGACGGCGACAAGCATTTCGGCTCGCGCCTCGTCTTCGCGCCGGACGGCAACCTCTTCGTCACGGTGGGCGAGCGCTCGGACAAGGGGCCGCGGGTGCAGGCCCAGGACCTGTCGAGCGGCCTCGGCAAGGTCTTCCGCATCGACAACGAGGGCAAGGCGCCCAAGGACAATCCCTTCATCGGCAGCGACAAGGCCAAGCCCGAGATCTGGTCCTACGGCCACCGCAACGTGCAGGGCGCGACCCTCGACGGCCAGGGCCGGCTCTGGACCGCCGAGCACGGCCCGCGCGGCGGCGACGAGCTCAACCGGCCGCGGCCGGGGCTCAATTACGGCTGGCCCCTCGTGACCTACGGCATCGAGTATTCCGGCGAGAAGATCGGCGACGGCGCCACCCAGGCCGGCGGCACCGTGCAGCCGGTCTATTACTGGGATCCGGTGATCGCCCCCTCGGCGCTCGCCTTCTACGACAAGACGCTCTTCCCCGAGTGGAAGGACGACTTCATCCTCGGCGGCCTCGTCAGCACCGGACTCGTGATCCTGAAGGTGAGCGGCGACAAGGTGCTCACCGAGGAGCGCATCCCCCTCGATCACCGCATCCGCGACGTGAAGGTGGGGCCGGACGGCGCCGTCTATGCCGTCACCGAGGGGCCGGACGGCCAGATCCTCAAGGTGACGCCGAAGAAGAGCAGCTGACGCGTCTTCTCGAAAACAGGGTCCGTTCGGCGCGGGACGGCGAGCCCGGACCCGGCGCCGCCGGCCCGATGCGATCGGGCCGGCCGTCGCGCGGGCGGGGCGGGCCTCAGCCCAGCACCACCACCTTGGCGCCGACCTCGACGCGGCTGAACAGGTCGATCGCGTCCTGGTTGATCATGCGGATGCAGCCCGAGGACACGCTGCGGCCGATCGAGGCCGGCTCCGTGGTGCCGTGGATGCGGTAGAGCGTGTCCTTGTTGTTCTGCCAGAGATACATCGCCCGGGCGCCGAGCGGGTTGCGCGAGCCGCCGGGCACGCCGAGGCCGCTCTGCAGCGTGGAGACCTCGCGGGCGAGCGCCGGCTTGCGGGCGATCATCTCCTTGGGCGGATACCAGTCCGGCCAGGCCTGCTTCGCGTTGATGGTCGAGGCGCCGGACCAGGAAAAGCCCTGCTTGCCCACGCCGACGCCGTAGCGCCGCGCCCGGCCGCCGGGCAGGACCAGGTAGAGGTGATGGGCCTTGGGATCGACCACGATGGTGCCCGGAGCCTCGCTGCCGGTATAGGCCACCTCCTGGCGCAGGAAGGAGGGGTTGGCCTTCTTCCAGTTGAAGGCCGGCACCGGGAAGGGCTCGCCCTGCACGGCGGCATAGGCCTTGGCGTAATCGATCGGCCCGTCATCCGGCTTCGCGTTCGCCGCGGCCGCGCCGTTGGCGGCCGGCGTCGGCGGCTCGGCGGGCGGGGGCTCGCCGTAGCGCTCGGCCCGGCGGCGGGCATAGGCCTCCGCGTCGAGATCGATCTCGGGATCGGCCACCGGCCGGCCGTTGCTGACCCGGCCGCGATAGGGCACGTAGTCCCCGCCGCGGCGGCGATAGAGGTTGCCCTGCTCGTCCCGGTAGAGCCTGTCGTCGTCGTAGCCGCCCAGGCCCTGGGCGAGGCCGAGGCTCGGGACGGCGGACAGGAGGAGGCCGGAGACGGCTCCGGTCAGGATCTGGCGGCGGTTCTTGATGGACATGGATCGCTCGATGGATCGCCGGACGAGGCCGGTCCGGATGGCACCCCGGAAGGCACAACGCGGAACGGTCAAGCCTGCTCCCTAGCAAGCTTGCGGTTGCGCGTCACGCGACCGGGAACCCCGCGGCGGCCCGACCTGCGGGCAGGCTTTACCATCCCGTAAAAATTGAGCGGAAAGCCGCGCGAATCGAGCGGCCTCGTCATTGAACTGTCGGCACCCGTGGCGATCTATGCGGGGAAGATCCCCTGAGGAACCGCCCCGTGCCCGTCGCTCCGCTCCGGCGCCCCCTCGCCCGTGCCGCAGGCTGTGTCCTCGCCTGCGCGTTCGCCCTCGGCGCGGGCGGCGCCGAGGCCCGCAGCCCGAAGCGCGTGCCGCCCCCGGCCGAGGCCCCCGCCGCGGCGGAGCCGGCCAAGCCCGGCGTGACCTGGACCTCGGGCGAGGCGCCCCTCCTCTGCAGCACCGGCCGCCGCAAGATGTGGCAGGACGGCGAGGGCTGGATCGTGCGCCGGGTAAAGATCTGCCGCTGATCGCCCACGCGGTCCGCAGGACGCTTCGGTGAGACGACGCTTCGACGACAGGGGCGCGCCGCTAGGCAGTGCGGCGCGGCAACAGCCTCTTTCCTGAGCAATCCCACGGATGAGGCCGCGCCCCCCGCCGTGGCCGGCGCCCGCACCGGATCTGGCACGGCTGCTGCATGGGTCGGCCGCCGCTTCTTGAACGCGGCGCGCGGGGCAACGGCGCCTCGCATGCGGACGGCGCGAGTCCGGATCCCCCGCATGAGCGGCTCCGCCCGGCGATTGGCCGGCGCTTCGGGCTGCGTTCGAGAGACGAGCACTGCCATGGCCAGTTTCAAGACCGTGATGAAATCCGGTCATCCCAAGACCCTGTTCGCCGCCTTCCTCTATTTCGATTTCTGCTTCGCGATCTGGGTGCTGAACGGCGCCATGGGTCCGTTCATCACCGAGACCTACAAGCTCACCCCGGCCCAGACCGGGTTCATGATCTCGCTGCCGATCATGGCGGGGGCGATCATGCGCTTCCCCCTCGGCGTGCTCGCCCAGTATATCGGCCGCAAGAACGCGGCGATCACCGAGATGAGCATCATCATCCTGGCGATGGCCTACGGCTTCTTCTTCGTCTCCTCCTACAACGACGTGCTCGCCATGGGCGTGCTGCTCGGCATCGCCGGCGCCTCCTTCGGCGTGGCCCTGTCGCTCGGCTCGGGCTGGTTCCCGCCGGAGCACAAGGGGCTCGCCATGGGCATCGCCGGGGCCGGCAATTCCGGCACCGTGCTCGCCGTGCTGTTCGCGCCGCCGCTGGCCCAGGCCTATGGCTGGCAGACGGTCTACGGCTTCGCCGGCCTGGTGATGGTCCTGCCCCTCGTGGTGATGATCGCCCTGGCCAAGGAGCCGCCGGACGCCCACCGGCAGACCTTCAAGGAGCATGTCTCCTGCCTGTTCACCAAGGACGGCTGGGCCTTCTCGCTGATCTACATCATCACCTTCGGCGGCTTCATCGGCCTATCGAACTTCCTGCCGACCTTCTTCTACGAGCAGTTCGCCGTCACCAAGGTCGAGGCCGGCCGGCTGACCATGCTCGCCGCCCTGATGGGCTCGGGCATCCGCATCCTCGGCGGCTATTTCGCCGACCGCATGGGCGGCCTCCTGGTGCTCTCGATCGTGCTGCTCGCGGCGATCGGCTCCTTCCTGGCGCTCACCGGCGCGCCCTCCCTGGCGCTGACCACCGGCCTGTTCATGCTCTGCTTCGCCGCGCTCGGCGCCGGCAACGGTGCGCTGTTCCAGCTCGTGCCCCTGCGCTGGCCGAACAACACCGCCGTGGCCGGCTCGATGATCGGCGAGATCGGGGCCCTCGGCGGCGCGATCCTGCCCAACGTCATGGGCTTCTCGAAGCAATATACCGGCGCCTTCGGCCCGGGCTTCGTGGTCTATGCCCTGTTCGCGGCCATCGTGCTCGGCTGCCTGTTCCTGTGGCAGCGCAAATGGGTCGGCGCCTGGGTCGGCCCCCGCGGCAAGGTGCTCGCGCCGGAGACGGAGGCGGCCGCGACGGGCACGCTCAAGCCCGCCACCGCCTGAGCGGTGGCCTCGCAGGATCGGAAGAACGCAACGGGGGCTTCGGCCCCCGTTTTCGTGTCGCGGCGCGTCCCGTTGATCAAAGCGCGCATGGCCGAAGCGATCGTGCGGAAACCCGTTAAGGTATTGTATCGAAACAGTCTTTTGCGCGGCGAGGGTCGCCCCATCGACCGGCCTCCGGCTCACCCCTGCACGGCGACGGTCGCGAAGGTGAGCAGGTCGACCTGTTTCGCCCCGCCCCGCAGCAGGGCCCGGGCGGCGGCGTTGCCGGTGGCGCCGGTGGTGGTGACGTCGTCGACGAGGAGGAGGCGCCGGCCGGCGATCCGCGGGCGGGCGGCCTCGGGCACGCGGAAGGCGCCCTGCAGGTTCTGCGCGCGCTGGGCCCGGGTGAGGCCCACCTGCGGGCGCGTCGCCTTCACCCGGGCCAGCGCCTGGAGGTCGCAAGGCCGCTGCGCCAGCCGCCCGACCGCCCGGGCGAGCAGGGCCGATTGGTTGAAGCGGCGGCGCCAGAGCCGCAGCCCGTGCAGGGGCACCGGCACGATCAGGTCGGTCTCGGCCAGGAGATCCCGGCCCGCGGCGGCCATCATCCGCCCCATCACCCGGGCGAGGTCGAGGCGGTCGCCGTATTTGAGCCGGTGGACGAGGTCGCGGGCGGTCCCGTCGTAGAGCGCCACCGCCCGGGCGCGGGCGAAGACCGGTGGCTCGGCGATGGCCCGCGGCGAGAGCAGCGGGCCGAGGCCGAGATCGAGGGCAAAGGGGGTGCCGAGCCGCTCGCAGAAGGGCCGCTCGATCAGGGACAGGCCCGACCAGCAGGCGGGGCAGAGGGCGTGGGGCTCGGCGGTGGCCGCGCCGCAGCCCACGCAGGTCGGCGGATAGACGAGGCCGAGCGCCCCGTCCCAGGCGGCGCGCAGCCCGGCGAGCAGAAGGGTCCGGGCCGCCGCCGTGCTCAGCGGGCCGGCTGCTGTTGGGGTTGGGCGGCCGCCTTGTCCTTCTTGTTGGCGTAGTGGTGGCCGATGGCGCAGCCGGCGGCGGCGCCCGCGACGCCGTGCCCGGCGGCGTGGCCGGCCAGGCCCCCCACCAGCGCTCCCTTGATGCAGCCCTTCGCCTCGGCGCCGCCGGCGAAGGTGGCGGCGGCGAGAACGAGGCCCGCGGCGACGAGATGGCGGATCATGCTGGACACTCCGTTGAAAAGCGGCACAGCAACGGGCGGCCCCGCCCCGGCGTTCCGCCCTCCCGAAAGCGTGAAGCGCGATGATCCGCCAGACTGGCGCCGGCGGCAAGCCGGGACCATGTTGAGCCCGCGATGAACCCGCCGCCGCCCCTGTTCGACACCGCCCTGATCCGGCACCGCCTCGCCCGCGCCCGGCGTGCAGGCTTCGCCGATTTCCTGCTCGCGCGGGTGATCGAGGATGTCGACGACCGCCTGTCCGCGGTGCTGCGGCGCTTCCCCCTCGTCCTCGACCTAGGGACGCCGCTCCCCCAGCTGGCGCAGGCCCTGCGGGCGAGCGAGGGCGTCGAGGCGGTGCTGCGCCTGAGCCCGCTCGCCGAGCCGGGGGCGCCCCTGACGGTCCTGGGCGAGCCCGAGGCGCTGCCCTTCGCCGGGCAACGCTTCGACCTCGTCGTCTCGGCGCTCGCCCTCCAGCACGTCAACGACCTGCCGGGGGCGCTGGCCCAGCTGCGGCGGGCGCTCAAGCCCGACGGGCTGTTCCTCGCCTGCCTGATCGGCGGGTCGAGCCTGACCGAGTTGCGCCAGAGCCTGCTCCAGGCGGAGAGCGAGCTCGCCGGCGGGGTCAGCCCGCGAGTGGCGCCCTTCGCCGAGGTGCGCGACCTCGGCGGCCTGCTGCAGCGGGCGGGCTTCGCCCTGCCGGTCACGGACACGGATCGGATCGTGGTGCGCTACGCCGACGCCTTCGGCCTGATGCGCGACCTGCGGGCCATGGGGCTCACCAACGCGCTCAGCGAGCGCAGCCGCGCCGGTTTGCGCCGCGACGTGCTGATGCGGGCGGCCCAGATCTATGCCGAGCGCTTCGCCGACCCCGATGGCCGCCTGCGCGCCACCTTCGAGATCGTCTGGCTCTCCGGCTGGGCGCCCCACGAGAGCCAGCAGAAGCCCCTGCGCCCCGGCAGCGCCAAGGCGCGCCTCGCCGAGGCTTTGGGAACCGACGAGCGCCCCCTCACCCCCGGAGGTTGACCATGAAGGAGCCCGGCCCCGACCATCCGATCGTGATCGCCCCGCACCCGGCCGCCGTGAGCGTGCGGGTCGCCGGCACCCTGGTCGCCCACACGCGCAACGCCCTGCGGCTGACGGAGGCGCGGTATCCGCCGGTGCTCTACATCCCGCGGGCGGATGTGCGGGCCGACCTGCTGCGGCCGAATCCGCGCACCACGCAGTGCCCCTACAAGGGCGAGGCGCACTATTTCGACCTCGCGGTCGGCGACGACCTGCGCAGCGCCGCGGCCTGGAGCTACGAGACGCCGTTCCCCGCCGTCGCCGCGATCCGCGGCCATCTCGCCTTCTATCCCGACCGGGTGGATGCGATCGAGGAAGAGCCCGGTCTATAAGCGGATCCCGGTCCGGAGCCCGTCTTGAACAAGCCCTTCGTCGTCGATGCCCTCACGCAGGACCGGCAGCGCCGCGCCGCCGATCCCCGCGCCTCGGCCTGGGTCTCGGCCAATGCCGGCTCGGGCAAGACCAAGGTACTCACCGACCGGGTGCTGCGCCTGCTGCTCGACGGGGCGCGCCCCGGGCGTATCCTCTGCCTCACCTTCACCAAGGCGGCCGCCGCCAACATGTCGAACCGGGTGTTCGACCGGCTCGGCCGCTGGGTCACCCTGGAGGAGGGGGCCCTCGCCGCCGAGCTCGAATCGCTCACCGGCGCCCGGCCGGCCCGGCGCCAGCTCCAGGTCGCCCGGCGCCTCTTCGCCCATGCGGTCGAGACGCCGGGGGGCCTCAAGATCGAGACCCTGCACGCCCTCTGCGAGCGGCTCCTGCACATGTTCCCCTTCGAGGCGAACGTGCCGGCCCGCTTCGTCGTGCTCGACGAGAACCAGAGCGGCGAGGCCTTCGCCCGCGTCACCGACGACGTGCTCGCCGACGCGATCCGCGGCGGGCATCCGCATCTCAGCGCGGCGCTGGACATCGTCGGCCCCGAAGCCTCCGGCGAGACCCTGCGCGAGGCGATCCGCGCGGCGATGCGGCGGCGCGCCCTCTTCTCCGATCCCCGCGCCCTGAAGCCGGGGCTCGCGAGGCTGACCAAGGCGCTGGGCCTCGAGGACGGCGACGACGAGGCGGCGCTCCTCGCCCGCATCTTCGACCGCGCCCCCCAGGATCTGCCCGGGCTCGCGGAAGGCCTGCGCACGGGCAAGGCCACCGACGAGAAGCTCGCCGAGGGGCTCCTGGCCGCCCATGCGGCCCGGGGCACGCCGGAGGGGCTCGCCGCCTATCGCAGCGTGTTCTTCACCGAGAAGCAGGAGCCGCGGGCCGAGCGCAGCCTCGGCACCAAGGCGGTGCCGCCCGCGGTGAAGGAGGCCCTGCTCGCCGAGCAGGCCCGGCTGATCCCGCTCCTCGACGCCCTCAAGGCCGCCCAGGCCGCGGGCCGGACCCAGGCCCTGTTCACGCTCACCGCCGAGATCCACCGCCGGGTCGAGGCGCACAAGGCGCGCATCGGCGCCCTCGATTTCGACGACCTGATCCACAAGACCGTGGACCTGCTCGGGCGGGTCGAGGCCGCCTGGGTGCTGTTCAAGCTCGACAAGGGCGTCGACCACGTCCTCATCGACGAGGCGCAGGACACCAACCCGCAGCAATGGGAGATCCTGCGCCGCATCACCGCGGATTTCGCCAGCGGCTTCGGGGCGCGCCCGCTCCTGCGCACCCGCTTCGCGGTGGGCGATCCCAAGCAGTCGATCTACAGCTTCCAGGGCGCCGAGCCGCGGGAATTCGCCGCCACCCACGGCGACTGGCGGAAGGCCGCGGCCGAGGCGGAGCTCGCCTTCGAGGACGTGAAGCTGGAATTGTCCTTCCGCTCCGCCCGCGGGGTGCTGCGGGCGGTCGATGCGGTCTTTGCTGTGCCCGACCATTTCCAGGGCCTGTCCTTCGAGGACGGGGCCACGGGCACCGTGCACACCTCCGCCCGCGGCGAGGCGCCGGGCTCCGTCGAGCTCTGGCCCGTCGAGGTGCCGGCGGAGGAGACCGAGCCCGATGCCTGGGCCGCCCCCGTGGACGCGCCGGAGGCGAGCGCCCCGGGCATCGTCGTCGCCCGCCGGATCGCCCGGGCGGTGCGGGAATGGACCACCCGGGGCGACGCCCTCGGGCGGCGCTGGCGGCCGGGCGACATCCTGGTGCTGGTGCGCAAGCGCTCCGCCGCCTTCGAGGAGGTGATCCGGGCGCTCAAGGCGCTGGGCCTGCCGGTGGCCGGCCAGGACCGGCTCGAGGTCGCCGCCCATATCGCGGTGGCCGATCTCGTCGCCATCGGCCGGGCCGGGCTCCTGCCCGCCGACGACCTGACGCTCGCCACCGCCCTCAAGACGCCCCTGGTGGCGCTCACCGACGACGACCTCGTGCGCATCGCCGCGGGCCGCCCGGAATCCGAGACCCTGGAGGACGCGCTCGCCCGCCACGCCGAGGCCGGAGACCCGGCCGCGCGCCGGGGGCATGCGGCCCTGCAGGGCTGGCGCGCCCGTGCCGCCTGGCAGGGGCCATTCGGCTTCTACGCCGCCCTGCTCGGCCCGGAGGGCGGCCGGGCGAAGCTGGTGGCGCGCCTCGGCGGCGAGGCGGGGGACGCCGTCGACGTCTTCCTCACCGAGGCGGCCAAGGCCGAGAACGGCACCGACGCGCCGAGCCTCGACGCCTTCCTCGCCCGCTTCGTGGCCCGGCAGGTCCGGGGCGAGCCGGGCATCACCGTCAAGCGCGACATGGAATCGAACCGGGACGAGGTTCGGGTGATGACCGTGCACGGCGCCAAGGGCCTGGAGGCCCCCGTCGTCGTGATGATCGACGGCTGCGAGCCGCTCGGCCGCAACGATCCGCCCCTGCTGCCGATGGGGCCGGAGAGCATCGTCGCGCCGCTCCCCCCGGTCTGGCCCGGCGCCAAGAGCCAGGATTGCGCCGCCACCACCGCGGCGCGGGCCGCCCTGCACGCCCGGGCGCGGGAGGAGCACAACCGCCTGCTCTACGTCGCCATGACCCGGGCGGCCGACCATCTCGTGATCGCACCCTATTGCGGGGCGACCGAGCCCGACGAGGCCGCCTGGAGCCGGATGATCCGCACCGGGCTGGAGCGCGGCCTCGGCCCGGGCACGGACAGCGAGGCGGCCTACGGGCCGATCACCCTCTGGCAGGACGGCACCGCCCGGGCGGAAGCCGAGGCGCCGGCCGCGCCCGGGGCGGTGCGTCCCGGCCCGGAGCCCCTGCCGGACTGGCTGCGCCGGCCCGTCCCGGAGGAGCGCGACGCGGCGCCTCCGCTCACGCCCTCGAACCTGCTCGGCGCGGCCGACGGCCCCCGCGATTCCCGGCGCCGGGAGGCCGGGGCCGAGGCGCGGCAGCGCGGCACCCTGATCCACGCCCTGATCGAGCATCTGCCGCGGGTCGCGCCGGAGCGCCGGGCGCAGACGGCGGCCCGCTTCGTGGAAGCCCGCGCCCCGGCCATGGCCGCCCCGAAGCGCGCGGCCATCGTCAAGGCGGTGCTACATCTCCTGGAGGAGCCGGATCTCGCCCCGCTCTTCGCGCCGGGGGCCCAGGCGGAGGTCGCCCTGTCCGGCCGGGTCGTGGCGGGGGGCGTCGAGCGGATCGTGTCCGGGCGGATCGACCGGCTCGCGGTGGGCGAGGGGGTGGTGCGGCTCTGCGACTTCAAGACCGGCCGGCCCCCGGCCGCGGAGGCGGCGCTGCCGCCGGCGGAGGCGGCGCAGATCGCCCTCTACGCCGCGCTCCTCGCGGAGCTCTATCCGGGCCGCCGGGTCGAGCCGATCCTGGTCTGGACCGCCGGCCCGGTCCTGCGCCGCCTGTCCCCGGCGGAGATCGCGGACGCCCTCGGCGCGGCGGCGATCTCCGCCGGGTGAGGCCGCCGGCCCGGGCGAGAGGCCCGGGGCCGGCCTTGCCTGCCTCAGGCGTCGAGCTGGTCCTCGTCTTCGTCCTCGTCGTCGATATCGACGAGGAACACGATGTCGGCCTCGTCCTCTTCCTCGTCGTTGTCCGCGCCGGCGTGATGCGGGTCGGGCTCGAACGCGCCGTCCTCGTCGGACTCGTCGGCCGCCAGCGCGTCCTCGAATTCCTCGATCTCGTCCTCGGTGGCGGGGCGGATCGTCAGGGCGGAGGTGCCGTTCCAGATCGGCTTGCCGCTGGTCGTCAGCGTGCGGATGTCCTCCTTGAACCCGTCGCAGGTGAAGAGGTCGCGCGCCGTCTCCTCGTCCCCGTTGATGACGGCGACTGCCGTCCCGTCGATCTCGAGCGTGAACATCGAAATAGCCTTTCGTGAGGAGCGTCCGCCCGGCCGCCGCGCGCCGCGCGGCGAGTCGCCGTATGGGCCGGGCGCCCACCCTGTAGGGGCGCGCGCCGGCCGGGTCGAGGGGCGGGGCGGAGATTGATGCGGGCTGCGCTCAGGCGCCGCCGGCCCGGCCGATCGCGCGCTTGACCACCCCCTGCACCTCCTTGTTGGAGAGGAACAGGTCGTGGTTGATCAGGCCGCCGCCATACTCGGAGGCGTCGGCCACGCGCACGCCGAGGGCCTCCAGGCGCTCCCGGTCGGCGGCGCCCGCGCGCACGATGCCGCCGGCGATGGCGCCCGACAGCTCCAGGGCCCGGTCGTTGGTCGACGAGATCACGGTGATTTTGTTCACGTCCGGGCCGAGCCGTTCGACGCCCGCGGTGAACAGGTCGATGTCGATGTCCGGGGCGGCGAGCACCACCGCGCCGATGCGCGCCATCGCCGCCTCGCCGGCCTCCGCCCGCAGCATGCGCAGGGTCTCGAGGGTCAGGAGCGTGCCCATGGAATGGGCCACGATGTGGATGCGGCCGCCGCTCGGCGAGGCGGTCAGCGCCTTGAGCAGGTCCTCGAAGCCGTCCCGCGACCACAGGGCGCTCTCGCGGTCGTAGCCGTAATCGAAGGTCGCGGCGGCGGAGGGCCAGGTGAACAGCCCGGAGGCGCCGCGGAAGCGGATGCCGTCCGAGAGCATGGCCGCGCTGATCGCCGCCGATTCGAAGCTCTCCCGGTAGCCGTGCACGTAGAGGAGCACGTCGCGCCCGAAGGCGGCCTGGGTGAAGGCGGCGGCCGCGCCGGCGCCGGTCTGCACCTGCGGCACCGCCTTGATGCCCCAGTCGCCGGTCACGACCGAGGAGACCTGGCCGATCAGCGAGCGGTCGGGGGCCGACATGCGCACCTCCGCGAAGGAGAGGCCGCGGCCGCGCTCGGAGCCGAAATAGGGGGATTTGGAGCCGCCGGAGACCGGCTTGCGGGTGGTGGCGACGAGGAGCACCGGGCTCACGTCGAGGGCCGACTGGCTCTCGGGCGCGCCGCCCACGGCGCCGGTCACGAGCCCGTCCGCGATGCAGCCCGACAGGCCGGGGGCGAGCCCGGCCACGCCCGCGAGCGCGGCGAACCGCATCAGCCCACGGCGCGTCGGGCCGGCCTGCGCGGCATCCCGCCCCGTTCCGAAATCGTTCCGCCGCATGCCTCGACGCCCCCGTTCCGAGCCTTTCCGCCCGGCTTCGGCCTAACCTGTGCAGCAGGATCGTGACCATGGCGGGGCAGCCATGAGGCGCCGCGCGGTGTGGGGCGGTGTGGATTGCGGGGGCCTGCTTCAGTCCTGCCGCGTGCGGCGGGCCGGGGCGGCCCCCTTCGGCGCGCCGGGCTCGGGGCTGAGCATCATGCGGCCCTCGTAGCCGTCGAAGCCGCCGCTATAGGTGAACCGGTTGAGCGCGAGCTTGCGCTTCATCTCCGGCGAGAGCTCCCCCTGCCAGGAGGGTCCGCGCCGGGCCTGACCCGGGCGCCGCATGCGCGCCGAACCCGCCATGTAGGGCTTTGGCATGAGCCACCTCTGCGATTGCCGTCCCCGCAGGATCCGAAAATTTCCGCGGGCTGGATAGGGGCGTTCTTCCGGGAGGAACGTTTTGGGCCGCGATTCCGGGCCTGCCGGGTAGTCCGGTCGATCATCGGCCCTTGGTGGCCGCCGCCCGCTTGTCGCGACCGAGACGGCGGATGTCGTCGGGCGTGCGGTCGCGGATCCCGCTCTCGATCCCCTGGTCCACGAGCGCCTGCAGCTCGGCGAGCCTGTCCGCCCGCTCCTGATCGCGCCGGATCAGGTCGCGCACATAATCGCTCGCGTTGCTGTACCGGCCGGTGCGGGCCTGCGCCTCCACCCACTCCTTCATGGGATCGGGCAGCGAGACGTTCATGGTCGCCATGGCGGCCTCCTTCGCGGCCATCATGTCAAAGATTGCCAAAGACCGTCAAACACCCGGGGCGGACGCGCGGCAGGCTACCGCTTCACCAGCGCGTAGCGGGGATGCGCGATGAACTCGTGGAAGTTGACGCAGAGGGTGTCGATCAGGCCGGTCAGGCGCGGGTTGCGGTGGCGCTGCTTGGGGTAGAGCAGCGAGATCGCGGTCTTCTTCGAGCGCCATTCCGGCAGGAGCGGCACCAGGGAGCCGGACTGGACCTCGTAGGTGACGAAGAAGTCCGGGAGATAGGCGACCGCCGAGCCTTCGACGGCGAAGTACTTCGCCATCCAGTACTCGTTGACGCGGTAGCGCTCGTAGGGGCGGGCGATCGCCTGGGCGCGCCCGCGCTGGAGCGCCCAGGCCTCGGCCACGCCGCTGCGGTGGTAGACCGCCCCCGGCAGGCCCTGGAGATCCTCGGGACCGGCGAGGCCGCCGAAGGAGGCCGCCAGGGACGGGGCGGCATAGACCCCGCTCGCCACGTCCGTCAGCTTGCGGCAGAGCAGCGCCGAATCGGGCGGCTTGCCGACATAGAGCATGCAGTCGAAGTCGATCTGCCCCGAGAGCAGGGTGTCGTTCGGGGTCATCCTGAGATCGAAGTCGAGATGGGGGTTCTGCAGCGCGACCCGGTGCGCGGCCGCCCCGAGGAGTGTGGTGCCGAACTCGCCGCTCGCCACGATCCGCACCCGGCCCTCGACCCGGGAATGCGCGCTCTGCGCGGCGTTCGCGGCGGCCTCGCAGCTGTCGAGGATCGCGCGGCAATGCTGCTGGTACTCGCGGCCCGCCTCGGTCAGCTCCAGCCCCCGCGGCTTGCGCAGGAACAGCTCGACCTTGAGGGCATCCTCCAGCCGGCTCAGGTGGTGGCTGAGGGTGGCCTTGGGGATCCCGTGCGCCGCCGCGGCGCGGCTGATGCTGCCGCAGCGCGCCAGGAGCAGGAAGCCGTGAATGTCCTTGAGCTCGTAGCTGAACAACCCGCGCGCCTGCGTTCGGCATTCTGAACGGAACGATCAGGAAAGCGCTCTAGCCGATCTGTCAATCATCGATATGGTCTCGCGACAGATCAGCGGCGCGAATGTCCATTTGCGAAGCAATGTGCCTGCGATGTGACGGGATCAGTCCAGATTTCAGGCATTCCGATTCTGTGAAGAGCCGTGTCATCCGGCGCGGCAATACTGGGTTCGGGGCCGGCCGCCCTCCGCGGCGGCCGCCCGGGGCGCGAGGAGGCGGGGATGATCAGCGGCGATGTCATGCGCGGCCTGCCGAAGGCGGAGATCCACATCCATCTCGAAGGGGCGGTCAGGCCCGGCACGGCGATGGCGCTGGCCCGCAAGAACGGGGTGGCCCTCGCCGAAGGCGGCGTCGAGAGCCTCTACGTCTATGACGACCTCGCCGCCTTCCTGGCGGTCTATGGCCGGATCGCCGACAGCGTCGTCACCGCCGACGATTTCCGGCGCATCACCTACGAGATGCTCGAATCGGCCGCCGCCCAGGGCTGCCGCTACATGGAATTCTTCATCAGCCCCCATGCCCATCGCGGGGTGCCCTTCGGGGTCCAGTTCGAGGGCATCCGCGCCGGCCGGGCCGAGGCGGAGGCGGATTTCGGCATCGTCTCGCGCATCATCCCCGGCATGAACCGGGAGCTGGGGCCGCAGGCCGGCGAAGACTATCTCGACGCGATCCTAGCCCATCGCGGCGACGACGTGATCGGCCTCGGCCTCGATTACGACGAGGTGCCCCACCCGCCGGAGCCCTTCGCCGCGGTCTTCGCCCGGGCCGCGCGGCAGGGGCTGCGCCTGACCGCGCATGCGGGCGAATCCGGCCCGCCCGCCTCCATCGCCGGGGCGCTCGACGCCTTGAAGGTCGAGCGCATCGATCACGGCTACAGCGTGGTGGAGGACCCCGCCCTGGTCGCCCGCTGCCGGGACGCGGGCATCGCCTTCACCTGCTGCCCCTCGACCACGCGCGTCACCACCCGCTGGCGCGACCTCGGCGCGCCCGAGCATCCGATCCGCCGCATGAAGGAGGCCGGGCTGGCGGTGACGATCAACACCGACGACCCGCCGATGTTCGGCACCGATCTCGGCCGCGAATACGCTCTCGCGCAGACGCAGCTCGGCTTCGCCCCGGCGGACATCAAGGCGGCCATCCTGACGAGCCTCGACGCCTCCTTTCTGGACGCGGCGCAGAAGCGCGCCTGGCGCGCGGAATGGTCGAGGGAGATCGACCGGGCGCTCGGCCTCGCCGCCTGTACGGCGTGAGGCCCGCCCGGCCGCGCCTCCGGTGTCCGCCCGATCGGACCGGTCTACGCGCGCCTTTCCTCTCCCTTGGGGAGAGGTGGCCGCGAAGCGGACGGAGAGGGTGGGCGCCGAGGGGCCCGGTCTCGCGCCCGGCGCGGCCTACGCCATCGCGCTCACGCGCGGCCTCCTCGCCCCGGGGGCGGGGCGAGGCGCTCCTGCCCGACCGACACTTCAACCGGACACGACATCGTCCACCAGCCGAAGGGAACCGCCATGGGCGCCAGCATTCCGATCATCGATCTCACCCCCCTGCGCGAAGGCGGCGAGGCCGGCCGCAGGGCCGTCGCCGCGGCGATCGGCGAGGCCTGCCGGGGCATCGGCTTCTTCTATCTCTCCGGGCACGGCGTGCCGGCCCATTTGAGGGCGGATGTCTTCGCCATGGCGAAGGCGTTCTTCGAGAGCCCGGAGGCGCTGAAGCGGACGGCGCTCTATTCCGCCAAGAGCGGCAATCGCGGCTTCATCCCCATGAAGGGGGAGGCCCTCGATCCGACCAAGGCGCCCGACCTCAAGGAGGCCTTCAACATCGGCCTCGACCTCCCGGCGGAGGATCCGGAGATCCGGGCCGGCGCCCCGTTCCGGGCCGCCAATCTCTGGCCGGACCTGCCCGGCTTCCGCACCACCGCGCTCGCCTATTTCGACGCGGTCTGGGCCCTCGGGCGCGTGCTGCACACGGCCTTCGCCACCGAGCTCGGCCTGCCGACGGATTTCTTCGAGGACAAGCTCGACCGGCCCATGGCGACCCTGCGGCTGCTGCACTACCCGGCCCGCCCGGCCGCGCTCGACGAGGGCCAGCTCGGGGCCGGCGAGCACACGGATTACGGCTGCGTCACCCTGCTCGCCACCGACGCGGTGGGCGGCCTCGAGGTCCGCACCCGGACCGGCGAATGGATCGCGGCGCCCTTCATCCCGGACACCTTCATCTGCAACATCGGCGACTGCCTGATGCGCTGGACCAACGACGTCTACCTGTCCACGCCGCACCGCGTGGTCAGCCCGGCCGGAAGCGAGCGCTACTCCATCGCCTTCTTCCTCGACCCCAACCCCGAGGCGGAGGTCGCCTGCCTGCCGGGCTGCGCCAGCGCGGAACGGCCCGCCCGCTACGCGCCGATCCGGGCCGACGACTACCTGACGAGTCGGCTCAACCCGACCTACGCCAAGGCCGGCCTGCTGGCCGGGGCGGCCGCCTGATCGCCGGGAGAGGGCGGGCCCCGCCGCCGGCCCTCTCCCCCGGCAAGGCTCTCGACGAACGCCGCGCGCCCGGTCATGAAGGGCGCCATGGCGCCTCCTCCTCTTCCCGACATGGACACGATCCGCGAACGGCTGCTCGCGGGCGACCGCGCGGCCCTCGCCCGGGCGATCACCCTCGCGGAATCGCGCCGGGCCGATCACCGGGCGGCGGTGCGCGACCTGATCGACGCCGTGCTGCCCCAGACCGGCAAGGCGATCCGGGTCGGCATCACCGGCGTGCCGGGGGTGGGCAAGTCGACGACGATCGACGCGCTCGGCAGCCTGCTCACGGAGGCGGGCCACAAGGTCGCCGTGCTCGCCGTCGACCCGTCCTCGACCCGCACCGGCGGCTCGATCCTCGGCGACAAGACCCGGATGGCCCGGCTCGCCAACGACGGAAACGCCTTCATCCGGCCCTCGCCCTCCTCGGGCACGCTCGGCGGCGTCGCCGCCAAGACCCGGGAGACCATGCTGCTCTGCGAGGCGGCGGGCTTCGACGTCATCCTGGTCGAGACGGTCGGCGTCGGCCAGTCCGAGACGGCGGTGGCCGACCTCACCGATTTCTTCCTCGTGCTGATGCTGCCCGGGGCCGGCGACGAGCTCCAGGGCATCAAGAAGGGCATCCTCGAACTCGCCGACATGATCGCGGTCAACAAGGCCGATGACGGCGAGGGCGAGCGCCGGGCCCATGCCGCGGCCTCCGAGTACCGGGCGGCCCTGCACATCCTCACCCCGCCCTCCGCCACCTGGACGCCGCCGGTGGTCACCATCTCCGGCCTGCACGGCAAGGGCCTCGACGGGCTCTGGCGCCGGATCGAGGACCACCGCGAGAAGCTGACCGCCACGGGCGAGATCGCCCGGAAGCGCCGGGAGCAGGACGTGAAATGGATGTGGGCGCTGGTGCACGAGCGCCTGCACCAGCGCCTCGTCGGCAGCGCCGAGGTCCGCAAGGCCACCGCCGAGGCGGAGAAATCGGTCGCCGCGGGCGAGCACTCCCCCGCCGCCGGCGCGGACGCGATCGCGACGCTGATCGGGCTTTGAGCGGATGCCGGGCCGGCTCCTCGTCACCGGCTTCGGACCCTTTCCCGGCGTGCCCCGCAATCCGAGCGCGCGCCTCGCCGAACGGATCGCGCGCCATCCGCGCCTCCGGCTCCTGCTCGCCGAGGCGCCGGAGCTGCTGGTGCTGCGCACGGCCTATGCGGCGATCCCCGCGCAGCTGGAGCCGGCGCTGGCGCGGGATCCGGCGGCGGTGCTGATGATCGGGGTCGCCGCCCGCGCGAAGCGGGTGCGGGTCGAGGTCCGCGCCCTCAACCGGGCGAGCCGGCTCTTTCCCGACGCCAGCGGCGGCACCGCCCGGCGTCTCGCCCTCGACCCGGAGGGGCCGCCCCAGCGCAAGAGCCCCGCGGCGGAGCGCGCCCGCCTCGCCATGCGGCGCCGGGGCCTGGATGCGGCGCGCTCGCGGGAGGCCGGGCGCTACCTCTGCAATGCCGGGTACTACCGCACCCTTGCCGAGGGGAAGCCGGCGATCTTCCTGCATATCCCGCTACCGCCGCCGCCCGCCCGGCGCGGCCCGCGCCGCCCCCGCGCCCTGGACCTGTGGACGCAGGCCGGGATCGAGGCGGCGCTCGCCCTGCTGCGGGCGGCGCCCGTCGCGGCCGCGGCACGTCCGGCGTGAGCCGGAATCCCGTCAGTCCTGGCAGGTGATGCGGATCGGGCGCTCGCTCGGGCGCACCGGGGCGGTGGCGATGGCGCCGGTATACTCGTCCTGCGCGGCGACGCCGTAATTGGCGGCGCTGGCATAGCCCTGGGCTTCGCACCAGGCATTGGCGACCACCTGGCCGCACTCGCTGGCGCCGCCGGTGAGGCATTCGCCGACGCCGTAGCCCTCGCCCGAGGGGATCAGGAAGGTCTTCTCGACAGGGGCCTGGGCGCCCTTGGCGGCGCTCTGCCCGTCGCCGGCCGCGAGGCCCTGCGAGGCGGCGGAGGCGAGAATGACGGCGAGCAGGGCGGCGGCCGGTCGGCGCATGGTGAAAGCCTCGTTGACGGGATCGTTCTTGGCCGGAGTGTTCGGACGGTGGGGTAAACAAACCCTTGCGGCGATCCTCACGGCTGCTTGAAGTCTCTCGATCGGACGGGTCGTTCTCGAAATGCTCATGGTTTTGGGGTAGCCCAGGCGGCCCGGTCCGGCCGTCGCCTTCGCGCAACACGGCCTCCGGGCGAGGCCGGCGACCATGCGGCGGCTTGGGCGTGGGCCGGTCCGGCCTGCCCGGAGAAGTCGCTGCATCGCGAGAGGGATAGACCGCCGCCCGGGCCCGCCGGGGCCGGGGCGGGCGGAATCAGGCAGGAACGACGGTGATGGCGCCGATGTTGCGGCTCTACAACACGCTGACGCGGGAGAAGGCGCCCTTCGCGCCGATCGATCCGGGCCATGTGCGCATGTATGCCTGCGGGCCGACCGTCTACGACGCGGCCCATATCGGCAATGCGCGCCCGATCATCGTCTTCGACCTGCTGTTCCGGCTGCTGCGCCATCTCTACGGGGAGGCGCACGTCACCTATGCCCGCAACGTCACGGACGTGGACGACAAGATCAACGCCCGCGCCGCCGAGCGCGGCATCACCATCCGCGAACTCACCGACGGCACCCTCGCCCAGTTCCACAAGGACATCCGCGACCTCGGCGTCCTGATGGCCGAGGACGTGAACGTGGCCGGCGCCCGCCCCCGCTTCATCGAGCCCCGCGCCACCGACCACATCGCCGAGATGCACCGGCTGATCGAGGGGCTGGTCGCGGCGGGCCATGCCTACGTGGCCGAGGACCACGTGCTGTTCGACGTGCCCTCCATGCCCGATTACGGCGCCCTCTCGAAGCGGCCCCTCGACGAGATGGAGTCCGGCGCCCGGGTCGAGGTCGCGCCCTACAAGCGCTCGCCCCTCGATTTCGTGCTGTGGAAGCCCTCGAAGGCGAACGAGCCGTCCTGGCCCTCGCCCTGCGGCATCGCGGCGCCGGGCCGGCCGGGCTGGCACATCGAGTGCTCGGCGATGTCCTGGAAGCATCTCGGCGAGACCTTCGACATCCATGCCGGCGGCCTCGACCTGATCTTCCCCCATCACGAGAACGAGGTGGCCCAGTCCCGCTGCTGCTTCGGCACGAGCGTGATGGCCAATGTCTGGCTCCACAACGGCTTCCTGCAGGTGGAGGGGGAGAAGATGTCGAAGTCCCTCGGCAACTTCATCACCATCCGGCAGGTGCTCGACGACTGGCCGGGCGAGGTCGTGCGCCTCAACATGCTCAAGACGCATTACCGCCAGCCGATCGACTGGACCCTGCGGGGCCTGGAGGAATCGCGCCGGATGCTCGACCGCTGGTACGGGATCGTCGGCGACGCCGCCCCGGCCTCCGCGGTGCCGGCCGCGGTGATCGAGCCGCTCCTCGACGACCTCAACACCGCCGCCGCCTTCGCCGAGCTCCACCGCCTGGAGGAGCCCGCCGCCCTCAAGGCCGGGGCCGGGCTGATGGGCTTCCTCAAGGAGACCCGCAGCACCCGCGAGCAGGCCCAGATCGCCAGCGCCGGCATCGACGTCGCCCGGGTCGAGGCCCTGATCGCCGCCCGCCGGGAGGCCCGCGCCGCCAAGGACTGGGCCGCCTCCGACCGCGCCCGCGACGAGCTCGCGGCCCTGGGCGTGGCCGTGAAGGACAACAAGGACGGCACCACGACCTGGAGCGTGGTGAAGTAGGCCCCGAACCCTCCCCCGCCGGGCGAGGGGCTGCCGCTCGCCCCGCCCGAAGTCGGGCTTGCCCGACTTCGGCATCGCTTGCTGATCCCGGGCAAGCCCGGGATCAGTCGGGGAGGCGGCGGCTCGACCGCCCCGTCGCGACCCGCCTCAGCCCCGCCCCAGCCAGTCCTTCCACCAGGGCTTGCCCGCGAAGGAGCGCCGGCTCAGCCGGTCCAGGGCCTCGGCGGCGGCGGTGACCGGCGTGTCGGCATACATCCGCCCGATCGCGGCGGCGGTGTTGGGCATCTCCGTGAATTCCCGCAGGATCGCGTCGTAGTTCCGCTTGAGCACCTGCGAGGACGGGTCGAGATTCGTGATGAGCACGAGGCCGGTCGGGGCGGCGTCGGCGGCGGTGATGGCCAGGTCCGGGCGGTACTTCCTGAGGATCGCCACCACCTTCCAGACGTCGCCCGTCCAGAAGCTCACATAGTCGGAGCCGCGGGCGCGCTCGAGGGCCTGTTCCGGCTCGCGGTCGGCCATGGCCTCGGTGAGCGGCAGGCAATCGTGCAGGGCGATGATCGAGTCGCGGCGGCAGATCGCCTCCGTGTTGAAGAAGTCGCGCAGCAGGAACTCGAACAGGTGCATCCCGTCGAGGAAGGCGAGGTCGATCCGGTGCCCGATGTCGCGGCGCCAGTTCAGGCGCTGGAAGAACACGTCGCTCGGGAGCTGATACAGGGAAACCCGGGCCTTGTTGGCGGTGACGTTGGTGTTCAACTGGAACAGCGGGTCGACGCCGATGGCGTGCACGCAGCTGATCTGGGTGAAGACGTCGCCGCTTCGGACGCCGACTTCGAGATAGCGCAAGGCCCCGGTCCTTTTGGACAAATCCCGGAGAAGTTCGAAATAGGGAAGGCCCGCATGGGGCCGGATGATGGTCTTCGCCGCGTCAGACATGGCCGAGTTCTACGCGATTCCCCGGTTCAAGGCATCGGCCGGCGCCAGGATGTCGGGAGCCTTTGCCGGACGATCACAGCGGCCGACGCGCATCCCCTTGCCCCCTCTTTCGAGAACCTGTTCCCGCATCCCATTGGGTGCCCGCTGGATCGGCTCGGTCTGCGGCGCATCGTTCCTCTCCCTCCCGGGAGAGGGGGCCGCGAAGCGGACGGAGAGGGCGCCGCCGGGCTCCCCCGCATCGCGCGGCCCCACTCCAGCGCGCTTCGTGCGGTCCCCCTCGCCCAGGGGGGCGAGGAAAGGCGCGGCGGCTGAACGCCGCCTCCTCAGAACCGCTCCGCCACCAGCCGTTCGCGCTCGGGGGCCTCGCTCTTCTGGGCGGCGGCTTGGCGCAGGAGGGGAATCACCTGCGCCACGTCCTCCGTCACGAGGTAGCGCGGGTCGAGGCCGGCGCGCAGGAAGCCGGTCTCGCGCATGTGGTCGAGCAGGGTGAGCAGCGGCGCCCAGAAGGCGTTGGTGGAGAGCAGCAGGATCGGCTTGGTGTGCTGGCCGAGCTGCGCCCAGGTGAGCTGCTCGACGAGCTCCTCCAGGGTGCCGATGCCGCCCGGCAGCGCCACGAAGGCGTCGGCGCGGTCGAACATCAGCTTCTTGCGGGTGTGCATGTCGTCGACGACGATGGTCTCCTGCACCGCGTCGAGCATGCGCTCCCGCGACTTCAGGAAGTCCGGGATGATGCCGGTGACGTGGCCGCCATGGTCGAGCACGGCGCCGGCTACGGTGCCCATCAGGCCGACATTGCCGCCGCCATAGACGAGGCTGAGCCCCGCCTCGGCGATGTCGCGGCCGAGCGTCGCCGCCGCCTCGCGGAAGGCGGGGTCGGTGCCGAAGCCGGAGCCGCAATAGACGCAGACGGAGGTCAGGCGAGCCATGCGCGGCCTCCCGAATCCCGTCCGGACGCCCCGTCCAGGGGCCAAACTGCTGAAGTCGCGTGGGATTCGAGGCCGCACGCGCGCGGGAGCCTTGGTGTTCCTGTCATGTCCGGTAATATGTCGCGAGAATTCGAGCGAATGTCGACGGCCGGAAACGCGGTCCCGTCGTGTCGCCGCCGCAGACGGGTGCGGCGAGGGAGCGTGGCGTGATGACCTCGGAGTTGCGGCGAGGGATCGTTCTCGCGGGCGTCGGTCTGCTCGCCGGATTCGCCCTGGTCGTCGCGCTGTTCGGCACCGGGGAGCTCCTGAAGCGGCAGGGCCCGCCGGTGCCCGCTGCGCCCCATGGCCTGACGGGGAGCGCCGACGGGGCGGGCAAGGCCGGCCCCGAATCGCCGGCGGCGAAGTCCTCCGCGGCGAAGCCCGAGGCCCTGCAGGAGCTGTCGCCGGGCGGCCCGGCTTCCCCCGCCGCGCGGCCCGAGGCGCCGGAGGCGGGGACGCCGAGCTTCGACATCGTCCGCGTCGAGCCGGACGGCTCGGCCGTGGTCGCCGGCCGGGCCGCTCCGGATTCCACGGTGGAGCTGCTGCGGGACGGCCAGCCCTTCGCCCGTGTGCAGGCCGACCCGGCCGGGCAATTCGCCCTGACGCCGCCGGACCTGCCCGCCGGCAACAGCGAGATCACCCTGCGCATGACCGCCCCCGACGGGAAGACGGCGACGAGCCGCCAGAGCGTCGTGGTCGTGGTGGCGCCGAAGCGGGACGCCAAGCCGCTGATCGCCCTGAGCAGCCCCGATAAGCCAACCGTCGTGCTCTCGCAGCCCGAGGAGAAGCCGGGGACGGGCGCCGCGGCCGGCAAGCCGGAGCCGCCATCCTCCGGGCAGGGCCTCGCCGAAGCCCGCACCCCCGAGACGAAGGCGGCGGGCAAGCGCGGCCCGGGAGCGGCGGCGCGGCCGGGGACGAAGCCCGCCGCCGGGGCGCATGCGGGGGCGACCGCCGAGGCGGGGCCGGGCGGCCCCGTGAAGATCGTCAGCATCGATGCCCAGGAGAACGGCCGGCTCTTCGTCAGCGCCGAGGCCGAGAAGGGCAGCACCCTGCGCCTCTATCTCAACGACACCCTGGTCGCGAGCGGGCAGGCCGGCCCGGACGGGCGCATCGCCTTCACCATCGGCAGGGGCGTGCGGCCGGGGGATTATCAGATCCGCGTCGATCAGGTCGATCCGGCCTCCGGCAAGGTGCGGCGGCGCGCGGCGGTGGCCTTCGCCTTCCCCGCGCCGGGACCGGCCCCGGTGGCGGAAGCCGGGAGCGAACCAGGCCGCGGCGGCCCGGCCCGGGCCACCGGCTCCAACGCGACGCCTTCGCCCACCCGCGAGGCCGCCGCCGCGCCCGAGGCCGCCCCAACGACTGCCCCGTCGCGACCGGCCACTCCGGCGGCCGACGGCAAAGCCGGCGCACCGGCCCCGTCTCGCCCCGCGGCGACGGCGGAGGCCGCCGCGCCGCGGAACGCCCCCGGCTCGGTCTTCGTCGCCGAGATCGGCACGGCGCGGATCATCCGGGGCGACAGCCTCTGGCAGATCAGCCGGCGCACCTATGGCCGGGGCGACCGCTACACCGTGATCTACGACGCCAACCAGCAGCAGATCCGCGATCCCGACCTGATCTATCCGGGCCAGATCTTCGTCCTGCCCAAGGACGCCCCCGATCCGGCCAAGCGGGGCTGACCGGCGGACCGGCCGGCCCATCCGGGATCAGCCTTCGCCGGTGCCGAAGGCAGGCTCTCCGAACCCCGCATTGTCTCGCCCCCGCCGCTCCGCCACCCTGCCGGCATGGATGCGGACCCGACCGGCAGCGCCGCCGAGGCGATCCTGAGCATGGTGGCGATCCGGCTCGCCGCCCTCGTGCTGCTCGGGGTGATCCTGCCCTGGCTGCCCGCCGAATCGGGGTCGCGGCATGCAACCGGAGCGTGTCGGGGCGGGGCCGCCGAACGGGTCGCCGCGCCCGTCCCGCCGCCGCCCCCGGCCGGGGACGAGGGCCTGCGCGACCTGCTCCGGCACGATTGACGGCGGCCTCGAAGCCCCGCCCGAGCCGGCTTCGAGGCCCTGGGGGGCAGGCTTCGAAGCGGCGGGGGCCGGCTCTCAGGCGCTCGCCGCCCGCAACCGGTCGAATCCGGCCTCCAGATCCGCCTTCAGATCCTCCGGATCCTCCAGCCCGATATGGAAGCGCAGGGTCGGCCCGCCCGGCTCCCAGCGGGTCGCGGTGCGGTAGACGGTCGGGTCGAAGGGGATGACCAGGCTCTCGAATCCGCCCCAGGAGAAGCCCATCCCGAACAGCTCGAGCCCGTCGAGGAAAGCCGCAACCGCTTGTTCCGGCACGGGTTTCAGCACGATCGAGAACAGGCCGGAGGCCCCCAGGAAGTCGCGCTTGAACAGGGCGTGGCCCGGATCGCTCGGCAGGCCCGGATGCAGGACCTTCAGCACCTCCGGCCGGCTCTCCAGCCATTCCGCCATGGCGAGCCCCCGCGCGCCGTGCTCGCGCAGGCGCAGGCCCATGGTCCGTAAGCCCCTGAGACCTAAGAAGATATCCTCCGGCCCGGCGCACATGGCGAAATGCTCGTAGGTGCGCTTCACCGCCGGCCAGTGCCGGGCATTGGCCGAGACGAGGCCGATCAGCAGGTCGGAGGCGCCGCTCAGATATTTGGTCCCGGCCTCCACCGCGATGTCGACCCCGCGTTCATGCGGCGGGAACAGCAGCGGCGTCGCCCAGGTGTTGTCCATGACCACCGTGCCGCCGCGGGCATGCATCGCCTCCGCGATGGCCGGCACGTCCTGCATCTCGAAGGTCTGCGAGCCCGGCGCCTCGACGAGCACGGCTTTCGTGTTGTCCCGCATGAGGTTGGCGATATCGGCGCCGACCAGGGGATCGTAGTACTCGACCGTCACGCCGTAGCGCGCCAGCACGCCGTCGCAGAAGATCCGCGTCGGGCGATAGGCGGAATCGGTGACGAGCAGATGGTCGCCGGCGCTGGTGCAGGCCATCAGCGCCAGCGTCAGGGCGGACAGGCCCGAGGGCGTCAGCACCGTGCCCGCCGCCCCCGCGATCTCGGTCCAGGCCTCGCAGAGCGCATCCATGGTGGGCGTGCCGGAGGTGCCGTAATTGTAGCGGCCGCGCCGGTGCTTGATGTCGTCATAGGTCGGATAGAGGACCGTCGAGCCGCGATAGATCGGCGTGTTGACGAAGCCGTGCTGTTCGAACGGGTCGCGCCCCGCCAGCACGAGCCGCGTATCGGGCGAGAAGCGCGCACGGTCGCGCGGGGGCGATTTCGACATGGACCTCTGCGCGGGTTCTGGACGCTGCGTAAGAGCGCTTTCAGCCCGCGGCGGCCCCGTGCGTCAACCCTCGCTTAAACCGGGATGTCTAAGGGGATCCGGCCTCGTCGGTCTTGGCGGCCTCCTCGTAGGCCTGGATCCAGGCGGCCCGCTCCTCCGATCCCTCGGGATAGGGGCATTCGCTGCGCGGCTTGCCGTAGAGGCGGGCGTTGCGGCCCTGGATGAAGGGGCTGTCGCTCGCCGTGGCGGTGGCGTCCATGTTGCCGCTCCGTGTCTCGAAACGAAAGGGAAGCCGCGGAGGGCGGCCTTCGGATCGTTAACGAGCCCGGACCTATCCTGTTTCTCTACAATCTTCGCGTGAGGGGCTGCCGCGTTGGGTATCCTGCGTTTCATTGCCTTCGGCGCCACCATGGGCCTCAGCACGCTGGTCGTCTGCTTCGTGAGCGCGGATCGGCTCGCCCATTCGCCGAGCCCTGCCGTGGCGGGGGCGCCCGTGCCGCGCCTCGCGCAGGCGGCGGCGCCTCTGCCCGAGGCCACCGTCACCCAGACCGCCGAGGTGCGCGCTCCGGCCAAGGCCATGGGGGGATTCGACACCGAGCGCCTCAACGCGCTGATGCGCGGCGAGGGTCTGCCGGCAGCGGGAAGGAAGCGCTGAGCCGCCGTTTCGGGTAAGCCCGCCGCGGGAAACGGCGGGGTTTTGGGTCTTGGGTCTCGTTTACGCGCTCGGCGCCTGCCTGATCTGGGGTCTCGTGGTCCCGGTTCAGTTCCGCTGGCTCTCGGCCATGGCGCCGGAGGCGATCCTCGCCCATCGGATCGCCTGGTCCGCGGTCTTCGTCGCCGGGCTGCTCCTGGTGTTGCGCCACCGGCTCGCCAACCCGCTGCCGCTGAGGCCCCGGCACGGCCTTCTCGCGGTCTCGGCCGGCCTCATCGCCTTCAACTGGCTGCTCTACGTCACGGCCGTCGGCTCGGGGCACATGCTCGATGCCAGCCTCGGCTACCTGATCAATCCCCTCGTCGCCGTGCTGCTCGGGGCGGTGGCGCTGCGGGAGCGCTTGCGGCCGGTCCAGATCGTCGCGGTCGTCATCGCCGCCACCGGCGTCGCCATCGCGGTGGCGATGGCGGGCAAGCTGCCGCTGCTCTCCCTCGGCCTCGCCGTGAGCTTCGCGATCTATGCCCTGATCCGGAAGATCGTGGGCGTCGACGCCCTGCTCGGCTTCTGCGCCGAGACCGTCCTGCTCCTGCCCTTCGCGCTCGCCTATCTCGCCGTCCAGCCGGCCGGAACCGCGCCCGCGGACACGTTCGGCTTCGTCCTGCTCGTCGCGACCGGTGTGACCACGGCGCTGCCGCTGATCTGGTTCGCGACGGCCGCGCAGCACCTCACCCTGGCGACCCTCGGGCTGATGCAATACATCGCGCCGTCCTGCCTGATGCTGCTCAGCGTCTTCGTCTATGGCGAGCGGCTGGCACCCGACCGGCAGGTGATGTTCGCCCTGCTCTGGCTGGCGCTGATCCTCTACGCCGCCGATTCCTTCCGGGCGGCGCGGGCGGCCACTGGCGATCGGGGTTCCGGCATGCCAGCCTCGCCGGAGGAGGAGAGGGGAACATGATCGGTCGCCGCAATCGCATCACCGACATCGCCGGCATCCGGGTCGGCCACGCGGGGGACGCCCGCGTCGCTTCCGGCGTCACCGCGCTCCTCTTCGACACGCCCTTCGTCGCGGCGGTGGATGTGCGCGGCGGCGGCCCGGGCACCCGGGAGACGGACCTCCTCGATCCGCAGGCCACCGTGGAGCGGGTGGACGGCCTCTTCCTCTCGGGTGGCTCGGCCTTCGGGCTCGACGCGGCGGCGGGCATCGTCGCCTGGCTCGCGGAGAACGGCCGCGGCTTTCCGGTGGGCGACGTGCGCGTGCCGATCGTTCCCGGTGCGATCCTGTTCGACCTGCTCAATGGCGGTGACAAGCAATGGGGGCGCTTCCCGCCTTACCGCGACCTCGGCTTCGCGGCGGCCGCGGCGGCCTCCGAGGACTGCGCCCTCGGCAGTGTGGGGGCCGGGCTCGGCGCGCGTACGGCGAACCTCAAGGGCGGCCTCGGCTCGGCCTCGAGCCGGGTCGCGGAGACCGGGTTCAGCGTCGGAGCCCTCGTGTCGGTCAACGCCTTCGGGCGCGTCACGATCGGGGAGGGGCCGCATTTCTGGGCCGCGCCCTTCGAGCGCGAGGCCGAGTTCGGCGGCTGCGGGCTGCCCTCCGCCCTTCCGCCGGACGCGTTCACCTGGCCGCGCCTCGGCCTGCCGGGCGCGAACACCACGCTCGCCGTCGTTGCCACCGATGCCGCCCTCACCAAGGCGCAGGCCAAGCGCCTTGCGGTGACGGCGCAGGACGGTCTCGCCCGGGCGATCAACCCGGTTCACACGCCCCTCGACGGGGACGTGGTCTTCGCAGTGGCGACGGGGGCTGTGCCGCTCACCGATCCGATCGGCGATCTCGCCCGGCTCGGTGCGGCGGCCGCCGACACCCTCGCCCGCGCCGTGGCGATCGGGGTGCATGCGGCGACGGCGCTGCCCTGCCTCGACCTGCCGGCCTGGAAGGATCTTCACGGCCGGCAAGGTTAGCTCAGCGCAGGTAGATCACGCTGTAGAGGGAGCGGCGCAACTCGTCCTCCTCCAGCCAGACGCGGCCGAGATCGCAACGCTCGCGGATGCCCGGGCGCATCCGGGCGCAGTACTCGCCCGTATTGTCCTGGAGATGGTACTGGCAGCGGCCCTCGACGCTTCGCCGCGCCAGGATTGGGCTCGAATGGTCGGCGGCGAGGTCCGGGTCCTTCGGATCGCGGTCCTCCAGCACGTACCAGCTGTAGCCGACCGTCGGGATGCGGCCGTGATCGAGGGCGTAGTCGACCATGGCGAGCAGGCGGTCGGTCTGCCGCCGCGTCGGCGGCTGCCCCCGCTCCAGCCGGTCCATGAAGTCGAGCTGATTGTCGGCGACCCGGTAGGAGACCGGCAGCAGCGGCACCGGCAGGGGCCGGCGGCGGCAGCGGGCCTCGACATGGGCGAGCCAGCCGGCATTGAAGGCGTCGGTCTTCGCGCTGCGCAGTTTCTCGACCGTGCCGGCGAGGCTGCGCCAGCATTGCTTCGGCGCCACCACCCGGGCGCGCCAGCGCAGGGCCCGCAGGAACTTCTGGTGCTGGCCGTATCCGTCGAAGGAGGGCAGGTCGCGGTCCTCGCAAAGGCCGCCGACATTGTAGAGGAGGGCGGCCGCGTCTTCCTGCCCGTCCTCCAGCTTGTCGAAATAGGCGAGGCGGCCGGGATTGCCGTCCTTGCTGACATCGGTGTCGTTGCGGCTCGCGGCGATCTCGGCAAGCGTGTCGGGGTTCTCTCGGAGATAGCGGCGCAGCGCGGGATCGCGGGAGGCGGCGAGCCGCGCCGGATCGGCGAAATAGTAGCGCGTCGCCACGTCCAAGGCCGAGACCGTGCGGCCGACCCGCTGGGAGATCATGTCGGCGGTGGCGTAGGCGAAGCAGATCGCGCTGTCGCCCTGGCTCATCGGCGACTCGGCCGGATCCGGGCTGATCTTGCCGTCGAGGGGATGCGTGCCCGGGCGCCGCGCGGGCGCCACCACCGTGATATCGGCGCAGGCGGCGTTGCGGGCGTAGCGGGGATGGGCGGGGAGGATCCGCGGATCGTACGCCATCGCCGGCATCGCCAGGAGGCCGGCAAGGAATGCCCAGGCCACGGGCGCGAGGCGGCTTTTGAAAGAAGGCACCAGTCGCGGTGTCCGGCTACGCTTCGGGTCCCGACCTCATGGCACGGGGACGCATCCGGCCAAAGCGCCGCGGGGCCTCAGATCCCCGCATACCACTCGTAGCCCCGGTCCTCCCAGTAGCCGCCCTTGCCGTCGCCGAGCTTGGCGAGTGACTCCACCACCTCGATGCGGCGGATATACTTGGCCTGCTTGTAGCCGAGCTGGCGCTCCAGGCGCAGCCTCAGGGGGGCGCCGTGGGCGACCGGCAGGGTCTGGCCGTTCATGGCATAGGCCAGAATCGTCTGCGGGTGGAACGCGTCGGTGAGATCGATGCTCTCGTAGTAACGGATCGGCCGGCCTGCCTGCGGGGCGTCGCCCTCGCCGGAGGCCGTCTCCGTGGTCCGGTCCTCCTGACCCACGGGCTTCTCGGACATACCGGGATGGCCGGTAGCCTTCGTGTCGGCGGCTTTGGCGTCGGAGGATCCGGTGTCACCGCTGCCGCCCCAGGCCAGGCCGCCGGCCTCCTTCGGCTTGTCCTCGGCCGCCGGCGTGTCCTGCCCGGATTCGTTGCCGGCCTGATCCCCGCCTTCGAGGCCGCCGCCGGCATAGTCCATCGTGTCGAAGCAATGGAACACGATGTAGCGCGCCTGGGGCTTGAGCCCGGCCCGGTTGAGCAGCTCGGAGAGCGGCACGCCGGTCCATTTGCCGATGCTGCTCCAGCCTTCCACGCAATCGTGCCGGGTGATCTGCGTGCGCGACGGGAGGCCACGCAGCTCCGACAGGGACAGGCTCTGCGGGTGCTCGACGAGGCCGCTCACCTCCAGGCGGAAGCCCTCGAAGCTCTTGGCGGCGAGCGCCTTGTAGTCCCTGTCCTCGGGGTCGACCGTGCCGTTCGGCTTGAAATAGGCCGAGATCGCGCTCTCCGGGAATTCGCGCGCCAGCGAGGCGGGGGTGAGCAGCAGGCGCTGCACGAAGAGATTGGCGTCCTCGCCGGCTTCCAGGCTGCGCCGGCCCCAGGGCGCCTTCGCGATCTGGTCGCAGCCGGTGAGCGCGGTCGCGCCGAGAAGGCCTGCGACGCCCGTGAGGAAACCCCTGCGATGGGGCGGGGGGAGGCGCAGGCGGCGGCTCATCGGTTCTCTCCCCCGGCCGGGATCCGTCGTTTCTCGATCACGAACCAGCCGGTGATCATGCCCCGCAGGTTGTTGAACAGACCCGAGACCAGCACGAGCAGCACGTGCACGATCGTGAACAGCACGAGCAGGTTCATCGACAGGAAGTGGATCGAGCGGGCCGATTGCCGGCCGCCGAACAGGTCGACGATGGGCGGGAAAATCGCGTCGAAGCCCGGCGACATGGCGAGGCCGGTGAGCAGCATCAGCGGCAGCAGCACGAGCACCACGACGAGATAGGTGAGCTTCTGCAGCACGTTGTAGCGCTTGGCCTCCTCGCCTTCCGGGAAGTGCAGTGTCAGGTGCTCGCGGATCGAGCCGCCGATGTCGCGGATCTGGTCGCCGTCCGGGATCAGCCGGCGGCGCAGCTGGCCGCTGCCGAGGCCGTAGAGGAGATAGATCAGCCCGTTGATCACGAAGGCCCAGGCGAACAGGAAGTGCCAGCGCCGTCCGGTGGCGAGATCCTGGTTGGCCGGCAGGGTCGCCCAGGCGGGGAAGGCGCGGCTTGCCGCCTCGCCCTGGTCGCGCGAGAGGCCGAGCCAGCCGGTCGTGTCGAAGGTCCGGTCGCCGAGCATCACGACGCCCCGCGGCGTACCGTCGGGCGTGGTGTCGTCAGTGATGGCGAGGAACGGCTTATCGAAGGTGGAGGCCTGTCCCCAGTAGAGGGCCGGATGGGCGTTGAAGATCTGCAGCCCGCTCATCAGCAGGATGGCGAGGCAGGCGAGATTGATCCAGTGCGCGAGCCGGATCGTCAGCGGGTGCCGGAAGACCCAGTGCCGCCGCACCGTCTCGATGGCCTCCGGCATCGCCGGTGTCGCAGATCCCGCCACGAAGTTCCTCGCCTCCCTGCCACACGAAAACGCCCGCCCGGTCGTCCCGGACGGGCGAGCACCATCGATTACGTGTTCGACGGCGCGCGGGTTTCGTTACATGCCGCTGTTCATGTCCGAGCCCTGCTCCATGCCGGAGCCGGAGTTCATGCGCTTCTTGGAGCGCATCATCTTCTTGTTGCTCTTCATCTTTTTCATGGACTTCTTCTTCATCGGGCGCTGGGCCATGTCCTCGTTGCCCATCTGGCCCTGCTGCATCTGGCCGTCCATGCCCGGCTGCATGCCGGGCTGCATCTGCTGGGCGGAGGCGACCGAGGCGAGGCCGAGACCGAGCGAAAGCGCGCCGGCGGCGATCAGAAGGCGGGTGTTCATGAAGCACCTCGTGAATGACGTGGACGTGCGTCGCGTGCGAACAACCCGGCAGGGCGCACAGGCCTGCCGGACCTGAGCGCCAACGGACTCGGCCGCGGATCGTTCAAAAAATTTTCTCGCAAGCGGCCCGGGGCGGGATTCAACTTTCCGTCAGCCGCGGCCGGGAAAGCGGTTCTTTCTCCCTTGAGGGATCCGGCCGCTTCGCCTGCTTGCCGCCCCCGGATCCGCCGCCTATAGCCTGCGGCCTGTCATGAGCGCAGCGCCCGCACCGCACAGCTTCCCCCACCGGCACCTGCTCGGCATCGAGGGGCTGTCACGCCCGGATATCGAGGCTCTGCTCGCCCGGGCGGACGACGCCGTCGCACTGTCCCGTCAGGTCGAGAAGAAGCGCAACGTCCTGCGGGGCCGCACGCAGATCAACCTGTTCTTCGAGCCCTCGACGCGCACGCAATCCTCGTTCGAGCTGGCGGGCAAGCGCCTCGGCGCCGACGTGATGAACATGTCGGTGGCCTCCTCCTCGGTGAAGAAGGGGGAGACCCTGATCGACACCGCCGCGACGCTGAACGCGATGCGGCCGGACATCATCGTGGTGCGCCACCATTCCGCCGGCGCCGTGCATCTGCTGGCCCGCAAGGTCGATTGCTCGGTGGTGAATGCGGGCGACGGCGCCCACGAGCACCCAACCCAGGCGCTCCTCGATGCCCTGACGATCCGCCGCAACAAGGGCGGGATCGAGGGGCTGCAGGTCGCGATCTGCGGCGATGTCCTGCATTCGCGGGTGGCGCGCTCCAACATCATCCTGCTCCAGGCGCTGGGCGCCCGGGTGCGGGTGATCGGCCCCTCCACGCTGCTCCCCACCGGCATCGACCGCTTCGGCGTCGAGGTCTTCACGAACATGCGCGAGGGCCTGAAGGGCTGCGACATCGTGATGATGTTGCGCCTGCAGCGCGAGCGGATGAACGGCTCCTTCGTGCCCAGCGTGAAGGAGTATTTCCGCTATTACGGACTCGACGGCGACAAGCTCGCCCTCGCCAAGCCCGACGCGCTGGTGATGCATCCCGGCCCGATGAATCGGGGCGTCGAGATCGCCTCCGACATCGCCGACGGGGCGCAGTCGCTGATCCGCGAGCAGGTCGAGATGGGCGTGGCCGTGCGCATGGCCGTGCTGGAGGCCCTGGCGACGCATCTGCCGAACGGGTGATCGAATGAGCCAGCTCCTCCTCGCCAATGCGCGCCTGCTCGATCCCGCGACCGGCCGGGAAGGCCCGGGTGCCGTCCTGGTGCGCGACGGCCGCATCGCCGACCTGGCCTGGTGCGCGACCCCGGAGGCGCCGGAAGGCTGCGCGCGAATCGATTGCAACGGGCAGGTTCTCACCGCCGGTCTGATCGACCTGCGCGCCTTCGTCGGGGAACCCGGCGCCGAGCACCGGGAGACTCTGGCCTCGGCGAGCGCGGCGGCGGCGGCAGGCGGCGTCACGACCCTGGTCTGCATGCCCGACACCAACCCGGTGATCGATGGCGCGCCGATCGTCGACTTCGTGCTGCGCCGTGCCCGGGACACGGCGAGCGTGAACGTGCTGCCGGCCGCGGCCATCACCAAGGGGCTCGCCGGCAAGGAGATGACCGAGTTCGGCCTCCTCGCCGAGGCCGGCGCCGTCGCCTTCACCGATGGCCTGAAGGCGGTGACGAACGCTCAGGTCATGCGCCGCGCCCTCACCTATGCCCGCGATTTCGGCGCCCTGCTGATGCAGCATGTCGAGGAGCCCGACCTCGTGGCCGAGGGCGTGATGAACGAGGGCGAAATGGCCTCCCGCCTCGGCCTGATCGGCATTCCCCGCGAGGCCGAGACCGTAATGCTGGAGCGGGACATCCGCCTCGTCCGCCTCACGGGCGGCCGTTACCACGCAGCCATGATCTCCTGCGCCGATTCGGTCGAGATCGTGCGCCGCGCCAAGGAGGCCGGGCTGCCGGTCACCTGCGGCGTGTCGGTCAACAACCTCGTGCTCAACGAGGGCGACATCGGCCACTACCGCACCTTCTGCAAGCTCTCGCCGCCGCTGCGCGACGAGGCCGACCGGCACGCGGTGATCGCGGCCCTGAACGAGGGGGTGATCGACGTGATCGTCTCCGATCACAACCCGCAGGACGTCGAGACCAAGCGCCTGCCCTTCGCGGAGGCCGCGGACGGGGCGCTCGGCATCGAGACCCTGCTCGGCGCCTCCCTGCGCCTGCTCCATACCGGCGACGTCGCCCTGCCGAAGCTGCTCGCCGCGTTGAGCGCCAACCCGGCCCGGCTCCTCGGGCGCGAGGTCGGGCGCCTCGCGGCGGGAGCGCCGGCCGATCTCGTGCTGATCGATCCGGACGTGCCCTACGTGCTCGACAAGCGCCAGCTGAAGTCGCGTTCCAAGAACTCGCCCTTCGACGAGGCCCGGCTGCAGGGCGCCGCGGTGCTCACCCTGGTCGGCGGCCGTATCGTCCACCGCGCCGAGACGCTGGCGGACGCCGCATGACCGCTGCGCTCGATGCGGGCTGGCCGCTCGTCCTGGTCGGGCTCGGCTTCGGCTATCTCCTCGGCTCGATTCCCTTCGGGCTGATCCTCACGAAATATGCCGGGCTCGGGGACGTCCGGGCCATCGGCTCCGGCAATATCGGCGCGACCAACGTTCTGCGCACCGGCCGGAAGGGGCTCGCCGCCGCGACGTTGCTCGGCGATGCCCTGAAGGGGACGGTCGCCGTGCTGGTCGCTGGGCTCTGGGGCGAGGAGCCTGCTCTGGCCGCGGGCCTCGGCGCCTTCCTCGGCCATCTCTTCCCCGTCTGGCTCGGCTTCAAGGGCGGCAAGGGCGTGGCCACCTTCCTCGGGGTCCTGCTCGCCCTCAACCCCCTGGCTTTGCTCGCTTTCGCCGTGATCTGGCTCGGACTGGCCTTCGCCCTGCGCTATTCCTCGCTCTCGGCGCTCGCCGCCTCTGCCGCGACGCCCCTCGTCCTATGGGCGCTAGGCCAGCCGCGCACGGCCCTGCTCTTCCTCGTGCTCGGCCTGCTGCTCTGGTGGAAGCACGCGCCCAACATCCGGCGACTTCTTGCCGGCACCGAGGGACGCATCGGGCAGAAGGGCTGACGAGGCTGCCTGGGCCGCCGGTGCGTCAGCCCATGCATTGATCCTCGTGCGTCTTGGCGGCGTCGTTCTTGGGCTCGTGCTCGGCCGGGCGCCCACGGCCCACCACACCGTCGGACCGCGCCTTCAGGTAGACGTAGATGTCGTCGACGTAGCACATCACGTTCTTGTTCTCGCCGAAGGCCGGCATGACCAGCTCCTGGGAGGCGCTCACGTCCTTCTTGCCGCCGGCCACGATGCCGATGAAGGTGGGATAGTCGTCATGCTTGAGGGCCTCGACGAGGGACGGCGCGTAGGTCGAGCTCGCGCCGTGCGGCCCGTGGCAGACGATGCAGTTCGCGTTGTAGCGCAGGTATCCGGACCTCGTCGCCCAATCGATCTCCATGCCGAAAGGTTTTCCTGGCGCAACAAGCTGGGCCGACTTAGCTTTCCGCGACGGGAGCGCCCCTCGGGGAATCGAGTCCGGCCGGCCGCTCTCCCGAAAGGAGGGCGGTCATGCAGCTCACCGATGCACAGCGCCTCGACTGGCTGCGTCTGATCCGCACCGAGGGCGTCGGCCCGCGGACCTTCCGCATGCTGATCAACCGCTTCGGCGGGGCCGCCGCCGCGCTGGAGGCCCTGCCCGACCTGACCAAGCGCTCCGGCAAGCGCGTGGTGCCGCCGAATCGAGCCGAGATCGAGAAGGAGATGGCGGCGGCGGGCCGGATCGGCGTCCGCTACCTCGCCATGGGCGAAGCCGCCTATCCGAAGAGCCTCCAGGCGGCGGACACGGCGCCGCCGATCCTGGCCGTGCGCGGGGCGGCGGAGGCGCTTCTCAGGCCCGCGGTAGCGATGGTCGGGTCCCGCAACGCCTCGGCCTCCGGCCTCGCCTTCACCGAGCGGCTGGCGCGGGGGCTCGGCGAGGCGGGTCTCGTCGTGACCTCGGGCCTCGCCCGCGGCATCGACGCCCGGGCGCACCGGGCCGCGCTCGCGACGGGAACGGTTGCCGTGCTCGCGGGCGGGCATGACAGGATCTATCCGGAGAATCACGCGCCGCTGCTGCAGGAGATTCTGGAGAACGGAGGCGCCGTGGTGGCGGAGATGCCGCTGGGCTGGGTGCCCCGCGGGCGCGACTTCCCCCGGCGCAACCGGATCATCTCCGGGCTGTCCTACGGCACCGTCGTGGTGGAGGCGGCGCGCCGCTCAGGCTCCCTCATCACCGCGCGCTTCGCCCTGGAGCAGGGCCGAGAGGTCTTCGCCGTGCCGGGTTCCCCGCTCGATCCGCGCGCCGAGGGCACCAACGATCTGATCCGCCAGGGGGCGACGCTGGTCGGCGAGGTCGCCCATATCCTCGCGGTGATCGGCCCCCTCGTCGAGCATCCGGATGCCTTCGGTCCGCGCGATCTCCTGAGCCGCGACCGGCCCGCTCTGGAGGAGCGGCCGGATTTCTGGGACGAGATCGATCTCGACGGGGAGGTGATCCGGGTGCCGGTCGCCGGGCTCGACAGCCCCGATCCGGCCGAGCCGGAGGGCGACCGGGCCCGCTTGATCGCCGCACTGAGCCCGACGCCGATCGGCACGGATGAACTCGCCCGGCTGGCCGGCCTGTCGGTGCGCGTGGTGCAGACGGCGCTGCTCGAACTGGAGCTCGACGGGCGAATCGAACGGCATGGCAGCGGTGCGGTTTCCCTGGTGCCATGAGGCAGGCGAATCGGTCTTTCTTGAGCGGCCGATTTGACAACCCGGCGCCCTTAACCCACTTCTGCGCGGCGCGAGGCCCCGGCCATCGGCGGGAGCGCATCCGCGCATCTCCTACAAACCGTTCTGGCGGTGAGGCTCTGGCGAGAGGCAGAGGTTCATGAAAGTCGTCGTCGTCGAGTCGCCGGCCAAGGCCAAGACGATCAACAAGTACCTGGGGCGCGATTACGAGGTTCTGGCCTCCTTCGGTCATATCCGCGACCTGCCGGCCAAGGATGGCTCGGTCGATCCGGAAGCCGATTTCGCCATGATCTGGGAGCTTGAGGATCGCGGCTCCAAGCGCGTCTCCGAGATCGCCAAGGCGGTGAAGGGGGCCGAGAAGCTGATCCTCGCCACCGACCCGGATCGCGAGGGCGAGGCCATCTCCTGGCACGTCATCGAGGCGCTCTCCGCCCGCAAGGCGCTGAAGGGCATCCCCGTCGAGCGCGTCACCTTCAACGCCATCACCAAGGACGCGGTGCAGACCGCGATGCGCAAGCCCCGCGAGATCGACCAGGCCCTGGTCGATGCCTATCTCGCGCGCCGCGCCCTCGATTATCTCGTCGGCTTCAACCTCTCCCCCGTGCTCTGGCGCAAGCTGCCCGGCGCCAAGTCGGCCGGCCGGGTGCAGTCGGTCGCGCTCCGCCTCGTCGTCGAGCGCGAGATGGAGATCGAGCGCTTCAAGCCGCGGGAATACTGGTCGATCGTGGCGACCCTGGTCACCGAGGCCGGCGGGGTGTTCGAGGCGCGGCTGGTCGGCGCCGACGGCAAGCGCATCCAGCGCCTCGATGTCGGCAATGCCGAGGAGGCGGCGGCCTTCAAGCGCGATCTCGAACTCGCGACCTTCCAGGTCGGGTCGATCGAGGCGAAGCCCGCCAAGCGCCATCCGCAGCCGCCCTTCACCACCTCGACCCTGCAGCAGGAGGCGTCCCGGAAGCTCGGGATGGCGCCCGCGCAGACCATGCGTGTCGCCCAGAAGCTCTACGAGGGCGTCGACATCGGCGGCGAGACGGTCGGCATCATCACCTACATGCGAACCGACGGCGTCGACATGGCGCCGGAGGCGATCCAGGACGCCCGCCGGGTCATCGGCCGCGAGTTCGGGGACGACTACGTCCCCAACGTGCCGCGCAAATACTCGGTGAAGGCCAAGAACGCGCAGGAGGCCCACGAGGCCGTGCGCCCGACCGATATGGGCCGCCTGCCGAAGCAGATCGCCCGCTACCTCGAACCGGAGCAGGCCAAGCTCTACGAGCTGATCTGGACGCGCACCGTGGCGAGCCAGATGGAATCGGCCGAGCTCGAGCGCACCACCGTCGACGTGATCGCGAGCGTCGGCCCGCGCCGGATCGACCTGCGCGCCACGGGCCAGGTCGTGAAGTTCGACGGCTTCCTCGCCCTCTATCAGGAGGGCAAGGACGACGAGGAGGACGAGGACGGCAAGCGCCTCCCCGCCATGAAGGCGGGCGATCCCCTCAAGCGCGAGCGCATCGCTTCGACCCAGCACTTCACCGAGCCGCCCCCGCGCTATTCCGAGGCGAGCCTCGTGAAGCGGATGGAAGAACTCGGCATCGGCCGGCCCTCGACCTATGCCGCCGTGCTCCAGACCCTGCGTGATCGGGAATATGTCCGGATCGAGAAGAAGCGCCTCCAGCCGGAGGACAAGGGCCGCCTCGTCACCGGTTTCCTCGAGAGCTTCTTCAAGCGTTACGTCGAGTACGATTTCACCGCGAGCCTCGAGGAGCAGCTCGACCGGGTCTCCAATGCGGAGATCGATTGGCGCACCGTTCTGCGCGACTTCTGGCGCGACTTCTCCGCTGCCATCGGCGGCACCAAGGAGCTGCGCGTCGCCGAGGTGCTGGAGGCGCTCAACGGTCTGCTCGGTCCCCACATCTTCCCCGAGAAGGCGGACGGATCGAATCCCCGCGCCTGTCCGACCTGCGGCTCCGGCCAGCTCTCGCTGAAGCTCGGCAAGTTCGGCGCCTTCATCGGCTGCTCGAACTATCCGGAATGCAGCTACACCCGGCAGCTCTCGGCCTCCGGCGTCGACGGCGACGGCGAGGGCTCCTCCGGCGAGGGCGGCCAGCCCGGCGTGCGCGTGCTCGGCAACGATCCCGTCACCGGCCTGCCGGTCACCCTGCGCGACGGCCGGTTCGGCCCCTTCCTTCAGCTCGGCGAGGCCAGCGCCGACAAGGATGCGGAGAAGCCCAAGCGTTCCTCGATCCCGAAGGGCGTGGCGCCGGCGAGCGTCGACCTCGAAAAGGCGCTCAAGTACCTGTCCCTGCCCCGGGAGGTGGCGCGCCACCCCGAGACCGGCGAGCCGATCCTCGCCAATATCGGCCGCTACGGGCCCTACGTGCAGCACGGGAAGACCTACGCCAATCTCGGCCGGGACGACGACGTGCTGGAGGTCGGCGCCAACCGCGCGATCGACCTGATCGTGACCAAGGAGCAGGGCGGCGGGCGCGGGCGCCCGTCCTCCGATCCCGGCCGCCCCCTCGGCAAGGACGAGGCGACGGGACGCGAGGTCACGGTGAAGGCGGGCCGCTACGGGCCCTACGTCACCGACGGCGAGGTCAACGCCACCCTGCCCAAGGCGATGGCGGCCGAGGCCCTGACCCTGGAGCAGGGCATCGATCTGCTCAACGCCAAGCGCGCCTCCGGGGGCGGCAAGAAGGCGCCGGCCCGGGGTCGGAAGGCGCCGGCCCGCAAGGCAGCCGCGAAGTCCGGCGAGGACAAGGCGCCCAAGAAGGCGGCCGCCAAGGCTCCGGCCCGGAAGACGGCGGCGAAGAAAAGCGCCGGGTGAGCGTTCTGCCGCATCCGGTCGATTGCACTATCGGCCTGATCGACAGTTCTGGGGACAGCCGATACTCTTTCCGCTCGAGGCCAGCCCCTCGGGCGGAACGTCCGGCCTGCGACATCCCGGAACCGACGCCGCCCGCATGACCGACAGTCCCGAGAAGCCTCCGCACGCGACGCATCGCGGCGTCCTCACCGGTGCCCTGGCCGAGATCGCCGAACCCGGCAGCGACATCTTCTTCGCGGCCGTGGAGACCACCCGGATGCCGATGGTGGTGGTCGATCCGCGCCAGAACGATCTGCCCATCGTCTTCGCGAACCCGGCCTTCCTGGCGATGACGGGATACACCCGTGACGAGGTGCTCGGCCGCAACTGCCGTTTCCTGCAGGGGCCGGAGACCGATCGCGCCAAGGTCGCGATCGTCGCGAGGGCGATCGCCGAGCAGCGCGACGTGTCCCTCGAGATCCTGAATTACCGGAAGGACGGCTCGACCTTCTGGAACGCCCTGTTCGTCAGCCCGGTCTATAACGCGGCCGGCGAGCTCGTGTACTATTTCGGCTCGCAGCTCGATGTCTCGCGCCGCCGCGACGCCGAGGATGCCCTCGGCCAGGCGCAGAAGATGGAGGCGCTTGGCCAGCTCACCGGCGGCATCGCCCACGATTTCAACAACCTGCTCCAGGTCATCCTCGGCTATGCCGACGTGCTTGCGAGCGGCCTGTCGAAGCCCGAGCCGGACCGGGGCCGCCTCGGGCGGGCGACGCAGAACATCCGCGAGGCGGCCGAGCGCGCGACCACGCTGACCCAGCAGCTCCTCGCCTTCGCCCGCAAGCAGCGTCTGGAAGGCCGGCCGGTCAACCTCAATGCCCTCGTCCGGGAGATGGGCGAGCTCGCCCGCCGCACCCTCGGCGAGACGGTAGAGGTCGAGACCGACCTCGCCGGCAATCTCTGGACCTGCCGGGTCGACCCGACCCAGGCCGAGGTCGCCCTGCTCAACATCCTGATCAACGCCCGGGACGCGATGCCCGGTGGCGGCCGGGTGCGGATCACCACCACGAACGAGACCATCGCCGACTCCGATGCCCAGGCGACCGACGCCCTGCGGCCGGGGCGCTATGTCGGCGTGGCGATCAGCGACACCGGCAGCGGCATCCCGCCCGCGGTGCTGTCCCGGGTGATGGATCCGTTCTTCACGACTAAGGAGGAGGGCAAGGGCACGGGCCTCGGCCTCTCCATGGTCTATGGCTTCGCCAAGCAATCGGGCGGTGCGGCGCGGATCAGCTCGACCCTCGGTGTCGGCACGACCGTCCACCTGTTGTTCCCGACCGACGATCGGCTCGAGGAGCGTCCTTCCCGCGAGAGCGAGGAGGACGGCGAGCGTCACGGCACCGAGACGATCCTGATTGTGGAGGATCGGGAGGACGTGGCCGAACTCGCCCGGGCCATTCTGCGGGATTACGGCTACGTCACGCACATGGCCGGCAATGCCCGCGAGGCGCTCGCCATCCTGGATGCCCACGAGGGCATCGCTCTCCTGTTCTCCGATCTGATCATGCCGGGGGGCATGAACGGCCTCGTGCTCGCCCGGGAGGCGCGTCTGCGGCGTCCGGACCTGAAGGTGCTGCTGACCACCGGCTATGCCGAGGCGAGCCTGGAGCGAACCGATGTCGGGGGATCGGAGTTCGAGATCCTGAAGAAGCCGTACCGACGCGCCGATCTGATCCGGCGGGTGCGGGCGGCCCTGGACTCACCCGGCGGCGCCTGACGGCAGCGCCGCACGCCATGTCAGGAGTGGCCCATGCCCCGCGGCGACAAGTCGAAATACACCGACAAGCAGATCCGCAAGGCGGAACACATCGCGGAATCCTACGAATTCCGTGGTGTGCCCGAGAAGGAGGCGGAATCCCGTGCCTGGGCCACCGTCAACAAGGACGATGGCGGCGGCAAGCACCCCGGCGGCTCGGGGCGGGGGCGCAGCACGGGCAAGCCCGCCGCCCACAAGGGCGGCCGCGTCGGCGGCGAAGCCTCGGCCTCCCGCACGGCCGAGCAGCGCTCCGCTTCCGCCAAGAAGGCCGCCGAGACCCGCAAGCGCAACGCCGCCAAGAAGGCGTCCTGATTACCGGGCGACGGCGCCCACCAACGGACCGAGCGGGCGGCTGAGATCGGAGCGGCCGATGCCCGGCGCGTAGAGACTCGACACCGAGCCGTCGAGGAACAGCGCGTTGCGGCAGGCGAAGGTGTCCTTGAACAGGCGTGCGAAGGCGCCGAAGCTCACGGGACGTTCCGAGATCGCGAAGACGGCGGTGTGGCCGTCCTCGCGCACCCCGACGCCGTTGCGGATCTTCTGGCTCGGGCCGTCCGTCGAGATCTTGGGGTGGATGCGGCCGTCGATGACCAGCATCGGGCCGGACTGCGTGGCGTAGTCCGGCTTCAGCTTCGCCTTGAGGTAGCGTCCCGTCTCCAGCACGCCGGCCCGGTCGCCCTTCACGTAGAAGATGCCGTTGGGCTTGAGGTGGAAGTTGCCCGGGCCGTTGGCGGTGGAGACGCCCTTCAGCTCGCGTCCCTCCTCGATGTAGAGCCCGACCGGCGCCTGGCCCTTGTCGTACATGCCCGCATTCATCGCGAAGCTGAGGCGGTCCCCTTGCGCCCGCGCGAGGTTCGAGAGCGAGGAATAGGGAAGGCCGTCCGAGCCGAGCCAGAACAGCCGGAGCCGCTGCTTGCGCAGGTCGATCAGGCAGGCGGTGTAGGCCTCTCCTTCGGACTCCACGACCCGGCAGGGGCTCGCCGCCGTGGCGGTCTTGCCAGCCGCCGGTGCATCCGCCTCCCGCGACCAGGCCTGCGTGGCGGCGAGAGCGAGCAGCACGGCAGGCAGAAGACGGGCGGCGTATCGAGACATCGGACGCTTCCTGGCAGAGCGTGAACCGGCGGAGCTTGGCCGCGCGGCGCTCTCCTCACCCGGAAAAGCGGCAGCATTCAAGCGGGGCCGCTCCCGCGATTCTCGAAGCTCACGCATTCGAGACCGGACGTCGCATGAACCGTTTCCCGGAGCTGAGCGTTTTTTGGGCAAGGGGCAGTCAAGGGGCGGTCTTCCCCCTCAGTCCGGAGAATTTTCATATGAAACGCGTCTTGATGGCTTCGGCCGCCCTGGTGGGCGCGCTGGCGATGGTTCCTGCCACGGCCGAAGCCCGCGGCTTCGGTGGGTTCCATGGCGGCGGCTTCCACGGGGGTGGATTCCACGGCGGCGGGTTCGGCGGCTTCCGGGGTGGCGGTTTCGGCGGTGGCTTCCGCGGGGCGGGCTTCCGTCCGGGCTGGGGCGGTGGCTGGCACCGGGGCGGCTATGGCTGGCGCCGTGGCGGCTACGGCCTCGGTGGTCTCGGCCTCGGTCTGGGCCTCGGTCTCGCGGCGGGCGGCCTCTACGGCGGGTATGGCGGCTACGGATATGGCTACGGCCCGTATTACGGCGGCTACTCGGCGGTGGGCTACGATCCCTATTACGGCGGCGGCTGCTACACCGTCCCGCGCCTGCGCTGGACGCCCTATGGCTACCGCCGGGTCCTGGTCGAGCGCTGCTACTGAGGCACGTTCCGAAAGCACGGACAACGAGGGGCCGCGCCAGCGGCCCCTTTTGCCTGCCCTCTTGAGGCGGCGCTCGGTCTCAGCGCCGGCGCATCTCGTCGCGCCGCATCGGCATGGCGTCGATGGTCGAGAACAGGGTCTGAGGCGGGATCGGCTCCTGCGACGACAGCTTGACGCCGCCATCCTTGCCGACCAGCACGGCGTGGAACGCCTCGGCCGAAAGCCCGAGCCGTCGGCGCAGGCGTACCGCGTCCGCGCTCGACCCCACGGCTTCGAGAACGACGAGGTCCCGCTCGCGCAATCTCGTCCGGGCCGAGGCGAGGGCCTCCCGCTGCGCCCTGAGGGTTTTGTCCTCCGCTCCGGGGGCGGAGAGCACCAGCACGCGGGACCGCCACTGATGGGCGGCCAGCGGGTCGCCGTCCGCGGCTCCGCCGGCCAGCAGAGCCGCGAGCGTGGCGGCGGCGAAAAGGCTCTGGCGCGGCATCGGCGGCTCCTGTCGCGGGGCGGTTGCCGCAACCAACGCGCGGCGCTGGGAGCCGGTCTGCGGTCGTTCGGCGCAGCCCTCGGCTCACACCGCCCGCAGGGGAGGCTCCAGGACGCCGAGGACCCGGGCGAGGTCGCTGCCGCGCTTCATCACATGGCCATTGGCCGCGATGACCGCATAGGCCCCCTGGCGGCGGGCGAGCTTCGGATCCTTCTCGACCCGGTAGAGCGGCATCTCGGAAGAGCGGCGGTAGATGGAGAAGATCGCCTTGTCGCGGCGGAAGTCGAGGGCGTAGTCGCGCCATTCCCCTTCCGCGACCCGGCGTCCGTAGAGATTGAACAGGATCCGCAACTCGTCCCGCCCGAAGGCCACCTGGGGCGGCGGCGCGCTTCTCGGAAACGGAATGATCTGCGGATCGCTTGCGGCGGGATCGGCACCGGGCCTCTCGCTCATCGTCTCTCCCTTGTCCGGGCCGCCGAAGCCATCCGTCGAGCCGAAGCGGTGACCGTTTCGGCAGGTCGGGAGGGTTTGGGGGCGGCGTCGATCTGATGATGGGCCGCCCGGATGCCCGCGGCAAGCGCCGGCTAACGGTTCGAATCGCCGCTTTTCCGCCGCAATAAGGCCCTTGCGCAGCCTCATCGCGCTGATCAACTGTTGCATGGAACCTCGTCGGCTCGAGCCCCGGGGCGGCGACTGCAACCCGAGCTCCCCAGCCCGTGGTCGCTGCAACGGATCCGCGAAGGCCGGCACTCCGAGGTTTCGAGACCCAAGGACTTCAGGCGGCCTCTTCGGAGCGCCGCCCTTTTTCTTGGATTTTTCCCCCGATCCTGCGAAGGCTCCGGGCGATCATGACCTCGCCCCCCGTCTTCGACAGCGCTTTTCGCGACCGCCTCGCCGATCTCATCGTCTGGCGGCGGGACGTGCGGCGCTTCCGTGCCGAGCCGGTGGACGAGGCGGTGCTGCACCGCTGCCTGAAACTCGCGAGCCTCGGCCCTTCCGTCGGAAACAGCCAGCCGGGCCGCTTCGTGCGGGTCTCGGATCCGGAGCGCCGCGCCGCGGTGGTCGAGAGCTTCTCCCGCTGCAACGCCGCGGCGCTCGCCTGCTACGCCGAGGAGCGGCAGGCGCTCTACGCCCGGCTCAAGCTCGAGGGCCTGCGTGAGGCGCCGATCCACCTCGCCGTCTTCTGCGACGAGGAAACCGAGGCCGGCTTCGGGCTCGGCCGGGTCACCATGCCGGAGATGCTGCGCTATTCCGTGGTCACGGCGGTGCACGGTTTCTGGCTCGCCGCGCGTGCCCATAACCTCGGCGTCGGCTGGGTCTCGATCCTCGAGCCGGAGCGGGTGACCGCCGCCCTCGACGTGCCCCCGGCCTGGCGCCTCGTGGCCTATCTCTGCGTCGGGCATCCGGTGGAGGAGCACGCCGACCCGGAGCTCGTCCGCCACGGCTGGCAGGCGCGGGTCGCCGCTCAGAGCCTGCTCCTGGAGCGCTGACCGGCGCGCTGCCGCGGGGTAACGGAATGATATCCTTACCCGTCCATCGCCCCGATCACGCGCCTTTTCGGCATCGCGTCGCGGCGGAGTTAGCCGTCTGAAAGCATTGAAGAAACCGGCGGTGGATAAGTCGCAGGGCTTCACCGGAACGGCAAGGCCTCGCGGCGCTTTCTTGCTCAAGCGTATGGTCACGCTTGAGGAATGAAATCCATGTCTGCGTTCACGCTGGAGGAGTTCAAGGTATCGTCGTTCCCGCGGCTGCGGGCCGTCCTGACCGGCGCGGCGTTCGCGACGGTCGCGGCTTCGGCTTTCGCGACGCCGGCCGCGTCCCGCGAGATGGTACCGTTCGCCGATCCCGTTGCGCCGGGCTCGCTCGTGGTGCGCACCTCGGAGCGGCGCCTCTATCTCGTCAACGGCGACGGCACGGCGATCCGCTATCCCGTGGCGGTGGGCAAGCCCGGCAAGCAGTGGAGCGGCCACACCGAGATCGACGGCAAGTATTACGAGCCCGACTGGTCGCCCCCGGCGGAGGTGAAGCGCGACCATCCCCGGCTGCCGAATCTCATCCGCGGCGGCTCGCCGCACAATCCGATGGGCGTGGCGGCGATGACCCTGCGGGGCGGCCAATACGCCATCCACGGCACCAATCGGCCGAACTCCATCGGCACCTTCGCGTCCTATGGCTGCATCCGCATGTACAACCAGGACATCGCGGATCTCTTCCAGCGCGTCGATGTCGGCACGCAGGTCTACGTGGTGCGGTAGAGCGCTTGTTCGACGAAGCGGCTCCCCCTCGTCGAAAGACATCCCGTCCTCATCGGGACCGGAAGAAGCCGGCCTGACCCGATCGGACCGGAACGGGAGGCGTCAGAAATCGACGGCGAGGCCCTTCACCTCCCAGTCCTGGTAGCGGACGGGCTCCAGCCCGCCGCGGCCCTGGCGCTCCGTCTTGGCCGCGATCTCTGCTGCGCGGGCGTCGATGGCGGCGCGCCGCTCGGCGGCTTCCGCCAGGGCGCGCTCCGCGGCGGGGCTGAGGGGCTTGCGCGCGGGCGGCGCATCCGGGCGATCGTCCGTCGTCGTCATGTCGTCTTGCTTTCGGTCGCGTCCGGTGGGAGGGCGTCGGGAAACCCGACCCCTCGTTCTTTCGGAAAGTGGCATTCATGGCGAGACGCCGCAACGCGGCCGGCCGCGAGACGACTTCGGAGCCGGACGTCCCCGGCCTCGGAGCCCGCCGCGTTGCCCGCGAAGCCGTCGCCGACCTGATCGGCAAGGCTCGCGGCCTCGCCCTCGACGACGCCCTCACCCAGGCCCTGCGCCGCACGCCCCTCGAGCCCCCCGATGCGGCGCTTGCCCGCGCCATCGCCACGGCCACCTTCCGGCGCTTCGGCTCCCTGCGCGCGGCCCTCGCGGAGCGGATGACCAGCGGCCTGCCGGAGGAGCAGCCGCGCCTCCTCGCCCTGCTCGCCACCGGGGCCGCGCAGATCCTCGACCTCGCCGTGCCCGATCATGCCGCCGTCGATCTCTCGGTGCGGCTCGCCAAGTCCGATCCCGAACTCGCCCATGCCGCCGGCCTCGTGAACGCGGTCCTGCGCCGGCTCGCCCGCGAGGCGGAGGGGATCCGGGCCTCCGTGCCGGATCCCCTCGACATCGACACGCCCCCCTGGCTCGCCCGGCGCTGGCGGGAGAGCTACGGCGAGGCGACCGCGCGTGCGATCGCAGCCTCCCATCGCGCCGGGGCGGCGGTCGATCTCACCGTTCCGACGGACGCCCAGGCCTGGGCCGAGCGGCTCGGGGGCCTCCTCCTCCCTCTCGGCAGCGTCCGCCTCGCGGAGGTGCGGGCCGCGGTGTCCGAGCTGCCGGGCTATGCCGAGGGCGCCTGGTGGGTGCAGGACGCTGCCGCCGCGATCCCCGCCCGGCTGCTGCGGCCTGCCAAGGACGAGCGCATCGCCGATCTCTGCGCGGCGCCGGGCGGCAAGACCGCCCAGCTCGCCGCGGCGGGGGCCCGGGTGACCGCCGTCGACCGCTCCGCAGCCCGCCTCGAACGGTTGCGCCTCAATCTGGCCCGGCTCTCCCTCACCGCGGAGGTGCAGGCCATCGACGCCCTCGATCTGCCCGAGGACGCGCCTTTCGACGCCGTGCTCCTCGATGCGCCCTGTTCGGCCACCGGCACGATCCGCCGCCATCCGGACGTGGCCTGGACCAAGAGCGAGGGGGATATCGGCCGTCTCGCCGGCCTGCAGGCGCGGCTCCTCGACAAGGCCGCCAAGCTGCTCCGACCCGGGGGGCGGCTCGTCTATTGCACCTGTTCCCTGGAGCCGGCGGAGGGGGAGGCCCAGGTCGCCGCCTTCCTCGCCCGGCATCCGGATTTCGCCCGTCTGCCCGTCACCCCGGAAGAGGTCGGCGGCCATGCCGAGCTGATCGGGCCGGAGGGCGACCTGCGCACCCTGCCCTCGCACCTGCCGGGTCCCGCGGGCTCGCGGGTGGGGGGGGTGGATGGGTTCTTCGCGAGCCGGCTGGTACGAGGCGGCTGAGGGCGCCAACAGCGTTAGCAAACGGTTAAGAGGCGGGCTCTACCGTCAGGCTTGGGAGCCGGCCGACGCACGCCCCGCGTCGCCCGCGCCGGAAGAGGACACTGCGTGGGTTGGGGGTCTGACCGCTGGGATCTGTATCGGCTGGCCGGGACGGAACTCGCCCGATCCGTCCGGATGACGGCCGCCCACCTGACCTCGCCGCCGGACATCCTGTCCCGTGCCCGGGTGCGCGCGCTGGTGATCGCGCCGCATGACCTGCGCACGAGCGATCCCACCTTCGCCGACGACATCTATTCCGGCCTGTTCGTCTTCGCCGGGCGCTCCCTGGTGGTGAGCGGCCGCTCGCCCTTCGACTACGACCCGCCCTCGCCGGAATGGGCGCAGGTGCTCTACGGCTTCGGCTGGCTGCGCCACCTGCGCGCCGCCGACAACGCCCTGGCCCGGGCCAATGCCCGCGCCTTCGTCTCCGACTTCATCGCCGGCCGGGGCGATCCGGATCTGGCGAGCCCGGTCCCCGTGGCGGCCCGCCGCCTCGTCTCCTTCCTGTGCCAGTCGCCCCTGGTGCTGGAGGGAGCGGACCACGCCTTCTACCAGGCCTTCCTCAAGGCGATCGGGCGCAATGCCCGCGAACTGGAGCGCTGGCTGCGCCGGGGCGCGCCGCCCCAGGCCCAGCTCGTCTCGGCCGTGGCGCTCAGCTATGCCGGCCTCTGCTGCGAGGGCATCGAGCCGATCCTGCGCCGGGCCACCCGGGTGCTCTCGCGCGAGCTCGACCGGCAGATCCTGCCCGATGGCGGCCATATCAGCCGCAACCAGCGTTTCGCCCTGGAGCTGCTGCTCGACCTGCTGCCCCTGCGCCAGAGCTTCCTCAGCCGCAGCATCGACCCGCCGGAGGCGCTGCTGCGCGCCATCGACCGGATGCTGCCGCTGTTCCGGCTTCTGCGCCACGGGGACGCCTCGCTCAGCCACTTCAACGGTGTCGGCGTGACCGCCGCGGACCACCTCGCCACGCTGCTCGTCTATGACGGGGGCGCCGCCCAGACGATGCTGCGGGCCCCGATCTCGGGCTACGAGCGGCTGGAGGCGGGCCGCACCGTCGTGGTCGCCGATGTCGGGCAGGCGCCGGGGCCGCGCGAATCGGCGGAAGCCTGCGCGGGCTGCCTCTCCTTCGAGATGACGAGCGGCCGCGAGCGCCTCGTCGTCAATTGCGGCATGCCCGCGAGCGGGTTCGAGCTGCGCCGCGTCGCCCGCAGCACCGCCGCCCATTCCACCGCGACGGTGGACGACACCTCCTCCTGCCGCTTCCTGGCGACCCCGGACGCCTGGTGGGGACGCCGGCTCGTGGCGAACTGGCTCTCCGACCGCTACGGGCCCGCCATCCTGCGCGGGCCGACGAACGTGGCCGTGGAGCGCGGGGCGGAGGCCGGAGCGGCGACCCTGGCGGCCCGGCACGACGGTTACCTCCTCTCCTTCGGCGTCGTCCACGAGCGCCGCTGGACGCTCTCGGCGGACGGTGGCCTGCTCGAGGGCGTGGACGCCTTCCTGCGCGAGGGCCGCGGCAGCCGCCGGCCCCACGAGATCGCCGTGCGCTTCCACCTGCACCCGAACGTCCATGTGCGCGGGGAGGGCGGCGGCCAGGTCGAGCTGACCACGGCCTCCGGCGAGGTCTGGCGCTTCTCGGCCGACGGCGCGGACGTGGCGATCGAGGAGAGCGTCTACTTCGCCGGCGTGGTCGGCGCCTGCCGCACCGAGCAGATCGCGCTCTATCTCGCCCTCACCGAGGGCGCGCGGATCCGCTGGCGCTTCGTGCGGGTCGCGGAAGGCGGCGGAGGGCGGTCCGGCCCGGTTTGATCCGCCCGGGTGGAAGCCCGGAGGCGTTCCATGCTACCGCGCGCCGGCAGAACGCCTTTTCGAGACCGGACGAGCCTTCCATGTCGCGCGACCAGACCCGGGTGACCCGCGCCCTTCTTTCCGTTTCCGACAAGACGGGCCTCGTGGCCTTCGCCCGCGCCCTGGCGGAGCGCGGCATCGCCCTGGTCTCGACCGGCGGCACCCACCGCGCCCTGACCGAAGCCGGCCTCGCCGTGACCGAGGTGGCGCAGCTGACGCAGTTCCCCGAGATGATGGACGGGCGCGTGAAGACGCTGCACCCGGCCGTCCATGGCGGCCTTCTCGCCATCCGCGACAATCCCGAGCATCAGGCGGCGCTGGCCGCCCACGGCATCGGCGCCATCGACCTGCTCGTGGTCAATCTCTACCCCTTCGAGGCGACGCTGGCCCGGGGCGGCTCCTACGACGACTGCGTCGAGAACATCGATATCGGCGGCCCGGCCATGATCCGCGCCGCGGCCAAGAACCATGCCGACGTCGCCGTGGTGGTCGACGTGGCCGATTACGGCACGATCCTCTCCGAACTGGCGGCGAACGACGGCGCCATCGCCGCCGCGACCCGCCGCCGCCTCGCCCAGAAGGCCTTCGCCCGCACCGCCTCCTACGATGCCGGCATCGCCAACTGGCTCGCCGGCGCGATCGAGCCGGAGGCCGCGCCCGCCTTCCGCGCCTTCGGCGGCAGCCTCGGCCAGGCCCTGCGCTACGGCGAGAACCCGCACCAATCCGCCGCCTTCTACCGCTCCGCCGGCACGCCGCGGCCCGGCATCGCCACGGCGCGGCAGCTCCAGGGCAAGGAGCTGTCCTACAACAACCTCAACGACACCGACGCGGCCTATGAATGCGTGGCCGAGTTCGATCCGGCCCGCACCGCCGCGGTGGCGATCATCAAGCACGCCAATCCCTGCGGCGTCGCCGAGGGCGGCAGCCTGCTCGAAGCCTATGAGCGGGCGCTCGCCTGCGATCCCGTCTCGGCCTTCGGCGGCATCGTCGCCCTCAACCGGCCCCTCGACGCGGAGGCCGCCCGCAAGATCGTGGAGATCTTCACCGAGGTCATCATCGCGCCCGATGCGACCGAGGAGGCCCAGCGCATCGTCGGCGCCAAGAAGAACCTGCGGCTGCTGCTCGCCGGCGGCCTGCCCGATCCCCGCGCCGCGGGCGAGACCGTGCGCAGCCTCGCCGGCGGCCTGCTGGTGCAGGGCCGCGACGCGGCGGTCGTCGACGACATGGCGCTCAAGGTCGTGACGAAGCGCCAGCCGACGGAGGCCGAATACGCCGACATGCGCTTCGCCTACCGCGTCGCCAAGCACGTGAAGTCGAACGCCATCGTCTATGCCCGCAGCGGCGCCACGGTCGGGATCGGGGCCGGGCAGATGTCGCGGGTCGATTCCTCGCGCATCGCCGCCTGGAAGGCCGCGGAGGGCGCCAAGCGCCTCGGCCTGTCCGAGAGCCTCGCCAACGGCTCCGCGGTCGCCTCCGACGCCTTCTTCCCCTTCGCCGACGGGCTTCTCGCCGCGGCCGAGGCGGGGGCCACCGCGGTGATCCAGCCCGGCGGCTCGATGCGCGACGAAGAGGTGATCCGCGCCGCCGACGAGGCGGGGCTGGCGATGGTGTTCACCGGCACGCGCCACTTCCGGCACTGAGGGGCCGCGGCCTCTCGGACCCCAATCCAAGAGAGACGAGCGCAGGATGCGTGACGGCGCCCCGCCTTCCGACGGAGCGCCGCCGCGTCTCGCGGCGCCCCTGCGCCCGCAGCGTCCGCTCACGCCCCTGCAGCTTCTCAGGACGGTGGCCTCGAACACCGTCGGCATCTTCGACGAGGCTCTGTTCGACGAGCTCGTCGTGGTGCGCCGCTACGGTCCGGTGCGGCTCGCCTTCGTCAGCGACCCGGCGGCGATCCGGCAGGTGCTCGTCGACCGCTTCGACGACTATCCCCGCGTGCCGATGATCAAGCGTCTCTACGCGGCGGAGATCGGCACGGGCACGCTGGCGACCTCCGGGGCGATCTGGTGGCGGCACCGCCGGATCTGCGCCGCGACCCTGGACCGGCGCGCCACGGCCCCGGACCTGCCCGGGCTGATCGCCCAATGCGAGGCGCTGGTCGCGGGCTTCGAGCAACGGCTCGCCGAGCCTGTCGACATCGAGGCGCAGGCCGCCCGGATCTGGATCCAGCTCCTCAACCGGATGTCGGCGGGGGGCGACCCGGATTTCGTGCCGATCCTGAAATGGCTCTCGAGGGTGCCGCGCAAGCCCCGCGCCCTCGATCTGCTGCCGATGCCCGAATGGCTGCGCGACCGGGTCAGCTCGGCGCGGCAGAGCCCGGAGCGGATCGCGCTCCGGGCGCAGCTCGCCGCGATGATCGCGGCGCGCAAGGCGGCGGGCTATGCCGGCCCGCGCGACCTGCTCTGGCGGATCGCCCACAGCGCCGACCGTGCGACCGGCGAGACGCTGCCGCCCAACGAGATGGCCGACGAGGCGGCGAGCCTGGTGGGGGCCGGGGACGCCACCATCCGGGCGCTGACCTGGATCTGGTACCTGCTCGGCACGCATCCCGCGGTCGAGGCGCGGCTGCATGCCGAGCTCGACGCGGTGCTCGGCGACGGGCCGCTCCGCCCGGAGCAGCTGCGCCAGCTGCCCTATCTCCGCCGGGTCCTCGACGAGGTGATGCGGCTCTACCCGCCGATCCCGATCATCGCCCGCGTGGCTCGGGTCACCGACACGATCGCGGGCAAGAAGGTCCCCAGGGGCACCTTCGTCATCGTCGCGCCCTGGGTGGTGCACCGGCACCGGCGCCTGTGGGACGAGCCCGAGCGCTTCGATCCCGACCGCTTCACCGAGGCGCGCAGCGCCGACCGGCCGCGCTTCGCCCATCTCCCCTTCGCCGTCGGCCCCGGCGTCTGCCCGGGCTCCCACTTCGCCCAGACGCAGATGATGGTGATCGCCGCGGCCATCGCCCGGCGCTACCGCTTCCATCTGGCGCCGGACGCCAACGTGGTGCCCTTCGGCGCGATCAGCCTGCAGCCCCGCGGCGGCCTCTGGGGGGCGCTGGAGCGGCGCTGATCGGATCCGTTCAAACGAAGAAGCCCCGGCCGTGCGGAGCGGCCGGGGCTTCTTTTCGTCGATGACGGCGCCTCGCGGCGCCGTTGCTCGTGCCTGTCAGTGCGCGTGGGCGCCGGCGGCGCCGATGCCGGTCTCCGAACGCACGTATTGCGCGTCGAAGGCGGCCCGCTCGCGGTTGGCCCGGCGCGTCTTGTCCAGGAGCGACACCGCCCAGATCGTCACGAAGGCCAGCGGCATCGAGAACAGGGCCGGGTTGGCGTAGGGGAACAGCGGCGCCGGATGGCCGAAGGTCTTCACCCAGACCGCATCCGAGAGCACCACCATGGTCACCGCCGCCACGAGACCGACGAGGCCGCCGATCAGCGCCCCCCAGGTCGTGGTGCCGCGCCACAGGATCGACATCGCCAGGACGGGGAAGTTGCAGCTCGCCGCCACCGAGAAGGCGAGGCCGACCATGAAGGCCACGTTCTGGTTCTCGAAGACGTAGCCGAGATAGATCGCCACGATGCCGATGCCCACGGCGGAGATCTTGGAGAGGTTGACCTCCGCCTTCTCCGTGGTGCGGCCGCGGGCGATGACCTGGGCGTAGAGATCGTGGCTGATCGCCGAGGCGCCGGCCAGCGTCAGGCCCGCCACCACCGCGAGGATGGTCGCGAAGGCCACCGCCGAGATGAAGCCGAGGAAGTACGGCCCGCCCACCGCGTTGGCGAGGTTGACGGCGACCATGTTGGTGCCGCCGATCATGTCCTTGATCTTGTCGAAGGACCCGCCCGCGCCGAGCTTGAAGTAGGAGGGATCGGACATCAGCAGGGCGATGCCGCCGAAGCCGATGATGAAGGTGAGGATGTAGAAGTAGCCGATCAGGCCGGTGGCGTAGAACACCGACTTGCGGGCGGCCTGGGCGTCCGACACCGTGAAGAAGCGCATCAGGATGTGCGGCAGGCCGGCGGTGCCGAACATCAGGCCGACGCCGAGCGAGATCGAGTCGATCGGGTTCGAGACGAGGCCGCCCGGCGCCATGATGGCGTCGCCCTTCGGGTGGGTCTGCACGGCCGCGGCGAACAAGGCCTCGGGGCTGAAGCCGAACTTGTAGAGCACGGCCCCGGCCATGAAGCTCGCGCCGCCCAGCAGCAGGCAGGCCTTGATGACCTGCACCCAGGTCGTCGCCTTCATGCCGCCGAAGGCGACGTAGATGATCATCAGCGCGCCGACGATCACCACCGCATAGAGATAGGGCAGGCCGAACAGGAGCTGGATCAGCTTCCCCGCGCCGACCATCTGGGCGATCAGGTAGAACGCCACCACCACGAGGGTGCCGGTCGCCGAGATGATGCGGATCGAGGTCTGGTCGAGGCGGAAGCTCGCCACGTCGGCGAAGGTGAACTTGCCGAGGTTGCGCAGGCGCTCCGCGATCAGGAACAGCACGATCGGCCAGCCGACCAGGAAGCCCGTCGAGTAGATCAGCCCGTCGAAGCCCGAGGAATAGACGAGGCCGGAGATGCCGAGGAACGAGGCCGCCGACATGTAGTCGCCGGCGATGGCGAGCGCGTTGGTGCGGGCCGAGATGCCGCCCCCCGCCGCGTAGAAGTCGGCGGCCGATTTCGAGCCCTTCGCCGCCCGGTAGGTGATGACGAGGGTGAAGATCACGAAGAAGAAGAACATCGTGACGGCCGGCCAGTTCGTGGCCTGCTGCTGCACGGCGCCGAGATCGGGGCCCGCGGCCAGGGCCGGGGCGGCCGCCAGCGCGAGGCCGGCGGCGGGGAGGAGGAGGCTGCGGCGGATCATCGGGCGAGGCTCCGGGCGAGGTCGGCCGAGAGCCGGTCGAAGCGGGTATTGGCGCGGGCGACATAGGCGCCGGTGAGCAGGAACGCGAAGACGATCACGAACATGCCCATGTAGAAGCCGAGGGAGGCGGTGCCGCCGACCTTGGTGGCCAGCAGCGCCTTGTCGAAGGCGATCAGGCCGATGAAGCCGAAATAGACGACGAGCATCAGGCCGGTGAGGATCCAGCCGTAGCGGGTGCGCTCGCGGACCAGGGTCTTGAAGGTCGGGTGCTCGGCGATCCGGTCGAGGTCGTGATCCGGCTCGGGCATCTCCAGGGCGCCGATGCCATGGATCGTCTGGGCCTGGGGCGTCACCGACGCTCCCGCCGTTTGCAGGGTGCTCATGGGGTTCCTCCCGCCTGTCCGGTCCCGTTCTGTCGGGATCCGCGGCCGGTTTTCTGGCGTGGGGGCGTGACAGGCGGATGTTGGCGCTCCGCTCCGTCACGCTTGCGGTCTGCCGGGCCCTCCGAAATGGAGGGCCTGCGATCGACTTGTGCGCGATCTTATGCCGGCCGGTTCTGCCGGTTCTCGATCAGGTCGTCAACGACCGCCGGCTCGGCGAGGGTGGAGGTGTCGCCCAGCGAGCCGAAATCGTCCTCGGCGATCTTGCGCAGGATGCGGCGCATGATCTTGCCCGAGCGGGTCTTGGGCAGGCCCGGCGCGAACTGGATCAGGTCGGGCGAGGCGATCGGGCCGATATCCTTGCGGACCCAGGCGACGAGCTCCTTGCGCAGCCCGTCCGAGCCCTCCTCGCCCTCGTTGAGGGTGACGTAGGCGTAGATGCCCTGGCCCTTGAGATTGTGCGGGTAGCCGACCACCGCCGCCTCCGCGACCTTCGGATGGGCCACGAGGGAGGATTCGACCTCCGCCGTGCCCATGCGGTGGCCGGAGACGTTGATGACGTCGTCCACCCGGCCGGTGATCCAGTAATAGCCGTCCGCGTCCCGGCGGGCGCCGTCGCCGGTGAAGTAGAGGTTCTTGTAGGTCGAGAAATAGGTCTGCTCGAAGCGCTCGTGGTCGCCGTAGACCGTGCGCATCTGGCCCGGCCAGGAATCCTTGATGCAGAGATTGCCCTCGCAGGGGCCGTCGAGCTCCTTGCCCTCGGCATCGACCATCACCGGCTGCACGCCGAAGAAGGGCCGGGTCGCCGAGCCGGGCTTGAGCTTGGTGGCGCCCGGCAGCGGCGTGATCAGGATGCCGCCGGTCTCGGTCTGCCACCAGGTGTCGACGATGGAGCAGCGCTGCTCGCCGACGACGTTGTAGTACCATTCCCAGGCCTCGGGATTGATCGGCTCGCCGACGGAACCCAGCACCCGCAGGGATTGGCGCGAGGTCTTCTTCACCGGGCCCTCGCCGCCGCCCATCAGCGAGCGGATCGCGGTGGGAGCGGTGTAGAAGATGTTGACCTTGTGCTTGTCCACGACCTCCCAGAAGCGGGAATTCGACGGATAGGTCGGGATGCCCTCGAACATCAGCGTGGTCGCGCCGTTCGCGAGCGGGCCGTAGACGATGTAGCTGTGGCCGGTGACCCAGCCCACATCCGCCGTGCACCAGTAGACGTCGCCCTCGCGGTAATCGAAGACGTATTCGTGGGTCATCGAGGCGTAGACGAGATAGCCGCCGGTGGTGTGCACCACGCCCTTGGGCTGGCCGGTCGAGCCCGAGGTGTAGAGGATGAAGAGCGGATGCTCCGCCTCCACCGCCTCGGCCGGGCATTCGTCGGTCACCTGGGCGGCGGCCTCGTGGTAATAGACGTCGCGGCCCGGCTCCATCGCCACGGCGCCCCCGGTGCGCTTCACGACGACGACGTGCTCGACGAGGTCCTTGTCGAGCCGCTTGATCGCCTCGTCGACATTGGCCTTGAGGGGCACCTTGCGCCCGCCGCGCAGGCCCTCGTCGGCGGTGATGACGACCTTGGAGCCGCAGCCGCTGATCCGGCTCGCCAGCGAGTCGGGCGAGAAGCCGCCGAACACGATGGCGTGGATGGCGCCCAGCCGCGCGCAGGCCAGCATGGCGTAGGCGGCCTCGGGGATCATCGGCAGGTAGAGCGTGACCCGGTCGCCCTTGCCGACGCCGCGGTTGCGCAGGACGTTGGCCATGCGGCACACCTCGGCGTGCAGCTCCCTGTAGGTGATGTGCTTCGACTCGTTCGGGTCGTCGCCTTCCCAGATGATCGCGGTCTGGTTGCCGCGCTTGGCAAGGTGGCGGTCGATGCAGTTCAGCGCGACGTTGGTCTTGCCGTCCTCGAACCACTTGATCGAGACGTTGCCCGGGGCAAAGCTCGTATCCTTGACCTTGTGGTAGGGCTTGATCCAGTCGATCCGCTTGCCGTGCTCGCCCCAGAACGCGTCCGGATCGGCAACGGAGGCCGCATACATCTCCCTGTACTTGGCATCGTCCACGTGGGCGCCCTGGCGCCATGCGTCCTGGACCTCGACGACCTTCTCAGACATCGTGTTTCATCCCTCGAGGTGCCCGATCGTATCGCGAAGCTTGCGCAGCCGGGTCTTTCCGATCCGTGGTTCTAGGCTCTCCGGAAACGGGGCAGCAAGCACCATTTAGTCCAGGGCTTTGCGGGATCGGCAGATTGTTATGGCCGGCCCCGCGCGCGGTCGGCGGGGCGGTCATGCGGCCGGGAACATCATCTCGACGAGGGTGCCCTCGTTCTTGCGGCTGGAGATGCGGAAGCGCCCGTGATTGGCCTCGACGATCGCCTTGGTCAGTGTGAGGCCGAGGCCGCTGCCGCCGCCCGGATGGGCGGTCTGGACCGGTCCGAAGGGTTCCAGCGCGTTCGCCACTTCCTCCGGCGTCATGCCGATGCCGGTGTCGCGCACCCGCAGGGCGATCTCGCCGCGCTCGGCCAGGGTCGTCGAGACGATGACCTGGCCGCCGGCTTCCGTGAAGCGCACGGCATTGGCGATGACGGTGAGCGCGGCCTGGCGCAGGGAGCGCTCGTCCGCATGCAGCCTCCGCAGGTCCGGGGCGAGGCTGGTGCGCACGAGGACGCGTTCGCGCGCCGCCTGGGGCTGCACGGCGGCGATGCAGCCCGAGACGAGGTCGTTCAGGGCGATCTCGGTGGGGGCGAGGCCGGCGCGCCCCGCCTCGATCTGCGCGAGTTCGAGCAGGTCGTTGACGATGGCGAGCACGTGGCTGCCCGCGTCGCGGATGTCGCGCAGGTAGTCGCCGTAGCGCTCGCAGCCGAGCGTCTCCAGCGGCGCCTTCATCATCGCGTCGGCGACCTCGATGATGCCCGTCATCGGCCGGCGGATCTCCTGGCTCGCCTTGGCCAGGAAATCCGCCTTGCGCAGGGCGGAGGCTTCGAGCTCCCGGCGCGCCGCCGCCTGCTCCTCGCGCAGGCGCTTCGCCTCGCCGCGTTCCGTCAGGACGGCGCTGAAACGGGCGGCGTCCCGGCCCGGGAGGCGGGCGAGGCGCAGGCTCACGGGATCGCCGCCGGGCGCATCCTTGGGCAGGATCTCGCTGGCCTCGCCGGTGCCGGCGCGCTCGGCCGCGGCGATGGCCGCCCCGAGCGCCGGGGCGCTTTCGGGGGCCAGCAGGTCGCGCAGGGCGATGCCGACCACCTCGCGGGGATCGCCCCGCAGCCGGGCGGCGGCGCTGCGGTTGAGGGAGAGCACCCTGGCCGTGTCGTCGAGGGTCAGCACCCCGTCGGGCAGGCTGTCGAGCACGTCGCGCAGGGCCTGCTCGCGGGCGGCATGGCTCTTGGCGACATGGGGCGGCACCACGGGGGAGGGCGGCGCGACGCGGGCGAGCAGCAGCTCGGCCGGCGCGCCCTCCCAATCGAGCCGCGCCCGCTCGACGAGCAGGGGCACGCTGCCGCCATCCGCGGTGGCGCAGGGCACGACCTCGCCGGCTTCGCTGCGCTCGGACGGCACGAGCCCGCGGAAAAGCCGCGCGATGCCCGCTTCCCCCTGCAGGGCCGAGCGGTCGGGAAAGCCGGTCAGGCCGAGGAACCGGGTATTGGCGAACAAAACCGTGTCGTCGCGATGCACCAGCACCCCCGCCGGCAGCTGGTCGAGCACCTCCGCCAGGGCGGTGGGCATCGGTTCGGGACGCCAGGGGCGGACGGGCTGCGGGGCTTGGTTGTCCTGCGACAACTCGCCGTCGAAGCGCACGCCGAGGGCGCGCGCGATCTCCCGGAAGGCGGTCTGCTCCGTCTCGGACAGATCCGTCGCCGGCGGCTCGGGGCGCCGGTGCCAGGGGGAGGCCGCCGGCTCGGGCAGGGCCTCGGACGGGGAGGCGACCGTTTCCGCCGCGAGCGAGGCCGGCTCCGGAGCCGAAGATTCGGGGGCCGCCGGCGCGGGCATGGCGGTGTCCGGTGCGTCGGCTGCGGGCTCGTCGATCTCCGGCTCGCCGAGCACGGGTTCTTCGGTCCCGATCGCCGCGCGCGGGGCGTCCGCGATGTCCTCTGACGCCCGGTCGGGGTTCGCGGGATGGCGTGCGCGCAGGAGGCCGAAGCCGGCGAAGCCCGCGAAGGGCTGGCCCGGCCGGGCGGCCGGCATGCCGGACAGCTCGGCCTCCGCCGTCGCGCCCGAGCCTGGCGCGACGACGCGGACCGGCTGCGCCCGGAAGGTCGCCTGCGTGGCGAGCGCGGCCGCGAGGGCCTCGCCGCGCACGATGCCCCGCGCGAACAGCTCCGCCCAGGATTGCCCGACCAGGAGCGGCGCCAGATCGGCGGCGGCGCCCGAGATCGCGGTCACCACGTCGGCCGCGTCCGAGCGCCACACGAAACGGCCGGTTTCCGGCCGCGGCGGCGCGGCGTCGCCCGGGCCGTCCGGACCCTTGTCCTGCGGTGGGTCCGGGGGCGTGTTTTCCGGCGCCGCGGCGACGGCCTTTCCGGGGAGCGGCGGCAGCTTCGGCAATGCGCCGAACGGGGCCAGGACGAGGGCGGGCCGGCCGTCCTCCAGCGTGGCCAGGGCCGCCCGGCAGGTGACGGGGGCGGCGAGGCCCCGCGGATCGAGACGCAGCCGGAACAGCCGGGCCCGGGCACCGGCGCCGCCGGCCCGCTCGATCTGCCGGGCGAGGCCCAACGTCTCCGCAACGCGTCCCTCGGGATCCGCGATGCCCGCGCGCAGCCCGCGCGCCGGGGGAGAGGCGAACAGCACCCGCTCGGCCCCGGTGTCGAGCACGAGGAAATGCGCCTCCTGCCCGCGCAGCAGGCCGCCGAGCTCCGCGCCGGCGCTCCAGCGGGGGAGGGCGTCGGTCACGGCCGCTTCGTCAGGGGTCGCAGCTGGCTGCATCAGGGTATCGGGTATCCGTAGCCGGCCTTCGCGCAAGGGCCTGTGCTGAGTTTCTAGGGGTGGCTTGTACCCCGGACATAGACTTCGGCGAGCGCCGACACACGTTTATCAACTGTTAACCCTAATCAGCCTCGCCGGGGCTGGAAATCGCCGCGGCCTGTGTTATTGTGCAGTGCACAATCGCTGTGTGAACCAAAAACTCGAGGAGACGGACATGGCCGAGACCCCGAATTACGAGATCCCCACCGAGATGCGCGATTTCGCGGAGAAGAGCGTCGACCAGGCCCGCAAGGCCTTCGACTCCTTCATCGGCGCGGCCCGGCGCACGGCCGAAACGGTGAGCGGCTCGGCCGATCTCGCCCGCAGCAATGCGAGCAACCTGTCCACCCGCGGCTTCGAATACGCCGAGCAGAACGTGAACGCCGCGTTCGACCTGGCGCAGAAGCTCGTCCGCTCCCGTGACGTGAACGAGGCCATGCAGCACCAGGCCGAGTTCGTCCGCTCGCAGTTCGCCGCGATCCAGGCCCAGGCCAAGGAGTTCGGCGGCCTTGCCCAGAGCGCCTTCCAGCAGGGCGCCGAGAACGCCAAGAGCGCCGTGCAGCAGGGCGTGAGCGAGGCCCGCGACGCCTTCAACCAGAGTGCCGAGGCCGCCAAGAAGGCGACCGACCAGGCCTGATACCCCCTTCGCGGCTTTCCGCGGACCGGGCCGGCGCGATCACCGCGCCGGCCCTTTTCGTGTCGGGCCTTCAGCCCCGTCCGGCTCAACCCTTGAGGAAATCGCCGCATTTGGGCGGCGGCTCCGTGCCCCAGGGGGCGAGGGGGACGCTCGAGGTGGAGTTCTTGGGCGAGCCCTGGATCACCTTGTCCGAGTAGACCATGTAGATCAGCGTGTTGCGCTTCACGTCGCAGCCGCGCACGATCTGCATCGACTTGAAGATCAGCGACCGGCGCTCGCTGAACACCACCTCGCCCTGCTTGAACTTGTCCTTGAACTGAACCGGCCCGACCTGCCGGCAGGCGAGCGAGATGTCCGACACGTCCTCGGCGAGGCCGAGGGTGCCCTTGATGCCGCCCTTCTCCGGCTGGGTGTACCAGCAGGCGACGCCCGCCACCGCCGGGTCGTCGATGCCGTAGACGACGAGCTTGTCGTTGGGCGTGAGCGGCCGCCAGACCGTCGACTTGTCGAAGATCCTGTCGGGCTCCTGCGCCTGTGCCCCGTTCCCCGCCAGGGCCGCGAGGCCCAGGCCGAACACCCCCGCAAGACCCATGGTGCGCTTCAGCCACATCATTCCCGCAATCCCCGCAAAGCTGCGCCGTTGTGATGTGGGGTGTCTGTCGCCGGTCTGCGAGGAGGTTTATTCAGGACGTTGATTTGCCCGACGCGTCCCGCTGCCCCTTTCGCGGGCCGTGCCCCGCCCGACAGCAACCCGAGCTATGCCGTTGATTCGTAGGTCGACACGTCTGCCGGTTGCGCTCCTCCTGCTCGCGCTGTTCGCCGTGCCGTTCCTCCCGGCGGCCGCGCGCGCGGACCAATGGGCCTGCCAGCGCTACAAGGCCGAGCTCGCCAACCTCAACAACGGGGCGAGCGCCGCCGAGGCCCTGCGCAACGAGATCGGCCGCCTCCAGGCCTATTACCGCAGCCTGAACTGCGAGGGCGGCAAGTTCCTGTTCTTCGACACCCGGCCGCCCCAGTGCGGGGCCGTGGAGCAGCGCATCCGCGCGCTCAATGCCGGCTACGGCTCGGAGAACGGAGAGGTCGTCTCGGCGCGCCGCCGCCAGCTCACCCAGGCGGTCGCCACGGCCTGCGGCGACCAGCCGCCCGGCACCGGCCTGCCCGGCGAGCAGACCGCCCGGGGCGGCCATCAGGTCATCTGCGTGAAGACCTGCGACGGCTCCTATTTCCCGATGAGCAACCTGCCCGAGGGGCGCTCGGGGGCCAACGACATGTGCCAGGCCCTCTGCCCGGGCACCGAGGCCGTGGCCTATTCGATGCCGGCCGGCGACGACGCCCTCAAATACGCGGCGACGGTCAAGGGCAGCCGCGCCTACACGGCGCTGCCCAACGCCTTCAAGTTCCGCACGAGCTTCACGCCGAACTGCTCCTGCAAGCGCGAGGGCCAGACCTGGGCGCAGTCCCTGGTCAAGGCCGAGAGCATGCTGGTGCGGCACAAGGGCGACATCTTCGTCACGCCGATGCAGGCGGAGGCGTTGTCGCGGCCGAAGGTGCGCCTCACCCTGGTCGGCCGGGCCGACCGCACCGCCGCCGAGATCGCGGCGGATGCGGCGCAGCGTTCGGGCACGCTGTCCGACGGGGATGCCGCGGGCGGCAGCCCCGCGGCGACGGGCAGCGCCGCCCCGCAGAACATCCGCGTCATCGCCCCCTCGATGATCCCCGTGCCGGCCCGGACGGGCGCGCCCTGACCGGCTGATCCCCAGGATGTGAACGGCCCGACCCCGGGTCGCCGCCGGCTCGGCGGCGGCGGGGAGGCGCCTGCGGCGTGGAACCATATCGGCCCGACCGAGTTCGGATCCCCCGATTGCGTTTCACGAAGGCTGACCTGATGGGGATGACCCGCTCGCTGCTTCTGACGGGCACGATCCTGCCCACCCTGCTCCTGTCCGGGCCGATCGCCGCCCGGCCATCGGGCGAGGGGCTGACCGGCCGGATCGAGCTCGCGCAGGCGGAAGAACCACGGGGCGGCCCCCGCGGCCCCGGTGGCGGCGAGCGCGGCGGTCCGGAGCGTGGCGGTCCCGGCGGCGCGGAGCGCGGGGGACCGCCTCCGGGACTGGCCCGAACGGGCGGCCCCGCCCGAGCGCCCGTCCCCGCCGAGCGGCCCGGTCCCGCGGCCCGGCCGGAGCGTCCCCCCCCGCGGAGCGCCCTGCGCCGGCGGAGCGGCCGGCCCCCTCGGCCCGTCCCGAACGTCCGGCGCCGGCGGAGCGTCCCGCCCCTGCCGAGCGCGCGGCGCCGCCCGCGGCCCGCGAGCGTGCCCCGGAGCGCCCGCCCGCCGCCGAACGGCCCGATCGGGCGCCGGCCGCCCGCCCCGATCGCTCGGAGGAGCGCCCCACGCCGCCCGCGGCCCGGGACCGCAGGCCCGGCCCCGACCGGGAGGCTCCGGACCGCGCCGCGCCCAATCGCCCGGACGAGAGGTCCGGTCCCGCCCGCTCCGAGGAGAGGCCCGAGCGGGCGACGCCGCCCCGCCCCGGCGCTGCGCCGAATGCCCCGCCCCGGCCCTGCAGAACCGGTCCGCGCCCCCGCGCCGAACCGGCCCGCTGGCGCGGAGACGACGCCGCCCGCGCGCCCCGGCGCCCCGGCGCAGCCCCATGCGGCCCCGCCCGAAACGCCGCCCCGAGCCGCCCCGGCCAGCCCACGGCCCCGGGCGCGCCGCCGCCCAACCGTCCCGGCGAGCCGGAGGCGCCGGCCGCGCGCCAGCCGGAGACGCCGACCCCGCCGAACCAGCGTCCCGGCGTGCCGGGCCGTCCGGTCGCGCCCAATCAGCAGCCGGGCGTTCCCGGCCGTCCCGTCACGCCTCCCGGCGCGCAGCAGCCGGCCGTGCCGCCGGGCACGCCCCCGGGGACGCCGCCCGGGCAGCCCGTGCCGCCCAATGTGCAGCCGCCCGGCGGCCGCCTGCCTCCCGGCCAGGGACAATCCAACCAGATCGCGCCCGGCCAGCCGAACCAGGTTCCGCCGGGTGCTCCGCCCCAGCCGGGTCAGCCGGGCTACCAGCCCGGCAATGCGGGTGGCTACGACCGCCGCGACTCCTCGGATCGGCGCGACGTCTATGACCGCCGCGACGGCGCCGAGCGCCGCGACCGCTTCAACGTGCCCGGCGGCCCCGGCTACATCCCGGGCGGCTTCAACGACAACGATTACCGGGTGCGCGACTACGACACCGTGCGCCGCGACCGCCGCGAATACGACGTGGACGGGCGGACCTATATCCGCGAGCCCGGCCGCATCATCGTGCGCGACCGCGACGGCTATTTCATCCGCCACGACGAGAACGAGCGCTTCCGCGAGATCTACGGCGACCGCGGCTATCGCAGCGAGCGCCGCGGCGGCGAGATCTACAGCTATGTCGACAGCCCCGGGGGCGGCCAGGTCGTCACCGTGGTGGACGACGACGGCCGCCTGCTGCGCCGCTACCGCCGCTACGGCGACGGGCGCGAGGTCTTCCTGATCAACAACAGCTATGGCGGGCCGCCGCGGCCGATCTACGAGGATGTGGTCGACCTGCCCCCGCCGGACATCCGCATCCCCCGCGACCGCTACATCGTGGATTACGAGCGGGCGGACGAGCGGACGGTCTATCAGGCTCTCTCGGCGCCGCCGGTCCAGCCGGTCGACCGGCGCTACACGCTCGATCAGGTCCGCTACAGCCCGCAGCTGCGCGCCCGCATGCCGAGCGTGGACATCAACACGATCAACTTCGATTCCGGATCGTTCACGGTGACGCCCGACCAGGCGCAGCGCCTCTCGACCATCGCCGCGGCGATCAACCAGGCGGTGAAGGCCAATCCGCAGGAGGTGTTCCTGATCGAGGGCTATACCGACGCGGTCGGTGCGGAGGTCGACAACCTCTCCCTCTCCGACCGGCGGGCGCAATCGGTGGCCTCGGTGCTGACCCAGACCTTCCAGGTGCCGCCGGAGAACCTCACCACACAGGGCTACGGCGAGCAGTACCTCAAGGTGAATACCCAGAGCGCCAACCGCGAGAACCGCCGCGTCACGGTCCGTCGCATCACCCCGCTGCTCCAGCAGCAGGCGGAGGGCCAGCCGTCATCGGCTCCGCCGCCGCAATAATCCGGCCGCCGCCCGATCCTGGGCGGGAGCCGTGACGATCGCGAGCCGGCCCGACCTGGAAAAGGTCGGGCCGGTTTTTTCGTGGAGGCGTCCACCCGGCATGGCCGCATGCCTCTCCGACGCCAAGCCCCTTCCCATGCGCGCCTTGCGCAGGGGATGAACATTCGCTCAAAAATTGTGCAGTGCATCGGCGCTGCTGCCGTCCGGGGCACGCTCCGGTCACGCTTCGGCACCCTTCGCCCGCGCTGCGGCGAAAGGAGACCGGCCGCCGCTCCGCGGGCGCCGGCGAAAGTTGGCATGCTTCGTGCTGGATATCCCGCATAGGCCGGTCAACGAAGATCGGCCCACCGTCAGCAAAGCCGCTGATCCGATGTTCGCACGCGACGATTTTTGATCGCGCAGGCGATCCCGGATGGCGGCTTTTTTCATGCGCGATGGCGCCGGGGGGACGAAGATCAGATGAGCATCGACCCGAGCAACACGACACGCCGTGGCATCATCAAGGGGGCGGCCGCCGCGCTGGCGCTCGCCGGGGCGGCGCGCGCCGCGCTGCCGGGCGGCGCCTTCGCGCAGGGCGCCGGGCCGGAGGTCAAGGGTGCCAAGCTCGGCTTCATCGCGCTCACCGACGCGGCCCCCCTCTTCGTCGCCAAGGAGAAGGGCATCTTCGCCAAGTACGGCATGCCCGACACGGAGGTGCTGAAGCAGGCCTCCTGGGGCACCACCCGCGACAACCTCGTGCTCGGCTCCGAGGGCAACGGCATCGACGGCGCCCACATCCTGTCGCCGATGCCCTACCTGATCTCCGCCGGTCGGGTGACCCAGAACAACGTGCCGGTGCCGATGTACATCATGGCCCGGCTCAACCTGAACGGTCAGTGCATCTCGATCGCAAAGGAATACCTCGACCAGAAGATCGGCCTCGACACCAAGCCGTTCAAAGCCGCCCTCGAGGCCAAGAAGGCCTCGGGCAAGTCGGTGAAGGCGGCGATGACCTTCCCGGGGGGCACCCACGACCTCTGGATCCGCTACTGGCTCGCCGCCGGCGGCATCGACCCGGACAAGGACATCGAGACCATCGTCGTGCCGCCGCCCCAGATGGTGGCGAACATGAAGGTCGGCACGATGGACTGCTTCTGCGTCTGCGAGCCGTGGAACGAACAGCTCATCCACCAGGGCATCGGCTACACGTCCGTGACCACGGGCGAGCTCTGGAAGGACCATCCGGAGAAGGCCTTTGCCCTGCGCGCGGCCTGGGTCGACAAGTATCCGAACGCGGCCAAGGCCCTGCTGATGGCGGTGATGGAGGCCCAGCAATGGTGCGAGAAGCCGGAGAACCGTGAGGAGCTCGCCGGCATCGTCGCCAAGCGCCAGTGGATCAACGTGCCGGTGGCCGATGTCGTCGACCGGATGAAGGGCAAGTTCGACTACGGCACCGGCCGCGTCGTCGAGAACAGCCCCTTCACCATGAAGTTCTGGGCCGACAACGCTTCCTACCCCTACCAGAGCCACGACCTCTGGTTCCTCACCGAGGACATCCGCTGGGGCAAGTTCGAGGCGACCACCGACACCAAGGCGCTGATCGGCAAGGTGAACCGCGAGGATCTGTGGCGCGACGCCGCCAAGGCGCTCGGCGTCTCCGCGATCCCGACCTCCACGTCCCGCGGCAAGGAGACGCTGTTCGACGGCAAGGTCTTCGACCCGGCCGATCCTGCCGCCTACCTCGCCAGCCTCGGCATCAAGAAGGTGGCGTGATGGCGACCGGAGCCACCCTCTCGAACGCCGCGGGCGCCCGCGCCGTGGCCAAGGCCCGCGGGCCGCTCGTCACCCTGGCCGGTCTGCGCGCCTTCGCGGCTCGGATCGTGCCGCCGCTCGTCGTGCTGGCGGGCTTCCTGCTCCTGTGGGAGGTGCTCTGCTCCTCCCCGACCGCCGGCCTGCCGGCGCCCTCGCGGGTGCTGTCGGAGGCGCACGACATCATCGTCGATCCGTTCTTCGACAATGGCGGCACCGACAAGGGCCTGTTCTGGCATATCGCGGCGAGCCTCAAGCGCGTCGCGCTCGGCTTTTCCCTGGCCGTGGTGGCGGGCGTGCTGCTCGGCACCCTCGTCGGCCAGTCCGAATGGGCGATGCGCGGCCTCGACCCGATCTTCCAGGTGCTGCGGACCATACCGCCGCTGGCCTGGCTGCCGCTCTCGCTCGCCGCATTCCGCGACGGTCAGCCGAGCGCGATCTTCGTGATCTTCATCACCTCGATCTGGCCGATCATCATCAACACCGCGGTCGGCATCCGGAACATCCCGCAGGACTACCGCAACGTGGCGGCGGTGATCCGGCTCAACCCGATCGAATTCTTCTACAAGGTCATGCTGCCCTCGGCGGCGCCGTACATCTTCACCGGCCTGCGCATCGGCGTCGGCCTGTCCTGGCTCGCCATCGTGGCGGCCGAGATGCTGATCGGCGGCGTCGGCATCGGCTTCTTCATCTGGGACGCGTGGAACTCGTCGCATATCAGCGAGATCATCGTCGCCCTCGTCTATGTCGGGCTCATCGGCTTCGTCCTCGACCGGCTGGTGGCCGGGGTGGGCGTGCTCGTGACCCGCGGCACCAGCGCAGCGTGAGGCGAGCCCCATGAGCCATCTCTCCCTCTCCCAGGTCGGCATCTCCTTCCGCCGCGGCGGCAAGACCTCCGAGGTGCTGCGCGACGTGAACCTCGACATCGCCAAGGGCGAGTTCGTCTCGATCATCGGGCATTCGGGCTGCGGCAAGTCGACGGTGCTCAACATCGTTGCCGGCCTGCTCAAGGCCTCGACCGGCGGCGTGCTCCTCGACGGCAAGGAGGTGAACGCCCCCGGTCCCGACCGCGCGGTGGTGTTCCAGAACCACTCCCTGCTGCCCTGGCTCACCGTGCGCGAGAACGTGGCGCTCGCCGTCGACAAGGTGCTCAAGGGCAAGAAGTCGAAGGCCGAGCGCGCCCAATGGATCGAGCACAACCTCGCCCTCGTGAACATGATGCACGCCGCCGACAAGCGCCCGAGCGAGATCTCCGGCGGCATGAAGCAGCGCGTCGGCATCGCCCGGGCGCTGGCCATGGAGCCGACCGTGCTCCTGATGGACGAGCCCTTCGGGGCGCTGGACGCGCTCACCCGCGCCCATCTCCAGGACCAGCTCATGGAGATCCAGACGCGGCTGCGGAACACCGTCATCATGATCACCCACGACGTGGACGAGGCGGTCCTGCTCTCCGACCGCATCGTGATGATGACGAACGGCCCCTCGGCGACGATCGGCGAGATCTTGCCGGTGCCGTTGCCGCGTCCGCGCCGCCGCCTCGAACTCGTGGAGGATGCCACCTACGTCCATGCCCGCGCCGCGGTGCTGGAGTTCCTCTACGCCCGCCACGCCAACCCCGCCGCCCTCGCCGCGTGAGCTTGGAAGGGGGATCGGGCATGGGCGCGCAGGCCATGGGCGGAAAGGAGCGGCTCGTCGTCGTCGGCAACGGCATGGCCTCGCTCCGTTTCCTGGAGCGGCTGACCGAGCGGGCGCCGGGGCGTTACGACGTCACCGTCGTCGGCGCCGAGCCGGTCGCCGCCTATAACCGCGTGCTGCTCTCCTCGCTGCTCGGCGGGGAGGTGGACGAGGCCGCCTGCGGCTTCCGCCCGCTCTCCTGGTACGACGATCACGGCATCCGCCTGATCACCGGCGCGCCGGTGACGCAGATCGACCGGGAGAACGGGCTGGCCATCGTCGGGGAGACGCATGTCCTGCCCTTCGACAGGCTGGTCCTGGCGATCGGCTCCCTGCCGATCCGCCTGCCCCTGCCCGGCATCGACCTGCCGGGCGTGCTCACCTTCCGCGACTTCGCGGACGTGGCGGCGATCCGCAAGGCGGCCGTCGAGCACGCCAAGGCCGTGGTGATCGGCGGCGGCCTGCTCGGGCTCGAGGCCGCGGTCGGGCTCGCCCGGCTCGGCGTCGACACCACGCTGATCCACGTCATGGACCGGGTGATGGAGCGCCAGCTCGATCACCATGCCGCCCGCCTCGTGCGTGCGGCGATGGAGGCCCGCGGCGTGAAGGTGATGCTTTCGGCCGACACCGCCGCCATCGAGGGCGACGGCAAGGTCGAGCGGCTGGTGATGAAGGACGGCACCGTGGTGCCGGCCGACCTCGTGGTGATGTCGGTGGGCATCCGCGCCTCCATGGCGCTGGCGCAGGGCTGCGGCCTCGCCTGCGGGCGCGGCATCACCGTCGACGACCGCATGACCACCTCCGACCCGCGCATCTTCGCGCTCGGCGAATGCGCCGAGCATCGCGGCGTGGTCTACGGCCTCGTCGAGCCCGCCTACGAGCAGGCGGAGGTGCTGGCGCGGCATCTCGTCGGGGAGGCGGCGGCCTATCTCGGCACGTCCCTTGCCACGAGCCTGAAGGTGTCGGGCCTGCCGGTGTTCTCCGCCGGGGTGGTCGACACGCCCGAGGGGGCCGAGGCGATCGTGATGCACGACGCCTCCGCCGGGCTCTACCGCAAGCTGACGATCGTGGACGGCACGCTGATCGGCGCCGTCTTCGTCGGCGACATCGCCGAGCAGGCGCGGTGCAAGGACCTGATCCGCACCGGCGCGGCGCTTCGACCTGAAGACCGGGACGACCTGATGTTCGGCCCGTCTGTGAAACCCCTCGCAGCGTGAGTGAGGCAGCGATGGCAGACGATTTCAATCCTGAGCAGAAGCGCTATCTGGAAGGCTTCGCCTCCGGCATCGCCGCCGCCCGGATGACCGGCGGCCTCGCCCTGGGTCAAGCGCCCGCGGGCGCGCCGTCCGAGCCGACGGGACCGGATGCGATCCACATCAAGGCGCAGGACCGGACCGTGAAGAACGGCGGCAAGCTCTGCGACCAGGAGAAGTGGAAGCGCGCCGAGAACCCGTTCGACGGCCATAACCGCCTGATCGCCGAGGCGGCGGCCGGCAAGCCGCCCAAGCCCGAGGACAATTTCCGCTGGCGCTACCACGGTCTGTTCTGGGTCGCCCCCAACCAGACCTCCTATATGTGCCGCCTGCGCATCCCCAACGGGATCCTGCAGCACTGGCAGTTCGCCGGGATCGCCGACCTCGCCGATGCCCATGGCGGCGGCTACAGCCACGTCACCACCCGCGCCAACCTGCAGGTGCGCGAGATCGCGCCGGAGCACGGCCAGCCCTTCCTCGACGGCCTGACCGATCTCGGCCTGACCGCCAGGGGCGCGGGCGCGGACAACATCCGCAACGTCACCGGCTCGCCCACCGCCGGCATCGACGCGCAGGAACTGCTCGACACCCGCCCGCTCGCCAAGTCCTGGCACAACTGGATCCTCAACGACCGCTCGCTCTACGGCCTGCCGCGCAAGTTCAACGTCGCCTTCGACGGCGGCGGCGTGATGCCGGTGCTGGAGGAGACCAACGATATCGGTTTCCAGGCGATCGAGGTTCTGGAGGGCGCGAGCGTGCCCGCCGGGATCTGGATGCGCCTCGTGCTCGGCGGCATCTCCGGCCACAAGGACCTCGCCCGCGACACCGGCGTGGTGCTCAAGCCCGAGGATTGCAACAAGGTCGCCGATGCGATCCTGCGCGTCTTCATCGAGAACGGCGACCGCACCAACCGCAACAAGAGTCGGATGAAATACGTCCTCGATGCCTGGGGCTTCGACAAGTACCTCGCCGCCGTCGAGGAGAAGCTCGGCCGCCCGCTCGACCGGGTCGATCCCGCCCATGTCGCCCCGCGCAAGGCGACGAACCGCTTCGCCCATGTCGGCGTGCACAAGCAGGTGCAGCCCGGCCTGAACTGGATCGGCGTCGTCCTGCCGGTGGGCAAGATGACCACCGACCAGATGCGGGAACTCGCAAAAATCTCGGCCGAGTGCGGCGACGGGCAGATCCGCCTCACGGTCTGGCAGAACTTCATCTTCTCCGGCGTGCCGGACGCGAAGGTGGCGGAGGTCGAGGCCCGCATCGAGGCGCTCGGCCTCACCATCAAGGCCGCGGGCATCCGCTCGGGGCTCGTGGCCTGCACGGGCAACCGCGGCTGCAAGTTCGCCGCCGCCGACACCAAGGGCCACGCGCTGCTCATCGCGGACCATGTCGAGAAGACCGTGACCCATCTCGACGTGCCGGTGAACGTGCATCTCACCGGCTGCCACCATTCCTGCGCCCAGCACTACATCGGCGATATCGGGCTCATCGGCGCCAAGGTCACCGTCTCGGAGGAGGGCGACACCGTCGAGGGCTACGACATCGTGGTCGGCGGCGGCTTCGCCGAGGCCCCGAAGATCGGCACCGAGATCTGGAAGGGCGTGAAGGCCGAGGAATGCCCGGGCCGCGTGGAGGCCCTGCTCCACGCCTATCTCGCCCGCCGCCAGGGGCCGGAAGAGAGCTTCCAGGCCTTCACCGCGCGCACCGGCCCCGAGGCCCTGCGCGACGCCGCCGAAGAACAGCCCGCCCTCAAGGCCGCCGCATGACCCAGCACGTCACGCCCCCGCTCGTTCTCATCCCCGAGAGCGCCCCCTTCACCGCCGACCAGCGCTCCTGGCTCTCGGGCTATTTCGCGGCCCTGCTCGGCCCGGCGGTCGAGGGCGCGACGGCGCTCGCACCCGGTGAGGCGCCGGGCGGTGCGAAGAAGCTCGCCGACAACGACGATGCGCCCTGGCACGACCCGTCCATGCCGATCGCCGACCGCATGGAGATGGCCAAGGATCGGCCGGACGCGCAGAAGCTGATGGCCGCCATGGCCCAGCAGGATTGCGGCCAGTGCGGCTACAACTGCGCCGACTATGCCAACGCGATCTTCCTCAAGAGCGAGGAGCGCCTGAACCTTTGCCAGCCGGGCGGCAAAGAGACCCTGCGCATGCTCAAGAAGCTCGACGAGGAGTTCGGCGCCTCCGGCGGGGCGGCGGCCGCGCCGAAGGCGGAGGCGGCCGCTCCGAAGAAGGAGCCGGAGCTCGGCCCCCTGGGCTATTGCCGCGAGAATCCCGTCGAGGCGACCTTCCTCGGCCGTCGTCGTCTCAACGAGCCGGGCGGCGAGAAGGAGACCTGGCACATCGAGATCGACCTGAAGGATACGCCGATCGAGTACGTGGTCGGCGACAGCCTCGGCCTGTTCCCCGCCAACGCCCCCGCCCTGGTCGATGCGGTGATCGCCGAGCTCGGCACCCGTCCCGAGCGGATCATCGGCGGCAAGACCCTGCGCAACCGCCTGCTCGCCGATTACTCGCTGGGCGCGGCGCCGGACGGGCTCTACCAGCTCCTCTCGCTCCTGACCTCGGGCGAGGCGCGCCGGAAGGCCCAGGCGCTCGCCGCCGGCGAGGATCCGGACGGCGACGCGGCCTATCTCGACGTGCTCGGCGCGCTGCACAAGTTCCCGGGCGCCCGCCCCGATGCCGAGGTCTTCCTCGAGGCCCTCGACGAGTTGCAGCCGCGCCTTTACTCGATCTCGTCTTCGCCCAAGATGGATGTCGGCAAGGTCTCCCTCACCGTCGACGCGGTCCGCTACAACCACCGTTCGCGGCTGCGCCTCGGCGTCGCCTCGACCCATCTCGGCGAGCGCCTGCCCGAGCAGACCAAGGTCAAGATCTACCTGCAGAAGGCGCACGGCTTCGCCCTGCCGGAGGATCTGTCCAAGGACGTGATCATGTGCGGGCCCGGCACGGGCATCGCCCCGTTCCGCGCCTTTCTGCGGGAGCGCGCCGCCACCCAGGCGCCGGGCCGCAACTGGCTGTTCTACGGACATCAGCGCCAGGCCAGCGACTTCTTCTACAAGGACGAGCTGACCCAGCTGAAGGACGACAAGGTGCTCACCCGCCTGTCGCTCGCCTGGTCCCGCGACGGCAAGGAGAAGACCTACGTCCAGGACCGCATGCGCGAGACCGGGGCGGAGCTGTGGAAGTGGCTCGAGGGCGGCGCCCATTTCTATGTCTGCGGCGATGCCAAGCGCATGGCCAAGGACGTGGAGCGCGCCATCATCGACGTCGCCGCCAGCCACGGCGGCAAGAACCCCGACGAGGCCGTGGCCTATCTCGCCGCGCTGAAGAAGGCGGGGCGCTACCAGGCCGACGTGTACTGAGCCTTCGAACCCTCCCCTCGGATCTCGGGCCGGCCCGAGATCCGCAAGTGCGACTTGCGGGGGGAGAGGGCGAAACGGCGGCCAGCCGGCGGCCCGGCTCTTGCTGCCTGTGACGACGCGATATCCGCCGAGGATCGGCCCATGACCCAGCCCGTCTCCGACACCGCCGCGACCGTGGTGAAGACCACCTGCCCCTATTGCGGCGTCGGGTGCGGCGTGCTCGCGAGCCCGGACGGGCAGGGCGGTGCCGGCATCGCCGGGGATCCCGAGCATCCGGCCAATCGCGGCCGGCTCTGCTCCAAGGGCTCGGCTTTGGGCGAGACGCTCTCCCTCGAGAACCGCCTGCTGCATCCGGAGATCGACGGCCGCCGCGCGTCCTGGGAGGAGGCGCTGGGGGCCGTCACCGGCGGCCTGCGGCGCATCGCGGAGGCGCACGGGCCGGATTCGATCGCCTTCTACCTCTCCGGCCAGCTGCTTACCGAAGACTATTACGTCGCCAACAAGCTCGCGAAGGGCTTCCTCGGCACGCCCCATGTCGACACCAATTCGCGGCTCTGCATGTCGAGCGCGGTCGCGGCCCATCGCCGGGCCTTCGGCTCGGACACGGTGCCCGGCTGCTACGAGGATCTCGACGAGGCCGATCTCCTCGTGCTCACCGGCTCCAACACCGCCTGGTGCCACCCGATCCTGTTCCGCCGCATGATCGACGCGCGCGCCAAGCGCGGCACCAAGATCGTGGTGATCGATCCCCGCCGCACCCAGACCGGCGAGGAGGCCGACCTGTTCCTCGGCTTGAAGCCGGGGAGCGACACCGCCCTGTTCTCCGGCCTGCTCGTCCATCTTGCCGCGACGGGCAAGCTCGATCCCCGCTTCATCGAGGAGCACACCGCCGGCTTCGACGGCGCCATCGAGCGCGCCCGGCAGATCGCCCCCGACGTCGCGGCGACCGCCGCCGCCACCGGCCTCGCCGAGGCGGATGTCGCGGCCTTCTTCGCGCTGTTCGCGGAGACGAAGCGGGTCGTCACCTGTTTCAGCATGGGCGTGAACCAGTCCGCGCAGGGTACGGACAAGGGCAACGCCATCATCAATTGCCACCTCGCCACGGGCCGCATCGGCCAGCCGGGCATGGGGCCGTTCTCCCTCACCGGCCAGCCCAACGCCATGGGCGGGCGCGAGGTCGGCGGGCTCGCCAACATGCTCGCCGCCCACATGCATTTTGCGCCGGAGGAGGTCGACCGGGTCAGGCGCTTCTGGAACGCGCCGCGCATCATCACCGGCGAGGGCATGAAGGCGATCGCGCTGTTCGAGGCGATCGAGCGCGGCAAGATCAAGGCCCTCTGGGTGATGGGCACCAACCCCGTCGTGTCGATGCCCCAGGCCGACCGGGTTCTGGCGGCGATCGCCAAGCTCGATCTGTTCGTGGTGTCCGAGGCCGTCGCCGACAGCGACACGGCGCGGGCCGCCGGCCACAAGACCATCCTGCTGCCGGCCCTCGCCTGGGGCGAGAAGGACGGCACGGTGACGAATTCCGAGCGGCGCATCTCCCGCCAGCGCGCCTTCCTGAAGGCGCCGGGGGAGGCTCGGGCCGATTGGGCGATCATGAGCGAGATCGGCCGCCGCCTCGGCCACGGCGCGGCCTTCCCCTACACCAACGTCGCGCAGATCTTCCGCGAGCATGCCGCGCTCTCGGCCTTCGAGAACAACGGCAGCCGCGACTTCGACATCGGCGGCCTCGTCGAGCTGAACGACCGCGCCTACGAGGCGGCGGCGCCGGTGCAGTGGCCGCTGCCGAAGAAGCTTTCCGGCAAGGGCGGGCAGCCGCGCCTGTTCGGCGACGGGCGCTTCTTCACCTTCGACCGGCGTGCCCGCTTCGTGGCGGTGCAGGCCCCGGCCCTCGCCACGGCGCCGAGCGCGCCATTCCCGCTCGTGCTCAACACCGGCCGCGTCCGCGACCACTGGCACACCATGACCCGCACGGGCAAAAGCCAGCGCCTCTCCGCACACCGGGCCGTGCCCTTCGTCGAGGTGAGCCCGGAGGATGCCCGCCGCCTCCAGCTCGCCGAGGGGGGCTTCGCCCGCGTCACCACCGAGCAGGGCAGCGCCGTGCTGGAGGTGACGGTGACCGACGGCGTGCGCCCGGGCGAGATCTTCGCCCCCATGCACTGGAGCGCCATGACCGCCTCCGACGCCCGCGTCGGCGCGCTCACCCGCGGCATGCCCGATCCCGTCTCCGGCCAGCCCGAGCTGAAGGCGACGCCGGCGGCGCTGGAGGCCGTGGCCTTCCGCTCCCGCGGCTACCTGATCACCCGCGACCCGCAGGCGGCGCCCCAGGGCTGGTGGTGGGCGCGGGCCACGGTGCAGGACGGCTCCGGGCTGATCTTCGCGACGCAGGACGGCTCCCGCGAGATCGCCCTGGCCCTGCGGGGCGCCTTCCAGGGCCTCGACATCGCCGAATATTCCGATCACGGCCGCGGCCTCTATCGGCTGGCCGCCTATGACGGCGCGCGGCTGGTGGCGAGCCTCGCCGTGGTGCCGGGCGAGGCGAGCCGGCCGGACTGGGAGCTCGCCAAGAGCGCCTTCGCCGCGGGCGCCCTCGAATCCGGCGACCGCCGCGCCCTGCTCACCGGCCGCGCCGCCACGCCCTCGGCCGGGCCGACCATCTGCGCCTGCCACGGCGTCGGCCTCGACGTGATCACCGCCTGCATCGCCGCGGGCGCCGGCTCGGTGGAGGCGGTGGGCGCCGCCTGCAAGGCCGGCACGAATTGCGGCTCCTGCATTCCCGAGATCCGCAAGCTCCTGCCCGAACCGCTTGCGCGCAGCGCCGCCTGAGCGCAGGTTTCCCGGTTCCCTCTCCCTCGGATAAAGGAGAGGGTCCGCCGGCCGTCTCCCGAGGCGCCGGCCCGGTACCGAGCGAAGAAGTCTCCGCCCCCCGATGAACACCCCGCGCCAACCCCGTGAGACCCGCTCCGCCGGCCTCGAGCCCCTGGCGGTGCTGCCGGTCTTCGTGCCCCTGCAAGACAAGCGGGCCGTGCTCGCCGGCTCGAATGGCGGCGCGCCCTGGAAGGTGAAGCTGCTGGCCGCCGCCGGCGCCCGGGTCGACGTCTATGCCGCCGCGCCCAGCGAGGAGCTGCGCGGCGTCTCCGACGAGATCGCGGCGGGCTCCATCACCCTGCACGAGCGGGCCTGGACCCCCGACGACCTGACGGGGGCCGCCTTCGCCATCGGCGCGATGGAGGACGAGGCGGAGTGCGTCGCCTTCGTCGCCGCGGCCCGGGCGGCGGGCGCCATCGTCAACGCGGTCGACCGGCCGCATCTCTGCGACGTGAAATTCGGCGCCATCGTCAACCGCTCGCCCCTCGTCGTCGGCATCTCGACGGAGGGCGCCGCCCCGGTCTTCGGCCAGACCGTGCGGGCGCGCATCGAGGCGATGCTGCCCCGCGGCTTCAAGCACTGGGTCGCCGCCGCCCGCGACTGGCGCGAGACGGTCTCCGCCCGCTTCCACGGCTTCGCCGAGCGCCGTGGCTTCTGGGAGCGCTTCACCGACCGCGCCTTCGCCGAGCCCGAGCGGGCGCCGACCCAGGCCGATCTCGACGCGCTGATCGGCCAGACGGAGGCGCTGCCCCTGGGCGGCGCGGTGACGCTGGTGGGCGCCGGCCCGGGCGATGCCGAGCTCCTCACCCTCAAGGCCCTGCGCGCCCTGCGCAACGCCGACGTGATCCTCTACGACGACCTCGTCGCCCCCGAGATCCTCGATTATGCCCGCCGGGAGGCCCGCACCATGCTGGTGGGCAAGACCGGGCACGGCCCTTCCTGCCGGCAGGACGACATCAACGCGCTGATGGTGTCGCTGGCGAAATCCGGCAAGCAGGTGGTGCGGCTGAAATCCGGCGATCCCCTGGTCTTCGGCCGGGCGGGCGAGGAGATCGAGGCCTGCCGCCAGGCCGGCATCCCCTGCGCCGTGGTGCCGGGCGTCACCGCCGCCCAGGGCGCGGCGGCCTCCATCGGCGTCTCACTGACCCATCGCGACGCCGCGCGCCGCCTGCAATACGTCACCGGCCACGATCGCCGCGGGGCCCTGCCCGAGGACCTGAACTGGGGCGCGCTCGCCGATCCGAGCGTGACCACCGTGGTCTACATGCCCAAGCGCACCCTGCGCACGCTGCTGGAGCGGGCGGTCCGCGAAGGGCTGGCCCCGACGACCCCGGCGCTGGTCACCTTCAACGCCACCCGGCCGAACCAAGCGGTGGTGCGCGGCAGCGCCGCCGATCTCGCCGACCGGATCGAGGCGGCCGGACTCGAAGGCCCGGCGATCCTGATAGTCGGCGAGGCCCTGGGCCGGGACAAGGTCGCCCTGCCGCTCCCCGAGACCGCGGCCGCCGCGCGCTGAGCCCCTAGAGATCCCCGAGGGAGAGCTGGCCCTGCGGGGAGGGCTTGCCCGGGTGGGCCGTTTTCTCGGCGGTCTTGCCGGTCCTGGCCGCGCGCTTGCGCTGGGGCGGGGCGTCGGCCCGCAGCCGCGCCTTGGCCCTGTCGCGGGCGACCGCCTCCGGCGCCTGCGGATCGTTGTCGAGCCACTTGCCGCGCTTGATCACCTCGTTGACCCGGCCCTGGTTCACCCCGAGCTTGAAGGCGATCTCCTGCTGCGTCATCCCCGTGGTGGCGTGCAGCTCCAGGATCGACCGGGCCAGGTCCGGCGTCATCTTGCGGCCGGTGAGGCGGCGGGCGGGACGGATCACGCGGGTGGCGCGGTCGCGTTCCCGCAGGCGCTCCAGCAGGGCGAGCGCCATGTGCATGCCGTGCTCGCGCAAAGCCTCCTCGAATTCCTTCAGCGTCGCCATTCCCGGCTCCCCGCCTGCGGGCATTCCTCGATGAGGGACAACCACGGCGCCAAGGCCAAGGTTGCGCCGCCCGTTCCGATTCGGAACGCTCTGCCGCTTCGGCGCCACTGGCAACGCCGACGTGACGTCATCCACCGGAAAGCGTCGCCGGCTTGGCACCGGGCCGCGGCCTCGGGTAAACCGCGCACGATTTCCTGCCGCACGAGGCGCTCTCCGCGATGATCAGCCCGATCCTGCCCGTGGCCCGCGAGGGCGCCGCGCCCGGTGGCCCGTCCCTGGTGGAGGCGCTCGAGGGCGGCGCGGTTCTGGTCTTCCGCGACCTCGACTTTCCCTTCGACGCCTTCGAGCGGCGCTTCGTCGAAAAGCCCTTCGCCGACGGGAAGGCCAAGAACGTCAACATCCGTGGGCCGCAGGCGGAGCTGCGCGGGGCGGCGGGCAGCGAGGAGGAGCAGGCCCGGCTGCGGGCGCTGCTGCAGCGCTACCGCAGCTTCGCCCAGTCGCTCATCGACACCTACCTGCCGGCCTATACCGGCAAGGTCACGCTCGCCGGCACCTCCTACCGGCCCTTCGACGTCGATGCGCGCAAGCTGAGCTGGCGGCGGGACGACACCCGCATGCATGTCGACGCTTTCCCCTCCAACCCGATCGGCGAGAAGCGCATCCTGCGCATCTTCCGCAACATCAACGCCGAGGGGCAGCCGCGGCACTGGCGGGTGGGCGAGGATTTCGGCGCGATGGCGGAGAAATTCCTGCCGAAGCTGCCGGCCTATTCGGGCCTCTCCGCGGGGCTCCTGGCGCTCCTCAAGATCACCAAGGCCAAGCGCTCCGAATACGATCACCTGATGCTGCACCTGCACGACGCGCTCAAGCAGGACATGGGCTATCAGGCCAATGCGCCCCAGGAGAACGTGTATTTCCAGCCGGGCGAGACCTGGGTGACCTTCTCCGACCTCGTGATGCACGGCGCCATGGGTGGCCGCTACATGCTGGAGCAGACCGCCTATCTCCCCGTCGCCGCGCAGGCCGACCCGGAGAAGAGCCCGCACCGGATCCTCGCGCAGAAGCTCGGGCGCCCGCTGCGGCATTGAGCCATTTCAGGCGGGGCCCGGCTCCTCGGTGAAGTCCCGCCACAGCAGCACCAGCGCCGCCATCACCGCCGGGCCGACGAAGAGGCCGAGGAGTCCGAAGGTCTCGACGCCGCCGAGAATGCCGAGCAGCACCCAGAGGAAGGGGAGCTGGGTGGTGCCGCCGATCAGCGCCGGCCGCACGAAATGGTCGGCCACGAAGGTGACGACGAAGCCCGCGGCCACCACGATCACCGCCGGCACGATCTTGCCCGCCGCCGCGAGCAGCAGGGCCGCGATCCCGAAGGCGAGGGGGGCGCCGAAGGGGATCATCGCCGCCACGGCGGTGAGCGCGCCGAGCAGCACCGGATGCGGCACGCCCGCGAAGGCGTAGACGATCCCGAGCAGCACGCCCTCGCCGATCCCGACGAGCACCAGACCGTCGACGGTGCCGTGCACCGAGGCCACCATCTGCCGCGCCACGCGCTCCCCCCGCTGGCCGAACAGGCGGTGGCTCGCGGTCAGCCCCTGCCGCACCAGCACCCGCCCGTCGCGGAACAGGAAGAACAGGGCGAGCAGGCAGAAGCCGAACAGCACGACCCGGTGCACCAGCCCCGCGCCGATGGTGCGGGTAAGGTCGCGGTTCGAGGCGGTGTCGAGGCGGTGCAGCAGTTCCTGCGCCCAGCCGGCATGGGCGAGGTTGGCGTTCCACCAGTCGGTGACGGCCTGGGCGCCGAAGGGCAGGCGCTGCACGATCTCCGGCACCGGCACGCCGTTCTGCTCGGCCTGCCGGAAATACTCGAGGATGTCGTGCGCCTCCCGCAGGGCCTCGACGGCGAGCACGCCCACGGGCAGGAGGAAGACGAGGGCGACGGCCCCCGTGAACACGGCCGGCCACAGGATGTTGTGGCGGCCCGGGGGAAACCGCCTCTGCGCCCGCTCGAACAGCGGCCAGAGGGCGATGCCGAGCACCACGGCCCAGACAAGGGCCTTCAGGAAGGCCAGCAGGATGTAGAGCCCGAGCCCGAGCAGCCCGAGGGCGAGCGCCGCCCGGGCCGCCGATTGCGCCCGATCCACGCCGGCATGCGGCCCCATCCTCTGATCGTCCATCGTCCGAATGTCCCCTGCCTCTGCGATTGCTCCGGCACAGTTCTAGGGCATTCGCGTGCGAAGGCGCCGGCTCCTCACGCCGTCGTGCGGTCTCAGGCGGCGACCCGGTTCCGGCCCTTGGCCTTGGCACGGTAGAGCGACCGGTCGGCCCGGGCGATGGCCTCCGCGACCCCCGTCTCACCCGGCCGGATCTCGCCGCAGCCGAGGCTCACCGTCCAGGCGAAGCGGCCCTGCGCCCCGGCGACCGCGCTGCGGATCGCCTCCGCTCCGGCATGGGCGGAGGCGAGGCTCGCCGCGGGCAGCACGGCGACGAACTCGTCGCCGCCGAGCCGGGCCATGAGCGCGGCCGGCGGCAGGGCGATCCGCGCCCGCGCCACGAGATCGGCGAGCACGGTGTCGCCGGCGGCATGGCCGTGGCGGTCGTTGATCGCCTTGAAGTGATCCACGTCGATCACGATCACGGCGCCGCCCCCGGCGAGCAGCCGCCCGGCACGGGCCTCAAGGCCCGCCCGGTTCCAGGCGCCGGTCAGCGCGTCGGTATGGGCGAGGTCGCGCAGCTTGGCCGAATCGCGCTCGCCCGGCATGGCCAGGAGCCCGAGATTGAGCACGGCCAGCAGGATCTGGTCCGACAGCATCGGCACCAGGGCGACCATGTTGATGAGGGCGCGGCCGGTCCCCTCCTCGATCATCGCGACGGCGTAGCCCGGCAGGTAGCCGAGCAGGCCGAGTCCGGCGATGCGGCGGCCCGTCGAGACCGTGCCCCGCCGCGGAAACGCGACCAGCCAGCCGCTCAGGCCCATGGTCAGGGCGGTTCCGAAGGTGCCTCCGATGCGGGCCGCCGCCGAATCCGGGCCGACGATCCAGGCGGGAAGGGCATAGCCGAGCCCCGTCGCGGCGATGGGCAGGATCATCCAGGCCGCGAAGGCAGGCCGGCCTTCGAAGCGGCGTACGCCCGCCAGCACGATCAGGTCGCTGGCGGCGAGCAGCGCGTAGAGGCTGCCGTCCTGGAGCGGGCTATGGTCGGAGAGGCCGAAGCCCAGGAGCGTGAGGACGTAGAGGGCGGAGGTCAGCGCCCAGTAGAGCAGGTAATCCTCGCTCCTGCGGCCGAGCCACAGGCACAGATACACCAGCACGAAGGCCGCGCTGGCGAGCATGCTGCACAGGCGTACGGTCGCCAGGTCCGGAAGGTCGGGCATGAGCCGGCATGCAGGAGCGGTCGGGAGGGGGATTCTATTAGCGCTTGATTAAGCGTCCGTCTCCGCCACGAGAAGTCGGTTCCGCGAGAGCGGTCGGCGACAGAGATCGCAGGCTTCGTAACAAATCGCTCATCCCGCCCGTGGCCGGGGCCGGGTGACGGGATTACTCCGGACGCAACCGCCCCGTCGCGGCCCTCAACCTGGTGCGAGCAAGCAGGCTGTCACGCCTCTCATGTCGCTGACGACTCTCCTCATCCCGGCCTATGCGCAGATGCTCCGGGCGCTTGCGGGCTGGCTCGACAAGGCACGCCGGCAGCTTCCGGAGGCCGATGCGGAGGCTCTCCTGTCCGCACGGCTTGCCCCCGACATGTATCCGCTGTCGTCCCAAGTGCGTTTCGCCTGCTTGCAGGCACAGGAGGCCGTTTTCCGACTCAGGGGAGAGGCCGTGCCGGAGGCGCTGGAGCAATTGGCTCGTGAGGGTCGGAATGCGGGTGAGCGGCCGGGTTCGCTGTCGGAGGCACAGGCGCGCATCGGCGAAACGCTGGCCATGTTGCGCGCTCTCGATCCGGAGGCGCTCGACGCGGGGGCGCAACGCGCGCTGACGCTCGCGCTTCCGACCGGGATGACCTTCGACCTTGACGGCGAGCAATATGCGCGGGACTGGGCGCAGCCTCAATTCTATTTTCATCTGATCACGGCCTACGCCATCTTGCGAAGCCGAGGCATCGAACTGGGAAAATCCGATTACGTGCCGCACATGTTCGCGTATCTTCGCCCCGGTTCGATGCCGCAGACCTGAGGCTGCCAGGGGCCGTTCCGGGCAGGTCGCGCGCTCATCCCGATGCCATGGAACCGGCAAGGTTGCCCGGCCTCCATCGCTTCGTGTAAGGGGTCGCGATCTATTTCCAGAGCACCGATGGGAGCCGGCGGCGGAGAGGGGCCGCACTGGATCCCGGGTGGGGGACAGCGTCCGGTCCGGGGGATTTCCGCGGCGCTTGCCCGAAGTCACGAGAAAGCGGCCAATCTTCATGTCCAACGAGACCGCCACCTTCGATCGCGTGGCCGACATCATCGCCGAGACGGCGGATATCCCGCGCGACAAGATCACGCCGGAGAGCCACGCCATCGACGATCTCGGCATCGATTCCCTTGCCTTCCTCGACATCGCCTTCGCGGTCGACAAGGCCTTCGGGATCAAGCTGCCGCTGGAGCGCTGGACCCAGGAGGTCAACGAGGGCAAGGTCCCGGCCGAGGAGTACTTCGTGCTCAAGAACCTCTGCGCCCGCATCGACGCGCTCGTCGCCGAGAAGGCCGCGAAGGCCTGATCGGGCCGAAGCGTCGGCCATGCGGCTCGAATATTTCGAGATGATCGACAAGGTGGTGCGGCTCGACCGCGCCGCCGGCACGATCGAAGCCTTGGCGCAGGTGCCCGAGGCGAGCCCCGTCTTCGAGGGGCATTTTCCCGGCCATCCGCTGGTGCCCGGCGTGCTGCTCACCGAGACCATGGCCCAGGCCTCCGGCTATCTCGTGCTGGCCCATCTCGGCTTCGCGCAGATGCCGTTCCTGATGGCGGTGGACAAGGCGCGCTTCCGTTCCTTCGTCGGCCCCGGGGCGAGCCTGGAGATCAGCGCGAGCCTCGAGCATGACGGCTCGGGCTACGCGGTGACCAAGGCTGCGATCCGCCATGCCGGCAAGCCGCTCTGCGACGCCGAGCTGCGCTTCCGCACCATGCCGTTCCCGGCCGGGCTCGACGCGCCGATGCGCGAGCGCGCCCGCAAGATCGGCCTCCTCGATCTCGATGGAGCCGCCGCATGAGCGCGACCCGCGACGTCGTCGTCACCGGCATCGGGCTACTGTCCTGTGCCGGCGAGGGCATCGAGGCGCATCTCGCCGCCTATGCCGCGGGCGAGGCGCCGCGCACCGACGCGCAGAGCTACGCGCCCTATCCGGTGCATCCGGTGGCGCCCCTGACCTATGATGCGCAGATCCCGAAGAAGAGCGACCAGCGCCAGATGGAGGCGTGGCAGCGCCTCGGCGTCTACGCGGCGGGCCTCGCCCTCGATTCCGCGGGCGTGAAGGAGGATGCCGCCTTCAAGGCCGGGCTCCACCTGATCGTGGCGGCGGGCGGCGGCGAGCGCGACTACGCGGTCGACGGGGCGATCCTGTCTGGCCTGCGCGAGGCGGCCGATCCCGGCGCCTACCTCAACGAGCGCCTGCTCAACGACCTGCGGCCGACCCTCTTCCTGGCCCAGCTCTCGAACCTGCTCGCCGGCAACATCGCCATCGTGCACGGCGTCACCGCCGCCTCCCGCACCTTCATGGGCGAGGAATCCTCGGGCGTCGACGCGCTGCGCACCGCCCAGGCCCGGGTCGCCTCGGGCCAAGTCGATGCGATCATGGTCGGCGGCTCCTACAGCGCCGAGCGGCCGGACGTGCTCGTCGTCCACGAGATGGGCGGCTTCCTCTACAAGCCGGACTACCGGCCGGTCTTCGCCCGCGGGGGCGAGGGCAATGGCGGCTTCATCCTCGGCAGCGCCGCCGCCTTCCTGGTGCTGGAGGCGGCCGAGCACGCCGCCGCCCGCGGGGCGAAGGCGCTCGCCCGGCTGGCGCCGGTCGCCAACGACCGCAGCCGCCGCGAGCCGGGCAGCGTGGAGGCGACGCTCGGCCGCCTCCTCGGCGAGGCCGCCCTCGGCCGGCCCGACCTCGTCCTCTCCGGCGCGACCGGCGTGGCCGACATCGCGGAGGAGGAGGTGCGGGCAATCCGCGCCGCCCTCGGCGAGACCCGCATCCGCGCCACCGGCGACGTGGTCGGTCATCCGATCGAGGTGGCCGCGCCCTTCGGCACGGCCCTCGCCGCCGCGCTCTGCGCCGCGGGCCAAGCCTCCGAAGTGGCGATCACCTCCGTCGGCCATCGCCGCGGCGAGGGCGTGATCCGCGTCGTCTCCGCCTGAGCGGGGGCGCGCCCGATGCACAGCCGGCGCAAAATAGGCTAAGGCGCTTGCCATGAACGCTTCCTCCGCCCGTGACGGAAAGGGCCGGCCGCTCGTCGCGGTGACGGGCCTCGGCATCGTGACCTCCCTCGGGCGCGGCGTCGCCGACAATTGGGATGCGCTGACCTCGGGCCGCTCCGGCATCAAGGCGATCAGCCGCTTCCCGACCGAGGGCCTGCGCACCCGTATCGCCGGCACGGTCGACTTCCTCGACACCGATCCCCTGGTGGCGCCGCTCCTGTCGGAGCGCTTCGCCATGGTGGCGGCGGAGGAGGCGATCGGGCAGGCCGGCATCGGCGCCGATTTCCCCGGCGGCCTGTTCATCGCCGTGCCGCCGGTCGAGATGGAATGGCCCCAGCGCCAGGCTCTGGCCGAGGCGGCCGGCGAGAACGGCCCCGTCACCTATGACAGCCTGCTGCGCGCCGCCGCGAGCCGGCGCTTCGACGCCTGGCACGACCTCTTCATCTTCGGCACCGTGGCCGACCGGGTCGCCGACCGCTTCGGCACCAAGGGCTCGCCGATCTCCCTCTCCACCGCCTGCTCCTCCGGCGCGACGGCGATCCAGCTCGGCGTCGAGGCGATCCGGCGGGGCGAGATGAAGGCTGCGCTCTGCATCGGCACGGACGGCTCGGTGAACCCGGAATCGCTGATCCGCTTCTCCCTGCTCTCGGCCCTCTCGACCCAGAACGAGATCCCGGAGGCCGCCTCCAAGCCCTTCTCGAAGAACCGCGACGGCTTCGTGATGGGGGAGGGCGCCGCCGCCCTGGTGCTGGAGGATGCCGAGGCGGCCCGCGCCCGGGGCGCCCCCATCCTCGGCTACGTGCTCGGCTGCGGCGAGAAGGGCGACGGCTTCCACCGCACCCGCTCCAGCCCCAATGGCGAGCCGATCATCGCGGCGATCCGCGCGGCGCTCGAGGATGCGGGCGTCGGGCCGGAGGCGATCGACACGATCAACGCCCACGGCACCTCGACCCCGGAGAACGACAGGATGGAGGCGATGGGCTGCGCCGCCGTCTTCGGCGAGCGCATCGGCGCGGTGCCGATCTCGTCCAACAAGTCGATGATCGGCCACACGCTCACCGCCGCGGGGGCGATCGAGGCGGTGATCTCGCTGCTCACGATCCGCAACGGCCGCATCCCGCCGACCATCAACTACGCCCTGCCGGACCCGAGCCTGACCCTCGACGTGGTCGCGACCGCGCGGGACGCGAAGGTCTCCAAGGTGCTCTCGAATTCCTTCGGCTTCGGCGGGCAGAACACCTGCCTCGTGCTCTCGGACGGGCCGGCATGAGCGGCGAGGGCAAGCGCGTCCTCGTCACCGGCGGTGCCTCCGGGCTCGGCGCCGCCATCGTGCGGGCGCTGGCGGAGGCGGGCTACGGGGTCGACCTCACCTACCGGTCCTCGCCGGAGACGGCGCAGGCGCTCGTCGCCGAGCTGCAGGCGACTCATCCCGCGGGCCGCTTCGCCGCCCATGCCCTCGACCTCGCCGACCGGGCGGCCCTCGACGCCTTCTGCGACGCGATCGAGGGCGAGGGCTTCTACGGCTACGTCCACAATGCCGGCCAGTCGGCCGACGCCCTCGCGGCCATGCTCGACCAGGACCGGGCCGAGGCGGCGATGCAGGTGAATTTCTGGTCCCTGAGCCGGATCGCGAAGGCGCTCGTGCGCGGCATGATCCGCGCCCGCTCCGGCCGCATCGTCGCCATCGGCTCGGTGGCCGCGCTCCAGGCCAATGCGGGCAACGCGGCCTATGCGGCCACCAAGGGCGCCCTGATCTCCTATTGCCGGACGCTGGCGATCGAATCGGCCAAGCGTGGCGTCACCGTGAACGTCATCGCGCCGGGTTTCATCGACACGGCGATGCTCGCCCCCTACGCCGCCCATCGCGAGGGCATCGAGCGTCAGATCCCCCTCGGTCGCTTCGCCAAGCCGGAGGAGGTGGCGGCGCTCGCCGCCTTCCTGATGAGCGGGCCGGCCGGCTACGTCACCGGCGCGGTCCTGCCGGTCGATGGCGGGCTCACGGCGATGATGGGCGTGCATCGGGCCTGATCCGCGGGACGCAAGCTTCCATGATCCGCTCGCTCGCCCTCGCCGCCCTGCTCGTGACCGGCGCCGGGCCCGTCCTGGCCGCGCCGGAGAGCTTCCGGGTCGACGGGCTGCCGCGGGACGACAGCCTCACCATCCGCGAGACCCCGGATGCGGGGGCACCCGCGCTGGGCCAGATCCCGGTCGGGCGCCGGGTGATGGGATTCGGCTGCACCGCCGACACGCCGAGCCGGCTGACCTGGTGCCGGGTGAAGTTCGGCCGCACCGTCGGCTGGGCGCGGCGGCGCTATCTCACGCCGGATTGAGCCGGCGCCTCTTTCGGTCGATAAGGCCGCCGATCCGGCCCCTCGCCCCGAGGGGCCCATGCGGGATTTCGACCGGCACGATGCAGGCCCTCCAGCTTTTCGGCGACCGCGACCTTCGCCTCACCGAGGTCGAGCCGCCCCCGCCGCCCGGCCCTGGCGAGGTGCAGGTGCGGGTGCGTGCCGTCGGCCTCAACTTCATCGACGTCTGGGGCTTCCGCGGCATGGCCTTCGCCAAGCGCAAGCTGCCCCTGACGGTCGGCGCGGAAGCCGCCGGCGAGATCGCCTGCATCGGCGAGGGCGTGGAGGGGCTGAAGCCGGGCGACCCGGTCGCGCTCTACGGCGCCATGACCTGCGGGCAATGCCGCGCCTGCCGGGAGGGCCGCGACAACCTCTGCGAGGACGTCTCCGGCGTGATGGGCTTCCATATCGACGGCTTCGCCCGCGAGTTGGTGAACATGCCCGCCCGCCTCGTGGTGAAGGTGCCCGAGAGCGTCGATTTCGTCCAGGCGGCCTGTGCCGGCATCGCCTTCGGCACCGTGCAGCACATGCTGTTCGACAATGCCCGGCTCGAGCCCGGCGAGACCATCCTCGTCCATGCCGGCGGCTCCGGCATCGGCACGGCGGCGATCAAGATGGCCAAGGCCATCGGCTGCACCGTGTTCACCACGGTCGGCGACGACGCCAAGGGCGAGAAGGCCAGGGCTTTGGGCGCCGACCACGTCATCAACTACCGCGAGGAGCGCTTCGAGGGCGAGGTGCGACGGCTGACCAAGCGCAAGGGCGTGGACGTGGTGTTCGAGCATGTCGGCGCCGAGACCTGGAACGGCTCGCTGCTCTGCCTCAAGCGGGGCGGCCGCCTCGTGACCTGCGGCTCGACCTCCGGCGTCTCGGCGACGATCAACTTGATGCAGCTGTTCCAGCAGCAATACCGGATCACCGGCTCGTTCGGCTGCCGCCTCGCCAACATCCGCGAGTCGCTGGCCAAGATGGCGGAGGGCATCACGCCGGTGGTCGACACGGTTCTGCCGCTGGCCGACTTCGCGACGGGCCTGGAGCGGCTCGAATCGCGCAAGGTGTTCGGCAAGATCCTCGTGACGCTGTGATCGTCTCGCGCGGATGCGGGAAATGATTTATGCGCGACCTCGTTCTTTCCGAGACACGTTTTCCATGAGGCTTTCGTGCTCCGCCTCGCGCTGATCCTGAGGCGACAGCTCCCGCGTCTTGCGGGCCTGGCCACGATCCCGCTGATCCGCGGCCTGTTCTGGCTCGCCCGCGCCCTCGGCACCAACCGGGCGAGCGATCTCGGCGGCTGGCTCGCCCGCAGCATCGGGCCGTTCCTGCCCTCGCACCGCACGGCGCTCGCCAACCTGCGCGCGGCCTATCCCGACCTCTCCGAGGCCGAGCTTCGGGCGCTCGCGGCGCAGGCCTGGGACAATCTCGGCCGCACGGGCGCGGAATACGCCCATCTCGACACGATCTTCGACTACGACCCGGACAGCGCCGAGACGCAGCGCATGTCGGTGAAGGGCATCGACCACTTCTACGCCCTGCGCGACGACGGCAGGCCGGGCCTGGTCTTCTCCGCCCATCTCGCCAATTGGGAGCTGCCGGCGATCTGCGCGCAGAAATTCGGGCTCGAAACCACCGCCGTGTTCCGGCCGCCGAACAACCCGGCCGCCGCCCAGCTCGTCGCCGAGGTCCGGCGCAAGACCATGGGCGGGCTGGCCGCTTCCGGCACGGGCGCGGTCTTCGCGATGCAGGGGGTGGTGGAGCGCGGCGGCCATCTCGGCCAGCTCATCGACCAGCATTTCACCCGCGGCGTCGTGGTCACCTTCTTCGGGCGGCCGGTGCTCGTGAACCCGTTGCTCGGCAAGCTCGCCCGCCACCACGATTGCCCGGTCCACGGCGCCCGCGTCGTGCGTCACCCGAATTCCCGGTTCCTGCTGGAGCTGACCCCGCCCCTCGACCTGCCGCGGGACGCGGAGGGGCTCGTCGACGTCCAGGGCGCGATGCAGGCGATGACCGAGGTGGTCGAGTCCTGGATCCGCGAGAATCCGGGCCAGTGGCTCTGGATGCACCGGCGCTGGCGCCCGGGGATGTTGCCGAAAATCCTGCCGCCGGCCCTACGGGCGGAGCCTCAAGCCAACGTGACTTTCCAAGGGGCCGATGCGCGCGTCTCATGAGGTCATGCGATTGAGACTGAACATCGCGTTCGCCGCGGTGATGCTCGCGGGCTTTCCCGCGGCGGCGCAGGCGGAGCCCGTCCGCGCGGTCGTGGAGATGTACACGAGCCAGGGCTGCGCCTCCTGCCCCCCGGCCGACCGCCTGACCGGCGCTCTGTCCAAGGAGCCCGGCATCCTCGCCCTGACGCTGCCGGTCACCTACTGGGATTATCTCGGCTGGAAGGACAGCCTCGCGACCCATGCCTTCACCGACCGGCAGCGGGCCTATGCGAGCGTGCGCAGCGACCGCTCCCTGTTCACGCCCCAGGCCATCATCAACGGGCAGGACGTGGTGGTCGGCTCGGACCGGCAGGAGATCGCCCAGCTCATCGAGAAGGCCAAGGCCGCGGGCGGCCTGCCCGTGGGCCTGCGCGTCGAGGAGCGCAACGAGCGCATCGTCGTCGACGTGGAGGCCGATGCGAGCGGCCGCCGTGGCGAGGTCTGGCTGCTTCCGATCGCCCGCCACCGGCTCGTCGACATCGAGCGGGGCGAGAACAAGGGACGGCAGATCGTCTACGAGAACGTCGTGCGCGGCATGCAGCGGCTGGGCGCCTGGGCGGGACAGAGCATCCGCTTCGAGGTGCCCCGGGAGTCCGCCCGCAAGGGAGGCGCGGACGCCTATGTCGTAATGCTGCAGAACGCCGCCGGAGGGCGCCTGGGCGCGATCCTCGCCGCCGCCAAGGGACCCGGCTGGTAAGGGGAGCGGCGCGCGTTCAGCTGCGCGCGGCCGCCCCTTCGAGGGCGTGGCGGATCTCCGGAAGCGCCGCCTTCGCCGCCTGGCGCCCGAGTTCGATGCAGAGCGCGGCGCGGTGGAACTCGAACTGCCCGAATTCCGCGAGCTTGGGCCGGATCGACACGTCGGGCGGATCGCCGGCGAGGCGGGCCCGGGAGATGCGGTCCTGGGTGATGTTGAAGGCCTGGAGCATCACGCGGGCGACCCCCGGGGCCGGGACGCCACCCTCGTCCCGCTCCGTGCGTCCGCGCCCGATCAGGCGCAGGCCGGCGCCGCGCAGCAACTCCCAGCGGCTGCGCACCCGCACCACCGTCTCGATCTCGGCCTCCAGGCTCTCGTCGCCGGCGGGGGAGGCGGGCTCGGGCCGGATCACCGATCCGCGCAGGCGGGTGTCGCAGTTCAGGTTCACGCAGATGACGAGGTCGGCCCCGAGATCCCGGGCGAGGCGCACCGGCACGGGATTGACCAGGGTGCCGTCCATCAGCAGCCGCCCGTCGAGGGGGACCGGCGGGAAGATGCCGGGAATCGCGTAGGAGGCGCGCACGGCGTCGGCCAGCGGCCCGTGGGTCAGCCAGACCTCGTGGCCGCTGCCGAGCTCGGTCGCGACGCTCGCGAAGGCGATGCGCAGATCCTCGATGCGCAGGCCCTCGAGCTCGCGGCTCAGGCGCCGGCGCAGGCGCTCGCCGGCGATCAGCCCCGAGCCGGACAGGCGGGGATCGATCATCCCGATCACCCGGCGCCGCGTCAGCGAGAGCGCGAAATCCTTGAGCGCGCCGATGCGGCCGGCGGCATAGGCGCCCCCCACCACCGCGCCGATGGAGCAGCCGGCCACCACCGCCGGGTAGAGGCCGGCTTCCTCCAGCACCTCGATCACGCCGATATGCGACCAGCCCCGGGCCGAGCCGCCGCCCAAGGCGAGGCCGATGCGCGGCGCGCGGGGGGGCGCCGATACGGGCTCGACGATACCGTTCGGGAACGCGGGCAGGCGCGGTGCGAGCGCCTCCCGCCTCATCGGCCGGCGGGCGCCAGCACCGCGGCGCCGGTCGCGGGATCGAGGGAGACGCTGCGGTAGAAGCAGGAGCGGCGCCCGGTATGGCAGCAGCCCCCGTCGCCCCCGACCGCGACGCGGATGAGGAGCGCGTCCTGGTCGCAATCGACCCGCATCTCGACGATGCGCTGGACCTGCCCGCTGGTGGCGCCCTTGTGCCAGAGCTCGCCGCGGGAGCGCGACCAGTACCAGGCCTCCCCCGTCTCCAGGCTGCGCCGGAGGGATTCGGCGTTCATGTGCGCCAGCATCAGCACCGCCCCGTCCTGCGCGTCGACGGCGATGCAGGCCACGAGCCCGTCCGGCCCGAAGCGCGGGGTCAGCACGGAGCCTTCCTCGACCTCGGCCTTGGAGCCCGGCGGGGGGAACGGGGGCGATGCGGGAATCATGCGCGTCCCGGTGTCAGGCCTTGTTGCGCACGAGGGTGAGGAAGCGGACCTGCTCGCTCGGATCCTCCCGGAACACGCCGCGGAACTGCGTCGTGATCGTGGAGACGCCGGCCTTCTGCACGCCGCGCATCGCCATGCAGAGATGCTCGGCCTCGACCATCACGGCGCAGCCGCGGGGCTTGAGGATGCTCTCGATGGTGTCGGCGATCTGCGCGGTCATGGTCTCCTGCGTCTGCAGGCGGCGGGCGAAGGCATCGACCACGCGGGCGAGCTTCGAGAGGCCGACCACGCCCTTCGTCGGGTAATAGGCGATATGGGCGAGCCCCATGAAGGGCACCATGTGGTGCTCGCAATGGGAATAGAACGGGATGTCGCGCACCAGCACGACGTCCGAATAGCCCTCGACCTCCTCGAAGACCCGGGCGAGCAGGTCTTCCGCATCGCTCCTGTAGCCGCCGAAGATCTGCTCGTAGGCCTTCACCACCCGGGCCGGCGTGTCGATCAGGCCCTCGCGGGTCGGATCGTCGCCCGCCCAGCGCAGCAGGGTGCGCACGGCGGCCTCGGCCTCCTGGCGGCTCGGCCGGCCGAGGGCGATCTCGTGGGGCACGCGCTGGGCGGAAGCC
>NZ_CP092848.1:0-712500 GCF_022533465.1 Methylobacterium organophilum | reverse complement strand
CCAATGTCGGAAGACGAGGCTTTGCTTAAGCTCGGCACGTCGACAGAAGCATCCAAGAAGAACTCTGTCGCCTGACGATCATCCAGGCAAGGTCCCATCGATGAAAAGAGCTGTTCTTTCCCGGCGCATGGTCTGTGCGCTGATGCTGACCACGCTGAACCTGACCACGATTCCCGAAGCCTTCGCCCAGGCGGCCTCGCCCGATGCCATCGTCGGCAAGTGGGAGGCCGATGACGGGACGGTGCGGCTCGACATGTTCCGGGCCGGCGCCGCGTATCAGGCCCGCTTCCTCTACGGGAACGAGGTGGTCGAGGCCGACGGCGTCACCCTGAAGAACGATGCCAAGAATCCCGATCCGGCCCTGCGGAGCCGTTCCCTGAAGAACATCGTCTTCATCACCGGCCTGCGCTACGCGGACGGCGAATGGACCGGCGGCTCGATCTACGACGCCTCCTCGGGCCGCACCTACAACGCCAAGGCCGAGATGCAGGGCGGCAAGCTGCACCTGCGCGGCTTCCTCGGCGTCTCCCTGCTCGGTCAGACCCGCGTGTTCCACCGCATGCCGTAAGGGCGCGCCGGCCGGCTGGCGCCGATCCACCGAGGATTGGCGCCTTTCGCATCATCCTTGTCGGTTTTCGCGAATGCGCTGTCGTGCGCCGGGGCCTACCCTATGCGCATGTTGAGGAGACAGTGATGGATCGTACAAGCAACAAGGTCGCCCTGGTCACCGGGGCCTCGTCCGGGATCGGCGAAGCCACCGCGCTCAAGCTCAAGGCGCTCGGCTACACGGTGTTCGGGGCCGCGCGGCGCGTGGACCGGATGCAGAGCCTCGCCCGGGCCGGCATCCAGGTCCTCGCCATGGACGTGACCGACGAGGCCTCGATGCAGGCCGGCGTCGCCGAGATCGTGGCCAAGGCCGGCCGCATCGACGTGCTGGTCAACAATGCCGGCTACGGCTCCTACGGGGCGGTCGAGGACGTGCCGCTCGCCGAGGCGCGGGCCCAGTTCGACGTGAACGTGTTCGGTGCCGTGCGGCTCACCCAGCTCGTGCTGCCCCAGATGCGGGCGCAGCGGGCGGGCACCATCGTCAACATCACCTCCATGGGCGGCAAGATCCACACCCCGCTCGGCGCCTGGTATCACGGCACCAAGTTCGCGCTGGAGGCCATCAGCGACTGCCTGCGGCTGGAGGTGCAGCCCTTCGGCATCGACGTGGTGGTGATCGAGCCCGGCGGCATCAAGACCGAATGGGCCGGCATCGCCGCCAACAAGCTCCTGGAGACCTCCGGCCGGGGCGTCTACGGCGCGCAGGCCAAGGCCATGGCCGAATCGATGGTCGGCGAGGCCAGCCGCAAGCGCCAGTCCCCACCGCAGCTGATCGCCGATACGATCGCCACCGCCGTCACCGCCCGCCGGCCCAAGACCCGCTACGCGGTCGGCTTCGGCGCCAAGCCGATGATCTTCCTGCGCCGCTTCCTGTCGGACCGCGCCTTCGACGGGTTCATGCGCATGGCGACCGGCATCTCCCGCGCCGCCGCCTGATCGGAGGGACCGCCATGATACCAGCCGACCGGTGCAAGGTGCCCGCCGCCTTCTGGCGGGCGGTCGCCCAGATCGGCATCCCGCCGGCCGCCCTGCTGCGTCAGGCCCGGCTGCCGGCGACCCTGCATCTCGAGGGGCAGTCCCTGGTCACGACGGCGCAGTTCTTCGCCATCTGGCGGGCCCTCGAGGCGCTGGCGGACGACCCCGCCCTCGGGATCCGGTTCGTGGCCGGGGCGGCCACGGCCGCCCATCCGCCCTCGAGCCTCGCCGCCTTCCACGCCCGCGACTATCGCGACGGCCTGCACCGGCTCGCCCGCTTCAAGCGCCTGTGCACGCCGGAGCAGTTCCACATCGTCGAGGGCGCCGGCGAATGCCTGATCACGAATGCCTGGTTCTACGCCACCGAGCCTGAGCCGGCGATCGCGACGGACGTGGCCTTCGCCACCCTGGTCGAGCTCGGCCGCCGCGGCACCGGCCTGCACCTGACGCCCCTGCGGCTCGACCTCCAGCGCCCCGGCCCCGGCCATGACGCGCATCGGCAGTATTTCGGCTGCGAGATCCGCTACGGCGCGCCGCGCAACGCGCTGCTTCTCAAGGGGGCCGACCTCGATCGCCCCTTCCCGGGCCACAACCCGGAGCTCCTCGACATGCTCACGCCGAGCCTGGCCTCGGCCCTGGGCGAGCTGGAGGCCCGCAGCTCCCTCTGCGCGCAGGTCAAGATCGTGCTCAAGCGCAGCCTGGCCAGCGGGCGGCCGGAGCTCGCCGACGTGGCCCGCGAGCTGGGCACGAGCGAGCGCACCCTGCAGCGGCGCATCACCGAGGAGGGCCGCACCTTCCGCGAGATGCTGGTCGAGGCCCGGCAGGAACTCGGGCGCCAGCTCCTGGCCGATCCGGCCACCGACATCGACGAGGTCGCCTGCCTGCTCGGCTACCAGGATACCAGCTCGTTCTACCGGGCCTTCCGGGACTGGGAGGGCGTGACGCCGAGCCGCTGGCGCGAGCTGAACGGCCGGGGCGGCGCCGGGCCGGGGCGGCCGCACGCCCTCCACTGAGGGGCGGCCCGGGGCGGTCCCCACGGGACCGTCCCCATGGCGGGAGAGCCCCTCATTGGCGCTCTCCGCCAGACAACTGGCGCCCGCCGTCACTCTCAAGGGTGGGCCGGCGGCCTATCCCTGACCCTGCAGATCCTTCCGCTGCCCTTCTGCGAACAGGTTGGAACAGGGAGTTCCCATGACCGAGAAAGTCTGGCTCATCACCGGTGCCTCCCGCGGCTTTGGCCGCGTCTGGGCCGAGGCGGCGCTCGCGCGCGGCGACAAGGTGGCGGCCACCGCCCGCTCGGCGGCGAGCGTCGCCGATCTCGCGGAGCGCTACGGCGACGCCGTGCTGCCGCTGGCCCTCGACGTGACGGATCCGGACCAGGTCGGCCGGGCCGTCGCGCGGGCGCATGAGCGCTTCGGGCGGCTCGACGTGGTGGTCAACAATGCCGGCTACGCCCTGGTCGGGGCCATCGAGGAGACGTCCGAGGCGGATGTCCGGGCCGAGTTCGAGACCAACGTCTTCGGCGCGCTGCGCGTCCTGCAGGCGGTGCTGCCCTACCTGCGGGCGCAGGGCAGCGGCCACATCCTCGGCGTGTCGAGCGTCGCTGGGCTCGTCGCCAGCCCGGTCATCGGCTTCTACCACGCCTCGAAATGGGCGGTCGAAGCGCTCCACGAGAGCCTGGCCCACGAGGTGAAGGGCTTCGGCATCAAGGTCACGCTGATCGAGCCGGGCGCCTACGCCACCGAATTCGCCGGGCCGTCCTCCCTGAAGCTCGCCGCCGGGATCGAGGCCTATGCGCCGCTGCGGGCCCAGATCTTCGCCGGCGCCGCCCATGTCGAATTCGGCGATCCCCGGGCCACGGCGGAGGCGCTCTTCCGGATCGTCGACGCCGAGACCCCGCCGCTGCGCTTCTTCCTGGGCACCGAGGGTCTGCCGGTCGCCCGGGCGGCCTATGCGGAGCGCCTCGCCACCTGGGAAGCCTGGGAGGCGGTTTCCAACGCGGCGCAGGGCCAGTCGACCCGGCACAGCTTCAGCGCCTGACGGGCCTTGGGCGGACCCGGCCTCCGGCCCGGGTCCGCCCCGCGATCCGGGGCCGGAGGGCCGGCAGACGGCCTCCGCCTCGGCCTCATTCCTCTCCCTCAATCCCATGGCCGCGCCGCCGGGCGCGGGCCGATCGGAGCTTTGCGTCATGGTCTGGCTGATGCGTTCGGAGGCGGGGGCTGTCGCGGCAGGCGGCTTCGCCGATTACGTGCATTTCTTCCGGTCTTGGGTGGCGGCCCCCTTGCGCGTCGCCGCCGTCGCCCCGTCCGGCGAGGCCCTGGCCCGCCTCATGACCGCGGAGCTGTCCGCCAAGGACGCGCCGGTCCTCGAACTGGGGCCGGGGACCGGGGTGTTCACGCGCGCGCTGCTCGACCGCGGCCTGGCCGAGAGCGACCTCACCCTCGTGGAATTCGGTTCCGATTTCGCGCGGACCCTGCAGCTGCGCTTTCCCGAGGCCCGGGTGCTCTGGATGGATGCGGCGCAGATCAGGGGCAACGCCGCCTTCGAGGGGCAGGAATTTGGCGCCGTCGTCAGCGGCCTGCCGCTGCTCTCGATGCCGCCGCGCAAGGTCTTCGCGATTCTGGCGGGCGCCTTCGCCCTCCTGCGCAGCCAGGGCGCCTTCTACCAGTTCACCTACGGGCCGCGCTGCCCCGTGCCGCGGCCGATCCTGGACCGCCTCGGCCTCAAGGCCCGGCGGATCGGCGCGACGGTCTCGAACGTGCCGCCCGCGGCGGTCTACAAGATCACCCGGCGCAAGCCCCTCGCGGGCGGGGCGCCGGCCTTCGACTGAAGCGCGGGGCATCGCGGTGGGCGCGGGGATCGTTCGGGAATGAGAGTGCTGCTGCTCGGCGCGACGGGGCTCGTCGGCCGCCATGTCCTGGAGCGGGCGCTGGCGGATCCGCGGGTGACGGAGGTCACCGCTCCGGGGCGGCGCGCGCTTCCCCCGCATCCCAAGCTGCGGGCGCCCCTCGTGGACTTCGAGGCGCTGCCGGAGGCCGCCAGCTGGTGGCAAGCCGACGCCGCCCTCTGCGCCTTCGGCACGACGATGCGCGTGGCAGGCTCAGAGGAGGCCTTCCGGCGGATCGACCACGGCTATCCCCTGGCGGCTGCCCGGCTGGCCCGCGCCCACGGCACGCCGTGCTTCGTCCTCAACTCGGCCCTCGGCGCCAATCCCGCCTCACGCTTCTTCTATCCCCGGGTGAAGGGCGAGCTGGAGCACGCCATCGAACGGCTGGGCTTCCCCTCCCTGACGCTGGTCCGCCCCGGCCTGATCGGCGGACAGCGCGCCCAGCCCCGTCTCGGCGAGCAGATCGCCGCGCGCGTCTTTGGCGCGCTCGATCCGATCCTGCCCGCCAGCCTGCGGATCGCCCCGGCGGATACGATCGCCCGCGTCATGCTCGACAGCGCCCGGGCCGCGCTTCCGGGCTGCCATGTGGCCTCGCTCCATGGGGAGAAGCGGACTCCTGCGGGCCGGACGCGCCCCTGATACCGAAGCGCTGCGTCGCCCGATCGGGGGCCTCGCCGCGCGCACGATCCCGCTTCGTCCAAGGCGAGAGGGCCCAGGAATCGGTCTTCGTCGGAAGCGCAAGAGCATATTTTTGTTCTTGATTGCTCTCGTTGCGGTGGCATTCTTCCATCGAATGCAGCCCACGCGAAAGATCTCGACCATGAGCATACGGATCGTGCTTGCCGCCCTCGCCGTGACGGCGGCAACGGCAAGCCCCGCTCTGGCGCAGGGCGCCGACGCGGAATCTCGGATGCGCGCCGCCGCTCCGACCCTTCAGGGCCAGAAGGCCTGGGATTTCCTCGCCTCCTCCCCTGCCGCGAATCCCCGCGACCCGATCGTCAAGGGCGCCGATTCCGTCCGGGCGCGGGGTTCCGTCGAGCGTCCGGCGCGATAGCACCGTTCCCGGGTCCTGCGGCGGTGCCGGCTGGCATGACCGGACGCGGCGAGAGTCCTTGCTGAGGCGAGACGGCAACAGCTGTGCCGTTCCCATCCCGGCCTGATTGACCGCCCCTGGCCGCGGTGAGAGGAATGGGGCGACGGTTCCCCTCGGGGATCAAAAGGGAACGCGGTGAGGGGTTCGCTCTGAAGCCGCGGCTGCCCCCGCAACTGTGAGCGGCGAGCCTTCCGCCACCATGTCACTGGATGAGCCTCATCCGGGAAGACGGTGAGAGGGCAGCGACCCGCGAGCCAGGAGACCTGCCGTCAGTCGTGGTCACACGCGAAACGCGTCGGGCGGGGTGTCCTGGCGGGTGTCGAAGGTCCGCCATTCCTGCGAGGAGGCGGTGACCCGAGGCCTCGTTCGCGGTGACGTGCCACTGCCGTTGCCCGAGGCTGCCGTCCCGTGTTGTCCCTTCCTTCCGCGCGCCGGAGCGCGCTGGCCCTGTCCTGCGCGCTGTCCGCCCTCTCGACCGCGCCCGTCCTCGCCCAGCAGAGCGCGACGCCCTTCGCCGATGCGCCGGCCGCTGCCGCCCTCGAAGAGATCTCCGTCAGCGCCACCGGTGTGCCGACACCGACGGCGCAGGTCGGATCGAGCGTGACCGTGCTGACATCGCCGATGCTGGAACAGCAGCAGCGCCGCACCGTGCCGGATGCCCTCCAGCAGGTGCCGGGCCTCAACGTCGTTCAGACGGGCGGCCCCGGCGGCCAGACCTCCGTCTTCATCCGCGGCGCCAATTCCAACCACACGAAGGTGCTCATCGACGGCATCGACGCCACCGATCCGTCGAACGGCAACGGCTCCTTCGACTTCGGCCAGCTCCTCACCGACGACCTCGCGCGCATCGAGGTGCTGCGCGGGCCGCAGAGCGGCCTCTACGGCTCGGACGCCATCGGCGGCGTGATCGCCTTCACGACGAAGCGCGGGGAGGGGCCGGCCCGCACCTCGCTTCGGGTGGAGGGCGGTTCCTTCGGTACCTTCAACCAGAGCGGCCGGATCAGCGGCTCGGAGAACGGCTTCGACTACGCGGTCACGATCGCGCATGTCCGAGCCGCCGCGACCCCCGTCACGCCGCGGGACCTGGTGCCGCTCGGGCGCCCGGTCCATCCGAATTTCTACGACAACGAGACCGTCTCGGCGAAGCTCGGCTACCAGTTCACCGACACGTTCCGTATCAATTCGGTGACGCGCTTCATCAATGGGCGTCTGCTGTTCACCGGCGACGATCTCAGCACCTTCCCATCGGCACCGGCCGCGTTCCGCAGCGAGGCCGCCGTCCAGCAGATCTTCACCCGCAACGAGGCCGAGTGGACGCCGTTCGCCGGCTTCCACAACCTCTTCGCCATGAACTACTCGAACCTGTTCAACCGCCAGCAGGGGCCGCTGGACCCGCTCGCGACCCCCGACGCGACCACGGGGCTCGGGGAGCGCACGCGCTACGAGTATCGCGGCGATGTTCTGCTCTCCCCCGGCAACCTGCTGCTGTTCGGGGTGCAGCGCGACGAGGAAAGCCTGTTCACGACCACACCGGGTTCCGTGCCGGATTCCCTGCGCGCGCGGAACGGCAACACGGCGGGCTATGGGGAGGCGCAGCTGACGCCCTTCGCGCGCGCCTTCCTCGTTGCCAATATCCGCCACGACGAGAACGACCAGTTCGGCGCGGCCACGACCTTCCGGGTGGCGCCGAGCTACATTCTGCCCCTCACCGAGACGCGCCTGAAGGGAAGCGTCGGGACCGGCTTCAAGGCGCCGACCCTGAGCCAGCTCTACCAGGACTTCCCGGCCTTCAACTTCTTCGGCAATCCGAACCTGAAGCCCGAGGAGAGCCTCGGCTACGATGCCGGCATCGAGCAGCCGCTCGGCGACCGGGTCCTGGTCGGCGCGACCTACTACCGCAACGACTTCACCAATCTCATCACGACGAATGCCAGCTTCACGTCCAACGAGAACGTCGGGAAGGCCGAGTCCTACGGTGCGGAAGCCTTCGTCTCGGTCCGGTTCTCCGAAACGCTCTCGGGCCGCGTCGATTACACGAACACGGTCACCAAGAACGAGATCACCGGCCAGGAACTGCTGCGTCGGCCCCGCCACAAGGGCAGCGCCACCGCCGCGTGGACGCCCCTGCCGGGTCTGACCGTCAGCGGCACGGTGATCGTGCTCGGCCACTTCGTCGACGGCAACCGGGACTTCTCCGTGCCGCGGCTGAAGAATCCCGGCTTCACCCTCGTCAATCTCGCCGTCAGCTACGACGTCAGCGAGGGCGTGAGCGTGTTCGGGCGGATCGATAACCTGTTCGACCGCCGCTACGAGAACCCGACCGGCTTCCTCGGGCCGGGCCTCGCCGTCTACGGTGGCGTGCGCCTGACCAGCTTCTGAGGTGACGATGCCGTCACGCAGCGCGCTTCTGCTCGCGGCCTGCCTGGCCGCCCTGCCCGCGCCGCGCGCCGCGGATGCGGCGGCAGCGCCTTTGCGCGTGGTCTCGATGAACCTGTGCGCGGACGAGCTCGTCCTGCGGCTGGCCGACCGCGAGCAGGTCCTGGCGGTCACCGTTCTGGCCGCCGATCCGCGCGGCTCGACGGTGGCGGCCGAGGCCGCCGGGCTGCCGGTGGCGCGCGGCCTGACCGAGGAGGTCGTCGCCCTCCGGCCCGACCTCGTCATCGCCGGCGCCTTCACCACGCGCGCGACGGTCGCCATGCTCAAGCGCGTCGGCGCGCCGGTGCTCGAGCTCGGCGTGCCGGCCGATCTCGACGGGGTGCGCGCGCAGGTCCGGCAGGTGGCGGCGGCCATAGGCCATCCCGAGCGGGGCGAGGCGATGGTCGCGGCGCTCGAGGCCCGGCTCGCCTCCGTCCCACCGGCCACCCGTCCCCTGCGGGTCCTGGTCATGCGGCCGAACGCCTTCACGGTCGCGCCCGGCGGCCTCGGCGACGCCCTCATCCGCGCCGCCGGCCTCGTCAACGTCGCGGCCGAGATCGGTCGCGACCGCTTCGGTCAGGTCCCCCTCGAAGCGGCCGTGCTCGCGAAGGCGGACCTGATCGTGGTCGACGAGACAGGCACGGGCGCGCCCTCGCTCGCCGACGCGCTCCTGCAGCATCCCGTGTTCCGGGCGCTCGCACGCACGCAGCGGGTGGTCGCCATCCCGAACCGCTTCTGGACCTGCCCCGGCCCCCAGGTGGCGGAGGTCGTGGCGCGGCTGGCGGCCGCCGCGAACGCACAGGCTGCCCGCCCATGAACGCGCCAGTCGTGAACCTCGCCCATGCCGCCCCGCCGCGACTCGGCATGCCGCGTGCCCGCCGGGCGGTCATCGCTCTCCTCGGCCTCGCCGTCCTCGCCCTGACCTTCGCCTCGATCGCCATCGGCTACGCGCCCTTCGACATGACCGCCGCCTTCGCGGATCTCGTCGCGGGCCGGACCACGCTCCCGGCCCTGGTGCTGTGGGAGCTGCGGATCCCGCGCGCCCTGCTCGGCGGCCTCGTCGGGTTCAGCCTCGGCCTGACCGGGGCCGCGATGCAGGGCTACCTGCGCAACCCCCTCGCCGATCCCGGCATCCTCGGCATCTCCTCGGCCGCCGCGCTCGGCGCCGTGATCGTGTTCTATGGCGGCCTCACCGCGTCCCTGAGCCTCGCCCTGCCCCTCGGCGGCATCGCCGGGGCGGCCGTCGCGGCCCTTCTCCTGAGCGCCCTCGCCGCCCGCGGCAGCAGCACGCTCGGCCTGATCCTGGCCGGAATCGGCCTGTCGAGCCTCGCCGGGGCGCTCACCGCGCTCGCCCTCAACCTGTCGCCGAACCCCTATGCCGCCCTGGAGATCGTGTTCTGGCTGATGGGCTCGCTCGGTGACCGCAGCATGGATCACGTCCTCCTCTGCCTGCCCCTGATGGCGGTCGGCTGGGGCCTGATGTTGTCCACCGGCTCCGCCCTCGACGCCCTCACCCTCGGCGAGGATACCGCTGCGAGCCTCGGCTTCGGCCTCCTCTCGGTGCGCCTGCGCCTCGTCACCGGGGCGGCGCTCGCCGTGGGCAGCGGGGTGGCGGTCTCCGGCGCCATCGGCTTCGTCGGCCTCGTCGTGCCTCACCTGATGCGGCCGTTGGTCGGGGCGCGGCCCGGCGCCGGCCTGTTGCCGAGCGGACTCGCCGGGGCCGTCCTGGTCCTGGCCGCGGATATCGGGGTGCGCCTGCTCGCCACCCGGCCCGAGCTCAAGCTCGGGGTGGTGACAGCCCTGATCGGCGCGCCTTTCCTGATCGGGCTGCTCCTGAGGAACCGCGGGAGGGGGGCATGAGCCTGTCCGTCACGAGCCTCTCCGCGCACGCTATCCGGGTGACGCTCGAGGGCCGGACGATCCTGTCGGAGATCGATCTCGCCCTGGAGCGCGGGCAATTCGTCGGGCTGGTCGGCCCGAACGGCGCCGGCAAGACCACGCTCCTGCGGGTCCTGGCGGCGCTGATCGCCCCGGCGGAAGGCCGCGTCACCCTGGAGGGTCGGGCGCTGGCCGGCATGAGCCGCGACGAACGCGCCCGCCGCGTCGCGGCCCTGTTCCAGGGCGCCGGCGTCGGGTGGCCGATGAGCGTGCGCGAGATCGTGGCCCTCGGCCGGCTGCCGCATCGCCGCGCCTTCGCCGCCCTCTCCGAGGCCGACGAGGCCGCCATCGCGCGGGCCATGGCGCGCACCGATGTCGGTCACCTCGCCGGTCGGCCCGAGCCGACCCTGTCCTCCGGCGAGCGCATGCGCGCGCTGCTCGCCCGGGCGCTCGCGGTCGAGGCCGCGTGGCTCCTTGTCGACGAGCCGGTCACGGCGCTCGACCCGGCTCACCAGCTCGACGCCATGGCGCTGCTGCGCGCCGCCGCGCGCGATGGGGCGGGCGTGGTCGCCGTCCTGCACGACCTCGCCCTGGCCGCCCGGTTCTGCGACCGGATCGTGGTGCTGTCCTCCGGCCGGCTCGTCGCGGACGGCCGGCCGGAGGACGCGCTGACCGATGCCCTGCTCGCCCGCGTGTTCGGCGTGACGGCGGAGCGGGGCCAGGCCGCGGACGGAACCCGATACATCCTGCCCTGGGCGCGGTCCGGGGCCACCAGGGGGACGAGCGATGACGCCATCATCCCAGGCTGAGGCGGTCACCGCCCTCCTGCGCGAGGCCCTGGCCGATCCCGGCACCGCCTGGAGCCTCGGCAGTTTCGGGGCCATCGCCGAGTTCATGCGCGATCCGGACGAGGCGGTCACGGCCCTGCCGGACGACCGCATGGGCCTGGCGACGGAGCGCGGCGCCATCGCCCTGACCGCCTGCCCCGGCCTGCGCCCGGTGGCCTACGAGACCGCGGTCGCATCGGGCTGGAACCAGGCGATCGCCCTGTGCCTGCCGGAGGCGGCCTGCGCCATGAGCCGGCGGCGCGTGGTGACGGAGCTCGGTCCCGACCGGGAGGCGGCCCGCCTCCAGGACCGCGACGCCATCCTGTTCGATCTCGGCCTCGACCTGCGCGCGGTCGATGCCTGTGTGCGCACGAACGACGCGCACGCCATCGCCTGCCTCCGGTCGGGCGTCGGGCAGCCCCTGTTCGACGCCGCCAACCCGATCGGACGCCAGCTCGTCGCGATGAGCCCCCACCGGGTGTTCCTCGCCCGGGTCGGTCGCATCGAGGTCTATGCCCCGATCCCGGGCCCTGGCGGCATCAGCCCCGAGGGACCGCACACCCACGTTCTCCCGAAGCTCCTGCGGAGCGGCCGCACGCATGCGGCGACGACGCCGATCCCGGCGGGCTTCGTCCCCTGCGCCGGCCTCCACCCGGCCCACCCCTACAAGGACATGCTGGGCCGGCGGATCGCCTTCGACGCGGCCCGGCACGCGGCCTTTCAGATCCTGCTCGACCGTTGGGGCGATCCGGAGCTTCTCGCGGTCAAGCGCGGCGGCGCTCTCGGCCCGGACAGCCCCGTGTCGAGCCGCCACGCGCAGGCCGCGCGGCGCGTGGCCGAGGCCCAGGCGCGCTCCCTGCGAGGGGAGATCATCGAGGGCGCCGCCGACACCGACGAGGACGAAAACGGCACCGGTTAGAGCGCCCTCCGCCGAAGGGGAGGGCGGTTCACGCCCGAACGCGACCGGCCTCCTCGCCCGGTGGCAGCCTAAGGCAAGCCGGCCCGCCATGCCGAATCGCGCAAAGGGCGCCTTTCGGGCTCGCGGCACGAGCGCGGTCTCGAACGTCAGGTTTGCGTCGCGGCCTCCCCATCCGGCGGAGAAGGAATTTTGGGACGGGCTGCCCCGATTTTGGTCTTGAAAGTCATTGGAATCGTTGGCGTAACCATTACGCAACGAGCCCGCAGATTTTCATGCTCGCGGGGATGGTACTCCTGTGTGGAGATGATCGCTGTGCAGCTTGGTGCTATGCACCCGCGCAAGTATCGTCGGCGTAGACACTTCCACCATGAATGGGACGATTGAGAACGGATTCGGGGATGGTTCGAGCGTTCTCTGTCACCGCTTCGACCCGCCCATAGGGGCCGATCCGGATGCGTTGGGGCTTGCCTGGCGTGAGCACATCGCCCCGGTCTTCGCGGTCAGTTGGGGGCCGGAGACCGATCTGTCGATCCCGATCGGGATGCGCAGCTACCATCTGGGCGAACTCATCGTCGGAGACGTGATCGCGCCGGCCCATGTCCTGGAGCGCTCGGCCGAGATGATCGAGCGGCAGGGGCTCGATCACATCCTGTTGCAGTTCTACCGGCGCGGACAGAGCCGGGTCGAGACCCGCGACCGGATCGAGTTGGTCACGGAGACGCAATGCGTCGTCTTCGATCTCGCCCAGCCCGTTCGCATCGTCGCCGATCCCGTCGATGCCACGAACCTCGTCATTCCCCGCGCCCTCCTGGAGGATCAGGGCTGCCGACTGGATGGCCTGCACGGCCATGCCTTCGACCATGGCGACGACTCGTTCGCGCGGCTGCTCCACGCATTCCTCGCCAATGTCGTGGCTTGTGGCGATTTGCTCCAGCCGCATGAGGCGGCCACCGCGGCGCGGGCGATCGCGCAGCTCTGCGGGACCTATCTGCGCGGACGCGACGGGAGCCCGCCTCCCCAGAAGCTCGAAGCGAGCATCAAGGTCCGGCGCTTCATCGAGCGGGAGCTTCACAATTTCGATCTGGGCCCGGCGATGATCGCGGCGCATCTGGGCCTGTCGCGCTCGACCCTGTATCGCCTCTTCACGGAGAGCGGCGGCGTCCTCGCCTATATCCGCGACCGTCGCCTCATGCGGGCGATGCGGATCCTCGTCCGAGGGGAGGGGGGGCGCCCGCTGCGGATCTCGCAGCTCGCCTACACGGTCGGCTTTTCGGACGACAAGACGTTCCGGCGGGCCTTCCGGCGTCGCTTCGGCTTCATTCCCAGCGAGACCAGCGGCTACCACCTGGGGCTCGACGACCGCCGGGCCGGCATGCCCGTTCTGCGAAGCTGGATCGAGAATCTGTGAGCGGCGGCGGAGCCGCTCGCGGATCGGCACCGATGCTCGGCGGATCCGTGACATGAACGAACGTCCCGGGCGTGAGCCCGGGACGTCTTTCGGTTCAGCGGCCAGGTGATCGGGGCTGGGGACGCTTTCGCCGAAGGCTGTCGAGCCGGTTCGGCTCAGTAGCTGCCGAACTTGTAGTTCACGCCGGCGCGCACGACGGCGAAGTCGTCGCCGAGGGAGCGGCGGTCGGGGGTGCGCAGGTAGAGGTCGCCCGTGACGGTGTTGACGGCGAGGAGGGCGGTGCCCTGGTTGCGCTGGACGTTCACGTAGAGGCCTTCCACCTTCAGGGTCACGGCGGACGACTTGAAGAAGTTCAGGAAGGAGTCGGTCGGGAGGGCGTATTCGACGCCGCCGCCCACGGTCCAGCCGGTCCGCATCTGGGCGTTGTCGGTGGCGCCGAAGTAGCGCTTCTCGCTGCCGCCGCCATAGGCGTAGCCGCCGGTCGCGTAGACGAGGGTGCGGTCGAAGGCGTAGCCGAGGCGGCCGCGCACGGTCCCGAAATACTCCATGCCCGCCGTGGCCCGCGGATCGAAGAAGACCGTGTTCGGGTTCAGGACGGTGCCGGGACCGGCGAGCACGCCGGAGCGGCGGCGTCCGGCATCGAGATACTGCGCGTCCGCCTCGACGCCGACCACGAAGCCGCTGCCGGGGGTGAACTGGTAGTTGGCGCCGACCTGCAGACCGCCGGTGAAGCCGTTCTGGCCCCGGTTGTTGAAGCCGAACGTGCCCCCGACCGTGCCGATATCGGAATCGTCGATCAGGAAGGCGGCGTTCCGCTTGCTGCTCTCACGGGTGGTGAAGGCGTAGCCGGCATTGCCGCCGAGATAGAAGCCGGTCCAGGTGAACACCGGAACCGGGGTGAAGACCGGCGGCGCGGCGCGCCGCGGCAGATCGGCCGCGAAGGCGGATCCGCAAGCAACGATTGCAGCAGATGCAGAGATAAAACCGTATTTATACATGGACTGTGCCCTGGTTTTTCAGCACAGATTGAATGACAGACCCCCTGTGGAAAGTCTGTAGCATTCCAGCAACGTCGCGATTGGGGGCGACGGCTTGGGACTCTGAGCATAGCTTTTGGGATTCGCGACGGACGGCGACCCAGGCGCTTGCTCTTGTCTCGGAAGTCCATGTCTGGTCGGCGGGTTCTGCGCCGCGGCGCGGCCCTCACCTTGCCCCCGGCCGCCCTCATTCTGAAGCGAGGGCCTGCCGATCCGTCCAATTCGAAACCAGTAGTTCAGGTTGCATATCGGACGTCGATTTGCGGGCTTAAATTGTGCGTCTGTGCTGTGGTCGAACTTCTGCGCGCCTCGGAGGGCGGGGCGCGGCCGGTGCGGCGGCGATTCGGTCAAAGATGAACACGCCCGCCGCTGCGAAGCGGGCGGGCCGAAACGCTGAGGCTGGAGATAGCCCTTGCTTACCGATGGATGTTGTTCCGCTTGGATATCGTCGTCTTGCCGCGTTTTCCCTCGATATTGCAGGAATAGTCGACGGTCTTGGCACCGTTGCGGACGCCACGCTGGAGCTCGTTGAATACAGTGAATTCGCTGAAGGGCGGCCGGGCGCCGCCGCTGACCGGCTCGAGCGCATCGTCGTTCAGGCGAACCGGTGCATTCTGCTCAGCGGAATTAGTCGTCATGATAATACCTCTGATTGATGATCCGAAAAGTTGCTCGCCTTTCAGACGAGATCTACCCTAGCCGAGGGATGTTTCGTCATTCTTACGTCGGATCCGCAAAATTATCATCAATGTGCGGCGGCTGATGTATCGTTAATGCGTTCTTTTGTTGTTCGTTATAGCAGGAAATACAAGTCAAGATTGCCGTCTGGGCGATTGAAGGGCTCGCGAAGGAGGCACGGATCATGCCGGTGGCCGCCGGTGCCTTCGCGATCCCGTCCGGGATCGGGCTTCCGGAAGGAGCGTACCCCGAGCCGATCCCGCCCTGTGCGGTGAGGACGGCTCTCTGCGCCAAAGGACGATGGCGGCGCGTGTGACGACGGCCACGTCGTTGCGCGCGGTCTTCTCGCCGGAGGAGCGGCGCGGCGGAACGGCCCGCGCTTGGCACAGCGGCGCTCGATCAGGGGCGCGCCGTGCAGAGGTCGTGGTCGCGGGCAGGCTTGCGGGTGCGGGAAGGATTGTTCGGAAGGCCGGTCTTCGCGCGCTTGCCGCCGTGAGGGCATAGCGGACCGGACGTCCAATCGGACTTGATCGTCCGACCCGGCCGATTGGTCGGACGGTCGGAAAGTGCGTGAGGGCGCCTAACCGAAAGCCTTGTTCATGTCGCGGGCGATGAAGGCGGCCCAAGCGGTTGCGACGATCACGGTTGCCAGTGGGATGGCGAGGGCGAGAACGATTTTGAGGTCCATGATCGCTCTTCCGGAAATCGGGCTGCCATCGGCGGAGGGGGGCATCCTGACGAGGAGCCCGGATGCGGCACCGGAGACGATGCGGCGGTCCGTCGTGCGGGGCCTGCACGGCACTGCGATGGTGAGCGCCCCGGAGGCGGTCGGCTTCCGGGGCGGTGTCGACGTCGCGGCCAGGTTGATCGGGCTGGGGATGCGACGCTCGAACGAAGGATGCCTTCGCTGTGACGGCGGCCGGCTGAGGCAGGATCGGCCCCGGGCCGGGCTGCCGCGCGGGCGGGGCCGCCCGCGCGGGTTCCGTCTCAGTAGCTGCCGAACTTGTAGTTCAGGCCGGCCCGCACGACGGCGAACTCGGTCTTGGCCGCGGCACCGTTGAGGTAGGCGACGCCGTTCGGGGGGAGCAGGCTGTCGATGAACGTGCCGCTGGCGGTTTTCTTCTGGCGGTCGAAGTTCACGTAGAGACCTTCGACCTTGAGCGTCACGGCGGACGAGCGGAAGAAGTTCAGGGCCGAGTCGATGGGCAGGGCATACTCGACGCCGCCGCCGACCGCGTAGCCGGTGCGGAAGCTGTTGCGGAAGTTCCGGCCGGCGAAGGTCTGATCGTCCTGGCCCGAGCCGTAGGCGTAGCCGCCGGTGGCGTAGACGAGGGTGCGGTCGAAGGCGTAGCCGAGGCGGCCTCGGGCGGTGCCGAAATAGTCCAGTCCCTTGCCGCTGGTGGCGACGTAGGCGTACGGCGCCGAGAAGGCGAAGCCGGGGGTGCCGGTGATGCCATAGTCGGGGGTGATCCGCGTGCGGCGGGCGAAGTCGACGTACTGGGCGTCGGCCTCGACGCCGATCACCACCCCCGAGCCGGGCGTGAACTGGTAATTGTAGCCGATCTGGGCGCCACCGCTGAAGCCGTTGTTCTTGTTGCGATCCTTGACGCTGATCACGGCGTCCGTGTCGGGCGAGTTGTCCAGGGTGCCACGGCGCAGGGCGTAGTTGGTGGTGCTGCGGCTGCTGGCGTCGAAGCCGTAGCCGGCGTTCACGCCGAGGTAGAAGCCGGTCCAGGTGAAGACCGGGACCGGGGTGAAGACCTGCGGCGGGGGCGGTGCGGCGCGGCGCGGCAGGTCGGCGGCGGAAGCCGCGGTGGTGAGGGCGGTGAATGCAACCAGGGATGTGAGGATCTTGCGCATGTCTGAACTGTTTCCGCTCCTAATTCATTGATGAAGCCGGTTTATCAGATCTGTATCGACAAGTATGTAGCGACTTCGCAACACTTGAATTATGGGCCGTCTCTGGGATTTTATTGGTTAATGCTTGAATAATTACGGATATAAATCAAAAGTAGAGCGAAAATATTTGATGTTCCCTGAAAGTTGCGTGATGTGCCGGTCTGCGGAAGGCGGTGGCTCCCCGGTGCCCGCAAACCCGGGCCCTGCCACCATCCGCCACCGATCGCGCGACGCGGCCGGTGATCGGGCTTCCTGACGCGACGGCGGCAGCGTTCTGGGCCGGATGGGCGTCAAGGCCCGGAGCCAGGTTCGTCACGCGATCGAATAGCGCCCGGACAAGGGGCGTCCCGGCGAAGGCGCTGCCCGGCGGGGCAGTCCCGCGAATCCCATCACCGGAGGGCGCCCCGAAGCCCCGAAATCGTGAGTCGCTTGGGATCGGACAGCGTTACAGGTCAGACAATTGCAAGACTATCTGCGGGTTCGTGCAACCGACAATTGATAAACTGCGAAGAAATTACGCAGAAAAAGGCTCGTCTTTATGTGGATGCCAGTAAATTATCATTCATCTCGATTTTTCATGATTTCGTCAGGGGCTTCGGTGTTGTTTCTCCAAGCCATAGATAAGGGGCCCTCGATGCCGATGTCGTCACCCATTGCGTTCAACCATCGCCGTTCGGAAAACGGTGAGATGGGGCTGCGGCGTTCCGGCGCCGGCTTCGTGGGACTTGTCCTCGTTGGGGCCTGTGCGCTGACATTGTCCGCCTGCGTGTCGGCCAAGGAGCAGCGGGCCATGGATCAGGACAAATGTGTCGGGTTCGGCTTCGAGGCCGGGACGGATGCGTTCGCGCAATGCATGATGGGGGTGTCCCAGCAGAGAGACGCCCTTCGGCAGAACGAGCAACTGGCACGGCAGGCCCGCATCAGCGCCCAGAACCAGGAGGACGAGCGCCGGCGCGCACTCTACCGCGCCCTGAGCCAGCAGCGATCCGGCGACAAGAGTTTTCCGGTCTGTGGCGCCGGAAGCGGCGGCGGCCTCGACGTTCAAAGCGGAACCTGGGCCGGACCGAATTGTCGCGCCCGATAAGCCCGCGGCGTCAACGGCCGACGCGACAGACGCCGCGACGTGCGGTCCTATCGTCGGCCGGCACTGTGGCACGCGGCGTTACGTGCCGACCGTGCCGGTCGACGAGGATATCCGGAGCCGCGTCATCCTCGCCCCGGCGGCCGGACAGGGACGCTACGGATCTTCCCGCGTCACCGGGCTGCCGCTGAGTCGCCAAGACGGGGCGCCGATCCCGTCCATCGCCCCAGGCTCACCGTGGGAGACGGGCGCGGCGAGAGTGTCGACGGTCAGTTGCGCGGCGGGTGCCTACGGCAAGCGATCTTTTGCGCGCGGAAAGAGGCGCAAACCGTGATCGGTCTTTGGCAGAGCACCGGCAAGCGCATCCGGTCTCACGCGTCGCTGGGGTACCGGCCGCCCGCGCTCATCGCCGTCCAGGATCTGGCGTTCCAGCGACCCATGGCCACCGCCATGCAGGAGCCTTTCGATCGGTCCGGTCCAAAATGCCGGCTAGGTCGATCTTCTATGTTCCTGGAGAAATAAGGGACACAATTCCGGAGGATCTCAAATACATCAATCGCATACATGATGCGATGAGGTTGACGCGATGGTCGGGAGCATGGATCGGCGCGGCTTCCTGAAGGCATCGGCGGCCTTCGCCGCCGGCGCCTCGGCCGGTTTCGCCTGCATCGAGATCGCGCGGGCCGGGCCGATCGCGGTGCCGACCGTCGACACCCTCTCCCTCCGCGTCCTGATCGATTCCGCCCACGACCAGTTCCTGAAACCCTCGACCGTGCAGGGCGTGTTCCATCAGCCGCCGGGCAGCGGGCGCGGCAGCGATTACCGCAAGGTGCTGCACAACCAGTGGGGCCTCTCGCTCTTCGCGGAATCGAAGGCCGGCGACGAGGCCCGCACCATCCTGCTCGATTTCGGCTACAGCCCCGAGGCGCTGCTCAACAATATCGAGATCCTGAAGGTCGACCCGACCCAAGTCGATGCGCTGATCGTCAGCCACGGCCATCACGATCATTACGGCGGCCTGACCGGATTTCTCGACAGATACCGCAGCCGCCTCGCGCCCGACCTGAAGCTCTATGCCGGCGGCGAGGACAATTTCTGCCACCGCCTCAGCCCCAGCGGCGTGCAGGGCCAGTTCACGGATTTCGGCCAGCTCGACCGGCGCGAACTCGCCGCGCAGAGGATCGCGACCGTGCTGTGCGAGACGCCGACGGTGGTGGCCGGCCACGCCTTCACCACGGGCCCCATCAAGCGCGCCTCGATCGAGCGCATCCTGCCCAACACCTTCGTCGAGCGCGGCATCAAGGACGGGCTCGGCTGCGACGCGAGCCACTATGCGCCGGCGGAGCTCCAGGGGACGATCATCCCCGACGAACACGTCCACGAGCACGCGACCTGCTTCAACGTCCGCGGCAAGGGCCTGGTGGTGATCAGCTCCTGCGGCCATGTCGGCATCGTCAATTCGGTGCGGCAGGCGCAGGCGGTGTCCGGCATCGAGAAGGTCCACGCCATCGTCGGCGGCTTCCATCTCGGCCCGGCGCCGAAGGAGTATCTGAGCCAGGTCGTCGCCGAGATCGCCAAGCTCCAACCCGACGTCGTCATCCCGATGCATTGCAGCGGTCTGAACTTCGCCCTCGAAGCGCAGGCGCAATTGCCCGACCACGTCATCGTGCCGACCACGGGCAGCCGGCTGACCTTCGGTGCGTAGGGCCGGGCTCCAGGCGCTCCTCCTGCTCGGCCAGCTCTGCGGCGCGCCGGCCCTTCCGGCCCGGGCCGAGGAGGCGCCGCGTCGCTCGGCGGCGGAGTTGATGGACGTGCTGATGTGGAACCGGGAGCCGGTCGGCGGGCCCTTCGCCCTCGTCGACCAGGACGGGCGCCCGCGCACGGAGGCCGATTTCCGCGGCAAGCTGCGGATCGTCTATTTCGGTTACACCGGCTGTCCCGACGTGTGCCCGACCGATCTTATGGAGATCGCCCGTGCTCTGACCCTGCTCGGCGACGCGGCGGAGGCGATCCAGCCGGTCTTCGTCACCCTCGACCCCGCGCGCGACACGCCCGCCCATCTCGCGGAGTACCTGCCGAGCTTCCATCCCCGCCTGATCGGCCTGACGGGGAGCGCGGCGGCGATCCGGCAGGCGGCGGAGGCCTACAAGGTGTTCTACGAGCGGGTGGCGCGGCCGGACGGCGCGGACGCCATCGACCATTCCGCCTTCATCTACCTGATGGACCGCGCGGGCGGCTATCTCGGCTTCTTCCCGCCCGGCACCTCCGCCGAGCGCATGCTCACCATCATCCGGCCTCACCTGGGGAAGGGCTGACGGGCGCCGCCCCCGCGAAGGTGATGAACTGGGCCGAGGACCAGACCCGGCTTCCGTCGCGCTGGCGGCCGGAGAAATAGACCGGGCGGAAGCCGAAGGAGGCGTTCTCCGGCGCCACGACGATGTGGCCGGCCACGTCGCGGGGCAGCGGCCGCTCGGTCAGCCGCTCCAGCGCCAGGAACAGCTCCGTGCCGCCGAGCTCGCGCCGCAGGGCGCCCTGCTCCAGCAAGTCGCGCCCGCTGCAGTCCCAGTGAAAATCCGGCGCGTGCACGAAGGGGGCGGCCCGGCGCGGGTCGCCGACCTTCACGAAGCCGCCGATGGTCCCCTCGATGACGAAGCGGCACTGGTCCAGGTTGCCGATGTCGATCTCGATGGCGTCGCTGTCGCCATAGGTCTCGGAGCGGAAGGCGATCTCGGTGGGGCCGGCCCGCCACGCCGTCTCCTCGGCATGCTCGAAGCCCTGGGGCGTGAGACGGCGGATCGTGCCGTTGAGGATGCGGATGCGGCCTTCCCAGCTCGCCCAGCGATAGCGGTCGCGGATGCGCGCGCCGCCCCAGCGCAGGCGCACGAGGCGCTCCGAGTAGCCGAGCTCGGCGTGCAGGTCGCGCCGCCAGATCGGGCCGGTCTGGTCGTGGGCCGTCAGTTCCTCCCAGCCGGCCTCGCCGAGGAAGCGGTAATCGAGCCGCGCCGGGCCATCCTGCACGAAGGCGTCGCCCTGGATATGGTCGCCGCAGCGCACGAGGAGGGCGCTGCGCTCGCCGGTCGTGGCGAAGGTGCGCCGGGCCCGCAAGGCCCGGCCGACGGAGCGGCGGTCCAGGCTGTCCGACAGGATGCCGGTCAGGCCGCCGCGCACGCCGAAGACCTGCACGCCCGGCACGCCGCCGCCGGGCCGCCCGCGATGCTCGTCGCCGTTGGCGCAGACGCCGAGCCGGTAGCCCCGCGCGATCACGTCCCGGTAGAGCCACTCGAACTGCCCCCAGGCGGAGGCGATCTCGACGAGGCGCTCCAGCTCCGGATGATGCCAGTCCGGGATGTAGCGCCGGCCGCCGACATGGGGGATGACGAGGTGGTTCTCCGGGTCGTCGATATAGGCCGCCCAGAGATCCTCGACCGGCCAGCGCCCGACCTCGACGCCCGTGCCCTGCATGCTCTCGTTCCAGAGGAAGGTGCGGTTGTGCTCGCCGCGCCCGTTGAAGGGGAAGCCGGGCGGATCCTCCCCGAGGAAGAGCACCTGGTGGTCGCCGCCCGCGGTCGAGCTGCCGCACCATTCCTGCACGGCATAGGCCACGAACCGGCCGGGCGCGTCGAAGGCGCTCACCACCGCGACGCCCTGGCGCCAGGCCTCGTCGGTGATCTGGAAGTCGTTGGCGGTGTAGCCGTAGACGTCGACGCCGGCCACGTCGCGGGCATAGGCGGCGTTGTAGGCCGGGCTGTTGGTGCCGACCGTGTCATGAGCATGGACGTGGAGATCGCCGTAGAGCGCCCGCGGCACCGGGGCGTCGGCGAGCCCCGAGACGAAGGCCTCGCCCTCCAGCGGGTCGCGGGTGCCGGGGCGGACGACGCGGAGGCGCATCGTGCCGGAGACCGGCGGCAGGTCCTCGATCCGGAGGGCGGCCCACCCTTCCGCGGGCACCGCATGGCTCTGCTCGGAGACGATGCGGTCCCCGAGCGCGGCCGTCACGTCGAGGCGGCCGCCCTGGTCGCGGGCGATGTTGCCCCAGCGGTCGAGCAGCGCGACCGTGAGGGACGGCGCCACCCCCTCCGCCACGAAGCGGGGCGCGGCAAGCTGCAGCCGCTCCGGCGGCCCGGCGACGATCCGCACCACCGGGTCGCCCGGCACCGCGACGTAGCGGGAGGTGCCGAGCGGATCGACGTAGCAGCGGAAGCGGAAACCGTCCTCGACGAAGGTCTGGACCCGGGTGCCGGGGCCGCCGGCCCGCCGGTCGCCGAGGCGGAGGACGATGCGGTCGCCGGCATTGAGATAGCCGTCGACCACGTCAACGATCACCGCCTTCTGGAAGGGCCGCTCGTGCCCCTTCTGGTCGAAGCGCACGCTGAGCGACTGGACGGTGGCGGGGGATTGCCCGGGGGCGAGCGGGCCGGCCTCGTATTCGGCGCTGACATAGTTGGCGGCGGCCGGATCCGCCGTCTGGAACAGGGCCCAGTCCGAGTAGAACTTGAAGGTCGCCTTGAAGGTGGCCCCGTCGGCGATGCCGCAGGCGCCGACCTCGTAGGTCAGCACCACCTCGTGCCAGCTCCCCGCCACCAGGGTGTCGTGGCTGCAATGGACGCTGCCCAGGAAGGGCCGCGCCTTGATCGCCGCGTAGAGCCCGGCCGGCGCCACATGCTCGCCCAGCCGCGCCCTGCCTTCGCCCTCGTCCCGCATCGGTTCCGGTTCTCGTCCAAGAGGTCTGTGCCGGCGCTATAGCGATCTTCTTTGGAGAAGTCTTGCGCCGCCGCATGACATGTTCATAATACAAGTAGATCTAAACAGATCTTTCGGCATTTCTCTAAAATAAAGAACGATCATGTCGTCTCGACCGCTCCGGTGGGCAATTCTTCTGTTCGGTGTGCTGGGATTCTCCGTGGCCGCGCGGGCGCAGGATCTGGCGGTGCGGATCGGGGCGATCCCGGTTCTCGGCGCGGCGCCGCTCTACGTGGCCGAGCGGGAGGGCTGGCTGAGCGCCGGCGGGCTCAAGCCCACCATCACCCTGTTCGATTCCGGGCCGAACGCGGTTCAGGCCGCGGCCAGCGGCACCGTCGACATCTACGTGGCCGGCGTCACCCCGGTGGCGATCGGCCGGGAGCGCGGCGTCGATCTGCGCGTCGTGGCCGCGACCGCGACCGGCGAGAACGTGCTCGTCGCCGGCGCGAAGCTCGGCAAGTGGCTGTCCGAGGGGGCAGCGCCCGCCGCGGCCTTCCGGCGCTTCCGGGAGGAGAATGGCCGGCCGGCCAAGATCGCCACGCAGCCCCTCGGCTCGATCCCCCACACGAATCTGAGCTTCTGGCTGCGGGAGATCCACAAGGTCGATCCCGCGGACGTGCAGGTCGTCACCCTCGGAATCGATGCGGCCCAGCAGGCGATCCTGTCGGGCGCGGTCGATGCCGCGACGGTGCGCGAGCCGGGCCTCACCATCATCCGGGAGCGCAACCCCGATCTCCGGCTGGTCGCCGGCGGCAACGACCTCTTCCCCGGGCAGCCGGGCACCGTGGTCGCCGTGCGCGGCGCCTTCCTGGAGCAGCACCCGGAGGCCGTGCGCCGCCTCGTCTCGGCGATCGTGCGGGCGGTGGATCTGCTCAAGCGGGAGCCGGCCCGGGCGCTGCCGGCGGTCGAGGCCGCCCTCGGCAAGGGCATCGTGAGCCAGGCGGTCTTCGCCAAGGCGCTGGCCTCGCCGGCGACGCAGTACGTGGCCGATCCGCGGACGATCGTGGAGGCCACGCGGGCGATGCTCGCTTTCCAGACGACGCTGGGCATCACCGAGAAGACGCCCTCCACCGACGGCCTGTTCGACGCGCGCTTCTTCGAGGCGACGCAGGCCGAAGCGGTCGCGAAATAGGGATCGCACAGGATGCGAGAGAACCGGCGCGCCTTCCTGCGCATGGCCGGCGGCACGCTCGCCGGAGCGGGCGCCGCGACACGGGCGTTCGCCGAGGGCGAGGGCCCCCTGGAGGTTCCGTCCTGGACGAAGGAGCAGGGGGCGACCGCCCCCGGCTATGGCCGCCCCGCCCCGGGCGAGGCCCTCGCCCGCTACCCGAGGCTTCCGCCGGCCTTTCCAGGCGCGGTCGCCACGGTGACGCCCCTGCAGGGGCTGCACGGCATCATCACGCCGAACGGCCTGCATTACGAGCGCCACCATGCCGGCATCCCGGCGGTCGACCCCGACCGGCATCGCCTCGTGGTCCACGGGCTGGTGGAGCGGCCTCTCGTCCTGACGATGGACGACCTCGTCCGTTTCCCCGCCGTGTCGCGGCTGCATTTTCTCGAATGCTCCGGCAACACGCCCTGGCTCGGGGCCAGGCCCGATTGGACGGTGCAGGACAGCCACGGCCTGATGTCCTGCGCGGAATGGACCGGCGTCGAACTGGCGACGGTGCTCGCCGAGGTGGGGGTGAAGCCGGGAGCGGCCTGGATCCTCGCCGAGGGGGCGGATGCCTGCGCCATGAGCCGGTCGATCCCGCTCGAGGCCGCGCTCGACGGGGCGATCCTGGCCTATGCCCAGAACGGCGAGCGCCTGCGGCCGGAGCAGGGCTATCCCCTGCGCCTGTTCCTGCCCGGTCTCGAAGGAAACCTGAGCATCAAGTGGCTGCGCCGCCTGAAGGTCGGCGACCAGCCGTTCCAGACGCGCGAGGAGACCTCGAAATACACCGACCTGATGCCGGACGGCAGCGCACGCCAGTTCACCTTCGTGATGGAGGCGAAATCCGTCATCACGGCGCCCTCCGGCGGCCAGCGTCTGCGCGCCCCCGGCTTCCACGAGATCCGCGGCCTCGCCTGGACCGGGCGGGGGAAGATCGCCGGCGTCGACGTCTCGACGGATGGAGGGGCCTCCTGGCGTCCGGCCTCCCTCGAAGGGCCGGTGCGGCCGCGCTGCTTCACGCGCTTCCGCCTGCCCTGGCGCTGGGAGGGCGGCCCCGCCCGGCTCCTCAGCCGGGCGCGGGACGAGACCGGCTACGTGCAGCCGAGCCGGGACGCCCTCGTCTCCGTGCGGGGCACGCGCTCCTACTATCACAACAACGCCGTGTTCGGCTGGAGCGTCGCGCAAGGGGGCGCGGTCACCCATGCGGCGTGAGTTCCTGGCCCTCCTGTTCGGCCTCGTACTCGGCCGACCGGCCCTCGCCGAGCCCGCCGGCCCGCTCGGCCTCGGCCATCCGGCGAGCCCGGAGCAGATCGCCGCCTGGGACATCGAGGCGCGCCCCGACGGGCAGGGCCTGCCCCCCGGGCGCGGCAGCGTGTGGGAGGGGGCGAGCCTCTTCGCGGCGCGTTGCGCCGGCTGCCACGGCGCCCGCGGCGAGGGCGGCCCAGCGGACGCCCTCGCGGGCGGGCAGGGCAGCCTCGCCACGGCCAAGCCGCTGCGCACGGTCGGCAGCTTCTGGCCCTACGCCACGACGCTCTTCGACTACGTGCGCCGCGCCATGCCCTTCGACGCGCCCCAATCGCTGTCCGCCGGCGAGACCTACGCGGTGAGCGCCTACGTGCTGCACCTCAACGGCCTGCTGCCGGAGGAGGCGAGCCTCGATGCGGCGAGCCTGCCGAAGGTCGCCATGCCGAACCGCGGCGGCTTCACCGCCGATCCGCGCCCGGACGTGCCGGCCGGCCGCTGACGTTTCCCGACGAACCCCACGATCGCCATGACCCTGACCAGACGGACCTTCGCGACGGCGCTCGCCGCCGGCCTCTCCCTCGGATCCCTGCGCCCGGCCCGGGCCGGGCAGACCGTGCGCGTGAGCTTCCAGCGCTCCTCGACCCTGCTCACCGTGCTCAAGGTGAAGGGCATCCTCGAAGAGCGCCTCGGCGCGCAGGGCTTCGGGGTGAGCTGGCACCAGTTCACCAAGGTGATCGAGCCGATGAACACCGGCGCCGTCGATCTCCACGCGGATGTCGCGGACGCCGTGCCGATCTTCACGCAATCGGCCCATGCCCCGCTGACCTTCTACGCGATGGAGGCGGGCTCGCCCCGGGCCGAGGCGATCATCGTGCCCGACGAATCCCCGATCCGCTCGATCGCCGATCTGAAGGGGCGCGTGGTCGGCGTCTCCAAGGGCTCCGGCTGCCACTTCATCCTCGCCGCCGCCCTCAAGCGGGCGGGCCTGAGTTTCTCCGACATCAGGCCGGCCTATCTGGAGGCGGCGGACGGCGCGGCGGCCTTCGCCCAGGGCGGCCTCGACGCCTGGGTGATCTGGGACCCGTTCCTGGCGATCGTGCAGGCCAAGCGCCCGGTGCGGGTGCTCGCCGATGCGACCGGCCTGTCGAGCTACAACCGCTACTACACGGTCACCGACGGCTTCGCCGCCGCCCATCCGGAGGTCGTCGCCACGGTCTTCTCCGCCCTGGTCGAGGCCGGGGAATGGGTGAAAGCCAATCCGAAGGAGGCCGTCGCCCTGCTCGCCCCGCTCTGGGGCGACCTGCCGCCGGAGGTCGTGGCCACGGTGAATGCGCGGCGCAGCTATCGGGTCACGGCGGTCGATCGGGCGGCGCTCTCCGAGCAGCAGGCCATCGCCGACACCTTCCTGGAAGCCGGGCTGATCCCGCGGCGGCTCGACACCGCCGCAGTCCGGATCTGGCAGCCGCCGGCGGGGCGGGGCTGAGCCATGCCGCAGGCGACGACGCCTCCCCTCCGCTTCGGGATCTGGGCCCCCGTCCACGGCTCGCGCGCCGCCCGCCACGATCCCGACGAGCCGCACGACGCCTCCTGGGCGCGCAACCGCGCCCTCGTGCTGGAAGCGGAGGCGCTGGGCTACGATTCCGTGCTCGTCGCCCAGCACACGGTGAACCCCTACGACGAGACCCGCGATCAGCTGGAAGCCTGGACGGCCTGCGCCGCCCTCGCCGCCGTGACGCGGCGGATCGAGATCATCGGCGCCATCAAGCCGGGGCTCTACCACCCGGTCGTGCTCGCCAAGATGGCGCTCCAGATCGAGCATGTCAGCGCCGGCCGCTTCGGCCTGAACCTCGTCAATGCCTGGAACCGTGCCGAATTCGAGCGGGCCGGCCTGCCGTTCCCGGACCATGACGAGCGCTATGCCTATGGCCGCGAATGGATCGCCCTGGTCGACCGGCTGATGCGCGGCGAGCGCGTACGCTTCGAGGGGCGGCATTTCCGGGTGGAGGACTATCAGCTCAAGCCCGCCGGCACCTATCGGGCGCGGCCCACGATCTATGTCGGGGGCGAATCCGAGCCGGCCCGCGCGCTGGTGGCCGATCACGGCGACGTCTGGTTCATCAACGGCCAGCCCCTCGAGGCGGTCGCCGACCTCATCGCCGACCTGGCGCGGCGGCCGGCGGCGGCGGGCCGCCTGCGCTACGGCCTCTCGGCCTTCGTGATCGCGCGGGAGACGGACGAGGCGGCACAGGCCGAGTTCGCCCGGCTGCTGGCTCTCAGCCGCCGCGACGAGGGCCTGCGGGCCGAGACCCGGGCGCGAACCGATGCGGCGAGCGTGATGTTCGCCAAGACGGATGCGGCGGCCGCCCACCATGTCGGCACCAATGGCGGCACCGCCGCCGGGCTGGTGGGCAGCTACGCGGCGGTGGCCGCGCGCATCCGCGCCTTTCACGCGGCGGGGATCGAGCTGTTCATGCTGCAGTTCCAGCCCTTCGAGGCCGAGATGCGCCGCTTCGCCGCCGAGGTGCTTCCGCGGGTGCGGGGCTGAGGCGGCGGGAAGGGCCGGATCCGATCGTGGCCTTCGGCGCGAGACCCCGCGCCCTCAGGCCGTGCCGACGCGGTACTCGCGGGGCGGCCGGGTGCCGTTGAGGGCGAAGGCACCGACGCTGCGCTCGCGGTAGATCCGCGGGTTGTGCGAGGTCAGCGTGCGGGCGTTGCGCCAGTGGCGGTCGAGCCCGTGCTCGGCCTTCACGGCGGAGGCGCCGAGCGCGTCGAACAGCACGGTGGTGGCTTCCAGGACGAGGTTCGTCACCACGGTGACGGCCTGGTTGACCTCGATATCGGCCAGGGTAGCGGCCGGTTCGGCCGCGTCCCGCCCCTGGGCCTGGGCCGCCTCGAAGGCGCGCTGCACGCTCTCGGCCGCCTTCAGCACGATGGCGCCCGCGGCATAGGCGTTCCCGCGCACCCGGCCGACCACCGCCTGCACCTGCGGGTCGTCGGCCGTGCGCCCGGCATTGCCGTGGCTGTAGACCCGGGTCCGGGCCGCGACGAGCCGGGCCGCATCCTCCGCCGCCGCCCGGCCGATCCCGGTCAGCGTGGCCAGATGCACGAGCTGGAAGAAGGCCATCGCGTAGGGAAAGCGCGCCGTCTCCGGCTTGATCAGCTCCGGCGCCAGCACGACGCCCTCGAAGCGGGCGGTGCCGCTGGCGGTGAGCGCCTGTCCGAAGCCGTCCCAGTCGTCCTCGATGGTGACGCCGGGCGCGCGGGTCGGCACTGCCGCGACCACGGGCGCGCCGTCCTCGTCCTGCGCCGACAGGTGGATCCAGTCGGCGAACAGCGAGCCCGTCGTGTAGAATTTCCTGCCGTCCAGCACCCGCTCGCCGCCGCGGTGGCGCAGGACCGTGTCGAACTGCCCGACCTTGGCCGGTCCCGTCTCCGACACGCCGCTGCCGACCGTGTCGCCCGCCGCGAGCCGGGCGATCCAGCGGATCCGCCATTCGGGCGAGGCGGCGGTCAGCACGTCCTCGGTGAAGCCGAAATGGGCGCGCAGCGCGTTGGTGACGTTGGAATCGGCCGCCGAGAGTTCGATCAGCAGATTGAAGAGTTCGGGCAGGCTCGCGCCGATCCCGCCCGCTTCGGCGGGGACGCGCAGGGTGGTGAAGCCCGCTTCCTTGAGCCAGCCGAGCTCGGCATGGGGCCGGCGACGCTCGGCGTCCCGTGCGACGGCGCCGGCGCGGATCTCGGCGAAGACCGGCCGGAAGCGCGCCGCGAGCTCCTCGTAGCGTCCGCTCGGGCCGGCCCCCCAGCCCGCATCGATCTGCGACATCGTCCGGTTGTCCTCTGCTGCCCGCCCGAACCGCCAGGGCGGCCATCGGGCGCGGAAGGGCAACGAAATCGGCAATTCTCGCCGCAAGCTCAAGACAAACCATCCGGATTGCGGCGCACGCACGCGATTTTGAAAGATCTTTCTTTGGTGGGAGATCGATGAAGTTTGTTGTCCTTTTTCATCAGGATCAACGAAAATGACATTCTCGGTGCCGCCTCTCTTCAAAGGAAGAGCTTCGAGAAGGCACGGACCCGGCCGAGGCTGCGCGCCTCGGCTCTTCCTCAGACGCGATGCGGCGCCGCGGCGGTGTTGCCCCTCAACTTGCCGCTCAGGCAGGCATTCGATGGTTGCGATCCGGAGCGGAGAAGCAAACCTGCGAAATCGTCTGCGTGTTCGAATGTCTGTTCCGCATGAGCTGAAACATAAGGTAAATATTTCTATTGACTGAAATTCGCATGGCCGAGATTATTGCTCAAGCTTTCTCCAGAATATCGTATGCAGATCCAAGCATCGGTTGAAACGATGCTTGTCAGTCCTCTGCACGACGAGCCGGCCGCGTCGCTTCGTGCGCGCGGATGCGGCGGCCGGAAAGCGCCGTGACAGGCCGCTCGGGATGCGCGGTCCGTGAAGGTGGAGACCTCTCAAGTGACAAGCCGCCGTCATCGCTCGATGCCCGATTTCGAGGACCGGAAGGTCGTCGACCACTACATGGACCGGCTCGATACGCAGGGCGTGTCGCGCCGCGACTTCCTGGCCCTCGCCTCGGCCGGCCTGTCGGCCAGCGCTGCGGCGACGGCCCTCGGCCTGCCGAGCGTCGCGGTGGCCGATCCCTCCGGCAAGATCGCCTATCTCGCCTGGAGCGCCAGCACCGAGTACAACCAGCTCGTCAGCAAGGGCGCCGAGGCCGCCGCGAAGGCGCTCGGCCAGAACTACGTCTTCCTCGACGGCCAGATCGACAGCACCCGCCAGCTCAACCAGTTCGAGCAGCTGACGACGACCCGCGCCGCCGGCGGCTTCTTCAACATCCTCGACGGCAGTGCGCTGCGCCGGGTCTCGAAGGTCGCCGAGGACACGAAGACCTATTTCGGTGCGATCTGGGACAGCGTGGCCTGGTACACGCCGTTCGACGCGGGCGATTACTACACGCTCTACGCTGTGCCCGAAGAGGACGACGCGCATCGGCGCGTCTCGGCGGAGGTTCTGAAGGCGGTCACCGAAAAATTCGGCGGCGGCGACGTCGTGGCCCTCACCGGCACGCCGGGCAATTGGTGCGAGGCGGCGCGCAACCGCGGGCGCGACGACGCCTTCAAGGATTTCCCGAAGACCAGGCTCGTCGACACGCTTCCCGGCAAGTGGCTGCGGGAGGAATCCCTGCGGGCGACGGAGGATCTGCTGTCGCGCAACAAGAACATCGTCGGCATCATCACGCAGAACGACGACGAGGCGCAGGGGGCGCTCGCGGCCCTGCGCAATGCCGGCATCAAGCCGGGCAAGGATATCTTCGTCGGCGGTGCCGACGGGACCTCGCTCGGCTCACAGGCGATCAAGCGCGGCCTGCAGACCGCCACGAGCGGCAACAGCCCGGTCTATACCGGCGCGCTCTTCGCCGCCCGCATCTTCGACGTGACCCATGGCTGGCAGCCGCGGGCGGCCGAGCGGCAGCTCTACTGGCGCGCGCTCACGGTCACGCGGGACAATATCGACAGCTATATCGACCGCTACGTCGACAACAAGGATGTCGAGCCGTTCGACTATCGCAAGCTGTCGCATGTCCTGCATCCGAACGACTGGGATCCGCAGGCCGATCTCTACCCGATCGACGTGGAGCACCATTGGCGCGGCTATCCCAAGCCCGACGGCTGGACGCTGCCCAAGGCCTATGCCGAGGCCAAGGCGCGCGGCGAACTGGAGGCGGTGAAGGCCGAGTATGCCGACCGCAACAAAATCAAGTTCGACGGCCCCTCGCCCAACCGCAAGGCCTGACCGCCGCCCGGGGACGGGCCTCTGACCGGAACCCCGAGGCGCGCGATGGGCTCGGGACGTGAGCGGCGCTCGAACAACAGGAAGACGACGGGATCATGAACGATCGACGCGCCGGGCCGCTGTTCGAGGCTCGGGGGCTTTCCATGCGCTACGGGCCCGTTCCGGTGCTCGACGGCATCGAATTCGACATCCCGCGCAACGCGGTCGTGACCTTCGTGGGCGAGAACGGCGCCGGCAAGTCGACGCTGTTCAACATCCTGAGCGGGATCACCGCCGCCCAGCACGGGACGATGCGCCTCGCCGGCCTCCCCTACGCACCGCGGGATTACGGCCGGGCCGCCCGGCTCGGCGTATCCCGCGTGTTCCAGGAGCAGTCGCTCGTCCTCAACGTGCCGGTCTACGAGAACCTGCTCCTGGGCTGGGAGGCAGGCTTCGCACGGGCCGGCCAGTTCCTCGATCGGGGCGCGATGATCGCCGCGGCCGAACGGATCGCCGAGGAGGCGGATCTCGACATCGATGTCCGCCGCCGCACCGGCGCCTACGATTTCTCGAAACGCCAATCGATCGAGATCGCGCGGGCCTGCCTGGCGGGCCGTCTTCTCGGCGGGGTCGAGACGCCCCTGGTCCTCCTCGACGAGCCGACCTCCGCCCTCGACCGCCGCGACGAGGAGGCGTTCTTCCGCCTCGTCGATCGCGTCCGGAAGCGCGGCTCGCTGCTCTTCGTGTCCCACCGGCTGACCGAGGTGCTCGGCGTCTCCGACATCATCTACGTCCTCAAGGACGGGAAGCTGGTGGCGAAACGCGATCCCCGCGCGACGAGCGAGGCCGAACTGCACAGCCTGATGGTCGGGCGGGCGCGGGTGGCCGACTATTATCACGAGCACCGCCAGCGGGTGGTTTCGGAGGCAGAGAAGCCGGTTCTCACGGTGCGGGCACTCGAACGGGCCGGTGCCTTCGCGCCCATCGACCTGCGGGTCCGCCCGGGCGAGGTCGTCGGCATCGGCGGCCTGCTCGATTCCGGGAAGGGCGCCCTCGGCAAGGCCATCGCCGGCATCGATCCGGCCGATGCGGGCACGGTCGCGCTCGGGGACGCGCCCGCCGGCGCGGCGGAGATCGGGCGCTTCGTCCGTGACGGCCTCGGCTACGTCCCGGCGGAGCGGCTGGTGGAGGGGATCATCCCCTCGGCGAGCGTGGCCTGGAACATCTCGCTCGCGAGCGGGGGCGATCTCTTCGCCAATGCCCTCGGCTGGTGGCGCCGCCGCCGGGAGGTGGAGACGGCGCAGCGGCACGTGCGCGGCCTCGCCATCCGCTCCGCCACGCCGGATGCCAGGACCGCGAGCCTCTCCGGCGGCAACCAGCAGAAGGTCGTGCTCGCCCGCTGGCTCTGCCGCTCCCTCAAGGTGCTGGTGCTCGACAATCCGACCCGCGGCGTCGATGCCGGCGCCAAGGAGGAGATCTACCGGCTGATCCGGGATCTCGCCGAGCGCGGTGTCGGGATCGTGCTGATCACCGACGAACTGCTCGAACTGATCGGGCTGTCGAACCGCATCCTGATCCTGCAGCGCGGGCGGCTCGTCGCCGACCTGCCGGCCCCGGCCGAGGCCAAGCCCCGGGAGCAGGATCTCGTCGCGCTGATGCTGCCGCAGAGCGGCGACGCGCCCGCCTTCGCCGCCTGACACCGGCTGATCCGGAGACCCATGATGACCGCCGAGACCGTCCGTCTGACTGCGCCCGCGTCCCGGAGGTGGCTGTCCCTTCCAAAGGTCGACAGGAGCGTGGGGCTGCCGATCGCCGTGGTTGTGCTGCTCGTGACCTTCTTCTCCCTCGCGACCGAATCCTTCGCGACCTGGCGCAACTTCACCGCGCTGAGCGGTCAGGCCGGCGCCCTGCTGATCGTCTGCCTCGGGGGCAGCTTCATCATCCTGATGGGCAGCATCGACCTTTCGGTCGGCGCGATCGTGCTGTTCGTCGCCGCCGCCAGCGTGCAGATCCTCAACCACACCGAGATCGGTGGCGGGATCTTCTTCGTCGCCGCCGCCATCGGCGCGGGTCTCGGCCTCGTCAACGGCCTCGTCTACGCGGTCGGCCGGGTTCCGTCCTTCGTCGTGACCCTCGGCACGCTGTCGATCTTCAGCGGGCTTGCCCTGCAGATCCTCCAGGGCCGCGCCATCCAGTTCGATCTGCCGGGCTTCGAGGAGATCGCCATCGGCCAGCTCGTCCCGCGCCTGCCCAACATCGCCCTGTGCGCGCTGCTCGCCTGGGGCGGCGCGGTCCTGGTCGCGAACCGCACGCGCTTTGGCCGCTACATGGCCCTGATCGGCGGCGGCGAGACGGTGGCGCGCACCGCCGGCATCCCGGTGCGGCGCTACAAGATCTACGCCTTCGCCCTGGCGGGCCTGCTCACCGGCATCGGCGCGATCCTGATCGTGGCCCGCCTCGGCGCCGCCGGCCCCTCGGTCGGGCAGGATCTGCTGCTGAGCAGTCTCGCGGCGATCGTGGTCGGCGGCACCTCGCTGGCGGGGGGCGTCGGCGGCCCGCACCGCACCCTGATCGGCGTGCTCATCATCACCATCATCGACAACGGCCTCAACCTGATGGGGGTGAGCCAGTATTCGCAGATGGTCGTGAAGGGCGCCGTCGTCATCGCCGCGGTGCTGGTGAGCCGCGAGCGCTCCCTCGCCGCCCTGGTGAAGTGAGGCGACCCGCCATGACCAAGCGGCTCATCCTCAACGGCTTCTCGATGAACGCCGTCTCCCACGTCTATCACGGCCTCTGGCGCCGCGAGGACACGCGCCAGACCGCCTTCAACGATCTCGCCCCCTGGGTCGAACTCGCCAAGCTCCTGGAGAAGGGCCGCTTCGACGCCCTGTTCGTGGCCGACGTGATCGGCGTCGATCCGGCCTACAAGGGCAGCTGGGACACCTATCTCGAAGAGGCGGTGCAGATCCCGATCAACGATTCCGGCGCTCTCATCGCCGCCCTGATCGGGGCGACGGAGCATCTCGGGCTGACCTTCACCAGCTCGATCCTTCAGGAGCACCCGTTCAACTTCGCCCACAAGGTCTCGACCCTCGACCATCTCAGCCGCGGCCGCATCGGCTGGAACATCGTCACCAGCGTCAGCCACAACGCGGCGCAGAATTACGGCTTCGACCGCATCGTCCCGCATGACGAGCGCTACCGCTGGGCCGACGAATATGTCGACGTCGCCTACAAGCTCTGGGAGGGCTCCTGGGACGACGATGCGGTGCTCAACGACCGGAAGGGCGGCCGCTACGCCGATCCGAGCCGGGTTCACCGCATCCACCATGAGAGCGCGCGCTACCGGGTGCTCGGCCCGCACCTGTCGCAGCCCTCGCGCCAGCGCACGCCGGTGCTGTTCCAGGCCGGCTCGTCCCAGGCGGGCCGCGCCTTCGCCGCGCGCAACGCCGAGGGCACCTTCATCGCCAGCCTCACGCCGGAGGGCGCGCGGCGGCTGGTGCAGGAGATGCGCGCCCAGGTGGCCGCCGCCGGGCGCGACCCGAGCGACCTCCTGTTCATCCAGGGCCTGTCCTTCGTCGTCGGCAGCACCGAGGCGGAAGCGCGGCGCAAGGCGCGCGACCTCGACGCGTATCGCAGCACCGACGGCCTGCTCGCCCATATCAGCCGCGACCTCGGCATCGATCTCGGGCTGCTGCCGCCCGACAAGCCGGTCGACGAACTCGATATCCAGGGCGTCCAGGGGCTGGTGCGCTTCTTCGAGGAGGCCAATCCCGGCAAGCGGGCGACGGTGGCCGATCTCGGCAATGCCTATGCCTACAACACCCGCATCGTCGGCACGCCGGAGAGCATCGCCGACGATCTCGCCCGCTGGCAGGCGGCGGGCATCGATGGGGTCAACGTCATCTATCAGACGACGCCGGGCTCGTTCGTCGACTTCATCGAGCAGGTCGTGCCGGTGCTGCAGGCCCGTGGCTTGGCTCAGACCGAGTACGGTCCCGGTACCTACCGCGAGCGCCTCTTTCCCGGGCGCGGCCCGCGCCTCAACGCACGCCACCCGGCCGCGCGCTATCGCGGGGCTTTTGGTGATGGAAAGGGCGAATCGACTTAGGCGGAATTGAGAAAAATAAAAATATTGGATGATGTATATATTCAGATGCTGTCTGCATCGACGGGAAAATGATCAATTTTGTCTATAGAATGATTTGCAATATTTTATTTTGCCTTCGAGTAGATGGCCGATGATAGCCCCTCAGGACGCCGCATCCGTTGAGGGACTCTCGTCAAGCAGGTTCGGTTCGTGTCGCTGACCGATGCCTGCGAGCGCCTCGAGGACGGGAGGTGCCATGACAACGAGGACCGATCGCATACGGCCCTGGGCGGCTTGGCGCTTCGAGCCTTCGCCAACCCGTCTGTCACAGCCCGGGAACTGGCATGGGCCGTGGACAGCAAGCCGGGTCGAATTCAAGAGCGGTGACGCGGCGGTCGCATGGCGCCCATCGCAGGGTCACGCACGCGTCGTTCACGGTCGGACAGATGATCATGCGCTGGCGGGCAGGGCGCCCATATCCATTTTCAGCGCTTCGATGATCGCCTCACGCCTGCTCGGTGTCATAATCATGCGAATGGCCAGCGGGGCATCCCAAAACACGGTGACTTCCTTCTCTGTCAGCACCGCCCAGAACGTCACCTTTGCGGCGCGGACCTCGAGTACCCGATCCGAGAGCCAGGTGGCCGCGGGTCGCCCGGGCATGAGGACGTGCGAAAGCCGCTCCTCCCATGAGGCGGTATGCGGGGCGAGCCGGGCGTCGATGAGGGCACGGCGGTCACAACCAGCCGGCCATGCGACAGGCAGGCGGCACAGAATTTCCCGGCTCAAATCATGCCTCCCGGGCGACGGCTCATGACCCGTCCCAGGCGCCTTTCGAGACCCAGCCATAGTCCTGCCGTTGCCAGGGTCCCGACGGCGACGACCCCGATGGCCGACAGGCCGGCATAGACGCAGGCGCCGATCAGCACAGTGTTGAGGGCGACGGTCATCGACTTGACCGATGTCTCCTCGCCCTCCGTCCGTCGCACGAAGGCGACGATCTCGCAGAGCCGGGCGAGGTCCGGTCCCGGCAGGCCGATCTGCGCCTTGCTGTCGGCGAGAGCGGCCGGACCGACCGCGATGGGCACGTCGGACTTGGCATGGGGCTCGGCCCCGTGCACGGCATGCAGATGGATGACCCGGTGACCGAGAAGTCGCTGCTGGGCGAGATAGCTCGCGGGCGTGTGCACCGCGCTGCGGACGAAGTGGCGCGAGGCGCCGATGCGTATGGCGAGGTCGTCCCGCCCCTCGTCCCGCGCCGGGCGGAAGAGGACGGTCTCGCGCAGTCCGAGTTTGGCCATGCGCTGTCCGAACTCGCCGGAGCCGAGGCCGGACGTGTCCCACTCCACCCCGTCGTCGAGCAGGATCTCGTCGGCCTCGCGAATCTCGAGGAGCGCACGGAAGTTGCGCACCACGATGCCCTGATCGGCCAGGCGTAGAACGATCTCGGCCGCGGCGATGCGCCGATGCACCAGCACCGGGCTAAAGAAATCCGGCCGCAGCACCGCCTGTGCCAACGGCGCACCACCCGAGAATGCGGCCGAGGCGCCGACGCACAGCATCAGCGGAGTGCTCGCATCCGCAAAGGCCGTGGCCGCCTTGGACCGCGGCGCTTCGGAGAAAACCGTCACTGCCGCTTCGGCCGCTCCCCGGAGGGCGGTCCGGTCCCCGCCCAAGGCGACGGCGAGGCGCTCGAACAGGGCGACCTCCGTCCGGCACAGGTTGCGGCGGGTCAACTTGTCCCAGACCCGGAATAGCCACAACATCAGCGCGGCGGGCAGGTGATCGCCGTTGATGAGGGCGAGCGCAGACAGGATCATCAGGACCGCTGTCGCGTCTGCCCTCCGCTGCCTGAGCTGCCGGAGAGCCTGGCGCGCCGTTGGCCAGGAGGCCGCCGCCAGCACCACGGCACTGATCGGCATAAGCGCCGGGACAATTGCCGCCCCGATGGCGAAAGCGAGATTGGCGTTGATGAGCAGGCCCTTGACCTCCGGGTTGGAGAAGGGCGTGACCACGCGCCGCCGCAGGATGGCCTCGATCGACTCGGCCTCCGCCACGAGGTGGGGAAGGCCGCTCGGGTCGCAGCGCAGGTCGAGGAAGCCACGCCTGGCCGAGTGCCGGTCCATTGCGATCACGGCGCCGCGCCGTTTGAGGAAGCTCGCGACGATCGCAAGCGCAGTCCGGTCGCGCAGCACCCCGTGGCTCAACCGGACCCGGTCGCTGCCAAGATGATGCACGCGCCACGTCGAGAGCGATGGGCCAGACCGCCACAGGGTGACGGGCTCTTCCCAGATGCGTTCCGAGACGTGCCGGAGGAAGGCCGCGCTGCGCAGGCTCTCCCGTTGGCCGGCCTCCCGCATGATCCGGGCAAGATGGTGCATGTCCTCGCCCGAGGCTGCGACCGGACCGGAGAACCGCAATTCGATCCGCGCCGCCGTGAGATCGAAGCGCAGCCCCTCCAGCCGCTCGATCCGAAGGCAGCGGTTCAGGAAGTTTGGCAGGGCCGGACCACAGGCGAGGCGGCCCGTGAGCGGCCCGGTCAGGATGAGGCTGGCCCCCGCCACGCGGACAGAGAGCGGGGCGACGGCGGGGGCGCCGCGGGTCGGCCAAGTCGTCGGCACGGCGGTCGGCATCTCAGATGAAGGCGACGACGAGGGCGGCCAAGCCGAGAAACTTCATGCTCTGGTTCTCGTCGATGTTGATGAGGCCCATCGTCGAGTCGAGCAAGAACGACACCTCTGCAGAGAGCTGCCCGCAATACTCACGCAGGGAGGTGATATCCTTGCCAATGAGCTTAAGCTGGGCCACCGTGTCGGGGCCGGCCCAGTGCCGCCCGTTCGCGATGATGAACGGGATGAGTGTCGACAGCGTCACCGCGGAATCGCGCAGATTGGCGACCAGCGCGTTGCGCCGGCCGAGACGCTGCACGATGCCCTTCAGGTCCCGGAAGCTGATCTTGCCACGGAGGCCCATGGGCCGGGCGAAGCCGTTGCGGGGATGCGCCGTATCGGAAAAGATCTCGGTCGTCAGGGCGTTGAGGTCCTGTTCGACCGTCCGCAGGGTGCTCGCGAGCTGGCCGACGATGGTGTCGAAGAGCTCGACGAGCATGTCGGCCGAGTTGTTGACCCGGGGCAGGCCGCTGCGCCGACGCGGCTCGGCATAGCTGCGGAAGGCTGGGAAATTCCCCTGCCGCATGCTGATCAGGCGCTCGTGGTCGGCGATCAGGCCAACGGGCAAATTCACCGCCACGTCACCCTCGAAGGATGGCAGCCAGCAGATCAGGTTGAGGTCATCCTGCTCCACGAAGATGCGGCTCGATTCCTCGATCTCATGCAACTCGTCCGGGCTGAACAGCTCGACGTTCAGCACCGACGAGACGAGGGCCCTCTCCTCCGGAGTGGCGGCCAAGAGATCGACCCAAAGGGATTGAGCGAGCCGCTGACGCCTCTTCTCCTCCGAAAAGTGATCGAGGGGCTGCAGACAAGTCTCGCCGCGGGCGAAGGTCAGGATCACGACGCGTCGGTCCTCTCGGGTATCCGTCAATACACCACCGAGAGCGCGCCCGAGAAGACGAGGGCCGGGCGGGTGATGGGGGAGACCGAGGCGTGGTCGCCGTAGGTGAAGCCGGTATTGAGGAAGACGCCGCGGGCGACGTGGGTGGAGTAGGACACCGTCAGATTGTTGATGGCGGTGACGCCCGGAATTTTTCGCGAGCGGGCGAGAAACTGGCGCTGGCTGAAATCCGTGTGCGTGTAGACGAGGCTGATGAAGTCCTTCGGGCGGCCGGGAACGATGCCGACGCCGTAGAGGCGGCCCTCGTAATAGCGGTCGGTCCCGTCGACATTCGGGTCGCCCTTCAGGAAGCTGGCGCCGCCATAGATGCCGCGGGCCGGGAAGGCGTCGTCCGTCTTCAGGATCTGGGCATCCGCCAGGACGGCGAAGGCGCTGTTCGAGGCGGTCTCCCGGGTCCCGAAGACGGTGTACGGGCTGTCGTTGTAGAGGACGCCGCCGCGGATCCAGACCGAGCGCTCCTCCGCGCTGGCCGCGCGCTTGTAGCCAACCTCGTTGATGAGCAGGGTGCCCGCATGCGGGGTGCTGAAGCGGAAGCCGGTCGGATTGGCATCGCTCTCGGCCTGCGCCCCCGCCGGGTTGATGCTGCGCTGGATGCCGGACTTCAGGTAGAGGTTGTTCGGTCCATTGAGGCGGATATTGACGCCGGGGGTCGTCAGCGGCGTCCGCGAGAGGCCGAGCTGGTAGAGTACGTTCGCGTTCGGCCCGAGGGTGCCGGAGATGATGTTGCCGCCGACCGATGTGCCGAAGAACTCGTAATTGTTCGCGATGTAGCCGGCTTTGATCTCAAGCCGGCCGTCGAAGAAGGACTGGTAGTAGTTGAGGCGCAGCAAGCTGAAGGCCGAGGGGCCGAACGATTCCCAGGTGGTCGTCAGCAGCACGCCCGCCGCCGTGATCTGGGCATTGGGGATGCCGTATTGGTCGAGATTGAGGCTGACCGAGAGCGAGGTCGAGGAGCCGAAGGTCGGCTTCTGGCCGTTATAGTATTGCGTGCCCGGCGTCTGATGCAGGGTGTCCCCGAAGAAGGAATACGACCCCAGGCCGAGGAAGCCGATCCCGTACTCGGCCAGCGCGCTGCGGATCCCGCCCGTATCGGCGATGACCGATTCGGCTGTGCCCGGGCGCGGCACGATCCAACCCTTCTCCCCCAGCGTATCGAAATATTTGAACGTGTCGCCCCGGGTCCCGGCATCCGCAGGCTTCGCCGACAGCGTCGCGGCAACGGCCGAAGTGGGAACGCCGGCCTTGGAATCCACGCTCTGCGCCTGCACGGCCGCCGTCGCGCACAGATAGGCCAGGGCCGCCCCGCCCGCCTTGCGGCCGCTCGTGATCCTGCGCGTCGCCCCGCCCTCGACGATTCTGCGCGCGGCGAGCGGGAGATGCGGCAGCCGTCGCCACGATGAGAACCGGACCGCCGGCGGGGCGATCATCCCGCAACGGGGGCTCTGTCCGGCGCGGACCCGCCCGGATGCCGGATCGCCCGACCGAAGCGAGGCCTGACGGAGGCGGAAATCTCCCAAGAGCACAGTCGCGAGCTCCCATGAAATGAGTGATACGTGCGCAGATTTGCGATGATGGGCGGCGCAAGTTTGAAATTATACAGAATTTGCTTCGATAAAATCGCCGTTACTCGACGTTATGTTTGATAATCCGAGATTTCAATGGCAAATTTCAATAAAGTTCTGGAAGAAAATCATCTTCCATGATGCGTCGCGGGAAGTTCGTTCTCGCCGACTGGGCGCGGAGATGGGGATCGGGCGGGAGGGTGGCGCCTGCAGCGCAGGCATCTCGTGGACTGTATAATGAATGGGCTTAAAGCTCAGCCGCCAATCGCGTCCGATCTTTCTTTGGGAGATCAAAAATTTGGAACATCATTCTCTTTGATTGCACCGCAAAATGCGCAACTAGATGGATGATAATACGCCGTTCGACGTGATGTGATCCTTACATTGAGCGGTTGGAGGCAGGTCTGTGTTCGAGCCTGCGTGACGAGAGCCCTTCCTGTCGGGAAGGGGCCGTGCTCTGCAGCAGAGCCCAGCATCGATTCGCCAATAGGGAGCAGCCTGCTTGGTGCCTCGTCTTGTCGTTCGACGTCTTGCCACCTTCGCCGTGGTGCTGTGGGCGGTCTATACGCTCGCCTTCCTGATGCTCTACGCCCTCCCGAGCGATCCCGTCGCGCTCATGCTGGAACGGCGGTCCTCCGGGGCGGGGGGAAGCAGCCCCGAGCAGATCGAACTCCTGCGGCTGCGCTACGGGCTCAACGACCCGTTCTGGCTGCGCTACCTGAAGGGCCTGGGCGAACTCCTGCGCGGGGATCTCGGCACCTCGTTCCAGTCGGGACGCCCGGTCCACGACCTCCTCCGCGTCGTCGCGCCCAACACCCTGGCGCTTGCGGGCTCCGCCCTTGCCCTCGCGCTGCCCCTCGCCTTGGCCCTCGGCATCGCGACCTCGTGGCGGCGCGGCAGCCTGGTCCACCGCGTCCTTGCGAACCTGCCGGCGCTGCTCGCTGCCGTCCCGGTCTTCTGGCTCGGCCTGCTCCTGACCCAGCTCTTCGCGTTCCAGCTGCGCTGGCTGCCCTCGACGGGCGGGAGCGGTTTGACCGGCCTGGTGCTACCGGCTCTCACCCTGGCGCTGCCGATCGCCGCCCTCCTGACGGCGGTGTTCGTGCGCAGCCTCGATCAGGTGCAGGAGGCGCCCTTCGTCGCGCTGCTGCAGGCGCGCGGGCTGCCCTGGCACCGCATCTATCTCGCGCATGTGGTGCGCAACGCCCTCCTCCCCTTCGTCACTCTGGCGGGGCTGATGGTTGGCGGGGCGCTAGTCGGCACCGTGGTGACCGAGACCGTGTTCTCGCGGGCCGGCCTCGGCCGGCTGTTCCTCTCCGCCGTCGAGACGCGGGACGCGCCGGTGGTGCTGGCCATCACCCTCCTCGCCGCCCTCGTCTTCACCGCGGTCAATCTTGCGGTCGACCTCCTCTATGCCCGCCTCGATCCGAGGCTGCGCGGCCGCATCGCGGAGGCGCGGGCGTGAGGGCGACGACGATCCTGCTGCGCGAGCCCTCCCGGAAGGGGCGCTGGCCCTGGCTGGCATTTGCCTTCCTGGCCTGGGTCGCGGCGCTCGTCTGCGTACCCTGGCTGCTGGCCGGGCAGGATCCCGCCGCGCAGGATCTCGCCCAGCGCCTTCAGCCGCCCTCTCCCATCCATCTCTTCGGCACGGACGCCTTGGGGCGGGACCTGTTCAGCCGCGTCGTCCACGGGGCGCGCGCGAGCCTGGTCACCGCCGTGGTGGCCCTCGTCTTCTCCTTCGGTCTCAGCCTGCTGATCGGGCTGACGGCCGGATTCCTTGGCGGCCGGGTCGATCGCGTCCTGATGGCGATCATCGACGTGCTGCTCGCCTTGCCCTCGCTCCTGCTCTCCCTGCTCATCGTCTCCGGCCTCGGCACCGGGCCGGTCCATCTCGGCCTCGCCGTCGGGCTCGCCTCGGTGCCGGCCTTCGCCCGGGTGACGCGGGCGGAGGTGCTGCGCATCAGCACGCAGCCCTTCGTGGAGGCGGCGGCGGGCTATGGCCTGTCGCGCTGGCGCATCCTCCTGCGCCACATCCTGCCCCATGCCCGCACCCCGCTCCTGACCCTCGGGGCGCTCGAACTTGCGACCATGGTCCTGTCCGTGTCGGCCCTGAGCTTCCTGGGCTACGGCACGCGCCCGCCGGATCCCGAATGGGGCAACCTCATCGCGGAGGGACGCGAGCATTTCGCGACCGCTTGGTGGCTCACGACCCTGCCGGGGCTGGTCCTCGCCGGCGTCGTCCTCGCCCTGCACCGGGTCGCCCGCGCCTCCGGCCTTTCCGGCGCGGGGCTCGCATGAGCGCGGGGCGGTCGATGGGCGGCGAACGGACGGCGCCGCCTGTGCTGCGGCTGAGCGGGCTGAGCGTCACCTATCCGCACCCCCGCGGCACCGGGGGCGGCCCGGTGCTCGACGATCTCTCCCTGCTCGTGCCGGCGGGAGAAACCGTGGCCGTCGTCGGCGAATCCGGTTCCGGCAAGAGCACGCTGCTGCGCGCGCTCCTCGGCCTCAATCCCGCCGATGCCGCGGTGACCTGGCGCCGGCTCGAGTTTCGCGACCCCGCCGGGGCGCTGCGCCGCGTCGACGACGTGCGCAGCCTGCGCGGGACAGGGATCGGCATCGTGCCGCAGGATCCGGTCCGCTCCCTCGATCCGCTGATGCGGATCGGCGCGAACTTCGCCGAGCTCCACCGCCATCGGCTGGGCCTCGCCGACACGGCGGAGAGCCGCGCCCGAGCGGCGGCGGCCCTCGCTGCGGTCGGCATCGACCGCCCGGAGGCGCGCCTGGCGCAATATCCGCACGAGCTGTCGGGCGGCCTGCTCCAGCGCGTCCTCGTCGCCCTCGCTCTGGTCGGCGACCCGCAGCTCCTTCTCGCCGACGAGCCGACCTCCAACCTCGACGCGACGGTGCAGAAGCGTGTCCTCGACCTCCTCGATGGGCTGCGCGCCGAACGCGGCCTCTCGCTCCTCCTGGTGACCCACGATATCGCGGTCGCCGCACGGCGGGCCGACCGCATCCTCGTCCTGCATAGTGGGCGCATCGTGGAATCGGGGCCCGCTGCCGCCCTCCTCGCCGATCCCCGCACGGCCTATGCGCGGCACCTGATCGAGAGCGTGCCGGGTCGGCTGCATCGCGGGAGCGGCCCGGCGGCGCAGGCCCCGACGCCGGTGGTTCTCGAAGGCCGGAACCTGCACAAGGCCTTCGGCCGCGGGGGGCAGCGGATCGCGGCGGTGACGGATGTCGGCCTGCGCCTCCACCGGAGCCGGACACTGGCGATCCTCGGCGAATCCGGGGCCGGCAAGTCGACCCTGCTGCGCCTCCTGGCGGGGCTGGAGCGGCCGGACCGGGGACGCGTGCTCCTCCACGGGCGGCACGAGCCCTGGACGCGGAGCGGCCGGGCCGCCTTCCGCCGGGATCTCCAACTCGTCTACCAGAACCCTGCCCGCAGCCTGAACCCCGCCTACACGATCGGCGACAGCATCGCCGAGCCGCTGGAGGCCAACGGCATTGGCACGCGGCGCGACCGCCCCGCGCGGGTGCTGCGCCTCCTGCGTCAGGTCGAGTTGCCCGAGGCCTTCGCGGAGCGGCGCCCCTCCCAGCTCTCGGGCGGCCAACTCCAGCGCGTCGCCATTGCCCGCGCCCTGGCGCTCGAACCCGCGATCCTGGTGCTCGACGAGCCGGTCTCGGCGCTCGATCAGGCGGTGCAGCTCGCCCTGCTCCAGCTCCTGCGGACGCTGCAGCACCGACTCGGCATCGCCTATCTCCTGGTCTCGCACGACCTCGCCGTGGTGCGGGCGCTGGCGGATGTGGTGATCGTCCTGCGCGGCGGCCGCATCGAGGAGCAGGGGACGGCCTCGGCCGTCTTCGAGGCGCCGCGCAGCGCCTACACGCGCAGGCTCCTGGAGGCCGCGCCGAGCCTCGACCTGCCGAGCTTCGCCTCTTCATCCCCCATGACGGCCGCCCAATGATCCAAACTGCGTGCAGACGCGCCGCCCTCTCGGGAACCGCCCTCGCGGCGATGCTCCTGTCCTCCGGATGCGGGGATCGGGCGGACCCCTCTCCGGCGGAGCGGGCGCATCTGCGCCTCGCCTATGGCTGGTACCCGACCTGCTTCGACTACGCCCAGTCGAATCCCTTCGCCCTGTTCGGCCGCCAGCTGATCGACACGCTGTTGAGCGAGAACCGGGAGACCGGCGCCCTCGAACCCTATCTCGCGGAGTCCTGGCAGACCCTCGACGACGGCAGGACCTACGAATTCATCCTGCGCGAGGGGGTGACCTTCAGCAACGGCGAGGCGCTCGATGCCGAGGCCGTGGCCAGGAACTTCCGGACGCTGTGGACGCTCGCCGAGCAGGGCGTCTCGCCGACCCCGGCCGCCTATCTACGTGGCTTCCTGCGCGCCGAGGCCCTCGACCGGCGAACCGTGCGCGTCGCGTTCAAGGAACCGAATGCCGGCTTCCTCCAGGCCAACACCGAGGGCCAGTTCGGTATCCTGGCGCCCGAGACTCTGGCCAAGACGCCCGAGGAACGCTGTGCGCAGGGCGTGATCGGCAGCGGCCCCTTCGTCCTCCGCGAGGCCGTCCAGGACGAGCGCGTCGAATATGTCCGGCGCGAGGGCTATGCCTGGGCGCCCGCGACCTATGGCCGGCAGGGGCCGGCGGCCCTGGAGCGGGTGACGATCCGGATCGTGCCCGAGGAAAGCCTGCGGGCGGCGGGCGTCCTCGCCGGGGAATACGATCTCGCCTATTCCATCTACAAATCCGGCGTCGCCCAGGCGGCGGGGCAGGAGGCCGTCCGCATCGTCACCGCGCCCAATCGCGGCGTCGTCAACAGCTTCGTGGTCAACACCGCAGACCCGGTCCTGTCCGATCGGGCGGTGCGCCGGGCGATCCAGCACGGCATCGACCGCGCCCCCCTCGTCAGTGCCTTCTACGGCGATGGCGTCGAGGCGGCGAGCGACGTCGTCTCCCGCGGCCACCCCTTCTACGCCGATCACAGCGACCTCCTGCGCTACGACCCGGACCGCGCTCGCCGCCTGCTCGACGAGGCCGGGTGGAAGCCGGGGGCGGACGGCATCCGCGCGAAGGACGGGCGGCGGCTCGAGGTCGGGCTGACCTTCGTCAAGGGCACGATCGGCTCCCTCCAGGTCGGCTGGGAATACGTCCAGAACCAGCTCTCGGCCCTCGGGATCGCCTTGGTGCTGCGCTCCGTCTCCCTGGCCGAGCAGGCCGACATCCGGACCTCCGGCCGCTGGCAACTCGCCGTTCTCCAGGGGGCGAGCCGGGGCGACGCGGACGGCATCGCCTCGTTCTATTCGACGGCGCTGACCGTCTGGAAAGGACAGGCGCCCCGTCCGGAGGTTGATGCCCTGCTGGAGCGCCAGTCGACCACCGTCGATCCGCAGGAGCGGCATCGGATCGTCGAGCTTGCCGTGCGCAGGATCCTCGACGAGGGCGACGGCATTCCGCTCTTCGACTCCGCGCAGGTGCTGCTCGTGTCGAAGCCGGTCCAGGGGCTGAGCTTCCCGCTCAATGCCTGGGAGCCGATCCTCTACCGCGTCGAGAAGGCGGAGGAATAGGTCCATGCCGGTCCAAGCGCCCCGCCCGCCCGCATCGACCGATCCGATCCTCGTGCTGAACGCGCATTTCCTCCCCTCGAGCCATGACTGGCGCAGCGGCCGAGATGACGGCCGCGATCCCTATCGCCTCGACACCTATCTGCATCAGGCGCGGGTGGCGGCCGAGGCGGGCTTCGACATCCTGTTCCAGGCCTATTTCTCCGGTGTGAACCGGGGACGCGTGCGGGCCGGGCCCTGGTCTCCCCCCTTCGAGCCGTTCCAGCTCGCCGCGGTCACCGCCGCCGCCGTGAAGGGCATCACGTTGATGCCCACGCTCTCGACCCTCCACACGCATCCGTTCACCGCCGCCCGGCAACTCGCCTCCCTCGACCGCATCAGCCGTGGACGGGCCGCGGTGAACCTTGTTTCCTCCTTCCGCTCCGGCACGGCGCTCGGTGCGCGGCGGACAATCGACCCCAGCCGGCGCCACGCCCAGACCGAGGAATATCTCGCCTTGCTGCGCGCCCTCTGGGCAAGCTGGCCGCCGGATGCCCTGGTGCCCGATCGGGCGGGCGGGCGCTTCGTGCGGGACGACGCGATCCGCGACCTGGGGCATGAGGGGGACTTCTACGAGCAGGATGGCCCCCTCGACCTGCCGCCCTATTCCGCGTCCTTCCCGCCGCTGATGATGGCGGCCGGCTCGCTCGGCGGCCTACAGCTCGCCGTGCGCGGCGGGGATTACGTCTTCGCCGCTGCCCCGACGCTTCCCGCCGCGCAGCGGCTGCGCCGGGCCCTGCACGCGGAGGCGCGGGCGGCCGGGCGCGACCCGGACGCGGTGAAGCTCGTCCTCGGCGCCAATTTACAGATCGCGGGCGCCAAGGAGGCTTCGACGCCGGTCGCCCCCTCGGACGCGGCGCTGGCTGCGCTCGCCCGTGGCCTCGCGCAGGACATCCCCGCCCTCGGCCTCGAAGCCCTCTCGCTGGACGACTCCCTCCCCGTCCTTTTCCCGTACGACGCCGAAGAGACCCTGCGCCGCTTCGGCTTCCGCGCCTCCGGCTTCTGGGAGCAGGCCGCCTGCCCCTCGCAGAGCCTGCGCGGCTTCCTCGCGGCGGTGGCGGCTCAGGGGGAGCACGCGGTCTTCCGCGGGCCCGCCGCGGGCATCGCTGAAACGATGCGGCGCTGGATCGAGGAAGGCGGGACGGACGGCTTCCAGTTCATCCAGGGCAACGATTTCGCCGCGCTCTGCGGGACGATCGTGCCGGTTCTGCGCGGCGCACGACGCTCTGTAGAGGGCATGATGTTCTCGGGTGATCTGCTGCACGCGTGACGTTGGCTTTGGTATACAGAGAAATACAGTAAAATATTTTATAGATTCAATCGAGGCATTACTATAATAGTAAAGAACAAAAAGCAGTTGCTTGCGCGAATTTGTCTGTCTCGAGCCGTCAAGGCGCCGATATCCGAGCGTCTTGCGGTCGCCTGAGGCATGGCGCGCGTCATGGCAGGGAAGGAGGTCTGACAGTGACATCGCAACCTCTCGGCTCGTCCTCGCAGGCAGCGTTCCACCCGCCGCCGGCTCCCTCCGACGGGACCCGCCTCTGGCGGCGGCGGCTGTTCGAGGCGGAGGCGGGCCTCACCCGCTTCGTCGCCGAAACTCGCGCCGGCGCGCAGATGGAGCAATTGCTGCGGACGAAGCGGGCGATCTTCGAGCAGCTGCCCGAGCGCGAGGACGAGAGCGAGTGGAAAGCGGCTTTCTTCCGCGGGCAGGCCCTGATGGAGCGCTTCGTGGTCGAGAGCTTCGGCCTGGAACAGCTCGCCGCCTGGGCTGCAGCCAACAGCACGATCTACGCGGCGGTCGATGCGGAACCCAAGCACGACGCCACGGTGCCGCTGCGCAGGCTCGACGAGCAGGCCTCGCTCTACGATTCGCAGAAGGAATGGATCGAGTATGGCAGCGATCAGTCGACCCTGCGCATCCGCCACTGCGCGATCTGGGATTACCGGGAGCTGGCCCGCAAGCGCGGCGTCCAGCTCACCCTGAAGGCGCCCTGCGAATACTGCGTGCCGGCGGTGACGGCCATGATCACCAACAAGGGCCTGCACGCCACCCATGAGCTGACCGAGAACGAGGAGGGCCAGGGCTGCATCTGGACCGCCTCCCATGTCCGGGTCAGCTGAGCGGCGGCGCAGGCACCCGACGATGTTATCGACCAACCTTGAAGGAGGCAGCATGGCAGCCGGCGCGCTCGACGCTCGACATCTCCACGCTCGCTACGACGAGATCTCGCCCCTGCGGCAGGCGCGTGACATCGAGCCCGTGCTCGCCATGGTCGCACCCGCCACGCAGGACCTGCTCGACATCGGCTGCGGGACCGGCGAGCTGCTGGAGCGTGCGGCCCGGCAGGTGAAGGGCCTCAACCGGCTGGTCGGGATCGATCTGTCGGACGAGCGGGTCGGCATCGCCCGCACCAAGCTCGCCGCGTTGCCCATCGAGTCCGAAGTCCACGCCGCGGATATCCGACAGAGCATTCCGCCGGTCGGGACGTTTGACTGCATCGTCATGATGTCGGTGATGCACTGGCTGCACCCGGTCGAGGCCGATGTATTCCGGGGCATCGGCAGCCATGCCAATCGCAAGGGAACCTTCGTGTTCTCCACCTACCATCCCCTGCCGGACGAGAACGATCTGGGTGGAACCGACGCGCTGGTGCACGGCGCGTTGCTGCGGATGGGATGGTCCCCCGAGGCAGCCGAGGCGTTCTTCGCTGATCCCGACCACCTGCCGATCTCGAAGCGGACGCGGCCCAAGCACGAGATCAAGGTCCTGCTCTCTCCGTATTTCGAGATCGACCGCGTCGTCGACCGGCTGGCCGAGATGCGGGCCGACAGTGCGGAACAATACCTGACGTACCACAAGGCCACGTTCGGGACCTATTACGCGGGCCGGTTCTCCGGGGAGGAACGGGACCTGTTCTTCGAGGCGCTCGGGGCGGAGGCCATGGCCCGCATGGCGCGCGACGGTCACGTCACGGCTATGCCGGTGCGGATCTGGCGCTGCACCAACGCCCTCGAGAAGCGAATCGACGTGGTATGACACGTCGCGACAGCCCTTCGCCGGGCGCTTGGCAGGCTGCTCTGTTCCCGCTCTACGCGGCCCTGTTCCTGTTCGGAACGGAAACCTTCGTCATCGCGCCCATCCTCCCGCTGATCGCCTCCGAGATCGGCGCCTCCCTGCGGGTGACGGCCTCCGCGGCGGCGGCCTACGTCGTCGCCTACGCGGTGCTGGCCCCGTTCCTGGCCTATTTCTCGGATGCGGTCGACCGGCGCGCCACGCTGATCGCCGGCTTGTTGATCTTTGTCCTGGGCAATGTCCTGGCTGCCTCGGCGCAGAGCCTCCAGGGCTTCGTCGCCGCCCGCGCCCTCAGCGGCCTCGGGGCGGCGCTGGCAGGTCCCGCCATCTGGTCCGCGATCGTGGCCCTGGCCCCGGCGGAGCTCCGCAGCCGGGTGGTCGGCTTCGGCATGGCCGCCTTCTCGATCGGGCAGGTGGCCGGCGTGCCGGCGGGCGGGGCGCTGACCGCCTCCCTGACCTGGCGCGCCGTATTCCTCGCCATCGCGGCCGTGACCGTACTCGCCAGCCTCTGGGTGGCGGCGCTGTCGAAGCGTTACGAGAGCGCCGCCGACTCCGCCCGCGGGCAGCGATTCAGCGTCGTCTCGATCTGGCGGAACGACGTCGCCGCGCGGACCCTCGTCCTGACGGGTCTGTTTCACGCCGCCAATCTCGGCGCCTATGCCTATATCGGCGCGCTGTTCGCCTCCCGCTTCGCGCTGGACGCGCAGGCGATCGGGGTGGTCGGCGTCTCGGTCGGCGCGGGCAGCGTCCTCGGCGCCTTTCTGGCCGGACGGCTTGGCGACCGCGCTCGCCAAGCTCGGGGGTCGGAAGAGGGGCGGCTGCCACTCTGGTGCGCCCTCCTGGCCGCGTCGCTGATCGCAACCTTCCTCGCGCCGACGCTGCTCCTGGCGCTCCTGTCCCTCGGCCTCTGGTTCGTGGCGAGCGGCGCCTACGTCACCGACAGCCAATCCATCGTCACGGGCTCGTCCGCCGCGTCCCGCGCTCTCGCCAGCGCCTGGAACACGACAGCGATGCATGCGGGAACGGCGATGGGCGTGTTCCTGCTCGGCGTCTTCGCCGGAAACTGGCTCCCATTCTTCGGCACCGCCGCCTGCCTCGCGATCATTGCGCTCCTGTTCAGTTTCTTCGCGACCACGGGTGCCTGTCGGATTCCTTGTCGATTGTCTCGACGTTGACCGCGACCGGATCTGTAGGGTGGTGAGGTCGGGCACCGCAATGGCGGCCTGCCCAGACGGCCAAACCCCTTCGCCTCGTATTCAACGTCGCTACCGGCGTCGTGCCGCCCACTGATCGGCGGGTCGAGCTTCATGCTGTCATGGGACGCGTCCGATGCGACGCTGCGGCCTGCGGGCGGAAGAGTCTTCGCCGAGCGAGTCCTCCGCCCGTCTCCTCGTTCCATCACACCCAGCTTCAAGCCGGATTGTCGATGCGCGTTGAGCGTTCGCAGCGACTTGGCAGGGAGATGGTGGGCCCGGCAGGACTCGAACCTGCAACCAGACCGTTATGAGCGGTCGGCTCTAACCATTGAGCTACAGGCCCTGCGCTCTGGGAAACGCCCTTGTGAGATACCCGACGAAGCCGGTTTCGTCACCCCAGATTCCCTCTCGTTACCTCCCATTCCCGTGCCATGCTCGTGCCCTAGAACAAACAGGGAACATAGGTCCTCCTGCAACGTTGGGGCGTGGGTATGCGGGTAACTGCCCGAGCCGGACGACGAGCGCCTGGCCCGCCTCCCCCAATCGGTGCCCGGCTTCCGGCAGCCAGGCTCGACGCCGACCTGTGGGGAGGCCGACGTGAAGGTTTTCATCAGTTCGCTCATTACTGGGCTTGAGACGATCCGCGCCGCGGCCCGGGCCGCCGTCAAGGGCCTCGGCTACGAGCCGGTCATGGCCGAGGACTTTGGGGGCCGTCCAACCTCGCCGCAGGTCGCGTGCCTTGACGGCGTCAGGCAGTCCGGCCTCGTCGTCCTCATCCTCGGCAAGGACTACGGCTGGAAGCAGCCCTCCGGCATCTCGGCCACCCACGAGGAATACCGCGAGGCGCGCGAGAGCCGTCCGGTCCTCGCCTTCGTGCAGGAGGGCGTCGACCGCGACCCGGACGAGAAGGCGTTCGTGCAGGAGGTGCAGGAGTGGGCCGGTGGCTTGTCCGGGGTGGCTTCACGACGGCTGAGGACCTGCAGGCCAAGATCGGCCGGGCCATGCACGAGTACATGATGTCCCGCGCCGCCGGGCCGGTGGACGAGCGCTCCCTCCTCGAACGCGCCCTGTCGCTGTTGCCGGAGGAGCGCCGCAATTACTCCACCGGCGTCCGGCATCTGGCGATGTCGTTGGCCTGCGGCCCCGCCCAGTCGATCCTGCGACCCAGCCAGATTGAGGAGCGTGCCCTGGCCGAGCACCTCGCGCAATCGGCGCTGTTCGGCCCGGCACGCATCCTCGACCGCGGGAAGGGGAGCCAGGAGGCCGTCGAGGACGGCACCCTCGTCCTCCGGCAGGGGGATGAGACGTCGGTCACCCTGTTCCCACAGGGCGACCTGCGCCTCATCCTGCCGCTGCCGCGGTCAGATGACATGATGGGTGGGGTCATCGAGGAGGATGTCGCCGCACTGCTCGGGCAGGTGCTCCGTTTCACCGCCGCCACCCTCGACCACGTCGATCCAACCCAGCGGCTCACCCACATCGTTCTGGCGACCTCGATCACCGAGGGGCGCATGATGGTATGGCGGACGCGCCGTGAGGCGACGCAGAGCCGGGGCTCCGTGAGCTTTGGCTTCGACCGTGACGAGCCCGGCCGGGTCCACCTGACGCCGGCCATGCGGACGCGCGCGGCCCTGCGGCACGACGAGGCGCACCTTGTCGAGGACCTCGTCACCCTCCTGCGCCGGGAATACCGCAGCAACTCGGACTGACGTCCGCCGATGCTGGTTGCCCGCGGTGGTGCGACATCGAAGGAGATCACCCTTGAAGCGCCTCGCCATCTTCCTCGACGGGACCTGGAATACCCTCGGCAACAACACCAACGTCTGGCGGCTCAAGTCGCTGTGCGATCCGCTGGCCGAGCGCCAGATGGTCTACTACGGCCAAGGGGTCGGGACCCGCTTCGGCGAGAAGGCTCGCGGAGGCCTCGCCGGCTACGGGCTCGATAACGAGATCATCGACGCCTACACTTGGCTCGCCCAGGCCTACGACGAGGGTGACGAGATCTTCATCTTCGGCTTCAGCCGGGGTGCCTACGCCGCCCGCAGCCTGTCCGGGCTGATCGCGAAATGCGGCGTTCTCCGTCCCGGGGCACCCCTTTCCATAGAGCAGCTTTTCGCCCGGTATCGACGGGCTGACGAGAGGACGATCCGGAAGCTTCGGGCAGGCGACGGTAGTCCCCCAAAGGACATCGAAGAGCGCTGGCTGCTCGCCCACACCATCGTGGCGGACATCAAGTTCGTCGGCGTCTGGGATACGGTCGGTTCGGTCGGCCATCCCCTGATGACCATGAAATCCCGGGTGAAGCGTTACCGCTTCCTCGACACCCACCTCCGCAAGGCCAACCTCCATGCCTTCCATGCGGTGGCTCTCGACGAGCATCGCAAGTCGTTCGAACCCACGTTCTGGACGGTCACCACCCCGAATGGCGCGCCCGCGACGTCAGGCCGGACGCTCGACGAGGTCGAGCAGCGCTGGTTTGTCGGCGCCCATGCGAACGTCGGTGGCGGCTATCCGAGCGACATCCTCGCTCAAGCCCCTCTGCGGTGGCTGATGGACAAGGCCAACCTCCACGGGTTGGCGTTCCGCGCGGACTTCGAGACGGACCCCGTCGATCCGGCGGCGCCGATTGCCGATTCCTATGCGAACTTCACGCCGTGGTGGCTGCGTGCCGTCAGCAAGCCGTTCCACCGAGCCGGAGGACCACCGGCAGCTACAGGCACTAAGTTTACGACGTCGAGGATAAACGAAACCATCGACGGGTCGGTGTCCGACCGCTGGCGTGGCAACACCGATTACAGGCCGCCGGGACTTCAGGCTTGGGCTAGAGCGGTTCCCGCCTACGTAGCGACGGCCAAGTCGTTGTCGTAGCCGGCGGCGGCGAGGCTGTTGCGGCACTCGTCTGGGGTGAAGCGGGTGAAGGCGTGCCGGATGGCGTCCCAGAGGTCTGGCAGGGTGCGGGCGGCTGCGCTCCGCAGCAGGGCTTTCAGCTTGGCGAAGATCTGTTCGATCGGGTTGCACTCGGGGCTATAGGGCGGAAGGTAGAGCAGCCGGGCGCCGGCCGCCTCGACCCGCTCGCGGATGCCGCTGACCTTGTGAGCTTGCAGGTTGTCGAGGATCACGATGTCGCCGGGCCGCAGCACCGGGCCGAGGCGGTTGGCGACGTAGTCGCGAAAGCGCTGGCCATTGGTAGCGCCATCCGCGAGGTCGAAGGCGCACAGGCCGGTGGTGCGCAGGGCGGCGGTGACAGTGGTCGTTTTGTAATGGCCCTGGGGCACGAGGAGCCGGCAGCGCTCGCCGCACGGGGCGCGGCCGTAGCGGCGGGCCATGTTGGTGGCGGCCGCCGTCTCGTCGAGGAAGACGAGCCTGTCGGGGTCGCGGTCAGGCTGGGCCGCGAACCACGCTTCACGCGCCGCCTTCACGTCGGCCCGCTCCTGCTCCGTTGCGTACAGCGCCCCTTTTTACGGGTGATCCCATGGCGAGCGAAGAAGCGTGACAGCCCGCTCGTGCTGGTCTGCACGCCCTGCTCGGCCAGGGCGTCGCGCACCTCACGCAGGAAGCGTTCGGGCTGGGCCTCGTCGAGGGAGAGGATCAGATCCGCATGCGCCTCGATCGCCGGCAGGCGGTCGTCGCCGTGTGTCGGTTTGGGGGCGGCGTGACCCTGCTGCGCAAACCGTTGCGACCAGCGGCTGGCGCTCGACACGCTCACCCCGAACCGCGCCGCCGCCTGATGGAAGGAAGCGCCCTCTGTCACGGCCGCCACGACGCGCTCGCGCAGATCGACAGACAACGGTGAAGGCATCGCTGGATCCTTCACCGGTCAACGCTCCAGCCACCGTCCTGTCGCAACACCGCCGGGAACGGCTCTAAACCGGGTGTCTGCGAAACCGGAAGCAGGCCGATACCGAGAGCGTGCTGCGCCACCTTCCGATTTGCCTGGCGCACCACGACGGTCTTCCCCCTCAGCGCGCAGTGGGCTACCGCTCGCCGCGCGCATTTATCAGCCGATCAAACCAGGAGGTCCGGGTCAGTTTCAAAGGGAAAACACATCGGGCCCGCCTTCGCTCGGTTTAACAAAATTCGCTGCCCATCCATCTGCTACGTACGCCAAGCCAAAAAATGAGAGGTGTTTACCCGCCATGTCAGAAACCTCATCACGGTCAAGCAGACTATCGATTGGATTTAGGCAATCGCGACGTAAACAGTTCGTTTTCGCGCGCGTTGGTGTATAATAACATGGCATGTTTTTCCAGATATTTTATAATATCTATAACTAGCGTTAAATGCATTACTGTATAATGAATTTTATGAAATATATAAATAATATTACTTCAAGCAGAATTTATATTTGTATTTTTCAAAATCATTGATTATTTTGCATAGGCATGTCAGTGACTTTGTATCCTAGCCGTTGACAGCATCCTCAGAAATGCAATCTATAATTGAAATTTGACCTCATGTTGCCCCTCTCCGCATTTCGATAGGAATCAAGTTCGGCTCAATGTATGATATCAAAAGGCATTTTATCATCTTAGCTGCCCAAGCTCGATCAGTATTACCTTTTAAAATCTTGAGAAAATAGGCACTTTGTTGGAAGGAAGACATGTCTCGATATTCATCGGATAAAGAATTTGGATCCTACGAAGTACAGCAGCTATTCCGCGGGCTTCTGAAACGAGACCCGGAAAGTGAGGAAACGATTCAGTGCCATCTCAAGTTTGGGTCGATTGAGAAGGCTGCCGATTTCATCATCACATCGCAGGAGTTTCGCAATAATCAGAATGCTAAATATAAAAACGATTTACGAGTGCAGCTCTCGCAATTGGTGCGCGCGCAACTTGCCGCCTGGACGCAGGCTGAGATAAATGTTTCTGACTATGCCGCTCATATTAGTGGCTGTCGCCAAATATTGAACAAGTTTGTTTTTTTCTGCGAAGGAAACACAGTAAGACTGCTAGATAAGGATGATGGCGCCTGCATCAACAAAGAGCGAGCTATGTTTTATCTTGAGCTTCTAAAAGAGGTTCTTTCAGTATATCCGATCAATTCGGGAATATACATCATAATTGACGTTGACGATGAAGCTCCTCAAAGCGAAAATATGCCTGTATTTTCATTCCAAAAACCTCGAGGTGGGAAAAACATACTTCTACCAGATTTCGACATGTTTGGGCATAATTTTTTGAACATAAAATACGATGATGTCCCATATGAGAGCAAACAACCGCTAGCAATCTTTGCAGGTGCCACAACAGGCGCGAAGGTTATAGATTTAAACACTGCGCAGAATTCACTTACCCAGCGTCTTAGATCGGCGAAGTATTTTAGAGATGAGCCTCTTGTGGATTACCGCTTGCCAAAGATATGCCAATGCCAAAATGACGATGTTTTTGATTATCTGCTAAGCCAGGGATATGGGCGCGATCCCGTAGGTTGGAATGAGATGCTAAATAACAAGTTTATAATTTCAGTGGATGGAAACGGTGCGACTTGCGGACGTGTGGCATTAGCACTGAAAAGCAATTCATGTCTCGTAAAATACTCTTCTAACAATATCTTGTATTACTTTGATGCTTTGATTCCATACCTACACTATCTTCCAGTAGAAAAAGATGAGGACTTGGTGCCGTTTGTGAGGAACGAAATCGAAAAACCGAATTTGTACAAATATGTCGCAACAAGCGGTACTGATTTTGCTAATTTCATGCTGAATAAAGATGCTGTTTTGCTTTACACAAGCTTGCTGCTTGAAGCGTTCAAAGAAATTTTGGCAAATAATGGTATTTTTTGGAACGGCCGCAAGTCAATAGATTTGTAGTGATCACGTCGGATGAAAATACAACTTACAGATTCACAAATATGCTATGCAGCAATATCGACTAACGGCACGCGCCGACAGACCGTGGTAAATTAGAGAGCTCAAGGGAAACATCTCATGCGTAACATTTTGCTTTCCATCCTTGAGCACTGCGTCAAGAAAGGAGCTAGACAGAGATGTAAGCTCGCCGCCGCAAGGCAACTTAGAATTAGGGACAAAACCGTCTGGCCTGAGCTTGGCAGATGAGGGCGCAAGCGAGTGTGGTGAAGGCGAGATGGAGATCGGCCCGGCGCTCGTAGCGGATGGTGAGCCGGCGGAAGCGGGCGAGCCAGGCCAGCGTGCGCTCCACACTCCAGCGATAGCGCCCCAGCCGTTGATTGCTCTCGATGCCGCGCCGGGCAATCCGAGGCGTGATGCTGCGGGCTCGGCACTCGCGCCGGCAGCGGCGATGGTCGTAGCCCTTGTCGGCATGCAGCTTGTCGGGTCTGCGCCGCGGGCGACCACGCCGGCCGGTGCGCACGCCCGGCACCGCATCGAGCGTGGCGGCCAGCATGCGGCTATCGTGGCAGTTGGCGCCGCTCAGTCTCAGGCCGAGCGGCGTGCCGTTGGCGTCCACGACGAGGTGGCGCTTCGTGCCCGGCTTGCCCCGGTCCGTCGGGTTCGGCCCCGTCGCGGAGCCCCTTTTTTCGCAGGTAGGCTGGCGCTGTCGAGGGCGGCCCGCGACCAGTCGAGCGCGTCGGCGTCCTGAAGCCGCTCCAGCATCGCGCGATGGAGTGCGGCCCAGACGCCGGCCGCCTGCCACGCTCCCAGCCGCCGCCAACTCGTCTTGCCGCTGCAGCCGACTTCGGAACGCGGCAGGTGCTTCCACTGCATGCCGGTCCGCAGCACAAGGATGATGCCCGCCAGCGCCGCCCGGTCCGAGGCTGGCGGGCGACCGCCTTTCGGCTTCTCACGCTCAGGCGGCAGAAGCGGCGCGATCACCGCCCACAGATCGTCGGGGACAAGGGTCTCCATGCCCTTCCAACTCGCTCACACAGGTTTCGTCCCACGCTCTTAGAGCGGCATCCGATCAGGTTGCATCGTAGCCAGCGGCGGCGAGGTAGGCTCGGCACTCGGCTGGCGCGAAGCGGGTCAGGCTGCGTCGGATGGCGTCCCAGAGGTCCGGGATGGTCCGCGCCGCCGCGCTGCGCAGCAGCGCCTTCAGCTTGGCGAAGGCCATCTCGATCGGGTTGAAGTCGGGGCTGTAGGCTGGGCGGTAGAGCAGCCGGGCTCCCACGGCCTCGATGCGCTCGCGGACGCCGCTGACCTTGTGGGCCGGCAGGTTGTCGAGCACGACGGTGTCGCCGGCCTTGAGGGTTGGGGCGAGCACGTCGGCCACATAGGTGCGGAAGGCCTGCCCGTTCATCCCACCGTCGAGCAGCCACGGTGCGGTGATGCCGTTGCTGCGCAAGGCCGCCGTGACGGTGGTGGTCTTCCAGTGGCCCTGAGGCACGCTCATCCGGCAGCGCTCGCCGCGGGGCGCACGTCCGTAGCGGGGGCCATGGCAGTGTTGGCGGCCGTCTCGTCAATGAACACGAGGCGGTCCGGATCGAGGCCGAGCTGGCCCTCGAACCACGCCTCGCGCGCCGCCCTCACATCCGGCCGGTTCTGCTCGGCGGCGTGGCCCGTGCTTTTTTTCGCGAGATGCCATGGCGCTTGAAGAAGCGCGAGAAGCTGCTTTGGGCCACGCAGACGCCGCGCTCGGCCAGGGCCGCACGGAGTTCATGCAGGTAGATGCCGGGCTGCGCCTCGTAGAGCGACAGGATCAGGTCGGCCTGCGTCTCAATCCGGTGCGAGCGTCGATCGCCGCCCATCGGCTTGGGCGCGACGTGGCCCGCCCGGGTGCAGTGCCCGCACCAGCGGCTGGCGCTCGCCAGACTGACCCCGAAGCGTTCAGCCGCCTGATGCCGAGACGCCCCAGCCTCGACGGCATGGACCACGCGCTCTCGCAGATCGACGGACAAGGCTGAGGACATCGGCACTCTCCTTCACCGACCAACCTCATCACCCTGCCAGTCGTTTCAGCCCGCTCGGATGTCGCTCTAAGGGCTCGCCATATGGCGCAGATCGTGCTGCTAGAGCGGTTCCCGCCTACGTAGCGACGGCCAAGTCGTTGTCGTAGCCGGCGGCGGCGAGGCTGTTGCGGCACTCGTCTGGGGTGAAGCGGGTGAAGGCGTGCCGGATGGCGTCCCAGAGGTCTGGCAGGGTGCGGGCGGCTGCGCTCCGCAGCAGGGCTTTCAGCTTGGCGAAGATCTGTTCGATCGGGTTGCACTCGGGGCTATAGGGCGGAAGGTAGAGCAGCCGGGCGCCGGCCGCCTCGACCCGCTCGCGGATGCCGCTGACCTTGTGAGCTTGCAGGTTGTCGAGGATCACGATGTCGCCGGGCCGCAGCACCGGGCCGAGGCGGTTGGCGACGTAGTCGCGAAAGCGCTGGCCATTGGTAGCGCCATCCGCGAGGTCGAAGGCGCACAGGCCGGTGGTGCGCAGGGCGGCGGTGACAGTGGTCGTTTTGTAATGGCCCTGGGGCACGAGGAGCCGGCAGCGCTCGCCGCACGGGGCGCGGCCGTAGCGGCGGGCCATGTTGGTGGCGGCCGCCGTCTCGTCGAGGAAGACGAGCCTGTCGGGGTCGCGGTCAGGCTGGGCCGCGAACCACGCTTCACGCGCCGCCTTCACGTCGGCCCGCTCCTGCTCCGTTGCGTACAGCGCCCCTTTTTACGGGTGATCCCATGGCGAGCGAAGAAGCGTGACAGCCCGCTCGTGCTGGTCTGCACGCCCTGCTCGGCCAGGGCGTCGCGCACCTCACGCAGGAAGCGTTCGGGCTGGGCCTCGTCGAGGGAGAGGATCAGATCCGCATGCGCCTCGATCGCCGGCAGGCGGTCGTCGCCGTGTGTCGGTTTGGGGGCGGCGTGACCCTGCTGCGCAAACCGTTGCGACCAGCGGCTGGCGCTCGACACGCTCACCCCGAACCGCGCCGCCGCCTGATGGAAGGAAGCGCCCTCTGTCACGGCCGCCACGACGCGCTCGCGCAGATCGACAGACAACGGTGAAGGCATCGCTGGATCCTTCACCGGTCAACGCTCCAGCCACCGTCCTGTCGCAACACCGCCGGGAACGGCTCTAATCGCACGTCCGATGCCAAGGCCAGACAACTGCGTCAGGTTCGATATGGCAAGCGCGACCATAGGCCTATTAAAAAATCAAAGCTATAGCTGCCATCGTTTTACCTCTGAATTTTTGTGCGATTCCGCACTAAATCCATTGAATAATGTAGAACTACCCACATACAAGATGCATCTGAAGAGTCGCCAACTCTCCGGTAGGCGTGCGATCCGAATGGCATCGGCCGTTCACGGACGGATGTCTTTGTTCGCGCTCAAGTGTTCTGAACCGCCGGCGCCTGCGCCGGCAACAGCCAGTTCGGGCGAACAAAGTGGCAGGTGTAGCCTTTCGGCCGACGTTCCAGATAGTCTTGGTGCTCAGGCTTGGCCTCCCAGAATGGTCCCGCCGGCGCCACCTCGGTGACCACCTTTCCCGGCCATAGACCGGACGCGTCGATGTCGGCGATGGTGGCCTCGGCGATCCGACGCTGCTCTTCATCGACGTAGAAGATGGCCGAGCGGTAGCTCAGGCCCCGGTCGTTGCCCTGTCGGTTCAGGGTGGTCGGGTCGTGGATCTGGAAGAAGAACTCCAGTATGCGACGGTAGCTCGTTCGAGCCGGATCGAAGACGATCTCGATGCCTTCGGCATGCGTCCCGTGGTTTCGGTAGGTCGCATCCGGCACGTCGCCACCTGTGTAGCCCACCCGGGTCGCCAGCACGCCTACCTGGCGACGGATCAAGTCTTGCATGCCCCAGAAGCAGCCGCCGGCCAGCACCGCCCTCTCGCTACCCATGTTGCTTCTCCGTCAGCCAGTCATTTCCCCATCAGATATGTACCGCGACAGTGCTTTGCCCTGCGGCCCCGTATCCATTCACGGTGCGGAATGACTGGCCAACGCGCTTCCGGCCTCCAAGGTCGGCTTGGTTGCCAGGGGGAGCGTCGGTTGGCTTCATCACGAATGGCGAACGCGGAACGTCGACCGGGCCCGGCGGGCAGCCCAAGAGAGCACTTTCCCGTGCCCTACCGAAAAAAGGTGAGTCGCGCCTGGGCATTACATGGTTTGGACGGATCGTTATGAGCGGTCGGCTCTAACCATTGAGCTACAGGCCCTTCGGTTTCCTTCTCAAGGCCTTGGCGCCGAGACCGGGGGTCGGCGGCGAGGTCGGCGACGGAAACGGCGTCGGGAACCGGGTTCGTGGTAGCCCGTGTGCCCGGCGCCGGCAAGGGACGGATCGGCCGCGCGGCGCGTCGGAGCGGCAGGGCCGCCCCGGCACTCGCCGGGGGCCTCCCGTCAGCGCTGGCCGAAGGCGCTGTCGGTGAAGAGGTGCTTCAGGCCGTGCGGCTGGGAGCGCCAGTATTGCTTGGGCGCGCGCACCTGCGCCCCGAGTTCGGCCGCCGCGTGCCAGGGCCAGCGCAGGTCGTAGAGCAGGGCGCGGGCGAGGGAGACCGCATCCGCCTGGCCGTTCCGCAGGATCGCCTCGGCCTGGGCGGGTTGCGTGATCAGGCCCACGGCGATGGTGGGAAGCCCGGTCTCGGCCTTGATGCGCGCCGCGAAGGGCACCTGGTAGCCCGGCCCCACGGGGATTGTCTGCGCCGTCGAGAGGCCGCCGGAGGAGACGTGGATCGCCGCCGCGCCCCGGGCCTTCAGGGCCTCGGCCAGGGCGAGGGTGTCCTCGAGGTCCCAGCCGCCCGCGACCCAGTCGGTGGCCGAGACGCGCATCCAGACCGGGCGTCCCGCCGGCACCGCGTCGCGCACCGCCTCGAAGCATTCGAGGGGGAAGCGCATCCGGTTCTCCAGGGTGCCGCCATAGGCGTCGCCGCGGGTGTTGGCGAGCGGCGAGAGGAATTGGTGCAGCAGGTAGCCATGGGCCCCGTGCAGCTCCACCCCGTCGATCCCGAGGCGCATCGCCCGCCGGGCGGTGGCGACGAAGCCGTCGCGGATGCGCTTGAGGTCGGAGAGGTCGAGGGCGTGCGGGGCCACCTCGCCCGCCCCGTGGGGGATCGCCGAGGGCGCCTCCGTGCGCCAGCCCTGGGGATGCTCGGGCGGGATCTGCGCGCCCCCGTCCCAGGGGGCCCGGCTCGAGGCCTTGCGCCCGGCATGGGCGATCTGGAGGGCGACGGGCACGGGCGCGTATTCCCGCACCGCGCCGAGCACCCGGGCGAGCGCCCGCTCGGTGGCGTCGTCGTAGAGGCCGAGATCCCAGGCGGTGATGCGCGCCTCGGGGCTGATCGCCGTCGCCTCCAGGGTCAGGAGCCCGGCCCCCGAGGCGGCGAGCTGGCCGAGATGCATCACATGCCAGTCGGTCGCCGCCCCGTCCCGGGCGGAGTACTGGCACATCGGCGCGACGAGGATGCGGTTCTCGAGCACGAGATCGTCGAGCCGCAGGGGCTCGAACAGGCGCGGGGCGGACATGGCGGCTCCGGTGTGTGGGCGGTTCGTGGGGTATCTGGGGAGGTGAGCGCGAGGTTTCCAGTTCGGAGTCTCATCCTGGGTGTCGCTTTGAACGTGCATATTTGCCAGATTGGGAATAATAATATTTGGCAAAATTTGCTTTAGTATCGGGGTTGCGTGAAATACATGGAATAATATTTTTATTTACTTTGTTATGTGGAAATATTTACATAACTCGTCCGACCAACAGATTATTGCCGTCACAACATATGACAGGAATGGGTAAATTTGGTTGTTGAAGAGGGCTTGGATTGACCCGTTTGCCCCTTCACGTTCATGAAGTGTTCTCATAAGATCCTCTCTTGCGAATCCGCCGAGCTTGCCCGAGAAGGTTGATGAAGGCACGCGCGAAAAAACGTCTCGACAGCGAAGATTCAATTGAGACGGTTTCAATTGTAAAGAAGATCGGTCCAACATATGCCAAAGGACTTCATCATTTGGCTGGGCTAGGCTTAGGTATTCGTCAGGGCGAATCTTATGCTAGAATGCGCTTAGATTTCGAATTGAACTGCGGTACCGCAGCATTTCAAAGCAATGGAAGAGATTTTGGTATAAGTCTTCGTGTGTGCCATATAAGCCTGAGTCGAAAAAATTGTGAAGTAGAGGTTCGTAGTCGGTATGAGCATAGTTTGGTAAATGGTAGTTTTGAAATCAGCGGAACGGAAGTGCGCAGTAGCGAACAGCTCCGCGATAGAAATCTAAATGTTGAAGGTGGCTTAAATGCTAGCGCCATCTCACCTGCTTTGTTTGCTAAGATTGCGGGCGGATTTAGGTGGGGTAAGAAGAAGAATGAAAAATTACAGGAGACTTCACGTAGACAAGTACGCATTGATTTGATTTCTACATTTGGTCATGATCGCTGGCGTGTAGGTGATCCACGACTTGGGGATGCTCGCAGGACCGATGGCAAACTTGCAGGGACCTATTTTGGTGAAGAGAGAGACAGTGATGGTGAGCCCAGGCCGCTCTGCATTGTCAGTAGGCAGGATCCGACTCTACCGGTTCAAGTAACGATTTCGGTATCAGCACCTATTGGTCAGGTTGTGATTGAGTGTGCTGATGAACCCGCTTCTGCGTCCGAACGCAGTGCCACCGAAGCAGCTCTGCGTGCTAGGTCGCTTAGAGCTCAAAAAGAACATGCAACAGCGCAAAGTGAGCTACAGAGTCGCGTTGCGGGGTTAACTCTTGGTAAAGCTATTGCTGAAGCTCAACGGGAGGCAGGACTCCAACTTCCGGACGGCGAATTTTTGATCGCGCGTCAGACGCTTTCCCTAGTTAGACCCGCACTATTGGAAGATGAGAAAGAAAATTTATGATCGATCTGGATGCAATTTTTTTAAAAGAAGAGGTAAAGGAGCGCATTGCCAAAACCCTGGCGTTGTCGGATGTGGGGCTTGCAGAGTTTGTTCGAGTTGCTGGACTTGATCCTGCTTTCGACTTCCAGGGTCAAGACTTGCGCGGCTGGCCGTTAGCAGGGCAGGACATTCGCGGATTTAATTTTTCCGACTCAGATTTGCGATCAACAGGAATTGAGCGTGCATTAAGCGACAAGACTACCATTTTGACACGTGCCAAGCTCGATCGTGTTTCCAAAAAATCAAAATCGATTACAGACAAAGATGTTGTGCCAAAATCTATAGATCGTGTTTATACAAAAGTCCGCGTTCCTGATTTAACCGATGCTGAACTTCTTGAAAGAAATTTCTTGGTTTCAGAGCCTGAAAGCCTCGAAAATCTGACTGCAGGCGCTCCGCCGACGGATCAATGGCTAACGTATGAGGGTCGTTATGATGTCGGCAAGGGAGTAACTTGTGCATTTGGGCATCATCATAAGCGTGGCTATATTTTTCGTGACGAAGTTGATCGCCGGTATCTTGTTGGGCACGAATGCGGCGCAAAACATCTTGGTCTTGGCCGCTGGCAGACATTTACAGCCGGACGAGAGCGTCTTGAGGAGCGTGCTTCGTATTTGCGTCTGATCCGTGATCTAGCCGACGCATTTTCCGAGCAACGCGACTGGATTGCTGGATTGAGGAAAGATCAATCTGTTCTGGCAGCCGATGCCGTTAGAAGACAATTGCAGGCTCGTTGCCCCGATGCAGTAGCAGCAGCTCGATTGGCGTTTTCTCGATATGATGGAGCGATCTCCATCAAAGTGACAGTTCGCGATTTCGGCGCTGAGGAAAGGAGACGAGAACGTGAAGTTGAAGCGAAAGAAAAATATGATGCACTTAATGCAGCCGAGCTGCGTGCTTTTCATGAGAAAGGCAAGCGACCTCCAACAATTGATCGATCGCCTCTTGTAAAGCAAGAGATTAAATCGCTCGGTACTTTGCAAGGTAGAAGGCTTTTTAGCGAAAACATCTCAAATGCAAAAATGCTGAATGATTTGCTCGAATTGATCGATCGGTTCTTGGCTATGCCGTTTACGCCAAAGAGCAGAAAGGAGTTGATGACAGTAGCGCGTAATGCAAAAGAGCTTGTGTCTCGTGTTCAAAGGCTTGAGAATAGTGTTTCTGATGCTGTTGCTTTTTTTGAACAAAGCAACCTTGAAAAATTTGCCAATTGGGCAGATCGGAATTCATTTGATGGCCTTCGATATGAGGCGCGCTCAGCTTCATTGGTGACAGAAAAAATCGAGGGTGGAAATTTCCAAGAAATTATTCGCCCCTCAAACTTGCGGAATATCAACAAAGAACCTCTTGCGAAATTACAGGCTGCGATACAGGGTGTATCAAATCGAGCTAATCGTGCGCGTAGAAGGCAGTAAGATTAATAATTTATATTTTCAGTTATATTTATTAAATTGGCTGAAAAATTTGCTGATATATTTTACGAGAAAAATTGTAATTTATTTATATAAAATAATAAGTCGCCAATTATTTATTTTCGAGATTTTGCTAGCCTGCGCGTTGGCTTGTTTACGCCTTGAACTATAGTCGTGGGTGGAACGATTGGAACAGAAAAAGATACTCGACTTACAGTTCGATTCTGTTCTTGGCTTTCAATCTTTCCTCCTAAATCTATCGACATAACTTTAATCCCGCCCCTTCCCCCTTTAGTGTTTTGGTCGGATGCTGTGACGGCGACTTCAAACCTCACAACTTGAACATGATCAGCTAGGTCGGTTATATCGTTCCACGTAGGATTAATAACTCCGTGATGGCCGTCTAGAGGAATAATCGCGTCCTGAGCGTCGCGGATGCCGCCTAGAATTTCAGTCAAGCTTTCTTTGATAAATTCTCGGAGATCCATTTTTATACCTATTTTTGCGAGTTGTTTTTGAAATAATATAACGTATTTTAAGCCTGCCCAATCCCCCGCTCCTTCAAGCGCGCCCCAATCTCTTCCAACGCCGCCGGATCATCGATCGTCGGCGGCATGGCAAAATCCTGGCCGTCGGCGATGCGCTTCATGGTGGCCCTGAGAATCTTGCCGGAGCGGGTCTTGGGGAGGCGGGCGACGGTGACGGCGAGCTTGAAGGCGGCCACGGGGCCGATCTCGTCGCGGACACGGGCGACGAGTTCTTGCTCGATCGCCTCCGGGCTCTTCCGCACGCCGGATTTCAGCACCACGAAGCCGCAGGGGGCCTCGCCCTTGAGGGCGTCGCGGATGCCGATCACCGCGCATTCGGCCACGTCCGGATGGGCGGCGAGCACCGCCTCCATGCCCCCGGTGGAGAGGCGGTGGCCGGCCACGTTGATGATGTCGTCGGTCCGCCCCAGCACGGTGACGTAGCCCTCCGCGTCGACCACGCCGGCATCCGCCGTGTCGTAGTAGCCGGGATAGGTGGCGAGGTAGCTCCGGCGGAAGCGTTCGTCGGAGCCCCACAGGGTCGGCAGGCAGCCCGGGGGCAGGGGCAGCTTGAGGGCGATGGTGCCCATGGTGCCCGGGGGCACGGGCTTGCCGGCCTCGTCGAGCACGTGCAGGTCGTAGCCCGGCATCGGCAGGGCGGTGGAGCCGTATTTCACCGGCAGGGGCTCGATGCCCAGCGGGTTGCCGGCGATGGCCCAGCCGGTCTCGGTCTGCCACCAATGGTCGATGACCGGGCGGCCGAGGGCCTTTTCCGCCCAGGCCACCGTGTCCGGGTCGGCCCGCTCGCCGGCCAGGAACAGGGCGCGGAAGCCGGAGAGGTCGTAATCCTTCAGCCGCTCGGCGCGGGGATCGTCCTTCTTGATCGCGCGGAGCGCCGTCGGCGCGGTGAAGAGCACGGCGGCCTTGTGCTCCGCGACCAGGCGCCAGAAGGCGCCGGCATCGGGCGTGCCCACCGGCTTGCCCTCGTAGAGCACCGTGGTGCAGCCGTGCAGGAGCGGCGCGTAGACGATGTAGGAATGGCCGACCACCCAGCCGATATCGGAGGCGCAGGCATAGACCTCGCCGGGCCTGACCCCGTAGAGATGGGCCATCGACCAGGTCAGCGCCACGCAATAGCCGCCGGTGTCGCGCACCACGCCCTTGGGGCGGCCGGTCGTGCCCGAGGTGTAGAGGATGTAGAGCGGGTCGGTGGCGGCCACGCTCACCGGCGCGGCCCGGCGGGTCTGGGCGGCGATCGTTTGCTGCCAGTCGTGGTCGCGGCCCTCCGTCATCGCCGCCTCGGCCTGCGGGCGCTGCAGGATCAGGCAGGCCTCCGGCTTGTGGGCGGAGCGGGCCAGCGCCGCGTCGAGGAGCGGCTTGTAGGGGACGACGCGGGTCGGCTCGATGCCGCAGGAGGCGGCGAGAATCAGCCTGGGCGCCGCATCCTCGATTCGCGCCGCGAGCTCGTTGGCGGCGAAGCCCCCGAACACCACGGAATGGATCGCCCCGAGCCGCGCGCAGGCGAGCATGCCGAACAGGGCCTCGGGCACCATCGGCATGTAGAGCACGACCCGGTCGCCTTTCTCGACGCCGAGATCCTCCAGCACCGCGGCGAGGCGGCCGACCTCGTCCTGCAACTCGGCATAGGTGATGCGGCGCTTGCTGCCCGTGACGGGCGAGTCGTAGAGAATCGCGGCCTGGTCGCCGCGGCCGTTCGCGACGTGGCGGTCGACGGCGTTGGTGCAGGCGTTCAGGCGGCTTCGCGGGAACCATCGGCCGGCCTCGGCGCCTCGGGCCGCGGCCTCGGAGCCGGCTTCGAGGCCTTCCGAGGCGTAGGCGCGGGTCGGGCGCTCGTCCCAGTCGAGCGCCTCGGCGGCCTTCAACCAGAAGCTCTCCGGATCGGCGAGCGCGGCGGCCTGGACGGACCGGTAGGAGCGGGGCTCCGGCGTCATCGTGTGTCCTCCGTGGAGGGCCGGTCGGCGCCGGCCTCTTGCCGCGGAATGTAGCGCCTTCGCGCCCGCTTCCCAACGAAAACGCCGCGCCGGGGAGGGCCCGGGCGCGGCGCGCGATACGCTCTATGCCGTTGAAGACGCTAGTGAAGTGTCTGGCTAGCGGGCCTGAGCCGCTCGATCTCGTCCTTCAGGAACAGCTTCTTGCGCTTGAGCTCGGCGACGCGGAGGTCGTCGATGGACGGGGCTTGCTGGGCGTCGTGAATCTCTTTTTCGAGAGCTTCGTGCTTCGCTTCGAGCTGGCTCAGATGCGTCTGCAAGGACATGAGTGGCGTCTCCTGTCATCGTTTCCGACGCACCCAGAGTGCCACGGATTCGCTTTCCTGTCGAAATCAATCCGCCGCGAGACTGAGATTTCCGTTACACGAACGGCGCGTCTTTTCGGCAACGCTTCGGGTTGCCCGAGGCCGTGTCATCGTCGTGGGGTAAGCCCCTGTCCCGCCTTGCTCCGGGCGAGGCCTTGCCGCATGGTCGCCCCGTCCGGCGACCCCTGAGAGAGCCCTGCTTGTGAACATCATGGTTGAGGTTGCGAACGATGGCGGCCCCGATCTTGAAGCCGAGCTGAACCGACTCCGCGAGGAGCACCGGGATCTCGACGACGCGATCGAGGCGCTGATGCTCAGCGTCGCCGGGGATCAGCTGCAGATCCAGCGGCTGAAGAAGCGCAAGCTCGTGCTGCGCGACCGCATCACCCATCTCGAGGACCAGCTCACGCCCGACATCATCGCGTGAAGGGAGGGGGCGCGGACCGCCCCCTCGGAGCGTTCACTTCGCCAGATAGGCGGTCACGCTGGAGAGCCGCGTGCCGACCATGCGGACGGCCTTGCGCAGGCGCTCGTCGCTGACGCCCAGGGTCTCGGCCCAGTGGCTGCGGGACTTCGCGTCGTGGATGTCGATGTGGATGGCTTTCGGGGCGGTCTGGGGCTGGCCGTGGCTCGGCATTGTCGTAGGGTTCCATGGAGGGTGCGCGGCCGCACAGGTGGGCCGTTTGCTCCACAACGCGGCAGGCTGCGCCCGGCTCCGTGCCGGCGCGCGCCGCCCACGAAAAAATCGCCGCCTTGCGGCCCGGGCGCGGCCCCTGTATCCGGCGCCTTTGGTCCGGCCCCGCGACAACCGGCGGTCCGGGCTTCCTCGAACCGAAGGCATCGACGAGGATGACGGGAGCGGTCCCGGTCGCGATCATCATGGGCAGCCAGTCCGACTGGGCGACCATGCGGCACGCCGCGGAGACGCTGGAGGCGCTGCAGGTTCCCTACGACGCGCGCATCGTCTCCGCCCACCGCACGCCGGACCGGCTCGTCGCCTTCGCGAAGGGCGCGCGGGCGGCGGGCTTCAAGGTGGTGATCGCCGGGGCCGGCGGCGCGGCCCATCTGCCGGGCATGGCGGCGGCGATGACGCCCCTGCCGGTCTTCGGCGTCCCGGTCGAGTCGAAGGCGCTCTCGGGCCAGGACAGCCTGCTCTCGATCGTGCAGATGCCCGCCGGTATCCCCGTCGGGACGCTCGCGATCGGTCGGGCCGGGGCGGTCAACGCCGCTCTGATGGCCGTCGCCGTGCTCGCCCTGACCGATCCGGCCCTGGCCGAGCGCCTCGATTCCTGGCGCGCCCGGCAGAGCGAGAGCGTCGCCGAGCGTCCCGACACCTCGGCCGTGTGAGGCCGGACAAGCATTGACTGACGGCACGGATATGAGCAGCGACAGCACCCCGGCGGTGAGGCCCGGCGGCACGATCGGCATCATCGGAGGCGGCCAGCTCGGCCGCATGATCGCCCTGGCGGCCGCGAATTATGGCCTGAAGGCGCATATCTACGCCCCCGATGCCGACAGCCCCGCCTTCGACGTGGCCGCGGCCCGCACGATGGCGGCCTATGACGATGCGCAGGCGCTCGCCGCCTTCGCCGATGCGGTCGACGTCGTCACCTACGAGTTCGAGAACATCCCGCACGAGACCGCTGCGGTGCTGGAAGAGCACGCGCCGGTGCGGCCGAGCGCCAGGGCCCTGTTCACCACCCAGGATCGGCTCACGGAGAAGACCTTCGTGAACGGGCTCGGCATCGCCACGGCCCCATTCCGGGCGGTGGACACCGTCGCGGATCTCGAGGCGGCGCTCGCGGCCCTCGGCCGGCCGGCCGTGCTCAAGACGCGCCGCTTCGGCTATGACGGGAAGGGACAGCGCACGATCCGCGTAGGCGAGGACGCGGCCGATATCCTTGCCGCATTCAAGGGCGCGCCCTGCATCCTGGAGGGCTTCGTGCCCTTCCGTCGTGAAATCTCCGTGGTGGCCGCCCGCGGCCTCGACGGGGCCTTCGCGGCCTTCGCCCCGGTCGCCAACGAGCATCGCAACCACATCCTGGCGGTGACGCAGGCGCCGGCGCCGGGGCTCGATCCCGAGACGACCCGGGCCGCTCTGGATATCGCCAAAGCCATCGCCGAGGCCCTCGACTATGTCGGCGTGCTCGCGGTGGAGCTGTTCGAGGTGGAGGGGCCGGCCGGCCGCGACCGGCTCGTCGTCAACGAGATCGCCCCCCGCGTGCACAATTCCGGGCACTGGACCATCGAGGGTGCGCAGACCTCCCAGTTCGCCCAGGCTGTCCGCGCGGTCTGCGGCTGGCCCCTCGGCGGCACGGCCATTCCCGCCGGGCACCGGGTCGAGATGCACAATCTGATCGGGGACGAGGCCGAGACCTGGGCCACCGTGCTCGCCGAGCCGGGCGCCGCCCTCCATCTCTACGGCAAGGGCGAGGCCCGTCCCGGCCGCAAGATGGGCCATGTGACCCGGCTGATCCGGGAAGGCTGAACCCGCCGGGCGACCGCCCGGCTCAATAATGCGGTGGCGGCGGCTCGGGCAGGCCTGAGGGCGCGCGGATCGCAGCCTCTTCCAGTTGCTCGGTCAGCTTCTGCACCTGCCGCACCAGCAGATCGATCTTCCGCCACTGCGCGGTGATCGTAGCGTTGAGATCGTCGATGACCGCCTCCTGCTCGGTCAGGCGGATCTCCAGGCGGTCGAGGCGGCTCTCGGTGTCGGTCGTCATGGATGGGCTTCTAGATCCGTGTCCGATCGCGTTGCAATCGGGCACGCCTCTCGATCGCGATTCCGACGCGCACTCTGCCGAAGGGACAGGCCGCATGGGGAATCAAGCCGGCTTGGCGGGCGTTTCGGTTTGAGAGGGGGCGATCGCGGCTCGGGTCTGCGGTGCATCCAGCACGTGGTCGCTCTCGTCCTTCAGGTTCACGCCCGAGAGGCCACGGGCGAAAGCCTGGGTGAGCAGCCAGTTCAGCTTGAACGCGGCGAGGTCGAAGGACAGCCCGGCGGGCCGCACATTCGAGATGCAGTTGCGCTCCGCGTCCGAGCGTCCGGGTTTCGGGTCGAAGGTGAGATAGAGGCCGAGGCTGTCGGGCGAAGACAGGCCCGGCCGTTCGCCGATCATCACCACGACCGCCCTGGCCTTCAGGGCCGCGCCGATATCGTCCCCGAGCGCGACCCGCGCCTGCACGGCGATCACGACGGGGGCGAGGCGCCAGCCGGCCTTGTCGAGATAGGGCTTGAGCGCCGCGAGCATCTTGGCGGCTCCCTCGTGCACGGCACGGGCGGAGAGCCCATCGGCGACGACGAGGGCGAGATCGACCGTTTCCGTCGCCGTCGCCGCGAGCGCCCTGCGGTCGTCCGGGGCAAGCCGCCGGCCGTAATCGGGCCGGTGCAGATAGGTCGGGCGGTCCAGGGCGGAGGAGGCCGCCTGCACCGTCGGAAAGCCGAGAGCCGCGATCGCATCGGCCACGGCCTGTGCGTCGAGAGGCGTGTGCACCGCGTCCCGCGCCTGGGCGTGTGCGAGCCCGAAGCGCAGCACTTCCCGTGTCGGCAGGCCGCTTCCGACCCGGCCGAGCCCGATCCGCGCCGGTGTGAGGCGGGCGAGCCGTTGCCAGAGATCCTCGTCGCTCATCGCAGCCCCCTCACGCCGCGAGGTCGGGCGCGGCGGCGAGCAGCCGCGGGCCGGCGCCGTCGGGCAGCAGCTTGCCCTCCGCGTCGGTGAGTCCGATGCGCTGCAGCCATTCCTCGAACTCGGGGGCCCGCTTCAGGCCCAGCACCTCGCGCAGGTAAAGGGAATCGTGGAACGAGGTGGACTGGTAGTTCAGCATCACGTCGTCAGCCCCGGGAATGCCCATGACGTAGGTGCAGCCCGCCGCGCCGAGGAGCGTCAGAAGGATGTCCATGTCATCCTGATCGGCCTCGGCATGGTTGGTGTAGCAGACGTCGCAGCCGAGCGGCACGCCCATCAGCTTGCCGCAGAAGTGGTCCTCCAGCCCGGCGCGGATGATCTCCTTGCCGTCGTAGAGATATTCCGGGCCGATGAAGCCGACCACGGTGTTGACGAGGAGCGGACGGAAGACGCGAGCCACGGCATAGGCGCGCGCTTCCAGGGTCTGCTGGTCGATGCCGTGATGGGCGTCCGCCGAGAGGGCCGAGCCCTGGCCGGTCTCGAAATACATCACGTTGTCCCCGAGCGTTCCCCGCTTGAGGGCCAGCGCGGCCTCGTGCGCCTCCTTCAGGATGTCCAGGGTGACGCCGAAGCTCGCATTGGCCTTCTGCGTACCCGCGATCGACTGGAACACGAGATCCACCGGCAGGCCGCGATTCATCGCCTCCAGCGTCGTGGTGACATGAGTGAGGACGCAGCCCTGGGTCGGGATCCCGAGCCGCGTGATGATGTCGTCGAACAGCCGCAGCAGCCCGGACAGAGTCTGCACGGAATCGGAGACCGGGTTGATGCCGATCACGGCGTCGCCGCAGCCGTAGGACAGTCCGTCGAGGATCGAGGCGGTGACGCCGGCCGCATCGTCCGTCGGGTGGTTCGGCTGGAGCCGCACGGCCATGGTGCCGGGGAGCCCGATCGTGTTGCGGAAGCGGGTGACCACCCGGGCCTTCCGGGCGACCAGGATCAGGTCCTGGTTGCGCATGATCTTCGACACGGCCGCCGCCATTTCCGGCGTCACGCCCAAGGCGATGCGGGCCAGCGTCTCCGACGAGGCGGTGAGCAGGAACTCGCGGAAGTCCCCGACCGTGAGATGGGCGATCTCGGCGAAGGCGGCAGCGTCATGCCCGTCGAGGATCAGACGGGTGACGTCGTCTTCCTCGTAAGGGACCAGCGGACGGGCCAGAATCTCCTTCAGTGGCACCTCGGCGAGGCACCAGCGGGCCGCCATGTTCTCCTCGGCCGATTCCGCGGCGATGCCGGCGAGGCAATCTCCGGAGCGGATCGGGCTCGCCTTGGCCATCAGGGTGCCGAGATCGGCGAAGACGTGAGCGTGGGACCCGACGACGTGGCGATAGGGCATAGCGGCGCTTCTCCTTGGATCACGGAATCACAGGATCCCGTCACCCGATGCAACCTCGACGATCCATTGCCGGGAGACCGCCGACGGCATAACTGGATCTCACAACATCACGAGTCGAGCCGGCGCTCGACGCCAACCTGCCGACCCGGCAAGGTGGCGCCCTTTCTCGAGGAAAGGGGATGTGGCCGTTCCGGCAACCAACGGGAACTCTGCATCCGCGTCGCTTGGCTCCCACTCTGGAAGGCGCCGCCGTGAGGGATTCGACTGCCCAGCAATTCGCAAGCGACAACTATGCCGGAATCTGTCCGGAGGCCTGGGCAGCCATGGCCGAGGCGAATGTGGGCCACGCTCCCGCTTATGGTGCCGATCCCTGGACGCAGCGGGCGACCGATGGCTTCCGAACGCTGTTCGAGACGGATTGCGAGGTCTTCTTCGTCTTCAACGGCACCGCGGCGAATTCGCTGGCGCTCGCCGCGCTCTGCCAGTCCTACCACAGCGTGATTTGCGCCGAATCCGCCCATGTCGAAACCGACGAATGCGGTGCGCCGGAATTCTTCTCCAACGGTTCGAAGCTCCTCGTTGCCCCCGTGAGCGAGGGCAAGCTCACGCCTGATGGCGTGCGGGGCATCGCCGGGAAGCGCAGCGACATCCACTTTCCGAAGCCCCGTGCCGTCACGATCACCCAATCGACCGAAACCGGCCGCGTCTACAGCGTGCACGAGGTGGCGGCGCTCTCGGAGACCTGCCGCAGCCTCGGACTCAATCTGCACATGGACGGCGCCCGGTTCGCCAATGCCTGCGCCGCGCTCGAGGCGAGCCCGGCGGAGCTGACCTGGAAGGCGGGGGTCGACGTGCTGTGTTTCGGCGGCACCAAGAACGGCATGGGGATGGGCGAGGCGGTGATCTTCTTCGACCGCCGGCGCGCCGAGGATTTCGACTATCGCTGCAAGCAATCAGGCCAACTCGCGTCCAAGATGCGCTATCTCGCGGCGCCCTGGGTCGGGATGCTGGAAAGCGGGGCCTGGCTCGCTCATGCGCGCCACGCCAATGCCTGTGCCCGCCGCCTCGCCGACGCGGTGGCAGGCATTCCGGGAGTCGAACTCGCCGCCCCCGTCGAGGCGAACGGCGTCTTCCTCCACCTACACGAGACGGTTCAGGCTGCCCTGCGAGAACGGGGCTGGCATTTCTATGGCTTCATCGGCGGCGCGGCCCGCTTCATGTTCGCCTGGGACGCCGATCCCGTCCGGGTCGATGCCCTGGCCCGCGACATCCGCGATTGCGTCCTGCCGACGGCGGCCTGAGCGAGGGGAAGAGGTCCTGCCGGTCACGGTCATCGGGACGGTGATGACACCGAGTTTCCTGCGACCGCCCTCGTGTGCACGCTTCAGCTGCCCAAAGCCTGCGCAGCATGGCTGGCCATATCTCTTCGGATACGGCCTCGCTTGGCTTGCCGTGCTCGCGACGAACGGGCGATCAGACCAGATACCCGATCGTCGCGACGACCGCGGTGGCGACTGTGGCGAAGGCGATAGTCGTGGGGGTCAGGAACAGCGAGGGCCGGGACAGGGGCTCGGCCTCCACCGGACAGCCGAAGGCTTCGCCGGCCGCCTGCTCGAAGCGCAGCAGCGAGAGGTGACGCGCATGTGCGGCGGCGGAGGTCATGGCTGAATCTCCCTGGCTGGCGGGCCGGCCGCAAGCTTAAGCATTGGAGATGCAACGCGCAAACACCTGAGAGGTTCCTGAACGCCCCCGCTCGGCAACCTTTCATTAGCCATGCCCTGCGCCATTCCGGACATGAGACCCTACGGTGTCCGGGGCCGCATCGGACCACGACATCCGCACGGTCTGCCGGTCGACTCCGCGGGGGGATCGCGAGACGACTCCCGGTTCGAGTTGTCGTCTTAGATTGCCGTTAACTCCCGCAATGCACGATAATTTGCATTATCTTTTTACGAATGGTTCACGATGAAGGTCTCGCTGAAGCAGAGTCTAATTGGGCTCTTCGCGATCATGCTCGTGCTGTCGGTGGCGCAGGGTGTGATGGCGCTGGTGAAGCTGGAGGCGATCGGCGGCCAGACGACAGCACTCCTCGACAACACCATCCCTTCGATGAACGAGGCGAACGCCATCAACATCCTCGTCGTGCGCACGCGCCTCTGGCAGTTCCGCTACATGACGGCGCTGGACGAGAGCGGGAAAACGCAGAGTGCGGCCAAGGTCACCGACATGATCCGCGAGCGCAATGCCAAGGTCGACGGTTACCGCGCGCTCATCGTCTCGCCCGAGGAACAGGCGATCTACGAGGACCTGCAGATCAAGCTGAACGCCGTCAAAACGGATTGGGATGAGCTGCGCGCCTTCCCTGCGGATCGCCAAGCCGAGGCGATGGCCTTCTTCACCGGGCCGATGCAGGTCCGTTACCTCGCCGTCACCGCTGCGGCTGCGAAGCTCGTCGAGATCAACCTCGCGGCGAGCCGCGCCGCGGATGCCGCGATCCGCTCGGAGCAGGCCTCCGCCTGGCGCACGACGCTGATCATGCTCTCCCTTGCTCTCCTGACGGCGCTCGGCGCGGCGGCCTATTCCTTCACGGGCGTGTCCCGTCCGATCGGTCGGATGACGGTGGCGATGCGGCGGCTGGCGGGCGGCGACACCGCGTTCGACATCCCCTACGGTCAGCGCAGGGACGAGATCGGCGAGATGTCCGCCGCCATCCGGGTCTTCCGTGAGAACCTCCTCCATACCAGGCAGCTGGAGGCCGAGACCGTGTCGGCCCGCGCTTCGGCCGAAGAGCAGCGCAAGGCCGGGATGAGACAACTCGCGGACGGCTTCGAAGCGGCCGTGGGCGGAATCGTGGCGCGCCTCGGAGCCGCTGCGGGGGATCTGCAGGGCACCGCCCAGACCATGAGCGCCACTGCGGGGGAGACGGCGGCGCAATCGACCAGCGTCGCGGCTGCCGCGGAAGAGGCTGCCACCAACGTCAACGCGGTGGCCGCTGCGGCGGAGGAGCTCGGCACCTCCGTCGACGAGATCGGCCGCCAGGTCGGCAGCTCCGCCGATCTCGCCCGGATCGCCGTGGGCGAGGCCAACCAGACCGCGCAGCTCGTGCAGGACCTGTCCCAGGCCGCCGCCCGCATCGGCGACGTGGTCAACCTGATCTCGACCATCGCCGGCCAGACCAATCTGCTGGCGCTGAACGCCACGATCGAGGCGGCCAGGGCAGGGGAGGCGGGGCGCGGCTTCGCGGTGGTGGCGAGTGAAGTCAAGGAACTCGCGAGCCAGACCGGCCGCGCCACGGAGGAGATCGGCCGCCAGATCGCGCAGATCCAGGGCTCGACCGACCAGGCAGTGGAGGCGATCGGCGGGATTGCCGGGCGCATCCGCGAGATCAGCCAGGTGGCGACCACCATCGCCGCCGCGGTGGAGCAGCAGGGCGCGGCGACGCAGGAGATCGTGCGCAACGTCGCCCAGGCGGCCATGGGGGCCGGCGAGGTGACGCACAACATCGCGGGCGTCGCGGGCGCGGCCGAGGAGACCGGCTCCGCCGCCACCCAGGTCCTGGCCTCGGCCTCCGCGCTGGCGCAGCAGGCCGAGCATCTCGGCGCCGAGATGACCCGCTTCCTCGGGAGCGTCCGCGCCGCCTGAGGCGCGGCGCCCCGAAACCGCATCCGGCCCATGTGTTCCCCTGCCTGGGCCGGGTCCGGCGCCGTGATATGAGACGGCGTTCGAGCGAGCACCGGATCCGCCCTCCCGAGGGGAGCGCGCGGACGAGGTCCGAGACGATGACAAGCTCCGCCTCCCCGGCGGAGGTCTTTTTGTTTCCGGTTTGTTCCGGTACAAGAAGAAGGATGAAGGCGCATGCAGCACGATCGACCCGAGATGCCCGGAGACCGCGCGTGAGCGACCCCGCCCGCGATCTGTTCGGCGCCGGCAAGGCGCCGGCCGACATATCGGCGCAGGACAGGATCTCCGACCCGGCGGCCGAGCGGCGGCGCAAGCTCGCCCCCGTGCCGGCTGTGCCCGAATCGGCCGAGGCCGGCTACGACGCCTCGGCCATCGAGGTGCTGGAGGGGCTGGAGCCGGTGCGGCGCCGGCCGGGCATGTATATCGGCGGCACCGACGAGCGGGCGCTCCACCACCTCTTCGCCGAGGTGATCGACAATTCCATGGATGAGGCGGTGGCGGGCCATGCCAGCTTCATCGAGGTGGAGCTGGAGGAGAGCGGCACCCTCGTCGTCACCGACAATGGCCGCGGCATCCCCGTGGACCCGCACCCGAAATTCCCCGGCAAGTCGGCGCTCGAGGTCATCATGACCACGCTGCATGCCGGCGGTAAGTTCGATTCGAAGGTCTACGAGACCTCCGGCGGCCTGCACGGCGTCGGCATCTCCGTGGTGAACGCCCTCTCCGACGTGCTGGAGGTCGAGGTCGCCCGCAACCAGACCCTCTACCGCCAGTGCTTCTCCCGCGGCCACGTCCAGGGCCCGCTGGAGACGGTGGGCCGGGTGCAGAACCGCCGCGGCACGCGGGTGCGCTTCCACCCGGATGCGCAGATCTTCGGCTCGCTGAAGTTCGACCCCCGCCGCCTGTTCAAGATGGCCCGCTCCAAGGCCTATCTGTTCGGCGGCGTCGAGATCCGCTGGCGCTGCGCGCCCTCCCTTCTCGAAGGTCTTGAGGACGTGCCCGCCGAGGCCGTGCACCGCTTCCCCGGCGGCCTGCGCGACTATCTCGCCCGCGACATCGAGGGCAAGGAGCTCGTCACCGACGCAATCTTTGCCGGCAAGGTGACCAAGCCCGGCTCCCACGGCTCCCTCGAATGGGCCGTGGCCTGGATGGTGGCCGAGGACGGCGTCTCGCATTCCTACTGCAACACGATCCCGACGCCCGAGGGCGGCACCCACGAGAGCGGCCTGCGCGTCGCCCTTCTCCGGGCGCTCCGCGAGCATGCCGAGCGCGTGAACCAGGCCAAGCGCATGACGGCCGTGACCACCGACGACGTGATGGCGACCTGCGCCTCCATGCTCTCGGTCTTCATCCGCGAGCCGGAATTCCAGGGCCAGACCAAGGACAAGCTCGCCACGGTGGAGGCCTCGCGCATCGTCGAGACCGCCGTGCGCGACGCCTTCGACCATTGGCTCGCCGCCTCGCCGGCCCAGGCCAACAAGCTGCTCGACTGGGTGATCGACCGGGCCGAGGAGCGCCTGCGCCGCCGCCAGGAGAAGGAGGTCGCCCGCAAATCCGCGACCCGGAAGCTGCGGCTTCCCGGCAAGCTCGCCGATTGCTCGGCCGCCGGCACCGCCGGCTCGGAGATCTTCATCGTCGAGGGCGACTCGGCCGGCGGCTCCGCCAAGCAGGCCCGCGACCGCGCCACCCAGGCGATCCTGCCCCTGCGCGGCAAGATCCTGAACGTGGCCTCGGCCTCCCGCGACAAGCTCGGCGCCAACCAGCTCATCTCCGACCTGACCCTGGCGCTCGGCTGCGGCACAGGGGCGAATTTCCGTGATGCAGACCTTCGCTACGAGAAGGTGATCATCATGACGGATGCCGACGTGGACGGCGCCCACATCGCCTCGCTCCTGATCACCTTCTTCTATCGGCAGATGCCGAAGCTGATCGACAAGGGCCACCTCTATCTCGCGATCCCGCCGCTCTACCGCCTGCAGCAGGGCACCAAGACGGCCTATGCCCGCGACGACGCCCACAAGGATCAGCTCATCAAGACCGTGTTCAAGAACGGCAAGGTCGAGATCGGCCGCTTCAAGGGCCTGGGCGAGATGATGCCCGCGCAGCTCAAGGAGACGACGATGGACCCGAAGAAGCGCACGCTGCTGCGCGTCGCGGTCCTCGACGAGGCCCGGGAATCCACCGGCGACACGGTGGACCGCCTGATGGGCAACAAGCCGGAAGCCCGCTTCGCCTTCATCCAGGAGCGGGCCGCGTTCGCGGACGGGGCGGAGCTGGATATCTGAGACGGCTCAGGCCCTACCCCTTCCCCACGCTCACCACCGGCGTGGCCTCGCGGTCGCCGACGATCATGATCAGCATGGTCTGGGCCATGCTGGCGCGGCCCTGCTCGTCGAAGGGGATGCCGGGGCGGCCGTCCTCCGGCTGCTCCAGGCGGGCGATGGTGTCGCGCACGATGCCGACCGCGCCCTCCACGATCTGGCGGCGGGCCGCGATGATGGCGCCCGCCTGCTGGCGCTTGAGCATGGCGCCGGCGATCTCCGGCGCATAGGCGAGATGGGTGAGCCGCACGTCCTCGACGATGACGCCCGCCACACCGACCCGCTGGCCGAGCTCGCCGATCAGGTCGGCATGGATGGCGTCGCGATCGGCCCGCAGGGAGGCGACCCGGGTGGCCTTCTCCGCGAGTCGGCGCTTGGCGTCGCCGGCCTCCTGGCCGAGATTCTCCGCCTCCTCGTGGTCGTAGGGCCGGGTCGAGGCGATGTTGCGCAGGGCCGCCTCCGCCTGGAGCGAGACGAAGTCCCGGTAGCTGCCGACATCGAAGGTGGCCCGCGCCGCGTCCTGCACGCGCCAGATCGCGGCGGCCGCGATGGTGATCGGGTTGCCCATCAGGTCGTTGACCGTGATGATCTTGGTCTCCTGCGCCTCCGTCGCCAGGGAGACCTTGGCGACCGCGGTGAGCGGGTTGCGCCACCAGAAGCCGTCCCGGGCGATGGTGCCGTGATAGCGCCCGAACAGGGTGAGCACCGCGGCCTGGCGGGGCTTCAGGGTGATGAGCCCGGCGAGCAGCACCAGGCCGGTGAGGCCGGCGAGCACGGCGACCCCGAGGAAGGCCACGCCGCTGCTGCCCCGCCCGAGCAGCGTGCCGAGGCCGCCGAGGAAGAACAGGGCGCCGAAGGCCAGGCAGGGCAGGGACAGCAGGAGCGCCCACCAGCCGTTGAGCGCGCGATAGGGCACGTCCTGCGTGGCGTGGGGCGCGGTGGCGGGGCCTGTCATGCGGGTCTCCCTACGGGTCTCGGGACGGAAATCGGTCAGGGCGGGGCCGCATCATGACCCGGCCGGCGCAGGTCTGCCGTGCGTGTGCGCGCCCGCGGCCCCGGTTGGCCAGCCGCCTTCCGCGCAACATATCGGAAGCCTCGAAGCGATCGGGACGCCGGAGGCCAGCGTGAACTCAAGCCCTCAGCGAAAGAGACTGCATCTCGGCGCCTTCATGCGCCCTATCGGCATCCACACCGCCTGGTGGCGCTATCCCGGCGGCTTCCCGGACGCGAACTTCAACCTCGAGCATCTGGTGCGCTTCGCGCGCAAGCTGGAATCGGGCAAGTTCGACGCCTTCTTCATGGCCGACCACCTCGCCGTGATGAACATGCCAATCGAAGCCCTGAAGCGCTCGGCGACCGTCACCTCCTTCGATCCGCTGACCCTGCTGCCGGCGCTGGCCATGGTGACGGAGCGGATCGGGCTGATCGCCACCGCCTCCACCACCTACAACGAGCCCTATCACATCGCCCGCAAGTTCGCCTCGCTCGACCATATCTCGAAGGGCCGCGCGGGCTGGAACCTCGTCACCTCCGGCAATCCGGACGAGGCCCTGAATTTCGGGCGCGACGCCCATCTCGACCACGCCACCCGCTACCAGCGCGCCCGCGAGTTCTTCGACGTGGTGACCGGCCTGTGGGATTCCTGGGCCGACGACGCCTTCCTGCGGGATGTGGAGCAGGGGCTCTATTTCGACCCCGACAGGCTCCACACCCTCGACCACAAGGGCGCATTCCTCAAGGTGAAGGGGCCGCTCAACGTGGCCCGGCCGGTCCAGGGCTGGCCGGTGATCGTGCAGGCGGGGGCCTCCGAGGCCGGGCGGCAGATCGCGGCGGAGACCGCGGAGATGGTGTTCGGCTCGGCCTCGCGGCTGGAGGCGGGGCAGGAATACTACGCCGACGTGAAGGGCCGCATGGCCCGGGCCGGGCGCAACCCGGCCCATCTCAAGATCCTGCCCGGCGCCTTCGTGGTGGTGGGCGCGAGCGAGGCGGAGGCCCAGGAGAAGAAGGCCCGCCTCGACGCCCTGGTACCGGTGGAGAGCGGGCTCGCCAATCTCTCGGTGCGGCTCGGGACCGATGCCTCCGGCTTCGACCTCGACGCGCCGCTGCCCGAGATTCCGGAGACGAATGCGAGCAAGAGCGGTCAGGCCCAGATCGTGGCCTATGCCCGCAAGACCGGCGCCACCGTGCGCGAGCTCGCCCAGCGCGTGGGCGGCTATGGCGGGCTCAGCTTCGTCGGCACCCCCGCCCAGATCGCCGACCACATGCAGGAATGGCTGGAGGGCGAGGCCTGCGACGGCTTCAACGTGATGTTTCCCTTCGTGCCGGAGGGGCTCGACGCCTTCGTCGATCAGGTCGTGCCGGAACTGCAGCGCCGCGGCCTGTTCCGGACGGAGTACGAGGGCCACACGCTGCGCGACCATCTCGGCCTGCCGCGCCCGGCGAACCGGTTCTTCCCGCCGGGCGCGTGAGCGAGGCCCGAATCCGCTTCGGGGGTGAGGCGGATCAGCGGCGGTTGGCGAGCCCGTAGAGGGCGAAGCCGGCCAGACCCGCGATCGCCAGGGCCAGCACCGGCACGCCGCCGAGGGTGCCGGCCGCCTCGCCGCCGCGATGCCGCACGGTCTCCAGGATCTCGGAGCCCCTCAGGATGCGGGCGGCGCGCCGCCGGTTCTCCGGCCGCACCGGGATCGAGACGACGAGCTCCTCCTCGTCCCGCTCGATCGTGATGCTGTTGCGGGCGAACCCCGACCGGACGAGCCGGTCGCGGGCCGCATGTGCGGCCTCCAGGGTCGGGAATTCCGCCGAGACTCCGACCGTCTCCTCGGACATCGTTTCCTCCGTTTTCGTTTCCGACGGTCGGAGGAAGCTCGGGGCGGGCCGCCCGGTTCCGGCAAAGGCCGCCTCAGGCGGCCTCCGCTTCCGCCTCGCAGGCATCGACGCGCACGGCGCCGGCCCCGGTCAGCGAGCAGATGATCTCGGTGCCGTCATCCAGCGCGAAGGCATGGAACAGGTGCCGCTCCAGCGCTTCCAGTCCTTCTCCAGGCAGTTCCGCAATCGCGTCTCGGGCCCGTTCTTCGAGATCGGGGAGATCACCGCGGCCTTCGACCAGTTCCTGGGCGGACTGCGTGAAGATCACTTCGAAAGACATCGCCGTCTCCTCGCAACGACCTTGCATGAGTTGCGGAAGACAGGCCCGGCTTGCGACTTTTTTGGGGCAGATGATTTTCGTGTGTCATTTCAGTGACTTGCGGAGACGCGGTTGAACGCCGCCAGGAACGCTTCCGCTTCCGGCCCCGTCAGGCCACTGATGCAGAGATCTTCGTCCACGAAGACGGTCCAGATTCCGTCGGAGGTGACCTGCGTGCGGATGCGCATGGCGGCGGTCCCGGCGTGGTGCGGCGTCGTGAGGACAAGTCGCCCGCGGGAAACATGTTGCACGAAGCGTGCCGGTGCGCCTCGAGAAGCGTCGGCCGCCGCTCCGGGTCCGTCCGCGGTGGTGTGACGCAGGAATGGATGGCCGAAAGACAGGCGCCGTGCAGGCGCTTTGCCGGTTATCCTGCAACGGACCGTGGTGGCAGGCGCCTCTTCGGAACGATCTCGCCGAAGAGGATGACCGCCGCATGATGAATTCGATCCTCGTCGTCGCCCTGGTCTGCGCCGCTTCCGTCCAGGCTCCCGACTGCTCGCGCGAGACGGCCCTCGACGTCATCACGGGGCCGGCGCACTCGCTTCAGGAATGCCTGATCCAGGGCCCCGTGCTCGCGGCCAGCGCGGGCCATGGCGAGGACAAGACGACCTACGTGAAAACCCGCTGCGAACAGCGCCGCTGAGCCCCGGATCCTCCGCGATGTCCTCCGACGAGATCGGCCTCGACAAGGCCGCAGCTATCCGCCTGCGCGCCCGCCTCGCCGTGGTGGAGCGCGCCGCCTGGTTCGGCTTCGTGCAGGCGATGCGGGTCGCCGGGCCGGAGACCGAGGCCGCCATCGAGGCGGAGCGGGTGCGCTGTCAGGAGGGATTCGCCAGTGGCCGCTGGGCCACGGACCTGACCAGGGCGGAGCAGATCATGCTCGGCGAGGAGGTCGATGCCGGCCTCGCCCGTCTCGTCGCCGACGCCAAGGCGGAGATCGCCGGCGACGAGGGCTGAGCGCGCGCGCTCTCTCGGACGGTTCCGCGCCGGCGCTCCGGCGCCCGGGACAGGGGCGGCCGGAGCCTCTGCGGAAATGCTCCCGTGACTCGGGGCCGCCCGCACCGTATGAGGGCCCAAACGGGGCGGCTTTCGCGGCCCGGGCATCCAGATCGAACCTTTCTGAGCGATGAGCGGCGTCAACGAGATCCGGTCGACCTTCCTCGACTACTTCGGCAAGGCCGGCCACACGGTGGTTCCCTCGTCCTCGCTGGTGCCGAAGAACGACCCCACCCTGATGTTCACGAACGCCGGTATGGTGCAGTTCAAGAACGTCTTCACGGGGATCGAGAAGCGCCCCTACGTCAAGGCGACCTCCTCGCAGAAATGCGTGCGCGCCGGCGGTAAGCACAACGACCTCGACAATGTCGGCTACACCGCCCGCCACCACACCTTCTTCGAGATGCTGGGGAATTTCTCCTTCGGCGACTACTTCAAGGCCGATGCGATCGAGTTCGCCTGGACGCTGATCACCAAGGAATTCGCCCTGTCCCCGGAGCGCCTGCTCGTCACCGTCTACGCGGATGACGACGAGGCCGCCGGCCTCTGGCGGAAGATCGCCGGCTTCTCCGACGAGAAGATCATCCGGATCGGGACGTCGGACAATTTCTGGCAGATGGGCGATACCGGCCCCTGCGGCCCCTGCTCGGAGATCTTCATCGATCAGGGCCCGGCGCTGGCCGGCGGCCCGCCCGGCTCCCCGGACGAGGACGGCGACCGCTTCCTGGAGTTCTGGAACCTCGTCTTCATGCAGTACGATCAGGTCGAGCCGGGGGTGCGCAATCCCCTGCCGCGGCCTTCGATCGACACCGGCATGGGCCTGGAGCGCATGGCCGCGATCCTCCAGTGCGTGCATTCCAACTACGACACCGACCTGTTCCGCGCGCTGATCGACGCCGTCGCCCATGCGGTGTCCCGGGCGCCGGATCCGGCCACGGTGGCCTCCTACCGCGTGGTCGCCGACCACCTGCGCTCGACCTCGTTCCTGATCGCCGACGGCGTCCTGCCCTCCAACGAGGGCCGCGGCTACGTGCTGCGCCGGATCATGCGCCGGGCCATGCGCCACCTCGAACTGCTCGGCGCCCGCGAGCCGGTGATGTACCGCCTCGTCCCGACCCTGGTGCGCGAGATGGGTCAGGCCTTCCCCGAGCTGGCCCGTGCGGAATCCCTCGTCTCCGAGACCCTTCGCCTGGAGGAGAGCCGCTTCCGCAAGACGCTGGAGCGCGGCCTGTCGATCCTCGACGCGGAGAGCCGCGATCTCACCGCCGGCCAGAACCTGTCCGGCGAGACCGCCTTCACCCTCTACGACACCTACGGCTTCCCCCTCGACCTGACCCAGGACGCGCTCAAGTCCCGCGGCATCGGCGTGGACACGGAGGCGTTCTCGGCCGCGATGCAGCGCCAGAAGGCCGCCGCCCGCGCCGCCTGGGCCGGCTCCGGCGAGGCGGCCACCGAGACGGTCTGGTACGGAATCAAAGAGCGTACCGGCGCCACCGAGTTCCTCGGCTACGAGAGCGAGGAGGCCGAGGGCGTGGTCGGTGCGCTGATCCGCGAGGGGGCCGAGGTGGAGGCGCTGCGGGCCGGCGAGACCGGGCTCGTGGTCGTCAACCAGACCCCGTTCTACGGCGAGTCCGGCGGCCAGGTTGGCGATACCGGCACGATCGGCGCGCCCGGCCTGAAGGCGCGGGTGACCGCCACCGAGAAGAAGCTCGGCGACCTGTTCGTGCATCACGTCACGGTGGATGAGGGCATGCTCTCCCTGGGCGATGCGGTCGAGCTGAAGGTCGATCACGGCCGCCGCGCCGCGATCCGCGCCAACCACTCGGCGACGCACCTCCTGCACGAGGCCCTGCGCCAGGTGCTCGGCGACCACGTCGCCCAGAAGGGCTCGCTCGTCGCGCCCGAGCGCCTGCGCTTCGACATCAGCCATCCCAAGCCGATCGAGCCGGCGGAACTCGCCCGGGTCGAGGAGATCGCCAACGCGGTCCTCCTGCAGAACGCCCCGGTGGTGACCAAGCTGATGGCGGTGGACGAGGCGATCGAGTCCGGTGCCCGCGCCCTGTTCGGCGAGAAATACGGCGACGAGGTTCGCGTGGTCTCCATGGGCAAGCCGGTGGACGACGACGGGGCGCTCGTGGAAGGCGGCCGCCTGCCGAACTTCTCCATCGAGCTCTGCGGCGGCACGCATGTGAGCCGCACCGGCGATATCGGCCAGATCACCGTGCTCGGCGAGAGCGCCGTGGGCGCCGGTGTGCGCCGCATCGAGGCGATGACCGGCAACGCCGCCCGCCGCCACCGGGCGGAGGAATCCCGCGCGCTCGCCGCGCTCGCCGGCCAGCTCAAGGCCCCGGTCGCCGACGTCTCGGACCGTCTCGCCGCCCTGATCGAGGAGCGGCGCCGACTGGAGCGCGAACTCGCGGATGCGCGCAAGAAGCTCGCCATGGGCGGCGGCGCCGGAGAGGGCGATGCCGCGCGCGAGGTCAACGGCGTGAAGCTGATGGCCCGGGTGGTCGAGGGCGTAGAGATGCGCGACCTGAAGGGCCTCGCTGACGAGGGCAAGAGCCGCCTCGGCTCCGGCATCGTCGCCATCGTCGGCGTCGCGCCGGACGGCAAGGCTGGCCTCGTCGTCGGCGTCACCGAGGATCTGACGGAGCGCTACGACGCGGTCGGACTGGTCCGCGCGGGCGCCGGTCATCTCGGTGGCAAGGGCGGCGGCGGGCGTCGCGACATGGCCCAGGCCGGCGGCCCCAACGGCGCCGGGGCCAGTGCGGCCCTCGACGCTATCGCGGAGGCGCTGGCCGCGGCCTGAACGCCCCGGCCGAGGCTTACCGCACCCGGGTCCAGGTCTGGCGCTTGCAGAGCACGCCGAGCACGCAGCCCGCCACCTCGATGGTGTCGGGTCCCTTGGGTGTGAGGCTGCCCGAATAGGTCTTCCCGTCCTTCGGGTTGTAGAGGCTACCCTCGTAGCTGCCCGAGGCGGGGGTGCGCGCGTCGAGGATCTGGATGCCGACGAGCTTGCGGCTGCGCAGCGCCGGATCCGGGTTGTTCACGTCGAGCTCGCCGCCGCCGATGCTGGCCAGCGTGCCGCAATAGCCCGCACCGCAGGGGGCGATCTTCACCCGCGAGCCCTTGGTCTCGGTGAGCCAGAGGCCGCTGGGATCCGCTGCCTTCTGCGCGAGGGCGGATCCCGCCGAGAGGCCGAGGCAGAGGGCGACGGCGGTGGAACGGACAAGGCCGACGGTTCCGGCGCAGCGGGCCATGGTGCATCCTCCCTCGAGGCCGGCCTTGTTGAAACGTGGTCGCCGGCTCGCCACCGGATAGACCGCCGAGCTTCCGGCCCGCAAGGCTGGGCCGGCCGCGTGCCGGAACCGCTGTGCCTTGACTTCGCCCGCTTTGGGGCGATCAAGGGCAGTGGGTGCGGTGCATCATCGGGGGGCGGATCGCCGGCCCGGCACGGCCTGATGCGGCAACGCTGAGCGAGAGAGCAATCTATTGCGCGTCATCGAGACTGAGATTCCCGCGGTGAAGCGGGTCATCCCGAAGCGCTTCGGTGACGATCGCGGCTGGTTCTCCGAGACGTTCAGGGTCGATCAGCTCGCCGAGGCCGGCATTCACAACGTCTTCGTTCAGGACAATCAGTCCTTCTCCGCGCCGCGCGGCACGGTCAGGGGCCTGCACTTCCAGACGCCGCCTGCCGCCCAGGCCAAACTGGTCCGCGTCTTGGCCGGCAGCATTCTCGACGTGGTTGTCGACATCCGGAGCAAGTCCGAGACGTTCGGCCGCTATGTGGCGGTGCGCCTCGACGCGGAGAGTGGCGAACAGCTCTTCGTGCCGGCCGGTTTCGCGCACGGCTTCTGCACCCTGGAGCCGAACACGATGGTCGCCTATAAGGTGGATGCTTACTACAGCCCCGAGAACGACCGGAATCTCTTCTGGAACGATCCCGAGATCGGCATCGACTGGCCGGTCTCCGAAGCGGAGGCGATCCTCTCGGGCAAAGACAAGGTCGCGCCGCGGCTCGCCGCGCTCGGAACCGTGTTCTAGGCCGGTGATCGCCCGCCGGTACGGCGACGGGGCCAGCGCGATTTCAGGGGGGAAAGAGAGCGATGCGTATCATCGTGACAGGCGGTTGCGGCTTCATCGGCTCGGCTCTGGTGCTGCACCTGGTGCAGGATCTCGGGCATGAGGTCGCCACCCTCGACGCCCTGACCTATGCGGCCAATCCGATCTCCCTGAAGCCGCTCGAGGGCAGTCCCCATCACCGTTTGGTGGAGGGCGACATCTGCGATCCGGCGACCGTCCATGCCCTCTATGCCGACTTCAAGCCGGACGCGGTGATGCATCTGGCCGCCGAGAGCCATGTCGACCGCTCAATCACCGACCCGGGCGCCTTCGTGCGCACCAACGTGATCGGCACTCAGGTGATGCTCGACGGCGCCCGCACCTACTGGGAGGGCCTGACCGGCGAGGCGAAGGCGGCCTTCCGGTTCCTTCATGTGTCGACGGACGAGGTCTACGGCTCGCTGCCGCCTGGGGGCTTCTTCACGGAGGACAGCCGTTACGACCCGCGCTCCCCCTACTCGGCTTCGAAGGCGGCTTCGGACCATCTCGCGCGGGCCTGGCACGAGACCTACGGCCTGCCGGTGCTGGTGACGAACTGCTCCAACAATTACGGGCCGCGCCACTTCCCCGAGAAGCTGATCCCGCTGATGATCCTCAACGCCCTGGAGGGCAAGAGCCTGCCGGTCTACGGCGACGGCCTGAACGAGCGGGACTGGATCCATGTCGAGGATCACGCCCGCGGCCTCGTCGCGGTGCTCGAGCGCGGCCGGCTCGGCGCGACCTACCTGCTCGGCGGCCGTTCGGTGCGCAACAACCTCGCCGTGGTGAAGGCGCTCTGCGCGGCCTTCGACCGGCTGCGCCCCGAGCACGGGCCGCACGAGCGCCTGATCGCCTTCGTCGCCGACCGCCCGGGCCATGACCGGCGCTACGCGATCGACCCCTCCAAGGCCGAGGCCGAGGTCGGCTGGGCACCCACGAAGGTGTTCGAGGAGGCGCTGGTCGACACGGTGCAATGGTATCTCGACAACGAGGATTGGTGGCGCCCGATCCGCGAGGGCCGCTATTCCGGCGAGCGCCTCGGCCTCGCCCCGGCCCGCAAGAGCGCCTGACGCGACGCCCATGGAGATCCTGATCCTCGGCGGTGCGGGCCAAGTCGGCACCGAGCTCCAGGCCTTTCCATGGCCGGAGGGCGTGCGCCTCTCGGCCCCGGACCGGGCTAGCCTCGACATCACCGATGAGGCGGCGGTCGCGGCGACCGTGGCCGAGCGGCCCTGGGCGGCGGTGATCAATGCCGCGGCTTACACGGCGGTCGACAAGGCCGAGAGCGAGGTCGGGGCGGCCTGGCGCCTCAACGCCCTGGCTCCGGCCTATCTGGCGGCGGCGACGGCCCGGGCCGGCATCCCCCTGGTCCATGTCTCGACCGACTACGTCTTCGACGGAGCGGGGGAGGGGGCCTATGCCCCGGACGCGCCGATCGGCCCGCGCAGCGTCTACGGTGCCAGCAAGGCCGCGGGCGAGATGGCGGTGCGCAGCGCCCATCCGCGCCACGCCATCGTGCGCACGGCCTGGGTGGTGAGCCCGCATCGCGGCAACTTCGTCAAGACGATGCTGCGGCTCGCCGGCGAGCGCGACACGCTCACCGTGGTCGCCGACCAGCATGGCTGCCCGACCTCCGCGGCCGATCTCGCCGCGGCGCTCGCCACCATCGCCCTGCGCCTCGCCCGGGACCCGCAGGCGCCGACCGGCACCTTCCACTGCGTCAACGACGGCGTGACCACTTGGCACGGCTTCGCCCAGGCCATCGTCGCGGGCAGCGCCCGGCGGGGCGGCCGGTCCCTCCCCGTCGAGGGGATCCCGACCAGCGCCTATCCGACACCCGCCCGGCGTCCCGCCAATTCGCAGCTCTCGACGGCGAGTCTGACAGAGGCCTACGGCATCCAGCCGCGGCCCTGGCAGAGCGCCCTCGACGACATTCTCGACCGGCTCGTGGGGCCGGCCCGCTGACCCGCTTCAAGGAACCAACACGTATGAAGGGTATCGTTCTGGCCGGCGGCTCCGGCACGCGGCTGCACCCGGCCACGCTCGCCATCAACAAGCAGTTGCTGCCGGTCTACGACAAGCCGATGATCTACTATCCGATCTCGGTGCTGATGCTCGCCGGCATCCGCGAGATCCTGATCATCTCCTCCCCCGAGCATCTCGGCAATTATCAGCGCCTTCTCGGCAGCGGCGAGCAGTTCGGCCTGAACTTCACCTACGCGGTGCAGCCGCGGCCCGAGGGCTTGGCCCAGGCCTTCCTCATCGGGCGCGACTTCGTCGGGACCGACGACGTCGCCCTGGTGCTCGGCGACAACCTGTTCTTCGGTAACGGCATGACCGCGATGCTGCAGCGCGCCCGCGCCCGCACGAGCGGCGCCACGGTCTTCGCCTATCACGTGGACTATCCCGAGGCCTATGGCGTCGTGACCCTGGACAAGGACGGCAAGCCGCTGCGCCTCGTCGAGAAGCCGAAGACGCCCGAGAGCCCCTGGGCCGTCACCGGCCTGTATTTCTACGACAATCAGGTGCTCGACATCGCCGCGGCGGTCAAACCCTCCGATCGCGGCGAGCTGGAGATCACCAGCGTGAACCAGGCCTATCTCGAGCGCGGCCAGCTGCATGTCGAGCGCATGGCCCGCGGCTTCGCCTGGCTCGACACGGGCACGCACGACAATCTGCTGGAGGCGGCGGAGTTCGTGCGGACGCTCCAGCACCGCCAGGGGCTTCAGGTGGCCTGCCTTGAGGAGATCGCCTATCTGCGCGGCTTCATCGACCGGCAGCAGCTCATCGCCCGGGGCGAACTCTTCGCCAAGACGCATTACGGCCAGAACCTGCTGCGGCTGGCCCGAGACGGTGCGGCGGCGGACAGCCTGGTCTGAGGGGAGCCGGTCCGCGAAAGTCAGCCGGCTCGACAAATGGATTTCGCGGATCCGCGACCCATCCAGAATAATCCTGCCCTAGGATCGCGGGGCACGGCGACATGAAGTCTTTCAGGAGTATTGTGCAAGATAAGGAATTTATTGCAGATGGCCTAACGGATCGATTCAATTTATGGACGTTTTCCGAGGATCGTCAGCGCAGAGGGCGGAGCCCGCAACAGTATGGTAGCAGGTAAGGACATCGGAAGCGCTGTCAGGACGATCGCCACAAAAACGCTGAGACGGGGGCGGGCGGCCCTCCGGAACAGTGCGGGAGCGAAGGCCCCGCCGAGGGGTGAAGCGGCGCAGGCGGACGAGGCGCTGCACCTCGATTTCTATCGTAGCTACTATCCCGACCTCGCCAGCAAATCCGACGACGAACTCCGGCAGCACTACCGGAACTTCGGGCGCGCGGAGGGACGTTTCGCCAGCGAGACGCAGGCCCTTCTCCGCCTGCACCGGGATCCCCGCCTGCCGTCCGATTTCTCCGTCGAGAGCTATCTTCGGCTTAATCCCGACGTGAAACGGGCGACCCGATGGCCGTCGGAAGCGATCGCCCACTTCCTCGAGAAGGGGCGCGCGGAGGGACGCGCCTATCAGCGCGAGGGGCTGAGCGAGCCGCTTCCGCCCGTGACGACCTACGATCCGGCCATTCTGCGCAAATACCCGGCCGCGCTCCAGTCGGAGGAAAGCCGTCAGTTCTTCAAGAGACGGGCCGAGGACATCGCTCTTCTGCCGAGCGACTTCAATCTCGCAAGCTATCTCGCCCTGCATCAGGACGTGTGCAAGTCGATCCAGCATCCCCACGAAGGGCTGGCGCATTACCTCGACCATGGCAGGCCGGAGAACCGCTCCTACGCGCCGATGCGGGTGAGCCGGCCTTTTGTGATGGAAGTCTACGGCGTGGATGCCGGGCTGAGCATGCCGGCGGCCCTCGTGCTGTCGGAAATCCGGTTCAAGCACGGCTTCTCCGCGGAGCACCTCGTCTATCTGTCGGAGGAGGAGCTTTTCCATGGCCACGGCATCGTCAACCCCGTGTGCCTGGAACTCTTCAATCACGAATACTACGCCCTCGCCGCCGGAGATGCGGTCGATCTCTCGGCAAGGCGCTCCGAATGTCTGTTCCACTTCTGCAAGGTGGGACAGCAGCAGGGGTTGAACGTCTCGGACCGGGCGCGGTTCGATCCGGATTTCTACCGCAAGGAATATTTCTCGGACTGGTCCGATGAGGCCGCTCCCGGCTCGGAGGAGGCGCGCCTGAGGCGCCTCGAGCTCTTCCGGGATTGGCTCGGATCCCCGGCCGACAGCAATCGGCTGCCGAATCTCCGGGCGTGGTTCGAGAAGACCTTCGAGTTTTCCATTCCGGATGCGGTCGTTCGCCAGCTGACCGCCTACCGCAATCTGGTCCCCGATCTTCGAGGCGCCAGCCTCACCGAGGCGGCCCGCCATCTCGTCGCCTGCTGTACCCCCGACATTCGGCTGATCGAGATCGCGGACGTCTCCGTAGCGGAGTTCTTCGAGAGCATCGCCAACGCCTTCTCTCTCGAGGAGGAGTTCGAGAAGGCGGATATCGTCTACCACTACCTACAACAGCGTATGCCGGGCTATGGCCCCGCTGATCATCACCGTGCCGATCATGCCTTCCGGCGCGGCGACTATTACACCTCCGCGCAGATCCGCGCGCGGATCTGCGCGGCCGGCAAAGGGACACGCTGGGCCTACCGGATGCTCGGCGAGAGCTTGAGCCGACTCGGCGATCATGCCGAGGCGGCCCAGGTGCTGTCGCGCGGCGTGCAGCTCTATCCCGACGACGTCGACATGCGGGACAAGCTGCGGCAAACGCAGCGCACCTCCTTCGAGAGCCTGTGGGGGCGATCCGCGCACAGGGCGCTGGCGCTCGACTATGCCGAAGTCCAGAACGAGCTGCGCGCCGCGCTGGCATCGAGCACCCCCGTTCTCGTCAATCCGCGCGAGCAGCGGACCATCCGGCGCGTGGCGATCCTGGGCGGATACGACCTGCCGCAATGCCGGTACTACCGGATCGATCAGAAACTCGAGCAACTCAGCGAGGCGGGTTTCGCGGTCAGCGCCTACAACTACGCGACCGAGCTCGAGATGTTTCTCGGCGATCTCCTGAAGACGGATCTGGTGATCTTCTATCGCCTGCCGGCCTTCCCGAAGGTGATCGAAGCGATCGCCCGGACGCGTCAGCTCGGATTGCAGACGATCTACGACGTCGATGATCTCGTCTTCTCGGCGCAACATTTTCCGCCGTCGCTCGCCTCCTACGCGCAGCAGATCAGCGCCTTCGAGCATGCGGCGATCGCCTGCGGTGTGCCCCTGTTCGAGCATGCGATGACGCTGTGCGACTACGGCATGGCCTCCACGCGCGCCCTCGCCCACCATGTCGAGCAGCGCGTGGGGACCGGCATCGCCTTCGTGTATCCGAACGCGCTGGGAAAGATCCGCTTCGACCGGGCCGAAAGGCCCACCGCGGCGGACCGGCCGGTCACGGTCTTCTACGGCTCGGGCACGAAGGCCCACAAGCAGGACTTCCGGGAGATCATCGAGCCCGCGATTGCCAAGCTCGCCAAGAAGTTCGGCAAGCGTGTCCGCTTCCTCCTGATGGGGCACATCGTCCTGTCCGACAGCCTCCTGCCCTACAAGGAGCGCATCCGCGTTCTCGAACCGGTCAAGGCGCTCGAAGACTATTGGGAGTTCCTGGCCGAGGCCGACATCAATCTCTCGGTGCTGTCCGACTCGGTGTTCGACGGCTGCAAGAGCGAGATCAAATGGCTCGAAGCCGCGGTCATGGGGATCCCCTCCGTGGTGAGCCGGACGGCCACGCATGAGGACGTGATCGAGGACGGCCGGACCGGCCTGCTCTGCGACACGAGCGACGACTTCTACCGGGCGATCGAACGCCTCGTCGCCGATGCCGCCCTGCGCACGGCCATCGGGACGGCGGCGCGGGAGCGGGCCCTCGAGCGCTATTCCTGTGAGGCGCAGGCCGAGACCTTCAAGGCGATCGTCGGCAGCATCGAGGCGCGGATGCCGAAGATCCGCAAGCGGCTGCTCGTGGTCAATGTGTTCTATCCGCCCCAGGCGATCGGCGGGGCCACCCGGGTGGTGCACGACAACGTGCGCGACCTCAAGGAGGCGCTCGGCGACGACTGGCAGATCGACGTGATCTGCACCCTCGAAGGCGGCCCCAAGCCCTACGCGATCGACTGGTATGTCGAGGACGGCATCCGCGTCTTCGCGATCACCGCCGCGGACCGGCCCGACATCGACCACATCCTCGAAGACCGGCAGATGGCCGCTGCCTTCGCGACCTGCTTCGACATCATCCGACCCGACCTGGTGCATTTCCACTGCATCCAGCGGCTCACGACCTCCATCGTCGACGTCACGATCGAGAAGCGCGTGCCCTACCTGATCACCATGCATGACGGCTGGTGGATCTCGCCGCTGCAGTTCCTGATCGACGAGCATGATGACGTTCAGCTCTACGACCTCGATCACGTCGTTCCGGACGGGGCCGGCGGCGCTCTTCTGCCGCCCCGGGCCCGCCGGCTGCGGCGCTATCTCCGCTCGGCGAAGCTGATCACGACGGTGTCGGAGGGGTTCGCGGAGGTCTGTCGTTCCGCGGGGCTCAGGGATGTCCGGGTGGTGGAGAACGGCGTCTCGCGCATCCCCAGGCCGATGCGGACCCCGCGCAGCGAGGGGCGGGTGCGGCTCGCCCATATCGGCGGCCTGTCGCGCCACAAGGGCTATCATCACGTCACGAACATCTTCCAGACGCAGGATTTCGCGAATCTGGAACTGCTCGTCGTCGACCATTCCCTCCCGTCCGACATGCGGCGCGAGGAGATCTGGGGGAACACGCCGGTGGTGATCCAGGGCAAGACGCCCCAGCGCCGGGTGGACGAGATGTACGGGCAGATCGACGTGCTGCTCGCGCCCTCGGTCTGGCCGGAGAGCTATGGTCTCGTGACGCGGGAAGCGCTCGCGGCGGGCTGCTGGGTCGTGGCCTCGGACAGGGGCGCGATCGGCGGCTGCGTCACGCCGGGCGAGAACGGCTTCATCGTCGACGTGTCCTCGCCCCGCGGCCTGCTCGACGCCCTGCGCGCGATCGATGCGGATCCGCAGCGCTACCGCACCTCGCCGGCCACCGCGCCGCGCATCCGGCCGGCCTCCGATCAGGCGGCGGAGCTGGCCGCGATCTATCGCGGCCTCGTCGGGGAGGGCGGGGCGACCTGAGCCCGCGGGGAGGGCGCCTGGTGCCCTCCCGCCCGACGGCACGCGAAAAAGCCGCCCGGTCGGGGCGGCATTCGACGGAGACGATCAGAAGAAGGGCGCGCGACGCTCGCCGTCAGAGGCGAAGATCCTGGTGGGGGAAGTAGGACTCGAACCTACGAAGCTTACGCAGCGGATTTACAGTCCGCCCCCTTTGCCGCTCGGGACATTCCCCCAGCACCAGCCGGCGCCCGGCTGAACGAGGCCCTTATGGTGGGGCGGATGAGGGGTGTCAACCGCACAGATCGCGTTCCGGCACGCTCGTCCCCGCCCGGCCCCGTCAGCCCGTCCGGCCGGCATCGAGGGCTCGGGCGAGGCGGACGAAGCCGGCAACGGAAATCTCCTCCGCGCGGGCCGTCTCCGGCAGATCGGCGGCGGCGAGCAGGGCGGCGGGATCGGGGGTCGCCGCCTTGAGGCTCTGGCGCAGCATCTTCCGGCGCTGGCCGAAGGCGGCGCGGGTCACCGCTTCCAGGGCGCCGAGGCGGCAGGGTAGGGGATCGGGCCGCGGACGCAGGTGCACGATGCTCGACGTGACCTTGGGCGGCGGCACGAAGGCGGAGGGGGCCACGTCGAACAGGATGTCGGCCTGGGTGCGCCAGCCGCAGAGCACGCCGAGCCGGCCGTAATTGGCCCGGTCGCCCTCGTCGGCCACGATCCGGTCGGCGACCTCCCGCTGGAACATCAGCGTGGCGCTCTCCCACCAGGGCGGCCAAGCCTCCTCCGCGGCCTCGCCGGCGATCCAGCCGGTCAGCAGGGCGGTGCCGACATTGTAGGGGAGGTTGGCGACGATCCGCACCGGCCCGTCGCCGATCAGCGGCCGCGGGTCGAAGGCGAGGGCGTCCGCATCGACGACCTCGAGGCGGCCGGGGTAATGCGCCGCGATCTCCGCCAGCGCCGGCAGCGCCCTCGGATCGCGCTCGATGGCGATGACGCGGCCCGCCCCCTCGGCGAGCAGCGCCCGGGTCAGGCCGCCGGGACCCGGGCCGACCTCGACCACGGTGACGCCGTCGAGCGGCCCGGCGGCCCGGGCGATCCGGCCGGTCAGGTTGAGGTCGTAGAGGAAGTTCTGCCCCAGCGACTTTTTCGGCTCCAGGCCGTGCCGGCGCACGACTTCGCGCAACGGCGGCAGGCCGTCGGCACTGACGGATTCGGCATTCATGGAAGGCGGGTCACCGGCGGGTCGGGAAGGGGGTCACGTTATCCGCCGGCGGCCGGGTGGCCAGGCGCCGGGCGAGGCGCAGGGCCGCGATCAGGCTGTCGGGTCGGGCGATGCCTTTGCCGGCGATGTCGAAGGCCGTGCCGTGGTCCGGCGAGGTGCGCACGAAGGGCAGGCCCAGGGTCACGTTCACGCCCTCGTCGAAGGCGAGGGTCTTGATCGGGATCAGCGCCTGATCGTGGGTCGGGGCCAGGGCCACGTCGTAGCCCGCCCGCGCCCGCTCGTGGAACAGGGTGTCGGCAGGCAGCGGGCCGCGGATGTCGATGCCCGCGGCGCGCAGGGCCGCGACCGCCGGGGCGAGCACCTCGCGATCCTCAGAGCCCATGGTGCCGTTCTCGCCCGCATGCGGGTTGAGGCCGGCGAGCACGAGGCGCGGCGCCGGCATCCCGAAGCGGCTCTTCAGGTCGGCCGCGACGATCCGGGCCGTGCGCTCCACGAGGTCCTGCGTCAGCAAGTCGGGCACCCGCCGCAGGGCGACGTGGATGGTGACCGGCACGACGGCCAGCGCCTCGCTCCAGATCATCATCACGGGCAGCGGGGGCGCCCGCCCGGGCTCCGTGGCCAGGGCGGCCAGGAACTCGGTATGCCCCGGATGGGCGAAGCCGACATGGGTCAGCACGAATTTGGCGATCGGGTTGGTGACGATCGCGGCGGCGCGGCCGGTGCGCACGAGATCGACCGCGGCGGTGATCGATTCGATGATCGCGCCGGCATTGCCGGAATCCGGCGTGCCCGGGGTCGCGGACACCGTCGTCCCGCCCGGCAGGGGCAGCACCGGCAGCGCCCGGGGAAACACCTCCTCGGCATATTCCGGATCGATCTCGGCGACCGGCACGGACAGGCCGAGCCGATAGGCGGTCCGCTCCAGGAAATCCGGGTCGCCGACCATCACGAAGGGCGGCACGCCCCGCTCGCTCCGCGACAGCCACGCGGCGAGCGCGATCTCGGGGCCGATGCCGGAGGGGTCGCCGAGGGTGAGGGCGAGGGGGGCGGTGGACATGGGCGGGATCATACAGCGATCCCGTCCGCTTTGTGAGGTCGCCCCGCGCTGAGGCGCGCCATGCGCCTCAGCGCACGGTCGCGATGCCGTCCGCGGTCGTGGTCGAGCTGACGTTCTGGCGCAGATCGGCCTCGCCGAGCGTCTTCAGCTCGACGCGCAGCAGCACGGTCTGGTTGCGCTCGCGGGTGCCGATCGCCGTGGCGATGGGCGAGACGATGTAGTTGAGCGAGACGGTGGTGCACTCGTCCTGATAGCCGCCGCCCAGGCTCATGCCCGTGAGGTAGAACTTGCCCGGGTTCGAATAGACCGGCGCCGTCGTGCTCGACCCCGACAGGAAGGCGGCATAGGCGTCGATGAAGTTGTCGCGCACGTCCAGGTAGTGGGTCAGGTCGACGAGGGCCGAGCCGGTCACGAACCAGTTCGGCGTGATGTGGTAGGTCGCGGTGGCGGTGATGCCCTCGCGGCGATGGCTGAAGCCGAGCAGCGGCTGCGCCTCGTAATAGGAATAGAACAGCGAGGTATCGAGGGGCAGGAACGGCGAGAACCGCGCGGTCAGGCCCGTTTCGAAGCGGTTGGTGCTCAGGTCGTTCTGGGCCAGCCGGAAGCGGCTGATGAAGCTGATGTTCTGGTTCGGCGAGAGCTGGAAGCGCCCAACGAAGTCCGAGAGCTGGTTCTCGAGACCGGAATCGAGGCCGACATTGGCGATGTCGCCGCGGCGGAACGAGTTCACGCCGGCCACCTGGATCGACTCGCCGAAGAGCAGGTTCGCGTACCAGCCCGAGGGCGTGACCACGGAGTACTGGCCGCCGAGATTGGCACGCACGCCGCCTTCGACCCGGTCGTAGCCCGAGAACTTGTCCCATGCGAACAGGGAGGTGTCGTCGAAGACGAGGCTCTGCGCGTCCTCGTTGGGCAGGCGGCCGATGCGGGTCTCGGAGGGACGGGCGATCACCTGGGCGATCGGCTCGATGGTGTGGACGCCGAGCGCGCCGAAATCGCTCACGAAGGGATAGCGGTATTCCAGCCCGATCGCCGGCATCACGCGGCCGGAATAGCCGTCGTCGACCGTGGTGATGTTGTTGACGAGCTGGTTCTGGTAGCCCGACAGGCTCGGATTCACGAAGAAGGTGTCCGCCCGCAGATAGGCGAAGGGCGTGATGACCTGCCCGAAATCGTCGATGAAGGTGCGGCGCCAGGAGACCTGCGCCGAGAGGCGCGTGTCGGTGCCGCCGAGGCCGCGCACGAGGCAGGTGCTGCGCGTGAAGGTCGTGCAGGTCTCGTAGAGCGGGTAGTTGATCCCGTTGATGCTCGGCGAGAACAGGTAGCTGCCGGTGCGCGGCAGACCCTGGAAGTCGGTCGCTTCCCGCGACAGGCTCGTCACGTTGGCCTCGAAGCGCACCTCGCCGCCGAGCACGCCCGGGCCGTCGATGCGCTTGTCGTAGTCGATCACCGGGGCGACGACGGGCTGCTCCTTCTGCCAGTCGAAGCTCGACAGGGCCTTGAAGTAGTAGCCGCGCGCCTCGAACCAGGAGCGGTCGCCCTGTCCGATCAGGTAGCCGGTCGAGACCGCCTCGCGGAAATAGTCGGTGGTGATGTTCTGGTTGCGGATCCGGTAGTTGTCGAGGAACCACTTGTCGGTCACGCCGACGATGTCCCAGCCGGTGCGCCAGCGGTCGTTGATGTAGAAGCGCCCGCGCGACTCGATCGAGCCGCGGAAGTCGCGGTCGGCGGCGCCGAGGGGGCCGGGCAGGAAGGCGCTCGGCGTCGATTGCGAGATGCCCGACAGGCGGATGTTGTAGGAGCCGTTGTCGAGCCGCTGGCGGAACTCCGCCTGGCCGAGCACGCCCTGGCGGCTGATGAAGGCCGGCGACAGGGTCAGGTCGTAGCTCGGGTCGAGGTTGATGAAGAACGGGGTCGCGATGCCGGTGCCGAGGGCCGTCGACGTGATGAAGCGCGGCGTCAGGAAGCCGGTCTGCCGCTTCACCGTCGGGTCGGCCGACTCGAAATAGGGCAGGTAGGCGACGGGGATGCCGGCGAGTTCGAGGGTCGAATCCTCGTACGAGATTGTGTGCGTCTCGTTGTTGTGGATGATCTTGGCCGCCTTGATCTGCCAGAGCGGCGGCCTCTCGGGATGGTTCTTGCAGGGCTCGCAGGCGGTGTAGGTGGCGTAGTCGAAGCTCGACTGCTCGCCGCCGATCCGCTCGGCGCGGGGGGCCGAGATGCGGGTGCGCACCGGCTCGCCCTTGATCTCGGCGGTCTGCTGGATGCGCAGCGAATCGATGAAGCCGGTCTTGAAGTCGTCGGTCAGTTCCATGCGCTCGCCGGTGACGACGGCGCCGGTCTCGTCGGTGAGGTGCACATTGCCTTCCGCGAAGACGCGGCCGCTGCCGCGGTCGTAGCGGACGCGGTCGGCCTGGAGCGTGCGGGGACCGTAATGCAGCTCCGCATTGCCGCGGGCCGACACGGTGTTCCTGTCGTTGTCGTAGACGAGTTCGTCCGCCTCGACGAGCAGACGCTCGTTCTTGGCACCCGGCTTGCTGCCGCCGGAGGCCAAGCGCTCCACGGCGCTCTGCGCGCGCGCGGGCGCAGCGACGAGGTTCACCCCCGCCGTGACCAGCAGAACCATGCCCGCGACGACCGCGATGTCGGCGACCCTACGCAACGCGTGTCCCAACTCCTGTCCCGGTCTCCCGCCGATTCCTCCGAGAGGCCACGGCATCAGCCGTCCTCCTGGTAAAGAAGCGTGAGCGTACCGAGAAGACTCCCTACCACGGCCGGGAACCACGCCGCCACCGTCGGCGCGACGATCCCCGACGCACCGAGGCCCTCCATGAGCTGGCGGACGACGTAGAGCAGGAACCCGGCTGCAACGCCGCCGAGCACCAGCTTCCCGACACCACCAAAGCGGAAGAATCTTAAGGAAACCGTTGCCGCCACGAGCACCATCGCCAGGAAGAGGAGCGGCCGAGCCATGAGCACATCATATTGGAGCCGGTAGCGCGTGGCATCCAATCCCGCTCGCTCGTTGCGCGCGATCGTTTCCGGCAGTTGCCAGAAAGGCACGGATTCCGGGGGGGTGAAGCGCTGGCGGATCTGCCCCGGATCGAGATTCGAGGCGATCAGGTAGGCGTCGTGGCTCTCCGGCGGCTGATCCTCGACGAGGAGCCGCGCGTCCTGCAATTCCCACCACCCGTCGTGCAAAATCGCACGCGCCGCTTCGATCTGCGCGAGAAAGTGCCCGGCATCGTCGAAGGTGTAGGCGCTCACCCCCGCGAGCGTGGTGGTCCCCTCGATCGCCGTCTCCGCCCGGAGGATGGCCTGGCCGTCGAGGCTGCGCTGGCTGATCCACAGGTCCTTGCCCGAGGAGGCCTTGGTGGATTTGGCGAAGATCTTCGCCTCGATCTCGGTGGAGCGCTGCTTCAGGAGCGCCGAGACCGGGTTGTAGACGCCGATCGCCAGCGCCCCGATCCCGAGCGCCACGAAGACGCCCGGCTGCAGGAACTGCCAGGCGGAGATGCCGGCGGCCCGCGCCACCACGAGCTCGAGCTTGCGCGAGAGCTGCAGCAGAGCGGTCATCGAGCCGAACAGGATCGCGAAGGGCAGCACGCCCTCGGCCACGGCGGGCGTGCGGTAGAGGGAGAGCTGCGCCATCAGCCCGGTGGTGGCGTTCTCGGCCTCGCCCGCCCGGCGCACCAGCTCGACGAAGTCGAGGGTGTAGACCAGGGCGAAGACGGTGAGGAACACGCCGAGGATGGTGCGCAGGAAGCGCCAGGCGAAGTAGCGCCCGAGGGTCGCGCCGATCAGCATGGCGGCCTCAGCTCGTGCCGAGCCGTGGGCGGCGGGCGAACCCGTCGGTCAGGGACCGGAGGCGGCGGCCGAGGGTGGCGTTGGCGTGGCGCATCCGCGCCCCGTGGAAGATGAGCAGGCTCGACAGGGCGATGGCGAGGAGCGGCGTGGCGTAGACGAAGAACACCGCGCCCTGGCTGCGGGCGGCGGCGCTGCTCGCGGCGAAGCCCGCGATGCGCAGCACCACCACGGCCACGACCGCGCCGGCCACGGAGAGGCCGCGCCCGGAGCGGGTGGTCCGCGGGTCGCCCAGGGCCGCGAAGGCGATGAAGGCGAAGGCGAGGGGATAGAGCCAGGAGGAGAGCCTGTCGTGCAGCTCCGCCCGGAAGCGGCCCTTCTGCAGCTTGAAGTACAGCTCCTCCCGGTCGGGGAAGAAGAGCTGGCTCGTGGAGCGCTCCCGCGGCTTGTATATCGTATCCGAATCGGGCGGCGTGAACGCCGCGAGGTCGACGGCGTAGCGCGCGAAGGTCACGATCGAGGAATCGCGGGAATCCTTCTGCTGGCGGTGCACGCTGCCCTTCTCCAGCACGAGATAGGTCTGCCCCTCGATCTCCGTGACCATGCCGCGTTCGGCGAGATAGACCACGGTCTTTCCCGGTTCGCGCTTGTCCTGGATGAAGAGGCCGTTGAGGCCCCCGTTCGGCCCGCGCTCGCGGAAATGGAAGGTGATGCCGTTGTCGAGGGTGGTGAACTGGCCCTCCTTGACGATGTTCGCGACAAAATCCCCCCGCACCCGGGTGAGCACGTCGCGCAGCTCCTGGAACGAGGACGGCATCACCTGGATCGTCAGGAAGGCGACCATGAAGCTCACCGCGAGCGCCAGGGTGAAGAAGGGCTTGAACAGCCGCCGCGGCGGCATGCCCGCCGCCGACATCACGATCAGCTCGGAATCGCCGTTGAGCTTGTTCAGGGCGTGGATCACGGCGATGAACAGCGCCATGGGCGCGATCACCGTGATCAGGGTCGGCAGCGAGAGGCCGGTGATGAACAGGAAGATCAGGATCGTCTGACCCTTGGCGGTGATCAGATCGAGCTCGCGCAGGGCCTGCGTCACCCAGATCGTGCCGGTCAGCCCCAGGAGGCAGGCGAGGAAGGCCCCGAGCGCGATCCGGAATATGTAGCGCTGGATCTGCGTCATCCGCCGTCGGGTCCGGCCTTCATCGAAGCCTCGGGCGGATGCGCGAGGGGACGCGCGGCCGCCAGGCTGTTGCGGTCGCCCCCCGCTTCAACGCCCCCGGCTTGTCCCGCGAAATGGGCCGTTTCGCGGCAAGCGCCCGCGTTGCGTTCTTCGCCTCAGGGGGTACACAGAAGCGGCGCCCGCGGCATGTCAAATGGATAGCCGGGCAGCCGGCGCATCGAAGGGTGGACAACTTTTCCCATGGCGGACGGTATCGACATCGCTTTCCAGACGCTGTCCTCGCGCGGGCACGGCGACCTCGTGGTCTTCGTGGGCGACGACCTCGCCCTGTCGCAGCCCGCGGTCGAGGCGATCGGGCGCCCGGGGGCCGATCTCGTGGCCAAGGCGGCGGCCAGCGAGCGCTTCAAGGGGAAGTCGCAGAGCGCGATGACGCTGGCCGCTCCCGCCGGGGTCGAGGCCGACCGGCTGGTGGTGGTCGGACTCGGCGCGGAGAAGGACCGCGCCAAGATCGACTGGACGCTCCTCGGCGGCTTCACCGCCGGCAAGGTGGCGGGCCGTGACGCCCGCGCCGTGCTCGACTGGCCGGGGATCGCCGCCGGCGCCCGCGACCTCGCCGATTTCTCCCTCGGCGCCCGCCTGCGCGCCTACAGCTTCGACCGCTACAAGACCAAGAAGAAGCCCGAGGCCGAGGACGACCGCCGCACGGCGCTGACCCTGCTCGTGGCCGATCCCGGCGCCGCCGAGAAGGCCGCCGCCGAGGCCGCCGCGGTGGCCGAGGGCGTGATTCTCGCCCGCAACCTCATCAACGAGCCGCCGAACGTCCTCTATCCCGAGGAATATGCCCGCCGCGTCTCCGAGCTGACGAAGCTCGGCGTCGAGGTCGAGATCCTCGACGTGGCGAAGATGAAGGCGCTCGGCATGGGCGCCCTGCTCGCCGTGGCCCAGGGTTCGGCCCGGGAGCCGCGCCTCGTGATCATGCGCTGGAACGGCGCCGAGGACAGGAGCGCCCCGCCCGTGGCCCTGATCGGCAAGGGCGTCGTGTTCGATTCCGGCGGCGTCTCGATCAAGTCGGCCGGCGGCATGGAGGACATGAAGGGCGACATGGGCGGCTCGGCCGCGGTCGTCGGCACGCTCCACGCCCTCGCCGCGCGCAAGGCCAAGGTGAACGTGGTCGGCGCCATCGGCATCGTCGAGAACATGCCGGACGGAAATTCCTACCGCCCCAGCGACATCGTCACCTCGATGTCGGGCCAGACCATCGAGGTCATCAACACGGACGCGGAGGGCCGCCTCGTCCTCGCCGACGTGATCTGGCACGTGCAATCGGCCTACAAGCCGAAGCTGATGATCGACCTCGCCACGCTGACGGGGGCGATCATCGTGGCCCTGGGCCAGGACATCGCCGGCCTGTTCTCGAACGACGACGAGCTCGCCGCCAAGATCACCGCCGCCGGCGAGGCCGCGGGCGAGAAGGTCTGGCGCATGCCGCTGATCCCGGCCTTCGACAAGGCGATCGACTCGAAGTTCGCCGACATGAAGAACACCGGCGGCCGCCACGGCGGCGCGGCCACCGCCGCGGCCTTCATCAAGCGCTTCGTCAACGACGTGCCCTGGGCGCATCTCGACATCGCCGGCGTCGGCATGAGCTCCTCGCCGAGCGAGATCAACCGCAGCTGGGGCGCGGGCTGGGGCGTGCGCCTGCTCGACCGCCTCGTGCGCGACAACTACGAAGCGTGAGCCCGGCCGCGCTCCGGATCGCCGCGGCGCCTCCCGCCGCGGCGCTCGCCGTCCTGGCCCTCGTCTTCCTGACGGGATTCGATCAGCACGCGGCCTTGCCGCCCCTGCTCGGGCGCCACTTCTACGGCTTCTTCCTCGATCGCTACCCGCTCTTCGCCTTCGCGATTCCCTACGGGATCGCGCGCATCCTCGCCGCCGCCTGCGCGCCGGGGCCAGCCTCTATCCTCCGGCGGGCGCTCGGCGCCGTGATCGCGCTGGGGCTGCTGCTCGCCCTCAGCCTCTATCCGACCTTCGGCGGCCTCGTCCTGCGGGCGGGCTTCATGCCGGGGGGCGTCGCCTTCCTGAACGGCATCCCGCTGAACCTCGCCTATCTCCTCGGGGCCGCGATGGCGGCGGTGGTGTTCCTGGTGCCGACCGAACTCGGCGCGACCCTCGCCGCCGGGCGCTGGCCGGCGCGGGGCCGCCGACTCCGGGCCTTCGGCGCCCGGATCCTCGGCCTCGTCCTGCTGTTCCTGGCGCTCTGGTTCGCTGCGGCCGTGATCGGCCTCGCCCGCGACCTCGGCTTCGGTCCCTGGCCGCGCCGGCCCCTCGACGGACGGGACGCGGCGCTCGCGACGGGCCTGATCCTGCTCGCCTGTCTTCCGCACACCCTACTGGTGGCGCGGCGCCATCTGTAACGAGTCCCGCTTGATCCAGGGCGAGCGCAGCGATTAAGCCGGTCAGCCTAAGGGTGATCGAGGGATTCCTCGAGCAAACGCCCAGGGAGGATGGGATGCTCGATGACCGCTTCGCGGCGCGCCCGTGGCTGTCTGCCTACCCGGTGGGCGTCCCGCCCGAGATCGATGCCGATCGGCTGGGCACCCTGGTCGACCTGTTCGACCGCAGCGTCACGGATTTCGCCGAGCGTCCCGTCCTTCAGTGCTTTGGCGCGCGGCTGAGCTATCGCGACTTCGGAGCCGCGTCGGCGGCGGTGGCGGCCTGGCTCGCGGCGGAAGGCCTCGGCAAGGGCGACCGCGTCGCGATGATGATGCCGAACGTGCCGGCCTACCCGATCGCCCTGTTCGGCGCCCTGATCGCCGGCTGCACCATCGTCAACGTCAACCCGCTCTACACGCCGCGCGAGCTGACGCTGCAGCTCGCCGATTCCGGTGCGAAGGTGCTGTTCGTGCTGGAGAACTTCGCGCACACGGTCGCCACGGCCCTGCCCCAGCTCGACGCCCTGGAGCGCGTGGTGATCGTCACGCCCGGTGCCTGCCTGGGCATGAAGGGCCGGCTCATCGACGTCGCCTCCCGCCATCTCAAGAAGGCCGTGCCGCCCTTCCGGCTGCCGCCGAACGTTGCCGTCCCCTTCGAGGCCGTGCTGCGGGCCGGCCGCGGGCGGCCGCGCCCCGCCGTCTCCGTGACGCCGGACGACCTCGCCTTCCTGCAATACACGGGGGGCACCACCGGCATCGCCAAGGCGGCGATGCTGACCCACCGCAACATCATGGCGAACGTGGAGCAGGCCCGGCTCTGGTTCCAGGTCGCGGGCGAGGATCCGGACCGGCGGGTGATGATCACGGCGCTGCCGCTCTATCACATCTTCGCCCTGACGGCCTGTTTCTTCTTCTTCGTGAAGATCGGCGGCTGCTGCCTGCTCGTGCCCAACCCGCGCGACGCGGACGGTTTCGTGAAGACGCTGGCGAAGAACCGCTTCACCCATCTCGCCGGGGTGAACACGCTGTTCAACCTCCTGAACAACCATCCGAAATTCGGCAGCGTCGACTTCTCCGGCGTCCATTACGTCATCGGCGGCGGCATGGCGGTGCAGGCGGCGGTCGCCCAGAGATGGCAGGCGATCACCGGCACCAGCATCGTCGAGGGCTACGGCCTCTCGGAAACCTCGCCGGTCGTCAGCATCAACCTCGTCGGCCCCGATGCCTGGACGGGGACGATCGGCTATCCGATGCCCTCGACCATCGTCTCGATCCGCGACGCGTCCGGCCGTCCGCTGCCCTATGGCGAGGCGGGCGAGCTCTGCGTGAAGGGTCCCCAGGTCATGGCCGGCTACTGGAGGCGGCCGGACGAGACCGCCCGCGCCACCACCCCGGACGGTTTCTTCCGCACCGGCGACGTGGCCGTGATGGAGCCGAGCGGGCGCCTCCGCATCGTCGACCGGATGAAGGACATGATCCTGGTCTCCGGCTTCAACGTCTATCCGAACGAGGTCGAGGACGTGCTGGCGGCCCATCCGGCGGTGCTCGAATGCGCGGTGGTCGGCGCCCCGAACGCCGAGAGCGGCGAGATGGTGGTCGCCCATCTCGTGCTGAAGGACCCCAGCGTCACCTGCGAGGTCCTGACCGCCCATGCCCGCGCCCAGCTCACCGGCTACAAGGTGCCCCGCCGGATCGTGCTGCACGACAGCTTGCCGAAGACCAATGTCGGCAAGGTGCTCCGCCGCGCCCTCCGCGACGAAACAACACCCCCGGCCTGAGGCTGTAACCGGACGACGCTTCCCGCCGTATGATGCGTGAGAGAGGCACGCATCAAAGCGGCGGAGCGGATTCATGCAGATCAGGCACAGGCGCGGCTGGGAGATCCCCGAGCGGCTCGCGACCCCGGAATCGGTCTTCCTCGACCGGCGCAGCCTGCTCGGCGGGGCGGCCGGCCTCTCCCTCGCCGCCTGGCTCGGCGACGGCGCGGCCCGGGCCGCCACGGATCCGGCATCCGCCTATCCGGCGCCCCGCAACGGGGCCTATGCCCTCGACCGTGCCGTGACGCCGGAGCGCTACAGCGGCGACTACAACAACTTCTATGAATTCGGCACCTCGAAATCGGTGCTGCCCGCCGCCGACCGGCTCAAGACCCGGCCCTGGACGATCCAGATCGACGGGCTCGTCGAGAAGCCCTTCACCATCGGCATCGACGAGCTCGTCGGGAAGATGGGGCTGGAGGAGCGCCTCTACCGCCACCGCTGCGTCGAGGCCTGGTCCATGGCCGTGCCCTGGACCGGCTTCCCCCTGGCCAAGCTCGTGGCCCTCGCCAAGCCGCTCTCCGGGGCGAAATACGTGGCGATGCAGACCTTCCTCGACCGTTCGATGGCGCCGGGGCAGCGCATGTTCTACCCCTGGCCCTATCTCGAGGCGGTGACCATGGCGGAGGCCGCCAACGACCTCGCCTTCGTGGCCACGGGCGTCTACGGCAAGCCGCTGCCCAACCAGTTCGGCGCGCCGATCCGGCTCGCTCTGCCCTGGAAGTACGGCTTCAAGTCGATCAAATCGATCGTGAAGGTCTCCTTCGTGGCCGAGCGGCCGAAGACCTTCTGGGAGGGGCTGGGCCCGACCGAATACGGCTTCTGGGCGAACGTGAACCCGGCGGTGCCCCATCCCCGCTGGAGCCAGGCGACCGAGCGGGTCCTCGGCACCGACGAGCGCGTCAAGACGCTGATCTACAACGGCTACGGCGAGCAGGTCGCCGGCCTCTACAAGGGGCTGGAGGGCGAGCCGCTGTTCATGTGAGGGCGGTTTCCTCCCCCTCCGGGGCGGGCGCGAAGCGGCCGGCGGGGACGGCGCCGGGGTTTCCAGGGGATCGGGGGGATGCGCACACCCCCAACGCGATCATCCGGAACGCTGCGCGCCTACGGGCAGCCGCGGGCGCGTTCGAAGGCTCTCAGCTCGGCCACGGCGCTGCGCTGGCGGGGGGAGAGGGGCACGTCGAGGAGGTTGTCGTAGCGGCAGCCGGCATTGCCGAAGGCGCGGATCGCCTTCGGCGTGGTGAAGCAGTAGCCCGCGTCCTTGTAGATCAGGTTGCGCTGGTACCAGGCCTCGTCGCAGCTCTGCGCGACGGCGCCCGTGGTCCCGAGGGCGAGGAAGCAGGCGAAGCCGGTCGCGATTCGCATGGGCTGATATTTCTCCCGTTCACCCGCCCCCGCCCACCGGGCGGCGGCGTCGAGGCGCGACGCCTCAGAAGGTCCAGCGCTGGGCCTTGGCCACCAGGAAGTCGCGGAAGGCCTGGACGCGGGCCACGGAGCGCATCTCCTCGGCATAGACGAGGTAGCTCTCCATGGTCGGCATCTCGCTCTCGCGCAGCACCTGGACGAGGTTCTCGCCGCCATCGACCGCGTAATCGGGCAGGATGCCGACGCCGGCGCCGAACTCGATCGCCTCGTGCAGGGCGGCGACGTTGTTCACGGTGAGGCCGACCGGCCGACGTTCCTTGCCCTCGCGCCCGATGGTCGCGATGTAGTGGGTGGCGAGCAGGTAGGACGGCTCGTTGCCGCCGAAGGTGACGAGGCGGTGGTTGTCGAGATCCTCGATGGATTGCGGCTCGCCGAAGCGCTTCACGTAATCCTGGCTCGCGAAGGCGTGATAGTGGACCGTGAACAGCCGGCGCTGGATCAGGTCCGGCTGGGCCGGCCGGCGCATGCGCACGGCCACGTCCGCCTCGCGCATGGCGAGGTCGAGCTCCTCGTTGGTGAGGATCAGCTCGATGCGGACCTCCGGGTAGAGGTCGAGGAATTCCGGGATGCGCTGGGCGAGCCAGGAGGTGCCGAGCCCTACCGTGGTGGTCACCCGCAGGTCGCCGGAGGGGCGCTCGCTCGTCTCGACCAGGCGGGCCTTGGTGTTCTCCAGCCGGAGCTTCATGTCCCGCGCGGCGCGGAACAGCAGGTCGCCCTGCTCGGTGAGGATGAGGCCGCGGGCGTGGCGGTGGAAGAGCGGCGCCTTCAGCTCCCGCTCTAAGGCGCTGATCTGTCGACTGACGGCGGATTGGCTGAGGCCGATATCGTCGCCGGCGCGTGTGAAGCTCCCCGCCTCGGCGACGTTGAGGAAAATCCGGATCTTGTCCCAATCCACGGCCGTCACTCCCGTACGCACAGCCGGGCCAGTCGGACCGGATGAGCGGTTCCGCGAGCCTTCGCCTCAAACCTTTCCGGCCCCTCGGCCGGGCCGGCCCATGGATCGCCGAAGCACCCCATGGTTTCGCCGGCTCGGATGCCTGTCCCGCGAAGCTGCCTCACGCCGGCAGAGTTCACCCTAGGATTACAGGCTTGCGATTTGGTTTCGAGCGGCCGCGTGTCACCTTGCGGTCACTTGGTTACTCGGCTGCGGCCTGCTTCGGAAGCTCTCCCACCTCGAGATTCGCAAGAAACTTTTCCGCTTCGAGTGCGGCCATGCATCCCATCCCCGCCGCGGTGATGGCCTGGCGGTAGACGTCGTCGGTCACGTCGCCGGCGGCGAAGACGCCCGGGATCTCGGTCTGGGTGGTGCCCGGGGTCACGTTCAGGTAGCCGCCGTGGCGCATCGGCAACTGCCCCTCGAAGATCGCCGTGGCCGGCTGGTGGCCGATCGCCACGAACACGCCGTCGGTGGCGTGCTCGACGATCGCGCCGCTGCGGGTGTCCTTGAGGCGCAGATGGGTCACCGAGGGGGCGGGCTCCTTGGTGCCGCAGATCTCCTCGATGGCGTGGTGCCACGTCACGGTGACGTTCGGGTGCTTGAACAGGCGCTCCTGCAGGATGCGCTCGGCCCGGAACTCCCCGCGGCGATGCACGACGGTGACCGACTTGGCGAGGTTGGCGAGATAGAGCGCCTCCTCCACGGCGGTGTTGCCGCCGCCCACCACGGTCACGTCCTTGCCGCGGAAGAAGAAGCCGTCGCAGGTGGCGCAGGCCGAGACGCCGAAGCCCTGGAAGGCCGCCTCGGAGGGCAGGCCCAGCCACTTCGCCTGGGCGCCGGTGGCGATGATGAGCGCGTCGCAGGAATAGGTCTCGCCGGAATCCGCCTCCAGCCGGAAGGGCCGCGTCTTCAGGTCGACCTTGGTGATGTATTCCGAGACGATCGTGGTGCCGACATGCTCGGCCTGGAGGCGCATCTGCTCCATCAGCCAGGGGCCCTGGATCGCCTCGGCGAAGCCCGGATAGTTCTCGACATCCGTGGTGATCATGAGCTGGCCGCCCGGCTGGAAACCGGAGATCAGGAGCGGCTCGACCATTGCCCGGGCCGCGTAGATCGCGGCGGTGTAGCCGGCGGGGCCGGACCCGATGATCACGAGCTTCGCGTGGGTATGCGCCATGGTGTCCGGTCTCCTTGCTTCGCCCGTCCGTCCCGGCCCCTGCCGGCTTCGGGCGGGCGCCCGTGTCGCTGTCAGAATCCCCCGGTCCGGTTCGGGCCGCCGGCGGGACTGTCCGTCGTGCCGGGCGCGCCGGCAAGGCGCCCCCTGTGCCGGGCGAAGCTCGCCGCCAGCGCCGAAGCGATCTCCGGCGTCGCGTCGAGCGGCGCGTAATGCAATTCCTCCAGCCGGCCGATGAACGGCTTCAGGGCTCCCGCCATGGCGAGGCCCGCGAACATCCGCCGGTGCCGGATATAGGTCTTCGGCAGGTCGAACAGCAGGAGGGGCACGCCGGTGCTCGCCGCTTCCCCGACCATGTTCGCCGAATCGGAGGTGACCACGATCTGATCGGCGAGTGCCAGCATGCCGATATAGGGATTGTCGCCGGTCCCGTCCCAGAAGAAGCCGCCATGGGTCTTCGCCAGGGCCTGGAGCGCCGTGCGCAGGGCCGGCGGCGTGCGGCGCGACACGGTGAGCATCAGCGAGCAGCCGCCTTCGGCGAGCTTGGTGAGATCCGCCACGAGCCGCTGCATGTCGGCCTGGCCGTAGCTCAGGTGCCGGCTGTTGCCGCCGACCAGCACGGCGATGCGCGGCCAGGGCAGGGCGGCGAGGCGCGGGTCCGGCGCCCGGCGGGCGGCCTGCAGGCGCGCCTGCGAGACCGGGTGGGGCGCCGTCAGGGTGGTGAAGACGTTGGGGCCGCGCAGGTCGTCGTAATCCGGCACCCAGATGAAGTCCGCCGTGTCGTGGCCGGTGCGCGGATCCTTGAGGAAGGCCGTGAAGGTGCGGTTCCCCGAGGCGCGGCGGATCGCGCGCAGATAGGGCACCGCGCGGCGGCCGGAGGCGATCAGGAGATCGGGCATGGCGCCCGCGAGCAGGCCGCCGGCGCGGCCCGGCGCGTCCCGCGGGTCGATCGGCCCCCAGGGCGCGGTCCAGACCAGGGGGCGGCCCCTCGGGATGCGCCGGATCTCCGCCTTGAGCGACAGGCTCTCGGCGATGCCGATGCACTGGTTCTCGTCGCCAGCCTTCCCGTCGGTCAGGATCCAGGCGGAGAAGCGGGAGAGGTCGGGCGGGGTGCCGCCGGCGCCCTCGGGCGCGGGGTGGGAACGGTCCACGGGGTTCGGTCCTGGAGCGCGGCCGGCCTCAGTCCAGCGGCAGGCTGCGGCGCAGCCACTGCGCGTAATGCTCGGCGATGGCGCCGACGCGCCGCCGTTCGGAGGCCGGATCGTACCAGGCGCCGCCCGAGCTCGCCGGCAGGGCCGAGAGCTGCGGATGCCGGGCCAGGATCTCGCCCCGCCGGCCGACGAGGAGGGCCTCGCCGTCGAGATAGTCGGTCTGGCTGCCCCCGCCGAGGCCGCTGCGCGCGCCGCCGCCCGCGCCCCCGGCGATCGGGTTGAGGGAGAGGCTGTTGACGAGGACGACGAGGGTCGGGCCGCCGGCACCGATGCGGTCGGCGAAGCTCGCCCGCAGAGCCGCCAGCAGATCCTGGCGCAGCGCCTCCGCCTGCGGGCCGCCACCCCGGGCGAGCACCGGCCGGACGTCGACGCGGATGCCGGAGAAGCGGTCGTAGCCCTGCGCCCGCGCCCCGCCCGCTGCCGCGAGCACGATGAGGCAAAGGCCGAGCCGGACGGCGAGGCGCCGTCCCGCCCCGAGCCGCGCGGAGCCGGTCACGGCGTCAGGCGCTCCAGCGGACGGCGACGACCTCGTAGGACTTGCCGCCGCCCGGCGTCGTCACTTCGACGGTGTCGCCGACGCCCTTGCCGATCAGGGCGCGGGCGATGGGGGAGGAGATCGAGACGCGGCCCGAGCGCACATCCGCCTCCGGCTCGCCGACGATCTGGTAGGTCTTCTCTTCCTCGGTGTCCTCGTCGACGAGCTGCACCGTGGCGCCGAACTTGATCTTGCTGCCCGAGAGCTTGGAGGTGTCGATGATCTCGGCGCGGGCGATCATGCTCTCCAGCTCCAGCACCCGGCCCTCGTTGTGCGACTGCGCTTCCTTGGCGGCGTGGTACTCCGCGTTCTCCGAGAGATCGCCCAGGGCGCGCGCTTCGGCGATCGCCTGGATGATGCGGGGCCGCTCGACCTGCTGGCGCTGTTTCAGCTCCTCTTCGAGGGCTGCGAAGCCGCGGGCGGTGATCGGAAGCTTCTCTATGCTCATCGCAAATGCGCCACAATGAATAGGCCCGGCGGGAGCGGGGACGCTCCTTCCGGGCCGGAGAGGATGGGTGACGGGACCCCTGACGCCGCGGCCCCGCTTCGTGCTTCAGGCCGCGAAGTATTCCTGCAAGGCGCGCACGCGAAGATCGCCCTCGAGATAGGCTTTGATCCCCTCGGCTGCCGCCATCGCACCGGCGAGAGTGGTGTAGTACGGCACTTTATGCAAGAGGGCCGCGCGCCGGAGCGAGCGCGAGTCCGAGAGCGCGCCGGCCCCTTCCGTGGTGTTCACCACGAGGCTGATCTCGCCGTTCTTGATCGCATCCACGATGTGCGGACGCCCCTCCAGCACCTTGTTGATGCGCTGGGCCGGGATGCCCTCGTCCACGAGGTAGCGCTGGGTGCCGCTGGTGGCGAGCACGGTGAAGCCGAGCTCGTGCAGCAGCCGCATGGTCGGCAGGATGCGCGGCTTGTCCTCGTCGCGCACGGAGACGAACACCGTGCCCGAGCGCGGCACCGCGGTGCCCGAGCCGAGCTGGCTCTTGGCGAAGGCCACGCCGAAGCCGGTATCGAGCCCGATCACCTCGCCGGTGGAGCGCATCTCCGGCCCGAGCAGCACGTCGACGCCGGGGAAGCGGGCGAAGGGGAACACCGCCTCCTTCACCGCGATGTGGTCGAGGCGCTTGGGCTTCAGGCCGAAGCCCGCCAGCGGCTCGCCGGCCATGACGCGGGCGGCGATCTTGGCGATGGGCTCGCCGATCACCTTGGCGACGAAGGGCACGGTGCGCGAGGCGCGCGGGTTCACCTCCAGCACGTAGATCGTGCCGTCCTTGATCGCGTACTGGACGTTCATCAGGCCGCCGACCTTGAGGGCCAGCGCCATGGCCTTGGTCTGGCGCTCCAGCTCGGCCACGATCTCCGGCGACAGGGTGCGCGGCGGCAGGGAGCAGGCGGAATCGCCGGAATGGATGCCGGCCTCCTCGATGTGCTCCATGATGCCGGCGATGAACACGTCCTTGCCGTCGCAGACCGCGTCGACATCCACCTCGGTGGCGTCGGACAGGTAGCGGTCGAACAGGAGCGGGTTCTTGCCCAGCACCGTGTTGATCTGCCCCGTCTTGTCGTTGGGGTAGCGGGCGACGACGTCCGACGGGATCAGGCTCGGCAGGGTGCCGAGCAGGTAATCGGCGAATTCCTTCTCGTCGCGGATGATCGCCATGGCCCGGCCGCCGAGCACGTAGCTCGGGCGCACCACGAAGGGCAGGCCGAGCTCGGCCGCCACCAGCCGGCTCTGCTCCACCGAATAGGCGATGCCGTTCTTCGGCTGCTTCATGCCGAGCTTGTCGAGCAGCCGCTTGAACTGGTCGCGGTCCTCGGCGAGGTCGATCGCGTCCGGCGAGGTGCCGAGGATCGGCACGCCGGCGGCCTCCAGCGCCCGGGCGAGCTTGAGCGGGGTCTGGCCGCCGAACTGCACGATGACGCCGTGCAGCGTGCCGGCCTGCCGCTCGGTCTCGATGATCTCCAGCACGTCCTCGGCGGTCAGCGGCTCGAAATAGAGCCGGTCCGAGGTGTCGTAGTCGGTCGAGACCGTCTCCGGGTTGCAGTTGACCATGATGGTCTCGTAGCCGGCCTCCGCGAGCGCGAAGCAGGCGTGGCAGCAGCAATAGTCGAACTCGATGCCCTGGCCGATCCGGTTCGGGCCGCCGCCGAGGATGACGACCTTCTTCTTGTCCGAGGGCAGGGCCTCGTCGACGACGGTGCCCGCGAAGGGCGCCACGTAGGTCGAGTACATGTAGGCGGTCGGCGCCTTGAACTCGGCGGCGCAGGTGTCGATGCGCTTGAAGACCGGCCGCACCTCCAGGGCGCGGCGCTTGGCGCGGACCTCCGCCTCCTCGAGGCCCGTCAGCACGGCGAGGCGGGCATCCGAGAAGCCCGCCGCCTTGAGCTGGCGGAAGGCGCCGGGGGTGGCGGGCAGGCCATGCGCCTTCACCCGGTTCTCCAGATCCACGATGGCCTGGAGCTGCTCCAGGAACCACGGGTCGATCTTGCAGGAGGCGTGGATCTCCTCGTGGCCGATGCCGAGCCGCATGGCCTGGCCGACCTTGAGCAGCCGGTCCGGGGTCGGCGTGCCGAGGGCCGCCTTGATGGCGTTGCGGTCGTCGCCCTTGCCGAGCCCCTCGATCTCGATGTCGTCGAGGCCGGTCAGCCCGGTTTCGAGGGAGCGCAGGGCCTTCTGCAGCGATTCGGCGAAGCAGCGGCCGATCGCCATGGCCTCGCCCACCGACTTCATGGCGGTGGTCAGCGTCGGCTCGGCGCCCGGGAACTTCTCGAAGGCGAAGCGCGGGATCTTGGTGACGACGTAGTCGATGGTCGGCTCGAACGAGGCCGGGGTGGCGCCGCCGGTGATGTCGTTGGCGATCTCGTCGAGGGTGTAGCCGACCGCGAGCTTGGCGGCGACCTTGGCGATGGGGAAGCCCGTGGCCTTCGACGCCAGGGCGGAGGAGCGCGAGACGCGCGGGTTCATCTCGATCACGATCATGCGCCCGTTCTCGGGGTTGATCGCGAACTGCACGTTGGAGCCGCCGGTCTCGACGCCGATCTCGCGGAGCACCGCGAGGGAGGCGTCGCGCATCACCTGGTATTCCTTGTCGGTGAGCGTGAGGGCCGGGGCGACGGTGATCGAATCACCGGTATGGACGCCCATCGGATCCACGTTCTCGATGGAGCAGACGATGATGCAGTTGTCCGCCTTGTCGCGGACGACTTCCATCTCGTACTCCTTCCAGCCGAGCACGCTCTCCTCGATCAGGACCTCGTTGGTGGGCGAGGCGTCGATGCCCCGCTCGACGATGTCGAGGAATTCCTCCCGGTTGTAGGCGATGCCGCCGCCGGTGCCGCCCATGGTGAAGGAGGGGCGGATGATCGCGGGCAGGCCGACCTCGGCCAGGGCGATCAGGGCCTGGCCCAGGGCATGCTCGATGTAGCGCTTGCGCCGCTCGCCTTCGCCCGACTGCCAGGCCCGGTCGAATTCCTCGACCGCCGCCGCGCGCACGGCCGGATCGCCGTTGGCCTGCTCGATCCGCGCCTTCTCGGCGAGATACTTCTCCCGGTCGGCCTTCTTGGCGGCCGAGGCATTGGCCAGCGCCGATTTTGGCGTCTCCAGGCCGATCTTGGTCATGGCGTCGCGGAAGAGATGCCGGTCCTCGGCCTTGTCGATGGCCTCCGCGGTGGCGCCGATCATCTGCACGCCGAACTTGTCGAGCACGCCCATGCGCTTGAGCGAGAGCGCGCAGTTCAGCGCGGTCTGGCCGCCCATGGTGGGCAGCAGCGCGTCCGGGCGCTCCTTCTCGATGATCTTGGCGACGATCTCCGGCGTGATCGGCTCGACATAGGTGGCGTCGGCCATGTCCGGGTCGGTCATGATCGTGGCCGGGTTCGAATTGACCAGCACGATCCGGTAGCCCTCCTCGCGGAGGGCCTTGCAGGCCTGGGTGCCGGAATAATCGAACTCGCAGGCCTGGCCGATGATGATGGGCCCCGCGCCGATGATCAGGATCGACGCGATATCGGTACGCTTGGGCATCTCGGGCCTTGTCACGGCCGCGCGCGCTCGGCCGCGCCCAGCCTTGAGAAACGGCGGATCGGCGGCGAGCGTGCGGGCATAGATGGTCGTTGAGCCCCGCGTTTACACGCAGGCGTCCCGGTTTGAAAGTCCGCCGGACCCGCCTGTCCCGGGTCGGAGCCCCCGGGGCTGCGGGCTTCCAAGACCAGGGATTTTCTGAAGATGGAATTGATAAAACTAAGAAGTGTTTATTCGTTTGCTTGCGGTGTTCTGTTTTTATACGAGCATTTTATCAGCGAATCCGCTGATTTAAGTCATAACAATTCTGAGGAAAGCATGTCACTCAGCAGGGCTTTTGCGGCCGCCGCGCTCGTCGTGGCGGGCTCCGTCGGTGCGGCCTCGGCCGCCGAGATCGTGGTGAAGACGCTCAACAGCGGGCCGGGCGGATCGATGGTGTTCGACCCGTCCTTCGTGAAGATCGCCCCGGGCGACAGCATCAAGTTCGTGCCGCAGGACAAGGGGCACAATGTCGAGTCGATCAAGGGCATGGCCCCGGAGGGCACCGACTACGTCAAGACGACGGTCGGCCAGGAGGCGGTCGTGACCTTTCCCAAGGAAGGGATCTACGGCTTCAAGTGCTCGCCGCATTACCTGATGGGCATGGTCGCCCTGGTCCAGGTCGGCGACAAGCACGAGAATCTGGAGCAGGCCAAGGCCGTGCAGCACGGCAAGCTCGCCCAGAAGCGCTTCGACCCGCTCTTCGAGAAGGTGCAGTGACCGGACGCTGAGGGCCGACGCGGCGACGAACACGCAACGCCCGGGCCGTCGGGGACCCGGGCGTTGCCTTCAGGAAGAAAGAGCGTGGCGTCAGAAGCCGACCGAGAGGGCGGCGACGGCGCGGTCGATCGAGAGGTAGAACACGCCGAAGGCGACGAGAGCCGCCGCGGCGAATTCCGCCGCCTGATTCGGCAGGGTGCGGAACTGGCGCATGACCTCGCGGCCGAAGAAGACCGAGAGCCAGGCGAGCGTCAGCACGGCGGGCATGGCGAAGAGATAGGAGCCGGTGCTCTCGATCCGGTCGAGGGCGCGGGCGGGGTCGATCAGGGCGCGGATGTTGTGCACCCACGGCGCGTGCGCGGCGGAATAGAGCGCGGTGAGCCAGGACAGGCCCACGGCCACGCCGAGATGGAAGGTGAAGAGCCGGTGCAGCCGGGAGAACTCGTCCCGCGCCTGGTCGAACGTCATCCCGCAAACCCCCAAAGCGATCCCAGTGTCGACGGCCCGCCGGCGCTGGTTCGCTCGCGTCGGTTCGGGCCGCCCTGATCGGGGCGGAGTGCCGGGGAAGCTGGAGTTTTTTGTGGCTGAGGACGTCCGGGCCGTCCGCGGCGGCCCGGTGTGGTTGCAAAGCCGCTATGCGTTGCCGCGGGAGGTCCGCGGATTGTCCTTCATCAGGGCCACGAAGCGCTCGAACAGGTAGTGGCTGTCCCGCGGGCCGGGGGAGGCTTCCGGGTGGTGCTGCACCGAGAAGGCGGGCCGGTCGGTCAGGGACAGGCCGCAATTCGAGCCGTCGAACAGGGAGACATGGGTCTCCACCGCCGTCTCCGGCAGGCTGTCCGGGTCGACGGCGAAGCCATGGTTCATCGACACGATCTCGACCTTGCCGGTGGTGTGGTCCTTCACCGGATGGTTCGCGCCGTGATGGCCCTGGCCCATCTTCACGGTGCGGCCGCCGAGGGCGAGGCCCATGAGCTGGTGGCCGAGGCAGATGCCGAAGGTCGGCACCTTCTCCTCCAGCAGCCGGCGGATCACCGGCACGGCATAGGCGCCGGTGGCCGCCGGGTCGCCGGGGCCGTTCGAGAGGAAGACGCCGTCGGGCTGGAGCGCCAGGATGTCCTCGGCGGGGGTGGTGGCGGGCACGACGGTGACGTCGCAGCCGGCTTCGGCGAGGAGGCGCAGGATGTTGCGCTTCACGCCGTAATCGATCGCGACCACCTTGAAGCCGGCGCCGGGGGCGCGGGAGCCGTAGCCGCCCTTCACCGCCCAGGTCGTCTCGCTCCAGGTGGAGCGCTCGCGGCTCGTCACCGGCGGCACGAGGTCGAGGCCCTCCATCGGCGCGAGGGCGGCGGCGCGGGCCTTCAGGGCCTCGCGGTCGAAAGTCCCGTCCGGATCGTTGGCGATCACGGCGTTCGGCATGCCGTGGTCGCGGATCAGGGCGGTGAGCGCCCGGGTGTCGACGCCGGTGATGCCGACGATGCCGCGGGCCTTCAGCCAGCCGTCGAGATGCGAGGAGGAGCGCCAGTTCGAGGGCTTGGTCACCGCCGAGGCGATCACGGCGCCGCGCACGCCCGAGGCCGGGGCCTGGTCGAGGCTCTCCAGATCCTCGTCGTTGGTGCCGACATTGCCGATATGCGGGAAGGTGAAGGTGACGATCTGCCCGGCATAGGAGGGATCCGTCAGGATCTCCTGATAGCCGGTCATCGCCGTGTTGAAGCAGACCTCGCCGTCGGCGATCCCGGTCTGGCCGATGCCGAAGCCTTCCAGCATGGTGCCGTCGGCGAGCACCAGCAGGGCGGTGGCGACCGGCTCGGCCCAGGGCTCGGGCTGGCCGCCCGCGGGTTGCGTGCGCGGGAGGGCGCTCTCGTCTTGCAGCATCGATGCGATCCAGATTATCTCCGCCGCCTTCCCGGCGCCCGGCTGGCGGGGCGCACCGGGCATGGCAGGGCGGCAGCGTCTTCCGGCGCTCATACCGACCCGGCCGCGCCGGGGTCAACGTGGCCACCGTCGCGCCGCTGTTCAAGCCGGGGCAGGCCAGCCCCGGCCCACCGAAAGCCCTCAGGAGACCGTCCGATGCTGCGCGAGCGCCTCACCGCCGAGATGAAGGAGGCCATGAAGGCCGGCGAGAAGCAGAAGCTCTCGACCATCCGCATGATCCAGGCGGCCCTCAAGGACAAGGACATCGAGGCCCGCGGCGCCGGCAAGGGCCAGTCGAGCGAGGAGGAGGTGCTGGCGCTCCTCCAGAAGATGATCAAGCAGCGCAACGAGGCGGCGGGCGTCTACGAGCAGGGCGGCCGGCCGGAGCTCGCCGAGGGCGAGCGGGCCGAGGCCGCGATCATCGCCGGCTTCCTGCCCCAGCAGATGGACGAGGCCGAGACCCGCGCCGCCATCGCCGACGCCATCGCCGAGACCGGCGCGGCCGGCCCCAAGGACATGGGCAAGGTGATCGGCGCCCTGAAGGGCAAATATGCCGGCCGCATGGATTTCGGCCGGGCGAGCGGCCTCGTGAAGGATGCACTCGCCGGCAAGTAGGATTTCGAATCGGGCTGTAGCTGGCGGTTGCGCCGGCGGCGGCGCGCGGCGATCCTCCCGTCGAGCGATTCGGGAGGACGCCGATGCCGCGGGCCGAGATCATCCCTTACCTGTTCTACCGCGACGTGCCGACGGCGCTGGACTGGCTTGCCCGGGCCTTCGGCTTCATCGAGGAGAGCCGGCACCCCACGCCGAGCGGCGGCCTGCATGCGGAGATGCGGCTGGAGGGCTGCCGGATCATGATGGGGCAGGCGGCGGGGCAGGGGGCCGGTGCCGAGCGGATCGGCCCGCCCGCGCCGGGCGGGCGCGCCACGCAGGGCGTCTTCGTCTACCTGCCCGACCTCGCCGCGCATTTCGCCGCGGCGAAGGCCGCGGGCGCCGAGATCCCGGCGGAGCCGGCGGATCACGGCTACGGCCTCACCTACACGGCCTACGACCTCGACGGGCATCCCTGGTACTTCACGCAGATGTCCGGCTGACGAATCCGCGCCGCCGGTGTCGGGAGACTGCCGCGGGCGGCGTGAGCCGGGCCATCGCCGTACCCAGCGATCCACAGGCTGACCCGCGGGACTCCGGGCGGCGATCTGCGGTATCGTCGGCGTTTGACGGATCGATCCGGACCCCGCCCCAGCCCGTGCGCTACCCGCCCCACATCCTCGACGAGATCCGCGTCCGGCTGCCGCTCTCCGAGGTGGTCGGGCGCCGGGTCCGGCTGAAGAAGGCCGGCCGCGAATGGCGCGGGCTATCGCCGTTCAACGCGGAGAAGACGCCCTCCTTCTACGTGAACGATCAGAAGCAGTTCTACCACTGCTTCTCATCGGGCAAGCACGGCGACGCCTTCACCTTCCTGATGGAGACCGAGGGCGTCAGCTTCCCGGAGGCGGTCGAGCGCCTCGCCTCCGAGGCGGGGGTAAGCCTGCCCAAGCTCTCCCCGGAGACCGAGCAGGCCGAGAGCCGCCGCAAGGGCGCCCTCGAGGTGATGGAGCTCGCCACGGTCTTCTTCGAGGAGCAGCTGCGCGGGCGCTCCGGCACGGAGGCGCGCCACTATCTCGACCGGCGCGGGCTCGGCCCCGAGACCCGGGCCCGCTTCCGCCTCGGCTACGCGCCGGGCGACCGCTACGCCCTGCGCGACCATCTCGCCGGCAAGGGCATCGACAAGGAGACCATGTCGGAGCTCGGCCTGCTGGTGGCCGGCGAGGGGATCTCCGTGCCCTACGACCGCTTCCGCGACCGGGTGATCTTCCCGATCCTCGACATCCGCGGCCGGGTCATCGCCTTCGGCGGCCGGGCCATGCAGGCGGATGCCCGGGCGAAGTACCTCAATTCCCCGGACACGCCGCTCTTCCACAAGGGGCAGGTGCTCTACAACCTGCACGCGGCCCGCAAGGCGGCGCACGAGCGCAGCACCATCATCGCCGTCGAGGGCTATGTCGACGTGATCGCGATGACGCTGGCCGGCCATCCCAACGCCGTGGCGCCGCTCGGCACGGCGCTGACCGAAGAGCAGCTCGGCCTGCTCTGGCGCCAGGCGGCGGAGCCGATCCTGTGCTTCGACGGCGACGGGGCGGGCCGCCGCGCCGCCTACCGCGCCCTCGACGTGGCCCTGCCCCTGCTGGAGCCGGGCAAGTCCCTGCGCTTCGCCCTGCTGCCCCAGGGCCAGGACCCGGACGACCTGCTGCGCTCCGGCGGCGCCTCGGCCATCGACAAGGTGCTGGAGGGCGCCCGGCCCCTCGTGGAGATGCTGTGGGCGCGGGAGACCGAGGCCGCGCCCCTGGACACCCCCGAGCGGCGCGCCGGCCTCGCCCGCACCCTGCGCGAGACCGTCTCCGGCATCCGCGACGAGACCGTGCGGCGCTTCTACCGCGACGAGATCGAGGGCCGGCTGCGCGACCTCTCCGGCCCCCGCGCCCGGGGCGGGGGCGAGCGTGCGCCCTTCGAGCGCTTCGCCCCCCGGGGGGGCGGGCCGGGGCGTTCCCGCTTCGGCGAGCCGGCCTCGCCGCGGCTCACCGCCAAGTTCAGCCCGCTCCTGGCCTCCGCCGCCGCCCCCGCGCCGGGGGGCGCCTTCAGCGAGCGCGAGGCGATGATCGTCTCCTGCCTGCTCGTCCATCCCGAGCTTCTCGTCATCGAGGCGGAGGATCTCGCGCAGCTCGACCTGCACAATCCGGATGCGGATGCCCTGCGCTCGGCTCTGCTTGACCATGCAGCGGAAGCGGGGCACGGGGAGCAGGAACTCCTGCAGGGTCGCCTCGACCGGCAGGGCCTCGGCGAGGCCGCGGCCCGACTCGCCGCCCTGGTGCGGCCCGGGGACCGTTGGGCGCTGGATTTGCATGCGGATCCGCAGCGCCTGGAGCATACCGTGCGTCAGGCCGTGATCTTGCACCGCAAGGCGGGAGCGCTACATAGCGAACTTCTTCAGGCGGAACGGGCGCTTGCCGAAGACGAATCCGAGGCCAATTTCGCATGGCTCTGCGACGTCAAGGCGCGACAGGCCGTCGTTGCCGCTGCGGAGGTCGAGAAAGAGCCGTCGGACGGAAGCGATTTTTCGGGGCCGTGACCCGCGGGAGATACCCTTCAGGTGAGCGCATGGTTAACGCTCGGTCAAGCACCGTAAGCGCATAGCAACGATTGACAAGATGGGCGGCCATTCGCGAAGGGCCGCAGCGGGAAGTGATCACGGTGCCGTCGATGCGGAGCTTTCGCGGCTCCCCACGGCATCGGTTCTGGAACAATAGGCTGGGCATGGCAACGAAGGCAACCGAGCGGGACGAGGCTGACGTCGCTCAGGAACAGCAGTCCGATGGGCCGCTGCTCGATCTGACCGATGCCGCCGTCAAGCGCATGGTGAAGCTCGCGAAGAAGCGCGGCTACGTGACCTACGAAGAGGTCAACGAGGTCCTGCCCGACGGCCAGGTCGACGGCGACCAGATCGAGGACGTCCTCGCGCAGCTCGACGACATGGGCATCCGCGTCGTCGAGGCGGAGGAGACCGAGGACACCCCGGCCGAGCGTCCCGCCAACGGCGAGGCCGCCGAGGAGGAGGAGACCGCCGAGGGCGGCGAGGTCGCCGAGGCCTCCCCGTCCCGTGCCGTCGCGGTCGCGACCACCACCACCCGCGAGCCGGCCGACCGCACGGACGATCCCGTGCGCATGTACCTGCGCGAGATGGGCTCGGTGGAGCTCCTGTCCCGCGAGGGCGAGATCGCCATCGCCAAGCGCATCGAGGCCGGCCGCGAGGCGATGATCGCGGGCCTCTGCGAGAGCCCGCTCACCTTCCAGGCGATCATCATCTGGCGCGACGAGCTGATCGAGGGGAAGGTTCTCCTGCGCGACATCATCGACCTGGAGGCGACCTATGCCGGTCCCGACGGTCGCAATGCGCCCCAGGTCGCCGAAGGCGAGGGTGAGGAAGGCGAGGACGCCGAAGGCCCGACGCCGCCCGAGGGCGGCGACGAAGAAGACGACATGGAGAACAACGTCTCGCTCGCGGCGATGGAAGCCGAGATCAAGCCGCGCGTTCTCGAGACCTTCGACAACATCGCCAACAACTACCGCAAGCTGCGCAAGCTCCAGAACGAGGAGGCCGCGCTCAAGGCCTCCGGCGGCGCCTCGGCTCCCGGCCAGGACAAGAAGCAGGCCGAGCTGAAGGACATCGTCGTCGGCGAGGTGAAGTCGCTCTCGCTCAACGCCAACCGCATCGAGGCGCTGGTCGAGCAGCTCTACGACATCAACAAGCGCCTCATCAGCCACGAGGGTCGGCTGATGCGCGCCGCCGAGAGCCACGGCGTCGCCCGCGACGAGTTCCTGCGCCACTACCAGGGCTGGGAGCTCGATCCGAACTGGATGGAGCGCGTCGGCACGCTCGGCGGCAAGGGCTGGAAGAACTTCGTCGAGAAGGGCGGCCGGCAGGTCGCGGATCTGCGCGAGCAGATCCTGACGCTCGCCTCCGAGACCGGGCTTCAGATCGGCGAGTACCGCAAGATCGTGAACATGGTCCAGAAGGGCGAGCGCGAAGCCCGGCAGGCCAAGAAGGAGATGATCGAGGCGAACCTCCGCCTCGTGATCTCGATCGCCAAGAAGTACACCAACCGCGGCCTGCAGTTCCTGGACCTGATCCAGGAGGGCAACATCGGCCTGATGAAGGCGGTCGACAAGTTCGAGTACCGCCGCGGCTACAAGTTCTCGACCTATGCCACCTGGTGGATCCGGCAGGCGATCACCCGCTCGATCGCCGACCAGGCCCGCACGATCCGCATCCCGGTGCACATGATCGAGACGATCAACAAGATCGTCCGGACCTCGCGCCAGATGCTGCACGAGATCGGCCGCGAGCCGACTCCGGAGGAGCTGGCCGAGAAGCTGGCGATGCCGCTGGAGAAGGTGCGCAAAGTCCTCAAGATCGCCAAGGAGCCGATCTCCCTCGAGACGCCGATCGGCGACGAAGAGGATTCGCATCTCGGCGACTTCATCGAGGACAAGAACGTCGTCCTGCCGATCGATGCGGCGATCCAGAGCAATCTGCGCGAGACGACGACGCGGGTGCTGGCCTCGCTCACGCCCCGCGAGGAGCGCGTGCTGCGCATGCGCTTCGGCATTGGCATGAACACCGACCACACCCTCGAGGAGGTCGGCCAGCAATTCTCGGTGACCCGCGAGCGCATCCGCCAGATCGAGGCCAAGGCCCTGCGCAAGCTCAAGCACCCGAGCCGCTCGCGCAAGCTCCGGAGCTTCCTCGACAACTGAGCGGAGCGCCCGGCGCTCCCGTTCCGACGAGGCCAGCCGGCCGTGCCCCCTGGCGGGGCGCGGCCGGTTTTCTTTTGCCTCAGGAGGCGGCGGGCGCGACGAGCAGGCCGACGATGCGCCGGACCAGCGGCATGACCAGCAGCAGGGTCGGGAAGGCCACGACCCAGGAGATGGCCCAGGCGCCGGGCCAAGTCTGCAGGAAGGCGGCGCTGAGGCCGAGGCTCTTCAGGGTCGCGATCCCTGAGACGACGAAGGTCATCAGCAGGCTGAGCACGAAGGGCATGAGGATGGCGGCATAGCGCGCCGGCAGGCGCCGCAGGGCGAGGGAGTTCTGAGAGTTCGGCATGGAAACGTCTTTTGTCGAAGGGTCATCGTCAGGTTTCGGGAAAGGACGCCGCGCAACCGGTTCGACGAACCCGGAGGGAGCGTTGCCTGACGTGAGACGCTTACGGCCCGGCCTGATGGCACGGAACGACGCAGAATTAATGAGTGTCACGGAGGAAGCCAAGCCGTTCCGGTGAGCGGCTGGCGAAGTTTTTTCGTGCCGGATACGCGTACGGCGCTAGATTCCGATCGAATGCGCGCAGAAGGATTTCGCGCTTCGGCCCGACCATTGCGGTGCTCCGCCGCCGAACCCACCTTGGCCATATGCTCGACGAGGACATTCCCCACCCTCCGCCGACGGCCCTCGCCGACGGCTCGGAAGCCGAGGACGTGCCCTTCGGCGCGATCCAGCCCAGCGTCGCGATTCGCGACTGGCTGCTGAGCGAGGGCGCGCGCCTGCCCAAGGCGGACGACCTGCTGGCCGGGCTCGCCGAGCGCCTCAACGCCATCGGCGTGCCCGTGGACCGGGCCTCGACGGCGATCGACACCCTGCATTCGGAGTATTCCGGCGTCGGCCGCGTCTGGAACCGGGAGACCGGCTCCACCGTGCGGCTGTTCCCGCACGGGGAGGCCTCCGAGGCGGCCTACCGGGCGAGCCCGTTCCACGCGGTGCACCAGTCCGGCGAGTGGATGATCCTCGATCTCGCCGAGACCGAGGAGACGCGCTTCGAGATCATCCCGGAGCTGAAGGCGGGCGGCTACACCACCTATGTCGTCGTGCCGGTGTTCTTCACCAACGGCACCCATAACGGCATCACCTTCGCCACGCGGTCGGCGGAAGGCTTCCGCGACGACCACATCGCGATCCTGCGCTTCATCATGCCGGCGCTGGCCGCGGTGATGGAGATGCGCATCGTCAACAAGCAGCTGGACCAGGTGCTGCGCATCTATGTCGGGGACGAGCCGCACCGGGCGATCCTGGCCGGCGACATCCGCCGGGGGCAGGTGCGGCGGATCCGCTCCGCGATCCTGTTCGCGGACATGCGCGACTACACCCAGCTCTCTGCCGACCTCACGCCGGAGGAGGCGGTCGATCTCCTCAACGTGTTCTTCGACTGCCTCGTGCCGGCCATCGAGCGGGAGGGCGGCGAGGTGCTGAAATATCTCGGCGACGGCCTGCTCGCGATCTTCCGCGAGCCCGGCGACGATCTCGGCGGGGCCGCCAAGAGCGCGCTGACCGCGGCGCAGGACGGGCTGCGCGCCCTCGACGAGGCCAATGCCGTGCAGCGCTTCGGCGCGCAGCCGGTGGCCGCGGGCATCGCCCTCCATCACGGCGAGGCGGCCTACGGCAATGTCGGTTCCGGCACGCGGCTCGACTTCACCGTGATCGGCCGCGACGTGAACCTCGCGAGCCGCCTCGCGCGGCTCAACCGGCCGCTGGGCGAGCCGCTGCTGATGTCGAAGCCCTTCGTCGACTTCCTATGGGGGGACCCCGAGCCGCTCGGCGAGCATCCCCTCGACGGATTCCGGGACAAGATGGCGGTCTACCGCCCGGGCCGGAAGCCGGCCCCCGCCCTCGATGTCGGCCGCCGCCCGGCGCGGGAGGCGGCGGAGGCTTGACCGGCGTCAGCTGCGCAGGGTCAGCCGCCCGCCGGCGATGTTGAAATCGTGCAGGCGGCGCAGGAAGGACATCCCGAGCAGGTTCATGTGGAGGCGTCCGCGGGGCACCACCACCGCCTCGACGTCGCGCACGCTCACCGCCCCGATCCGGATCTGGTTCAGCCGCACGGGGGCGACCCGGACCACGCCGTTGGCCGTCGCGACCTCCTGGCGGAACTCCGACGGGCTCGGCCGCAGGCCGAGGCGTTCCGCATCTTCCTCCATGAGCACGCAGAGACTCGCGCCGGTATCGACCACCATGCGCAGGCTGCGCCCGTCCACCACCGCCTCGGTCAGGAAATGGCCTCGCTCGTCCGCGTTCAGCGTGATCGCGTTGGGCGCCGTGGTCACCACCGGCGTCACGGCCCCTCCCGGAGCGGCGACGGCCGCGGTCTCGACGGGCGCGGCGGGCTTCCGCCCGATCCGCGTCGAGGCGACGCCGCCGACGAGGCAGCACACGCCGAGTGCCAGGATGATCTGCCGCATGGGAAGGCCTTCGCCCGGGATCCTTAGGCGACGAGCCTGCCCCGGCGCGGGTGAAGGCCGCGTCGCCGGACCGCGCCGGGAAGGGCCGGGGAGAAGGATTTTCGCGATTGCGGTTGAGAAACCCTCGCCACCAACGAGCGAATCCGACGCGGGCAGGGGGATTGACCCCGGCGGCCCGTGGGGCCAAATCGGGGATGTTCCAGGGAGATCCCCGGCAAGGGGCTGAGACACCGCTGGGCTCGTGACGAGCGGCGCGGAAATCCTTCGAACCTGATCCGGCTCATACCGGCGTAGGGATTGGACCTTGGGCTCTCCGAGAGCCCGCTTCACCGGAAGCGACAGGCACCAGTTCCTGCGGGCCACCGCGGAGTTCTCGCTTGTCGGACGTCCTGGCCTCCCCCTTCGGTCTGCGCCGCCTCTCCGGCGTGCGCCCCCGCCCCGCCGCCCTGCCGGAGCGGGCCGATGTCGTCGTGGTCGGCGGCGGCATCATCGGTCTGTCGATCGCCTGGCGCCTGGCGGAGGGCGGCCGCTCGGTCGTCGTGGTCGAGCGCGAGAGCGTCGGAGCCGGGGCGAGCCTCGCCGCCACCGGCATGCTGGCGCCCGCCGCCGAGCACGAGCCGGGCTCCGATATCCTGCTGCCCCTCGCCCTGGAGAGCCTGCGCCGCTGGCCGGGCTTCCGCGACGCGCTCCAGGCGGCCTCGGGCCAGGACATCGATTACCGGGAGGAGGGGACCCTGGTCCTCGCCATCGGCCGGGACGAGGTCGACCGCCTGCGCTTCCGCCACGACCTGCAGCAGCGCTCCGGGGTTGCCGCGCAATGGCTCTCCGGTGCCGAGGTGCGTGCCCGCGAGCCCCTGCTGCGCCCCAATGTCACCGCCGGCATCCTCTGCCCCCTCGACCATCAGGTCGATCCCCGCCTCGTCATGGCGGCGCTGGTGCGCGCCTGCGAAGGCGCCGGCGTCGCCATCGTCGAGAACCGCGGCGTCGATGCCCTCGACCGTGAGGGGGGACGCGTCACCGGCATCCGGGCCGGGTCCGACCGGGTCGCGGCGCAGACCGTGATCCTCGCCGCCGGCGCCTGGAGCGGCGAGGCCGGGCTCCTGCCCTGGGCGCTGCCGGTGCGCCCGCTCAAGGGCCAGTCCCTCGCCCTGCGCACGACGAAGCGCACGGGCACGCTGTCCCACATGGTCTGGACCGAGCAGGTGCACATGGCCCCCAAGGGCGACGGCCACCTCATCGTCGGGGCGACGGTGGAGGATTGCGGCTTCAAGGCCGGCGTGACGGCGGGCGGCCTGTTCGCCCTGCTCGAAGGCGCCCGCCGCGTGCTGCCGGGAATCGAGGAGATGGAGATCGAGGCGGTCTGGTCGGGCTTCCGCCCGACCTCGGACGACGACGCACCGATCCTCGACACGCCCATGCCCGGCCTCGTCGTCGCCACGGGCCATCATCGCAACGGCTACCTGCTGATGCCCGCCACCGCCGACGCGGTCGCCGCGCTGCTCGCCACGGGCGCGCTGCCGGATTTCGCCCGCGGCTTCGGGCTCGACCGGTTCGGGCAGGACGAAAACCAGGAGGGGAGGGCGGTCGCGTGACGGTGACCATCAACGGAGAGCGCCGCGAGCACGCGGCGGAGACTTTGGCGTCCCTGTTCGCGGTCGAGGCGGAGGAGCGCGGCATCGAGAGCCCGGAGGGCATCGCCATGGCCCTCAACGGCCGTGTCGTGCGCCGGAGCGAGTGGAGCGTGACGCCGCTCCGGGACGGCGACCGCGTCGAGATCGTGCGCGCCATGCAGGGAGGCTGAGGATGAGCCATCACGACACCGCGCTGACGGCCGAGGCCGCCGAGGACGTTCTGGAGATCGCCGGGGTGCGGCTCGCCTCGCGCCTGTTCATCGGCACCGCCGGCTATCCGAGCCAGAGCATCATGGCCGAGGCGGTGCGCGCCTCCGGCGCCGACGTGGTCACCGCCTCGATCCGCCGCGTCTCGCTGCAGGGCCACGGCTCGGACACCTTCCAGCGCCTCAAGGGCAAGCATTTCCTGCCCAACACCGCCGGCTGCGAGACCGCCCGGGACGCGATCCTGACCGCGGAGCTCGCCCGAGAGGCGCTCGGCACCAACTGGATCAAGGTCGAGGTGATTGGCGACCGCGAATCGCTCTACCCCGATGTGATGGAGTTGATGGAGGCCTGCCGCCACCTCGTCGAGGACGGCTTCGTCGTGCTGCCCTATTGCAACGACGATCCCGTCATCTGCGAGCGGCTGGCCGATCTCGGCTGCGCGGCGGTGATGCCGATGGGCTCGCTGATCGGCTCCGGCATGGGCGTCGCCAACCCGGCCAATCTCGAGATGATCTGCCGCCGGGCCAAGGTGCCGGTGATCGTCGATGCCGGCATCGGCACGGCCTCGGACGCGGTGATCGCCATGGAGCTCGGGGCGGCGGCCTGCCTCATCAACACGGCCGTGGCCAAGGCGGACGATCCGGTGCGGATGGCCAGGGCCATGCGCCATGCGGTCGAGGCCGGGCGCCACGCCTTCCGGGCCGGCCGGATTCCGCGCCGGGGCCGGGCCGAGCCGTCGAGCCCGCAGCTCGGTCTCGTCGGTTCGTGAGAAATCCGCTCCCGTCACGGCTCCTCGTCGTGACGGACCGGCTGGGGGCGCGGCGTCCCCTGGCCGAGACGGTCCGGGCCGTCCTCGAAGGCGGCGGGCGCTGGATCTGGCTGCGCGAGCGCGATCTCGACGCGCCGGCGCGCCGGGATCTCGCCCGCGACCTCCTGGGGATCGTGCGGGGAGCCGGGGGGCGGCTCGTCGTCGGAGCGGATCCGGATCTCTGCGCGGCGATCGGCGCCGACGGCGTCCACCTGCCCGGCGCCACCACGGCGCCGGAGGTGTCGGCGGCGCGGTGCCGCCTCGGCCCCGCGGCCCTGATCGGCGTCTCGGCCCATGGCGCCGCCGACCTCGCCGAGGCCGCGGAGGCGGATTACGTCACCTTGAGTCCGATCTTCGCGAGTGCGAGCAAGCCCGGCTACGGGCCGGCCCTCGGCCTCGACGGCCTGCGGGCCGGTTGCGCCGCCGGGATCCCGGTGATTGCCCTCGGCGGCATCGCGCCCGAGGGGGCGCCCGCCTGCCGCGCGGCTGGCGCAGCGGGTGTGGCCGTCATGGGCGGCCTGATGCGCGCGCAGGATCCTGCCGCCGCCGCCCGCGCGTTCCTGGACGCTGTGGCGGTATCCGGAAGGATCCTGCGCGGGTGACGCGGCCGCTCGCGCCCCTGCGCCGTCGTGACGGGTGATTCCGGGAAATTGCTCTTGCTGCACTGCAATGCCATGCTTAGAGCCGTGCCGGATTGAGCCGGGTCACGTATGCGTTTCGAGATCGAGCGGAAGTTCTTGGTGGTTGGCGAGAGCTGGAAGGCGGCAGCCACGGACAGCCGTCTGCTCCGGGACGGCCTGATCGGACGATTCGGGACCGGCAAGGTCCGCATCCGCATGGATCCCGAGCGCGCCTGGATCACGGTCAAGGGCGCCCGCATGGGCTTCTCCCGGCCGGAATTCGAGTACGAGATCCCGCAAAAGGATGCCGCGGCGATGCTCGATGCGGTCTGCGTCGGCCCGATCGTCGAGAAGACCCGCTACACGGTCCCCCATGACGGGATGCTCTGGGTGGTGGACGTATTCGAGGGACCGTTGAAGGACGTGACCATCGCCGAAATTGAGCTGGAGCGGGAGGACCAGATCTTCTCCTGTCCGCCCTGGATCGGCGAGGAGGTGACCGGCGACGTGCGCTTCCGGCAGACCACGCTCCTCGAGCTCTGCGCCCGCGGGCGCCGCTCGATCTCCCTCGACGACATCTTCGCCCTGCCCAAACTGGCCTGACCGTCGCGCGCGGATGCCCTGCGGGCCGGGTGACGGCGCGTCCGCCCCGTTCGCGCCGAAGCGGGAGGGGCGGCCCTGCCGGGGAGCCCGGTTACGCCCCCGGCATGGCAGGTTCGGCGAAAAGCGCCTATGTGCCGGGTCTTCCAGGGAAAGCGCGGCGCCCCTCCGGCGCGCGACGATGCGATGAGCTACGCGGTCAAGGAACTCTTCCACACGCTGCAGGGCGAGGGCGCCCGTGCGGGCCGGGCAGCCGTGTTCTGCCGCTTCAGCGGCTGCAATCTCTGGTCCGGCCGCGAGGCGGACCGGGCGAGCGCGGCCTGCCGCTTCTGCGACACGGACTTCGTCGGCATGGACGGGGAGGGCGGCGGCCGCTTTGCAGAGGCCGAGGATCTCGCCGCTGCCATCGCCGATACCTGGGAGGGCGGGCCCGCGAGCCGCTATGTCGTCTTCACCGGCGGCGAGCCGCTGCTCCAGCTCGACGCGGCCCTGATCGCGGCGGTGCATGCCCGCGGCTTCGAGATCGCGGTTGAGACGAACGGCACGATCCCCGCCCCGCCCGGCATCGACTGGATCTGCGTCAGCCCCAAGGGGAGCAATCCCCTGCGGCAGACCAGCGGCCACGAGCTGAAGCTCGTCTACCCGCAGACGGACGCGCCGCCCGAAGCCTTTGCCGACCTCGCCTTCGCCCATCATTACCTGCAGCCGATGGACGGGCCGGAGCGGCTCGCCCATACCGAGGCCGCGGTCGCCTATTGCCGGAAGGACGCGCGCTGGCGGCTCTCGCTCCAGACGCACAAGCTCATCGGCATCCCCTGAGGGCTCTCGCCTGTCCGCCGCGCCGGCGGCCCGCCCGAGAGCCGACGTTCCATGAAGATCACGCCATGAAGATCACGCAAGCCTTCACCTTCGAGGCGGCCCACCGCCTGCCCAACGTCCCCGAGACGCATCGCTGCCACCGCATGCACGGCCATTCCTACCGGGTGGAGCTGCAGCTCTCCGGGGCGGTCGATGCGCGGACGGGCTGGGTCGTCGACTTCTTCGACGTGGAGAGCGCCTTCGCGCCGTTGCTCGCCCGGCTCGACCACCATTGCCTCAACGAGGTCGAGGGGCTGGAGAACCCGACCGCCGAGAACATCGCGGCCTGGATCTGGCATCGGGCCAAGCCGGCGCTCCCGGCCCTGTCCCAGGTGAAGGTGTACGAGACGCCGATGTCCTGGGCCGAGTACGACGGCGACTGAGGAGAAGCGAGGCATGGAGGACGGCGCGCTGGTTCTGTTCTCGGGCGGCCAGGATTCGACCACCTGCCTCGCCTGGGCCCTGGAGCGGTTCCCCCACGTCGAGACGCTGGGCTTCGATTACGGCCAGCGCCACGTCGTGGAGCTCGAATGCCGGGCGCATCTGCGCGCCGCGCTGACCGCCCTCGACGCGACCTGGGCGCGCCGGCTCGGCCCCGACCACACCGTGGACCTCGCCGCCCTCGGCGCGATCTCGGAGACGGCCCTGACCCGCGACAGCGCCATCGCCTTCGAGGCGAACGGCCTGCCCAACACCTTCGTGCCGGGCCGCAACCTCGTCTTCCTCACCTTCGCCGCCGCGCTCGCCTATCGCCGGGGCCTGCGCCACATCGTCGGCGGCATGTGCGAGACCGATTATTCCGGCTATCCGGATTGCCGGGACGACACCATCAAGGCGCTGCAGGTCGCGCTCAATCTCGGCATGGAGCGCCGCTTCGTCCTGCACACGCCGCTGATGTGGATCGACAAGGCCCAGACCTGGGCGCTCGCCCAGGAGACCGGCGGCAAGCCGCTGGTCGACCTCATCGTCGAGGGTACCCACACCTGCTATCTCGGCGAGCGCGGCACGCGCCACGACTGGGGCTATGGCTGTGGCACCTGCCCGGCCTGCACCCTGCGCGCCCAGGGATTCTCACGATTTTGTGAGACGGAAGATGGGGATGCGGCATCGGCGCCGTGAGCGGGGCCGGTCCCGATCCGACACAGCGCCCGGGGCCGGGCCTCCGCGGCCCGCGGCCGGGATCGAAGGACGGCTCCGAAACCGAAACAAAATGAGACGAAGTGTTCATTTTTGAAATGAACGCTCCTGTTTACCAAGGCCGGTAATCTGATTTGAATTGAGAAAGGCGGTATTTTAAAAGAAATCATCCAAATAAGAGGTGGCCCGGATGATTTCGCTCGAAGATATTCGCGAGGTGGTCGGTAGCCTCGAGGCGATGGCCGGACTGGTCGAGGGGCTCGGCCCCGACGCGGACCTGTTCGAGAAGGGCCTGACCTCCTTCGGCTCGGTCCAGCTCATGCTGGCCCTGGAGGAGCGCTTCGAGATCGAGTTCCCCGATTCGCTCCTCAACCGCCGGTCGTTCTCGACCCTCAACGCGATCCGCGACACCGTCGCCTCGCTGACATCGGCGGAAGCCGCATGAGCACGCTCGTCGCCCGCGCCCGGCGCGTCGCAGCCGTCGCCGCGCTCCATGCCGAGGATGTCGACCGGGAAGGACGTTTCCCGGCCGAGGCGGTCGCCGCCCTGCGCGAGGAGCGCCTGCTCGGGATCCAGATCCCGCGCCAGCTCGGGGGCGAGGGCGCCGGGATGATCGAGATCGCCGATGTCTGCACCCTGCTCGGGCAGGTCTGCACGGCGGCGGCGATGGTCTTCGCCATGCACCAGATCAAGGTCGCGAGCCTCGTCAGCCACGGCCTGGACAGCGCCTGGCATCGCGGCCTGATGGAGCGCATCGCCGCCGGGCAGCTCCTCGTCGCCTCCTCGACCACCGAGGGGGGCATCGGCGGCGACCTCCGCAACAGCCTCTGCGCCGTCGTGACCTCGGGCGAGGTCTTCTCCCTGGAGAAGGACGCGACCGTCATCTCCTACGGCGCCCATGCCGACCTCATCCTGGCGACCGCTCGCCGGCACCCCGAGGCGGCGACCTCCGACCAGGTTCTCGTCGCCCTGATGCGGGATCAGATCTCCCTGGAGCGGACCAGCCGCTGGGACACGCTCGGCATGCGCGGCACCTGCAGCGACGGCTTCAAGCTGGTCGTCCGGGACGTGCCCGTCGCCCAGATCCTGCCCAAGCCCTTCGCCGAGATCGCGGCGCAGTCGATGCTCGCCGCCTCGCATCTCCTCTGGAGCAGCGTCTGGTACGGCATCGCCAGCTTCGCGGTCGACCGGGCCCGGGCCTATGTCCAGGGCGAGGCCCGGCGCCGGCCCGGCCACGTGCCCCCGGGCGCCCTGCGGCTCGCGGAGGCCTCCAACGCCCTCCAGGCCCTGCGCGGCAGCGTGGTCGTGGCGCTGCGCCACTTCGAGAACGCGCAGGGCGATGCCGATGCGCTGGGCTCGATCGGCTTCTCGGTGATGCTCAACAACCTCAAGACCACGGCCTCCGCCACGGCGGTCGACGTCGTGCAGCGGGCGCTCGGGATCGTCGGCCTGTCCGGCTACAAGAACGGCACCCCCTTCAGCCTGGGCCGGGCCCTCCGCGACGTGCTCTCCGCGCCGCTGATGATCGGCAACGACCGCATCCTCTCCAACACCGCCAACCTCCTGCTCGTGCAGAAGGGCAGCGGCCAGCTCCTGAGCGCGTGATGGACCAGCTTGCTTCCTTCGAGATCCCGGCCCTCGCGACGGACGAGGCGACCGAGCCCCGCAGCTTCCTCGACCGGCTGTTCGATCACGGCCTGCTCGTGCGCACCGGCGTCGACGGCCTCTATGGCCGCAGCGGCGCCTTCGAGAGCGTGGTCGAGGCGATCGACCGGCTCGCGACCGAGCTCGGCGCCGCCGATGGCGCCGAGGCGATGCGCTTTCCTCCGGGCATGAGCCGGGCGAGCTTCGAGCGCAGCGGCTACCTCAAGGGCTTCCCGCATCTCGCCGGCACCGTGCACTGCTTCTGCGGCAACGAGGCGGACCATGCCCGCCTCCTGGCCTGCCTCGAGGCGGGGGACGACTGGACGGCCAAGCAGGCGGCGAGCGAGGTCGTGCTGACCCCGGCGGCCTGCTATCCGCTCTACCCCGTCGCCGCCGCCCGCGGGAACCTGCCCGAGAACGGCCTGCTCTTCGATCTGCAATCCTACTGCTTCCGGCACGAGCCCTCGCTGGAGCCGACCCGCATGCAGATGTTCCGCATGCGCGAATACGTCCGCATGGGCACGCCGGAGCAGGTGCTCGCCTTCCGCGAGACCTGGCTGGAGCGCGGCACGGCCATGATGCGCGAGCTCGGCCTGCCCCTCGCCGTCGACCCCGCCAACGATCCGTTCTTCGGCCGGGCCGGGCGCATGCTCGCCAACAACCAGCGCGACCAGGGCCTGAAGTTCGAGCTGAACGTCCCGGTCAACAGCGTGGACAAGCCCACCGCCTGCCTGTCCTTCAACTACCATCAGGACCATTTCGGCGAGGTCTGGGGCATCCGGCAGGCCGATGGTTCGGTCGCCCACACGGCCTGCGTCGGCTTCGGCCTGGAGCGGATCACCCTGGCGCTCCTGCGCCATCACGGGCTCGACCTCGCCGCATGGCCCGAGGCCGTGCGCGCCCGGCTCTGGGGCTGACGCGCATGTCCGCCGCCCTCGCCCTGATGCCGGAGCCCGCGGCTCCGGCCGGCCACGCCGCGCATCCCCTGCACGCCTTCGACCGCATCTGGCCGGAGTCGAACTGCTACGTCGATCTCTGGATCGAACTCCTGCATGCCCGCGGCCTCGTGCCGGAGGCGATGCTCGGCTTCACCCTGCGCCAGGACTTCGAAGGCGACCAGTTCACCTTCTTCAAGCCCTTCGCCGCCGATCTCGAACGGCTCTACGGCCTGGAGATCCAGGAACTCGCGATCTACGACAGCCTGGAGAGCCAGGCCGCCGTGCAGGTCGCCCGCGGCAACCCGGTCCTCGTCGAGGTCGACGGCTTCCACCTGCCCGACACCGTCGGCACGACCTATGGTATCGAGCACCACAAGACCACGATCGCGATCCTCGGCCTCGACCGGGCCGGCCGCCGCCTGGACTATCTCCACAACGGCGGCCGCTACCGGCTGGAGGGCACGGATTACGCGGGCCTCTTCGCCCCCGCGCTCCTGTTCCCCTATGCCGAGTTCGTGAAGACGAGCGGCCCCGCCCTCCCGGCTTCCGCGCTGCCCGAGGTCGCCCTCGCATTGCTGCGCGCCCACCGGGCCAAGGCGCCGCGGGCGAACCCGATCGCCGCCTTCCGGGACAGCGTCGCCGCCTGGGACGACGGCTTCCTGCGCCGGCCGCTCTGCGCGTTCCACGCCTACGGCTTCAACACGACGCGCCAGCTCGGAGCGAATTTCGAGCTCCTCGCCAGCCATCTCGACTGGCTCGGGGCCGCGACGGGCCGCGATTTCGGCGAGGCCTCCGCCGCCTGCCGGATTCTGGCGCAGGAGGCCAAGACCTTCCAGTTCCAGATTGCCCGCGCCTTCGCCCGCGGGGGGGCGGTGGGGCTCGCCAACCGGCTCGACCGGGCGGAGGCCGCCTACGCGACCGTCTTCGCCGCCCTCGACCGCAGCCTGGACTGAGCGGGACAGGCCATGGCCCGTGTCCTCTCGGTGGACGGCCGGGCGCCCGAGCCGCTCGGCGGCCCGTGGGAATTGCTGCTGACCGCGCCGGAGGCCTGCCCCGGCCCCGGCGATCTCGCTGGCCGCGAGGGCTGGATCCCGGCCCTCGTGCCCGGCACCGCCGCCGCGGCGCTCAAGGCCGCCGGGCTCTGGTCCGCGGCCGCGCCGACGCCGCTGCACGAGTCCGACATCTGGTACCGGACCCGCTTCGCGGGCAGCGGCCGCGCCTGCCTGCGCTTCGAGGGCCTCGCCACCCTGGCCGAGGTCTGGCTGAACGGCGTGCTGGTGCTGTCGAGCCGCTCGATGTTCCTCGCCCACGCGGTCGAGGTGGATCTCGCCGGCGACAACACCCTCGCGATCCGCTTCCGCGCGCTTTCCGTCGAACTCGCCAAGCCGCACAAGCGCGGCCGCTGGCGCCCGCGGCTCGCCACCCCCGGTTCCCTGCGCCATGTCCGCACCAGCCTGCTCGGCTTCATGCCGGGCTGGTGCCCCTCGGTCGACGCGGTCGGCCCCTACCGGCCCGTCACCCTCGAAGCGCTTTCCGACCGAGGCCTGCGCGTCCTCTCGGCGGATCTGCGCAGCGATCTCGACGGGGAGACGGGGCGCCTGAGCCTGCGCCTCGCCGTGGCGAACGCGTCCGGCCCCGCTCTCCTGCGCTGTGCCGGGCACGCGGCGCCGCTGCGGGCGGTCGCCCCCGGGCTCTACGAGGCCGACCTGGCGCTGCCGGGCATCGCGCCCTGGTGGCCGCATACCCATGGCGAGCCAGTCCTCCACGCCGTCGAGGCGGAGATCGGCGGGGTGCGGATCGATCTCGGCCGCACCGGCTTCCGCCGCCTCGTCATCGATCGCACCGGCGACGGCTTCGCCCTGCGCATCAACGGCGTGCCGGTGTTCTGCCGCGGCGCCTGCTGGACGCCGCCGGATCTCGTCGGCCTGTCCGGCACGGAGGCGGCCTATCGCCCGGTTCTCGACCTCGTCCGCGCCGCCGGCATGAACATGCTGCGGGTCGGCGGCACCATGCTCTACGAGGCGGCGGCCTTCCACGACCTCTGCGACGCCTTCGGCATCCTGGTCTGGCAGGACCTGATGCTCGCGAATTTCGAATACCCGACCGACGATCCCGCCTTCCGCGACCAGCTCACCCGCGAGGTGGCGCAGCTTCTCGACCGCACGCAGATGTCGCCCTCCCTCTGCGTGGTGGGCGGCGGCAGCGAGGTCTGGCAGCAGGCGGCGATGCTCGGCTTCCCGCGCGAGGCGTGGTCCGGCGGCTTCGTCGAGGAGAGCCTGCCCGGCCTCGTCGCGGTGTCGCGGCCGGATCTCGCCAGCGTGCCGAACTCGCCGTCGGGCGGCGACCTGCCGTTCGCGGCCGAGGCGGGGGTGGCGCATTACTACGGTGTCGGCGCCTATCTGCGCCCGCTGGAGGATGCGCGCCGCGCCGGTGTGCGCTTCGCCACCGAATGCCTCGCCTTCGCCCATGTGCCGGAGCCGGCGAGTCTCGCCCGCGCCGGGCTGACCGATCCCGCGGATCCGCGCTGGGCGGCGGGCGTGCCCCGCGACCGCGGCGCCGACTGGGATTTCGAGGCCGTGCGCGACCATTATGTCGGACTGCTCTTCGGGGCCGATTCGGGCCGCCTGCGCCACGAGGCGCCGGAGCGCTACCTCGCGCTGGGCCGCGCGGCGGTGGTGGAACTGATCGAGGCGACCTTCGCCGAGTGGCGGCGGGAGGCCTCGCCCACGGCCGGCGGCCTCGTCTGGCTGCTGAAGGATCTCGCCCCCGGCGCGGGCTGGGGCGCGATCGACCACGAGGGTGCCCCGAAAGCCGCCTGGTACGCGCTGCGCCGCGCCTTCCGCCCGGTCCAGGTCTGCCTGACCGACGAGGGCCTGAACGGCCTGCATATCCATGTCCACAACGAGACGCCGCAGCCCCGGGACCTCGTCCTGCGTCTCGCCTTCACCGACGCGAAGGGCAAGGCCGTCGCCGCCGCGGAACGGGCGCTGACCGTCGCACCGCGCAGCGGGCAGCGATTCACCTCCGCCGCCCTGCTCGGGCGCTTCTTCGACGTCACCGACGCCTATCGCTTCGGTGCCCCGGCCCATGCGCTCGGCCATGCCGAACTCTGCGACGCGGCCACCGGTGCGGTGCTGGCCGAGGCCTTCCACCATCCCCTCGGCCGCGATGTCGCGCCGGGCGAGACCGGCCTTTCCGCCCGGCTGATCCGCGACGGTGCGGGCTGGGCGCTGGAAATCGCCGCCGGGCGGCACGCTTTCGGCGTGGCCATCGACCTCGACGGGGCGACCGCCGCCTGGCGGCCCGAGGACAACCACTTCCACCTGGCGCCGGGCCGGACGCGGACGATCACGCTTCTCGGCCGGCCGGAAACGGCGCCGCGCGGCCGGGTCGTCGCGCTGAATGCCCTGGAAACCTGCAGCTTCGGAGGCGAGGATGCCTGAGACGGAAACCGTGCCCGCCCAGCCCGTCGCCTTCGAGGGGCTGTTCGGCTGGCACAGCCCGGGCCGCACCGGGCGCGGCGTGATCCTGTGCGGGACGCACGGCTACGAGCAGCTCTCGGCCCATCGCGGCTGGCGGGCGCTCGCCGAGCGGATCGCCGGCACGGGCTGCACGGTCCTGCGCTTCGACTATCCCGGCCAGGGCGATTCCGGCGACGTCGCCGTGGAACGGCTGGAGGATGCCCTCGGCGCGATCCGCGCGGCGATCCGCTTCCTGCGGGCGGATCCGGGCATCGAGGAGATCGCCCTCGTCGGCCTGCGCCTCGGCGGCACGCTCGCGGCGCAGGTGGCGGCGGAAACGGGCGGGGTCGATCGCCTCGTCCTGATCGCGCCCTTCGCCGCCGGCCGCACCTTCCTGCGGGAGATGAAGATCCTGTCGCGCACCACCGGCGTCCTGCCGGACGGCACGCCCCTGCCGCAGGAGCCGGAGGGCCTCACCGTCGCGGCTTTCCGCATCGGCCCGGCGCTCTCGGAGGATCTCGGCGGCCTCGACCTCGCCAAGCTGACGCGGGCGCCCGCGCCGCGCATCCTGCTGCTCGGGGGTGAGGGGGGCGCCCTGCCGAAGCGCTTGGCCGCCCTCGGCGCGCAGGTCGAGACACGCCCCTTCCCCGAGCTGCCCGACCTCGTCTCGAACCCCCTCTACGCCAAGGTGCCGGAAGCGGCCTTCGCCGCGGTGGCCGCCTTCCTGTCGGAGGGCGCCGCGCCGCGCCTGCGCCCGGCTGCGCCGGCCCGCGAGGCCGTCCTGGCCGGCCCCGGCTGGTCCGAGCGGCCGGCGCGGTTCGGGCCGGGGCTGTTCGGCCTCGCCTGCGCGCCCGAGACGCCCCTGCCGCGGGCGCCGGTGGTGCTGTTCGTGAATGCCGGCACCAACGTCCATTCCGGCTGGGGCCGCTCGACGACGCGCCTCGCCCGGCGCCTCGCCGGAATCGGCGTCGCCTCCCTGCGGATGGATCTCGGCGGCATCGGCGACAGCGCCCCGCGCGCCAGCGGCGTCTTCCCGATCTATGCCGACGAGACCCTGGACGACGTGACGGCCGCCCTCGACCATCTCGGCCGGCCGGCGGTGATCTTCGGGGCCTGCAGCGGCGCCAATCTCGGCTTCCATGCGACCTGCCGGGATCCGCGGATCGCGGCGGCGATCCTCGTCAACCTGCAGCGCTTCGACTGGGACAAGACCCAGGACATCGAGGTCGCGATGCGGAATGTCTACCGCAGCACCGGCACCTATGCCGCCATGCTGAAGCAGGGCGCGGCCTGGAAGCGGCTGGTGCGCGGCGAGGTGCGCGTGGGGCCGATCCTCGCCTCCCTTGCCCGGCGCGGGTTCGAAGCCGTGCAGCGGCGCATCGCCCCGCTCGTGAATCCGCCGCCCGGCGGCTCGGTGAAGCGGCGCGTGGCGGCCATCCGGCGGCGGGGCAGCCTGATCCAGCTCGTCTACAGCCAGGGCGACGTGGGGCTGGCGGACCTCGCCCTGCAGCTCGGCCGGCAGGCGGACGCCCGCCTCGGCCGCCCCGTCACCGTGATCCCGGAGGCCGATCACGACCTCAGCACGCGCGCCGCCCAGGAGACGCTCTACGGCGTGGTGAGCGGCCTGCTGCGGGATCTCGCGGCCGCCCCGCTCCCGTCGAGCGAGGGCGCGCGCGGAGCGGCACCCGTCGCCTACGGCCGGGTCGCGCCCGCGCGCTGAGGCCGAGGCCCCCGGGTCAGGCCCGGTGGGCGGCCTCTTGCGGCGGCTTGCCGGGTTCCTTGCCCGCGTCCTTCTCCGCCTCCGGGCCGCCCACGACGCCGCGGGTGCGCCACAGGCTGTAGGTGACGCCCGCCGCGAGCAGCACCAGGGTAACGAGCAGCGAGACCCACGGCGGCACGTGCACCAGGTCGAAGGTGTCGGCCACGACGATCTTGGCGCCGATGAACAGCAGGATCAGGGCGAGCGCCGTCTTCAGATAGGCGAAGCGGTCGACCATGGCGGCAAGCGCGAAATAGAGTGCGCGCAGGCCCAGGATCGCGAAGATGTTCGAGGTGTAGACGATGAACGGGTCGGTGGTGATGGCGAAGATCGCCGGCACGCTGTCGACCGCGAAGATCACGTCGGCGATGTTCACGAGCACCAGGGCGAGGGCCAGCGGCGTCAGCCAGAGCACCGGCTTGCCGTCCCGGCGGCGCGGCTCGCGCACCACGAAATGCTGGCCGCGGGGCTTGTCGGTGATGCGCAGGTGCTTGCGCAGGAAGCGCAGGCTCGCGCTCTCGTTCACGTCCTGCGCGTCCTCCTCCTTGGAGAACAGCATCTTGAGGCCGGCATAGATCAGGAAGGCGGCGAAGAGCGAGAGCACCCAATGCGCCTGCTGCACCAGGGCGGCGCCGAGCCCGATCATCAGCCCGCGCAGGAGGACGGCGGCGAGGATGCCCCACACCAGCACCCGGTGCTGGGCGGCGCGGGGCACGCCGAGGGCCGTGAGGATGACCGCGATGACGAAGACGTTGTCCATCGACAGCGACTTCTCGATCACGAGGCCGGTCACGTATTCCTGGCCCGCCTGGGGCCCGAGGTACCACCAGACCCAGCCGCCGAAGACGAGGCCGAGGCTGAAATAGAAGGCGGTGAGGAGAAGGCTCTCCTTCACGCCGATCTCGTGGTCCTTGTCGCGGTGGAGCAGGCCGAGATCGAAGGCGAGCAGGGCGGCGATGAGGGCGTGAAAGCCCAGCCACATCCAGACGGGCTTGCCCAGCCACGCATGGGTGAGGAAATCGGCGGTCAAAAGGTCGGACATGTCGGGACGCGGGGATGCCTCGGGGAAGAGAGCATCGGCTCCGACATCACGTGGCGCAGGAGAGCCTGCGCCCCGCCAGAGGGGCCCGCAGCCGATGGCGGGCAGTTATTCCCGGATTCGCGCTGAATCAAGGCCGGTCCCCGGCGCCGCGTGACAGCCCGGCCGGCGGTTTCGCCTTGACAGGCGCGCCGTCCTGCGGCCTCCCGCCGCCATGGCTGACGACGGGGACGATCGGATCGCGGTGGTGGGGGGCGGCCCGGCGGGGCTCGCCGCCGCCGAGCTGCTGGCCGGGGCGGGCCTTCCCGTCACGGTCTACGAGCGGATGCCCTCGCTCGGCCGCAAGTTCCTGATCGCCGGGCGCGGCGGCCTCAACCTCACCCACAGCGAGGCGCTGCCCGCCTTCCTCGCCCGCTACCACCCAGCCGAGCCCCGCCTCGCCGCGGCGATCGAGGCCTTCCCGCCCGAGGCCCTGCGGGACTGGTGCGAGGGTCTCGGGCAGCCGACCTTCGTCGGGTCGAGCGGACGCGTCTTCCCGCGGAGCTTCAAGGCCTCGCCGCTGCTGCGGGCTTGGCTCGCCCGGCTCGCCGGCCTCGGTGTGTCCCTGCGTCCGCGCCACCGCCTGGTAGCCTGGGACGCTGAAGCGCTCACTTTCGCGACCCCGGAGGGGGCGACCGCCTGCCGCCCCCGGGCCGTGCTTCTGGCGCTGGGCGGGGCGAGCTGGCCCCGGCTCGGCTCGGACGGAGCCTGGGTGCCGCTCCTGGAAGAGGGCGGCGTGCCCGTCTCCCCCCTCGCGCCGGCCAATGTCGGCTTCACGGTCCCCTGGTCCGCCCACATGGCCGAGCGCTTCGCCGGGGCGCCGCTCAAGCGGGTCGGCTTCGCCTTCGAAGGCACCCGCCTGCTCGGCGAGGCGGTGGTGACGGCCGAGGGCATCGAGGGCGGGGCGATCTACGCTCTGTCCCGCCCGATCCGGGAGGCGATCGCCCGCGAGGGCGCGGCCCGCCTCACCCTCGATCTGCGGCCGGATCTCGACCGCGACACCCTCGCGGCCCGGCTCGCCGCGGGCAAGGCGGGGCAATCCGCGAGCAACCGGCTGCGCAAGGGCGCCGGCCTCGATCCCGTGGCGGCCGCCCTGCTGCGCGAGGCGCATGGCGTGGCGCTGCCCTCCGAGGCGGAAGCGCTCGCCCGCTGCATCAAGGCGGCGCCCCTGCGCCTCACCGGCCCGCGCCCGATCGCGCGGGCGATCTCCACGGCGGGCGGCGTCGCCTTCGCCGGGCTCGACGGGCGCTTCATGCTGCGGAGCCGGCCGGGCACCTTCGCGGCCGGCGAGATGCTCGACTGGGAGGCCCCGACCGGCGGCTACCTGCTCCAGGCTTCCTTCGCCACCGGCCGCGCGGCGGCGGCGGGCCTGATCGGGTGGCTCGGGGAGCGGGGGTGGTCCCGCATTCCATCGATGACGGAGCGTTGAGCGGGGCCCCTCTCGCCGCAAGCGGGGCGAGGGGATGCGCGGAGACCGAAGTATTCGAGTTCGGCCGCTTCAGGGCTTCGTGCAGATCCCGACCATGCCGGCGCTGTCGCCGGGGCAGCGCGCGCCGGCGCCCCCCTCGCCGAAGACCGGGCTGCCGCTCCGCAGGCAATGGGCCGAGGCGAGGATCTCGCCGCTCTCGCAGGTGACCTCGCAGCCGCCCTGGGAGCAGCTCTCCTTGCGCAGGACGCGCATGGGCGTCGCGGCGGGGGGCGCCTCCGCCTTCTCCCCGGCCGGTCCCGGCTCGCCCTTCGTGCCCGGCTCGCCCTTCGGCCCCGCCTCACCCGCGGGGCCGGGCGGGCCGGCAGGTCCCGGGGCGCCGGCCGGTCCGGCCTCGCCCTGCGGTCCCTTCTCGCCGGGCAGGCCCTGCGGGCCGGTCGGCCCCGGCTCGCCCTTCGGTCCGGCCTGGCCTTCCGGGGCGCAATTGGCGATCACGGCCTCGCGCTCGTCCTCCTCCGCCTTCAGCGTGGCGACGCAGGTCGCGGGCCGGTAGGGCAGCTTGAACAGGAAGCGGCCGCGGCTGTCGGCCATGACCGAGATGTCCTCGTCGAGCACCACCACGATCCCGCCCTTGCGCACGCTGCCGGAGATGCGCAGGTCCCCTGCCTCGATGCGGGCGTCGTAGACCATGATGGGCTGGGCCGGCCCCTGCGGTCGCCGCCGGGCCGGCTTCGCGGAGGCGGCCGGGCTCGGCTGCGGGGCCTCGGCGACGGGCGTCTGCGCGGCCGGCGTTTGGGCGGAAGCGCCGCCCGCAGGAACCGCGAGGGAGAGGGCGCCGACCATCACCGCTACGATCCTGGTGGCCGTCCTGGCACGCATCCGCTCGTCTCCTCCGGGGCGCCGTCGGGGCTGTCGGCGCGGCGGGCCGGACCTTGTGGTCCCGCTTGCGCCAGGGTCAAGCCCGGCCGGCCGAGCCGCGCCCCCGCACATCCGCTCGACTTCGCACGAAGCGGGAGTAAATGTGCCGCCATGTCGCGCCCCGCCCTCGCCCTACTCTGCCTTCTCTGCGCCGTTCCGGCCCTCGCCCCGGCCGCGCGCGCCGACGAATGCGACGGGCTCGCCCAGCGGATCGCCGCGGTGACGGGGGCGCGCAAGGTCGGCAAAAGGGTCGGCCCGAGCATCGACGTGCGGGCCGCGAGCGGGGTCAGGCTCGACCTGACCTGCCGGGCCGAGCCGATCGTGCAGGCCTCCTCCGGTGATCCCGCGCCCTCGGCCGAGTTCTTCCGCGAGCTGACCCTCGCCGGCGAACTCGTGGTCGGCGAGCCCGCGGCCTCCGTGCAGGCGGCCCTGGTCAAGGCCTACGAGACGGCGCTGGCCGAGCGCCGCAAGTCCTTCATCCAGCAGAACGGCTGGTCGGCGAGCTGCTACACCGACAGCGCCGGGGCCCTGCGCACGCTCTGCTCGGTCGGCCGCATCCCGCGCGGCTGAGACGATCCGCGCCGCCCGGCCCCAGACAGAAGAAACGACGCCATGGCCAACCACCTGTTCGACCTCGTCCGCACCCATCTGCCGGAGGACCCCGCGGCGCGGACGGTGATCGAGACGCCGGACGGGCGCCGCTGGTCCTATGCCGACCTGATCGCCCGCTCCGGCGCCTATGCCGCCGCCCTGGCGGCCCTCGGCGTGACGCCCGGCGACCGCGTCGCCGTGCAGGTCGAGAAGAGCCCGGAGGTGATCTTCCTCTATCTCGGCGCCGTGCGGGCGGGGGCGGTCTTCCTGCCCCTCAACACCGCCTATACCGGGCCGGAGATCGCCTATTTCCTCGGCGATGCCGAGCCGGCCCTGTTCGTGTGCGATCCCGCCCGGCTGGAGGCCCTGTCCGAGGTCGCCCGGCAGGCGGGCGTCCCGGTGGTCCGCACCCTCGACGCCGCGGGCCGCGGCAGCCTCGCCGAGGCGGCGGATGCGGCGGACGGAACTGTCGCGGACGTGCCCCGCGGGCCGGACGATCTCGCGGCGATCCTCTACACCTCGGGCACGACCGGGCGCTCCAAGGGCGCCATGCTGAGCCACGACAACCTCGCCTCGAACGCGCTGACGCTCGCCCAGTACTGGCGCTTCACCGCCGGGGACGTGCTGATCCACGCGCTTCCGGTCTTCCACACCCACGGCCTGTTCGTGGCGACGAACACGGTGCTCGCCACCGGCGGCTCGATGCTGTTCCTGCCGAAGCTCGACCCGAAGCAGATCCTCGCGGTGATGCCGCGGGCCACGGCGATGATGGGCGTGCCGACCTTCTACACCCGCCTCCTGAAGGAGCCCGGCCTGACCCGGGAGGCCACGGCCCATATGCGCCTGTTCGTCTCCGGCTCGGCGCCGCTTCTGGCCGAGACGCATCGGGACTGGTCGGCGCGGACGGGCCACGCCATCCTCGAGCGCTACGGCATGACCGAGACCAACATGAACACCTCGAACCCCTACGAGGGGGCGCGGGTGCCGGGCACGGTCGGCTTCCCCCTGCCGGGCATCGCCCTGCGGGTGGTCGACCCGGAGACCGGCGAGGCCAAGGGCGAGGGCGCGGTCGGCATGATCGAGGTGAAGGGGCCGAACGTGTTCAAGGGCTACTGGCGCATGCCCGAGAAGACCGCCGCCGAGTTCAAGGCCGACGGCTACTTCATCACCGGCGATCTCGGGCTGATCGACCGGGACGGCTATGTCCACATCGTCGGGCGCGGCAAGGACCTCATCATCACCGGGGGCTACAACGTCTATCCGAAGGAGGTCGAGACCGAGATCGACGCCCTGCCGGGGGTGGTCGAATCCGCGGTGATCGGCCTGCCGCATGCGGATTTCGGCGAGGGCGTCACCGCCGTCGTCGTGGCCGGCGAGAACGCCCCCGACGAGGCGGCTCTGCTGCGGGCTCTGGAGGGGCGGCTCGCCCGCTTCAAGGTGCCCAAGCGGGTGCTCTTCGCCAGCGAATTGCCGCGCAACACCATGGGCAAGGTGCAGAAGAACCTCCTGCGCGAGCAACACAAAGACCTCTACAGCCAATAATTGGGCCGTCGCCAGGATCCCGGCCGCGGAGCGCTGGAACGGCCAAGCCTGGGCCACGTTGAGTTGCGCCGCCCGGATCTGGGCGGTGACCGCTCGCCGACCGCCCGATGCCGCCCTCCGCGCCCCCGCCTTCCGATCCCGCCGGCCAGCCCTCCGGCTCCGTCCTCTGGACCCTGCTCCTCGGCGCCGCCGTGATCGGCCTGGCGCTCGCGCCGAGGCGCGCGGCCGGGGAGGCGCCCGAGCCGGCCCCTCCGCCGGAGCAGGGCCGCGAGAAGAATGGCGGCGCCCGTTCGCACGAGGGCAAGGCCGCGCGCTGGGTCGCCGCCACGCAGGGCGACCGGGGCCGCTTCGCCAACCACCCGACCGAGATCCCCGCGCCGGGCTGGAAGGACATCCTGTTCCGCGTCTACCAGGAGTTCAACAAGGACCGGGTGCTCTCGGTGGCGGCGGGCGTCACCTTCTACACCCTGCTCTCGCTGTTCCCGGCGGTCGCCGCCCTGGTGACCTGCTACGGCCTCGTCGCCGACGTCAGCACGATCAACCAGCACCTCACGGCGATGCAGGGCGTGCTGCCGCAGAGCGCCATCGACATCATCGGCGAGCAGGTGAAGCGCATCGCGGCCAAGCCCGGCGGCACCCTGGGGCTCACCTTCTTCACGAGTCTGACGCTGTCGCTGTGGAGCGCCAACGCCGCGATGAAGGCGATGTTCGACGCGCTCAACGTCGTCTACGAGGAGGAGGAGAAGCGGAACTTCTTCTGGCTCAACATCCGCTCCCTCACCTTCACCATCGGTGCCCTGGTCTTCGTGATCGTCGCGCTCTCGGCCATCGTGGTGCTGCCGGTGGTGTTCAACTTCGTCGGGCTGGGGGACGGCGCCTGGCTCATCGCCATGGCGCGCTGGCCGGTCCTGCTCCTGGTGGTGCTGGGCGGGCTGGCCGTGCTCTACCGCTACGGCCCGAGCCGGGAGCGGGCGCGCTGGCGCTGGGTCGGGGCGGGCAGCGTGGTGGCGGCGCTGCTCTGGCTCGCCGCCTCGATCCTGTTCTCCTGGTACGTCGCCAATTTCGGCAATTACAACGAGACCTACGGCTCCCTCGGCGCCGTGATCGGCTTCATGACCTGGATCTGGATCTCCGCCACGATCGTGCTGCTCGGCGGCGAGATCAACGCCGAGATCGAACACCAGACCGCGCGCGATTCCACGACGAGCCCGGAGCAGCCCCTGGGCCGGCGCGGCGCGCGCATGGCGGATACGGTGGGCGCGGCAGCCTGATCCGGCCTGGGAGGCTCGTGTCCGGTCGCGAGGGCTGGTATACCAGCCGCGACAACCAAAAAACGAGGAACGCCCCAATGACTGCAACCGAAGCGAGCGTCGCCCCGGAGGCGCGCAGCGACGCCGAATGGCGCGAGGCGCTGACGCCGGAACAGTACCGGGTGCTGCGCGAGCACGGCACGGAGCGGGCGGGCACGAGCTGCCTCAACGCCGAGAAGCGTCCCGGCACCTTCTTCTGCGCGGGCTGCGGCGCGCCGCTCTTCGAGACCCAGACCAAGTACGAATCCGGCAGCGGCTGGCCGAGCTTCTTCGCGCCGCTGGAGGGGGCGGTCGAGACCACCTCCGATCGCAGCTTCGGGATGGTGCGCACCGAGGTCCATTGCGCCCGCTGCCAGGGCCATCTCGGCCACGTCTTCAACGACGGGCCGGCTCCGACCGGCCTGCGCTACTGCATGAACGGCGTGGCGCTGACCTTCGAGCCGGAGACACCTTGAGCCCGAACTTCGCCCTCGGAGGACCACCTTTGGTGGTAAAACGACGGTAACGTTGCCCATGGCGGTTGAGACTTGGCCGCCATGGTCTTGATTTTGGCACCTTTTCGCTTACCCGATGCCCGGGTCGCCTCTTCGTCGGTATCGTCGCGCCGGTCTTGCCGGGAGCCGATCGGCTTTGAGGAGGTGCTCCTCCGGCGCGTCTTCGCCGCCGGTTCGCAGAACGATTGCCGGGCCGGTGCCTTCGTGAGGCGCCGCTCCGGCCGTCCGGGGTCGCCGCCTCATGCGGACGAGCCTGGCTTCCGGGAGGTCGACGCGTATGAGTGTGGTTCGCCGTTTCCTGATCGCCCCGTCGCTGGTGCGCCTGCTGCGCAAGGAGCGCGGCGGCACCCGCACGACGGAGGGTTTCTTCGCGCCCCAGGGCGGCCGCACCTCGATGGTGCGGATCGAGGGGCAGGAATGCCACCTGATCCTCGCCGTGCCGGGCGCGCCCGAGGAGCGCACCGTGGTGCCCCGCGCCCATGGCGACGCGCTTCTCGACGTCTGCCCTGGCAAGGCGATCTACGAGCGCACCACCATCCCCCTCGGCAATGGTCGCGAGGCCCAGATCGATCGCTACACCACGCCGGCCGGGCTCGATCTGGTCGGGGTGCGCTTCGACAACGAGGATCAGGCCAGGGGCTTCCTGCCGCCGGTCTGGTTCGGCCAGGAGGTCTCGAGCGACGCGGCCTACGAGCGTTCCGCCATCGCCCTCCAGGGCGCGCCGAGACCCGGCGAGGTGAGCCTGAGCAACGCCGCCCTCGAGGCGGTGCTCGACCTGATCGAGCCGCGCTTCGGCCTGCGGCCGCCGCCCGCTCCGCCCCCGTCCGCCCCGCCCAAGCCTCCGGAATCCACGCGGCCGTTCGAAGCGCCGAAGCCGGCGGAAGCCAAGGCTGCGGAACTGGCCAGTGCCGTCCCGCCGGCACCCGAGCCGCCCCAGCCCGCGGAGGCGGCTGCCGCGGCGCCGGAGCCCGCCGAGGCGGCGCCGCCGGAACCGGTGACCGTCGCCGAGGAGGCCGCTCCCGAGGCGCCGAAGCCGGACGAGGCCCCGAAGGCGCCGGAAAGCGACAACGCGGTCGATGCCCTCAAGCGGATGGTCGAGCAGAATGGCGCCTCCGCCGAGGCGAAGGGCGAGGCCAGGCCGGCGAACCCCAACGGCAGCCAGGATGCGCGCATCGACGACGTGATCGAGAGCCTGTCCCAGGCCCTCGGCGCAGCTCTGCAGCAGCCCCGCTCGCCCGAGCCGCCCCCGGCGGAGGACGACGTCGCCGCCTCCTTCGAGCGCTGGACCGTGCGTCCCCGCCGCACGCAGGGCTGATCCCCGGGGCTCTGTCCCGGATCACGACCGGTCTGGGCTCAGGCCGGGAGGAAGCCGCGCCCGGGCGATCGTCCGGGCCGGCTCAGGCACAGTCGGCCGGCCCCGCCAGCGAGGCCCGCCCGCCACCGGACAGCGCACGCGCCTCAAGCGACCCGCTTGGCCCGGCGCCGGTCCAGGCCCGTGCATCCCCCGGCGCAATGAGGCGTTCGGGTGCGTATCCCGCGGTCTCGCCCGTCCTGCCCCTCTCCTGCGCGCCGCGAGCGATTGTGGCGCAAAGGAGGCGCCTGCCCGTTCTCGACAGACAAGTGGGCGTGACCTTCAAGTCAAACCACCGAGCAACCGTTGAGCGGTCGTGGCAAAGCCGCTAGCGTCCAAGTCGCCTTGGGAATAAGGGCGGCGCCTCAAGCGTGCCACGGCGAGGAAACATGACCCAATCCCTAACGCACGACGCCGCGCCCGCGCCGGCGGCACCTCTTCCTTGGTATCGGGTCCTCTACATCCAGGTTCTGATCGCGATCGTGCTGGGCGTTCTCGTCGGCTGGTTGTATCCGGATCAGGGCAAGGCCCTGAAGTGGCTCGGCGATGCCTTCATCGCGCTCATCAAGATGATGATCGCGCCGATCATCTTCTGCACCATCGTCCACGGCATCGCCTCGATCGGCGACCTCAAGAAGGTCGGCCGCGTCGGCTTGAAGGCCCTGATCTATTTCGAGGTGGTCTCGAGCGTCGCGCTGCTCATCGGCATCATCGTCGGCGAGGTGATCCAGCCGGGCGCCGGCTTCGCCGCCGATCCGACCAAGCTCGATGCCAAGGCGGTCGAGGGCTACGCCAGCAAGGCGGCCGCCGATTCCACGGTCGCCCACATCCTGGCGATCATCCCGAAGAGCTTCTTCGACGCCTTCGCCAGCGGCGACCTGCTGCAGGTGCTGCTGATCGCGATCCTGACCGGCGTCGTGCTGACCGGCATGGGCGAGAAGGGCGCCGGCATCACCCGCGGCATCGACGCCGCGGGGCAGGTCTTCTTCCGCATCATCGGCATCGTGGTGAAGCTCGCGCCGCTGGGCGCCTTCGGCGCCATGGCCTTCACCATCGGCCAGTACGGCATCGGCAAGGTCATCGACCTCGCCTGGCTGGTGGGCACCTTCTACACCACCTCGCTGCTGTTCATCTTCGTGGTGCTCGGCGCGATTGCGGCCTTCTCCGGCTTCTCGATCTTCAAGTTCCTCGCCTACATCAAGGACGAGCTCCTGATCGTGCTCGGCACCTCGTCCTCCGAGACGGTGCTGCCGCACATGATGACCAAGATGAAGCGCCTGGGCGCCTCGGATTCGGTCGTCGGCCTCGTCATCCCGACCGGCTACTCGTTCAATCTCGACGGCACCAACATCTACATGACGCTCACCACCCTGTTCCTGGCGCAGGCGGTGGGGGCGGACCTCAGCTTCGGCCAGTACGCGACGATCTTCCTCGTCGCCATGCTGACCTCGAAGGGCGCCTCGGGGGTCACGGGCGCGGGCTTCATCACGCTCGCCGCCACGCTCGCCGCGATCCCGGGCAATCCCGTCCCGGTCGCCGCGATGACGCTGGTGCTGGGCGTGGACAAGTTCATGTCCGAATGCCGCGCCCTCACCAACCTCATCGGCAACGGCGTCGCCACTGTGGTGGTGTCGCGCTGGGAGGGCGAGCTCGACAAGGCCAAGCTCAACGAGGTGATGGCCCATCCCCTCGCCATCGGCACCGACATCTCGGACCACGCCCCCGAGGCGCCGGCCGACGAGCGCACCGCGCCGAAGGTGGTCGCGGCGCAGTGAGCCGCGCGGACGGGGCGGCTCGGAGCCGCCCCCTTCACCCGTGACGATGGCGGTGGTGCAGGTCCGGGTAATGGGCATGGGCGTGCCGTAGGGGCTCGTGCCGGTGCCAGTGGCTGTGCGGCTCGGTCACCGGCCCGTCATGCGCGTGCTGGTGATGGGCGTCGTGCACATGGGCGTGCTCGTGCTCCATCGCCTCGTGCGCGTGCAGGTGGGCGTGCCGCTCGGTGAGATGGAGCCAGAGGCCGAGCCCCATCAGCAGCCCCGCGGCGACGAGCTGCGGCGTTGCCGGTTCGCGCAGCCAGGCCAGGGCCACCAGCGCGCCGATGAAGGGCGCCAGGGCGAAATAGGCCCCGGCCCGGGCGGCGCCGAGATGGCGCAGGGCGTGCACGAACAGCACCAGGCTCACCCCGATCCCGAGGAAGCCGACGAGGCCCGCCGCCGCGACGTCCCCGGAGGAGGGCAGGGCGGCGCCGCGGGCGAGGGCGCATCCGAGATTGACGAGGCCCGCCACGAGCCCCTTCACCAGGGCGATGGCCACGGGATCGGCCGCGGAGAGCTTGCGCGTCAGGTTGTTGTCGAGGCCCCAGGCGAGGCAGGCGGCGGCGACGAGGAGGCCGCCCGTGTCGGGCTCGATCCCGGTCCCCTGCCAGGAGAGCAGCAGAGCCCCGGCCAGGATCGCCGCCGCGCCGACGAGGAGCCGCCGGTCGACATTCTCCCGGTAGACGATCCAGGCGATGGCGAGCGTCGCCAGACTCTCGAGGTTCAGCAGCAGCGAGCCGGAGGCGGCGGAGGTGCGGGCGAGCCCGAGCATCAGCAGGAACGGCCCGGCCACGCCGCCCGCGAGCACAATCGCCGCGAGCCAGGGCCCGTCCGCGCGCCGCAGCGGCGCCTCGCGGGCCGGTCCCCCGCGCAGGTGCCGGAGGAGGGCCAGGGCGGCCAGCCCGAGGCCCGCCCCGAGATAGAGCAGGCCCGCGAGCGCCTGCGGATCCGTCGTGGCGAGCAGGCTCTTCGAGAACGGCGCCGCCGCCCCGAACAGCAGGGCGGCGGCGAGCGCCAGGGGCACGCCTGGCCAGAGGGGGGAGCGGGCGGATTCCGTCATGCCCGCGGATCATAGGCCGCTTTCGTGGCCTTGGGAGGCCGGCTCGGAGGCGGCCGGCCCCCGCTTCCGGATCAGATCACCGGGCCGGTATAGGCCTGCCCGTAGAGGAGGGCGTGGCCGGCATAGTAGAGCGCCAGGAAGGTCGCCAGCGCCGAGCCGTAGCCGATCGGCGTGAGCAGGGCATGGCGCAGGCGCACCGGCTGGCGGAGATCGTCGGCGGCGATGGCGATCAGCACGACGATGATGCCCGAATGGCCGATGGCGTCGATGCGGCCGAATTCGCCGATCGCCGAGAGGAAGACCGCGGCGAGGATGAGCGCGGCGGCCCGGCGCACCAGGGGCGTCCAGATCAGGGCGAAGGCGAGGGTGAACTCGATCACGCCGGCGGCCCGCATGAACGTCTCGGCGCTCGCCCCCATGGTCATGCCCGGCTTGGCCGCGAGCAGCGGGTCGGTCCATTGCGGGTAGGCCCATTTCTCGACCGAGGCCCACATCAGGGTCACGGCGGCGGCGTAGCGCACCACATCGATCGGGCGCAGGCCGAACAGGTCGCGGTCGAGCCCGACCAGGGCGAGATAGGCGGCGATGCCGAGGAAGATCGGGTAATCGGCGAGATGGAAGACGCCGTAATGCCAGACGGCGAAGCCGAACAGGAAGACGATGCCGGCCGCGGCCAGGGGCAGGGTCCGCTTCCAGATCAGCGTGCCCGCGATCGCGAGCTGCAGCCACGGGATCCAGTCGGCCTCGGTGGTCAGCTCGGGGGTGAGGATCACGCCGTCGAGGTTCCACAGCGAGACGAAGAAGAAGCCGCAGCCGGCGCGGACGAGCAGACTCGTATCGGCCCGGACCCGCGCCGTCACCCGGTCGAGGGCGTCGAGCAGGGCGTGGCCGATCGCGGTCCCCTCCATCAGGCAGCCCGCCATCAGGCAGGTGAGGGCGAGGGCGCAGAGCTTCTCGAAATCGCCGCAGAGCACCTGCTCCAGCCCCCGGGGCTGGCCCGCCACGTCGAAGGCGCAGAACCATTTGACGTGGGCCTCGGCCGCGCCGCTGCCCAGGAGGCCGAAGGGAAGCGCGAGCCCCACCGCACGAAGTGACGGAACCCGTAACCGACCCCAACGACGCATGGCGAGACTCTAGCTTGGTGCACAGGTTGATGACCTGCGAACCCATCTTCGTAGACTCCGTGTACGGATGCGAACGGATTGTTAACCTGTCTTACGAAATGGTTAATCCGGTCCGGCGAATGCTCCGATTGCTGGCCCTCCGTGGTCGGTGGAAGGGGAGAGGCGGGCGCTCGCGCGGGTGCTTTTCGGGAGCGGATCGTGATCGGCGCGGAGCCGGGACGGCGGGGGTCTCGAGCGCAACCTTTCGTCTTCGCCAGCCATTTTGGCATGTACGATCGGTTGTCTGCCCGGAAAGGCAGTGTTCGCTTAAGCGTTCGGCGAGTAGGCTTCCAATCCAGGCCGCAGCATCGCGGGGGAAGGCATGACGGCAACACTCAGCGCGATGAGCCTCTGCCTCGGCGTGGCCCTGGCCGGCTACGCGCCGCGATCCAAGGCGCGAGCGGAAACCTTTGAAACCTGTGGTGGTATTCTGCTCGTGGCCGGCCTCGCCCTGCTCGGGGCCGGGCTGCCTCTGTTCCGTTAAAAGAGGGGCTTTCAGGGCCAACAGGTCCTGCCCGGCGCGGCTCCGTTCCCTCCACAGCCTGTGGATGAGGTCAGGGCCGGGGCGGCTGCGGGCCGAGGGTGCCCAGCGCCGGGTGGGACTCCGCCGGTCCGCTGAGCGTGTCGAGGAAGGCGAGGAGGTCGGCCTTCTCCGGTGCGGTCAGGCCCAGGGGGCGGATGTCCCGGGACCGGCTCGGCCGGTCGATGCCGCCGCGGTCGTAGAGGTCGATCACCTCGGACAGGGTCGCGAGCGAGCCGTCATGCATGTAGGCCCCCCGGCGGGCCACGTCGCGCAGGGTCGGCGTCTTGAAGGCGAAGCGCAGGGCGGGCGCGTTCGGGAAGAAGCGGCCGCGGCCGATCCCCTCGCCCGAGGCCGTGCCGATGTCGTGGAAGGAGCCGTCGGTGAAGGACGAGCCGCTGTGGCAGGCGGCGCAATGGGCCTTGCCGGTGAAGAGGCCGAAGCCGCGCTTGGCTGCGTCGCTGATGGCGCCCGCATCGCCCGCGACCCATGCATCGAAGGGGGCACGGCCGGAGACGATCAGCCGCTCGAAGGTGGCCAGCGCCTCCTCCACGGTCTTGCGGGCGATGGCGGGCCGGGCGTCCGGGAAGGCCGCGGCGAAGGCCTCCGTGTAGTCCGGCCGGGCCGCGAGCCGGTCGAGCAGCGCGGCCTCGGAGAGGTTCATGTTCGTCGGCGCGGTGATCGGCGCGAAGGCGACCGTCTCGAGGCTCGGGAACTTTCCGTCCCAGCCGAGCGGCCCGTCCGCGAAGGCGATGTCGAGGAGGGACGGCGTGTGCAGCGCCATCTCGCCCGCATCGGACCGGGCCGCGCGGGCGCGCCCGTCGCTCCAGGCGAGCCCCGGCTGATGGCAACTCGCGCAGCTACGGTCGCCCGAGCCCGAGAGCAGGGGATCGAAGAACAGATTGCGGCCGAGCTCGGCCTTGGCCTGCGAATAGGGGTTGCTGTCCGGGAAGGGAATCGCGTCCGGGCGACGGTACTCTGCCGGGATCGCGGGGCGCTCTTCGGGCAGGCAGGGGCCCGCGAGGCCGGCCAAGCCCGCGGCCAGCAGGAGCGCCGCGGCTCTCTGTCCGAATATCCACGCCATTGCCGACCCCGATACGCCTACAGGTTGTCGGCAATGTCTTGAGACTTTGTAAAGACGTCAAGAAATTGGGATCGCTCTCGACTGGATCTGTGCTCGCCACGAAAAAGTATTTTTAGGTATCTTGCATACAGGATTCCGGAATTATTTTACCTGTACGGCGAGCTTCATGCGCGGGTGGATCCCGCACATCACGGTGAACTGACCCGCCTTCGGGAACACGATGACGCTGCGGCTGCCGGGCTCCTGGTCCCCGGTGTCGAAGCTGAAGGCGGGGTCGTCGAGATAGACGTGATGCAGGAGGTCGCCGTCGTCGTTGACGAAGGTGAGCGCCTCGCCCCGGGCGATCGAAAGGCTCCCCGGATCGAATCGGCGCCCCTTCTGGGAGACGAGATGCTCTGCTCCGGCACCGGCCGCCGCGGCGAGCCCCGCGGTGAGGAGGGCCGCGCCCGCGGCCAGGGCGACGGGCCGGGTGCGGGCGCCGACCGGGAAAGCCAGGAAGGAAGGCGCCTTGCGCATGGTCGTATCCGGTTCGGCGCCACGGTATGGGCGCGGTCCTCAGGATGCCGAGGCCCGGTTGTCGGGCGCTTAACGTTCTCGCGGCGAAATTCGTCCCGTCGGCCGGCGCGATTTCGATGAAGTCTGTCTTAACCGATTGCGTGCAACTCTAGACGGATCGGCCTCGAGCGGGCAGGCATGACGATTTCCAAGACGACGGGACGGACGGGCTCTGCCTTGCGCGCGGTCTTGCGGGCCGCGTCCTCGATCCGCGGGCGCATCCTGGTCGCGTTCCTCACGCTCAGCGTCATCACCGCCGGGCTCGGCGCCTTCGGGGCATCGAGCCTCGAGACCACGGGCGATCTCGTCAACAAGACCTTCGACCGCTCCCTGATGTCGATCAACTACGCCCGGGCGGCGGCCACCGATTTCGCCAATATCCGGCTCGCCTTCACCCGGCGCCTGCGAAGCGCCAGCCCACCGGAGCGGGAAGAGCTCGACGCCCAGATCGCGGACCTCCTGAAAGCCTTCGGCGAGGATCTGGATGTCGCGGCGGAGCGTGCGCAATCCGAGCGGGCCGCCCGGGAGGCCGGGCTCGTCCGCAGGGCGGTCTCCGATTGGGTCGCTGCGCGGCGTGCCTCCCTGGAGGGACAGGAGGCGACGGGCCTCGACGGCTTCGCGGCCAAGGCCGAGCAGCATCTCGATCTCCTGATCAACTACACCGCCGGTGACGGCTTCACCTATCGCCAGCGCGCCCGGGCCCTGGTCACCGAAGCGGTCGAGATCAGCTTCGCGGCCACCGTTCTGGCGATCGTCCTGTCCGGCCTCGTGACCTGGCTGCTCTCGCGCCAGATCATCCGGCCGGTGGCCGAGGCTTCCCGCGTCGCCGCGCAGATCGCCGCCGGCGATCTCGGCGTCGCGATCCCCGAGCGGCACGGCGACGAGGTCGGCGAGCTCCTGAGAGCCATGGACAGCATGCGCGGCAACATCGCCGTGATGATGGCCCGGGAAGTGGACCAGCGCCGCTCGGCGCAGGTGCTGCTCGCCGACGCCATTCAGGGGCTCGGCGAGGGCGTCGTCGTCACGGATGCCCGGTGCCGCGTGATCCTGGCCAATGACCGGGCCGCCGATCTTCTGGAGCTCGGCGGCGACGGGCCGGGCGGCAGTGAGCAGCACGCTCAGGCCAAGGCCTTCCTGCGGACCTTGCCCGGCAGCCCGGAGGAGACCTTCGACACCCAGCTTGCCGATGGCCGCTGGCTCCGGGTCAGCCGGAGCGCGACCCGGGAGGGCGGCATCGTCGCCGTCTGCAGCGACATCAGCCTGCTCAAGCTGCAGGAGGCGCGCCTGCGGGCGATCAATCTCCGCCTCGACGCCGCCCTCGACAACATGTCTCAGGGGCTCTGCCTCTACGACGAGCAGGACCGCCTGCTGGTGGTCAACCGGCGCTTCGCCGACATCTTCGGCATCTCCCTCGATGCCCTGCCGCCGGGGACCAGCTTCGAGGAGGTCCGCGCCATCGTGAGCGGCCCTGCGGCGGGCGAGGCCCCGGCCGCGGACGCGCTCTTCGCGGCGCAGGCCGAGCTTCTCGCGCGCGGGGGCGGCGGCACGACCTGTCAGGCGATCAACTCGGCCTGCGTCGTCGCGGTCGATCAGAAGCGCACGAGCGAGGGCGGCTGGATCGCGACCTACGAGGACGTGACCGAGCGCTACGAGGCCGAGGCCCGAATCGTCAGCCTGGCGCGCAGCGACGCCCTCACGGGGCTCGCCAACCGCATGGTGTTCAACGAGCGCCTGAACGAGGCGGCGCACCGGCTTCCCTCGGGCCGGGGCTTCGCCGCCCTCTGCCTCGATCTCGACCGCTTCAAGGAAGTCAACGACACCTTCGGCCATCCCGTGGGCGACGGCCTCCTGAGAGGCGTCGCCGAGCGCCTGTGCCTGTGCGTGCGCAGCGGGGACACGGTGGCGCGGCTCGGCGGCGACGAATTCGCGATCCTTCAGGCGGAGTCCGGCACGGCCTCCGATGCGGTCAGCCTCGCCCGTCACATCGCCGCTGCCTTCGAGACCCCTTTCCTGATCGACGGGCACGCCGTCAGCGTCGGGGTGAGCATCGGGATCGTGCTGGCTCCGGAGCACGGGAGCGAGCCCGAGAAACTCCTGAAGAGCGCCGACATGGCGCTCTACCGCGCGAAATCGGATCAGGCCGGGGCCTGGCGCCTGTTCGCGCCGGAGATGGACATCGAATTGCAGAAGCGGCGCGCCCTGGAGACCGATCTGCGCCAGGCGCTGGCCAGGAACGAGTTCGAGCTGCTCTACCAGCCGATCGTCGACATCGCCCATGGAGGCCCGGTCAGCTGCGAAGCGCTGCTGCGCTGGCACCATCCCCGCCGCGGGTCGGTCTCGCCGGCGGAATTCGTGCCGCTCGCCGAGGAGATCGGCCTGATCGGCGAGATCGGGCAATGGGTGCTGCGCCGGGCCTGCACCGAGGCGCGCCGGTTGCCCTCCGGCGTCTCGGTCGCGGTCAACGTCTCCGCGGTGCAGTTCCGCAATGCCGATCTCGTGCGCTCCGTGACGGCGGCCCTGGCCGAGAGCGGGCTGGCGCCGAACCGCCTGGAACTGGAGATCACCGAATCGGTGCTCCTGACCAACAGCGTCGGCACCCTCGCCACGCTGCACGCGATCAAGCGCCTCGGCGTGCGCATCGCGATGGACGATTTCGGCACCGGATATTCCTCGCTGAGCTACCTGCAGAGCTTCCCCTTCGACAAGATCAAGATCGACCAGAGCTTCGTGCAGAATCTCGACGGCGCGGAGAGCTCGCGCCTCATCGTCGGGGCGATCGTCAGCCTGGGGCGCAGCCTCGGCATGCGCGTGACCGCCGAGGGCGTCGAGACGCCGGTCCAGCTCGCCCATCTGCGCGAGGAGGGCTGCACCGAGGCGCAGGGCTACCTGTTCAGCCGGCCGATCTCCTTCGCGAAGGTGATGGCGTTCTGTTCCGGGCGGGAGCGCAAGTCGGCCTGAGGGGAGGGCCGGGCGCGGGCTCGGTGCGGGGCGGCGCCGGACTCTGTCGGGAAAAGGCGCTGTCCGGGCCGGAACCGGGGGGATATGCCCAAGATTGCCGGGGGATGCGCGGATTCGCCTTGCTCTCGCCACGGAGGATTCGTTGATGATCGGGATCCTCCGGTGGGTTCGCCTTCTCCGCCCGCTGGCCTTTCCTGCTCCACCGAGACGGTCCCGATGCTGAACCGCGTGATTCGACGGCTGATCGGCGGCATGGCCGCCCTGGCGGCGCTCGCCGGCTCCGCCCAGGCGGTGACGGCGCCGATCCTCGTGGTCGAGGTCGATTCCGGCAAGGTGCTCTACAGCCAGGCCGCGACCGATCCCTGGTATCCGGCCTCGATCACCAAGCTGATGACCACCTACGTGGCGCTCGACCTCGTGCGTCAGGGCAAGGTCTCCCTCGACAGCCTGCTCACCATCTCCCCGGCCGCGGCGGCCGAGCCGCCCTCGAAGATGGGCTTCAAGCCGGGCACCCAGCTGACCCTGGACAACGCCCTGAAGATCATCATGGTCAAGTCGGCCAACGACGTGGCCTGGGCGATCGGCGAGAATCTCGGCGGCAGCATCGACGGCTTCGCCGACATGATGAACGAGACGGCGCATCGCATCGGCATGCGCGAGAGCCGCTGGTACAACCCGAACGGCCTGCCCGAGCCGCGGCAATGGACCTCCGCCCGCGACATGGCGATCCTGGCCCGCGCCCTGATGCGCGACTTCCCGGAATCCCGCGACCTCTTCTCGATCTCGGCGATCCAGTACGGCAAGGCCGTGATGGCCAACCATAACGGCCTGCTCGGGCGCTATGCCGGTGCCGACGGGATGAAGACCGGCTTCATCTGCTCGGGCGGCTTCAACGTGGTGGCGAGCGCGACCCGCAACGGCCGGCGCATCATCACCGTGGTGATGGGCCAGCCGAGCGCCCGCGAGCGCGACCTCAAGGCCGCCGACCTGTTCGATTACGGCTTCGGCCAGCAGGCGGGCTGGACGGCGCCGACGCTGGAGGGCCTGCCCGCCTCCAGCGTCGCCGAGCCGCCGGACATGCGGCCCTATATCTGCGACCGTCGCAAGCCGATGCCCATCGACGAGGGCCAGGGCGCCATCGCCGCGGCCGGGACCGACCCGGCGGCGAACCAGCTCCTCGGCGCCACCCAGCCGAGCGGCACGCCGCTCGCCTTCGCCACCCTGAACGGCGCGGCCCTGCGCGGCCGCTCCCTGCCGCCGCGGGCGCCCCTGCAGCCGATCGCCGTCTGGACCGGCCGGAGCCAGGCCGAGAGCGCCGCCCTGCTCGCCGCCGAGGAGGAACAGGCCAAGGCCGCCCGCACCGCCAAGGTCGAGGCGGCGCGCCAGAAGCGCGAGGCGGCCCGCGAGGCCAAGGCCGAGAAGGCGGCCAAGATCCGGGCCGCGGCGGTGACGGACCCCAAGGTCGCCAGGAAGATCGCCGAGAAGAAGCCCGCCGTGCCGGCGACGACCAGCGCCTACGCCTCGGTCGACCACGGCCATGCCGCCAAGCCGGGCGCGGCCAAGAAGGCGGGCGCCGAGAAGCCCGCCGCCGAGAAGGCCGCGACGAAGCCGCAGCCCAAGAAGAAGGCCGAGAAGAAGAGCGAGGCCTCCGCGCAATAGGCTGGTCGCCGGCCGCGCCGGCGGCCTTTGCGTTCGCCCCCATCGGGCTTACCTGAACGTCTCGCCGGCGAAGACGGCGCCGCAGCGGCAGGAAGCCCGATGACTGACACCCCCGCCGGCCGCCCGGCGCCGATCCCGCTCACCATCCTCACCGGCTTCCTCGGGGCCGGCAAGACCACCCTCCTGAACCGGCTGCTCGCCGATCCGGCGCTCGCCGACACGGTGGTGATCGTCAACGAGTTCGGCGAGATCGGCCTCGACCACCTGCTGATCGAGACGGTGGACGAGGACATGATCCTGCTCGGCGCCGGCTGCCTGTGCTGCACCGTGCGCGGCGACCTGATCGCGACCCTCGAGGACCTGCTGCGCAAGCGCGACAACGGCCGCATCAAGCCGTTCCGCCGGGTCGTCATCGAGACGACCGGCCTCGCCGATCCCGCCCCGATCCTGCACGCCCTGATCTACCATCCTTATCTCGCCCTGCGCTTCCGCCTCCAGGGCGTGGTCACCGTCGTGGATGCCGTGAACGGCATGGCGACCCTCGACGCGCATCCCGAGGCCCTGCGGCAGGCGGCGGTCGCCGACCATCTCGTGGTGACCAAGGGGGATCTCCCCGAAGCCGACGAGGCGGGGCTTCGGAGCCGGCTTCGAAGCCTCAACCCGGCCGCCAGCCTCGACGGGCCGGACGTGCCCGCGCAAAACCTGCTCGGCGGCCTCTTCGGCGTCGACGGCAAGGCCGCCGACGTCCGGGCCTGGCTCGGCGCGGCGCAGGAGGAGATCCAGGGGCACGACGACCACGGCCACCACCAACACGGGCATCATCACGGTCACGGGCATGCCCATCACCACCATGACGTGAATCGCCACGACGCGCGCATCCGGGCCTTCCATCTCGTCAGCGACGCGCCGGTGCCCCGGGCAACCCTGGAGATGTTCCTCGACCTGATGCGATCCTCGCACGGCCCGAAGATCCTGCGGCTGAAGGGGCTCGTCGCCCTGGCCGAGGATCCGGAGCGGCCGGTGGTGGTGCACGGCGTCCAGCACGTGGTCCACAGCCCCGTCACCCTCGACATCTGGCCCGACCCGGACCGGCGCTCGCGTCTCGTCCTGATCGTGCACGACCTCGACGCCGCCTTCGTCACGCGGCTCTGGGACGCCTTCCTCGGCCGCCCGCGCATCGACACCGCCGACCGCGCCGCCCTCACCGACAACCCGCTGGCCATCCCGGGGGGCTGATTCCGCCCGGCGCGGCGGCACCGGTCTTGAACCGTTAACGGCATCTCACGGGCCGGAGCCTCGGACTGTCCCAGGACGGTACGACGGCGCAGCGGATCAGGACGGGCCGACATGTCGAAGCGCTTCACGATCATACAGGGCGGCCTGTCCGATCGGCGTCCCAACGCCGCCGCGGTCGCCCTCCGCGCCGCGCACTGGCGGGTCCGGCTCGCCCGCCCGGGCGAACTCGACGAGGGCGATCTCGTTGCCTGGCGCGCCTTCTTCGATGGCCTGCCGGCGGCCGATCCCTTCGCCGACCCCGACTACCTGCACAGCGCCGCGAGCCGGGCCGCCGGCCCGGACGAGGTCACCTTCGCCCTTCTGTTCGCGTCGGCGGAAGACGGTGCGGAGGCGCTCTGCGGCGTGGTGCCCCTTCTCCTGCCGCATCCGTTCTGGGGCGGCTCGATGATCCGCCTGTGGCAGCCTCCGCTCGCGCCCCATCCGGTCGAGCCGGCGGTGAGGACCGAGGTGGCGGCCGCCGCCTTCGAAGCTCTGATCGCCCGCCTGCGGGCGAGCCGTCCCCGGGCGACGCTCCGCCTCGAGGGCCTGCGCGCCTGTGGCGCCCTGGTCGCCGCCCTGAGGGACGATTCCCGGCTCGACCTCGCCGAGCGCCCCCAGCCGAAGCGGATCCCGGAAAGCAGCTTCGTGGATCTCCGTCCGCCGCCCATCCCGACCACGGTCGAGCGGGCCGAGGGGCCAGCCATCCGCGACGCCGTCGAGCGCTTCCTGCTCGCCGATGCCAGGGCCAGCGACACGCCGCTCCTGTCCGATCCCTCCGATTCCACGCTGGTGCGGGTGGTGACGCGCCTGTTCGCCCGGCGGGGCCAGGCGGAGGTCGAACTCGGCGAGCGGGAGGGCCGGGTGGTCCGGGCTGCGATTCGGCTCGGCGCGCCGGGGGCACGCATCACCTGGCGCACGATCGGGCGGCAGGACGCGCCGCCCCGCGCGGAGACGATCGGTCTCGATCTGCGCCGCTCCCCCGAGGCCGATGCCGGGGCACGGCCCGCCCGCATGCGTCTGATCGGCGGCTGACCGAGGCCCGGCGGGGCCGCGGGCGGGACTACTCGTCCTCGCCGAAGCGGTTGGCCAGCAGGGCCTCGATCGCGGCGAGGGCGCCCGCGGCATCCTCGCCCACGGCCACCACGGCGATGGTGGTGCCCTGGGCGGCGCCGAGGGTCAGCAGGCCCATGATCGAGCGGCCGCCCACGGTCTCGCCCGCCCGGGTCACGGTGACCGTGGCGTCGAAGCGCTCGACGGTCTGGACGAACTTGGCCGAGGCGCGGGCGTGAAGGCCGCGGCGGTTGATGATGGGGAGGATCTTGGCGATGCCGCCCGCCGGAACCTCGGGCTCCGGCTCGATGTCGCTGTCGAAGCTCTCGCTCATCGCCTTCCGTGCCGTTCCCTGCAAGACGTCCCCTGCCGTTGCCCGGCATCGGGCGCGCAGCCTCTCGTCATCCGCGCTGTCATTGCTGGTTAGGCGAGGCGGGGCGTGAAGGGAAGGCGGTTGCGCTTCCCCGCAGGCTACTTGCCGGCGAGAACCCGCGACGCGACGTTGATGTACTTCCGGCCGGCTTCCTGGGCGTGCAGCACGGCCTCGCTCAGGGTTTCCTCGTCGCGCACGCTGGCGAGCTTGATCAGCATCGGCAGGTTGATGCCGGCCACGACCTCGACCATGCCGCCATTCATGCAGGACAGGGCGAGGTTGGAGGGTGTGCCGCCGAACATGTCGGTCAGCACCACGACCCCGTTCCCGGAGTTCACGCGGCCGACGGCGGAGATGATGTCGCGACGGCGCGACTCCATATCATCGTCCGGCCCGATCGTGACCGTCTCGATCTGGTCCTGACGGCCGACCACGTGTTCCAACGCGGCCTTGAATTCGGTCGCGAGCTGGCCGTGGGTGACGAGCACCATTCCAATCATCGAAGCGCGTTCCGACGCCCTGTGAGCGGAGCCGCCATTTTGTGCAGCGCAAGGTCAAGCGCAACCCATTGCGACTTTTTACTAGTCGCAACAACCCCACCATGCCACGCCGGCTCTGGGGGCGCTATGGGTCGGCGGCGTTGCGCGCGAGAACGGATCCGGGGTGCGACTGCCGGGCAACGCTCATCGACCGCAGCACCTCACGGATGAGGTATGGGCCCGGCTGGCGCGGTTCAAGCGTGAGGACGGGAAGCCGCAGGCCGAGGATCTCCGTTTTCTCCTCCGCCGTTTCCGGCATCCGCGGCCGATGCGGGACGAGATCCACCACGAGGCGCAGCACGGCCGCCTCCGCATGGGTCGGCAGGGTGCGGATGCCGAGGCCGCGCAGCTCGATCCGGCCGGCCAGCGTTGGATGCGGCCGGGCGATCAGACGCCCGTGGCGGCGGGTGAGCCGCACGCGGTCGTCGGCTACGAGCCGGGCATGGAGGCGGTCGCGCTCCGCCTCGTCGATCAGGGCGAGGCAGAGCGCCGACTTGCCCGCACCCGACTCGCCGCGGATCAGGATCCCGGCCTCGCCCAGGAGCACGCAATTCCCGTGGATCGTCGTCGCGTCGGCATCGGGCTCGCGCAGCATGGGTCGGCCTCAGGCCGCCTCGTCGGCGGCGTAGCGGTCGGCCCGCGGGGCAGGGGGCAGGCGCACGATGAAGCGGGCGCCGCGCACGGTCGGCTTGCCCTCCTCGTCGGCCGGACCGGGCCGGTTCTCGGCGCGGATGGTGCCGCGATGGGCCTGCACGATCTGCCGGGAGATCGAGAGGCCGAGGCCGGAATTCTGGCCGAAGCCCTGCTGCGGCCGGTCGGTGTAGAAGCGCTCGAAGATCCGCTCCAGGGCGTGTTCAGGGATGCCCGGCCCCTCATCCTCCACGATGAACTCGATCGTGCCGCGCAGGCGGACCAGGGCGACGCGCACCTTGGCGCCGGGGGGCGAGAAGGAGCGGGCATTGTCGAGGAGGTTGTTCACGACCTGCCCGAGCCGGCTGTCGTGGCCGATGATGCGGAACGGGTCCTCGATATCCGCGGGCGGCTTGTCGATGTCGAGCTGGATCAGGGCCGTGTTCGCCCGCCGCCGCTCGTTGGCCACGGAGACGACGGTGGTGAGCAGGCGCTTCATGTCGACCCGCCGCGCCTCCGCCCGGGCGAGCTCGGCGTCGAGGCGCGAGGCGTCGGCGATGTCGCTGATCAGCCGGTCGAGGCGCTTCACGTCGTGCTGGATGATCTCCATCAGCCGGCCGCGGGATTCGTCGCTCTTGGCGAGCGGCAGGGTCTCGACGGCGCTGCGCAGGGAGGTCAGCGGGTTCTTGAGTTCGTGGGAGACGTCGGCCGCGAAGCTCTCGATGGCGTCGATGCGCCGGTAGAGCGCCTGCGTCATGTCGCGCAGAGCCCCGGAGAGATGGCCGATCTCGTCGGTGCGGTTGGTGAAGTCCGGGATCTCCTGGCGGGACTTGATGCCCTGGCGCACCCGCTCGGCGGCATCCGCCAGCCGCCGCACCGGCCCGGCGATGGCGCCGGCGAGCAGGAAGGAGAGCACCAGCATCACCGCGGCGGCGATCAGGAAGACCTGGAGCAGGCCGAAGCGCTCGGAGGCGATCACCCGGTCGATGTCGCCGCCGGGGGTCGAGACCATCAGGGCGCCGCGCACCGCGCCGGCGCGCTGGATCGGCACGGCCACCGAGACGATGGTCTCGCCGAGCTCGTTGCGGCGCACGATCGTGCCCCGGGAGCCGGACAGAGCCGCCTGCACCTCGCGCAGGGTGCGCCCGTTCTGCGGGCCGATCTCCTCGCTCTGGGACGAGCGGTCTCCGGGGATCAGGCCGAAGATGCGGCCCTGCACGAAGTCGAAGGTCTTCTCCAGGAAGTTCGGCTTCTGCCGCCGGGGCGTCAGGGCGGAATCCGAGCGGGCGCTCTCCCCCCGCGCAGAGAGGGTGCGGGTGTCGAACAGGAGGCCGCCCTCCCGGTCGTAGATCCGGGCGCGGTTGCCGGTCGGCGTCACCAGGCGGCGCAGCAGGGGCGCCGCCTTCTCCGGGTTCAGGGAGAAGTCGAGGGAGGCGGCGTCGTCCTCCGCGCTGTCCTTGGGCTCGCCCGCCTGGAGCTGCAGCAGCCGGTCGGGGTCGATGCGGATCGCGTCCGTGTCGACGGAGGCCTGGGCGGCGATGGCGCCGGCGATGATCTCGCCCTGGATCAGCAGGCTCTGCACCCGGGCCTGGATCAGCCCCTGGCGGAACTGGTTCAGGTACAGGAACCCGACGAGCAGGACGATCAGCCCGACGAGGTTGAGGACGACGATGCGGCGGGTGAGGCTCGACGAGGCGCGGGCGCCGATGGCGTTCCACAGGTCGCCGAGCCAGGACAGGGGAGGGGCGGAGAGAGGAAACGCGACGCCGCGCAGAAGCTTGCGCAGCCCGGACCGGTTCCCGTCGGGATCGGAATGGAAGAAAGGGGCGAGCATCGCTCCGTCGGTCTCTCGCGGCACACCGGCCGCCGGTGGAATCCGGGGTCGGAAACGCCGGTTCTGGAAATCAGGTTTCCTTGAAGCGGTAGCCGACGCCGTAGAGCGTCTCGATCATGTCGAAGCTCTGGTCGGTCACCTTGAACTTCTTGCGCAGCCGCTTGATGTGGCTGTCGATGGTGCGGTCGTCGACATAGACCTGATCGTCATAGGCCGCGTCCATGAGGGCGTTGCGGCTCTTCACGACGCCGGGGCGCTGGGCCAGGGCCTGCAGGATCAGGAACTCGGTCACGGTCAGCGTCACCGGCTCGCCCTTCCAGGTGCAGGTGTGCCGCTCCGGGTCCATCATCAGGGCGCCGCGCTCCAGGGAGCGGGCGGCATCCGCCTCGCGGGCGGCCGGGTTGGCGGTGTCCTTGGGCGCGAAGCGGCGCAGCACCGCCTTCACGCGCTCGACGAGGAGGCGCTGCGAGAACGGCTTATGGATGAAGTCGTCCGCGCCCATCTTCAGGCCGAACAATTCGTCGATCTCCTCGTCCTTCGAGGTGAGGAAGATCACGGGAAGGTCCGATTTCTGCCGCAGGCGTCGGAGAAGCTCCATCCCGTCCATGCGCGGCATCTTGATGTCGAAGATCGCGAGATCCGGCGGGGATTGCCGAAGCCCGTCGAGCGCCGAGGCACCGTCGGTATAGGTCTGGATCCGGTACCCTTCCGTTTCCAGGGCGATCGAGACGGAGGTGAGGATATTGCGATCGTCGTCGACGAGGGCGATGGTCGGCATGCGCGTTCCCTGGCTCGGCGGCCCGGCGGCGGATCTTGTCGCGATCGTCCGCCCTCCGGCCGGCCCCATGCTTGGGCTGGCGTCCACGCGACCGCAAGCCCCTTGGATCGGGCTCCGCCGCGTGACGAAAGCTCCGTCCTTTACGACCATCGTGGGAAAAAAGCGAGCGGGCGGCAGAGCTTGGCCGTAACGACGACGGGACGCTGGCGCCTCGCGACGGCCTCGGCAGGCTGCGGCGAAGGCCATCGGTGCCCCGGGCCGGCCCGCGCGCTATGCTGTCCGGAGAGAACCCGGGAGAGCACGACCATGCAGGACGAGAACGCCGATGCGGCGGGGCCGGCGAGGGGGCCGGCGGAGCCGTTTCCCGCAGCGCAGGCACCTTTCGACGCGATCGGCCTCGCCCGCAGGCTGCTGCGCAGCGTGCGCTCCGGCGCCCTCGCCACCCTCGACGCCGCGGACGGCACGCCCTTCGCCTCGCTCGTCACCATCGCGACCGATGTGGACGGCACGCCGCTGCTGCTGCTCTCCCGGCTCTCGGCGCATACGCGAAACCTGTTGAAGGATCCGCGCGCCTCGCTGCTCTTCTCCGCCGGCGGCAAGGGCGATCCCCTGGCCCATCCGCGCCTGACGGTGACGGGCCGGGCCGAGCCCGTCGCCGAGCCGCGGGCCCGGGAGCGCTTCCTCGCCCGCCATCCCAAGGCCGCCCTCTACGCGGACTTCCCCGATTTCGGCTTCTTCGCCCTGAGGCCGTCCGCCGGCCATCTCAACGGCGGCTTCGCCAAGGCGGCGACCCTGAAGCCGGAGGAACTCCTCCTGGATCTCACCGGCGCGGAAGGGCTCGTCGCGGGCGAGCGCGGCGCCGTCGCGCACATGAACGCGGACCACGCCGATGCCCTCGCCCTCTACGCGGCGGGGCAGGGGGAGGCGGGCGCGGCCTGGACGCTGACCGGGCTCGACCCGGAGGGGCTCGACCTCGTCTCCGGCGAGCGGAGCGCGCGCGTGACCTATCCCGAGCCCGTCTCGGATATGGGCGGCCTGCGCCGTATCCTGGTGGCGATGGCGGCCGCGGCGCGGGGTGGATAGTCCGCCGCCCGCAGGGCCGACCGCTACCCATTGGAAACCTCTGCCGGATTAGAACGGCGTGTCTTCCAGGGGTCAGGGGCGGCGGGTTTCGGGATCATGGCAGGTGTGAAGCGGGGCAGGTCCCTCGTCGCATCCTTCGCGAAATTCGCCCTGGCGCTCGTCCTGCCGCTCGTGCTGATGACCGCGGTCGCGACGCGCTGGTATGTCGAGAGCGAGCGCGCGCGGCTCGGCACGGTCGTGCACATGGCCGGCGAGCGCCTGAGGGAGGCGATCGAGCGCGATCTCGCGGAACTGGCGGGCGTCGCCCGGGCGCTCGCCCATTCTCCGGCGATTGATCGGCGCGACTTCGCCGAGCTGCATGCCCGCTTCCTGACGCTGATCGAGAGCGGTGCCGACACGATCACCCTGACGGAGCTGGGCGGCCGCCAGCTCGTCAACACGCGCGTCCCTCCCGGCGAGCCCATGCCCGTCGTGGCGCGGCCCAAGCTCGAGGCGAGCCTTCGACCCGACGGAAAGCCCGTGGTGTCCGGGCTGCTGATCAGCGCGCTGTCCGGCCGGCGGATCATCGGCGTCAACGTGCCGGTCGTGCGGGACGGGGTGGTTCGGAGCTACCTCTCCGTCACCCGGCGGCTCGAGCATCTCGAGCATCTCCTCGACCGCCAGGGCATCGCCGAGCCGTTCTCGGCGGCTATCCTCGACGGCGAGGGGCACGTCATCGCGATGACGCCCGGTGCGCGGATCGCCGAGGCCTGGATCGAGCAGACGAAGCTCGCGGCGGAGGATGTCGCCCGCGAGCCGGTCGCCTCCCTCTCTCCCTTCGGCGACGGCGTCGTGGGCTATCAGGTGAAGTCCGACCTGTCGGGCTGGACGATCCTCACCGGCGTCGACCGTGCGGCCCTCGAGAAGCCCCTCAGCGATTCGATGTTTCTCTTCCTGGGGCTCGGTTTCGTCCTGTGCGGGATCGGCGGCGGGATCGCGTGGCGCTGGGCGCGCCGGATTACGGCGGGCGCGGCGGCCCTGGTGGCGGCGGCCCGGGCGATCGGACGCGGCGAGAAGGTCGAGCTTCCGCCCCTCTACCTTTCGGAATCGAACGCGGTCGGGCGCGCCCTGGTCGATGCCTCGCAGCTTCTCGAGGAGCAGCGCCGGGCGATCGCCGCCGCGCACGCGACCCTGGAGGAGCGCGTCGCCGAGCGGACCCGGGAGTTGGAGGCGAGCCGGCTCCGCTACGAGGTGCTCGCGGAGAACCTGGCCGACGTCATCGTCCTGCGGCAGCAGGGCGCCTTGGAGATCGGCTACGTCTCGCCCTCCTGCGAGCGCGTCTTCGGCTTCCATCCGGATTACGCCCGCACGATGCCGCTCGAGGAGGTGATCCATCCCGACGATCTCGCCGAGATCCGGGGCGGCGACCTGACGCTCTCGCCGGCGCGGCCCTGCGTGACCACGCTGTTCCGCGCCAAGCGGAAGGACGGCCGCTGGATCTGGGTGGAATGCGCCAGCAGCCTCGTCGCCACCACGGACGGCGCGCCGCCGAACATCGTCTCGGTCCTGCGCGACGTCACGGAGCGGCAGGAGCAGGCCGAGGCCCTGCGCATCGCGCGGGACACCGCCGAACTCGCCCAGGCCAAGGCCGAGAATGCGAGCCGCGCGAAGACGGATTTCCTGGCCGTGGTGAGCCAGGAGATCCGGACGCCCCTGGCCACGATCTCCGGCATCGGCGAGCTTCTGGCGGAATCCGAGCCCCTGTCCTCCGAGCAGCGCCGCTATGTCGGCTTCGTCGCCGAGGCCGCCGCCGCGATGCAGGCGGCCGTGGACGACATCCTCGATTTCGCCCGGGTCGAGGCCGGCGACATCCAGCTCGACCCGATGCCCTTCGCCCTGGCCCGCATGCTCGATCACGTCGTCGCCCAGGTGCGCGGCATGGCGGCGCGCAAGGGCGTCAGCCTCGGCCTCAACGGCGCGGACCGCCTGCCGCCCCTCGTGATGGGGGACGAGCGCCGCCTGAACCAGATCCTCCGGAGCCTTCTGACCGCGATGGTGCGGGCGCGCCGGGGCGGCCTCGTCACCCTCTCGGTGCAGCATCGGCCCGGCCCCGGGGGGGAGAGCCGCCTCGCCTTCGTCCTGACCGGCGACGGCGGCCAGGTCGTCTCGAAGGATCATGGCGGGCTCGGCGTCACCATCGCCCGCCGCCTCGTCGCCCTGATGGGCGGCCAGCTCGAGGCGGCCAAGGGCGCCTCCCGCTACGCCTTCAGCCTCGGCCTGCCGGTGGTGGCCCAGGCGCCGGATCCCGTGCCGGTCGAGGCCGCGACGCCCGGCAGGCCCGGATCGGCGCGGCTGCTCGTCGCCGAGGATCACCCTGTCAATCAGGAGATCGTGCGCGCCATCCTGGAGCGGGCCGGCTTCGCCGTCGACGTGGTGTCCGACGGGGTCGACGCCCTCGCTGCGGTCCAGCAGCGCAACTACGATCTCGTCCTGATGGATGTGCAGATGCCGGGCATGGACGGCATGACCGCGACCCGCCGCATCCGGGCCCTTCAGCATCCGGCCCGGCGGATCCCGATCATCGCCATGACGGCCAATGTCATGCCCGACCAGGTGCGCGCCCTGCGCGAGGCGGGCATGGACGCCCATGTCGCCAAGCCCTTCGACCGGCACACCCTCTGCGCCGCGGTCTATGCCAGCCTGTCCTCGCTGATGCTGGTCGACGCGGCGAGCGACGCGCCCGCGCCCCCCGCCGTGTTCGACCGCACCGTCTACGACCGGCTCTGCACCCAGTTCGACCCGGGCGAGGTGCGCGGCTTCGTCGGCGGCTTCGTCACCCTGCTCGATCTCGTCCAGGGCGACGAGGTGATGCTGCGCGCCCGCTCGCCCGCCATCGCCGTGGGAGCCCGCCAGCTCGGCTTCCTCGACCTGGCCGAGGCCCATGACCAGCTCGCCCAGGCCGGCGACGAGGCCTCGGCGGCCGCCGCCCTTTCCGCCTGCCGGGTCGCCCACGGCCTCGCCTGCCGGGTGCTCGACGAGCTCACGACCACCGCTTCCCCCGAGATCGCGGCGAACGTCGTATTGCTCTGAACGCCCTGATTGTGGGTCCCTCGGGGCAGGGGCGCCTTGGCGCGCCTGCCCGCCGCTGCTATCTCCCGCCCCCGACCGTTCCCTTCAGACCTGCCGTGCGCCGCGCCAGCCCCTGGGACGGGCCGCCGTGTCAGCGCCGGAGACCCCGATGACCACCTCGTCCATCGACAACATCCGCAACTTCTCGATCGTCGCGCATATCGACCACGGGAAGTCGACGCTCGCCGACCGCCTGATCCAGGCGACCGGCACCGTGGCCTTGCGCGACATGAGCGAGCAGATGCTCGATTCCATGGATATCGAGCGCGAGCGCGGCATCACCATCAAGGCCAACACCGTCCGCCTCGAATACAAAGCGCTCGACGGCAAGGACTACATCCTCAACCTGATGGACACGCCCGGCCACGTCGACTTCGCCTACGAGGTCTCGCGTTCGCTGGCCGCCTGCGAGGGCTCGCTGCTGGTGGTGGACGCCTCCCAGGGCGTGGAGGCGCAGACGCTCGCCAACGTCTACCAGGCGCTCGACGCCAACCACGAGATCGTGCCCGTCCTCAACAAGGTCGACCTGCCGGCCGCCGAGCCGGACCGGGTCAAGGAGCAGATCGAGGAGGTGATCGGGCTCGACGCCTCCGAGGCCGTGCCGATCTCGGCCAAGACGGGCCTGAACATCGATCAGGTGCTGGAGGCCATCGTCACCCGGCTGCCGGCGCCCAAGGGCGACCGGGACGCGCCGCTGAAGGCGCTGCTCGTCGACAGCTGGTACGACGTCTATCTCGGCGTCGTCGTGCTCGTGCGCATCGTCGACGGCGTGCTCAAGAAGGGCATGACCATCCGCATGATGGGCGCGGACGCGGTCTACGGCGTCGACAAGATCGGCGTGTTCCGCCCGAAGATGGCCGATATCGGCGAGCTCGGGCCGGGCGAGGTCGGCTTTCTCACCGCCTCGATCAAGGAGGTCGCCGATACCCGCGTCGGCGACACCATCACCGAGGACAAGCGCCAGACGGCCGCGATGCTGCCGGGCTTCAAGGACGTGCAGGCGGTGGTGTTCTGCGGCCTGTTCCCGGTCGATGCCGCCGATTTCGAGAATCTGCGCGGCGCCATGGGCAAGCTGCGGCTCAACGACGCCAGCTTCTCCTACGAGATGGAGACCTCCGCGGCGCTGGGCTTCGGCTTCCGCTGCGGCTTCCTCGGGCTCCTGCACCTCGAGATCATCCAGGAGCGCCTGGAGCGCGAGTTCAACCTCGACCTGATCTCGACGGCGCCCTCCGTCGTCTACCGCCTCAACATGCGCGACGGCGAGGTGAAGGAGTTGCACAACCCGGCCGACATGCCGGACCCGATGAAGATCGAGACGATCGAGGAGCCCTGGATCCGCGCCACGATCCTCACCCCCGACGATTATCTCGGCGGCGTGCTGAAGCTCTGCCAGGACCGCCGCGGCATCCAGATCGACCTCAACTACGTCGGCAAGCGCGCCATGGTCGTCTACGATCTGCCGCTCAACGAGGTGGTGTTCGACTTCTACGATCGCCTGAAGTCGATCTCGAAGGGCTACGCCTCCTTCGACTACCACGTCTCCGATTACCGCGAGGGCGACCTCGTGAAGATGTCGATCCTGGTCAATGCCGAGCCGGTCGACGCCCTCTCCATGCTCGTCCACCGCACCCGCGCCGAGAGCCGCGGGCGGGCCATGTGCGAGAAGCTGAAGGACCTGATCCCGCGCCACCTGTTCCAGATCCCGGTCCAGGCGGCCATCGGCGGCAAGATCATCGCCCGCGAGACCATCCGGGCCCTGTCGAAGGACGTCACTGCCAAGTGTTACGGCGGCGACATCTCCCGCAAGCGCAAGCTCCTCGACAAGCAGAAGGAGGGCAAGAAGCGCATGCGCCAGTTCGGCAAGGTCGAGATCCCGCAGGAAGCCTTCATCGCCGCCCTCAAGATGGACGATTGAGGGCTGCGTCCACTTGCTCGCGACGCGGCATGCCGCCGGATCGTCATGCGCCGCGAGAAAATCTCGTATTCGATCCGATAATTTTAATCACGAATATTCGGTTATTCGGGGTAAAATATTTGCGGACCAGCCCTAGTCCGAGTCGATCATTGGGTCGCGCCGATCTGTCTATAATCATCGGCGCGGCCGGCACGGCCGTTTAAACGATCTGTTTTCGGCTTCGCGCTAACTCTCCAGTGACGCACCAAGCTGTGCGTCTTCCCGCTCCGGATGCCGATGCGTCTCGACACGCCGACCCTGCTCCTGATGACGGTCGCCGTCACCGCCGTGGTGGGCGTGCTGTTCCTGCTGTCCTGGAGCCAGGCCCGCCACACCCGCGCCCTGGCGATCTGGGGCGTGGCGCATCTCCTGGGCGCGGCCGGCGCGGCGCTTCTCTCCCTGCGCAACGTGATCTCCGACGCCCTCTCGATCGGCCTCGGCAACGCCCTCATGCTCGGCGCCTACGGGCTGATCTGGTGCGGCGTGCGCGCCTTCCAGCACCGGCCGCCCCGCTACGGCGTCGCGGCGGCGGTGGGCTGCCTCTGGAGCCTCGCCTGCCTCTGGCCGGACTTCATGGCCTCGCTGTCGGCGCGGGTGATCTTCATCTCCGTCTTCGCCGGGGCGTTCTGTGCGCTCGGCGCCTACACCCTGTGGCGGGGCCGCAGCGAGGCGCTGGTCTCGCGCTGGCCGGCCATGACGATCCTGGCCGTCTACGCCGCCCTCTATTGGCTGCGCATCCCGATCGCCCTGGGGCCGACGATGCCCGCCGACACGAATGCGATGGAATCCCCCTGGTTCGCGGTCCTCTGCTTCGGCGGGACGCTGTTCACGGTGGCGATCGCCTTCGTGTTCATGGCGCTCACCAAGGAACGGGCGGAGCATGAGCAGCGGCTCGCCGCCGAGACCGATCCCCTCACCGGCGTGCCGAACCGCCGCGCCTTCGTGGTCCGGGCGGAGAAGCTCCTCGCCGCGCGCGACCGGCCCTGCGTGCTGCTGCTGTTCGACCTCGACCACTTCAAGGCGATCAACGACACCTACGGCCATGCGGTCGGCGACGGCGTGCTCGCCGGCTTCTGCCACGCGATCCAGGCACTGCTGCCGGCCGGTGCCGCCTTCGGGCGCATGGGCGGCGAGGAATTCGCCTGCGTGGTGCCGGACATGGCGACCGAGCCGGCGATGCGGCTCGCGGACCGGTTCCGTGCCGTGCTCGCCGCCATCGACGTGCCGGCCTATCGCGACCTCCGGATCCAGACCAGCATCGGGCTCGCCACCGCGCGGGCCGGGGAGCAGGCCGCCTTCGAGGCGATGCTGCGCGCCGCCGACGACGCGCTCTACAGCGCCAAGCGGGCCGGCCGCGACCGGGTCGTCGCCGCCTGCCCGCTGGGGGAGCGGCTCGCGGCCTGAGACCGGACGGGGCGCGCTGCCGCGGAAAAGCCGCCTTCGCTCCGTCATGGCGCGTTCAGGCGCCGTGCCCGAAGCTTCGGCGCGTGACAGATCAGGCCGCGATGCCCCGAAGGGCCCGGCGAGGGGAGACGACGAGACCATGGGCGGGGGTGCTTTCCGGGCCGGCGCGCGCATCGCCGCCGCCCTTGTCCTCGTCTGCGGCGCGGCCCGCGCCGAGACGGTCGAGGCGCGGATCGATGCGCTTCTCGCCAAGATGACCCTGGAGGAGAAGACGGGCCAGCTCAACCTGATCTCCCTGGAGCCCGGCTTCGATCCCGAGAGCGCGGCCCGCGGCGAGGTCGGCGCGGTCATCAACTTCAACAATCCGCAGCTCGTGGCGGGCATCGATGCCAAGGCCCGGGCCTCCCGCCTCGGCATCCCCCTGCTGGTAGGGCTCGACATCGTCCACGGCTACCGGACGATCTTCCCCCTGCCGATCGGCATGGCCGCGAGCTTCGATCCCGGCCTGATGCGCCGCGCCGCCGCGGCGGAGGCCCGCGAGGCCGCCGCCATCGGCGTGAACTGGACCTTTTCCCCCATGGCCGACGTGGCGCGCGACCTGCGCTGGGGCCGGGTCGCGGAGGGCACGGGCGAGGACACCTGGCTGACGAGCCGCTTCACCGAGGCGCAGGTCGAGGGGTTTCGCGATGGCGGGCTCGCCAGCACGCTCAAGCATTTCGCGGGCTACAGCGCCGTGCTCGGCGGGCGCGACTACGACGCCACCTGGATCGCCCCGACCGAGCTCTACGACACCCATTTCCCGCCCTTCCGGGCCGGCATCCGCGCGGGCGCGGATTCGGTGATGACCGCGCTCACCAGCCTGAACGGGCTGCCGGCCACGGCGGATGCCACGCTGCTCACCCAGGTCCTGCGCCGCGAATTCGGCTTCAAGGGCCTCGTCGTGGCCGATTGGCAGGCGGTGAGCGGGCTGATCGCCCACGGCGTTGCCCGCGACGGCGCGGAGGCGACCCGCAAGGCCTTCCTCGCCGGCGTCGACATGGACATGACGAGCGGCCTGTTCGTGCGCCACCTGCCCGAGGAGGTGCGCGCCGGCCGGATCGCCGAGGCGCAGGTCGACGAGGCCGTGCGGCGGGTGCTCAAGCTCAAGTTCGGCCTCGGCCTGTTCGACAAGCCGGTGGTCGACCCCGCCAGCGCCGATGCCAAGCTGCTGCGGCCGGAGACCCGGGCGCTCGCCCGCGAGATGGCCCGGTCGAGCTTCGTCCTGCTCAAGAACGAGGGCGACCTGCTCCCGGTCGATCCGAAGCGGGTCAAGCGCATCGCCCTCGTCGGCCCCTTCGCGGATTCCGCCTGGGACCAGGTCGGCCCGCACGAGGGCGCCGGCAAGCCCGAGGATGCGGTGACCTACCGCGCCGCCCTCGAGGTGCGGGCTGCCGCGGCCGGAATCACCCTCGACGTCGCCCCGGGCTGCGACCGCGCCTGCGCGAGCGACGCGGGCTTCGCCGAGGCCGTCGCGGCGGCGGGGCAGGCCGATCTGGTGATCGCGGTGATGGGGGAGGGGCGCGACCGCTCCGGCGAAGGGTCATCCCGGGCCTACCTGACCATGGAGGGACGGCAGCAGGAGTTGCTCGCCCGGGTCGCGGCCACCGGCAAGCCCGTCGCCCTGATCGTCACCGGCGGGCGCCCGGTGGAGCTGCGCGAGGCCCTCGACCGCGCCCGCGCCGTGATGATGGCCTGGATCCCCGGGATCGAGGGCGGCCCGGCGCTCGCCGACGTGCTGTTCGGCGATGCCGCGCCGGTGGGGCGCCTTCCGGTCAGCTGGCCGCGCACCGTCGGCCAATTGCCGCTCACCTATGACGGCCGCCCGGGCGGGCGCCCGCACGTGCCCGGCACCCGCTGGACCATGGGCTATGCCGACGAGTCGCCGCTGCCGCTCTTTCCCTTCGGCTACGGCCTCACCTACACGCGGTTCGCCTATGGCAAGCCGGAGATCGAGACGCCGCATGTCGGCGTCGGCGCCCGGTTCGATCCGGTCCTGGAGGTGAAGGTGCCGGTGACGAACACCGGCGCCCGGGCCGGCCGCGCCGTGGCGCAGCTCTACCTGCACCAGCCCGTCGCCGCCCGCAGCCGGCCCTCGCGCCTGCTGAAGGGGCTCGTCGCCCTCGACCTCGCCCCCGGCGAGACGGGGACCGCGACCTTCCGCGTGGCGGCGCGGGATCTCGGCTACCACGAGGCGGACGGCACCCTCGTCGTCGAGGAGGGCGGCTACGAGGTCTTCGTCGGCCCCGACTCGGCCGCGACGCAGAGCGCGTCCTTCGACGTCGAGACCGGGTGGCGCGGGCCGCCGGGCAGCGCCGAGGCGCGGCGCTGAGGCTCGCTGGCCGCGCGCGGGGGCCGCGTTAGATCCCGGGCATGAGCGACTCGACACCCCGCCCGCCGCCCCGGGACGCGATCGCGGAGGGCGCCCGCGCCCGGGCGCAGGGCCGCCGGAAGGATGCCTGCCCCTATCCTGCCGATTCGCCGGAACGGCGGGCCTGGATGGAAGGCTTCGACGGGAAACCGGCCGACCAGGCCCCCGATCCGCCCCTCGACCGGGGCTGACGCGGCGACTTCGTCGGCGCGGCCCGTCCTACCGTGCGGCGCGCCGAATTGCGCCGTGTGCTGCGACACTTCGACGGGCCGCCCGGAGCGCGGAACGGTTGTGGATAACCTCCGGACTCCCCATCTCCGGGAAGGTCGAGGCAGGTCGCCTTGACGTATCCTGTAGCCAAGTTTAGCGTAGAACATATGGGGAACAAACGGACCCTGTCCTGGACGGGCGCGATGCGCGACCTGAGAGGCGGCCGATCTCGGAGCATGGACGTGCGCGAGGAACGTTTGAGAAGCACCGTCGGGCTGCGCGGAACTCCCGCCCTGGCCCTGAGCGCGTGGCGCGGCCGCTCCGGACGCCGCTACGTCGTGGGCATCCACGAGCTCGTCGAGCCCGATCTGCTGGAGATGGGCGAGGCCGTGATGATCGCCGTCCGCCGGGACGATGCCGGCGTGGCGGAGCCGGTCTCCGTGGCCTCCATGGGCGTGAGCCCCCGGGAGCATCTGGTGCGCAACTGGCTCGCCCGGGCGCGCCAGAGCGGCGCCACGGAGATGCATGTCCACCGCCTCGCGGAGACCGACGACGAGCGCCGCGCCATCGTCGCCGACCTGCGGCGGGAGCCGGCCGGGAACGCCTGACAAGACCCCGCCCCCTGCCCGCGGCGCTCGCGACCTGCGGTCGCGCTTCGTGCGGTCGCCGCACCGTCGCCCTTGCCTTGCCGCCCCGCGGTCGTCAAACACGGCGGCCTTGAGGGAAGCGGGGACGATCGGATGGCGCAGACTTCGCAGGGTCCCGGGGCCGGAAAGCCCCGCTCGCGCCTCGGCCTGTTCCTTCCCTTCATCCTCCTCGTCATCCTCGCCGTCGCCTGGTCCGGGCTCTGGTTCTGGATGCGCGGCCGCGCCGTGCAGGAGATCGACGCCTGGCTCGCCCGCGAGGCCGCCGGGGGCCGGAACTGGACCTGCGCCGACCGCTCCGTCACCGGTTATCCCTTCCGCCTGGAACTGCGCTGCAGCGCCGTGACGCTCGCCCGGTCCGATGGCGGGTTCCGCGTCGGCCCCCTCACCGCGGTCGTGCAGGTCTATCAGCCGATGCACGGGCTGATCGAGGTCGACGGCCCGTTCCATGCGGAGCAGGGCGACCTCGTCGGCGACGTGACCTGGACGTCCCTCGAAGGCAGCTTCCACGGCTCCACCAGCGGCTTCGTGCGCGCCTCCCTCGTCGTCGATCAGCCGAAGGGCAGCGTGCGCGGGGGCGCCCCGGGGCCGGTCGATTTCGCCGCCCAGCATCTGGAGCTGCATGCCCGCCCGACGCCCGGCCGCTTCGAGAGCGAGGGCGCCGTCGATATCAGCCTGCGCCTCGCGAACGGCCGCTTCCCGCAGCTCGACGCGGTGGTCGGCAATGCGGAGCCGGCGAGCGTCGCCCTCGACGCGACCCTGGAGCAGGCCACCCGCCTCGGCACCGGGACGATCGCCCACGAGCTGGAGATCTGGCGGCAGGCCGGCGGGCGCCTCGACCTCGCCCTCGGCTCCCTGGAGAAGGGCGACCGCCGCTTGCAGGCCAACGGCGCGGTCGGCCTGGACGAGGCGCATCGCCCGGCCGGCCGGTTCGACGTGCGCGCGGCGGGGCTCGATGCGCTGGTCGGCCAGATCATGGGCCAGCGCCTCGGCGCGGAGAAGGGCGCCCTGATCGGCAATCTCGTCGGTCGCTTCCTCGGCGGCCTGCAGCGCGGGCAGGAGGCGGGTGCCGGCCCGGAGGGCAACGGCGCCTCCGCCAAGGGCGACCCGGCCCTGGCGCCGCTGCCGCCGGTGAAGCTCGCGGATGGGCGGCTGTTCCTCGGCCCCTTCGCGGTTCCGAACGTGGTGCTGCCGCCGCTCTACTGAACGGCGGGCATCGGGGGCGGCATCTCCGCGGCCAGCAGCCCCGACGCCCGGCTGGACAAGCTGCGGACCGCGTCCCCGGTGCGCCCCGCGGTGACGTCCGCCAGGGTGAAGCGGTCGAGTTCGCGCAGGAAGCTGCGCTCGGCGTTGTCGATCGCGTGCTTCAGGGCGCAATGGCCCGCCAGCGGACAGGGCCCGCGCTCGCAATCGATCAGGCAGCCGCTGCCCTCCAGTTCCGCCACGACCGCGCCCAGGCGGATCTCGCCGACGGGCTTGGCCAGGCGCAGGCCACCGGAGCGGCCCTGGCGCGCCTGGACGAACCCGGCGCGCACGAGACCCTGTGCCGATTTCTGCAGATGATGGGCGGAGATGCCGAAGACGCGCGCCACTTCCGGCGTGGTCGCCCAAGCTTCCGGCGGCTGCCCGGCGAGATACATCAGCAGCCGCAATGCGAAATCCGTGTAGAGCGAGAGACGCACGCGCGGGCCTTCCGTTAGGTCGTCCGGCTCCCCCGCCTGCCGAGCATGGCGGCGCGCCCCCGCGCCCCTTCCGGATCGGCCGCTGATCCCATGAACGGAAGCGCGGGTAAACACATGTGAAGAATCTACGTTAATTGTATTGGTATACTATTGCACAAAGTAAGTCCATGCGTCGCACGTGCCGCGCAGGTGATCTTTGATCGCTTTTGTGTGATCGATCCTGGACGGCTTGGGGAGCCGTGGCGCGTTGGGCAAATCGGCTGGCGACTTTGACAGCCGCCGGTGTCAACTTTTGCGCCGTCCGAAATCTGGCTCCGCCGTCTCCTGGCCCATGGCGACGATGCCGCGTCGGATCTCGCGGGTGCGGGTGAACAGGGCGTGCAGGGCGTCGCCGTCGCCCCAGCGGATGGCACGGGCAAGCGCCGCGAGGTCCTCGTTGAAGCGCCCGAGCATCTCCAGCACCGCCTCCTTGTTGGCGAGGAAGATGTCCCGCCACATGGTCGGGTCGGAGGCCGCGATCCGGGTGAAGTCGCGGAAGCCGCCGGCGGAGAACTTGATCACCTCGGAGCGGGTGACCGCCTCGAGATCGGCGGCGGTGCCGACGATGTTGTAGGCGATCAGATGCGGCACGTGGCTCGTGATGGCGAGCACGAGGTCGTGGTGCTCCGGGCTCATGGTCTCGGTGATGGCGCCGAGCCCCTGCCAGAAGGCCTGGACCCGGTCGATCGCCGCCGCCTCCGTGCCCTCCGGCGGCGTCAGGATGCACCAGCGGTTGGCGAACAGGGTCGCGAAGCCCGCATCCGGCCCCGAATGCTCCGTGCCCGCCACCGGATGGGCCGGCACGAAGGGATTGTCCGGCTTCAGGTGGGGGGCCGCCGCGGCGACCACGGCGGCCTTCACCGAGCCCACATCCGAGAGCACGGCGCCCGGCTTCAGGTGCGGCGCGAGTGCGGCGGCGACGCTGCCGATGGCGCCGACCGGCACGCAGAGGACGACGAGATCGGCCTCGGCCACGCCCTCGGCCAGCTCCCCGGTGGCGTGATCGGCGAGGCCGAGGGCGCGAACCCGCTCGACCACGGCCGGGTCGCGGTCGATCGCCACGATCTGCCGCGCGAGTCCGAAGGTGCGCGCGCCTCGGGCGATCGAGGAGCCGATCAGGCCGAGCCCGACGACGGCGAGCCGTTCGACAACGATCCCCACCGCCTCAGCTCCGCAGGAAGCCGGTCAGCGCCGTCACGAAGGCGCGGTTCGCCTCCGCGCTGCCCACCGTGACGCGCAGGGCGTTGGGCAGGCCGTAGGAGGCGACCCGCCGCACGATCACGCCCTGGCTGGTCAGATGCACGTCGGCCTCCGAGGCGGTGCGGCCGGGCGTCTCGGGGAAGTGGACGAGCAGGAAGTTGCCGACGCTCGGCGTGACGGCGAGGCCGAGCCCCTCGACCTCCCGGGTGAGCCAGGCGAGCCATTCGTCGTTATGGGCCACGGCGGCGGCGACATGCGCCTCGTCGGCGATCGCCGCCGCGCCCGCGGCGATGCCCCCGGAGGACAGGTTGAACGGGCCGCGGATGCGGTTGAGCGCATCCACCACCTCCGCCGGGCCGACCATCCAGCCGATGCGCTGGGCGGCGAGGCCGTGGATCTTCGAGAAGGTGCGCGTCATCACGACGTTGCCCGCCTCCAGCGCCAGTTCCAGCCCGGCGGTGTAGTCGTTGGCGCGCACGTATTCCGCGTAGGCCCCGTCGAGGACGAGGAGGACCTGGGGCGGCAGCCCGGCCTGCAGGCGGCGGATCTCGTCGAAGGGCAGGTAGGTGCCCGTCGGATTGTTGGGGTTGGCGAGGTAGACGATCTTCGTGCGCGACGTGACGGCGGCGAGGATCGCGTCGACATCCGCGGTGAGGTCGCGCTCCGGCACGACCACGGGGGTGCCCCCCGCCGTCAGGATGGCGATGCGGTAGACCAGGAAGCCGTGCTCGCTGAAGATGCCCTCGTCGCCCGGGCCGACATAGGCGAGGGACAGGAGCGTCAGCAATTCGTCCGAGCCGGCGCCGCAGACGATGCGGGCCGGGTCGATGCCGTAGCGCGCGCCGATCGCCGCGCGCAGAGGCGCGGCGGTGCCGTCCGGATAGAGGGCGAGCTGGCCCGCCGCCGCCGCATAGGCCTCGACCGCCTTCGGGCTCGGCCCGAGGGGCGTCTCGTTGGAGGAGAGCTTGTAGACCTTGGCGTGGCCGGGCGCGGCGCTCTTGCCGGGCACGTAGGCCTCGATGGCGAGGACGCCGGGGCGGGGGACGGGGCGGGAGGCGGCGGACATGATCGGTCGATGGCGGTCTTGCTCGGAAACGGGATCGTCTACAGCATTTCGGCCCCGCGGGGAGCCGCCGCCTTCGGGAAAAGCGTCGCCCCCTCGTGCGCGCCGTATCCGCCCGGGGCCAGCGCCCACCCGGGGCGGCATCGAGTTTCGTTGACGCTCGCTGGGGGAGCGATTACCTGCAAGGGCTCGCCCCGCCGCAAGCCGAGGCGACCGGGTGCCCGTATCGTTCCGCTTCGGTGCGCGCCACGCGGCCGGACGCGGCGGCCTGGTTCGCGAAAGGGCGGCCCCCGGACGCACGATGGACAACACCCTCGCTCCCGATGCCGGGATCTCGCCCGAGGCCGGCCGGCCCCGCGGCGGCTCCGAGACCTCGCAGGCCCTGGAGCCGACGAGCCCGGTCGCGCTGTTCTCGCGCGATGAGCCGCTCGCCATGGATTCCGGCCTGACGCTCGCCCCGTTCCAGGTCGCCTACCAGACCGCCGGCACCCTCAACGCGGACCGTTCCAACGCGGTGCTGATCTGCCACGCGCTCACCGGCGACCAGCATTTCGCCCATCGCCACCCGGTCACCGGCAAGGGCGGCTGGTGGGAGACCCTGGTCGGCCCGGGCAAGCCGATCGACACCGACCGCTATTTCGTCGTCTGCTCCAACGTCATCGGCTCCTGCATGGGCTCGACGGGGCCGGCCTCCGTCAACCCGGTCACCGGTTGCGCCTACGGTCTCGACTTCCCCGTCGTGACCATCCGCGACATGGTCCGGGCCCAGGCGATGCTGCTCGACCGGCTCGGCATCCCCGACCTGTTCCTGTGCATCGGCGGCTCCATGGGCGGGATGCAGGTGCTGCAATGGGCCTCGCTCTTCCCCGAGCGGGTCTTCGCGGCCATGCCGATCGCGACGGGCGCGCGCCACTCGGCCCAGAACATCGCCTTCCATGAGGTCGGCCGGCAGGCGATCATGGCCGATCCCGCCTGGGCGGGCGGGCGCTACCTGGAGGCGGGCACGCGGCCGGCCAAGGGGCTCGGCGTCGCGCGCATGGGCGCCCACATCACCTACCTGTCGGAGCCGGCCCTGCACCGCAAGTTCGGCCGCCGCTTCCAGGACCGCTCGGCCCCGACCTTCTCCTTCGACGCCGACTTCCAGATCGAGAGCTACCTGCGCCACCAGGGTCTCACCTTCGTGGAGCGCTTCGACGCCAACGCCTATCTCTACCTGACCCGGGCGATGGACTATTTCGACCTCGCCGAGGACCATGGCGGCGTGCTCGCCAACGCCTTCCGCGGCTCGAAGAGCACCCGGTTCTGCGTGATGTCCTTCACCTCCGACTGGCTGTTCCCCTCTGCCGATTCCCGGGCGATCGTGCACGCGCTCAACGCGGTCGCCGCGCCGGTCGCCTTCGTCGAGATCGAGAGCGACAAGGGCCACGACGCCTTCCTGCTCGACGAGCCGGCGATGTTCTCCGCCGCCCGGGGCTTCATCGAGGCCGCGGCGCGGGCGCGGGGCCTGTGAGCGCGGGCGAAGGGAGCGCGAGGAGCGGCATCAGCGGCATGAGCGACACCCTCACCGATGCGGCCTCCGGCGCACCCTGGGAGGCGGCCGAGGGCCTGCCCAGGGCGGGCGAGGCCGGCGCCCGCGTCGACCATATCGTGGTGCTCGGCCTCGTGCCCGCCGGCGCCCGGGTGCTCGATATCGGCTGCGGCGACGGCTCGCTGCTCGCCCTCCTGCGCGACCGCCGCGGGGTCGACGGGCGCGGCATCGAGCTGTCGCGGGAGGGGGTGAATGCCTGCCTCGCCCGCGGCCTCTCGGTGATCCAGGGGGATGCGGACACCGACCTCGCCAACTATCCCGACGACGCCTTCGACGTGGTGGTCCTGTCCCAGACCATCCAGGCGACCCGCAATCCCCGGATCGTGCTGGAGCACCTTCTGCGGATCGGCCGGCAGGTCATCATCTCCTTCCCGAATTTCGGGCATTGGCGGGTGCGCTCGGAGATCGCCCTGCGCGGGCGCATGCCGGTCACGGATTTCATGCCCGAGGCCTGGTACGAGACCCAGAACATCCATTTCTGCACGATCCGCGACTTCGTCGGCCTGTGCCGCCTCCTCGGCGCCCGCATCGAGAAGGCGACGGCCCTCGACACCCGCGGCCGGCCGATGCGCTTCTCGATGCCCTGGTGGTTCTGGAACCTGATGGGCGCGCAGGGCGTGTTCCTGCTGCGCCGGGGCGCGAAGCCGGGGTGAGGCCGGCCGGGTCCTCGTCATCCGCTCTTACCGCGATGCGGGGCTGACGCAGGTCTGGGCGAGTCGATCGAACCGAACTCGGCCCCCCTCTCCCCGCATGCGGGGCGAGGGGGGGCTCGGCGCGACCCGCTCCGATCAGGCAGACGTCACGGTCACAGCGTGCCCGAGGTCTCCGGCACCGAGCCCGCCATGGCGACGGCGACGGGATGGCCCCGGCGGGCGAGGTCGGCCCGGCCCTCGTTGAACAGGGCTTCCGAGGCGGTCTCGATCCGGTGCTCCAGCTCCTTCAGGAAGGCCGCCCGCGGCAGGCCCGGCGGGATCGGCGGCAGGAACTCGATCACCGTGGTGCCGGGCATGCGGCGAAAGCCCCGGCGGCGCCAGTACAGGCCGGTGTTGAGGGCGACCGGCAGGCAGGGCACGTTCAGTGTCGTGTAGAGATGCGAGGCGCCCTGCTTGTAGGCCGGGGGCGCCCCGGCCGGGCGGCGGGTGCCCTCGGGGAAGATGATGAGCTGGCGGCCCTCCGCGATGGCGGCCGACGCCGCGGCGTTCAGCGCGGCCATGGTCTTGGCGCCCTTGGAGCGGTCGATCGGCACCATGCCGCCGCGGCCGAGATACCAGCCGATCACCGGGATCCACATCAGCTCGCGCTTGAGCACGTAGGCGAAGTCCTCGAAGGGCGTGGTCAGCGCCAGGGTCTCCAGCGCCGACTGGTGCTTGGCGGCGACGAGCAGCGGCCCCTTCGGGATGTTCTCCAGCCCCCGGAACTCCACCCGCGTGCCGGCGACGACCCGCAGCAGGAAGACCACCGTCCCGCCCCAGAACTGCGCCACCCGGATCACCCCCTTGCGCGCGGCGAGCGCCGGCAGGGCGAGGAGCGCGAGCGCCGTGGTGGCGACGTAGAAGCAGAGGTTGAAGGCGAGGGAACGCAGGACGAGCATCGGAGGCCGGGAGGTTGAGCCGTGCCCCTTTACTCCGGCGCGGTGGCCTTCACCAGCCGGTCCGACTCCGCCCGCCGCCGCTCCCGCCGCTCCGCCCGGGACAGCGCGTCGGCGCTGGAGAAGCCCGTGGCCGCCGCGATCTCGGCGGCGGTGAGCGGGCTCTCCCGGCGCAGGCGCTGCGCCTGGGCGAGGCGCAGCCCGAGATAGTGCCGGTGCAGCCCGGTGCCGAGCAGATCCCGGAACAGCCGTTCGAGCTGGCGCGTCGAGACCCGGCCGAGGGCGGCCAGGGCCTCGCGGGAGAGGGGCGCCTCGAGATGCCCCTCCATCGCCGCCAGCACCCGCAGCAGGCGGGCGTCGCGGATGCCGGTGCGGGCCTGCAGGTCCATGCGCTGCGGGTCCGGCCCCTGGCGGATCTGGTCGTGCAGGAACCAGTCGCTCACCCCCGCGGCGAGCTTCGGCCCGTGGTCGCGCCCGATCAGGGTCAGCATCATGTCGAGGGCGGCGGTGCCGCCGGAGCAGGTGACCCGGTCCCCGGCGATCTCGAAGAGGGAGCGCACCACCTCCGCCTTCGGAAAGCTCTCCTGGAAGGCGGGGATGTGCTCCCAGTGCAGGGTGCAGCGGCGCCCGTCGAGGAGGCCCGCCCGGGCGAGCAGGTAGGGGCCGCCGGAGATGCCGCCGATCACCAGCCCGGCGCGGGCGAGCCGGCGCAGCCAGGCGGTCAGGCCGGGATCGGCGAAGGCCGCCGGGTTGCCGCCGGCGCAGACGAGCACCCAGTCCGCGTCGAGGTCGAGGGCCCCGACCTTCACGTCGGGCAGGATGGCGACGCCGTTCGAGGCCTGGACCGGGGCGTCCCCCGGCGCCGCATGCCACCAGCGATAGAGGCTGCGGCCCGACAGGGTGTTGGCCGCCCGCAGCGGCTCCACCGCCGAGGCGTAGGACATCAGTGGGAAGCCCGGCAGCAGCACGAAGCCGACGGCGAGGGGGCGGCTGTCGCCCCCGTTCAGCGTGAGAGCGGCCATGGTCGGGATCCCGCGATTTCGGCGGGATTTGCCGGAATCGTGTCGCGAAAAGCAAGCCCGGCCGTCGCGGCTCTGACATACTCGCCGTCGTGATCGGGGGCTGGTCCCCCGCGAAGACGGGAACGGGCGCGATGCGCTATTCGGTGTTCAGCGTGCTGGGCCAGGCCCTGCGCGGCCAGCGGGACTGGAAGCCCCAGTGGCGCGATGTGGGGCCGCGCTCCGACTACGACGTGGTCATCGTCGGCGGCGGCGGCCACGGGCTCGCGACGGCCTATTACCTGGCCAAGGAGCACGGCATCACCAACGTCGCCGTGCTGGAGAAGAGCCATGTCGGCTCCGGCAATGTCGGCCGCAACACCACGATCATCCGCTCGAATTACGGCCTGCCCGGCAACATCCCCTTCTACGAGCATTCGATGAAGCTCTGGGAGGGCCTGGAGCGGGACATCAACTACAACGCCATGGTCAGCCAGCGCGGCGTGCTGAACCTGTACCATACCGACGGCCAGCGCGACGCCTATGCCCGCCGCGGCAACGCCATGCGCATGGCCGGCATCGATGCCGAGCTGCTCGACCGGGAGCAGGTGCGGGGCATGGTGCCCTTCATCGATTTCGAGAATGCCCGCTTCCCCGTGAAGGGCGGCCTGCTGCAGCGGCGCGGCGGCACCGTGCGCCACGACGCGGTGGCCTGGGGCTATGCCCGCGCCGCCGACCAGCGCGGCGTCGACATCGTCCAGAACTGCGCCGTGACCGGCATCCGCCGCGAGAACGGCCGCGTCACCGGCGTCGAGACGAGCCGGGGCTTCATCGGCGCCAGGAAGGTGGCCCTGTCGGTGGCGGGCTCCTCCTCGCTGCTCGCGGCCATGGCGGGCCTGCGCCTGCCGATCGAGAGCCACGTGCTGCAGGCCTTCGTCAGCGAGGGCGTGAAGCCGCTCATCGATTGCGTGATGACCTTCGGCGCCGGCCATTTCTACGTCAGCCAGTCCGACAAGGGCGGCCTCGTCTTCGGCGGCGACATCGACGGCTATAATTCCTACGCCCAGCGCGGCAACCTCGCGACCATCGAGGACGTGATGGAGGGCGGCATGGCGCTCTGGCCGGGGCTCGGCCGCCTGCGGCTCCTGCGCCACTGGGGCGGCATCATGGACATGTCGATGGACGGCTCGCCGATCATCGACCGCACCCCGATCGACGGCCTCTATCTCAATGCCGGCTGGTGCTACGGCGGCTTCAAGGCGACGCCGGCGGCGGGCTTCTGCTTCGCCCACACCATCGCCCGGGACGAGCCGCATCCGGTCAGCGCCGCCTTCCGGCTCGACCGCTTCGCCACCGGCCGGATCATCGACGAGAAGGGCATGGGCGCCCAGCCCAACCTGCACTGATCTGATGTTCCCTCCCCGGGCGGGGAGGGGCTTGTCTTCAACAGGACGAAGAGCCATGCGCATCCGATGCCCCTATTGCGGGGAGCGCGACAACGGCGAGTTCAGCTATCTCGGCGACGCCGCCCCGGTCCGGCCGGATGGCCTCGAAGCCACCGCCGAAGCCATGCACGACTATGTCTATCTGCGCGACAACGTCGCCGGAGAGACCCGCGAGCTCTGGTACCACGCCGCCGGCTGCCGCTCCTGGCTCGTCGTGACCCGCGACACCCGCACCCACGCGATCACCGATGTCGTCCCGGCCCGGGACGCGGCCCGGCATCGCGCCGCGGCGCAGGCAGGGAGCGCCGACCATGCTTGAGAAGACCCCCGATTTTCCGCCGGCCTCCCCGGTTCGGGCGGCAACGACCCAGCCCTTCCGCCGGGCGACCGGCGGGGCCATCGACCGGCGCCGCGCCCTCGACTTCACCTTCGACGGCAAGACCTTCTCCGGCTTCCAGGGCGACACGCTGGCCTCGGCGCTGCTCGCCAACGGCGTGCGGCTGGTCGGGCGCTCGTTCAAGTATCACCGCCCCCGCGGCATCCTGAGCGCGGGCTCCGAGGAGCCGAACGCCCTGGTCGAGCTGCGCTCGGGCGCCCGGCGCGAGCCCAACACCCGCGCCACGGTGGCGGAGCTGTATCAGGGCCTCGAGGCGGCGAGCCAGAATCGCTGGCCCTCCCTGCGCTACGACGCCCTGGAGGTGAACGCCCTGGCCGCGCCGATCTTCGCCGCCGGCTTCTACTACAAGACCTTCATGTGGCCGTCCTCCCTCTGGGAGAAGCTCTACGAGCCGATGATCCGCCGCGCCGCGGGCCTCGGCCACGCGGCCGACGCCCCCGATCCGGATCATTACGAGCGGGCCTATGCCCATTGCGATCTGCTCGTGATCGGCGGCGGGGCGGCCGGTCTCTCGGCGGCGCTCGCCGCGGGCCGGGCCGGCGCCCGGGTCATCCTGGTCGACGAGGATTTCGCGCTGGGCGGCCGGCTGCTCGCCGAGCGGCGGGAGATCGACGGCCGCCCGGCCGCCGAATGGGCCGCCGCCGTCATCGCCGAGCTGGAGAGCCTGCCCGAGGTGCGGCTGATGCCGCGCACCACCCTGTTCGGCGTCTACGACCACGGCGCCTATGGCGCGGTCGAGCGCGTCTCCGACCACCTGCCGGTGCCGCCCGCGCACCAGCCGCGCCAGCGCTCCTGGCGGATCACGGCCAAGCGCGCGGTGCTCGCCGCCGGCGCCCTCGAGCGTCCCCACGTCTTCGGCGGCAACGACCGGCCGGGCGTGATGCTCGCCGGCGCGATGCGGACCTATCTCAACCGCTACGGCGTGCTGCCGGGCCGCAACCTCGCCGTCTTCACCTCCAGCGACGACGGCTGGCGCACGGTGGCCGACATCGCCGCCGCGGGCGGGCGCCTCGCCGCGGTGATCGACACCCGCACCGAGGTGTCGCCGGAGCTGCGCCGCGCGGCCGAGTCCGCCGGTGCCCGGGTGTTCCTGGGCGGCTACGTCGCCGGCACCAAGGGGCGGCTGGGGCTCACCGGCATCGAGGTCGTCGATGCGGCGGGCCACGCCCTGACGATCCCCTGCGACGGGCTCGCCATGGCCAATGGCTGGAATCCGATCGTCCATCTCGACTCGCATCTCTCCCGCAAGCCGGTCTGGAACGAGGCGGTCCACGCCTTCGTGCCGGGCACGCTGCCCTCCGGCTTCGTCGCGGCGGGTGCCGCCGCCGGACGCTTCAGCCTCTCCGAGGCCCTGGAGACGGGCGCCGAAGCCGGCCGCGCGGCGGCCGAGGCCTGCGGCTTCACCGCCGCGGCCGCTCCGACGCCGACGACGGATCCCGAGCATCTCGGCCATGTCCCGCTCTGGCGGGTGCCGAAGCCGAAGGGCAAGGCCTTCGTCGACTTCCAGAACGACGTGGCCGCCACCGACGTGGAGCTCGCCCATCGCGAGGGCTTCCGCGCGGTCGAGCTCCTGAAGCGCTACACCACCCTCGGCATGGCGACCGATCAGGGCAAGACCTCGAACCTCGCCGGCCTGTCGATCATGGCGGAGCTGACGGGCAAGCCGATCCCGGCGGTGGGCACCACCGTGTTCCGCCCGCCCTTCACCCCGGTGGCGATCGGGGCGCTGGCCGGCCATCACCGCGGCAAGGCGTTCCGCGCCACGCGGCACACCCCGTCCCATGCCTGGGCGGAGCGGCAGGGCGCCGTCTTCGTCGAGGTCGGGCAGTGGCTGCGCGCGGCCTATTTCCCGAAGGCCGGGGAGACCGACTGGCTGCAGACCGTGAACCGCGAGGTCACGACCGTGCGCAGCCAGGTGGGGCTGTGCGACGTCAGCACCTTCGGCAAGATCGACATCCAGGGCCGCGACGCCCTCGCCTTCATCGAGAAGGTCTGCGCCAACCCCTTCGGCACGCTCGCCATCGGCAAGGCCCGCTACGCCCTGCTCCTGCGGGAGGACGGCCTGGTCCTCGACGACGGCACCATCGCCCGGCTCGCCGAGCGCCACTTCGTGATGACGGCCTCGACCGCCCACGCGGCCAAGGTGATGCAGCACCTCGAATTCTGCCGGCAGTGGCTCTGGCCGGAGCTCGACGTGCAGCTCGCCACGGTGAGCGAGCAATGGGCCCAGTTCGCGGTGGCCGGCCCCCGTTCCCGCGACACCCTGCGCGCCGTGGTCGATCCGGGCTTCGACCTCTCCAACGAGGCCTTCCCGTTCCTGGCCAGCGCCGAGATCACGGTGGGCGGCGGCATCCCGGCGCGGCTGTTCCGCATCTCCTTCTCCGGCGAGCTCGCCTACGAGATCGCGGTGCCGGCGGCCTATGGCGAGGCCGCCTGGGAGGCGATCCTGGCCGCGGGCGCGCCCCACGGCATCATTCCCTACGGCACCGAGGCGCTCTCGGTGATGCGCATCGAGAAGGGCCACGCGGCCGGTGCCGAGATCAACGGCCAGACCACGGCCGGGGACCTCGGGCTGGGCGGCATGCTCGCCAAGAAGAAGGACTATGTCGGCCGCCTGCTGAAGGAGCGCGCGGGCCTGACCGAGCCGGACCGCCCGACGCTCGTCGGCTTCAAGCCGGTCGACCGGAGCCAGCGCCTGCGCGCCGGCGCCCATTTCCTGGCCCTCGGCGCGAGCCCGAGCCTGGAGGCGGACGAGGGCTACATGACCTCGGTGGCCCATTCCCCGAGCCTCGGCCACTGGATCGGGATCGGCCTGATCAAGCGCGGGCCGGCGCGCATCGGCGAGCGGGTGCGGGCCTACGATCCCGTCCGCGGCGGCGACATCGAGGTCGAGATCTGCCCGCCCGTCTTCGTGGACCCGAAGGAGGAGAAGCTGCGTGCCTGAGATCGCGACCACCTGGCGGCCCCGCAGCGCCTGGGCCGGCTCTGCCAAGGCCGGACGGCTCGGGCGCTCCACCGGCGAGGCCGGTGTCCGCCTGACCCTGCGCGACCATCTCGGCCTCGCCACGATCCTCGTCGCGGACGGCCAGGAGGCCGCGCTGGCGGAGAAGATCCGCGAGATCCTCCGGCTCGACCTGCCCGCACCGGGCCGGACGCTGTTCACGGGGACGACCGGTCTGGTCTGGTCCGGCCCGGGCCAGTGGCTCGCCGTGGCCGAGGACCGCGGCGCCTTCGCGGCGCTGCCGGCGGCGCTGGCCGGCATCGCCTCGGTCACCGACCAGTCGGACGGCCGCGCCGTGGTCCGCGTCTCCGGGCGCGATGCCCGGGTGGCGCTCGCCAAGGGCGTGTCCCTGGACCTGCATCCCCGCGCCTTCCACGCCGGCCACGCGGCGGTCACCAGCATCGCCCATATCGGCGCGCAGCTCTGGCAGGTGAGCGAGGCCCCGGTTTACGACATCGCCGTGGCGCGCAGCTTCGCCGGCAGCTTCTGGTCCTGGCTCGCGGATTCCTCCGCCGAATTCGGCTGCGAGGTCGTGGCCTGAGCCGATTCCCGCCCGAGCCCCGGCTCGGGCGGTCGTTTCCGGCGGCCGGCCATGGTCGCCGCTCCGATCGCGCCGGCCGCCGTCGCGCATCGTCGAGAACCACCGGCGCCGCCGCCGTCGTTCCGGACCGGGTGGGCCACGGCCAGCCTCTCACCAGCCTGCCGGAAAAGATCTCCCGCCGCCCGCACAATCCTCGGGAAATGTCTCTTCAGATTGTTTCTTGCTCTTAAATGCAACTAGAAGATGCCTTTCCGAAAAATTCGCCAGCCGACGCAATTCTCGCGGTCGAGATCTGAATTATAATCAGTCTAATGCGATATATTGCACTGCACAAAATCTCTTGCGCAGCGCAGCAAAGCTGTTATGGCCGCCGACCGAGAATAGTGGAGAAAGGCAGGCCGATGACCGAGAACGTGCGACTGATGCAGGAGATCGAGGACCGGAAGGTCTTCAATCGTCGCAAGTTCCTCGAATTCCTGGCGGCGAGCCCGGTCGTGCTGCCCGGCGCGGCCGGTGCCCTCGGCGGCGCCTCCCTGCTCGGCGGCGGCGCCCTGGCCCAGAGCTACGACGTGCTGCGCCAGTCGCCCGGCAATGTCGGCGAGATCATCGACCAGCCGAACCAGGCGCTCGACGTGTTCGATTTCGAGCCGGCCGCCAAGAAGGCGCTGCCCCCGGCCCATTTCGGCTACCTCGCCAGCGGCGTCGATTCGGACGCCACGCTGAAGGCGAACCGTGACGGCTTCGACCACATCCGCATCCGGGTGCGCCGCCTGATCGACGCCCGCAAGATCGACACCAGCGTGAAGATCTTCGGCGAGACCTGGGCGAGCCCGATCGCGCTGGCCCCCGTCAGCAGCCAGGGCGCCTTCCACCCCGAGGCCGAGGCGGCGGTCGCCCGCGCGGCCAAGGCCAAGGGCCACCAGATGATCCTCTCGACGGTGGGCAGCACCGCCATCGAGGACGTGATCAAGGAGCGCGGCGCGCCGGTCTGGTACATGCTCTACCCGACCGACGACTGGGCGGTGACCGAGGCCCTGGTGAAGCGCGCCGAGGCTGCGGGCGCCCCGGCCATCGTGCTCACCGTCGACCGCCAGGGCGGCCGCAATACCGAGACCCTGTTCCGCGCCCGCCGCCTCGACACCCGCACCTGCACGGATTGCCACACGCCGGGCTTCAAGAACGAGGTCAGCCGCAAGCCGATGTTCGACGGCCTCGACGTGTCGAAGGTGACGAACCTCTACGGCACCGGCATGACCTGGGACTACGTGAAGCGCCTGCGCGGCATCGTGAAGGGCAAGCTCGTCCTCAAGGGCATCGTCACCGGCGAGGATGCCAAGCTCGCCCTGACCCACGGCGTCGACGGCCTGATCGTCTCCAACCACGGCGGCCGGGCCGAGGAGAGCCTGCAATCGACCATCGGCGCCCTGCCGGAGGTGGTCGCGGCGGTGAACGGCAAGATCCCGGTTCTGGTGGACAGCGGCTTTCGCCGCGGCACCGACGTGCTCAAGGGCCTCGCCCTGGGCGCCACCGCGGTCTGCATCGGCCGGCCCTATTGCTGGGGCCTCGCCGCCTTCGGCCAGCCCGGCGTCGAGACCGTGCTGACCATCATGCAGCGGGAATTCGAGACGATCATGCGCCAGGTCGGCGCCACCAAGATCTCCGAAATCACCGCCGCCAGCGTCAGCGGCCGCGCCTGAGGCGCCTTCCGGCGGAGCCGCACCTCTCCTCCTCCAGCGAGGACGGAGAGGTGCGCCCTTCGCGCGGAGGTCAGATCCGGCAGGCGCCGGCCAGGGCCTCGTTCTCGGCCTGGCTGAACAGGCGCGAGCGGATGTGGAAGCGCTTCTCGCGGCCGTTCTCCAGGGAGAACATGCCGCCGCGGCCGGGCACCACGTCGAGGATGATGTGGGTGTGCTTCCAGACCTCGAACTGCGAGCGCGAGATGAAGAAATCCGCGCCGCCGACCTGGCCGAGATGCACGTCGGCGTCGCTGGTGAGGAAGTCGCCCACCGGGTAGCACATCGGCGAGGAGCCGTCGCAGCAGCCGCCTGACTGGTGGAACATCACCGGCCCGTAATCCGCCTTCAGCTCCGCGATCAGCTCCAGGGCCGCGGGGGTCGCGGTCACCCGCAGGGGCGTGCCGGCCGTGTCGGCCTGCTCGGCGGTGACGGGGTCGACGGCCTCGGCCGCCGGAGGGGGCTGTTCGGTCATGCTGCGTCTCCCTGACTGGCGTCTCGTCCTCATCTGAGCCTCGGGGCGGAAAATTCCACGCCGCCGCGCCCTTCGACAAAAAACCCCGGCCTTGCGGCCGGGGTCGAGGTCGTCTCGGGTCTGAGGTCTCTCAGAAGAAGCCGAGCTTCTTCGGGGAGTAGGACACCAGCAGGTTCTTGGTCTGCTGGTAATGGTCGAGCATCATCTTGTGCGTCTCGCGGCCGATGCCGGACTGCTTGTAGCCGCCGAAGGCCGCGTGGGCCGGGTAGGCGTGGTAGCAGTTCGTCCAGACGCGGCCGGCCTGGATCGCCCGGCCGAAGCGGTAGGCGCGGGTCCCGTCGCGGGTCCAGACGCCGGCGCCGAGGCCGTAGAGCGTGTCGTTGGCGATGGAGAGCGCCTCGGCGTCGTCCTTGAAGGTCGTCACCGAGAGAACCGGGCCGAAGATCTCCTCCTGGAAGATCCGCATCTTGTTGTGGCCCTTGAACACGGTCGGCTTCATGTAGAAGCCGCCGGCCAGATCGCCCTCGCGGGTGCCGCGCTCACCGCCGGTGAGGCATTCGGCGCCCTCCTGCTTGCCGATATCGACGTAGCTCAGGATCTTCTCGAGCTGCTCCGAGGAGGCCTGGGCGCCGATCATGGTCGCCGGGTCGAGGGGGCTCCCTTGCGTGATCGCCTCGACGCGCTTGACGGCGCGCTCGATGAAGCGGTCGTAGATCGACTCGTGCACCAGCGCGCGGCTGGGGCAGGTGCAGACCTCGCCCTGGTTGAGGGCGAACATGGTGAAGCCCTCGAGGGCCTTGTCGAAGAAGTCGTCGTCCTCGTTGGCCACGTCGGCGAAGAAGATGTTCGGCGACTTGCCGCCCAGCTCCAGCGTCACCGGGATCAGGTTCTGCGAGGCGTATTGCATGATGAGGCGGCCGGTGGTCGTCTCACCGGTGAAGGCGATCTTGGCGATGCGCGGGTTCGAGGCGAGCGGCTTGCCGGCCTCCAGACCGAAGCCGTTGACGACGTTGACCACGCCCGGGGGCAGCAGGTCGCCGATCAGCTCCAGCACCACCAGGATCGAGGCCGGGGTCTGCTCGGCGGGCTTCAGGACGACGCAGTTGCCGGCGGCGAGGGCGGGCGCCAGCTTCCAGACGGCCATCAGGATCGGGAAGTTCCACGGGATGATCTGGCCGACGACGCCCAGCGGCTCGTGGAAGTGATAGGCGACCGTGTCGTGGTCGATCTCGGAGATCGCGCCTTCCTGCGCCCGCACGCAGCTGGCGAAGTAGCGCCAATGGTCGATGGCGAGCGGGATGTCGGCGGCCATGGTCTCGCGGATCGGCTTGCCGTTGTCCCAGGTCTCGGCCAGCGCGATCAGATCGAGGTTCTCCTCCATCCGGTCGGCGATCTTGTTGAGGATGCGGGCGCGCTCGGCCGGGGCGGTGCGGCCCCAGGCTTCCTTGGCGGCATGCGCGGCGTCCAGCGCCTTCTCGATGTCCTGCGCGTCGGAGCGGGCGACCTCGCAGACCACCTTGCCGGTGATCGGGGAGGTGTTCTCGAAGTAGCGGCCGGCGGCCGGGGCGACCCACTGGCCGCCGATGAAGTTGTCGTAGCGGGCCGAGAAGGGCGACTTCGTCTTGGCGTCGGCGAGAAATTCCGGCTTGTTCATCGCGTTTCCTCCATGGCGTTCTTGAATGGCCGGTGGACGGCTTTCCGCGAGAGAGGAGGCCGATCGAGGGGCCAGATCAAGGTGGACTTTAGGCCAAATCGGTTTTGCAGCGCGGCAAGTCGCGGCGAGACCTGATGATTTCCTTGTAAGATCGGAAACGTTCCAAGGTCAGGTCTCCACCTGCGGTGGCGATGTCTACTCCTGATTATCGCGACTGGCGAGCCCGGGCGGTCAATGGCCGCGGCCGGGCTCCGGCGGGGCGCTCTCCTCGAGGCGCCGGGCCGGCGTGGCGCGCCCGTTCTGGGTGAGACTCAGCCCCGTGGTCCGGCCGACGGCGTCGACCTCGAAGCGGATCCGCGCATCGACCTCCTTGAGGAAGAAGGCCTCCGCGCTCTCCGGATGGAGCGGGAAGCGCGGCTGCCCCGCGAGCTGGATTTGCAGGCGCCCGCCCTCCTGCGTCACCGTGAGGCGCTGCCCGGCGAGGTCGTAGCGGCCGAGATGGGCGGCGAGCCGGGCGGGATCGACCGGGACCTCCCGCGGCGGCGCCAGGGCGGCCTCCGCCTCCTGCGGCTCGACCCGGATCGCGACCTGGTCCTGGCCGTGCTGGTGCCACACCAGCCCGTTGGGCCGCCCGTCGGGCTCGGTGTCCATGGTGATGCGGGCGCCGAGGGCGGTGCAGGCGAAGGTGCGGTCGCTCTCCGGCAGGAAGGGGAAGGCCGGCTGGCCCGTCGCCTGGACGAGGAGGCCGCGCGCGCCGCGGGTCAGGGTCAGGAAGAAGCGCGGCCCGAGCCGGTAGGTGCCGGCATAGCGGTCGAGGATCAGCTCTTCGAGGGCGAGGGGCTCGGGCGCGTCCGCCAGCCCGAGGAACGGAGCGGCGAGCGCCCGGGCGAGGGTCTGGGCCGGGGCGTTCTCGTTGTTGGCGAGCACGATCACCGCGAGCCGTGCTTCCGGGTAATAGTCGGTCTGGGCGAGGAAGCCCGAGACCATGCCGGCATGGGACCAGAGCCGCTGGCCATGCGCCGTGCCGATATACCAGCCGAAGCCGTAGCCCCGGCCGCCATCCTCGCCCATGGCGGCAAGCGAGGTTCGGGAGATCACCCGCCCGCCGAACAGGGCCTCGTCCCAGGCGAGCAGGTCGTCCACGGTGGAATAGAGGCCGCCTGCCGCATAGGCCGCGCCCACGGGAAGCGGCGGGGCGTTGCGCCATTGCCCGTGCCAGAAGCGGTAGCCCCGGGCGCGCCGGGGCAGCACGGCGGAGAGGTCGTCGTAGCCGGTCTGCGTGAGCCCGGCCGGCGCCAGGACATGCTCGGCGAGGTAGCGGGGATAGGGCGCGCCGGAGGCGGCCTCGATCACCAGGCCGAGCAGCAGGTAATTGGTGTTGCTGTACTCGACCCGCGTGCCCGGCGCGAAGAGCAGGGCCTCCTTCGCCACGCTGGCGAGGATCGCCCGCGGCGGCGGCTCCAGCCGCGCCGTGGTGGCGAGGTAGTCCGGCATGGCCGTGTAGTTGACGATGCCCGATGTGTGCCCGAGCAGGTGGCGCAGCCGCACCTTCGCCCAGGCCGGAGGCAGATCGGGCAGGAAGCGCGCCACGGGATCGTCGAGGGTGAGTTTGCCGGCCTCCGCGAGGAGCAGGATGGCGGCGGCGGTGAATTGCTTGGTGAGCGAGCCGATGCGGAAATGCGTGTCGGGGGTGTTGGCGATGCCCCATTCCCGGTCGGCGAGCCCATAGGCCTGCCGGAACAGCGGTTTGCCGTCCCGCGCCACCAGGACCACGCCCGACATCAGCCCCGCCTCCCGGTAGGGCTCGACCAAGGCCGCCGCCCGGGTCTCGGGGGCGGCGTCGTCCCCCGCGGCCCGCGCCGTCATCGGCAGCGCCGGCAGGAGGAGGGACAGGGCCAGGCGGAGCAGCCAGGCGGCATGGGTCACGGGCCTCCGATCCTCCGGTCTTCGTCCGAGGCGTCCCCGAGACGGGATGTGCGCTTCGGCACGGTGCCGGCAAGGGGGCGCCCGCCATCCCGGTCCGGATCACGGTTTCGCCCCGAGCGGGTGGCACGCAACCCTGGCTGGTCGGTGCGGTGTCCTTCGGAGCGTCCGCCAGCCTCCTGCACGTGGAACCGACAGCAGAGGCAGATCCATGACGACCACCGCGCGCATCCTGCTCGCTGCCGCCCTCGCGGCCGGGAGCCTCGCCCCCGCCTCCGCGCTTCTCGAGGGCTCGGCGGCCTGGGCCCAATCCAGGGCCGCGGCGGCGCCGGCCAAGGCCCCCGCGCCGCCCAAGGAGGTCGCGCTGACCCAGGCGCAGATCGACGGGATCGTCGCCGCGCAGGGCGAGCTCGCCAAGGTCTCCTCCGCCGGCGACGGCGAGAAGCCCGATCCCAAGGCCAAGGCCGCGGTCGAGGCCATCGTGAAGAAGAACGGCTTTGCCGGCCTCGACGATTTCCAGGGGGCGGCCGACAGCGTCGAGGCGGTGCTCGACGGGGTCGATCCGGAGACGAAGGCCTATGTCGGCGTGGCGCCGCTCCTCAGGAAGCAGATCGCGGCCGTCGAGGCCGACAAGGCCATGCCCGCCAAGGACAAGGCCGCGGCGCTCAAGGAACTGAGGCAGGCGCTCGCCCAGGGCGAGCCCTCCCAGCCCTCGGAGGGCAACATCGCCCTGGTCACGAGGAACTACGACACGCTCGCCGCCGTGATGGGCGAGGGGCAGGGCCAGGAATAACGCCGCGCTTCTCTCCCGGGCATTTCCGGGAGAAGGACGTTCTCCCATCGTGACGCCGCATCCGGGGCCGGATGCGGCTCTCTTCGTTCCGCCCCCCGTTTCCGTCCGAACCGGCCTCGTTCGCCGCGAAAGCACCGCCCGTGACCGCACCCTTCCGGCCCGCGCCCGGCCGTCCCGTCCTTCCCCCCGGCAACCCGGTCTCCCCCGGGGATCCGGCCGGGGCGCCGCCCTGGGACGGGCCCCGCTTCGGCGAGTTCGTCGCCATCGTCGCCCTGATGATGGCGGTCACCGCCATGTCGATCGACAACCTGCTGCCGGCCTTCCCGGCGATCCGCGAGCGCTTCGGCGTGGCCGATCCCAACCACCTGCAGCTCCTCGTCTATGTCTACATGATCGGCTTCGCGGTGGGGCAGATCGTCTACGGCCCGGTCTCGGACGCCCTGGGGCGGCGGCGCGTGCTGCTCGCGAGCCTCGCGATCTACGTCGTCGCCTGCCTCGCGGCGATGGTGGCGCCGACCTATGGCTGGCTGCTCGCGGCGCGGGTGGTGCAGGGCGTGGGCGCCGCTGGGGGACGGGTGCTCTCCACCGCCATCGTGCGCGACCGCTTCGCCGGCCGGCAGATGGCGAGCGTGATGTCGCTCATCATGATGGTGTTCCTGATCGTGCCGATGATCGCCCCGGCGATCGGCTCGACCATGCTGCTCCTCGGCTCCTGGCACTGGGTCTTCGTGTCGATGCTGGCGCTCTCGGGCCTGCTCGTGCTCTGGTTCACGACGCGCATGCCGGAGACCCTGCATCCCGAGTACCGGCGGCCGCTCTCGCTGAAGGCGACCTGGGAGGCGGTGAAGATCACCCTGCGCACCCGCGTCGCCGTGGGCTACGCCACGGCGCTCGGCCTGCTCACCGGCTGCATCATGGGCTATGTCGGCTCGGCCGAGCAGGTCTTCGATTCCGGGCTCTATCATCTCGGCGGGCTGTTCCCGCTCGCCTTCGCGGCGGTGGCGGGCGCCATGGGCGCGGCCACCCTCGTCAATGCCCGGGTGGTGCAGCGGCTCGGCATGCGCACCCTGTCCCATGCCGGCGTCATCGCCTTCACCGCGGTCGCCCTGGTGCAGGTCGGCATCGGGCTCGCCTATCACGGCCACCCGCCCCTGTGGCTGTTCATGGCGGTGCTCTGCGCCAACCAGTTCATGATCAGCTTCGCCATGCCGAACTTCAACGCCCTGGCGCTGCAGCCCCTCGGGGCGGTGGCGGGCACCGCCTCCTCCTTCCTCGGCTTCTACACGACCCTGCTCGGGGCGGCGGGCGGCGCGATCATCGGCCAGACCTTCGACGGCACGGTGATGCCGGTCGGCCTCGGCTACGCCGTGCTCGGCGGCGCGGCCTTCCTCGTCGTGCTGTGGACGGAGCGCGGGAAACTGTTTCGGGCGGGCGTTTCCGGTTGAGGACGCGGAAGGCTTAACCGCTCCTTCAACGCCTGCGCGCAAGCCTGACATCCGCCTCATCCTGCGCGGAGTTGCCCTCGTGACCGGTCGTGCCCAGAACGGCGTGCTCCTCGCCTCGCGGCTGCTGATGGCGGCGGCCCTGCTGCCGACGGGGATCGCCCGGGCGCTCAACGTCTCGGGCTTCGCGCTCACCCTGGCCAGTGCCGGCATGCCCGCGCCCAACGCCGTCGCCACCGCGGCGGTGGTCGTCCAGGTGTTCGGGCCGCTCGCGGTCATCCTCGGGGTGATGCCGCGGATCACCGGCTTCGCCATGGCCGGCTTCGTGGCGGCGATGGCGGGGCTGCTGCACCCGTTCTGGCTCTATGCCGGCGGCAGCGCCGTGGTGGAGCGCAGCTTCCTGCTCGCCGATCTCGGGCTCGCCGGCGCCTTCCTGATGTACGCGATGACCGGCCCCGGCGCCTGGAGCTGGCAGGGCCTGCGCCGCGGCGGATCCGCGCCGGCCCGCGCCCCGGCCAAGGCGGCCCCGCGCTCCGGCGCCAAGGCGGGCGGGGCTAAGCGTGCCCCCGGCCGCGCTCCGGCCCGGGCGGCGGCGTGAGCGGGGCCAGGGTCGCGGGCGCGCCGTCGGCGGGGCGCACCACCGCGATCCTGTGACCGGAGACCTCGTCGCCCGCATCCGGCGCGAGGCCGCGGAACACGAAGAACGAGCCCGCCGAGATCAGCGCCACCGCGAGGAAGGCGAGGGGGAAGTCGTCCGCCGTGAGGCCGGCATGGCCGTGCCAGGCCGCGGTGCCCTCGAGCGCCAGGGCGCCGAGGGTCACGCCGAGGCTCAAGGAGATCTGCTGCGCCACGCTGGCGAGGCTGGTCGCCGCGCTCATCTCCCTCTGCTCCAGGTCGGCATAGGCGATGGCGTTCACGCAGGTGAATTGCAGCGAGCGCACGCAGCCGCCGACGAGCAGCACCGCCACGATGATCCCGTGCGGCGTCTGCGCCGTGAACAGCCCGTTGGCGGCGAGGAAGGCCGAGGCGATCAGCGCGTTGGCCACCATCACCCGGCGGAAGCCGTAGGCCCGCAGGATGCGGGGGCCGACGATCTTGATCAGCATGGCGCCGGCGGCCGCGGCGAAGGTGATCAGGCCGGAGCGCAGGGGATCGAGCCCGAAGCCGATCTGCAGCATCAGCGGCAGCAGGAAGTGGATCGCCCCCGTGCCGATGCGGAACAGCGAGCCGCCGGTCACCGCCGCCCGGAAGGTGGCGTGGCGCAGGAGGTCGAGCCGGATCACCGGATGCGCCACCCGCCGGGAATGGCGCAGGTAGAGCCCGATCAGCCCCGCGCCGGCGGCGATGCAGGCCCAGGACACCCAATCCGGCAGGAGATGCCGCCCGGTCGAGGCGAGCCCGAGCATCAGGCTCGCGAGCCCCGCCCCGGAGAGCAGGAAGCCCAGGCCGTCGAGGGGCGGGCGCTCGTCCTCGCGCAGGTCCTCGAAAAACAGGGTCGCGAGCAGGAGGCCGGCGAGCCCGATCGGGATGTTGATGAAGAAGATCCAGCGCCAGTCGAAATAGGTGGTGATGAAGCCCCCGAGCGGCGGGCCGATGATCGGCCCGATCAGGGCGGGGATGGTCAGGTAGGCCAGCGCCCCGACGAGCTCGGATTTCGGCACGCTGCGCAGGATCACCAGGCGCCCGACCGGCACCATCATCGCCCCGCCGATCCCCTGCAGGAAGCGCGCGCCCACGAAGCCGGCCAGGGACCCGGCCCCCGCGCAGGCGAGGGAGCCCGCCATGAACACGCAGAGCGCCGCGCGGAACACGTTGCGCGCCCCCCAGCGGTCGGCCGCCCAGCCGGAGACGGGGATGAAGATCGCGAGGCTCACGAGATAGGCGGTGAGCGCCAGCTTCAGGGCGATCGGGTCCTCGCCGAGGCTCTTGGCGATGGCCGGCAGCGCCGTGGCGATCACCGTGGAATCGGTGTTCTCCATGAAGAGCGCGGTGGCGACGACGAGGGGGACGATCTGGGCGGGACGCATCGGGAGCGAAAGGCCCTTCGAGGCCCGTGGGTTGCAAGCCCGTACGCCCCCTTGGCGGCTGCGTGAAAGTCACGCGGGATGAAAGACGCGTTTCGGACGTGGCCGGTTTTTCGTGGCGGATCAGTCACATGCGCAAACCGATGGTTCACGCTGCCCTGCGCCGCCGCTTCCGCGGGTCACGGGCTTGTGGTTAAGCTCACGACGGCGTGATCGAGGGGCCTGGCTCCGGCGAGGCGCCGCCCGGAGCCGGTGCCCCCGCGCCGGCTCTGAAAAAATCCCGCGAAAGAGACAGGCTGTCCGTGCGGCTCGAACACACCCGCTCCTTCTGTCGCGCCGCGGGCCTGGCCGTGGGCCTGGCGCTCGCCCTGTCGGGCTGCGGCGACGTCGTGCTGACGGACGGGCGCAGCCTGTCGAGCGCCGCGCGCCTCGTGGCGAGCGACGAGGTCGCCTCCGAGGCCCGGCTGTTCATCGACTATCCGGTGGTGTCCCGCGCCCGCACGGTGCGTATCATCCCCACCGCCTTCCCCGAGACCGTCTCCCGCCCGGGCCTGACGCCGGCCGAGCGCAAGCTCGTCGCCAATGCCACCGACCGGGCGCTCTGCTACGAGCTCTCGCTGAAATACGACGTGGTCAGCCACGGCAAGGCGGACCTCACCGTGCGCTCGACCATCTCGCGGGTCGATCTCACCAACGTGCCGGCGGCGGGCTCCACGGTCGGGCTCTCGGCGGCGATCACTATCGCCGGGCAGGTCGGCATCGGCTTCGCCGACGCGATCGGCAAGGTGCCGGTGCCGCGGGTGCCGATCGGCCTCGGCAGCCTCACGGTGGAGGCGGAGGTGCTCGATGCCCGCAACCGCCAGCGCGCGGCCATGATCTGGGGCGGCGCGGCCAACGCCTTCACCAATCAGGCCCGCTTCTCCGCGGTCAGCGACGCCTACGACCTCGCCGGCGAGTTCGGCCAGGATTTCGGCTCCTACCTCGTCAACGGCGTCGACCCGTTCAAGGCGCCCCTCGGCATCCCGAGCTACGACCGCGTGCGCATCACCACCCTCGGCGAGGCGCCCCTGGACCCGGACTGCGAGGCTTTCGGCCGGGCGCCGGGCGTCGACGGCATCATCGGCGACTATATCGGCCTGCCGCCCGAATGGACGGACAAGGGCCCGGCCGGCGGCCTGCCGTAGCCCTTCGCGGCCCGGCGCTCTTATTTGGGAGCGGGGCGCCCGGGCGGGACGGGCGGGCATGAGCGCGCCCGCCTCCCTTCCGGGAATGCAGGGCTGACCCGTCGTTTTCCCCCTGTGCAGCGGGCTTGCCGCCTTTGCGTGCGGGAAGGTCGCGTGATACTGGCACGTGCCAATCCGATCCGCCGGCACCAGCAACCTCCGGCGAACGTTCCTGAAAATCCGGAGTTGGCTCATGGCCCGTTTCAGCGCAGACTCGATCATCGAGGGTCTGACCTTCGACGACGTGCTCCTGCGCCCCGCAGCCTCGTCGGTGATGCCGACCGAGGTCTCGGTCGCATCGCGCCTCACCCGCTCGATCCACCTGAACCTGCCGATCGTCTCCTCGGCGATGGACACGGTCACCGAGGCGCCCATGGCCATCGCCATGGCGCAGAACGGCGGCATCGGCGTCATCCACCGCAACCTGGAGCCGGCCGAGCAGGCCGAGCAGGTCCGCCTCGTCAAGAAGTACGAGTCGGGCATGGTGCTCAACCCGATCACCATCCATCCGGACGAGACGCTGGCCGACGCGCTGAGCGTGATGAAGCTCCACAACATCTCCGGCATCCCGGTGGTGGAGCGCGGCCCCAACGGCTCCCGCGGCAAGCTCGTCGGCATCCTCACCAACCGTGACGTGCGCTTCGCGACCGAGCGCGGCCAGTCGGTCGCCGAGCTGATGACGCGGGACCGCCTCATCACCGTGCGCGAGGGCGTGACCCAGGACGAGGCCAAGCGCCTGCTCCACCAGTTCCGGATCGAGAAGCTGCTGGTGGTCGACGACCATTACCGCTGCATCGGCCTGATCACCGTCAAGGATATGGAGAAGCAGGTCGCCCACCCGAACGCGGTGAAGGACGAGCAGGGCCGCCTGCGCGTCGCCGCCGCGACCACGACCGGCGACCAGGGCTTCGAACGGGCCGAGCGCCTGATCGATGCCGGCTGCGACGTGGTGGTGGTCGACACCGCCCACGGCCACTCGATCAAGGTGCTCGACGCCGTGCGCCGGGTGAAGGCGCTCTCCAACGCCGTGCAGATCGTCGCCGGCAACGTCGCCACCCGCGAGGGCGCCCAGGCGCTGATCGATGCGGGCGCGGACGCCATCAAGGTCGGCATCGGCCCGGGCTCGATCTGCACCACCCGCATCGTGGCCGGCGTGGGCGTGCCCCAGCTGACCGCGCTGATGGAGGCGGTGGAGGCGGCCCACGACGCCGACGTGCCGGTGATCGCCGATGGCGGCATCAAGTTCTCGGGCGACCTCGCCAAGGCGATCGCCGCCGGCGCCTCGGTGGCGATGCTCGGCTCGCTGCTCGCGGGTACGGACGAGGCGCCGGGCGAGGTGTTCCTGTACCAGGGCCGCTCCTACAAGAGCTACCGCGGCATGGGCTCGGTGGGCGCCATGGCCCGCGGCTCGGCGGACCGCTACTTCCAGGCGGAGGTGAGCGACACCCACAAGCTCGTGCCGGAGGGCATCGAGGGGCAGGTCCCCTACAAGGGCCCGGTCGCCGCGGTGCTGCACCAGCTCGCCGGCGGCCTGCGCGCGGCGATGGGCTATGTCGGCGCGCCGAGCGTGCCGGAATTCCAGGAGAAGGCGCAGTTCGTGCGCATCACCAATGCCGGCCTGCGCGAGAGCCACGTCCACGACGTGACCATCACCCGCGAGAGCCCGAACTACCCGAGCCGGTAAGATCGGCAGAGTCCGGGACCGTGTCCCACGGTCCCGGATGAGGCCTTCGCCTCCGCGACCCGCATGAACGCCGGAGACCGTGCGGGTCTCTCCTCGCCCCTGGATGAGGGGGACCGCGCGCAGCGCGGTGGAGTGGGGGCGCCGAGAATCACGCCGGGCGCTTCGGGGCCGCCCCTTCCGTCCGCTTCGCGGCCACCTTCCCCGGAGGGAAAGGAAAGGCGCTCGACCCCCCTCTACGCAACCGGAGGCGACGTCTCACCCCTGCCGCTGCGCCTGGGTCACGGCCACGTGGATCAGCTCGGCCAGGGTGCGCACGCCGAGTTTCTGGCGCATCTGCGAGCAGGCATTGGTGACGGTCTTGTAGCTGACCGAGAGGTCGGCCGCGATCGCGCCGTAGGACTTGCCCTGGGCGAGGCGGGCCAGGATCTGCTGCTCGCGGGGGGTGAGCTGGGATTCGGGCGTGCGGCGCGGGTCGGCCCGCAGCATCGCCACCTCGGTGGCGAGCCGGCGGTCGAGGAAGACCTCGCCCTTGCGCACCTGCTCGAAGGCCTGGAACAGCTCGTTGGAGGCGTGGTCCTTGAGCACGTAGCCGAGCGCCCCGGCTTCGAGGGCGCGCGAGACGATGACCGGGTCGTTGTGCATCGAGAACACGAGCACCCGCGTGCCCGGCTCCACGGCGCGCATGCGGCGGATCAGGGCGAGGCCGGCCAATCCGCTGCCCTGGAAGGTGAGGTCGCAGATCACGACCTTCGGGCGCAGGCGGTGGAACAGGCGGTAGCCGGCGACCGTGCCGGTCGCCTCGGCCACGCTCTCGATGCCGGCATCCTCCAGCACGCGGCGGCAGCCCTGGAGGACGATCGGATGATCGTCGATCACGAGCACGGTCTCGGCGGGGGTGCCCTTGGCGAGGGAGTCGGCGGGGGTCTTCATCGCAAGCGCAGTCATGTCGCGGGCTTCGTCTCGAGAGAGGGCGTCGCGGCCGGGGCCGGGTGTCCGGCGGCCTGATCCTCGCCCCGCTCCGGATCGATCGGGATCGTGATCCGGACAACGGTTCCCGGCGCGGCATTGTCAAGGGTGAAGCCGCCGCCGAGGGCCTCCACGCGCTCGCGCATGCCGGAGAGGCCGAGGCCGGTGCGGTGGTCGGGGGCGAGGCCGCTGCCGTCGTCCCGCACGCTCACCGTCAGCCCCCGCGCCGTCTCGCCGGCCTTGGCGCGGACATGGCGGGCGGCGCCGTGGCGCACGGCGTTGGTCATGCTCTCCTGGATGCAGCGGAACACGGTGAGGTCGACGACGTCGCCGTAGCCGCGGCCGAGATCCTCGAAATGGCCCTCGAAGCGCGTGCCCGGATGCCGGCGGGAAAAATCCCGCAGGAGCAGGTCGAGGCATTGCGGCAGGGGAACCTCGCCCAGGGCGTGGGGGCGCAGGCGGTTGAGCAGGTCGCGGTTGAGCGTCTGCACCTGCCCGACGATGCCGGCGATGTCGCCGGCCCGGGCCGCGAGCTTGGCGCGGTCGGGCTCCGGGGCCTGGGCGAGCCGGGCCACGGAGGCGGCATTGGCCTCGAGGGCGAACAGGCAGGGCCCGAACTCGTCGTGCAATTCCAGGGCGGTGCGGCGGCGCTCGTCGTCCTGGGCGGTCAGGAGCTGCCGGTTCAGGCGGTTGTTGGCGGAGCGGGCCTCGCTCAGCGCCCCGGCCACGCTGTTGAAGCGCTCGGTGATGACCGCGAGCTCGCGGGAGGTCGGCGGGTCGAGGCGGGCGGTGTAGTCGTGCCGCTCCAGCTGGGTCAGCCCCTCCGCGAGGCCGTGCAGCGGCTTCAGCAGCCGCCCGAAGGCGAGGTAGAGCGCGGCCAGAACCGCGACGTTGAGGAGCAGGCTCGCCAGCGACAGGGAGACGGCGTCGTCCCAGCTCTCCTCGATCTCGTCGCCCGGCTCGGTGGTGATGCGGGCCGTGCCGATGGTCGCCCCGCCGGCCACGATCGGCACCTGATGCTGCTCCACCGGCGGCGCGATCAGCTGCACGAACCAGTGCGGCGCCTCCCGCGGGCGGCGGCGCAGCCCCGGCTCGTCGATGGTCACCCGCTGGCCGTTGGCGTCGAACACCGCGACGCGGACGTGGCGCAGGGTCTGGAAGCGCAGATCCAGGGTGTGGAGCAGGCTCTCGGGGCTGGGCGCCCGGGCCAGGCGGATCGTGTCCGAGACGAGCGGCTCGACGGTGGCGAGCGAAGCGCGCATCTCCACCTTCACCGCCTGTCGGGCGTTGAGCACGATGACCCCGCAGGTGGCGATGGCCGCGACCACGTCGATGGCGAGCACCACCAGGATCAGCCGCATCCGCGTGGACAGCCCGGCCCAGAAGGGCAGGGCGCCCCGGGCGGCCGGGGGCCGCTCCTGGCGCGCGGCCTCGAAGGCGTCGTGATCCGGCCTCTGGCCCATCGCCGCCTCCCTCAGCCCCGCTTGCGGGCCGGATCGCCGGGTCGGGAAGCGGCCGTGCGGGGTGCGGTCACGGTTAAGCGGCTCGAATGGAAGGCGTTTCGCGTCGGCCGGGCAGCGTGGCCGATTGGTCGCCGAAAGTCCATCTTGCTAGCCCGGCCGGGGCCTCGAGCTGCACTGAGGAATCTCTTATTGTCGTGCCCCTGTCCGGGAGGTTCTCGAAGCGCCGGCGGGCCACCTTGCCCGGGCGGGGGGGCGCCTCCGGGCGGGACGCGTCGCCCGAGTCGGGGTGTTCGAGTCCTGCCAGAGTCTTCGGATTGAGCCAGCTTGGGACGTGTGAAGTCACGTCCGGTGACCAGATCTTAAACCCATGTGCTTCATCAGATTCGTGGGGGAACGCGACTCCTCATCACTGTCGCCGGTCCTTCCGACATCTTGCCGCCGCATTGTCAGGGTCGCTTCGTCGTGACGATCAACGCTCGAAAGCCCGACCTCATGACGGTCGCCCTCCATCCCTCCGAGACCCGCGCCGCCGAGGAGCGCGCCCCGGCCGCCGCCGGCCGCAAGATCGGCCTGTTCGTCCTCGGCGGCATCGCCGGCCTCGGCCTGCTCGCCTTTTCCGTCGGGGCCTTCAGCTTCTTCTCGGACCTGGCCGATCCCCGTGCCCGCGCCGCCCGCAACGGCGCCGTCGCCGCGAGCTGGCCGGACCTGAAGGACGGCGTGCCCGCCCTGGCCGCGAAGGACGGCGCGGCCAAGGACCAGCCGGCCGTCTCGCTGCCGAGCCCCGACAGCATCCGGGCCGAGGCTCCGAAGCCCGTCCCCGAAGCGCCCAAGCCCGTGGCCGAGGCGCCGAAGCCGCCGGTCGAGGCCGCGAAGCCCGTCGCCGAGGCGCCCAAGGCCGAGGCCTCCAAGCCCGCTGCTCCGGCGAAGCTGGCCGCGGAGAAGCCGCGTCCCGCCGCGCCCGCCGCCCGCCCGCCGCTGCCCATCGCCAATGCCGCCATGGTCGGCGCGGGCGAGGCGGCCGCGCCCGCCGTGACGCCGGCCCGCACCGCCAAGCTCATCGCCCCGGCCAAGTCCGAGACCGTGAAGGCGAAGGACGAGCGGCCGAGTACCTTCGTCTCGCTGCCCTCCGCCGAGAAGCCCGCCGCGGCGACCCCCGCGCCGAAGAAGGCCGCCGCCGCGCAGCCGGCGCCGCCGGCCAAGAAGCCCGCGACCAAGGCCGTCGCCGCCGCCCAGGCCCCCGGCGAGGCCGCCAGCCCCGCCCCGGCGGCCCCGGACGAGCCCGAACTCCTCGGCGTGAAGATCCCCGGCGCCCGCGCCCTCAGCGACGGCGTGAAGGCGGTCGGCAACCTGTTCGGCGGCCAGAGCGACGAGAACTGACGGGGCGGCGCGCGCGGCCGCTCGCCGTTTCGGGCCCCCGCGAAGCAGCCCAGCGGCAGCGCCCCCTCCGGAGAGGGCGCGCGTCGTCTCCGCCCCGCGAGGACGGAGCGACCGTGTCCGCTCGCAAGGGCGTCGGGGCTGAGTGCGCGGGCTCTACTTGCCCGCGCGGCGGGCGTGCTTGGTCGCCCGGGGGCTCTTGTGCTTCTTGGGCGGGGGCGACTCGTCGCCGGGGACGCGCTCGATCTGCAGGTCGTCCGAGCCGCGGTGCCGGAAGGCCTCGGCGAAGGCGGCGGCCGCGCTGCCGCGGATCTCGAACTTGGTCTCGCGCTCGAAGATGCGGATCGCGCCGATATCGCCGCGGCCGATCTGGCCGCGCCGGGTCAGCATCGGCAGCAGGCGGCGCGGCTCGGCATTGTCGCGCTTGCCGAGATTGAGCCGGAACCAGGCGGAGGGGCCGTCCTCGCCCACCCGCGGCGCGCCGAGGGCCAGGGCCTGGTCGCGCTCCAGGGCGGTGCGCTCCCGCCGCGGCGGGTCGGCGGCGAGCTCCGTCACCTCCTCCGGCACGGGGATGCGCGAGCGGTAGATCCGGGCGAGCGCCCCGGCGAGCACCTCCGGCGCGAGGTTGGCGAGCAGCGCCTCGGCCCAGTCCTTGTCCTCCTCCGAGACCGGCTCGGTGAGCAGCGGGTCGGCGAGCATGCGCTCCCGGTCGAGGCTGCGGATCTCGTCGGCCGTGGGCGGCCCGCTCCAGGAGGGGTTCACCTTGGCGATGGCGAACATCTGCTCCGCGCGCCGGCGCCGGGCGGGGGGCACCAGCAGCACGCTGGTGCCCTTGCGGCCGGCCCGGCCGGTGCGGCCGGAGCGGTGCTGCATCACCTCCGCGTCGTGGGGCAGGTCGGCATGGATCACGAGGTCGAGGCCCGGCAGGTCGATGCCGCGGGCGGCGACGTCCGTCGCGACGCAGACCCGGGCGCGGCCGTCGCGCAGGGCCTGGAGCGCGGCGTTGCGCTCGCCCTGGCCGAGCTCGCCCGAGAGCGCCACCGCCGAGAAGCCGCGCTCGTTCAGCGAGGCCTGGAGATGGCGCACGCCGTCGCGGGTGTTGCAGAAGACGATGGAGGTCGGCGCATCGACGTAGCGCAGCACGTTGACCACCGCGTGCTCGATCTCCCGCGGCAGCACGCGCACGGCCCGGTAGGCGATGTCGGCATGCCCCCGGGTCTCGCCGGCCACGGCCAGCCGCAGGGCGTCGCGCTGGTAGCGCTCGGCCAGCGCCACGATCAGCTTCGGCAGGGTGGCGGAGAACAGGAGCGTGCGCCGCTCGGAGGGCGTGGCCGAGAGGATGAATTCGAGATCCTCGCGGAAGCCCATGTCGAGCATCTCGTCGGCCTCGTCGAGGACGACGGCGCGCAGGGCCTCCGTGCGCAGGCGCCCGCGCTCCAGATGGTCGCGGATGCGGCCCGGCGTGCCGACCACGATATGCGCGCCGGCATCGAGCGCCCGGGCCTCCTTGCGCGGATCCATGCCGCCGACATTGGCGACCACGCGGGCGCCGGTGGCGGCATAGAGCCAGGACAGCTCCCGCTGCACCTGCAGGGCGAGCTCCCGGGTCGGGGCGATGGCGAGCGCCAGGGGCGCGTCGGGGGGCGGCAGGGTCTCGGCGCCCCCGAGCAGGGTCTCGGCGATGGCGAGGCCGAAGGCCACCGTCTTGCCCGAGCCGGTCTGGGCGGAGACGAGCAGGTCGCGGCCGGCCTCCGTGTCGAGCACGGCCTGCTGCACCGGCGTGGGCTCGGCATAGTTGCGATCGGCGAGCGCCCGCGCGAGCGGGGCCGGAAGAGTCGGGAACGGCACGGGGCGGGGCCTTGAAGAAGCCGGAGCGTGAGGGCCGGGCGGGGTGCGCCGGCGCGGGCCGGCCGATTCGGGCCGGTCACGGTCGATTGCGGATCCTGCCCTTCTAGCCTCGGTGCTGCATTGCGCCAATTCCCGGCATGCATGCGGCCCGTGCGGCGTGGGATGGCGGCAGGGGCCCGAGTGCTCACGCAAGGTGCCGCCTCTGCGGTTCTCGTCTATCTGGCCGAGGATCGGCCGGTGAGCAGGCCCAACAGCATCGGATCGCGCGTGATGGAGGTTCTGGTCGTCGGAGCGGGGGTGGTCGGGCTCGCCGTCGGGCGGGCGCTGGCCCGGCGCGGCCATGCGGTGATCGTGGCCGAGGCGGCGGAGGCGATCGGCACCGGCATCTCCTCCCGCAGCTCCGAGGTGATCCATGCCGGGATGTACTACCCCGCCGGTTCCCTCCGCGCCCGCCACTGCGTGGAGGGCCGTCGCCGGCTCTACGCCTTCTGCGCGAGCCACGGCGTGCCCCATCGCCGCTGCGGCAAGCTCATCGTGGCGACGGGGGAGGCGGAGGTCGCGACCCTCGAATCCATCCTGGAGAAGGGCCGCGCCAACGGCGTCGAGGGCCTGCGCCTGATCGCGGGCGCCGAGGCCCGCGCCCGCGAGCCGAACCTCGCCTGCGTCGCCGCCCTCGAGTCGCCGGAGACCGGTATCGTCGACAGCCATACCCTGATGCTGGCGCTCCAGGGCGACCTCGAGGCGGCCGGCGGCGTGCTCGCCCTCCGCACGCGCATCGACGGGCTCGGCCCCGAGGGCGCCGGCTGGCGCCTGCGCTTCGGGGAGGAGACGCTCGCCGTCGATGCCGTGGTGAACGCCGCCGGGCTCGGCGCGCAGGCCCTGGCCCGGGCGGTGGAGGGGTTTCCGCAGGAGCGGGTGCCGCCCCTGGTGCTGGCCAAGGGCAACTATTTCGGCTGCGCCGCCAGGCCCGCCTTCTCGCGGCTGATCTATCCGGCGCCGGTGGTGGGCGGCCTCGGCACGCATCTCACCCTCGATCTCGCCGGGCGCATGCGCTTCGGCCCCGATGTGGAATGGCTCGACACCGCCGATCCGGCGCAGGTGGACTATGCCGTCGATCCGGCCCGGGCGGCCTCCTTCGCGGCGGCGATCCGGCGCTACTGGCCCGGTCTGCCGGAGGGCGCCCTGGTTCCGGATTATGCGGGCCTCCGCCCGAAGCTCACTGGCCCGGAGGCGCCGGCCGCCGATTTCAGGATCGAGGGTCCCGCGGAGCACGGCCTGCCGGGGCTGGTGCATCTCTTCGGCATTGAGAGCCCGGGACTGACGGCCTCACTCTCGCTGGCGGAGGATGTGGCGGACCGGCTCGAAGCTTAGGAGTCGCTGTCTCGGGATGACGCGGCGGTGGCCGCGCGTTCCTAGAAGAAGAGGGGGAGATCCGGTGGCGGGGCTACCCAGACATAAAAGAGGCCGCTCCACGAAGGAGCGGCCCGAAGTCTAGGGAGGAAACGCCCAATGAAGGGCACACCGTCGCGACGCCATCGCGGCGGTGGGTGACGACCTTTTGCCACCTCACGCTGCGCCGCACAAACCGGTTCCGCGCGTACCTGGCATACCAGAAACGCATGAAAACGTTTTCAAGCTCGTTCGTCGCGGGGGCTGTGCCCGGGGCGGGATGGGTCCGGACGATGCGGCGCCCGGACGCGGTTCGCGCGCATCCGTAAGGACGGACGTGGCAAAGCGATGCGGCTCAGTCGCAGCGCTCCTTCTGGACCGTCTCGCGGTCGCCGTCGTCGTTCTCGCGGGTCACGGTGGTGCGCTCGCAGCCGCCGACGCGGGGCGGGACCTCGACCTCGCGGCGCTCGATCACCGCGGCGGGGCGATCGCGCACGACCACGGCGGGCTCGTCGCGCTCGATGATCGTGGTCTGGGCGAGCGCCGGGGCGGCCGCGGCCATGAGGGCCGCGGCAAGGGGAAGCGTCAGGCGCATGGATCAACTCCTGGCTGTCGTTCGTACGGAAGCAAACGAGCACGCGAGCTGAACCGTTCCGGCGGGGTGCCGGGCCTCAGGCCGGCGCGGCGAGGGCTGTCTCGATGGCGTCCGTGAGCGCGGCGGGCTTCGTCCGGGGGCCGAAACGGGCGAGCACCGTCCCGTCGCGGCCGACCAGGAACTTGGTGAAGTTCCACTTGATCGCCCGGGTGCCGAGCAGCCCCGCCTTCTCCCGCTTCAGGTGCGCGTAGAGCGGCTCGGCCCCGTCGCCGTTCACCGCCACCTTGGCGAGGACGGGGAAGGTGACGTCGTAGGTGAGGGAGCAGAACTGCGCGATCTCCGCCGCGTCACCCGGCTCCTGGGCGCCGAACTGGTTGCAGGGCAGGCCGAGCACCACCAGCCCCGCCGCGCCGTAGCGCCGCCACAGGGCCTCCAGCCCCTCGTATTGCGGGGTGAAGCCGCATTTCGAGGCGGTGTTGACGATCAGGAGCACCTTGCCGCGGTAGCGGTCGAGGGCATGGGGCTCGCCCGTCGCGTCCCGGGGGGCGAAGGCGTAGATGTCGCGCATATCGGGCCCTTCTCACGGCCGTCCTGCATCGCCGCTCTTCCAAGGATCGGCAAGTGCAGGATCGTGCATTGTTCAGTTGTAGCGGCCTTTGTCTGCGGGCCGGGAGGATTGCGCAAGCCTGAGTAGGCGGCATTGCTTGGAGACATTCCAGAGTAGACCGGTCGAACAGGACACAACAGCGGGAAAACCGTCGAGGGTGCGATTGCATCGTCGCGCCTGCGGAGCTAGGCGGCGCGGGAAAACGTGACCATCCCGCGCTCGAGAGGCCGTCCCGCATGCCGTCGCATCTCCTGTCCGCCCGCGCCGCCCTGCTGAGCCTGAGCCTCGCCCTCGCCGGGCCGGCCCTCGCCCAGGACGCGGCGCCGGAAGCCGCCCCCGAGGCCGCGCCGGAGGCGGCCCCCGCCCACAAGGCCAAGCCCAAGCCCCGGCCGAAGCCCGCCCCGAAGAAGGAGGAGGCGGCCAAGGAGGCGGCCAAGCCCGCCGGGCAGGAGGGCACGCTGCTGGAGCCGGGCCAGGCCGCGGCCGGCTCGGCCCCCTGGCCCAACGGCGCCAGCGCCGTCAGCGAGAGCTACGGCGACTGGAACGTCAACTGCAACCGCACCGAGGGCAAGCCGGACTGCGTCGTCATCCAGTCCCAGGGCGACCGCCGCACCGGCCGCCGCCAGTTCAGCATCGAGCTGCGCACCCCGAAGGACGGCCGGGCCGAGGGCCTGATCCTGATGCCCTTCGGCCTCCAGATCGAGCCGGGCGTGAGCTTCAAGCTCGACGACCGGGCGCTGGGCAAGGGCGCGCCCTATTCCTTCTGCGTCAACGATGGCTGCCTCGTGCCGATCAGCCTGCCGACGCTCGCCACCGACACGATGAAGACCGCCCAGAACCTCACCGTGTCCGGCACCAAGCCCGAGGCGACGGAGCCGACCACGATCACGGTTCCGATGTCCGGCTTCGCCGCCGCCTTCGCCCGGGCGATCGCGCTCGGGGGCTGAGGGGAGACCGCCCCCCGAGCGAGGCGGGTCAGGGCCAGACCTTGATCGCCACGGGCCGCTTCACGAGGTCGCGGTCGGAGGTGATGGCGCAGCCCTCGACGCGCAGGGTCGCGTAGGTGAGGAGCGCCGTGTCGCCGACATCGTCGAAGTTGCGCCCCTGCGCCTGCGGGTCGAGCAGGGAGGGATAGGCGATCAGCCCGCCGCCGGCCCCGCAGGGATCGTCGTAGAGGGTGGGCCCGGCGAGGAGCAGCCGCGGGGCGTCCCAGGTCAGGAGATCGCGCGAGCTCGTCCAGTAGAAGCCCGATTGCGGGAACAGCCCGCCGGCCTTGGCCATGAACACGGCGATCCAGGCCCCGGTGCCGCGGTGGCGCACCACGGCGCCCACGGGGGCGGGGAAGGGGGCGATGGCTGCGCAGGTCGCCGCCGGCTTGACGGGCGTGCGGTAGGGATCGGGGAAGGCGGCGGTGAAGCCGCGCCCGGTCCAGGCCCGCCAGCGGCCGGGATCGGCGGGGTCGTCGGTGCGGAACAGGCAGGCGCCGCCCGCCTGGTCGCTGCCCGGCCGCTCCCAGCCCGTGGTCGAGACGAAGACGTAGCGCCAGCGCCCGTCGCCGACGATGTTGGAGGGGTTGAAGAAACCCCGGTGCCGGCCCTGGTCCACCTCCTGCCGGAAGGGGGCGGCGGCCACCACCGCGGGCGGGTCCGTCCGGGTGAAGCGGGCGCCGCCGTCCCGCGAGGCGGCGGTGGTGATCGTGTTGTACCAGCACTCTAGATAGACCTTCGAGCGGCAGCGGCCCGGATGCTCGTTGGCCTGGTATTCGTGGTGGAGCAGGGCGGCGACGGCCGTGCCGTCCTCGGTCCAGGTCGCGGTGATCCAGGAGCGGTCGTCATAGGCGGCCGGATCGGGCTTCTCCCCCGACTCGAGCACGACCCCGCAATCGATCCGGAGATGGTCGAAATCGGGCCCGCGCAGGCGCCGGTTGCGGTAATGCAGCCCGAACAGGGCGAGCCCGCCCCCCGCCTCCCGGAAGGCGCGGGCGGAGGCATCGGGCACGTCGGCCCCGTCGCAGGCATCCTTTTGCGCGCGGAAGATCGGCACCGGCGGCCCGACCAGGGTCAGGGCCGAGAGCGGCGGCTCGGTTCCCGCCCGGGCGGGCAGCGCCGCGGGAAGCAGCAGGGCCAGCAGGAGAAGGAGAAGAAGGCCGGCGCGGCGGTGGGTCATCGTGTCGGCCTGGACAAAGCGGCCAAGTCTAGTGTCTTGAACGGTTACAAAGAGCTTGGCGCTCGCCCGAAGGGGGCGCCGCATCCACAGCCAACCGTTCCGGGTGCATGCATGGCGATCCTGATCCTCGGTCTCGTGCTGTTCCTGGGCACGCATGCCTTCACCATGCTGCGGGGCCCGCGCGCCGGGCTGATCGGCCGTTTCGGCGAGAACGGGTACAAGCTCGGCTACACCGCCCTGTCGATCCTCGGGCTCGGGCTCACGGTCTACGGCTATCAGCTCTACCGGGCGAACGGCATGATCCCGGTCTGGGACCCGCCGGTCTGGACGCGCCATCTCGCGGTGCTGCTCACCCTGTTCGCCTTCATCAGCCTCGCCGCCGCGGGCAAGAAGCCGAGCCACATCCAGGCCGCGGTGAAGCACCCGATGCTGCTCGGCGTGAAGATCTGGGCGACGGCGCATCTGATCGCCAACGGCGATCTCGGCTCGATCCTGCTCTTCGGCGGCTTCCTGGCCTGGGCGGTCTCGGCGCGGATCAGCCTGAAGCGCCGCCGGGACGAGCCCGTCGCCAAGCTGCCGAAGCCCGCCCCCGCCGGCTGGCGCCGCGACATCACCGCCGTCCTCGGCGGCCTCGTGGTCTGGTTCGTCTTCGGCAAGTACCTGCACCCGCTCCTGATCGGCGTGCAGGCCTGGCCGGGGCAGGGCTGAGGGGGCGCGGTGCGCCGCCGGCGCGGAGGGGCGCCCGCTGCCGGCCCCTTTCGGACCTTTGCAACGTCTGCTTGCCAGCAACCTTGCTGACCCCGTTCACTCACGCGTCCGATCCATGCGCGAGAAGAGGTCTCAGCGATCGAAGCGACCCCTGATCTTTGGAAGGGGATGCGAGATGGCGGCAGTCTTTGATCGTCGCCTTGGCCGTGTCGATGGCAATCGAGACCGCTGATATCGTCCGCTCGTCCGGGTCGCGCTCCCGAGCGTAGCGCACAACGTCCGTGGCAAGCCGGTCGACCTCGACGTTGAGCGCCTCGATGGCTGCCGGATCTGTCAGCGTCCGGGCCTGCTCGGTGACCTCCAGCAAACGGTCAATGATCTCGTCGATCCGCTCGCGGCGCAGGCTGGACAAGCGCTGGCGCAGCCATGCGAGCGCCGAGAACAAGCCGCCGGCCAGAGCGCCCAGCAGGTAGAGGGTGTCGCCGTAGCGGTCGACGAAGCCGTGCTGCTCGCGCTCGTAGTAGTCGATGGCACCAGGATGGATCGGGACACGCGCGCTCGTCGCCGCGGCGGTCGTGTCGTAGGCCGGCGCCTGGACGTACTCGGCGGCATCCGTCTTCTCGGTGGCCGCAGTGCGCTTCTCGAAGAGCTGCTGCGTGACATCGGCCGCCACGACGCGACTGAGGGAGGCGCGCGCCATCAGTCGGTAGGAGGCTCCCACCGTCTTCACGTCGTCGGCGGGCAGCTTGGGGTCACCCGCGAAGAGGCCGCCCGGGATCGTCACGGCCTGAAGGCGCGGGAAGCGCTCAATGATGGCGCCATCGTCCTCGACCGCCACGAACTCGATCTTGCCGTTGCGGGCAACCGAGCGTACGGCACCCACCAGGGCCAAAGCTTTGGGTGCCGAGGGTGCGATGATGCTGACGAAAGCATCGATCCGCTTGTCGCGGAATGCAGCTGCGACAGCATCCTGATCGACCCGGACGAGATGGACTGCGCCCTCCCGGACGGGCCCACCGGCCGCTTCGGTATCGAGGGCCAGGCCGTGGTAGCCGAGGATGTTTTTCAAAAGCGAGAAGTCGGCGTCCCGGTGGGCCGCGATGCCGAGCCGCTTGCCGGCAAGCTTCGGAAAGCTCTTGATGCCAGCCTGTGCCGGTGAGGCGATGATCATCGCCTGATCGCGCAGGATCGCGAGCGTCAGCCCGTTGGTGGGGAGCAGCACATCGGGCCGGACCACCGCGAGGTCGGCGCGCCCGTCCTGAAGGGCAGCCGCGCTCTCGCGCACGTCGTCGAAGGAGAGGATTTTGAGGCGGACGCCCTCTTGGCCCGCGTCCAGGGCATCGGCGTAGGCCTTGATCAGCTCCGGCTCCGTGCCGTCCCGCGGGGCGACCGCGATGGTGAGCACGCTGGCCTGCAAGAGGTACCAGGCCGCGACCGCGCTCGCACCGACCGCGAGGGTGGCCGCCAGGAGCAGCGACTCGCGGCGCATCAGCCAGGCTGGAACGGGAAGCATGCGTGTCGCGCCTCGCAGGATCGGGCCTTCTGCGCAAGGCAATGCTCGAGGTTGCCGCAAGTGCCATCTGGGCGCGGAGCGCTCGGTACAGGCGCGCCGTGTCCACGCCAGCACGGGGCCATGTCTGCTTCGAAGATGCGGCGGAACGCGGTCAAATGACCGGTTGTGGGGACAAGGCGGCACGTCCGCTTGCGGGCGGCGAGCGAATCGCCGCTTTCCACTCCCAGAAGACCTTGATCGGTACAGCAGACATCTTCGCCCGGGGCGTAGAGCGAACCTAAGCCAGCCCGGTCGCAGGTCGCGTCCAACCCCCGCCAGATATCTGCCTACGATCGTGCGAGGGAACCGCACCGCGCCTCGAACTTCGCCCTCCCGGCCTCCTCCGCAAAACCCCGCCCAGTCGCCAACCGGAACCGACTGTGCTAGGCGCGGCGGCGGCGTGAGCGCTCTGTGCCGGGCCGGGGATGGTCCGGCGGAACGGGGCCGCCGCGAATGACAGGTTTCGGAGCCGGGCCCGGCGCAACGCAGGCGGGCAGGGCTCCACGAGGGATCGGCGCCGGAGCGGCGCCCGAGGGACGATGGCCGAGAACAACGAGTTCTTCCGCGAGGTCGACGAGGATTATCGCCGCGACCAGATCGCCAAGGTCTGGAAGCGCTACAGCGGGCTGTTCATCGCGCTCGCCGTGCTCCTCGTCGCGGGCGTGGGCGGCTGGCGCTACTGGGAGCATGTCCAGCGCACGCGGGCGGAGGCCGCCTCCGAGCAGTTCGACAAGGCGGCCAAGCTCGCCCAGGGCGGCAACAGCGCCGAGGCCGGCAAGGCCTTCGCCGCGCTGGAGACGGAGGGGCCGAAGGGCTACGCCGTGCTCGCCCGCTTCCGCGCCGCCGCCGAGACCTCGAAGACCGATGCCGCCGGTGCCGCCGCGGCCTACGACAAGCTCGCCACCGATCCTGCGGTGGGCGACGGGCTGCAGGAGCTCGCCCGGCTGCGCGCCGCCCTGCTGCGGCTCGATGCGGCCGATCCGGCCCCGGCGCTGGCGAGCCTGCAGGGGCTCGCCGCCCCCACCGGCATCTTCCGCCACACCGCCCGCGAGATGCTGGGGCTGACCGCCCTGCGCAAGGGCGACTATGACGGCGCGGCCAAGTGGTTCGGGCAGATCGCCGAGGACGGCGAGACCCCGCAGGGCCTGCGCCAGCGCATCGAGGTCTACGAGGCCCTGGTGGCCGGCGGCCCGGTCACGCTCACCGCGGCCCAGCCCGAGGCCGCGGCGCCCCCGCCGATCACGCGGTAGGGGTCTTCCGCCACCGCCATCCCGTTCCATCGGGCGAAGGGCATTCCCCTTCGCCCGTTGATGCTTTTAAACCTGCTCTCTCCGGCGGCCCTGCGCGGGCGCCGGACGCCTCTTGACCGGAACTGACCCCATGGATCTGCCGACCGTCGCGATCGTCGGCCGCCCGAATGTCGGCAAGTCGACCCTGTTCAACCGCCTCGTCGGCCGCAAGCTCGCCCTGGTCGACGACCGGCCCGGCGTGACCCGGGACCGCCGCGAGGGCGACGTCGCCTTCGGCGGCCTCAAGTTCCGGGTGATCGACACCGCCGGCCTGGAGGAGGCGGATGCCGATTCGCTCACCGGCCGCATGCGCGCCCAAACCGAGGCGGCCATCCTCGAGGCGGATGTCGTCCTGTTCGTGATCGACGCCCGGGCCGGCCTGCTCCCCGCCGACCAGCCCTTCGCCGAACTGGTGCGCCGGGCCGGCTGCCCGGTGATCCTGATCGCCAACAAGGCGGAGGGCGGGGCCGGCATGGCCGGCGCCTACGAATCCTTCGCCCTCGGCCTCGGCGACCCGATCCCCTTCTCCGCCGAGCATGGCGAGGGCCTGGGCGAGTTGCACGATGCCCTGCGGGAGGCCCTGCCCGAGCCCGACGCGGAGGACGAGGATGCGGAGGAGGGCCCCGGCGGGCGCAGCCTGCGCGTCGCCATCGTCGGCCGGCCCAATGCCGGCAAGTCGACGCTGATCAACCGCATGCTCGGCGAGGACCGGCTGCTGGTCGGCCCGGAGGCGGGCATCACCCGCGATTCCATCTCCCTCGACTGGATCTGGCGCGGCCGCAAGATCAAGCTGCACGACACCGCCGGCATGCGCCGCCGCGCCCGCATCGACGACAAGCTGGAAAAGCTCGCGGTCTCGGACGGCCTGCGCGCCGTGCGCTTCGCCGAGGTGGTGGTGGTGCTCCTCGACGCGACCATTCCTTTCGAGAAGCAGGACCTCACCATCGTCGATCTCGTCGAGAGCGAGGGCCGCGCCCTGGTGATCGGCCTCAACAAGTGGGACCTCGTCGCCGACCAGCCCGGCCTCCTCAAGACCCTGCGGGAGGATTGCACCCGCCTGCTGCCGCAGGTGCGCGGCGTCGCCGTGGTGCCGCTCTCGGGGCTCGCCGGCGAGGGCATCGACCGGCTGATGCAGGCCGTGGTCGGGGCTTCCGAGGTGTGGGAGAAGCGCATGCCCACCGCCAAGATCAACGCCTGGCTCACCGATGCCGTGCAGCGCAACCCGCCGCCCGCCGTCTCGGGCCGGCGCATCAAGATCCGCTACGCGACCCAGGTGAAGAGCCGGCCGCCGCATTTCGCCCTGTTCGGCAACCAGCTCGACGCCCTGCCGAAATCCTATACCCGCTACCTCGTCAACGGCCTGCGCGAGACCTTCGACCTGCCCGGCACGCCGATCCGCCTGTCCCTGCGCACCACCAAGAACCCGTTCGACAAGGGCTAGGGCCCCACCCGCCGCAGCACGAAGGTGGTGCCGACATCCGGGTCGCGCCGCCAGGTGCCGTCCGGGGTCCGGACCAGGGCCAGGGCGTGGCCGCGGCGGGCCTTGAGCGTGAGGTGGCCGTCGGCGAAGTGCCAGGAGACCGGGTCGAAGGTCTTGATGCCGCGGTCCCGGCATTCGGGCATCAGCCGGGCCGGGGACGGATCGGCGCCGGGCTCCAGGGAGAGCCGGCAGGTGTCGCTCTCGGCGAAGCGGTCGAGGGCGTAGATCCCGGGGGTGAAGCCGGCCCGGGCCGGCGCCGGGGCGGGCGGTGCGGCGGCTTCGGCCGGCCTCAGGGTGTCGGCGGGCAGAACCGGCGCCGCGCCGGGGATGGTGCGGCTCGCCCCCGCCTCCGCTTCCGCCGGGGCCTGGGGTTCGCCCGCGGCCGGCTTCGGCGCCATCAGCGCGATCTGGAGAGGCACGAAATGGTAGCGGGTGCCGTCCTCGGCGGTGGCCGTGAGGCTGCGCTCGTCCATGCTCTTCGAGAAGATCAGGAGCGGGCGCACATTGCTGTCGACGAGGCGGATCTTGCCGTCGCCGATCAGCCAGCCCGCCACCTTGCCGAGCAGGGGCAGCGCCCGCCGGCAGCCGGCGGGGAAGCGCACGGCGCGCCCGTTCGGCCCGCTTTCCAAGGAGAGGGTGAGCATGCAGCGCCGGCTGCCGCCCTCGTTGGCGAGGTCCCAGGTGCCTTCCGCCTCGCTCAAGGAATCGGGCAGCGTCCGCCCGAGGGCCGGGGCCTCGCCCTCCGGCAGGGCCATCCCGGTGCCGGGGGGCTCCTGCGCGCGGGCGGGGGCGGCGCTCAGCCAGGCGGCGCAGGCGAGGGCGCAGGCGGTGGCGGGGATCTTCATCGCGGCGTCCAGGGCGTCTCGGGCACGGGGGTGAGCGGCCCCTTGCCGTCGAACCAGGCGATCAGGTTGTCGACCTGAAGCCGCCCCATCGCCCGGCGCGTATGGACCGAGCCGGAGCCGACATGGGGCAGCAGCACCACATTCTCCAGCCCCAGCAGCGCCTCCGGCACATGCGGCTCCCCGGCGAAGACGTCGAGCCCGGCGGCGTGGAGCGTGCCCGCCTGGAGCGCGGCGATCAGGGCCGGCTCGTCGACAATGCTGCCGCGGGCGACGTTGACGACGATGCCCTCCGGCCCGAGCGCGGCCAGCACGGCGGCATCGACCAGCCCCCGGGTCTCCGGCCCGCCCGGGGCCACGATCATCAGGGTGTCGACGGCCTCGGCCATCCCGATCAGGCTGTCGTGATAGGCGTAAGGAATCTCCGGCTGCTTCCGGCGCCCGTGATAGGCGATCGCCACCCCGAAGCCCTCCAGCCGCTTGGCGATGGCGAGCCCGATCCGCCCGAGCCCGAGGATGCCGACCCGGCGCTCCCGCAGGGTCGCGGTCAGCGGATAGGATTTTTCGGGCCAGCGCCCGGCCCGCAGGTAGCGGTCGGCCTGGGGGATCTGGCGCACGGTGGCGAGCAGCAGCCCGAGGGCGAGGTCGGCCACCTCGTCGGAGAGCACGTCCGGCGTGTGGGTGACGATCACCCCGCGCCGGGCGGCCTCGGCCACGTCGATGGTCTCGTAGCCGACCCCGAAGCTGGACACGATCTCGAGCCGCGGCAGCCGGTCGAGCAGGGCGGCGTCGATCGGCGCATGCGCCGCCACCGCCATCCCGCGGATGTTCGGCCCGACCTCCCGCAGGAAGGCGTCCCGGTCCGCCGCCGCGTGCAGGGCGTGCAGCCGGAAGCGCGCGGCGAGCGCCTCCATCACGCTCGGCTGCAACGTCTTCAGGAGCAGGATCTCGGGTGTCTCTCGGCGCTCGCCCACGGCAACCGGGCTCCCTCACGGCCACGCAACCCCCCGGCCTTAGCGCCGCGCCCGGGGAGGGGCAATCGAGCCGTGGCGCTCATATGAGCGCTTCCCGCGTCGACGCGGCGGCAGCCGAGCGTGAGGAGAAATCCTTGGAAGCCTCGACCATCAGCCTGTCGGGCCGACACTCGGCAACGCCCTAATGCTAAGCAACTACGGTTTATGATCGAGGGCAATATTAGAAACCATATCAAAAAAATGGTTCTACGACAACGTAGCCATCTCCCAAATCAGGGTCATGAGCTTGTCCTGAATAGCATGAAAAATGTTCTAATGTCACTATTTCATGTCCGGATTTTATCTTAAATATATCCCTTCTATCTAATAATTCTGAAAGTAAATCATTATTATTGAGATATTTGTATAATGCTTTTGGATCTTTAAAGAAGAGAGCTCCTCTCATGAGTTTAACTTTTTTACCTTTAGGCCACGGTGGAAAGCCAGAAAAGAGAAACAGTTGCTTACCATTGTGGCAGTCTTGTTGCGGGGGCCAATGATCGATTGTTTGAATGTCGTTGGCATATGCTGAAAATAAATATGCAAAAGTATAATTTATCATAATAATAAAATGTAATACAAAATTACATGATTTGACTCTGAAATTTGACATGATGTGACCTCTCTTTTAAAATAGCTTCATGGTGAATGAGTGCAATCGAAAGTTGATTGGCTAGGCTTGGTGGGGCCAATCGAACTTCTAAGCGATCGGAATCTCGCATGTCGACATTCACACAGAGAATCAATTTGATTCTGGATGGTTATGTCCCAGGTACGAGCGAAATCGGCAAAGATCCAGTAACAGGTGAATTACTTTACAATTTTAATAGTGGCGAGAATTTTGAGAGCGCAGTTCCGCTTGGCAATGGAATTTATTTCTCGGCTGCCCATGGTTTCGATGCGCAGGTTCAGAGTCAAAGGGCGCCATATCCAGTAATTGAGTTCAAAGCAAGGAGCGCTTCGATAGAGGGTAACGATGCTACATGGCATTTTTTGCGTGACTGGCGTCCCCAATCCAATGGCAATCCAACCCAGTCATCAAATGATTTGGCTTATGTTGTTTCTAATGCGGAGGTTGATAATGAACTGATTAATCCGTTTATAGTTTATGACAGTTCTTCTGCTTATAACAATTTTATGAAAGATCGTTCTATTTATCGATATGGGCAGGTCTCAACCGACGGTCCAGCTAGCTCTGAATCCGTGAGTGACGGAGAGTTTATTAGCCCGATATCATCAGATTACGGTGATAGTGGCGGAATGGCGGTTACTCACATCGCTGGCGACGGCCAAGGGCCAGACTATGTTGCAGGTATTCTTTCTCGATCAACAGACAAAAATCTATCTTCAGACCCAGTTTTATCTTCCTTCTCATATATAAGGCCAGGCGAGTTTTACACGGCAATTAAGCTTGCGGAAAATGGCACGAGAAATGATTTTTCTAGTTTAGCTCCCGACATTATTGTTGGAGATAGAGTGGGTGGTTATATTCGGGGCGCGGGACGGCGCGCCGACATTATCACAGATGGAAACAATACAACGATTGTTGTAGAAAACGGAGGTAATATTATCAATACAGGTTCTGGATTAAATACCGTGGTTGCTATAGACCCTTCCGCGAAAAACAAAGAACTTGGAACAACTTTTGTAGTTAGCCCAGGCGATGAAGTTATTTCAGGCGCAGGAAAAAATGATAAACTCGTCGTGCTTTCGGATCGCCTTTGGTCAAATGAGAATGGCAAGCCAGTTGAAAGCACGTTAAATTACATTTCAGATACAATTAAAATAAAAGGCGGAATTGGACACAAGGCTGATTCCGAAAGCTGGGCAAGTTATGGGCCTTTTTTTAATTACAAAGGTCCTGAGGTTAGGCTTCATTCTGCTTACGATGTTTCATTTAGTCTGACAAATAATGGAGGAGAGAATAGTCTAAAAATATATTTTCAGGCTAATGACCTGTCATCCGAACTGACTGATATGGGTTATCAAGCGCTTTGGTCATCAAATATAACTATCAAAAATTTTCAAGATGGGGATCTAGGTATACATCTAACTTATGACAACGACTGGGGCGGACTCGACAGTGAAGCTTACCAGTCGGCATTTGCTCAAGCCGCAAATACCTACATTTCTGATCCAGAGAAAAGTGATTACATTAATGATAATCCTCATGATAATTGGAATGGAGTATTTTCCAGCCCTCTTTATGAAGGTCCTGCTATTAGCGATGCTGATGATCGCATTGCGCAGAATGAAGTTTATTATTTAAGATCGGCTGTTCAGGGTTCTTTGATATCAGGAACGAATCAAGATGATGTTCTCACTGGCAGCATCGGGAGTGATGATATTCGAGGCGGTGAGGGTGTCGATAAACTCATCGGCCGTTCTGGTGACGATATTTTGTCTGGTGGGGCTGGTAATGATATTTTAGATGGTGGCCCTGGCGTCAACATACTGATTGGCGGGACCGGTGAGGATACTGCTCTTATATCAGGCTTTTCTAATGATTATGAAATTAATTTTTCTGTATCAGATCAAGACATTGCTGAATTCATTGTAGATTTACGCGGTAGTGATGGTTTTGATAGCAATCATCTGAGGTCTGTTGAGCATATCAATTTTCTTGATCGGGCAGTAGATGTCATATTGCCGCGCAATGTTGCCGACTTTGGGTATATAAGCAACAATATTGAAAGTGCGTCAGGCCGAGTGTATTCTGTCTATGAAGGATTGCTCGGTAGGGCGCCCACATCGCTTGAATTGGAGCAGCACACTGCCGAAGTGCCGAACACGCTATGGCTCCAGAGCGTAATAAATAAAATCATGGCAACTGATGAATATAAAGATGTGGCAGATGCATTAGATAATACTAAATTTGTGGAATTTGTTTATGATCGCATGCTGCATCGCAGTGCAGATGATGATGGGCTTGCTTATTATAAAGATCGACTTGATCAAGGTGAAAGCAGATCTGAGATTATTGAGGAATTTAATAATTCTTCTGAGCACAAAGATTTGATTAGTGATAATTTTGACTCTGGAGTATTCGTAGTTGATAAGAATGTTGCAGATGTTGCCCGTTTGTTTCACGTAACATTTGGGCGAGCACCCGATGAGAGCGGTCTGCATTATTATGCTGATCAATTATCTGGCGGAACGTCGCTATCAGAGGTCGAAAATATATTGTACTTTTCTGATGAGGGTCGCTCAAATTTTGATAATATTTCAGATGACCAATTTGTTCAAAATATATTTTCCAGAGCGGATGGAAGGCATGCCACAAGTGCAGAACTTGATCGGTGCGTTAATGATCTGCAGTCCGGAATTAGTCGTTCTGATTTGATCATCGATATTGCCGAAAGTCAAGAAAGTCAGCATTGGCTTCTGTCGCAAATTGAGTCGGGCTGGGTTGTGACTTAGATGAGCTATAAAAAGTACTAGACAAATATTATACTAAAATATTTGTTTAGCAAAAAAGTGGTAATTTTATTGTGAGGACGTAGGGGTGTATCAAATCAATCAGTCCAAACAAAATGAGGATCCAATTTTGAGGGAATAATGTGATAAATCTGATGGCGCTGATCTGCTTTCCTGAGTGCGTCGTTGATTTGGGGCGTAATGAGCGTTCTCTATCTCCATTCACCTGTTGATCTGCTTCCCGTTCCATCCGCTGATCAAAGCCGCTGCCTTTGTCGGAATGGCTGCCCTGCCGAGCGACACCTCTTCACTTCTTCACTGATCGCTTCGGTACGCCCCCCCCAATCCCTGGCTGCGGGATGCACCCGAACAGGCCTGTCGACTTCTGACGCAGCAGTTCGGGGATGCCGGCGGCCATGTGTATGGAGGAGCGCCTTGCAGTCTGCTGGGCGATCCACAGCCGCGATTACAAGGTTGCGCATCAAGGCTTAGCCGATATCGACAGCGGCTTCGCTCTTCATCGGTTTCCGCGAAACACAAGTCCCTCAACCCCACCCCCGCGCCCGGCCCCCTTCCGAAACCCCACCCGCGATATTATTAGAAGCGCTCCACGCAGATTTCGCCGGCAGCCCTGTCGTCGGGCTTCGGCCCGGGCGGATGATGCACTCGATGAAGATCCGAAGGCCATGACCGCGCCCCGCACCCTCTACGACAAGATCTGGGACGACCACGTCGTCGATGTTCAGCCGGACGGCTCCGCGCTCCTCTACATCGACCGCCACCTCGTGCACGAGGTGACCTCTCCCCAGGCCTTCGAGGGGCTTCGCGTGGCCGGGCGCAAGGTGCGCGCCCCGGGCAAGACGCTCGCCGTCGTCGACCACAACGTGCAGACCTCGGACCGCAGCAAGGGCATCGAGGATCCCGAGAGCCGCACCCAGCTCGAGGCGCTTGCCGAGAACGTGCGCGATTTCGGCATCGAGTTCTACGACGCGCTGGACCGCCGCCAGGGCATCGTCCACATCATCGGGCCGGAGCAGGGCTTTACCCTACCGGGCCAGACCATCGTCTGCGGCGACAGCCACACCTCGACCCACGGCGCCTTCGGGGCGCTGGCCCACGGCATCGGCACCTCCGAGGTCGAGCACGTGCTCGCCACGCAGACGCTGATCCAGCGCAAGGCCAGGAACATGCGCGTCACCGTCGACGGGGCGCTGCCCCCCGGCGTGACCGCCAAGGATATCATCCTGGCGATCATCGGCGAGATCGGCACCGCCGGCGGCACCGGCCACGTCATCGAATATGCCGGCGAGGCGATCCGCGCCCTCTCGATGGAGGGGCGCATGACGATCTGCAACATGTCGATCGAGGGCGGGGCGCGGGCCGGCATGGTCGCGCCGGACGCGACCACCTTCGCCTATGTGAAGGACCGGCCGAAGGCGCCCAAGGGCGCCGCCTTTGACGCCGCCCGGCGCTACTGGGAGAGCCTGGTGAGCGACGAGGGCGCGCATTTCGACCGGGAGATCCGGCTCGATGCGGCCAACTTGCCGCCCATCGTCTCCTGGGGCACCAGCCCGGAGGACGTGGTCTCGATTCAGGGCACCGTGCCGGATCCGGCGGCGATCGCCGACGAGAACAAGCGGCAGTCCAAGGAGAAGGCCCTGGCCTATATGGGCCTGACCCCCGGCACGAAGATGACCGACATCGCGCTGGACCGGGTCTTCATCGGCTCCTGCACCAACGGGCGCATCGAGGATCTGCGCGCCGTGGCCAAGGTGGTCGAGGGCCGCAAGGTGCACGAGCGGGTCTCGGCCATGATCGTGCCCGGCTCCGGCCTGGTGAAGGCCCAGGCCGAGGCCGAGGGGCTCGACCGGATCCTGAAGGCGGCGGGCTTCGACTGGCGCGAGCCGGGCTGCTCGATGTGCCTCGGCATGAACCCGGACAAGCTCAAGCCCGGCGAGCGCTGCGCCTCCACCTCGAACCGCAATTTCGAGGGCCGCCAGGGTCCGCGCGGGCGCACCCACCTGGTCTCCCCGGCCATGGCGGCCGCGGCGGCGGTGGCCGGCCGCTTCGTCGATATCCGCGACTGGCGCGGCTGAGGCGGTTTTCGGAGGCGCCGCGGCGCGGGCCGCGGCGCCTCCGGCCGGCCCGAAGCCCCGCGAGACGGCCTCGAAGCCCCCGCGGTTCGGCTTCGGGGCCTTCGGGGTGCGGCTCCGAAGCGTTTTCGAGGCGAAGGGGCGATTTCAGCGATTGACGCCCCGCCCGTTGCCCCCTAAACGAACCCCGTCGCCGACCGCAAAGGTCCGCGCGCCCAGGTGGCGGAATTGGTAGACGCGCTGGTTTCAGGTACCAGTCTCGCAAGAGGTGAAGGTTCGAGTCCTTTCCTGGGCACCATCAGCGGCCTCAAGCGCTGATCCGCAAAGACTTCAGACAGATTATCCGGCCAGAGCCCGCGCCTTCTCGATAGGAAGGTGTTGTCGCGTACCGTCCTGCGGGATGGTGCGGCCGATGTCGCTTGCCCCGAGGCGGCCCGATTAGAACGGATCACCCCGCATCGCGCGCCCCTGTTACGGAGCGGGCGGTTGGCCTTTTGCGGTGTGGCAGCCTGATATTGGGCCAGGCAATGCCCATTGTTTGGGCGAAAGCAAACTTGACAGTATTTTAGGCAGATTCTAGCTGTTTTTTACCAAATGGTAAAAAACGGGAATCGGGTTCGATGGCGCAGAAAGGTCTTGTGTCCCGGCGTTCGGTGCTGGCCTCCGGCTTGGCCCTCGGCGCCGGCTCCCTGGTTCCCGCCCGGGCGGCCACGCCGCTCAAGGTCGCAGGCATCCACGGTTCTCCGGTCGAGAACGCCTGGAACGCGGTGCTCCACAAGGCCCTGCAGGACGCCGCCCGGGAGGGCCTGATCGAGTACGTCTTCTCCGAGGGCGTCTCGGGCACCGACTATCCCCGCGCCATGCGCGAATATGCCGAGCAGGGGGCGCGGCTCGTCGTGGGCGAGACCTTCCCGGTCGAGAAGCTGGCGCGCGAGGTCGCCGCCGACTACCCCAAGACGGCCTTCGTGATGGGGTCCAGCGGCCAGCCCGCAGGGGACAATTTCGGCACCTTCGGCACCTGGAACTTCGACGGGGCCTACCTCGCCGGCATGCTGGCCGGGCGGATGACGAAGTCGAATATCGTGGGCTCGGTCGGCGCCATGCCGATCCCCGAGGTCAACATGCTGATCAACGCCTTCGCCGCCGGCGTGAAGGCGGTCAATCCGCAGGCCAAGCACCGGGTGACCTTCATCGGCACCTTCTTCGATCCGCCCAAGGCGCGCGAGGCCGGCCTCGCCCAGATCGATGCGGGGGCGGACATCCTGTTCGGCGAGCGCATCGGCACGGCGGATGCCGCCAAGGAGCGCGGGATCAAGGCGGTCGGATCGCTGATCGACTACACCCCGCGCTATCCGGGCACGGTCTTCGCCAACGCGCTCTGGAACTTCCGGCCGATCCTCGATGCCGCACTGGCCGATGTCGCCGCCGGCAAGCCGGCGGGGCGGGACTACACGGCCTACGGGCTGATGAAGGAGGGCGGCAGCGACATCGCCTATGTGAAGGGCGTGGCGCCCGCCGAGGCGGAGGCGGCGATGGAGGAGCGGCGGTCGGCGATCAAGACCGGCGGCTTCGTGGTTCCGCAGGTGAAGACGGAGCCGAAGTAGGCGGCCATGCTCGCGGATGCGACCGCCCTCGCCGCCGCCATCGCCGCGGGGCGCCTCACGGCCGGCACCGCGATGGAGGCGGCGATCGCGGCCGGGGCGGCGCAGGGCGCGCTCGGCGCGATCGTCTTCGAGGCCCCCGATCACGGCCGGGCACGGGCGGCCGCGATCGACGCCATGCCCGTCGATGCCGCGCCGCGGGCCACCATGCCCTTCGCCGGCGTCCCGACGCTGGCCAAGGACCTCGGCGGTCCCTTCGCCGGCCTGCCGGTGGCGGCGGGGTCGCGGGCGGTTCCGCGCTCCGACGCCAGCGCCGACAGCGTGCTCGCCGCCCGTTTCCGCGCGGCCGGCCTCTGCCCCTTCGGCCTGACCACCAGCCCGGAATTCGGCCTCTCCCTCGCCAGCGAGCCGGCCGCCGGGCCCGCCTGCCGCAATCCGCTCGCGCCGGAGCGCATGGCGGGCGGCTCCTCCGGCGGCGCGGCCGCGGCGGTGGCGGCCGGCATCGTCGCCATCGCCCATGCCACGGATGCCGGCGGCTCCATCCGCGTTCCGGCGGCCTGTTGCGGGCTCGTCGGCCTCAAGCCCGGCAGGGGCTCGATCCCGGGCGGTCCCGCCTATGGCAACCATGTCGGCGGCCTGGCGAGCGAGCTCGCCGTCTGCCGCTCGGTGCGCGATGCGGCCGCGATCTTCCATGCCCTTGCTGGTGAGACGCGGGGACCCTTCCCGCCGCCGGCCTTCGCCCCGGCGACGGCCGCCGCGCCCCTGCGCATCGGCCTCCTCACGGAAACGGGTGCTGCCCTGCCGACGAGCCCGGAGCGTTCGGAGGCCGTCGAGGCGGCGGGACGGGCGCTGGAGCGCCTCGGCCATCGCCTCGTTCCGCTCGATGCCGCCGCCATCGAGCGGCTGGCTCTGGACAGCGGGCGCATCTTCGCCGGCATCGTCGCCGTCAACCTGGCGGAGGTGGCGGCCCGGCTGCGCCTCGCCCTGTCGAAGACGGAAGCGGTGACGCAGGCGGTGGCGGCGCGCGGCCAGGCGATGCGCGCCACGGAGATCTGGGCGCTGATGCGGGACATGGTCCTCGTCGGCCGCGATCTCTGGCAGGTCTTCGAGGGGATCGACGTGCTCCTCGCGCCGATGCTGGCGGAGGCGCCCCGGCCGCTCGGCAGCTTCCCGAGCGATCACGACGACATCGATCTGCATTTCCGGCGCATGCTCACCTTCGCGCCTCTCGCGCCGCTCGCCAATGTCTCCGGCTTTCCCGCCCTGACCCTGGCCTTCGGCGCGGATCGCGACGGCCTGCCGCTGCCGGTGCAGCTCCTGGCGCCGATGGGCGGCGAGCCGCGGCTCTTGGCGCTCGCCGGCCTGCTCGAGGCGGAGGGGCGCTGGCGCCACCGCTTCCCCGTGGCGGGGCTCGAGCCGTGAGCGGTCCGGTCCTGGAGCTGCGCAACGTCAGCAAGCGCTTCGGCGCCCACCTCGCCAACGACGACATCTCCCTCAGCCTGGGGAAGGGCGAGATCGTCGCGCTCCTCGGCGAGAACGGCGCCGGCAAGACCACGCTGATGAGCATCCTGTTCGGGCATTACACGCCCGATCGCGGCACGGTGCGGGTGATGGGCGCCGCGCTGCCGCCGGGCCGGCCGCGGGCGGCGATTCGCGCCGGGGTGGGCATGGTGCACCAGCACTTCTCGCTGGCGCCGAACCTCACCGTCCTCGAGAACGTCACGGCCGGCACGGAGCGGCTCTGGTCGCTGCGCGCCCGGACCGGGGCGGCCCGCGCCAAGCTCGCGGAGATCGCCGCCCGCTTCGGGCTCGAGGTCGATCCGGATGCGCGGGTGGGCGATCTGTCCGTCGGCGAGCAGCAGCGGGTCGAGATCCTGAAGGCGCTCTACGGCGACGCGCGGATCCTCGTCCTCGACGAGCCGACGGCGGTGCTCACCAATCCCGAGGCGGAGCGGCTGTTCGCGACCCTGAAGGCGATGGTCCGGCAGGGGCTCTCCCTGATCTTCATCTCGCACAAGCTCGACGAGGTGATGGCCACCGCCGACCGCATCGTCGTGCTGCGCGGCGGCAAGCGGGTCGCCGAGCGCGCCGTCGGCGCGACGAGCAAGGCGGAACTCGCCGCGCTGATGGTCGGCCGCGCCGTGACGCGTCCGCGCCGCGAGGCCTCGACCCCCGGCGAGACCGTGCTGGAGGCGGTGGGGATCACCCTGCGCCAGGGCGGCGTCGATCGCCTCAAGGCGGTGGATTTCAAGCTGCGGGCCGGCGAGGTGCTCGGCATCGTCGGCGTCTCGGGCAACGGCCAGGCGGATCTGGCGCGGCTCCTCGGCGGCACCGCGCGCCAGAGCGCCGGCTCCCTCCTCCTGTTCGGCCGCGAGGTCGAGCGGTTCGGCGTGGCGGAGGCGATCGCAGCGGGCATCGGCCGCATCCCCGAGGATCGCAACCGGGAGGGCGCGATCGGCGAGATGGCGCTCTGGGAGAACGCCGTGCTCGAACGCCTGCCGCATTTCTCGCGGCGTGGCCTCGTCGACCGCCGGGCCGGCATCGCCTTCGCCCAGCGCATCATCGAGGGGTTCGACGTGCGCGGCGGCAGGCCGACGAGCCGCATCCGCCTTCTCTCCGGTGGCAACATGCAGAAGCTGATCCTGGGGCGCAATCTCGTGGAGCATCCTCGCATCCTGGTCGCGGCCCAGCCGGCGCGCGGGCTCGACGAGGGCGCCGTGGCCGCCGTCCACGGGCACCTCCTGGCGGCGCGCCGGGCCGGCACGGCGGTCCTGCTGATCTCCGAGGACCTCGACGAGGTGCTGGCCCTGGCCGACCGGGTCCAGGCCATCGTCGGCGGGCGCCTGTCGCCCCCGGTCGCGGCGGAGGCCGTCGACCGCCAACGGCTCGGGCTGATGATGGCCGGGGAATGGACGAAGGACGGAGTCTCCCATGCGGTTTGAGCGGCGCGCGCATCGCCCGGCCCTGCTCGTGCTGGCGACGCCGGTCATCGCCGTCCTCGCGGCGCTTGCCGTGGCCGGCCTGCTCATCGCGCTGGCCGGGGCGTCGGTCCCCGAGGCCTATCTGCGCATCCTCCAGGGCGCCTTCGGCTCCCGCCTCGCCACGACCGAGACCCTGACGCGGGCGACGCCCCTGATCCTGACGGGGCTCGCGGCCGCGGTCGCGTTCCGGGCCCGACTCTGGAACATCGGCGCGGAGGGCCAGCTCTATCTCGGCGCGATCGCCGTGGCGGCCGTGAGCGCCCATCTCGTCGGCGACTGGCCCCCCGCGGTCCAGATCCCGCTGCTCCTCGTCGTCGGGGCGGCGGCCGGGATGCTGCTCCTGCTGCTGCCGCTCTGGCTGCGCCTGCGCTTCTCCGTCGACGAGGTGGTGACGACGCTGCTCCTCAACTTCGTCGCCGTCCTCTTCGTCTCGATGCTGATCGACACGGTGCTCAAGGATCCCCTGGCCTTCGGCTGGCCGCAATCGGATTCGGTCGCGGACGCCGCGCGCCTGCCGAAGCTGCTGGATCGCTCGCGCCTTCACATCGGCCTCGCCATCGCGGTCCTGCTGGCCCTGGTCGTCCAGTTCGTCCAGGCCCGCACCACTTTCGGCCTGCGGGCGCGGGCGGCGGGCCTCAGCCCGGCGGGGGCGCGCTTCGCCGGGGTGCCGCTCGGGCGTACGCTGGTCCTGGTGGCGATGATGTCGGGCGGCCTGGCGGGGCTCGCCGGCGCGGTCGAGGTGATGGGCGTGAAGGGCTATGTCACGACCGATCTGTCGCCGGGCTACGGCTATTCCGGCATCGTGGTCGCCATGCTCGCCAATCTGCAACCGCTCGGCGCCGTGCTGGCGGCCCTGTTCATCGCGGCGATGTTCGTCGGGGCGGACGGCATGAGCCGCGGCATGGGCATTCCCACCTACATCGCCGACGTGACCGTGGCGCTCTCGCTCCTCGCCATGCTCGTGGCGCTCTTCTTCACGCAGTACCGCATCGCGCGATGATGGATCTCCTCGACATCCTCTCCTCGGCGGGATTGTGGGCGGCGGTCCTGCGCATCGCCACGCCCCTGATCTTCGGCACCCTCGGCGCGCTCCTCTGCGAGCGGGCGGGCGTCCTCAATCTCGGCATCGAGGGCATCATGACCTTCGGCGCCATGATCGGCTGGCTCGCGGTCTATCGCGGGGCCGACCTCTGGACGGGGCTGCTCGTCGCGGGGCTGGCGGGGGCGGCCTTCGGCCTGCTCCACGCGGTGCTCACCGTCACCCTCGGCCTGTCCCAGCACGTGGTGGGGCTCGGGGTGACGCTGTTCGCGTCGAGCTTCGGCTACTACGTCTTCCGGCTGATGGTGCCGGTGGCCGGCACCCCGCCGACGATCACGCCGTTCCAGCCGGTCGAGCTCCCGGGCCTGTCGACGCTGCCCCTGGTCGGCCCGTCCCTGTTCTCCCAGACGCCGCCGACCTACCTCGCCATCCTCCTCGCCCTGGTCCTGGCCTATATCCTCGCCCGCACGCCCCTCGGCCTCGCCCTGCGCCTGACGGGCGAGAACCCGCATGCGGCGGAGGCGCAGGGCATCGACCCGATTGTCCTGCGCTACGGCGCCGTCGTGGTGGGCAGCGCCCTGATGGGCCTGGGCGGCGCCTACCTGACGCTGTCGGCCTTCAACAGCTTCTTCCCGACCATGATGCAGGGCCGCGGCTGGATCTGCATCGCCCTGGTGGTCTTCGCCTCCTGGCGGCCGGGCCGCGCCCTTCTCGGCGCGCTGCTCTTCGCCTTCTTCGACGGCTTCCAGCTCCGGCTGCAGACGGTGCTGAACGGCGCCGTGCCGTATCAGCTCTTCCTGATGATCCCCTATCTCCTGTCCATCGCGGCGCTCGCCGCCATGGCGCGCAACGCCCGCGTGCCGCAGGCCCTGATGCAGCCCTATCGGCGCGGCGAGCGCTGATCCGCTTCCTCCGGAAAGAGCCCATGTTCGACCTGATCCTGCGCAACGCCACGCTTCCCGACGGCCGCCAGGGCATCGACATCGCCGTGAGGGGAGGGCGCATCGCCGCCCTGGCTCCGGCGATCGCGGCCGAGGCCGGCGAGGTGATCGACGTCGGCGGGCGCCTCGTCTCCCCGCCCTTCGTCGATCCGCATTTCCACATGGACGCGACGCTCTCCCTCGGCCTGCCGCGGATGAACGTCTCCGGCACGCTGCTCGAGGGCATCGCCCTCTGGGGCGAATTGCGGCCGCTCCTGACGAAGGAGGCCCTGGTCGAGCGGGCCCTGCGCTACTGTGACCTGGCGGTCTCGCAGGGGCTCCTCCACATCCGCAGCCACGTCGATACCTCCGATCCGCGCCTCGTCACGGCGGAAGCGCTCCTGGAGGTGCGCGAGCGGGTCCGTTCCTACATCGACCTCCAGCTCGTCGCCTTCCCGCAGGACGGCTATTACCGCGCACCGGAGGGGCCGCGCTCCCTCGAACGCGCCCTCGACATGGGCCTCGACGTCGTCGGCGCCATCCCGCATTTCGAGCGCACCATGGCCGAGGGCGCCCGCTCGCTGGAGGCGATCTGCCGGATCGCGGCGGAGCGGGGCCTGCCGGTCGACGTGCATTGCGACGAGACCGACGATCCGCTCTCGCGCCATGTCGAGACCCTGGCCGCCGAGACCGTCCGCTTCGGGTTGCAGGGGCGGGTGACCGGCTCGCACCTCACCTCCATGCATTCCATGGACAATTACTACGTCTCGAAGCTCATTCCCCTGATGGCCGAGGCGCGGATGCAGGTCATCGCCAATCCGCTCATCAACATCATGCTCCAGGGCCGGCACGACACCTATCCGAAGCGGCGCGGTCTGACGCGGGTGCGCGAACTGATGGACGCCGGCCTCACCGTCGCCCTCGGCCAGGACTGCACCATGGATCCCTGGTACGCGATGGGCTCGGCCGACATGCTCGAGGTCGCGCATATGGCGATCCATGTGGCGCAGATGGGCAGCGTCGCGGACAAGCACCGGATCTTCGAGGCCGTCACCACCCATTCCGCCCGCCTCATGGGGCTCGAAGGCTACGGCCTCGCGGTCGGCTGCCATGCCGATCTCGTCGTCCTGCAGGCGGCGGACGTGGTGGAGGCCCTGCGGCTGAAGCCGACGCGGCTCCTCGTCCTGCGGCGCGGCAAGGTCATCGCGAAAAACCCGCCGCGCATCACCGAGCTTTGCCTGCCGGACCGGCCGGCGCGGATCGATAGCGGTCGCGATTTCCTCCCGGCCGGATCGACCGTGCCGGAGGCCCGTTCCGGGATCTGAGACGGCTCTTCGCTCTGAACGGCGGAAGAACCTGCCGCGCCGGTCTGCGTCGGGGGCGCGTCCGGCCGTAGAGGACCGAGGCGCCGATAGGGTCGCCCCCGATGGCCGAGCCGTCGGCAGGCTTTCCCGGCCCGAGAGAGCTTCTGCCGTTGCGGCAAGCGGGGATCCGATGGCCCTATCTCGGCGATCGGGCGATCCGAGCCAACCGGAAAGGCCCTGTGGTGGGCCGGCACGCAAAATCCGGCTCCGATCGAGAGGCCTCCACCGACGCTGTTGGCCCCGGTCTGTCCCGGGCCCTGTGCCGCTGCGCCTTTCCGTAAGACCGGCGGGCGGGGGCAAGGGCCTTCGACGGCGGGCCAGGATCAGGAGAGCCTCTCTCCCGGAAGGGGGTTCGCGCCCGAACCACGCCGAGAGCTCGCTGACTGAAATGTAGATAACAGACAGATTAATCATATATATATAAATATTTACGGATGCTGGCAAGATCTCAAAAATAAACAGATGTTATATTAGGAATACAATCTGAAAAGCCAGTGAAGTAATTCAATACATGTGACACGATTACGTCAAGCGCAAATGTTATAACATATTTACTGTCATTATGGTGGAGTTATTTTTAATATTATATTATTGGTGCATGATTTGTTTTGATTTTTTATCAGGTGCCTTTTTGATTTTTGTAGTTGTTCCACCAAAATAGAAAGTTGGCGAAATGTGATAGAATTTTGGAGGTTTTGCAGTCGAAAGCTTCTCTGACTGCTTCCCATCCTTTGACGAGGGTAGGATGACCCTCGTCGCACGTCTCGTTCACGCCCGCTTCCCTCGCACTGTGTCGGCATGACGCCGTCGGGAGCAGCCGCGGGATTGTCCGCCATCCATCGCCGCCACGCGCGGCCAGCCCTACCGTGAGAATGTCCGACACCCTCTTGTCCCCTGATCTCCTCCCTCCGAAGGCGGCCGCCTGGCAGGCGGCCCTCAGCGCCCTGCAGCCTTCATCGCCCTGCCCGAACTTGAGCGACGAAGACTGGCGGCGGATCTCCGAATCCGCCCTCGATTTCATCGACCGCTTCGGGGCGGAGGCCGTCCACTACGGGTGGAGCGACGTCGAATTGTTCGGAGTGCATCCGGATCTGGGCACGATGCGGACCTGCTGGTGCGGCGCCCTGATGCTGCCCGACCGGCGCGTAACGGCCGTCAGCGAGGATCGGATCAGCTTCGATACGACGACCTACTATCGCGACTTGCCCGGGCGGCCCCACGGCATCCCGATCTGGGCGTTCGCGGCGCGACGGAACACTCGCATCGAAGGCATGAAACGCACGTCATCCTAGGGGGCGAGGCGGCGACCGAGTCTAGATGGACGTCTTCGAGGAGAGGATTCGGCTGACGAGGGTGCCGTTCAGGAGCAGGAACCGGATCTGCGCGCGGCGTCGGGCGTAGGTTTGGGCGATCAGGTCTTGCTCCGCCTTCACGAGATCGACTTGGCTGTCGAGCAGCTCGAAGACGGTCCGGCCGCCGTTCCTGAACTGCTCCAGGGAGAGATCCTGGACTTTGCGGGCCGCAGCCACCCGCGAGGCGAGCGTTCCGGACTTGTCCTGATCGGATGACGTGATGCGCGAGGCGCCCTGTGCGTCCTCGCGCAATTCGCGACGACGCTTGTCGAGCTTGAGGGTCGCGGCTTCGAGGCGGGCGGCGATCTGCTGGCGCAGGCTCGTATTCGCGCCGCCGTCCAGAATCGGCATCCGGATGGACAGGAGGACGTTCCCGTACATGCGGCGATCGATAGTCGTGTCCGGCTCGGTCATCTGCCGACCGACCCGCCAGCCGGCCTCGATGCCGACATTCGGCATCAGGCCGAGCTCGGCCGCGTGGAGCTGCTCCCGGAGCGACGAGATCTCGTACTGGATCGCGAGGATCTCGGGGTTCCGATCGAGCTGGCCGTCGTCCAGGGCCATCACGTCGTCCTTCAACCGGGGGGTCACCGTGTCGGCGATCCGGTCGACGTCCATCGCCGTCAGGCGCCGGAACGCATCGGCCGCGTTGGTCCGGTCCGTCACGAGGTCGATCAGTGCCGTGCGGGCCGCATCGAGGCGTGTGGTCACCCGCTTGATGTCGGCGACCGTGGAGTTGCCGTTCGACTCGTTCGTCTTGATGATGTCGAGGATCGTCTCGTGCGCCTTGATGTTCCTCTTGGTAAGATGGATGTTCTCATCGATCTGCTCGACCTTCATCAGAAGATCGAGCATGTCGAACACCGTCTGCTCCGTCTTGGCGATGCGGGCCTTGGTGCTGCTGTCGTAGGAGAGGGCCGCCCTCTCGATGTTGCTCGCCGCCGCGCCGAAATCGTAGACGCTCTGCCGGATGCTGACACCCGCCTCGCGCCGGATCGCGTTGCCGGCAGGGTGCGTCTCCCAGTTCCGCTGCGGCCCGACGGCCGTGGAGAGGTCGACCGAGGGCAAGAGGCTGGCCCGGGCGCCGTCGATGGCGGCGAAGGCCTCCTTCTCGCGGGCCGCGGCGATGCCGATGTCGGGGTTCTCCCGGATGAGCAGCCGGACGGTCTCGGGGACCGTTAGGCTTCCCTGTTTGGCCGGCTTCGTCCCCACTGCCGTGTCGCCGGCCTTTCCCTTGCCGGGGCGGCCGCTCCCGTCGGCCGCCGGCGAAGGCTCCGCGGTCTCGGACGGGGGCGGGAGGATCGTCGCCGTCGGGAATTCGCGGCAGAGATTCGAGGGAACGGGGTAGTCTTCCGTCCCGACGCACGGAGCGGCACGCTGGCTGACGCAGCCGGCGGTGGAGAGCGACAGCAGCGCGATCGCAAAAAGTCTTTTCGCGATGAGCCGCCTGCGACCGAACATTCCTGGACCCCGGTTGATCCGGGCATTTAACGGTTTGTTATCCTTAACATATGGTTAAATTTATCGTGTCGCTCCGCCAAGACTGAAGGTCGCCGGGTCCTATCCTGTCGTTCAAGTCTGAAAAATGAAATCTTAGGATGTAATATTGGCGGGGTCTTGTCCAAATTTCGGAACAGGGCTTCTACGAGCAGTTGTAAATGCTGAGGCGGCGCGTGGTGACTGACATAAGGGCCACGCTAGGCCGCCACGTTCTCGATCGGGCGGCGCATCGCGCGAGGGGACCGCTCGTCCGGGACCCTTCGGCCACGGGCGACGTGGCTCGGCCAGGCGATTCCGGACCTTGGGCCGCTCCTTCGATCAGCGGCGGAAGGCCATGTCGCGAACCTCCGCGAGGGGGGTCAGCAGGTATTGCAGCACCGTGTGCCGCTTGGTGAGGATGTCGACATTCGCCATCATGCCGGGGATGATCGGGCGGTTGTCGCCGAGGCGGTTGGGCGCGTTCAGCCGGACCCGGAAATAGGGCGGCGTGTCCTTCTCCTTGATGATGTCGGGGGAGATGTCCACGACCTGCGCGTCGAGGGAGCCATAGACGGAATATTCGTAGGCGGTGATCTTCACCACCGCCTTGGTGCCGGGCCAGATGTCGGCCCGGTCCTGCGGCGGGAGCTGCGCCTCGATGGCGATGGTGTCGCTGCGCGGGACGATCTCCATGATCGGAGCGCCCGCGGCGATGACGCCGCCCACGGTCGCGATCATCTGCTTGTTGACGGTTCCCGACACCGGCGCCCGGATGTCGGTGCGGACCGCACGCTCCTTCAGGGCGGCGACGGCCTCGATCAGCTGGCTGATCTCGACGAAGACCTTCGTCTTCTCCTCCACCGCGTCGGAGCGGAACTTCAGGAGGGCGGCATTGCGCTGGCGGGCCGCTTCGCTCAGTGCCGCCTCCGTCTGCGGGATGTCGTGCGCCAGATCCTCGATCCGGGTGTCGATCTGCTGGAGCGCCGTGAGCGCCTGGAGGAGCTCGTTCTTCGACACGGCCCCGAGGTCGCTCAGGCGCTGGAGGCTCTGCGCGCGCTGCGCGGAGAGCTCGCGCTCCCGCTGCAGGTTCGAGCGCCGGGCCTTCAGCCCCGCGAGGGCGAGCTCCTGCTGGCGGATCTTGTCCTCCAGGATGAAGATCTGCTCGCTATGGTCCCGCTGGCGCTGGCTGAAGAGCTCCCGCTCGCTGTCGAGGATGCGGTTCTCCGCGAGGTCGGTGGGAAAGGTGACCGCCGGCGCGCCCGCGAGCTCGGCCTCCAGGCGCGCCAGAGTCGCGCGCTTGGCGGCGAGCTGCGTCCGGGTCTGCTGGAGCGTCGTCTCCGACTGCACGTCGCGGATCCGCACCAGGACCTGATCCTTCTCGACGCGATCGCCCTCGCGCACCAGGATCTCCGAGACGATGCCGCCTTCGAGATGCTGCACGATCTGGTTCTGCGTGAAGGGCACGATCATGCCGGTGCTGCGCGTCACCGCATCGATCTGCGTCAGGCTCGCCCAGGCCAGCAGGGCGATCATCCCGGCGGCGAGACCTAGGAGGACGGTCCGGTGCGTCTCGCGCACGAGCTGGTCGCAGAGCGGCGGCTCCGGCGACTCGGCTCTCCATGCCGGCGCCCGAAACGCTTCGTCCGTCATCCTCACCATCCCTGTTATGCGATGGCTCCTTATGCTCCGGCTTTGTTAATCGACAGCTAAGCATGCCCGTTTACCAGTCTAGCCCGGACTAAGACTGAAAAGGCTCACATGGCGGCCGTACGAAGAAACCCGATGGACTGGTCGAGGGCCTTGCGCGCCGTCCGTCGTCCCCGATCTATACAACCGTCCGTTACGAGGGGCGAGCACCTCGTCGCCGCTTTCGACAAGCTGCCGTTGCAGGCCGGCGGCATGGCCATGGAAAGCCGTCCGCTCGCCGCCATCGATGCCGCCGTGCTCCCCTGCGTGGCGGTCCTGCGCGACGGGACGGGGATCGGCCTCCTGGCGCGCGAGGCCGATGGCACCTTCCGATGCCGTACCGCGGAGGGCGAGGAAACGCTCTCCGGCGACGCACTCGATCAGGCCTATTCCGGGACGGTGCTCGTGCCGGCCCGCGCGGAACCGGTCGAAGAGACGCCGGCCCTGCCCCCCGGGGACCCGGACCTCGTCCGGCGGATCGTGAAGGCGACCCTCGCCTCGCGGCTCTTCCCGCAGCTTCTCCTCGCCGCCGCTCTGGGGAACCTCTTCGTCCTCGCCCTCCCGCTCTACAGCATGGCGGTCTACGACCGGATCATTCCCCATCACGCGGTGGAGACCCTCTGGGCGATGACCGGGGGCATCGTGATCGTTCTCCTCGTCGATCTCTTCTGCCGGCGGATGCGCGGCCGGATCCAGGAGGCGATCGGGATCTCGACGAGCCTCGCGCTGCAGCAGGGTCTCTTCGGCCGCCTCATGAACGCCGAGCTCGCCCATGCCCAGCGGCGGTCGGGGATCGTGTCGAGCGCCTTCTCGGCGATCGAGGGAGCCTGCCTCGCCGCCCCGCCGCTCCTCGCCGGCCTCCTCGTCGATCTGCCCTTCGCGGTCGCCACCCTCTTCTACGTCGCCTTCCTCGCGGAATGGGTGGTGGTCGCCCCGGTCCTGACCATCCTCGCCGTCGTCGGCGTCAATGTCGGCGCCTATCTCGCCGGGCGCCGGGCGCACCATGCGAGCGCCCGCAGCCAGGTGCATCGCGCTGCGCTGATCGAGGAGAGCACCCGGGCTCTCGAGGCCGTCAAGGCGGCGGGCTTCGAGCGGGTGGCCTCGGCGCGCTGGGCGCGGCTCGCGGATTCCATGGGCTACCACGGGCATCTCGGCCGGAACGCCTCGGCCTTCGCCGGCCTCGCCGCGAGCACGCTCCTCCAGGGCAGCAACGTGCTCTCCCTCGTGATCGGCGTTTTCCTCATCAATTCCGGGCGCATGACCACCGGCGCCCTGGTGGCCTCGATCCTTTTGACGAGCCGCGTGATCTCGCCGGTCGCCGCTCTCGCCGCCAACCTCGTGCGCGCCTTCAGCCTGGGCGAATCCCTCAAGCATGCGACGGCCCTGGGCCACGTTCCGAGCGAGCAGGCCGGCGACGCGCTGCGGCCGAAGACGCCGATCGCCGGGGGGCTCCGGCTGACGGAGGTCTCCTTCCGCTACCCGAACGAGCCCAGGCCGGCGCTCGAGGGCATCAACCTGACGATCGCGCCGGGGGAGCGGGTCGGCATCATCGGCCGTATCGGTTCGGGCAAGAGCACCCTGACCCACCTCATCCCGCGCCTCTATGCCCCGGATACCGGCCATGTCCTCGTCGACGAGCACGACATCCGCCAGTTCGATCCCCGCTGGCTGCGCCGGCAGGTCGCGTTCATGCCCCAGGACTGCGAGCTCTTCGACGGGACGATCCGCGAGAACATCGTGCGCGGCTTGCCCGAGGTGGACGAGACGGTCTTCCAGGCCGCGGTCCATGCGAGCACGGTGAAGGATCTCGTCGCCAACCATCCTTCGGGATACGGCATGGAGGTCGGCCCGCACGGGCGGCGGATGTCCGGCGGCGAGAGACAGGCCATCTGCCTCGCCCGTGCGCTGATGCGCGACGCGCCGGTCCTCGTCCTCGACGAGCCCACGGCGGCCATGGACAGCCAGTTCGAGGCGCGGATCATCGAGCGGCTCCGGCCGTTCCTCGCGGGCCGCACCGTGATCGTCGCCAGCCACCGGGCGCCCGTCCTGTCCCTCGTCGACCGCCTCGTCTGGCTGGAGAACGGCCGCATCGTCGCCGACGGCCCGACCCGCGAGGTCATGAGCCAGGTGGCGACACGGGCCGCGTGAGGGCGTCATGGCAAGCAAGCATCAGCAGGAGGATCCCTGGGCCGGCTTCGTGGACGTTCTCTCGAACATCCTGATGGTCGTGATCTTCCTCGTCGTCATCCTCGGTATGGCGATCTTCGCGCTCTCGCAGCAGATCACGAAGGTGGCGGTGGAGAACGCAGTCAAGGCCGAGCGCGAGAAGACCGAGGAGATCCAGCGACCGACTGCGGGCGCCCCGGTCCCCCCTGCGCCGCCGCCGAGCGTCGAGGCCGCCCCGAAAGCCGAGCCGGCGCGGGCGGAGGCCGTTGCAGCCGCCCCGCCGTCGACCTCGCGCGGCCCGGTCCCGCCAGCGCCGCCGGGCGTCGAGGCGACCCCGAAGGCCGAACCGGCGCGGGTGGAGACCGCTGCCATCCCGCAATCGCCCCCGGCCGATGCCCCTGCCACGCCCCCCAGCGCCGAAGCCGAAACGGGGGCCGCAGGCGCCTACGTCGCGGCCCAGGCCCGCCGGGTGCGGCAGGCGGACGAGATCGCGGGGGTCACCAATCTGTCGGTGCGCAGCGTCGCCACCGCGACGAAGGATATCGAGATCGCCTCCGAGGAACTCGCGCCCACGCCGGCTGCGCCGGTGGAGGTGAAGCGGTCTCAGGCGTTCCTGAGCCTCAAGTTCGGGCGGGGGCATTTCAAGATCGATCCCACCGCCTCGACGGAGCTTCAGGCCTTTCTCGGCGCCAACAGGAGCGTAACAGGCGGAACTCTGGAGATTCGTGCCTTCGCTCAATCAACGGTTGGTTCGGTTAGCGAAGCAAGGCGCATTGCATACTACCGTGCGATGCAAACGCGGACTGAGCTCGTCAAGACCGGAGTCCCCGCGACGCGGATCGAAGTCAAGATCAGGGAGTCCATCTCCCCCGAGGAGATGGATGTCGTCAGAGTTTTTGCCAAGCCCTGAGCGGACGAAAACTGTCTGGATCTAGACTTTTAACGCCATGTTGACTCTGGGGCCCTAGAACGGCGGCCTCTCGCTCGGGCGCATGGGACAGATCGGTGGGAACGACGCATTCCGGTACCAGGCGTGGCTACGCTGTCCGCAACGAGGTCGCGAAGCAGGTCGGTATCGTCGCCGTCATCGTGGCCCTCGGCGTGTGGCAGCGCCACTTCGTTGCCCAGGCGGCGGCCGCGGACCTCTATATCTTCACGCTGCTCTTCAGTGCGGGCCTTTTCGGCATCTACAACGCCGTGTCGGGCACACATAAGCTCGCGAACGAGTTCGTCGCCCTCGAAGCGATGAAGGAGATCTACGAGGACGCCCATTGGATGCTCAGGGCGCCCGACGAGGCGAAGCTCGCGCAGCTGCGCCGGATCCGCCACCCCGCCGTCCTCTACAACACGCCCTCGGTCCTCGCCACGGCCTACAACCTCATCGTGGAGGAGGTTCAACGCAACGGATCGTTCCGCATCCCGACCGGGACCATGCAGGTGCTCGTCTCCGACGTCGAGACGAAGCTCGACGACCGGCAGGGCATGAGCCACTATCTGGGTGCGCTCATGGTGCTCCTCGGGCTGCTCGGGACCTTCATCGGCCTGATGCACACCCTGGAATCGGTCGGCGGCATCCTGGGGAGCCTCGATCTCTCGGGCTCGGCCGGGGCGGGGGCGATCGCGGGCTTGATCGAGAGCCTCAAGCGCCCGCTCGAGGGCATGTCGACCGGCTTCGGCGCCTCGCTGTTCGGGCTGATCGGATCCCTGATCATCGGCTGCCTGAGCAAGGTCGATAGCAAGGCCGCCTTCCGGCTCAAGCACGAGTTCGAGACCTGGATCAGCAAGACCGTGCAGATCGAGGCGGCGGAGCAGGCCCGGAAGGACGATGCGCTCGCGAAAGTGCGGGTCGCCGCGTCCCAGTCGGAAGACTCCCAGGCCGCGGTCCGACCGATGGCGGAGCCGCATCTGCGCACCATTCTCCGGGTCGCCCGCTCCACCGTCGCCGCCACGGCACGGCTCACCGAGCAGACGACCTCGCTGACCGCGACCATGGCGGAATCGCACCGGGAGATCGCGCGGCAGCGCAGTCTGCTGGAGCGGATCGCGGAGGCCATGGAACAGGCGCGCGCCGAGCAGACGGAGCGGGACGCGCGGATCGAAGCGATCGGCAGCGGCTTCGCGGCGTCCCAGCGCCAGCTCACGGCGGCGATCACGCGGCTGAACGACATCACCGAAGCCTCCGCCCGGGCCAGCCAGCTGCGTCTCGACCTGCAGCGATCCGAGGATGGCCGCCTGCATGACGGCCTGAATCGCACCTCGGAGGGGCTGCGCCAGATCACCGAGAGGATCGCGGCTCTGGAAGCTTCGGTCGCCGGGCGGCTGTCCGGGACGCCCATCGGTCCGGACCGGTTCGCCGAGGTCGAATCCGTCACCGACGTCATCGCCGATCTCGACCGCCTGATCGCCTCGACGCCGCTCGATCCCGGCGACGTGCGACGCCTGCGCCGGTTGTCGGCCTATGCGGAAACGCGGTCGGTCCCTCCCGGCTCGGCCGCGGTGCCCGCCGCCGAGGCTCTGCTCACGAACGCCCTGCGGAGGGAGACACGATGATCGCCACGGTGCCGAGCCTCTCCCGGGCCTTCGGGCGGTTCAGCGGTCGCGCGCGCCGGGTGCACGAGCGGTTTCCCTGCATGATCCGCGGGAAAATCCTGTTCGTCGAGCGTGGCTTCTCCATCGACGGGGTGGTGAACGAAGTCTCGGCGGGCGGCCTGCGCGTGCGCCCCGCGCTGACGTACCTCCTCCGCAGAAGAGGAGGAGACGACGTTCTGGTGGAGTTCGGACCCTTCAGTCTGGAAGCCGCTCTCATGAATACAACCGAATACGGTTACGGTCTGCGCCTCAAGTCGATCCTTGGGCGGGAAGACCTTGAGAATATTCTTGAGTTCTCGAAATCGGACGCCATGGCTTGAGCGGGTTCTCCCGCCACGTCCATGGGGTGGAGCGTGCTTTCGAAGGCCTGACGCGACATGGCAACTGAACCCTCCAACGGCAGCGGGCAGAGCGCGACGGCGGAGGCCCCGAAGGAGGGCCTGAGCCCCGCGAACGGCGCCGGCGTGCTGAGCGTCGGTCGGCCCGAGGGCGGGCAGACCCACATCGTCCCGACCGTCGAAGGGCAGCGCATCGCGCTGACCTTCCCCCTCGAAGGGGCGAAGGTCGAGATGCGGGACGTCGATCTCGTCATCACCTTCCCCGATGGCGCGTCCCTGGTGCTGCTCGAGTTCGGTCTGCGCCTTCTCAACGAGAGCGCGGCCTCGCTCACCGTCAACGGCGTGCCCCTCAATGCCCAGTCGCTGCTCGCGCTGGTGAGCAACTTCGTGGCGTCGGACGTTCCGATCGTCCCGAACATGAGCTCGCAGGAGGCGCCCAAGACCCTGTCCCAGAAGGAGGCGGGAAAGGAGCCGCCTCCGCCCCAGCCCCCCGCGTCGCCGGTCGTGGAGGTGAAGGCCGAGCCGCCCAAGCCCAAGACCAACGACAACGTTCAAGCCGCCAACACCCACACCGGCGACTACGACACGCCTCCCGCTCCGCCGCTGCCGCCTGCGAAAGCCGCGCCTGCCAGCGACGCCACGCCCGGTTCCTCGTCGAAGAAGGTCGTCGAGAACACCCATACCGGCGACTACACGACGCCCCCGACCGCGTCGTCCGACGGGGACAAGACCGGCTCGGGCAACGGCACCACGGATCATGCCCATAACGGCACCAGCGATCACGCCAACAACGGCACCAGCGACTACACGAACACCGGCACGAGCAATTTCACCAACAACGGCACCAGCGACCATACCGGGACCGGCGATACCGACCACGTCGGCAACGGGACCGGGGTCGGAGCCGGGCAGTACGACATCCCGACGCCGAAGATCACGGCGGCGCTGTTCGGGATCGTCGGCGTCGCGACGAAGGCGCTCGCGGCCGGAGGTCAGGAGATCGGTGGCGCCCTGACCGTGGCGCCCGCCGACACGGACACGCATTACGCGGCCCAGTCGGCGACGGACACCATCACGGGAACCGCCTTCGCGGATGTCATCCACGCGGACGACCCGACCTATGCCGGGGTCGGGACGACCTCCCGCACGGTGCAGATCACGACCGCGATGCCCAACACGGATTGGGTCATCAAGGGCGTGCACGTCTCCGATCTGCCGGCGGGGGTGAGCCTCGTCGGGGTGACGGCGGTCAACGGCGTCTACACGCTCCCCTTCGATCCGGCGAACCCGTCGGCGACCACGCTCAACCTGCAATACACCCTGCCGGACGGCCTGACGCAGAAGGACGCCAACGGGTTCTACGGGTTCTTCAGTCTCAAGCTGGACTACGACATCGCGAGCGACAGCCTGCACACCGCGACCACCACCGCGGGCACCGTGCAGTTCGCCGTCCGCGACGTGACCGACGAGGCGAGCGCCGCCTACACGGATCCGGTGACCGGCCTCCCGGTCTACGTGCTCTGGGCGAACCCGCCCGGGACCGCCGTCGATGCGGGCCTCGGCGACGACACGGTGATCGCCGGGGCGGGGCCCGACACGCTGGACGGCGGCGCCGGGACGAACCTGCTCTCCTACGAGACGTCCAATGCGGGGGTCACGATCAACCTCGCGACCGGGGAGGCGGCCGGCGGATACGCCCGCGGCGACCGCTTCGCCAACTTCCAATCCGTGGAGGGAAGCCGCTACGCCGATCACCTGATCGGCGATGGCGGCGCCAACACGCTGATCGGCGGGGCCGGCGCGGACACCCTCGAAGGCGGCGGCGGCATCGACACGGCCGACTACGCCACCTCCGCCGCCGCCGTGACCGTCGATCTCGCAGCGGGTACGGGCTTGGGGGGCGACGCCGCAGGCGACGTCCTCGTCGGCATCACGAACCTCGTCGGCTCGGCCTTCGGCGACCTCCTGACCGCCGGGGCGGCGGGGAGCGGCCTCGCGGGCGGGGCGGGCGACGACACCCTGGTTTCGGGGCTCGGGCCGGACACGCTCGACGGCGGGGCCGGGATCGACACCGTCGACTATTCCGCCTCCACGGCGGCCGTCAGCGTCGATCTCGCCCTCGGCCGCGGCAGCGGCGGCAGCGCCCAGGGCGACCTCCTGACCTCGGTCGAGAACGTCATCGGCTCCGCCTTCGCGGATGTCCTCACGGCCTCCGCGAGCGGCAGCCTGCTGCAGGGCGGCGCCGGCGACGACACCCTCGCCGCGGGCGCCGGGCACGACACCCTCGACGGCGGCGCGGGCACGGACATCGCCGACTACGCAGCCTCGACCACGGGGGTCTCCGTCAACCTCGCGACGGGCCTCGGTGCCGGCGCCTATGCCGAGGGCGACACCCTCGTCTCCATCGAGGGCGTGATCGGGTCGGCCTTCGCCGACACGCTCACCGCCGGCGCGACGGGCAGCCTGCTCCAGGGCGGGGCAGGGGACGACACCCTCGTCTCGGGGGCGGGGGCCGACACCCTCGACGGCGGGGCCGACACGAACACCGCCGACTACTCCGCCTCCTTGGCCGCGGTCCGCGTCGATCTCGCCACGGGGGCGGTCTCCGGGGGCGCCGCCCAGGGGGATGTCCTCGTCAACATCCAGAACGCCGTCGGCTCCGCTTTCGCCGATCGTCTCGTCGCCGGGCAGGGCGGCAGCCGCCTCTCCGGCGGCGCGGGCGACGACACCCTCGTCGCCGGCCTCGGGGCCGACATCCTCGAGGGCGGCAGCGGCAGCGACACCGTCGACTACGCCGCCTCCGCCGACGCGGTCAGCGTCTCCCTCGCCCGGGGGACCGGCGCGGGCGGCAGCGCCCAGGGCGACCGGCTGATCGGGATCGAATCCGTGATCGGCTCGGCCGGCGCGGACATGCTCATCGGCGATGCGGCCGCCAACCTGCTCTCCGGCGGGGCGGGCAACGACACCCTCGTGGGCGGCGCGGGGGCCGATACCCTCGACGGTGGCGCCGGGCGCGACACCGCCGACTACTCCGCCTCGGCGGCCGGTGTCTCCGTCGATCTCTCGACGGGCATCGTCGGCGGCGGGGACGCGCAGGGCGACAGCCTCGTCTCCATCGAGAACATCCTCGGATCGGCCTTCGCCGACCGGCTCGCGGCCGGGGCCCCCGGCAGCCTCCTCGTCGGCGGTGCGGGCGACGACACCCTCGTCGCGGGCCTCGGGGCCGACACCCTCGACGGCGGCAGCGGCCGGGACATCGCGGACTATTCCGCCTCCTCGGCTGGTGTCACGGTCGACCTTGCCGCCGGCTCCGCGAGCGGCGGGGATGCCGCGGGCGATACCCTCGTCTCCATCGAGAGCGTGGTCGGCTCGGCCTTCGCCGACCGGCTCACGGCCGGGACCACGGGCAGCCTCCTCTCCGGTGGCGCGGGCGACGACACCCTCGTCGCCGGCCTCGGGGCCGACACCCTCGACGGCGGCGCCGGGCGCGATACGGTGGACTACTCCGCCGCCACCTCCGGCCTGATCGTCGATCTCGTCGCCGGAACGGCTTCGGGCGCCGCCGCCGCGGGCGATACGCTCATCTCGATCGAGAGCGTCGTCGGATCGGCCTTCGCCGACCGGTTCATCGCCGCCGCGGCAGGAAGCGCTCTGTATGGCGGGGCCGGCGACGACACCCTCGTGGCCGGTGCGGGGCTCGATACCCTCGACGGCGGCACGGGATCCGACACCGTCGACTACACCGCCTCCGCCTCCGGCGTGACGGTCGATCTCGCCGCCGGGCAGGGAATGGGCGGGTACGCCCAGGGCGATATCCTCGTCTCCATCGAGAGCGTGGTCGGCTCGGCCTTCGCCGACCGGCTCACGGCCGCCGCGGCGGGGAGCGCCCTGCATGGGGGCGCCGGCGACGACACCCTCGTCGCGGGCGTCGGGGCCGACCTCCTGGACGGCGGCGCCGGGACGGACATCGTCGATTATTCCGGATCGACCGCCGGCATCAGCGTGAATCTCGCCACCGGCCTCGTCGGCGGCGGGAGTGCCGACGGCGACACGCTCCTCTCCATCGAGAGCGTGGTCGGATCCGCCTTCGCCGATCGGCTCGTGGCCGGGGCCACCGGCAGTCTCCTCGCCGGCGGGGCCGGCGACGACACCCTGGTGGCCGGGGGCGGCGCCGACACCCTCGACGGCGGCACCGGGTCGGATACCGTCGATTACTCCGCCTCCTCGGCCGGCGTCGCGGTCAACCTCGCCACCGGGCGCGGGGCCGGCGGGGATGCCCAGGGCGACGTCCTCTCGAACATCGAGACCGTGATCGGCTCGGCCTATGCCGACACCCTCACCGCATCGGCCGTCGGCGGCGCGCTGTATGCGGGGCTGGGGGACGACACCCTCGTCGCCGGGGCGGGCGCGGACAGCCTGGATGGCGGCGGCGGCACGGACACGGTCTCCTACGCGACCTCCACCGCGGGCGTGACCGTCGATCTCGCGCGGACCACCGCCCAGGTTTCGGCTGGCGATGCGGCGGGCGACATTCTCGTCTCGATCGAGGGCGTGATCGGATCGGCTTTCGCCGACCGGCTCATGGCCGCCGCCGGCGGCAGCACCCTGAAGGGGGGCGGCGGCAACGACACCCTGAAGGCCGGGATCGGGGCGGATACGCTGGATGGCGGCGCCGGCAGCGACACCGTGGACTATTCGGCCTCCACCGGGGCGGTGCGCGTGGACCTCGCCACCGGGCAGGGCTCGGGGGGCTATGCCCAGGGCGATGTCCTCGCCTCCATCGAGAACGTGACGGGTTCCGCCTTCGCCGACCGCCTCATCGCCGCCGCGGCGGGCAGCGCGCTCCAGGGTGGAGCGGGGGACGACACCCTCGTGGCCGGCATGGGGGCGGACAGCCTCGATGGCGGGGCCGGCAACGACACGGTGGACTATTCCGCCTCTACCGGGGCGGTGAGCGTGGACCTCGCCACTGGGCAGGGCTCGGGGGGCTACGCCCAGGGCGATCTCCTCACCGGCATCGAGAGCGTGGTGGGATCGGCCTTCGCCGACCGCCTCGCCGCGGCGGCGGCGGGCAGCGCGCTCCAGGGTGGAGCGGGGGACGACACCCTCGTGGCCGGGTCGGGCGCGGACAGCCTCGATGGCGGCGCGGGCTCCGATACGGTCGATTATTCCGCCTCCACCGGGGCCGTCACCGTCGACCTCGACGCACGCACGGCCTCCGGCGGCTCCGCGCAGGGCGACAGCCTCGTCTCCATCGAGGGCGTCATCGGCTCGGCCTTCGCCGACACCCTGACCGCCGCGGCGGCGGGCAGCCGCCTCACGGGCGGGGCGGGGGACGACACCCTCGTCGCCGGGGCCGGGGCCGACATGCTGGACGGCGGCTCCGGCCAGGACACGGCCGATTACTCCGCCTCCGCGGCGGCGGTCGGCGTCAATCTGGCCACGGGCCAGGGGACAGGCGGCGCCGCGCAGGGCGACACCTTCGTCTCCATCGAGAGCGTGATCGGCTCGGCCTTCGCCGACACCCTCACCGCCGCGGCCACCGGCAGCGTGCTGCGGGCGGGTGCGGGCGACGATACCCTGGTGGCCGGCGCGAGCGCGGACACCCTCGACGGCGGCAGCGGGCGCGACACGGTCGACTATTCCGCCTCCAGCGCCGCGGTCGGCATCAACCTCGCCGCCGGCACCGCCTCCGGCGGCTTCGCGCAGGGCGACACCCTCGTCTCCATCGAGAACGCGGTCGGATCGGCCTATGACGACCTCCTGACCGCGGCGGCGGGGGGCAGCTCCCTCTCCGGCAGCGCGGGGAACGACACCCTCGTCGCGGGCGCCGGAATCGACAGCCTTGATGGCGGCAGCGGGTCCGACACCGCGGACTACTCCGCCTCCACCGCCGCGGTCGCGGTCAACCTGACGGCCACGAGCCAGAACAGCGCCTTGGGGACCGTCGCCGCCGGCGCCGGCCTCGGCGGCTATGCCGACGGGGACAGCTATCTCGGGGTGGAGAACGTCGTCGGCTCGGCCTTCGCCGATACGCTCTATGCCGGATCGACCGCGGGGCGTCTCCAGGGCGGCGCGGGGAACGACACCCTCGCGGCGGGGGCGGGCGCCGACACCCTCGACGGCGGCGCAGGCTCGGACACCGCGAATTACGCTGCGTCGACGGCGGGCGTCTCCGTCAACCTCGCCACCGGGTTCGGCAGCGGCGGCTATGCCCAGGGAGACGTGCTCGTCTCCATCGAGACCGTGATCGGGTCCGCCTATGCCGACACGCTCACCGCATCGACCGGCGGCAGCACCCTGAAGGGCGGCGCGGGCAACGACACCCTGGTTGCCGGGGCCGGCGCGGACAGCCTCGACGGCGGCGCCGGGACGAACACCGTCGACTATTCCGCCTCCACTGCGGGCGTCACGGTCAACCTAACCACCGCGAGCCAGACCGGCGCCTTCGGCACCGTCGCTGCGGGCGCCGGCCTCGGGGGCCATGCCGCGGGCGACAGCTATGCCGGCCTCCAGAACGTCATCGGTTCCGCCTTCGCGGACACCCTCTATGCGGCGGCCGCGGGGGGAAGCCTCCAGGCCGGCTCGGGCAACGACACCCTGGTCGCCGGGGCGGGGGCAGACAGCCTCGACGGCGGCGCCGGGACGGATGTCGTCAGCTACGCCCTGTCGAACGCCGCCGTGACGGTGAACCTCGCCACCGGGGCCGCGGCGGGCGGCTACGCGGCCGGCGACGGCGTCCTGAACGTCGAGGGCCTCACGGGCTCCGCCTACAACGACACGCTGACCGGCAGCGCGGCGGCCAACACGATCCTCGGCGGCGCCGGCAACGACACCATCGAAGGCCTCGGCGGGGCGGACACCCTGGACGGCGGCACCGGCACGAACACCCTCTCCTATGCGAACTCCACGGCCGGCGTGACCGTGGACCTCAACCTGACCACCGCCCAGGTCTCCTCCGGCGACGCTTCGGGGGATGTCGTCGCCAACTTCCAAGCCGTTCTCGGGTCGGCCTATGACGACCGCTTGATCGCGCTCGTCGGCTCCGGAGGCGCCTCGGGCAACCTCCTGAAAGGCGAAACCGGCAACGACACCCTGGTGTCGGGGGCCGGCAACGACACCCTCGACGGCGGCGTGGGCACGGACACCGCGGATTATTCGGCCTCGACCGCCGCGGTGACGGTGAGTCTCGGAGCCGGGACGGCCTCGGGGGGCTACGCGCAGGGCGATACCCTCACCCTGATCGAGAACCTCGTCGGTTCGGCCTACGCGGACACCCTCACCGGCGACGCCACCGCCAACCTCCTCTCCGGCGGCGCTGGCAACGACACCCTGGCGGGTGGCGCGGGGGCGGACACCCTCGACGGCGGCGCCGGTACCGATACCGCCACCTACGCGGCTTCCTCCACCGGGGTGACCGTGAATCTCGCGACAAACCTCAATTCCGGCGGCGACGCCGCAGGCGACGTGCTGCTCAACGTCGAGGACCTCACGGGATCGTCCTTTGCCGACCGCCTGACTGGCGATTCCCACGCCAACCTTCTCTCCGGTGGCGCCGGCAACGATACTCTGGCGGGTGGCTCGGGTGCCGATACCCTCGACGGCGGCGCGGGCACGGATATTGCCGACTACTCCGCCTCCGCCACAGCCGTGACGGTTAGCCTCGCCGCGGGGACCGGCTCCGGCGGTGACGCGGCCGGGGACACGTTGATGTCCATCGAGGGCGTGATCGGCTCGGCCTTCGCCGACACCCTCGTCGCCGCGGCGGCGGGAAGCGCTCTCAGAGGCGGCGACGGCAACGACACCCTCAAGGGCGGCGCGGGGACGGACACCCTCGACGGCGGCGCCGGCATCGATACGGCAGACTACGCGGCTTCGAGCGCCGCGATCACGGTCAACCTCGCGACGGGAATCAATGTCGGCGGCGATGCGGACGGCGATACGATCCTCGACGTCGAGAACGTCGTCGGCTCGGCCTACGACGACAGTCTGACCGGTGACGGCAACGCCAATCTCCTCTCCGGCGGCGCCGGCAACGACACCCTGATCGGCGGCGGGGGCGCGGATACCCTCGACGGCGGTGCAGGCACCGACACCGCCGACTATGCCGCCTCCGGCCTCGCCGTCTCCGTGAACCTCTCCACCGGGATGGGATCGGGTGGCAATGCCGACGGCGACGTCCTCGTCTCGATCGAGAATATCGTCGGCTCGACCTATGCCGACGTTCTCACCGGCGACGCCAATGCCAACCTCCTCAAGGGTGGGGCGGGGGACGACACCCTCATTGGCCTCGGCGGGGCGGATACCCTCGACGGCGGCACCGGGTCGAACACCGCGGACTACTCGGCCTCCGCAGCCGGGGTCGGCGTCAACCTCGCGGGCACCTTCTCGATCCAAGCCTTCAGCGTCACCGTCGCCGCGGGCACCGGCACCAAGGGCGACGCCCAGGGTGACACGCTCCTGAACATCCAGAACATCATCGGCTCGGCCTATGCCGACGTGCTCGCTGCGAACGAGAACGGAGGACGGCTCACGGGCGGGGCGGGGGACGACACCCTCATCGCCAAAGCGGGCGCGGACACCCTCGACGGTGGCACTGGCAGCGACTTGGCCGATTACAGCTATTCGACCGCCGCCGTGACCCTCAACCTCTCGACGGGCGCGGCGTCCGGCGGCTACGCCCGGGGCGACACGCTGATCTCGATCGAGCGGGTCATGGGCTCGTCCTATAACGACACGCTCACTGGCAACGCGACGGCGAACGACCTCTCGGGTGGTGCGGGCAACGACACGATCGAGGGGCTCGGCGGGGCGGACACCCTCGATGGCGGCGCCGGCATCGACACGGTCGCCTACACGAACGCGGCGGTAGGCGTCATCGTCGACCTGAACCTCACCACCGCACAGCTCTCGAATGGCGACGCGTCCGGCGATGTCCTGACGAATTTCGAGAACCTCACGGGTTCAGCCTACGATGACACGCTGACGGCGCTGGTCTCTGCCGCCGGCTCGGACGGCAGCGTCCTCTCCGGCGGTACCGGCAACGACACACTGGTTTCGGGCGCGGGCAACGACACCCTCAACGGTGGTTCCGGATCGGACACCGCGTCCTATGCGGCCTCCACCGCAGGCGTCACCGTCGACCTCAATCTCGCGACGGCGCAGAATTCCCCCGGCCACGCCGCGGGCGATATCCTCACCGACATCGAGAACCTCATCGGCTCTGCCTTTGCCGACAGCCTGACGGCGCTCGCTGCCGGCAGCGCTCTTGCAGGCGGGGCGGGCAATGACACGCTGATCTCCGGTGCGGGTGCGGACACGATCGACGGTGGCGCGGACACCGATACGGTGTCGTACGCGAATTCTACCACCGGGGTGACGGTGGACCTGATGCTCGCCACCGCGCAGACCTCTACGGGCGATGCCAATGGCGACGTCCTCAGCAACGTCGAGAACATCATCGGCTCGGCCTACGACGACAGGCTTACCGCGATCCTCTCGGCGTCCGGCAGCGCCGGGAGTTTCCTCCAGGGTGGGGACGGGAACGACACCCTCGTCGCCGGTGCCGGGGCGGACACCCTCGACGGCGGCAACGGCACGAACACGGTCGATTACGCGCTGTCCACGGTCGGGGTGACGGTCAATGTCGGTTCTACCGCCGGCGCCTATGCCGCCGCGGGAACCGGGGCAAGCGGCTACGCCACGGGCGATACCTACACGAACATTCAGAATGTCGTCGGTTCGGCCTTCGCCGACTACGTCTATGTCAATGGATCGGGAGGCTTGATCGCCCTCGGCACCGGCAATGACACCGTCATCGCCGGTGCCGGGACCGACACGATCGATGGCGGTGCCGGCAGCGATACGGTCGACTATTCCTGGTCCAACGCCGCCGTGACGGTGAATCTCGCCGCTGGGACCGCCTCCGGAGGATATGCTGCGGGGGACCGCCTCTCGAACGTCGAGAGCCTCAGCGGCTCCAGTTACAACGACGTGCTGACTGGCGATGCCAACGCCAACGCCCTCAGTGGCGGAGCGGGCAGCGACACGATCGAAGGTGGCGCGGGCAACGATACCCTCGACGGAGGCGCCGGCAACGATACGCTCAGCTATGCGAGCGCAACGAGCGCCGTGCGGCTCCTGCCGAACTACGCATTGTCTTACAACACCGTTGGCGCTGGCATCGACGTCACGTCGAGCTTCGAGGTCATCGTCGGCTCGAATTACTCGGACATCATCAACCTTCAATACGGCGGCATCCAGGTCAACGCGGGGAGCGGCAACGACCTCATCTATGACAACGGCAACAATGGCCTGATCGGCGGCGGGGCCGGCATCGACACGGTCACCTTCTCGGGCAGCTTCTGGGGCGGCGGCGTCACCGTCGATCTCGCCGTGGCTACCACCAACGCGACGCGGGCCTGGGGCGGATACGCCATGGGCGATTGGTTCACCGGCGTCGAGAACCTCGTCGGTTCGAGCACCGGCGACTATCTCGCCGGTGATTCCGGTACCAACGCCCTCGACGGCGGCGGCGGCAACGACGTCCTCAAGGGCGGTGCAGGCGACGACATCCTCTTCGGCGGAAGCGGCAACGACACGCTGATGGGCGGCGCGGGAGCGGACGCCCTGATCGGCGGCGCGGGCACGGATACGGCAAGCTGGGCCGGTTCCTCCTCCGGCGTGACCGCGAATCTCGCCACCGGCATCGCCTATGGTGGCGACGCCGGTACGCAAGGAGCGGCGACGGCCTACACCAATGCGAGCCTCGTCGCGGGTTGGGGCTTCTTGGAGGGCAGTGGCGCCACGGCAACGGCGATCAACACCGGTACCGCGATTGCGCTCAACGGCCAGACGAGCTGGACCGCCGGCCCGACGAACCACAGCTCGGCCCTCGATTTCAAGGGCCGCGGCTCCAACGATACGGCGACCATCGGCACGCTGTCGCTCGGCGACAGCTTCACCATCTCCACCTGGGTGAACTTCGACAATCCGACGAGCGGCGTACAAGAGGGCGTCTGGAAGATCGGCACCGCTAACAATCAGTGGCTGTTCCTACAGAAGCAATCCAACGGAAACCTCTACGCCGAAATCCGTGGCGATCTCGCTGGGGCGACGACCCTCGGACAGAGCATCGCGGGCGTTGCCGCCTCCTCGAGCTACATCGTCGCCGATCAGTGGATGAACGTCGCCGTGACCTATCAGGCGGGACGGCTTTCCCTCTACATCAACGGTGATCTGGCCTCGAATACGGACAGCGCGGTCATCCTCCCGACGGGCGGGACCTTCACCAGCAACTATCTCGGCCGCGACTCCAACGCCGCCAATCTCCTCGATGGCCAGGTCGATGACTTCGCGGTCTTCAACACGGCGCTGACCCAGTCGGAGATCAAGCAGCTTGCCACCCAGGCGAGCGGGCTCGAATCCGCCGGCCTCGTCACCGATACCCTCGCGCAGATCGAGAATCTCACCGGAACGGATTACGCCGATACGCTGACGGGCGATGGGGGCGCCAACGTCCTTGATGGCGGGGCGGGCGACGACACGCTCATCGGCGGGGCGGGCGACGACACGCTCGTCGGGGGAGCAGGCGCCGACATCCTCGACGGGGGCGCCGGAACGGACACGACATCCTACGTCACATCGGCCGCCGCGGTGACCGTGAACCTCGCCAACCAGACGGCAAGTGGCGGTGATGCCCAAGGCGACACCCTCACCTCCATCGAGAGCGTGACCGGCTCGACCTATCACGACACGCTGACGGCGACGGATACGGGCTCCACGCTCACGGGCGGCGCCGGCAATGACACCCTCACGGGCGGCGCCGGCAACGACACGATCAGGGGCGATGACGACCTCGGCAAGCTGACGACCTACGCGGTGGCCGTCGCGAACGGCCAGAACCTTCTCACCAACGGCAACTTCGAGGCTTATTCCACCGGCCGCTACACGAACGGCAACGTCGCGACGGGATCGGGCTACGTCGGTACCGGCTGGCAGACCGCGAACAACCAGATCCAGATCAGCGACAGCGTCTATCTCGCCAGCGGCTCCGCGGAGAACCAGTCGCTGCGCATGTTCACGGGTGGGACCACGGACGTCTGGCAGACGGTCTCGACCACCGCCGGCCGTACCTATCTCGTCCAGTTCGACCTCGGAAATCTCGCCAACTATTCCGCGCAGCTCAGTATCTTGGTCAACGGCACGAAGATCGACACGGTCGGAATCGGTGCCTTCCCGAACTCCTGGCAGACCTTCGATTACCTCTTCACCGGCACCGGCAGCGACAAGGTCGAGTTCAAGCTCGCTTCGTCAGACGGCGGCTCGATCATGCTCGACAACGCCGTCGTGATGGAGGCGGGCGGCAACGATTCCATCACCGGTGGTGGCGGCGACGACACGCTCGATGGCGGCTACGGTAACGATCGCATCGACGGCGGCGACGGCAATGACCGGGTCATCGGCGGGCTCGGCAACGACATGATCGTTGGCGGCATCGGCAACGACTTCATCAGCGGTGACGCGGACTCCTTTGGATCGATTGGCCTCGAGACCTTTGACACCGGGAACTCCAGCTGGATGACAGCTGGGGGAAGTGTCGTCCCGACCGTGCAACTCCTCGACGGCAACGCCGTCCTGGGCAACATTGCTGGAAGCGGCAACAACAGCACCTGGGCGCAGCAGATTTCGAGGAGCTACCAGCTCACGGATCCTTCCACTGCTACGACCACGATAAGTCTCGACGTCTACGTGCTCGATTCCGCCGATGGCGGAGAAGGCGTCCGGATTTATGCGAATGGTGCCGCGATTCTCACGGTGACAAACAGCACCGGCTGGTCGGGAAATTTGAGTCTCTCGAACCTCACGTTTCAGAGCGCTGCGGACGTAACCTACACGGCGAACCTGACCCAGGGAAACTATTCGTCGTATTGGAGCGGCAACGACAACAAGATCTCGCTCACCATCACGCTGCCCACGCCCTCGAACGGTGTACTGACCCTCGGCTTCGGCGCCAATTTCAACGAAGCCAGCAACAATGAGAGCTTCGCCGTCGACAACATCAACGTTCCGGGCTCTGGCGTCATCGGCGATGCCACCGCGGGCGGGGACGACACCATCACGGGCGGCGCCGGAAACGACATCATCGACGGCGGTATGGGAACCGACACGGCCATCTATTCCGGGAATCGCTCGGCCTATACTGTCACCTACGCCCTCTCGACGGTGACCTATACGATCGCGGGGCCCGACGGGACCGACACCGTCAAGAATGTCGAGAAGTTCCAGTTCGATGACGGGACGCTGACGGCAGCCCAGCTCATTGCCGGCATGGGCATCGCTGTCACTCAAAACACCATCGCCGAGGGCAGCGCCTCGGGGACCGCTGCTGCAACTCTCGCGTCGAGCGATGGGTCCTCCCAGACCTACACCATCACTGGTGGCGCCGACGCTTCCTTGTTCGTGCTCTCCGGCAACAATCTCGTGCTGGCGAGTGGTGCGAGCCTCTCCTACGCCGTCGCCGCCACGCGAATGGTGCAGGTGACGGCGACCGCTTCGGATGGGTCGACCCACGTCCAGGATGTCACGATCAACGTTTCCGATGTCGCGCCGACCGTGACCTCGGCGGCGACCCACACGATGAACGAAGGCCAGACGGCCGCCGCCACCGTCGCCGCCACCGATCCCAGCGGCCCCTCCGTAATCGGCTTCTCGATCAGCGGAGGCGCGGACGCCAACCTCTTTACCATCGACGCCTCGACCGGCGCCCTCAGCTTCAGGAACGCGCCAAGCTACACCAGTCCCTCTGACAAAGACCATGACAACATCTACGAGGTGACGGTCGCAGCCTCCGACGGCCATCTCACCACCACGCAGGCGGTGCAGATCACCGTTGCGGACGTGGCGCCGACCATTACCTCGGCGGCGAGCTGCACGGTCAACGAGGGCCAGACCGGCGCTGGTGCCGTCACCGCCACCGACCCCGGCAGCACGGCGCTGACCTATTCCGTCAGTGGCACAGATGCGGGGCTGTTCGCCATCGATGCCTCGACCGGTGCCCTGACCTTCAAGGCCGCGCCGAGCTACACCAATCCTTCGGACAGCGACCACGACAACATCTATGATGTGATGGTCGCGGCTTCCGACGGCCATCTCACCACCACGCAGGCGGTGCAGATCACCGTTGCGGACGTGGCGCCGACCATTACCTCGGCGGCGAGCTGCACGGTCAACGAGGGCCAGACCGGCGCTGGTGCCGTCACCGCCACCGACCCCGGCAGCACGGCGCTGACCTATTCCGTCAGTGGCACAGATGCGGGGCTGTTCGCCATCGATGCCTCGACCGGTGCCCTGACCTTCAAGGCCGCGCCGAGCTACACCAATCCTTCGGACAGCGACCACGACAACATCTATGATGTGATGGTCGCGGCTTCCGACGGCCATCTCACCACCTCCCAGGCGGTGCAGATCACCGTTGCGGATGTGGCGCCGACCATCACCTCGGCGGCTAGCCGCACGGTTGCGGAGAATACGGCGGCTGCGGGCACGGTGACGGCCACGGATCCTGGCAGCACGGCGCTGACCTATTCCATCAGCGGCACGGATGCGGGGCTGTTCGCGATCGACGCCTCGACGGGCGCTCTCACCTTCAAGGCGTCACCCGACTACGAGCAGCCCTCCGACGCCGACCATGACAACATCTACAAGGTGACGGTTGCGGCCTCGGACGGCCATGCCAGCACCAGCCAGGCGCTCCAGATCACCGTCGACAACGTCAACGAGGCGCCGCATGTCACTGCGAACTCCACCTCGCCGAGCGTGGGCGAGGGACAGGCCGGCGCTTCGGTGACGCGTTTCACGGCCAGCGATCCCGATGCCGGCGACAGCGTTGCGGTCTCTCTCTCCGGCGCCTATGCCAGCCTCTTCGAGATTTCCGGCACCACCCTCGAACTCAAGTCCGGCGTCGCCCTCAACCACGCTGCCCGATCCTCCTACGCGCTGACGCTCACGGCCACCGACAGCCACGGTCTGACGGACAGTTACGGGATCACCGTGCAGGTTGCCCAGGAGAGCGATCAGGTCACGCTCACCGCGAGCGGAGCGGGCGAGACGCTCGATGCCTCCGGCCACGCCATGGGCACGGCGGACTTCCACAGTTCCGACGCCGCGGTCGACATCAATCTCGCCAACGGCTCGGCTTCAGGCGGATACGCCCAGGGGGACACCCTCACCGGCATCCAGCATCTCGTCGGCTCGTCCCACGACGACTGGCTCACGGGCGGGACAGAGAACAACGACCTCTATGGCGGTGACGGCAACGACACGATCGCTGGCGGAGCCGGGATCAACTTTCTCTCCGGCGGCGCGGGCAACGACACCTTCGTCGCCGGCGGCGGCCTCGATGTCATCGACGGCGGCAGCGGGACGAATACCGTGGACTTCAGCCAATCCACCGCCGCCATCGTGGTCGACCTCTCGGCCCGCACCGCGAGCGGCGGCTACGCGGCTGGGGACACGCTCACCAACATCCAGAACGTCGTCGGCTCGACGCATGACGATGCGCTGACGGGTACGGGGGGAAGCATCCTATCCGGTGGAGACGGCAACGACACCCTCACGGGCGGCGGCGGAGGATTCCTCTCGGGTGGTGCAGGCAACGACGTCTTCTACGTCGATGGCTCAGGCTCCGACACGATCGACGGGGGGACGGGTTCCGACGCCGTGCACTTCGTCGGCAGCGGCAACATGGTCCTCACCGGCATCTCGGGGGTCGAGGAACTCGATTTCGGAGGCGGCAGCAGTGCAATCATCGATTCCACGATCCTGACGGACCTCGCCCCGGCGAGCAACGTCTTGACCATCAATCGCACCGGCAGCGATACGGTCACGCTCTCGGGGGCGACGGATACCCATTCGACGACCGTCGAGCACGGCATCACCTACGAGGTTTTCCAGATGATGGACGATCACAACACCCAGATCGACATCCATCTGCAAGTGGCCTGACGGGATCGGGGTGGCAGGCCGGGGCTTATCCAGCGAGCAGCGGGCCATGGCGCGCCGCCCCTACCGGGTTCTGTTCCTCCACCAGAACTTCCCCGCCCAGTTCCGGCACGTCGCTCAGGCGCTGGACCGGCGGCCGGACGTCGAGGTTCTCGCCATCACGCGCGAGGGCAACGCGCAGCCCCGGATCGTGCGCACGCTCGCCTACCCCCATCGACCGGATCCTATCCTCTTCGAGCATCCGGTGGCCGAGCATTTCGCCAAGCGGACGGCCCGGGGGCTGGCCGTGGCGCGTTTCCTCGCTTCGCTCAAGGCCTCGGGCTACGAGCCCGATATCGTGGTCGGCCATGGCGGCTGGGGCGAGACCCTGTTCGTGCGCGACGTCTGGCCGAAGGTGCGGCTGATCCTGCACGCGGAGTTCTACTACGCGGCGGAGGGCAGCGACGTGGACTTCGATCCCGAATTCGCCCCCGCTCTCGACGGAGATCCCCTGGTGCGCGCCCGGGTCCGCGCTCGTAACGCCGCGATGACCCAGGCGCTCGTCGACGCCGATCTCGGCATCGCGCCCACCGCCTTCCAGGCCTCGACCTTTCCGCCTAGCCTGCGGGAGAAGATCCTGATTGCCCACGAGGGTATCGACACGGCCCTCGTGAGCCCCCGCCCGGACGCTACGCTCACCCTGACGATCCCGGCAGCCGGCCGGACCTTGACGCTCGGGCCCGGCGACGAGGTCGTGACCTTCGTCAACCGGACATTGGAGCCCTACCGGGGCTACCATGTCTTCATGCGGGCCCTGCCCGAGATCCTCGCGCGCCGGCCGCAGGCCCGGGCGGTTATCGTCGGCGATGCCGCTGGCGGCTACGGGCCGGCCCCCCCCAAGGGATCGACCTGGAAGGACGTCTTCCTCCGGGAGGTCGGGTCCCGGCTCGATCTCGCCCGCGTCCATTTCGTCGGCCGGCTGACCTACGAGGCCTATCTCGCGGTCCTCCGGATCGCCGCGCTCCACGTCTACGCCACCTATCCCTTCGTGCTCTCCTGGTCGATGCTCGAGGCGATGAGCGCGGGCGCCCTTGTCCTTGCCTCCGAGACCGCGCCGGTCCGGGAGGTCCTCCGCCATCGGGAGAACGGGCTCGTCTTCCCCTTCTTCGCGCCAGACGTGCTCGCCGAGCGCGCCATTGCCGCCCTCGCCGACCGGGCCGACAGCGACCGCCTGCGAACCGCTGGCCGCCAAAGCATCATCGAGACATTCGACTTGGTATCGATCTGCAATCCGCGGCTGGAACGAATAATCCTCGATCGATAAATCGAGCTTCATCAAGCTAACGACGCACAACGACTGGGTCGCGGGAAGCGGCCGGTTTTCCGATGCGTTCGAATTCGATCCGCGCCACGCTGGAACCGCGAAGATGTCCGCTGCGTGACGTGCTTGTGAATTCGGCACGGACCCGAGGCTGATGCGGATCGGAGCGCGTTGAGCACCCGGATCGAGCCGCCTGGGGGAGGCGGATCTGGAAGACGCGAGCGTTGTCGTTGCGGGCGAGATGGCGCCAGCGCACCTGTACCATCCCGGTCACAGAGCGGGATCGTCGCTCGGGCTTACAGCGCGGAAGGGCCTGATTGGAAAAGTGGTTGGCAGCACCCGTGATCCTTCCCCAGAGGAGTGATCTGCCCTGAGGTATGGCTTCGGGCCAGGACGAGGGCGGACAGATGGGAACGAAACGGCACAAGCCGGAGGATGTGATCGCCAAGCTGCGGCAGGTGGACGTGCTGGTCTCGCAAGGCCAGAGCGTGCCCGAGGCGATCCGGGCGGTCGGCAGCCAGACTGCTTACATCGCCCCGGGGGCACCGTGGGAGAACGGCTACGTTGAGAGCTTCAACGCACGGCTGCGGGACGAACTCCTGAACGGGGAGATCTTCTACACGCTGAAGGAGGCGCGGATCATCATCGAGAGCTGGCGCCGGCACTACAACACGATCCGCCCGCATGGCGCGTTCGGCTACCGGCCGCCAGCCCCCGGAGTGTTCGTGCCAGCCCTGGCTGCTTGGCCGGCTGCGCTTGCCCGATCGGCTTCGCCGGCCAAGCTACTCGTGGAGCACAAGCCTGACCCTGACCCACCAGACGGTATCCTCGGGGCGCAGGGTGGCGTTCCAGTTCGCCACCAGCGTCTCGTCGTGCTCCTCAATGGAGGCGAACTGTCGACGGGTCGACATCCACTCAAAGAGCAGTGCCCGGTGGCCGACATGCAGCTCGGACGTGAACAGGATTCTGGATGGCATCGGAGCCTCGCGGGAAGCGCAGGCTCCGCACGCGGCGGCACTCCGGCGGTCAGTCGGACGGGTGCGAGCCTGCGCGTATCATGGCGGCCTCTCATGGGAGGGCGGCGCCCCTGTCCTGGCCGAGGCGAGCGTGCAAGTCCGGGCCGCGGGGTGTGATTGTCCCGGTTTGGTGGATACCGAGAACGCTTTCGCGTGAGCTGTTTTCCCGATGCCCAAGCCTCGTCCTGCATACCCCGTTGAGTTCCGTCAGCGGATGGTCGCGCTGGCCGCGATCCGGCGGGACCTCGCTCTGAGGGTCGGCCACGCAGATGCTGGTCGAGGACGGTGGGCTGTCGTCCAATTGCCCCGCTCCGCGGCGCAGCGGAACCTCCAAATCGATCGCTGCCGGAGAATGGCGGCGGTCCGCCTCGAGAGGCCGTGTGCCGGCCTCTCGAACGGTCGACGGTCGTCGGGATGCCGAGGTCGCACGGCGGCAATGCAGCTTCCGGCATCCTCGAGCGGCTATGCCTCGGGCGATGCGATGTCGTGGCGGCGTGCACGACGGGCTCTTCCGCTGCGGACAGATATGTGATGATTGAGGCACGGAGCGCCGCCATTGCCGTGCCGCGGTCCGGAAGAGACCTGGGTACGACGGTGCACAGGCAGCCGGCGCGTGGTGCGATCCGCAGGCGTCGGGAGATCTGAAGCCCGCGGTCGGCCTCCAGTTCCGGATCCCCTCCGGGTCCGATCGCAGGATGCCGTCCTCCCGCGACACGGACCTACCCGCAGACCTTATCGGGAACATGTCGAAAGATGTACGATCTTCTGGATTGGCTGGAGCGCCAGCACGACGGCGTGAATACATACAAAGCCCTGCTGCAACGTCTTCGCTCCGACGAAAGGTTGGCCGCGGCGCATCCGGCCTTCGTCTTCGTCTTGCGGCACCTCGCGGGCAGGATCGTGAGCCTCTACGAGGAGAGTCCATGCGATGCCGAAACGGGAAGTTCGATATTCGCGACCATGCTCGGCTACGTGAAAGAAATGGAGCGGTTGGAAGGGCGTCCGGCTGCGGAGCGGCTCGCGCTCCTGGACCGCATGGCGCAGATAAAGCTCGCCTAGCTTCCCTCGGCTTTGAAGCGGCGCGAGGAAAGGCGCATCCGCTCGCGGGAATCATAGGATGTCCAGACCTCCGGATCGGGCGAAGATCTGTGCTTCGGCGCGATTTGGATCCGTTTGCGGGTTGACGCGGTCTGCCGTCGGCAGGAAGGAACTTCGCCAGGAGATCGGGCCTCTAGCCTCCAGTGCGAATGCGGGAGGCGTATCCGTCAACGTTGAGAACACGCGCATGGCCATGTCCTTCCTGCCCATCGACCGGAGCCTGATCGCTCGCGAAGCCGCGAAGATGCTTCTGGAAATCAGGGCCGTGAATTTCTACGAGAGCAAGCCGTTCATCTTCACGTCTGGCTGGGCGAGCCCGGTCTATATCGACTGCCGCAAGATCATCTCCTATCCGCGCCTGCGGTCTACCTTGATCGACTTCGCCGCGGCAACGATCGTGCGCGACATCGGCTACGAGTCGATTACGAACATCGCGGGCGGCGAGACTGCCGGTATTCCCTTCGCCGCGTGGATTGCCGACCGCCTGATGTTGCCGATGCAGTACGTGCGCAAGAAGGCCAAAGGGTTTGGCCGGAATGCGCAGATCGAGGGCGAGGTGATTGTGGGCGCCAAGACTCTGCTTGTCGAGGATCTCGCAACGGACGGACGCAGCAAAGTGAACTTCTGTCAGGCTCTCCGGAATTCCGGGGCGGACGTCGATCACTGTTTCGTATTCTTCTACTACGACATCTTTCCGAAAAGCCGCGAGTTGATGGACGAGCTGGGTGTCCACCTCCACTACCTGACCACATGGTGGGACGTCCTCGCCGTCGCGAAGGATAGCGGGCATTTCGAGGGCGCTGTGCTCGACGAAGTCGAAAGCTTTCTGAACGAGCCGGCCAAATGGTCCGCCGCTCACGGGGGAATTTCAGAGTTTGGTCAGAGCTGAACCGATCGTCTCGTAGAGCATTTTCCCATGATTCCTGGATCACGAAAATGCTCTATCTATTTGATAGTGACGCATTTTCTTTCGCGGAACCGGCAGCCGCTTCCGCAGAAAACGCTCTAGGCGGGAGCCAGACCCAGGATCTGCAGACAGATGCCTTCCACCGCATCGGCCGCGTCCGTACAGCGGCGGACGCCGTCGGGCTCGGGGGCGCCCCCCAGAGTGAAGACCGGTCTCCCGAACTGAAGGGCGAAGGCGATCTCCGACAAGGTGCCGTTGCCTCCCCCGACGGCGATCATGGCGAAGGCCGCCCGGGCGATGAGAGCGTTGCGTGCGACGCCGATACCGGTGGCGAGCGGAATCGTCACGAAGTCGTTGGCCCCCGAAACATCCCCGTCGGGCAGGAGCCCGACGCTCACACCGCCCGCCCTCGCCACGCCGCGGCAGACGGCCTCCATCACGCCCTCCCGGCCGCCGCACAGGACCGTCAGTCCGGCACCGGCCAAGCCCATCCCCACGACCTCCGCCGCGGACCTCTGGGCATCGGTGGCAGCTCGCGTTCCCACTACCGCCACCGGCCAGCGCAGCGGCGAGCCGCTGTCTCGCTGCAGCCAGCGGACCGCCGCCACGGCATCGACGCACTCGCCGTCGTGCCCGGAACCCGCTTCACTCCAGCACCGCGTGTCCGGACGGAAGGACCGACCCCGACCGTCCATGAGCAGATTGCGTGTTCTGTCGACGCGGAGCCGCCGTTCGAGGTCGGCCTCGTCCCCGTTCACGAGGCGCGCTGCAGGCGGACGGAATCCGGTTCCCCGGATCGATCGAGAACCGTCCGCAGGAGCGCAACGGCATCCGACCCCTTATGGGCCCTTTGCCAGAGATCGGCGGTCAGGGACTCATAGAGACGGACCGGTTCCTCATCCGCGGTCAAGGTCGCGACGCCGGTGCGGATGTTCGGAAGCTCGCCGCCAAGTCGGAACGGACTGAGGCCGACCATTGTGCGGCGACTGCCTTTGAAGAGCTGGAAGGTGACGTTCGGCAACGTTTCCTCGATCAAAGCGATCTGCACCCCCATGGGCTCGCTCTCGATGAGGCGCAGAAGATGCTCAATTTCCAATCGAGCCGCGATCCGGCGACGCGCCAGTTCGTCCTCCGGCAGATCGAAGCGCCCCACGACGCCGAGGCGGAGGAAACGTTCGATTTCCGGAACCGTCACGAAGTTGACGACACTAAAATGCCTCGTCCTCCGCGCGGCCTTGCGCTCGTTCAGAACCGCTATCACCGCGTCGATTTCATCGGACTGCTTTTCACTCGGACCCTCAGGGCCGAGCGATTCGACCAACATCTTCCGCAAATGATCTTTGTATTGATCGGATGACAGCAGGTAAGAAATCGGCGGAAAATGGGCTATGACTTGATCGGATTCTTCTTCGACCTGACGCATGCGCTCAAAATATCCGAGCGCACTGGAATAGTACTCAACACCGACTCCCAAAAGGGATGCCATCGACGTGCCCAGCACGGTCGAAAGGCGATCAAGCGTTTCGATTTTGATCACCTCACCGGCTTCGATCTTGTAGACGAGTGCGCGGGACACTCCGAGATCCCTGGCCAGCTCCTCGGCAGTGCGGCCGCTACCGATGCGATAAGCACGTAGGCGCCTTCCGATCTCTTCGAACACAGTCGCCATCCATCCTTGCCCAGGTGCCTCGCCTTGCCCAGGTGTCTCGAAAAATAGACTTCAGGGGTTGAACAGGCAAGGTCAACGAGCCGTCGCACGACACCCGCCGCGACGCGGCCTTGTTGCACAAATTTCCTGCATGCCCATCAAGCGCTCATGTAATTCGCGCATAGCTATCGGCCCTATTTGCGGAAATTGGCGGCGAAGATCCGACTTGAGCGCATGCCTCGCTGTTGCGGTGCAATAAAAATAGGTGGGCTGACCACTTCGCGTGCATCCACATTTATAGATCTGTCTTGAAATATATACTCGTCCGTGACACTCAAAAACGGACCGGCGGACGACGTCTCCGCTGGATCGGAACCGCCATACAGCCCGGGAAAAGTGGTCGGCGCGGCACAGCCGCGCGAGCCGATGCGGCGTCGGAACCTCCGCAGGCACCGGGCAGGGAGCATCAGATGACACGCACCTTGCCAGCCGAAGAGGCTGTCTCCACGCCCGGGCTACTGCCGGAGAACGTCGACGCAACCGCCCGCAAGGCCTTGGTCGGCTCGGCTCTCGGCTATGCGATGGACGGCTTCGACCTTCTGATCCTCGGCTTCATGCTCAAGGTGATCGCCGCCGATCTCGGCCTCAGCCAGTCGGAAGGCGCCTCTCTGGTGACGGCGACACTGGTCGGCTCCGTCATGGGCGGCCTTTTGTTCGGTATGCTTTCGGACCGCATCGGCCGTGTGAAGGTCCTCACCTGGACGATCATCCTGTTCGCCGTCTTCACCGGCCTCTGCGCCCTGGCGCAGGGCTATTGGGATCTTCTCGCGTACCGCACGATCGCAGGCCTCGGACTCGGCGGCGAATTCGGGATCGGCATGGCCCTCGTGGCCGAAACGTGGCCGGCCTCCAAGCGCGCGAGAGCCTCATCCTACGTCGGCCTCGGCTGGCAGTTCGGCGTCCTGAGCGCCGCCCTCGTGACGCCCCTTCTTCTGCCGCACATCGGCTGGCGAGGCATGTTCGCGATCGGCGTCCTGCCCGCGGTCATCGCCTACTTCATCCGGCACTCGCTTCATGAGCCGGATGTCTTCGTCGATCGCCAGCATCGTCAGGCCGCGCCGCGCCTGCCGCTGAAGCTACTGGTCAAGGATGCCGATACAACCAAGCTGAGCCTGGGAATGGTCATTCTCTGCTCAGTGCAGAACTTCGGCTATTTCGGCGTGATGATCTGGTTGCCGAACTACCTCTCGACCCGGTTTGGCTATGGCCTCGCTCAATCGGCGACTTGGACGAGCGTGACGATTGCCGGCATGGCCACCGGCATCTTCGTCTTCGGACACGTGGCCGACCGGATTGGCCGGCGCCCCGCCTTCCTGACCTACATGATCGGCGCTGCCGTGATGGTCGTTCTCTACTCGCGACTGACCGACGCAGCCGCCCTTCTCGTTGCAGGAGCGGTCATGGGCTTCTTCGTGAACGGCATGCTCGGAGGCTACGGGGCGCTCATCAGCGAACTCTATCCCACCGCTGCCCGGGCGACGGCGCAGAACGTCCTCTTCAACCTCGGACGCGCCGTTGGTGGCCTGGGTCCCGTGGCGGTCGGCGCGATTGCGACAGCATACGGTTTCAACACCGCGATCAGCCTCCTGTCGCTGCTGTACGTGCTCGACATCTTCGCTCTCCTCTTCCTCATCCCTGAGCGACGGGGTGTCGAGCTGACCTGACGTCGAACCGGAGCGGTCGATCCCGCGGGACGCGCGATCGACCCGGTGCGGCGGGCCGCCTGCGGGATCGAAGGCCGCTCCCTTGGACGAACCGGTGTGATCGAGCCAAGCCGCGCACCGGCTCCGACAGTATTTCCCCCTGAATAAACAGCACTCCCAAGTCCAATTCCCTTATGAGGGGCACGATATATCCATGAAGCGGATGATTCTTGGAGCCGGCTTCGGTCTCGCAGCGATCGTAGCGGCTCAAGCGGCAGATGCGCCCGCCCCCGTCCACACAACCGACGCACCGGCGCCGTCCTTCTTCGTCTTCTCGGATACGACGGCCGGCTACCGCTTCCTCGACGATTCCCGCGAGCCTGGCCTCCGCGCCGTGAAAGGCGATCCGCGCGAGGGCAGGGGTGTGCCGAAGAATATCACCTTCTTCACGCACGCGGACAACTTCGGCTACGGCACCAACTTTGTGAATATCGATGTCATCAAGTCCGGATCGCAGGATCCGACTGGATTTGCCTTTCCGAACAATCGTATCCAGACCGGCGTCGGGGCAACAGAGGTCTATGCCGTCTACCGCGGATCGCTGAGCGGAAACGCATTCACCGCGCCGAAAACCTTCGCTGTACCTGGCCTGATCAAAGACGTTTCATTGTCCTACGGTTTCGATCTGAATGGAAAGGATACCGCCTTCGGGCCACGCAAGCGCGTTGGAGTGACCGGCTTGGTGTTTGCCCTCGACGTGCCGGCAGGCTTCATCAACGTGGCAGTGCATGCCTACAAAGAGTTCAACCGCAATGGCATCGTCGTAGAACCCATGCGTAGCGTGGAGTTCAATCTCGTCCCAGAGTTCGAGATCAGCTATAATATTCCGCTGGCATTCACCGGCTTGCCGCTTCGTCTTGCCGGGTTCAGCAACATCGTTTTGCCGAAGGGGCGCAACGGTTTCGGACAAGCGACAGAGACGGAGTGGTTGTCGCGCTCGAATCTCCTTTTCGATCTTGGGAAATACTTCTATAGCCAGCCGAACCGCCTTGAGGCCTTTATCGGCTTCCAGTATTGGAGAAACAAGTTCGGAGAGGACCAGAGGTACCGCATCGGAGCCGAGTCCAAGAACATCCAGGCTGGCTTCATCATTCACGCCTTCTAGAGCATTTTCCGCGGAAGTGGTGCTGCTTCCGCGGGAGAAAAAGCGGCTCTCGCGCAGCTTACAAAACCCTCGATCACCGGGCGTTCTGTCTCTGATAGCGACAGCGCAGCGGGAGTTCTGTGAGCGAGACTGGGAGCCGTGCCCGCCCAGATTGGGTTGGGTCACGTCTCCAGGTTCGTACCATCACGCTTTCGTTCGACGAACCGGCTCCGTTTCGTCGAAAAGTGCGCCAGAGGCGGGTTCGCCAGGACGGCTGTGCGCAACGGACAAACGGATGACTCGCCGCGCCCGCCGCGTCTAAAAAAAAAGAAATGTCCTTGTATTTATACGGCGCCCTGTCACAATCATTGGGCGCGTCGGTGCGTCCTCCCCCTGTCGCGGATCCTTCGAAAGGGCCGCGCTGCGCCCTTTGATCGAAGCGCTGCCGACAGGCCGGCCTTCCGCTGCGAACTCCGAGCAAGTCGATGACCGAGATCGCCCCACCTATCGAATCGTCAATGCCTCCGCTCCCGGGGATCATGGGCGGCACATGCTGGTCGCCTACGATCGTCGCCGAACCTGCCGACATCATCCGAAACGATCCGGTGAATGCGGAGTATCGGCACCTCGTTGTGCGCTGCGGCCAGATCGCAGCCGCCGCGCAGCCAGGACAGTTCTTCCAACTGCTCTGCCCCCATCCGCTCGGCGAGCAGCCTTATCTCCGCAGACCGATGAGCTTGTACGGTGCCGATCCCGCTCAGGGCGAGGTCGAGTTCCTCTACAAGGTCACCGGTGCGGGTACGCGCGGTCTCGCCACCCTGAAAGCCGGTGAGCGCCTCGACATCATGGGGCCCCTCGGTGTCGGCTTTACCCTCGACCCGTCCTGGCGGCACATCGTGGCCGTGGGACGTGGCGCCGGTCTCGCGACCCTGGCGCCGCTCGCGCAGGCCGCGAAAGCAAAAGGAATCGCTGTCACCGCCCTGTTCAGCGCACGCCGAACCGAGTTGCTCCTCTCTGTCGATCTGTTCCGGTCTCATGGTGCGGACGTCGTCTGTGTGACGGACGCGGAAAGCACCAGCGGGCCCGCCAATGTCGAGAGGATCCTGCGTGGGCTGATCAAGGAGGATCGCTGCGACGCTTTCTTCACCTGCGGATCGAGCCGGCTGATGCGCGTTCAGCAGCGACTCGCCCGTGAATTTGGAATTCCCGGCCAAGTCGCTATGGAGCAGCAGATGGCCTGCGGCATCGGCCTCTGCTACTGCTGTGTCCGCGATTTCAATGTCGGAGGAGAGATAGTTCATCGGCGTGTTTGCTGGGACGGGCCTGTATTCGATCTCCAGGAGGCGCTGCCTTGACCGATCTATCCGTTCAGATTGGCAATTTGAAACTTGCCAATCCCGTCATGCCGGCCTCCGGGACATTTGCCGAGGGTTTGAGCAAGGTCATCGACTTCGAGCGGCTGGGCGCGTTCGTCACCAAGACGATCACCCGGGAATTGAGGACCGGCAATCCGCTGCCGCGGGTCGCCGAGCGGCCCGGCAGCCTCCTCAACGCCATCGGGATTCCGTCCAAAGGGATACCCTATTTCCTGGAGCATACGATGCCGGCCTATGCCGGCTACCGGACGCCGCTCGTCGTCAGCATCTCGGCTCCGACCGCGGAAGGCTTCGCCAGTCTCGCGGCCGAGCTGACGCTACCCGGCATCAGTGCAATCGAGGCCAATATCTCCTGTCCGAACATCGAGGAGGACGGCAAGGCCTTCGCCATGCGCGCCTCCTCCACGGAGGCGGTCATCCGGCAGATGAGGTCGGCGACCACCCTGCCGATCTGGGCCAAGCTGACGCCGAATACCGGCGAACTGCCCGATGTCGCACGGGCAGCCGAAGCCGCCGGGGCAGACGCCGTGGTCGTCGCCAACACCATCCTCGCGATGGCGATCGATCTGAACACGTTCAGGCCGTGCCTGGGCAACGTGATGGGCGGCCTGTCCGGTCCGGCGATCAAGCCCATCGTGCTGCGCCATGTCTTCCAATGCGCGCAGGCCGTCCGCATCCCGGTGATCGGCTGCGGCGGAATCTCGACGACCGAGGATGCGGTCGAATATCTGCTGGCTGGAGCGAGCGCCGTTCAAGTGGGAACCGCGACGTTCGTTCAGCCGGGTGCGATGACGGCGATCATCGACGGTCTCGGGCGGTTCTGCGAGCGCCGCGAGATCGCCCGCGTCTCCGATCTGATCGGTGCCGTGGTCAACGAGGAGGCGGACGAGCCGGATCTCGCCTGGGTGGCGCCGCAATGAAACCGTCCACCGCTTCCGCCCTCGGATCGGCGTCGGCCGACGCCGACCGGCAGCTTGCCGAAACGCTGTTCGACGCCTTGCGGGCTGCCACCGGCGACGGCGTCGGCATTACCCGGGAAGCCTACAGCCCCAAGGAATCCGAAGCCCTGGACATCGTCGACGCCGCCGCGCGCCGCGCCGGCCTCGAAACCGCGCGTGATGCGGGCGCCAACCTCGTCGTCACCCTGGAGGGAACCGAGCCGGAGCTGCCGTTCGTGGCCTGCGGCTCGCACCTCGATTCGGTGCCTCAGGGCGGAAACTTCGACGGTGCCGCGGGCGTCGTCGCAGGCCTCGCGGTCCTCGCCGGCATGCGCCGGGAGAACGTCCGGCCGCGACGGACGATCAAGCTCTTCGGATTGCGCGGCGAGGAAAGCGCGCGCTTCGGCAAGGCCTATCTCGGATCGCACGCCCTTTTCGGCGAACTGTCGCCCGCCGATCTCGCGACGGCCGACGGCAGGGGCGAAACCACGCTCGCAACCTGCATGCGGGCGGTCGGCGTGGACGTCGATCGGGTCGAACGCGGCGAGCCGCTCCTCGACCCGGCAGGCGTGGCGGCCTGGCTCGAACTGCACATCGAACAAGGCCCGGTGCTGACCGCGCGGGGATTGCCGGTCGGTATCGTCACCGGCATCCGCGGCAATGTCCGCCACCGCGTCGTCACCTGCCACGGCGCGCCGGGGCATTCCGGCGCCGTTCCGCGCTGGCTCCGTAAGGATGCGGTCTTCGCGGCCTCGGAGCTGATCACCCACCTCGATCGGCACTGGCGCACTCTGCTCGAACGCGGCCGGGATCTGGTCGTCACCTGCGGCGTCGTCGGGACCGATGCGGCCGAGCATGCGATCGCACGCATCCCCGGCCTGATCCGCTTCAGCTTCGAGGCGCGCAGCCAGAACCGGGAGACGCTGGAAGCGTTCTACGACCTGTTCCGGTCCGAATGCAGTATGATCGAAGAGGATCGCGGTGTCACGTTCGAGTTCGACCGCAGGGTCGAGTCGGCGCCCGCCGTCATGGATGCCGGTCTCATCGAAGAACTGAAGCGGGCCGCCCGCGAACTCGGACTGCCCGACGAGACGCTGCCCAGCGGCGCCGGACACGACGCGGCGGTGTTCGCGAATGCAGGGATCCCGACCGGGATGATCTTCGTCCGCAACGAACACGGTTCGCACAACCCGCTCGAGTCGATGGACCTCGACGACTTCGTGGCCGGCGTCGCCGTGCTGCGTGGCTGCATCCGCAGGATGTGCGCATGAGCGTGGACGCGCTCTTCGACGCCGTCCCGGCGACGCCCCCGGAGCGGATCGTCATCCGCCGCCCCGACGACTGGCACGTGCATCTGCGGGACGGCGAAATGCTGAGGGCCGTCCTGCCCTACACCGCCGCGCAGTTCGCACGCGGGATCATCATGCCCAATCTCGTGCCGCCGGTGACCACGGTCGAGGCCGCCGAAGCCTATCGCGCGCGGATCCTCGCCGCCCTGCCGCCCGGATCCGACTTCCGTCCCCTGATGACCTGCTACCTGACCGACGCCGCCGATCCCGGCGAGATCGAGCGGGGGCATGCCGAAGGCGTCTGGCTCGCCGCCAAGCTCTACCCCGCGGGGGCCACCACGAACGCGCACCATGGGGTCACCGACATTCCCGGCCTCGCGCCCGTGCTCGAGCGCATGGAGCGGATCGGCATGCCTCTCCTCGTCCACGGAGAGTCTACCGATCCTTCCGTAGACGTGTTCGACCGGGAGCGCGTCTTCATGGACGAGAGCCTGCGGCCGCTCCTGGCCCGGCATCCAGGCCTGAAGGTGGTTGTGGAGCATGCGACGACAGCCGAGACGCTGGATCTCGTGCGGGCGCATGCGCCGCGGGTCGCGGCGACGATCACGCCCCACCACCTCGTGATCAACCGGACGTCGTTGTTCCAGGGCGGCCTGCGGCCCCATCTCTACTGTCTGCCGGTCGCCAAGCGCGAGCGCCACCGCTTGGCCCTGCGCAAAGCGGCGACCTCGGGGGAAGCCTGCTTCTTCATCGGCACCGATACGGCGCCGCACGTCCGGGAGGCGAAGGAGGCTTCCTGCGGCTGCGCGGGCGTGTTCGTGGGAGCAACCGCCCTGCAGACCTACGTCCAGGTCTTCGACGAGGAAGGGGCGCTGCGGAACTTCGAGTCCTTCGCCTCCCTCAACGGTGCGCGCTTCCACGGCCTCGATCCGAACTCAGGAACCATCGCGCTTGAGCGGCGGACCAGCGTCCTCGCCGCGTCCGTCGAAGTCTCGGACACATCAGTCGCCGTCTTCAGGGGAGGCGAGCCGCTTCCCTGGACCATCGCGGAGGTCGAACCATGACGCAGACGGAGCGCAGGGAGGCGGTCGCACGCCTCCTGCTCGCAAGCGGCGCGATACAGGTCGGCCACAAACGCCCCTTCGTGCTCGCGGCAGGATGGGCCAGTCCGGTCTACGTCGACTGCCGCCGGCTCCTGGCCGAGGCGGACGTGCGCCGGGACATCTCCTCCATCGCCGTCGACTTCATCCGCGACAGGTTCTCTGCGGATGCGTTCGACATGGTCGCCGGCGGCGAGACTGCCGGCATCCCGTTCGCCACGACCCTTGCGGACCGCCTCGCATGCCGTCTCGGCTACGTGCGCAAGCGTCCCCTCGGCGTCGGCCACAACGCGCAGGTCGAAGGCGGCAGCGTCGAAGACCGACGTGTCCTGCTCGTGGACGATCTGACGACGGACGGCACCAGCAAGCTGGCCTTCGTCCGCGGTCTGCGCGCCGCTGGGGCGGTCGTCGAGCATGCTCTGACCATCTTCTACCACGACGCTTTTCCCGGCGCGGAAGACCGTCTGCGGCGCGCAGGAGTGGATCTGCATCCGCTGGCGACCTGGACGGACGTGCTGCGCGTCGCCGGAGACGGCCTCTCCAACAAGGACCGCGGTATCATCGAGGAATTCCTCTCCGACCCGGTGGCGTGGTCCACGGCGCATGGCGGCCGCGCGCAATCCGCAACTTCCCTCTAGTTCCAACATCAGAGTCTCTGAGCGATGCAGAACGAGGATACCGCGCACCTGGACGCGGACGCTGCGGAGGGTCCGCGATACGTGGCGACGGGCAACGACATGGACGAAATTCTGATTTGGTTCCGGCAGCAGCCTGGCGGCGTCCGCACGTTCGTGACTCTGCTCCAGAAGCTCGCCGAGCATGGACAATCCCATTCCGGGCATGCGGCGCTGACGGCGCTGCTTACCGCGATAGTCCGGACCTACATCTGGAACTACGAGGAGATGCCGTTGAGTGTCGAGGTCGCGGCAGAAGCCCAGCGCCGGATGGTCGATCTCCTGGCCGGCTCCTGCCGGTACGACGAGCTCACTCCGGCGAAGCAGGTCGACATTCTGAACGAGTTCGCCCGAATCGAATTGGGGTAGGCTCTCTTCGGCAAGTATCGGAGAAAGACAGTTTGGCGGCGGGCGGAATTCGAGTCTGCCAAACGGATGGAGGTGGGCAATGAAGGTGGTGATTACCACTGTTCTTTTGGGAATGTAGGAGTGACGCTTTCTCGGTGGCTGGAGGGAGAAAGTCACCGAGACAGAGGGCGTCTATCATCATCTTATTTTACTAGATTTTTTCTAGAGCTGCCCTCTCTAAGATTTTGCTGTGCGACCGCTCGAACGCGTAAACCGACAGAGACGGCTTGCAAATGGACCCAAATTCCCGAAATTCTCCCGAAGTTTTCGTCCCTCCGAGAGCCGCGGGTCGGGCTCCCCGCGACCGCCGAGCGTGCTGGTGAAGCTGCCGGCGGCTGGCTGGATTTGCGAGCGCGGCTGGCTTCAATTGGAGAATGCGCGCCGGGAAGAGCCGCGCTTCTGACCGTGGTCGGCAGGATCGTTTCAGCGAGGATTTCGAGTATGGAATACCCGAGAGGCCCATCCTAAAGGCGCTTGCACAACGCATCCTTAGGAACCTCGATCATGTCGAGGAGCATGCCCCATTGTCCCCGTCGGCCCAAGACGACCCGCCCTACGTGGACACGCAGCTTCTGATCTCCCTCCTCGGCGTTATTGTCTTCCCGCATGAGCGCTCGGCTGAAGCCCTCGGGAAGCTCCTCGGCGAGTACGGTCGTCTCGATCAGGTTCTGACCGTCAAGCATCCGAAGGGCATCCCGGACGGCAAGCTGATCGAACTCACGAGGGTAGACGGGCAAACCGAACGTGTCGATCCGAACTCCATCACGAACCTGCCGCGCCTCCTTCGTCACAGCATCGCGCACTTCAACGTCTTGCCGCTTGAACGAGCCGGGAGGTTCTCTGGGATCCGCGTCTGGAACGTGAACGACCAGGACGTCATCACCTTCGTGCCCGATATCGATTTCGATGCCTTCCGACCGCTCGCGAAACGGGTGTTAACGGAGTTGGCTGATCCGAGCCGGGATGACCTTAGCCTCGCGGATCCAGAAGACCCGTTGGATGTCCTCCGGCGTGAGACTGCGAAGCCGAAGCCGAAGGGCAAGGCGCCCAGGCCCGTCGACAATGCCTGGAACCCTCTCCTGGAAGCCTGCGGCGGCGATGAGGAAAAGGCACAGAAAGAGATGACCGCGGCGTTGAAGCAACGCGCTGCCGAGCTCAAGCCGAAGCAGTAGCTGGAGCAACCGCCTCCCCAGTGAATCATGGGAGGCCCTGCCCGTCTTGCCGACGCGGGAATGGGCCGGCTGGGGCGCTATCCACAGCCGGTTCTGCGGGGACAAATCGGGATCATATCCTGATTCGACGCAAGCCGCCGCTGAGCGGTGACAAGGACTTACGGCGGTATGAGGTGAATGGCGGAGACGGAGGGATTCGAACCCTCGATACCCTTTTTAGGGGTATGCTCATTTAGCAAACGAGTGCCTTCAGCCTCTCGGCCACGTCTCCACGCCCACCGGCTCTAGAAGCTCTCCGAGGGCGGGTCAACCCGGTCTGCGCGGTGTGCCGGAAAGACGGCGCTCGTAATGTTTCGCCACGCGCAGGTGGCGGGAGATCGCGTAGTTCATCGCGGTCAGGAAACCGTAGACCCCGCGCACGCAATGGCGGCGGCCGAAATAGGCCTTCAGGAAGTTGCCGGGCAGCTCCACGAAGACCCGCCAGGTCGGGATCGAGACGCCGCGGGCGGCGAGGTCGTCGGCCTGCTGGTCGGAATAGCGGTTGAGCTTGTCGAGCTGGTCCCCGAGGGATCGCACGGAGAAATGGTGGATCACGCCCTTGAGCTGGCCCACGCTCGCCCCCGGCTCCAGGGCGACCCGGTCATGCACTGTCGAGGGCACATAGCGGCCGCGGTCCTTCCGGTAGAGGCGCACCGGCGTCAGGGTATAGGCCCAGGGATGGGGCTTGGCCTCGCCGGGGAAGATCTCCGCGATGCCGATGCGCCAGGCGGGATGAGCCGGCTCGCCCTGCGCGAAGACCGCGCGGATCGCCTGGGCGAGGTCGGGGGGCACCACCTCGTCGGCATCCACATTGAGCAGCCAGACGTGGCGGCAGGCATCTTCCGCGAAGCGCTTCTGCGGGCCGTAGCCCGGCCAGTCGTTGTGGATCACCCGCGCGCCGAGCTCCGTCGCGAGGGCCTGGGTGCCGTCGGTCGAGCCGGAATCGACGACGACGAGGTCGTCGGTCAGGTCGCGCACCGCCCGGATCGTGGCGCCGATGCGGTCGGCCTCGTTCTTGGCGATGATGAAGACGGAAAGCGGAAGCGGGGACATGGGGCTCGGCGGGCAAGGGCGGCCCGCTCTATCGGGCACGGCCCGCGCGGACAAGGCGGCCGCCCCGTCGCGGGGGCTCATGCCTCGGCGAGCCGCTTGCGCTGCACCTTCCCGTTGGGCGTGCGCGGCAGGGCGTCGAGGAAGCGGATCTCCTTCGGGCATTTGTAGGCGGCGAGCCGCTGCCCGCACCAGGCGAGCAGGTCGGGCGCCTCGATGGCCGCGCCGGCCCGGCGCACCACGAAGGCGGCGATGACGCGGAGGTCGGCGCGCACCGCAAGCTCCGTGACACCGACATCGGCGACGTCGGGATGCTCGGCGAGCGTCGCCTCCACCTCCACGGGCGAGACGCGGTAGCCCATGGCGTTCATCATGTCGTCGTTGCGGCCGTGGAAGCGCAGGTAGCCCTCCGCGTCGAGGCTCGCGAGGTCGCCGCCGGCGAACCAGTCCCCGCGCATCACCGCTTCCTCCTCCTCCGGCCGGTTCCAGTAGCCGAGCATCAGCCCCGGCTCCGAGCGGTGGATGGCGAGGAGGCCGATCTCGCCGGGGAGCAAGGGCGCGGGCTCCCCCTCCACCGGCAGGATCGCCACGCGCCGCCCGGGCTGCGGCTTGCCGGGGGAGCCGGGGCGCACGGGAATGGTGGGGCCGCTCGAGACGTAGGTGGAGATCTCGCTCATCCCCAGGGCCTCGTAGAGGGGCTTGCCGGTGGCCGCTCGCCAGGCCTCGAGCAGGTCCGGGGGCAGTGCCTCCCCCGCCGTGACGCCGTGGCGCAGGCGCGACAGGTCGTGGGCGCCGAGATCGGCATATTTCAGGATCTGGCGGTAGACGCTCGGCACGGCGGCGAAGAGCGTGGCGCCGTGCTCGGCGATCAGCGCCGGCCAGATGCCGCGGTCGCGTGGGCCGTTATAGAGCACCGTGGTGGCGCCGCAGGCCCAGGGATCGGTGATGCCCACACCCAGCGTGTAGGTCCAGTTCATAGTGCCGGCATGCAGCATCACGTCGGTCTCGGTCAGCCCGAGCCAGTGGGCATGCATGGGCCGGCGGCCCCAGATCGCCCGGTGGGCGTGCAGCACGCCCTTGGGCCGGCTCGTGGTGCCGGAGGTGTAGACCAGCGTTGCCGGATCCTCGGCGGCGGTGTCGGCATAATCCGTCAGCGGCGTGCCCACCTTCAGCGCCGCCACTGCCGGGGCGTCGAGAAGGATGCGGTCGCCGAGGCTGTCGCGGTCGACGGGGCAGCCGTCTCCCACCACCAAAGCCGCGACGCCGGCATTTTCCATGAGGAAGGCGGCCTCGCCGGGGGTGAGCTGCGGCGAGGAGGGCAGGGCGACGAGGCCCGCAGCGAGCGCCCCGAAATAGACGAGGACGTAATCGGCCTCGTTGCCCATCCGGATCATCACCCGGTCGCCGGGGGAGAGCCCGAGTTCCAGCAGACCGGCGGCGATGCCGCGCACCGCGCGGTCAGCCTCGGCATAGGTGAGCCGGGCGACACCGCTTTCGCCGACCATCACCAGAGCCGTCTTGTCGCCGCGAAGGCGTGCATTCTCGGCCAGGCAGTAGCGGGCGGCGTTGAAGCGGACGGGCGGCGAGCGGTCGTCGGGGGGCAAGGGCGTCGTCCTGGAGGGTTTTCTAGGTTTTTCCAGACCCTGTCCGCACTGGGCCGCCCCACGTCAAGCGACGCGTCCGGTGAGGGGCTCCGCGCGGCCGCGCAAGCCCGCCCGGCCTCGGACGCGACGCGCAGGAAGCGAAGGGAGGAAGACCATGATCGGCAGGCGGCACCTGCTGGCGGGCGGCTTGGCCGGGAGCCTGTCGGCTCTCCCGCCGCTCCGGGCGATCGCGGCGGCGGGGGAGGCGCCGGAGGGCTTCGAGGCGATCGAGGCCGCCTCCGGCGGCCGGCTCGGCGCCTTCGTCCTCGACACCGGCGACGGCAGCCGTCTCGGCTGGCGGGCCGGCGAGCGCTTCCCCCTCTGCAGCACGTTCAAGCCGCTTGCGGCCGCCGCCGTCCTCAAGGCCGTCGAGGCCGGGCGGGACAGCCTCGATCGCCGCGTCGCCTACGGCCCGGAGGCCCTCGTCCCGTATTCCCCCGTCACCGGCACGCATGTGGGGGAGGGGATGACCCTGGCGGATCTCTGCGCGGCGGCGATCACCCTGAGCGACAACACCGCCGGCAACCTGCTGCTCGCCGCCATCGGCGGTCCGGCCGGGCTCACCGCCTTCCTGCGTGGGATCGGCGACGCCACGACACGGCTCGACCGGACCGAGCCCGATCTCAACGAGGCGTTGCCCGGCGATCCCCGCGACACCACCACGCCGGAAGCCATGGCCGAGACCCTCCGGGCGCTGCTCCTGGGCGATGCCCTGGCGTCCGGGTCCCGCGCGCGGCTGATCGGATGGCTGGAGGCGTGCCGTACGGGGGCGGCGCGGCTGCGCGCCGGGGTGCCGGAGGATTGGCGCGTCGGCGACAAGACCGGAACCGGCGAGCGGGGCAGCGCGAACGATGTCGGACTCCTCCAGCCGCCGGGCAAGGCTCCTCTCGTCGTTGCGGTCTTTCTCACGGGAAGCTCCCTCGGCCTGGAGCCCCGGGACGCCGCGATCGCCGCGGTGGCCCGCATGGTCGCGGCCCGGCGTTCCGGGCCGCCCCGCTGACGATCCGGCGATGCAACCATTCCGCGAGAAAAAAGCTTTACTTTACGGTTCGTGGCACTCCGGAAGTTATCGTGCGTTAACTCGGGCTGGCCGAGGCACGGCTATGACGGACCCCGGGAGAGGAGTCTCGGAGTTCGATGGAAAGTCCCCTTGTCCGAAAACTCGGGTGCTTCACGCGCCTCTCGGCCGAGGAAACGAAGGCTCTGAACGAGATCTCCCGCGTCAAGATCCGTCGTGTCGGCGCCCGGGAAGACATCATCCGCGAAGGCGATACGCTCGAGAACATCAACCTGATCCTCGAAGGCTGGGCCTGCCGCTACAAGCAGCTCGAGGATGGGCGGCGCCAGATCATCGCCTTCTTCGTGCCCGGCGATCATTTCGACAGCCACGTCTTCTCGCTGCGCGAGATGGATCACTCGATCGGCACGATGAACGCGGTCACCCTGGCGGAGCTCGGCCGGGAGGGGCTCCTGGCCCTGGCCGAGCGGCACCCGCGGATCGCCCAGAGCCTGTCCTGGGAGATCGCGGTCCGGTTCTCGATCCAGCGGGAATGGACCGTCAGCATCGGTCAGCGGACCGCCGCCGAGCGGCTCGGCCATCTCCTGTGCGAGCTGTTCCTGCGCATGCAGGCCGTGGGGCTGGCCGACGCGACCTCCTGCGACCTGCCCGTGACCCAGGTCGATCTCGCCGACGCCCTCGGGCTGTCGAACGTGCACGTCAACCGGGTACTGCAGGAATTGCGGGCGAACGGTCTGATCGTGCTGCGGGGCCGGCACCTGACCATCCCCGATTTCCAGGCCCTCGCCGCCAATTCCCTGTTCAACCCGCATTACCTGCATCTCGGCCACGAGGGCCGGCACCTCGACGCGGCCGACGAGTAGGGCGGCGGGTCAGCCGGCCAGCGGCAGGGGCGGAGGGGTCGTGGCGCCGTTGACACCGCTGCGGCGCTCCAGCAGGCCCGGGGGCGGCACTGGGGCATCGATCGTGCACACCACGCCGGTCGGCTCGTAGGCGAGCTTCACCTCGCCGGCGAGCTCCCGGGCGAGGCTGCGCTCGATCAGGCGCGAGCCGAAGCCGGTTCGCGTGGGCGGCATCACCGGTGGGCCGCCGCTCTCGCTCCAGCGCAGGGAGAGCCGGATCTCGGGGCCGCGCTGCACGCTCCAGGCGATGTGCACTCGGCCGCCCTCCCGCGAGAGCGCGCCGTATTTCACGGCATTGGTGCCGAGCTCGTGCAGGGCCATGGCGATGGAGAGGGCGAGGCGCGGCGGCAGGCGCAGGGGCGGCCCCGAGACGAGGAAGCGCGCCTTCTGCCCCTCCGGCGCTTCCAGCGGCCGGATGGCGTCGGCCACGATCGTGCCGAGCTCCGCGCCTTCCCAGCTCTCCCGGGTCAGCACGTCATGGGCGCGCGCGAGCGCGATCAGACGGGCCTCGAAGGCGCTCTTGGCCGTTTCCGCCTCCTCGCCGTCGAGGCCGCGCAGGGATTGCAGGGCGATGGACTGCACCGTGGCCAGGGTGTTCTTCACCCGGTGGTTCAGCTCGTGGATCAGGAGCAGCAGGTGCTCCTCGGCGCGCTTGGCATCGGTGATGTCGACGTTGCAGCCGGTGAAGCCGAGGAAGGTGCCGTGGTCGTCGAGGCGCGGCACGCCCTCGCAGCGCAGCCAGCGCACGTCCCCGGCCCGGTCGATCACCCGCATCTCCGCCCGGAACGGCTCCCGATTCTCGAAGGCTTCCCGGAACAGGGAGGAGAAAGCCGGCAGGTCCGGCGGATGCACGATCTGGCGCCAGCCTTCGCCGGAGAGGTCCGAGGCCGGCCGCCCGAACAGGTGGTCGAAATGCATGTTGGCGAAGACGATCTCCGCCTTCTCGTCCGTCATCCAGATCAGGGCCGGCGCCGAATCCGCCATGTGGCGGAAGCGGGCCTCGCTCTCGCGCAGGGCCGAGAGGCCGCGCTGCGTCTCGGCCAGGGCCTTGTCGCGCTCCTCGCTCCGCGTGCGCAGGCGCTGGGAGGCCTCCGACAGCACGTCGCCGAGGCGGCGGATCTCGTGGATCGGCGAGGCGACGCGGGGGATCGCCTGCCCGCGGGACAGGGCCGGCCCGGAGGCGGCGAGCTGCCGGAGCGGCCGCGCGACCCGGGACCAGAGATGGACCGTGAGGGTGGAGGAGGTCGCCAGCACGAGAAGCCCGAACCCGCCGAAGGCCCAGATCCAGCGCTGCGTCCGCGAGTTCACGAGTTCCCGGGGCACGCTCGCGATGACCGTCCAGCCGTTGAGGCGGGAGCGGGCCTCGACCACCGTGACCGGGTGCAGGTCCCGGTCCTTGCCTTCCCACACGCCGGGCGTCTCGGTCGGGCGTTGGCGCAGGGTCGCGAGGCGGGGATGGCCGACCACCCCGGCCATCTGCGGCAGGCGCGCCAGCACGATGCCCTCGCGATCGGACACGCCGCTGGTCCAGCCCTCGACCCGCTCGCGCTCCAGCAGGCCGTCGAGCCGCTGGATCGGCACGGAGAAGCTGAGGATGTAGGCGACGGCGTCGTCGTTCCGCACCGGCACCGCCACGGCGTAGGTCGCCTTGGCGGGATTGGCGGCCGGCAGGTAGCCGGAGACGAGGGAACTGCGCTGGCCGCCGTTCAGCACCTCGCGGTCGAAGGGCAGGCTGGTGACCGGCAGGGGCGCGCCCGGCGCCAGGGCCGTGTTCACGAGTTGCTGCCCGTCGGGCCGCCGCAGCATGATCTCGAGGCCGACCGCGTCGCGCACGGCCCGCGCCTGCAGGTCGAAGCCGGGCAGCTCGCCTTCCTTCAGGCGCGGCGAGGTGGCGAGCGTCTGCAGCACGGAGATGAGGCCGGCGGTGTCGCGGTCGATCGAGAGGGCGATGCCGCGCACGTTCTCGCGGGCATCCTGCTCGAAGCGGGCGCGCTCGGTCGCCGCGTAGCGGGCGAGCAGGATCGCCGTGAAGACCAGCCCGGGGCCGATCAACGCGATCACCAGCATCACGAGGTAGACCTGCGTGGAGAACCCGCGCTGGCCGAACCGGGAGAAGAGGCGACGAATCAAGGCGGGACGGGGCTCGCGCGCTCGGTCGGTCGGAACCGGCTCCGCCCCATCATGGCGCATGGCAAGCGTCATCGCAAAGCCGGGATGGCGTGCGATACAACTAATACGTGTATCGCTGCGCTCATGGCCGATCCACATGGCCGAGATCGCGGCCCGGATCGAGCCGGTCCCGGACCCGCTGCTTCAGCGTCTTCACGTCGGGGAAGCCACCGTCGCGGGTGCGGTCCCAGAGCGTCTCCTCGCCGAAGGTGATCACGAAGATCCCGCCGGTGCCCGGCCGCAGGGCAACCTCGCCGAGATCGTCGCGGAAGGTCGAGAGCAGCTCCTGCGCCATCCAGGCCGAGCGCAGAAGCCACTGGCACTGCGTGCAATAGGTGATGGCGATCCGCGGCTTCGGGGCCTGTGCGGGGGGCGTTCCGTCCATGTCCGGGAGAGCGCCCGGATACCCCGTCATTGTCAATGGCATGGCGGCTCAATCGATGGTGAGGCCGTCCCAGGACGCGCCGCCTTTCATCGGGCCCGTCCCGCCCAGCCCTTTCCCTGGCGCGATGTCGCACCTATCTCCGCCGGCAGGCGGCGCTCCCGTCAAGCTCGCTCCGGCCGTGCCGGGGCGGGCGGCTTCGTCCACGAGGATATCCCGATGCGTTCGACCGCGGATTCCGGCCTCTCCTCCCGGGTGCCGGTGATCGGCCGCCTGCTCAGCGCCCTCATCGTGGCGCTCTTCGCCGGCTGCCTCTCGGGCTGCGGCGCCGTCAACCGCGTGCCGACCCTGGAGGAGCAGGCGAAATCCGCCTGGAGCGAGGTGCAGAACCAGTACCAGCGCCGGGCCGACCTGATCCCGAACCTCGTCGAGACGGTGAAGGGCTACGCCAAGCAGGAGCAGGAGACCCTGACCAAGGTGACCGAGGCCCGCGCCAAAGCCACCAGCGTGCAGGTCGATGCCTCGACCGTGAACGATCCGGCGAAGTTCAAGCAGTTCCAGGACGCGCAGAACCAGCTCTCCGGCGCCCTCGGGCGGCTGCTCGCTAGCGTCGAGGCCTATCCGGACCTGAAGTCGAACCAGAACTTCCTCGCCTTGCAATCGCAGCTCGAGGGCACCGAGAACCGCATCGCCGTGGCGCGGCGCGACTACATCCAGGCCGTCCAGGCCTACAACACCGAGATCCGGACCATTCCCGGCCGCTGGATCGCCGGCTGGTTCTACCCCGAGGCGAAGCCGATGGAGACCTTCTCGGCCACGCCCAATGCCGACCGCCCGCCGAACGTGAAGTTCTAGCTGCGACGCCGTGGACAACACGCGCCAGCCGAGGATCGGGGCGAGGGAGATCGGGCGGCTCCTGATCGCGCCGCTCGTGCTGGTGCTGCTCGTCGTCGCCTCGAGCCTCGCCTCCGCCGCGGAGCCGGACTGGCCGAAGCTGACCGGCCGCGTCGTCGACGACGCTCATCTCCTCGCTCCGGAGGTGCGTGCCCGCATCGAGGGCAAGCTCAAGGCGCACGAGGACAAGACGACGGACCAGCTCGTCGTCGCCACCGTGCCGAGCCTGCAGGGCCTCACGGTCGAGGATTACGCCAACCGCCTGTTCCGGGCATGGGGCCTCGGGCAGAAGAAGACGAACAACGGCGCCCTGCTCCTCGTCGCCCCCTCCGAGCGCAAGGTGCGGATCGAGGTCGGTTACGGGCTCGAAGGTGCGCTCACCGACGCGCTGACCAAGGTCATCATCACCACGGCGATCACGCCGCGCTTCAAGCAGAACGACTTCGCCGGCGGGATCGAGGCCGGGGTCGACGCCATGCTCTCGATCCTCACCGGCGACGCCGAGGAATGGCAGCGCCGGGCCCAGGTGCGCGAGGACGCGGTCGATCCCGCCCTCGTGGTGGTCTGGATCGTGGTGATCCTCGTCCTCGTCTTCCTGGTCTGGCGCATGAGCGCCCGCTCCGGGCGTCTCGGGCGCGGCGGCGGCTTCATCGTGGTACCGGGTCCCTCCGGCGGCTGGGGCGGCGGCTTCTCCGATGGCGGCGGCTTTTCCGGGGGCGGTTTCTCCGGCGGCGGCGGATCCTCGGGCGGGGGAGGGGCCTCCGGTGACTGGTAGAAGGGTCTCGCCCCTGTCGGCGGCGGAATGCGCCCGCGTCACGGCGGCGATCGGCCGGGCGGAGCGCGGCACCAGCGGCGAGATCGTGGTGCTGGTCTCCGCCCGGGCCGGGCTCTACCGCTCCGCCGGGCTCGCCCTGGCGCTCCTCGTCGCCCTCGCGGTGCCCTGGCCGCTGATCCTGGCGACGGATCTGAGCGCGGCGGAGATCGCCCTGGCGCAGGCCGGGTTCGTCCTCGCGGTGCTGGCGCTCTCCTCCGCCGAGCGCCTGCGCCCGTTCCTCGTCCCGCGCCGCATCCGGCGGGCGCGGGCGCACGAGGCGGCCCGGCGGCAATTCCATGCCCACGGCCTGACGCGGACGCGGGCGCGCACCGGCGTGCTGATCTACGTCTCCTTGGCCGAGCGCTACGCCGAGATCGTGGCGGATGCGGGCGTGCGCGCCCGGGTGCCGGAGGAGACCTGGCGGGGCGCGGTCGCGGCCCTGCTCGCCCAGGCGGCCCGGGGCGACCTCGCCGCCGGGCTGGTCGCGGCGGTGGAGCGGGTCGGCGCGGTGCTCGCCAAGGAGCTGCCCGGCGACACGGCCGGCGACGAGATCCCGAACCGCGTCATCCTGCTCGATTGAGTTTCGCGCGCCTCTTCCGGAGACGGCGTTCCCCCGCCGATGTCACGGGGATGACTCACGGATCGCTCCGTGTGTAATCGCGGCAACTGGCCTTCGGCGGGAATTTGCGTCAAACCAGCCGCGAAGGCCGTCTGAGTCAAAAATGCGGCCGAGCACGGAGAGAAGCGTCAATGGGCGCGGTACAGAAACACGGCCCCTGGGCCCTCGTTGGCGCCCTGGGCGCCGCGGCTCTCGCGATCGTCGCCACGCAGCGTGGTGAAAGCATCAACGCCCTCTGGGTCGTCGTCGCTGCGGTCTGTGTCTACTTGATCGCCTATCGCTATTACTCGCTCTTCATCGCCGACAAGGTCATGCGCCTCGATCCGAAGCGCATGACCCCAGCCCACCGTCACAACGACGGGCTCGACTTCGTCCCCACCAACAGGACCGTCCTGTTCGGCCACCACTTCGCCGCCATCGCCGGCGCCGGCCCGCTGGTCGGCCCGGTGCTCGCCGCGCAGATGGGCTACCTGCCGGGCATGCTCTGGATCCTGGCCGGCGTCGTGCTCGCCGGCGCCGTGCAGGACTTCATGGTCCTGTTCATCTCGATGCGGCGCGACGGGCGCTCGCTGGGCGAGCTGATCCGGGCCGAGCTCGGTGTGATCCCCGGCGTGATCGCGTTGTTCGGCACCTTCATGATCATGATCATCCTGCTCGCCGTGCTGGCGATGGTGGTGGTCAAGGCGCTGGCCGAGAGCCCCTGGGGCACCTTCACCGTCGCGGCGACGATCCCGATCGCGATCCTGATGGGACTCTATGCGCGCTACATCCGCCCCGGCAAGGTCGGCGAGGTCTCGGTCATCGGCTTCATCCTGCTCATGGCCGCCATCGTCTATGGCGGCCGGATCGCGGCCGATCCCTTCTGGGGCCCGGCCTTCACCTTCACCGGCACGCAGCTCACCTGGATGCTGATCGGCTACGGCTTCGTCGCCGCGATCCTGCCCGTCTGGCTGCTCCTCGCGCCGCGCGACTACCTCTCCACCTTCCTCAAGATCGGCACCATCGTCGGCCTTGCCATCGGTATCGTCTTCGTCGCTCCGCAGATGCAGATGCCGGCGGTCACGAAGTTCGTGGACGGCACGGGCCCGGTCTGGGCGGGCGGCCTGTTCCCGTTCCTGTTCATCACCATCGCCTGCGGCGCCGTCTCGGGCTTCCACTCCCTGATCGCCTCGGGCACCACCCCGAAGCTCGTCGACAATGAGATCGACACGCGCTTCATCGGCTATGGCGGCATGCTCATGGAGAGCTTCGTCGCGATCATGGCGCTGGTGGCCGCGAGCGTGATCGATCCGGGCGTCTATTTTACCATGAACTCGCCGGGCGCCCTGGTCGGCACCACGCCGGAGACCGCGGCCGCGGCCGTGACCAAGCTCGGCTTCCCGATCGCGCCCGAGATCCTCGCCCAGACCGCACAGGATGTCGGCGAGCACTCGATCATCTCCCGCGCAGGCGGCGCCCCGACGCTCGCCGTCGGCATGGCCCACATCATCTCCTCGGCCATCGGCGGCAAGGCGATGATGGCCTTCTGGTACCACTTCGCGATCCTGTTCGAGGCGCTCTTCATCCTCACCGCGGTGGATGCGGGCACGCGGGCGGGCCGCTTCATGCTGCAGGACCTGCTCGGCCTCGTCTCGCCGGCCTTCAAGAACACCTCGTCCTGGGTGCCGAGCGTGTTCGCGACCGCGCTCTGCGTCGGCGCCTGGGGCTACTTCCTCTACCAGGGCGTCACCGACCCGCTCGGCGGCATCTACACCCTGTGGCCGCTCTTCGGCATCTCGAACCAGATGCTCGCGGCCGTGGCGCTGACGCTCGCCACCGTGGTGATCTTCAAGATGAAGCGCGAGCGCTACGCCTTCGTCACGATCATCCCCACCGTGTGGCTGTGCGTCTGCACGCTGACGGCGGGCTGGCAGAAGATCTTCTCGCCCGACGCGAAGATCGGCTTCCTCGCCCATGCAGACCGCTTCTCGACCGCGATCGCGGAGGGCAAGGTCCTGGGCCCGGCCAAGAACATGGCCGACATGCACAAGATCGTCTTCAACGATCGCGTCGACGCGGTGCTCGCCGTGATGTTCGTGGGGCTCGTGGTGGCGATCGCGGCCTTCGGCATCATGGCCTGCGTCAAGGCTTACCGCGCCGATCGCTGGACGGCCCTCGAGGCCGATCCCAAGCTGGCGCCTGCGGAGTAGGACAAGCCATGGCCACGGCCGCATCCTCGCAGGACTTTCGCGCACGCTTCAAGGCGTTCAGCAAATGCGTCTGCGACGGTGCGCGCCTGATGGTGGGACAGGGCGACTATGGGGCTTATGTCGCCCACATCGCCAAGACCCACCCCGACCAGACGCCGATGACCGAGCGCGAGTTCTTCCGGAACCGGGAGAATGCGCGCTTCGGCGTCGGCAATACCGGCGGCTTCCGTTGCTGCTAGAGCGCATTCCGACGAATCGGATCCGGTTCGTTGAAGGAAGGCCCGGTTGTCGCCAGGACCGAGAGTCGACGATCCGAGGCAATCCGAGCGGATCCGGCCCGAGGCGGCGCGCCGCCTGATATTTCCGAGGCCGCTGCGCGAGGGACCATCGGTTCGGTTAAGAGGGACAGTGGAGCCCAGGATGTTCCGGGCTCTGGCTCTGGCCGAGCGTGATGTCGGTCAGGTGTTGCTGGGGAAGGGCGAACGGATTTGCCTCTTCCTGAAGTCGAACCCGCTTGTTGAAAGCAAGCGCACCGGGCGGGTCAGGTGTTCGAGCCGCCTGCCAAGCGTGACGGCATCGCGGAAACCTCTGCCGATGCCTTCAGGAATCATGGTTCCCTTTCGCAGAATAAGTTCCCTTTAACGCGCAATCGCCATGGTGTCGGGTCGACGGGGCAGAACCCAGACCGGATGATGACGAACGGGAGATTGCACGGGGCCGAGGTGCGCGGCACGCGGCAGATGGCGGGCTTCCTCCGCGGTCTCGACCGCCGGCTGATCACGGGCTGTGCCTTGGGGCTGATCGCCGTGGCCCTGCTCGGCGCCTGTGCCGCCATCCTCCTTCGGGAAAGCGAGGCCGAGCGCGACCAGACGGCTTGGATCGATGCCGGCCTGCACTCCGCGGACACCGTCGGCCTCACCTTCGATCGGTTGCGGGCGGCCTATGCCCGGCCATCGACAGAGGATGCCCCGGCCGGTGCCGGGCTGCGCGAGGTTGATGATCTGCGCCTGCTCCTGAAGGCGCATCTCGCCGCCGTCCTGCTCGGCTCCCGCTCGGTTTCCGCGAGCCAAGCGGCGATGGACGCCCGCGACACGCTCGAGGATTGGCACGCAGAGGTCGTGGCGCAGCGCGCGAAGGCTTCTCCCGATGCGGCCGGGCGCGCCGCGGTCGACCGCGCCGCCCGGGTGGCGGGCATCCAGATCGAGCGGATGAAGGCTGCCCTCGCTGCGGACAAGGCCCTGCAGATCCAGGCGGCCGGTCGCGCCGCGCGCCTGCGCGGGGACATCCTCTCCGCCGCGACCCTGTTCGCCACGGCCATGGTGGCCGGCATGGCGTTGATGCTGTGCGCGCGGCGGTCGCGCCGGCGGGGGGAGGGGCCGATCGCCCCGCTTCCCGTGCCGGCCGTGGCCGAACCCACCGACAGCGAGGCCTCGGCCGACAGGGATCCCCTGGTCGAGGACGCCCAGCCGGACGCCGAAGAGGCGGGTTCGGTCGTGGTCGTCTTGGACGGCGCGGCCCTTCCGCCGGAGAGGGAGGAGGGGGCGGCGATCGCGGATCATGCGCGCCTCGCCACTGCCGAGACCGAGAACCGCCGGCTCACCGATGCCCTCGAGACCATGTCGCAGGGCCTGTGCCTCTACGACGAGAGCGGCCGGCTCGCCGTGGTGAACGCCCGCTATAGCGAGATCTACCGGCTGCCGCCGGGCGCGGTCCGGGTCGGCATGTCGTGCGCCGAGGTGATGGCGGCGAGCCTGGCGGCGGGCAACCACCCGGCCCAGGAGCTGTCGGACCTCCTCCAGACGATGGAGACCCTCGTCGTCTCGGACGATGCCTCGCATTTCCAGGAGCTTGGCGACGGCCGCGTCGTCGCGATCCGCGCCCGTCCGACCCGGGGCGGCGGCTTCGTCGCCACCTACGAGGACGTGTCCGAGCGCTGGGAGGCCGAGACGCGCATCGCCCACATGGCGCGCCACGACGCCCTCACTGAATTGCCGAACCGCGTCCTCCTGCGCGAGCGCATCGAAGCCGCCCTGACGCAGGTCGGCTGCGAGGCAGGGTTCGCGGTGCATTGCCTCGATCTCGATCACTTCAAGCAGATCAACGACACCCTCGGCCACAATGTCGGCGACGAGTTGCTCTGCGCGGTCGCGCACCGGCTGCGGGCCTGCATCCGAGACATCGACACCGTGGCCCGGCTTGGCGGCGACGAATTCGCGATCGTCCAGCTCGGGATCGAGACGCCGGAGGACGCCGTGGTGCAGGCCTGCCGGATGGTCGAGGTGCTGCGGGAGCCCTACGCGCTGACCGAGCACACCGTGACGGTCGGCGTGAGCATCGGCATCGCCATCGCCCCCGAGGACGGGATGACGGCGAGCCGGCTTCTCAAATACGCCGACGTGGCCCTCTACCGGGCCAAGGCCGAGGGCCGCGGCCGCCACCGCCTGTTCGAGCCGGAGATGGGCGAGCGGCTCCAGGCCCGGCGGCTCCTGGAGATCGACCTGCGCGAGGCGCTTACGCGCGACGCCTTCGAGCTCCATTACCAGCCGATCTACAGCTTGGCCGACGACCGGATCTGCGGCTTCGAGGCCCTCCTGCGCTGGAACCATCCCGAGCGCGGCCGCGTCTCCCCGGCCGAGTTCGTGCCGCTCGCCGAGGAGATCGGCTTGATCGTCCCGCTCGGCGAGTGGGTGATCCGTCAGGCCTGTGACGAGGCCCGGCGCTGGCCGGAGGGCCTCAAGGTCGCGGTGAACGTCTCGCCGGCCCAGTTCGTCTCCGCGCGCCTGATCGAGATCGTACGCGACGCCCTGTCCGAGAGCGGCCTCTCCGCCGGCCGGCTCGAGCTGGAGATCACCGAGACGGTGCTCCTCCAGAACGGGGGCGCCACCGTCGCCATGCTGCACGCCCTGAAGACGCTGGGCGCGCGCATCTCCATGGACGATTTCGGCACCGGCTATTCGTCCCTGAGCTACCTGCGCAGCTTCCCCTTCGACAAGATCAAGATCGACCAAGCCTTCACGCGGGACCTCGCCGTGGAGAACGGCTCCGATTTCATCGTGCGTGCCGTGATCAGCCTCGGTGCGAGCCTCGGCATGACCACCACCGCGGAGGGTGTCGAGACGCCGGAGCAGCTCGCGCGGCTGCGTGAGGAGGGATGCGACGAGGTGCAGGGCTATCTGTTCAGCCGGCCGGTGCCGGCGGCGGAACTGCCCGCGCTCATCGCCCGCTGGAACGGCGCCCAGCGCGCCGTGGCCTGAGCCGCCGCTCCGCGCCTCAATCCGGGAATTCGAGTTGGGCGCCGGCCTTCAGAAAGGCCATCGGATCGACTGGCTCGCCGTCGATCCGGGTCTCGTAATGCAGGTGGCTGCCCGTCGAGCGGCCGGTCGAGCCGGCATAGCCGAGCACCGTGCCGGCGGCGATCCGCTGGCCCGGCGACACGGCATAGCCGGAGAGATGGGCATAGCGGGTGAGCACGCCCTGCCCGTGATCGACCTCGACCATGTTGCCGTAGCCGCCCGCGTATTCCGCGGCGGTGACGCGGCCCGGCGCGGTCGCGCGCACCGGCTCGCTGGCCTCGGCGCGCAGGTCGATTCCTGTATGCAGGGCATAGCCGCGGGTGAAGGGATCGAGGCGGGAGCCGAAGCTGCTCGTCAGGGCCGGATCCCCCGGGAGGGGCTTGCGCAGAGGCAGGTCGAGGGCGAGGCGCCGCATCCGCACCTCCTCGTCCACCTGCCGCCGGGCCTCGGCGAGCGCGACAGAGAAGGCGTCCGAGGGCAGCGGCACCAGGGGGCCGCCCATGGCCTCGGTCGGGCGGCGGTAGCGTGCGAGGTCGAGCCCCGTCCCGGCAATCAGGTCGCGGAAGCGCCCGGCGCTGCGTGCCGAGCGCGCGGTGACCGTGGCCAGGAACCGGAACTGCGCCGCGGACAGGCCGTCGAGGCGCCGCTCCACGTTCGCCAGTACCGGGCCGGGGTTATGCCCGATCCTGTCCGCCCGGTCGTCCCGCCCCCGCAGCGCCTGGGCCTCGGGCGCTCCCGGGGCGGGCGCCGCGGTGGCATGCGAGAGGGGGATATCCGGCTCCGGCGCGGTCTCGGCTCCCTCCGGCAGCGCGCTGCCCAGGCCGGACAGGGTCGCCTGCCGCCGTTCGAGCAGTCTCTGGCGCTCGGCGATGGCCGTCAGCCGGCTCGCGAGGTCGGCCTCGCTGCGCCGGGCGTCGCTGGACCGTTGATCGAGCTCGTGGCGGAGCGTGTCGATCCGCGCCTCGTAGGCGGTGCGCAGGGCGGTCTGCTGCGCCATGAAGCGCGCCAGCACCTCGTCGTGGAACACGAGATAGTAGCTCGCGGCGCCGGCCCAGAGCGTGCTGGCCGCGAGTGCGACGCGCAACGGCCAGACGGAGCGCTGCCCCGCCGTCGCCCCGCGTGGCCCCTGGTGTCTGGAAGGCACGGACGGCATGGCACCTGCAGGCCGATTTCTCTCGGTCGATGCATGCGCCGACATGGTTAAGGAAGGGCTTCCGATGCCCCCGGCCGCTCGTCCCGAAGCAGAAATCTGTCAAGGGCCGATTGTGGCAGTGTTGCTTTTCGGCGGCCCGATCCGGCGGCGAGGCCCGTGGTGAACGATTGTTAAGCTTGGCCTCTTCCAGCCGGATTCCCCCCCGCGATACACTGGGTCGAATCATCTAGACGGTGATCCGTGCGCCGGTCGCCGCCGGACGCGGAGGGGGCGGCGTCGCGCCGTGCGGGCAGCGTGTCTGCGCCTCACCGGCGGCGATCGGAGGCGGGGCGGATCATGAGGCTCGAACGGACGGTGCGCGCAGGGATGCGTGCCGGCGGTCTGGCCGTCGTTCAGGCCTGCGGCATGATGCCGGCGGCCGCGCAGCCCGTGGTCCTGCCCGAGCTGCGGCACGGCCTGGTCGGCATTCCGACGCACATCTTCACTGCCTTCGCCGTCGTCAGCGGCATCACTCTCTTCGCGACCATCCTGTCGATCCTGTATCTGCGCGAGCGCAGCCGCTGGGGCAGCCGCGAACGGCATCTGCTCTCCGAGTTGGCGGCCCTGCGCGGCGCCCAGGACCGGGCCGAGACCCTCCTCAACGCCGAGCGGCAGGTCATCGTCACCTGGGCCGGCCGCGGCGAGCCCGCCCTGGAGGGGGATGCGAGTTTCGCGCTCGAAGGCCGGGTTGCCGGGAGCGGGCGCGCCCTCCTCGCCTTCGCGACCTGGCTCGCCCCGCAGGATGCTGCCACTCTGGAGGCGGCGACGGAGGCGCTGCGCCAGCGCGGCACTGCCTTTCGCTTGACCCTGCGCGGCCTGTCCGGCCGCTTCGTCGAGGCCCAAGGCCAGGCGGTGAGCGGCCGGGCGATGCTGCGCCTGCGCGAGACCACGGAGGAGCGGCGGGAGCTGGTGGAGCTGCGCGCCATCCTCGACGAGGCGCGCCGCAGCCTCTCCGCCCTCGCCACCCTGCTCGATGCCATCCCGCAGCCGATCTGGCATCGCGGGCCGGAAGGCAGCCTCGCCTTCGTCAACGCGGCCTATGTCGCGGCCGTGGAAGGCGGGACCCGCGAGGCCGTGATCGCGGAGGGCACGGAACTCTTCGACCGGAGCGCTCGGGACCAGATCGCCCGCCATGCCGGCCAGCCGGGGCCGGCCCGGCCGATGCGCCTGTCGGCGGTGGTGGCCGGCGGCCGCCGCATCCTCGATGTCAGCGAGACCGCGACGGAGGCCGGCCATGTCGGCATCGCCGTCGACGTGTCGGAACTGGAGAGCGTGCGCGCCGACCTCCAGCGCCAGATGGACGCCAATGTCCGCACCCTCGACCAGATCCCGACTGCGGTGGCGATCTTCGATGCCCGTGAGCAGTTGGTCTTCCACAACGCGGCCTATCAGAAGCTCTGGGACCTCGATCCCGCCTTCCTCGACAGCGGCCCCCGGGACGGCGAGATCCTGGAGAGCCTGCGCGCCGCGCGGAAGCTGCCGGAGCAGGCCGATTTCCGCTCCTGGAAGGCGGATGTCCTCGCCGCCTACCGCGCGGCGGAGGCGACCGAGACCTGGTGGTATCTGCCCGACGGCCGCACCCTGCGCGTGGTGGCCGATCCCAATCCGCAGGGCGGTCTGACCTACCTGTTCGAGGATGTCTCCGAGAGCATGAAGCTCGCCTCCCGCTACGACGCCCTGATGAAGGGGCAGGCGGAGACCCTCGACGCCCTGCGCGAGCCGGTGGCGGTGTTCGGCGCGGACGGGCGGCTGACGCTGGCCAATCGCGCCTTCGCCGCGATCTGGAAGGTCGACGAGAAGATGCTTACCGGCCGCCCGCGCATCGACGCGGTGATCGAGGCCTGCCGCATCCTCTCCCCCGACGAGGGGCCCTGGGCCGATATCCGTCAGGCGATCACCGGCCTGAGCGAGACCCGCGACGGGCTGGCTTGCCGCCTGCGGGTTGTCGACGGCACGGTGCTCGACTGCACCGCCCAGCCCCTGCCCGAGGGCGCGACGCTGCTCACCTTTATCGACGTGACCGCGAGCGTGAACGTGGAGCGGGCGCTCACCGAGAAGAACGACGCCCTGGAGCGCGCCGCGCAGCTGCGCGACACCTTCGTCCACCACGTCTCCTACGAGCTGCGCTCGCCCCTCACCAACATCATCGGCTTCACCCAGCTCCTCGGCGACGAGACGGTCGGCGCCCTCAACGAGCGCCAGCGCGAGTATTCCGAGCACATCATGCGCTCCTCGGCGGCGCTGCTCGTCATCATCAACGACATCCTCGACCTCGCCTCGATCGATGCCGGCTCCCTGGAACTGCAGCGCGAGACCGTGGACGTGCAGGCCACCGTCGAGGCTGCCCGGCGCGGCATCGAGGACCGGCTCGCGGAGTCCCAGGTCGCCCTCGATCTCGACGTGCCGGCCGACATCGGCAGCTTCAGCGCCGACGGCAAGCGCGTGCGCCAGATCCTGTTCAACCTGCTTTCCAATGCCGTGGGCTTCTCCGAGCCCGGTCAGCGCATCCGCGTCGAGGCGCGGCGCCGCGCGAGCGAGATCTGCCTGCGGGTGACCGACACGGGGCGCGGCATCCATCCCGAGGTCATCGAGCGCGTGTTCGAGCGCTTCGAGAGCCACACCCTCGGCACCCGTCACCGCGGCGTCGGCCTCGGCCTGTCGATCGTGCGCTCCTTCGTCGAGCTGCACGGGGGGCGGGTCGAGATCCGTTCCCGGCCGGGGGAGGGGACGCAGGTCTCCTGCTATTTCCCGGCGGAGGCGCCCGACGAAAACCGTGCTGCCGCCGAATAGTCGCTCACCGCCTCCGCGGTTTTGCGATAAGGATCCCAGTCGAGGACGAGAGCCCGCGCGGTGATGCCGGTGCGGGCGGGGGCGGTTTCGGAGAAGGCGATTGTCGACCAACGGGGACGAGGCGGCCCGGGCGCCGGCCTGGGAGATCGTGCTGCCGGAGGAGGGCGCCACCGAGGATCTCGGCCGCTTCCTGGCCGGCATGCTCCTGCCCGGCGATCTCGTGATGCTCGGCGGCGGCCTCGGGGCCGGCAAGACGACCATGGCCCGGGCGATGATCCGCGCGCTCACCGGCGACGACGTTCTCGACGTGCCGAGCCCGACCTTCACCCTGCTCCAGCCCTATGAGGGGGTCGGCGGCCGCAGCGTGATCCATGCCGATCTCTACCGCCTGCGCGGCTCCGACGAATTGGTCGAGCTCGGCTTCGACGAGTTGACCGAGGCGGCGATCACCCTGGTCGAGTGGCCGGACCGCCTCAGCCCGCGCGACAACCCGATCCTGTCCGTCGAATTGTCCCTGCGCCCGGAATTCGGCGAGGGCTCGCGCTTCGTGCGCATCGAGACCCGCAACGGCATGGAGGAGCGGCTCGTTCGCGCCCGCGCGATCCGGCGCCTGCTGGCGCAATGCGGCTGGGACGATGCCGACCGGGTGCTGATGCAGGGGGATGCCTCCTCCCGCGCCTATGAGCGCCTCGTCCGCCCGGAGACCGGCGAGACCGCCGTGCTGATGATCGCCCCACCCCGTCCCGACGGGCCGCCGGTGCGCGACGGCAAGCCCTACAGCGCCATCGTCAAGCTCGCCGAGAGCATCGACGCCTTCGTCGCCATGGACCGGGGCCTGCGGGCGCTCGGCTTCTCGGCGCCCAAGATCATCGCCGAGGACCGGCCGCGCGGTCTCCTCGTGCTGGAGGACCTGGGCAGCGAGCCCGTGGTCGAGAACGGCGCGCCGCGGCCGGAGCGCTACTCGGAGGCGGTGCGCCTGCTCGCCAAGCTCCATGCCACGCCGCTGCCCCTCAAGCTGCCGGTGGCCGAGGGCGTCGAGCACGCGCTGCCGCGCTACGATCTCGAAGCCCTGCTGTTCGAGACGGAGCTGATGCCCGAGTGGTACACGGCCCATCGCGGCCTGACCCTCGGCCCGGAGGCCAAGACCGAGTTCCTCGCCCTCTGGGCCGAGGCCCTTGGCGACCTCGTGAACGAGCCGGCGACCTGGACCCTGCGCGACTACCACTCGCCGAACCTGATCTGGCTGGCGGACCGGGGGGGGCTGGAGCGGGTCGGCCTGATCGACTTCCAGGATGCCGTGCTCGGCCACCCGGCCTACGATCTCGCCTCGCTCCTGCAGGATGCCCGGGTCGATGCCAGCGCGGAGTTCGAGCTGCGGCTGCTCGGCCTCTACATCCGCGAGCGCCGGGCCCGGGACGCGCAGTTCGACCTGGAAAAGTTCGCCCGCGCCTACGCCGTGCTGGCCGCGCAGCGGGCCACCAAGATCCTCGGCATCTTCGCCCGCCTGAACAAGCGCGACGGCAAGCCGGGCTATCTCGCCCATCTGCCGCGGATCGAGGGCTATCTCGCGCGCAACCTCAACCACGCCGCCCTGCAGGGCCTGCGGCGCTGGCACGAGACGCATCTGCCGGGCCTCGCCCCGGGCGGGCCGGCCGACCCGCCCGTCTGATGCGCCGACCGCGGGCTTGACGCGGCGGCGGCCTTGCCCACCATGCCGCCGCACCGGAGGGTGCCCCGTCGATTGGACCGGCCGCAGAGCCGCTCTCGCAAGGATGCCCGACCGGCATGAGCCAGCCTGCCATCACCCGCGCCTTCATCCTCGCCGCCGGCCTCGGCAAGCGCATGCGGCCGATCACGGCGACGCTGCCCAAGCCTCTGGTCGAGGTCGCCGGCAAGGCGCTGATCGACCACGCCCTCGACCGGGCCGCCGAGGGTGGCATCGCGGAGGCGGTGGTCAACGTGCACTGGCTGGCCGACCTGATCGAGGGCCATCTCGCCCGCCGGGATGGGCCGCCCCGCCTCGTCGTCTCCGACGAACGCGCCGCCCTGCTGGAGACCGGCGGCGGGGTGAAGAAGGCCCTGGCGCGCTTCGGCGATCAGCCCTTCGTGGTGTTCAACTCGGATTCCTTCTGGCTCGAGGGGCCGAAGCCCAACCTCGCTCGGCTGATCGACAGCTGGGACGGCGAGGCCATGGACATTCTGCTCCTGGTCGCGCCGACCGCGACGAGCCTCGGCTACGAGGGGGCGGGCGATTTCCTGATGGAGGCCGACGGGCGCCTGCAGCGCAGGCCCGAGAGCGGCGTCGCGCCCTTCATCTATGCGGGCGTGGCGATCCTCACCCCAGCCCTGTTCGCGGACACGCCGGAGGGCAGCTTCTCCCTGAACTTGCTGTTCGACCGGGCGATCGAGCGCGGCCGCCTCTATGGCCTGCGCCTCGACGGCCAGTGGCTGCATGTCGGCACGGCCGAGGCCATCGCTGCCGCCGAGCAGCGCGTCCGCGAGAGCGCGCAGGTTCCCTGATAAGCTACCGCTTGGTCAGGCCGCCGAGCACGTTGCGCAGGATCGCGTTGCCCACCTCGGTGCCGACCTTGCGGGCCATGGAGCGGGCGGCGTTGGCGATGACCTGCTCGGCGAGGCTCGGCGGCGGGCGGCGTCCCCGCCCGGCGGCCTTGCCTTTGGCCGGCGCCTCGGCCGCGCCGCCGCCGCCGAGGATGCCCCCGAGCCAGCCGCCGAGCATGCCGGAAAGGCCGCCCTCGGTCTGGCCCGCCGCCTCGGCGGGGGCGCTGTCGAGATCCTTGCGCTTGGCGAGCATCTCGTAGGCGCTCTCGCTGTCGACCGCCTCGTCGTATTTCCCGCGCAGGGGGCTCGCCTGGATGATCGCCGCCCGTTCCGCTGGGGTCAGGGGCCCGACGCGCCCCTGCGGCGGGGCGATCAGCGCCCGTTCCACCATCGAGGGCGTGCCCTTGGCTTCGAGGAAGCTCACCAGCGCCTCGCCGACGCCGAGCTCGGTGATGGCCTTGGCCACGTCGAAGCCAGGGTTCTGGCGGAAGGTCTCGGCGGCGGCGCGCACGGCCCGCTGGTCGCGCGGGGTGAAGGCGCGGAGGGCATGCTGCACCCGGTTGCCGAGCTGGCCGAGCACGGTCTCCGGCACGTCGAGGGGGTTCTGCGTCACGAAATAGACGCCGACGCCCTTGGAGCGGATCAGCCGCACCACCTGCTCCACCGCGTCGAGCAGGGCCTTGGGTGCGTCGTTGAACAGCAGATGCGCCTCGTCGAAGAAGAAGACCAGCTTCGGCTTGTCGAGGTCGCCGACCTCGGGGAGCTGCTCGAACAGCTCCGAGAGCATCCACAGCAGGAACGAGGCGTAGAGGCGCGGCCGCTGCATCAGCTTGTCGGCGGCCAGGATGTTGACGAAGCCGCGGCCCTCGCGATCCGTGCGCATGAAGTCCGACAGGTTGAGGGCCGGCTCGCCCAGGAATTTGTCCGCGCCCTGATTCTCCAGCACGAGCAGCGCCCGCTGGATCGCGCCGATCGAGGCGTTCGAGACGTTGCCGTAAGTGGCCGAGAGCTCCTTGGCGTTCTCGGACAGGAAGGTGAGAAGCGCCCGCAGATCCTTCAGATCGAGGACGGGCCACTGATTCTCGTCTGCCACCCGGAAGGCGATGTTGAGCACGCCCTCCTGGGTGTCGTTGAGCTCGAGGAGCCGCGCGAGCAGGAGCGGCCCCATCTCGGTCACCGTGCAGCGGATCGGGTGGCCCTGCTCGCCGAACAGATCCCAGAACACGGTCGGGAAACGGTCGGGCTCGTAGGGGATGCCGAGTTCCTCGGCGCGCTTCACGAAGGGCGGCTTGGCCTCGCCCGCGGCGGCGAGCCCGGAGAGATCGCCCTTGATGTCGGCGGCGAAGACCGGGACGCCGGCATTGGAAAAACCCTCGGCCAGCACCTGCAGGGTCACGGTCTTGCCGGTGCCGGTGGCGCCCGCCACCAAGCCGTGCCGGTTGGCGAGCCGCAGGGTCAGCACTTCGGGCTTGGGCGGTTTGCCCGTGCTGCGGCCCACCAGGATGGTGCCCTCGCTCGCCACACCCGTCATGCCGCCCTCGCGCCGTGAGCCGTCTCTGGGGATCTTATGGCCGGGCCGGCCCGCGGGATCCAGCGCCGGCCGCTGGCGCTCCCTTGATTTCCCCGGCCCCACGTCGGACAGACGGAGGCGTCAAGCAGAGGAAGCGTTTCATGGACGAGCTGATTGCCCGTGTCACCGGCCGGACGGGGATCGATGCGGCCACCGCGCAGACCGCCATCGGCCATATCCTGGCCTTCCTGCAGAAGGAGGGGCCGGCGACGGAGGTGAACCAGCTGATTTCGGCGCTGCCCGGCTCCGAGGCCGCCATCGCCCAGGCCAACGGCGCGGAGAATGGCGGCGGCCTGATGGGCATGCTCGGGGGCATGATGGGGGGCGGCGTGATGGCCCTCGGCCAGAAGCTGATCTCGGCCGGCGTGCCGATGAACCAGATGCAGCCCCTCGGCCAGGAGCTGTTCGCCTATGGCCGCGAGAAGGCCGGCGAGGACGTGATGGGCCCGATCGTCGGCTCGATCCCCGGCCTCAGCCAGTTCGTCTGAGGCAGCTGCCCCTCTCCCGGAGCCGCAGGCCGACTCCGGGAGACGTCCTGGGCCGCACTTCCGATGTCCCGCCGTTTCTCCGTTGAGGAAACGCGCGGGCTGTCACGACTGTCTTCCCGAACCGCCGCCCTGGGGGGCGTCTCCCGGATTCGCTGTGCTAGAAGCCCGGCGGGGCCGGGCGGAAAAGCCGCCAGCGGGAGCGTGCGCGTCGAATGGCAGAAGCGGAGCGGTTGATCGAAGCCGGCACGCCGGAATTCCGGCGCACCACCATCGCCCTCTTCGCCGCCGGCTTCTCGACCTTCGCCGTCCTCTACGGCGTGCAGCCGCTGCTGCCGGTCTTCGCCGACGTTTTCGCGGTCTCTCCCGCCGAGAGCAGCCTCGCCCTGTCGCTGCCCTGCGCGACCCTGGCCCTGTCCCTTCTCCTCGTCAGTCCGATCTCGGAGGTGCTGGGGCGCAAGCCGGTGATGACGGCCTCGCTCTTCGCCTCCGCCCTGCTGACCCTGGCCGCCGTCTTCATGCCGAGCTGGCACGGCTTCCTCGCGCTCCGGGCCCTGACGGGGATCGCCGCGAGCGGCCTGCCGGCAGTGGCCATGGCCTATCTCAGCGAGGAGATGCATGGCCGCGCCATCGGCCTGTCGATGGGGCTGCTCATCGGCGGCAATGCCCTCGGCGGGATGGTCGGCCGGCTGCTCGCAGGCATCATCGCCGATCACGCCTCCTGGCGCTGGGGCCTCGGCATCATCGGGGTTCTGGCGCTTCTGGCCGCCTTCGCCTTCCTCTACGGGCTGCCGGCCTCGCGACGGTTCGAGCGCCATGCCATGCGCTGGCGCGAGGTGCCGGGCACCTTCACCCAGCATTTCCGCGACGCCGGCCTGCCCTGGCTCTTCCTGGAGCCCTTCCTGCTGATGGGCGGCTTCGTCTGCGTCTACAACTATATCGGCTTTCGCCTGCTCGAGCCGCCCTTCGCCCTGAGCCAGACGGTGATCGGCGCGATCTTCGTGGTCTATCTCGCCGGTACCGCGAGCTCGGCCCTGACCGGCGAGATCGCGAGCCGGCTCGGGCGGCGCCGGGTGCTGTGGCTCGCGATCCTGCTCGGCCTCGGCGGCATCGCCCTCACGCTCTCCAGCAGCCTGATCCTGATCATCCTCGGCATCGTCGTGGTCACGGTGAGCTTCTTCGGCGCCCATTCCGTGGCCTCAAGCTGGATCGGCCGGCGGGCCCTGCGCGACCGCGCCCAGGCCTCGGCGATCTATCTCTGCATGTACTATCTCGGCTCCTCCGTCCTCGGGACGGCGGGGGGCTGGTTCTTCCTCCATTACGGCTGGACTGGGGTCGCCGCCTTCTTCGGCAGCCTCTACGGCGCGGCCCTCCTCGTCGCCCTGCGCCTGGCTCGCCTCGCACCCCTGCCGGAACGGGTCACCCCGCCGAAGGCCTAAATGGGCTGTAGAAGAGAGAGTGCTCGGGCACTCGAGCGAAGCTGGCGCCTCGGAGTCCGGTCGATCGAAGCGCTCAAGCGGACCCTTCTCCCCGTATGATGCTATCGTATTCACGGAAAGCGCGTTGCGTTTGGACTTTGCGCGGATGGCCTGCGGGCTAAGGTCCTGTGGGTACGGGCGGTGGTCTGGGGGGCTGTGCTTGCATCCGGTCTCGGCGGTGGAGGCCGACAGCGGCTGTCTACCTGGCGCTCTGGAATCACGCGGGCGGAAAGCGGGTCGGCTGCCGCTACAAGCGACTTGCCGCGCAGAAGGAATTGTAGTGCTGACTCGATGGGATGGAGCAGGCCGGCCGAGCGGTTGGCGCAGGCGGCTTGCGTTACGGTGGTGGCAGATCGGGAAAGTGATCCTATGACGCCTTCGTCGCCCGGCTGGCCCCGCCCCGACGGTGGGTTCACGCTGATCGCTCGGACAACAGCTAGGCGCCAGGTTTGATTTAGGGCGGGAGAATTTTATCTTAATACTGTGATATTTTTATTGATTAAATAAAAACTATTCTGGATGTCTTTTTGATTATTCGTAAATCTAGCACGGGAATCAATAATTAATAATATATTTTAGATATTGGCGCGCGCAGTTTCTCTATGTGCACTGTCGAAAAATTTGAATAAGTCAGATTGTCTAAATAATCTTTTTCTATTAATCGGTATATTTAAAACATTAATACAATGATAAGTATAAAATTTTTAATGCATAATTCCTGGCAATGACTCCAAGAAATTCAAATGTCTCATAATTTTTTAGATAAGTAGGACATAAGGCAGGTTTGATCGGAGGAATTCAAATGATTTCTGAGTCTATCATAGGATTTTGCTTCAGCTCGTCCCAATAGAACGATGAATTATTTTAAATTAACAAATCACATTCAGCATATTCGCTGGCCATCGGAATTAAATTTTTAGTCAATTATTCTCAGTCCCGCCGCTCCCGGAAAAAGTCGCGCAGCAGGGCGGCCCCCTCCGCTTCGCGCAGGCCGCCATAGACCTCCGGCGCGTGGTGACAGGTCGGCTGGTTGAAGACTCGGGGGCCGTGCTCGACGCCGCCGCCCTTCGGGTCCGCGGCGGCGTAGTAGAGCCGGCGGATGCGGGCGAAGGAGATCGCCCCGGCGCACATCGGGCAGGGCTCCAGCGTCACGTAGAGGTCGCAGCCCGTCAGGCGCTCGTCGTCCAGGGCGGCGCAGGCGGCGCGGATCGCCAGGATCTCCGCATGCGCGGTCGGGTCGCGCAGGGCCCGCGGCCGGTTGCCGGCGACCGCCAGGACCGTCCCGTCCCGCACGATCGCGGCGCCGACCGGCACCTCGCCGGCTTCGGCCGCCTCGCGCGCCGCCGCGAAAGCGAGGCTCAGGGGATCCGGGCCGGGTGCCGCCATGGGATCAGGCCGAGACGGCCTCCTCGCGAGCCACCGCGCGGTCGCCGATGTCGCGTCGGCAGAACCCCTCCGGCCAGTCGATCCGGGCGACGGCCTCGTAGGCACGGGCCTTGGCCTCGCGCACGCTGGCGCCCAGAGCCGTGACCGCGAGCACGCGGCCGCCATCGGCGACGAGCCGCTCGCCATCCTGGCGGGTGCCGGCCTGGAAGACAAGCACGTCGCCGGCGGTCACCGGCGCGACGCCCCTGATCGTCGAGCCCTTGGTCACGGGGCCGGGATAGCCCTCGGCCGCCAGAACCACCGTCAGAGCGACGCGGGCGTCGTCGTAGCCGATGGCGACGCCGGAGAGATCGCCCTCGGCCGCCGCCAGCAGGGCCGGGACGAGATCGCCGGTGAGGCGCGGCATCAGCACCTGCGCCTCGGGATCGCCGAAGCGGGTGTTGTACTCGATGAGCTTCGGTCCCTCGGCGGTCAGCATCAGTCCGGCATAGAGGATGCCGGCAAACGGCGTGCCCCGGGCCTTCATGCCGGCGAGCGTCGGCGCGATGATGCGCGCCATCACCTCCTGCTCAAGGGCGGGGGTGAGGATCGCCGCCGGGGAATAGGCGCCCATGCCGCCGGTATTCGGGCCCTTGTCGCCGTCATAGGCGCGCTTGTGGTCCTGGGCGGTCCCGATCGGGATCGCCCGCGTGCCGTCGCAGAGGGCGAAGAAGCTCGCCTCCTCGCCGAACAGGCATTCCTCGATCACGAGGGCCGCGCCCTCCGATCCGTCGAGGATCGCCCGCACCGCGGCCTCGGCCGCCTCCCGCGTCTCGGCCACGGTGACGCCCTTGCCGGCGGCGAGCCCGTCCGCCTTCACCACGATCGGCGCGCCGCGCACGGCGAGATAGGCGAGCGCCGGCTCCAGGGCCGTGAAGCGGGCGTAGGCCGCAGTCGGGATGTCGTGCTCGGCGCAGAGATCCTTGGTGAAGCCCTTCGAGCCTTCGAGCTGTGCGGCCGCCCGGGTCGGCCCGAAGGCCCGGATGCCCGCCGCCTGCAGGTCGTCGACGAGGCCCGCCACCAGGGGCGCCTCGGGGCCGACCACGACGAGGCCGATCCCGTTCTCCCGGCAGAAGGCGACGACCGCGGCGTGATCGCCCACGGGAAGGTCCGGCCGATTCTCGCCGTGCTGGGCCGTGCCCGGATTGCCGGGCGCGATGAAGAGTTTCGCGCAGAGCGGCGACTTGGCAAGGGCGAAGGCCAGGGCATGCTCGCGGCCGCCCGAGCCGATCAGCAGGATGTTGAGGGAAGAGCTGGTCATGGCGCCCTCCAAACCGCAAAACGCGCCGCCGGGGAAGGGCCATTCGAACGCGGCCGCCTCGATCCGGGGCACGGCGACTTCCTCCGCGAGCGCGCGGAACGCGAGCGGTGCCATCGACGTTGTTGAAAGCCATGCCGCTCTGCCGCAACACGACTCACCTTCCTCCGGCTCCGCCGCAGATCAGGCGTGTGACGCTTTCGGACTACGTGGTGAGCCGCCGGCCGACCTTCCGGGCCGTGAACGACAACCGCCGGCCGCGGCGGGCGCATCGGTGGCAATGGGCCGTCGGCATCGCCGTCGCGCCGACCCTGACCGTCGCCCTGATTCTCGCGGCCCTGCTCTGAGCCTCTCCGCTCGCGCGGCATCGTTCCGGCTTTACCTGGCCGGACGAGCCCCCTAGCGTCCCGCGCCATGGCTCTCGTCCCACCGCCCCGGCCTGCCCCCCCGCCCCTGAGCGGCGACACGCCGCCCTCCAGCGTGCTTGCGGGCAATGCGCCGGAATGGTCGGTCGGCGACCTCGCCGCCGCCCTCAAACGCACCCTGGAGGACCGCTTCGGCCATGTGCGCCTGCGCGGGGAGATCTCCGGCTATCGCGGCCCGCACGGCTCCGGCCACGCCTATTTTTCGCTGAAGGACGGGACCGCCAAGATCGACGCGGTGGTGTGGAAGGGCGTGCTCAGCCGCCTGCGGCAGAAGCCGAAGGAGGGCCTGGAGGTTGTCGTCACCGGCAAGATCACGACGTTTGCCGGCAAGTCCTCCTACCAGATCGTCGTCGACACGATGGAGCCCGCCGGCATCGGCGCCTGGATGGCGCTGCTGGAGGAGCGCAAGAAGCTGCTCGCCGCGGAGGGCCTGTTCGCGTCCGAGCGCAAGCGGCCGATCCCCTATCTCCCCCGGGTCGTCGGCGTCGTCACCTCGCCGACCGGCGCGGTGATCCGCGACATCCTGCACCGGCTGGAGGACCGCTTCCCCCGCCCGGTTCTGGTCTGGCCGGTGCGCGTGCAGGGCGAGGGCGCCGCCGAGGAGATCGCGGCGGCGATCGGCGGCTTCAACCAGCTTCAGCCCGGCGGCATCCTGCCCCGGCCCGACGTGCTCATCGTCGCCCGCGGCGGCGGCTCGATCGAGGATCTCTGGGCCTTCAACGAGGAGATCGTGGTCCGCGCCGCCGCCGCGAGCGCGATCCCCCTCATCTCGGCGGTGGGGCACGAGACCGACACGACCCTGATCGACTTCGCCGCCGATCGGCGTGCGCCGACCCCCACCGGCGCCGCCGAGATGGCGGTGCCCGTGCAGGCGGACCTGCTCGACCTCGTCGCCGATCTCGGCCGGCGGCAGGCGGGCACGATGCTGCGCCGGGTCGAGCGCGAGCGGGCGGATCTGCGCGCGCTTCTCCGCGCCATTCCCAACGCCGAAGCTTATCTCGGCTTCAAGCGCCAGCGGCTCGACCTCGCCGAGGCACGGCTCGGCCCGGCGCTGGCGGCCAATGCCCGCGATGCCCGCGAGCGCCTCGGCCTCGTCGCGGAACGCCTCGCCCGCCGCTCGCCGGCCCTCGCCCTGTCGCGGGCCCGGGAGCGGCTCGCGCGGATCGGCGAGGCGCCGCGCCTGGCGCTCCGGCACTTCACCCTCGCGAAGTCGCGAGAGCTCGGCTACCTCGCCGGGCGCCTCGCCCTGGCCCGGGGGGCGACCCTGGAGCGGGCCCGGGCGGTGGAGGCGCGACGGGCCGACCGACTGGCCACCCTCCGCAGCCTTCTGGAAAATTCGGGCGCCCGTCTGATCGAGCGCCGCCGCGACCATCTCGCCGCGCAGGGAGCCCTGCTCTCCTCGCTCAGCTACCGCGCCGTGCTCGCCCGGGGCTATGTGCTGGTGCGCGACGAGGCGGGCCAGCCTCTGCGCGACGCGGACGCGGCCCGCCGGGCCGCCATCCTCTCGCTGGAATTCGCCGACGGCCTCGTCCAGGCCCGGCCGGAGGCGGCGCCGGAACCGCCGCCACGCCCGAAGCCGGCGCCTCGGCGCAGCCCCGCGAAGGCGCCCACAGCGGCGCGGCAGGGCAGCCTGTTCGAGGCGTGAGCCGCGGGCCGGGCAGGCGCCCTCACTGACCCGCCAGGGCCTCCTGCACCACGGTCTTCACCAGCGGCGCGGCGGGGACGCTGCGCTGCCAGAGATGGCCGCTGCGGCCCTTCTCGTAGCCCTCGTTGTAGAGCTGGCGCATATAGGCGGTGTCGAAGCCGCGGGCGGTCGTGGTCTGGGGCGCGCTGCTGTCGATATAGGTGAGGTTGAAGCCCATGCCGTTGCGGCGGGAGAAGGCTTCGGTCGCCACCAGCGTCGCCCGGGAGCGGGCGCGGCTCGCCGTGGTGAAGGACTTCTCCACGATCGAGAGGGTGTTGTTCCGGGTCACGTCGAATTCCGGCTCCAGGCGGCCGTTGATCACGACGTAGATGTCGGCCTTGCCGGCCCGGCGCACGCGCCCGTCCTGCAGCAGGAAGGACTGCGGCAGGGTGAAGACCGGCGTCACCACCGAGCCGTCGACATGCATCTCCTGGAAGGCGCGGTTGTTCGCCTGCACGTCGAGGAGCTGCGGCGGGAACACCGCCGGGATGCTGGCGGAGGCCGTGAGCACGTCGGCAAAGAGCGAGACCGCGTTCGGCGCGCCGCTCGCGGCGATGGCGCCCATGTTCCAGATCACCGCCCGCTGGGTATCGAGGTTGGTCGTCACCACGAGCAGGCGGCGGCCCTTGGCATGCTCCTCGGCCACGGCGTTGAGCAGATCCGCGGTGACGTAGCGGCCGATCAGGTTGCGCAGGCGGCCGTCTCCGAACAGGCCGGAGCCGAACAGCACATTGGCGACGCTCGGCGACTGCACCAGCGTCTCGGCGATGCCGCTCGTATAGATCTCGGTGAGGTAGGAATCGTAGGCCGGCCCGAGGAAAGCGAAGGGCGCGATCAGGGCACCGGTGGAGACACCGGAGACGATCGAGAATTCCGGCCGGGTGCCCGAAGCCGTCCAGCCGTTGAGCACGCCCGCACCATAGGCGCCGTCGCCGCCGCCGCCCGAGAGGGCGAGATAGCTGAAGGCGGCGCGCCGGCGCTCCGCGTGGCCGGCCATGGCCACGAAATCGGCGGCGGAGGCATCGGCATTGGCCCGCACGCCGGCCATACCGGGTACGGTCGCCGCCTCGGCCTCGGCCTGGCTGTAGGGGGTGCGCGGCAGGGAGGAGCAGGCCGCCACGGACCCGGCAAGGGCCGCCGCCAGGAGCACCTGCGCGACGCGAAGACGACGGAGAATCGACATGACCTGACCGGCTCGGAGCAATGGCTCAGCTTAGCACGTAACGAGCTTGGCCGTTTCCCGTTCCCGCGGCAAGCGCGAGCAATCCCCGCGGGTGGCGCTTCCGCAGCCGGTTGTGGCTCCCGCGCATCAGGGGTGAAGGCCGCGCCACCGCTGTGGATGGTGAACGACCCGTTGATGGGGAGCCTCTGGTCGGCCTCTCGAAAGCTCCTAAGATGCCGTGAGGGCGGCGCTTTCCCGCGGCCGTCCCAAGACGCGGCGCCACGGGGTTCGCCCGGGGCGAGGGAGGCCGCGAAACCGGGAGGTTCCGGATGATCAGCGGATCGGCAACCCTGCGCGTCGGCCTGCTGATCGTGGTTGCGGCCGCGCTCGCGGGCCTCGCCAGCCTCTACTGGGCCCCCGCGACGCCGCTGCCCGCTCCGGCCGAGGTGGCGAAGGCGCCCCCGGCGGAGCCGGCCCCGAAGGCGGAGGCCCCGCCCCCGCCCGCCCCTGTGCCGGCCCCGCCCCCCGTGCCCGAACCCGCGCCGCCCCCTGCACCGGTCGCAGCCGAGCCGCCGGCCCCGGAGCCCCCGCCGAGCGCCTCCGAGCAGGCCGCGGAGAACGCGCCGCCCGCGGCCACGGAGCTCGTCGACCTCAACACGGCGAGCCTCGCCGACCTGAACAAGCTCAGGGGCGGGGGGGCCATCGGCCGGGCGATCATCCAGCACCGGCCCTACAGCGCCGTCGACCAGCTCCTGTCGAAGCGGGTGCTCACCCGGGCGACCTACCAGCGCATCAAGGACCAGGTGACTGTCAGGTAATCGGCCGAGGGATTGGCATCGCCGATCTGGCGCAGGCGGGGAACAGGGCCTAGGGTGCCCCGACAAGTGAGTTCGAGAGCCGAGGCGAAGCCCATGCATACGACGAGCGGCGCACCGATCCTTCGTTCGGATCTGGGCGTCGAGGAGACGATTGAGTCTGACAACGTGGTGCGTTGGGACGGCGAGCGCCTCTATGTCGAGCAGGACATCTTCCACAACGGCCAGCTCGTCCACCGCAAGTACCGCCGCACCATCACCGAGCCCGTGGCCCGTGCCCTTCTCGCGGTGATCAACCGGACGAAGCAGTGAGGCGCGCCGCGGCCCTCGCCCTGCTGGCGGTTCTCTCCGCCGGCCCGGCGGGGGCCGAGGCGCCGCTCAGCCTGCGCTTCGTGGCCCCGGAGCGCTACACCGATGCCGAGAGCCGCTACGGCTCCGGGCCGAGCCTGCGGGTGACGCTCGGCGAGATCGAGCGGATCTTCCGCTCCTTGAGCGCGCGCACGCTCAGGCCCGGGGAATCCCTCTCCGTCGAGGTGCTCGACATCGATCTCGCGGGCTACGAGCGGCCCGGCCTCGCCATCCCCAACGGCCTGCGCGTGGTCACCGATGTCGGGCCGCCGCGCTTCCGCCTGCGCTACGCCCTGAAGGAGCGCGGGCGCACGGTGCTCGCGGCCGAGGAGACGGTGTCCGACCTCAACTTCCTGCTGCGCTACGCCCGGCCCGGTGCGACCGGCGCCTTCCATTACGAGCAGGAACTGCTCCGGGACTGGTTCCGCACCCGCATCGCCGACCGCCAGCCGCCACGGGGGTGAGGGAGACACGCTCGCGGCGGCACACTTCACCGCCGCTGTCACAACACCCCGCGCAGACCGTTCGTCGCCAATGCCGCATCGGGCGCCTTTACCGACCTTCTCGGCCGAGGTGATCCGGCAGAAGGGAGTGGCTGCGGGTGCGGCTCATCGCCGGGGTCAGCTTTGGAGACGCAACGGAGGGAACAAGCAGGGTCGATAGCAGGCCGCTCGCACTCTACATCGCCCGCAGGCTGCCGCCGTGGCGGCTCGCCCCGCATCGGCGACAGGCTTCGTGCTCGTCCGGAGCCTGTGCGAGTGATGAACGATGGGGAGATCCGCTTGATCGCTTCGCCCGTGCGCTACCGTATCCGGCCCGGCGCCCTCACGGTGATCGTGTCGGGACCGGCCCGATGAGGCGGCTCGCGCATATCTCCGATCTGCATTTCGGCCGCACCGACCCGGCCGTGGTCGAGGGGCTGGTGGCGGAGCTCAACAGGGACAGGCCCGACCTCATCATCGCCTCGGGCGATTTCACCATGCGCTCCCGGCGCCGGGAATTCGGCGAGGCCCGCGCCTTCCTGAACCGACTGGAAGCGCCCTGGATCGCGGTGCCGGGCAACCACGACATCGCCTATTTCAAGCTGTTCACGCGCTTCTTCCACCCGTTTCGACGCTACCGGCGCTGCATCGCCGAGGAGACCGAGCCGGTCTATCTCGACGGGGAGATCGGCATCGTCTGCCTCAACACCGTGCGGACCTGGGCGCCGGAGACCGACTGGTCCCAGGGCAAGATCACCCGGGCGCAGATCGCGAAAGCCGAGGCGACGCTGGCGGGTTTCCCAAACGACGTCTTCCGCATCGTGGTCGGCCATCATCCCTTCATGCCGCCGCCCTGGGACGAGGAGGCGCGACTGGTGGGACGGGCGGACGAGGCGCTCGCCGCCTTCCGCCGCCAGGGCGTCGGGCTGACCCTCGCGGGGCATCTCCACCGCCACTATGCCCGTTTCGCGGAGGCCGAGGATGCCGGCGCCGAGCCGCGCCGCGTCGCCGTCGACCAGGGCCGGGCCGAGGTGCCGCGCCAGCGCCTGCTGGCGGTGCAGGCGGGCTCGGCCACCTCGACGCGCCTGCGCGGCGACGAGCCCAACGCCTACAACCGCATCCGCATCGAGAACGGTGCGGCGACGGTGACCGTGCGCATCTGGAACGGCGCGGCCTGGGAGGATGCGGGCGGCTGATCTCCGCGCCTAAAGCGGCACCACGTCCACCGCCGCGCCGAGCCGCGCCTGCGCGATCTCCGCGAGCCGGGCATGGTGGGTGAACAGGATCGGCTGCACCGTCTCCCCGATCGCCGCCAGGGCGTCGAGGCCGTGGCCGGTGCGGGTATCGTCGAAGCTCGCGAAGATGTCGTCGCCGACGAAGGGGGCGGGCTCGGCGTTGCGGGCGAAGTCCTCGAGATAGGCGAGGCGCAGGGCCAGGAAGAGCTGGTCGCGGGTGCCCTCGCTCATCGCCTCCACCGCGACCGGCCGGTCGCTGCCCGCGCGGCGGCCCCGCAGGACGGGCTGGTCGTCCTCGTTGAAATCCTGGTCCAGGCCGACGAAGGCGCCGCCGGTCAGGCCGGAGAAGAGTTCCGCCGCGCGGGCGAGGAGCGGGTCCTGCTGGCCGGCGCGATGGCGCTCGATGGCCGAGCGCAGGAGCAGGCCGCCCAGGCGGAGCACGACGTAGCGCCGGGCCGCCTCGCGCAGTTCCGCCTCGACGCTGCGCTTGACCGCCGCCGCCTTCTCGGCCCCGGTGCCGCCCTCGATCCGGCGGCGCTGCGCCTCCAGCTCCCGCTGGCGGGCATAGGCCTCCTTGCCGTCCTGGACGAGGCGCTGCTCCTCCTCGGCGAGTTCCGCCAAGCGGCCTTCGATGGCGTCGGGTGGCAGGGCATCGAGCTCGGCGCGCAGGGTCTCCTCGGGCACGCCGTCCCCGATCCGGGCCAGCTCCTCGCGGGCGCGGACGACGGCCTCCTGCAGGTCGGCGCGCCGGGCGAGCCGAACATGGAGGGCTGCCACGTCCTCCTCCGGGGGGAAGCCGTGGCGCAGGAGCAGGGCCTGCTGGCGGCTCTCCACGAGGGCGAGGCCATCGGCGGCCTCGTCGCGGGCCTTCGCCCGGGCGGCGAGGTTGCGCTCCAGCGTCTCGTGGCGAACCTGCGCCTCGCGGGCGGCCTGGATGCGGCCCTGGAGGCGGCGCACGCCCTCGGGGATGGATAGGTCCGCGCCGGGCAGCAGGGCCGCGAGCAGGCGCAGGGCCTCGTCCTCGTAGTGGCGGATGTCCCGCCGCATCCCGGCGACGCGGCCGGCCCGGTTCGCCTGTTCCTTGATGAGGCCCGGCACCCGGTCCCAGGCGTCGAGCGCCGCCTCCGCCTCCTCGCGGCTCGCCTGCGCCTGCAGCGACAAAGCGGGAAGCGCTGTTGCCCATTCGGCACGCCAGGCGGATTCCACCTCCTCCGCCTGAAGACGGGCCGCCTCGGCGCGGGCCAGAGCCTGCTCGGCGAAGCGGAGCCGGGTCTCGTCCTCGCGGGCGGCCTCCCAGCGCTCCGAGGCGAGACGCAGCCGTTCGGCCACGCGGGTGCCGACGAGCGCCACGTCGAGATCGGAGAGGCCGGGCAGGTCGAGATCGGCGGCCAACGCGAGAAGCGGCGCGCGCAGAGCCTCGAGCCGGGCCGCGAGCGCGGCCTGCTCCGCCCGCCGCGCGTGGAGCGCCGTGGCGCGCTCGATCAATCGTCCGGCCTGGGCGAGCCAGACCGCCATCTCGGCAGGCGGCAGGGGCGCGAGCCCGGCCGGCTGCCACAGGTCGTGCCAAGCCGTGTCCCAGGCCGCGAAAGCGGCCTCGATCTTGGAGAGCTCGTCGCCGGCCCGCTCCGCGGCGCGCTCGGCCGCCGCCAGCTTCTCCGCATCCGCCGCCTGCTCGGCGACGCGGCCCGCCTCCTGCGCGAGACGGTCGGCGAGCGCGTCGGATTCCGTCAGCATCCGGCCGAAGGCTTCGGTCTCCCCCTCGCGGGCGGTGTCGGCCTGACCGAGGGCGGCGGCGCGCAGGGCGGGCCAGAGGCCGTCGCGCGCGGCGCGCAGGGCGAGGAGGGCCGCGCGGTCGGGCAGCGCCCCGTCGGCCCGGCGGCGGGCGATCCGGCGGGCGAGCATCTCCCGCTCCGCCGAGGCCGTGTCCAGAACCTCCCGGACCCGCTCCCGCCGTCGTTCGAGCTGGCCGCGCTCCTCGGCGAGGCGGCGCAGGGTCTCCGGCCCCGGCAGGGCGGCGGCAGCGAGCGCTGTCAGAGAGGCGGGCGCCGGCGAGAGGCGCCGCACCTGATCCTCCAGCGCCGCCTCCTCCCGGCAGATCTCGGCGGCGAGCTCGTCCCGCTGGCGCGCCTCGCGCAGGACCGGCGCCAGGGTCTCGAAGCGCTCGCGGAAGGGGGCGGGATCGAAGGCCGGCGCACGCCCCGCCCGGGCCTCCTGCAGATCCCGCAGCTCCGCCTGCCGCTGGGCCTGCTCGGCGCGGGCCCGGTCGAGATCGCCGCCGCGCTCCCGCCCCTGGGCGATGAGCTTGCGGATGCGGATGCGCACCATGTCGGAGGGCTGCGCGGCGGCCACCGCCTGCGCGTCGGGGAGTCCGAGCCGGATCGCGATGGCCCGAAGGCTCTCGGCGAATTCCGCGGCCTCGCCCTCGATGCGGGGCAGGTCGCGCAGGGATTTTCCGTGGTCGCCCGCGCCCCGCACCAGCTCCTCGACCTCCTCCGCCAGAGCGAGCGCCTCGGGGTCGCGGGCAATGCCGTCCCGCTCCGCCTGCGCCCGCGCCCGGGCGGCTTCGGCCTCCGCGAGGCGCTCGGCGGCGGCCGCCTGCGCCTCCCGCAGGCGGCCGAGATCCTCCACCGCGCCCGGCTCCATGGCGACGAGGCCGCCGAAGGCGTCGAGATCGCCGGCCAGGGCGGCGAGGCGGTACAGGATCGGCGCGGCGGTCCTCAGCCGCCGCAGCCGAGCGGCCTCGGCGGCATTGGCCCGGCGGCGTTCGGCGATGCCGGCATCCGCGGCGATCGCGCTCTCGACCTCCGCGTTGAGCGAACGCCAGGCCTCGGTGCCGACACGGTCGGCGGAGAGGGCCTTGCGGGCCTCGTCGTAGCGGGCGACGAGCTGGTTGAGCACGCGCAGGCGGCCCTGCGGCACGTAGATCTGCCCGGCCTCCTCGTCGAGCTGGCGGGCGGTGTCGCGCAGGCCGCGCAGGCCGGACGCCGCGGCGAAGAGGCTCGCGCCGACCTCGCCGTCGCTGCGCAGCATCTCCTCGCCGCCGCTGCGCAGGGCGCCGGCATCGAGGCCGAAGGCGTTGCAGAAGACCGGCCGGCTCAGGCCCCCGAGGAAGCCGGCGAGGGCATCGTCGGGAATCGGCGCTCCCGCGGAATCGGTGAGCAGGTTCTTGCGGCCCTTGCGGCGGCGGAAGCCGAGCCGACGCCCGTCCCGGGCCGCGATCTCGGCCCCGAGCCAGAGTTCGCTGGGCTCGTGCAGGAAGGCGAAACGGGTGCGCTCCTCGATGCCGAAGAGCAGGTCGGTGACCGCGGCGAGCGCACAGCTCTTGCCCGCCTCGTTCGGCCCCAGCACCACATGCACCCGCGCATCCGGCCGGAAGTCGAGGCGGCGGCCGGTGAAGGGGCCGTAACGTTCCAGGTCGAGCGAGAGCAGGCGCATGTCGTCGCGCTCCGCCTAGCAGCCGCGGCCGCCGAGGCGGGCGAGCACCAGTGCCTCGGCCTCGGCGCAGAGGGCGTCGAGCTCCTCCGACAGGTCCGGCCCGTCGACGGCGCTCATGCCGCCGGGCAGCTTGTTGCGGATCTCGGCGATGATCGCCTCGGCCCGGGCGCGCACCTCCGGCTCCCGGTCGATGGCGTGCAGCAAGGCGGCGGGATCGAGCAGGCCGGCGCGGTCGGCGAGCGCCTGGGCGGGGCGGCTCGTCCCGATGCGCAGGCTCTCCAGCCAGATGTCGTCGCGGATGCGGTGGGCCGCGGCCTGCACCTCGGCGGCGATGCGCTCGCGGTCGCCGGCCCAGGCATCGTGCAGGGGAGTGGTGCCGCGCAGGCTCACCCGCAGGGCGAGGAGCCTTCCCTGCGCCTCGACGGCATGGGGGCGCAGGGCGGCGCCGACCCGCTCCAGGGCCTCGGTCTCGTCCTCGGCGCCGGACAGGTCGATCTCGGCATGGGCCCAGCGGGCATGGTCGAGCACGATGCGGCGCAGGCCGGCGATCCGCCCATCCGCCACGTCGACCGCCACTGCGCCCTTCGGCCCGCATTCGCGCACGCTGCGCCCCTGCAGGTTGCCGGGGAAGACGATCGGCGGGTCCTCCCACACCTGCGCATATTCGTGGACGTGGCCGAGCGCCCAGTAATCGTAGCCGCGGGCGGCGAGCTCCGCCGGCGCGCAGGGGGCGTAGGTCGCGTGGGCGGCGTAGCCGTCGCAGGAGGTGTGGAGCAGCCCGATATTGAGCCAGCCGGGCACCGGGTCGGGATAGGAGCGGGCGAAGCTCTCGTCGGGCACGGCGCGCTGCGCGAAGCTGCGCCCGTGCAGCGCGACCCGGTGGGCGTCGAGCCGGCGCGTCTCGGCGCGGGCGGCCGAGAAATTCAGGACGTTGTCGGGCAGCGTGATCGAACGGGTGACGACGCTCTCGGCGTCGTGGTTGCCCTTCACGATCGCGACCGGGATGCCGGCATTCGCGAGGCGCCCGAGCTGCTGGGCGAAGAACAGGCCGACGCTGAGATCCTGCCAGTCGCCGTCATAGACGTCGCCGGCGATCAGCAGGAAGGCGGCCCGGATCTCGATGGCGTGGGTGACGAGATCGGAGAAGGCGCGGCGGCCGGCGGCTGCGAAGCGCTCGGCGATCTCCGCGTCCTTCGCCGCGAGCCCGGCCAGCGGGCTGCCGAGATGCAGGTCGGCCGCGTGGAGGAACGTGAAACTCGACACCGACGCAGGGTCCCATACGCGGCCCGCGCGGGATCGTTACAGGGAAGCGGGCCGGCTACGGTGTGGCATCCGCCGGCCCGGAAGGCCAGCCGCCGGGGCCGGCAAGGCCCTTGAAAGGTGTGGTTGAGCCGCCGACACGCCATCCGCCGGCCCGCGGGGACGCTCCCACGCCCCTGCGAACGGGAACCTACGAGAAGACGAGGCGGTGCCCGTCCGGGTCCTCGGCGCAGCGCTCGGCGACCGCGGACCAGCGCGAGAGGCGCAGGACGATGCGGCTCGCCAGCACAGCGTCCTCCGCCAGCGGATGCAGGAGCGGTCCGGGCGTGCGGTAGCAGAGCAGTTCCAGATGCGGCGTCGCGCCGCCGGGGGGCGTCAGGCCCGTCACCTCGACCACGGGGTCGGCCACCGCATCCATCCGCGCCTGCTCCGCGCCCCGGTTCAGGCCCCGGCTGACGACCGTGAAGCCGAGGGCTTCGTAGAACGCGACCGAGGACGCGGTGTCCGAGACGGTGATGGCCGTGTGGTCGATGCCGAGGAAGAGGCCGGGCCGGTCCCGCCAGGGCGAGGGCGCGGGCTCCGGGAAGGCGAGGAGTTCGAGGGGGTGCCCGTCCGGGTCGCGGAACTTGAAGGCCGCGACGCCGCCCGAGGCGGCCGGCAGGCGCTCGGGGCCGGCCTGCGAGATCGGCGTCCAGCCCGGGACGGCGCGCAGATGGGCATAGGCCGCTTGCATGTCGGAGACGACGATGGCGCAATGCTGGAAGTCGGTGCCGTTGGAGGGCGCCGGCGGCCCAGGCGTACGCGGAGTCGGGACCAGCTGGACAACCTGCGCGCCGAGGCTCACCGCGATCCCCGGCCCCTCATGCGCGACGCAGCCGCCGAAGGCCGCCGCGTAGAAGGCCGCAGTGGCGGCGGGATCCGGGCAGAGCAGCCGGATCGCGGCGATGCGGAGCGCGCCGACAGGAACGCTCACCGGCCCGCCCCCGGCAGGGGCGCACCGCGCCGGTTGAGGAAGATCGAGACGACCCGCTGCGAGGCGGCGATGAACAGGCGGTTCCGGTGGACGCCGCCCCAGGTCAGGTTCGAGACCCGCTCGGGCAGCCTGATCTTGCCCAGGAGCCGGCCCTCCGGCGACAGGCAATGCACGCCGTCGGCGGCGCTCGACCAGACATTGCCGTCCTCGTCGACCTTCATGCCGTCGCAATAGCCGGGCTCGATTTTGTGGAAGACGTCGCCGCCCGACAGCGTCCCGTCCGCGGCCACGTCGAAGATGCGGATGTACTGGCGCGGGGTCGGATGGGTCTGGTCCCCGGTCTCCGAGACGTAGAGCCGGCGTTCGTCCGGGGAGAAGGCGAGCCCGTTCGGCCCGTCGAAATCGCCCGCCGCGACGCGGATCTCCCCCGTTTCCGGATCAAAGCGGTAGAGAGCGGGCGGCTGCTCGGAACACTGCCGGCCGCCCTCGTAATCGTTGGAGATGCCGTAGACCGGGTCCGTGAACCAGATCGTGCCGTCCGATCTCGTGATCACGTCGTTGGGTGCGTTCAGCCGCTTGCCCGCATGCCGGTCGACCAGAGTGACGACCCGGCCGTCATGCTCCGTGCGATAGAGGCAGCGTCCGTGATGGGAGCAGGCGATCAGCCGGCCCTGCCCGTCGCGGGTCTGGCCGTTCCCGTAATCCGAGGGCGCGCGGTAGACCGACAGGCCCTCGCTCTCGCTCCAGCGCATGGTGCGGTTGCGGGGCAGATCCTGGAACAGCAGGCAGTTCCAGTCGCCCATCCAGACCGGCCCCTCGACCCAGCGGAAGCCGGAGGCGATCTCCTCCAGCCCCGCATTGTCGAGCACGTAGCCCCGGAAGCGGGGATCGTGGATCTCGAAGGTGTCGAGCGGATCGGCCATCGCCTCACCCGAACCGGCAGGGCGGGGTCGTCTCGCGCTTGGTGTCGAACTGGACCACCATCAGCACCGCGGGCTCGTCGCCGATCGTGCCCGATTTGTGCCCGGTCCTGCCGTCGAGCGTGCGGCAATTCTGGTCCTCGCCGAAGGAGATCTCGCCGGGTCCCATTTCGACGCGGGTGCCATCCATGGATTCCACGTACCAGCGGCCCTTGAGCGGGATGATCCATTGCGGGGCCGGGTTCTCGTGCCACGTCCCCTCCCAGCCCACCGGCTGGACCGTGATCATCGTGGTCATGCCGTCACGATGCTTCGGGCCCTGCCATTGCGGCGAGGCGGGAGGCTTCATCGAGGCGAGGTGGAACTCCGTCATCTCGCAGCGGACCTGCCGGCTGACGCCGTCCGCATCGGTATAGAGGTGCCAGTAGGGCACGACGGGCTTGTCGGTCTCGTCGCTCATCGCGAGGGCTCCGGTCGGGTTACGGGCATAGGGATGGGTCGATCCGAAGGGATCGTGCAGGAAGGCCCTGACGCCGGCCGCGCTCGGACCGCTCCAGGCCACGGCCAGGAAGCCGCCCGCAACGGCGAAATTCTTCAGGAAATCCCAGAAGGTCTCGCGACCCTGGCTTGGGCCGCGCAGGCGGAAATCGGGCTTGGTCCAGAAGCGCTTCCACAGGAGCGCCGTGACCGCGCAATAGCCGGCCAGCACGAAGGCGGCGAAGCGGTCGGCGATGCCGGTGAGCACGCCGAGCGACATCACCACCTCGACGAAGAGGCCCGTCAGGATCAGTCCCTTCGCGAGCCCCCGCGAGGCGGTCGCCTGTCCGGCCTGCCCCACGGCAGCGTCGAAGTTCAGCACCTTGTCGAGGGCGCTGAAGGGCAGGAACAGCAGCACCAGCGACAGCCGTGCCGCGAAGGCGGCGAGCACCTCGATCGTCATCGCTCCGGTCCCGACGGCCCAGCCCGTCAGGCCATCCAACACGTCAGATCCCGGCCGGTTCATCCGCCGGCCTACCCGGGCTGCAACCCGGACGTGCCGGAACAGGCGGCGCGCGAAGCAGTTGCGCACCAGCACGGAGCGGTTTCGGATGCGCGACGACAGCTACGACGTGATCATCATCGGCTCGGGGCCCGGTGGCGGCAGCGCCGCCTGGCGGCTCGCCAAGACCGGAAAGCGCGTCCTCGTGATCGAGCGGGGCGACTACCTACCCCGGGAGCGCGAGAACTGGGACACGGACGCGGTCTTCCGGAAGGGTCGTTACCAGGCCGACGAGACCTGGGTGTCCTCGGACGGGGCGCGGTTCAAGCCGGGGCTGCACTACTTCGTCGGCGGCAATTCCAAGGTCTATGGCGGGGTGCTGTTCCGCCTGCGCGAGAGCGACTTCGAGGCCGTGCGCCATCCGGACGGGATCTCCCCCGAATGGCCGCTGAAATACGACGCCTTCGCGCCCTGGTATCAGGACGCCGAGGAGCTGTTCCAGGTGCACGGCGCCCGGGGCGAGGACCCGACCGAGCCGCCGGCCGAAAAGCCCTATCCGAAGCCGGCGATCAGCCACGAGCCGCGCATCCAGAAGCTCTCGGACGACCTCGCCCGCGCCGGCTTCCAACCCTTCCACCTGCCCATGGGCGCGCTGATGGAGGAGGATGGCAGGGGCGGCACCACCCCGCATTCGCCCCTGCTGCGCTGCGACCCCTTCGACGGCTATCCGAGCATCACCAACGGCAAGGCGGATGCACAGATCATCTGCATCGACCCGACGCTCGCCGCCCATCCCAATGTCACGCTCCTGCGCAACGCCTATGCGGAACGGCTCGTCACCGAGGCCGGGGGCGGGCGCGTCACCGGCGTCGAGGTGGTCCTCGAAGGCCGGCGGCACCGGCTGTCGGCCGACATCGTGGTCGTGGCCTGCGGCGCCCTCTCCTCAGCCTTGCTGTTCCTGCGTTCCAGCTCCGACGCCCATCCGAACGGGCTTGCCAACGGCTCCGGCCAGGTCGGGCGCAACTACATGCGCCACAACAACACCACCGTGCTCGCGATCTCGAAATCGCCGAACCCGACGCAGTTCCAGAAGACGCTCGGGCTCAACGACTTCTATTATGGGCACGACCGCAGCCCGCGGAACGACTGGGAATTCCCCCTCGGCCACATCCAGATGGTCGGCAAGTCGGACGGCATGCAGATCGAGGCGGAGGGCCTGCCCGGCTTCCTGCAATGGCTGCCGACCCGGCCCTTCTCCTACATCGCCGAGCACTCGATCGATTTCTGGCTGACCTCCGAGGACCTGCCCAGGCCGGAGAACCGGATCTTCTACCGCGACGGGCTGGTCCATCTCGATCTCGCCGTCACCAACGGCGCGGCGCAGGCGCGGCTGCGCGACAAGCTGCGGGCGATGTGCGACGGCCTCGACATCCACCCGCATCTGTTCGACCGCACGCTGTATCTGGGCAAGGACACGCCGATCGGCGGCACGGCCCATCAGGCGGGCACCCTGCGCTTCGGCCCCGACCCGGCCACGAGCGTGCTCGACCTCGATTGCCGGGCGCATGGCATCGACAACCTCTACGTCACCGACGCGAGCTTCTTCCCCTCGATCGGCGCCGTGAACCCGACCCTCACCATCATCGCCAACGCCCTGCGGGTGGCGGACGGGATCGCCGGGCGGCTGTGACAGCGTCTAACGTCGCGGCTCCAGCAGGCGCCCGCCGGCCAGCCCGTTCAGGCCGACGATCAGGGCGACGGCGGCGAGATGGATGGCGAGATCCGTCGCCGTGGCGTCGTGGGGATGGAACGGCACCAGCAGGGCCGCCGCCGCGGCGGAGGCGGCGAGCCCCCCCAGCGCCGCGGTGAGGCCCGGGCGCAGGGGGCAGGCCCGGCGCAGCATCCAGACGAGCAGGGCCGAGAGCGGCAGCGAGACCCCCATCAGGAAGACGAAGCAGCCGCGCATCTCCCCGGCATCGGGGATGTCGGCCCCCGGGGCGATCCAGGCCCGCAGGCAGCCGAGGCCGCTCGCGCCGAGCCAGAGCAGGAGCGGCGGCAAGGGCAGCAGGGCCCAGGCGGCGGAACGCCCGGGCACGCTGGTCTGGAAGGCGGCATAGGCCGCGGCGATGGCCGTCAGCAGCGCGCCGAGGCCGGCATAGCGCAGATCCGCCACGCCGAGGCGCAGCTCGAGCCCCGCCGTGTCGGCGAAGGGCAGGATCAGGAGGCCGAGGGCGAGCGCCGCGCCGCACCAGGCCAGCGCCCGCCGTCCGGGCGGCGCGAGACGGCGCACCGGCACGAGGCCGGCGGCGAGATCCTCGACGAGGCTGTCGTGACGGGCGGGCTCAGACATCGCCGCGATCCTTGTCGGGTGAGAGCGCGGCGCGCAGTGTCTTCAGGGCGCGGTGCAGGTTGACCTTGAGCGCCCCCTTGCTGCGTCCGGTCAGCGACGCGGCCTCGTCGAGGGAGAGCTCGCGCAGGGCGAGATGCTCCACCGCCTGGCGCTGGCCCTCGGGCAGGGTCGCCACCGCGGCGGTGAGGCGGGCCGCGCTCTGGCCGGCCTCGACCCCGTGATCCGCCCGCCGCCCCTCGTCGGGCCGGGCTTCGTAGGCGGCGGGATCGTGCACCTCCCGTGGCCGGCGGGCGCCGTGGCGCAGGGCGTCGATGGCGCGGCGCTGGGCGATGGCGTTGAGCCAGGGCAGGAAGGGCCGGGCCGGGTCGTAGCTCGCCCGCGCCCGGTGGAGCGTCAGCAGGGTCTCCTGCACCACGTCGTCCACCCCTGCACCCCGCACGCCCTGGGCCCGGGCCATCCGGGCGATGGCCGGCACGCAGTCCCGCAGCAGCCGGCGATAGGCGTCGGCGTCGCCGTCCTGGGCCGCCCGCATCGCCTCGGCGAGGGCGGCTTCGCCGGAAGCTGGCATCGCGGTGGCGCCCATGGGGGCTGAGCGGGACGGCCGGGCGGCGGCCGGAACCGGCAGGGGAAACGGAGGGCCGAGCGGGGCCATCCGGAACGTCGCCATCGCAGGCTACTTCGTCATCGGGTCCTTGGCCATGGCGCCCGGCGCCCTGGTGTTCCGATGCATCGCATCCCGATGCATGGCGTCCTTGGACATGGCATCGCGATGCGCGCCGTCCCGGTGCATGGCATCGGTCTGCATCGTCGCCTCGGGTGCCCCGGGCTTGCCCGCCGGCTCCATCGCGCAGGCGGGGACCGCCGCAGCGACGAGGGCGAAGAGCAGGGCGGATGTGAGATGGAACAGCGGGCTCATGGCGAATGTCCTCCGGGTCGTGCCGTGAGGGGCACTGCCGGATCATTCGGCCCGCATCCGCGGCCGGTTACAGGGCCGCGCGGGATTTCGCCGATGCGAGGGTCCCGGCGGCAGCGCCGGGACCCTCGTTTGATTTCACTCCGCCGCGTCGAGGCGGGGATGCTCGATCTCGGCCCGCTCCCGGCGGACGAGCTCGGCGGTGAGGAAGGCCACCTCCAGCGCCTGCTCCGCGTTGAGGCGCGGGTCGCAGTAGGTGTGGTAGCGGTCCTGCAGGTCGTCCGCCGTCAGCGCCCGGGCACCGCCGGTGCATTCGGTGACGTCCTTGCCGGTCATCTCCAGGTGGATGCCGCCGGCGATCGTGCCCTCGGCGCGGTGCACGCCGAAGAAGCCCTCGATCTCCTGCATCACCCGCTCGAAGGGCCGCGTCTTGTAGCGGCCGGCCGCGATGGTGTTGCCGTGCATCGGATCGCAGACCCACACCACCGTGCGGCCCTCGCGCTCCACCGCCCGGATCAGGTTCGGCAGATGGTCGCCGACCCTGTCCGCGCCGAAGCGGCAGATCAGGGAGAGGCGGCCGGCCTCGTTCTCCGGGTTGAGGAGATCGATCAGCCGGATCAGCCCCTCGGGCGTGGTCGAGGGGCCGCATTTGAGCCCGATCGGGTTCTTGATGCCGCGGGCATATTCCACATGGGCGTGATCCGGCTGCCGGGTGCGGTCGCCGATCCAGAGCATGTGGCCCGAGGTGGCGTACCAGTCGCCGCTCGTCGAATCGACGCGGGTCAGGGCCTCCTCGTAGCCGAGCAGCAGGGCCTCGTGGCTGGTGTAGAAATCCGTGGTCCGCACCTCCTGGTGCGTCTCCGGATTGATGCCGATGGCCCGCATGAAGTCGAGGGCGTCCGACATCCGCTGCGCCACGTCCTGGTAGCGCGAGGATTGCGGGCTGTCCTTCACGAAGCCGAGCATCCAGCGATGCGCGTTCTCGAGATTGGCGTAGCCGCCGGTGGCGAAGGCGCGCAGCAGGTTCAACGTCGCCGCCGATTGCCGGTAGGCCTCGAGCTGGCGGCGCGGATCGGGCACGCGGGCCTCCTCCGAGAAGCCGATGCCGTTGATGATGTCGCCGCGGTAGCTCGGCAGGGAGACGCCGTCGAGCGTCTCCGTCGGCGAGGAGCGCGGCTTGGCGAACTGCCCGGCGATGCGCCCGACCTTCACCACCGGCGAGCCGCCGGCGAAGGTGAGCACCATCGCCATCTGCAGGAAGACGCGGAAGAAATCGCGGATGTTGTCGGCGGAATGCTCGTCGAAGCTCTCGGCGCAGTCACCGCCCTGGAGCAGGAAGGCCTGGCCCGTGGCGACGCGGGCAAGCGACGCCTTCAGCTTGCGCGCCTCGCCTGCAAAAACCAGCGGCGGAAAGCTCGCGAGCTGCGACTCGACGGTCTGGAGCGCGGCCGCGTCCGGATACTGGGGCACCTGCTGGATCGGCAGGTTGCGCCAAGATTTCGGGGTCCAACGCTCGGCCATGACGATACTCCGCACACCTCATCGTGCGATCGGCGCGGGCAAGGGCACCCGCGCGAGGAGCCGGCTTGTAGGACCGATTCGAGCAGAAAGCGAGCGGTCGCACCGGCGGGCAACCGAATGTGCAGACGCGCTGTCACCGAAGCAACCGGTTCCGCGGGGGAGGCGGGGCGGGAAAGGGCGACGGAGGGCCAGGTCGGTCGCCCCTTGCACCACGCCCCTGCCGGTCTTCTCCCCCCATCAGGAGGCCGACAGGTGCTGCTCCGGAAGATCCCGATGTCGCGGGTGGAGGACACGCCCCGCGCCTCGACGGCACCCAGAAGCGTGCGCGGCACGCGCAACAGGCCCAACGGCGCCGCATCCCGCTCCGGCTCGAACGAGACGGGCCTGAACGGGAGGACGTCGAGATCCGGCAGCCCTACACAGCGCCGACGAGGTGCAGGACAACGCCGACCGCCGCACTGGCCAACAGGGCCTCAACCATGCCGATCTTGAACCGGAACACCGCCACCACCGCCGCGGCCGCGAGCGCGAGGGCCCAAGGGTTCAGGCTGGCGAGGACCGGGACGTCGAAGCGGACCGGCCCGGCCGCGAACGGGCGCGTCTCGGCGAAAACGGTGTGAAGAGCAAACCAGACGGCGAGGTTGAGGATCACGCCGACCACCGCCGCGGTGATCGCCGAGAGCGCGCCGGCTAAGGCCCTGTTGCCGCGCAGGCGCTCGACGTAAGGCGCGCCCACGAAGATCCAGAGGAAGCAGGGCGCGAAGGTCACCCAGGTGGTCAGAAGCCCGCCGAGCGTGCCGGCGACCAGCGGCGGCAAGGCGCCGGGGTTCCGGAACGCCGCCATGAAGCCCACGAATTGCGTGACCATGATGAGCGGACCGGGCGTGGTCTCGGCCATGCCGAGTCCGTCGAGCATCTCGCCGGGCTTGAGCCAGCCGTAGTGTTCCACCGCCTGCTGGGCGACGTAGGACAGCACCGCGTAGGCGCCCCCGAAGGTCACCATCGCCATCTTGGAGAAGAACACCGCGACCTGGCTGAAGACGTCGTCCGGCCCGAGGGCGAGGAGGATGGCCGCGACAGGCACCAGCCAGAGCGCGCCCCAGGCGAGCAGCATCCGCAGCGTGTGCCCGGCGGCGGCCCGCTCCTGCGGGAGTTCGTGGTCGTCGAGCAGGAAGGGGCCATCCACCCCCTTGCCGCCGGCCCCATGCCCGCCGGTCTTGAACTGCGGCAGTCTAGCCAAGCCGCCGAGGTAGCCGATGACGCCGGCCGTCAGCACGATCAGCGGGAAGGGTACGCCGAGGAAGAAGATGGCCACGAACGCCGCCGCGGCGAGGCCGACCATCACGGGGCCCTTGAGTGCCCGCTTGCCGATGCGGATCACGGCCTGGAGGACGATGGCGAGCACCGCCGCCTTGAGGCCGAAAAACAGGCCGGCGACAAGGCCGACGTTGCCGTAGAGCGCGTAGACCCAGCTCAGCGCCATGATGGCGACGACGCCCGGCAGGACGAACAGCCCGCCCGCGACGAGGCCGCCGCGGGTGCCGTGCATCAGCCAGCCCACGTAGGTGGCGAGTTGCTGCGCCTCCGGTCCCGGCAGGAGCGTGCAGAAGTTCAGGGCGTGCAGGAAGCGGTTCTCGGAGATCCAGCGCTTCTCCTCGACCAGGATGCGGTGCATGACCGCGATCTGCCCAGCCGGCCCGCCGAAGGAGAGCGCGGCGATGCGGGCCCAGACCGGGACGGCCTCGGCCAAGGTTACGGGCAACGGCGTTTCCGGGGCGGCCACGCCGGTCTCCGGCGCGGTCTGGATACGTGCGGTCGCGGCCATGGTCAGGCTCTCGCCTTGGGCTTGTTGGTGGGCCAGTTGTGGGTCTCCTCCGTCGCGTCCCGGCACCACCGGTAGAAGGCGTCATAGAGGAGCATCCCGGCATCGAGCTGTGCGAGGTCGTCCGCGTAAAGGCGCGACAGGCCGAGCGAGGCGGCGAGAAGGCCGGCGGCCTCCGGGGCGAGATCCGGCCGGGCCGTGTCGGCCCCTCGCACCAGGGTCGCGAGGTGCAGGAGCGGCGGCGTGGCGAGGCCGAGCTCCTCGACCATGACGTCGAAGGTGCACAGCTCGCCCCGATGGCTCCAGAAGGTGCCTGGGTCGTCGATGTCGAACGGCGCAGCCTCGAACCGGTCCGCGACGCCGGCCACCTCGCCCGGCGGCACGAACAGGAAGACCGCGTCCGGGTCGACGAAGCGGCGGATGAGCCAGGGGCAGGCGATGCGGTCGACCTTGGGCCGGGCGCGCGTAACCCAGACGGTGCGGCCCTGCTCGTCGCGGTTGCGGATCTTGTCGGCTGGAACCATCGGCAGTTCGGCGGCCGCCCAGTCCGCGATGCCACCCTGCAGGGCCTCGGCATTCACCCCGGCGCTACGCAGCCACGCGGCGACGCCGTGGCTGTTCCGACGCCCATCCTCACAGACGACCACGACGGACCTGCCGCGCAATCCCGGTGCCCACTCGGCGACCCGGTCGGGCGCCCGGACAAGCGCGCCGGGCACGTGGCGTTGGTCCGTGAGGAATTCCCGGTCGGTGCGCACGTCGATGACGGCCGGACAGCCTGGAGTGCCAATCAGGCGCGCGAGTTTTTCGACAGAGATGGTGTTGGGCGTAGCCATGACGCGTCCTTGCAACACGTGCAGAAGGGACGCGATACTTTGGCCTTAGCCTCATGAGGAGATCGCCTTCCCCATCAGCCGTATGGGATACCGGCGACACAGGCGCTGTCAAGCGCGGCCTGGGCGGGCTGCGCCAGCTCCATATCGTCCGCTTTCTGTCCCGGCCGGTCGTCTGCCCTTGCCCGCTTAAAGGTCCGGGAGGGTCGGAAGTTCACATTCCGATATCGCACCGAAGGCGCGCTTTGCGGGCAAGCATCCGACGACCTTCGAAGACTTGAGGCTAGTGCCTCTCCTCGCCCTCTGGGTGAGTTAAGGGACCGCGCGCAACGCGGTGGCGCAGGTGCGCGGGCGCGTGAGGCCGGTATCCCCGATACCGGCCCCTCCGTCCGCTTCGCGGCGACACCTCTCAAAGGTGAGGAAAAACGCGCCGCGACCGAGCCGATCAGCCGGGCACGAGATGGGACGTGCGCATCCGATCACCGCGTGCGGGGCAAGGAGGAATGCGCGCCACCCGCTCGGGTCATCCCGAGAGGCTCACTCGTCCTCGTCCACCTCGATCCCGTATTCCGCCAGCACCCAGAAGATCGCCTCCAGGTCGTCGGCCGTGACGTCGCGGGGCGGGAGGGCTTCTTCGAGGTCGTCGTAGGTCAGGGAGCGGCGGCGCTCGGCATCGGCCTTGGCGAGGAGCCGGTCGATGGTCATGCGGATGTCAGCGGGCAGGGCCTCGTGGCTCGGCAGCGCCAGACGCCCCGGGGGGGTCGTGGCGTCGCGCAGCAGGCGATCGATGATCGCCTGTCGTCGCGCGTGGGCTGCGTCCTTTCCGTCCATGCCCAGCGCATATGGATTGCGCGGCGCATCCGTCGAGGGCTGCGCCGCATCAAAGCCGCTCACGCGGCGGCGACGGGCTCCGCCGCGCGGGTGACGCGCACCGGGATCGCCTTGGCCGCCGGGGTCTTGGCCTGCACGTCGTGGTGCCAGAGCGGGATCAGCACGTTCAGCTCCGGGTAGTAGCCGGCGCAGTTCCCCTCCGGGATCTCGTAGCGGACGATGCGCAGGCCCCGCACTGCCCGGGTGATGTCGTCCGAGGCGTCGGTGACCACATCGACCTCCTCACCGTCGGCGAGTTGCAGGCGGGCGATGTCGTTCTCGTTCATGAACAGCACCCGGCGGGTGCCGGAAATGCCGCGGAAGCGGTCGTGATAGCCGTAGACCGTGGTGTTGAACTGGTCATTGGAGCGCAGGGTGATCAGGTCGAGCACGTCGCGGCTGCGGATCGGCATGTCGGGATCGGCTTCCAGCCCGTCCGGGGGCAGGAGGAAATTGGCCTTGCCCGTCTCCGTCTCCCATTTGCGCTCCCGTGCCAGCAGCGGCTTGTGCAGGCCGCCGGGCTCGAACAGGCGCTTGTTGAAGTCCTTGAATGTGTCCGGATAGGTCGTCTCGATCGCGTCGCGCACCTTGGCGTAGTCGCCGACCCAGGCGTCCCAGTCGACCTTCGGATTCGGCGGCAGCACCGCCTTGGCGAGTTCGGCCACGATCCAGGGCTCGGAGCGGACCTGCTCGCTCACCGGCCGCGCCACGCCGCGGGAGCCGTGGAAGCAGGAGGTCGAGTCTTCCATCGACACCGCCTGCGGCCCGCTCGCCTGCTGGTCGATCTCGATGCGGCCGAGACAGGGCAGGATATAGGCGATCTCGCCATGGACGAGATGCGAGCGGTTGAGCTTGGTCGAGACCTGCACGGTCAGGCGCAGGGAGCGCCAGGCTTCCTCCATGCGCTGGGTGTCGGGGATAGCGCGCACGAAGTTGCCGCCCAGGCCGACGAAGGCCTTCACCTCGCCCGCGAGCACGCCCTCGCAGGTCTCCACGGTGTTGAGGCCCTTCTCCCGGGGCGGCTCGAAGCCGTAGAGCTCCTTGAGCTTGTCGAGGGGCACCAGGGAGGGCTCGTCGGCGATGCCGACGGTGCGCTGGCCCTGGACGTTGGAATGGCCGCGCACGGGGCAGATCCCGGCGCCGGGCTTGCCGAGGTTGCCGCGCAGCAGCAGCAGGTTGACGAGCATCTGCACCGTCTCGGTGCCGCGGCGGTGCTGGGTTAGCCCCATCCCGTAGATGCCGATCACGGCGCGCGCCTGGGCGTAGACCGCGGCGGCGGCCTCCAGGCCCTCGCGTTTCAGGCCGGAGCGCGCTTCGAGGGCGGCCCAGTCCTGGCCGTTGCAGAAACGGACGAAGGCCTCGAAGCCGTGGGTGTGCTCGGCGATGAAGTCGACGTCGAGGAGGCGCGGCCGGCCCTCTTCCTGCGCCGCCCGGTCGGCGGCGATCAGCGCCTTGCAGATGCCGGTGATGGCGGCGATGTCGCCCCCGGCCTTCACCTGGTGGAACTGCGTCGCGATCTGCGTCGAGGACTTGGTCAGCATCTCGACGGGGGATTGCGGGTTGGTGAAGCGCTCCAGCCCGCGCTCGCGCAGGGGGTTGAAGGAGAGGATCGGCACCCCGCGCCGGCGCGCCTCCTGCAACGGATGCAGCATCCGCGGCGAATTGGAGCCCACGTTCTGGCCGAAGAACAGGATCAGGTCGGTGGTCTCGAAATCCTCGAGAACCGTGGTGCCCACCGGCACGCCGATCGATTGCGGCAGCGCCTTCGAGGTCGACTCGTGGCACATGTTCGAGGAATCGGGGAGGTTGTTGTTGCCGTACATCCGCGCAAACAGCGCGTACATGTAGCTCGTCTCCAGCGAAGCCCGGCCCGAGGAGTAGAACACCACCGATTTCGGATCGAAGCCCTTCAATTCGCGGCCGATCTCCGCGAAGGCCGATTCCCAGCTCACCGGCAGATAGCGGTCGCTTTGGGGATCGTAGCGCAGGGGATGAGTCAGCCGACCCTTCTCTTCCAGGTCGTAATCCTCCCAGGCGAGCAGCTCGGTGACGCTGTGCCGGGCGAAGAAGTCCGGCCCGACCCGCTTGCGGGTCTGCTCCCAGGCGGTCGCCTTGGCGCCGTTCTCGCAATACTCGAAGGTCGAGGGCTTGGCTGGCTTCGCCCAGGCGCAGGACACGCACATGAACCCGTCCGGCTTGTTCTGCTTCATCAGCATGGCCGCGCCGGAGGCCGGGATCTGCTCGCGGGTCAGGATGTCGAACAGGGAGCGGGCGGAGCCCCAGCCCCCGGCGGGATCCTCGTAGGCTTCGATCTTCACGTCGCTCATCGCCGGCTCCGCCGAGGGTTACGCTCGGTGCAACCCCTTCGCGGAATCGGCGGTTCCTGCGGCGTTCCGCGCAGAGCCGCGGCCCGCCCTCACCCGGGCCGGAAATCCGGATAGCCCGAGACGGGGTGGAGCAGGCGCCGGCCCGGCGGCCCCTCGCCGAAGGGAGCGAGCTCCCAGACCCAGCGGCGCGCCGGTACCGGCAGGCCGACGCCGTAGAGCAGGTCGAGCCGCTCCTGCACGCGGCCGTCCCGGTCCTCCTCGATCTCCTCCGTGTCGGTGACGAGGCAGATCCGGGCGGAGAGCGCCCCCAAGGCGGCGAGGTGCCCCGCCACGATGGCGCGCCCGAGGGCGTCCCCGTCCTCCGGCGCGTAGCTGCCGAGGGGCCGGCGCGACGCCTCCAGCCGCTCCACAGGACGGATCGGCAGTTGCGAGAGCAGGTTGACCGAGACCACGAGCCCGGTCTCCGGCGCAGCGCAGATGGCCGGCAGCATGGCCCCGAGCCCATCCGAGCGTCCGAGCAGCAACGCGAAGCTGCCGCTCAGGTCGGCCGTCAGCAGGGTGACGTTGCCCCGCACCCGGGCCGCCCGGCGCGCGGGCAGCGGATGCACGGCATCGACCAGCACCACCCGGGCGAAGGCGCCGGCGAGGTCGTCGAGGGGCACGTCATCGAGATGGCCCGAGCCCAGCACCACCGCGGTGCCGCGCGTCTCCGTGCCGTCGATCGCCGCACGGATGACGCTCCGGGTCGCGGCGAGATGCGGCGCCCAGGCGGCCGCGCAGCGCCGGGCGCGGGAGCCGGTGCGGATGCTGTCGCCCACGCAGCCGAGCCGGCGATGGTCGCGGGGCGCGGGCGTGGCCAGGACGCGGAGAAGGTCGAGCAGCATGAGGTGGAGCGACGGGTTTCGCGAGGCTCCCTCTATCGCCATCCGGCGCGGCCGACGCCAGAATTTCGACAAACCGACCGGCAATAGGCGCCATACGCGCCACGCCTGCCTCCGATTTGTTCAGCCTGTGTTGGGGGATTTCGGGTGAGAAGCGGCATTCGCGCGTGCCCCGCCGACTCAGGCGGTGCCCGCGCAGCCAGGACCGATCACGTCGACATGACCACGCGCATCGAGACGCCGACCGAGCAGAGCCCCGCCTCCGAGTCCAGCGCAACCGTGGCCGCAGCGGCCGTCGCCCCCACCCGCGGGCTGCTGCCCCAGGGCCTCGTGCTGCTGCGCCGCGCCCTGCCCCCGGCGGTCGGCCTCGGCGTCAGCCTGCTCGCCATCCTGGTGATCCACCGGATGCTCGGCACCGTGACCCTGGAGGCGATCTCCCAGGCCTACGACCAGATTCCCGATCCGCTGCTGGGGCTCGCCGTGCTGTTCACGGCCGTCAGCTTCGCGGCCGTGGCGGTTTACGATCTCGTCGCGGTGGAGACCGTGGCGCCGGGCCGGATCCCCCGCGGGCTCGCCGCCGCGGCCGGCGCCGGCGGCTACGCCGTCTCCAACGCCCTCGGCTTCCCGCTCTTCACCCAGGGAGCGCTCCGCTACCGGATCTACGGCGACCGGGCCGGCGGCCTCGCCGATGTCGGGCGCATTCTCGGCGCCTCCTGGTTCGCCCTGCTCGTCTCCCTGGTCACCATGGCGGCGGTGGCCCTGATGCTCGGGCCGAAGAACCTGCCGGGGCTCGCCCGCTACCATCCCGAGCTCGATGCCGCCGCCGGCGCCGCCGTGCTCGCCCTGGTTTTCGGCATGGTGATCTGGCTCGGTCGCAGCGAGCGGCCGGTGCGAGTCGGCCGGGTCTCGTTCCGCCTGCCGACCTCCCGGGCGGCCATGGTCCAGATCGCCGCCGGCATCGTCGATCTCACCGCAGCGGCGGCCACCCTCTACGTGCTGATGCCGCAGGACGCGGTCGGCAACTTCCCGGCTTTCCTGCTGATCTACGTCGCCGCGACGGTGATCGGCATCGTCAGCCACGCCCCCGGCGGCCTCGGCGCCTTCGAGGCGACCCTGATCGCGAGCCTCGGGCTCGGCGGGCGCGCCGATGTGCTGGGCAGCCTGCTCGCCTACCGGGTCATCTACACCCTGATGCCCTTCGGCGTGGCCCTGCTCTGGCTCGCCGGCCTGGAGAGCTGGCGCCGCCGGGCGGTCTTCGCCGGCCCGGCACGGATCCTCGAGCCGATGGTGCCGCGACTGGCCGCCGGCACCGCCCTGTTCGGCGGCGCCATGCTGCTCGCCTCCGGCGCGACGCGGGACCTCGCCGTGCGGGTCGACATGCTCTCCGACATCGTGCCGATGCCCTTCATGGAGGGCTCGCATTTCGCCGCCGCCCTGGTCGGCGTGGCCCTGCTGGTGCTCGCCCGGGGACTGAACCGGCGGCTCGCCCGGGCCTGGAAGGCGGCGCTGATCCTGCTCGTGCTCGGGGCCGGCTTCTCCCTGGGCCGCGGGCTCGACTGGGAGGAGGCGACTCTGCTGCTGGCCATTGCCGGGCTGCTCGCCGTCACCCGCAACTCGTTCTACCGCAGCCAGAGCCACAACCCCTTCGTGGTGAGCCGGCGCTGGTTCGCGGGCGTGGCCGCCCTCGTCCTGGTCTCGGCCGGCCTCGGCTTCATCGACTGGAACCACCTCGCCGATGCCGATGCCCTCTGGTGGCAGGTCTCGTGGAGCGGCAACGCGTCGAGCGCCCTGCGCCTGTCCTTCGCCCTCGGCGTGGGGCTTGCCGCCATCGGCCTCGACAGCGCGGTCTACCGGCGCCGGCACGATCATCGCCGGGCCCGCTTCCCCGTGCCGAAGGCGGTGGTCGAGGCCGTGGCGCGCTCCCCGCACGCGGCCTCCGCCCTGGCGCTGCTCGGCGACAAGCGCTTCCTGATCGGCGACGAGGGCCAGGGCTTCGTCATGTACGCCCAGTCCGGCCGCAGCCTCGTGGCTTTGGGCGAGCCGGTCGCCCCCGCCGCCCGGGTCGCGGAGCTGGCCTGGTCCTTCCGCGAGCATGCGGACCGGGCCGGGGCGCGACCGGTCTTCTACGGGGTCGGGCCGGAGAACCTGCCGCTCTTCCTCGATATGGGGCTGACCGCCCTCAAGCTCGGCGAGGTGGCGCGGGTGCCGCTGGCCGATTTCTCCCTCAAGGGCGCGAGCCGTCACGACCTGCGCTACGGTCAGCGCCGGGCGGAGAAGGAGGGGCTGACCTTCGAGATCCTGCCGCAGGCCCGGGTGCGGGCCGCGATGCACGAGTTGCGCGCCGTCTCCGATGCCTGGCTCGCGATGAAGCAGGGCGGCGAGAAGCGCTTCTCCCTCGGCTATTTCGACGCGACCTATCTCGCCCATTTCGACATCGCGGTGATGCGGAAGGGGGGCCGGATCGTGGCCTTCGCCAATCTCTGGCGGGGTGCCGAGAAGCACGAGATCGCCATCGACCTGATCCGCTACGCGCCGGACGCCTCCAAGGTGATCATGGACGCGCTGTTCGCGAACCTGCTCCTCGCCGCCAAGGCGGAGGGCTATCGCTGGTTCAACCTCGGCGCGGCCCCCCTCTCGGGCCTCGTCGACCGGCGCCTCGCCTCCCGCTGGAATCGCTTCGGCGCCTTCCTCTACCGGCGCGGCGCCGACCTCTACAGCTTCGACGGGCTGCGCAGCTTCAAGCAGAAATTCGATCCCGTCTGGACGCCTTACTACCTGATCTGCCCCGGCGGCCTGCAGACGCCCAAGACCCTGATCGACGTGGCGACGCTGGTGAGCGGCTCGCCCCTGGGCCTGATCCGCCGGTGACGACCCCGAACGCCGCTCCGAAGCCCGCCCGGCGCCGGCGCCTTCTGGCGGCGGCCGCCCTGATCCTCGCGGCCGGCGGCGGCGCCTTCGCCCTGAAGGTGCTGCGGCCGAGCCCGACGCTGATCGCCGCGGCCACCCCGGTGAAGGCCTCCTCCGGGCGCATCAAGGACGTGTCCGTCGACCTGCCCGACCACGATCCGACCGGGCTCGCCATCCTGATCTCCGACCGGGATGGGATCGGGGCGCGGGAGAAGGCCGTCGAGGCCGCCCTGCGCCACCGCGGCCTGATCGTGATGAGCCTCGACCTCGGCAGGGTAAAGCAGGGCCTCGCCAAGGAGGCGGGGGCCTGCGTCAATCCCTATTCGGACATCGAGGAGCTCTCGAAGGAGGCGCAGAGGGAGCTCGGCGCCCAGCGCTATTTCCATCCGGTGGTGATCGGCCTCGGCGAAGGCGGCACCATGGCCCGGGCCATTGCCGGGCAGACGCTGGCCGCGACGCTGGCCGGGGTGGTGGCCCTCGATCCCGCGCCCGTCCTCGCCATGCCGCGCCCGGCCTGCGGCCCCTCCGCGCCGGCAGAGGGCGGCTTCGCCTATCCCCGCGCCGAGCACCTGCAAGCGCCGCTGACCGTGATCGCCGCCGAGACCGCACCCGCGGGCCCGACCGTGCCCGGCGCCGGCCCCTTCGCCCCGGAGCAGCACCCGGAGGCCGAGGCCGGCCAGCGCCAGGCCCAGGCCATCGACGCCGTGGCCGCCATGGCGGCGCAGGATTCCGGCACGGACAGCCTCCCCCTCGTCGACCTGCCCGCGAGCGGCACCCCGAAGGCGCTGGCGGTGTTCTTCTCCGGGGACGGCGGCTGGCGCACCATCGACAAGGTGATCGGCGAGCAGCTGGCGCAGGACGGCATCCATGTCGTCGGCGTCGACGCCCTGCGCTACTTCTGGGCCGATCGCAGCCCCCAGACGGTGGCCGCCGACACCACCGCGATCGTGCGCCAGGCCGATCCGAGCGGCCGCCTTCCGGTGATCGTGCTCGGCTTCTCCTTCGGCGCCGACGTGTTCCCCTTCTCCTGGCCACACCTGCCGGACGCCCTGCGCAAGCGCGTGAGCCTGATCGGCCTGCTCGGCCCGGGCCGCTCCACCGGCTTCAGCGTCTCGGTGAAGGGGTTCCTCGGCATGGGCGGCGCCCACGAGGTCGTGCCGCAGATCGCCGGCCTGCCGCCGCAGAAGGTGCTCTGCGTCTACGGCTCAGAGGAAAAGGCCCCCGCCTGCACCGATCCGAGCCTCGCGGGCGTGGCCAAGGTGCGCCTCGAAGGCGGCCACCATTTCGACGGCGACTACGCCGCCATCGCCCGCCGCCTGATCGAGGCGGCCCGGATCTCGGGATAGGTGCTTCGGGGCCGATCGGACAAACCGGTCACGCGCATTCCATCGCCCCGCACGTGGGGAGAGGGCCGCGACGACACCAGAACTCGGGTTGACCCGAGTTCTGCTCATGGTTGCCCAAGTCGGGCAGGCCCGACTTGGGTGTCGTCGGCGCGGCAAGGCGGTAGCCGAAGGTGAGGGGGCTGAACCGGATGAGACTCCTCTGGAATCGCCCCCTCACCGCCGCTCCGGCTTCGCCTTCGCTTCCCGCATGGACAACGAGGTCCATGCGGGCCTCTCCCCGCGTGCGGGGAGAGGGGGGAGCCAACTCCGCCTGGCCATGACGGCGTGACGCTGTTTCCGGGCGAAGCGGGCTGGAGTGGGTACGGCGCGAGGCCGGAAGTGCGCTGCCCTCTTCGTCCGCTTCGCGGCCATCTCTCCCAAGGGAAAGGAAAGGCCGTCGCGGGCCGAGACGATTTGAGCCCTACCCCACCCCGACCGGGTGCTTCACCACCACCGGCGTGCGCATGGTGACGAGCTCCTCGCTCGCGGTCGGGTGGACGGCGATGGTGCGGTCGAAATCGGCCTTGGTGGCGCCCATGGTCACGGCGATGCCCACCGCCTGGATGATCTCGCCGGCATCGTGCCCGAAGATGTGCACGCCCACGACCCGGTCGCTCGCCCGGTCGACCAGCACCTTCATCAGCACGCGCTCGTCGCGGCCCGACAGGGTCGCCTTCATCGGGCGAAAGCTCGTCTTGTAGACGTCGATCTCCGGGAAGCAGCGCCGGGCCACGTCCTCGTTGTGGCCGACCACGCCGATTTCCGGCGTCGAGAACACCGCGGTCGGGATCAGCCGATGGTCGACGCTCCAGGGCTTGCCGCCAAACACCGTGTCGGCGAAGGCGTGGCCCTCGCGGATGGCGATGGGGGTGAGCGCGGCCCGGTTGGTCACGTCGCCCACGGCGTAGATCGAGGGCACCGACGTCTGCGAGAAGGCGTCGACGGGGATCGCGCCGGCTGCGTCGAGCGCGATCCCGACCCGGTCGAGGCCGAGCCCGGCGACGTTGGGGCGCCGGCCCGTGGCGGCGAGCACGCAATCGACGGTGAGGGTCTGCCCGTCGCTGAAGGTGGCGCGGATGCCGTCGGCGACGCGCTCCTGGTGCTCGACGGTGCGGCCGAGCCGCAGGTCCATGCGCTTGGCATAGGCCTCGCCGAGGGCGTCGCGGATCTCGTCGTCGAAGCCGCGCAGCAGGCGCTCGCCCCGGTGCAGCAGCGTCGTGCGCGAGCCGAGGCTCGCGAAAATGCCGGCGAACTCGACGGCGATGTAGCCGCCGCCGACGATCAGGATGCGCTCGGGCTGATGCTCCAATTCGAACACCCCGTTCGAATCGATGGCGAGCTCGGCGCCGGGGATCTTCGGCTCGTTGGCCGGCGTCGCGCCGGTGGCGACCAGGATGCAGGCGGCGCGGATCCGGGTCCCGGCCCCGACCAGGCGGACGGTGTGGGGATCCTCGATCACCGCGCGGTCGGCGACCAGTTCCACGCCGGCGGCTTCGAGGTTGCGCGCGTAGATGGCTTCGAGGCGCCCGACCTCGGCCTCGCGGCGCTCCTTCAGCCGCCCCCAGTCAAACCGCGGCGCCTCCAGACTCCACCCGAAGCCGGCGGCGTCCTCAAACTCATCCCGATACCGCCCCGCATAAACCATCAACTTCTTAGGCACGCAGCCACGGATCACGCAGGTGCCGCCGACGCGGTACTCCTCCGCAAGCATCACGCGCGCGCCGTAGCCTGCGGCGATGCGGGCCGCACGCACGCCGCCCGAACCGCCGCCGATGACGAACAGATCGACATCGTCGCTACCGCTCATGCGCCCTCACTCTTGTCTCGCGTTCCGGAGCGGCTCGGCCGAACGAAACCGCGCGCATCCACGTGATGGCCGTTCCGAGGCCGGCCGTCCACCACCCTTGCCAAGCGCCGTGCTCCACGAACATCACCGCTACCGCCGCCGCCGCAAGGCCGAGGGCAGTCACGAAGGCCGGCTTCGGCAGCCGCATGAGGGCGCCGAGCGCGAGGACGATCACCAAGCTTGCGAGGAACGCACCGACAGTGCCGAGTTCCGCCCAGACCTGCAGGAAGCTGTTATGCGGGTGTCCGACACCGAGCATGTGGCGCATCTCCGGCTCAAGGGCCTGCGCCGCCTGCACCTCGGGAAAACGCACGCTGATGCCATAGCCGCTGCCAATCCACGGGGCCTGCGCGACGGCGGCGCCAAAGCTCTGGGCGATCGTGACGCGGGCACGGGACGAACTCTGCACGAGGCGTTCATGCGCCGCCTCCGGCATGAGTCCGTGCAGGATATCTCCCTCCACGGGCGCCAGCGCGACAGCAAGGAGTGCACCAAGCCCAGTCAATATGATCCCAAGACGCCGCGGCAGGACGAAAGCCGCGAACGCCATGATGGCTCCAGCGATCGATCCCATCGCCGCCGCGCCACTGATTGAGCGCAGGATCGCCGCAGCGCACAGCGCCAGCAGCGCCGCGGCCGCGATCCGGCTGATCCGCGCAAGCAGCAGCGCCATGGGACCGGCAACGAGCAGGATTGTCAGCACCGGACGGTTCAGGACGAAAAGCGCGACGCGCTGGCCTAGCAGCCTCTGCGGCGCGAGATCCGTCAGCAGGCTCGTGAGCACGAACAGGCAAGCGGCGGCGAGGCAGGCCGCTCCGAGAGGCACGGCGAAGGCGGGCAGCCGTCCCGGCGCGAGCCGAGCCAAGAAATAGGCCCCGAGCAGGACCGGTGCGAATTCCGAGACCGCGCGGAGCGAGCTCTGCGGGAACGGACTCCAGGCGAGAGAGACGAGGGACCAACCGAGGAAGGCCAGCGTGGCGAGCCCCAGCGGCGTACGCAGTGGCGACAACAAGGTGACTGCCGCGGTACGAGGATCCTCCCGCAAGGCGGCGGCCAGAAACAGCACAGCCGCGATAGAGGTGAAGAGGGGGCTCGAACGGTTCGCGAGCGCCATGGCCGCGGGAACGAGCGCCAGAACGAGGGTGCCCGCGGCCGCGAGGCGTTGAGTGCTCACTGAAGGGTATGGCCGCGCTTGCCCATCTCCGCCCGGGTCCGGACCATCACGTATTCCGAGACTTCCTGCGTCCAATCCTGCATGGCGCCGACCATGTCGTCGAGGATCTGCGGCTGAGCCTCCACATAGCGCTTGCCGGCGGGCGAGCGGAAGAAGGCCACGATGTCTTTCAGCTCCGCCTCGGTGAGGCGCTGAGCATAGATGCGTGCGGCGGTGTCGATCATCCGCTGCTTCTGCAACTCCATCTCCGGTTCAAGGCTCTTGAGCACCTCGTCGAGATCCTTGGCGAGCTCCGGCCGCGTCACCGAGTTCTTGCGGATCTGCTCGGCCATGGTCGGGATGATGCTATCGAAGGAGCGGGCGATGCCCGAGCCGAGCATGGCCTCGCGGGCGAGCGCCAGATGCGTCGGGCTGATCGCGGGCGCCGGTTGAGCCGGCGCGGGGGCTGCAGGCTTGGTCCCGGGCTTGGCCGTCTGGGCCCCCGCCGATCCCGGCATGAGCATGGCGCCGGCAAGAAGCCCGGCAAGGACGGAGCGGGGGAACATGCGGAACACTCCGGAGTGAATCGAAAAAGAGTCAGAGAGATCCGAGTACGGTGACGACGGCCGCGTCGCCCTTCGCTTCGGCCAAGATCGCCGCGGAGGCGAGGCCGATGAACAAGCCATGCTCGACCACGCCCGGCACCGCCCAAAGCTGGGCGGAGAGCTGCTCGGGATCCGGAATACTCTTCAGATGCGCATCGAGGATGGCATGACCGCCATCCGTGACGAAGGGCTGGCCACCCGAGGCTTTGCGCAGGGAGAGATCGCCCGTGCAGCCGGAGGCTGCGACCGCCTTCTCGATTGCGTGCCGGGTCGCACCGAGGCCGAACAGGTTCACCTCGACAGGCAGCGGGAAGGCGCCGAGCATAGGCACACGCTTGGCAGCATCCGCGATCACGACCATGCGGGTGCTGGCATGGGCTACGATCTTCTCCCGCAGCAACGCGCCGCCGCCCCCCTTGATGAGGCGAAGCTGATCGTCAAGCTCGTCCGCGCCATCGATGGTGAGGTCGAGCTGCGGGCAGCTCTCCAGGGTGGTGAGCTTGATGCCCTCGGCTTCCGCGGCGCTGCGGGTCGCCTCCGAAGTCGGTACGCCGACGACGTCGAGGCCGGCCCGCACCCGCTCGCCGAGGAGCTTGATGAAGGCGTTGGCCGTGGAGCCGGTGCCGATACCGAGGCGCATGCCGTCGGTTACGAGGTCGAGCGCGCGTGCGGCCGCAGCGCGGCGCAGATCCGGGCCGCTCACGCCATCGCTCCGGTTTTCGGGTGAAGAGAGGTCATCGCGGGGATCCCACCGAGAACGGCTGGCCCCCTAGCATGCCTCCCGCCCATGGCAAACCGGCCAATCGATCAGGGCTTTCCGCCTTGTGGCGGCGTTGCGCTCGGACCTGCCCGGCCGGGAGCCGGTGCCGTTGCCGCAGCGCCGGCGCCGCTCGCCATGCCGGCCGGGGGCGGATTGGTCTGGGGCGTGCAGACCACGGCCTCCTCGCGCACCTGCACATAGCAGATGCTCATCTCCCCGGTGCGGTAATTGACCCGGAACACGCCGGCCTCGCGGGCGTGGCGGGAGGCGACGAGCCCGTATTCCGACGGCGCCTGCGGTCCGGCGCCGTCGCCGGCGGCGAAGCACAGGGTGACGCCGACGCTGTCGTCGCGCAGGCCGTACTGGCAAGACGTGACCTCGCCGGTGGCCTTGTCGACCCGGTAGACGCGGTTCAGGTCGATCTGCGGCGCCGGCACGAATTCGTAGGGGCCGCCGGCTGCCGCCGGGAGCGGCCCGAGCAGGCCGGCGAGGAGCACAAGACGCGGGACGACGGGGAACAGACGCATGACGGGCGGGGCATCCTCGGGAGGGCAGCGGTGAATCGCGGCGGAGCCGGAATAGAGCGGGTCCGTGGCAGAGCTTGGGCGAGCCCGGCCAAGGGCCGCGGCTTGATTGCCCTCCGGCCTCCCGTTAGCGAGCCCCAACCCTCGAAGAAAGCGCGAGATCGCGAATGACCGCCCTGCCGCCCATCGCCGTGTTCGACCTCGACGGCACTCTCGCCGAGACCGCGGGCGACCTGATCGGCACGCTCAACGTCATCCTGGAGCAGGAGGGGTTGGGGGGGATGGGGGTGGGGGAGGCGCGGGATCTGCTCGGGGCCGGGGCGCGGGCCTTGATTCAGAAGGGCTTCACCGTTTCCGGCGTCACGCTGGCTCCGGAGCGGCTGGAGCGGCTCTTCGAAGCCTTCCTCGCGCATTACGCGGCGCACCTCACCGACCGTTCCCACCTGTTCCCCGGCGTCACCGAGGCCCTGGACCGGCTGGAGGCGGAGGGCTTCCGCCTGGCGGTCTGCACCAACAAGATGGAGGCCCATGCCGTCGCCCTGCTGGAGGCCCTCGGCATCGCCCCGCGCTTCGCGGCCATCGTGGGCAAGGAGACCTTCCCCTTCTCGAAGCCCGACCCGCGCCACATCACCGCGACGATCGAGCGGGCGCAGGGCGACCCGGCCCGGGCGGTGATGGTGGGCGATTCGAGCGCCGACGTGCACGCGGCCAAGGCCGCCGGCATCCCGGTCGTGGGCGTGGATTTCGGCTACACCGCCGTGCCGATGCGCGACCTGCACCCCGACCGCCTGATCGGTCATTTCGACGCGCTGGTGGAGGCGATCCTCGATCTGGTCCCCGGCACCGGGCGCACGGCGAAGCCGGCGGCCTGAGGCCAGCGCAGCGATCACGGTGGTGACGAAGTGGGAATGGTGGACGGTGTAGGGATCGAACCTACGACCTCTCCCGTGTGAAGGGAACGCACTACCGCTGTGCTAACCGTCCAGAGCCCGTGCGGGCGGCGCGCCGTGGTGTCCGCGGCGGCGAGGACGGCCTTCTAGGGCCGCGCCCCGAGATCCGTCAAGATCCCGGAACGCGCCTGTCGACGCGAAATCGCGCTCAATTGCCGCCAGCGGTGCCGCTGCCGCCGCCACCGCTGCCCTGGGGCACAGCGCGGGAGGGCTGGTTCGCGTTGCCCGCCGCGGCGGAATTGGTGTCGACCGTGTCCGCGCCGGTGGCCCCGCGGGAGACCGAGACGTCGCGGCCGCCGCCGGTGTTGTTGGTGTTCCGCTCGACTGTGGGCCGCGCGCCCGAGGTGCCCGTCTGGGCGAAGGCGGGGGTCGCGAGGGCGACGGCGAGGCCGGCGATGAGAAGGGGTTTCATGGGTTCGGACGGTCCTGTCTGTTTCTGGTTCTTCGGGCGCACCCGGTGCGATCCGATTGTGCGCAAGGCCCTCGACAACGCTCCGGAAGGCCGCGTGTTCGGTCGCCGCCGCGAAACCGACGCGCGAATGGGCTGACGCGCCCGCCCGAAACCCGTTACGAGGGCGGCCATGTCCACCTCGCCTTCCGTTTCGCCGACCGCGCCCCCCCTTGTCCGGTTCGCCCCCTCGCCGACGGGGTTCCTGCATATCGGCAATGCCCGGCCGGCTCTGCTCAATCAGCTCTTCGCCCGCGCCCGGGGCGGTCGCTTCCTGCTGCGGCTCGACGACACCGACCGGGAGCGCTCGACGGAGGCTTTCGCCGAAGCGATCCGCGAGGACCTGACCTGGCTCGGGATCGTGCCCGACCTGTTCGCGCGCCAGAGCGCCCGCAAGGCGCAGCACGACGAAGCCGCCGAGCGGCTGAAGGCGGCGGGACGGCTCTATCCCTGCTACGAGACGCCGGAGGAGCTGGAGCGGCGGCGCAAGCGCCAGCTCGGCCGCGGCCTGCCGCCGATCTACGACCGGGCCGCCCTGTCGCTCACCGCGGAAGACCGGGCCCGGCTTGAGGCGGAGGGCCGGCATCCGCATTGGCGGTTCAAGCTCGACCACAGGGTAGTGGCCTGGGACGACCTCGTGCGCGGGCCGAGCCATGTCGACTGCGCCTCGCTCTCGGACCCCGTTCTGATCCGGGCCGATGGCAGCTACCTCTACACCCTGCCCTCGGTGGTGGACGACGCGAATCTCGGCGTCACCCACGTCATCCGCGGCGAGGACCACGTCACCAATACCGGCGTGCAGGTGCAGCTCTTCGAGGCGCTCGGCGCTGCCGTGCCGGTCTTCGGGCACCACAACCTGCTGACCATGGCCGATGGCGAGGGCCTGTCGAAGCGGCTCGGCCACCTCTCCCTGCGTTCCCTGCGCGCGGCGGGCTACGAGCCGGCGGCCGTGCGTTCGCTCGCCGTGCTGACGGGCTCGGCCGAGGCCGTGCGTCCGGTCGCCTCCCTCGACGAACTGGCCGGCCTCGTCGACCTCTCCCAGATCTCCCGGGCGCCGGCCCGGTTCGACCCGGCCGAGCTCGACGGGCTCAACGCCCGCCTCGTGCACGACATGCCCTATGCCGAGGCCGCCGAGCGCCTGCGGGGGATGGGCGTGGCCGAGGAACGCGCGGAGGCGTTCTGGGGGGCGGTACGGGCCAATCTCGGCCGCGTCGCCGAGGCGGAGGCGTGGTGGCGGGTGGTGACCGGGCCGGTCACCCCCGTGATCGTCGATCCCGATGTCTCGCGGCGCGCCCTCGCGCTGCTGCCGGACGGCCCCTTCGATTCCGGCACCTGGAAGGCCTGGACGGAGACGGTGAAGCGGGACACCGGCGCCAAGGGCCGCGCCCTGTTCATGCCCCTGCGCCAGGCCCTGACCGGCCTCGACCACGGCCCCGACCTCGCCAACCTCCTCCCCCTGATCGGCCGCGAGCGGGCCGCCAAGCGGCTCTCGGGCGAGAGCGCCTGAACGGGGCAGGGGGGTCGGCTCGCACCCGCCGCGGCCTTTCCTCTCCCGCTAGACTAAGGACGATACGGATCTGGCCTGATCTGTTTGCGTTGAGCGCCTTCGGCCGCGCGTGGAGGGGAGGATGGAGGGGCTTGGGATGGACGACCTCTGCCCCGAGGCGCGCGAGACGGTCCGGCTGTGCCGACTGCGCTGGCGGGTCGAGGGGGTATTCCGGGCGCTCAAGCGAGACGGGCTTGGCCAGGAAGCCACGCAGGTGCGGGTGCCCGGCAAACTGTTCTAGCTGGCCACCCTGGCGCTGGCGGTGCAGCTCGCCCGGGCCTGCGAGGGCAGCACGGCGCGCCTGCGCAACCCCTACCCGCCGCGGGCTCCCGGGCCTAGCTGTCCTAGGCCATTGCCCGGCACGATAGCGAGGACATTGCCGGCAAGCCGAGAGCCAAGACTACAGCCCGAGGGTGGAAGCGCTTCGCCACCATCTTCGCCAACCAAGACTCAACTTCCGACAAGGCCGCAGCCCAAATGGAGAGAGGGCGCTACCCGAAGAACCGCTCCAAAGCCGTCAGCGTCTCCGCCGGGCTCTCCTCCGCCAGGAAATGGCCGCAGGGGATCGAGACGCCCTCCGCCTTCGGCGCCAAGGTCCGTTGCCAAGTGTCGAGGGCGCTCTCGGGCTTGTCCTTGTCGAGATAGTCGCGGCTCGCGAGCACCAGCACCGGCATGCCGAGCCTGCGCCCGGCGGCGAGATCCGCGGCATCGGCCGCGCGGTCCGGCCCATCCGGGCCGCCGGCCCGGTAATCCTGGCACATGGCGTGGATACGCTCGGGCACGTTCCAGCTCTGGCGGTAGAGGGCGAGCGCCCGCGGGTCGAAGGCGGAGAGGTCCTTGGCCGCGCTCCAGTCCCGCAGCAGCCCCTCGAAATAGCCGTCCGGATCGCGCCCGATCGCGGTCTCCGGCTGGGGGGCGGGGCTGGCCAGAAATGACCAGTGCGGGTTCAGGCCGGGACGGGCCTCGATCCGCTCCCACTGGATCAGGGTCGGCACGATGTCGAGGAGGGCCAGGCGCTCGACCCGGCCGGGATCGTCCAGGGCCAGCCGGTAGCCGACCCGGGCGCCGCGGTTGTGGCCGGCGAGGGCGAAGCGGACATGGCCGATCCGCTCCATCAGGGCCACGATCTCCCGACCCAGCACCCGCTTCGCATAGGCCTCCACCCCGTCGTCGGGCGCCTGCGACCAGCCGTAGCCCTTGAGGTCGAGGCAGATCACCCGGTGCCCGCGCGCCAGCGCCGGAGCCACGCGGTGCCACATCGCGTGCGTCTGCGGAAAGCCGTGGAGCAGCAGCAGCGCGGGCGCCGCCGGGTCGCCCCCGGCCTGGGCGAAGACGCGGCCGCCCGGCCCCTCGACCCAGAGCGGGTCGAAGCCGGGAAACAGGGCGTCGGGCGTCGGATCCGGCATCGGGGTCTCCCGTTCGGAGGGGCGCGACGACAACCATCGAACCCGGCGGCGGCTCCGCGGGTGCGGGACGATTCATGAAGGCGGCAACTCTTTGAGAAACATATAAATTGATCAAATTGCTCAATCAACGGGCATGCAATTTATTAAGGCGATCCGGTCATCATAGGTTGTTCCGATCGGTTGTAGCCTATGCCTCGCCAAGCTTTCGAAGAAGTCGCCCGGATCGCGTCCGATTGGTTCTGGGAGACCGATGAGGACGGGCGCTTCGTCCACCTCTCCGCGGATGTGGAGCGCTATACCGGCCGCGCGGCCTCCGACATGATCGGCCGCACCCGCACGGAGCTGGCCTGGACGGATGGGTCTGGGCGCCAGCCCGAATGCTTCGTGGCGATGGCCGAGGGCCGCCCGTTCCGGGATCTGGTCTACGCCTATCGTCACCCGGACGGCACCCCGCGCTGGTTCGAGCTGAGCGGCAAGCCGCGCCAGGACGCCCAGGGCCGCTTCGCCGGCTATCGCGGCGTCGGCAACGACGTCAGCGACCAGCATCGGACCCGGATGGCCCTCGCCGAGGCCCATGCCCAGCTGATCGAGCAGAACCGCCGCTTCGACGCCGCCCTGGAGAACATGACCCAGGGCCTGTGCCTGTTCGATCCCGAGAGCCGGCTGCTGGTCTGGAACCGCCGCTACCAGGACATGTTCGACCTCGCCGAGGGGCATCTGCGCGTGGGCATGAGCCAGCGCGAGATCGTCGAGATCCTGGTCGGCCTCCAACGCTACAAGGCCGGCGCCACTGTGGATTCGCTTTGCGAGGGCACCCGCACCTCCCTCATCAACGCGAACGCCAAATCCGTGCTGCGGGAGCTGGCGGATGGCCGTGTCATCGCCGCTACCCATCGCCCGATGGAGGGCGGCGGTTGGGTCGCCACCTTCGAGGACGTGACCGAGCGGCGGCGCAACGAGGCGCGCATCGTCCACATGGCGCGCCACGACGCGCTCACGGACCTGCCGAACCGCACCGCCCTGCGGGAACTCGGCATCGACCTTCTGGAGCAGGGCAAGGCGGCGCCGAGCCCGCGCCTCGCCGTGCTGTGCTTGGATCTCGACCGCTTCAAGCCGATCAACGACAGCTTCGGCCACGGCACCGGCGACATGCTGCTGCGGGCGGTCTCCGAGCGCCTGCGTCAGCATGTGCGCGGGCGCGACGTGGTGGCCCGCCTCGGCGGCGACGAGTTCGCGGTGCTCTCCCAGGTGGAGGATCTCGCCGGCGCGGTCGGCCTCGCCCAGCGGCTGATCGGCGTCGTGAGCGCGCCCTACAGCCTGAACGGGCTCACCGCCGAGATCGGCATGAGCGTCGGCGTCACCCTGGCCGAGGGGGAGGGGGTGGACATCGACCGGCTCCTCAAGGACGCCGACCTGGCGCTCTACGAGGCGAAGGCGATGGGCCGCGGCACCTATCGCGTGTTCGAGCCGGAGATGGACGCCACCGCGCAGGGACGGCTGAGCCTGGAGCGGGAGCTGCGCGAAGCCCTGGCGCTGGGCCAGCTCGAGGTGCATTACCAGCCCCTCGTCGACCTCGCGGAGGACCGGGTGAAGGGCCTGGAGGCCCTGGTGCGCTGGCGGCATCCCGAACGGGGCCTCATCAGCCCCGTTCTGTTCATTCCTCTGGCCGAGGAGACCGGCCTCATCGTGCCGCTGGGCGAATGGGTGCTGAAGCAGGCCTGCCGGGATGCGGTGGGCTGGCCCGAGGAGATCAGCATCGCCGTCAACGTCTCCGCCCTGCAGCTGCGCCATCGCGGCTTCGCGGCGGCCGTGCTCTCTGCCCTGGCGACGAGCGGCCTCAGGGCGACGCGGCTCGAGCTCGAGATCACCGAGAGCGTCCTGCTCGACGACACGGAAGCCAATCTCGAGACCCTGCACGCCCTACGCCGCCTCGGCGTGCGCATCTCCATGGACGATTTCGGCACGGGCTATTCGAGCATCAGCTACCTGCGCCGCTTCCCCTTCGACAAGATCAAGATCGACCGCTCCTTCGTGCGGGATGCCGGCGAGCGGGCGGAATCGAACGCGATCATCCGGGCGATCGTCGGCCTCGGGACCAGCCTCGGCATCACCACCCTGGTCGAGGGCGTCGAGACCGAGGCCCAGCTCGCCGCCGTGCGAGCGGAGGGCGCGCAGGAGATGCAGGGCTTCCTGTTCAGCCCGCCGCGCCCGGCGAGCGAGATCGACGTGCTGTTCGCCGACGGGAAGAAGGGCGCCGCGGCGGCCTGAGCGCGGGCCGGGCGAACCCGCCGGGCCGGCGGGTCAGGCGGGGGTGCTGCCCTCGCCGAGGCAATCGAGGGCGGCCTCGACCGTGCCGATCGCGTCGAGGAGCTTCTGCACGGTGCGTTCGACCTCCAGCGCCGGGCGGTCCATCAGGGCCGCGCGCTCGGCGACGGACTGGAGCTCCTCCAGAACCATGAAGAGGTCGTCGGCGATGGTCACGACATCGCAGCCCGCGGGCGCGCGCCGGGGATCGGGACGGCGGAAGGGGACGACGTTGCTCATCGCGGCCAGCTTTCACGGATTTCCCGGCTTCGCGCCACCCGTGCGTGCGCCCCTCTCCACATGAATGCGCCACCGCTGTGGCGCGGATGACAACCTCCCGTGGAGCGTGGTGAGTTTTTAGTGGCCGCCGGACATCACCTTCGCGCCAATCGGAACAGGATTCGTCAGTCCTCGGAGGCGTCGCGCCGGGCCGCGGGACGCGGTAAGCCACTGAGTCGGCGAAGGTCTCCGCCCATGCCGCGCCGCGCCGCGACGGCGCGCCGCCGGCGCCGCGTGCTTGACGGAACGGGTCCGGCAACCGCAGGTCGCCGCAAGCGCCGGCCTCCGGCGTCGTCCCGGGAGATCACCGATGCGCCTGCCGCACCTCGTCCTCGCTGCCTTCGCCGCGACCTTCGCCTGCGGCCTCGGTGCCTGCAGCAGCACGGATTCGGGTGGCCCCGGCCTGTCCGAGACCTTCAACACCGACAATTACCGCCGTTCCAACGACACCAACGGCACCCAGCGGCGCCCGGACGTGAACCGGCTCTACACGCAGCCGACGCTGCCGACGATCGGCAACCGCGGCTTCTGACGCGGGTTTTCCCCGAGGCTTGCGCACCGGAGCGGTGCGGCGGCGCGCGGAGGGCAGCATGGACGATTCCGAGGGCGGTCACCGCCTCGGCCGCTACGCGGATGGCCTGCTGAGCCTGCCGGGCGGTGTCGTGCGCGGCGTCGAGGAGGTGGTGCGGGTGCAGGCCCGGGGAACCGGCCCCGACGGGCTGGAGCGGGCCGGCGAAGCGGCGGGCAACCTGCGGCAGGCCCTCGGCCAGGGCGGCCCGCGTTCGCTGCCCCTGCGCCTCGCCCTCTCCACCGTGCGCGCGGGCCTGGGCCTGATCGAGGACGGCCTGCGCGCGGATCTCCAGGCCTTTCCGGTCGAGATCGGCTTCGCGGACGGCTCGACCGTGGTCGCCCTGCTGCCGGGGGAGGCCGCGGCCCTGATCCGCCGGGATGCGGCCATCGCCCGCGGCGCCCTCGAACGTCAGGCCCGCAAGGCGTCCGTGCCGCTTCCGGCGCCTCCGGTCGAGCCCGCCGCGCCGGCCGCCCTGCCGGACGGCACCGGCGACGCCCTCACCTCGATCTTCCGCTACGAGAAGCGCAACGGCCGCCTGCGCCGCGTCCCCGTCGAGCCGGGCGAGGGCTGATCCGTCAGCCCGCGAAGGCGTCGACCGCCTCGCCCGCGAGATTGGCCGCGCTCAGGCGTTCCGCCTCGCTCAACGCCGGGCGCCGCCGGCCGGGCAGGGCGGCGAGCAGGGCCGCCCGCTCCCGGGCGAGGCGCACCGCCTCTTCGACGGTGACTACCTCGAAGCGCAGCGCCTCCCCCGGCCGGCGCTGGGCGACCCGGCGCAGATCCGCCGAGATCACGGTGGCGATCTTCGGATAGCCGCCGGTGGTCTGACGGTCCGCAAGCAGGATGATCGGCGTGCCGGCCCCCGGCACCTGGATCGAGCCCGCCACCGTCCCGTCCGACACGATGTTGAATCCCTGTGGCCCATGGGCGATGCGGGGGCCGTCGAGCTGGCAGCCCATGCGGTCGGCGCGATGCGAGACCGTGAAGGGGCCGTGGCCCAGCGTGTCGAGGCCCTCCGGCGTGAAATGATCGGCCTGCGGGCCGAGCACCACCCGGATCGGTGCCTCCCGGTCGAGCGGGACCGGGTCGAGGCTGCATTCGGCCCCGCCGAGGCCGGGCTCGGCGGCCGGATGCAGCCGGTCGCCCTCGCGCAACGGGCGTCCGTCGAGGCCGCCGATGGCCGCCCGCAGATGCAGGGCGGCGCTGCCCATCACCGCGGGCGCCCGGATTCCCCCGGCCAGCGCAAGCACGGCGTAGACACCGGCGCGGGGACGTTCGATCCGCAGGGTCTCCCCCTCCTGCAGGGTGAGGCTGCCGTCCTGGCCCACGGCCTCGCCGTCGCGGTCGAGCCGGCAGAGCGCCCCCGTCACCGCCACGCGCACCGGGCCGCCCTCGGCTCGGAAGCGACCGGAGGACAGGCCGAGCTCCAAAGCCGTGGCCTCCGGCTCGTTGCCGACGAGGAGGTTGGCCGCCGCATGCGCCAGGGGATCCATCGGCCCCGAGGCGGAGAGGCCGTAGCGCGCGAAGCCGCGCCGGCCGCCATCCTGCAGGGTCGTGGCCGCCCCGCATTCCAGAACGAGGAGATGCCCGCTCACGGGTCGATCCGCTCGGCCACCGGCTCCCCGGCGGCGGCGGCGCGGTCGAGGGCCTCCCACGCGGAAGGCTCCACCGGCTCGAAGCGCACGGTGTCGCCGGGCTCCAGCAACACGAAGGGCACGCGGCCTGGCATGAAGTTGCGCATCGGCGTGCGGCCGAGGAGATGCCATCCGCTCGGCGCGGCGATGCTTGCGACCAGCGCCTGGGCCCCGCCGATGGATATCGTCCCTGCCGGCGTCTGCGGCCGGGGGCTCGGCCGGCGCGAGAGGGCGAGGCTCGGGTCGAGCCCGCTCAGATAGGCGTAGCCGGGCAGGAAGCCGAGCATCGCCACCCGGTAGGTCGCGCCGCAATGGCGGGCGATCACCTCGTCCGGGCGGAGGCCGTGATGGGCGGCGACCGCTTCGAGGTCGATGCCGAAATCCCCGCCATAGACTACGGGGATCCGCCAGGACCGCTGGCGGGCCGCTTCCGGCAGGTCGCCCCGCGCCAGCGCCAGGACCTGCGCTCCGAGGGCGACGGGGTCGGCCAGGACCGGATCGACATGGACGGTGAGCGACCGGTAGGTCGGCACGGATTCGCGAACGCCCTCGAGGCGCGCGCCGGTGAGGCGGGCATCGAGGGCGAGCACGGCGGCGTTGAGGTCGGCGTCGATGGTGTCGCCGAACTCGATGGTGAAGGCGGTGTCGCCCTGCGGCAGGAGCCGCGGTTCGTCCGGCACGGGACTCCTAGAGGGTGTGGATCTTGCGCTCCGTCCCCTCATACACCTCCGCCTCGCCGCCCGTCGCCCCGCTGCGGTGCAGGGCTGCGTCGAGATTGTCCGGGTCGAGGGCCTGCTCCACGAAGACGCGGCCGCGATGGGTCATGTCGCGGGCGTAGCGCAGGCCCTGGTCCCGCAGATCGTCCGCGTAGGGACCGAGAGTCTGGTCCTCCTGCCGGGTGCGCGGCAGCAGCGCGCCGAGCAGCAGGCCCGCAGCGAGGCCGACCACGCCCACGAGCAGCGGGTTCTCGGACACGAAGGCCTCCGTGGCCGTGCGTCCCTCCCGGATCCGCTGGTATCCGCGGTCGGCGAGGTCCGCCGCCTGGGCGCGGTGGTGGTCGTAGCGCTCCGAAGCCCAGTCGCGGGCGTCGTCATAGGCATCCTCCGCGCGCCGCCGGGCCTCCTGGGCGGCATCGCCGACGCGCGACTTGAGATCGGCAGCCGTGTCCGTGGCCGTGTCGCGTGCCCGCTCGTAGGCTGAGCCAGCCGCATCGGCCGCCTGCGCGCCCGTCTCGCGCACCCGCTCGGCGGCGGCCTGCGACGCTTCCCGCGCCGCCGTCAGAGCCTCTTCCTGTTCCCGGTCGATCCGCCGGGCGGCCTCGTCGAGGCTTCCGCCCCGGCCGGTGCCGCGGGGCATGCCCGCCTGGGCCGCGAGATCGTCCGTGAGGGAGCGTCCATCGTCGCCCGGCTTGTTCTGTCCACCCATGGCGCTGCTCCGATCTGTCAATGACATCGTCGTCCTCGTCGCGTTTCTCAGGCGATCCCGGCGCTTCCGGGGGGCGCTTCCGGGGGCAGGCCGGGGTTGATCGTCTTCGGACCCGGCCTCGCGCCCGGCCCGGGCACAGGCTCCGCCACGGTCACGGAGGCGGGCTTGCGCGCCGCATCCGTCTCCGTGAGCGTCGGAAGCGTCGCCTTCGGCATCACCGGCTCGGCCGGTACGATCGCGCCGTTCCGGTACGGGCGTCGGGCCTCCCCGGAGATCCGGCTCATCAGCATGCCGACGCCCGCCGCGATCAGCAGCACGGGCACCGGGTTCTTGCGGACCGCCGCGAGCGCGTTGTCGTAGAGGCCGTTCAGGGCCGGGGTACGCCGGGCCGAGCCCAGCATCTCGTCGACGAGGCTCGAAGCCGAGAGGCGTCCCTGCAGCTTGTCGATGGTCTCGTCGAGCCGGGCACGGCTCGCCTCGATGTCCCGTTCGAGATCGGAGATCGATTCACTCATCACGCCACGCGCTCCGCCGAGACCCGCTCCGAGAGGGCGCGGGCGTCCTGTCGCACCTGCCGGCTCGTGCGGGTGGGCGCCAGGTTCGAGACCGACATCGCCTTCGCCCCCACGAGGGCGAGGATCACCGCGACGAGGAGCAGGGCCCCGCCCACGATCAGCGCGGCGAGCCACTCCGAATTCACCAGCGTCGCCACGTATTTCACGAGGGCGCCGATCAGCACGAACAGGGCGGTGACCGCGAACACAGCCGCGGCGACCATCATCCCGAGCCCGATGAAGAGGCTCCGGACATTCTCCGTCATCTCCGTGCGGAAGAGCGCGATTTCCTTGCGGGCGAGGTCGCTCGCCTCGCGCAGCGCCTCGGCGACGAGGCCTTGAAGGGATGAGCCCGACATGTACGGCTCCTCAGGCCCGGTAACCGTCATAGGTGTCGGTCTCCGGCCGGCTCGTCGCCTTGACGAAGCGCGACAGCAGGAAGCCCGCCGCGAAGGTCGCCACGGCTACCGTCACCGGCGCCCGGCGGGCATAGGTCTCGGCCTCGGTATAGAGGTCGGCGAAGCTGCGCCGCTCGATGGAGCCGGCGAGGTCGTCCAGCCCTTCCGCGGCGGTGTCGAAGAAGGCCTTGAGGTTGGGCTTGTCCTCGAAGCTCTTGCCCGAGTCCCGCAGGGAGGCGGCGACGCTGGCGACGGATTGCGAGGCCTCGCCCTTCTTGCCCTCGGCGTAGCTGATCGCGTTGCTGCGCAGGGCCGCCGCGAAGCCGAGGCCGCGCTCGACTGCCGTATCGGCCAAGTCCTCGACCTCGTGCTTCACGTCCTGGAGGTCGGCAGGACGTCCCGTCTCCGGACCGGTTGCGGTGCCTGCGGCATCGGATGCGGGCATTGCGGGGCAGCTCCTCGAAAGCGTGGGGGCGGGGGCGACCGGGGCCGGACCTCCACCGCGTTGGATCTCGTCCGAGAAACATCGAGCGAACGACCGGGTTCCGCACCCGGTGTGGGAAAGCGTGACCATTTCATGTGGATGGATCGGCCGGGGCCGCCCCCCGCGCCGGCCCCCGCGTCAGCGGCCGTTCAGCTTCGGCACGGCACAAGAGGCTGCGTCGCGCCGCACTGTCGAAACCGGCTCCTTCGAGGCGCGACGGCCAAGGTTCCGGGCAGGCGGGATCGCGGCGTTTCCGGATGCCCCCTGCGAAAGCGGCACCCGAACCGCCACGCATTCCAGACTTGACCCGCGGGTAAGGTCGCGCTTGGCTGTCGTCACGACGGATCGCGCTCGGCTTCCGCGCGTTTCCTCTCACGTAAACGTCAATTGCGAGCGCGGGCCTCCCGCGCTCCCGACCGAGGACCGGAGCCCGCGTTCGTGGCACGTCTCATCATCGTTTCGAACCGCGTCGCCGTCCCGGCCGAGGGCAAGGACGCGGTTTCGGCGGGCGGCCTCGCCGTCGCCGTGAAGGAAGCGTTCTCCAGCTACGAGGGCCTCTGGTTCGGCTGGAGCGGCAACATCGTCGAGGATCCCGATCCGGAGCCGACCCTGATCGACCGCGGGTCGATCCAGTACGCGGTGATGGATCTCTCGCCTCAGGACCACAAGGAATACTACGCCGGCTTCGCCAACCGGGCGCTCTGGCCGATCATGCATTACCGCATCGGGCTGGGCGCCTATTCGCGCTCCGATTATTCCGGCTACCAGCGCGTCAACCAGGCCTTCGCCCGGGCGCTCGCCAAGCTCGTCGAGCCCGACGACCTGATCTGGGTGCACGACTACCACCTGATGCCGCTGGCGAGCGAGCTGCGCGGCCAGGGCATCGCCAACCCGATCGGCTATTTCCACCACATCCCCTGGCCGGCCGCGGACGTGTTCAACACCCTGCCGGCGAGCAGCGAACTCCTGCGCGCCATGGCCGATTACGACCTGATCGGCCTGCAGACCGAGCCGGACGTCCAGAACCTGTCGCGCAATTTCATCGACACGATGCGCGCGATCCCCCTCGGCGGCGGCTCGCTCATGGTCGACGGCCGGCGCACGCGCATCCGCGCCTTCCCGATCGGCATCGACGTCGCCGGCTTCAAGGAGGCGGCGGACAAGGCCGGCTCCAACAAGGTGGTGCGCGAGACCATGGCGGGCCTGCGCACCCGCAAGCTCCTCATCGGCGTCGATCGCCTCGACTACTCGAAGGGCGTGCCCGAGCGCATGGAGGCGGTGGACCGCTTCTTCGCCTCCAACCCCGACCAGCGCGGCAACGTCGTCTACATCCAGATCACGCCGAAATCCCGCAGCGAGGTGCCGGAATACGAGCAGCTCTCCCGCGAGGTGAACGAGAAGGTCGGCGACATCAACGGCACGCTGGGCGAGCCGGCCTGGACGCCGATCCAGTACGTCACCAAGGCCTATCCGCGCCCGGTGCTGGCCGGGCTCTACCGGGCGGCCCGGGTCGGCCTCGTGACGCCGATGCGCGACGGCATGAACCTCGTGGCCAAGGAATACGTGGTGGCCCAGAGCGAGGAGGATCCGGGCGTCCTCGTCCTCTCCAAGTTCGCCGGTGCCGCCCGGCAATTGCCCGAGGCTCTGCTCGTGAACCCTTACGACCGCTTCGAGGTGGCCGAGGCGATCCGGCAGGCGCTCTACATGCCCCGGACCGAGCGCCTGGAGCGCTGGAAGCCGATGATGGAGCGCATGGCCCGCGAGGACGTGGATTGGTGGGCGCGCAACTTCATGACGGAGCTGGAGGCCTTCCGCACGGTCGAGCGCCAGCCGCCGAGGACTGCGGCGGCGGCCGAGTAGCCGCCGCGCCTTTCCGCCGTATCGAGAATCGGTAAACCTCGACCGTCGGCCCGGGTTTCGCGTCCGGGACGCGGCGAGGCCGTTGCGTATCCTGGACGACGAGGCTGCATGATCGCGATCGAAGAGGGCGTGCCCGCCCCGCTCGGTGCCCACTTCGACGGACGCGGCGTCAACTTCGCCGTCTTTTCGCAGAACGCCACGGCGGTCGAGCTCTGCCTGTTCGATCCGAATTCCCGCATCGAGCGGCAGAAATTCCTGCTGCCCTGCCGGACCGACGACATCTTCCACGGCTACCTGCACGGGCTGCTGCCGGGCCAGCTCTACGGCTACCGGGTGCACGGCCCCTGGGATCCGGCGGCGGGCCACCGCTTCAATCCGGCCAAGCTCGTGATCGACCCCTATGCCCGCGAGGTGCGGGGCCGGATCCGCTGGCACGATTCCCTCTACGCCCATCGCCGCGGCGGCCCGCGGGAGGACCAGATCGACCGGCGCGACAGCGCTCCCTACATGCCCCGCGGCGTCGTCACCCAGCCGGAGACGGCCGATCCCACCGCCCTGCCGCTCAACCGGCCGCTCGGCGACACGGTGATCTACGAGGCGCATGTGAAGGCGCTGACGATGACGCATCCGGCCCTGTCGCCGGCCGAGCGCGGCACCTATCTCGGCCTCGCGCATCCGGCGATCATCGAGCACCTGCTCAAGCTCGGCGTCACCGCCCTGGAGCTCCTGCCGATCCAGGCCTTCGCCGACGACCGCTTCCTGGTCGAGAAGGGGCTCGTGAATTTCTGGGGCTACCAGCCCTACAACTACTTCTCGCCCGAGCCGCGCTATCGCGGGGAGGGGGGCATGGGCAGCCTGCGCTTCGCCATCCGCGAACTCGCCGCCGCGGGCATCGAGACCATCGTCGACGTGGTCTACAACCACACCGCGGAGGGCGACCGCACCGGGCCGACCCTCTCCTTCCGCGGCCTCGACAACGCGAGCTACTACAAGCTCCGGCCCGAGGATCCGCGCGAGACCCTGGACTGCACCGGCTGCGGCAACACCCTGGACGTGTCCCACCCCCGGGTGATGCAGATGGTGCTCGATTCCCTGCGCCACTGGGTGCTGCGCTACGGGGTGGCCGGCTTCCGCTTCGACCTCGCCTCGAGCCTCGGCCGCGCGCCGCACGATTTCGATCCCCGCGCCGCCTTCTTCCAGGCGGTGGCGCAGGATCCGGTCCTGGCCCGGGTGAAGCTCATCGCCGAGCCCTGGGACGTGGGTGCGGGCGGCTACCGCCTCGGCGGCTATCCCTATGGCTGGAGCGAATGGAACGACCAGTTCCGCGACAATCTCCGCGCCTTCTGGCGCGGCGATGCCGGCGCGCTCGCCAAGCTGACGCAGGGGCTGTCAGGCTCGCGGGAGATCTTCGCCCCGTCCGGCCGCTCGCCGCTCGCCAGCATCAACTACGTCGCCTCTCATGACGGCTTCACCCTGGCCGACGTCGTCAGCTTCGAGGACAAGCACAACGCGGCCAACGGGGAGGAGAACCGCGACGGCCACAACCACAACCTCACGCGCAATTACGGGGTCGAGGGGCCGACCGACGATGCCGCGATCCTGTCGGTGCGGGCGCGCCAGAAGCGCAATATGCTCGCCACCGTCTTCCTCGCCCAGGGCGTGCCGATGCTGCTGATGGGCGACGAGCGCTCACGCAGCCAGGGCGGCAACAACAACGCCTATTGCCAGGACAACGCCGCGAGCTGGATGGACTGGGAGACCGATCCCGATCCAGCGCTCGCCGCCTTCGTGTCCAATCTCGCGGCCCTGCGCCGGGCCTGCCCGGCCCTGCGGCGGCGCAGCTTCCTCGTCGGCGCGGCGGTCGACGGCGACGGGCTCAAGGACGTGCACTGGCTCTCGCCGGACGGCACGGAGATGGAGGGCGAGGCCTGGGGCGAGGGCGAGCGCAGGGCCTTCGGCATGCAGATGGGCAACGATGCCGGCAGCACCGAGCGCGTGCTCGTCCTCATCAACGCCGCCGAGGCCGATTGCGGCTTCGCCCTCGCGCCGGTGATCGCCGGCCCCTGGCGGCCGGTCTTCGACACCACCCTGCCCGAGGGCAAGGTGCTCCCCGGCCATCGCGATCCCTTCGGCGCGGAGGCGGTGGTGCCGTTGCCCAGCCGCAGCCTGCTGGTGCTGAAATCGCCGGCCCGGCATCAGGCCGTTTCGCCGGCCTCCGCCGATTCCTTCGCCCGGGCGTAGAGGGCGGCTTCGGCCGCGATCAGCTCGCGCCCGAGCTTGAGCGACTTGTAGCTGTCGCCGGAGGCACGCACGGCGTCGATCGCCGCGATGTAGGGCGACAGGCTCGGGGCGGCGTCCATCAGCTGGTTGGCCAAGGCCACGAACTGGTTCTCAGCCTCGAACGGGTTGTCGACCAGGTACATCACCTGCAGCAGCACGTAGAGCTTCTTGCAGGGCGTGTTGGCCTCGCTCTCGGTGATGATGTCGCTCTCGCGCAGGAACTTGGTGTTGGTCTCCAGCACGAAGCTCGCCCGGCGGTCGCCGTTGCGGATCGCGGCATTGCCGATGATCAGGCGCTCGTTGGGCTTGAGATCGATTCTGAGGGGCATCGCAGGGGATCTCGCAAGGCGTGTCGTGGAGACCGAATATGGCCCGACGCCCATTAAGAAGCGGTCAACCACATCGGCTAAGAACCGGTCAACCACATCGAAGACGAAGCCGGGGTCCCGGCAAATCCTGACAATCGAAGTAAGGTTTCGGAAGGCCGCGGCGGCTTGAAGTCGGGTCACTCCAGAACGGGGTGCATCAGATCAGAAGGATCTACCCACCATGGCTTCCGTCAACCTCACCGCCGCTGTCCGCCAGAACCTGCTCTCGCTGCAGGACACCGCCTCGCTGACCGCGACGACCCAGAACCGCCTGTCCACGGGCCTGAAGGTGGCCTCTGCCCTCGACAGCCCGGTCAACTACTTCACCTCCCGCTCCCTGTCGAACCGCGCCTCGGATCTCGGTGGCCTCCTCGATTCGATCTCGAACGGCGTTCAGACGATCCAGGCGGCCAACCAGGGCATCACCTCGATCCAGAAGCTGATCGACTCGGCCAAGTCGACCGCCAACCAGGCGCTCTCGACGCAGCTCTCGACCACCGGTACGGCCTCGACGGCTTTTGCTGCCCCGTCTTCCAACACCACCGTGAAGTTCTACGTGAACGGCACCGCGAAGTCCGCTTCGCTCACCACGAGCGACACGATCGACACGGCCATCGCGACGCTCAACACGCAGGCCGGCTCGACGATGTTCTCGAAGGACACCACCGGCAAGAAGATCGTGCTGAACTCCAGCGCCGACGTGGAATTCGCGACGACCGCCGACCAGACCACGCTCGGCTTCACGGCCGGCACCGGTTCCTCCACGACGGCCAAGTACGGCACGGGTAACGACGCCGTTGGCCAGAGCGCCGATCTCACGGTGGCCGGTGTCGATACCCGCGCCAAGCTCGCCGACCAGTACAACGCCCTGCTGACCCAGATCACGCAGCTCGCCAAGGATTCGAGCTACAACGGCGTGAACCTGATCAGCAACGGCGACACCTCGAACAAGCTGCACATCGCCTTCAACGAGAAGGACACGGCGAACCTCGACGTCCAGGGCCAGGATCTGACCTCGGACGGTCTCAAGCTGAGCTCGATCACCCTCGGAACCAGCGGCACGGGCAAGTTCCTGCTCGATACCGACATCAACTCGACCATCAAGAGCCTAGGCACGGCCTCGGACACCCTGCGTGCCGCGAGCTCGACCTTCGGTTCGAACCTCTCGGTGGTGCAGAACCGTCAGGACTTCACCAAGCAGGTCATCAACGTGCTCAACCAGGGTGCGTCGAACCTGACCGCGGCGGACCTGAACGAGGAAGCGGCGAACTCGCAGGCGCTGACCACCCGTCAGTCGCTCGGCATCTCGGCGCTGTCGCTGGCCAACCAGGCGCAGCAGGGCATCCTGCAGCTCCTGCGCTGATCCGGGTAGAGGCGGAAGATCTCGAAGAGACGGCCGGGGAAACCCGGCCGTTTCGTTCGTGACGCGGTGATTTTGGGCCAAGACCCCGGCACGGCAAGCAAAATTCGAAGTTGCGTTAACCTGCGGGAAACCAAGTCGTGGTGCATTAACCCTAATGCCGACATAGGCATGTGCTCACCACGGATTGCATCCCATGTCATCCAGCGTCACCCTCTCAGCTGCGACCCGGCAGAACCTTCTTTCCCTTCAGGACACGGCTACGCTCACCGCGACGACCCAGAACCGTCTCGGTACCGGCCTGAAGGTCTCCTCGGCGCTGGACAATCCGGTGAACTTCTTCACCGCCCAGAGCTTCAGCAGCCGGTCCGGCGACCTGAGCGCGCTCCTCGATTCGATCTCGAACGGCGTTCAGACGATCCAGGCGGCCAACCAGGGCATCACCTCGATCCAGAAGCTGATCGACTCGGCCAAGTCGACCGCCAACCAGGCGCTCTCGACGCAGCTGTCGACCACCGGTACGGCCTCGACGGATTTCGCGACCCCGTCTGCCAACACCACCGTGAAGTTCTACGTGAACGGCGCCGTGAAGTCCGCGTCGCTCACCACGAGCGACACGATCGACACGGCCATCGCGACGCTCAACACTGCCGCCGGTTCCACGATGTTCTCGAAGGACGTCTCCGGCAAGAAGATCGTGCTGAACGCCAGCGCCGACGTGGAATTCGCGACGAACACCGACCAGACCACGCTCGGCTTCGCAGCGGGCACCGGCTCGACGGCGGCCAAGTACGGCACCGGCAACGCCGTCCAGGGGAAGAGCTCCGACCTGACGGTGGCCGGCGTCGATACCCGCGCCAAGCTCGCCGAGCAGTACAACAGCCTGCTGGTGCAGATCACGCAGCTCGCCAAGGATGCGAGCTTCAACGGCATCAACCTGATCAGCAACGGCGACCCGTCGAACAAGCTGCACATCGCCTTCAACGAGAAGGACACGGCGAACCTCGACATCCAGGGCCAGGACCTGACCTCCGACGGCCTCAAGCTGACGGCGATCGGCCCGGATTCCGGCACCAATGTCGGCCGTGGCAGCTTCCTGCTCGACGCGGACATCAAGTCGACGCTCTCCGCCATCGGCACGGCCTCGGACACCCTGCGTGCCGCGAGCTCGACCTTCGGTTCGAACCTCTCGGTCGTGCAGAACCGTCAGGACTTCACCAAGAAGCTCGTCAACATCCTCGATACCGGCGCGTCGAACCTGACGAACGCCGACCTGAACGAGGAAGCGGCGAATTCGCAGGCGCTGACCACCCGCCAGTCGCTCGGCATCTCGGCGCTGTCGCTGGCCAACCAGGCGCAGCAGGGCATCCTGCAGCTCCTGCGCTGATCCTTCCTTCTCCGCAGGCAGAAACGGCCGGGGCTTTGCCTCGGCTTATTCTTTTGGAGAAGCGGCGCCGGCTTTGGAGTTCCGCCCGGCCCTGGCGTAGGAAGGCGGGGCAGAGAAGGAGCGGGCGATGACGGCAGCTGCGGCGAAGGTGACGGTGGTCGATCACCCCCTGGTCCAGCACAAGCTGACCCTGATGCGCGACGTCTCGCGCTCCACCAAGGGGTTCCGCGAACTCCTCAACGAGATCGGGATGCTGCTCGCCTACGAGGTGACCCGCGACCTGCCCCTGGAGCCCGTGACCATCGAGACGCCGCTCCAGCCGATGGAGGGCCGGCAGATCGCCGGCAAGAAGCTCGTCCTCGCCCCGATCCTGCGGGCCGGTGTCGGCTTCCTCGACGGCATGCTCTCGCTGATGCCCTCGGCCCGCGTCGCCCATGTCGGGCTCTATCGCGATCCCGACACGCTCCAGGCGGTCGAGTACTATTTCAAGTCGCCTTCCGATCTCGCCGACCGCACGGTGCTGGTGCTCGATCCCATGCTCGCCACTGCCAATTCCGCGGTCGCGGCGATCGACCGGCTGAAGAGCCGCGGGGCCAAGGATCTGCGCTTCGTCTGCCTGCTCGCGGCGCCCGAGGGCATCGCGCGCCTGCAGGAGGCCCATCCCGAGGTGCCGCTCTGGACGGCCGCGATCGACGATCGGCTCAACGACCACGGCTACATCACGCCCGGGCTGGGCGATGCCGGCGACCGGATGTACGGCACGCGCTGAGACCCCGCCGGGCTTGCCAAGCGGATCATAGGCCGCGACGAGAACGTTCTCCGCCGGACCGGACGCCGATCCGGCGCGCGCGAGAGCATCAGAACGAAGGCCCGGAGACGCGTCCCGCCTCGAAGGCTCGGGCACGGCTGCGGGCCTCGGAGGAGGACACCCGATGCCGTCGAACCCGCTGCCCGAGACCATGCGCCAGATTCGCTTCGCGGAGGCGGGCGGCCCGGAGGTCATCCGCGTCGAGGCGGCCCCGGTGCCGCGGCCCGGCCCGGGGCAGGTGCTGATCGAGGTCGCCGCCGCCGGGGTGAACCGGCCGGACGTGATGCAGCGTCAGGGCCATTATCCGCCGCCGAAGGGCGCCACCGAGATCCCAGGCCTCGAAGTCGCCGGGCGCATCGTCGCCCTGGGCGAGGGCGTGGGCGGCTTCTCGCAGGGCGAGGAGGTCTGCGCCCTGGTGATCAGCGGCGGCTATGCCGAGTTCGCCGTCGCCGAAGCCGGCCAGTGCCTTCCCAGGCCCAAGCCCTTGTCGCTGATCGAGGCGGCCGGCGTGCCGGAGACCTTCTTCACCGTCTACAGCACGGTGATGCAGCGCGCCCGCCTGCAGCCCGGGGAGACCTTCCTCGTACATGGCGGTTCGAGCGGCATCGGCTCGACCGCGATCCAGCTCGCCAAGGCGCATGGGGCCAAGGTCATCACCACCGCGGGCTCGGCGGAGAAATGCGCCTTCTGCGAGGCGCTCGGCGCGGATGCCGCCATCAATTACCGCGAGGCGGATTTCGCGGAGGAGGTGAAGCGGCTCACCGAGGGGAGGGGGGTCGACGTGATCCTCGACATGGTCGGGGCCGCCTACCTGCCGAAGAACGTCGCCTCGATGGCGATGGAGGGCCGCCTCGTCATGATCGCCTTCATGAAGGGCTACAAGGTCGACAGCCTGACGCTGACTCCGATCATGCTCAAGCGCCTCACCCTCACCGGCGCGACGCTCCGGGCCCAGGCCAAGGAGGCCAAGGCGGCGATCGCCGAGGGCCTGCGCAAGGATGTCTGGCCGCTCCTCGAGGCGGGCAAGGTCAAGCCGGTCATCCACGCCACCTTCCCCCTGGAGGAGGCGGAGAAGGCGCATGCGCTCATGGAGACGAGCGCGCATCTCGGCAAGATCCTCCTCGTCACCGGCCGCTGAGGCAGCGGCTGATCTTTCCGCATCTTAGCGAAAGTCGTCGGCCACCTTTCGCGAACAGGCCGCGAACCGGAACTCTCCTGCGAAGCCATACGTTGGCCGAACATCACGATTTCGTGTCGGCTCGGCCGGCACGGTGGCTTCGCAGGATGAGGTAGAGATGGCTGAAATCGAGACCACGACCGAGGCGCGCCAGGGGCGGCGGGGCCGCCCGGTCCTCTACGTGCTGATCGGCAGCCTGGCGCTGCTCGCGATCTACATGGTCGGCATGCTGACATGGTCCGGCACCGACGCCACGAAGGACCATGCCTCCCAGAGCCAGGATTCGGCCCGGGAACTGACCACGGGCTCGGTCAACGGCAACAAGTCCTCGCCGGCTCCCACGGCTACCCCGGCGGAGAACCCGGCCAACCCGGTCCCAGCCAAGCCGAACGCGCAGTAGGCGCGGGACCGCTCGAACGAGAACGGCGCGCGGGTCCAACCCGCGCGCCGTTTCCGTTTGAGAGGGTGTCGAACCGTCAGCGGGTCGGGATCGGGGTCTCGCCGCGATAATCGTAGAAGCCGCGCTTGGTCTTGCGGCCGAGCCAGCCGGCCTCGACGTATTTCACCAGCAGCGGGCAGGGACGGTACTTCGAATCGGCCAGCCCCTCGTAGAGCACCTGCATCACCGAGAGGCAGGTGTCCAGGCCGATGAAGTCGGCGAGCTGGAGCGGCCCCATCGGGTGGTTGGCGCCGAGCCGCATGGCGGTGTCGATCGCCTCGACCGAGCCCACGCCCTCGTAGAGCGTGTAGATCGCCTCGTTGATCATGGGCAGCAGGATGCGGTTGACGATGAAGGCCGGGAAATCCTCCGACATGGTCGGCGTCTTGCCGAGCTTGCCGATGAAGACCTTGGCCGACTCGTAGGTCGCGTCCTCGGTGGCGATGCCGCGGATCAGCTCCACGAGCTGCATCACCGGCACCGGGTTCATGAAGTGGATGCCGATGAAGCGCTCCGGCCGGTCCGTGGCGGCGGCCAGACGCGTGATCGAGATCGACGAGGTGTTGGTGGCGACGATCGCGTCCGGATGCAGGGAGCTGCAGAGCATCTGGAAGATCTGGCGCTTGGTGCTCTCGTCCTCGGTGGCGGCTTCGATCACGAGGTCGCAGCCGCCGAGATCGCCGAAGCTCTTGGCCGGCTTGATCCGGCCCATGGCCTCGAGGCGCTGCCCGTCCGTGAGCGTGCCCTTCTGGACCTGCCGGGCGAGATTCGCGTCGATCAGGGCGAGGCCGGCCTCGATCCGCTCCGGCTCCCGGTCGTTCAGGCACACGTCGAGGCCCGCGACGGCGCAGACATGGGCGATACCGTTGCCCATCTGCCCGGAGCCGATCACGCCAACGGTTTTGATCTCGATACCCATGTCCCGATCCGCGCCCCGGTTACGGCGATGCCGTGTTGGACCGGCCGTCTCGCCCGGCCAGAATGCGGCGCCGCAACAATCACGTCAAACCGGTTTCGTAGAGCATTTCCTGCTGAGAAGAAGCCCCCATTCCGGCTGAAAATACAAAATCCGGCCCGGCGCCGCGGATGCGCCGGGCCGGATCGGTCCCGTGTCAGCCCTTCGCCTTGGCGACGGCCTCCTTCAATTCGGGCACGATGGTGAAGAGGTCGCCCACCAGGCCGTAATCGGCCACCTGAAAGATCGGCGCGTCCTCGTCCTTGTTGATCGCGACGATGACCTTGGAATCCTTCATGCCGGCTAGATGCTGGATCGCGCCGGAGATGCCCACCGCCACGTAGAGGTCGGGGGCGACGACCTTGCCGGTCTGGCCGACCTGCCAGTCGTTCGGGGCGTAGCCGGCATCGACCGCGGCGCGGGAGGCGCCCACCGCCGCGCCGAAGGCGTCGGCGAGCGGCTCGATCACTTCCTTGAACTTGTCGGAGGAGCCGAGCGCCCGTCCCCCGGAGACGATGATCTTGGCCGAGGCCAGCTCCGGACGGTCGGACTTCGCGATCTCTTCGCTCTTGTAGGCGGCGCCGAGGGAATCCGGCGCGGGGGCCGATACCGTCTCGATCGGGGCCGGGCTGCCGCCCTCACCGGTGGCCTTGAAGGCGGCCGTGCGCACGGTGATCACCTTCTTGCCCGCCGGCGCCTGCACCGTCTGGATGGCGTTGCCGGCATAGATCGGCCGCTCGAAGGTGTCGGCCGAGACCACCTTGATGATGTCGGAGACCTGGGCGACGTCGAGGAGCGCGGCCACCCGCGGCAGGGTGTTCTTGCCGGTGGTGGAGGCGGAGGCGACGATGGCGTCGTAAGGGCCGGCAATCGCCGCGATCAGGGCGGCGCTGGTCTCGGCGAGGTCGTGATCGTAGGCCGCGTCCTCGGCATTCAGCACCTTCTCGACGCCGTCGAGCTTGGCGGCGGCTTCCGCCGCGCCCTTGCTGTTGGAGCCGAGCACCAGGGCGTGGATCGGGGCGCCCAGTTCCTTGGCGGCGGTGAGGGCCTTGAGCGTGCCGTCCTTGATCTGGGACTCGGCGTGCTCGACGTAGAGCAGTGTCGTCATGGGATGACCTCGAAGGGGTTGGCGCGCTGCGACCGGTCGCGGGAGCGCGCGGAGGATTCGTTAGAGGACGGACGCCTCGTCCTTCAGCTTCGCGACGAGCTCGGCGACGGAGCCGACCTTCACGCCGGCGGAGCGGCCCGGGGGCTCAGCGGTCTTGAGCACCTTGAGCTTCGGGGTCACTTCGACGCCCAGCGCCTCGGGCGCCAGCTCCTCGAGGGGTTTCTTCTTCGCCTTCATGATGTTGGGCAGGGAGGCGTAGCGCGGCTCGTTGAGGCGTAGGTCCGTGGTGACGATCGCCGGCAGCTTGAGGTTGACCGTCTGTAGGCCGCCATCGACCTCGCGGGTCACGTCGAGGCTGCCATCGCCGGCTTCGAGCTTGTAGGCGAAGGTGCCCTGGGGCCAGCCGAGCAGGGCGGCGAGCATCTGGCCAGTCTGGTTGGAATCGTCGTCGATCGCCTGCTTGCCGAGGATGACGAGCTGCGGGCTCTCCTTCTCGACCACGGCCTTGAGGAGCTTGGCCACCGCAAGCGGCTCGCAGGTGATGTCGGTCTTCACCAGGATCGCCCGGTCGGCGCCCATGGCCAGCGCCGTGCGCAGCGTCTCCTGGGCCTGCTGCGGGCCGATGGAGACGGCGACGATCTCGGTGACCGTGCCCTTCTCCTTCAGGCGGATCGCCTCCTCGACGGCGATCTCGTCGAAGGGGTTCATCGACATCTTGACGTTGGCGAGCTCGACGCCCGATCCGTCCGCCTTCACGCGGATCTTGACGTTGTAGTCGACAACCCGCTTCACGGGCACCAGAACCTTCATGACGGTCGCTTCCTCCGCGCCGCGAGGGCGGGCCGCGCCCATGCATCGGGCGGCCCTTCGATCGGCGGCGATCAAACTTCGGTGTTCAAGGCGGCGGGACCGTAGCGACGCGATTTCCCGCTTGTCAACGCAGCGTCAGGCCGAGACGGCAGCCTCCGTGCGGAGGGTGGAACTGCATTCGTTATCCGCTTCGCAGGCCTAGAACTTTTCTAGATCCAGGCCCGGCCGCGCGAGGCCGCGTCAGCGGTTCTTGCCGGGCACCCAGAGTACGTCGTCGGCGCCATTGCCGTTGGCGACTCGCCCAGCCACGAACAGGAAGTCCGAGAGCCGGTTGAGGTATTGCAGGGCCTCCGGCGAGATCTTTTCCGATTCGAGCGCGCTCAGCGACACGACGAGGCGCTCGGCCCGCCGGCAGACCGTGCGGGCGAGGTGCAAGGCCGCCGCAGCGGGGGAGCCGCCGGGCAGCACGAAGGATTTGAGGGGGGCGAGGTCGGCGTTCAGCGCGTCGATCTCGGTCTCGAGCCGGGTCACCTGCGAGGGGACGATGCGCAGGGGCTCGTAGCCGAGGGGCTCCTCGCTCGGCGGTGTGGCGAGATCGGCGCCGAGATCGAACAGGTCGTTCTGGATCGCGGCGAGCAGGGCGTCGAGCTTCGGCTCCGCATGCAGACGGGCCAGTCCGATGCAGGCATTGGTCTCGTCGACCGTGCCGTAGGCCTCGACCCGCAGGTCATCCTTGGAGCGCCGCTCCCCGTTGGCGAGACCGGTCGTGCCCTTGTCGCCGGTGCGCGTGTAGATGCGGTTCAGCTTGACCAAGGCGATGCCTCCCTGCGGCTTTTGCGAAGCAGGCATGAAAAAGCCCGCGGGCGCTGATCTCACGCGCTCCGCGGGCCTTCAAGCGGTGAAACTGTCTTCAATCAGAAGGTGTAGCCGATCTTGCCGCCGAAATTGGTCAGGCCACGGTTGTTCACGCACAGGCCGGCATTCGACATGTGCTCGACGGTGGCCATGATGCTCCAATGCTCGGTGAGGCGGAAGCCGAGGGCGGCCGCCTCGCGGAACAGGGGCGAGCAGCCGAGCGCGTTCAGCGTCAGGTTCTCGAGGGTCTTGGGCCCGGTATGCCCATTATGGGCGGCGCCGCCGAAGAAGCCTTCGATGAAGACGCGGCGGTCGAAGGTCTCGGGGAAGAGGTCGGCGGTCCAGGTCGCGCCGATATAGGCGTAGCTGGTGCGGCCGCCGAAATTGTAGCTGCCGCCGACGGTCGCGCGCGGCACGAAGGCTTGCCAGAACGGGTCGAGGCTCACCACTGGCTTGTTGAACAGGATTTCGCCGTTGATGTTCTGGGTGTCGCGCTCGGCGCTGCCCGGGTCCTGCACGGCGCCGCCGATGCGGATCTCGGAGACGATGCTGTAGGGCTGAACGGGGGCCACGTAGGGCACCGGAGCCGGGGGGCGGCTGCCGAGATCGGCGGCCTGGAGGGCCGTGGTGGAGGACAGGGCGAGAACGCCGGCCAGGATCTTTGCGCGCTTCTTGTTCATCTCGACCGATCCGGTTGATCCGGAGTGGACTACCACGGCTTGCAACCGCCGGCCCGGGGATTCATCCCGGGCGGAACTGATGGTCGCCTAGTGCTGCCGCCAAGCCACACTTCACGGCTTCGTGACGAAATCTTGGGGCCGCCCCGCATGGCCCCGAAGCGTTTTTCGATTTCTCGCGCGCCACTGTGCGCCCATTGGCAGGGAGGGGCGAGAGAGGAGGGCGCACGGGGCTCAAGGCATGTGGGCCGCTACCGACCGAGCGCGGCCCGGATCAGGGCCTTGCCCTCGGCGCTTGCCCAGTCCGCCGGTCCCTTGATCACACCGAGGGTGCAGCCGCGCGGATCGATCAGCAAAGTCGTGGGCAGGCCGGTGGAGCCGACTGCCGACTGGACCACCGGTAGCACCCGGCCCTTGGGATCGCCGTGATAGGCGAGAGTCGCGATGCCGTTCGCCTTGAGCCAGGCCGGCGGCTTGTCGAGGTTGCGCGTCTCGACATTGATCGCCAGCACCTCGAAATCCGACCCGCCGAGTTCGGCCTGGAGCCGGTCGAGGGCCGGCATCTCCGCCTTGCAGGGGGCGCACCAGGTCGCCCACAGATTCACGAGCCGCGTGCGCCCGTTCGAGGCGGCGAGGTCCGTCTCTTGGCCGTCCGGCCCGTCGAAGGCGATCGCCGGGGCCGGTTTCGGGCGCGCGGAGGCCTGGAAGGCGGCGAGTTCGCCACGGGCGAGGGGGTCGAGCCGTGCCGCGACGGGGGCGGCCTCCGCGCAGGGGGCGGCCGCCCCGAGGCCGGCGAGGTTGCCGAGGCCGGAACCGCTCCCGTATAGGGCGACCCCGATGATCGCGACGGCGGCGAGGGCGCCGCCCGCGGCGAGAATCGTGCGGGTGGCCATCAGCCCGCGTGCCCCCGCGGGGGCGGCGAGGGCCTCGATCCGGGCCGCGACGGGAAGGTGAGAGCAGGCATGAGCAATCGGATGTGGGGCGGCCGCTTCGCCAGCGGCCCCGCCGAGATCATGGAAGAGATCAACGCGTCGATCGGCTTCGACAAGCGCCTCGCGCCCCAGGACATCCGCGGCTCGCTGGCGCATGTCGCGATGCTGGGACGCCAGGGCATCCTGCCGGCTGCCGATGTGGCAGCGATCGAGGAAGGCCTCAAGAGCGTCCAGGCGGAGATCGAGTCCGGCATCTTCGTGTTCAAGCGCGAGCTCGAGGACATCCACATGTCCGTCGAGAGCCGGCTCACCGAGATCGTCGGTCCGGCGGCCGGGCGGCTCCATACCGCCCGCTCCCGCAACGACCAGGTCGCCACCGACATGAAGCTGTGGGTGCGCGACACCCTGGACGGCCTCGACGAGCAGGTCGCCGATTTGCAGAAGGCCTTGGCCGAGACCGCCGTGAAGCACGCCGCCACGGTGATGCCGGGCTTCACCCATCTGCAATCGGCCCAGCCGGTCACCTTCGGCCACCATTGCCTCGCCTATGTCGAGATGCTGGCCCGGGACCGCGGCCGCTTCCGCGACGCCCGCACCCGGCTCAACGAATGTCCGCTCGGCGCCGCTGCGCTCGCTGGCACCTCCTTCCCGATCGATCGCAACGCCACCGCCACGGCTCTGGGCTTCGACCGGCCGACCGCCAATTCCCTCGATTCGGTGGCCGACCGCGACTTCGCCCTGGAGGCGCTCTCCGCCGCCTCGATCTGCGCCGTGCATCTCTCGCGCTTCGCGGAGGAACTGGTGGTGTGGACCTCGGCGCAGTTCGGCTTCGTGAAGCTGTCCGACCGCTTCACCACCGGCTCCTCGATCATGCCGCAGAAGCGGAACCCGGACGCGGCGGAGCTGGTCCGCGCCAAGGCGGGCCGCATCATCGGCGCGCTCACCGGCCTGCTCATCGTGATGAAGGGGCTGCCGCTCGCCTATTCGAAGGACATGCAGGAGGACAAGGAAGGCACCTTCGACGCGCTCCAGGCCCTCTCGCTCTGCCTCGCCGCCATGACCGGCATGGTGCGCGACCTCGAGCCGGTGTCCGAGGTGCTGAAGAAGGCCGCAGGCTCCGGCTATGCCACCGCCACGGACCTGGCCGACTGGCTCGTGCGCGAGCTCGGCATGCCCTTCCGCGAGGCGCATCACGTCACCGGCCGCCTCGTCGGCGCGGCCTCGGCCCGTGGGATCGGGCTGGAGGAGCTGTCGCTCGAGGAGATGCAGGCGGTCGAGTCGCGCATCACGGACGCGATCTACGCCGTGCTTGGGGTCGAGAACTCGGTGGCGAGCCGCGTCAGCTACGGCGGCACGGCGCCGGAGAACGTGCGCGCCCAGGCCGAAGCCTGGCTCGTCAAGCTCGCGCCTGTGGAGAAGTAGGCGCGCGCCGGGGTGGGAACGCACTGCACCATGCGGCGTTCATGATCCAGCTAGGTGAGCTTGGCTATCGGATGGCCCGAACTACGGAGACCCGTCGATGACCGTTGAGAGCTGGATCACGCCCGAGGAAACCCCCGCCCTGGCGCAGGAGGCCACCGAGGTGATCAACACGCGTCTCGCCCGTTTCACCGATGCGGAGCGGGCGGCCTTCTGGGCCTCGATCCGCAAGGCCTACAACACCCCCTACAACGATCCGGCTCCCCGGGAGCGCCCGAAGCCCGTGAAGCCCGCCGAGGCGCCGCCGCCGAGCGTCTCGCTTCCGGAGAAGGACCTGCCGGAGGTTCCGCTCGCCGCGATCCCCGCTGCCGCCGTTCTGGCGGAGATGCACGCGGTCTGAGCCGTTCCCTCTCTCTGAGGGGGGCAATCGTCAAAAATGCAACCGATCGGGTCGGTTGCGGTCCCGGCCGCCCCCGATCGGTCGCAATCTTTGCCATATCTGCGGGGATCCGCTCGTCACGAGACAGCCAGAGGATCCCCTTGACGCTTCGTGCCTCCCGTCGCGCGGCTGCCGCGCTTGTTGTGTATGGTGTCCTGCCGCTTGGCGGCCTGGGGCTGACCGTTCCGGTCCAGGGCCTTAAGGCGCAGGAGCTGGCCCAGGCCCCCGAGGCGGAGCCGGCCTCGCCTTCGAAGCGGCGCGGCCGCCGCGCCAAGAAGGAGGCGGCGCCGGCGACGCCGCCGGGCATGCAGCAGGCGGTGCCGCTCGCGACCTTCGGCGACTGGAACGTGTTCACCAGCCTCCAGGGCAAGGACAAGCTCTGCTACGCCATCGCCCAGCCCTCGACGCGGGTGCCCAAGACCCTGAAGCGCGACACCGGCTTCCTGTTCGTGACGATGCACAAGGGCGTCAACGCGCAGGGCGAGATCGCGGTGATGTTCGGCTTCAAGCCGAAGCCGGCGGCGAGCCAGCTCAAGGCCGGCGCCGCCGCCGCCCCGAGCGACCCCTACCTGACGGTCGGCACGACCCGCTACGGCCTCGTCGTCAAGGACGAGAACGCCTGGGTGCAGAACCAGGCGGAGGAGGCCAAGATCGTCACCGATCTGGGCCGAGCGCAGGTCGCCAATGTCCGCACCACCTCCGCCCGCGGCAATCCGACCAACGACGAATACGCTCTCGGCGGCTTCGCGGAGGCCCTGAAGCGCGCCCGCGACGAGTGCAAGTGACCCCCGCGGCGCACGAAAAAACCCGGCGCCGCCGGGGCGCCGGGCTGTCTCCCGCTCCGGTCTGAAGGCTCAGGCGGCGCGCAGGCGGGCGCGGGGCGCGCGGCTGCGCTCGCGGGCGGCGCGGGCGGCCTGCTCGACGCTGCGGAACAGGGCGCCGTCGAGCCCGTCGAAGCTGCGCTCCGAGGAATAGAAGCGCACGCCGCCATTCTCGGGCACGGCGATACCGGCGGTGATCTCGCCGATCTCGATCACCCGCGGCGGGCGGGTGGCATAGAGGGGATCGAAGGTCGGGGTTGGCTCTGCGGCCTGGCTGCTGGGCATGGTGAAAAACTCCTGCGGACGCATCGGTCCGGTTGTCGATGTGATGGGGGAAGCAGGGCCCGGGTTCGACCGGGCCGCATCAGGGTCGACAACAGCGCATGCGCAGGAGCGGCAGGGCGATCGAAAGGTGCCTTGAAGAAAAACTGTCACTGGAATGGGTCAAAGTTAGTCCTCCTGCCGATGAAGGACCACGATGCACAGAGGCCTCGTGATGCTTTAGCGTTTGATGACGCGGCGCAATCTATGCATTTCAAATCACCGCGGCGCAGCGCCTGCTGCACGGTCATAAGGTGCGCTTTCAGCAACGGAAAATCAACGGAACGATCTTCCTAACTTCTCCGGCAAAAGGAAATCCTTCGGACGTCGGCGGTGGAGATTCAGGATCATCTTCCGATCGTGACGGTTCGGGCCGGCGCGAGCAGGGCCGCCAGCGCCGGATGATCCGCCACGACCGGATCGGCCCCGGCCCGCGCCAGGGCGCCGCCGCCGCGGTCGTGGCCCCAGTGTCCGCCCCCCGTGAAGCCGATCACCCGCATCCCGGCGGCGCGGGCGGCCTGGACGCCGGGCACGCTGTCCTCGACCACGAGGCAGGTCTCCGGGGCGGCACCCATCCGGCCGGCGGCGTGCAGGAACAGGTCCGGGAAGGGCTTTCCGCGGGCGACCTCCGTCGAGGAGAAGATGCGCCCCTCGAAGAAGGGCAGCAGGCCGGTGAGCCCGAGGCTGTGCCGCAGGCGCACGGGGTCGCTGCTGGAGGCGACGCAGAACGGCACGGGGAGGTCGCGCAGGAGCGCCGCGACGCCGGCCACCGCGGAGAGCTCCGCATCGAAGGCCCGCAGCGTCTCCGCCTTCACCCGCTCCACGAAACCCTCGGGGGCGGACAGGCCGTCCTCGGCCCGCACGCGCTCCATGATCGAGCGCATCGAGGTGCCGGCGAAGCGCTCGCGGACCTGGTCGATGTCGGTGGCGAGGCCGATGCCGTTGAGGGCCCGCGTGAGCGTCGCGAGGCTGATCGGCTCGCTGTCGACGAGGACGCCGTCGCAATCGAACACCACCAGGGCCGGCCCGCCCCGCCGCGCTCCCTCGTTTCCGTGCATGCCGAGCCCCGCCGCGATGGGCCGCCTCGTGGCACGGGGCCGGGCGGCCAGGCAATGGTCAGGGTGTCTCACCCGCCTGTGCCGAAGCGGCTTTCCCTTCCGGGGCGAGCGCACTAGACCCTGGGACGCCACCGACGCCTTGCCAGAAGCCCCGCCAGGAAGGGACCAGGCCCGATACCATGCTCCGGTCGTTGATCCACTTCCTCGGGCTGCCCTTCCTCGCCCGGGCGCTGGGTTACCTGTCGCTGGCCGGGGGCTTCGTGCTGGCCTGCTACGACGGCAGCCGCTCCATCGCCAACAACACGATCCGCGTCACCTCGGTGAGCGACCTGCTGATCGCGCTCGCCAAGGACAAGTCCGCCCTGCTGCAGCAGGCGGTGGAGGGGGCGGCCCCGCTCGTCTGGAAGATCCTGGTGCTGCCGCTCACCCTCGCGCCGGCCGCGGCCGTGGCCCTGGCCCTGGGCGCCTTCCTGCTCTGGCTCGGCCAGCCCGCCCGCGAGCCGATCGGCTTCCTGACCCGGCCCTGAGCCGCCCGCGAACGCCGTCTCAGATCCCCCAATAGGGGGCGGCGTTGTAGTAGCGGTGGACGTGCTCCTCCCATTGCCGCTCGTCGGCCGGGTCGCCGCCCTCCGGCGAGCGGATCGGCGCGCTGCGCAGCTGCTCCTCGCTGATGTCGACGAGATAGGCTTCGGAGGACAGGTCGTAGCGCAGCATGCCCCAGGGCAGGGTGTAGTAATCCTCGCCGAGCCCGAGGAAGCCGCCGAAGCTCATCACCGCATAGGCGACGCGGCCGGAGAGCTTGTCGAGCATCAGCCGCTCGATCCGGCCGACCTTGCTGCCGTCGGGCCGGCGCACCTCCGCGCCGACGACGCGGTCGCTGGCGATCAGGCGGTTCTGCGGGGCGGGTTCCGGGGCCTGCGGTTCCATGGCTCTCTCGCTATTCAGGGAGGCTCTGCCTTAAAACCTTCCAAGCCCTGCGCCAGTTTCCGGCGACCCGCTCAGCCTGCGAGACGAACTTCCCACGATGCCGCATCCCGCCCGACCGGCTCTCCTCGCCCTCGCCCTGCTCGCTGCCGCCTCCGGGGGCGCGGCCGCCCAGGACAAGGGCAGCCTCCATCCGAAACCGCTGCCGCCGCTCGCCAATCCGGACGATCCTTCGACCCCGGCCAAGGCCCTGTTCGGCCGGGTGACCGGGCCCACGGGGGGCACGCCCCAATCCTTCGGCTCCTATGCCAAGGGCTGCTTCGCCGGCGGGGAGGCCCTGCCGATGGACGGGGCGACCTGGCAGGTGATGCGCCCCTCGCGCAACCGCATGTGGGGGATGCCCCATCTCGTGAACTTCATCGAGCGGCTCGCCGCCCGGGCGCCGGAGGCCGGCTGGCCCGGCCTGCTCGTCGGCGACATGTCGCAGCCCCGCGGCGGCCCCATGCTCACCGGGCACGCCTCGCACCAGCTCGGCCTCGACGTGGACGTGTGGCTGACGCCGATGCCCGACCGCCGCTTGAGCCGGGCGGAGCGGGAGGAGACCTCGGCGACCAACGTGGTCCGGGCCGACCGCCTCGACATCGATCCCGATGTCTGGACGCCGCAGCACACGGCGCTGATCCGCATGACCGCCCGCCAGCCGGAGGTGGCGCGCATCTTCGTCAACCCGGCGATCAAGAAGGCGCTCTGCCGGGAGGCGGGGGGCGACCGGGCCTGGCTCAACAAGGTGCGCCCGATGTACGGGCACAACTACCATTACCATATCCGGCTGAGCTGCCCGCGGGGCGAGGAATCCTGCGACGACCAGGCCCCGCCGCCGCCCGGCGACGGCTGCGGCGCCGAGCTCGCCTACTGGTTCAGCCCCGCGGTGATGAACCCGCCCAAGCCCAAGACCCCGCCCAGGCCCCGCCCCCCGATGACGATGGCCGCGCTTCCCGATGCCTGCCGGGCCGTGCTGCACGCGCGGTGAGGATCGTCGGCACCCGGGGAAGTCCGGTGCCGGGCCATCAGCGAAGCCTGGGCGATTCCGATCGCGGCGTTGGCGAAGCCTTCCCGGCTGGACCTGGGCCATGCGGCTCGCCCGAGACGGGATGGAGGCTCGCCGTCTTTCCGTGGGCAAACGGATACGAAGAAGCGCGCTGAAGCGAAATCATGGCGGAAGGCCCGACCCGGCCGGACCGGGCCCCGCGCCATCGCTCACTTCTCGTGATGCCCCGCCGAGATCCGGTCGGTCAGAGCCATGAGGAGGCCGGAGACCACGAAGACCATGTGGATGCCGACATACCAGGCGAGGTCGCGGTCGGAATTGTTGGTGACGTCCATGAAGGCCTTGAGCAGCTGGATCGCCGAGATCGCGACGATCGAGGAGATCAGCTTCAGCTTGAGGCCGGTGAAGTCGATCGTCCCCATCCATTCGGGCCAGTCCTTATGGTCCGTATGGTCGAACTTGGAGACGAAGTTCTCGTAGCCCGAGAACATCACGATGATGAGCAGCGAGGCGGTGAACGAAAGGTCCACCAGCGTCAGCACGCTCAGGATGGTCTGCGACTCGTTCCACTCCCAGGCATGCAGCAGGAAGTGGCCGATCTCCTGGATCAGCTTCACCAGGAGCACGAACAGGCCGACCGTCAGCGCCGCGTAGAAGGGCGCCAGCAGCCAGCGGCAGGCGAACAGGAACCGCTCGAAGATGCGCTCGATCATTTTTTTGTGATCCCCCGCGTCGGACGCGGGGGATGTGGCAGACGGTTCGCCCGCCCGCAAGACGGCGAAGCTTGGAACCGCCTATTCCGCGGCCGCGACCCCCGTGCCGACGGGGCAGGACACGCCGGTGCCGCCGAGGCCGCAATAGCCGCCGGGATTCTTGGCGAGATATTGCTGGTGATACCCCTCCGCGAAGTAGAACCGGTCGAGCGGCGCGATCTCCGTGGTGATCGGCCCGTAGCCCTTCGCGGCGAGCGCCGTCGCATAGGCGTCGCGCACCCGCCGTGCGGTCGCAGCCTGGGCTTCGTCGGCGGTGTAGATGCCGGAGCGGTACTGGGTGCCCACGTCGTTGCCCTGGCGGTAGCCCTGGGTCGGGTCGTGGCTCTCGAAGAAGGTCTTGAGCACGGATTCGAGGGGCAGCACGGCGGGATCGAAGGCGACGAGGACCGCCTCCGTATGACCCGTCAGGCCCGAGCAGGCCTCCTCGTAGGTCGGGTTGGGCGTGGTGCCCCCGGCATAGCCCACCGCGGTGACGTAGACGCCCTCGGGCAATTGCCAGAACTTGCGCTCGGCGCCCCAGAAGCAGCCGAGCCCGAGCACGATCGTCTCGATGCCCTCGGGGTAGGGGCCCTTCAGCGGGTTGCCGTTGACGAAATGCCGCTCGCTGGTGGGGATCGGCTGCGGCCGGCCCGGAAGCGTCTCGGCCGGGCTCGGCATCTCGGGGCGTTTGCGGAACAGCAGCATGGCGGCGTCCTTCCTGCGTCGTTGGAGGGCGTGGTGGCGGGCTCCCGCCTATATGGGGTCGCGCCTGCCCGCCCGCGATGCGGCACGGGGACGAGCCTTGCCGCATGACGCACTTCAGCAAAATCGTAACTCGCCGGACATAGGGTGGATTCCTGCCGCGAGCGGCTTGCCGAGCGCGTCTCCGGCCGCTTGCCCGGTGCGCCCCGCGCGGCGGGGGAGGACGGACAGCGGACGGGAGTCGTGGCAAGGGTGAGTGGCGCGCCGTGCGAGTGAGACTTCGGTACGACGGCCGCCGCCCCCGCCGCTGGCATGCGCAGCTCGTCGCACGTCTCGCCGCCATGCCCGGCCTGCGGGTGGAGATCGATCCGCGCCCCTCCGCCGAGGACTGGCCCGGCAATGCCGACCTGCTGTTCCGCCTGGAAGCGCTGCTCAACGGGATCCCCGCCGACGGCCCCGCCGCGCGCCTCGATCCGGCCGTCGCCACGCCATGGCCCCGGGCCGGGGCCGAAGCGCCGGACCTGATCCTCGACCTGTGCGGGGACGTGCCGGCCGAGGCCGCGCCGGCCGTGTGGCGCCTCGCCTTCGACGGGATGCCCGGCGAGATCGGGCTGCTGGCGAGCCTCCTCGACAATCGCGTGCCGGTGGTGGCCCTGTTCGAGGGGGAGCGCCCGTGCTGCGCCGGCCGGCTCGGGACCGAGGTGCGCGGCCTGATCCTCACCGCCTTCGAGGACGGGCTCGCCCGCACCGTCACCCTGATCCAGGCGGCGGTGGCTGGCCATGGACCGACCCTCGACGCCCGGCCGCCGCCCCCGCCGCCGATCCACCTCACCCGGCTCGACCTCGCCCGCCGGGGCGGGCGGATGCTCGCCCGGGGCCTCGCGCGGCGGCTCTATCATCTCTGCTACCGGGCGCCGCATTGGCGCGTGGGCTGGCGCCGCCTCCGGGACGGCCCGGACCTGATCGACCTGCGCCGGCATCCCGGGACCGGCTGGACCGACCTGCCGGACGACGGGCTGCGCTTCTACGCCGATCCCTTCGCCGTGGCGCAGGGGGACGGCTGCGTCCTGTTCGTCGAGGATTACATCCACGCGACCGGGAAGGCGGTGATCTCCGCCCTGCGCTTCGGCCCGGAGGGGCCGGTCGGGCGGCCGGAGCCGGTGCTGGAGGAGCCCCACCACCTCTCCTATCCCTTCGTCTTCGCGCGGGAGGGCGCCCACTGGATGGTGCCGGAGAGCTGCGCCAACGGCACCATCGACCTCTACCGGGCGACGGCCTTCCCCGGCGGCTGGGTCAAGCAGGGCACGCTGGTGGAGGGCGTGGCGGCGAGCGACGCGACCCTGCTGGAGCATGGGGGCCGCTGGTGGCTCTTCGCCACCGTCCGGCACGCCCCCGCCACCGCGCCCGCGGGGCACGGCTCCTACTCGGACACGCTGCATCTCTGGACCGCCCCGGATTTCCGCGGGCCGTGGACGCCGCATCCGAAGAACCCGGTGCTCATCGACATCGCCTCCGCCCGCCCGGCCGGGCCGATCGTATCCCGCGGCGGCAAGCTGATCCGCCCGATCCAGGACTGCACCTTCGGCTACGGCAACGCCCTGGCGCTGGCGCGGATCGACCGGCTCGACCTGGAGGGGTTCAGCCAGACGGTGGAGACCCGGATCGCCGCGGGGCCGCTCTGGGCGGGCACGCGCCTCCACACCCTGAGCGCGGCCGGCGGCTACGAGTTCATCGACGGCTCGGCCCGCGTTCCCCGCCTGCCGCTGCTGAGCGCGCGCGCCTGACCGGGAGGGGAGCGCCTCAGGCGCCGCGCTCGGCGGAGGCCTGCATCCGGTCCTGGTTCTCCTTCTCCTCCACCTCCGGCGCGACCTGCCCGTAATTCAGCACGGAGACGAGGGTCACGCCGCCGAAGACGTTGCCCAGCAGCGTCGGCAGGAAGAACCTCCAGGCATAGTCGCTGAGGCCCGCCTCGCCGGTCAGGACGAGGTAGAAGGCGTCCACGGAGCCGGCGACGATGTGGGCGAGGCCGCACATCGAGACGAGCCAGGTCATCAGCAGGATCACGAAGGGGCTCGCCGAGCCGGTGGCGGGCAGGATCCAGACCATCAGCGCGATCAGCCAGCCGGCGAACACGGCCTTGATCAGGGTCGTGACGAAGGACGACTCGACCACGTGGCGGCTCAATTCGGAGAAGGCCTCGCGCACCTCCGGCTTGAACGCGTCGGTATGGGCGAGCACGGAGGCGATGACGAAGGTCGCGACGATGTTCGTCGCCAGCACGATGGCCCAGAGCCGCCCCACCCGGGCGAGGTTGCCGAGGCTGCGCTCGTTCAGGAGCGGCAGGATCGGGGTGACGGTGTTCTCGGTGAAGAGCTGCTGGCGCCCCAGCACCACGATCAGGAAGCCGATCGAGTAGCCGAAGCTGGAGACCAGCTCGGCCCAGGGCGATTCCGGCAGATGCGCCTTGAGCACGCCGGGCACGATCAGCGAGAAGCCCATCGTGAGCCCGGCGGCGAAGCCGGAGAGGGACAGGGCCAGCGCCGTGCGCCGCAGCTCCTCCTCGCCCTCGCGCCGGATGATCTCGTGCAGGATCAGGGCATCGGGACGGTGGGCGTCGGCGACCTCCTCCTCCTGGTGCTGACGCTTGTCGGCGGCGTGGGCGCGTTCCTCGTCGTCCATGGTTCTCTCGCGGGGGAGGCGTGCCCCTCAACGCGACAGAGGGCTCGTCCGCTCCGAGAGAGAAGAATTTTCGCCTAACTCATCGCGTCAGCCCGGCCAGCATCGCTTCCACCTCCGTGGCGGCGGCCTCGACCGCGGCGGCATCGCGCCCGCGCACCACGATGCGGTTCAGGAAGCCCTGTGGCGTCATCGAGGGATAGGAGCCGATCGAGACGCTGGCATGGGCCTTGGCGATCAGCGCCAGGGCCCCGGCGAAGGTGCCCTCCGGGGTGTTGGCGGCCTCGAGGGTCCGCGCGATCACCGGCGCGTTCGAGGTCAGCGTCGGGACGATCTCGTCGAGCATGGCGTTCATGATCTGCGGCACGCCGGCCATGACGAAGACGTTGCCGATGCGGAAGCCCGGCGCCTTCGAGATCGGGTTGGCGATGAGGTCGGCCCCGAAGGGGATGCGGGCCATGCGCAGGCGCGCCTCGTTGAGGTCCTCCGGCTTGTGCCGCTCCAGCAGCATGGCGCGGGCGCGCTCGTCGACATCGATCCCGACCCCGAAGGCGGCGGCGACGCTGTCGGCGGTGATGTCGTCGTGGGTCGGGCCGATGCCGCCGGTGGTGAACAGATAGGTGTAGCGCGCGCGCAGGGCGTTCACCGCGGCGACGATCTCCGCCTGCTCGTCGGGGACGATGCGCACCTCGCGCAGGTCGATGCCCGTTTCGGTCAGGCGGTCGGCGATGGCGCCGATGTTCTTGTCCTTGGTGCGCCCGGACAGGATCTCGTCGCCGATGACGAGGATGGCGGCGGTAACGAGGGTGTCGGGCATCGGGGCTCTTGAGGTGGAGGACGATCGCCGCAGAAGCTAGCGGAAATGCCGGCCGCCACCAGCCTTTGCCGGTGCGCAACGGGGTGCGGACGCCCTCGATCCCGACAGGCCGGTCTTCCTCGACGCGACGGCGGCGGACACCGACATGGCGCGCCGCCACGGTCGGGCCCCGCCGCCCTGCGCAGCGATGGCCCGTGTGCCACCACCCTATTGATGGAGCGACCAGCGATGCCCGCTTCCGGGCCTACGTCGCCGACATGCTCGTGCCCGTGCTCAGACCCGGCGACCCCGTCATCCTCGACAACCGGCAGGCTCATCGGGTGGCCGGTGCGCGCGGGGCCATCGAGTCCAAGCTACTCTACCTGCCGCCTACAGCCCGGACTTCAACGCGTCGAAATAAATATTATTCTGTGCTAGGGCAAATATCCGTTGCGATTGGTTTCGCAGAAATAAAATGTCCAAAGAGCTTCTTTTGATCAACTTCCTTCGAGATTTTCGCCTCACTCTGCCTCTGGATCAGTTCGCTTCTGATGGTCTGTGTCGAATCATCGTTGTCGAACGATATTGGCAGAATCCGAGCGAACGAGGGGACTGGGCTGAAAGCTGCGATGCTGACTGCGGCAGCAAGAACGGTGAACTTCATGTCGGCTCCATCATCACGTCGTTGATTGGTAAAATTTGAACCAATCCTGCTTTGCAACCGTGCCAGCGCATCTGGCGAGTGGCCTGATGATTGAATATCTCGCCTTGTCCGATCCCCGGCGTGTGTAAAGACACTTTGTTGGATGCTCTTTCTCGTCGGGCGAGCACGTCGCGCAACACCGCCGGCCTGAGCCTCGGTCGATGGTCGCCTCGTTGTTGAGTCGGTGACGCAGGCTGACGCATCTTGGTGGGAAATTGTGTCTTTCGGCACGTCCACAAATTACCTAAGGGCGTATGCGGATTTTGCCGGATATCAGCGGCTTTCTTTCAAGCAATTCTCCTGGATTTACGAGGATAAAGCGAATGATCGTCTTCTCCGTTGTGACCCTGCTTGGCACATCACCCTTTTTGGTCCCCGCGCTCGCCTTCTGGGTGTAGCTTTCTGGCGCCAAGAACGGTCGACACGATAAGCGAAGCGTATGCGCGACCCGTGGCGGCTACCCATGCCCGCCACTAGTCAGTCACCTCTTGTCACTTGATCCCGTCCGCATCGGGTATGCTCCTCGGCGCGATGGCGGATGAGAGAGCGTTAGCTTCTGGGGACATCAAGCCCGCAAGTGAGCCGGGGTCCTCACCGCCGTTCCATCGACCCCGAACAGTCGCTTGGGCCGCTCGGCGCGAAGCCCGCTTGCGCAAGGACGGGATCGGATGGACGCGCCTGTTGTCGGGATCGATGTCGCCGGATACCGACTCGGCTGTCGCTACGTGAGCGGGCACGGCTCTCGCGCGGCAAAGCCAAGGTATCCCGATGCGTTTCCCCGAAGCTCTGACCGAGGGCCGCCTCGTCCAGCGCTACAAGCGCTTCCTCGCCGATGTCGAACTCGCCGATGGCAGCCTGATCACGGCCCATTGCGCCAATCCCGGCGCGATGCTCGGGCTCAACGCGCCGGGCAGCCGGGTCCTTCTCTCCCGTTCCACCAACCCGGCCCGCAAGCTCGCCCATTCCTGGGAGCTGGTGGAGGCGGACCTGCCGGGCGGCCCGCAATGGGTCGGCATCAACACGAGCCGCCCCAATGCCCTGGTGGCGGAGGCCTTTCGCGAGGGCCGGCTCGCGCCGCTCGCGGGCTATGCGGGCTTCCGCCCCGAGGTCGCCTACGGCAAGGCCAGCCGGGTCGACTTCCTGGCCACGGGGGAGGGGCTGCCGCCCTGCCATGTCGAGGTGAAGAACTGCCACCTGATGCGCCGGGCCGGCCTCGCCGAGTTCCCGGATTGCAAGGCGGCGCGGAGCGCCCGGCACATGGCCGAGCTCGCCGATGTGGTGGCCCAGGGCGGCCGGGCCCTGCTGATCGTCGTCGTGCAGATGCGGGCCGAGGCCTTCGATGTCGCCCGCGACATCGACCCGGCCTTCGACAAGGCCTTCCGTGCCGCCCGCGCGGCGGGTGTCGAGGCCCATGCCTATGTCTGCGCGGTCGGGCCGGAGGGCGTCGCGATCGCGGAGGAGATCCCGATCGTCAGCCCTGACTGATGCGCTCGAAGACGAGATTGAGCCGGGTCTGGGCGATGCGCCGGTAGCCGTAGCTCTCCAGCAGCTTCGGCAGGTCGAGCTGCCACTGGTCGGTGCCGTTCTCCACCACGATCAGGTTCGGGTGCAGGCTGCCCGGCGCTTCGCGCAGGAACGGCTCCAGGATCAGGTCCTCCGCCCCCTCCACGTCGAGCTTGATCGCGTCGATGTGGGTGATGTCCTCGCTCTGGCACAGGCCGAGCAGGGTCATGGCCGGCACGCGGATCTCCGCGCCCTGGTTGGTGCCGACGATCTTCACGCTCGATTCGCCGCGGTTGCGCGGATCGATGAACAGGGTCAGCTCGCCGGCCTTGTCGGCGATGGCGCAGGCGACCGCCTTGATCGTGCCGAAGGGATTCTGGCCGATATTGTAGATCAGCTTGTCGAACACGTCGGGCTGCGGCTCGACGGCGAGGATGCGGGCCTTCCGCCCGGCAAAGGCCGCCACGAACAGGGCATAGGCCCCGATATTGGCCCCGATATCGAGGAAGACCGCATTCTCGGGCAGGCGGGCCTTGAGCAGCGCCCGCTCCTCCGGGTCGAAGAATTGCGGCGTGAACAGCACCTTCTTCTCGCAATTGTTGTTGTAGGGGTGCAGCCGCATCCGGGCGCCGTAGCGCTCCACGTCGAGGGGCTTGCCCCGCAGCATCGAGATCGCGATGCGGCGCAGGAGCATGGCGGTGCGGCGCCCGCGCCAGCTTTGGGGGGAGAGGGTCTGCGTATGCGCGGCGATGCGCGCGACGAGGCCGGTGGGAGCGTAGGTGCCGTAGGGCTGGAGGTCTGTCATCGCGGCCGCGTGATGCCAGCGCGCGGGCGGCCCCGCAAGCATTTCGCACAGCTTTGACTTTTGCACGCCGCTCGCGGCAAGAGGCTTCCCATGCAGAGCTTCGATTCCGACGGCGTCTCCATCGCCTATATCGACGTGGCCCCGAAGGAGCCGGCGAAGGGGAGCTCGGGCGAGCCGATCCTGCTCATCCACGGCTTCGCCTCGAACCATGCCGTGAACTGGGTGAACACGCTCTGGGTGCGCACCCTCTCCGAGGCGGGGCGCCGGGTGATCGCCCTCGACAATCGCGGCCACGGCCAGAGCGGCAAGCTCTACGATCCGGGCGACTACGGCACGGACCTGATGGCCGCCGACGCGGTGCGCCTTCTCGACCATCTCGGCATCGAGCGGGCCGACGTGATGGGCTACTCCATGGGCGCGCGCATCACCGCGTTCCTCGCCCTCGACCATGCGGCGCGGGTGCGCTCGGCCCTGCTCGGCGGCATCGGCATGCATCTCGTCGAGGGCCGGGGCCTGCCGCAGGGCATCGCCGACGCCCTGGAAGCGCCGGCCGGCACGCCGGCGGCCGACCCGACCGCGGCGGCCTTCCGCACCTTCGCGGAGCAGACCAAGAGCGACCTGCGGGCGCTCGCCGCCTGCATCCGCGGCTCGCGCCAGACCCTGTCGCGGGCGGAGCTGTCCGGCATCGAGGTGCCGACCCTCGTCTCCGTCGGCACCCTCGACACGGTGGCGGGTTCCGGCCCGGGCCTCGCCGCGCTCATCCCCAACGCGCAGATGCTGGAACTGCCCAACCGCGACCATTCCACCGCGGTCGGCGACCGGCTGCACCGCAAGGGCGTGCTGGACTTCCTCGACGCGCGGCCCTGATCCGGCTCAGCTCTTCAGCCGGTAGCCGGTCTTGAAGATCCAGGCGACCGCCGCGAGGCAGAGGGCCAGGAACAGGAAGGTCATCGTCAGGCTGATGCCGACGCTGACGTCGCCCTTGCCGAAGAAGCTCCAGCGGAAGCCGCTGATCAGGTAGACGACCGGGTTGACGAGGCTCACCGTCCGCCAGAAGGGCGGCAGCATCTCGATCGAGTAGAAGCTGCCCCCGAGAAAGGTGAGCGGCGTCACGATCAGCAGCGGCACCAGCTGCAGCTTCTCGAATCCGTCCGCCCAGAGCCCGATCAGGAATCCGAACAGGCTGAAGGTCACCGCCGTCAGCACCAGGAAGCCCACCATCCAGACCGGATGCGCGATGTGCAGCGGCACGAACAGGGCGGCGGTGGCGAGGATGATCAGGCCGATCACCATCGATTTCGTCGCCGCCGCGCCGACATAGCCCGCCACGATCTCGTAGGCGGAGACCGGGGCCGAGAGCAGCTCGTAGATCGTGCCGGCGAAGCGCGGGAAGTAGATGCCGAAGGCGGCGTTGGAGATGCTCTGCGTCAGGAGCGAGAGCATCATCAGCCCCGGCACGATGAAGGCGCCGTAGGCGATGCCGTCCACCGCCGTCACCCGCGCGCCGATCGCCGCGCCGAAGACCACGAAATAGAGCGAGGTGGCGATGACCGGCGCGACGATGCTCTGCAACGCCGTGCGCCAGAAGCGGGCCATCTCGAAGGCGAAGATGGCCTTGACCGCGGGCCAGTTCATGCGTGCTCCCTGACGAGATCGACGAAGATGTCCTCGAGCGAGCTCTGGCTGGTCTGCAAGTCGTTGAAGGCGAGGCCCGCCTCCGAGAGCGCGTTCAGGAGCGGGGTGATGCCGGTGCGCTCGGACTGGGTGTCGTAGGTGTAGGTCAGCGTCTGGCCGTCCTGCGACAGGGCGAGGTCGTATCCCGCAAGCGCCGGGGGCAGGGCGGCGACGGGGCTCTGGAGGTGCAGTGTCAGCTGCTTGCGCCCGAGCTTGCGCATCAGCTCCCGCTTCTCCTCGACGAGGATGATCTCGCCCTTGCGGATCACGCCGACGCGGTCGGCCATCTCCTCGGCTTCCTCGATGTAGTGGGTGGTGAGGATCACCGTGACGCCCTGGTCGCGCAGACGGCGCACCAGCCGCCACATGTCCTTGCGCAACTCCACGTCGACGCCCGCCGTCGGCTCGTCGAGGAAGAGGACGCGCGGCTCGTGCGCCAGCGCCTTGGCGATGAGCACCCGGCGCTTCATGCCCCCGGACAGGGTCATGATCCGGCTCTCGCGCTTCTCCCAGAGGGAGAGGTCGCGCAGCACCCGCTCGATATGGCCGGGATCCTTGCGCAGGCCGAACAGGCCGCGGGTGAAGCTCACCGTGGCGATCACCTTCTCGAAGGCGTCGGTGGTCAGCTCCTGGGGCACGAGGCCGATGCGCGCGCGGGCGGCCCGGAAATCCTTCAGGATGTCGTGCCCGTCCACGGTGACGCTGCCCGTGCTCGGGGTGACGATGCCGCAGATGACGTTGATGAGGGTCGACTTGCCCGCGCCGTTCGGCCCGAGCAGGGCGAAGATCTCGCCCTCGCGGATGTCGAGGTTGATCGCCTTCAGCGCCTGGAGGCCCGAGGCGTAGACCTTCGAGAGGTCTCGGATCGAGATGATCGGCGGCATCGCGGCTCGGACGTGCTGTTTTCTTTTCGGGATCCCTGGCGAGATCCCGGCGGGCGCCCCTCTATCACGCCCGCCCGGCTTTCCGAGCCTCCCGCCGCCGCCCGCGTGCGCAGGCGCACCTTTACAGCACCTCTACAGCTTGAAGATCGACCCCGCCGCGGCGCGGGCCGCTTGCTTGGCCTTCTTGGCCGCCTCCAGGCGATCGATCTCGGTGCGCAGCAGCGCGATCCGCTCGCCGATCTCCTCGACGGAGAGGTCGTCGAGGCGCTGGCCGACCTCATGCCGGGCGACGCGCTTCGGGCGGCCCTCGTCCTCCTCGGCGCTCATCGGGCCGCCCTCAATGCAGCTTCACCCGCGGCACGGTGCGCCGGGTGAGCGCCCGCGCGAGCGAGTCGAGGGCGGTCTTCCAGGTGCCGTTCACCGCCATCTCGTGCATCTTGTAGAGCGAGCGGTACATCACCCGGGCGAATAGCCCGGCGATGAACATGTTCTTCCCCTGGATGAAGCCCATCAGGTTGCCGACGGTGGTGTACTCGCCGAGCGAGACCAGGGAGCCGAAGTCGCGGTACCGGAACGGCTTGAGCGGCCGGCCGGCGAGCTTGTTCGGGATCTGGCTCAGCAGATGGGAGGCCTGCTGGTGTGCGGCCTGGGCCCGGGGCGGGATCGGCCGGTCCGAGCCCTGCTCGACCAGATAGGCGCAGTCGCCGATGGCGAAGATGTCGGGGTCCCGGGTGGTCTGCAGCGTCGGGGTGACGACGAGCTGGTTGCTGCGGGTCGTCTCCAGGCCGCCGAGGCCGTGCAGGAAGTTCGGCCCCTTCACGCCCGCCGCCCAGACGACCAGCTCGGAGGGAATGAAGCCGCCATCGGCGAGCTGCACGCCCTCGGCGCGCACCTCGGTCACCCGCGCCTTCACGCGGACATCCACGCCAATCTTCGAGAGCAGCGCCATCACCTCGCCGGAGAGCCGCTCCGGCACCGCCGGCAGGATGCGGTCGGCCGCCTCCACCAGGGTGATCTTCAGGTCCTTGGCCGGGTCGATCCGGTCGAGGCCGGTCTTGGCGACCTCGCGGGTGGTGCGGTGCAGCTCCGCGGCGAGCTCCGTGCCGGTGGCCCCGGCGCCGATCACGACGACGTGGAGCTGACCGGGCCGCACCGGGCCGGCCTGGGTGTGGACGCGCAGCATCGCGTTGATCAGGCGCTGGTGGAAGCGCACCGCCTGGTCCTTGGTGTCCAGGGCGATGGCGTGCTCCTGCACCCCCGGGGTGCCGAAATCGTTGGTGGTGGAGCCCACCGCCATGATCAGCGTGTCGTAGGCGATGGTGCGCTTCGGCGTGACCTCGCGCCCCTCCGCGTCGAAGCTCGCGGCGAGCTCGACGAGCTTGTCGGCGCGGTTGAGCCCCGTCATCTCGCCGATGCGGTAGCGGAAATGGTGCTCGTGGGCGTGGTGCAGGTAATCGACCGCGTGGTGGCCGATATCGAGGCTGCCCGCCGCGACCTCGTGCAGGAGCGGCTTCCAGATATGGGTGCGCGAGCGGTCGACCAGGGTGACGTGGGCCTTGCCCTTCCGGCCATAGCGGTTGCCGAGCTTCGTCACCAATTCGAGCCCCGCGGCGCCCCCGCCGACGACGACGATCTTGTGGAGGTCCGTGACCGTTTCAACCGGAACCATGCGCGCCCCGCTCACCCCTTGAAGCTCGTGCCTTGGTCTTCACGCCAACGCTGCTTCGCCCGGCACCGCTCATATCATGACTGGAAAAATTTAATCCTATCCTCTCCGCACAGCCGTCATGACGGCGCGCCGGGCTGGCGCAGGGGGTGCGCCCGGGCGATCGCCTCGACCGAGAGGCAGGCCTCGGCGATGCGCTTCACGGTGGGATAGGGCTCGGTCGGGATCCCGAAGATGCCCGTTCCGACCCAGAGGCTGACGAGGCAGAGATCGGCGTGGCTGATCGCGTCGCCCTGGCAGAACCGGCCGGTGCCCGGCTCCTGCGCGAGCCGCGTCTCCAGGACGCCGAGGCCGGTGGTGAAGGCGTTGCGCAGGAATTCCAGCATGCGCTCCCGCGACAGGCCGTAATTCTCCATCAGGAAGTTGCGCACCCGCGGCACGTAGAGCGGGTGGGTGTCGCAGGCCACGAGCTGGGCCAGGGAGCGCGCCCGCGCCCGCTCCCGCGGGTTCTGCGGCAGCAGCGGCACCTCCGGATGCGTCTCCTCGAGATAGTCGAGGATGGCCAGCGACTGGGTCAGGGGCGGCCCGTCGCCGTCGAACAGGGCCGGCACCGCGCCCTGCGGGTTGATCGTGCGGAATTCCGGCTTGTGCTGGTCGCCGGCATCGAGGTCGATGAAGATCTCCTCGCAGGCGATGCCCTTGAGGTTCAGCGCCATCCGCACCCGGAACGCGGCCGCCGAGCGCCAATTGCCGTACATCTTCATCGCGCGCATGGTCTCCCTCGAATGCGCCGGGAGCCAAGCGCAACCGTGGCACGACCGCAAGGCCCGAACCGTGCTGCGGGAGCGAGATCGTCGAAGCGTGATCGCGTCGCAGCCCGTGGCGCGACGGGCACGGATCGCGCATAGACGAAGGCGGGACCGAGTCGCGGGGATGCCGCTGCATGCAGATCGCCACGCCCTACCTGATGTTCCTGGGCGACGTGCCCGACCGGCTGGCCGCCAAGACCGCCTACGGGATCGCCGACTGGCGCCCGGAATGGTGCGTCGGCCAGCTGCGCATGGAGGGCTGCGCCGCCGATCTCGGCATCCCGGACCTCACCCTCGACGAGGCGGTGGCCAAGGGCTGCCGCACCCTGGTGGTGGGGGTGGTCAATGCGGGGGGGCGGCTGCCGCCGCACTGGGTCTCCCGGATCGTGGCCGCGATCGAGGCCGGCCTCGACGTGGCGAGCGGCCTGCACGTGCGCCTCGGCGCCGTTCCCGAGATCGCGCGCGCCGCCGAGCGGCACGGGCGCCAGCTCCACGACGTGCGCCACACCACCGAGACTTTCGAGACGGGCAAGGGCACGCGGCGCCCCGGCCGGCGCCTGCTCACCGTCGGCACCGATTGCTCGGTCGGGAAGAAATACACCGCCCTCGCCCTGGAGCGCGGCATGCGCGCGCGCGGCTTCGACGCGGATTTCCGCGCGACCGGCCAGACCGGCGTGTTCATCTCCGGCCGGGGCGTCGCCATCGACGCGGTGGTGGCGGATTTCATCTCCGGCGCGGTCGAGTGGATCGCCCCGGCCGCTTCGCCCGAGCATTGGGACCTGATCGAGGGGCAGGGCTCCCTGTTCCATCCCTCCTTCGCCGGCGTCAGCCTCGGCCTGCTCCACGGCGCCCAGGCCGATGCCTTCGTGATCTGCCACGAGCCGACCCGCACCAGGATGCGCGGGGTGCAGCATCCCCTGCCGAGCCTCCGTCAGGTCATCGATCTGACCGTTCTTTGCGGCCGCCTGACCAATCCCGACATCCGCCCGGTCGGCATCGCTGTGAACACGCAGGCGCTCTCCGAGGACGAGGCGCGCCGGCTGCTCGCCGATCTCGCCGCCGAGCACGACCTGCCCGCGACCGATCCCGTGCGCTTCGGCGTCGAGCCCATCGTCGACCGGATCGCCGCCGCGTTCCCCGCGCCCTGAGACCCTCCATGTCCCGCCGCCTCACCGTCGCCGTCGAGCGCTTCCCGATCGCGGGGGCCTTCACCATCGCCCGCGGCAGCCGGACCGAGGCCGTGGTGGTGGTCGCCACGGTGGAGGAGGGGGCTCTGCGCGGCCGGGGCGAATGCGTGCCCTATGCCCGCTACGGCGAGACGGTGGAGAGCGTGAGCGCCCTGCTCGCCGAACAGGCGCAGGTCATCGCGGCCGGGGCGACCCGGGCCGATCTGCTCGAGCGGATGAAGCCGGGTGCGGCCCGCAACGCCCTCGACTGCGCCCTGTGGGATCTCGAGGCGAAGCGGTCCGGAAAGCCGGCCTGGGCCCTTGCCGGCCTCTCCGCGCCCCGTCCCGCCACCACCGCCTACACGCTCAGCCTCGGCACGCCGGAGTCGATGGAGGCCGCCGCCCGCGCCGCCGCGCAGCGGCCGCTTCTCAAGGTGAAGCTCGGGGGGGAGGGCGATCCGGAGCGGATCGCCGCCGTGCGCCGGGGCGCCCCGGAATCCCGCCTGATCGTCGATGCCAACGAGGCCTGGCGGCCGGAGACGATGGAAGCCAATCTCGCCGCCTGCAAGGCGGCCGGGGTCGGCCTGATCGAGCAGCCCTTGCCGGCGGGCGAGGACGGCTTGCTCGCTGAGATCGACCGCACCATCCCGATCTGCGCCGACGAGAGCCTGCACGACCGGGCCGGGCTCGACGCCCTGGCCCGGCGCTACGACGCGATCAACATCAAGCTCGACAAGGCCGGCGGCCTCACCGAGGCGATCCTGCTTGCCGAGGAGGCCCGGGCGCGGGGCTTTTCGCTGATGGTCGGCTGCATGGTCGGCACCTCGCTCGCCATGGCGCCGGCCATGCTGCTCGCCGACCGGGCGGCCTATGTCGATCTCGACGGCCCGCTCCTGCTCGCCCGCGACCGCGATCCGGCCCTGCATTTCGAGGGCAGCACGATCCATCCGCCGGAGCCAGCCCTCTGGGGCTGAGAGGCCCCGTCAACCGCGCACGACGTGGCGCAGCAGGTAGACGAGCGCCGTGAATACGATCAGGCTCGCCGTGTAGAAGGCGGCGAACCAGAGCAGGCGCCGCGCTCCGCCCGGCGCGCTCAGTGGTAGCTCCCCGGATCGACGTTCTCTTCGAGCTTTCCGCGGAACACCCAATAGGCATAGGCGGTGTAGGCGAGCGTCATCGGCATGACGACGGAATAGCCGATCAGGGCGAATTGCAGCGCCGAGGTCGCGTTCGCCGCCTGCCAGATCGTCATGGACGGCGGCACGATATAGGGGAACAGGCTGATCGCGAGGCCGAGGAAGCCGAGCAGGAACAGCGCGATCGTCTGGAGGAAGGGCGAGGCCGTGCGGCCGTCCTCCAGGTTCTTCCAGATCCGCCAGCAGACGAAGGCCGTCAGCAGCGGGACGGGGGCCACGAACAGGACGTTCGGCCAGGAGAACCAGCGCCACTGGATGTCGCGGCCGAGGAAGGGCACCCAGGCGCTCACGATCGCCATGGAGATCACGGTGCCGGCCAGGAACTGCTTGGCCTTGATCCGCGACCAGATCTCCAGCTCGCCGGAGGTCTTCATCACGCACCAGGTCGCGCCGAGGAGCCCGTAGCCGCAGACGAGGCCGATGCCGGTCATCACGCTGAACGGGGTGAGCCAGTCGAGGGCGCCCCCGGTGAAGCCGCGCCCCTCGATCTGGAAGCCCTGCACGAAGGCGCCGAGCACCATGCCCTGGGCGAAGGTCGCGACCAGCGAGCCGTAATGGAATGCGTTGTCCCAGATCGGCTGCGAGGTTTCGGCCTTGAAGCGGAACTCGAAGGCGACGCCGCGGAAGATCAGGGCGATCAGCATCAGGATCAGCGGCAGGTAGAGCGCCGGCAGCAGGATGGCGTAGGCGACCGAGAACACCGCGAAGAGGCCGCCGCCGCCGAGCACCAGCCAGGTCTCGTTGCCGTCCCAGATCGGAGCCACCGAGAGCATCATCCGGTCGCGCCAGTTGCCCGGCCGCGCCGCGGTGAACAGGATGCCGACGCCGAGATCGAATCCGTCGATCACCACGTACATGGCGACGGCGAGCGCCAGCAGCGCGGACCAGACCAGGGGAAGCCAGAAGGCAAGACCTTCGTATTCGGTCCCGAACCCGAACATGCGCGCCCGTCTCCCTGGCGCGCTTTCCGACGAAGCAAAGGCGGTTCGTCGACGGAAAGCGCGTCGTCACGAGAAGCCGGAGCCTCCGCACCGATCGGATCGGACGAGGCGGGGGTCTGGCCGATGCCGTCGAACCTAGGGGCGTGGCGGCTCCCTGGCCAGGATGCGGACCCGCGTCTCAGTGATCCACGACCCCGCGCCAGGCCGGGTGCCGGTCGTTGTCGTTCAAGGTATCGGTCGAGGCGGGGGGCGCGGCGAGGCGCCGGGCGAGCTCGGCCGAACCCTCCTTCAGCAGGCGCTGCCGCGTCGCCTCGGGAACCGCGTCCAGAAGGGCGGCCGCGTCCGAGGCGGTGAGGCTGACCTTCGGCAGGGCCGGCGCCTCGCCCCCGCGCGTGGCGGCGAGATAGGAGAGCACCCCGATCACGAGGCTTGCCCGCAGCAGGAACGACATCGTCAGGATCCGCAACAACTTTGGGCCACACCGTTCCCGGGCAGCCTCTTCGAAGCTCACGATCGCATCGGGAAATGAACCTGAAGACGTGTTCGCGCCCGAAAGCGTAGGCGTGGTGAACGAAGCCTTGCCTTTGAAGGCCCCGCATTCACGAGGGGCGTGAAATCAGCGGCTTGGCGGGTAGCCCGACCTTGGCGTTAGCCGGGAAATTCCGGTTTCCCGGCCCATGATTCCGGGGATGCGCCGTATCGCTTTCATCCTCGCTTAAACCGCCTCTGGGAAGGTTCGGCCAAGTCGAAGCGACGAGCTGAGGGAGCGCGGATCGTGGCCGCCTTCCTTGGGCGGCCGGGAGCGCTGTGCGTGTCGGTGTTGCGTATCAACGGTACCTTGGCCAGCCTGTTCGATGCCCGCCTCGCGGGCCTCGTGCACGAGTCGGTTCTCGACGAGCCGGCCGTCCGCTCGCGTCACGAGCGGTTTCTGGTCTCGCGCCTCGCGACGGGCGCCGTGATGATGGCGGCGCTGCCGCCCTACCTGCTCTGGCGCGGCGTGCCGAGCGGCCTCGAGGCGCTCGCCATCGCGAGCCTCCTGCTGCCCGTCGTCGCCGCCGTGGTCCTGTCGCGCACCGGCAGCCTCTGGCTGGCCCATGCCCTCTCCTCCGCCGGCCTGACCGGGCTCGTGGTCTGCCTCGCCGCCCTGACCGGCGGCGCGGAATCCGCCGCGGCGATCTGGCTCGTGGCGGTGCCGCTGGAGGCCATCGCCTCCGGCTCCCGCCGGGCGACCTTCGCCGCCTCCCTCATCGCCGCCCTCGGGGCGCTCGCCATCGCGCTGGTCGGGCATCTCGGCCCGGACGTGGCCGCGATCGGCTGGCCGAGCAGCATCGCCACGCCCGTCTTCGCCATCACCGCCATCGGCCATGTCGCCGCCCAGGCGATCGAGCATATGCGCCGCGACAGCGAGTGGCGCAGCACCATGCGCGGCAACGAGGCCCGCGACCAGCTGCTGCTCTCGGCGATCGACGACCTCGTCACCTGGCACGACGCCAACGGCCGGGTGCTGGAGGCGAGTGCCTCCGCCACGCGTTTCGTGGGCACGGACGCCGCCCGGCTGAAGGGCTACGGCCTGCTCGACCGGGTCCATATCGGCGACCGGCCGGCCCTGCTGAAGGCCCTGAGCGACGTCGCCGCCTCCGGGCAGCCGGCGAGTGTGCCCTTCCGCCTGCATCTCGATGCGCCCCGGGCCGACGGCACCCGCACCCTCTTCGCGGAGATGCGCGCCCACCGGATCGAGGGAGCGTTCGCCGCCGAAGGCTCGACCGTCGTCGCGGTGACCCGGGACGTGAGCGAGCACCGCCGCCACGCCGACGAGCTCGACCAGGCCCGGGCCGAGGCGGAGCGGGCGGATGCGGCCAAGACGCAGTTCCTCGCCACGGTCAGCCACGAGCTGCGCACGCCGCTCAACGCGATCATCGGTTTCTCCGACGTGCTGGCGGGGGAGGGCGCCGTGACGCTCTCGCCGGAGCGCGCCCGGGAATACGCCGCGATCATCGGCCATTCCGGCCGTCACCTCCTCGAGGTGGTGAACACGCTGCTCGACATCTCGCGCATCCGCAGCGGCACTTTCGAGTTCTCCCCCGAGCCGATCGAGATCGCCGCCCTGCTCGACGGCTGCTGCGACCTGATGCGGCTGAAGGCGGAGAATGCCGGGGTGCGGCTCGTGCGCGGCCCAGTGCCCGCGGGGGCCGACTTCGTGGCCGATGCCCGGGCCTGCCGCCAGATCCTGATCAACCTGATCTCGAACGCGGTGAAGTTCACGCCCCGCGGCGGCAGCGTCGAGTTGCTCGTGCGCCGTGGCGGCGGCTATCTCGATCTCGTCGTGTCCGATGAGGGCGTCGGCATCGCCGAGGCCGACCTGCCGCGCCTCGGGGAGCCCTTCTTCCAGGCCAATGGCGGCTACGGCCGCAGCCACGAGGGGACCGGCCTCGGCCTCTCCGTGGTGCGCGGGCTTGCGGGCCTGCATGGCGGCTCGGTCTCCGTGGAGAGCGCGCCGGGCCAGGGCACCACGGTGGCGGTGACGCTGCCCCTCGCTTGCGGGCGCGTCCGCGACCCGGCCCAGCCGGCCCCGATCCGGGCGACCCTGCGCGGGCAGGCGCCCTTCGCCGAGGCCGCGGTGCCCCGGATCCCGGCGGGCCTGTTCGATGCCGCGCCCCTGAACGACTGGCAGGGCGCGGTGCCCCTGCGGCGCGCGGGGTGAAGCGGATGTCCCAGACCGCCGCCTCCCTGGGCCGCGCCTTCCCCGAACTCGGAGCGAGATGATGCGCGAGCCGACGCCGCGTCGGGACCAGCGGGACATCGTCGTCCCCGGTGACATGCGGGCGAGCCGCCCCGCCGCCGGCAAGCCGCCCGGCCGCCGACCCCTGCCCCGGACGCAGGCGGCGGGTGCCTCCGGCGGCATGCTCGCCTTCGCCGCCAAGCTCGGCCGCATCGGCATCGCGCATCCCGGCGAGACCCTGGGCACCCTCGCCGCGCTGGCGGCGGCGGCCTACGTCGCCCTGAACGCCCTCGGCTTCCAGGTCGGCCGCCACCCGGCGCCGATCCTGCCCCAGGCCGTGGCCAAGGCGGAGCCGAAGAAGGCCGCGCCTCCCCCCGCCAAGGCCGCCCCCGAGGAGCCTGCGGCGGTGAAAGCCGCCGAGCCGCCCCGGCCGAAGGAAGCCGCGGAGGCCGCGAAGCCCGTCCCGCACGACGCGATCGGCGAGATCATCAAGACCCGCCCCGAGACGACCGCCTCGGTCACGCCCAAGGCGGATCCCGCGGTCGCCCGGGCGCAGCGCGCCCTGGTCAAGCTCGGCTACGGCCCCCTCAAGGAGGACGGGCTGATGGGGCCGGGCACCCGGGCCGCGATCGAGAAGTTCGAGCGCGACCGCAAGCTCGCCGTCACCGGCCAACCGGCGGGGAAGACCCTGCGCGAGCTCGCCGCCAAGGCCGGCCTCCCGCAGGGATAGGATTCTCCAAGCTCCCAAAACGCCACGAAGCCGCTACAAGCTGCGCATGGCACGGCTTCGTTCGGATTTCTGGGTGTCGGCGCATCTGCGCCGTCTCGACGTCGAGGGTATCCCCGCCGTCCAGCGCCGTCGCGGCTCGCCGGAGGCGGGGGCGATCTTCGTGAAGGTGGATCGCCTCGACGGCACGGCCGATCTCTACGGCCCCGCGCCCCAGGCCCTGTTCGATCAGGAAACCTCCGGCGAGCGCCGCTTCGCGCCCCTGATGGAGCGGGCGGACAGCCCGGATGTCGAGGCGCGCATCGCCAAGGAGATCCGCTTCGACGGGGATCTCTGGATCGTGGAGATCGACGACCGCGAGGGCCGCCACCGCCTCGATCTCGCCGAGTGAGGCGACCGGTCAGACGGTCCGGCGCGGCCGGCCGGGCAGAGTCGTGCGCAGGGGTGCCCGCTCGGCGGCGGGGGCCGCGCCGCGGGACTTGGTGCTCTCCGGGCCGTGATAGGGCACGTGCTCCCCGCCCGCCCGCTCGGGAAGCGGCTGGTCGAGGATCGCGGAGACGAGGTCCCGGGCGGCGGCGCGGCTGGTCGAGCGGAACAGCTCCGTCAGGGCGAAGACCCGCTCCACCGATTGCGCCACCGCCTCGTTGAGGGTGAGGAAGACGAAAACCGCCTCTTCCTCGGTGAGGCCGGCGGCCCGCAGGCACAGGGTCAGCAGGTCGTAGCGGCCCTGTGCGTCGGGCGCGGCCGCGAGGAAGGTCTTCGGGATGCCGAGGCTCTCCGCCAGGGTCGCGACGAAGGTCGCCACGTCCTTCTCTTCGGAGGCCGCGGTGAGGCGCGGGCCGAGATCCCGCGGGGCCGCGGGGGCGGGGCGCAGGCCGGCGGTCATGGCGACCGCGTCGCGCATCGCCGCCCGCATCGGGGGATCGGCATGCAGGAAGAGCGGGGCCAGCTCCGCCGGCGGCAGCTCGGCGCGGGCCAGGAGCCGCCGCGCCAGGGCGCCGTCGCGGCGGGCCCGGGCGATCATCCGGTTGAGCGACGTCCCGCGCAGGAGACGGCCGGGATCCTCCAGGAGGGCGAGGTCGGCCGCGACGTCGGCGGCGGGCGCGGCGTTGCCGCCGGCTTTCGCGGCCGGAGCAGCGGGCTTTGCCCCCGGCGCGGGTGCACGGACGGCGTCGCGGATGGCGCCGCCGCGGGCCGCAAGCGCCTCGAGCACGGTTTCGGGCGTGTCCGGGCAGGCCCGTAGCTTGTGGGCGACGATGAGGGCCGTCTCCTCGTCGACGATCGGGATGAGCCCGGTCGCGAGGGCGGAGAAGGATTGCAGGGTGACCCGATCGCGATGCGGCGCGGCGACGAACAGGTCCGTCTGCACCCGAAGCACCACCGGCTTCAGATCGAGGGCCGGATCGCGGGACAGCTCGATGAGGCCGGACAGATCCGGCGCGGCATCTTCTCTGAGGGGCATGGCCGCTCGATTTACGCGGTACTCGGGATCCGCAGATTATACGGATCGGCGTGAATCGACCTTTAAGCGGCCCCGTCTCCGGCTGTCCCGATCGCGCCGGTGCTGTTTCAGAATGATCGATCGGGTCGAGACGGATGTCCCTCTCCCCGCGTGCGGGGAAAGGAGGTTCGGCTCGACCCGCTCGGCCGCAAGCGGCCTCAGGCGATCTTGCGGGCCTGGGCCTCCGCGGCCTCGGCCGGGGTCGGGGCACCCGGGGCGGGCATCACGACGGGGGTCGGGCTGCCGCCGGTGATCGGGCTGACCGGCTTGGACGCGGCGGGGGTGGCGGCGGCGGGATTCGAGACCGGGGTCTTGGGCGCGGCCGGCGCCGGCTTGGCCTCCTCCTTGACCACCGCCAGGGGGGCGGGCTCGGCCGCGGGGGTGGCCGGTGCCTCGTCCTCGGCCGGGCCGCCGAGGATCTCCGGCGGCGTCTTCCAGACGAAGGCGTCGAGGCGGCCCGAGACCGGCGAGATCGGCGCCCAGCGCTCGGAGGCGATGCCGTCCGCGATCCAGAGCGGGTCGCGCGGGGCGTGGGTCGCGCGGGCGAGCCATTCGCGGGAGCGGCCGCCGGAGCCGTTCTCCGCCTCCTCGATCCGCGCCATCAGCGCGCAGACGCGCACCGTCGGGCGGTCGGCGAGGAGCGGCGCCAGGGCCTCGCGAGCCTTGCCGAATTCGCGGGCGTCGAGGGCCGCCTGGCCGATGGCGATGCGGGCCTCCGGATGCCAGGAGGAGAGCCGGGCCAGGGCCTCGGCCCGGGCGAGCCGGTCGCGGGCGGTGTCGCCGGTGCGCAGGCCCAGATAGACCTTGGCGAGATCGGGATGCGGGTTCGCCTTGAAGGCGGCCTCGACGATCTTGGCGGCCTTCTTCACCTCCGCCCGGCGCGCGAGCAGCCGGCCGGCAATGGCCGCCGCGGGCACGAGGTCGGGGGCGAGCTTCACGGCCTTGAGGGCCTGCTCCGCCGCGGCTTCCGGCTCGCCCGCCTCGCGGCTCTGCGCGGCGGCGGTGAGGAGGACGGCGCGCTGGCGCCGGGCCGCGTTGCGGTCCATCAGGCCGAGGGAGGCGCGGCGCTCCACGGTCTCCACCGCGGCCGACCAGTCGCCGTCGGCGCATTGCGCCTCGAGCACGGCCTCGTTCGCCCAGGTCACGCTCGGGGCGAGCCGGGCGGCTTCCGCCGCATAGGCGCGGGCGGAGGCCTCGTCCTCCCGGCGGCGGGCCTCGACGAACAGGCCGCGCAGGCCGAGCACGCGGGTCTCGGGCTCGTTCGCCATGGTCTCGAAGGCGCGCTCCGCCGCGTCGCGGTCGCCGGAGATCTGGGCGGCCTGCGCCTTCAGGAGCAGGGTCAGGGGCTGCTCGCCGAGCAGGCGCTCGGCATCGCTGGCGTGCCGGCGGGCGGAGAGCGGATCGCCCGAGCCCACGGCGATCATGCCGCGGGACAGGGCGGTCATGCCCTTGGCCCGGCGCCGCTCCCGCGAGGAGCGGCTGAGCGCCCCCGGCAGGCCGAGCGTGCCGCGCACGATGGCGAAGACGAGGCCGACCACGATTGCCGCCACCAGCACGCCGGCAAGCGCCACCGCGAGGGCCATCTCGTAGGCGTTGCCGCCCCACACGATGGTCACCGTGCCCGGGTGATCGGCGATCCAGACGGCGCCGTAGGCCGCCGCCGCGAGGAGTGCCAGGAAGATCAGGGCGCGCCACATGGTCTCAGAACCTCCTCGCGGATGCGCCGGTCAGGGCGCCCCCGCTCCGAACGGGAAACGACGGCGTCGCAACGCCTTCGCGAAAACGATGGCCGCCGGGGAGGGCGGCGATGAGCGTCCGGCCTTCCGCCATGGTCAGCGGCCGGCACCCGGCGCGGACAGGCCCTTGAAGGCATCGGCCAGGACCGCCTGCGCGGCGGCATCCGCGGCGGCCCGCGCCTTGAGACGGCTGCCGACATCGCCGGCCTGAGCCTGCTCGTCCTGCGGCAAGGCCTGGAATGCCTTCGCGGCCTCGGCGATGCGGCCGCGGTCGAGGGCCGCTTGCACGGCCTCGACGCTGCCGGCGGCGTCGCCGCTGCCGCTCGCATCGGAGGGCGTGCCCACCCGGCGGACCTGCACCAGGGATTCCGCCATGCTGAACAGGCGGTCGCCGACGCTGCCGGTCTCCGCGACGCTGCGCGCCTTGGCGGCCTTGCGGGCCGCGGTGATCTTGTCGGCCACCGGCCGGAAGGCGTCGGCCAGCGCGGCCGCGGTCGGAGCGCCGCTTTCGGCGAAGGGCGCGAGCGGCTCGAGGGCGGCCCCGTTGCCGGCATCGTTCCCGCGCAGCGTCCCGAGGGCGTCCGCATAGGGGGCGCCGGTGGAGAGCGCGCTCACGATCCGGTCGGCGGCGACCACCCGGAGGGCGGCCTGGACGGTCGCGGCCTTCGCACTGTCGTCGACGGTGCGGCCGAGGGCGGCGAGCTTCTCGGATTGCTCCTGAAGCCGGCGGTCGAGACCCTTCAGGTTCTCCTCGGCCTGGGTCTTGCCGGCTTCGGCCGTCTGCCGGATGGCTCGGGTGACGGACTGGATCGCGTTGCTCGCAGACTTCATCTGCTCGTCGACGCTCTGCTCCAGGCTGTCGAGGCGCTGGCCGAGGGACTTGTCGGCCTCGGCATTGGCCTTGATCCGGGCGTCGAGATCGCTCGGGTTCGGGCCGCCATTCTCCAGGCGCCCTTCGAGGGTCTTGAGGCGGGTGTCGAGCGCCGCGATCTGCCCGGCCGCCTCGCCGCTCTGGGCGGTGCCGAGCTTCGAATCGGCGGGCTGGTCCCTGCCCGGCTCCTCCTGAAGCGCGGAGACGCGCTGGTCGAGGGCATCGAGCCGGGCCACGAGGTCGGCCGGGGCGGCGGGGGCGGCCTCGCCCGCGGCGGGCGCCGGGGCCGAACCGGCCTTCTTCAGGGCCTCGTCCGCCTTCTCCGTCGCGCTCTTGGCGGCCGCGACCGCCTCCGGCACGGCCTTCAGAGCCTGTTCGTTGGCGCCGACGCGCTTGCCCAGGGCCGCGAGCTGGTCGGCGGGGGCCAGGGTGGCGAGCCGCTGGTCGATCCCGTCGAGGCGGGAGGTCTGCCCCTGCGGGGCGAGGAGGCCGGTCTGGGCCGCACCGAACAGGAGCCCCGCGCCGATCACGCCGCCGAGCAGGCCCGCCGCGGCGATCGAGCCGAAGCCCGCGCCGCCCTTGGAGGCCGCCGGGGCTGCCGCGGCTGCGGTCGGCTTCTCGGAGGGCTTGTCCGCCGGCTTGTCGGCCGTCTTCTGCCCCGTCTTCGCGGCCTCGGCCGGATCGGGGATGTGCTTGGCCTTGAGGTCGATGATCGGTCCGTCGGTGATCGCCTCGCCGGTCCGGTCCTTCGCCGCGCCGGGCGTGGGGCCGCCAGGCGTCGCCTTCGCGGCCTCGGGGCCGGAGGCGGGCTTGGCCGAGGCGCCGCCGATGGGGGGCACCGCGCTGCTGCCGGTCGCGCCCGCCTTCACGGGGCCCTCGGGCTTCGCCGGCTCGCTCGTGCCGGGCTTGGCCGAGGGCGGAACGGCGCTGCTGCCGGTGGAGCCTGCCTTGGCCGGTTCCTCGACCTTGGCGCCGCCGAGGGCGGAGGCCGTCTTCACCGGCTCGACCGGCTCTTTCGCGGCCGGCGCGGGCTTGCCCGCCTCCGGGACCGCCGGGGAGGACGCTGCGGGAGAGGACGCGGCCGGGCCGCCGCTGCCGAGGGCGCTGCTGCCGGCGGCGCCGGGCTTGGCCGGGCTCGACGGCTTGGCCGCCTCGGCGCTGGGCTTGGCGGGTTCGGAGGACGCGATCGCGCTGCTGCCGGTGGCACCGGCCTTGCTGGGCGCAACCGGCTTGTTGGCCTCGGGCTTCTGCGTCTCGGACTTGGTCTCGGGCTTTCCGCCGGACTTCGAACCGTCGTTGCTGGGCGTGGTCACCGACCTGTCGTCCTTCTCCCAGGCTGCCGCCCCTGGCCGGTCCGAGGACCCGCCGACGCGCACGCCGATCCCGCAGCCCCAAGGGGGCCGCCTGATGAAACACCCGTCGCGCCGCCGGCCCCGGCGAGACCGGAACGCGGCCCTCAGCGCGCCTGCGCGAGGCCGGCGAGGAGCGTGTCCTCGTCCGGCCGCGCTGCCACGAAATGGGCCGCGACCCCCCTCTCGACCAGAGGCACGGCCACGTCGGCCGACAGGCAGAAGTGCCGGAGCGCCCGATAGCGCGCCTCGGCGCCCGCGGCTACCGCAAGCTTCGTCGCCGTCTCGGCGCTGCGCCGGGAATAGTGAAGCACGCCGTCGAGTCCACCCTCTTCGCCCCCGAGCGCGGCGAGAACCGTTGCCGGCAAGCGATCGACGGCGCGGGCCGCGTAAGCCGTCCAGACGGCGACGCGGAAACCCGCCGCGGCGAGGGTGGCGCCGGGCTCCGCCTTGCGGTCGGCCCCGGCCGGGTGCAGCAGCCGCGCGCCGGGGGGGCAGGTCCGCCCCACCAGGGCGGCGAGGGCCTGCGCGTCCCCGTCCGCGCTCACGACCTCCGCGAAGCCGGCCCTGCGCGCCGCCTCCGCGGTGCGGCGGCCGACGGCGAAGACCGGGAGGGCCGCCGTCGCGCCGAGGGCGGCGAGGGGCTCGGCCGCGCTCGCGCTCGTCAGCAGCACCGCGTCGAAGGGGCCTTCCGGCGGCCTCTCCCCGGTCGGGGCGACCCGCATCACGGGTGCGATCAGCGGGCGATGGCCGAGCTCCGTCAGGCGCGCGGCGGTGCGCGACGCGCCGGGTTCCGGCCGGGCCACCCAGATGCGCATGCCGCCCTCCGCGCCGCCGCGGGCCCTGTCGCCCCCGCGCGAAAAGCCGTAAACCGGGGCCGCGCCGGCCGGCAATCCCGGAGCCGGCGCGTCCGGATTCCAAGTCAGGGTTTCGCGCGTCATGAAGATCCTCGGCATCGAGACCACCTGCGACGAGACCGCCGCAGCGATCGTCTCGCCGGGGGAGGGGGAGAAGGCCCCCGGCCTCATCCTCGCCAACGAGGTGCTGAGCCAGATCGCCGAGCACGCGGCCTATGGCGGCGTGGTGCCGGAGATCGCCGCCCGCGCCCATGTCGAGGTGCTCGACCGGCTGATCGCCCGCGCCCTCGACAGGGCGGGCACGCGCCTGTCCGATCTCGACGGCATCGCCGTCGCGGCCGGGCCGGGGCTGATCGGCGGCGTGCTGATCGGGCTGGTGACGGCCAAGACGCTCGCCCTCGTCACGCGCAAGCCCCTGCTCGCGGTCAATCATCTGGAGGCGCATGCGCTGACCCCGCGCCTCACCGACGGCATCGCCTTCCCCTACCTCCTGCTCCTGGCCTCGGGCGGCCATACCCAGCTTGTCGCGGTGAAGGGGGTGGGCGACTATGTCCGCCTCGGCACCACCATCGACGACGCCATCGGCGAGGCCTTCGACAAGGTCGCCAAGCTCCTGGGCCTCGGCTATCCCGGCGGCCCCGAGGTCGAGCGCCTCGCCGAGAGCGGCAACCCGGAGCGCTTCGCCCTGCCGCGGCCGATGATCGGGCGGCGCGAGGCGAACTTTTCCCTCTCCGGGCTGAAGACCGCCCTGCGGATCGAGGCGGAGAGGCTCACGCCGCTCGCAAGCGCCGACGTGGCCGATCTCTGCGCGAGCTTCCAGGCCGCGGTGGTCGACGTGGTGGTCGACCGCGTCCGCGTGGCCCTGCGCGGTTTCGGCGCCGTCGCCGGGCATCCGACCGCCCTGGTCGCGGCGGGGGGCGTGGCGGCCAACGGCGCCGTGCGCCGGGCGCTCGCGGCCCAGGCCGGCGAGGTCGGGCTCGACTTCGTGGCGCCGCCCCTGAATCTCTGCGGCGACAACGGCGCCATGATCGCCTGGGCCGGCCTGGAGCGCCTGCGCCTCGGCCTGGTCGACGACATCACGGCGCCCGCCCGGGCCCGCTGGCCTCTGGCCGCGCCGCAGGCCGCGGCTTGAAGCAGCGGCCGCGCTACCGCTACGGCCGCGGCAACCTGCCCGACCTGCGCCTGCCCGACCTGCGCCTGCCCGAGCCGGAGCCGCCGGCGCCGGGAACCGAGGCGGAGCGCCGGGCGCGCTGGCGCGACCTCGTCGACCGGCGCCTGCCGGAGGCGGCCCGCGCGCGCCCGGACTGGCCGGTGCGCCTCGACCATTGCTTCGCGCGCATCCTCCTCGACAATGCCTGCGGCGCCCCCTGGCGCGAGAGCGTGGCGCCCCCGGCCTGGGCCAACATGCCGGAGGACCGGCTCGCTTTGGCGCTGGAGCTCGGCGAGGCGGTGCTCGAAGGGCGGGCGGATCTCCGGCTCCTGAACGACCGCTCCCTGGCCTGGCGCCACAAGCGGCCCCTGCCCGCCGCGCCGGAGGTCCTGCGCGCGGGAGATCTGATCCTGCGGCGCTGGCGGCGCGCGGACGACGAGGCCTTCGCCGCGCTCAATGCCGATCCGGCGGTGATGCGCTTCTTCCCGGCCCTGCGCGGCCGGGACGAGAGCGTGGCGGAGGCGCGCGCCCTCGATCGCCGCTTCGAGGCGGACGGGTTCGGCCCCTGGGCGGTCGAGATCGCGGGCGCGCTGCCCTTCGCCGGGTTCGTCGGCGGGATGCGGGTGATGCGGGCCATGCCCTTCGCCGGCGGCGCCCGGCCGGGCGACACGGTGGAGATCGGCTGGCGGCTCGCCCGGGACGCCTGGGGGCGCGGCCTCGCGACGCGGGGGGCCCGGCTCGCCCTGGCCGATCTGCGCGAACGCTGCGGCATCGCCGCCGTCGTCGCCTACACCGCGGAGGGCAACCAGCCCTCGCGGGCCGTGATGGAGCGCCTCGGCATGCAGCGCGCCCCGGAGGAGGATTTCGACCATCCGGCCCTGGCGCCGGATTCGTCCCTGAGCCGGCACGTGCTCTACAGGCTCACCCTCGCACCCGCCTGACGAAACGGGCGCCCGGCTCGCGCCGGACGCCCGTTCGTGCCGAGACGTCGCGTCGGTTCAGGCGATGGCGCGGGCCGATTGCGCGACCTTCTTCACGGATTCGTCGACCGCGCCCGCCGCCCGGGCGATGCCCCCCATATTCGTGCGCACGGTGTCGACGTTGCGTGCCGCGATCTGCATGTTGCTCGAGATCTCCTGGGTCACGGCCGCCTGCTCGGTGACCGCGGAGGAGACGCTCATCGAGATCTCGCTCAGACTGCCGATGGTCGCCGCGATGGCCTCGATCGCGCTCACCGCCTGGCCGGTCGATTCCTGCACGGCGGAGATCTGCTTGCCGATATCCTCGGTCGCGCGGGACGACTGGCCCGCCAGCGCCTTCACCTCCGAGGCGACGACGGCGAAGCCGCGGCCGGCTTGGCCGGCGCGGGCGGCCTCGATCGTGGCATTGAGGGCGAGAAGGTTGGTCTGATCGGCGATCGAGCGGATCACCGAGATCACCTCGCCGATGCGCTCCGCCGCGGAGGTCAGGCTGGAGACGATGGCGCCGGCCTGCTCGGCCTTCATCACGGCCTCGTCCGAGACGTTCTTGGCTTGGCTGGCGTGGCGGCTCAGTTCGGAGATCGAGGCTGCGAATTCCTCCGTGCCGGCGGCAACCGCCTGCACGTTGTCCGAGGCGGTGGAGACCGCCTCCACCGCCTCGACCGCCTGGCGGCTCACATCCGTCATGGCCAGGGTGATCTCGCCGAGATCGACCTCGATCGCGCGCTGGCCTTCGGCCCGGCGGAGGCGGTCGGCGACGCGCTGGGTCACGTCGCTGCAGAACTTCACGACGGCGCAGGGCTTGCCGTCCTCGTCGAACACCGGATTGTACGAGCCGTAGATCCAGACCTCGCGGCCGTCCTTGCCGAAGCGCTTGAACTCGCCGCTGTGGTAACTGCCGCTTCCCAGGGTCTGCCAGAACGCGGCATAGGCGGCGCTCTCGCGCTCGGCCTGCGTCACGAAGATGCTGTGGTGCCGGCCCCGGATCTCTTCGAGGCTGTAGCCCACCGTCTTGAGGAAATTCTCGTTCGCGTCGGTGATGGTGCCGTCGAGGGCGAAGTGGATCACCGCCTGCGACCGGTTGATCGCTGCGATCTGCGCCTCGTGGGCGGCGTTCCCCAGCTTCTGCGCCGTGATGTCGACGGCGATCTTCACGATCTTCGCCGTCCGGCCCCTGGCATCGAGCACGGGATTATAGGAGGCCTGCATCCAGATGGTGCGGCCGTCCTTACCGATGCGGCGAAACTCCCGCGACTGGACCTCGCCCGCCTTCAGGCTCGTCCAGAAGGCGCGATAGCCCTCGCTCTCGCGCTCGGCCGGCGGCACGAACATGCTGTGGTGGCGGCCTACGATCTCGTCGAGACCGTAGCCCACGAGCTTCAGGAAATTCTCGTTGGCCGAGAGCACCTCGCCGTCCCGCGAGAAGCTGATGCGGGCCTGCGACCGATCGATCGCGCGCAGGACCGCGTCGTGGTCCGAATTGAAGAATACCACCGGCGCCCCCATTTCTCGCACTCAATGGTGCGCAATCGGTCTTGATTTAGATTGTTTATTTTTTTGTAAACGACCGAAAAATTCAGAACCGGCGAGCTGAATCGGAATGTGTGATTGTTGTCACTGAACTCAGCCGAAACGATGAATCAGTGCTGATGCAACCGGTCGGCCCGATGAACTAAACCAATATATGTCGTATCTCGCTAACATTTGGGGCGCTCCGAGCGGCCGCACACGAACGATACATGCGGAAACGCGCGGTGATTCTCGGGCGCTCCGGCCCGCAGGCCGCGCGGAACGCTCTGGCCGGCCGGCGCCCCTTACGCGAAAAGGGGGTCGATCGCGTCAGGGAGTTTCGGGATGGCGATGTCGGGTGAAGCCGCGAACCGGGTGGCGGTGATCGGCGGCGGCGCATGGGGGACGGCGCTGGCCAACGCTGCCGCGGCGGCGGGCCGCGACGTGATCCTGTGGCTGCGCGACCCGGAGGCCGCCGCGACGATGGCGCGGACGCGGGTGAACCAACGTTACCTGCCCGGCGTGACGCTCCGCGACGGCGTGCGGCCGACCGCGGCGGAGGGCGATCTCGCGACGGCGGGGACGGTGCTGTCGGTGGTGCCGGCCCAGACCCTGCGGAGCGTCCTCGGACGCCTGGGGGGCGCCCTGCGGGAAGATGCGCCGCTCGTGCTCTGCGCCAAGGGGATCGAGCGCGGCTCCGACGCTTTCATGAGCGCCGTCGCCGCGGAGGCCCTGGGGCCGGGCCGCCGGATCGCCGTCCTGTCGGGGCCGAGTTTCGCCTCCGACGTCGCCCGGGGCCTGCCGACCGCGGTGACGCTCGCGGCCGAGGACGGGGCGCTGGCCGCGCGGCTCGCGGGCCTGCTCTCCGGGCCGAGCTTCCGGCTCTACCACACGGACGACGTGCGCGGGGTCGAGATCGGCGGCGCCGGCAAGAACGTGCTCGCCATCGCCTCGGGGATCGTCGCCGGGCGTGCCCTCGGCGAGAGCGCCCGGGCTGCCCTGATCGCCCGGGCCTTCGCCGAACTGATGCGCTTCGCCCGCGCCTATGGCGGCCGCCCGGAGACGCTGATGGGATTGTCCGGCCTCGGCGATCTCGTGCTCACCGCCTCCTCGCCGCAATCGCGCAACTTCGCCTTCGGCGAGCGGCTCGGCCGCGGCGCCTCGCCGGAGGAGGCCGCGGGCGGCAAGCTCGCGGAGGGCGCCTTCACCGCCGCGGCCCTGGTCGGCCTCGCCCGTGCCCGGGACGTCGAGATGCCGGTGGCCGAGGCCGTCGCCGCCATCGTCACGGGCGCGGCGGGCGTCGACGACGTGATCGCCCGCCTGCTGGCGCGTCCCCTCAAGGGAGAGTTCGAATGAGCCCGGGTCCGATCCACGCCTTCCTCTCGGGATCCGGCAAGGACGGCAGCGGGCGCCGCCTCGCCGACGTGCTCGCCTTCGACGATGCGCGGATCGAGGGCGTGCACGACTTCATCCAGTGGTGCTTCCCGCTGCCCGAGGCGAGCCGGGCGGTGCCCGGCGCCCCCGTGCTGGGAGCGGAGGAGGCGGAGGCGATCCGCGCCGATCCGCAGGCCCTGGCCGGGCTCGACGCCGCCCTGGAGCGGATGACGCGCTTCTATCGCGACACGCAGGGCTGGCTGCGCGCCTACGACCACAATCACCTGCGCATCACGCGGATCCTCGCCGCCACCCGCGCGCTGGCCGGCCTTCAGCGGGCGCAGCGATTCCATGTGTTCGTGACCGAGCGGAACCGCGAGGCGGGCGCTCCCGTCAATCATGAGAGCCTGGATTTCTGGCGGAGGACCCTCGACGCTCCTCAAAACTAATTTTCGACCCTGGGTCGATGGATGATGTGAAATTTTGTTCAGGTGACAGACAGCGACGCTCGTCCAAAAATTCTACCTCGATTGGGTTCGGCGCGATCGGATCTCCGTCCAAAGTTCGGTTGACGGCTAAGGTCGGTCCGATATCCCGGTTGTGGCGATGAGGCGGTGAACCTGCGCGCGGCGGTCCTGAACGACCGCGCGGACGCCTCTATCGAACGAGACCGACGCCGGGAGCGGCGGCCGGCCGGCGCGATCAGGGGCCCAGGAGAGCGAACGTGACCAATACCGGCGAATTCAACCAGGGCCACGGGGCCGAGGCCTCCGGGCTGCGCCATCTCAAGGCCGTGCACTGGAACCTGGAGGCGCCGCGCCTCTACGAGGAGGCCCTGCGCCGCGGCGAGGCGGAGCTCGCCCAGGGCGGCGCGCTGGTTGCCACCACGGGGAGCCATACCGGCCGCTCGCCCAAGGACAAGTACGTCGTGCGCGACGCGTCCACCGAGAACGAGATCTGGTGGGAGAACAACGGCGCGATCACGCCGGCGCAGTTCGCGGTGCTCCATCGAGACTTCCTCGCCCATGCCGAGGGCAGGGAGCTGTTCGCGCAGGATCTCTACGGCGGCGCCGATCCGGCCCACCGCGTGAAGGCACGCGTCTTCACCGAATTCGCCTGGCACTCCCTCTTCATCCGCAACCTGCTGATCCGGCCGGCGCGCGAGGAGATCGCGGGTTACGTGCCCGAGCTGACGATCATCGACCTGCCGAGCTTCGAGGCGGATCCGGCCCGGCACGGCTGCCGCACCAAGACCGTGATCGCCATCGACTTCTCGAAGAAGATCGTCCTGATCGGGGGCACCGCCTATGCCGGCGAGATGAAGAAGTCGGTCTTCACCTACCTCAACTACATCCTGCCCGGGGCGGGCGTGATGCCGATGCACTGCTCGGCCAATGCCGCCCTCGACGCGGCCGGCGACTCGGCCCTGTTCTTCGGCCTCTCCGGCACCGGCAAGACCACGCTCTCGAACGATTCCTCGCGCCAGCTGATCGGCGACGACGAGCATGGCTGGAGCCCGGAGGGCATCTTCAACTTCGAGGGCGGCTGCTACGCCAAGACCATCCGCCTGTCGCGCAACGCGGAGCCCGAGATCTACGCCACCACCGAGCGCTTCGGCACGGTGATGGAGAACGTGGTGATCGATCCGATGACGCGCCGCCCGGATTTCGACGATGCCTCGCGCACGGAGAACACCCGCTGCGCCTATCCGCTCGACTTCATCGCCAATGCGAGCGCGACCGGCCGGGCCGGGCACCCGAAGAACATCGTGATGCTGACCTGCGACGCCTTCGGCGTGATGCCGCCGATCGCCAAGCTCACCGGCGCCGAGGCGATGTACCACTTCATTTCCGGCTACACCGCCAAGGTCGCCGGGACGGAGCGGGGGCTGACGGGGCCGGAGGCGACCTTCTCCACCTGCTTCGGCGCGCCCTTCATGCCGCGCCATCCCAGCACCTACGGCAACCTACTGCGGGCGCTGATCGCCAAGCACGACGTCGATTGCTGGCTCGTCAACACCGGCTGGACCGGGGGCGGGGTCGGCACCGGCCGGCGCATGCCGATCCGCGTGACCCGGCGGCTGCTCGCCGCCGCCCTCGACGGCTCCCTGTCGAAGGCCGAGTTCCGCCGGGACCCGTATTTCGGCTTCGCGGTGCCGGTCGCGGTGCCGGGCGTCGAGCCGCACATCCTCTCCCCGGTCAAGACCTGGGCCAACAAGGCCGCCTTCGCGGAGACGGCGGAACGCCTCGTCGGCATGTTCCGCGACAACTTCAAGCGCTTCGAGAGCCATGTCGATGCCGACGTGAAGGCGGCCGAGCCGGCCACCTCCATCGCGGCGTAAGACGCCTTCGGTCGACCTGTCCGAGGACGGCGGCGGGGCCTCTCGCCGCCGTTTCCGTTCCGTGCTCCCGGAGGATCAGAAGGGCAGCTTCATGCCGGGCGGCAGGGGCAGGCCCTTGGTGAGCTCGGCCATCTTCTCCTGGGCGGTCGCCTCCGCCTTGGCGCGGGCGTCGTTCACGGCGGCGACGATCAGATCCTCGAGGATCTCGCGCTCGTCCGGGTTCATCAGGGAGGGGTCGAGGGTGATGCCCTTGAGCTGCCCCTTGGCGGTCATCCGCACCGCGACGGCCCCGCCGCCGGAGCTGCCGGCCACCTCCACATGGTCGAGCTCGCTCTGAAGCGAGGCCATCTTCTCCTGCATGGCCTGGGCCTGCTTCATGATGCCCATGATGTCGCGCATGTCGTGACCGCTCCGGTGCTGTCGTGGGCGCTTCCCGGGACGAGACGCCGGCCGGCGTCGGGAAGCGCGTCGCAGAAAAGGTTCTTGCCGCGGACGGGGCCGCCGCGGCTCGCAGGGGATCCCGATCCCTCACATGACCGCAGGGCTGCCCGAATCCAAGACGCGGCCGGATCGTTGCCGAAACGCGCGGACCAGAGACACCGCGTCGGAATGCCCCTACGCGTCGTCCTCCTCGGGGGGCGATCCGTCGGACAGGGCGCCGAGATCCGGCTCCGCGGGCTCGTCGGCCACCTTCTCGCGCACGTCGACGATCTGAGCGCCGGGAAAGCGGGTGAGGACCTCGCGGACGAGGGGATGGGCAGCGGCGTTCTGGTGCCGCGTCTCCTGTGCGCTGCGCGCCCGGGATTCGAGCGTCGGCGCCCCCTCTTCCTTGGAGAGGGCGACGATCCAGCGCCGCCCGGTCCAGGCGTCGAGGGCCCGGGCGAGGTCGTTGGCCAGGGTCTGGCGGCCGCCGGGGGCGAGGCGGAACTCGACGCGCCCATCCTCGAAGCGGACGAGATGGCAATCCCGCTCCAGCGCCGTCCGCAGCCCGATATCCCGGTGCTGGTCGGCCAGGGCGACGAGGTCCTCGAACCGGCGGATCTGCGGTCCGGCGGGCTCCGGCGCCCGCTGGGCCGGTTCGGCCACGGCCCGCGGCGCCGCGCTGGTGGCGACCAGGGCCGGCCGGGGCGGCACGTCCATCCGCGGCGGCATGACCGCGATGGGCTCCTCGCGGGGGGCGGCCGCGACGGGGGCCGGCGCGGGCGCGCTCAGGGCCTCGCCCTTCAGGCGCCGCAGCGTCTCGTCGGGCGTCGGCAGGTCCGCGGCATAGGCGAGGCGCACCAGCGCCATCTCCGCCGCGGCGAGGGGCCGGCTCGCCATCTGCGCCTCGGGGACCGCCTTGAGCAGGATCTGCCAGGCCCGCGACAGCACCCGCACCGAGAGCTTGCCCGCGAAGGCGGCCCCGCGGGTGCGCTCGGCCTCGCTCAGGGTCGGGTCCGCGGCGGCCTCCGCCGGCACCAGCTTCAGGCGTGTGACGAGATGGGTGAAGCCGGCGAGATCCGAGAGCACCACCGCCGGATCGGCCCCGGCATCGTATTGCGCGCGCAGCTCCGCGAAGGCGGCGGGCACGTCGCCCTTCATCACCGCCTCGAACAGGTCGACGATGCGGGCGCGGTCGGCGAGGCCGAGCATGTCGCGCACCCCCGCCGCGGTGACGGCGCCTGCGCCGTGGGCGATCGCCTGATCGAGCAGGGAGAGGGCATCGCGCACCGAGCCCTCGGCCGCGCGGGTCAGGGCCGCGAGCGCCTCGTCCTCGATCGCGACGCTTTCCGCCGCGCAGATCTTGCGCAGATGGGCGGAGAGCGTGTCCGCCTCGACGCGGCGCAGGTCGAAGCGCTGGCAGCGCGAGAGGATGGTGACGGGGACCTTGCGGATCTCGGTCGTGGCGAACACGAACTTGGCGTGGGGCGGCGGCTCCTCCAGCGTCTTCAGGAAGGCGTTGAACGCCTTCTCCGAGAGCATGTGGACCTCGTCCACGATGTAGACCTTGTAGCGGGCCGAGACCGGTGCGTAGCGGATGCCGTCGATGATGGCGCGCACGTCGTCGATGCCGGTATGCGAGGCGGCATCCATCTCCAGCACGTCCATGTGCCGGGATTCCATGATCGCCTGGCAGTGCAGCCCGAGCTCGGGCATGGCGATGGTCGGTCCGCTGTCGGGCGCGCCCGCGCGGACATAGTTCAGGCCGCGGGCCAGGATGCGGGCCGTGGTGGTCTTGCCGACCCCGCGCACGCCGGTGAGCATCCAGGCCTGGGGGATCCGGTTGGCCCGGAAGGCGTTCGCCAGGGTGCGCACCATGGCGCCCTGGCCGATCAGATCGTCGAAGGTCTGCGGCCGGTACTTGCGGGCGAGCACCCGATAGGGTGTCGGCGCCGCAGCGGGAGCCGGCATGCCGGGAAGACCCGGCTCGTCGATCAGCGTGCCGCGAGTCTCGTCCATGCCGGCTCGGATGTCGGGTGGAGGCGCCGCTTCAGGCGGCCGCTCGCTGCAAGGCGAGAGGTGGGAGGCTGGACAAAGACCCGCTCGGTCTCGTTAGGGCTGCTTCCTTCCGGACCTGACCCGGTTGGCGAGTGAAACGTCCCTCGCCAACCTCCCGCGCCGTATATGGCCGCAGCCGCGCGGCGATGCAAGCGGGGCGTTGGCCCGGTTGCCGGGTCCGCATCCGCCGCTCGTCCTCCGCGCCCAAAAGCGGCGGGATCTCGGCCTCGCGCCGCTGAGCGCCGGCGGCCTATTCGGCCTTGCGCTTCACGATGGCCATGGTGTTCGGGTCGATCTTCAGGTCGACCTTCTTGCCCGAGCCGTCGATCGCGTCGTCCACCTCGATCATGCCGTCGTCGAGTTCGACCTCGTCCCACTTGGTGAAGCCTTCCTGCTTCAGCAGCGCCTCGACCTTGGCCTGCTGGTCCGGCGGAAGCTTCTGGTCGGCGAGGGCCGGACCGCCCGCGGCCAGCGCGAGGCCGAGAACCGCGAGGGCGAGGGGGCGCAAGGTCATGGTCGATCTCCTCTACGATAGAACTGGCGGGCGAACGGCCATCGCGACTTCCGGTTCCAGTTGCACTGCCGAGGCGCCGGCTTGGGAAAAGCCCGCGCTTGGCCGCCATCCCCTGTGACAGGCGGCCCGGCCCCGCTTAACCTTTGTTGGGAAGGCGGGAATCGTTCGGCACATGGTCACGCGGGTCGCGACGGTCGCGTTCGAGGGGATCGAGGCACGGGCGGTCGACGTCCAGGTCCAGATCGCGCCCGGCGCCGTCGCCTTCACCGTGGTCGGTCTGCCCGACAAGGCGGTGGCCGAGTCGCGGGAGCGCGTGCGCTCCGCCCTGATCGCCTCGGGGCTGGCGCTGCCGGCCAAGCGCATCACCGTCAACCTGGCTCCGGCCGACCTGCCGAAGGAGGGCTCGCATTACGACCTGCCCATCGCGCTGGCCGTCATGGGCGCCATCGGCGCGCTGCCGGCGGATGCGCTCGCGGGCTACTGCGTTCTCGGCGAACTCGCCCTCGACGGGACGATGACGGCGGTGGCCGGGGTGCTGCCGGCGGCCATGGCGGCCAACGAGAGGGGACTCGGTCTGATCTGCCCGGCCGCGACCGGCCCGGAGGCGGCCTGGGCCGCCGGGGACATGGATGTTCTGGCGCCGCGCTCGCTCATCCAGCTCGCCAACCATTTCAAGGGCAGCCAGGTGATGGCGCGGCCCGAGCCCGCGGTCGCCTCGCTCGACGGTCCGATGCCGGACCTGCGCGACATCAAGGGCCAGGAAGGCGCCAAGCGCGCCCTGGAGATCGCCGCGGCCGGCGGCCACAACCTGCTGATGAACGGGCCGCCGGGGGCCGGAAAGTCGATGCTCGCCGCGCGGCTGCCCTCGATCCTGCCGCCGCTCGGGCCGCGGGAGCTGCTCGAAGTCTCGATGATCCAGTCGGTGGCGGGCATCCTGAAGGGCGGCGCCCTCTCGAACCGCCGTCCCTTCCGCCAGCCGCACCATTCCGCCTCGATGGCGGCCCTGGTCGGCGGCGGGCTGAACGCGCGGCCGGGCGAGGTCTCCCTCGCCCATGGCGGCGTGCTCTTCCTCGACGAATTGCCCGAGTTCACGCCGCAGGTGCTCGATTCCCTGCGCCAGCCCATGGAGACGGGCGAGGTGATGATCGCCCGCGCGAATCATCGCGTCACCTATCCGGCCCGCTTCCAGCTGGTGGCGGCGATGAATCCCTGCCGCTGCGGGCAGGCGCTGGAGCCCGGCTATGCCTGCCGGCGCGGGCCGAACGAGCGCTGCATGGCGCAATACGGCGCCCGCATCTCCGGGCCGCTCCTCGACCGGATCGACCTCGTCCTCGAGGTCGGGGCGGTGACCGCCGCCGATCTCATCCTGCCGCCGCCGGCGGAGGGCTCGGCCGAGGTCGCCGCCCGGGTCGCCGCGGCACGCCGGCGCCAGGGCGAGCGCTATGCCGGGCGCGGCCTGCCGGCCGCCGTCACCAATGCGAGCTGCCCCGCGACCCTGATCGAGGAGGTCGCCCGGCCCGATGCGGAGGGAACGGCTCTGATCCGGCAGGCGGCGGAGACGATGCGCCTCTCCGCCCGGGGCTTCCACCGGACGCTGCGCGTCGCGCGCACGCTGGCCGATCTGGACGGCGAGGCCGAGGTGCGCCGCCTGCACCTGGCCGAGGCCCTGTCCTACCGATCGCGTGGGGACAAGCCGGCCGCCGCGGCCTGACCGCTTCCCGCGTCCCCTGGAGGCCGCTACACGCTCGCCCTCCCCACTGGCGCGGAGATTCCCTTGCCGATTCGTTCCCTCACCGCACTGGCCGCGTCCCTGGCCCTGTTCGCGGCCCTGCTCGCGCCGGCCGCGGCCCAGGACAAGCCGAAAGCCGTGGCGACCTTCTCGATCCTCGGCGACCTCGTGTCCCAGGTCGGCGGAGACCATGTCAGCGTGCGCAGCCTCGTCGGCCCGGATGCCGACGCCCATGGCTACAACCCGACGCCGGAGGATGCGCGGGCGCTCGCCGGGGCGGCCATCGTCTTCGCCAACGGCCTCGGCTTCGAGGGCTGGATCGAGCGCCTGATCAAGGCCTCCGGCACCAAGGCGCCCGTGGTCACCGCCTCGGACGGCATCCGGACGCTGCCCGCCAATCCCGAGCACGACCATGGCTATGAGCCGGGTCACGATCACGGGCACGACCATGGCGGGGAGGCGCATGCGGATCCGCATGCCTGGCAGAATGTGGCCAATGTGAAGGTCTATGTGGCGCGCATCCGCGATGGCCTCGCCAAGGCCGATCCCGCCCATGCCGCCGATTATGCGGCGAATGCGACGGCCTATCTCGCGAAGCTCGACGCCCTCGATGCCGAGATCCGCGCGGCGGTGGCGGCGATCCCGGCCACGCAGCGCCGGATCATCACGACGCACGATTCCTTCGGCTATTTCAGCGAGGCCTACGGCCTGCGCTTCATCGCGCCCCAGGGCATCTCGACGGACAGCGAGGCGAGCCCGCGGGACGTCGCCCGCATCGTGCGCCAGGTGCGGCAGGAGAAGATCCCGGCGGTGTTCCTGGAGAACGTGGCCGATCCGCGCCTGATGGAGCAGATCGCCCGCGAGAGCGGCGCCCGGATCGGCGGCCGGATCTATTCCGACGCCCTGTCGACGAAGGACGGCCCGGCGCCGACCTATCTCGACATGATGCGCGCCAACCTGAAGGCCTTCCGCGAGGCCCTCGGACAGAGCTGAACGGGGAGTCAGCCGCCCGTCATCGGCGGGAAGAACGCGATCTCGCCCGCCCCGGCGATGGGGCTGTCGGGCTTGGCGTGCACCCGGTCGATGGCGGCGCGGATCACGGCCTCGTTCTCGAAGGCGTAGGCGTATTCCTCGCCCCGGCTTTTCAGCCAGGCCACCAGATCGGCGACGGTGCGGGTTTCCGGCGGCGGCTCGACCGTCTCGTCCGGACGGCCGATGCGCTCGCGCACCCAGGCGAAATAGACGAGCTTCATCGCAAAAGGTCTCAGCGCCGGTCGTCGATGACGTGCTTGATGCCCGCCCTCATGTAGTCCCAGCCGGTGTACAGCGTGAGGGCCGCGGCGATCCACAGCAGGACCAGCCCGGCGACCGTGGTGCCGGGCAGGATCGTCTCGCCCGCCGGCCCGGCCACCAGGAAGCCCAGGGCGAGGAGCTGCACGGTGGTCTTCCACTTGGCGACCTTGCTCACCGGCACGCCGACCTTCAGCTCGGCGAGATATTCGCGGAGGCCGGAGACCAGCACCTCCCGGCACAGGATCACGATCGCCGCCCAGAGGGAGAACCCGGAGATGGTGTGGTCCGCCGCCAGCATCAGCAGGCAGGCGGAGACCAGGAGCTTGTCGGCGATCGGATCGAGCATGCGGCCGAGGGCCGAGCTCTGGGCGTAGGCCCGGGCGATGTAGCCGTCGAGATAGTCGGTGACGCCGGCCGCCACGAAGACCGCGAAGGCGGCGAAGCGCAGGCGCACGTCGTCGGGCCAGAACAACAGGGCCGCCAGCACCGGCACGGCGGCGACGCGCCCGTAGGTGAGGCAATTCGCGACCGTCCAGGCCTGCGAGCGGGGTCGGGGAAGGACGGCGTTCATCGCTGGGGTGAAATCATGGGCGGAAAGGAGCGTCAACAGCGGCGTTGACCGGGCTGCGCTCAGTTCCCGGCATGGAAGTGGTCGTACACGGCACGCGCGGTGGCCGCATTGACGCCGGGCGTCTTGGCGAGGTCCTCCAGCGCCGCCCGCTGGATCGCCTTCACCGTCCCGAAATGATGGAGCAGCGCGCGCTTGCGGGAAGGCCCGATGCCGGCGATCTCGTCGAGGGGGTTCCTCACCATCTCGCGCTTGCGCTTGGCCCGGTGCGTGCCGATGGCGAAGCGGTGGGCCTCGTCTCGCAGCCGCTGCACGAAATAGAGGGTCGGGTCCCGCGGCGGCAGCTTGAAGGGGGCCTTGCCCGGCACGAAGAAGGTCTCGCGCCCGGCATCGCGGTCGCGTCCCTTGGCGATTCCGACGAGGGGCACGTCGTTCACCCCGATCTCGGCGAGCGCCGTGCGGGCCGCCTCGACCTGTCCCTTGCCGCCGTCGATCAGGACGAGGTCGGGCCAGGCGGGGAAGGCGTCGGGATCCTCCGGCTCCGCCGGAGCCGGGAGGGCGGCGGCTTCGAGGGCGCCCTCAGCCGCTTCGAGGCCCGCCCGCGGCGCCTCCTTGACTAAGCGCTTGAAACGACGGGTGAGAACCTCGCGCATCATCCCGAAATCGTCCCCCGGCACCAACTCCTCCGACTTGATGTTGAAGGTGCGGTAATGCGTCTTCATGAAGCCCGAGGGGCCGGCGACGATCATCCCGCCGACCGCGTTCGTACCCATGATGTGGGAGTTGTCGTAGACCTCGATGCGGCGCGGGGCCTTGTCGAGGCCGAAGGACTGGCCCAGGGCCACGAGCAGCTTGCCCTGTGAGGCGGTGTCGGCGAGGCGCCGGCCCAGCGCCTCCTTGGCGTTGCGCTGGGCGTAGTCGACGAGCGCCTTGCGCTCGCCCCGCTGCGGCCTGTGGATCTCGACGCGATGCTCGACCCGCATGGACAGGGCGGCGGCAACGAGCTCCGCATCCTCGATGGCGTGGCTGACGAGCACGGTGCGGGGCGCCGGCTTGTCGTCGTAGAACTGGCCGATGAAGGAGGCGAGCACCTCGTCGGGGCTCATGGTCCGGTCGGCCTTCGGGAAATAGGCCCGGTTGCCCCAGTTCTGGTAGTTCCGGAAGAAGAACACCTCGATGCAGAACTGGCCGGCCTGCTCGTCGAGGGCGAAGACGTCGGCCTCCTCGACCCCTTGCGTGTTCACGCCCTGGGTACCCTGGATCGCGGAGAGCGCCGCGATGCGGTCGCGGAAGCGGGCTGCGCGCTCGAATTCCAGCGCCTCGGCCGCGTTCTCCATCTCCTCGCGCATGCGGTCCTTCACCGCGTTCGACTTGCCCGAGAGGAAGCCCCGGGCGCTTTCGGCGAGCCCGGCATAATCCTCCAGGGAGATCTCCCCGGTGCAGGGGCCGGAACAGCGCTTGATCTGGTAGAGCAGGCAGGGCCGCGTGCGATTCTCGTAGTAGCTGTCGGAGCAGGTGCGCAGCAGGAAGGCGCGCTGCAGGGCGTTCACCGTGCGATTGACCGCCCAGACGCTTGCGAACGGGCCGTAATAGTTGCCCTTGCGGCGGCGGGCGCCGCGATGCTTCACGATCTGGGGCGCGTCCCCGTCCGCGGTGAGCAGGATGTAGGGGAACGACTTGTCGTCCCGCATCAGCACGTTGAAGCGTGGCTTGAGCTGCTTGATGAGGTTGGCCTCGAGCAGCAGCGCTTCCGTCTCGGTCGCCGTGGTGACGAATTCCATCGCCGCCGTCTGGGCGATCATCCGGGCGATCCGGTTCACGTGCCCGGTGCCGCGGGTATAGGAGGCGACGCGCGCCTTCAGGTTCTTGGCCTTGCCGACGTAGAGCACGTCGCCCTTGGTGTCGAACATCCGGTAGACGCCGGGGGAGGGCGGCAGCGTCGACCAGAACCGCCGGATCACCTCCGTGCCGGCCTTGACCGCGCCGGGCTCGAAATCGAAGTCGATCTCGGGCGCCTCGTCGAGGGCAGGAGCCTCCTGCTCCTCGTCGTCCCGCTCGTCGAAATTCTCCGGCGGGACGTCTCCGTGGGCGGATCGGGGCGCAACGCGGCTCATGCCGCCGATGTAAGGCTCGGCGAATCCGCTTGGAAGAGCCTGTCGCTCCGCGGTCAGTCGAACAGGGCGTCGATATCACACTGATCGACGTGGCCCGGGTCCTCGGCGAGTTTCGGCCCGTTGAGGAGGGAGCTCTCGTCGTCGATGGCGGGGGCGACCTCGGTGACGTCGAGGAGTTCGCGGAAGCTGTCGAGACCGCTCCAGGCCTCGATCATCCGGTCGAGATGCTCCTCGATGAACTTGAGCACGTTGACGATCTTGTTGATGCGCTGGCCGGTCAGATCCTGGAAGTTGCAGGCCTCGTAGGCGACGATCACCCGATCGAGGATGACGTCGAGGTTGCCCTGGTGCGCTCTCGTCAGCCGGGCGCTGCGCAGCATGCTGGCGTTGTTCTCGATCTCCTCCAGGGCTCCGAGGATCGTGGAGGTCGCACGCTCGGTCGATTCGACGACGGCGTCGAGCTCGCCGGCAACGCGGCGCATGCCTTTGCCGTTGCTCTCGGAGCGGTGGAGCGTCGCGATCTCCTTCTTCGTGCGGGTGATCGCCTCCTTCATGAGGTCGAGCTCGCCCCGCATCGCGAAGGCCTCGTTCAGCTCTCGCCGGCAGGCGTCGATGGTCTCGCCGGCACTCGAGAGGGTGATCTTCCGGAGATCCTGAATGGCGGTCAGGATCTCGCCGACCCGCGGGTCACTGCCGTTGCTGCCGGAAGGCGAGGGCGTGCCGAGGCCGAGGCTGTCTTCGATCCGATAGCGTTTGTTCATCATGGCAGGCGGCCCGAGCGAAGAGCGGTCGACACGCAGACTTCGCGCAGAGTGCTTTCGATTTGCTGAAGGCGCGGCGAGGAAGTGTGAATTCATGCATCGTTGACGAAAATCTCGAATCCCCGATCCGCCGGGTGCCCCTCGGCGCGATTCACCACGTTCCTTCACCGCTTCGAGGCCAGGCCGAATCGATGCTCCCGTCCAAAGGCGAGTGGAGCGAAGGCGATGCGTGCAGGTGTGGGGGCGGCCCTCGCCCTTCTCTTGGTGTGCGGGAGCGCGCAGGCGCAGACCGCGGGTCAATATGGCGGCGGCTTCATCGAGTTCCTGATGACGGGCGGCGGTCCGGCCCCGGCCTATCGCGGTGGCCCGCGGGTGCCGGATGACGGCGTGCTGCCCGGCCATTCGGCCGCCTACGGCTATGGCGGCCCGGGTGCACCACGCTACGCGGCCGCCGACCCGGCGGATCCGTATCGGCCGATGCCCGAGCCCCGTCGCACGCGGATGGCCGCCCTGCCGCCGGACATGGCAGGCGAGGAACGAATCGCCCGCGCGCCCGACGCACGCTTCGCCCGGCAGGTGGTCGCCTTCGAGGGCCGGCAGCGTCCCGGCACCATCGTGATCGATACCGAGGCGAAGTTCCTCTACCTCGTCCAGTCCGGGGGGCAGGCGATCCGCTACGGAATCGGGGTCGGCCGGCCTGGCTTCGTCTGGACGGGCACCAAGACGATCAGCCAGAAGCGGGAATGGCCGGACTGGACGCCCCCGGCCGAGATGATCCTGCGCCGCCCCGATCTCCCGCGGCACATGGCGGGCGGCCCCGAGAACCCGCTGGGCGCCCGGGCGCTTTATCTCGGCTCGTCGCTCTACCGGATCCACGGCACCAACGAGCCGCACACGATCGGCCAGAACGTCTCCTCGGGCTGCATCCGCATGATGAACGAGGACGTCATCGACCTCTACGAGCGTACGCCGGTCGGCACGCGGGTCGAGGTGCTCTGACCCGTCTGGACACTACGGACCGACGAAAAACCCCGCCGCCGGGGAAACCGGCGGCGGGGTTTTCTTCATCGGATGCCTGCGAGCGGCGAGACCAGATCAGACCCAGTCGTCGTCCCCGCCGCCATCGCCGAAATCGGCGCCCGGATCGTCGAAGGAGGCGTCCTGGAAGCCGTCATTGCCGCCGCCGAGGGCGGAACCGAGATCCTGGTCGCTGCCGCCGCCGAAATAGTTGTTCTCGACGATGGTCTCGCCCCCGCCCGCCAGGCCTGCGGCGGACGCGCTGCCGAGCTGGGAATGGCCGCCGGCGAAGGCGTTGGAGAGCGCGCTGCCGAGCAGCATGCCGCCCGCGGCACCGGCCGCCATCGGAAGCGCGGTGGCGAGGAAGCCGCCGCCCCGGGCCGGCTGCTGCGGCTGGCCGCCCCACGGGCCTCCCTGCGGACCACCATAGCCGCCCTGCGGGGGATAGCCGGGCTGGCCGCCATAGCCACCCTGCGGGCCGTAGCCGGGAGGAGGAGCCGCGCCGTAGCCGCCCTGATTGCCCCAGGGCTGGCCGGCCGGCCGTTGCTGCTGCGGCTCGGGACGGGAGCCGCCGCCGAAGATGCTGGACAGGAAACCGCCGCCGCCGGACGATTGCGGCTGCGGGGCGCGACGCGCCTCCTCGAGCTGCTGGTTGAGGCTCTTGATCGCCTCTTCCTGCACGTAGATCAGCTGCGCCATCGCGTAGGGCGCGTAGGGCTGGCTTCGCAGCTTGTCGGCGATGAAGCGCTCGGCGTCGGCGTCGCGCGGCTGGTTCGAGGCCTGCTCGAGCCGCTGAAAGATGCCGTTGATGATCTCGCGTTCTTCGCTGTTCATCGACCCTTCCTCCTGAAGGCAGGCGGCCGCGCCACCCTGCGTCGGGTCAGGAGATGGGGGGAGCAGGGCGAATTGTCAGGGGGCTTGAGCGTTTTCGACGGGGGCGGAGCGCCCGGCCAACCGAATTTTTTTTGCTGCGAGAGAGCGGGACTTGGCGCCGGAAGCCGTCTCCTGCGCCGGCGGAGCAGGATCGGAACGAAAAAAGCCCGGCTCTCGCCGGGCTTTCTCTGGAAGTGCGCGCGACCGAACGGATCGGGCGCGGTCGCGCGGGGATCGTTTCTCGTCGTTTTGGCTCAGTACGAGCCGAACTTGTAGTTGATGCCGGCGCGGACGACCGCGAACTCGGTATCGCGGACCTGACGGCCGCCGCTGACGAGCACGACGCCCGGGCTGGTGACGCTGACGGTGCGGCCGATCGTGTCGGTCGCGAAGGCGCCGTTGCCGGCCGAGCCGCGGTCGAGGTTCACGTACAGACCTTCCACCTTCAGGGTCACGGCGGACGACTTGAAGAAGTTCAGGAAGGAGTCGGTCGGGAGCGCGTACTCGACGCCACCGCCGGCGACCCAGCCGGTCTGGAAGTCGTCGGAGGACACCCCGGTGCCGAAGTCGCGGCCGCCGCCCGAGCCGTAGGCGAAACCGCCGGTGCCGTAGACGAGGGTGCGGTCGAAGGCGTAGCCGAGACGACCGCGGACGGTGCCGAAGTAGTCGAGGCCCGACAGGCCGTTCGGGTTGAACACCTGCGTGGCGGCCAGCGGCGCGGTGGAGAGGAAGCGGTTCCGGTTACGGCCGAAATCCGCGTACTGGGCGTCGGCCTCGACACCGATCACGAAGCCGGAGCCCGGGGTGAACTGATAATTGTAGCCGATCTGACCACCGCCAACGAAGCCTTCGTTGTTGTTGCGGTTGTTGAAGGCGATGACGGCGGTCGTGCCGGCCGGGACCAGACCCGAGGCGGCGTTCACGCCGAGCACGGTCGGGGTCCGGTCGTCATTGGTGCCGAAGCCGTAGCCGGCGTTGAAACCCGCGTAGAAGCCCGTCCAGGTGAAGACCGGAACCGGGGTGAAGACCGGCGGGGGAGCCGCACGGCGCGGCAGGTCGGCAGCGAAGGCAGAGCCTGCGAAAGCAATGCCGGCAAGGGCGGTCGCACCGCGAAGAATAGCTTTCATCATCTGGTCCTCTGATCTGTGCGGTCGCGTCATTCCTGACGTCGTTCCCGCACGGTTCCCCGTATCTATTGCAGCAGCCTGAGAGATGCTGTTGCGAACCGATCACGCCGACCGTCGCGAAAACGGCCCCTTTGTGGCGCTGACCGGAAACCCCTCAGCAGCTTAACCGTAAAACGCCACCGAACGGTCAAGGTTCACTTGCTGTGGAGCTTTTTCTGCCTGGTTTCGTGGACAGATTGTCGCAGCTGATTGCCGCGAACGCCGAAGCGGCCCGGACACTGAACAGGCCCGGGCGGCATGGCACTGTGCGGCAGCGCACGCGGTCGAAATCAGGGAGTCAGCGCAATCGCGGAAATCAGGCGGCCATAGTCGCTCTCGGCCCGGTGCGTGGCGCGGCGATAGCTGTAGAAGCGCTCCGGATCCGCGTAGGTGCACAGACCGAGGGAAACCGCTTCCGCCACGCCCGCCTGCTGAAGCCGCGCCAGGATGAAGCCCGGGAGGTCGAACTGGGCATGGCCGGGGCGGCCGTCGACGAAGAAGCGCTCCGATCCCGGTGCTTCCGCCCGGAAGCGCTCCACGAATTCCACACCCACTTCGTAGGAGGCCTGGGCGATCGTCGGCCCGAGCACCGCGACGATGCGCTCGCGCCGGGCGCCCAGCGCCACCATGGCGGCGACCGTCGCTTCGATGACCCCGCCGAGGGCGCCCTTCCAGCCGGCATGGGCGGCGCCGACGACCCGGCCCTCCGGATCGGCGAAGAGGAGCGGACCGCAATCGGCCGTGGCGATGCCGAGCACGATGCCGGGCACCCGGGACACCATGCCGTCGGCCTTTGGACGGCCGTCCAGGGGAAAGGGGGCCTCGACGGTCACCACGTCGGCGGAATGGACTTGGTAGAGACTGACGAGATTGGCTGCCGGAAGGCCGAGCTGCGCGCACATCCGGGCCCGGTTCTCGGTCACCCGCTCCGGCGCGTCCCGGGAGCCGATGCCGCCGTTCAGCGAGGCGTAGAGCCCCTCCGAGACGCCGCCCTGCCGGGTGAAGAAGGCGTGCCGGATGGCGGAATGGGAAGAGAGCTCGGGCGCTTCGATGAACATGGGTCGGTCTCTCTCGTCGGTGGCGCCGGGCTTGCGGGACGATTCAGGCGGCAGCGGGGAGGGCGGGCAGCGCGGCAAGCGCGGGACCACTCAGCGCGAGCACCTTGAACAGCGCCCCCATGCCCCGCCGGGATGGATCGGTCAGCCGGGCGACGGCGGCGTCGATCGCCTCCGCCTGCGCAGGCGTCGCCTTCGCCTTGAGCCGGTCCGCCCGCAGGGGCAGGCCGAGGGCGAGGAGGAAGTCGCGTTGGTCGACGGGGCCGTGCACGAGAGCACCTTCGGCCGTCGCCGCCTGGGTGAGGGCTGTGAAGTCGACGTGGGTGGTGAGGTCCGCCTCGCCTGGGGCCGCGAGAGGATCGGCAAAGCGATGGCCCGCGAGCGCCTGGAAGCTGTCTCCGAAGCCCGGACGCGTGTGGCCGTAGTCGATGACGAGGCCGGCTCCGTCCTGCCGCGCGAGGCGGCGGCCGAGGCGGCGGGCGAGGTCGAGCCCCGCCGCCGGCACCGTCAGCAGGACGCCGGTCGGGCCGGCCCGGTCGAGTCCCGGCGTCGGCTCCGGGGCGAGGCCGAAGCGCAGGGCCGTGCCGTCCTCGGACAGCCCGATCCGGCGTTCGCACCAGCCGCGCGTCGTCCGCTCGAACTGGCGCACCGGCAGGGCATCGAAGAACTCGTTGGCGAGCACGATCGCCGGGCCGTCCGGAACCGTCTCGACGGTGTCGTGCCAGGCGACGGGAAAGCCCGCGCCGTCCAGGCGCTGCCGCTGGGCCGCGCGCAGCACCGGGCTCGTCTCGACGAGATGGATCGAGAAGGCTGCCCCCGGCGCGGCGGCCCGCAGGGCCCGCAGGGCATCCGCCATCAGCGTGCCGCGCCCGGGGCCGAGCTCCACGAGGTGCAGGGGGCCGTCATGGCCCATGGCGGCCCGGGTGGCCGCGACCCAGACGCCGATCAGTTCGCCGAACATCTGGCTGATCTCGGGGGCGGTGACGAAGTCGCCGGCCCGGCCGAGGGGATCGCGGGTCCTGTAATAGCCGTGCTCCGGGTGCCCGAGGCACAGGGCCATGTAGCGGTCGAGCCCGATCGGGCCGCCGTCGCGGATCTCCTGCGCGATCAGCCGGAACAGCGGCGTCAAATCTGCCCCGCCTCGGCCTGGACCTCGCCGCGGCTCGCCCGCGGCCGGGTCACGCCCCGGGCGGCCAGGACGATGTAGGTCAGCCCGACGATCGCCATCGGCACGCAGAGCAGCATGCCCATGGTGACGCCGCCCCCGAGGGGGCCGACATCGTGGCCGAACAGGAAGCCGAGCTGCTTGTCCGGCTCGCGGAAGAACTCGCAGAACGTGCGGGCGACGGCATAGCCGAGCACGAAGATGCCGCCGAGCAGGCCGGGCTTGCGGAAGCCGAAGCGGTTCACGGCGACCGCCATCACGATGAAGAGCAGGAAGCCCTCCGCCGCCGCCTCGAAGAGCTGGCTCGGATAGCGGGGGATGTCGCCACCGGTGGGGAAGACGATGGCGTAGGGGAAGTCCGGCGCTGCGCGGCCCCAGAGTTCCCCGTTCACGAAATTGGCGATGCGGCCGAAGAACAGGCCGATCGGTACGACCACGGCGGCGATGTCGAGCATCGTGTAGCCGTTGAGCCCGCGGGAGCGCGCGAAGAGCAGGAGCGCCAGGATCGCCCCGAGGAAGCCGCCGTGGAAGGACATGCCGCCGTTGCGGATCGCCAGGATCTCGAGCGGGTCGTGGAGATAGAGCGGCAGGTTGTAGAACAGCACGTAGCCGATGCGGCCGCCCAGCACGACGCCGAGCGCCACCCAGACCACGAGATCGTCGATATCGGCGAGCGTCGGGCGCTTGACCACGCCCCAGAGCCGGTCCGCGGAGACGAGGCGGCGGGCATAGAACCAGCCGCCGATCAGCCCCGCGATGTAGGACAGGGCGTACCACTTGATCTCGATCGGGCCGAGGGAGACCGCGACCGGGTCGATGGCCGGGAAGGGAATGGCGAGCAGCGGCGGCATCGGTCGTCGGCCTTGCGTGACGGGCGCCGGGGATTGCACCCGGCGCCGGGGGAGCGTCAACCCGGGCCGCCCCTCCCGCGCGGCCCGCGCGGCCCGCGCTTTGGCGGCTTACTGGGCGCGCTTGCCGAAGGAGACAGCATAGGACTGCACCCGCGTGTCGATCAGCGGATCGTCCGAGACCTCGATCCCGTCGGCGAGCGCGTTCGGCATGAACAGCAGCGCCTTCTCCGCCTGGGCGCTGTCCGCCACGGGCTTCGTCAGCGTCAGGGTGCCGAGCTCGACGGTCTTGCGATCCTCGGGCCAGGGCTTGGTCGCGTCGTTCGTGGCATCGCCGGCCTGCGCGAGCTGGGCGAGGACGCGGTAGCTCACGGGCTCCTTGCCGATCCGCTCGACGATCTCGCGCATCAGGAAGTCCGGCGCCTGCTTGGCGGCCTCGTCCTTGGACAGCGATTCCTCGCCGGCCACGGGCACGAAGCGGTAGCGGAAGGCCTGGCGCTTGCCGGCGGCATCGACGAAGACGAAGGCGTTGACGCCGTTGAAGGTCTGGCGGGCCAGGCTCGACGGCGTGCCGGCGGTGCCGCCCGCGGTGCCCGCCGCGGGATGCGCCTTCACGAAGGTTTCGATCGGGGTCGGATGCGGCACGTCGGGGCCGCTCTCGGAGACGGCCTTCAGGAGATCGCGGAACTCCTCGCCGGTGCGCACGGGGAAGTATTTCAGGGCGTTGACCACCACGTCCATCTCGCCGCCCTCGGCGAGCTTGAACTTGATCGCCATGCCGTGGGGATTGGCGTTGGCCGCGCCGTCCGGGATCGCCGGCAGGCCGGTGGCGTCCGAGAAGCGGACGGTGACGGGCACGGCCGGTCCCTTGAACACGGAGGCCTTGCTCAGGCCCGCGGCCTCGGGGGCGGGGGTGAACGTCCCCTCGACCACGACGCCCTTGGCATGATTGGCCCGCAGGCCGGCATGCTGGCCCCAGAGCTTGTTCATGATCCCGACGATCTGCTCCGCCGTCGAGGCGTCCTGCGCCATCGCCGGGCCGGCGAGGGCGACGGTCGCGGCCAGAGTGAGGGCACGGGCGAAACGAATCGACGTCATGGGCGCAGGATCCACGTTGGCGCCTTCGGACCGGGCGCATCGGGCGGCCCCGCTTCTCGCAGATTTCGGTCTCATTCCAAAGAAGGGACCGCATCCTTCGCCGCCGCGGCGGCGCGACGTCACGCCGCTTGCCCGGCCTTGGCCAGACGTCGGGGCGAGAGCGCGGCTTCCACCGGTCGCGGCAGCGCCGGGGGAGAGGTCTCGCGCCCCCTGCCGTCCAGCATCTCGCCCCAGGCCGTTCCCGGGCGCAGGGCGAAGGCCGCCACGCCCATCGGGGTGAGGCGAAGCCGCAGCAGGCGACGCGCCGAGAGCGGCGACAAGGTCCGCGTCAGCTCGTAGGCCTCCGCGATCGCGGAGCGTGCCGCCTCGGGCCCGTGCCCGAAGAGCAGCAGCGATTTCACCGTCGCCCAGGGATAGCCGCAGCCGTGCAGGATCAGGGCGATCGAACGGCCGTCCACCTCGTCGTAGGCCGCCACGACGACGTCGACCGGGAGGGTGGCTTGGCAGGCGACCGCCGCAAGGGCGTCCTCGATCCGCTTCACGCTGAGCCAGCGGTTGATCATTCCGGGGCTCACCGGCGCTTTGTCGAACCGCTCGGCGATGAAGGCTTGAGAGGCCCGGAAGCGGTCCAGGCGTCCGGAGGCGGCCGTGGCCGGCTTGGCCTTCGCCCAGGTCAGCAGGGCCGTGAACTGCTGGGCGGGCAGACGATTGGCGGCGAGCGCCTCCTGCGCGCGCCGTTCCGCCAGGGCCGCGAGGGCGCCGTAATAGCCTTCGGGCAGATCCCGTCGTCGTGTCAGGACGAGGGCGACGGCCTCGCTCTCGCCCGCGTGGCGGAGAAACGCGCCGAAGCCGGCCGGGGAGATGGCGGCATCACGATTGCCCGCGAGGATCGTCGCGACGCCGGCGCTGCCATGCTCGAGCAGCAGGTCGCTCAACGCCGCATCGACGGGAACGCGCTGTGCGAGGGCACGGCGATGGTCGTCGCTGCAGGAGAGGGCAACCTGGCAGAGGACGTCCTCGGACAGGCTTCTGCAGCGCTTGAGGAGGGGCTCGGATACCGCCCCGTCCACGTCCTGGGCGAGTCTGGCCGAGGTGCGCGGTGGGCCGCGCCGGAGGGGAGCGAGGCCCTCGGCGAAGGCCGTGCGCGCGGCGGTGTCGACCTCGGAGAGCAGATTGTTGAGCAGGTTGTCGTAGGCGGCCTTGCTTTCTGGCGGCAGACAGGACCAGCGCTTCACCAGGAGATCGACGGACCGCAGCACGAGCGCCGACTGGACCGATGGATCGCGGCAGGCGAGGGCCGCTTCGATTTCGCTGATGAGGGCCTCGAACCGACGGCTCGTGTAGGGATGCCCCCCGCCCGGTGGCATCATCGAGGATGCCTTTTGAGCCCGGCGGTGTTCGCGCTCCCGCTCTCGAGGACGCGCCGCTCCTCCGCGTGGAGCGCGTTGATCAGGTAAGGTCGCCAGAGACCGAAGGCTTCGTGGAGCATCTTGTCGATTTCCGCGAAGCCGAAGGGCTTCTGCAGGAAGCCGGAGATGCCGAAGGTCGAGAATTGCCGGGTGAGGCCGGGGTCGATCGTGCGGCCCGACAGGATGATCTTGGCCTCCGGATGCCGGTCGTTGAGGCGGCAGGCGACTTCCAGGGCGGGAAAGTCGGGCAGATTCGTTTCCACGAAGGCGAGGTCGATCGTCGTGCGTTCGATCATGCGCAGGGCTTCGCGTCCGCCGGTCACCTCGCAGATCTCGAAGCGGAAGCGGCTGTCCGCCAGCAGCCGGCCGATCAGCGCCCGGGTCTCGCGGCCCGGATCGGCGACCAGCAGCGACAGCTTGCGGCGAAGCACCCGGCTCGCCTCCACGACGCGGCCGACATGGGACGCCCGCAGAGGTTTCAGCACGACGTCGTAGGCACCGATGCGCTTGGCGACGAAGGGCCATTGCGGCGACAGCAGGTCGGTGACGAGAACGATCAGACAGTTTCCCCCCTGCGCCTCGCTCCAGGTGACGAGGTTCAGCCCGTCCATCCGGGGCAGGATCGAGTCGATGAACAGGATGTCGATTCCGCCGCCGGCCAGAACCGTCTCCAGGGCGCGCCCGTCGGCAATCTCGGTGACCTGGGCGTCGGGCGCCGCGGCCACGGCGGCTTCGCTGACGGCCAGCCGGACTTCCTCGTCGGCGTCGGCGATCACGATCTTCAGACTGGACGGCAAAACGGTGCGGCTCCTGGCGGCGGCGATCGACGACCCGCGCCCCGGGTAGGGTCTCTGGCTTCGTAAGGGTGGACGTGAAGACTTGAACATTTGGTTTGCGCAGCCCGACAGCAAAACGAGGCGCACAGCGTTTTCTGGCCTATCTCAATATTCGTTCGTTTTTTCCCGACCTGATTGCATGTGCTGTGGTCGATCCATTTGTGGGTGTCGCCTCCGGCGGCAGGCTGCGAAATCCTGCCGCTGGGACCGGAGCTCGGAGGACCGCGTGCCGCGCATCGCGGCGGGGTCGGCTTTTCGACCGGGAGCGCTAGAGTCCGGGGACGACGTCAGGGTCGGAGGGAGCTGGCTTGCTCGGCAATACGGAGATGGTCGCACGCCTGATGCTCGCGGCGGCGATGGGCAGCGTCATCGGGTTCGAGCGTGAGCGCCTGCTCTGGGCGGCGGGCCTGCGCACGCACATGCTGGTCTGTGTCGGCGCCTGCCTGATCATGCTCGTCTCCGCCTTCGGCTTCGACAGCGTGCTCGGGCAGAAGAACGTCGTGCTCGATCCCTCCCGCGTGGCGGCGCAGGTCGTCTCGGGCATCGGCTTCCTCGGGGCGGGCACGATCCTGCTGCGCGGGGAGGTGGTGAAGGGGCTCACCACCGCCGCGAGCCTCTGGGCGGTGGCGGCGATCGGGCTCGCCGTGGGGGGCGGGCTCTACGTGCCGGCCGTCGCCACGACGGTGCTGGTCGTGGCGATTCTGGCGGGCGTCAAGCCGATCGAGGAGCGCTGGCGTGACCGGATGCAGACGCGGGAGCTGCAGGTCGCCGCCAAGCGCGGGGCGCTCACCCTCGACACGCTGCACGCGATCACCGGCGAGCGGGCGGCCCGCATCCGCCAGTTCGTGGTGCGCCCCGGGGAGGATCCGGAGATCGAGGAGGTCACGATCGCCTTCGCTCGCCTGTCCCGGGCCGGTATCGCCCTCATCGCCCGGCGCCTGCGCGAGCATCCGGCGGTGGTCCGGGTGGAGGAGGCGGGCGGCTGAGCCCTCAGGCGTCGCCCTCGTCGAGGCCGCCGTCGAGGAAGAGGCGATAGGCCGGGTTCTCGGTCTCGTCGTAATACGGGTAGCCCAGCGCCTCGAGGGCGTCCTCGAAGGCGGTGCGGACATCGGGCGGGACGTCCATCCCGGCGAGCACACGGCCGTAATCGGCGCCGTGGTTGCGGTAGTGGAACAGGGTGATGTTCACGCGCTCGCCCAGCGCGTCGAGGAACTTCATCAGCGCCCCGGGCCGTTCCGGGAACTCGAAGCGGTAGAGCCGCTCGTTCGCGATCCCGACCGAGCGGCCGCCGACCATGTAGCGCACATGCACCTTGGCCATCTCGTTGTCGCTGAGATCGACCACGCGGTAGCCGCCCTGCTTCAGGGAGGCGACGAGGGATTGCCGCTCCGCCTTGCCGCCGGGCAGGTTGATGCCGACGAAGATCTGCGCCTCGGCGCCCTCCGCGTAGCGGTAGTTGAACTCGGTGATGGCGCGGGGGCCGAGGGCCGCGATGAAGGCGCGGTAGGCGCCGGGCCGCTCCGGGATGGTGACGCCGAGCAGCACCTCGCGCTCCTCGCCGATCTCCGCGCGCTCGGCGATGTGACGGAGACGATCGAAGTTGAGGTTGGCGCCCGAGGAGATGGCGATCAGCGTGCCGGCCCCGGGATTCGCCTCGGCATAGGCCTTGGCGCCGGCCAGGCTCAGGGCGCCCGAGGGCTCGGAGACGGCGCGGGTGTCGTCGAAGATGTCCTTCACGGCGGCGCACATGGCGTCGGTGTCGACGGTGATGACGCCGTCGAGATGCTCCCGGCAGAGCCGGAAGGTCTCCTCGCCGACCTGGCGCACCGCCACGCCGTCGGCGAACAGGCCGACGCTCGGCAGGATCACCCGCTCGTCCGCCGCGAGGGCGGCCTTGAGGCAGGCGGCGTCGTCCGGCTCGACGCCGATCACCTTGGTCTCGGGCCGCAGGAACTTGACGAAGGTGGCGATGCCGGCGGCGAGCCCGCCGCCGCCCACGGGCACGAAGATCGCCTCGATCGGGGCGGAATGGTGCTCCAGGATCTCCTTGCCGATGGTGCCCTGGCCGGCGATCACCTCCGGGTCGTCGAAGGGATGCAGGAAGGTCAGGCCCTGCGCCGCCTCGAGGCGGCGCGCCTCGGCCAGGGCCTCGTCGAAGGCGTCGCCGTGCAGGATCACCTCGGCGCCCCGCGCCCGGCAGGCATCGACCTTGATGGAGGGGGTGGTGCGCGGCATCACGATCACCGCCCGCAGGCCCAGCTCCTGCGCGCCCAGCGCCACGCCCTGCGCGTGGTTGCCGGCGGAGGCGCAGATGACGCCCCGCGCCCGCTGCGCCTCGGTGAGCCCGGCCATCTTGTTGTAGGCGCCGCGCAGCTTGAACGAGAAGACCGGCTGCAGGTCCTCGCGCTTGAGCAGCACCGGGCGGCCGAGGCGCTTCGACAGCCGCGGCATCGGGTCGATGGGGGTCTCCTTCGCGACGTCGTAGACGCGGGCGGAGAGGATCTTGCGGATGTAATCGGTCACGGGGGCGTCTATCGGCTTCGCGGGCCGCCGGGGCGGCCGCGGCGAGGCGGCCGGACCGGCGCGAGCCCCGCACTTACCCCCTCCGCGGATCAGATGCGAGGGCCGCGCCGCCTCAGAGCGTGATGGCCTCCGTCACCCGGGCCGGGTCGAGGGGCGTCAGGAAGGCCGCGCCGACGCCCTCGGCGAAGCAGCGCACCACCGTGGCCTCGGTCGTGCCGATCCGGATTCGGCTCCCCACCTCCACGGCCTCGTCGAGATGCAGGGCGGCACCCGTGGCCGAAACGTTGAGCAGGCGGCCGCTGACGACGAGGCCGGATTCGAGCCGGATCTGCGTTTCCGTCTGACGGGGAACGACGCGCCAGGCCGCGCGGGTGCGCTCTTCCGGCGGGTGCTGCTGCCGGGACAGCTCCAGGAGATCCTGGGCGATCACCGCGCTGCGGTTGCGTCCTACCGCGATGCGGACGGTGAAGGAATGCGGCCCGGTGGCGACGATCCGGCTCTCGAGCACGCCGATATGCCGGATGCTGCAGGTCAGGGTCTCGTCGACGGTCGGCACGGTCGCCGAGCGGAACCGGATGCCGTCGCGGGACACGTCGTCGGTGACCGCGTAGAAATCCGCGCGCTGACGATTCCAGCACATGACTGGCAAAATAATTCTATATCGGACCGAGGGCGGGTTGGCGGACATCGGACCCATGGTTCTGAAGCCAAGGGTTATGGCGAGGTGGCTCTTTCGATGATCTCGCTGCGATGAATAAAATTGCTGAATTCACCGCTCGCGAGAATATGATGTCGATGGTTCGCGCGATGATTGTCTTTCGATGCGAGGGCTATGTGCCGGGAGCATCGGGGGTTTTCGAAACGGACGCGCTGTGGAGCCCGATCGCGCGATCCGCCCGCATGACTGCCCTGCGGAAGGCGAGGGGATTCATCGCCTTCGCCGAGGCGTGCGGCCGCTTCAGAACCGATCGATCACGGCCGCGAGCCAGATCAGGGCGGCGAGGGCCTGGCTCGCGAAGGCCCCGGCCGAGGCGAGATCCTTGACGATGCCGATCCGGTCGTGGCGCCCCGGATGCAGGTGGTCGCAGAGCTTCTCGATCGCCGTGTTGAGGAACTCCGCGCAGAGCATCAGGAGCAGGCCCGCGAGCAGCGCGACCCGCACCCACAGCGTCTGGCCGAGCAGCAGCGCCGCGGGCAGGCCGAGGACGAGCAGCAGCAATTCCAGGCGGATCGCCCGCTCGGTGCGGGCGCCGTGGACGAGGCCGCGCCAGGAATTGAGGAAGGCGAGATAGAGCGCCTTCACCGGGCGGCTTCCATGCGAGAGATCCAGCGGGCGAGGAGCGGCCCGGTGACGAGCACCACGAACAGCCGCAGGGTCTGCACGGCGAGCACGAAGGGCACGTCGGCCCGGGCGCCCACGGCGATGACCGCGACGGAATCGAGGCCGCCGGGGCTGGTGGCCAGGAAGGCGGTCAGGAAGTCGATGGGCAGCAGGAAGGTGAGCCCGTAGGCCCAGCCGCCGCAGAGCAGGATCACCGCCGCCGTCGCGACCAGGATGCCCGGCAGGGCATGGAGCGTCTGGCGCAGGGTCTCGCGGGTGAAGCGCAGGCCGACATACCAGCCGATCCCGGCATAGGCCGCCTCCAGGAGAAAGGCGGGCAAGGCCAGGGTGAGCGTGCCGGTGGCGTGCAGCAGGGCGCCGAGCAGCATTGGCCCGATCAGGGGCGCCGCGGGCAGGCGCAGGGCGCCGGCCACGCCCGCGCCGAGGGCGGCCACCGCGAGGGTCGCCGCTACGGAGACCGCATCGAGCCGCTCGCCGATCGTGGGCGTGCCGCCCTCGGCGTCGCCGGAAACGAGGCGGGTCACCAGGGCTGCGCTGAAGACGACGGCGGCGACGCGGACATATTGCATGAAGGCGACAAGGCGCGGATCGGAGCCGTAGGCCTCCGACATCGCCACCATCGCGGCGGCCCCGCCGGGGGAAGAGCCCCAGGCGGCGGTGGTGCCGGGCAGGACGCGCAGCCGCGTCAGCGCCCAGCCGACCACGCCGCCCGCGGCGACCGTGACCAGCACCACCGCCAGCATGAGGAGGCCGTCGTCGAGGATCGTGCCGACGATCTCCGCGGTGACCGCATGGGCGACGAGGCAGCCGATCAGGGCCTGGGCCGCCTGGAAGCCGAGCCGGGGGACGCGCAGCGCCGCGCCGGAGACGCCGAAGGCGATGGCCGCGATCATCGGCCCGAGCAGCGTCGCGGCCGGAAAGCGCGCCTGGTTCAGTCCGTAGGCGAGGAGGGCGGAGACGGCCAGAAGCGCCGCCCAGCGGCCGGCCTTGCGCGGATCGTACACGGGAGACGCGACTGTCGGAGGAATGCGCCCGGCTACACCGCCGGGAGGGCGCTGTCACCCTGCCTGTTCCCGCCGGGGCTCAGGCGAGCGCGGCCGATGCCTCGTCCTTGGCATCGTCGCGGCAGGGGGCGGTGGCGGGTGGGGTATGGGCGCGGAAGAAGGCGGCGAGATGCTCGAGCCCGTCCGCCCGCGGGTCGCTGGAGCGCCAGGCGAGGGCGACGGTGCGGCCGGGGCCGTCGAGGTCGAAGGCGCGGGTCACGGTCAGGCCGCTCGGGTCCGGCCCCGGCGGCACGGCGAGCGCCGGGAGCAGGGTGTAGCCGGCCCCGGCGGCCACCATCGAGCGCAGGGTCTCCAGGCTGGTGGCGTGGCGGCCCGCGGCGCTGCCGGCGCCGCAGGCGGCGATGGTCTGGTCGCGCAGGCAATTGCCCTCGTCGAGAAGCAGCAGGTCCGGCCCGGCGATGTCGGTCGCCCGCAGGGCGCCGCCATGGGCGAGGGCGTGATCGGCGGGGCAGGTCAGCAGGAAGGGCTCCACGAAGAGCGGCGACAGGGTGAGCCCGGAGGCGGCCACCGGCAGGGAGATGAGCGCGGCGTCGATGCGCCCGTCGCGCAGGCCGTCGAGGATCTCCGCGGTGCGGGCCTCGCTGAGGGCGAGGGACAGCAGCGGGAAATCCTGGCGCAGGCGCCGCAGCACCAGGGGGAAGTAGTAGGGCCCGAGCGTCTGGATCGCGGCGAGAACCAGCCGGCCGGTCAGGGGCGAGCCGCGGCCCTCCGTGGCCAGGGCGAGCAGCCTCTGGGCCTCGCCCAGCACGATCCGGGCCTGCCGCACGATCGCCTGGCCGGCGGTGGTGAGGAGCACGCGGCGGTTCGACCGCTCGAACAAAGTCAGGCCGAGGGCCGTTTCCAGTTTGCGGACCTGGACGCTCAGGGTCGGCTGGCTGACGTTGCAGCGCTCGGCCGCCCGCCCGAAATGCCCCTCGTCGGCGACCGCGACCACGTATTCGAGATCGCGCAGGGACAGGCCGGAAAGATTCATAGGCTGCGCCTATCACAATCTTTGCGACGATGCATTTGCCAACGTGTCGGGCGGCCGTCATACCTGTGAACCAGAAAGGTTCCAGGGTGCCGCGCGGTGCCCCGGCGCCCGACGCCTTCCAAGGAGAGAGTATCGCATGAGCGAGAACCGCCCGATTCTGACGACCCGCCAGGGTCATCCCGTCCGTGACAACCAGAGCCTGCGCACGGTCGGCGAGCGGGGGCCTGCGACCCTCGAGAACTACCAGTTCATCGAGAAGATCACCCATTTCGACCGCGAGCGGATCCCCGAGCGCGTGGTCCATGCCCGCGGCGCCGGCGCCCACGGCTATTTCGAGGCCTACGGCAAGATCGGCGACGAGCCGGCCTCCAAGTACACCCGCGCCCGCGTCCTCAACGAGACCGGCGTGAAGACCCCCGTCTTCGTGCGCTTCTCGACCGTGGCCGGCGCCAAGGAGAGCCCGGAGACCGAGCGCGATCCGCGCGGCTTCGCGGTGAAGCTGAAGACCGTCGACGGCAACTGGGACCTCGTGGGCAACAACCTCAAGGTCTTCTTCATCCGCGACGCGATCAAGTTCCCCGACATGATCCACGCGTTCAAGCCGGATCCGGTGACGAACCGGCAGGAGGCGTGGCGCTTCTTCGACTTCGTGGCCCAGCACCCCGAGTCGATCCACATGGTGACCTGGCTGAAGTCGCCCTGGGGCATCCCGGCCAATTACCGCGAGATGGAAGGCTCGGGCGTCAACACCTACAAGCTGGTCAACGACCAGGGCGAGGCGGTGCTCTGCAAGTTCCACTGGATCCCGAAGCAGGGCGTGCGCAACCTGACCTCGGCCCAGGCCGCCGAGATCCAGGCCAAGGACGTCGGTCACGCCACCCGCGACCTCTACGACAACATCTCCGCCGGCAACTTCCCCGAATGGGAGTTCGCGGTGCAGATCATGCCGGACGGCCCGAACGACCACCTCTCGTTCGACCCGCTGGACGACACGAAGCGCTGGCCCGAGGACCAGTTCCCGCTGCTGAAGTGCGGCCGCATGGTGCTCGACCGGGTGCCGGACAACTTCTTCGCGGAAGTCGAGCAGTCGGCCTTCGGCACGGGCGTGCTCGTCGACGGCGTCGACTTCTCGGACGACAAGATGCTGCAGGGCCGGACCCTGTCCTACTCGGACACGCAGCGCTACCGCGTCGGCCCCAACTACCTCCAGCTGCCGATCAACGCGCCGCAGCCGGGCGTGAAGGTCTATTCGAACCAGCGCGACGGCCAGATGACCTACGCCGTCGACGGCACGGGCCCGAACAAGCACATCAACTACGAGCCCTCCACCCTGGCCGAGGGCCTGCGCGAGGCGCCCAAGCGCAAGGAGTACCACCAGGCGGTTGAGGGCAATCTCGGCCGCTACCAGACCTCCCGCACCGAGGACGACTACGCCCAGGCCGGCCACCGCTACCGGACCTTCGAGGACTGGGAGCGCGAGGATCTGATCGCCAACCTCGTGGCCGACATGAAGCAGTGCCCGGAGCCGATCCAGCTGCGGATGGTCTGGCACTTCTGGCACGCCGACGAGGATTACGGCCGTCGCGTCGCCGAGGGCGCCGGGATCGATCTGGAGAAGGCCAAGGCCCTGCCGCCGCTGCCGGGCCGCGCCGCCCCGCACAAGCGCCTGACGCCCGAGACCTATACCGAGGGCGGCAACGCCCCGCACAAGGTCGCCGCCGAGTAAGGCGACGGGCCATCCATGAAAAAGCCCCGCCCGACCGTCAGGTCGGGCGGGGTTTCTTTTTGGGGCCGGGGAAGTGCCGGACCGGCGCCTCCCCGTTCCTGCGGATGGCCTTTTCGGCAAGGCCGGCGCGCAGCGTCCGAGCCCGAGTCCCGACCTTATTACGGGCAGGAACGGCGCACGCCGCGCCGGACGATGTAGGTCTGGCTCTGCGGGTCGTAGGTCTTGAAGCGGCGGGCGCATTCCGCCACCGCGTCGTCGAAGCCGCCGGGCGCCACGCCCGTCTCGACCGTCTCCGTGCCGTAATAGCCGGCGGGCGCGTAATAGCCGTTGTCGTAGCCGTATCCGTATCCGTAGCCATAGCCCGGATCGCCGTAGAGGCCGGCACCGTAGAGACCGCCCGCCGCGAGGCCGAGCCCGGCTCCCACGCCTAAGCCGAGGCCGAGACCGCCATAGCCCCGGCGGTGCCATCCGGCGTTCCGCCAGCGGTTGCCGCCGTACCAGCCGCGATTGCCGAGGCCGGGGCGGATCCCCGCGACGCCGTTGCCGAAGCCGGGGCGGCCCGCCCCGAAGCCGGGACGACCTGCGAAGCCGCCGGCACCGAGGCCGCCGCCACCCCCGCGGAAGCCGCCGCCGGCCAGTCCCGCTCCGCCGCCGCGGAAGCCACCGCCCCCGACCTCGGCGCCGCCACGGAAGCCACCGCCGGCCAGTCCGGCCCCGCCGCCACGGAATCCGCCGCCCGCCAGCCCGGCGCCACCACCGCGGAGACCGCCGCCGCCGCCACTGGCTCCGATGCCGCCGATGCCGCCGGTGGGCGCGGTGATCCCGCGGCCCTGGGCCTCGGCGAGCGCCGGAACGAGCAACAGCGCGCCGGCGGCGATTGCGGAAATTGTCGCGATACGTCTCATGAACACCACCTGGATTTGAAAAGTCAGCCCTTGCTCCTCCAACGCGCAGGCGAGGACTTCCTTCCATCCGGGCATGAAATCATCGCGCGCCGCCGCGTCGCCCGTCGCGGCGCCGTCAGGTCACGGGGTTCGGGCGCTCGGCTGCCGTTCGCGCGAAGATCGGCCGGTAGGCGCGCAGCAGATCGGGATCGAGCTGCCCGGCCATGCCCTGCATGAGCCGGGCGGCCTCCGCTGCCTTCATCGGCGGCCGGTAGACGCGCCGCTCGGTCAGGGCGGAATGCACGTCGCAGATCGCCACGAGGCGGACGAGGTCGCTGATTCCCCCGCCGGTGAGCGCGTCGGGATAGCCGCTGCCGTCGAGGCGCTCGTGATGCCAGCGGGCGACGTCCACGATCTCCCGCTCGAAGGTGCCGGCCGCCGCGAGCATCTCCGCCCCGAGGGCGGCGTGGCTGCGCATCACCCGCATCTCCCCTTCGTCGAGGGGGCCCGGCTTGTTCAGGATCGCCAGCGGGATCCGGGCCTTGCCCACGTCGTGCAGCAGCGCCGCCTTGGCGAGACGATGGCGATCCCGGAACGAGAAGCCGAGAAGGCCCGCGAACTCCGCCGAGAGCCCGGCCACGCTCAGGGAATGCTGGTAGACCGTGATGTCGTGGCGCCAGACGACGTCGAGCCAGGTGCGGATGCCGACCTCGGAGACGGCGTCGAGCACGATCTGCGTGCCCTCGTCCGCGTCTTCGACGCTGGGCGGCCGGCCCTGCGCCGCCGCCTCGAACAGCGAGGAGACGATCCCCGTCGCCGCGGCGATCCGGGCTTCGATCCGGCTCGTGCTCCGCTCGCGCCTTTGCGCGATCGCGCCCATCAGCAGCGGCACGATGCCGGAGGATGGGCTCTTGGGCGAGAGTACGTGGGTGGCGCGGAAGAACCGGGCCGTGCCGGTGTCCGAGCCGCCGTTGCCCCGGGCGAGATAGAGGCAGGGCGCGTCCTCGGAGCGGATGCGGGCCGCCAGCTGCTCGGCCCAGGCCGGGCGCTCCTCCGGATGCAGGGCGGCGTCGATGACGTAGGCGAGGGGTGCGGCGGCGGGCAGCCGCGTGCCGATCTCGATCACGTGGCAGGGCAGGACGACGGCGATGCCGCGCGCCATGCGTTCCGCCCGTTCACGGCGGTCCGAAACGACGAGGACGAAGCGATCCTTCATGGGCCTACGGCGGCGCGAAGGCACCGGGCACGCCGTTCGAGCACCGGATTTTCGGACCGTTCGAGGACGCTAACACGAAGTCGTTGAGAAAACCTCTCGTGTTTGATCGATCAGTTCAAGCGCGCTTTCACCCTGGGGCCGCCGATGAACTCCGGTCTTCATGCCGGGCCCCGTCTAAGCAGTTTGCCTATTCAGCTGCGACTTGACGTTCGAAGGCTCCGGGGGCGTTCGCCGCGGCGGCCGGGGGTACGTATCCGGTCTCGTCCTCGGGATCGTCGCGCTCGCCGACGAAGCGGCTGAACAACCGTACGAAGAGTCGTGACAGATCATCAACCAGAATGAAGATCGCCGGCACGAAGACCAGGGATAGACCAGTCGAGACGATCAGGCCGCCGATCACCGCCACCGCCATCGGCGCGCGGAACTCGCCGCCGATGCCGAAGGCCATCGCCGAGGGCACCATACCGGCAGCCATGGCGATGGTGGTCATCACGATGGGGCGCGCCCGCTTGCGGCCGGCATCGACGATGGCGCTCACCCGGTCGACGCCCCGGGCCATCTCCTCGATGGCGAAGTCTACCAGCATGATGGCGTTCTTCGTCACCACGCCCATCAGCATCAGGATGCCGATCACCACGGGCATCGAGATCGGCATGTGGCAGACGAGCAGGCCCAGGATTGCGCCGCCGATGGAAAGCGGCAGCGAGAACAGGATGGTCAGCGGCTGCAGGAAGTTGCCGAAGAGCAGAACGAGCACGCCGAAGACCATCATCAGGCCCGCCCCCATGGCGAGGGCGAAGCCTTCGAAGACCTCGCCCATCACCTCGGCGTCGCCGGTCTGCTTGATGGTGACGCCCTCGGGCAGGTTCTTCGCCGTCGGCAGCGCCATCAGACTCTCGATCAGCGAGCCCAGTGCGTCGGAGCCCTGCATGTCCGCCTCCAGCGCCACGCGCACGGTGCGGTCGTAGCGCTCGATCGAGGTCGGGCCGCGGCCCAGCGTGATGTCGGCCACCGTCGAGAGCGGCACCGCCGTGCCGCCCTTCACCGGAACCTTGAGCGCAGCGAGATCGGCGAGCGAGCCGCGCAGGCTCTCGGGCAATTGCACGCGGATCGGCACCTGCCGGTCCTTGGCGTTGAACTTGGCGAGGTTGGCGCCGATGTCGCCGATCGTGCCCACGCGCACGGTCTCCGCGATCAGGTCCGTCGAGACGCCGAGATCGGCCGCCACGCCCGGCTTCGGGGTGATGCGGATCTCCGTGCGGTCGAGGGGGGCCGTCGAGACAACGTTGACGAGGTGGGGCACGCTTGCCGCCTCGCGCTGCAGCCGGTCGGCGATGTCGGCGACCTGCTCCTTGTCCTGGCCGGAGACGATCAGGGCGAGGTCGCGCTGGCCGCCCTCGCGCAGGGCCCAGAAGCGGATGTCGGGCTCGTCCCGCAGGATGTCGCCGATCGCGACGTCGAGCGCCTTCTGCGTGCGCTCGCGGGTGTTCTTGGGCGTGAGGTTGATGGTGAAGGTGGCGAGCCGCACCTCCTTCTTGCCCGGTAACTGGCGGCCGCCATCGACGAAGACGCTGCGCACCTCGGGCAGCGCCCGGATCTTCTCGACCAGCCCGTCCGTCACCTGCTGCGTGTCGGCGAGCTTGGCGCCCGGCGGCAGCTCCACCACGAACATGGTGCGCGCCGCATCCTCTGCCGGGATGAAGCCCGCCGGCAGGAGCGCTGTCGAGGCGATGGAGCCGGCGAAGCAGGCGAGTCCCAGGACCAGCGTGACGTATTTGTGGCGCACCGACCAGGCGACGAGGCGGCCATAGGCCCGCATCACCGGCCCTTCTTTCTCCTCGTGGCCGTGGTCGCGCAAGAAATAGGCCGAGAGCAGCGGCGTGATGAGGCGCGCCACCAGCAGCGACATGAACACCGCCGCCGCGATGGTGAGGCCGAACTGCTTGAAATACTGCCCGGCAATGCCGCCCATGAAGGAGACCGGCGCGAAGATCGCGATGATCGTCGCGGTGATGGCGATCACCGCGAGCCCGATCTCGTCGGCGGCCTCCAGGGCGGCGCGGTAGGGCGACTTGCCCATCCGCATGTGGCGCACGATGTTCTCGATCTCGACGATGGCGTCGTCCACCAGGATGCCGGTCACCAGCGTGATCGCGAGCAGGCTCACCGCGTTGAGCGAGAAGCCCAGGGCGCTCATCGCCCAGAAGGTCGGCAGCACCGAGAGCGGCAGGGCGATGGCCGCGATCAGTGTCGCGCGCCAGTCCCGCAGGAACAGGAAGACCACGATCACCGCGAGCCCCGCGCCTTCGAGCAGGCCCATCATCGCGGAATGGTAATTGCCGATCGTGCCGGTGACGCTGGTGTCGATCAGGTCGAAATGCACGTTCGGATCGGCGGCCGACAATTCCTCGATCTTCCGGGCGACGGCGACCGAGACCTCGGCATCGCTGGCGCCCGAGGCGCGGGAGATGGCGAAGGCGACCACCGGCTCGCCGTTGAAGCGGGCGAAGGTCCGCGGCTCCTCGGCGCTGTCGACGAGGGTCGCGAGCTCGTCGAGCCGCACCTTGCGGCCGCCGGGCACGACGATCGAGGTGTTGGCCAGCGTCTCCAGGCTCGCCGAGCCGCCGAGCAGGCGGATCGACTGCTCGCCCTCCGCGAGCTCGCCGCGCCCGCCCGCCATGTCGGCGGAGGTGAGCCGCAATTGCCGGTTCACGTCCGCGGCGGTGATGCCCAGCGCCAGCAGCCGGTCGGGCTTGAGCATCACCCGGATCTCCCGGGCGACGCCGCCCAGGCGCTCCACGCCGCCGACGCCCTTCACCCCCTGGATCGAGCGGGCGACCACGTCGTCCACGTACCAGGACAGGTCCTCCGGCGTCATGGCCGGCGCGGAGGCGCCGTAGATCATGATCGGCAGGCCGGCGATGTCGACGCGGCTGATGATCGGCTCGTCGATGGTGCGCGGCAGGTTCATGCGCACCTTGGCGATCGCGTCCTTCACGTCGTTGACGGCGCGGTCGACGTTCACCTCCAGGCGGAACTCGATCGTGGTCACGGAAGAGCCTTCCGTGATGGTCGAGAGGATGTGCTTCACCCCCTTCACGCCGGCCACGGAATCCTCGACCCATTTCGTCACCTGGGTCTGCAGCTCGGAGGGCGCGGCGCCTCCCTGCGTGATCGTCACGGCGACGATCGGGATGTCGATATTCGGGAAGCGGGTGATCGGCAGGCTGCGGAAACTCACCAGCCCCAGCACCATCAGCACCAGGAACAGGACGAGGGGGGTGATCGGCTTTCGGATCGCCCAGGCCGAGATGTTGAGGCGCATCGGAGGCCTCCTCAGCGCGGCTCGGCGGAGGCTTGTGCGGCCCCTTGCGCGGCTCCCGCCGGGAGCACGGCCCGCACCCGGTCGCCGTCGCGCAGGAAGGAGCCCGCCCGCGCCACCACCGTCTCGCCCGCGGCGATGCCGGAGCGGATCTCGGTATAGCCGCCCGCGGAGAGGCCGGTGGCGACCTTGCGCGCCTCGACCTTGCCCTCGCGCACGGCGAGCACGCTGGCCGAGCCGTCGGCGCCGTAGAGCACCGCGGCGAGTGGCACCGAGATGCCGTTGCGCCGGGCGACCTCGACCTTGCCGCGGGCGAAGGCGCCGATATGCAGGGACGGATCGGGATCGAGGCTGATGCGGACCTTGCCGAGCCGGGTCGTGCGATCGACCTCCGGATAGACCCGGCGCACCCGCCCCTTCAGGCTGCCGCCTTCGCTGAGGTCGAGCTCGGCCGGATCGCCGGCCTTGAGACGGGGCAGAGCCGTCTCCGGTACCTCGCCCTCGAGCTCGATCTCGCCCCGGGCGATCAGGCGGAACAGCGGCTCGCCGACCGCCGTGGCGGTGGCGCCGACGCGGGCGGTGCGGCGGTTGACGATGCCGCCTTCGGGCGCGCGGATCTCGGTGCGGGCACGGCGCAGGGCGATCTCCCCCGCCTGGGCCTTGGCCGTGGCGAGGTCGGCCTGCGCCGCCTCCAGCCCGCCCCGGGCGGCGTCGAGCCGGCCGCGGGCGCCTTGGGCCGCGGAGACGCGCTGCTCCAGGGTGGCGGGGGTGGCGTTGCCGGTCCTCACCAGGGCCTGGGCGCGCTCCAGGGACTGGCTCGCCTCGAGCTGTGCCGCCTCCGCCTGGACGATCTGGCTGCGGGCCTGGACGATCGCCGCCTGGGCCCGGGCGATGGCGGCGGCGTTGGCCGCCTCCTGCGTCTCGATCATCTCCAGGGAGAGCCGGGCGAGCACCTGGCCGGTGGCGACGCGGTCGCCCTCTTCCACCAGAAGCTCGGTGATGCGCAGGCCCTCGATCTCCGGGGCGACCAGGATCTCGTCGCGGGGCACCAGCGTGCCCGTGACCACGGCGCGCTCCACGATCTCGCGGGGCTCGGCGGCGACCACGCTCACGGCAGGGGGCGGGGCCACCGTCTGGGTCGCGGCCGGCGTCTCGGCGGCACGGGCCGGCATCGTGCCCGCTGCGAGCGCAGCGAGGAGGAGGGCAAGGCGAGCGAAGGTCATGGGAAGCGCGGATACTCGGCAGGAGTCGGCGCTCCCCTGTCGGGTCCTGTCGAGGCGGATCGGCGATTTCATGGCGATCGACCCCGCATCGCGACGAGGCGCGAAGCCTCGCCACCTGTGTAGCATGAAAGCCACGCCTTGACTTGCCGCCCCCGGGGCAGCGCCCGCGAAACCTATGAGTCAGCCGCACGTTGACCGGCGGACAGACATCCACCGGACGACCAGCGATGAGCATCTTCCAGATTCGCCAAAAGGCGAGCGGGACCATCCTCTGGACCGGCAGCGCGGCCGACGAGCGCAACGCGCTCGACGCCATGGCCCGCAAGGCCGGCTACACCGACTTCGCCTCCCTGCCCGAAACCATCCGGGCCGGTGGTATCGAGACCGCCAAGCTCGACCTCATCTCGTAAGCGGCCCACCCGTGCACGGGAGGGGGTCGCTTACGGAAGCGGACCGCCCTGTCCGCTCCGGCCTCCCTCCGATCCGGCCTTCGCGCCGTGCCGTCGGTCCATCGCCTCGGCGAGCAGGCAGAGGATCTCGAAGAGCAGCGTCGCCCCCGCCATCGCGGTGATGCCGGAGGGATCGAGCGGCGGGGCCACTTCCACCAGATCGGCGCCGACGAGATCGAGGCCGCGGAGCGCGCGCACGAGATGCAATGCCTCCCGGGCGGTGAAGCCGCCCATTTCCGGCGTGCCGGTGCCCGGGGCATAGGCGGGGTCGAGGGCGTCGATGTCGAAGCTGAGATAGGCCGGGGCGCTCCCGATCACGGCGCGGGCTTCGGCCGCGACTTCCGGCAGGCCGCGGGCGCAGACCTCGTCCATCGGCACGATGCGCACGCCCTGCGACCGGGCCCAGTCCAGTTCGTCCGGGCTGTCGATGGTGCCGCGCAGGCCGATCTGGATCATGCGGCGCGGATCGAGCACGCCGTCCTCGATCGCACGCCGGAACGGAGTGCCGTGGGTGAGCCGCGAGCCCCCGTATTGCGAATCGTCCGTGTCGCTGTGGGCGTCGATATGGACGAGACCGAGGGGGCGGCCGGCTCCGAGCGCCCGCAACACGGGATAGGTCACGAAATGGTCGCCGCCGACGGAGAGCGGCACCAGGCCGGCTTGCGCCAGGGGCGCGAGGAAGGCCTCGATCCGCCGCGCCGTCTCCGCCGCGTCCACCGGATTGACCGCCACGTCGCCGAGATCCGCGCAGGCGGCGAGGGCGAAGGGGGCGATGCCGGTCGCCGCATTGATCGGCCGGAGGCCGGTCGAGGCCTCGCGCACGCCCCGCGGCCCGAGCCGTGCCCCGGGCCGGTTGGTGGTGGTGCCGTCGAAGGGGATGCCGATCAGGCCGATCTCGACCGTGCCCGGCGCCCGTGCCGGATTGATCACCGGCAGGCGCAGGAAGCTCGCAAGGCCGGAGAAGCGCGGGCTGTCCATGCCCGAGAGGGGCCGCAGCCGGTTCGGCCGGCCCGGATCGTCCGGTTTCGTCTCCTCACCCATCCTGCGCCTCCCCGGCTTGCACGGTCCTGACATCGGCCGGTGCGGGCAGCCCGCAAGGGCGCGCCCGGCAATTATGGTATCATCGCTCCGGTATCCACGACCTGGGGAGGGCGGGATGCGAAACGACGCGACGGATGTCTGGACGCCGGAGCGGTGGGCGCTCTGGCAACGGATCGAGGCCCATCCCTTCGAGCGGGCGGACCAAGCCCTCGACTTCACGGAACGCCTCGCCCGGGACCGGGGCTGGACCCGCGAGGCCGCCCGGGGCGCGGTGGCGGAGTATCGCCGCTTCTGTTTCCTCGCGATGGTCTCGGACACGCCCGTCACCCCGAGCGAGGAGGTGGACGAGGTCTGGCACCAGCACCTCACCTATTCCCGCGATTACTGGGACGTCTGGTGCGGCAGCGTGCTGGGTCGCCGCCTGCATCACGACCCGACCGCGGGCGGGGTGGCCGAGCAGGCCCGCTTCTGCGCGCAATATGCCGAGACGCTGGCCTTCTACGAGGGCTTCTTCGGACCGCCGGACCCCGTCTTCTGGCCCGGGACCGCGTCCCGCTTCCGGGGTCGGCCCCGCTATCGCATGGTCGATACCGACCGCGTGCTGATCCTGCCGCGACCGCGCCTGCGCGGCGCGCTCGCTCTCCTCGGTCTGGCCGGTCTCTGGCCCCAGCCGGCCCAGGCGCTGCCGCTCAACCCGCTCGACTGGACGGCGGAGCCCTTCCTCACGCTCTATGCCGGCCTGATCGGGGCCTGCGTCGTCCTTTCCGTCGTCCTGCGCTTCCGGATGCGGGGGGAGGGGACCTTTCTGCGCAACCAGATCCTCGATCCCATCAGCCTCGCCTATCTTGCTGGCGGCTACCGGCGGGCGGCGGACACGGTGATCATCGGCCTCGTCCAGGCGGGAGCGGCGGCCTATGGCGTGGGAACCGGCGTCGTCATCGTCGAGGATCGCGACGTGCCGCTGCCGCCGGAACTGCAGCCCTTTCGCGGCGCGATCCTCGGCCGGAACGAGCGCGACCCCCTGCTCAAGGCACTGGTGCCCCGCCTCGAACCGATGCGGGACAAGCTGATCCGGGCCGGCCTTCGCCGAGCGATGAGCGGCTCTTCGCGATGGCGGTCGCGACGGCGGCTTTGTATCTGTCCGTCATCGCCTTCGGCATTGCGAAGATGATCGTCGGCCATGGTCGCGGCAACCCGATCGGCTTCCTGGTCTTCCTGACCGTCATCGCCCTCGCCCTCGGCGTGGTCACCCTGCTCTGGCGCCCGACCCGGACCTGGGCGGGGGACGCGGTGATCGCGCAATCGCGCATCCGGCACGCCCGATCCGCCCGCGCCCCGCGCGCGGACCGGGACGACTTGCTCTTCGCCTTCGCCCTGGTCGGCGCCATCGCCCTGATCGGCACGCCCTTCGCCAGCTACGGCCACGCCCTGCGCGGTTCGGGCAATAGCAGCGGCTGTGGCGGGGGCGGCAGCGGTTGTGGGGGCGGTGGCGGCGGGGGAGGGGGCTGCGGCGGCTGCGGAAGCTGAGCCGACCTAACCGCGCTGGCGGCTGCGCAGGCTGCTTTCCTCGCCGGAGGTGTCCGGACTCGGGCCGGAGGAGCCGGTGCGGTTGGTCTCCTCCCGGCCTTCCCGGCCCCCGCCCTGGCGGGCACCGACATGGTCCTGGAACTGCTCGGTCTGGATGTGGCGGCTGTCGAGGCCGCGGGCGTCGCTGTGCTGAGCCTTGTCGCGGTTGCTCAGCACCTGGTTCTCTTCGAGCAGGCCTTCGGGCAGGTCCGTCATCGCCCCGGTGCCGCTGCCCTTGCCCTTGGCGCCGATTCCCATGTCGTGCTTGTCGGCCTTGGCCATCGCCTCGCTCCTTCGTGCGGCGAAAGGGGAGGGCGGGATCTGGCCCCGGCACGCCCGGAAGCAAGCGCGGCGGGGGCAAATTTAAGAGGCCGTGCCGCCGGAACCCCGGGCCGCGAGCAGGGTTGCGAAGCGCTCCACGAGCTTGCGGCCGACCTCCTCCTTGCCGAGCTTCGGCCAGGTCTCGAGTCCGCCGTCGCGGGTGAGCAGGTGGACCGTGTTCTCCGTGCCGCCCATCACCCCGCCCTCCGGCGAGACGTCGTTGGCCACGAGCAGGTCGCAGCCCTTCTTGGCGAGCTTCCGGCGGGCATTGTCGAGCACGTCGTCGGTCTCGGCGGCGAAACCCACCACCAGAGCCGGGCGGTTCTCCTGGCGCGCGCTGATCGTGGCGAGGATGTCCGGATTCTCGACGAGGGTCAGGGGCGGGACCTGCCGGCCGTCCTTCTTGATCTTGCCGGAGCGGATCTCGGCGGGGCGCCAGTCGCCGACCGCGGCGGCGAAGATCGCGAGGTCGGCGGGCAGCGCCGCCTCCACCGCCGCGAGCATCTCCCGGGCGCTCTCCACCCGCACGACGGCGACGCCCCGCGGGTCGGTAATCGTCACGGGGCCGGAGACGAGGGTCACCTGCGCACCGGCGGCGGCCGCAGCGGCGGCGATGGCGTGGCCCTGGCGGCCGGAGGAGCGGTTGGCGAGGTAACGCACGGGGTCGATCGGCTCGTGCGTCGGCCCGGAGGTGACGAGGACGCGCCGGCCCGCGAGGGGCCCGGCGGCTCCGCCGAGCATGGCTTCGAGGGCATCGGCGATCTCGTTTGGTTCGGCCATCCGGCCGGGGCCGAACTCGGCCTCCGCCATGGCGCCCGCGTTGGGGCCGACCACGTGCACCCCGTCCCGCCGCAGGGTTTCGAGGTTCCGCTGCGTGGCCGGATGCTGCCACATCCGCACGTTCATGGCCGGCGCGATCAGGATCGGCAGGGTGGTGGCGAGCAGCACGGTGGAGGCGAGGTCCGGCGCGAGGCCGTGGGCCATGCGGCCCATCAGGTTGGCGGTGGCCGGCGCGACCACGACCGCATCCGCGTCCCGGGCGAGCTTGATATGGCCGATATCCGCCTCGTCCGCCCGGTCGAACAGGTCGGTATGCGCCCGCTCCCCGGCGAGCGCCGCCGCTGCTAGCGGCGTGACGAACTCCTCCGCTGCCTTGGTGAGCACCGGCCGCACCCGCGCCCCGCGCTCGCGCAGGCGCCGGATCAGGTCGAGCGCCTTGTAGGCGGCGATGCCGCCCCCGACGATCAGGAGGACACGGCGGCCGGAGAGGGGCTGGTTCATGCGCGCAGAACGGGGCTTTGCGGGCGCGGCGTCAAGGGTGGCGCGGTGCGGAGCGGGCTGCTCTCAAACAAGCGGTCGTCGGGCGGTGTGGCGCAGGGTGCGGATGACGATCTCGCCGTCGCCCAGGCGGTAGGTGAACACGTAGGGATAGGGCGTGATCACGATACGCCGAATATTGCGCCGCCCGGTCGCTTGGCCGACCTGCGGATGCCGCAGCAGCAGATCCATTGCGTCCTGGATGCGCCTCTGCACGGCGCGGGCGCCCGGCGGATGAAGCTGCGCGATCTCGGTAAGGATCTGGTCGAGCTGACGGGCCGCCGTTCGCGTCAGGCGGAGCTTCATAGGCCATGCTTGGCCCAGATGGCCCGCACCTCCTCATCGGTCGCATATTCGCCGCGCGCCTCTTCGGCGTCGGCCGCATCCTGCTCCGCCTCTTCCTCCGGCGTGAACCGGTAGGCCGCCCGGGCCTCGCCGGCCAGGGCGAGCATCACGCGTGCGATCTCGTCCTGCATGTCCGGGGAGAGTTCCCGCGCGGTCGCGACCGCCTTTTCGAGCAGGTCCGTCATGGCTCCCTCCACAGGGTGAGTCCGCACTCGGAGAGCCTCCATTGTGCAACGGCCTACGCGCCTTGCAAGCGCCGCTGCGCGGAGCCGCTGACATCCCGGTCGGATCGACCCTCACCTCACCGGAACGCCATCACCAGCGCGCCCACCGCGATGGCCCAGAGGGCCACGGTCGACCAGATCGCCCGGCGGCGCTCCAGCTTGGCGATGCGCTCCATGGCCTTCACGTCGCGCGAGCCCTCCTCGTCGAGGCGGATCATGATGCGGCGCAGGCGCTGGGCGATGTCGGGGATGTCGGTGAGCACGTCCGAGAGGGTGAGGGCGGCCCGTCCCGCGCTTTCCAGCCGGCCGATCGGGCCCATGTTGCGGGCGATCCAGCTGCGCACCACTGGCTCGGCGCCGGTCCACATGTCGAGCTGCGGATCGAGGGAGCGGGCGACGCCCTCCACCACCACCATGGTCTTCTGCAGCATCACCAGCTCGGTGCGCGTGCTCATGTCGAAGAGCGCGGTCACGTCGAAGAGCAGGGTGAGCACCTTGGCCATCGAGATCTCGTCGGCCCGGCGCTGGTGGATCGGCTCGCCGATGGCGCGGATGGCCTGGGCGAAATCCTCCACGGAATGGTGGCGGGGCACGTAGCCCGCCTCGAAATGCACCTGGGCCACCCGCTTGTAGTCGCGCAGGATGAAGCCGAGCAGGATCTCGGCCAGGAAGCGCCGCTCGTTCAGCCCGAGCCGGCCCATGATGCCGAAATCCACCGCGACGAGGCGGCCTTCCTTGTCCGCGAACAGGTTTCCGGGATGCATGTCGGCGTGGAAGAAGCCGTCCCGGATCGCCTGGCGCAGGAAGGACTGGATCACCGTGCGCCCCAGCGCCCGCACGTCGAGGCCGGAGGCGAGCAGGGTCTCCCGGTCGTTGAGGCGGATGCCGTCGATCCACTCGCTGGTGAGCACGTCCCGCGCCGTGCGCTCCCATTCGGGCCGCGGCACGCGGAAATCGGTGTCGTCCTTGGTGTTCTCGGCGAGCTCGGACATGGCCGCGGCTTCGAGCCGGAAATCCATCTCCATCATCACCGAGCGGGCGAGGATCTCGACCACCTCCCGCGGGCGCAGGCGCTCGGCATCCGGCAGCAGGGCGTGGACGATGCGCGCCATGAAGCGCATCGCCTGCAATTCGCGCTGGAACTGCACGCGGATGCCCGGACGCATCACCTTCACGGCGACGTTGCGCAGGGTCCCGTCTGCGTCGAGGATCTGCGCCTTGTGCACCTGGGCGATGGAGGCCGCCGCCACCGGCAGGCTGAACTCCACGAAGCTCTCGCGGAGCGGCCGGCCGAGATCGCGTTCGACCACCCGCACCGCCTCCTCCTGCGGGAAGGGCGGCACCCGGTCCTGCAGACGCTCCAGGTCGCGCGCCGCGGCCATGCCGACGATGTCGGGTCGTGTTGCCAGGAACTGGCCGAACTTGACGTAGGACGGGCCGAGCCGGGTCATGGCCCGCTCCAGGGGGCTCGCCCCCGGCTGGTCGCCGACGCCCTTGCGCTCCAGCGAGCGGCCGACCTTCAGCGCCAGGCGCAGATGCGGCGGCAGCGAGCCGGGATCGATCAGCGCGAGCCCGCCCTCGCGCGCGAGCACGAAGCCGACATGCACCCCCCGGGCGAGGTGAAACAGCCCGCCTAGCAAAACCGCCCCCGCATGCACGCCACGATCAGGCGACCTTCCAGCCGGAATGGATGGCGACGATGCCGCCGGAGAGCACCCGGTGCGTCACGCGGGAAAAACCCGCCTCCTCGATCATGCCCGCGAAGGTGAGCGGCGAGGGGAACTTGCGGATCGATTCCACGAGGTACTGGTAGGATTCGCGGTCGCCCGCGACCTTCGCGCCGATGCGCGGGATCACGTGGAAGGAATAGGCGTCGTAGATCTTCTCAAGAACGGGCACGTCGACGCGGGAGAATTCGAGGCAGAGGAAGCGGCCGCCGGGCTTGAGCACGCGATAGGCCTCGGCCAGGGCCACCGGGATGCGCGGCACGTTCCGGATGCCGAAGGCGATGGTGTAGCCGTCATAGGTGCCGGCCGGCAGCGGCAGGGCCTCGGCATTGCCGGTGACGAATGCGATCCGCTCGCCGTAGCGGCCCGCCGCCCGTTCGGCGCCGACGCGGAGCATGGCCTCGTTGATGTCGAGCACCGTCACCCGCGTCTGCGGGCCGCCGGCTTCGAGGGTGCGGAAGGCGATGTCGCCCGTGCCGCCGGCCACGTCGAGATGGTGGAAGGGCGCGCTCCTGGACGGGCGCAGCATGGAGATGAGGTGCGACTTCCAGGCCCGGTGCAGGCCGCCGGACATCAGGTCGTTCATCAGGTCGTAGCGCTTGGCGACCGAGCGGAACACGTCGTCCACGCGCCCCTGCTTCTCGGAGAGGCGCACCGTCTTGAAGCCGAAATCGGCGGTGTCCTCGGAGATGTTCCCGGCGGCGGTCCCGTCTCTGCGCGTCATCGACCCATCCTGATTGTCCGGGCCTCATAGCGAATGCGGCGCCCCGCCGCCATCGGTGCCGCGTGCACGCGGCGACGCGGGCGGCTATATCCACCACCATGCCCGAATTGCCTGAAGTCGAGACCGTGCGCCGGGGCCTGAGCCCGGCCCTGGTCGGCGCCCGTTTCGCCCGCGTCACCCTCAACCGGCCGGACCTGCGCTTCCCGTTTCCGAAGAACTTTTCCCGGCGCCTCGAAGGCCGCACGGTGCTGGAGCTCGGAAGGCGGGCGAAATACCTCACCGCCGCGCTGGATTCCGGCGAGACGCTGATCATGCATCTCGGCATGAGCGGCCGCTTCGACGTGCGGCTGCCGGACGGGGCCACCCTCTCGCCGGGCGACTTCTACCTCGAGGGCGCCCTCGGCAACGCCAAGCATGACCACGTGGTGATGGCGATGGGGAGCGGGGCCACCATCACCTACAACGATGTGCGCCGCTTCGGCTTCATGGACCTCGTGCCGAGCGCGACGCTCCAGGCCAGCAAGCATTTCGCGGCCATGGGCATCGAGCCCCTGAGCGAGGCGCTCGACGGCGCGGCCATCGCCCGGCTGTTCCGCCACCGCATCACGCCGCTGAAGGCCGCCCTGCTCGACCAGCGGCTGATCGCGGGCCTCGGCAACATCTATGTCTGCGAGGCCCTGCACCGCGCTGGTCTGCATCCGAGCCTGCCCGCGGGGGCCCTCGCCAAGCCCGACGGCACCCCGACGCCCAAGGCGAAGCGGCTCGCCAAGGAGATCAAGGCGGTCCTGACCGAGGCGGTGGCGGCGGGCGGCTCGACGCTGCGCGACTACGCCCAGCCGGACGGCGCCCGCGGCGCCTTCCAGCACGGCTTCCGCGTCTACGACCGCGTCGGCCACGCCTGCACGGCGAAGGGCTGCACCGGGCGGATCGCCCGGATGGTCCAGAGCGGGCGCTCGACGTTCTATTGCGAGGTGTGCCAGGTGCTGCCGGGTTGAGCCCCAGCATGGCTGGTCTGTCCTCTCAGACGGTCGCTTCGGGCACGCGCCGCTGCGGCTCCTCTTGAGAGAGCAGCCGGAAGGCGTGGCTCGGATCGGCGGCGATCAACCCGAGCAGCGTGCGTGCGGCCGGATCCGGCAGCTTCCGGTTCTGCTCCCAGTTGCGGATCGTACCGACCGGGATACGAAGCAGGGCGGCGAAGGCCTCCTGGGTGAGCCCAAGCATGCGGCGCACTTCCTGTGACGGCGGAACGATGAGTCGACCGTCCTCCGCCTCATCCGGATCGTCCCCGTCCTCAATGGCGTGCCGGCGGATTTCCTCTTCCGTCGTGGCGGCAATCCGCGCCCGATCAATGTCGGGCTGCTGCCGCATCAGTTCCGCGAGAGAGCGTTTCGCCATTGTCGGCACTCCTTCTCATAGGCTCTGCGAGCGGAGATGATCCAATAGACAATCTCACCACTTGCATTCCGGCGCTCGGTGAACACGACGACGTAAGGAAATCCGTCGATCTCGCCGAGAGCCTGCAGGCGCACCTCTCCGTAATCTCGGCGGCCGTCGATCCTGATCCAGATGTCACCGCTGAAGATCCGTGCGGCGTAATCGAAGCCGAAGCCGCGCCTTCGACGGCACGCCTCACTTTTCTCGTCGTGCCAATCGAAGATCACCCTGGCATTCTACGCCTAAGGCGTAGAATGCTCAAAGCGGTTCAGCCATCCAACTCCGGATACCGCCGGAAAATCCCCTGTTCGTTGAAGGGGATCCGCCGGTCGCTGGCGAGATAGGCTTCGATCCGCGGCAGGTGGGCGACAGAGGCGGCGAGCGCGGTCACGAGGGGAGTGTCGTCGAGGGCGCCGGCGCTCGCCTTGGGGAAGGCGTAGCGCAGGCCCTCGACGAGCTGGAACAGGGAGAGGTCGGCGTAGCTCACCCGGTCGCCGACGAGATGGTCGGGGCCGGCGGGGTTGCGCATCAGGACGCGCTCGAACCAGTGCAGGTATTTCGGGATGCGGTTCCGGCGGAATTCCTCGGCCTTGCGCAGGGCCTCGGTCTTCTGGTCCTCGTAATAGAGGCCGTTCCCCACCGGATGATGGGTATCGTGGGTCTCGGCGACGATGTCGGCGAGGGTGAGCTGGATCTGGTGGGTCCAGATCCTGTCTTGCTCACCATCCCCGACGAGGCCGAGGCGGGGGCCGAGATAGAGCAGGATCGCCGCCGTCTGGCCGACGACGACATCGCCGTCCTTGAGATAGGGCGGGGCGAAGGGCGGCCGCAGGGGCTCGTCCTGGAGGCCGTTCATCAGGGCGTCGGGGCCGCCGCCCTCGTCTTCGGGCAGGCGGGCGACGTCGACATACTCGGCTCCGGCCTGCTCCAGGGCCAGGCGCACGAACTCGCCCCGCCCCTGGATCGTCGGCCAGTAGTGAAGCTCGTAGGCCATGGCGGCGCTCCTCTCGGTTCCCGGTCTCAACGCGGCCACCGCGTCCCCGTGTTCCAGCCCCCCGGGCCGGACGGCGTGCTGCGACGCAGCGGACACCGGTAGACCCTGGAATCGCGGCGGGATGGCCGTATAGGATCGTCCCCGCGGTTGCCCGATCCTCGTGCGGCCTGGACACCGGGAGAGGGCATGCGCCGCCTGAGCACGCCGCCCATGAGCGCGATGGTCCTCGGGGTGGCCGGTCTCATCCCCTTTCTCGGCTTCGCGGCGCTCGCGGTCAGCGGTTACGACGGCGGCTTCGGCACGCTCGGCCTGTCGCCGCGGACCATCCTCTCGGCCTATGGCGCGGTGATCGCCTCCTTCCTCGGCGGTATCCGCTGGGGTGCGGCGGCGGCCGGCGGCGCCGCGGGCGCGGATTACCTCATCGCCATCGTGCCCTCGGTCTTCGCCTGGGCAGCCCTGGCCGCGCCGGCGCCGTGGGACCTGCGCATCCTTGGCGCGTTGGTCCTGCTGTGGGGCTTCGTCGACCAGGACCTGTCCCGGCGCGGCCTCGCCCCCCACTGGCTGAGCCGGATGCGGCTGATCCTGTCGGGGGTCGCGGGGCTGGCGCTCCTGGTCGCCGCCTGAGGACACGGAGAGCGAGGAGGTGAGGATGGCCGTTCCCGAGAGAACCGACATCCTCATCTGCGGCGCCGGCCCTTCGGGCTTGGCGCTCGCCGTCGCCCTCGCCCATCGCGGCATCCCGTTCCTGCTCTGCGACCGCCTCGCGGAGGGGCAGAACACCTCCCGCGCCGCCGTCGTCCATGCCCGCACCCTGGAGCGGCTGGAGATGCTCGGCGTCGCCGAGACCCTGGTGGCACAGGGCAATCCGGTGCCCGTCTTCACCATGCGGGAGCGGGACGAGGTGCTCCTGCGCCTCGATTTCTCCGGCCTGCCGACCGCCTATCCCTATGCCCTGATCCTGCCGCAGAACCGGACCGAGGCCGCCCTGCGCCAGCGGCTCCGGGAGCTCGGCGGGGCGATCCACTGGCGGCACGCCGTCGAGAGCGTGGCGGTGAAAGGGGAGGGGGCGGAGGTCGTCCTGCGGGACGAGGCGGAGACCCTCGCCACCGTCTCGGCCCGCTTCGTCGTGGCCGCGGACGGTTTCCACAGCACCGTGCGGGAGGCGGCGGGCATCCCGTTCCGCACGGGGACCTATGCCCAGTCCTTCGTCCTGGCGGATGTTCGGGGCTCGTGGCCCCTCGGCGCCCAGGAGGTGCAGCTCTTCCTCGGCGAACGGGGCCTGATGGTCGCGGCGCCCTTCGCGGCTGACCATCTGCGCCTCGTCGCCACCTGCGACGAGGCGGAGCCGCATCCGCCGCTCGACCTGTTCCGCGCGATCCTGGCGGAGCGGGGGCCGGCCGGGGCGCGGCTCGACGCGCTGGTCTGGTCCTCGCGCTTCCGCGTCCATCACGGGGTGGCCGCGCGCTACCGGGCGGGGCCGCTCTTCCTCGTAGGGGACGCCGCCCATGTCCACAGCCCGGCGGGCGGTCAGGGCATGAACACCGGCATCCAGGATGCCATCCGCCTCGGCGCTCTTCTCGCCGACGTGCTGCGGGACGGGGCCGACCCGGCCAGCCTCGACCGCTACGAGGCGGAGCGCCGGCCGGTGGCGGAGGGCGTCGTCGCGATGACCGACCGGATGACCCGCCTCGCGGCCCTGCGCGGGGGCCTGCCCCGCGCCGCCCGCAACCTCCTTTTGCGCGGCGTGGGCCGACTCCCGGCCCTGCGCCGGGTCATCGCAACGCGTATCGCCGAACTCGACGTGTGAGGCTCAATCCCGGCCGAGCATGGCCCGGCCGATCGCGAAGACGCGGCCATCGCCGAGGAGATGGGCGGTGAAGCCCTTCGGGAAGAGCGGCTCGAAGGCGGCCCCGCGGACATTCAGGCCGCCGGCATAGGCGCCGAAGGCCGGCATCACGAGGCGATGGCCGTCCTCGACGAAGCAGCGGCGGCGCACGCTGCGCCCGCGCATCGAGACCTTGCCGCAGGGATGCAGATGGCCTGCGACCTCGCCCGCCTCCGCCCCGACGAGCGGCTCGTGGCGCAGGGTCAGGCCGCCGAGGGCGAGCGTATCGGCGAAGCGCCCGCCGATGCCGTCGCTCACCCCCGCATCGTGGTTGCCGGCGATCCAGAGCCAGTCGCGCCCGTCCTGGAGGGCCGCGATCATGGCGCGGTCGCCCGTCTCCAGGCGCTCCGGGCCGCCGGCATCGTGGAAGGAATCCCCGAGCGCCACGACGAGGGCCGGATCGAAGCGCTGGATCACCTCGTGCAGGCAGGCCAACGTCTCGCGGGTATCGTAGGGCGGCAGGAACTGGCCGGAGCGGGCGGCGAAGGCGGAGCCCTTTTCCAGGTGCAGGTCCGACACCACGAGCGCCCGGTGCGCCTCCAGCCAGAGGGCGCCGGTGCGGTCGAGGGTCAGGGTCTCCCCGGCGAGCGACAGGCCCGGGGTCTTCGTCAGTCGTTCAAGTCTCTGGCCGAGCGCCAAGATCGCATCCTCTTCGTTCGTGTCCGGATGCGAATCCCCGCTCACGCCAGAGCCTCTTCGAGAAGCTCGGCTTCGGCCTCGGCCAGGATCGCGTCGGCGCCCTCGCCATAGACCTTCTCCCGCCCGATCTCGAGCATGACGGAGACGGAGAGCGGCGAGACGCGATCCAGCGCCCGGTAGGTGATTCGCCCCTGGATGCGCCTCAGCATCATGCCAAGGCGCCTCACGTCGAGGAGTCCGGTTGCCGCATCCTGCCGCGCGGCCTGCAGGAGCAGGTGGTCGGGCTGGTGCTTGCGCAGCACGTCGTAGATCAGGTCGGTGGAGATCGTGACCTGGCGGCCGGTCTTCTTCTGGCCGGGGAAGCGCCGCTCGATCAGCCCGGCGATGACGGCGCATTGGCGGAAGGTCCGCTTCATCATCGCGGATTCGTCGAGCCAGGCTTCGAGATCGTCGCCGAGCATGTCCTCGGCGAAGAGCGCATCAAGGAAGCCGGGCTCGATGGCGATGCGCTCGGCCACGTCCCGGTTGAGCCAGATCGCGATCCCGTAATCGTTGGCGGCGAAGCCCAGGGGCTGCAGGCGGGCGCGCTCCAGGCGGCGGGTCAGGAGCATGCCGAGCGTCTGGTGGGCGAGGCGGCCCTCGAAGGGGAAGGCGGTGAGGTAGCGCAGCTTGCCCCGGGGAAAGCTTTCGACCAGCAGGTCCTGGGCGCCGGGCAGCACCGAGCGCTTGCGCTGCTGTACGAGGTAATCGGTGATCTGCCTGGGCAGCTTGTCCCACTCGAACGGGTCGGCGATCAGCGCCCGCACCCGCGCGGCGAGGAAGGTCGAGAGCGGGAATTTGGCGCCGGCATAGGACGGGATCGCCGGGTCGGTGCCGGGGCCGGCCCGCGTGACGAGGCATTCGTCCTCGGACAATCCCTCGAAGCGCAGCACCTCGCCGGCGAACAGGAAGGTGTCGCCCGCCGTCAGGGTCTCGGCGAAACCCTCCTCGATCTCGCCGAGGATGCGGCCGCCCCGGGGGATCAGCGTGCCCGGCTTGCCGCGCAGCGCCCGGGTAAGGCGCACCTTCACCGAGGTCGCCTCGATGATCGTGCCGATATTCATCCGGTATTGCTGGGCGGTGCGGGCGTCGCGCACCCGGTAGCGGCCATCGGCGCCTTTCACGATCTTGGCGAAGCGCTCATAGGCCCGGAGCGCGTAGCCGCCGGTGGCGACGTAATCGACCACCGCCTCGAAATGCTCCCAGGGAAGGTCCGCATAGGGCGCGGCGGAGACGATCTCGTCGTAGAGCTCCATCGGGTCAAAGGCATCGGCGCAGGCCATGCCGAGGATATGCTGGGCGAGAACATCCAAGGCGCCGATGCGGGCATCGGGCGTGTCCTGCGCGGCGGTCTCGACCAGGTCGAGGGCGGCCTGGCATTCCAGCATCTCGAAGCGGTTGCCGGGCACGAGATACGCCTTGGAGGGCTCGTCCATTCGGTGATTGGCCCGGCCGATCCGCTGCATGATCCGGCTCGCGCCCTTGGGCGCGCCCACGTTGATCACGAGATCGACGTCGCCCCAGTCGATGCCGAGATCGAGGGTCGCGGTGCAGACGATGGCGCGCAACTGGCCCGCGGCCATGGCCGTCTCGACCCGCCTGCGCTGGCCCACGTCGAGGGAGCCGTGATGCAGGGCGATGGGCAGGGTGTCGTCGTTGAGCCGCCACAGCTCCTGGAAGGTGTACTCCGCCTGGAGCCGCGTGTTGACGAAGACGAGCACGGTGCGGTGCTGGCGGATCAGGTCGTAGATCGCCGGCATGGATTGCCAGGCGGTGTGCCCGGACAGGGGCAGGGTCAGGCCGGTCTCGAGCAGGCGCAGGTCCGGCGCGGCGCCGCCCTGGACGACCACGAGCTCGGCCTTGCGCTCCTCGCCGGGCACCTGCCCGACGAGATATTTCCGCAACTCGTCCGGCTCGCGCACGGTGGCGGAGAGGCCGATCGCGCGCGCCTCAGGAGCCAAGCGGCGCAGGCGGGCGAGGTCGAGGGAGAGCAGGTCGCCGCGCTTCGAGGTGACGAGGGCGTGCAACTCGTCGAGCACGATATGCTTCAGGTTTGCGAACAGCTCCGAAGCCTCGCGATGGGCGACGAGCAGGGCGAGCTGTTCCGGCGTGGTCAGCAGGATGTCCGGCGGCCGGCTGACCTGGCGGGTGCGCTTGTGGGCCGGGGTGTCGCCGGTGCGGGTCTCGACCCGGATCGGCAGGCCCATCTCGGCGATGGGCATTTCGAGGTTGCGGGCGATGTCGACCGCCAGCGCCTTCAGGGGCGAGACGTAGAGGGTATGGAGCCGCGCCCGGTCGCGCTCCGGCCCGGTCGCGTGCCGGCCGGCGAGGTCGACGAGGCTCGGCAGGAAGCCGGCCAGCGTCTTGCCGGCGCCGGTCGGGGCGACCAGCAGGGCGGAGCGGCCCCCTTCGACCGTGGCGAGCAGGTCGAGCTGGTGAGGCCGCGGGCGCCAGCCGCGGCCGGCGAACCAGCGCTCGAACACGGGCGGAAGCGGGGAGGGGGCCAAGCGGATCCGGGCGGCGGGCGGGGCGGAAGCCGGCGGGAGTTCCGGCTCCGAAGACGCCTTTATCGCCATCGGCCGCGGGGAGGGAAAGCGGTCGGGCGCTCGTGTCGCAGGCCGCTGCCCGTGCTCAGGAGAGGGCGAGCAGGAAGCGGTCGATCAGCTCCAGGGCCTGTTCGGAGAGCTTGCTCGGATAGCGGATGAAGACGTGGCAGCCGCCGGGATAGATCGCGGTGTGGCCGCCATTGCCCGCCGCCGCCCAGCGGGCGGACATGTAGAGCGTGTCGTCGAGGAGCGGATCGGCGGTGCCGACGGTGAACAGGGCCGGGGGCAGGCCCTTCAGGTCGGCATAGATCGGCGACACGTCCGGCAGGCGCCGGTCGACGTCCCCGGCGCAGAAGCCCTCGGCGAAGGTCTGCAGGTCGCGGGTGTTGATGACGAGGCGCTCCTCGCCCCAGTTGCGCACGCTCGGCGTCAGACCGAGGTCGTAGAAGCCGGCATTCAGGTTGGCGCCCCGGAAGGCATGGGGCAGCCCGTGATGGTCGCGCAGGCGCAGGAGCGTCATCACCGCGAGATGCGCCCCCACGGATTCGCCGCCGATGGTGAGCGCCCGCACGCCGAGCTCGGCCTTGCCCGGCCCGGCGAGCCAGAGGGCGGCGGCCTCGCAATCCTCCAAAGCGGCCGGATAGGGATGCTCGGGGGCGAGACGGTATTCCACCGAGAGGCAGACGAAGCCGCAGGAATCGGCGATGCGCTCCAGCCAGGGATCCTGCTCGTCGGCCGAGCCCCAGACCCAGCCGCCGCGATGGATGTGCAGATAGGCGCCGCGGACCTTGCCCTTGGGCCGGATGACCCGCAGCGGCAGCGGCCCGGCGGGGCCGTCGATGGTCAGGATCTCGGCCCGGGCGCTGCGGGGCATGGCGGGCGAGGCCTTGGTGCCGCGGCGGCGGCGCTCGCGCACCTCCGCGATCGGCAGCGACCAGGGATCGCCCTGCTCGGCATGGGCGGCCACGATCTCGGCATTGAGCGCCTTGGTCTCGGGATCGATCGTCGCCGGGTCGAAGAGGGCGTGGTCGATCATGGCCTTTCCCGATTTCCCAGAAGATCCGCGCGGGGCGAGGAGATACGATGGGCAATGTGAGCCCGTTCCCGGGCGATGCCATCGCTCGGGCCCGCGGGACACCGCCCAACGCATGAAAGAGGAAGGGGTTTCCCCGATCTGTGTCCCATCGGCCACGGATCGACCGGGCCGGACACGCCGCTTGCGCGCGCCTCAAGGACGCCTCACCTCTCGCTCAGGGTCGTCGGCACGACCTTGGACGGCGTCAGGAGCGAGGCAGTGACGGCATGATCGGCGACCACGATTCGCGGCAGCGCGGCGCGCCCCTTCCGGGCGGGCCTTATGTCGGGGACCCGCGCTCTCACCGCGCCCCGTCCTCGGCGCTGCGCCGGTTCCTCGGTGGCTCGCCTGCTTCGGTGCTGGTGAAGCTCGTCTTCCTGTCGGTGCTGGTCGGCGCGGTGATGGCGATGCTCGGCCTCACCCCGGGCCTGCTGTTCTGGCACGCCTACGACGCCACCCGCGCCCTGATCGAGCTCGGGCTCGACACCTTCCACGATTTCGGCCGCTGGATCCTGGCCGGCGCGGCGGTGGTGGTGCCGCTCTGGCTGATCTCGCGCTTCTTCGCCATGGGGCGGTAAGGAAGGCTCCGATGCGAGAACGGCGCGAATCCCGCCGGATCCGCGCCGTTCTCGAAATCAGGCGAGGCCGTGCCCGTTCAGGCGCGGGCCGGCAGCGCCGTCTCGGCGAGGCGCTTGCCGCGGGCGATGCTGGCCTCGTAGCGCTCCGCCTGCAGCCGGGTGAGGCCGCTGACCAGCGCGAGGGGGCCGCGATAGACCGTGTAGGTACCGTCCTGCGTCGGTTTCACGCGAATGAGCTCTGACATGGATCCGCTCCCTGCCCCAGAGTTGTCGTTGACGCGTCACGAATGAGGCGATGTTAATCGGACGTTCATACCTCGCAAGAGGGGGGTGCGCGTCAAACGTCGCTGCAATGCGGCGAGAATGGGGGAGGCTTGGCCGGTCATCCGCCTCCCGGCAAAGGCGCCGGATCCGCCTGCGACGGAAAATCCGCAGATTGTTCAAGCATGGTCCTTGCTGCGGGAAACTACGCAGCCCACCGGAGCTAGCTCGAAGGGGCTGCCTCAAGGGTGTGTGCGATGCAGTGGATGGAGCCGTGAAAAACTTCGGCCGCCCGCAAACGGCGCTTCCCGCGGGAGGAGCGGCCTCGAATCAGGGGGTGCGCCGGCGATAGGGTGCGAACCAGCCGAGGCCTTCCTCGGTTCGCCCGGCGGGAACGTATTCGCAGCCGATGAAGCCGGAATAGCCGAGGCGGTCGATTTCCGCGAACAGGAAGCCTTCGGCGAGTTCGCCGGAGCCGGGCTCGTGCCGCTCCGGAGCCGAGGCGACCTGGATGTGACCGATCAGCGGCATGTACCGGCGCAGACGCTCCGTCACGTCCCCGTGCAGGATCTGGCAGTGGAACAGGTCGAACTGCAGCCGCAGGTTCGGGAGGGCGAGCTCCTCGATCAGGGCGGCCGCGGCATCCACGTCGCTCAGGAAATAGCCCGGCATGCTGCGCCGGTTGATCGGCTCGATCATCAGGTCGAGGCCCTCGGGCGCGAGGAAGCGGGCGGCTTCGCGCAAGGCGTCCCGGTAGGCCCCCAGGGCCTCCGGATCCGCCGGATCGGCCAGACCCGCCATCAGGTGGAGACGCCGGGCCCCGGTGGCGCGGGCATAGGCGAGCCCGGTGCGCAGGCTCTCGCGGAAGGCGGCGCGGCGGCCGGGCAGAGCGGCGAGGCCGCGCTCCCCGGCTTCCCAATCCCCCGGCGGCAGGTTGAACAGGGCGAGCGTCAGACTGTTCTCGGCGAGCCGCGCGGCGATGGCCTCCGGCGGGTGCGCGTAGGGAAACAGGAACTCCACCGCCTCGAAGCCGGCGCGCGCGGCTGCGGCGAAACGGTCGAGGAACGGCACCTCCTGAAACATCAGCGTCAGGTTGGCGGCGAAGCGTGGCACGGGGGCTCCTCACGGTCGCGGGAACGGGCCCGCTTGCCTCGCAGGGCTCATACGCGTTCCGCGGAAGCGCGTCCCCTGCCGCGCGGCTGTTCCGGATCGAGACGAGGCGCGGTCATGGGACCGACGATGGGCCGGAGATGCACCGAAGGTCGTGCGTCCGTGTTCCGGCTCATGGCGATTGACAGATGTGATATGATGCGGCGGGTGTTTGCCTTCCGATCAGTGAATTGCATAATAGTGCCAAATCCGGCGGCCGGAATGATGAAAAATTTTATCGGAAAAATCTTAGAAGTTCTTTGGTGATTTGCAGAAAAATGCGTAATGCATGCTTCCTGCCGGAAGATGTCCCCATCATTTCAAATTTAAGATTGAAATCGTACGTTCAAATTGTGTCGCCTGACGAGATTTTCTGGCTGGATCTGGAATGAAAATTCTCCTCCGCCCTCCGTGGAGGATTGTGTTGTGTTTCGAAAAAATGTTTTCGCAATTCAACCGAATCGAAAGGCTTCCAGGGCAGAGTGCGCGACGTCGCGATGGAACCGAGCGCCTTGGGTGTGAAGGACGATAACAGCCAGCTGCTGCTCGACGGCGCCCCGCAAGCCGGGGCCGCCGCCAATGGGCATGTTCAGCGCCGCGAATCGCGTTCTCCGACGAACTGGATCGGCATGATCCGTCTCCTCGACGGCAGCGAGATCCCCTGCACCGTCAAGGATGTCTCCCCCTCCGGGGCCTGCCTCGGCGTGCCCGCTTCCGTGAGCCTGCCCGAGACCTTCATGCTGAAGGTGGTCGGCCGGGATTTCGTCTGCCTCGTCCGCCTCGCCTGGAGGCGGTCCAACCTAGCCGGTGTGCGGATCGAACGGATCGGCAAGCTCGCGTCGAAGACCGCGGCCTCCTCCGCGCAGGTCGAGGTCGCTGCGGACGACTACAAGTCCGTCGGTACGCGGCACCGAAGCTTCTCCTCTTCCTACTGAGATCCCGCGGGAGCGCGCCGGCTCTTCCGGCGGCGATCGACGGACACGGCCTTCGCCGCGCGGCGGGAGGCTCCGCAGCCGCATGCCCGGGTTTCGGGCCGAGCCGCCGCGTTCCGATGCGTCGCGGGCCGCCCGTCGCGGCCTGTGCAAATGCGTGCGTAGAACGCTGAAAGCAATCGCGGATCTGTTTGCGAACCCGTACTGTCGATCCCGGGGTGGGTTTTCGTTTCCGCCAGCGGGCGGAAGGACGAAGGGTGCGGGGATGCTCACACGTTCATGGACATGATCGAGTGCGGAAAATCTCCGCGCTTCGTCTCAATTGAAGCAATCAATTCTCGTCATAAACGATAAGGCCATGGCGCGAATGACAATCGAGACCGTGTCATATTCCTGGCGTTTTTCAATTGTGCCGCGATCCCGCACAAATCTTCCTCCGGGGATCATTCGCCGGGGTGCCGGTGGATCGTTCGCCCGATGAGCAGCCGCGGCGAAGAATTCGCGCAGCTCGCGCACCGCATCCTGGTCACGGAGGGGATCTACTCGCTTCACGACACCGCCCGCCGTCTGGGCTGGGACTACCACGTGCTCCATGCCCGGGTGAGCAACCGCGTGGTGTTCAGCGCCGACGAGATCTGCCGCCTGATCAGCGTGGTGCCCGATCCGCGGCTCGTCAGCTGTCTCCTGCGCGGCACCCGCTTCGTCGCCGCCGAGCGGGTCGAGCCGGATCCGGTCACCCAGGCGAGCCGGGAGGCGATCTACCGGGCCTCCCACCGGATGATCATCGAGGCGGCCGACGTGATCGAGGCCATCGACGACGCCCTGCAGGACGGCCATATCGACCATCGCGAGGCGATCACCGTCCGCCGGGAGATCGAGTCGGCGGAACGGGCGCTCGCTTCCCTCGGCGAGCACATCCGGCAGATCACGCCCTGACGGGCGCAGGCGCCGACCTCCCCGGAGGCCGGATGAATCCTTGTCAGATCAACGACCGCACCGCACCATGCGAGATCGGCGCGAGACCTTTTCCCATGCCCCTGCGGCAGAGTCGTCGCGGGCCGTAAGCTAAGCTGTGGCGGGGTCGCAACACCGCGAAACCTTCCCGACTTTGCCTTGAGCTGTGCCCGTCCACGCCGCGATCCCGCCATAAACCGGGACCACCTCGATACACGCGGCAAAGAGCAGTCTTCCCAACGCTTTACGACTTGGATCCGAAGCGTTCCAGCCTGCCGGGTCGGAACAGCGAGGACCCTCGTGCGCCTCAAGCGGACGGGTCGGGTGAGAGTCAGATGGACGCGCGTTTGAACGACAAGTCGAAACTGCCGAGCCGTCACGTCACGGAGGGGTCCGACCGGGCGCCGCACCGCTCCTACCTCTATGCCATGGGGCTGACCCGCGAGCAGATCCACCAGCCGCTGGTCGGCGTGGCCTCCTGCTGGAACGAGGCCGCCCCCTGCAACATCTCGCTGATGCGCCAGGCCCAGGCGGTGAAGAAGGGCGTGGCCGCCGCCCACGGCACGCCGCGCGAGTTCTGCACCATCACCGTTACCGACGGCATCGCCATGGGCCATGCCGGCATGCGCGCGTCGCTGCCCTCCCGCGAGGTCATCGCCGATTCCGTCGAGCTGACCATGCGCGGCCATGCCTACGATGCCCTGGTGGGGCTCGCCGGCTGCGATAAGTCGCTGCCCGGCATGATGATGGCGATGGTGCGGCTCAACGTGCCCTCGATCTTCATCTATGGCGGCTCGATCCTGCCCGGCTCCTTCCGCGGCAAGCCCGTGACCGTGCAGGACCTGTTCGAGGCCGTCGGCAAGGTCGCGGTCGGCGACATGAGCCTCGAGGATCTCGACGAGCTGGAGCAGGTCGCCTGCCCCTCGGCCGGCGCCTGTGGCGCGCAGTTCACCGCCAACACCATGGCGACCGTCTCCGAGGCGATCGGCCTGGCTCTGCCCTATTCGGCCGGCGCCCCGGCGCCCTACGAGATCCGCGACAAGTTCTGCGCCGCAGCCGGCGAGAAGGTGATGGAGCTCATCGCCAAGAACATCCGCCCCCGCGACATCGTCACCCGCAAGGCCCTGGAGAACGCGGCGGCGACGGTGGCGGCCTCGGGCGGCTCGACCAATGCCGCCCTGCACCTGCCGGCCATCGCCCATGAATGCGGCATCGAGTTCACGCTGTTCGACGTGGCCGAGATTTTTCGGCGCACGCCCTACATCGCCGACCTGAAGCCGGGCGGGCGCTACGTCGCCAAGGACATGTTCGAGGTCGGCGGCATCCCGCTGCTGATGAAGACGCTGCTCGACAACGGCTTCCTGCACGGCGACTGCCTCACCGTGACCGGCCGCACCATCGCCGAGAACCTCGAGAAGGTGGCCTGGAACCCGGATCAGGACGTGGTGCGCCCCGCCAACGCGCCGATCACCCCGACCGGGGGCGTCGTCGGCCTCAAGGGCAATCTCGCTCCCGAAGGTGCCATCGTGAAGGTCGCCGGCATGCCGGCCGAGAAACAGGTCTTCACCGGTCCGGCCCGCGTCTTCGACGGGGAGGAGGCCTGCTTCGAGGCGGTGCAGAAGCGCACCTACAAGGAAGGCGAGGTTCTGGTCATCCGCTACGAGGGTCCGAAGGGTGGCCCCGGCATGCGCGAGATGCTTTCGACCACCGCCGCCCTGTACGGGCAGGGCATGGGCGACAAGGTGGCGCTGATCACCGATGGGCGCTTCTCCGGCGCGACCCGCGGCTTCTGCGTCGGCCATGTCGGGCCGGAGGCGGCGGTCGGCGGTCCGATCGGCCTGCTCCGCGACGGCGACGTGATCACCCTCGACGCGATCAAGGGCAGCCTCGACGTGGCCCTTTCCGATGCGGAACTCGCTAAGCGCCGCGCCGAATGGACGCCGCGGAGCAACACCGCGACCTCCGGCTATCTCTGGAAATACGCGCAGACCGTGGGACCCGCGGTCAACGGTGCGGTCACTCATCCGGGCAGCGCCCAGGAGACGCAGACCTATGCGGACATCTAGGACTGACTCTTGCCGGCTTCGGCCGGCCGGGGCCGATCCCGGTCGTCCCCGCCTCGCTGCGGCCCTGCTCGCCGCGCTGCTGGCGCTCCCCGCCGGCCTGACCCTGCTGACGCCCGAACCGGCGCCCGCTCTCGACGCATCGGCGCGTACCCCGGTGCCGGAGAAAGGCTACCGCTCGGCCAAGGACGCCCTGCGCACGGGCGTGCGGGAATACAATGCCGGCGACAAGGAAGGCGCCGTGCGCGCCCTCGAATACGCCGCCGGCCAGGGCCACACCCTGGCCCTGTGGAAGCTCGGCCGCATGTATGCGGACGGCGACGGCGTTCCCCACGACGACCTGAAGGCCTTCGAGTACTTCTCGCGCATCGCCGACGACAACACCGACGACCCGCCGGAGGCGGCGAACTCGGCGGTGGTGGCGAGCGCCTTCACGGCGCTGGGCTCCTACTTCCTCGACGGGATCAAGGGCACCTATGTGCGTTCGAACCCCGAGCGGGCCTACGACATGTTCAACTACGCGGCCTCGTATTTCGGGGATCCCAACGCGCAGTACAGCCTCGGCCGGCTCTATCTCGACGGCACCGGCGTCGAGCAGGATGCCCGGCAGGCGGCGCGCTGGTTCAACCTCGCGGCGGAGAAGGGCAACCGCCCGGCCCAGGCGCTCCTCGGTGACCTTCTCGTCAATGGAGTCGGCGTGGCGCGCCAGCCGGTGAAGGGCCTCACCTGGCTCACCGTGGCGCGGGCCGGCGTGCAGGGCGCCAAGGACAGCTGGATCGTCGACCTCTACGACAAGGCTTGGTCCAGCGCGAGCGAGGCGGACAGGGCCGAAGCGCTGGCCCAGGCCCAGACGCTGCCCACGGGCTCGACCCGGCGCCGGCGGTGAGAACAAGCCCCTCCCCGGATCGGGGAGGGGTTTCGTCTTTCAGGAGGCCCGCGCGACGGCGGGCTTCGCCTTAAGCGCGGCGGCCAGCGCCTTGAGCTGGCGGTCGAGATCCGCGAGCTCGTTGAGGGCGATGGTCTTGTGGCCAGCCTTCACCGCGCGCTCGATATCGCTGACCTGCGAGGAGGCCATGCGCTTCAGCTCCGCGGCGAGTTGATCCCTGGTCATCGGCGCTCCTTTCTGAACCGGGATGGCGTGAGGCCCGTGATAGGCCCTCATGCTTAACCGGGGGTTTTCCCGGCCCTGCCGCGCCGGTGCGGGATCGTTCGCTCTCCGTCGAGCGCCCTTCCACCGGCACCGCTTTTGACGTGGAGCCGCGCGGTGCCATGAGGTGCGTCCGCGCCTGCAAAAGGGCGCGTGTTGCATCCGGGACATAGGCCGGAGGCACCACTCAGAAGTAACATATGTAAATCTTTCTGGGGGGCTTCCGTGCGCGTTTCTCTTGCCGCAGTCACGCTTGTCGGTCTCATGGGGAGTGCGTTTGCGGCCGATCTGCCGCCGCCGAGCTCCGCGGCGCCCTACAGCTTCGCCGGGGTCTATAGCGGCCTTTTCGCCGGCTACGGCTCCCTGGACAATGCGGCGCGTCCGATGTGTTCGAAGCCTGCCGATCCCGAGGCCCCGAACTGCTTGATCCTCCCGGCCCATAAGCTCCGTGTCGAGGATTTCACCGCCGGCAGCGAGATCGGCTACAATTTCCCGCTCACGCCAGGGAACGGCGTCGTGATCGGCGCGGCGGCGGATTACCAGTTCACGCGGCTACGCGGGTACGGCACGTTGCAGGGCTATTTTACGATACCCGAGACAGGTGAGACGAGGACCGTCATCCACCATGCTGGGCAGCGTCTCGACTTCCTGGGAACCCTGCGCGGCAAGATCGGCTACGCCTTCGACCGGTTCTTCGTCTACGGCACCGGCGGCCTCGCCTATGGCAATGTTCGGATCGACACGAACACGGCGTTCCCGCTGACGCCGTCCTTCTCGGTGGATTTCGAAGGCCGCAAGGGTGAGCTCCGGACCGGCTACGTCGCCGGTGGCGGCATCGAATACGCCTTCAGCCAGCGTCTGTCGGCCAAGGTCGAGGGCCTCTACTACGATCTCGGCGCGCGCAGCCTGCCCGCTGACCAGATCTTCGGCCAAAGTCCGTATCGCTACGGCGCGAGGGTCGAAACCAGTGGCTATCTCGCCCGTGCCGGCCTGAACTACCGCTTCGGCGACGGCCTGCCGCTCCTCGACCTCGTCCGCGCGGTCTCGGATCCCGCGCCCTCTGTCCCGATGTCCCCGGCGACATGGACGTTCGAGGCCGGCCTGCGCTATTTCTACAGTTCAGGCCTGTTTCGCGACACGCTCGGCGCTCCCGGCAACGGCGCGCAGACCAATTCCCGGCTGACTTACCAGCGTCTCGGGGCGCATTCGAGCGAGAGTTTCGCCCGTCTCGACCACACGCCGACCGGGCTGTTCCTCAAGGGCTTCCTCGGCGCGGGATTCATCGATTCGGGAAGCCTCATCGACGAGGACTACCCGCCGGGTACCGTCCCTTATTCGAAAACGGTGAGCGGCATCCGCAATGGCGATATCGGTTACGCGGTGGTCGATGCCGGCCTCAACTTGCTCCGCGGAGAAAGTTACAAGCTCGGCGGCTATCTCGGCTACCAATACTTCGCGCAGCTAGCGAACGGCTTCGGTTGCAACCAGGTCGCCAGCGGCGAATTCTGCGCCGAGGACAGGGGCATTCCCGATTCCGTCAGCGGGCTGAGCGTGGACGCGCATTGGAACGCGTTCCGGGTCGGCCTGATCGGGGAGATGCGCCTCGACCGTGTCAAGTTCGTCCTCGAAGGCGCCTATCTCCCGGTCGCCGAGATAGAGGCCTACGATCGGCATTGGCAGCGATCCGACATCAACCCCATGGCGATGGTCGGCTCGGGGGACGGCTACTTCCTGCAGGGCGTGATCAGCTACGATCTGACCCCGTCGGTCGCGGTCGGTATCGGCGCCCGCTACTGGAAGATGCAGGCCGACCGCGGCCACTCGCAGTTCCCGTTCCCCAACACGCCACCGAGCCCGATGCGCTTCGAGACGGATCGCTACGGCGGCTTCGCCCAGATCTCCTACACGCTCTCCGATCTCGGCTTCGGCGATCTCGCTGCGCGCTAGGTTCAGGGAGGGGGGCTGCCCCGGTCGAGCCGGGGCAGCCTTGAAGGAAGGAGAGGGCGCTCAGGTGCGCCAGGGATGCTCGGGCAGCTCCGTGCGGCCGATGGCGCTGGCGCCGGCCTCGGCGACGGCGTGGTCGTTCTCCACCGTGGAGCCGCTGACGCCGATGGCGCCGGACATCTCGCCGTCCTCGTCGACGATCGGGATGCCGCCCGGGAAGGTGATGAGCCCGTCATTCGAGTGCTCGATCCCGTAGAGGGAGCCGCCCGGCTGCGAGAGCTGGCCGATCTGACCCGTCTTCATGCCGAAGAACACCGCGGTCTTGGCCTTCTTCTGGGCGATGTCGATGGAGCCGACCCAGGCCCCGTCCATCCGGTAGAACGCTTTCAGGTTGCCGCCCGAATCCACGATGGCGATGCACATCTGCGTGCCGAGTTCGGCCGCCTTCTCCCGGGCCGCGCGGATGGCGGTCTCGGCGTGCTCGATGGTCACATGCATGATGCTGGCTCCTTGGACCTGGCCCGGTTGAGGCCGAACCCTTGAAATGGTTCTCGGCTGGGTTTCAGCAACGCTTGGCTGTCACGCGCTTGTGCCTGATCACACGAAGGTTCTCCTGGGCGGTGCACGGCAACAGGCAAGGGCAAGTCGCGGAATTTTTGGAAAGTTAACGTCCATATCGGAGGTCAGATCGGCCAACGCCTCGCGCAAGCCTTTCGGAAGATCTGGATGCCCCGCACCTTCTCCGTCGGATTCAAACTCGGCCTCTGCTTCGCCCTGCTGTTCCTGCTCGTCGCTGTCCAGGGCGGCACGTCGCTCCACGGCCTCGACACCCTCAACGCGGCCGCGCGCGACCTGCGCGACACGCGCCTCCCGGCGACCCAGACCCTCGGCAAGATCCAGGTCCTGGTGCTGCGCCAGCGTGTCAACGGGGGCCGGCTCATCACTGCGGACACCCCGGCCCTGCGCCATGAGGTGGCGGGTGTGATCGAGAAGCGTGCCCGCGAGATGGCCGCGCTGCAGGAGGCCTTCCTCGCGCAGCCGCACACGGAGGAGGCCGCGCGCCTCTACGAGGCCTTCGAGGGCCAGTGGCGGCGCTACACCGCCCTCCAGGCGGAAGCGATCGCCCGGGCCGAGGCGGGTGACCTCGTCGGCGCCCAGCACCTCTACAACACCACCATGTCGACCGGGATCAGCGCCGTGCTCGCCGAGCTTCAGAAGCTGATCGACCTCAACGATCAGATGGCCAAGGCGAGCGGCGAGCATGCGGCGAGCGCGTACGACACCGCGCATCTCGCGACGCTGGCCATGGTCGGCCTCGCCATGCTGGTGGCGGCCGGTGCGGCTCTCTTCGTCAACCGCAGCGTCACCCGCCCGGTCAAGCAGATCACCGCGACCATGGACCGCCTCGCCTCCGGCGACGCGGACGTCGTCGTCCCCGCCACCGGACGTGGCGACGAGATCGGCGCCATGGCCGGGGCGGTCGGCGTGTTCAAGGACAACCTGATCCGCTCGCGGGCCCTGGAGCGGGAGACCGAGCTCGCCCGCCAGAGCGCCGAAGAGCAGCGCAAGCGCACCATGCGTGAGATGGCCGACGGCTTCGAGCGGGCGGTGGGCAGCATCGTGGCCAGCGTGACCGCCGCGGCGACGCAGATGCAGGCGACCGCCCAGAGCATGGCCGGCACCGCGACGGAGACGGCCTCGCAATCGACCGTGGTCGCCGCGGCCGCGCAGACCGCTTCGAGCAACGTCACCACGGTCGCCGCCGCGGCCGAGCAGCTCGGCGCCTCGGTGCAGGAGATCGGCCGGCAGGTCGACGGCTCCACGGGCCTCGCCCAGGCCGCGGTCGGCGAGGCGGAGAGCACCGGCACCCTGGTCCGCGACCTCAGCCAAGCCGCCGGCCGGATCGGCGACGTGGTAGAGATGATCTCGCAGATTGCCGGCCAGACCAACCTTCTGGCGCTGAACGCCACCATCGAGGCCGCCCGCGCGGGCGAGGCCGGCCGCGGCTTCTCGGTGGTCGCGGCGGAGGTGAAGGAGCTCGCCAGCCAGACCGCGGCGGCGACCAAGGAGATCGCCAGCCAGATCGCGCAGATCCAGGGTTCGACCGATCAGGCGGTCTCGGCCATCGCGGCGATCTCGGGACGCATCCGCGAGCTCAGCCACGCGGCGGGCTCGATCGCCGCCGCCGTGGAGGAGCAGGGCGTGGCGACGCAGGAGATCGTGCGCAACGTCGCCGAGGCCGCGGCCGGCACGGCGGAGGTGACGGGCAATGTCGGCGGGCTGGCCAGCGCCGCCGAGGAGACCGGCGCCGCCGCCGCCCAGGTGCTCAGCGCCGCTTCCGAGCTGTCGCAGCAATCGGAGCATCTCAGCGCCGAGGTGGGCCGCTTCCTGGCGACGGTGCGGGCGGCGTAGGGCAGCCCCGCAGGGACGGAACGCGCGGGCCCGAAACGAAACGGCCGCCCCGGATCGCTCCGGGGCGGCCGCTTGTCGTCTACGATCGCGTCAGCCGATCGCGGATCTTTCGATCGCTTGGCCTGCGATCACTTGGCTCTCGATTACTTGGCGCTCATCGCGTCGGCCTTCTGGATCAGGGCCTCGGCCATGCGGATCGAGGCGATGTCGATCAGGCGGCCGTCCAGCGAGACGGCGCCGCGGCCGGCCTTGGCGGCCTCTTCCATGGCCTCGAGGATGCGGCGGGCCTTCTTCACCTCGGCTTCGGAGGGGGTGAAGACCTCGTTGGCGAGCTCGATCTGCGAGGGGTGGATCGCCCACTTGCCCTCGAAGCCGAGGGCGGCGCAGCGCTTGGCCGCCGAGCGGTAGCCGTCCGGATCCGAGAAGTCGCCGAAGGGGCCGTCGATCGGGCGCAGGCCATAGGCGCGGCAGGCCACCAGCATCCGGTTCTGGGCGAACAGCCACGGGTCCTGCCAGTGGGTCTGGCGGTTGCCGGCCTCGTCCTTGTCGGTGAGCACCGAGAAGTCGGGGTTCACGCCGCCGATCACGGTGGAGCGGGCGCGGGTGGAGGCGGCGTAGTCGGCCACGCCGAAGGACATCGCCTCGAGGCGCTTGGAGGACTGGGCGATCGCCTCGACATTGGCCATGCCCAGGGCGGTCTCGATCAGCACCTCGAAGCCGATCTTCTTCTCGCGCTTCTTGGCCTGCTCGATCTGGGTGACGAGCACGTCGATCGCGTAGACGTCCTGCGGCACGCCGACCTTGGGGATGAGGATCATGTCGAGGCGCGGGCAGGCCTCAACGATGTCGACCACGTCGCGGTACATGTAGTGGGTGTCGAGACCGTTGATGCGGATCATCATGGTCTTGTTGCCCCAATCCAGGTCGTTGAGCGCCTGGATGATGTTCGTGCGGGCCTTCTCCTTGTCGTCGGGGGCGACGGCGTCCTCGAGGTCGAGGAAGATCACGTCGGCCGCGGATGAGGCCGACTTCTCCATGAAGGTCGGGTTGGAGCCCGGGACCGCCAGCTCGGACCGGTGCAGGCGCGGCTCGGCCTGCTGGATCAGGGTGAAGCTCATGTGTTCTTTCCTCCTCTAAACCGTGAAGGCGGCTGCCGGGCCGTTCGGCCCGAATGGCGCCCACTGTCTCCGTTTGGCGCGCCGCGTCTACCGCCCCGGGCGACAGAACGGCACGATCCTTTCGCGGGAGGGCCGGGGCCGGCCCTTCCCTCAGCCGGTCGCGCCGAAGCCGACCGCGATGCAGTTGATCGACAGGAGCAGGGCCGACTTCACGGCCTCGCGCTTGTCGTCGTCCTCCTCCGAGCGGAAGCGGCGCAGCAGCTCCACCTGCTCGCGGCTGACCTGATTGATGGTCGGCAGGCGGCCGGTCAGCCGCTCGCGGAATTGCGGGAAGCGGGCGGCGAGCTCGTCGTCGCCGCTGATGCGCAGCACCATCTCCTTCGTGAGGGCGTATTCCGCCTCGATCATCCCGAAGATGCGGGTGCGGATCTCGGGGTCGGCGACAAGCTTGGCGTAGTCGCGGGCGATGTCGAGATCGACCATCAGCAGGGTCTTCTCGACCTCGTCCAGGACGAGGCGGAAGACCTTGCAGTCGCGGAACAGGCGGCGCAGCAATTCCTCGCCCTGCTCCCCGCGCACGTCGAGGAAGCTCTTGAGCCCCGAGCCGACGCCGTACCAGCCGGTGATGACGTGCCGGTTCTGCGACCAGGCGAACACCCAGGGAATCGCGCGCAGATCCGAGAGCGAGCGGGCGCCGAAGCGGCGGGCCGGGCGCGAGCCGATATTGAGCAGGGCGATCTCGTCCAGCGGGCTCGCCGACTGGAAGTAGTCGACGAGGCCGTCCGCCTGCAGCAGGTTGACATAGGCCGCCCGCGAGGCGCCCGAGAGCGCTTCCATGGCATCGTCGTACTCGCTGCGCGACTGCGTGCTCGCCTCCCGCTCCGACTGGAGGGCGTGCTCGAACACCGAGGAGGCCAGCAGCTCCATCTGGTAGGCCGCGGTGCCGCGGTTGGCGTATTTGAACGAGACGACCTCGCCCTGCTCGGTGATGCGGAAGCGCCCGTTGATCGAGCCGGGGGGCTGGGCCGCGATACCGCGCTGGGTCGGCACGCCGCCGCGGCTCACCGAGCCGCCGCGGCCGTGGAAGAAGGCGATCGGCACGCCGGCATGCTTGCCGAGCGCGGTCAGCCGCGCCTGGGCCTTGTAGAGCTCCCAGTTGGAGGCGACGAAGCCGCCGTCCTTGTTGGAGTCCGAATAGCCGATCATCACCTCCTGCACGCCGCCCTGCCAGCGGGTGGAGCGGCGCACCACCGGAACCGCGAGCAGCTCCTTCATGATGGCGGGCGCGGCGCGCAGGTCGTCGATGGTCTCGAAGAGCGGCACGATCGGCAGCGGACAGATCTCGGTGCCGGTGCTGTCGAGGAAGATGCCCGCCTCCTTGGCGAGCAGATAGGCGCCGAGCACGTCGTCGACCGAGCGGGTCATCGACAGGATGAAGGCGCCGAAGGCCTCCCGGTCGAGCTGTTCGCGCATCTCGCCGACGAGGGCGAAGGTGTCGAGGGTCTCGCGGGCATCGTCCGGCAGGCCCTCGAAGGAGCGTTCCGGGTCCCGCGGGCGGGCGAGCTCCGTCAGCAGCCATTCGCGCCAGGCCGGCGTGTTCAGCTCGGGCGGGGTCCGCTCGCCGTTGCGCTGCTTCCAGAGGGCCTGCAGCGTGTTGGTGGTGCGGGTCGAGTTCTCGCGCAGGTCGAGGCGGACCGTGGAGAAGCGGAAGATCTCCACCATGCGCCGCACCGGCCGCACGAGGTCGACGGCGAGCGAGGGGCACTTGGAATCGGTGAGCCCCTGCTCCAGCACCCGCAGGTCGTTGATGAGCCCGTCGGCGCTCGGATAGTCCGGCCCCGCGGAGCGCTGGCCCTTGTTGCGCTGGATCGTGGCTTCGAGCTTGCGCAGCACGCAGGTGAGATACTGGCGGAAGGCCTCGCCCGGATTGCGGTTGGCGATGGCCTTGCCGTCGCCGCTCTCGTCGAGGAGCAGGGCGAGCTCCTTGCGGAAGCTTTCCGGCACGGGCAGCGAGCGCTCGGTCAGGGAGAGCACCCGGCCGAGATGGGTGATGCCGTCGCGGTAGCGGCGCAGCGAGGCCAGCGCGTTGCGCTTCAGAGTCTCGCGGGTGACGCTCGCGGTGACGTAGGGATTGCCGTCGCGGTCGCCGCCGATCCAGCTTCCGAACTGGAAGAAGGGCGGCACCTCGAAGGTCTCGTCGGGATAGTATTGCGCGAGGCTCTCCTCGAGGGAGTACATCACCTCGGGCAGCATCTCGAACAGGGTCTCGTCGAAGAAGTGCAGCCCCCAGGCGACTTCGCGCTCGACGGTGGCCTTCTCCAGATGCAGCTCGCCCGTCATCCAGACCAGCTCGATCTGGTCGCGCAGGTCGTTCATCAGGCCGTTGCGCTCGCGCTCGGTCCAGCGCGGCAGCTCCAGTTCGCGCAGGACGAGGTAGATCCGGCGCAGCTTCTCCAGCACCGTGACGCGCTTGCCCTCGGTGGGATGGGCGGTGATCGTCGGGCGGATGCGCAGGTCCTTGAGCAGGGCATGGATCTGCGGGGCCTTGATGCCGCTCTGCGCGGCCTCGGCCAGCACCTTGGCGAAGGAGCCGCGCAGGGCCTCGCGGCCGGAATCGCGCTCCACATGCCGGCGCCGGCGCATGGCCGCGTTCTGCTCGGCGATGGAGAGCAGCTGGAACCAGATCCCCTGCACCTGCAGCGCCCGGGCGAGCATCTGCGGGGTGAAGTTCGAGATGTCGGCGGTGCCGTGCAGCACGGCCTCCAGCTCCGGCTCGTGCCGCCGCGCGACGTCGAGCAGGGCATGGAACAGGATGTCGAGGGCTTCCTTCGACGACGTTCCCGTGATGACGGGCGGTGCGAAGGTGCTGTCGGCGACGGCCGCAGGCACCGCATGCAGCGTGGCGGGCATCGTGGGCGACCTCCCTTGGATTTCGAATGGGCGCGCGGCTCGCGGCGAGCGCAGCGCATGACCTCCCCCTTCGGCGGGGGAGGGGACCCGCGGAGCGGGGGGAAGAGGGGCGGGCCCCGTGCTCTCCGGGCGCGACGCTCCCGCTCCGGACCCTCGCCGCGGCGAGGGCAGCCCTCCCCCGTTGCGGGGGAGGGGATCGGCGGCGGTCAGGCCGCCCGCCTGAGCACCTGGGCCACGGTCTCGCCGAAGGAGCCCGGATCGGGCGCCACGGTGAGGCCGTAGGAGCGCATGATCTCCGCCTTCTCCGCGGCGCTGTCGCCGGAGGCCGAGATGATGGCGCCGGCATGGCCCATGCGGCGGCCCTTCGGCGCCGTGAGGCCGGCCACGAAGCCGATCACCGGCTTGGAGAAGTTCTCCTTGATCCAGGCCGAGGCCTCGGCCTCCTGCGGGCCGCCGATCTCGCCGATCATCAGCACGGCCTCGGTCTCCGGATCCTTCTCGAACAGGGCGAGATGGTCGAGGAAGGAGGAGCCGTTGATCGGGTCGCCGCCGATGCCGACGGAGGTCGAGATGCCGATGCCGAGGGCCTTCATCTGCGCGGCGGCCTCGTAGCCCAGCGTGCCCGAGCGGGAGATCACGCCGACCCGGCCCGGCAGGTAGATGTGGCCGGGCATGATGCCGAGCATCGACTTGCCGGGGGAGATGATGCCGGCGCAGTTCGGGCCGACCACCATCGTGCGCCGTTCCTTGGGATAGCGCATCAGGTAGCGCTTCACGCGCATCATGTCCTGGGCGGGGATGCCGTCCGTGATCGAGCAGACCAGCTTCAGGCCCGCATCCGCCGCCTCCATGATCGCGTCCGCGGCGAAGGGCGGGGCGACGAAGGTGATGGAGGTGGTGGCGCCGGTCTCGCGCACCGCGTCCTTGACGGTGTTGAACACCGGCACGCCGACATGGGTCTTGCCGCCCTTGCCGGGGGTGACGCCGCCGACGACGTTGGCGCCGTACGCGATCATTTCCTTGGCGTGGAAGGTGCCCTTGTCGCCCGTGATGCCCTGGACGATGATCGGGGTCTTCTCGTCGATGAGAATGCTCATGGCGTGTCCTCCCCGGGCTTAGCGCTTGGCGCCGTTGCAGGCCTCGACGGCCTTCTTCGCGGCTTCCGACAGGGTGTCGGCGGTGATCAGGTCGAGGCCGCTCTCGGCGAGGATCTGCTTGCCGGCCTCCACGTTCGTGCCGGCGAGGCGCACCACCAGCGGCACATCGATCTTCACCTCCCGCGCCGCCTTCACGACGCCCTCCGCGACCCAGTCGCAGCGGTTGATGCCGGCGAAGATGTTGACGAGGATCGCCTTCACGTTGCGGTCCGACAGGACCAGGCGGAAGGCGGTGGCGACGCGCTCGGGGGAGGCGCCGCCACCCACGTCCAGGAAGTTCGCCGGCTCGCCGCCCGCGTGCTTGATCATGTCCATGGTGGCCATGGCCAGGCCGGCGCCGTTGACGATGCAGCCGATCTCGCCGTCGAGGCCAATGTAGCTGAGGTTGTGCTCGGCGGCCTGGGCCTCGCGCGGATCGCCCTGGGACGGGTCGTGCATGTCCGCGATGTTGCGGCGGCGGAACATGGCATTGTCGTCGAAGGACATCTTGGCGTCGAGCGCCAGCACCCGGTCGTCCTTGGTGACGACCAGCGGGTTGATCTCCAGCATGGTGCCGTCGCAGTCGCGGAACGCCCGGTAGGCGTTCATGATCGTCTTCACCGCGGCCGAGACCTGCTTGATGTTCAGGCCGAGCTGGAAGGCGATCTCGCGGGCCTGGAACTGCTGCAGGCCGACCGCCGGCTCGACCACGACCTGGATCAGGGCCTCCGGCTCCTTGGCCGCGATCTCCTCGATGTCCATGCCGCCGCGCTGGGAGGCGATGACGCGCACGCGCTCGGCCTTCCGGTCCAGCACGTAGCCGAGATAGAGCTCGCGCTCGAAGGGATCGGCGGTCTCGACATAGACGCGCTGCACCGGCTTGCCCTCGGGGCCGGTCTGGATCGTCACGAGACGCTTGCCCAGCAGGTCGCGGGCGGCGTCACGGACCTCGTTGTAGGTGCGGCACAGCTTGATGCCGCCCGCCTTGCCGCGGGCGCCGGCATGGATCTGCGCCTTCACCGCCCAGAACGAGCCGCCGAGTTCGGTCGCGGCATAGACCGCCTGGTCCGGGCTGAAAGCCACGGCGCCCTTCGGGACGGCGACGCCGAAGCTCGCAAGCAATTCTTTTGCTTGGTATTCGTGAACGTCCATCGAAGTTCTCCTTCGCGTTTCCTCGGGCGCACCTTCGCGTAAAATCGAATTTACGGGAAGTCGGCCGCGCTTAAATTTTTTCTTTTGTTGTGCTTCAATTTGCCTGCAGGCCAGATACTTAGCGGCCTTTCGAATGCCCTTTGCCGGACCTTCTCGGTCTTCGGCGGCATGTCCTCCCTCTCTTGGGAGAGACCTGAGGGGGCTGTGCGACCGCTCCTCGAACGGGCCTTGCTGCGGATCCCGGGCGGACCCGGGATCCGTGGGTGAAGAGCGCCCCCGCTCAGTTCACCTTGTTCTTCACCACCTCGTAGACGCGCTCGTTGAGCGCGGCCGCCTCGCCCAAAAGGGATTCGAGCTCCTTCAGCCGTTCCTCGGCGAAGGCGCGATCCTCGAGGCCCTTGGCGTTGACGTAGACGTTCAGCGCCGCCGAGCGCAGCCCGGCGAAGGCGGAGAGGACGGCGACGCCCGCATCCGAGATCACGTTGAGGTTGCCCTTCTCGGCGACGATCTCGGCGAGGTCGATCACCTGGCGGCAGACGCGGCAGCAGGCCAGCGGCACGTCGGTCGCGGTCTTGAGGGCTTCCTGGATCTTGGCCGAACGGGCCGCCTTCTCCTCGTCGGTGGTCTTGGGCAGGCCGTAGGCCCCCATCACCGCGTCGAAGGCCTCGACGTCGTCGGCGATCATGCCGGTGAGCGTCTTGCGCAGGGCCTCGGACTTCTCGAGGACCTGCTTCAGCTCGGCCTCGACCTCGACGTACTTCTTCTTGCCGATGGTGAGGTTGCATACCATCGACACGAGGGCGGCGCCCATGGCGCCGGAGATGGCGGCGGCACCGCCGCCGCCGGGGGTCGGGGCCGAGCTCGCCAGCCCGTCGAGGAACGTTTCGATCGTCGCGTTGGCGGCCATGGCTCAGGCCATTTCCTTGGCGAGGGCGTAGATGTTCTCCGCGTCGAACACGCCCTCGGTGGATTCGAACAGCTTGGCCACGCAGGCGCGGTGCAGCTTGAGCTTGAGGCCGCCGATGCCGAGCGCCCCGAAGGTGAGCTTGCCGTGGCGCTCCTTGCCCTTGTCCATGGCGTCGATGCCGCCGAAGCCGAGGGGGGGCTGGGCGTTGTAGTCGGCCACGATCTCGATGGAGGCCTCGTCCTTCCAGCCGGATTCGGGCAGAAGCTCGATGCCGATGGCGCCGGCGGAGAAGATCAGGTTCTGGCCCTTCACCAGGGCGACGCGGGAGGCCTCGTCCGGGGTGGCGGCGGCCGTCACGTTCACGCCGAAGCGCTTGTTGACGTTGTCCGCCGCGGCCTGGGCGCGGTCGAGCTGGCGGGCGGCGATGATCACCTCGGCGCCTTCCCGGGCGAGCAGGGCCGCCGAGCGCATGCCGACCGGGCCGGTGCCGGCGAGCACCACGGCCTTCTTGCCCTTCACGGAGCCGCCGGCCGCCTTCACGGCGAGGGCCACGCCCGCCGCCGCGGTGGTGTTCGAGCCGTTGGAATCGAGCATCGCCGAGACGCGGAACGGGCCGAAGAAGCGCTTCTTGACCGCCTCGAACACCGCCTCGCCGGCCGCCATGTTGCCGCCGCCGACGAAGATCGCCGTCGACTTCTTCTCGGAGCCGCCGCGGGTGTAGATCGTGCCGTCGACTAGCGCGCCTACGTTCTCCGTGGTCACGTTGCCGTAGCCGGTGATGTGGTCGGCGCCGCCGTCATAGCCGACCACCGTGTCGAACACGCTCGGGACCGCATCGGTGTCGAACAGGAAGAGAAGCTTCTTGGTCATGGTGCCTCTGGCTGCTTCTTGGCCGCGCTGAATCGGGCGCGGCGCGTTTCCATGGAGAGACGTCCGGCGCTCTCGCGCGCCGGCCGCCCTCGCCCCGGGATGTCTTTTCGTTCTTCGCGGACCGCCTCGCGGACGGCTGCTTACGGCTCGACGACGTTCTGCGGCTTGCCCGCGACGAAGGCCTCGATGTTGTCGACGAGCTGATCGGCGAGGATCTGCATCGCCTCCTTGCTCGCCCAGGCCACGTGCGGGGTGACGATCAGGTTCGGCAGATCGGCCTCGCAGAGGATGTTGCCGTTCTTGGGCGGCTCCTGGGCCACCACGTCGAAGCCGGCGCCGGCGATGGTGCCGTCCTTGAGCGCCTCGAGCAGGGCCGCCTCGTCCACGAGCCCGCCGCGGGCCGTGTTGATGAGGATCGCCGACTTCTTCATCTTCTTGAGCTCTTCGGCCCCGATCAGGTTCTTGGTGTCGGGGGTGAGCGGCACGTGCAGGGTGATGACGTCCGACTGGGTCAGGATCGTCTCGAAATCGACGAGGCCCTCCTGCGGGAACACGTCGTAGGCCAGCACCTTCATGCCGAGCGCTTCCGCGCGCTTGGCGATCGACTTGCCCAGCGCCCCGTAGCCGATGATGCCGAGCGTCGAGCCGGCGATGTCGTAGATCGGGTAGTCGAAATAGCAGAACTGGGTCGACTTGTTCCAATCGCCCCGGCGCACGGAATTGGCGTAGGGCACGATCGCCCGGCGCAGGGCGAACATCAGGCCGACCACGTGCTCGGGCACGGTGTTGAAGGCGTAGCCGCGGATGTTGACGGTCGTGATGCCCTGCGCCTTGGCGGCGGCCTTGTCGACGACGTCCGTGCCGGTGGCGGCGACTGCGATCAGCTTGAGGTCCGGGAGCTGCTTCAGCGTGTCGGCCCGCATGGGCACCTTGTTGATGATCGCGATCTCGGCGCCCTTCAGGCGCTCGACGATCTCCTCCGGCGTCCAGGTCGACTCGTATTCCTTGTATTCGTGCGGGAAATTGAATGCGCGAACCGTCGCATCGAGCGACTCGCGGTCGAGGAACACGACTTTTTTCGTCATCTTGGACCCCTGCCTTCCGGACGGTCGGCGCTGGCGTGATCCGCCGACCTTGCTCCCTGGGTGACGGAACCGGCGCCGGGCTGGCAAGCCCGGCGCCGGTTCCGCGACACGGTCTTACGACTTGGAGAGCGGGTGCTCGCGCAGGTAGCTGGAGGCCGCCGCCACGCCGGAGCCGGGGGTGACCTTGATGCCGTTGTCGAGGAGCGACATCTCGGCGCCGGCGATCGCGCCGAGCAGCGAGAGCTCGTTCAGGTCACCGACATGGCCGATGCGGAACACCTTGCCCGCGACCTGGGACAGGCCGGCGCCGAGGGCGAGGTTGTAGCGCACGAAGGCGTGCTTGATGACCTTGGCGGCGTCGAAGCCCTCCGGCACCAGGATGGCGGTGACGGTGTCCGAGTTCCAGCGCGGGTCCTTGGCGCAGGTCTTCAGACCCCAGGCCGCGACGGCCTGGCGGGTGGCCTCGCCGAGCACCGCGTGGCGGTGATAGACGTTCTCCAGGCCTTCCTCGAACAGGCAGGCGAGCGCCTCGCGCAGGCCGTAGAGCAGCGGCAGCGGCGGGGTGTAGGGGAAGTAGCCGGCGCCGTTCTGCTTCTTGTGGTCTTCCCAGTCGAAGTAGACGCGGGCGAGCCGGTCGTTGCGGCCCGAGGAGCCCTCGGCGGCCTTGAGCGCCTTCTGGCTGACGCAAATCACGCCGAGGCCGGCGGGGAGCATCAGGCCCTTCTGGGAGCCGGCGATGGCGCAGTCGACCTTCCACTCGTCGGCGTAGAACGGCAGCGAGCCGATCGAGGACACGCCATCGACGAAGAGCAGGGCCGGGTGGCCGGCGGCGTCGATCGCCTTGCGCACGGCGCCGATGTCGGAGGTCACGCCGGTCGCGGTCTCGTTATGGACCACCATGACGGCCTTGATCTCGTGGTTCTTGTCGGCGCGCAGGGCCTCCTCGATCTTCTCGGGATGCGCGCCGGTGCCCCACTCCTCCTCCTGGACGATGACGTCGAGGCCGAGGCGCTGCGCCATGTCGATCCAGAGGTGGCTGAACTGGCCGTAGCGGGCGGTCAGGACCTTGTCGCCGCGGGCGAGGGTGTTGGTCAGCGCGGATTCCCAGATGCCCGTGCCGGAGGCGGGGAACAGGAAGATCGTGCCCTCGGTGGAGCCGAACACCTTCTTGGTGTCCTCGAAGAGCGGCTTCGTCAGCGACGGGAAGTCGACGGAGCGGTGATCCTCGGACTGCACCAGCATCGCGCGCATGACGCGGTCCGGGATGTTGGTCGGGCCGGGCACGAACAGATGGTTGCGCCCCGGCCGTCTCGTTGCCGCCATGGTGTTTCCTCCGAGTTACCTGAATGAAGCGGCGGGAGCGCCGGGAAGCGCCCACGCCTCGTGTGGAACGGCGGGGCGCCGGGCGCCCGCCGCGGATTTTCTTCTGTCCGGCCCGGAGGGGATCGCGCCCGCCCCGGTCCGGTGGCCCGCCATACGGGCGTCTCGACCTTGGCAGAAGCGAGACCGCCGCGCCCATGCGATCGCCTGGGCGCAGGGATGCGCGGGGATCGCGCCCGCCGCCTCTGCCATCGGGAGGGTGGGATGTCCCGGCGCCGGCCACCGTTCCGGGTCGTGCCACAGCGGCGCGAGGCGGATGGCCGATCGAGTCGAAGACGCGTGAACCCGCGTTCCGACCGCCATGGGACACGTCCTTCCTGTGGTCGATGATCCCGGTAGACCGCCCGAAGGCTCCGGGCACAATCATGCCCGGCGGGTCACCTTGGCCTGGACCATGCCCCGATTGCCGGACAGGGAAAAGCTCAAAAAACTGAACGGGCCGAGAAAAAAATTTCGGTGTGCCAAGTGCTTCGCGGCGCCTGCACAATAGCACGCGGAGGCCCGGCGCGCGGGCCGTCATCAAACTGAGATCGGCTTCGGTTTTGGCTCCCGGCGAGGATAATGCCGGAGGCTGACTTGGCCGAGGATCCCGAAAAGACCACCCGGGTGCGGACTCTCTTCCTGTCCGACATGCATCTGGGCACCAAGGGCTGCCAGGCGGGCCTGCTGCTCGACTTCCTGCGCGACTACGACGCCGACACGATCTATCTCGTCGGCGACATCGTCGACGGCTGGCAGCTCCGCTCGGGCTGGTACTGGCCGCAGGCCCATAACGACGTGGTGCAGAAGCTGCTGCGCAAGGTCCGCAAGGGCACGCATATCGTCTACGTGCCGGGCAACCACGACGAGTTCCTGCGCGACTTCCTGGGCACGACCTTCGGCGGCATCGAGATCGCCGACAGCCGCATCCACGTCGCCGCCGACGGCAAGCGCTATCTCGTGATCCACGGCGACCAGTTCGACATGGTGGTGCGCCACTCGAAGTGGCTCGCCCATCTCGGTGACGGCGCCTACACCGCCGCGCTCACCCTCAACACCCTCCTGAACAAGGTCCGCCGGCGCCTCGGGCTCGCCTATTGGTCGCTCTCGGCCTGGGCGAAGCTGAAGGTGAAGAACGCGGTCAACTTCATCTCCAGCTTCGAGACGCTGCTCGCCGAGGAGGCCCGCCGCCAGAACGCGGACGGCGTGATCTGCGGCCACATCCACCATGCCGCCAAACGCGAGATTTCCGGGCTCACCTATCTGAACACCGGCGACTGGGTGGAATCCTGCACCGGTATCGTCGAGCATTACGACGGCACCATGGAGGTGCTGCACTACCCCTCGATCCTGCGCGCCCGGGCGGCCCAGGTGGCGGAGACGGTGGCGGTGGCCCCGCAAGGGCGGCGGGCCGTCGCGTGAGGCTGCTCATCGCCACCGATGCGTGGCATCCGCAGGTCAACGGGGTGGTGCGCTCGCTGGAGCACATGGTGGAGGCCGCGCCCGCGCACGGCTTCGAGCCGGTGCTGCTCTCGCCGCTGGACTTCGCCTCGGTGCCGATGCCGGGCTATGCCGAGATCCGGCTGTCGCTCGCGACCCGCCTCGGCGTGGAGGCGCGCTGGCCGCGGCTGTCGCCGAGCCATGTCCATATTGCCACGGAGGGGCCGATCGGGCTCGCGGTGCGCCGGGCCTGTCTCGCCCGCAACCGGCCCTTCACGACGAGCTACCACACGCGCTTCCCCGAATACCTCGCCGCCCGGGCTCCCGTGCCGGAGGCCTGGAGCTATGCCTGGCTCCGCCGCTTCCACGCCGCCGCCACGGGCACGATGGTGAGCACGCCCTCCCTGGAGCGGGAGCTGCGCGGGCGCGGCTTCGTCAACCTGATGCGCTGGACCCGGGGCGTCGACACCGAGCTGTTCCGCCCGCACGAGAGCCACGCGCTCGACGGCCTGCCGCGGCCGCTCTTCCTGTTCGTCGGCCGGCTCGCGGTGGAGAAGAACATCGAGGCCTTCCTCGGCCTCGACCTGCCCGGCACCAAGGTCGTGGTGGGGGAGGGGCCGGACCGCGCCCGGCTCGAGGCCTTGGGCTCCGGCGCCCGCTTCCTCGGCGCCCTGACGGGGCAGGCTCTGGCGGACGTCTACGCGGCGGCGGACGTGTTCGTGTTCCCGAGCCTCACCGATACCTTCGGCATCGTGCTGCTGGAGGCCCTGGCCTCCGGGCTGCCGGTGGCGGCCTATCCCGTTACCGGTCCCCTCGACGTGATCGGGGAGGGCGGGGCCGGCGTGCTCGACCACGACCTGCGCGCGGCGGCGCTGGGGGCGCTTCAGGTGCCGCGGGCGCGCTGCCGGGAAGAGGCCCTGCATTACAGCTGGGCCGAGAGCGCGCGGCAGTTCTTCTCGAACATCGCCAGCGCCCATCTGCCGGTCTTCGAGCCGCCGGCCGCGCTCCTCGAGACGGTTTGATCCCCCGCGCCCGGGCGTTTGACTCGGGCGCCCCGTTTCTGCGACCGCTGCGCCGGTGACGCGGCCCCGCCGGGCCGCCTTCCCCGCCGTGATGCTGTCCCCGATGCGACCCTTCGATCCCGCCATCCCCTATCCCGCCGTGATCGGCTGCGACGAGGTCGGCCGCGGGGCCCTGTGCGGGCCGGTGATGGTGGCGGCGGTCTGGTTCGATCCCGCCGCCTTCCCGGAGGCCCTGCTCGCCCGGCTCGACGACAGCAAGCGCCTCGACAAGGCGACGCGGGAGGCCCTGACCCCGCTGATCCGGGAGCATGCCCGCGTCTCCCTCGCCGCGGGCTCGCGGGCCCTCGTCGACACGATCAACGTGCGTGCCGCCACCCTCGACGCCATGCGCCGGGCGGTGCTGAAGCTCGGCCTCGATGCGCCGGTCTGCGTCGACGGCCGCGACCGCATCCCCGGCCTCGCCCCGCTGGAATGCCGGGCGATCGTCGGCGGCGACCGCCTGGTGCCGCAGATCGCCGCCGCCTCCATCGTCGCCAAGACGCTCCGCGACGCGCTCATGCGCCGGCTCGCGACCCGCCATCCCGCCTATGCCTGGGAGCGCAATGCGGGCTACGGCACCGCCGCCCATCTCGCCGGCCTGACGGCCTCGGGCCGCAGCCCGCACCACCGGGTGAGCTTCACCGCCCGCTTCCGGGATGCCGGATCGAGCCTCGCAAGGGCGTGATCCGGCCCTTCGCCGACCCGCCGAAGGGGAGGGGCCGTCGAGGGCCGGCCTAGCGGCCGCTCCAGTGCACGAAGCGGTGTTCCGTCCAGGCCGACAGGACGTTGAGCACGTAGCCGAGCGCGCCGGCGGCGAAGATCGCGGCATACATGCGCGGCATGTCGAAGATCATCTGGTTGTTCATGATCCGCTGGCCGAGACCGTCCGTCGAGCCGATGAACATCTCGGCGACGATCACGATGACGAGGGCGATCGAGATGCCGTTGCGCAGGCCGACGAAGGTCTGCGGCAGCGATTCCCACACGGTGACATCGGTCATGACCCGCCAGGCGCTCGCGCCCATGACGCGGGCGGCGAGCTGGCGCTGCTTGCGCGCGTTCATCACGCCGTAGGCGACGTTGAACAGGATCACGAGGGCCGCTCCGAAGGCGGCCACCGCGATCTTCGTGGCTTCGCCGACCCCGAACAGGACCAGGAAGAGGGGGAACAGCGCCGAGGCCGGGGTCGAGCGGAAGAAGTCGATCAGGAACTCGAGGGAGCGGTAGACCCGCTCGGAGGCGCCGAGCGCCACCCCGAGGGGGACGGCGGTGACGAGGGCGATCGCGAAAGCCGCCAGGGTGCGCAGGATGGTCCTGAGCAGGTCGTTCCAGAGCGTCCCGTGTGCGAGATCCTCGGCGAAGGCCGCGACCGTCTGCTCCGGAGACGGAAGCAGGACCGCGTCGACCAGTCCGCTGCGCGAGACCAGGTCCCAGATGAGGCCGAGAAGCAGGAGGCCCAGAAGCGGCCTGAAGCGGGCGAGGAGCGCGCCTGCCGTCATTTGCGGACCTCCTGCTGGAAGATGTGCAGACTTTCCGACTTCACCCGGATGAACTCGGGGGCGACGGTGGTCTCGACCGTCCGGGGGCGTGGCGCTTCGAAGGGGATGCGGCCGGCGACGCGGGTCGGCCGCCTGGTCAGGAGAAGGACCTCGTCGGCCATGAACACGGCCTCGTCGAGATCGTGCGAAACGAGCAGCGTGGTGACGGCACGCTCGCCGAGCACCTTCTGCAGCCGATCGCGCAGGAACAGCGTCGTCTCGTAATCGAGGGCGGAGAAGGGCTCGTCCAGGAACAGCACCTCGGGTTCCACCACGAGGGCGCGCATGATCGAGACGAGCTGCTGCTGCCCGCCGGACAGCTCGTAGGGATAGCGCTGGAGATCGATGCGCACGTCGAAGCTTGCCAGCAGACGCTCGACCCGCGCCTCGGCCTCGGCGCGGCCGACACGGAGAAACTGCAGCGGGTAGCGGATGTTGTCGATCGCGCGGAGCCAGGGAAAGACGGCCTCGCGGTAGTTCTGGAAGACGTAGCCGATCACGCTCCGCCGGACGGGCTTGCCGTCGAACAGGACCGAGCCGGAATCCATCGGCAGGATGCCGGCCATCATGTTGATGAGGGTGCTCTTGCCGCAGCCGTTCGGGCCGAACACGGAGACGAATTGGCCCCGATCGATCGTCAGGTCGAAGTCGCGGTAGAGATCGACGCCGTGGAAGGCCTTCGAGAGGCCGCGCACGACGACATGGGGCGAGGCGCCCCGCGGCTCGGGAGACACCGGCTTCAGCGCCCGCATCAGATCGTCTCGATGAGGGTTCGCACGTCGATCTGTCCGGCGACGACCCCGATCGAGGCCCCGAAGTCGACGAAGGTCTGAAAATCGCGGAGCTGCCGTTCGCTCAGGCTCTTGATCTCGACGAAGTGGCTGAGGGGCACGTCCTTCGCCAGCTCGGGCGGGACGTTCATGTCGCTCACCAGATACGCGCGCACGCTCGGGTCGGAGGCCACGTCCTTCATGGCGCGCGACCACGCCTGCGCGAAGCGCGCCGCTGTCTCGGGACGCGTCTTGAGCAGGCTGGCCGAGACGGCCGCACCGGCGGCGTAGGCGTCGGCGGTGCGGTCGCCGATCAGGTAGGTGGCGATGACTCCCGCCTCGATGCGCCGCGCCACGCCTTGCTGGATCAGGGCCGTGGCCACGGGTTCGAGCGTGTAGCCGCCGTCGAAGGCGCCGGATTTGAGCGCGCCGAGATGGTTGGAGAGCTGCATCTCCTGGATCTGGTAGTCGGCCCCCTCGCGCAGCCCCGCCTTCGCCAGCACCGCCTTGGAGATGCCGATGTTGGCCGGGCCGGGCGAGGTGAAGAGCCGGGCTCCCTTCAGGTCCGCCAGCGTCTTGGCGGGGTGCCCGGTGCGCACCACGAATTGTTCGAACACGTGCTCGCTGTTCTGCGCCACCAGCGAGACGTATTTGAGGGTGCCGGGCCTGCGGACGCTGATATTGGCGCCCTCCAGGGTGACGAGGTTCGACGTCGCGTCGATCGTGCCCGTGACGAGGGCTTGGACGATCAAGGCCGGCGTGCCCAGCGTGACCGTCTCGCAGGCGAGGCCGGCTTCGGCGAAATACCCGCGCTTGAGGGCGACGAAGTAGGGCAGGGCGGCGCCGACCGGGAAAACCCCGACCTTCAACGGTTCCGCGGCGCGGCTGGGCGCGGCGGTCAGGAGGGCCGGGGCCGCGACGGCGCTCGCGCCGAGGCCCGTGACGAAGGTCCGCCGATCCATGTCCAATCCCCCTCGACGACGTCCGAGCGCCGTCCGCACGTTTCGAGAGGTATTTAACAATACAGGATATTTTTTAACACGATCAAATTTTAGCGCGGCAGCTCAGTTTTCGCGCAGCGCGTCGCCGGAATGTCGGGCAATCGTCGCCCGGGGGCGGCGCGGCGCGACGGTCTCGGGCCGCAGCCCGCACCGCCGGGTGCGCTTCACGGCCCGCTTCCGGGAGGCCGGGCCGGGTCTCAGAACAGCTTGAGCTGGCCCCCCGGCGCGTCCGGTCTGCGGAACAGCTCCGTGCTCTGGCGCAGGCGGTCCTCCGGATAGCCGAGGCGCGCCTTGGCCAGGGCGAAGCGGCGCCGGATCAGGTCGGCGTAGGGGCCGGACCCGATCATGCGCGTTCCGTAGGCGGAATCGTAGTGCTTGCCGCCGCGGGCCTCGGTGAGCAGCGAGAAGACGTGGTTCCTGCGCCCGGGATAATGCTCGGCGAACCAGTCGTCGACGAGGCCGTCGAGCTCGTGCGGCAGGCGCAGCAGCACGTAGCCCGCCTCCCGCGCCCCGGCGGTCCGGGCCGCCTCCAGAATCGATTCCAGCTCGTGGTCGTTCAGCGAGGGGATGACCGGGGCCGCGAGCACCGTCGTGGGCACGCCCGCCTCGGCGAGTGCCCGGATCGCGGCCAGACGCCGGGCCGGGTGGGGGGCCCGAGGCTCCATGCGGCGGGCGAGCACCGGATCGAGGGTGGTGACCGAGACCGCGACCTTCACCAGGTTCTGCGCCGCCATCTCCGCCAGGATGTCGAGGTCGCGCAGGACGAGATTCGACTTGGTGACGATGCCGACCGGATGCCGGAAGCGGGCCAGCACCTCCAGCACCCCGCGGGTGATGCGGTGCTGCCGCTCGATCGGCTGGTAGGGATCGGTCGCGGTGCCCAGCGCGAGGGTGCGCGGCACGTAGCCGGGGGCGGAGAGCTCCTTCTCCAGCAGGGCGGCCGCGCCCGGCTTGGCGAAGAGCTTCGTCTCGAAATCGAGCCCCGGCGAGAGCCCGGCATAGGCGTGGTTGGGCCGCGCGAAGCAATAGATGCAGCCATGCTCGCAGCCGCGATACGGGTTGATCGAGCGGTCGAACGGGATGTCGGGGGAGCGGTTGCGGGTGATGATGCTGCGGGCGCGCTCCATCATCACCTGCGTGCGCAGGCTCGCCGGCTCCGGTGTCCCGTCCCAGCCGTCGTCGAAGCGTTCGGCATGCATCGCCTCGAACCGCCCGTCGGGATTGGCGGTCGCGCCGCGGCCGCGCCGGGACTCCGCCAGAACCCGCGCCCCGGACAGCCGACGAAGGAGATCGGACGGTCGCGCCGTCGGCTTGCCCAAGGAATCCCCCTTAGAAGTATCGATTCGAATGAGAACATAACAGGAACATAGGAGAGGAAGGATGCACAAATTCCGTGCAGAATCGGAAAATTGATCCCTGCCGGCCGGGGTAGATGTGCGTGCGCCGGCAAAGCCACTTTGCGGGGCCCGAAAATCCGCTATGGGCGCGCCATGATCTCGTGCGTCATCCATGTGTCGCGCCCGGCGGAGGCGGAAGCGATCGAGCGCCTCGCTGATACGCTCAGCGCCCTCGTCGAGGGCGTCGCGGCCGGGCTCGTGAGCGATGCGGTCATCGTGGCGAGCCAGGCCAATGAGGCTTTGGACACGATCGCCGACGGGGCCGGCGCCACCTTCCTGCAGCGCTCGCCGGGGGCGAGCCCCTGGAGCGCCGGGGCCAAGGCGGCGCGGCGCGACTGGGTGCTCTGCCTGGAGGCGGGGGACATCCCGTCCGAGGGGTGGATCCGCCATCTCGACCGCTTCGTCGGCACGGCCCGGCCGGAGGTGAGCCTCGGCCGGCTGCGCCGTCCCCATGCGGGCCTGCCCTCGCGGATCAGGGCGCGCGGCGAGCGCGTGGTCGGCGTGCGCCGGGCGCGTGCGGGCGATCTGGTGCGGCGCGAGCGCCTGGCCGGGGGCAACGCCTTCCATCCGCGCCTGCATCCACGGATGCTGCTGGCGCGGCTCGACCGGGCCTGAACGCAGCCCAGAGGCGGGTCAGTGCGCGGTTTCCAGGCGCACCTGCCCGCCCGCCGGATCGACTTGCGCGATGCGTGGCCCGCAGATCTGCCCGTCCGCCTGCTCCCAGGCTTCGAGGGCCGCGTTCAGCGCCGCCACGATCTCTCCGCCGTCGCGGCCGATGCGGGGCTGCGCGGCTTCGGCGAGGCGGGCCAGCAGGGTCTGCTCCTGCTGGGGGTGGAACAGGGCGGTCGCCTGCTGGGCGTAGGCCGAATAGGTCAATTCGGCGAGCCGCCGGGCGGCCTGTTCGGCCTTGGTCGTCGCTTCCACGTCGCCGCTCCCGAATCCTGCCGCCGGCGGCGGCCTCGTGAGTCGCAAACGGTCGCAGGCGCGTGGGGATCCCCGCGCCGGCTCAGCGCCCGGGCCCCTTGCGGGGCGCGGCCGGGCCGAGGGAGAAACTCAACTCGGTGAAGCCTTCGAGCGTCAGGATGCGGGCGGGCGGGGGCGGATAGGGGCCGGTCTCGGCGATGGCCTTGCGCAGGCGCCCATCCGGATCGCTGCCCTCTAGGAGCTCCACGCCCTCGACCGCGCCTTCCGCGCCGATGCGGACACGCACCGTCACGGTCTTCGCCGGCGCGGGCAGGGCCCCGACGCGGGAGACCACGCCCGAGACCCAGGTTCTGACGGGATCCGCCTTCTGCGCCTGGGCTGGGGCGAGCATCGCCCAGACCGCGAGAACGACCGGCAGGCGACGTCCGGCGCGGGCGAGAAGCATCGGGACACTCTGATACGCAACGACGCTGGGGAAGCCGGCTCAGCTTAGCGGCAAGCCGGGGCCGAGGGCACCCGGCAGGCCCCCTTTCGCGCCGCTTATGCGCGCTCTTTTCGCCGCAGCGGGTGCAGGGTTCCCGAAAACGGGACGGGGCGCCCGAAGGCGCCCCTGGATCCGAGCCTGCGGCTCACATGGTCTTCTTCTTCATTTTCATCTTCTTGTTCTTCATCGTCCCGCCGGACTTCTTCGCATTCATGCCGCCCGACCTCATGTCGGTGGCGTTCGAGCCGGTCTCCATGGTGCTGCCGCCGGCCTGGGCCATGGCGGCGGGGGCGGAGACCGTCATGACGGAGCCGCCGATCAGAAGAGCGGCGGCGGCACACATCAGGTGTTTCATGGATAACTCCCTGTCGATCACGGAAAATCCAACGGGGAGAAACGGCCGCGGTTCCGCCTGAACAGAGAACGAACCTGTATGCACTGCAGCAAGAACAGAAGATCCTCGCTGCGGAGGCGATCAAACCTTGGCGGCGGCGCCGCGCTTCAGGTGTTCGTCGAGGCGCGGCAGGATCTCGACGAAGTTGCAGGGCTTGTGCCGGTAATCGAGCTGCGCCTTGAGGATGCCATCCCAGGCATCCTTGCAGGCGCCGGGGGAGCCGGGCAGCACGAAGATGTAGGTGGCGCCGGCCACCCCCGCGGTCGCCCGCGATTGCAGGGTCGAGGTGCCGATCTTGTCGTAGGAGATCCGGTGGAACACCGCCGAGAAGCCGTCCATGCGCTTCTCGAACAGCGGCTCCAGCGCCTCGGGCGTCACGTCGCGCCCGGTGAAGCCGGTGCCCCCCGTGGTCACCACCACGTCGATCCCCGGATCCCGGATCCAGCCCTCGACCTTCGCGCGGATGGCGCTCACCTCGTCGGGCACGATGTCGCGCGCGGCCAGCCGATGCCCGGCCTCCGCGATCCGCGCCGCCAGCGTGTCGCCGGACTTGTCGTCGGCGAGCACGCGGGTGTCCGACACCGTGAGCACGGCGATGGAGAGGGGGATGAAGGGGCGGGACGTCGGCGCGCTCGTCATGACGACGATGTTGTCCGTCGGGCGCGACCGGTCAACCGTCGCGGGGCGCCGAGCCTCCAGCGTCATGCACATCCCGGCCGGAGGGGTCGGCGAGACGGCGCGTTGAGGCATCGGGCCGCGCCGTGCTACGCGCGGGGCGATTTCGCGAAATCGCGACACTTTCGAGGCTCTGGAAGACGATGATCCCCCGCTACTCCCGCCCCGCGATGGCCGCGATCTGGTCGCCGGAGAGCCGGTTCCGGATCTGGTTCGAGATCGAGGCCCACGCCACCACGGCGCTGGCGAAGATCGGCGTCGTGCCGAAGGAAGCCGCCGACAAGGTCTGGGAGAAGGGCCGCGACGCGGTGTTCGACGTCGCCCGCATCGACGAGATCGAGGCGGTGACGAAGCACGACGTCATCGCCTTCCTCACGCATCTCGCCGAGATCGTCGGGCCGGAGGCGCGCTTCGTCCATCAGGGCATGACCTCCTCGGACGTGCTCGACACCTGCCTCAACGTGCAGCTTACCCAGGCCGCCGACATCCTGATCGCGGATCTCGACGCCCTGCTCGCCGCGCTGAAGAAGCGCGCCTTCGAGCACAAGCTCACCCCGACCATCGGCCGCTCGCACGGCATCCATGCCGAGCCGGTCACCTTCGGCCTCAAGCTCGCCCAGGCCTATGCGGAATTCGCCCGCGCCAAGGAGCGGCTGATCGCGGCCCGCAAGGAGGTGGCGACCTGCGCCATCTCCGGGGCGGTGGGCACCTTCGCCAATATCGATCCGCGGGTGGAGGAATACGTCGCCGAACAGATGGGCCTGGCGCCGGAGCCGGTCTCGACGCAGGTCATCCCCCGCGACCGCCACGCCATGTTCTTCGCCGTGCTCGGCGTGATCGCGAGCTCCATGGAGCGGCTCGCCATCGAGGTGCGCCACCTGCAGCGCACCGAGGTGCTGGAGGCGGAGGAATTCTTCTCCGAGGGGCAGAAGGGCTCCTCGGCCATGCCGCACAAGCGCAACCCGGTGCTGACCGAGAACATCACCGGCCTCGCCCGCATGGTGCGCGGCTACGTGACCCCGGCGCTGGAGAACGTGGCGCTCTGGCACGAGCGGGACATCTCGCATTCCTCGGTCGAGCGCATGATCGGCCCGGACGCCACCGTGACCCTCGATTTCGCCCTGGCCCGCCTCACCGGCGTGATCGACAAGCTGCTGGTCTACCCGGCCAACATGCAGAAGAACCTCGATAAGCTCGGCGGCCTCGTCCACTCGCAGCGGGTGCTGCTGGCGCTGACGCAGGGCGGCGTCTCGCGGGAGGATTCCTACCGGCTGGTCCAGCGCAACGCGATGCCGGTCTGGCGCGGCGAGGGCGACTTCCTCACCCTGCTCAAGGCCGATCCGGAGGTCACCGCCGTGCTCAAGCCCGAGCAGATCGAGGAATGCTTCGATCTTGGCTACCACCTGAAGCACGTCGACACGATCTTTTCACGGGTGTTCGGGGAAGCCTGAGCGCCCGGCGCCCCCGCGCACGAATCCTGCGTCGCGCCCGATCCGCGTTCGCGAGCCCACGAGAAGCCGATGTCCCGTACCGTCTACCTGAACGGCGCCTTCCTGCCCCTGGAGGAGGCCCGTGTGCCGGTGATGGACCGCGGCTTCCTGTTCGCGGACGGGATCTACGAGGTGGCGGCGGTGCTCGACGGGACCCTCGTCGACAACGCCGCCCATCTCGCCCGGCTCGACCGCTCGCTCTCCGAGATCGGCATCCGCAACCCGCATACGGAAGCGGAATGGACGCGGCTCGAAACGGAGCTGGTGGCCCGCAACGGGCTCACCGAGGGCCTCGTCTACATGCAGGTGACCCGCGGCGTCGCCGAGCGCGATTTCGGCTTCCCGAAAGGCGACGTGGCGCCGACCGTGGCGATGTTCACGCAGGAAAAGAGCATCACCGGCAACGCCATGGCCGAGACCGGCGCCAAGGCGATCACCGTGCCGGACCTGCGCTGGAAGCGGCGGGACATCAAGTCGGTGGCGCTGCTCGCCCAGGTGCTCGCCAAGCAGCAGGCGGTGGAGGCCGGCGTCGCCGAGGCCTTCATGGTCGAGGACGGCCTCGTCACCGAGGGCTCGTCCTCGACGGTCTTCATCGTCACCAAGGCCGGCACGCTGGTGACCCGGCCGCTCTCGACGGCTCTGCTGCCGGGCATCACCCGCAAGGCCATCCTGGCCCTGGCCGCCGAGACCGGGATCGCGGTGGAGGAGCGCCTCATCAACGCCAAGGAGCTCGGCGAGGCGGCGGAGGCCTTCTACACCTCCGCCTCGGCCTTCGTGATGCCGGTGGTGGAGATCGACGGCCAGCCCGTGGGCAATGGCCGCCCCGGCCCGGTCGCGACGCGCCTGCGCGCGCTCTATTTCGACTTCGCCCGCGCGGCGTAAGGTCGTTCCCGTCGATCGGGGCGGCGCGAGGGGAGGCCGCTCGGTACCCGGTTCCATCCCCCGGGTAGCGCTCAAGGAGCGCTTTTCGGCGCTCCCCGAGGCCGGCTGCCCATGGCGGCGGCGCGAGGGCTGGCCGCCTGCTCCGTCGGAGCGGACAGCCTCAGTTCTCGCCCTTCTTCGCGTTGTTCTCCTTGCTCTTCTGCATGTGGAGGCGCCGGTTCTCCTCGAAATCGTCGCTGGCCGCCGGGCTCTTCTTGGTGGCGCTCGCCGCCGCGGCCTGGTCCGTCTTGGCGCTCTCGGCCTGCGACGGCGTCGGCAGAGTCGCGAAGCCGGCCATGACCGCGAGTGCGAACAGAAGCTTGAATGAATGCATCATCGTTCATTCCTCCCAATTTAACAAAACTATAATGCAGGATTCGGCAGCAATTGCAATCGAAGATCAGTATTCATATTCAAAGATAATATTAATAATCTAAATATCATAAGATATCTTGCGGCCGATCTTTGCGGGATCGGCAAGTGCCCGGATCCGGAACGCGGGATCGGACTGCCCTCCCTGCGGAGGTCCCTGCGTGACCGCGCCGGGGAAAACCCGGAGAGCCCGGCCCGCCCTTCTCAGACCTGTCATGCGGGCATGGTCTAAGCCCCTCGATCCGTTTCAAGATCGGGGCTGAGGGCATGACCGAGGACGAGAGCAGGTGGCATGCGGCGTCGGTGGAGGCGATCCGCCGCGAGCTGACCGACAGCTACGACGAGGAGCTCGAACTCGAGCTGGAGGACGCCCGCCTCGATCACCTGAACCCGGAGGCCGATGCCCATGCCGGGCACGGGCTCGACCGACGCGTCTATTTCCGCGAGCTGCTGCGCCTGCAGCACGAACTCGTCCGCCTGCAGGATTGGGTGAAAGCCAACGGCCTGCGCGTGGTCGTGCTGTTCGAGGGCCGCGATTCCGCCGGCAAGGGCGGCGTGATCAAGCGGATCACCCAGCGCCTCAACCCGCGCATCTGCCGCGTCGCCGCTTTGCCCGCGCCCAACGAGCGCGAGCGCACGCAATGGTATTTCCAGCGCTACGTCGCCCATCTGCCCGCGGCCGGCGAGATCGTCCTGTTCGACCGGTCCTGGTACAACCGGGCCGGCGTCGAGCGGGTGATGGGCTTCTGCACCGAGGACGACGTCGAGGAATTCTTCCGCTCCGTACCGGAATTCGAGCGCATGCTCGTCCGTTCCGGAATCATGCTGGTGAAGTACTGGTTCTCGATCACCGATGCCGAGCAGGAATTCCGCTTCCGCATGCGGATCGAGGATCCGCTCAAGCAATGGAAGCTGAGCCCGATGGACGTGGAATCCCGCCGGCGCTGGGAGGATTACACCCATGCCAAGGAGGACATGCTCGCCCGCACCCACATCCCCGAGGCACCCTGGTGGGTCGTCGAGGCGGTGGACAAGAAGCGTGCGCGCCTGAACTGCATCAGCCACCTGCTGACGCAGATCCCCTATGGCGACGTGGTGCACCCGCCGGTCCACCTGCCGCCGCGGGAGCGCCACGCCGATTACGTGCGGGCGCCGATCCCCGCCGAGATGCACGTGCCGAGCCTCTACTGACGCCGAGGGACATCGCGCGGCGGATCGCACGGATGGCGGGTTTTCGCCGCGGCCTCCTGGCCGCCCTGTTCACCATGGCGGCCGGGGTCGATGCTGCGGCGCAGGACGCCCTCGCCCGGCTCGACCTGACCGGCGCCGGCGGCGACCCGCAGACCGCGGTCGCCCAGGCGCGCACCTCCGACCAGGTCTCGCTGACGATCGGCAGCTCGATCCAGTCCTCCCTCGGCCCCTACGGCGATCCCTTCGGCCTGCGCGCCACCCTCGCCCGCTCCGGCATCACCTACGTCGTCACCTATATCGGCGAGGGCCTCGCCGACGTGCAGGGCGGTCGCCGGCGGGGCGGCACCTATGGCGGCCGCCTCGACACCTCCCTCGATGTCGATCTCGACAGGTTCGCCGGCTGGGAAGGCGCCCGCTTCCACACCGACTTCTTCCAGATCCACGGGCACGGCCTCTCCCGGAAATTCGCGGACAATCTCACCACGGTGAGCGGCATCGAGGCGCTGCCGGCGACCCGGCTGTTCGAGCTCTGGGTCGAGCAGCGCTTCCTCGACGGCCAGCTCTCGCTGAAGCTCGGGCAGATCTCGGCCGACACCGAATTCGCCATCGCCCAGTCGGCGGTGGTCTTCCTCAATGCCGGCTTCGGCTGGCCGAATATCGGTGCGGTGGTGCTGCCGAGCGGCGGCCCGATCTATCCCCTGGCGACCCCCGCGGCGCGGCTGAAATACGTGCCGAACGCCAACCTCTCGATCCAGGCCGGCCTGTTCAACGGCGACCCGGCCGGGGTGCCGGCGCGGGGGGACACCACCGACCCGCAGACGCGCAACCCGTACGGCACCAGCTTCCGCGTGAACGACCCGGCCTTCGCCATCGCCGAGATCGCCTATGCCTACAATGTCGAGCCGGACGCGGCCGGCCTGCCGGGCACGGCGACGCTCGGCGCCTGGCACCATCTCGGCCGGTTCGACAGCCCGCGCTTCGACAGCGTCGCCGGGCGTCTCCTGACGGATCCGGAGGCGAGCGGCATCGCCCGGCGCTTCCGCGGCAATCATGGCGTCTACGCCATGCTCGACCAGACCGTCTGGCAGGAGCCCGGCGCCGCGGACGAGGGCGCGAGCGTCTTCCTGCGGCTCTCCGCGGTGCCGGCCGACCGCAACCTGGTCGATCTCTACGTCGATGCGGGCATCGCCTATAAGGGCCTGGTCCCGGGTCGCCCCAACGACACGATCGGCCTCGGGCTGATCCATTCCCACATCAGCCCGGTCGCGCGGGCCTTCGACCGGGATTCCCTGATGCAGGGGCGGGGCAAGGGCCCGCTCCGCAGCAGCGAGACCCTGATCGAGGCGACCTACCAGGCCGAGATCGTGCCCGGCTTCACCGTGCAGCCGGATCTGCAATACGTGATGCGCCCCGGCGGCGGCCTCGCCGACGCAAACGGCCGCCGCCTCCGCAACGCCGTGGTGCTCGGGCTGCGCAGCACGATCAACTACTGAGGGCGCCCCTCCCGGGGGAGGGGGCGGTCAGTCCCGGGGCGGACGGAGGCTGAGCAGGCGGATCAGGGCGAAGGCAGCGAGCGCCGAGGTGACGGCGATGGTGATGGCCACCAGCGAGCCGCTCTCGTGCTCGGTGAGAGGCAGGCCCTTGGTGTTCATGCCGAACAGGCCGATCACCAGGGTCGGCGGCAGCAGGAGTGCGGTCAGCACCGACAGGGTGTAGAGTTGCCGGTTGGCGCTGTGGGCCAGCGCCGCCGACAATTCCTCTTGCATCAGGCGGCTGCGCTCGGCCAGCACCATCATGTCCCGATCGAAGGCGTCGAGCCGCTGGGCGAGGCGGGCGGCAATCGCTTGGGCGAGCGGGGGTAGCGCCTCGTCCTCGCCGGCCTCGTCGAGGCGGTGGAACACCGCCCGCAGGCCGAGCAGTTGCCGGTGCAGGCGCACCGCGTCCCGGCGGATCGGGCCGAGGCGCCGGCGCTCGCCGCGGGTGCGCTCCTCCAGGATGTGGTCCTCGATCTCGTCGAGCTCCTCCGAGAGGCGGGTGCCGGTGGCGCCTATGGCGGCGGTGACCTGATCGACGATGATCTCGAGCAGCGCGATCGGCGCGGCGATGCTGCGGCCCTCTGCGGCGGCGTCCTTCGCCATGTCTGGCCCCGCCAGGGGGGGGCGGCCGCTGGCGATCAGGCGCAGCTCGACCACGAAATGCGGCCGGCCGCCGGGATCGCTCGGCGCCCCTCGCCGGGCTTCAGGACGAGATCCGCGACCACGCCGCCGATATGCTCGCCCTCCACCGCGAGGCGTTGGTGCCCGTCGCCGGAGAAGGCGGCTTCGGTGAGCCCGCGCACGGGCCGAAGCGGCCCGGCGGCGGCAGGTGTTCGTCGCGCCCCTGGAGCCGGCCGCGGCCGCTCTCGTCGAAGCGCATGGCCCAGAGCAGGCCGGGCAGTTCCGGCTCGTCGAAGAGCAGACGAGCCGGGGCGTGAGCATCCGTCATCCCGGCTCAGAACAGGCGGGAGAAGATCACGTAGAGCGTGCCCGAGAGCAGCATCGCCACCGGCAGGGTCAGCACCCAGGCCATGGCGAGGTTGCGCAGGGTCGCGACCTGCAGCCCGGAGCGGTTGGCGGCCATGGTGCCGGCGACGCCCGAGGAGAGCACGTGGGTGGTCGAGACCGGCAGGCCGAACATGTCCGCGGCCCCGATCGTGCCGGCGGCCACGAGCTCGGCCGAGGCGCCCTGGGCGTAGGTCAGGTGCGTCTTGCCGATCTTCTCGCCCACGGTGATCACGATGCGCTTCCAGCCGACCATGGTGCCGAGGCCGAGGGCGATCGCCACCGCGACCTTCACCCAGGTCGGGATGAAGCGCGTCGCCTCGTCGAGGCTGCCCTTATAGGCCTTGAGCGCCCCGGCCTCGGCGGCGGAGAGCTCGCTCGCCTTGTCCTTCATCAGGAAGCGGATCGCCTCGGAGGCGAGATACATGTCGTTGCGGGTGTTGCCCACGGCCTCCGCCGGCACCTTGGCGAGGCTGCCGTAGCGCTCGACCTCGGTGCCGATCTCCTGGATCAGCGCCGAGAGGGACGGGTAGGTGCCGGCCTCGAGCGTGCGGGCGGCGACATAGGCGGTGACCGCCGGGCGCGGATCGCCGGTCACCGCATGGCCCGCCGCCTTCCTCGCCACCACCTCGGAGGCCGCCTGCGAGGTCGTGCGGAACTGCGCCAGGGCGGAATCCGGCAGGGTCCGGTTGAGGGCGTAGGCGGTGGGCACGGTGCCGATCAGGATCAGCATGATCAGGCCCATGCCCTTCTGGCCGTCGTTCGAGCCGTGGGCGAAGGAGACGCCGGTGCAGGTCGCGATCAGCAGGCCGCGGATCCACAGGGGGGGCGCCTCCTTGCCCTTGGGCTCCTGGTAGAGGGCAGGGTTGCGCACCACGCGTTTCAGCACCAGCAGCAGCGCGCCGGCGGCCAGGAAGCCGAAGACCGGCGAGAGCAGCAGCGACCAGCCGATCTCGGTCGCTTTGCTCCAATCGACGCCGGAGGTGCCCGAGCGGCCGTGCAGAAGGGCGTTGGCCACGCCCACGCCGATGATCGAGCCGATCAGCGTGTGCGAGGAGGAGGCCGGCAGGCCGAAATACCAGGTGCCGAGGTTCCAGAGGATCGCGGCGATGAGCAGCGCGAACACCATGGCGAAGCCCGCCCCCGAGCCGACCTGCAGGATCAGCTCCACCGGCAGCAGCGAGACGATGCCGAAGGCCACCGCCCCCGAGGAGAGCAGCACGCCGAGGAAGTTGAAGAAGCCCGACCAGACCACCGCCACGCTGGCGGGCAGCGAATGCGTGTAGATCACCGTCGCCACGGCGTTGGCGGTGTCGTGGAAGCCGTTCACGAACTCGAAGCCGAGGGCGATGACGAGCGCCACGAAGAGCAGGATGTAGGGGAGATAGGTGCCGGCATGCGCGCCGGTCTCGCTCACGTCGACGGAGATGCTGTAGGCGACGTAGAGCAGCGCCGCGACGATGGCGCCCAGGAAGCCGACCGTCACGACGAGGGAGCGCTGGCCCCCGAGATCGGGCCGCCCATGCCCGGAGGGAGACTCGGATTGCGCCAGATCGGGCGCGTAGCTTCCTAGTGTGGATCCTGACATGCCGGAGATCCCGCTTCATGGGCGCGGCCGTGAGGGGCCGCGAGCCTCCATGAGCACGGACCCGGCAACGGTTTCGTGACGGGAATCATTCCGGAAGATCCGACACTTCAGGTTGTCTTTCTCGGGCCGGGCCCGGGCCCGGTCACTGGGTCAGGCGCAGGGCGCCGATGCTCTTGGCGATGCTCTTGAAGGCGGCGATCAGGCTCGAGGAATCGTTGGCGACATAGGCCTGCGAGGGCAGGCTCGCGCAGTTCTGCAGCAGGGTGATGCCCTGGGCGTCAATCGCATCCGAGGAGACGCTGAACCCGATCGTGTAGACCGAGATGCCCGTCGACTTGGCGTTGGTGCAGGCCTCCTGGGTCAGCGCGTCGAGGGCGTTGCGCTGCTGCGCGGTCGAGGAGACGCTCTGGTAGCGCGCGGGCAGCCGGGCGCCGGGGCCGGACCCGTCGGCATTGGTCAGGTAGCCGTGGGAGAAATACAGGGTCTGATTGTAGTTGGTGTAGGGATTGTCGGGCCAGCTATTGGCGCCGTCGGTCATCAGCACCAGGACCTTGTTGGTGGTCGCTGAGGAATAGGAGGCCCCGTCCGCGAAGACGCTTTTGGGCGAGATCGTGCGCCAGCCCCACATGAATCCTTCGTGGATGTTGGTCGAGCCGGCGGCGTTCAGGCTGCTGATCAGGGTCTTGAGGGTGCTGGCATCCGAGGTCAGCCGCTGCAGGGGCCGGCTCAGGCACTGAAAGTTCGGCCCGTTCGGGATGCCGACGCCGCCGGAACTGGTCGGCTTGGCGTTGCGCGGGTTCTGGTACTTGCAGGCCTGCTTCTCGGCATTGGCGAAGGAGCTCGGGCTCGCGGTGCAGCTCGAACTCGTCGTGCCGTTCCAGTCGTCGATGTAGCTGTTGAACGTGTAGTTCCCGTTCCAGGTCGTGGAGCCCGTGGTGCCGCCGCCGGGCTCGTCGGGGGCGAACATCGGCACGTAGAGGCTGTCGTTGCCGCCGGTGGCGGCGACATCCTGCACGTTCTGCGGATAGGGCAGGGTCTCGAAGCAGCCGCCCCAGGCCCAGAGCGGGCTGATGGTCTTGAGCGCGTTGAAGATCGAGAGCCGGCTGGTGAAGCCGAGCGCGTTGGCCTGGGTCTTGTCGATGTTGGTCCAGTGCAGGGACGACTTGCCGCCCGTGTCGACCCAGCTCGCCGTCGCGCTGCTCACCGGGTCCACCGCCACGGAGGCCGCGAAGGGGACGATCGAGATCCGCGTGTCGGAGGCGAAGGCGGGATCGCTCTTCACGTAGTCGACGAAGTTCGAGGCCGCCTGCTTGAGCGCGTCCATCTTCGAGCCGCTGCCGCCGGAATTCGCCATGGAGCCGGTGGTGTCGAGCACCAGGGCGATCTCGAAGGTCTTGGGCGTGGGCGGCGCGCATTGCGCCATCGCCGCGAGCGAGAGGCCGGACTTGCCGGTGATCGCGCTGAAGAAGGTCTTCGAGGTCACATGGGTCGTCAGCGTGATCTTGCGCGGGTTCGAGGCCACGGTGAGCGGGTCGACGGTGAGCCCGACCTCGCTGCCCATGTAGCCGGACATGGTGGTGTTGGCCTGGGTCTGCAGCAAGGCGGCGGTGGTGGCGGCGTTGGCCTGGCACAGCGTGAGCGCGGTGGCGTCGGTCGCCGCCTGCAGCTTGGTCTGGAGGCGCGTCGCGAGGCCGTAATCGATCGCCATGCCCGTGAAGCCGAGCAGGGGGATGGCGGCGAGGGCGAAGACGACGGCGATCTGGCCGTCGCTACGGGTGAGGAAGGGGCGGACCGGTGGGCGCAGCATGGTCGGGGGCTCGCGGGCAGGGCGATCGGTCCCGTTCGCGGGCGCCGGGGCGCCGCCGCGTCGGGCGGGGTCAGGGGGCGGTCAGGGGGCAGGGGGCGCCGCCGGGAAGCGTCACCTCGGTCGCGGTGCCGTTGTAGGTGGCCCCGCCGCGGGCGGGCCAGGGCATGCTGACGGCGAAGGTGTAGCCGGTGCCCCCGGTGAGATAGTTGATCAGGCTGGTGCCGATGGAGGCCTTGTAGGGCATCGTCACCTCGGTCAGCAGGTAGCGCATGCCGGCGGTCTGGAAGCCCTGCGGGACCGTGAGGTCGCTCGCCACCGCCTTGGCCGCGCGGGCCGTGGCGTTGCTGGCGATGCTGGAGCAGACATACGGCTTGAGGCTGAGCGTGGTCGGGTAGACCCCGAGAGCGCTGACGACGATCTTCGCCCGGCTGCTGTCGAAGGGGGTGAGGACGAGCTTCGACGAGGCCAGGATGTCGGTCATCGTGCTCGTATCCATCGGATCCGAGGCGCCGCCCTGGGCGGTGAGGTCGGAGACCGTGCGGGCGAGCAGGGTGACCTTGCGGTAATTGTCGATGGCGTGGGCGAATTCGACCGTCGCCATCAGGATGAGGGCCATCACCGGCAGCACCAGCCCGAACTCGACGACGCCGGCGCCCTCGGACGCGCGCAGGAAGCGCCGCAAGGGCAGGCGGGGGGAGCGCTTCGCCATCCCGCGCCTCACGAGCAGACCGCGCTCGGCGCGGAATAGGGCTCGGTGCGGAACACCGCGGTCGATTGCAGGAGGTAGGATCCGTCCGCCATCAGCAGGATGCCGGGATTGAGGAGCTTGAAGAAGGTCGGAAGCGGGACCACCGCGGAGACGATGACGATCTCCCTGGCGCGCGCGCAGGTATAGCCCTCGAAGCTCGTGCTGATCGAACGCGAGGTGGCATCGTAGGCGTTCAGCTGGCTTCCATTGGCGAAGCTGCTGCTCACCGATACGTTGAGCTTCAGCGCGCTGCACGGGAACACGGTGACCATCGCCGCGCCGCCGGATTGGCACATCGTCGCCTTCAGGTTGCTCAGCAGGGTCGCCGTGTCGGTCTGGCCCATGTTGGCGTTCTGGAAGCTGCCGGTGAACAGGTTGCGCACGGCCCGCTGGACCATCTGGTCGAGGTTCTGGCCCGCCCAGATGATGAAGGCGAACTGGATGATGCCGCCGAGCAGTCCGAAGAAGGGCACCAGCATCAGGGCGAACTCGACCGCAGGGCCGCCGCCTTGCGCCCGAGCGAAGCGGCCGAAGACGCGTCGCAAGCCGTTCCGTCCGTGCCCCACCGCGCCCATCGATCCTCGTCCAGCGCCCGTCATCCGCGGGTCTCCGCGTCGGCCATGGGACGCGTCGCTCGCCTTGGGATTGAGCCGTTTCCTATTGATCGCGATCTGGTTGCCGGTCCGCTAATGCGCCGCTCGCCGCACACGGTGATAAGCGAGGTTGGTAAATTTCCGGTTCGATAGATCTCGGAAATAATCAGAAAATACCGAAACGCTCTGGCAATCGACCGTAAGGAATTCCGGGCCTGAATGCCCTACCCTTGTCGCGTTGTTTCAGGATGTTTCCGGCGTTTCGAGTCGGAGGGGCGGGCGGTGAGCTTGCCCTGTTCAGGGCCGAGCCCGCCCTCCGGGCCCATCCGTCAACGGATGCCGCCGCCGATCCGGACGAAGGAGCGGACAGGGCCGTAATCGGACGAGCTGCGCGCATCGACGGAGACGCGTCCCTGCAACGGCCGCGCGGCCGAGCCGGAGGTGTGGCCGAGGGCGGCATCGGCGGCCAACCGGCCCGAGAGGCGGAGGCAGGTCGAGGTGCCGGGGATGCGGCCGAAGCCCGCCCCGTATTCCGGGCAGGCTTCCATCGGCGTCTCGGAGGGGAGCGGCGCGCGGTCGCGGGCAGGGGCCGGGCCCATGGCCAGAAGCAGCGTCGCGAGCGCGAGGATGGATCGCAAGGCCGTCGCCCCTTCCCGCCGTCGAGCGGCCGGGCGAGTTTGGGCGATCGGACGCCGGCCGGCAACCGGCAACCGGATCGCCCGGCGCAGGCCGGGCCTCGCGCGCTATGGTGCGGACGGCGGCACCACCGTCTGAATCACCTCGAAGCCTTCGAATTGCGGATGCCCCAGGGTCGTGGGCCGGGCGCTGGGGGCGCCGGCATGGGCGCGGCGAAACTGGTCCGAGCGCGTCCAGTTCTCGAAATCCGCCTTCGAGGCCCAGACGGTGTGCGAGGCGTAGAGGACATGGTCCTCCCGCTCGGGCCCGCGCAACAGGTGGAAGGCGATGAAGCCGGGGAGTTCGTGAAGGCTGCTCTCCCGCGTCAGCCAGACCTGCTCGAAGGCTTCGGTGCTGTCCTCGAGAACCTGGAACCGGTTCATCGCGATGAACATGGACGGTCTTCCCTGCGTGTTCGTTCGGGGGCGTACAAACCCCGGCGTGAACGGCCTAGCTTAACTTGCGTCAGGTCGAAAGCCCTTCTAGTAAAGATCTATCGAAGTATCTGTACTTTAGAATTTAAAAATTCAAAGGTACAGATTGTTAGAATTCCAAGATGGCAAGCATCGGCAACCGTTCGGACCTCTCCTTCACGCAGGATCCCGCCGGCAGCGGCGGCGAGACCGACGAGTCCGACCTCGCACCGGGCGACACGATTGACTCGGCGGCCCTGATGCGGGGCCGGAGGGAAGTCACGATTCTCCATGCGGGCGAGCGCTACCGCCTCCGCGTCACCGCCAACGACAAGCTGATCCTCACCAAATGAGCGCGCTGTCCGCCCTCTCGCCCTGGAACCGCCGGGCCGTGTTGGCCGGCCTCTTCGGCCTCGTGGCTTTGCCCGGGCGGCCGGGGGCCGCCCAGCCGGCGGCGCGCATCGCCTCCCTCGGGGGCGCGGTGACCGAGACGCTCTGCCGCCTCGGCGCCGCGGGGCGGATCGTGGCGGTCGACACCACCAGCGTCTATCCGCCCGAGATCCTGCGGGAGAAGCCGAATGTCGGCTATCTGCGGGCGCTCTCGGCGGAGGGCCTGCTCTCGGTCCGGCCGGATCTGGTGATCGCGGCGGAGGGGGCCGGGCCGCCGGACGTCCTCGCCCTGCTGCGCGAGGCGGGCATCCCCGTCTCCCTGGTCCAGGAACCGCCGACGCCGGAGGGCGTCCTCGACAAGATCGCGACGGTCGGCCACCTGGCCGCCCTCGACGGGCCGGCCGAGGCGCTGTCCCGGGAGGTCGGCGCCGGCTTCGCGGAGCTCGCCCGGCAGCGCGCGCGGATCACCCGTCGGGCCAGGGCTCTCCTCGTCCTGTCGCTCGCCAATGGCCGCGTCATGGTCGGCGGCCGCAACAGCAGCGCGGACGGCATGCTCGCCCTCGCCGGCGTCGAGAACGCCGCCGGCGGCCTCGAGGGCTTCAAGCCGATCGGCGACGAGGCGATCGTTGCCGCCGCGCCGGAGGCCGTGGTGATGATGCGCAACGGCCCGGACGCGCCGGGCCCGGAGGCCGTGTTCGCCTCCGGCACGGCGCTCGGCCAGACCCCCGCCGCCGCGAAGCGGGCCCTCGTCGCCATGGACGGCCTCACGCTCCTCGGTTTCGGCCCGCGTACGCCGGAGGCCGCCACGGCGCTGATGCGGGCGATCTATCCCGATCTGTTCCGTGGCTGAGGCGGCGGCATCGCTGGCCCCGCGGCGCAGCCTGCCCGTCTTCGCCGGGCTCGCGGCGCTGCTCGCCGTCGCCGGCCTGCTCTCCCTGGGGCTCGGCGCGATCGCGATCCCGCCGGGGCGGATCCTCGACGTGTTGCTGTCGGGCGGCACCGATCCGGCCTTGGCGCGCGACGCCCTGGTGGTGCTCAACATCCGGCTGCCGCGGACGCTCCTCGGAGCCCTCGTCGGAGCCGGGCTGGCCGTCTCCGGAGCCCTCCTGCAGGGCCTCTTCCGTAACCCCTTGGCGGATCCCGCCCTCGTCGGCGTTTCCGCCGGGGCCGGCCTCGCCGCCGCCACCCTCATCACCCTCGGCGACCGGACGTTGCACGCCCTCGGAATGGCCGGCCCGCTGCCCTACGCCGTGCTGCCCGCAGGCGCCTTTCTCGGCGGAGTGTTGGCCACCTTCGGCCTCTATCTCGTCGCGACCCGCGCCGGCCGCACCTCGGTGGCGACGATGCTGCTCGCCGGCCTCGCGCTCGCGGCGCTGAGCGGTGCGCTGACGGGCCTCCTCGTCTACGCGAGCGACGACCGGCAATTGCGCGACCTGACCTTCTGGACGCTGGGCAGTCTCGGCGGGGCGACCTGGGCCAAGGTCGCGGCCACCGCCCCGGCGATCCTGCCGGTGCTTTTCGCCGTGCCCTTCCTCGGGCGCGGGCTCAACGCGCTGGTGCTCGGCGAGGCGGAGGCCTTTCATCTCGGTGTTCCGGTCGAGCGCCTGAAGCGCGCGGTCATCCTGCTGGTGGCGATCACCGTCGGTGCAGGCGTGGCCGCGGCCGGGATCATCGGCTTCATCGGTCTGGTGGTGCCGCACACCCTGCGCCTGCTGATCGGGCCCGAGCATCGCCGGCTGCTTCCGGCCTGTGCCCTGCTCGGTGCCGCGCTGCTGGTGCTGGCCGATGTCGCGGCCCGCCTTGTGGTGGCGCCGGCGGAGCTGCCGATCGGGATCGTCACGGCCCTGGTCGGCGCCCCGGTCTTCCTGTGGCTGCTGCTCGGCCGGGCGAAGGCCCTCGATGTCTGAGCCCGGTGCCCTCGTCGCGGCGCGCGACCTCGTCTTCGAGGTGGGCGGGCGCGCCCTCGTCGCCGAGATCTCGCTCACGATCGCCCCCGGCAGCTTCCAGGTAATCGTCGGCCCGAACGGGGCCGGCAAGTCCACGCTGCTGCGCCTGCTCAGCGGGGAGCTGCGACCGAGCCGGGGGAAGGTACTCTACGAGGGCGTGCCGGTCGGCGAGATTCCGTCCTGGCGGCTTGCGGCCCAGCGGGCGGTGCTGCCGCAGAGCGCGCGCCTCGCCTTCCCCTTCTCCGCGGCCGACGTGGCGCGGATCGGTCTGGACGGGATCGGCCGCGGCCTCACGCGCCGGGACAGGCAGAGGATCCTGGCCGAGTCTCTGCAGAAGACGGATGTGGCGCATCTCGCGAGCCGCTCCTATCAGACGCTGTCGGGAGGCGAGCAGGCGCGCGTTCAGTTCGCCCGGGTGCTCTGCCAGCTCGCCGCAGGACGCTCGTTGAGCACCGGACAGGCTCTGTTCCTGGACGAACCCACCGCCAGTCTCGACCTGCATCACCAATCCACCCTGCTCGAAGCAGTGGATGGCCTGAGGCGCGCGGGCGTTGGCGTTGTCGCGATCCTGCACGATCTGAACCTCGCGGCAGCCTATGCCGACACGCTGCTGGTCCTGGAGGGCGGTCGCATGGTCGCGAGGGGCACGCCCGGCGCGATTCTCACCGATGCGTTGGTCGCCCGCGTCTTCGGGGTCTCCTGGCCGGTCGGGCAAGTTCCGAAGCCGCCGCAGCCTTTCGTGCTGCCACACCGAGTGTTGCCGGACGGCAACACGTAAGTCGGGAGAAACGCGCGTTTGGAACGGTTTTAGTCTTTCGCAGAAGCGGCTTGGACTCGCACCAAACTGATGAGGTCAAGCTTCCGTTGACCGATCCGTGATCGCGGCCCCATCACGGTATCCAGCCAGCCAGCCCTCCGCCAGCCAGCCAATGTCGAAACGCTGCCCTGTCTTGCGGAACCGGCCATGTCCTCCCGTCACGCCCTCCTCGCCAGCCTCGCGGCGAGCGTCTCCCTGCTCTCGCTCGATCTCGCCCGCGCCCAGAATGCAGCGGCTCCCCCACTGGTCGTGCCTTCGGAAGTCGTGAGCCTCGACACGATCTCGGTGACCGCCACCAAGACCGAGGAGAGGGCGATCGACGCGCTCTCCGGCACCAGCGTGATCACCCGCGAGCAGATCAACCGAATCCAGCCGAGCCGGTTGTCGGAGGTGCTGCGGGACGTGCCCGGCGTGACCACCCAGGAGAACCAGAACGATCCGGCCCAGGCCATCAACATCCGTGGCCTGCAGGATTTCGGTCGCGTGAACGTGCTGGTTGACGGGGCGCGCCAGAACTTCCAGACCTCGGGCCACAGCGCCAACGGCGTGTTCTATCTCGATCCGGAACTGGTGGGCGGCGTCGACATCACCCGGGGCCCGACCTCGACCATCTACGGCTCCGGCGCCATCGGCGGCGTGGTCGCCTTCCGCACCCGCTCGATCGACGACATCCTCGCCCCCGACGAGACCGCCGGCGCGGTGCAGAAATGGGGCTTCGGCACCAACGGCCAGAAGTTCCTGAATTCGACGGCCCTCGGCGCCCGCATCGGCGCCGGCGCGGACGTGTTCGGCCAGTTCGTCTATCGCAACAACGATCCCTATCGCGACGGCCTCGGCAACCTCGTGCGCGACACGGGCAACGAGCTGACCTCCGGTCTCGCCAAGATCAATCTCCGGCCCGCGGACGGCCACGAGATCAGCGGCACGGCGCTCATCCAGAATTTCGATTTCGCCAATAACGGCAGCAGCAATGCCGGCGCGCGCTTCCAGAACGCCGTTCAGGCCGACACCTACATCCTCGGCTACCGCTTCGCCCGGCCGGACGTGCCCTTGGTCGATCTCAGCGCCAAGGGCTACTACACGACCACGCACAACACTCTGACCTTCCTCAACGACACCGCGAGCGGGCTCTACCGCAATCTCGGCGTCAGGGCCGGTGACCGCATCACCTACGACATCGAGACCACCGGCTTCGACGTCCACAACACGGCCCGCTTCGACACCTGGGCGCTCAGCCATGCCCTGACCATCGGCGGAGACGCGGTGTTCGACCGGGTGAAGACGACGGACGAGGCCGGCGGCTTCGGCTCGGCTTTCACCCCCTCGGGCGAGCGCAGCCTCGCCGGCGCCTTCATCCAGGACGAGCTGCGCTACGCCTCCTGGCTGCGGGTGATCGGCGCCCTGCGCTACGACCATTACGACCTCTCGGGCGGAGCCTATCGTGCGAGCGGCGATCGGATCTCCCCCAAGATCACCGTCGGAATCTCGCCCTTCGAGGGGATCGAGTTCTACGGTACCTATGCCGAGGGCTACCGGGCGCCCTCGATCACCGAGACCCTGGTCCAGGGCATCCACCCCTTCCCGGCCTTCAACATCCTGCCCAATCCGACTCTGCGGCCGGAGGTGGCCCACAACATCGAGGGCGGCATCAACCTCAAGTACAATCAGATCTTCGCGCCGGGCGACACGTTCCGGGCCAAGGTCAACGTCTTCCAGAACGCGATCGACAATTACATCGACATCTCGTCCGTCGGCCCGACCTATTTCGTGCCGGCGATCCCCGGCATCCCGGCCTCGATCTGCACGCGCATTCCCGGCCGCTTCCCCTGCGTGATCCCGGTGCAATCGTTCCAGTATCTCAACATCGCCCAGGCGGAGCTGTCGGGCGTCGAGCTGGAGGGCGCCTATGATTGGGGCGGCGGCTTCGTCTCCTTCGCGGCGACGCATGTGGAGGGACGCAACCGGCAGACGCGCGAGACGCTGCTGAGCGTGCCGCCGGATCGGATCAGCACCACCATCGGCCTGCGCTTCCTCGACGAGAGCCTGACGGTCGGCAGCCGCCTGACCTTCGTGGACAGTCGCCTCGACGTGCCCGCCGGAACGACGATCCCGGCAACCAAGGCCTATGCCCTGGTCGACTTCTTCGCCTCCTACCGCGTCAACGACCGCATCCGGGCGGATTTCATCGTCCAGAACGCGTTCGACAAGCGCTACACGCAGTACCTGAACCTGCTGGCGAGCCCGGGGCTGACCGCGAAGGCGGCGATCAGCATCAAGTTCGCCACGCGGTAGGAGGGGACGACGCCTCGGCGCACACGGCCCTGTGTGTGCCCTCGCGCGGGAGACGGACGCGATTGCGTCACGACCGGACCCGGTTCCCCATCATTGTCCGCGGGCGACCGCGCGGAACGGATGCTGGAAATTCGGCGGCGAAGCACCCTGAAGATCGCCGCTGACAGCTTGACTGTTATGACGTGGGAGGCCGTGCCCGGCGGAGGTTGAGAGGCGCGGATGTTGGCTCTGGTGGCAGATTTTCGAGAATTTGGCCGATCGTGCTCCAACGGTGTCGGACATGTGCACAAGTTCTTGATGCCGAAATGCTTTCTGCGCCTGTCGGTGCACGTTGCAGAGCTGCGAGATTCGGCGTCGCGCTAGAAGACGGATGCCAGATTGCGCTAGTGAAATTTGTTCATAAATTATAAAAATAATATATATTTGTTTTTATGAGCCAAATATATTGGCGCAAGTTTCATTATATGCGCCAACTATATAAATATACGAAAAAATTCTTTGTCACTGCTATTGTCGCGCGCAACGAGGACCCAACTATCGTCGGCATCGTTGAGTTCGCCGCTGGTGCGCATTTCTTCCACCACGGCGAGGGCATCCTTGAAGGCTCGCTCGGGGTCGTCGATTTCAACACCGACTTCGTCGCGAATGATTTTGCGATGACTTTGTAAGTCAAAATAATAGCGTGCCAAATCAATCACTCCATACGTCGTGTGTTTCAGCACCGCCGCCTCGGCCGCTCATCGTTGCGACGATAATCCAGACGTTCTCCGTAAGCGCATGGAAAATACGTAGATCTACTCGTTGTGGTTGTGTGTGCATAATTGTACGATGAACGACAATTTTTGATATCTTGTTGGACGCTAGTGAAAAGTCAATAAAAATACAAAAACAGCGGGGCTAAAAGATCGATAAATCGTAGACTTTGGAGTTATTGGACGATGTCGCTCGTGGTTTGCCTCGACTTTTATTTTGCGAATGAGACCCCTTCTCCAGAGGGAGATAGGGTCCGCGAACACGTGCGAAGAGTGCTCCGCAAGCTCATAAAACAGCTTTCCGACAAAAAACATGGGCAGGGGTAAAAACTTCTTTTACAGGCCGACACCATATGCGCTGATCGCGTCAGCCTATGGCGTTTGCTGCAAACTCATCGCCTTGCAGATGCGCTGTCCTCGATCTTCACTGCCCCACCGAGTTCTCTCATCTTCCGAATTAGGGCCGCCTTAGTAGCGGCCGAACAGAGCGCCATGTGCTGGGACGGCACGCCGGAGTGGCTACGGCGGATCGATCTGCCATGGCGGCGACGCACAAGTCTTTTCCATTATCCTTTCGAGAGGGGCTCGGGTTCAAAAAAGATCCTCGACGGTGGCCACCCCTCCCGTGTGCCTGCACATCCCGTGTTTTTGTGCGGCAAACGTCATCGTTTACGCTTGATCGGAGCGGGCAAGGGTTCATGGGGCCATGCGACAGCTGGGGGAATCCGGATCCTGCGTCCTGAGGGGACGGGACGCATGCGATACGACGCGTCTCGATGAGGGCTGCGTCATGACTGAGCGGGAGCCGTGACGGAAACGGATCCCATATGGACCGGGAGAGGCTGTCCGGCGGACCAAGGCGGCGAGGGCCTGCAAGCATGTCCATCCTCGAAACCCCGGACGGACGCTATATTGTGGTGCGTGGCCGCTTGTGGCGTCGACAGCGGCCCGATCTCCCGTCCCCGCAGCGGGATCGACTCGTGCATGACCTCATGGAGGCACGCCGCGCCGTCAAAGCTGCCAAGAGGAGCGGTGACGAGAGGGCGCTGGCACAGGCGCGCCACGCCGTGGACGACGCCAAGCGCGGACTGGGCGAGCGGGGGCCGGTCTGGTGGACGGATGGCACGCCCGATCTCAATCGCCGCCTGATCGGAAACACATGCTACGCCCGGTGGTATGCCGGCCTGTCGGATGCCGAGACGTCTCCGCGGGACAGGCGTTGATTCCGGCGTGTCATGGGTCGCTTGCGCGCGCCTGAAAAGATCGGTGCGGGCGCAAGTTCGATGGCCAAGCCTTGAAGCTTCGCTGCGCTGCGCAAGATGATGCGGGAGACCGATGCGTGATCTTTCGAGAGGAGAATGTCTTGCCGCGACCGAGCCGCAATGCCTTGGACCAGGTCCCATCGCGCGTGGGCAGCATCGATCTGCTGGATCGCCTCGGTATCAAGACGGTCGAGGATCGAAATGCGGATCGTCGGAGGCTCGAGCGCAAGGCGCGGCTGGTGGCGCAGGCCAGGGAGGTCGGCAGGGATGCGCAACAGGCCTTGGGACCCCGCAGTCTTTCGACCTCGGATTAGCCCGGAGCCTTTTCCGCGATCGCCGGTGCGGCGTCGCCTGCAAGTCCTTCGAGGTGATTGTGTCGAGCGCCCTGCTGGTCTCCCGGAAGACATGCGGTTCGTCCGCCATAGAGGCGCGCCAGGATGAACCTGGACGGTTCCGGACCCAAGCTTTAGCCTCCCTGCATGCTCGATGATCGCTTCCGGTCTGATCCACGGCTGGTGCGCGCTGCCGATCTCATGGATGCAGCCCAATCGCTGGACGACGTAGTGGTGGCCCTGCGGCAAACCGCACGATGGATCGTGGGTGCTGACGGCATTGCCATCATCCTGAGGGAGAACGACTTTTGCCACTACGTGGCCGAGGATGCGTTCGAGCCGCTCTGGAGGGGATGCCGTTTTGCGCTCCACGACTGCGTGTCGGGCTGGGCGATGCTGCACGGTGAGACGGTGATCGTCCCCGACATCCGGCGCGACCCCCGCGTCCCGGCGGCCCCCTACGTGAACAAGTCGTTGCGGAGTTTGGTGGTGGTGCCTGTTGGGGAGCCGGCGGTCGCGGCTCTGGGGGCGTATTGGTGCGCCATGGTGTTGCTGGATGACGGGACGGTGTCCCGCCTCGAAGCCCTGGCCCGTTTCGCCGGAGACGCCCTCGCCCGCCTCGAAGCAGCCGGGGAACTGAGCAGGACCGCCTGAGCCTCCGCGCTCAGTGGAGCCTCCCGCCCTCCGAGCCCGGTTCCGGCGCGGCCGCCAGCGCCTCGGTCAGGGCGAATTCGAGGACGATGGCGCGGGCCTCGTCCTCGACGAACAGCACCGCCTTGAGCAGATCGGGATCGCTGCCGGCGCCCTGGAGCAGCTGCAGAGCGAGGAGCCGGGCCGCCTCCCAGGCGGCATCCGGGTTCGCCAGTTCCCGGCCGTCGGGATCGACCACCACGTCGTCCCCGATATGCGTGTGGAAGAAGTAGCGTGGCATCGGCGGCGCGCCCTGTCCTTCGGCCCCGCCCCCTGGCTTGGACCCGGCCTCTCTCTTAGCCGATCCGGCCCCGGAGGGGAGGGCACCCCGCCCGGGCGCCTCATCGCGGGCCGGAGGCGCCCGGCCGCCGCCGGCCGAGGGCGCGCTCGTATTCCCGGCGCTTCTCGTCGATGGCGTCCCGGCAGGACGGCAGCGGCCCGCGCGCCGCGCCGGAACCGGGCCGGTCGGCCGGTGCGGCCCTGAGGGCCAGCCGGTCGCCTCCGTGGTCGATCGTCAGGATCCAGCCGCTGCCGGTGCCGTAGCGGGCGGCGAGGGCCGCATTGCAACGCTCGAGGAAGTCGAGCCGGGCGGTGTCCGCGTGGTCCTCGTGCGCGGCGGCCTGCGCCAGCGCCGCGCAGATCAGATCCGAATCCGCGCGGTTCAGCCAGAGCGTCGCGGTGGAGAAACCCTCGCGCTCGGCCAGGCTCATCTCCTGCGACACCCGCTCCGCGAGGGCCGTGCGGCGGGATTTCTCGTCCATGAGGCCCTCCTGTCGGTCGAGAGCGTCGCTCCGGCCCCGTCGTGGCGGGCGCCAGGGGCTGGAGACAATTCCCAGAGGCGGGAGCCGTTGCGCCATCACCGCTCTGCCGATGCGGATCCGGCCTGTGGAAGCATTCGGCGCCTGGCCAGCAACAGAAGAGATGCAACGTCCACGCGCGAACGGAGCATCGGTACAGCTTCGTCAACCATCCGTTAAGGTTAACAATCCAGAAACGTCCCGCAGCGCCCTCATGGCCGCCGCCGGGCGCTTCCGACGCCTGTCCTCATGAGTCCGGTCCCGATGGATCCGGTGCCTTCCCGCCCGGGGGAGGCGACAAGGTGAGCGCACGGCGATGACAGGCAATCCTGACAGGCAATGTCGGTCGAATGGGGCCCGCGGACGGGTTCGCTCCTGTCGCGGTTCTTCGTGCTGCCCGAAGATATTTCATCTGTAGTTGTGATTTGCCGGCATCATGAAAAAGAAGCTGTGTCCATGATCCGAAGCATCCGAAAGAAAAATTGGGTGTTCGTTTCAGGCCACAGTCCTTTGTTCGTGCTCCCTATACGATGAAGGTGCGGCGCCAGGAATGCAGGCACGTTGACGGATCGTCGTGTCATAGTCCGACGCTCAGCATTCATGTGCCCGCATTGTCAGGTTCTGCACCTATCCGACGCGATACGCTGCGTATCGAAAGGACTGCATGTCGATGACCGCCTCTCCCATGCCCCGGCCTTCCCGGCAGATCGACGCAACCCGGATCGGCCGGGCCGTCGCATTGCTGGCGGGGGTGAGCGTCGGCGCGCTCATGACGGCGCAGGGGGGCAGGGCCTGGGCCCAGGACGCCGCCCGCTCCTTCGTGCAGCGCGGGAGCGACGGTCGGGAGGGGGTGGACTGCGCCCTGTTCATCGGTTGCCTGGGTAAGCGGCGGCCCGCGAACGACGGCGACAAGGGGCCGGACCTGCAGGTCACCCAGGGCGATACGCTCTCGAACGTGCAGGGCGTGGCCGTCGAAGCGAAATCGATCGGCGGTGCGGGAGGCCGCATGCCGAAGGCCCTTACTTCCGACAACGAGGCCGGGAACGGCGGAAACGGTGGCGCGGTCACCCTCAACGAGACCGGGGCCGTGAGCGGCGGTGTGGATCGTCAGATCGGGCTCGCGCTGATCAACGTCGCTTCCCAGGGCGGCAAGGGGGGCGAGGGCGGGAATGCCAGCATCGCTCGGGGCGGTGCTGGCGGGTCCGCCCGCCTCATCCTGCAGGCGCCAGTCTCCGCCTTCGGGGATCGCACCTCCGGCGTCTCGGTCCAGTCCAAGGGCGGCAAGGCGGGCGACGGCGCGACCTCCGCAAGCAAGCGCTCGGTGCAGACGGGCGGCCAGGGCGGCCTGGCGGAACTCGACGTCACACCTTCGGGCAGCATCGTGACGCGCGGCGTCTCCGCGCCCGGCGCCGTGGTCGAGTCCCTCGGCGGCGATGGCGGCATGAGGAATACGCGGGGCGGCAGCGACCTCTCCGGCGATGCGGGAGCCGGTGGAGAGGCCGTGCTCGTCAGCCGCGGCTCGATCGTCACCGAGGGCGCGACCTCGGTGGGCGTGCTCGTCCAGAGCGTCGGCGGCGCCGGCGGCGGCGATACCACCGGCATCAACGGCTCTGCGGGCGGCAAGGGCGGCGCCGGCGGCGCGGTCACGGTGGACCAGAGCGGGACCATCGCGACGCTCGGGGCCTACAGCTCGGCCCTCATCGCCCAATCGGTCGGCGGTCCGGGTGGCGACGGCGGCCGCGCGCCCTTCGGCAGCGGCGGCGATGGCGGCGCCGCCGGGGCCGGCGGCGCGGTGAAGGTGACCCAGTCGGGCACGATCAGCACCTGGGGGACCGGCTCGGTCGGCATCCTGGCCCAGAGCGTCGGCGGCGGCAACGCCCTCGATGCCTTCCAGGCCTCGGCTCCGCAGACCGGGCGCGGCGGCGGCAGCGGTGGCAAGGCCGGCATCCTGCCTTTCACCTCCGGTGGCACGGGCGGCATGGGCGGCCTCGGCGGTGCGGTCACGGTATTGCAGCAGAACGGGATGATCGAGACGGCCGGCACGGACGCCTACGGCATCCTGGCCCAGAGCATCGGCGGCGGCGGCGGCGTGGGCGGCGCCGCGATCAAGCCGGGCGCCTTCTTCAGCTACGCGCTGGGCGGCGGCGGCGGGGCCGGGGGTCATGCCGGTAAGGTCCTGGTGCAGACGACGGGCGGGTCGATCACCACCTCCGGGGACGGGGCGAGCGCAATCCTCGCCGAGAGCATCGGCGGTGGCGGCGGCGCCGGCGGCGTCGCCACGGCCACGACCGCGAGCCCGGCCTTTGCGGTCGCCCTGTCCGTGGGCGGCAGCGGCGGCGGCGGCGGCAAGGGTGGCGAGGCCCGGATCGAGAGCAGCGCCAGCGTGAGCACCAGCGGTCGCGCGGCGGTCGGCCTCGACGCGCTCAGCATCGGCGGCGGCGGCGGCGTCGGCGGCTCGGCGCGGTCCACGGCCATCGCGACGCCGCTGGTCCTGCCCAATGGCAAGACTCTGCCGAGCATCGCCCTCTCGGCCTCGGTCGGCGGCTCCGGCGGCCTCGGCGGCGAGGGCGGCCTGGCCAAGGCGACCAATGACGGCGCCGTCGTCACCTATGGCGGCGCCTCGATCGGCGTGCAGGCCCTCAGCATCGGCGGCGGCGGCGGCCTCGCCGGCGATGCCTTTGCCTACGCGCTCGCGGTCGCGCCGCCCGGCGAGGTGGCGTTGAGCTTCAGCACCACGCTCGGCGGAACCGGCGGCGGCGGCGGCAAGGGTGGTCGGGCCGAGATCACCAATAACGGCTTCGTCTCGACCTCCGGCGACGAGGCCGTCGGTCTTCAGGCGGAGAGCATCGGCGGCGGCGGCGGCAATGCCGGCAAGTCGGATGCGACGAGCAACAGTCTCAGTTTGCATCAGAACATCGCCGCCGCGCAGGCGATCGGCGGCAAGGGCGGCAGCGGCGGCGACGGCGGTACGATTGGCGTCGACAATGTCGGCACGGTGGTGACCGGCGGCAGCTTCGCCCACGCCATCCTGGCGCAGAGCATCGGCGGCGGCGGCGGCAATGGCGGCAGTGCCACCGGGCTCGCCATGCCCGGCCTCTCCTTCGACAAGACCCTGAACGATCTGGTCGGCAAGCTCCCGGTGGCGGACACCCTGTCGGTGACCCGCACCATCGGCGGCCAGGGCGGGGGCGGCGGCAAGGGCCAGGCCGTCACCGTGACCAATGCCGGCGCCCTGCGGACCGGCGGCTCCGACGCCATCGGCATCTTCGCCCAGAGCATCGGCGGCGGCGGCGGCACCGGCGGCGATGTCCAGGGCGCCGCTCAGGGCAAGCTCAAGGTGAACCTCACCCTCGGCGGCAAGGGCGGCAGCGGTAATACCGGCGGCGGCGTCACCATCACCAACGCCGCGACGGGCGGAATCGAGACCTGGGGCGACGGCGCACACGGCATCGTGGCGCAGAGCATCGGCGGCGGTGGCGGCCAGGGCGGCAGCGTGGCGGCGCGCAAGGCGTCGACGCCGGATGCGGTCGGTGCGATCTGGACCCAGATCAAGCAGGCGATCGGGGTCGAGGCCTATCAGGACTGGGCGAAGGACAAGAAGAACAAGGACACCAAGGAAGCCCTCGATCAGTTCCTGAAGGACATCAAGGAGACCGACAAGTACAAGTCCCTTGCGGCCAAGATCAAGAATTCCGACTTCGCCAAGATGCTCCAATCCTACAGCAAGAGCGCGTCGGACTATCTGGCGGCTCAGAAGAAGGGCAGCGTCAAGCTGCCTGACGTGGAGGCGACCCTGAGCCTCGGCGGCGACGGCGGCAGCGGCGGCAAGGGCGGCGCGGTCACCGTCACCAATGACGGGGCCATCACCACCCTCGGCGCCGTGGCCCACGGCGTCTTCGCCCAGAGCGTCGGCGGCGGCGGCGGCCAGGGCGGCATGGCCTTCGCCGCCGCGACCAACGCCAACAACTACCGGGCCGTTCTCGGCGGCACGGGCGGCGACGGCAACGAGGGCGGCACGGTCTCGATCGTCAACCGCGGCGCCGTCGCGACGGCGGACGACATGTCCTACGGCCTTTACGGCCAGAGCGTCGGCGGTGGCGGCGGCAGCGGCGTGGGCGCCACGACCACCGGCAGCAGCAAGGAGGGGAGCCTGGTCGTCACCCTCAATGTCGGCGGCAACGGCGGCAAGGGGGGCAAGGGCGGCGACGTCTCGGTCGAGAACACGGGCGCGGTCGTCACCGCCGGCAGCGAGGCCCACGGCATCGTGGCGCAGAGCGTCGGCGGCGGCGGCGGATCGTTCCTGCTCCCGGTCGCCAAGGAGGCCGGCAAGACGGACGCCTCCGCACAGACCGGCAAGGCGCAGGCGGAGAAGACCCGATCCGACAGCGACGCCAAGGAACTCGCCAGTGCGCTGCTGGCGGCGATCGGGATCGAGACGATCCCCGAACAGCCTTCGTCCGAGGGCGCGCCGAAGAAGTCCGGCAGCCTGACCCTGGGCGGCTCCGGCGAGGCGGCCGGCGACGGCGGCGCCGTGACGGTGACGCAGGGCGGCGCCATCACCACCAGCGGCTTCGGCGCCCTCGGCATCCTGGCCCAGAGCGTCGGCGGCGGCGGCGGCATGGCAGCGGCGGCCGCCAGCGCCAGCGGCGACGCCTACACCTTCGGGATCGGCGGCTCGGGCGGCGCGACCGGCAACGGCGGCGCGGTGGGCGTGACCCTCTCGGCCGGCGCGCGGGTGACGACCACGGGCGATGCCGCGACGGCGCTGCTCCTGCAATCGATCGGCGGCGGCGGCGGCTATGCCGGCGCGCATCAGGTGATGGGCTACGCGGTGCCGTTCCTGCTCGAGGAGGGCTCGAAAGGCTCGGGCGGCGCCCTCTCCGTCACCCTCAAGGAGGGCGCTGCGATCCGGACCAGCGGCGAGCGCGCCCACGGCATCCTGGCCCAGAGCCTCGGCGGCGGCGGCGGCCTGGTCGTGGACCTTTCCAACCCGATCCTCGCCTCCGGCCAGCTGGTCCAGGCGTCGGATCCGCCCAAGTCGCGCGCCACCTCCACCGGCTCCGGCGGGACCATCACCATCGAGAGCGCCGGGTCGATCGTCGCCTCGGGCAAGGATGCCAACGCCATCTTCGCGCAGAGCGGCGTCCAGGGCGGCGACGGCCGCCTCGATCCGACCCGCGCGGGCGGCACCATCGCCATCACCGTCAAGGACATCGTCAGCGGCGGCAGCGGCACCGGCGCGGCGATCCGCCTGGAGGGCGGCGATTACAGCAACCGGATCCTGATCGACGAGCGGGCCGTGGTCAGCGCCGCCTCCGGCCGCGCCATCGTCGGGACGATCAACCCGGTCAATATCAAGAACCGAGGCGTTCTGATCGGCGATATCGTTCTGACGACCCTCCCAGGGACGATGAGCACCCTGACCAACGGGGCGGATGGCTACGGCGCAGCGATCCTGCGCACACGCCAGGGCGGCGTGATCGATCTGGGCGGCAGCGGCAACGGCTCGATGACGAACAACGCCACGCTCGATATCGGCGGGGTCGGCACCGTCGCCCGCACCGACGTGAAGGGCGATTTCGAACAGCGCAGCAGCGGCCAGTTGCTGGTCGACGTCGCCCCCCTCGCCCCGGCCGGCGCCCTGCGCGCCGACCTTCTGGCCGTGAGCCGCAGTGTCTGGCTGGACGGCACCGTGCGGCCCAACGTCATCGGCGGGCTCCTGCCTGGGCAGTACACCTTCCTCACGGCGGGCAGCATTACGAACGCCAACGCGGCGACCTCGTCCACGACGATCCAGTCGGACTCGGTTCCGGTCACCTGGGCGATCCTGCGGTCGGGCAACAGCCTCGCCCTGAGCCCGACGGCGCGCTTCACCGCGCCCGTCGGGATGACGCTCACCGGCGACCAGAAATCCACGGCCGAAGCCCTGCAGACGCTGTGGAACAACGGCTCGATCGGCGAGGCCGATCTGTTCGCCCGCTTCCTCTCCGTGGAGAGCAAGAAGAGCTACGCCGCGGCGCTCGACGATCTGAACCAGGAATCGAACCAGTACGTCCTGACCGGCCGCACCCTCGACACCCGGGCCGGCCTGAAGCGGGCCATGAGCTGCCCGGCCTTCGAAGGCTCCGGCACCCTGTTGCGCGAGGGCGAGTGCGTCTGGGGCCGCGTCACGGCGGCCCGCACCAGCCTGTTCTCCTCACCCGGCGAGGGCGGCTACCGCCAGAACGCGCTCAGCTACCAGGGCGGCCTGCAGACCGAGTTCGCCCCGGACTGGTTCTTCGGCCTGTCGGGCGCCTATACCCGCGCCTACCAGAACGACTCCGACCGCATCAGCGGGACGACGAGCGACGCCGCCGACGTCTCGATGGCGCTCAAGCACCAGGTCGGCCCCTGGCTGTTCGCGGCCTCGGCCAATGTCGGCTACGCCTGGCAGGACAATCTCCGCTCGGTCAGCATCGGCGAGGGGATCTGGTCGGCGCGCAGCAAGTCGGAGGTGCTGACGGCGGGCGGGCGCCTGCGGGCGAGCTACCAGTTCCTGTTCGACGGCTGGTACATCAAGCCCTACGCCGACCTCGACCTGCTCTACACGCACAGCCCGGCCTATTCGGAGACGGGCGCGCCGGAGATCAATCTCGACATCCGCGCCATGAGCAAGACCCTGGTGGCCTTCAGCCCGAACGTCGAGATCGGCGGCCGCTTCGATTTCGACAACGGCCGCTGGCTGCGCCCCTACGGCACCCTCGGCGTGACGCTCCTGTCCGACGACCACTTCACCGGCCTGGCGAGCTTCCAGGGCAGCGGCAGCCTCGGGGTGTTCGCCACCGCCTCGCGCATCCCGGACACGATCGGCGAGGCCGGCCTCGGCTTCCAGATCGGGCTCGGCGGCGGCATCGAGCTGACGGGCGAGTACCAGGCCCATGTCGGAGACCGCTTCCTCTCGCATACCGGCACCGCCCGCCTCTCCGCACGGTTCTGAGATCGGCGGGCGCGGCGGGGTCGATCTCAACCAGGCCGGCGTGCCGGTGGGCGCGGACAAGCGCCTCGCCGGCACCCGGCGCGGAGGCGGTCAGCCCCCGCCCGCCTCGTTGGGCGCGGCGGTGACCAGCGGCGGCGTCTGCTGGTGCTGGACCACGCGCCAGGTCTCGTGCGCCAGCCGCCGGTAGGTCGAGGTGCAATGCGCCTCGTAGGCTTCGCCGTCGCGGCGGGCCTTGGCGTGATAGGCGATCACGATGAGGCCCTCCTGCGGCCGCGCGATCTGGCCCTCGGAGAGCGCGACCTCTGTCCAGCGCGGCGTATCGGCCACCGCCTCGATCGCCTGCCGGCCGCTCATGACGAAGGGCGGCTGCGGCAGCACCATCAGGCACGCATCATCGACCAGTTCGCGGTAGTGATCGGCGTCACCGGTCCAGAGGCTCTTCTCGAAGGACCACACGCGATCGTCGTCCATTCCAACCTCCTCGATGCCAGAGTGCCTGGAGAAGAGACGGGGAGGGCGGTCCGTTCCGGGCGCGACAGCGTGTCGTGTTCCCCCCGCGTCCCTTTCCCTCCGCGTCCTTCTGCCGGTCCGTTTCCCGCGGCTGCGTCATGGCGTGGCCGGCGCCCGGCCGGGTGAACCCTTCCCGGGCTGGCCGGTTCTCCTTCGCCGAAGGAGATGCGCATGTCGAAGACCATCACGTCCCGGTTCCGGTCGCGGCAAGACGCCGAGACCGCCGTCGAGCATCTCGTGCAGGAGCATGGCATCGACCGCGCGGCCGTGCGCATTCTGGCGGCCTCCGAGGCCAACAGCGCCGGCGTCGAGGCGGCCGGAGCCGATCTCGAAGACGGCCGCGCGAAGGCCGGCACGGATGGCGAGCCCGCCCTCGCGGGCGAGATCGCCGTCTCCGCCACGGTCGAGGCGGACCGGGCGGAGGCGGTGATCGCGTCGTTCAAGGCCTATGGCGGAGTCGGGACCTGAATGAGGCGACGCCCGGCTCTGAGAGCGCTCTGCGCCGAAGGGGACACCGGTTCGGCGTGAGAAAGCGCGTCACGACAAAGGCCTGGAGCCGCTCCCGATGGCAACGCGATCGGAAGCGGCTCTAGACCGCGAAGCCCGTCAGGAAGCACATCATCCCCCACACGTCCTGGAAGGTCCCGCGCGGGCGGCGGGTGTCGCGGCGGCCGGCGGCTTTCGCGAGGCGGGCGCTGGCCGCGCGGATCTCGGGCTCGGCATCGGCCGGCTTGCCGAAGAGGCGCCCGACCAGCACCGGCAGGAGCCATGCCCGCACCTCCGCAGGGCGCACACCGCTCGCCTGGCAGTACCAGCCGACATAGAGGCGCGCGAGGAGGGCGCGGATCGGCCCGATCGGCAGGACGCGCCCGTACCATCCCAGCTTCGCGCTGCCGTAACGCAGCAGCATCGCGCTGCGCGCCACGTCCGCGGCCGGGGCGCCGATCCCGGCCTTCTGCCAGTCGATGATCTGCAACCCGGCGGCGGTGACGACCACGTTGTCCGCGTGCAGGTCGCCGTGACAGAAGCTGTCGCCGCGCGGCAACCGATGCAGGGCCTCGAGGGCGGCCTGCCGGGTCGGCTCGGGCACCGGGGCCTGCTGGATCTGAAGGCGCAGCGTGTCTTCCAGCCGGCCCAGGGGCCGGGGCGCCTCGCGGACGTGGATCTCCCTCTGCAGCCGCGCGAGCCGGCGCAGGCCGAGGACGTAGCGAAGCGGATGCCGGAGATAGGCGTCGTGCATGACCGGGCCGTGCAGCCGCTCGAACACGATGCCGCTGCGCTCGCCCCGCTCCACGACCTCCACCGGCTTCGGCACGGGCAGGCCGAGGCGATGGGCGTGCCGGGACGCGGCGAACTCGCCCTCTACAGCGGCCGGATCGAACGGAATCTTGTAAAGTTTCAGGACGTATTGCGATCCGAGCGCGAAGACTTCCGCGCTGCGCCCAAGACCAAGTCTCGGTCCCGAAGGATGATCCGGCATCGAAGGCTTCGACATGCGCACCGCCGCTGTGAAGCCGCCCTCGACACAACCCTAGCAATACAACCTTTAGTTGGCAACGCTCGTCGGACTCATCGGGGCCGCCGCGCCGGAGAGCTTGCCGCCCCGGCGCGAGAGGGCGGAATCTCCCCGGACGCATCGTCCGAACCGGGGGCCGGACGATGCGCGCCGGCGGGGGGCGGGCTAAGGCAGGGCGCCGGCCTTCTCCTTGGCCTTCATCACCGTCTGCCGGCACGCCTCGGCCTTGCCGGCCTTCTCCTCCTCGCTCGCCTGGGCCAGCAACGTCTTGGCCTCGCCGACGCCGCCCGCGGTCGGCTTGCTGCCCGGATCGGAAGGCTGGCCCGCCGGCGGCTTCTTGAGGGCCTTGGGGGAGTCGGACGAGGTCGGGCCGCCGGCCGGCGCCGTGCCGGTCACCTGTTCGGCGCCCGCGCTGTCGAGACGCCGCTGCAGCGTGGCGATCTCCTCCGAGCAGGAGGAGGCGAGGGCGGGGCCGGCGGCGAGCACGAGCACGAGCAGGGCGGCCGGCAGGGCGAAGGGCAGGAGCATGGGATGGATCTCCGTCGGACTGGGGGAGGCCCTGGACAGGGCGCGGTGAGGAAAGTCCTTCGCCCGCGCGCTTTCTCCCTCCCCCGCTCCGGCTGCGGCGATCGACCGCCCGGGTCCCTAGCGGGAGGCCGCCTGGAGATAGGCGATGACATCCGCCCGATCGAGCGGGTCGGGCAGGCCCGGAAAGGTCATGCTCGTGCCGGGCGCGAAGGCGGCCGGGGCGGCGAGCCAGAGATCCATCCTGTCCGGCGACCAGACGCCGCCGGCCCGCAGCAGGGAGCCGGTATAGCCGAACCGGGTGCTGCCGCCGCCGACCGGCTTGCCGATGATCCCGAAGAGGTTGGGGCCGTTCCGGTCGCCCGCGCCCTTGCCGATCGTGTGGCAGGCGCCGCACTGGCCGAACAGGCGGCGGCCGCGCCCTGCGCTGGCGACGCGCATCGCATCCTCGAAGCTCGGATGAGGCCCCAGGGCGCGCCGCCGTTCGGCGGCATCGTCCGAGCAGGCCGCCAGGACGAGGAGCATGAGCGGCCCGAAGCGCCGACCGAATCTTCCGCCAAACACGCCGGGCCCCGAACCGCGCCGTTTCCGTTGCCCGCGCCGAGTGGCCCGAGAGGGCCGCCAAGGCAAGGGCGGCCAAGGCGAGGACCGCACGAAAAAGCGGCCGCCCCGGCGTGACGGCCGCTTACTTCAAAGAGGGGGCGCCGAGGGCGGCGTCGCCCGGTCCCGTGCCGCTCAGCCGAAGCTCGCGGGCAGGGCGAGGCTCTGCGCATACAGAGCAAGGGCGGTGGCGGTGCCCAGGAGACCAAGAACGGTGAGGGTGAAACGCGCTTTCATGCTGGTCATGACTGGCCTCCTTCGTGCCAGATGTTGATTTGCAAGCTCAACGCGGTGTTAAGGCCAAGGTTTCATGGCCCAGGTGCGCCGACGCACCCGTGTCATGCCGGACGTCCGCATGTCTCGGGGGGCGAGGCGCCGACGATGCGATGGCGATCCGGCCGGAAACGAACAAGCCCGCCGCGGCGAACCGGGCGGGCCAAAATGGCGCGGCTTGGGATGGGGTTCGCTTACCGGCGGAAGGTGTTCCGCGTGAGCGTCTTCGTCTTGCCACGGCTCCCCTGGCTATCGTGGTGATACTCCCCCTGCGAAGGGCGATTGCTCGCGACACGTGCCATGGTGTTGAAAAAGTCTCCGAACGGCGACTGGGCACCGCCATGGACCTGATCGAGAGCGTCGTCGGAAAGAAGAACGGGCTGGGCGCCGATGCTCTGATCGGTGATCATCGAGGTCGTGTCACGGTGGGTCATGGGAAGATCTCCTGATGTCGGTGCGACGTCTTGTTGGCGTCTGTCGTGATTGACACCGGATCGCCCCGGCTTGGCTGTGTTGGGGAGCACGCGGCCACGCTTTGCTGCCGCGGCGATCCACAGGGGCACCGGCGCCGCCGAAAGAAGACCCGCCATGACACGACTTCGGAGAGGCCGGCCTCCTGAGGACGGTGGTGTCGGAGATCACGCGTGGGCGGCACCGGGCGACGGCTTGGGAGCATCGAATCCGAACCTCACGCCCAAGCGGTCGGCAACGCTGCGACCGGCGTGGCGGAGCGCGGCGAGCGCAACGCGAACTTGGTCGACCCGTCCTGGCGGGCGCGCTCCAGCGCGCGTTGCAGGCCTCCATCGCCGCCATCAGGGGCCAGAGCGCTCGCGGTTGAGCGGCCCGATCGGCGCCCGCGGTGCGACTTCTGCGGCAACGATCCGGCCGGAAACGAACAAACCCGCCGCGGCGAACCGGGCGGGCCGACATAGTACGGCTTGGGACGGTGTTTGCTTACCGGCGGAAGTGGCTCTGCGTGACCGTCTTCGTGTTGCCGCCGACCGTCTGGCTCTCCTGATGGTAGCGCACCTGGGTCGCGCCGTTGCCGATGCCGCGCTTGATGTTGTCCATCATGCTCTCGATGCCTGCGAACGCCGAACCGGCGCCGCCGTTGACCGGCTCAAGCGCGTCGTCGTTCAGGCGAACCGGGGCATTCTGCTCAGCGGACTTGGTCGTCATGATCATACCTCTGATGGATGGTCCGAAAAGTCGTTCGCCTTTCAGATGAAAAGACCCTAGCCGTCGGATGTTTCTCTATTCTTGCTTCGAATACGCGCAATTTTCATCAATGCGCGGCGGCCGATGACATCGTTAACGCGCTCTTCGGCCGCGCATCATGCCGGGATGATGCGAGCCAGGGCTCTCGTTCGAACGATGGGAGCCCTTGCGGAAAGGCGGCGGATCAAGCCGCTGCCCGCGGCGATCCTGTCCGGGGCGTGCCTTCGGAGAGGCGGTGGGCGTTCTTTGCCGATCGCGTCCCCGCGCGCGGGGCTCAGACGCCGTCCTCCTCCGTCGAGGCGCGGCTCGAGGTGGGCAGCGCGGCGACCAGCGCGTTCAGGAAGGCTTTCACGGCCCGCGGAAGGGGGCGGTCGCGCATGGTCTGGACCTGGATCCCGCGCAGCAGGCTGCTCTTCGTCCGGACCGGGATCTGGATCAGCTCGCCGAGCTGCACCGGGGTCTGCACGGTGAAGGCCGACATCAGGGCGAGGCCCTGCGTGTGACGCACGAAGGGCAGGAGGGAGGACAGCACGTTCGAGGTCAGCACCGGCTCGATCGCGATCCCCTCGGCGGAGCAGGCCGCCTCGAAGACGAGGCGAACCGTGGTGTCGCGGGTGGGCAGCGCCAGCGGAAAGGCGGCGAGATCCGGGAGCTGGATCATCGGCGATCCCGCCAGGGGATGATCCGGCGCGCATACGGCGATCATCTCGACCTGCGCCTCGTAGACTACCGCCACCGGCTGGGTCGAGGCCAGCTTGAAGGTCACGCCGATATCGGCCTCGCCGGCGGCGACCACCTGGGTGACCTGGGCCGGGGGCAGCATCGTCAATTCGAAGCGGAGGCCGGGATAGCGGCGATGGAAATCCGCGATGACCCTCGGCACGAGATCGATGGCGAAGCCCTCCGAGCAGGAAACCCGGATCAGGCCGCGGACGAGGCCCTGCAATTCTTGGATCTCGGTGACGACCTGCTCGGCCCGCTGCAGCACGTGATGGGCATGCTGGGCCAGGAGCTCCCCGGCCGGGCTCGGCACCATGCCGCGCGGGCGCCGCTCGAACAGCACGCAATCGAGCTCGGCCTCGAGATTGGCGATCTGCCGGCTGATCGCCGAGGCGGCGACGTTGAGCTGGCCCGAGGCGGCGGCGATCGAGCCGGTTCGGGCCACCGCCAGGAAGTAGCGCAGGCTGGTCGTCTGCACGGCCCGGTCATTCCCCCTGCCTTGCCGAAACGGCAACGATGCAATCGCCAAATTCTACTTGCTGCGATTGCATCTGCACAACACTATAGCACGGTGAAAAAAGCGGCACGGCCGGAACGGAGATTCGGGCGGGGACCGCCGTGCTTCCGAGGCGGATCGACATGCTGAGACAGACGCTCGCAGCCCTGCTGCTCACCGCGACCGCGCTTCCGGCGCTCGCCGGCAAGGCGAACGACACGCTGGTCTACGCCTCGGACAGCGAGCCCGAGAACATCAGCCCCTATCACAACAGCCTGCGCGAGGGCGTCATCCTCGCCCGCAACGTCTGGGACACGCTGATCTACCGCGATCCGGCGACGGGCAGCTACAAGCCGATGCTGGCGACCGGCTGGACCTGGGTCGATCCGGTTACCCTGGACCTGACGATTCGCGAAGGGGTGCTCTTCCACAACGGCGACGCGCTGTCGCCCGAGGACGTGGCCTTCACCGTCAACTACGTCCTCAGCCCCGAGGCCCGGGTCGTGACCAAGGGCAACGTGGACTGGATGAAGGGCGCCGAGGTGACGGGGCCGCACGGCGTCCGCATCCACCTCAAGGCGCCGTTCCCCGCCGCGCTCGAATACCTCGCCGGGCCGACCCCGATCTTCCCGGCCGCCTATTTCAAGAAGGTGGGGCTCGACGGCTTCAGCAAGGCGCCGGTCGGCACCGGCCCCTACCGGATCGTTCGTGTCGAGAACGGCAAGGGCGTGACGATGGAGCGGTTCGAGTCGTACTGGTCCGGCGGCCCGATCGCGAAGCCGAAGATCGGCAAGCTCGAATTCCGCATCATCCCGGACGGCGACAGCCGCATGGCCGAGCTCGTCACCGGCGGCATCGACTGGATCTGGCGCGTGCCGAGCGACCAGGCCGAGCAGCTGAAGACCTCCCCCGGCGTCACGGTGCTCTCGGCCGAGACCATGCGGGTCGGCTTCCTGCAGTTCGACAGCCTCGGCCGCGCCCAGGCGAACTCGCCGCTGAAGGATGCCCGCGTCCGGCAGGCGATCGCCTACGCGATCGACCGCAAGGCCATGGTCGACAACCTCGTCCGCGGCGGCGCGCGGGTGATGAACTCGGTCTGCTTCATCGATCAGTTCGGCTGCACCGATCAGGGCATGCCGCGCTACGGCTACGATCCGGCCAAGGCGAAGGCGCTCCTGAAGGAGGCGGGCTATCCGGACGGGTTCGAGATCGATCTGTCCGCCTATCGCGAGCGGGAATACGCGGAGGCCGTGATCGGGTATCTGCGCGCGGTCGGCATCAAGGTGCGGCTGAACTACCTGCGCTTCGCCGCCTTCCGCGACGCGCTGCGGGCCGGCAAGACCTCGATCGGCTTCCAGACCTGGGGCTCCTTCTCGGTCAACGACGTCTCCGCCTTCACGGGCGTCTATTTCCGCGGCGGCGAGGAGGACCTGACCAAGGATCCGGCCGTGATCGCGGCGCTCCAGGCGGGCGACACCGGCAGCGACCCGGAGGCCCGCAAGGCCAAATACGCCGAGGCGCTGACGCGGATCGCGCAGGAGGCCTACGCCCTGCCGATGTTCTCCTACCCCTCGAACTACGCCTTCACGCAGGACCTGAACTTCACCGCCCAGCCGGACGAGGTGCCGCGCTTCTACGCGGCCTCGTGGAAGTGAGGCGGCCATGCTCGGCTTCGCACTCCGCCGCATCCTGGTCGCGGTCAGCGTCGCGGTGACCGTGTCGGTGGCGAGCTTCATGCTCCTCCACCTCTCGGGCGACCTCGCGACGGCGATCGCCGGCCCCGAGGCCACGAGCGAGCAGATCGCGGCAATCCGCCGGCAATACGGGCTCGACGAGCCGCTGCTCGCGCAGTTCATGGCCTGGGCGGGGCGGGCGCTCCAGCTCGATTTCGGCCATTCCTTCTACTTCCGCGAGCGGGTGACCGACCTCATCGCCGCCCGCCTGCCGGTGACGCTGACGCTCGGCGTCATCGCCCTCGGCGTGGCGCTGGTCGTGGCGATCCCCCTCGGGGTGCTGGCCGCGGTGAAGCGCGACACCTGGATCGACCGGGCGGCGCTCGCCGTCTCCGTGATCGGCCAAGCGATGCCGAGCTTCTGGTTCGGCCTGACTCTGATCATGGTCTTCTCGGTCAATCTGCGCTGGCTGCCGGTCTCGGGGAACGCGACCTGGAAGCACTTCGTGCTGCCGGCGGTGGCGCTCGGCTACTACGCCATGCCCGCCGTGATGCGGGTGACCCGCAACGGCATGCTGGAGGTGCTGGCCTCCGACTACGTGCGCACCGCCCTCGCCAAGGGCCTGCCGCCGCACAAGGTCCTGCTCCGCCACGCCCTGCGCAACGCCGTCATCCCGGTGATCGCGCTCGCCGCCGTGCAGTTCGGCTTCATGCTCGGCGGCTCGATCGTGATCGAGGCGGTGTTCTCGCTCCAGGGCCTCGGCCAGCTCGCCTGGGAATCGATCGCCCGCAACGACTTCCCCGTCGTCCAGGCGATCGTGCTGGTGCTGGCGATGGTCTACATTGCCCTGACGCTGGCCGCCGATCTCCTCAACGCCCTCTTCGATCCGCGCCTGCGCTCATGACGACCCAGCCCGCCTCCCCCATGGCCGCGTCCGGCCGCGCCGCCGCCCCGGAGATGCCGATCCCGGCCGCCCCGGAGAACGCCGCGCCGCTGGCGCCGGCCCGCTCGCCGACGGCGCTCGCGCTCCGGCGCGGCCTCCACCATGGCGGCTTCCTGATCGGGGCCGGCATCCTCGGCATCATCGTCCTGGCCGCGCTCGCCGCGCCGCTGATCGCGCCCCACGACCCCTATGCCCAGGACGTCGCCCGGCGCCTGATCCCCCCGGTCTGGCAGGCGAAGGGAAGCTGGGAGCATGTGCTCGGTACGGACAAGCTCGGGCGCGACTATCTCAGCCGCCTGATCTACGGCAGCCAGATCTCCCTGCTGATCGGGCTCTCGGCGGCGCTGATCTCCGGCCTCATCGGCACCACGCTCGGGATCGTCGCCGGCTATTTCGGCGGCCGGGTCGACGCGCTGGTGAGCTACGTCGTCACCACGCGCCTCGCCATGCCGGTGGTGCTGGTCGCCCTCGCCATGGCCTCCCTGGTCGGCGGCTCCCTGAAGGTGGTCGTGCTGGTGCTCGGCCTGCTGCTCTGGGACCGCTTCGCCGTCGTCACCCGCGCGGCGACCCGGCAGGTGCGCGGCCAGGACTTCGTGGCCGCCGCCCAGGCCGCGGGCTTCGGCACGGCCCGGATCCTGTTCCAGGAGATCCTGCCCAACATCCTGAACGCGCTGATCGTGGTCGCGACCCTCGAGATGGCGCACGCGATCCTGCTCGAGGCGGCGCTGTCCTTCCTCGGCCTCGGCGTGCAGCCGCCGCTGCCCTCCTGGGGCCTGATGATCGCCGAGGGCAAGCAGTACATGTTCTTCCAGCCCTGGGTGATCACCATCCCGGGGGTGGCGCTCCTCGTCCTGGTGCTGGCCATCAACCTGCTGGGCGATGGCGTGCGCGACATCACCGCGCCCGAAGGCCGGCACTGAAAACCGGCTGCCCCCCGACCGTCCCGACCATCAGACCCCACGGAAAGCCATGTCCCGATCCGACGCCGTCGCCCTGGCGGAACGGCACTACGACGACGGAACCTTCCTCGCCGCCCTGCAGGACGCGGTCGGCCGTCCCACGGAGAGCCAGGCTCCGGGCCAGCTGCCCCGGCTCCAGGCCTATCTGAGCGACTTCGTGGAGCCGGCGATCGCCCGGCTCGGCTTCGAGAGCCGCATCCTCGACAACCCGGACGGCGTGAACGGCCCCTTCCTGATCGGCACCCGCCACGAGGGCGACGCACTGCCGACCGTGCTGGTCTACGGCCATGGCGACACCGTGCGGAACTACCCCGAGCAATGGCGCGCGGGGCTGCATCCGCTGAAGGTCGTCGTCGAGGGCGACCGCTGGTACGGCCGCGGCACCGCCGACAACAAGGGCCAGCACGTCATCAATCTCGGCGCGCTGGAGGCGGTGATGCGGGCTCGCGGCGGCCGGCTCGGCTTCAACGTGAAGCTCCTGATCGAGATGGGCGAGGAGGCCGGTTCGCCCGGGCTGCGCGAGATCTGCCGGCAGGAGGCGGAGGCGCTCTGGGCGGATCTTCTCATAGCCTCGGACGGGCCGCGGGTCAGCGCCGAGCGGCCGACCCTGTTCCTCGGCTCCCGCGGCGGCTTCAGCTTCGAGCTCGCCGTGAACCTGCGCGAGCGCGGCCACCATTCCGGCAACTGGGGCGGGCTCCTGCGCAATCCCGGCACCGTGCTGGCGAGCGCCATCGCCAGCCTCGTGGACAAGCAGGGCCGGATCCTGGTCGAGGCGCTGCGCCCGCCGCCGATCCCGGAAGGCGTGCGCGCGGCCCTCAGCGACATCGCGGTCGGGACCGATCCCACCGCGCCGGCGATCGACCTGGATTGGGGCGAGCCCGGCCTCACGCCGGCCGAGCGCGTCTTCGCCTGGAACACCCTGGAGGTGCTGGCCTTCACGTGCGGCGATCCCGAAGGGCCGGTCAACGCCGTGCCGCCCTCCGCCAGGGCGACGCTGCAGCTGCGCTTCGTCGTCGGCACCGACTGGGAGAACCTGATCGCCGCCGTCCGGACCCATCTCGACCGGCACGGCTTCCCGATGGTCGAGGTCCGCCGCAGCCCCACCGAGATCTTCCGCGCCACGCGCCTGCCGGTCGAGGATCCGTGGGTGTCCTGGGCGCTCGCCTCCCTCGCGGCGAGCACGGGCAAGCGGCCGGCGCTGCTGCCCAATCTCGGCGGCTCGCTGCCCAACGACGCCTTCTCCGAGATCCTCGGCCTGCCCACCCTCTGGGTGCCGCATTCCTACCCGGCCTGCTCGCAGCACGCCCCCGACGAGCACCTGCTCGGGTCGCAGACCCGCGAGGCTCTCGGGCTAATGGCCGGGCTGTTCTGGGACCTTGGCGCGTCCGGGGCGGACGTGCTCGCCCGCCGCCGCGCAGGAGCGCACTGACCATGACCGAGCCCGTCGTCCGCATCGAGAACCTGACGCTCGCCCTGCCGAAGGGCGCCGACCGGCCGCATGCCGTCGAGGGGCTCTCCCTCGACCTCATGCCCGGCAAGATCCTCTGCGTCGTCGGCGAGTCGGGCTCGGGCAAGTCGATGAGCGCCTATGCGCTGACCGGCCTGCTGCCGCGGTCGCTCAAGGTCGCGGGCGGGCGCATCACCTTCGAGGGCCGGGACCTCCTCACCCTCGACGAGCGCGCCTGGCGCGGCCTGCGCGGCCGGCGCATCGCCATGATCTTCCAGGAGCCGATGACGGCCCTGAACCCGGTGATGCGCATCGGCGACCAGATCGCCGAGATGTTCGAGGCGCACGGCCTCCACACGGCCGCGGAGCGGCGCGCCCGCGCGGTGGCGCTCGCCCGCGAGGTCGGCCTGCCGGAGCCCGAGCAGATCGTGCGGGCCTATCCGCACCAGCTCTCCGGCGGCCAGCGCCAGCGGGCGATGATCGCCATGGCGCTGGCGCTGGAACCGACCGTCCTGGTGGCCGACGAGCCGACCACGGCCCTCGACGTCACCACCCAGGCGCAGATCCTCAAGCTGATCCGCGAGCTCCAGCAGCGGCGCGGCATGAGCGTGCTGTTCATCACCCACGATTTCGGCGTGGTGGCCGACATCGCCGACCACGTCGCGGTGCTCCAGCGGGGCAAGCTCGTGGAGAGCGGCACCGCCCGCGCCGTTCTGGAGAATCCGCAAGCCCCCTATACGCGGGCTCTGCTCGCCGCGGTGCCGAGCCTGACGCCCCCGGAGCGCCCGCCCGTCGCGGCGAACCCGGTCGCCCTGTCGGTGATCGGCCTCGGCAAGACCTACACCACCCGCAACGGCTTCTTCGGCAAGCCGCGGGTGGTCGACGCGGTGAAGGAGGTGACCTTCGACCTGCGCCGCGGCGAGACGCTCGGCATCGTCGGCGAGTCGGGCTCGGGCAAGTCCACCACGGCGCGGCTCGCGATCCGCCTCGTCGAGCCGGACCGCGGCACGGTGCGGCTCGGCAGCCTCGATTTCACGGCGCTGGGGCCGAAGGCCCTGCGCGCCGAGCGCCGGCGGATCCAGATGATCTTCCAGGATCCCTTCGCCTCGCTGAACCCCCGCCGCACGGTCGAGCAGATCATCACCGCCGGGCCGATCGCCCACGGCACGCCCGCGCGGCAGGCGCGGGCCCGGGCCCGGGAGCTGCTCGACCTCGTCGGCCTGCCGCCGAGCGCCGCCGAGCGCTACCCGAACGCCTTCTCGGGCGGCCAGCGCCAGCGCATCGGCATCGCCCGGGCGCTCGCGATGGAGCCGGACGTGATCGTCGCCGACGAGGCCGTCTCGGCCCTCGACGTCTCGGTGCAGGCGCAGGTCCTCCGGCTGCTGGAGGACCTGAAGCAGCGCCTCGGCATCGCGATGCTGTTCATCACCCACGACCTGCGCGTGGCCGCGACCATCTGCGACCGGATCGCGGTGATGCATCGCGGCGCCATCGTGGAGGAGGGCCGCACGGCCGCGCTGTTCGCCGCGCCGGAGCATCCCTATACGCGCAGCCTCCTGGCCGCGGCGCCGGGCGGGGGAAGCGTGTTCGCGCAGGCGCGGGAGGCCTGCGCCTGATCCCATGGCGGGGGTGATCTCGCCGCCATGGCGCCTCGAGGGGGGGTAGGGGCGGCGCGGGAGGCGCGGTATAGGCGCAGCCGACTTGCGAGGATGCGGTGACCCTTCCCCCGATGCCGGCCGCCGGGCCGGAACCCCGCCCGCCCGGGCCTGCGGTGCCCGCGCCCGTCCTGCGGGCGGAGCCGACCGTCTGGTTCAACCCGCGCCGGGGAGAGGCCGCGGCGATCCTGCCGGGCCTCGCCCTCGCCGAGGCCGACATGCGCTCGGCGCAGGCGCGTTGGCGCCGCTTCGATCCCCTCCTGGCCCGGCTGTTCGACGGGCTCGAGGACGGGCGGATCGACTCGCCCCTCATTCCCCTCGCGCCGGAGACGGCCCGCAGCGTCCTGCACGGCGCGCCCGGCGCGGTCTGGGTCAAGGCGGATCACGACCTGCCGGTCACCGGCTGCATCAAGGCGCGCGGGGGCGTCTACGAGGTGCTGGCCCATGCCGAGGCGCTCGCCGGCACAGCCGGCCTGCTGCGCCCCGGCCTCTCCTATGCGGATTTCGCGGCGGAGCCCTTCCGCGCCCTCTTCGCGCGGCACACGATCGCCGTGGGCAGCACGGGCAATCTCGGCTTCAGCGTCGGCGTGATGGGACGCGCGCTCGGCTTCGCGGTCGAGGTGCACATGTCCCACGACGCCAAGGACTGGAAGAAGCGGCGCCTTCGGGAACTCGGGGCACGCGTCGTCGAGCATCCGGGGGATTACGGGCTCGCGGTGGCGACGGCGCGGGCGGCCTTCCGCGGCCGGAGCGATGCGCATTTCGTCGATGACGAGGATTCGGTCGATCTGTTTCTGGGCTATGCCGCGGCGGCTCTCGACCTGCAGAAGCAGCTCGCGGCGGCGGGAATCGTGGTCGACGCGGCGCATCCGCTCTTCGTCTATCTGCCCTGCGGCGTGGGCGGGGCGCCGGGCGGCGTCGCCTTCGGGCTGAAGCTGCTGTTCGGCGACGCGGTGCGGCCGGTCTTCGTCGAGCCGGTGGCCGCCCCCTGCATGCTGGTCCAGCTCGCCGCGGGGCTGGATCGCCCCGTCAGCGTCTACGATGTCGGCCTCGACAACCGCACCGCCGCGGACGGGCTGGCCGTGGCCAGCGCCTCCCTGCTCGTGGCGCGGACCGTGGGGGGCCTGATCGAGGCGGTCGTGACCGTGACCGACGATGCGCTGTTCGCCTGGCTCAAGGCGCTCTGGACCGGCGCGGGCCTGCGCCTCGAACCCTCCGCGGCCGCGGGCTTCGCCGCCGCCGGCCGGTTCGTCGCCGCGGCGGGCGCGCCGGATCCGGCCCGGGCCACCCACGTGATCTGGACGACGGGAGGCGCCCACCTCCCGGAGGCCGAATTCGAAGCCGCCCTCGCCCGCGGCTGACGCCCGCTTTCAGAAGCGACGGCGGTGCCGAGCCCGAACATCTAGGGCTATCGTCGCGTGTCGAGCGCCCGGCAGCCGCTCAAGGGCGGGCATCGGGATTGCCCGTCATCCCGCCGCCCTCTCCTTGCCTTCGATCAGGCGAAGGCTGCGGCGCAGGCTCTGTGGCGGGTGGCCGAAGGCGCGCAGGAAAGCGCGTCGCATGCGGTCGCGGTCGGTAAAGCCGGTGTCGCGCGCGACGACGTCGAGCGGGTGGCGCCCCTCTTCGAGCATGGCCTTGGCCGCTTCGAGCCGCAGCCGCTCCACGGCCTTCGCCGGGGATTGACCCGTTTCCTCGCGAAACAGCCGGCTGAACTGGCGCGGGCTGACGCTCGCGGCCTCCGCCAACTCCTCGACGGTCAGGGACCTGTTCAGGTGCTCCTTGGCGTAGACGATCGCGCGGCGGATCCGGTCGGAGCGCGGCTCCAGCTCGAGCAGCGCCGAGAACTGCGATTGGCCGCCGGGGCGGCGGTGATAGACCACGAGCTTGCGGGCGATGGCCCGCGACAGCTCCGCGCCATGGTCGTCCTCGATCAGCGCCAGCGTCAGGTCGATCGCCGCGCTCATCCCGGCCGAGGTCCAGACATTGCCGTCGGCCACGAAGATGCGGTCGTCGTCCACGCGGATCAGAGGAAAGCGCTCCTGCAGGTCGCGGGCATGGGCCCAGTGGGTGGTCGCCACCCGGCCGTCGAGCAGCCCGGCCTCGGCGAGCGCGAACGTGCCGGTGCAGAGGCCCGCCACGCGGCGCGAGACCCGGCCGGCCGCGACGATGTAATCGCGCAGCCGCGGCGAGAGCGGCCGGGGCAGCAGCTCGCCCACCACCATCAGCGTGTCGGGGGCCTCCGCCAGCGGCACGGTCTCGATGCCGATGTTCAGCGAGGAGCGGACGGTGCCGCCCCGCTCCGACATCACGACCAAGCGGTAGGCCTCCCGGCCGAGATGCACGTTGGCGAACTCGAAGGCCGAGAGCGCGGCCAGTCCCATGACTTGGAAGCCGTCCTCGAGAATGAACCCGACCTGCCGCATCGGCTCGCTCCTCGCCATGTCTTGATTTGACGTTTATACGTCATTTCGGACATTGCAGTCCAGTCTTAGGGTCCTGACATCGCCAGCGCCGGGCAGGCCGGACGGGCATCGCGACAGGACCGACGATCATGACCCAGGGAACCGTTCTCATCACCGGCGCCTCCTCCGGCATCGGCGCCGTCTATGCCGACCGCTTCGCCCGCCGCGGCCACGACCTCATCCTCGTCGCCCGCAACAAGGCCCGGCTCGACACGGTCGCCGACGACCTCGTCCGCCGCCACGGCGTCACGGTGCGAACCCTCGAGGCCGACCTGACGGACCGGGCGGGGCTCGCCACGGTCGAAGACATCCTGAAGAGCGATGCGTCGATCACGCATCTCGTCAACAATGCCGGCTTCGGCTCCGCCGCCCCGCTGGCCTCAGCCTCCGTCGACGAGATGGAGCGGATGATCGCCATCAACGTCACCGCGCCGATGCGCCTGACCTACGCGGCGGTGCCGGCCTTCACGGCCCGCGGAAGAGGCACGATCGTCAACATCGCCTCGATCGTCGCCATCGGGCCGGAGGTGCTGAACGGGGTCTATGGTGGCTCGAAGTCCTTCGTCCTCGGCTTCAGCCACAACCTGCGCAAGGAACTCGACGGCACCGGCGTGCGCGTTCAGGTCGTGTTGCCGGGTGCTACCGGCACCGAGTTCTGGGACGTGGCGGGCCTACCCGCGAGCAACCTGCCGAAGGAGTGGGTGATGTCGGCGGAGGATCTGGTCGATGCCGCGCTCGCCGGCCTCGACCGGGGCGAATTCGCCACCGTGCCCTCGCTGCAGGACGCGTCCGAGTGGGAGGCCTGGGAAACGGCGCGCGCGACGATGCTGCCCCACCTGTCGAGCGCCGTCCCAGCCCTCCGCTACCGCGCGGCTTGAGAAGAGGGAGGGCATCGATGAGCGAGACGTCCATCAGGTCCGTCACGGTCGAGCACGTCACGATCCGCTCGGCCCGAGACTTCGACACTGTCCGGCAGGCCTTGGAGGCGGCCCTGCCGCCCCTCGATCACGGCTATGCGGCCCTCGTCCAGGCGGACCGGGCGCAGGAGGCCTTGCGCCTGCTGGAGAGCGGCGCACCCCTCTCGATTTTCGGCCAGCGCGATCACGGCGCCCTGTTGCGCATCGCCGGCCTGGAGCGCCGGGCGGTCCAGTACGATATCGGCAACCCGCTGACCGCCTCGCGCATGACGCGCCACGCGCTCTCGGACGCCCTCTATGCGCCGATCCGCGTCCTCCTGCGGGAAGAGGAGGAGGGCGTCGCCTTCGAGTACGACCGCCCGGCCAGCACCTTTGGGCAGTTCGGAAACGACGCCGTCGATGCGGTCGCGCGGGAACTCGATGAACGCCTGTCCGAATCCCTGAAAGCAGCGGCCGGCTAGGCTTTCTCGGCGGCCGCCGGGCTCCTGAAGGGCCGGCACGGCACGACGCCCTGGCACTCCTGCGGGTCCACCGCGAGGTGTCGCGGACGATCCGCCGGGCGGCCGGCTCCCGCGCGGTGGTCCGAGCCGGTCCGGCATGTCCGGAAACGCGGCTTTTATGGCGTGGTCCGCGTCGATGACCGCCCTTAGCATCACGTCCCTGTGTTCGGCTCTGCGGAGGATCGCAGCCATGATGAACCTGACGATCAACGGGCGACAGCACGCAATCGAGGCCGAGCCGGATACGCCGCTTCTCTTCGTGCTGCGGGACACGATCGGTCTCACCGGCACCAAATACGGGTGCGGCATCGGCCAGTGCGGGGCCTGCACCGTGCTCATCGACGGGCAGGCGACCCGCTCCTGCCAGGTGCCGGCGGAGAGCGTCGCTGCGCAGTCGGTGACGACCATCGAGGCGATCGAGGCGGATCCGGTCGGCGCTCGGGTCGTGGCGGCCTGGGTCGGCATCGAGGTGCCGCAATGCGGCTATTGCCAGTCCGGGCAGGTCATGGCCGCGACCGGCCTGCTCAAGGAGACGCCGAAGCCGTCCGACGACGAGATCGCCGCCGCGATGACCAATCTCTGCCGCTGCGGCACCTACAACGCCATCGCCGCCGCCGTGCGGCAGGCCGCGGCCTGAGGAGGCGGGGATGAACGAGCTCACCCCCCTGCACCGTCTCGGCATCGCCACGGAGCGCGACCGCGCACCGGTGCGCAACCTCTCGCGGCGCGGCTTCCTCGGCGTCGCCTCGGGCGCCCTCCTGCTGGGCATCGATTTGCGGAACGGGTCCGCGGCGCAGCCCCGGGCGGAAGGCCCGGCCGCGGTGGCGCCGAAGCCAGGCACGCGGGTCGCCGCCTTCCTGGAGATCCGCCCGGACAATTCGGTCCGCCTGCTCAGCCCGTTCGTCGAAGGCGGCCAGGGCATCGATACCGGCCTCGCCCAGACCATCGGCGAGGAACTCGATCTCGATCCCGCCCGCTTCGCCGTGGAATGCGCGCCGCCCGGGCCCGACTACGCGGTGGTCAACGGCCTGCGCATGACCGGCGGCAGCTTCTCGACGCGCTCCAGCTTCGAGGCCGTGCGCCGCCTCGGCGCCACCGCCCGCGAGATGCTGCTGCGCGCCGCCGCCGCCCGGCTCGCCGTGCCGCAGGACAGCCTGACGACCGAGGACGGGCGCGTGATCCACGCCGCTTCGGGCCGCTCGCTGGGCTACGGCGAACTGGCCGAGGCCGCCCTGGCGCTGCCGCCGCGCGACGACGTCGCCCTGAAGGACCCGCAAAAATTCCGCTGGATCGGCAAGCCGGTGGCGCGGCTCGACAGGCACGACAAGGCGACGGGCCGGGCCGTCTACGGCATCGACATCCGCCTGGAGGGCATGCTCCACGCGGCCGTGCAGCACGCGCCGCATCTCGGCACCGAGCCGCAATCCGTCGCAAACGAGGCGGACATCCGCGCGATGCCGGGCGTCCACTCGGTCCACCGCCTGCCCGGTGCCGTGGCGGTCGTGGCGGAGTCCTGGTGGCGGGCGCGCAAGGCCGCGGAGGCCTTGCAGGTCGTCTGGACCGAGCCCGCGTCGGATGGGATCGCCACGGTCTCGAAAAACTTCTCGTCAGCGGTGATGCTGGCCGCGCTGAAAGGCACGCGCGAATCCGGAATCCCGGCCGAGCAGGAGGGCGACCCCGCCGCGGCCTTCACGGGCGCCGCCAAGGTGATCGAGGCGGAATACGATGCGCCCTACCTCGCCCACGCCCAGCTCGAACCGCCCTCGGCGGTGGCCCGGTTCACGGAAGACGGCACCCTCGATCTCTGGCTGCCGAACCAGATGCCGGAGCTGTTCCAGCAGATCGCGGCGAAGACGGCCGGTCTCGCGCCGGAGCAGGTGCGCATCCACTCGCCGATGCTCGGCGGCTTCTTCGGGCGCCACTTCTACTACGGGCCGGCCAACCCTTTCCCGCAGGCGATCCTGCTCGCCAAGGCGACCGGCCGCCCGGTGCGGGTGTTGTGGTCGCGCGAGGAGGAGTTCGGCATGGATGCGGTGCGTCCCCTGAGCTTTGCCCGCTTCAAGGCCGCCCTCGGGGCGGACGGCATGCCGGTGGCGCTTCAGACCACCGCGATCGGCGAGGGGCCGATCGGCCGCTGGTTCGGCGCGCTGTTCAAGTCGCCCGTCGATTCCTCCGTCGTCGAGGGCCTCGACAAGAAGCCCTACGCCATCCCGAACCGGCGCCTCGACTACGTGAAGGTGGCCCACCCGGTCACGATCGCCTTCTGGCGCTCGGTCGGCCACTCGATGAACGACTATTTCTACGAGAGTTTTTTAGACGAGATCGCCGCGGCCGGGAACAAGGACCCGTTCGAGCTGCGCCTCGCGCTCGTGAAGGACAGTCCGCGCCACGTCACCCTGCTGCGGAGAGTGGCGGAACTGGCCGGCGGCTGGAAGCGCGGCCCGTTCGCGGCGGAGGATGGCACGCGCCGGGCGCGGGGCCTCTCGATGGCCTCGCCCTTCGGCTCGGAGACCGCCACCATCGCGGAGGTCTCTCTGAAGGCCGGCGAGGCGCGGGTGCACGACCTCTGGATCGCCATCGATCCGGGCAGCATCGTCAATCCGGCGATCGTCAAGCGGCAGGTGGAGAGCGCCGCGGCGCTGGGCCTCTCCTCCACGCTCCTCGAACAGGTGGTCTACGAGGCGGGACAGCGGCAGGCGCGGAACTTCGACGCCTATCCGATCCTCGACCGCGCGCGGATGCCGCGGGTGCACGTGGCCATCGTCGAGAGCGGGGCGCCGATGGGCGGCATCGGCGAGCCGGGCTTGCCCGGCGTTCCGCCTGCTGTGGTCAATGCGGTGGCGGTGCTCACCGGGCAGCGCGTGCGCAGCCTGCCGCTCGCCAAGACGCGCCTCTCCGATGTTTGAGGCGCTCTCCGTCCCGTCGCCCGTCGATGGCAGCGCGTCGATACGACGGATGCCCAAAGCCCACGCCGCGTCATGAGTGGGCATCCGTGCTCCGGCCGGCCTGCGCGGACATAGCCCCGCGCGATGGCCTTGCATGTCTCGGCGAGATCCTGCTCGACCCGTAGCAAGATTTCTCGATGGCGAAGGCGAGCGCCCGCTCCGCGGCGTCCAGAGCGGCGACAACCGTCACCTGGGCCATGCTCATGGCGGCCAGGGTCTGGATCTGCGACGCGGTTGCCATGGCTGCCTCTGCCCCTGAAATCCGGTCAAGGCATCGTGCGGTCCCCTCGAAGGTCGGAGGAAAGCGGGAAGGAACCGGCCGAGGAGGCTTGACGGGGCAGCGTCACGCCAGGGAGCCAAGACGGCGGATCCGCCGGAAAAGAGGCCGTTGCACTCGGGGGAGAGTCGGCCGAGCCCGTGCTTCCCGTTAGCGGCAAACTCTTTGCCACGCCTGCAAAAGTCAGCGTATCCGCGATCAGGAGTGGTACCGGTTCGTACCATTTCGAGCCGCAGCGGCCTCTGACCCTGTGCCTGGATGGGGAATATGAAACGACAGTTCGCAACGAGGCTGCTCGCGCCTCTCAGCTTCGCGGTTATTATCGGGCTGTTCGCCTTCGCGACCCTTCAGAGCGGCGTCGGGCAGTTCTGACGGCACGGGCCCTGTGCCCGCGCGGGCGGAGGCCCGCGCCCGCCCAACCCGGCTCTCCAGACGCCATGACAGCCGCAAATTTCGCCTCCCTCCAACCTTAGACGGCTGCTTGGCGCGATCTTCGGCGCGCGCCATCGCTCGCATTCGCCTTGCCCGTATTTCGGCGCAGAGCGCTGGTGACTGGATCGGCCAGCTTTGGACGGGGCTGAGGGCGAGGATCAGATGTCGGCCATCGGAGGGGAGGGACAACGGATCGCCCTGGAGCCGGCACGGTGGCGCGGTTCAAACGAACCGCTTCAAGCCTCGTGACTGCATTCGACGATCAAGCGCGAAGCCGGACTGGCAGTCGAAGCAGCGGATCTCAGGCATTGGTCGAATGGCGTGCGGGCGCTGATCGAAGCCCTGACCATTCTACCGGATGGGCCTGTAGCAGGCTTTTCGATCTAAGCCTGTCAACGCCTCATCGAACGGGCTGGCATCTCAGAGCCGCTGCGGATCGATAGTGGGGTTGAAGTGGTAGCGAGGGAGGGATTTGAACCCCCGACACAAGGATTATGATTCCTCTGCTCTAACCAGCTGAGCTACCCCGCCACACGCGGGCATCGGCTTGCGCCGGGATGCCGTTGCGGGGCGGGGTATAGGGAGAAGGGCGCGGCCGTGTCAACGGAATCCCGCGGCGCGCGCGGAAGAATCCCGCATGGACGATCGGAGGGGCCTCGTCCCGGTTGCGGAGGGGGAGAACCGGGTTGGCCGATCGGGTGGCGGGCGGCCGGCCGCTTATGGGAACGCGGATCCTGGCCTTGCGGATCCTCGCCCCGGAGCATGTGGGTGGCTCCGTGCCCGATCTCGGCAGGCCGTTGCCCTGCTGCCCGCGTGGAAGGTTTCGTCCTGCCGTCCGTCGCCCTCGCCGGCCAAGGGCCGGCCGGGCTCGGCCCATGCCCGTCCTGTCCGGCTGTCCGGACGGGTCGCGCCTCGGCATCGGCCGTCGTCCCGGGCCGAAATGGGGGCGTGCGCCGCGGCACCGGCACGGATGGCGGCGCTGGGCTGCGGAGGGCGTAGCGGTCGGGCCGGGGGGCTTGTGCGAGGCGAACGCTTTGCCCGGCTCCGGCGGAGAGACGGACGTCGCAGGGGATCGCGCCCGGCGCGTCGGAGCTTTGTGCAGGGTCGGCGGGATCAGGAGCGGGGCGTCGTTGGTGGAGCTAAGCGGGATCGAACCGCTGACCTCCTGCATGCCATGCAGGCGCTCTCCCAGCTGAGCTATAGCCCCACGGTCAACACGACGTGGTCACGTAGATGAGGATGGTGGAGCTAAGCGGGATCGAACCGCTGACCTCCTGCATGCCATGCAGGCGCTCTCCCAGCTGAGCTATAGCCCCACTCTCAGCACCCCGGCGGCTGGTCGGCGCGGGGTGGTCGATACGCCGGCGGGGCGTCCCGTCGGCGTGAGCGGCTCTATAAGCGGGCGGCGGATCGGACTCAAGCCCCGAACCACATCCGCCCGTCGTTTTTTAGCCGGCGGACTTGGGCAGCGGGCTTCAGCCCTCTTCGTCGCCGTCGCCCTCGTTGTCGATCAGGTCGGAGACGTCGTCGTCGCCGTCCTCTTCCTCGAGGAACGTGTCGTCGTCGCCGCCGGCATCGGTGCCGCCTTCCTCGTCGTCCACGTTGATATCGTCCACGTCGTCCTCGGAGGCTTCGACCTCATCGAGGGAGACCATGTCCGGGCCGGACTTCTCCTCGTCCTCGTCATCCTCCTGCGTGGCGCGGGCGGCGACGGGGGCGGCGACGCGGCTGCTGGCGGCGACCTGGTAGATGGTTCCGCATTTGGGGCACACGGCGGGATCGCGGTCGAGGTCGTAGAACTTGGCGCCGCAGCTCATGCATTGACGCTTCAAGCCGAGTTCCGGTCTTGCCACGGGCGGTAACCTCAAGAAAACGGGGGGAAAGCGGCCGGTTAGTCGGCCCTGGCGGCCATGTCAAATACTGTCGGCCGCGCTCGAATCCGGGGGATGCCGGACGCTGCGCGCTCGGGCTCCGGCGGGGCGTTTCGCGCAGCGCTCCGAAAGGGCCGCTGCGGGGCCGTCGCGGATGACGCGGCGGCGAGGCCGTGGTAACCGCCGCCATCCCCTCCCGAAGCCATGCCACGCCACCCGCGGCGCGGCCGCGGTGCGGGAGTCATGAAGACGAATCGCCTCCCAGGCGCAGGAAGCCCCGTGTCCCACGCCCCCGCCCAATCCCTCACCGCCGCGCCGGGCCACCCCTTGCGGGGATCGCTGCGCCCGCCGGGCGACAAGTCGATCTCCCACCGGGCGATGATCCTCGGCCTGCTCGCCATCGGCGAGACCCGCGTCGAGGGCCTTCTCGAAGGGGACGACGTACTGCGCACCGCCGCCGCGGCCAAGGCGCTCGGCGCCACGGTGGAGCGCCTGGGCGAGGGGCGCTGGCGGGTGGCCGGCGTCGGCATCGGCGGCCTGTCCGATCCGGCGGAGGTGCTCGATTTCGGCAATGCCGGCACCGGCTCGCGGCTGATGATGGGCGTGGTCGGCGGCCAGCCGGTCACCGCGACCTTCGACGGGGACGCCTCCCTGCGCAAGCGGCCGATGCGGCGCATCCTCGACCCGATCCTGCGCATGGGCGCGCAGGTGGTGAGCGAGGCCGAGGGCGGGCGCGTGCCGCTGACCCTGCGCGGGCCCCGCGAGGCGATCCCGATCACCTACGAATCGCCGGTGGCCTCGGCCCAGATCAAGTCGGCCGTGCTGCTCGCCGGCCTCAACGCCCCGGGCACCACCACCCTGATCGAGGCCGCGGCCTCGCGCGACCACACCGAGCGGATGCTGCGCCTGTTCGGCGCTACGGTGGCGGTGACGCCCCACGGCCCCGGCGGCCACGGCCGCTCGATCGCGCTCACCGGCCAGCCCACCCTGCGCGGCACCGCGGTGGCGGTGCCGGCCGACCCGTCCTCCGCCGCCTTCCCGCTGGTGGCCGCCCTGATCGTGCCCGGCTCCGAGGTGACGATCGAGGGCGTGATGATGAACCCCCTGCGCACCGGGCTGATCACCACCCTGATCGAGATGGGCGGCGAGATCGAGCGCCTCAACGAGCGCGAGGAGGGCGGCGAGACCGTGGCCGACCTGCGGGTGCGCGCGAGCCGCCTCAAGGGCGTCGACGTGCCCGCCGAGCGGGCGCCGTCCATGATCGACGAATATCCGATCCTCGCCGTGGCCGCCGCCTTCGCCGAGGGCGAGACGCGGATGAACGGCCTGCACGAGTTGCGGGTGAAGGAATCCGACCGCCTCGCGGCGGTGGCCGCGGGGCTCGCCGCCAACGGCGTGCGCCACGCCATCGCCGGCGACGACCTGATCGTGACCGGCGACGGCACCGCCCCGCAGGGCGGCGGCACCGTCGAGACGCATCTCGACCACCGCATCGCCATGTCGTTCCTGGTGATGGGGCTCGCCGCGCGCGACGCGGTCACCGTCGACGACGGGGCCATGATCGCCACGAGCTTCCCCTCGTTCCGGCCGACCATGCAGGCGCTCGGCGCCGCGATCGGGGGCTGAGCCGATGCCCCTGGTCATCGCCATCGACGGGCCGGCCGCCTCCGGCAAGGGCACCCTCGCCAAGCGCCTGGCGCTGCATTACGGCCTACCGCATCTCGATACCGGGCTGCTCTACCGCGCCGTGGCCCTGACCCTGCTCGATGCCGGGAGCGCCCTGGGCGACGAGCGCGCCGCCGCCGCGGCGGCCACGGCGCTGATCGCGGACCGCTTGGCCGATCCGCGCCTGCGGGAGCGGGCGATGGGGGAGGCGGCCTCCCGCGTCTCCTCCGTGCCGGCCGTGCGGGCGGCGCTCCTGTCCTGGCAGCGGCGCTTCGCGGAGGCCGATACCGGGGCCGTGCTCGACGGGCGCGACATCGGCACGGTGGTCTGCCCGGAGGCGCGGGTGAAGCTGTTCATCACCGCGGCGCCCGAGGAGCGGGCGCGGCGGCGCTATGTCGAGCTGACGGGGCGGGGCGAGGAGACGACGCTCGCCGCCATCCTCGCGGACATCCAGAGCCGCGACGCCCGCGACCGCGACCGGGCCACGGCGCCCCTGCGCGCGGCCGAGGACGCGGTCACGCTCGACACGACGGAACTCGACGCGGACGAGGCCTTCCAGGCGGCCCGCCGCATCGTCGACCGGGCGCGGGACCAGTAGGCCCCGGAGCCGGCCTCAGCTTGTCGGGAAGCCGCCCTGGGCCTGGTCGAAGTCGAGATAGGCGGTCTCGATCACGATCTGCGTCCGGCTGATCACCTCGAGCTTGCGCAGGATCTCGGAGACATGGGCCTTCACGGTCGAGTCGCCGACCTGCAGCTCGTGGGCGATCTGCTTGTTGAGCTTGCCCTGGCGGATCATCATCAGCACGCGCAGCTGCTGCGGCGTCAGCCGGGCGATGCGCTCGGCGAGCGGCGACTTGCGCCCGCGGCCCGGGGGCGGGGTGAGGGGCGCGCCGAGATCCGGCGGCATGAACAGGGCGCCGTTCAGCACCTCGGAGATCGCGCGGGTCAGGGTCGCCTTGTCGACGGCCTTGGGCACGAAGCCGGCCGCGCCGTGATGGATCGCCTCGTGCATGATGCGCGGATCCTCCAGGCCCGACACGATCAGGATCGGCACGCGGGGGAAGCGGGTCCGGATGGTGACGAGCCCGTCGAACCCGTTCACGCCCTGCATGGTGAGGTCGAGAAGCGTCAGGTCGATGCCCGGCGTCGCCGCCAGGATCTCGCAGGCGCTGCGGATGCCGTCGGCCTCGTGCAGGCGGGCGCCGGGGAAGGCGAGGTGGATCGCGCTCGACAGCGCGTCGCGGAACAGCGGGTGATCGTCGACCACGAGAAGCTCGACCGCGCCCTGTGCGGGCGCCGTGCCGGGGATCGTGCCGCTGGTCGGGGAGGGGTCGTTCGCCATGAGGGTGGCCGTCATCGAAGTCGCGCCATCGTCGATGCGGGTCGCGCCGTCCCCGCGGGAGCCGGGAAAGCCGGCCCCGGCGGGACCACGGGGTTCCGCCGGTTGCCATGGTGAAGGGGTTCGCGGAGCGGCGCAATCGCCGCCGCCCCGCCGCCGGCCGCCGCGTCAGCGGGCGGCCACCTTCTTCGGCAGCTTGAAGGCCCAGAAGCTGCCGCCCTGGTTGATGCCGGCGGTGGACTTGGCCACCTCGCCGCCCCAGAGCGGAACCGCGCCGCCCCAGCCGGCGGTGATGCCGATCCACTGCTCGCCGTCCTGCTCCCAGGTGATCGGGGAGCCGACGATGCCGGTGCCGACCTGGAACTTCCAGACTTCCTCGCCGGTCTTGGCATCGAAGGCCTTCAGGAAGCCCTCCGGCGTGCCGGTGAAGACGAGGCCGCCGGCGGTGGAGAGGACGCCGCCCCAGAGCGGAGCCTTGTTCTTGTAGTTCCAAACCACCTTGCCGGTGGCCGGGTCGATGGCCTTGAGCGAGCCGATATGGTCCTCGAAGAGCGGCTTGATGGTGAAGCCGGCGCCGAGATAGGCGGCCCCCTTCTTGTAGTTCACCGGCTCGTTCCAGATATCCATGCCCCATTCGTTGGAGGGCACGTAGAACAGCTTGGTGTCGGGGTTGTAGCCGATCGGCATCCAGTTCTTGCCGCCGAGGAAGCTCGGCACCGCGAACACGGACTTGCCCTTCTTGCCGTCCTCGGACTTGGCCGGGTCGCCCGGGCGGAACTCGGGGTCGTAGATCGGGCGGCCGTCCTCACCGATGCCCTTGGCCCAGTTGATCTTCTCGACGAACGGCGTCGCCGAGATGAACTTCCCGTTGGTCCGGTCGAGCACGTAGAAGAAGCCGTTGCGGTCGGCGGTGCCGCCGGCCTTGATGGTCTTGCCGCCCTTGTTCAGCTCGAAGGGCACGAACTCGTTCACGCCGTCGAAGTCCCAGCCGTCATGCGGCGTGGTCTGGAAGCCCCACACGATCTCGCCGTTGTCCGGGTTGAGCGCGATGCGGGAGGCCGACCACTTGTTGTCGCCGGGGCGCAGGGCCGAGTTCCACGGGCCGGGATTGCCGGTGCCGAAATAGAGGAGATCGGTCTCGGGATCGTAGGTGCCGCCGAGCCAGGTGGCGCCGCCGCCATACTTCCACATGTCGCCCGGCCAGCTCTCGTTGACCTTGCCGGTCATGGTCGAGGGCTTGCCGTTCAGTTCGCCCATATGGCCTTCGATCACGGGGCGCTTCCACACCACCTCGCCGGTCTCGGCGTCGCGCGCCTCGACCCGGCCGACGATGCCGAACTCGCCGCCCGACACGCCGGTGATGATCTTGCCCTTCACGATCAGCGGGGCGGCGGTGTAGCTGTAGCCCGACTTGAAGTCGTCGATCTCCTTGCGCCACACGACCTTGCCGGTCTTGGCATCGAGGGCCATCAGCTTGGCGTCGAGCGTGCCGAAATAGACCTTGTCCTTGTAGAGCGCGGCGCCGCGATTCACGACGTCGCAGCAGGGCAGGATGCCCTCGGGCAGGCGGGCATCGTATTCCCACAGCTTCTCGCCGGTGCGGGAATTGATCGCGTAGATGCGCGAATAGGAGCCGGTGACGTAGAGCACGCCGTCCTTGACCAGCGGCTGGCTCTCCTGGCCGCGCTGCTTCTCGCCGCCGAAGGAGAAGGAATAGGCCGGCACGAGGCCCTTCACCGTCTCCTTGTTGATGGCCTTGAGGCCGCTGTAGCGCTGGCCCTGGGTGCCGAGGCCGTAGGTGACGACATCCTCAGGGGTCTTGGCGTCGTTGAGGATGTCCTGCTCGGACACGCCGGCCGACGCCGCGGCCTTCTCGGGCTCCTTGGCCTGGACGCTCAGCGCCGCCGAGGCGACCAGCAGCGAGGCCATCCCCGCGGCCGCCAGAAAACGGTCACGCACTCTCATGACATTCCCTCCTCGTCACGGGCGGCCTCGGCGGCTGCGCCGCCGATAGGGGAATTCCCCCTTTTATGACTTGAGCCACGCCCTTGATTCCGAGATTACCGGCTGGTTCCCCGCCGGGTTATTGGCCATAAGTCGAAGATAAGAGTTTTTGCGCCCGAGACCTCTGCTGATCGGCGCCCCTGCGTGGTCAAGGCCTGTAAAGGCCGAAGCGAATGCGCGGGATCTATTGTTGATTTGATCGACAAACGCCGCCGGCGCCCGCGTGTGCGGACGCCTTAACCGTCTCGGACTTAGGCTCGTCCCGCCGGACACATTCGGGCGGGATCAGAAACCCTGCGGGGCGGTGTAGGTCACCCCGTAGCGGTCGCAGATCGTCTTCACCGTTCCGTCCGCGATCAGAGCGGTCACCGTGTCGCCCACGGCGTAGCCGAGATCGCGGGAATTTGCGCGCACCGCGCCGCCGAGGTCCCATTTCGCGCGCATCATGCCGGGGATGGCGATCTCGACGACGGGGTTCTCTTCTCGGGGCGCCTTGGCCGCGAACAGGGCCGCCTCGATCGCCGCGCGGGAACCGGCCAGGATCGGCGCCTCGCCCGCGAGATAGGCCTGGGCCGCAGCCTCCGTGCTGCGGAAATGCAGGAGATTCTCCCGCAGGTTTCCGCCGCCGGCCATCAGGAGCTGCGCGTCGGAGGCGCTGTTGCCCTCGAGCGCGACCTTTTTGCCCTCGAAGTCCTTCAGGCTCTCGAGCCCCTCCAGCTTGTCCTTCTTCCAGGCGAAGGCGAGGTGCTGGTCGAAATAGGGGGTCGTCATGAAGACCTGCTCGTTGCGCAACGCGAGCTGCTTGTCGTTGGGCACGTGCAGCATCAGATCCGCGAGGGGCGAGCCGGCGAGGTCCCCCTTCCAAAGGTTCAGGCGGAAGTCGCCGTCGACGTTCTCCCCGGCATCGACGATGCGCAGGTTCAGCTTCACCTTGAGGCGGTCCGCGATCGCCTGGGCGAGATCGACGTCGATGCCGACGGGCTTGCCGTCCTTCATTTCGGAAAAGGGGGCGTTGTCGCCGTAGAGCGCGACGATGATCTCGCCCGCGGCCACCACCTCGTCATAGGGGCGGGCGGCGGCGGGAGCGGCGAGCCCGAGGACGAGCGCGCAGGCGAGGGCGAGGCGGCGGGCCTTGCGGGTCATGATGTTGCGGCCCGGCCTATTCTTCGTGCTTGGCGTCGATGTAGGAGCGGATCGCCCAGAGGGCTTCCTGCGAGAGCACGCCCTCGAAGGCGGGCATCTTGGTGACGCCGTTGATGACCGCGCCGTGGCGCATGCGCTCGACGAAGTATTCGTCGCCTTCCTTGCCCTGGGGCAGGTAGCGCAGATCCGGGGCGAGGCCGCCGGAGATCATCTGCAGGCCGTGGCAGCGGGCACAGTTCTGGTTGAACCCGGACGAGCCGATCGCGATCGCCTTCTCGTTGCCGCGATAGGGGTTCTCGCTCTTCCACTCCGTGCCGAGGGGCTCGAGGCCGGCCGTGTCCACCGGCTGCGGCTGGACGTCGCCATGGGCCCGGGCCGCCCCCTGTGCCAGGGCGAGGCCGAGCGCGAGGCTCCCGGCGAGAACGAGCGCCTTCTTCATCGAAACGTTTCCTCCGGTCCATGCCGCGGCTCGTGACCGGCCGCGTGCCGAGCGGCGGGCTGTCGCGCCGGCCGCTGATCTTGAGGAACGCTACCAACCCCCCGGCGGGGAACCCATTGTGCTTTGGTACGACGCCGGGAAAGACGCTCTTCCGAAACGACCTGCGACCTTGGTCCAATATCGGCCCGCCCGAGGCCCGGCCTAACCTGACGCAAACAAGACCATGGGCGGAAACGAGACCTGTCTCGGGATGTGGGCACAGGCTGATCGACGTGACGGCCGGTCGTCCCGTTTCCGGGGCGTGGCCGTCCTGCTGGGCCTCGCCGTGGCGATGCTGCCGCTGGGGCTCGCGCCGCCGGCCGCGGCGGCGGCCGAGACGATCCCCCTCACGATCGGCTATTTCGAGCACCGCATCGAGCGCCCGACGCCCCTCAACAACGAGGACCCGGTTCCCGAGGACGAGGGCCTGCGCGGGGCCGAGCTCGGCCTGCAGGATTCCAACGCCACCGGCCGCTTCGTCGGCCTCGGCTTCTCCCTGAAGCAGGCGGTGGTCGAGCCGGAGGGCGACGTGAAGGCCGCCTTCGCGGCCTTCATGCAGGCGGAGAAGCCCCGCTTCGTCATCCTCAACGCCCCGGCCGAGGACGTGCTGGCGCTCTCCGGCATGGCGGAGGCGCGGGAGACGGTGCTCCTCAATATCGGAGCGCCGGACACGCGCCTGCGCGACGCCGATTGCCGGCCGCGCCTGCTCCATGTCCTGCCCTCCCGGGACATGCTGGCCGACGCGCTGATGCAGCTCCTCGCGTTCAAGCGCTGGAACCGGATCCTGCTCGTCTCCGGCCCCAATCCCGGCGACCGGCTCTACGCGGAGGCCCTGCGCCGGAGCGCCAGGAAGTTCGGTGCCCGCATCGTGGCGGAGGCCGCCTTTGACGCCAGGGGCGCGGACCTGCGCGATTCCGCCCTGAAGGAATTCCCCGTGATCACCCGGGGGGCCGAGCACGACGTGGTCGCGGTGGCCGACGAGCTCGGCGAGTTCGGGGCCAACCTCGTCTACAACACCGCCTCGCCCCGCCCCGTGGTCGGCACGCAGGGCCTGACCCCCGCCGCCTGGGGCCGCCCCGTCGAGGCTTGGGCCGCGGTGCAGCTGCAGCAGCGCTTCCGCCGGCTCGCGGGCCGGGCGATGTCGCCGGCCGACTGGGCCGGCTGGATGGCGGCCCATGCCGTCGGCGAGGCGGCGGTGCAGCTCAAATCCGCCGATGCGGGCGCCGTGCGCGACCTGATGCTCTCGCCCACCTTCGAGGTCGGCGGTTTCAAGGGCCGCTCCCTGAGCTTCCGGCCCTGGAACGGCCAGCTGCGCCAGCCCCTGTTCGTGCTCTGGCCGGGGGCGGTGGTCGCCGCCGCCCCGGTCGAGGGCTTCCTGCACCGGCGGACCGATCTCGACACCCTCGGGCTCGACCAGCCCGAAAGCGCCTGCAAGGCCTTCGGAGGACCCTGACGATGCGCCGCGCCGCCCTTCTCCTCGTCCTGTCGCTCGCGGCCGCGCCGGCGCGGCCGCACGAGGTCTATGTCACCAACGAGCGGGACAACACCGTTTCGGTGATCGATTCCGCCACCTGGGAGGTCACCCGGACCTTCCCCGTGGGCCGCCGGCCGCGGGGGCTCACCTTCTCGAAGGACGGCGCCCGGCTCTTCGTCTGCGCCAGCGATTCCGACGCGGTGCAGGTGATCGATCCGGAGAGCGGCAAGCTCCTGCACAACCTGCCCTCGGGCGAGGACCCGGAGCAGTTCACCCTCTCGCCGGACGGCAAGACGCTGTTCATCGCCAACGAGAACAACGCCACCACCACGGTGGTCGATGCCGATAGCCGTAAGGTGCTGGCCCAGATCGATGTCGGCATCGAGCCCGAGGGCATGGCGGTGAGCCCCGACGGCCGAATCGCGGTGACGACCTCAGAGACCACCAACATGGTCCACTGGATCGACACCGGCACCCTCCAGGCCGTCGACGCGACGCCGGTCGGCCAGCGCCCGCGTCACGCGGAGTTCTCGAAGGACGGCAGCCGGCTCTGGGTCTCCTCCGAGATCGGCGGCACCGTCTCCGTGGTCGATGTGGCCAGCCGCAAGGTCGTCGAGACGATCGGCTTCGCGGTGAAGGGCATCTCGGCCGACCGGATCCAGCCGGTCGGCATCAGCCTGACCGAGGACGGCCGCCTCGCCTTCGTGGCGCTCGGCCCCTCCGACCGCATCGCCGTGATCGACGCGAAGACCTACAAGGTGCTGAGCTACGTGCTGGTCGGCCGCCGGGTCTGGCACACGGCGCTGACGCCGGAGCAGGACCGCCTCGTCACCACCAACGGCGTCTCCGGCGACGTCACCGTCATCGACGTCGCGACCCTGAAGCCGATCAAGAGCGTCAAGGTCGGCCGCTTTCCCTGGGGCGCCGCCTTCCGCCCCCGGGGCGGGGAGGCGACGCCGCAGAACCGCTCGGCCGGGGTGGCGGAGTGAGCGCCGCCCTCCGAGCGCTCCTCCTCCTCTTCCTCGTCCTCCTCGCCCCCGCCGAGGCCGGTACCCTGGACCGGGCGGGGATGGAGAGGCTGTTCCCGGCGCCCCTCGTCGTCGGGGAGAAGGACGAGGTATTGCCGGTCTGGCCGATCCTGAAGCAGCAGGCGGGATCCTACGAGGTCTTCGCCTACGCCTTCGAGTCGATCGACTTCGCGGCGATCCCGGGCTTCGGCGGCACGGCGCCGAACCTGCTCGTGGCGCTCGCGCCGGATGGCAGCTTCCGCGACGTGAAGGTGCTCTCGCATCACGAGCCGGTCTTCCTCGAAGGGCTCGGCGCCGAGCCGCTCTTCGCCTTCGTCGAGCAATATGTCGGGATGTCCGCCCGGCGGCCGATCCGGGTCGGGCGGCCGAACGCCCGGGCGAACGGCGCCTCGCCCCTCGGCGTGGTCGACGGCGTCTCCATGGCCACCGCCTCGACGCGGGTGATCAACGAGACCCTGCTCGCCTCGGCGCTGGCCGTGGCCCGGGCGAAGCTCGGCTTCGGCCAGGCGGCCCAGGTCGGGCTGAAGGTCGAGGCCAAGCCCGACCTCTATGAGCCCCTCGACGGGCCGGCCCTGCTCCGCCGGGGTTGGCTGAAGCGCTTCCGGCTCGGCAACGGGGAGGTGGACCGGGCCTTCGCCGGCACCGCCGTCGAGGGCGTCTCGGAGGGCGCGCCGGAGGAGACCTTCGCCGATCTCTTCCTCGCCTATCTCAACGTGCCCTCGATCGGGCGCAACCTCCTCGGGGAGGCCGCCTTCGCCCGGCTGATGCGGGAGCTCGGCCCCGGCGACCACGCGGTGATGGTGGTGAGCGCCGGCCCCTGGAATCCCCTCGGCGAGAGCTTCGTGCTCGGCTCGATCCCGGACGGGCTCTCGGTGGTGCAGAACGGCCTCGCGGTGAATGCCCGTGACATGGCGATCGAGCGCCGCGGCCTCGGGGAGGCGGGGCTGCCGGAGGGGCCCTGGACCATCCTCAAGATCGTGCAGCAGGCCGGCTTCGACCCCTCCGCCCCCTGGACGCTCACCATGAAGGTCACCCGCGCGCGCGGGCAGATCTTCCCCGAGCGCGTCACGAAGGAATTCTCCACCGATTACGTCCTGCCGCCGAACCTGTTCAGCCGCGAGAAGCCGGAGGACGGCCCGTCCTGGACCGAATCCTGGCGCGCCCGCGCCCCGGAGATCGGGCTGATCCTGGCGAGTTTCGGCCTGCTGGTGCCGGTGCTGGCGCGCCAGCGCGGTCTGGTGGCCGACCGGCGGCACTTCCCGGTCTTCCGCCTCGCCTTCCTGGCCTTCACCCTCGGCTTCGTCGGCTGGTACGCGCAGGCCCAGCTCTCGATCGTCACCGTGGTCGGCGCCGTGCGCGCCGCCCTCGTCACCCACGATGTCGGCTTCCTGCTCTACGATCCGCCCTCGCTGGTGATCTGGGCCTTCGCCCTGGCCGCCCTGTTCGCCTGGGGGCGGGGCACCTTCTGCGGCTGGCTCTGCCCCTTCGGCGCCCTGCAGGAACTCGTCGCCGCCCTGGCGCGGCCCCTGCGCCTGCGCCCGATCGCGGTGCCCGAGCGGGCCGACAGGCTGCTGCGGCTCCTGAAATACGGCGTGCTCGCCGGCATCGTCCTGGCCGCCGCCGCGGGCTCGCCCCTGGCCGACAGCCTCAGCGAGGTCGAGCCGTTCAAGACCTCGATCACCCTCTACTTCCTGCGCAGCTGGCCCTTCGTCGTCTACGCGGTCGGTCTCGTCGTCCTCAACCTCTTCGTCTTCAAGGGCTTCTGCCGCTATCTCTGTCCGCTGGGCGCCACCTTCGCCCTGCTCGGCAAGGTGCGGCTCCTCGACTGGATCCCCCGCCGGGCCGAATGCGGCAGCCCCTGCCAGCTCTGCAAGGTGCGCTGCCGCTACGGCGCCATCGCGCGCTCCGGCCGCGTCGATTACGACGAGTGCTTCCAGTGCATGGATTGCGTCACCATCGTCCGGGATCCCGGCCTCTGCGTGCCGCAGATCCTGGAGCGCAAGCACGCCCGCCCGAAGCCGCTCCAGCCCCTGGCCGCCGAATGACCCGCCCGATCCTCCCCTGGCGCCCGGGGCGGCGCCGGCTCCTTCTCGGCGGAGTCGGGGCGCTGGCAGGCCTCGCGGCCGGGCCGAGGGCCTTCGCGCGGCTCTCCCGCGACCATGGCCTGCAGGCGCGCAGCCGCGCCGGCCTCGCCTTCGGCACCACCGTCACCCTGACCGTGGCGGGGCCCGATGCGGGGGCGCTGGAGGCGGGGCTGCACGACGCCTTCCGGGCGATCCGCGCCGTCGAGGCCGCGGTCAGCCTGTTCCGGCCCGACAGCGCCCTGTCGCGGCTGAACCGCGACGGCCGCCTCGACGCGCCCGATCCGCTCCTGTGCGCGCAGCTCCGCGTCGCCCTCGAGCTGGCCCGGGCCAGCGCGGGCGCCTACGACCCCACCGTCCAGCCGCTCTGGACCCTCTGGGCGCAGGCCTCCGCCCGCGGCGAGCGGCCGGACGGGGCCGCCCTGGCGCGAACCCTTTCCCTGGTCGACTGGCGCGGGATCGAGATCGGCGAGGAGCGCATCCGGCTGGCCCGGCCCGGCATGGGGATCACCCTGAACAGCCTCGCCCAGGGCTTCGCCGCCGACCGGGTGATGGCGGCCCTGGAGGCGGCCGGGATCCGGGACGCCTTCGTCGATACCGGGGAGTTCGGCGCCACCGGCCGCCACGCCGACGGCACGCCCTGGCGCCTCGGGCTCGCCCGGGTGCGGGCGCCGGGGGAGATCGCGGCGGTGATCGATCCGTTCTCGGGCTTCGCCTCGACCTCGGGGGACGAGTCCACGACCTTTTCGGCGGACCACAAGGACCATCACATCTTCGATCCGCGGACCGGCTTCTCGCCGACCGCCCTGTCCGCGGTCACGGTGACGGCGCCGAGCGGGCTCCTCGCGGACGGGCTGTCGACGGCCGCCTTCGTGCTCGGGCCGGAACGCGGCGCGGCGCTGGTGGCGCGCTATGCCGCCTGCACCGCCCGCTTCACCGCCAAGGTCTGAGCGTTGATCCGCGCGACGAGCGCCGGGTCGGGCTTCCGCGGTCCCGGCGGCGGCAGCAGGGCGAGGGGCGGCTCCGTGCCGCCCCCGGGCAGGGCCGGTATCCCCTCGGCGGCGACGTAGCGGTCGGTGTCCGGCTTCGACATCGGCCTGCCGAAGAGGTAGCCCTGGCCGAAGTCGCAGCCCTGGTTCGACAGCCAGGCCACGCTGGTGTCGTTCTCGATGCCCTCCGCGGTGGTGGCGAGCCCCAGGCTGTTGCCGAGCTTGATGATCGCGTCCACGAGCTTCGCCCGCTCGTCGCCCATGTCGATGGAGCTCACGTAGGAACGGTCGATCTTCAGCTTGTCGAACTTCAGCTCGCGCAGGTGGTAGAGGCTCGAATAGCCGGTGCCGAAATCGTCGAGGGCGATGCGCACGCCCAGCGCCTGGAGCGAGGCCAGGGTCGCCCGCGTGGCGTCGAGATCGTTCATCAGCACCGTTTCGGTGATCTCGATCTCCAGGCGCTCGGCGGGAAAGCCGGATTCCGTCAGGATCGCGAGGATCTTCCGGGCGAGCAGGGGATCCTGGAACTGCACCGGCGAGATGTTGACCGCGAGCTGGAGATGGGACGGCCAATGGGCCGCGTCGCGGCAGGCCTTGCGCAGGAGCTGGTAGCTCATCTCGGCGATGAGGCCGGTCTCCTCGGCGACCGGGATGAAGGCGGCGGGCTGCATCAGGCCCCGCTCGGGATGGCGCCACCGGGCCAGGACCTCGAACCCGATCAGCCCCTGGCCGGGCAGCGCCACCACGGGCTGGTAGAAGGGCTCGATCTCGCTGCGTTCGAGGGCCCGGCGCAGGTCGCATTCCAGCTTGGCCCGGGCCTTCAGCGCCGCATCCATGGCGTCCTCGAAGACCCGGTAGGGGAGGCCCTCCCGCTTCGCCTGGATCATGGCCAGGTCCGCAGCGTGCATCACCGCCTCGGCGCCCCGCTCCCCGCTGGCGAGGGCGATCCCGACCGTGGCGCCGACGGACAGCGCCTGCCCCTCCCAGAGGATGGGCTCGGAGATCGCGGCGACGAGGCTCTGGGCCAGCCGGGCGAAGCTCTCCCGCCCCCCGTCCTCCTCCACGAGCAGGGCGAACTCGTCCCCGCCGAGACGGGAGGCCATGCCGCCCGGCGGCAGAAGCCGGGACAGCCGGTCCGCCACGGCGCAGAGAACGGCATCGCCGGCGGTGTGGCCATGGAGGTCGTTGATCGGCTTGAAGCGGTCCAGATCGATCAGCAGCACGGCGGCATCCGCCGCCTCCGCCCGGCTCCGGCAGGCCTCGACCGCCTCCACGAAATGGCGCCGGTTGGCGAGGCCGGTGAGCGGATCGTGGCGGGCGGCGGCCGTCGCCTCGCCCTCCGCCGCATCCCGCTCGCGCATGGTCCGGCGCAGCTGGAGCGACTTGCGCAGGCTCGCGGCGAAGCCGCCGAGCCCGAGGAGGAAGCCGAGCATCAGAAGATCCGACAGGCCGTAGGTCACGACGAGGCGGTCGAGGGCGCGGAACGCCTCCAGCTGGATGCCGACGACCCAGCAGCACACGCCCATCATCATCAGGCAGAGCGCCTCGTAGAACTCGCTCTGGCCCCAGCCGATCCTGCGCCGCGGATCCATCCTGTCCTCCGACCGGTGCGCCACTTGGCCAGCGGTCGATTAACGAGCGGTTTAAGAATCCCGATCTGTGGATTGTTGAAATCACACTTCACACGCTGCGGTCGCAGTCCTTCCCGGGCATTGCACCGCGTCTGCCCACGGGACATAACTTCCGGTCAAAGATCGGGGGCCGCTTTGCCGGAACACCCCGCGCCATGGGAGGAAGACGGTGGTGCACGGCACCCAGATGCGTCGGCATCTGTGCGGCATACAGACGGCCTGGTCCGATGCGGGCGAGGCCGAGCCTGCCGTCGCGTCGATCGCGGCCGAGATCGATCCGGCCGTGGTGGGCCATCTGCTGGTGTTCTTCTCGCCGGTCTATTCCGCCGAGGAGGTGGCCGCGGCGCTGGCGCGGCACTTCCCGGGCGTCGGCGTCTCCGGTTGCAGCACCTCCGGGGGCATCAGCCCGGCGGGTGCCATCGATCGCGGGCTCGTCCTGATCGCCTTCCCGCGCAAGGGCTTCCGCATCGTCTCCGCGATCCTGCCGGCGATCGACCATCTGGACGTGGAGCGCACCGCCTCCTCCGTCCGCGCCCTGCGCCGCACCCTCGACCAGGGCCGCGCCGACGCGGCCCAGACCGGCCGCTTCGCGATCTCCCTCATCGACGCCCTGGCCAATGCCGAGGAGACCGTGGTCTCCGCCGTGGCCTGGGCCCTCGACGGGATCCCCCTGGTCGGCGGCTCGGCAGGGGACGATCTCGCCTTCTGCGGGACGGCGCTGCTCCATGACGGCGTGATCCACCGGAACGCGGCGATCATCGTGCTGGTCGAGACCGATTTCCCGGTCCGCATCTTCAAGAGCGACAATTTCGAGCCGACGGACAAGAAGTTCGTCGTCACCGCCGCCTGCGAGGACCAGCGCCGGGTCCAGGAGCTCAACGCGGAGCCCGCGGCCCGGGAATACGCCATGGCGGTCGGCCTCGATCCCGAGCACCTGACGCCGTTGAGCTTCGCCGCCTATCCCCTCGCGGTGAAGATCGGCGGCGAGTATTTCTGCCGTTCGATCAGCCGCTGCGAGCCGGATGGGTCGCTCACCTTCTTCTGCGCCATCGGCGAAGGCGTGGTGCTGACCCTGGCCCAGCCGCGCGACATCGTGGAGGCGACCCGGGCGGAGCTCGCCGCCCTGGACCAGGCGCTCGGCGGCCTCGACCTCGTGATCGGCTTCGATTGCGTGTTGCGCCGGCTCGACGCCGAGAGCCGGCAGGTCCGCCACCGCATCGCCGACCTCTACCGCCGCTACGGCGTGGTGGGATTCGAGACCTATGGCGAGCAGTACCGCTCGATGCACCTGAACCAGACATTCACGGGCATCGCCATCGGCCGGGCCGAGGGGCCATGAACCGGCCGACCCTGTGGGGAGCCGCGATGGACGCCGAGACGCCGGACACCGTCGAGGGCCTGACGCGCCGGGTGGCCAAGCTGGAGCGCATCAACGCCGCGCTCATGGCCCATGTCGAGCGCACCATGGACCAGCAGGGGGGCGCCTATTCCCTGTTCCAGACGGCGATCATGCTGGAGGGCCGCGTGCGGACGCGGACCGAGGAACTGACCACCCTGATGCACCGCCTGGAGCGCTCCAACGAGGCGCTGGTGGCGGCCAAGGAGGAGGCGGAGACCGCCAACCGCTCCAAGACCCGCTTCCTCGCCGCGGCGAGCCACGACCTGCTGCAGCCCCTGAACGCTGCCCGGCTCTCCCTCTCGGCCCTCACCGACCTCGCCACGGCCCCCGACGCCCAGACCATCGCCGGCCAGGTCGAGCGCGGGCTGCAGACGATCGAGGACCTGATCAAGACCCTGATCGACATCTCGAAGCTCGATGCCGGCATCGTGCGCCCGATGATCAAGGCGGTGCGGCTCGCCGACATGTTCGCGACTATCGACGCGAGCTTCCGGCCCTTCGCCGAGCGTAAGGAGCTGCGCCTCGTCAGCCGCTGCCCGGACCTCGTCGTGCAGACCGACGTGGTCCTGCTCCAGCGCATCCTGCAGAACCTCGTCTCCAACGCGATCCGCTACACGGAGAGCGGCGGCGTGCTGCTCTGCGGCCGGTTGCGCGGCAAGACCTGCCGCGTCGACGTGATCGATACCGGGCGCGGCATCGCGGAGACCGAGCGCAGCCTCGTCTTCGAGGAATTCTACCGGGGCGCCAAGGACACCGACGACGGCGAGGTCGGCCTCGGGCTCGGCCTCTCGATCGTGCAGCGCATGGCCTCGACCCTGGGGCACCCGATCACGCTCGCCTCCCGCGTCGGGCACGGCACGCGCATGACGCTGGAGCTGCCCATCGCCACGACCCGGCCGGACGCGCAGGTCCGCATCGCCCCCGTCGCCACCACGCTGACCGGCGCCCGCGTCCTGATCGTGGAGAACGACGCCACCGCCGCCGACGCCCTTCAGCGCCTGCTGCGGGGCTGGGACGCCAAGGTGCAGACCTTCCGCGACCTCGAAGCCGTCGTCGCCGGCCTCGAAGCCGGGATGATGCGTCCCGACGTGATGTTGATCGATTATCATCTCGACCACGGAGCCTGCGGCCTCGACGTCGTCACCCACCTCCGCCAAACCCAGAACTGGGCCACGCCGGTGATCGTCACCACCGCCGATTACGCGCCCGAGATCCAGGCTCGGGTGATCGAGATCGGTGCCGAGCTCGTGCACAAGCCGATCAAGCCGGCGCAGCTGCGCTCGCTGCTCGCCTACATGCTGGCCTGACGACCGGTCGGAGCCTTTCACGAAGGTTGCATGCGGGATCGCGCGGTCGCGTCGGGGGCGGCGCATCCGCGACCTCGGCAACCCGTGAAGGCTATCCTCGATGCCCGCGCACCACGACATCCCCGCGACCCCCGACGTCCTGGTCTTCGGTGTGTTCGAGCCCGGCCGTGCCCCGGTCTTGGAGATCGCCTCCGGCGACGAGGTGACGCTGCATTCGCTGCCCGCCGGAGGCCGGAGCTGCCTGCACCCGGATCCGGCCCGCGTCCCCGCCGAGCTGCGTGCCGCCCTCGACGCCCATGACGCCGCGCCCGGCCCGCATTTCGTCACCGGCCCGATCCATGTGCGCGGGGCCGAACCCGGCGACGTGCTGCAGATCGACATCCTCGACGTTCGATGCCGGCTGGATTGGGGCTCCGTCTCCATCCTGCCGCTGCTCGGGACGCTGCCCGACGAGTTCACCGCGTACGAGACGGTCCATGCCGAGATCGATGCCGCCCGCGGCGTCGCCGTCCTGCCCTGGGGCCGGGCGCTGCCGCTCGCGCCCTTCTTCGGGATCCTGGCGACGCAGCCGCCCCGCATCTGGGGGCCGGTGACGACGCCCGTGCCCCGCGCTTTCGGTGGCAACATGGACAACAAGGAGCTGCGGGCCGGCGCGACGCTCTACCTGCCGGTCTTCGAGCCGGGCGCAGGCTTCTATGCCGGCGACGGCCATGCTCTCCAGGGCGACGGCGAGGTCTGCATCACCGCCCTCGAAACCGCGCTGACGGGCACCTTCCGGCTCACCGTGCGCAAGGACCTCGGCTATGCGTGGCCCTTCGCCGAGACGCCGACGGACCTCATGACCATCGGCCTGCACGAGAGTCTCGACGAGGCGATGCGGCAGGCCGTGCGCGAGATGGTCCGGCACGTCTGCGCCCGCACCGGCCTCACCCGCAACCAAGCCTACATGCTCGCCTCGCTCGCGGGAAACCTGCGCATCACGCAGACGGTGGACGGCAACAAGGGCGTGCACATGCTGATGCCGAAAACGGCGCTCTGAGCACCGTTCTCCCGCAAGCCGTCACAGCGTCCGCAGATAGGGCGCCGGTTTCTGGCCGAGGATGCGCCAGGTGCCGGCGAGTCCGACCAGGACCGCGAAGGCCACGGCGAGGCCGGCCGCGAGCAGGGCGCCCCCCCAATCCGGCACGAAATCGAGCCGCATTACTTTTGCCACCACCACCCAGGCGGCGAGGGTACCGGCGCCGAGCCCGAATAGGGCGGTCGCGAGCCCGAGGGAGCCATATTCGAGGGTATAGGCCGAGAGCAGCCGGCCGCGGGCCGCGCCGAGGACCTTCAGCACCACCGCGTCGTAGAGCCGGGCCTGGTGCCCGGCGGCGAGCGCACCGGCCAGGACGAACAGGCTCGCCAGGATCGCCACCGCGCTCGCCGCGCGGATGCCGAGCACCAGCTTGCCGACCACGTCGTTGACCGCTTCGAGGGCGTCCTTCACCCGCACGCTGGTGACGGAGGGGAATTGCCGCGCCGCATCGCGCAGCACCCGCGCCTCCAGTGCCGGATCGGGCCCGTTCGGCAGGGTGAGGGTGGCGAGGTCCGAATGCGGCGCGCCCCGGAAGGTGCCGGGCGAGAACACCATCACGAAGTTGATGCCGAGGTTGCGCCACTCGACCTTGCGCAGGTTCACGATCGTCGCCGTCAGGTTGCGGCCGAGGACGTTCACCGTGACCGTGCTGCCGAGCTTCAGCCCGAGGGCCTTGCCGAGCTCCGCATCGAAGGAGACGAGGGGCTCCTTCGCGTCCTCGGCGTTCCACCAGGAGCCGGCGACCAGGGTCGAGCCCTCGGGCAGATCCGCGGCGTAGGTGATGCCGCGGTCGCCCTCCAGCACCCAGGCCGCGTCGTCCGGCGGCCGGATCTTCTCGGCCGGCGTACCGTCCAGCGCCACGATGCGCCCGCGCATCATCGGCACGCGCTCGATCTTCCCCTCCGGCGCCGCCTTGCCGAGGAAGGCGTTGAAGGCATCCGCGTCCCGCGAGGGGATGTCGAGGAAGAACAGGCTCGGGGCCTTCTGTGGCAGGGAGCGGGTCAGCGTGCGGGTGATATTGGCGTCGATCAGGCTCAGCGCCACGAGGAGAGTGGTGCCGAGGCCGAGGGAGAGCACGATGGCCGGCGTCAGGGCGCCGGGGCGGTGCAGGTTGGCGAGCGCCATCCGCGGCGCGGCCTGGCGCGGGCGAGGCAGACGCGCGGCCCCCTTCATCAGCCCGTAGGCGACGAGGCGCAGCAGGGCGAAGGCGATGGCGGCCGCGGCCATGAAGATCAGCGCCACCTTGCGGTCGAAGGCCGTGGCCAGCGCCAGCCCGACCAGGGCGGCGAGGGCCGCTGCGAGCACCAGCCGGTAACGCAGGCGCGGGCGGCGCGCGGAGGGATCGACGGTGTCGCGAAACAGCCCGGAGACCGGGATGTCGTGCGCCCGCCCCAGCGGCGTAATCGCGAAGGCCAGGGCCGTGAGCAGGCCATAGGCGGCGGCGAGGGCCAGCTCGCCGGGGTCGAGGGCCGGCTCCAGCGGCAGGGGCAGGGAATCGCGGAAGACCGCATCGATCAGGAAGGGCAGGGCGGCGCCGACGGCGAGGCCGAGCCCGGTGCTGAGCAGGGCGATCAGCATCACCTGCGTCAGGTACAGGGCGACGACCTGTCCCCCCGGCGCGCCGACGCTCTTGTAGGTAGCGATGGCGCCGCGCTTGCGGTCCACGAAGGCGCGCACGGCATTGGCCACGCCGACCCCGCCGACGATGAGGGCGGTGAGCCCGACCAGGGTGAGGAACTGGGTGAAGCGCTCGATGCTGGTGGCGAAGCGCGGGTCGGCGTTGCTCCGCGAGCGCACCTCCCAGCCCGCCTCCGGTTGGGTCTTGGCGATCGCCTTGGTGGCCGCTTCCAGCGCGGTGTCGCTCGTGTCCGGAAGCTGGAGCCGGTAGCTCCAGCGGTTGAGGCTCCCGGGCTGGATCAAGCCGGTCGCCCGCAGGGCCGCCATGGAGACGAGGAGGCGCGGACCGAAGCCGAGGCCGGTGCCGATCCGGTCGGGCTCCGAGACGAGGCTCGCCCGGATCGCGACGGGTGTGCCGGCGATGGTGATGCGGTCTCCGGGCTTCAGGTCGAGCCGGGTGAGCAGGGCCGGATCGGCCACGGCGCCATAGGCCCCGTCGCGTTCGACGAGCAGGTCGGCCAGCGGCGCCTTCGGTTCGGTGACGAGCTCGCCGGCGGTCGGGTAGGCCGCGTCCACCGCCTTCAGCTCGACCAGGGCCGCGCCCTCGCCGGCCAATGCCATGGCGCGCAGGGTCGCCACGGTGGCGAGCCGGCCTTGGGCTTCGAGCGCCGCGATCTCGGCCGGCGTCGCCTCGCGGTTGATCAGGTTGTAGGCGAGGTCGCCGCCGAGGATGCGCCGCCCCTCGCGGCCGAGCCCGTCCTCCAGGGAACGGGCGATCGAGGCAACACCGGCGATGGCGGCGACGCCGAGCGCGATGCAGGCGATGAAGACCATGAAGCCCGACAGCCCGCCGCGCAGCTCGCGGAGTGCGAGACGCAGGGTAAGCGGAAACCGGCTTCGGCGCTCGGGCGCCGGGCGGGGCAGAGTGCCGTGCATCAGGCCACGGCCTCCGCCGCCGCCTCGATCAGCCCCGAGCGCAGGCGGATCGTGCGGTCGCAGAGCCGGGCGAGTCCCGGGTCGTGGGTGACGAGGACGAGGGTCGATCCCCGGTCCCGCTTGAGCGCGAAGAGCAGCTCCACGATCTGCTGGCCGGTCGCCTCGTCGAGATTGCCGGTGGGCTCGTCCGCCACCAGGATCGCCGGGTTCGGCGCCACCGCGCGGGCGATGGCGACGCGCTGCTGCTCGCCGCCGGAGAGCTGGGCCGGGTAATGGTGAAGCCGGTGACCGAGGCCGACCGCCTTCAACTCCGCCTCCGCCCGCGCATGGGCGTCGGGGGCATCGGCGAGTTCGAGGGGCAGGGCCACGTTCTCCAGGGCCGTCATGGTCGGCACCAGATGGAAGGCCTGGAACACGATGCCGATCCGCCGCCCCCGGAAGCGGGCGAGGGCATCTTCGTCCAGGCCGGAGAGATCGGTGCCATCGACGGCGATGCGGCCCGCATCCGGCCGCTCCAGCCCCGCCATCACCATGAGCAGGGTCGATTTGCCCGAGCCCGAGGGCCCCACGAGGCCGACCGCCTCGCCGCGGGCGACGTCGAGGGAGATGCCGCGCAGCACGTGCACCTTGGCGGCCCCGCGTCCCAGGCTGAGGTCGATGCCGGAGAGGGCGATGGCGGGGGCGGGGTTGTCCATCATCGGCAAACGTCCGATCTGTGCGGGCGGGTCGGAGGCATCGGCAGGAGAGGCGGCCTCGATGGCGGAGGAGAAGCGCGTTGTGTCACGCATCGTCCGGTTTCGCGAGGGCGAACGCCCACGCTTGCGCCCGCATGTGGGGGCGACGCTCGTGGCCTGCATGGGTGCGCTGATGATGCTCGTTGCCGCAGCCCTCGGCTCCGGCGCCTCGGCGGAGACCGGCCGCACCCTCAAGCTCGTGGCTCTGGGCGACAGCCTCACGGCCGGCTATCGGCTGCCGGCGGACCAGGCCTTCCCGGCCGTGCTGGAGCGCGCCCTCAAGGCGAAGGGCTTTTCCGTCGAGATCGCCAATGCCGGCGTCTCCGGCGATACCACCACCGGCGGCCTCGACCGGCTCGACTGGTCGGTGCCGGACGGGACCGACGGCGTCATCCTGGAGCTCGGCGCCAACGACATGCTGCGGGGCACCGACCCGGCCGTGCCGCGCAAAGCCCTCGGCGCGATCCTCGCCCGGCTGAAGGAGCGGAACATCCCCGTGCTGCTCGCCGGCATGAAGGCCTCGCGCAATCTCGGGCCGGACTACGTCGCGAGGTTTGACGCGATCTACCCCGACCTCGCCCGGGAATACGGGCTGGTGCTCTATCCCTTCTTCCTCGACGGCATCACCGGCGACCCGGCTCTCCACCTCGACGACAATCTCCACCCGAACCCGAAAGGCGTCGCGCGGATCGTCGACGGCATCCTGCCCTCGGTCGAGCGTTTCCTCGGCACGCTCGCCGCGAAGGGCTGATCGGACATGCCCCGCCTCTTCACCGGCCTGGAGATCCCGCCCGAGGTCGGGGCGGCGCTCGCCCTGTTCCGCGGCCGGCTGCCGGGCGCGCGCTGGGTCGAGCCGTCCGACTATCACATCACCCTGCGCTTCCTCGGCGACGTCGACGACGAGCTTGCCGAGGCCCTGCATGCCGGCCTGGTCGAGGCGCGTCCGCGGGAGCCGATCCCGCTGACCCTGGAGAGCCTCGCCGCCTTCGGCGGCAGCCGGCCGCGCTCCGTCCATGCCGCCGTCGCCGCCAGCGAAGCGCTCGACGATCTGCAGGCCGAGCACGAGCGTCTGGCCCGCCGGGCCGGGGCCGAGCCGGAGCCGCGCAAGTTCACGCCCCACGTCACCCTCGCTCGCTTGAACCGCGAGGCCAGCGCGGAGGCCGTGGCGCAGTACCTGAGCGAGGCCGGTATCTTCGCCCCGCTCCGGTTCATGGCGACCCGGGTGGCTTTGTTCTCGGCGCGCGCCTCGCGCGGCGGCGGCCCCTATATTCTTGAGGCCGCCTATCCGCTGTGACGGCGGATTCGGTGCATCCGGGCGATTGAACTGCGGCAAATCGCACGCCATATCGCGCCCCGGAAAATTCCTGGAACCCTGGAGGCGATCCTTTGAGCGAGACGGTCAACGCGCAGGTCGAGCGCCACGATTTCGGGGCCGAGGTCGGGCGCCTTCTCGATCTCGTCGTCCATGCCCTCTATTCCGACCGCGAGATCTTCCTTCGCGAACTCGTCGCCAACGCGGCCGATGCGACCGACCGGCGCCGCTTCGAGGCCCTGACGAACGAGGCCCTGGCCCTGCCGCCGGACGCCAAGGTGCGCGTCGCGCCCGACAAGGAGGCGCGTACGCTGACCATCTCGGATGCCGGCGTCGGCATGACCAAGGAGGACCTGGCGCAGAATCTCGGCACCATCGCCCGCTCCGGCACCCGCGCCTTCTCCCAGTCGCTCGGCGAGGTGAGGACCGGAGAGGACGGGCAGGACCTGCGCCCGAGCCTGATCGGCCAGTTCGGCGTCGGCTTCTACTCCGCCTTCATGGTGGCCGACCGGGTCACCGTCACTTCGCGGCGCGCCGGTACGGACGAAGCCTGGCGCTGGGAGTCGGACGGCCGCGGCAGCTACACCCTGGCGCCGGCCGAGCGGGCGGAGGCCGGCACCGATATCGTCCTGCATCTCAAGGACGATGCCGAGGAATATCTGGAGAGCTACCGGCTCGACCACGTCGTGCGCAAATGGGCCGACAACATCGCCGTGCCGATCGCCATCGTGGACGCGGAGGGCAAGGAGGAGGCGGCCAACAAGGGCACGGCCCTGTGGCGCAAGTCCAAATCCGAGATCACGGACGAGCAGTACAAGGAATTCTACCGCACGGTCGGGCACAACTTCGACGAGCCCTGGGCCACGATCCACTGGCGGGCCGAGGGCGCCCTCGAATTCACCGGCCTGCTGTTCGTGCCGGGCATGAAGCCCTTCATGCCCATGGAGGACGACCGCCGGTCCAAGGTGCGGCTGCATGTGCGCCGCATGTTCATCACCGACGAGGCCGAGCTGCTGCCGAACTGGCTGCGCTTCGTGCAAGGCGTGGTCGACACCGACGACCTGCCCCTCAACGTCTCCCGCGAGATGCTGCAATCGACTCCGGCCCTGCAGAAGATCCGCCGGGCCGTGACGGGCCGGGTGCTCAGCGAGCTGACGAGCCGTTCGAAGAACGTCGAGAAGGCAGAGGACTATCTCAAGTTCTTCGAGAATTTCGGGCCGGTGCTGAAGGAGGGCATCTACGAGGATTTCGAGCGCCGGGCCGAGATCGCTCCGCTGCTGCGCTTCCGCTCCACCACGCAGGAGGGCTGGACCTCGCTGCCCGACTACGTGGCGCGGATGAAGCCGGAGCAGGAGGCGATCTATTTCCTCGTCGCCGACGACCTCGAGACCGGCCGGAAATCGCCCCAGCTCGAGGGCTTCAACGCCCGCGGGATCGAGGTGCTGCTGCTCTCCGACCATGTCGACGCGTTCTGGCCGGAACAGCTCGGGAAGTTCGAGGACAAGCCCCTGCGCTCGGTCACCCAGGGCGGCGCCGACCTCTCGAAGTTCAAGCCCGAGGGCGAGGAGGCCGAGGCGCCTCCGGCCGACAAGCTCGTAGCGGCCCTGAAGCTCGCCCTCGAGAAGGACGTGTCGGAGGTGCGCACCACCGATCGCCTGGTCGACAGCGCCGTGGTGCTCGCCGCCTCCGGTGCGGGGCCGGACCTGCAGATGCAGCGCCTGCTGCGCCGGGCCGGCCGCGGCTTCGGCGGTGGCCTGCCGATCCTGGAGATCAACCCGCGCCACGCTCTCATCAAGGCGCTGGAGGCCAAGGCCGAGACCGGCGCGGATCTGACCGAGGCTGCGGGCACCCTCCTCGATCTCGCCCGCGTGCAGGACGGCGACACCCCGCGCGATCCGGCGGCTTTCGCCCGGGCCGTTGCGGCGGCCCTGGCCGGCGCCGCTTCCTGATGGGGCCGGGCGGCGTTGACAGCGCCGCCCGCTTCCGGCGAACACCGCAGCATGGCTTTCGACGCGCCCGACGACTCCGCCACCGCCGCCCGGGACCGGCGGCTCGCCTGGGCCATCGCGGCCCTGGTCGCGGCCACCGTGCTGATCGGCGCCCTGGCACCGGCCCCGCAGAAGCAGGCCGCGCTCGCCCCGGAAAACGACCCGTCCTGCGCCGAATGGGGCAATGGCTGCGTGGTCTGTCAGCGCCTCGCCGAAGGGCCGGCCTGCTCCCTGCCCGGCATCGCCTGCACGCCCGCCGCGACCCGCTGCCTGCGCGCCGCCGGAGAGCCGTGAGCCGACTGCTCCTCCGCTTCGCCCCCAGCCCGAACGGCCGCCTGCATCGCGGCCATGCCTATTCGGCGCTCTTGAACGCGCAGCTCGCAAAGGTGTTCGGCGGCGGCCTGCTGCTGCGGATCGAGGACATCGATCGCGCCCGCTCACGCCCCGACTTCGTCGCCGGCATCCACACGGATCTCGCCTGGCTCGGCCTCGTCTTCCAGGGGCCGCTGCGCCGCCAGTCCGAGCATTTTTCCGACTATGCCGCCGCGCGCGACCGGCTCGCGGCTTCAGGCTTCGCCTATCCCTGCTTCTGCTCCCGCGGGCAGATCGCCGCGCGCATCGCGGCTCTGGAGGGGCAGGGCCGGATCACCGCCCGCGACCCGGACGGCACACCGCTCTATCCCGGCACTTGCCGCGGGCTGCCGAAGGACGCGGTGCAGGCGCGCATCGCGGCGGGCGAGCCGCATACCTGGCGGCTCGACATGGGCAACGCGCTTCGGGCGCTCGGCGAGCCCCTGACGATCCGCTGCTGCGCCGTCGATGGCACGGAGGCGACGCGTCCGGCCGATCCGGCCCGCTGGGGCGACGCGGTCATCGCCCGGCGCGACGTGCCGACGAGCTATCATCTCTCGGTCGTCTGGGACGATGCCGTGCAGGGCATCACCCATGTCGTGCGCGGGCAGGATCTCGAGGCGGCGACCGACCTGCATCGTCTGCTGCAGCACCTGCTCGGGCTGCCTGTCCCGGCCTACCACCATCACGCCCTGATCCGCTCCGGCGACGGCGAGAAGCTCGCCAAGTCGAAGGGCTCGGAATCCCTCGCCGATCTGCGGGCGAGGGGCGTGAGTGCGGAGGAAATCCGGCGAAGCCTCGGCTTCGGCTAGAACCCGATCAGCGCATCGCGTCGCGCTGGGCCATGGCCGTGGCGCTCTTCGATTTCTGCATGGTCTGCTCGATCTGGTCGCGCTGGCGCTTGAACTCGGCGAGCAGGCGGCCGTCGAGCTCGCGCCCGCGGGGCACGCGGATTTTCATCGGGTCGACGAAATGCCCGTTGATGATGACCTCGTAATGCAGGTGGGCGCCGGTGGAGAGGCCGGTCGAGCCGACATAGCCGATCACCTGCCCCTGCCGCACCCGGGCCCCGGCGGTGACGCCCCGGGCGAACCGGGACATGTGGTTGTAGGTGGTGACGTAGCCGTTGATGTGCTGGATCTCGACCCGGCGGCCGTAGCCGGAATCCCATTCCGCCTTGATCACCGTGCCGTTGCCCGCGGCGACGATCGGCGTGCCCACGGGATTGGCCCAATCCACGCCGGTATGCAGCTTGGCGTAGCCGAGGATCGGGTGGCGGCGGTAGCCGAAGCCCGAGCGCATGATGCCGTCGGCGATGGGCTTGCGGATGAGGAACTTCTTCAGCGAGCGGCCCTGTTCGTCGAAGTAGTCGACGGAGCCGTCGTCGGGCGATTGGAAGCGGTAGATCTTGCGCCACTCGCCGCCGATATTGAGCGCGGCATAGAGCAGTTCGGGCCGGTCGGCCGCGCCGGATCCGGAATCCTCGTCATAGGTGTAGAACACGTCGAGGGCGTCGCCGGACGCGATCCGCCGCTGGAAGTCGATGTCGTAGCTGAAGACGCGGACCATCTCGTCCACGGCGGCCCGGGGCAGGTCGTGGCGGGCGGCGGTCTCGTAGAGGCTCTGATAGAGGCGCGGGCCGGAGCCGGTGTCGTCCTCGGACTCCTCGCCGTCCTCCGGCTCGGTCTGGGCCTGCGCCGTCGGTGCCTTGGTCTCGTCCACGGGCGGCGCCACGGAGACGAAGCTGCCACGGTCGTTCATCGCCGCGATCGCCTGGACCCCGCTCTCGCCATAGAGCACGACGCGGGTCACCTGCCGCCCCTCGGCAGCGTTCGGGCTCGGCGCGATCTGGACGCGGAACTGCTGGCCTTCCGAGAGGCCGGAGACCTTCGGCTTGCCGCCGAGCGCCGCGACGATCCCCTGGATCGCTGCCTCCTTGGCGAAGCCCGTCCCGGTGAGCACGCTCTCCAGACTCTCCCCGCGCTTGAGCGCGAAGTCCTTCTCCTCGACCAGGGGCGGCTCGCCGGGCCGAAGTTCCACCTTGGACAGCTTCGTCACGTTCTCGGGCACGACGAGCACGTCGATCGATTTGAACAGGCCGGTGCCCGGTGCCGGGCGCTCGCCGCTCAGGGCCGAGAGCGAGGGGCCCTGTTGCAGGGTGCGCGAAAGCAGGATCTGCGGGGCGAGCGGCAGTGCCGTGCGGCGCCCGGCCTCCGCCGTGAGCCGCCGCTCCTCCGCGACCAGGGCGATCACATCGTCGTCGGAGAGCGCCGGGGCGCTGGCCTCGACGGGGATCTCCGCGAGGTCGCGCTTGATCACCGTCACCTCGGCGCCCGGCGCTTCCGCCTGCGCGCCGGGATCGACCAGGCGTTCGGGCGAATCGTCGGCGACGATCTTCATCGGATCGAAGCGCGGGATGTCGGTGGCGTAGACCCCCGTCGTCATCGACAGGGTCGAGGAGACCCGCACGAAGGGACGCACCTTGATGATCTCGCGGTCGGCGAGACGCACCGTCACGGGCGAGCGGTAGCTCTGCTTGGCCGAGGCGATCATGAGGTTGCGCACGAGGCGGTCGCCCTTGCGGGCGACATCCCCGTCCGAGGCGCGCGGTCGGGGCGCGATGCTCGCACGCTCGGGGATCGCGGCGTAGGAGACCTCGCTCTGCAGCGAGACGTGGATGGCCGCGCCGATCAGGCCGGCACCGGTCAGGCCGGTGAGGATGCTGGCGGTGAGCCAGCGGAGATTCACGTCGCGGCGATCCACCTGCTTGGCGTTGCGGCCCAACAGGTTAAGGGGCGGCTCGCCGCCCTTGGCTTCGAAGCCGCCGGCCCGCATGCCCGAAGGCGCCTCGGAGCGCCCGATCTTGACCCGCTGCCGGCTCAACCGACGATCCTCGACTGCTTCGGCATGTTATCCGTCTCGAAGGGCAGCGTGTCGAGATTGAGGCCGCGGCGCCCCGCCGCTGGCCGGAAACGTGGAGAAGGGCGTCACGGCCGCTCGAGGGTGAGCTTCTGCAGGCCGCCGCGGGCGAGCACGGGCTTCTTCGCGCTGATGATGCGGGAATTCACCCCCGTCCAGCCGATCTCCCCCGAGAGCCGCCCGTACTCGATCTTGGGGCAGCGGTTCATCACGACGGCGACGCCCCGCGCCTCCGCCCGCGCGGCGGCCGCGTCGTCGCGCACGCCGAGCTGCATCCAGATCACCTTCGGGAGGACAGGCAGGGCCAGCGCCTCGTCCACGAGGCCGCCGGCCACCGCCGCGTTGCGGAAGATCTCGACCATGTCGACTGGCCCCGGCAGGTCGGCGAGGCGCGCCACCACCGGCCGGCCGAGCAGAGTCTGCCCGGCGAGCCCCGGATTGACCGGCGTCACCGCGTAGCCGCGCTCCGACAGATACTTGAACACGATGTAGCTCGGCCGGGCCGGGTTGGCCGAGGCCCCGACGAGGGCGATCGTGCGCGTCTCCTTCAGGATCGCGCGGATCCGCGCGTCGGGATAGCGGTCGTGGCAAGCGGCCGGCGGCATCGTCTCAAGCATCGCCGATGCTTGTCGGCCATTGCCGGCCGTGCTGCAAGGCGAACCATGACCGCGCCCCCCTCCGACGCCGCCGCGCCCAGCCCTCTCATGACCCTGGCGGAGACCGCCGCCTTCCTCGAGCGGGAATTCCCGCAGATGCGGGCGGGGGGCCACTGCTACCATCTCGAGGCGGTCGGCCCGATGCGGGCGCGGATGCGGCTCGATCCCGGTGAGCAGCACCTGCGCCCCGGCGGTACGGTTTCCGGCCCGGCCATGATGGCGCTCGCCGACTACGTGCTCTACGCCGCGGTGCTCGCCCAGATCGGCCCGGTCGCCCTCGCGGTGACGACCAATCTCGGCTTCAACTTCCTGCGCCGGCCCGAGCCCGGGCCGCTCGCCGCGGAATGCCGGCTGCTCAAGCTCGGGCGCCGGCTGGCCGTGGGCGAGGTGAGCATCACGGCTCTCGGGAGCGCGGACGTCGTTTGCCACGTCACCGGCACCTACGCGATCCCGCCGGGACGGGATGCGGTATCTTGATACCACTATCGCCAAGTCGCTGATCCGGCTGTACTTTCGCGAAAATGTGCCGGCTCGGATTGACGGGCGCCCGAATCTCCCGTAACTGGCCGCCATCGCCGCTGCATCCCCGGATGCGGCGGCGTCCTGTTTCGACCTCACACGACCTCACCGGCACGGGAATCGGCCATGAAGACCACTTCGCTGAAGCCCGCCGATGTCGACAAGAAGTGGGTGGTGATCGACGCGGAGGGCCTCGTGGTGGGCCGTCTCGCCTCGATCGTGGCGATGCGCCTGCGCGGCAAGCACAAGCCCGCCTACACCCCCCATGTCGATTGCGGCGACAACGTCATCGTCATCAACGCGGAGAAGGTGAAGTTCACCGGCCGCAAGTACGACCAGAAGAGCTACTTCCACCACACCGGCTATCCGGGTGGCATCAAGGAGCGCTCGGCCAAGTTCATCCTCGAGGGCCGGTTCCCCGAGCGTGTGGTCGAGAAGGCCGTGGAGCGCATGCTCCCGCGCGGTCCGCTCTTCCGCCAGATCCTCGGCAACCTCCGCGTCTATAAGGGCGCCGAGCACCCGCATGAGGCGCAGTCCCCGCAGACGCTCGACGTCGGCGCCCTCAACCGCAAGAACGTGAGCGCTTGATCATGGCGACCCTTCAGTCTCTCGCCGATCTCAATCGGGCGAACACCCAGACCTCCTCGGAGAACGAGGCCCCGGTCCATGTCCAGAAGCTGGACGCCCAGGGCCGCGCCTACGCCACCGGCAAGCGCAAGGACGCGGTCGCCCGCGTCTGGATCAAGCCGGGCAACGGCACGGTGGTCATCAACAACCGTCCGATCGAGACCTACTTCGCCCGTCCGGTGCTGCGCATGATCCTGCGCCAGCCGCTGGAGATCGCCGGTCGCGTCGACCAGTACGACATCACCGTCACGGTTGCCGGCGGCGGTCTCTCCGGCCAGGCCGGCGCCGTGCGCCACGGCCTCTCCAAGGCCCTGACCTACTACGAGCCGGAGCTGCGTGGCCCGCTGAAGCGCGAAGGCTTCCTGACCCGCGATTCCCGTACGGTCGAGCGCAAGAAGTACGGCCGCAAGAAGGCCCGTCGCAGCTTCCAGTTCTCGAAGCGCTGATCGGACCTCGACGGTCTTCCAACGAAAGGGCGGTCCCGCGGGGCCGCCCTTTTTCGTGTCCGCTCCCGCCTTCAGAGCCTCAGGGCGACCCAGAGCAGGACGACGCTCTCGGTCGCCAGCAGCGCGGCGATGACGATCGCGATCGCATCGTGTCGACGGACATTTCGATCGATGTTTTGGGGGGAGTACATCACCCATCCTCAGCCACGATTCGAGGTAGCTGGGGGAGCCAGGTTCTGGCACTAAAGTGCATTAATTACGGCACGCTTTGTGTCGAAATCTCGACATTCCTGTGTAATTTTTCAGGAGCCACAGCTCGATTCCGCTTCCGGAGGAGGGAGGCGGGCTGTGCGGAGCGGGCATGCCAGCCCCCCTCATCCGCTTCGCCGCCACCTCCCCAGGGGAGGACGACTGCTTGGCCCCTTCACTCCGGCAGGGCGAAGACCACGAGGGCGTCGCCGGTGCCGAAGCCGCTGGCCTTGGTGAAGGAGGCGCCGCCGGCCGCGACCGCGACATATTGCTTGCCGTCGATGGCGTAGGTCACCGGCGGGCCGCCGATGCCGGCGCCGCATTGGAAGCGCCAGAGCAGCGTGCCGTTTTCCGCGTCGTGGGCGTCGAGATGCCCGTCCTCCTCCCCGGAGAAGACGAGGCCGCCCGATGTGGCGAGCGTGCCCCCGGACAGGCGGCTGCCCGCCTTCACCGACCAGGCGACCGCGCCGCCCTTGTTGAGGTCGAGGGCGGTGAGCGTGCTGAAGGTCGGCACGCCCTTGGCCTCGCTCGTCTCGGTGTAGCGGATCTCCGGCCGGCCGTTCGCGGCGGGCACGGTCTTCACCGTGTAGGTCGCCGCGCCGTGCCGCACCTGGGCGAAGGCGAGGCCCGTCTGCGCGTCGTAGGAGACCGGATGCCAGGAGATCGCCCCGAGGGGCCCAGGGCTGACGGTGATGCCCGCGGCGCTCGGCGGCTCGAACAGGTTCCGGTGCTCGATCAGGGCCGGCGAGCGCCCGATCAGCGCCCCCGTGGCCCGGTCATGCACGTAGAGGAAGCCGATCTTGCTGGCCTCGGCCACCGCCTTCACCGGCCCCTGCGGCGTCGGATAATCGAGCAGGAAGGGCGGACTGGCGACGTCGTAGCCCCATTCCTCGTGCGGCACCTGCTGGTCGTGCCAGCGCAGCTGCCCCGTCTTCACGTCGAGGGCGACGAGGCTCATCGTGTAGAGGTTGTCGCCCGGCCGGGAGAGGCCGAAATTCTGCGGGGCCGGATTGCCGGTGCCGAGATAGATCAGGCCGAGCGCCGGGTCGTAGGCGGGCGTCATCCAGAGGGAGCCGCCGCCGACCTTCCAGGCATCGGGAAATCTCGCGGCCGCCGCCTTCTCGGCGGCGATGTCCCGGTGGAGCGGCAGGCCGTCCCCGGTCTTCTCGACGTAGGCGCCCTCCCAGCCCTTCTCCTTGGTGACGTACCAGCGCCAGCGCTCGGCGCCGGTCCTGGCGTCGAAGGCGGCGAGCCAGCCGCGGCGGCCATAGCCGCCCTCGATGCCGACCACCGCGCCGCCATCGAGGCCGCCTTTGTCGTCCTCCACGTGCAGGCCGTAGCCCGCCCCCGTCACGCCGACGATGACGAGCCCCTCCGCCACCAGAGGCGGCATCTTGAAGCCGAGGCGGCTCGAGCCCTGGACCGGCTTGTCGCCGAGCCGGGCGGCCAGCCCGGAGGCGGTCTCCGTCTCGCCCTCCTCGGGCCGCACCGCCTCGTGGTCCCAGACCAGCTTGCCGGTTTTGGCGTCGAGGGCGATCACCCGCCCGTCCATGGTCGCCTCGTAGACGAGGCCGTCCGCGACGGCGACGCCGCGGTTCGAGGGCGGCCCGAAGATCTTTTCCGTGCGCGCCTTGTGCGTGTAGGTCCACAGCACCTTGCCGGTGGCGGCCTCCAGCGCGGCCACGTGGTTGGCGGTGGTGGAGACGTACATCACCCGGTCGACGATCACCGGCTCGGCCTGGAAATAGCCGGTCACCCCGGTCTGGAAGAGCCAGGCCGGCCGCAGCCGGCCGACATTGCTCCGGTCGATCTGGGCGAGGGGGGAGGCGTGCCGGTTGTCGGCGCCCCCGCCGAAGGCCGGCCAATCCTGCGCCGCGGCGGGCAGGCCGAGGACCAGGGGCGGCGCCAGAAGCGCGCAGGCCCGCAACACGGACGATGTCGCCACGCCGGATCTCCTCCCACTCGTCTTCGTTGGAAGCGCTTCTCGCACGGATCCGTTCGCCGGTCGTGCCCGACTTCGGGCCGGCGCGGGCTCAGCCGGCGGGCGCGAGGTCGCAGATGCGGATCTGGACCCGCTCGCTGCCGCGCCAGACCTGGCAGGACAGGGTGCCGGCGACGTGCAGGCTGGTGCCGATGCCGCCCAGCAGGGCGCGGCCCAGGGGCGTCTCGGCCGAGCGGAAGGCGATGGCGTCGACCGCGCGCCCGTCCCCGCTGCCGAGGCGGGCGCGGACATGGCCGTTGCCGACCACGCCCGCATGCAGCAGCCGATGCCGCGGCAGGACGAGCACCGGCTCCGGCGCGCCCTGGCCGAAGGGGCCGGCGCGCTGCAGGGTGCGGAACAGCTCCGCATGGGCGCCGCCCGCCCCGACGGTGCCGTCGATGAGCAGGGCATCGACCGCGCGGGCCCGATGGACCGCCGCGGCGAGGGCGGCGTCGAGATGGGCGCGGAAGGCGGAGAGATCCGTCGTGGCGAGCGTCGCGCCCGCGGCCATGGCGTGGCCGCCGCCCTTGGCCGCCGCGCCCTGCTCCACCGCCTGACGCACGGCGAGGCCGAGATCCACCCCCGGCACGGAGCGGCCGGAGCCGACCGCCGTGCCGTCCGGGCGCAGGGCGAAGGCGAAGGCCGGGCGGCCGTAGCGCTCCTTCACCCGGGCGGCGACGAGGCCGACCACGCCCTGGTGCCACTCCGCCGAGCCGCACACGAGGACCGGGCGCTCGGGATCCTGCGCCAGGATGAAATCCGCCTCCGCCAGGGCCTCGGCGACGGCCTGGGCCTCGATCGCCTGGCGCTCGCGGTTGAGCCGGTCGAGCTCGGCCGCGATGCGCTGGGCCTCGCCGGCCTCGGCGGTGGAGAGCAGGCGGGCGCCGAGCGCCGCGTCGCCGATGCGGCCGCCGGCATTGATGCGCGGGCCGACCAGGAAGCCGAGATGCCAGGATTCCGGCGGCTCGGAGAGGCCGGCGGCATCGAGCAGGGCCGCGAGCCCGGGCCGGCCGCGGCCGCGCATCACGGTGAGCCCCTGCACCACGAAGGCGCGGTTGAGGCCGGTGAGGGGCACCACGTCGGCCACGGTGGCGAGGGCGACGAGGTCGAGGGCGTCGGTGAGCCGCGGCTCGGGGCGCGCGGCGAAGGCGCCGTCCCGGCGCAGGCGCCGGACCAGGGCGACCAGGGTGAGGAAGACCACCCCGGCCGCGCAGAGATGGCCGAGGCCGGACACGTCGTCCTGGCGGTTGGGGTTCACCAGGGCCGCGACGGGGGGCAGGGTCTCCGCTGCGCCGTGATGGTCGAGCACGATCACGTCGAGGCCCAGCGCCCGGGCTGCCTCCAGGGGCTCGAAGGCGGCGGTGCCGCAATCGACGCAGACCAGGAGCCGCGCGCCGGCCTCGGCCAGCGCCGTCACCGCGGCGATGTTGGGGCCGTAGCCCTCGGTGATGCGGTCGGGGATATGGACCTGCACCGGCACGCCGAAGGCGCGGAGCGCATCGGCGAGCAGGGCGGCGCTGGCGGCGCCGTCCACGTCGTAATCGCCGAAGATCGCCACCGATTCCGAGGCCGCGACGGCGCGGGCGAGGCGGTCGACGGCGGCCTCCATGTCGAGGAGCACGTCGGGATCCGGCATCAGGTCGCGCAGGCGCGGGCTGAGGAAGGCCTCCGCCTCCTGCGGGCGCACGCCGCGGGCGGCGAGCAGGCGGGCCAGGGCGTCCGGCAGGCCGTAGGCCTGGGTCATGGTCGCGGCGGCGGCGAGGGCGGCCGCATCGGTGCAGCGCTCGCGCCAGGGCCGGCCGAGCACGGAGCAGGCGACGTCGAGGAAGGGCCGGTCGGGGGCGGGGAGGGGGCTGGCGGACACGGGGCGCATCATAGCGCCCCCGTCGCGAAACCGCTGCGGCCTTCAGACGACAGCGGGGCGGGCGATTGCTCGCCCGCCCCGCCGCGAAGGATCGTCCGAGAAAGGCTCAGAAGGCCTTGAGGATCGAGTCGACCACCTTCTTGGCGTCGCCGAACAGCATCATGGTGTTGTCGCGGAAGAACACCTCGTTCTCCACGCCCGCATAGCCGGAGCCCATGCCGCGCTTGATGAAGAGGACGGTCTTGGCCTTCTCCACGTCGAGGATCGGCATGCCGTAGATCGGCGAGGCCTTGTCCGTTTTGGCGGCCGGGTTGGTGACGTCGTTGGCGCCGATCACGAAGGCCACATCGGCCTGCGGGAACTCGCCGTTGATGTCCTCCAGCTCGAACACCTCGTCGTAGGGGACGTTGGCTTCCGCCAGGAGCACGTTCATGTGGCCCGGCATGCGGCCCGCGACCGGGTGGATCGCGTACTTCACCTCGACGCCCTCCTTCTTGAGGATGTCGGCCATCTCGCGCAGCGAGTGCTGGGCCTGGGCCACCGCCATGCCGTAGCCCGGCACGATGATGACGCGCTCGGCGTTCTTCATGATGTAGGCCGCGTCGTCGGCCGAGCCCTGCTTCACCGGCCGGGTCTCGACCTGGCCCGTGCCGGCCACGGCGGTGTCGCCGCCGAAGCCGCCGAGGATGACCGAGATGAACGAGCGGTTCATCGCGTGGCACATGATGTAGGACAGGATCGCGCCCGAGGAGCCGACCAGCGAGCCCGTGATGATGAGCGCGAGGTTGCCCAGGGTGAAGCCGATGCCGGCCGCCGCCCAGCCCGAATAGGAGTTGAGCATCGACACGACCACCGGCATGTCCGCGCCGCCGATCGGGATGATGATCAGGCCGCCCAGCACGAGGGAGACGATCACGATCAGCCAGAACAGCGCCTTGGACTCGGTGCCGATGAACAGGGCGATCAGCAGCACGAGGCCGATGGCCAGGGCCAGGTTGATGGCGTGGCGGGCCGGCAGCAGGATCGGCTTGCCGGACATGCGCCCGTCGAGCTTGGCGAAGGCGATGACCGAACCGGTGAAGGTGATCGCGCCGATCGCCACGCCGAGACCCATCTCGAACAGCGACTGCTTGTGGAAGTGGCCGTTCTCGATGATGCCGAAGGCCTGCGGGGCGTAGAGCGCGCCCGCCGCCACCGCGACGGCCGCGAGGCCGACGAGGGAGTGGAAGGCGGCCACGAGCTGCGGCATCGCCGTCATCGGCACGCGCTTGGCGATGACCGCACCGGCACCGCCGCCGATGGCGAGGCCGAGCAGCACCAGCACCCAGGCGCCGAGACCCGCCGGCGGATGGCCGACGAGGGTGGTGAGGATGGCGAGCCCCATGCCCACCATGCCGTACATGTTGCCCTGGCGGGAGGTCGTGGGGTGCGAGAGACCCCGCAGCGCCATGATGAACAGGACGCCGGCGACGATGTAGAGAAGGGAAGAGACGTTTTCCGACATCGCCTCAGGCCTTCTTCTTGTACATGCCGAGCATGCGCTGGGTGACGAGGAACCCGCCGAAGATGTTCACGCTGGCGAGAACGATACCGATGAAGCCGAAGAAGCGGGCGAAACCGGTGCCCTTCTCGACCAGGGGGACACCGACGGCGAGCAGCGCGCCGACGATGATGACGGAGGAGATCGCGTTGGTGACCGACATCAGCGGCGTGTGCAGGGCCGGGGTCACCGACCAGACCACGTAGTAGCCGACGAAGATCGCCAGGACGAAGATCGCCAGGCGGAAGACGGTCGGGTCGACGGCGCCGTGGGTGGCGGCGGCGACGCCGTGGCCGAGGGAATCGGCGACGGACTGGGCGTAATCGGCGTGCTGCCGGGCGATCTCGGCGGCGGCACGCGCCGCGGCCGCTGCGGACTGGGCCTGGTCGGCCGCCGCATCAGGGGGAGGAAGGGTTGCCATGTGAGAAGATCCTCCGCGCGGGTCAGGCTGCGGGCTTGAAGGAATCGTGGACGATCGCGCCGTCGCGCGTGAGGTTCGTGGCCTTCACGAGCTCGTCGTCCCACTTCACCGCGAGCGCCTTGCTCTCCTTGTCGACGAGGGTCTCGACGAAGGCGTAGAGGTTGCGCGCGTAGAGGCTGGACGCGGTCGCGGCGAGGCGGCCGGGCACGTTGATGTGGCCGACGATCTTCACGTCGTTGCCGGTGGTCACGATCTCGCCCGCCTTGGCGCCGGCGACGTTGCCGCCGCGCTCCACCGCGAGGTCGACGAGAACCGAGCCCGGCTTCATCGAGGCGATCATCTCCTCCGACACCAGCTTCGGGGCCGGGCGGCCCGGAATCAGCGCCGTCGTGATGACGATGTCCTGCTTGGCGATATGGCCCTTGACCAGTTCCGCCTGCTTCTTCTGGTACTCGGCCGACATCTCCTTGGCGTAGCCGCCGGAGGTCTCGGCCTGCTTGAACTCCTCGTCCTCCACGGCGACGAACTTGGCGCCGAGGGATTCGACCTGCTCCTTGGTGGCCGGGCGCACGTCGGTCGCCGTCACCACGGCACCGAGGCGGCGGGCGGTGGCGATGGCCTGGAGGCCGGCCACGCCGACGCCCATGATGAAGATGCGCGCGGCCGGGACGGTGCCGGCGGCGGTCATCATCATCGGCAGGGAGCGGCCGTACTCGGCGGCCCCGTCGATCACCGCACGGTAGCCCGCGAGGTTCGCCTGCGAGGAGAGCACGTCCATCACCTGCGCGCGGGTGATGCGGGGCATCAGCTCCATGGCGAAGGTGCTGATCCCGGCATCGGCCATGGCCTTCAGCTCGGCCTCGCGGCCGTAGGGATCCATGATCGCGATGACCGCGGCGCCCTTCGGGATCTTGGGGAGCTCGTCCGCGCCGGGGCGGCGGACCTTGAGCACGAGGTCGGCGCCGTTCAGGGCCTCCTCGGCGGTCGCGGCGATCTTGGCGCCGGCGGCCTCATATTCGGCATCCGGCACGCCGGCCTTCTTGCCGGCACCGGCTTGAACGACCACGTCGCCGCCCAGTGCAATGAATTTCTTGACGGTCTCGGGCACAGCGGCCACGCGCGGTTCGGCCGCGTCCGATTCCGCCAGTACGGCGATACGCATTAAGGAGCTCCCGTTCTTACAGCCGTCCGTTCAGGACGCGCCGGTATCCGAGCCTAATCGTTTTCGTAGCGATGACTCGCGGCGCCGGCGTCGCGGACCCTCAAACGGGTTCACGAACGCCGCGAGCCAAGAGCAGGATCAGGCGAAAGCCAAAGCCGCCGCGAGGAGGACGACCACAACCGCGGGCGCCTTCCAGCCGATGGCGGGGACGAAGGCGCCGACCGCGCCGGCCGCCCATGAGAGAAGCACACCGCCGATCGCGGTGAGCCAAGCCTCGCGGATGCCGCCGACCGCGAGGGCGAGAACCCAGCAGAGAACAACCGCCGTGCCGATTTCCACGAAGCGGACGAAACCACGATAGGTCTGCTCGTGGGTGTTGCCGTCCATGGCCGGGCTGTACGTCACACCCGACAGGGTCTTGGTCTCGGCCATTGTGCGTTCTGTCCCTGCGACTCTTTTGTTGGTTCGCAGCGGATTTAGCGCAAGCGTTTCACAGTCGCAATCAGCTTGTCCATGAGCGAAATAGCCGGCTGTCGACTTTCCTCAGGCCGGTCGCAGCAATCCCGCGGCATCGAGCGCGGCCCCTTGACGCTCCGAAAGGGCTTCCAGAGAGAAGCGTTCGATCTCCGCTTCGAACAGCCTGTGGTAGTTCAGCTCCGAGCGCAGATGCAGGAACACGGCGCCCAGGCCGACCGCGGCGCGGTCCATGAACACGAATTCCTGGGGAACGGTGACCGGCCCCCGCTCCTTCAGCGCCTGATGCACCTGGAAAGCTTGGCGGCGGCCGTATTCGCCGGGCTTCACCCCGTCCGCGACCGTCCGCACCCGATCCTCTAGGAGCGGCCCGTAGATGAAGCGCGCCCAGATGTTGAGGATGTCGATCGTCTCGTTGGTGAGCTTCTTGAAGCCCCAGACCTCGTAGGCGTGAACGACCCGGTCGCGGTCGTCCTCCAGCAGGCCGCGATAGAGATCGACCACGCCGCCCACGAAGCGCGGGTGGAAGATGCGCACGCAGCCATAGTCGAGCAGGTTGATGCCCTGCGCCTCGCCGCCTTCCGAGAAGACGGTGTAGTTGCCGAGATGCGGATCGCCGTGGATGACCGCGGCGCGGCTGAAGGGATGCCACCACGCCTTGAACATGGCCTGGGCGATCCGGTTGCGGATCTCGATCGGCGCCTCCGCGAAGCCGAGGATGCGCGCGCCCTCGAGCCAGCCGAGGGTGAGGAGCCGCTTCGTGGAGAGGTCGCCATGCACCGCCGGCACGCGCACGGCCTCGATGTCCTTCAGCACGGCGCCGTAGAGGGCGGCGTGCTTGGCCTCGCGGGTATAGTCGAGCTCCTCGCGGACCCGCGCGCCGATCTCCTTCTTGATCTCGCTGGTGTCGAGCCAGGCGTTCATGCGCCGGTGCAGGGCGAAGGCGAGTTCGAGCTGCTTGAGGTCCGCCTCAACCGCTGATTGCATATCAGGGTATTGCAGTTTGCAGGCCAGGGAGGCCCCGTCGCGGGAGGTCGCCCGGTGGACCTGGCCGAGGGAGGCGGCGGCGGCGGGCTTGAGATCGAAGCTGCCGAACCGGCTCTGCCAGTCGGCGCCGAGCTCGGCCATCATCCGCCGCTTCACGAAGGCCGCCCCCATGGGCGGGGCGTCGGCCTGGAGCTTCTGCAGCTCGGCGGCGTATTCCGGCGGCAGCAGGTCCGGCACGGTGGCGAGGAGCTGCGCCACCTTCATGATCGGCCCCTTCAGGCCGCCGAGCGCCTGGGCGAGGGCCGCCGCGTTGCTCGGGGCCTCGCCGCCCTTGCCCCCGAACAGCTTGGCGCCGGCCATGCGGGCCGCGACCCCGCCGACATTGGCGCCGACGCGGGCGTAGCGGCTGGCGCGGGCGGAGAAGCGGTTCGCTTCCGGGTCGGTCTCGGCCATGAAATCCGGTCTGAGGTTCTGTCGGCTGCGGACCGGAGATAAGCGCCACCCCCGAGCTTGCCCAGGCCCGGGCGGGCAAAGGCCGATGAGGCCTCGCGTCGCGGCGCGTCAGCGGCCCGTGCGGATCCCGGCGGTGGCCGAGCCGGTGAAATGCGAGGCGGCGAGCTCCTCCCCCGGGCTGCGGGCGGAGAATCGGCTCAGCACGGCCTCGGCGACCTGGGCGAGCACGCCCTCCGGCACCGCCTCGTTATGCGGGCGGGCCTCGGCGACCTCTACCGGCGCGGAGGAGCCGACCGGTTCGGACGCGCCCTGCGACACGGCCAGGAAGAGGCCGCGCAGCTGCGTCTGCGTATCGGCATCCGGCGCCACGAGATGGGTCCGCGGCGCCGGCTCGTCGGCGAGCTTGGCCATGCCGGACAGGCCGGCATCGCCGAGGCCGGCCACCTGGATCGGACGCGGGGGCGGGATCGGCATGGCGATCGCCGCGGCCAATGCGGCGAGCTCGGCCGGCCGGCGCGGGGGCAGGGGCGCCACCACCGCCTGCTGGTTCTCGCCGCCCATGGCGCCGGTGAGCAGGGCCTGGGCGCTGGGCGCCTCGCGCCCGTCGCGCCGCAGCAGGGTGTCGCGCAGGGCCCCGGAGGTGTTCGGTGCGGCATAGGCCAGGGCGGCGCGGGCGCCGGCGGGGTCTTCCGGATCGGCGCTCGCCACGGCGACCGGGGTGGCCTTGCCCTTGCGGGGAGCCTGAGCCTGGGCGGGTGCCGCCGGGGCGGCGGGCTGCGCGGCGCCTCCGCCGAACAGGCTCGCGAAGAAGCCCTTCAGGCCCGGGCCGTCATCCATCTCCTCGGCGCTCGCCACCGTGGTCTGGCCGAGCACGGTGCCGCCGCGGGCCAGGATCTCGGCGCGGGCCTCCTCGTAGCGGGCCAGCGGCCGGTTGTCGGCGGGCAGGTGCACGGTCTTGCCGTCGGGGAAGAGCCGGGCGAGCTGGTCGTGGGTCATGCGCGGCCAGGAGCGGACCGAGCCGACATCGAGATGCACGAAGGGCGAGCCCGAGCGCGGATACCAGCCGACGCCGCCCCGCTGGAGCCGCATGCCGGCGGCGCGGATGTCGTCGATCGAGGCATCGGTGAGGAAGAAATCCATCGCCTTGCCCTGCATGTGCTGGCTGAACTCGGCGACGCCCGCCGAGCGCCGGCGCAGCATGCCGTTGGTCTTGGGGCTGCGATAGCCGCAGACCACGCGGATCGGCGCCGAGGAGCCGACGGAGCGCTGCGCCTCCCAGACCACGTCGAACAGGCGCGGATCCATCTTGGTGGCTTCCGATTCGCGCCAGTCGCGCAGGAGCCAGTTGAGCTGGTCGAGGGCGGCGCGGTCGTAGCGGCCATCGCGCTTGAAGGTGATGGTCGCGCTCTCCTGGGTGTGCTCGTGGATCAGCGAGAGCGTGCGGGTATCGCCGTTGGCGACCGCGTTCTCGGTCTCGGCCGTGCCGGCCACCACCGCGAGGCCGATCGCGCCCAGAAGCGAGAGGACGCGCAGGGCGCCGCGGGGATGCTGCGCGCGGGCAGCCCGGGAAGTTCGCCGCTTCGCAACCGCCATGGGTCTCACCCTCGCTCGTCGCCACCACGTCGCGGACGTCATGGGGGATGCAAGGTTGCCGGAGACCGTGAAATGCAGGCCCGGGTCCGTGCTGCCGCCGTCCTTCTGGCGGAAGCGGCTAAGGCTCAACCGTGGCGAAAAAGGGCCTCACAAGAGCCCTTTCGCACGTGACCTGACCATTTCTTGCGGAAAAGTGCCGCTTCCGCAGATCTTCTGCGGAATACTTCGTGAGTGTTGCGCGATTACCACCAGCTCTGCGGCTCAGGCCGGGCGAGCTCCGGCGTCCACAGGCCGGGCTCGCCATACACCTCGCTTTCCCGGCGGGGCGCGCGGGGGGCGGGCGCCGCCCGCGGGGCGGCGGCCCCGGTCGCCTCGCGGCGGATCGTGCGCAATGTCTGCGGCGCCGTCGGGGTGGCGGCGACGTTGCGCTTCGCCTCGGCGGGCGGCTTGGCCTTGGCCATGGCCGGCGTCGCGGGGGCGAGCCCCAGGGCCGCGCGCATCGGCGCGTCGTAGCCGTAGAGGTCCGGCAGCGTCCGGTAGACGCCGTCATCGTCGACATAGGCCGTGAAGTAGGCGAGGTGCACCGGCAGCTTCTCCGGCAGGCGGATCGTGCGCTCGCCCTTGCCGATCAGCGCCTTCAGGCGGGCGTTTGACCAGTTGGGCAGCACCGCATCGGCGAAGCGGAAGGGGTCGTCCACGCGCACGCAGCCATGGCTCATCGCCCGGTAGGAGGCGCTGAACAGCGACCGGTTCGGCGTGTCGTGCAGGTAGACCGCGTGCTGGTTCGGGAACAAGAACTTGATGAAGCCGAGCGCATTGCGCTCCCCCGGCGGCTGGCGCACCGAGATCGAGTTGCCGCGGCGCACGACCTGGTAGCCGCGCCGGGCAGCGTAGTTCGGGTCGCGGGCGAGGCCGGGCAGGAACTCCTTCTTCAGGATCGAGGGCGGCACGAACCAGGACGGGTTCACCACCGCGTATTCCATCAGCCCGGAGAAGGTCGGGGTGGGTGATTCCGGCTTGCCGACGATGACCCGCGTGGCGTCGCGCTCGATCCCGCCGCGGAAGACGCGCAGGCGGAACTCGGGCACGTTGACGAAGACGTAATCCGGCCCGAGCTCGCCCGGCAGCCAGCGCCAGCGCTCCATATTGACGAGGAGATCGGCTTCGTTGCCGCCGCGGGAGGCGGCGGGCGCGTCGCCCAGGGCGAGGGCGACCACGGTGCCCCGCGTCAGCACGCCGTTGGCCGGCAGGCCGCGGCTGCGCTGGAAGTCGGCGACCGCATCGGCCACCGCCTTGTCGTAGGTCTCGGGCTCGCCGGGGCCGGCATCGAGGGTGCCGGCGGCGCGCTCCTCCAGGCCGAAATGCGCGCGCAGGGCGGGCACCCGGCGGTCGCTCATGCCGAGTTTCAGCACCGGGCCGGCGGGCAGGCGCAGGCTCTTGGAGGCAGCCGTCTGCGGCGCCGGCCCGCGCAGGGCGGCGAGGCGGCTCTTCAGGGCGCGATAGCCGGCGGTCTGCGGGTTGTATTCCTGCAGGATCTGGCCGGCCTTGTCCCCGGAGATGGAGACGCGGGCGAGCGTCAGGTCCGCGCCCGGCAGGTCGAGCTGCGGGGTGATCAGCTTCGAGATCGCGCTCAGGTTGACCCGGCCGCCGCGGGCGTCCCGGGCGTAGAGCGCCACCGCGGCCGAGAGCTTCAGCTCCGCCTCCGCCAGAGCGGCCTCGGCGCCGGGCTTGTCGAGGTCCTTCAGGGCGGGGACCGGATAGGCGGCGGGATCGAGGCCGTCCTCGCCCGCGGCCTGCAGGCGGGCGATCACCGACTTGGCGGCGGCGTTCCAGGCGCCCTTCTCGATCCAGACCGGCCGGAAATCGACCAGGGCGTAGAAGGTCTTGAGCGCCTCGCGCTCCTTGCCCGGCAGGCGCGCCAGCAGCGGCGCGGCGTCGGAGAGCCGGGCGAACAGGGCGGCGCCCTGCGGATCGGCGGGGGCCTGGGGCGCGGCCGGCTCCGCGACGACGGGCTCCTCCTTGGGCGCGTCCGTGGCGGAGGGATCGAGCGCCGGGCCGGCCGTGGTCGGCACGGCGCCGGGATCCTCGCCGGCGGGTTTCGGGGCCGTGGAGCCCGTCTCGGCCGGCTTGGCGTCGGCGGGTGCGGCCGGCTTCGGCGCGCCGGTTTCCGCCCCAGACCGGGCCTGGACGGGCGTCGTCTCGGCGGGCGCGTTCGGCTCGACCGCGGCCTTGCGGATCACCTCCGGCGCCGGGGCCGGCGGGGCGGCGGTCTCGGCCCGGGCAAGGGGCGCCATGGCCACGGACGCGGTGAGCATCGCGGCGAGGGCGAGGGTGGACCGGGCGCTCGTGAGGGCGCGCATGACACTGTCTCCCCGGGATTCGGCGGCGCGGACCGAAGCCCTGCTATGACTATCGTCTCAAGCGCGACCGTACGCAATGACACACGCGTCGAGACCGGCCTTGCTCCCGGCCCCGGCGCGAAAGGCCTTCTCGCCGCCAACCGCGTCGGTTTCGCGACGGGAAAGCGGTCAGGCGGCGGCCTCGTCGCCCTTATCGTCGCCTTCGAGGCCGAGATCCTTCAGCTTGCGGTAGAGGGTCGAGCGGCCGATCCCGAGGCGCCGCGACACTTCCGACATCCGGCCCCGGTAGAATTGCAGCGCGTAGCGGATCACCTCCGCCTCCACCGCCTCCATGGTCTTCATCTCCCCGGTCTCCTCGAGCACGAGGGACATGGAATGGGGATCGCGCACCTCGACGCGGACGATCTCCCGCACCGGCTCCAGGCCGCCCCCTGGCAGCAGCGGCTGGCTCGGCAGCGGCGGGATGCGCACGTCGAAGCCCTGCACCTGCGCCGCGATCTGCGGGAATTCCGACACGGTCAGCTCGTCGCCGTCGGCGAGCACCACGGCGCGGAACAGGGCGTTCTCCAACTGGCGCACGTTGCCGGGCCAGGGATAGCGGGTCAGCAGGGCCATGGCCTCGGGGGCGATGCCGCGCAGGCGCTTGCCCTCCTCCGCCGCGAAGCGGGCGCAGAAGGAGCGCACGAGATCCGGGATATCCTCGCTGCGGGCGCGCAGGGGCGGCAGCGTCATCGGGAAGACGTTGAGGCGGTAGTAGAGATCCTCGCGGAACTTGCCCTGCTTCACGAGATCGAGGAGCGAGCGGTTGGTCGCGGAGATCAGGCGGATGTCGACGCGCACGCTGCGCTTGCCGCCCACCGGATCGACCTCGCCTTCCTGGAGGGCGCGCAGGAGCTTGACCTGGGCCTCGAGGGGCAGTTCGCCGATCTCGTCGAGGAAGAGCGTGCCGCCCGAGGCCTCGACGAACTTGCCGACATGGCGCTCGGTGGCGCCGGTGAAGGCGCCCTTCTCGTGGCCGAACAGGGTCGATTCGACGAGGTTGTCCGGGATCGCCCCGCAATTGACGGTGACGAAGGGCTTGCCCCGGCGGTCGCCGGAGCCCTGGATCGCCCGGGCCAGCACCTCCTTGCCGACGCCGGATTCCCCCTCGATCAGCACGGGGATGTTCGACTTGGCGGCGCGCTCGGCGAGCCGGATCACCCGGTCCATGTCCGGGCTCTTCGAGGCGAGGTCCTTGAAGCCGAGGGAGCCGGAGGCGCGGCGGCGCATGCGGCGCACCTCCTCTTCCAGCTGGTCGACCCGCAGGGCGTTCTTGATCGAGACCTGGAGCCGCTCGGCCCCCGCGGGCTTGACCACGAAATCGACGGCGCCGGCGCGCATCGCGTTGATGACGGCGTCGATCGAGCCGTTCGAGGTCTGCACGATGACCGGCGTGTCGATGCTGCTCTTGCGCATCTCCGCCATCACGGCGAGCCCGTCCATGCCGCCGGGCATGACGAGGTCGAGGAGCACCACGTCGATGCCGTCGCCGGCCCGCAGCATCGCGAGCCCGTCCGTCCCGGATTCCGCCACCCGCGCCTCGAAGCCGAGGCGGCGCACCATGCTCTCGGCGAGCCGGCGCTGCACGGGATCGTCATCCACGATCAGGACGGTCGTCGTCATCAAGGATCCTCGGGCTTCCCGCTCCCGGCGGCCGCCGGTCCGCCCGGAGGAGGGCGGGATCGGGCGGTTCGTTCGGCAAAGCTGTTTCGTTTCGAAGCGCAGGGTCGCCCAAGAGCGTAAAGCACCGCTTAACGACGTTGCAGGATTGCGCGCGGCCACCCCCGGTTTCCTCACAGGCGGCACGGAAGCGCCGAGCGGCGTGCCATGCGTGTTGAACCGTGGCGGTCCTCGCTCGATATCAGAGAGACAGGTGAGAACGCGGGCCACCCGGACGCCGCGCAGAAGCCGAGGAAGAGAATGCCGATCCGTGCCCGCGAGACCGTTGTGCCCTTCGCAGCCGTGAGCGGCGCCGAGGCCGCGAGGGCGGTCGATCTCGGCGTGCTCCCGGAATGGAACCTGAAGGATCTCTATTCCGGGATCGACGGGGCCGATTTCCGCGACGACCTCGCCAAGGCGGAGGCCGAGTGCCGCGCCTTCGCCAAGGCCTATGCCGGCCGGATCGCCGAGATGGCGGCCGCCCCCGACGCCTCGGACAAGCTCGGCGAAGCGGTGCGGGCCTACGAGGCGATCGAGGACCTGCTCGGCCGCCTGATGTCCTTCGCCGGCCTCGTCTATTCCGGCGACACCACCGACGAGACGCGGGCCAAGTTCTATGGCGACACCCGCGAGCGCCTGACCGCGGCCTCCGCCGACCTGCTGTTCTTCGGCCTGGAGCTCAACCGCGTCGAGGACGCGGCGATGGACCGGGCCACGGCGAGCGGGCCGCTCGCCCATTACCGGCCCTGGATCGAGGACCTGCGCCGGGAGAAGCCGCACCAGCTCGACGACCGCACGGAAAAGCTCTTCCTCGAGAAGTCGGTCACCTCGAACGCCGCCTGGGACCGGCTGTTCAACGAGACGATCGCGGCGCTCCGCTTCCCCGTCCAGGGCGAGAAGCTGACCCTGGAGCCGACCCTCAACAAGCTGCAGGATCCGGACCCGGCTCTGCGCCAGGAGGCGGCGCTCGCGATCAGCGAGACCCTGCGGGCGAATCTGCGCGTCTTCACGCTCATCACCAACACGCTGGCCAAGGACAAGGAGATCTCCGACCGCTGGCGCGGCTTCAAGGACGTGGCGGATGCCCGCCACCTCGCCAACCGGGTCGAGCCCGAGGTGGTCGCCGCCCTGGTCGATGCCGTGCGCGCGGCCTATCCGCGGCTCTCGCACCGCTATTACCGCCTGAAGGCCAAGTGGTTCGGCGCCGAGGCGCTGCCCTACTGGGACCGCAACGCCCCGCTCCCGAAGGTCGAGCAGCGCACGATTCCGTGGACGGAGGCGCGGGATACGGTGCTTGACGCCTACGGCGCCTTCTCGCCGGACATGGCCAGCATCGCCAAGCGCTTCTTCGACGGCGGCTGGATCGACGCTCCGACGCGGCCCGGCAAGGCGCCCGGCGCCTTCGCGCATCCGACGGTCCCCTCGGCACACCCCTATGTGCTCGTGAACTACCAGGGCAAGCCGCGGGACGTGATGACGCTCGCCCACGAGCTCGGCCACGGCGTCCATCAGGTGCTGGCCGCCCCCAACGGGGCGCTGATGGCGCCGACCCCGCTGACCCTCGCCGAGACCGCGAGCGTGTTCGGCGAGATGCTGACCTTCCGCAAGCTGCTCGCCCGCACCACCGACCCCGTCCAGCGCCGGGCCATGCTCGCGGCGAAGGTCGAGGACATGATCAACACGGTGGTGCGCCAGATCGCCTTCTACAGCTTCGAGCGAAAGGTCCATCTCGCCCGCGCCAAGGGCGAGCTCACCGCCGACGAGATCAACGCGCTCTGGATGTCGGTGCAGGCCGAGAGCCTCGGCCCGGCGATCCAGCTGGATTCGGGCTACGAGCCCTTCTGGGCCTATATCCCGCACTTCATCCACTCGCCGTTCTACGTCTACGCCTATGCCTTCGGCGATTGCCTCGTGAACTCCCTCTACGGGGTCTATGCCCGGGCGGAGAGCGGCTTCGTGGAGCGCTACTTCGCCCTGCTCTCGGCGGGCGGGTCGAAGCCGTATGGCGAGCTGCTCAAGCCCTTCGGCCTCGATGCCAGTGATCCGGCCTTCTGGCAGATCGGCTTGGGCATGATCGAGGGCATGATCGCCGAGCTGGAGGCGATGGAGGGCTGAGGCCCCTTCGCCATCACACCACGTGGTCGGGGGCGAGCGCGCAGGCCGGGCCCCCGGCCTCCTCGATCTGAAGGGTGGCGTGGGCGATGCCGAAGCGCTGCTCGATCAGCGCCGCGCTCTCCGCCAGGAAGGCGTTGCCGGGAAACCCGCCCGCCATCACGAGATGGGCGGTCAGCGCCGTCTCGGTGGTGCTCATCGGCCAGATATGCAGGTCGTGCACCTCGCTCACCCCGGGCCGCTCGGCGAGGAAGCGGCGCACGGCGCGCGCATCGATGCCCGGGGGCACGGCGGCCAGCGACATCGCCACGCTGTCGCGCAGCAGGCCCCAGGTGCCCCAGACGATGAGCGCGACGATGACGAGGCTCACCACCGGGTCGAGCCAGGTCCAGCCGGTCAGCAGGATGACGAGGCCGGCCACCACCACCCCCGCCGAGACCGCCGCGTCGGCCGCCATGTGGAGATAGGCGCCGCGGATGTTGATGTCGCCCTTGCGGCCCGAGGCGAACAGCCAGGCGGTGGCGCCGTTGATGGCGATGCCGATGGCGGCGACCACCATCACGGTCGCCTCCGCCACGGGGGCGGGATCGTGGAAGCGCTGCACCGCCTCCAGGGCGATGGCGCCGCAGGCCACCAGCAGGAAGACCGCGTTGAACAGGGCGGCCAGGATCGAGGAGCCGCGCAGACCGTAGGTGAAGCGGTCGCTCGGCCGTCGCCGGCCGAGCACCGTCGCGGCCCAGGCCACGACGAGGCCGAGCACGTCCGACAGGTTGTGGCCCGCATCCGCCAGCAGGGCCATGGAATTGGCCGCGACCCCGTAGCCGGCCTCGATCAGCACGAAGGCGGTGTTGAGCCCGATGCCGAGGGCGAAGGCCCGGCCGAAGCGCGCCGGTGCGTGGGAATGCCCGTGCGCATGCCCATGAGCATGTCCGTGCCCATGGTCATGCGCGTGGTGGTCGTGCCCGCCGTGACCCGCCTGCGCGTGATGGCCGTGTCCCTGTTCCATGCCTTCGCCGACTCCGCGATGCCCCCGGCCGGCCCTCAGGATCAGGGCGCCTCCGGCTTCATACGACTCCGCGCGGCCCGCGCCATCTCGATCAGCTCCCGGGCCGACAGCCCGCGCTCCGGCAGGGGCTGCGCCGCCGTGAGATCGAGGCTCTCGGACTGACGGGAGCCCATGATCCGATCCGGCAGCGGGGCGCTGCGGCCCGGCTGCCCAGCGACGCTCCTGCTGAGCCTGACTGCCCGTCTCATGGCCGACCTCTCTGCCCGAATCCGATGGCGTTAAGGATAAGCAAGCTGGGCCGTTCCGAACATTCTTGAACTCGGGAATCGCCGCGCTAGCGGCGGGGCCCGGGCATGCGCTGCCAGAAACATGCGCTTCCGTTCCGGAAGCGTCGCCACCATCTCGGTGGGGGACGGGGCGGGCCGGGACTGCAACCAAGCGTTCAGGTTCGTCCCTTGACGCGCCCTCGAAACCGCCCCAGAGTTTGCGCAGAAATCCAAAAATTGATCTATGTGTAGGGACGTGTTCCAGGTCGCGGACGCTCGCAACATGGAATGGTTCTAAGATTTACTTCTTTATTTGCATGGAAAAGTTGGTCGATTTGCTACACTTGAATTCGCGAAATGGATCGGTTTCATTGCTCAACTGAGGGTTGGAAATTCTCGCCTCATATGCGGAACGACATCAATGGACGGGCCTGGAGGCGATTTTTCGAAGATGTTTCGATGGTTTTAATGCAGGCACAAACAATGCCGAAACATGCACCAAGTATCGATGCTGTAGGGGGCGATTAGAGGCTAGGCTTGATGCGATCCTGCGGACGAAGAGAACCAATCTTGTGCCTCTGCGGCTGGCGAGGGTTGGCATGAGGCAGGATCAAGTGCGGGCCTTCGACCTTTCGTTTCGCGGCGGGATGGCCTCCCGATGGTAAAGTACTTCTTCAGGTTCGGCCCGAGGACCTGGTTTCAGCGTCCGATCGACCTGGACGATAACGAGGTCGACGAGAGCTTCTACGTCTCGCAATACCCGGACGTCGCCGCTTCGTCCGGGCAGCCGCGCGAGCATTTCTATCGCTACGGCTGGAAGGAGGGGCGCAACCCGTCCGCCTCCTTCAACACGCTCTACTATGCCCGGCGTCATCTGCCCGACGGCGCCCTGACGGAAAACCCGTTGCTGCATTATCGCCGGCTCGGCGGCCGGAATTCGGGCCTGGACACGCGGCCGCTCGACGAGATCGCCTGGCTCGCCCTGCAGCGCGCGGTGATCGCCCCGCATTTCGACGCGGTCTATTACGGCCTGCGCTATGCCGACATGATCGGGTCGATGGACGCCCTCGACCACTTCCTGTCGGTCGGCGGCCGGAAGCGGCTCAATCCGCGGCCGGATTTCGACACGGCCTCCTACATCGCCCACCACGAGCATGTGGAGCGCTCGGGGGCGAACCCGTTCTACCACGCGATCGCGGCGGGCACTCTCGACGCGTTCGGCGCGCAGATGGCCCGCGCCTCGGGGCTGCCCACGGGGCGGAGCCCCGAGTCGCTCGACGTCAAGGCGGGCGGTGTCGGCCTCGGCTTGGACAGGCCGCTGCGCCGTGAGGAGATCCTGCGGCAGATCGCGGAGGCCTTCGACCGGGATTTCTATCTGAGGAAATACGCCGATGTCAGGGACGCCCAGTCCGACCCCCTGATCCACTTCCACGATTTCGGCTGGAAGGAGCGCCGGGATCCCTCGGCCTTCTTCAACACCCGCTACTACCTGGACCGGTACGGCGACGAGATGCCCGCCGGCACCAACCCGCTCCACCACTACGTCGCCGTCGGCAAGGCCCTGGGCTACCATCCGAACCCGATCGGCAGCGTGCCGTGGGATCGCCCGGTCGCGCCCGCGCCGGCAGCCTGGCGGGACGCCATCCCGGCCCGCAGCGAGGATGCGGACGTGGTCGTGATCGTGCCCGTCTATCGCGGCCTCGACGATACCCTGGCGACGATCCACGCGGTCCTCACCCACCGGCAGCGGGCGAAGTTCTCCCTGCTCGTCATCAACGATTGCAGCCCCGAGCCGGAGCTGACCGATCGGCTCCGCGCGCTCGCCCGCGACCTGCTCTTCATCTATGTCGAGAACGAGCGGAATCTCGGCTTCGTCGGCTCGGTCAACCGCGCCATCGCGATGGTGCCGAAGGCGGACGTGATCCTCCTCAATGCCGACACCCTGGTCTTCGGCGACTGGATCGACCGCATGCTGGCCCATGCCGCCGCCGATCTCCGCATCGCGACGATCACGCCCTACTCGAACAACGCCTCGATCTGCAGCTATCCGAACGCCAACGAGAAGAACGCCCTGAAGCTCGAATGCGCCCTGGCGCAGATCGACGCCTACGCCGCCGCCTGCAATCCCCTGCGCCGCACCGAGCTGCCGACCGGCGTCGGGTTCTGCTTCTACATGCGCCGCTCCGTCATCGACGCGATCGGTCCGCTCGATCCGGCCTTCGGCCGCGGCTACGGCGAGGAGAACGACTTCTGCCTGCGGGCGATCAAGGCGGGATACCGGAACGTCCTGGCCGAGGACATCTTCGTGTTTCACAGCGGCGAGGTCTCGTTCGCCGAGTTCCGGGAGGCGGAGTACATCCCCGGCCAGGAGGTGCTCATCGGCAAGCACCCCGATTACGCCCGCCGCGTGCAGGCCTATATCGCCGCCGATCCCGGATGGGAGGGGCGGGCACGGCTCGACCTCTACCGGCTGGCGCGGCGCCTGGGGCCCGGGGCGGCGGTGCTGTTCACCTTCAGCGGCAGCGGCGGCATCGCCACCCACGTGAATCACCTGGCCGGCCGCCTGCGCGAGGCCGGCGCCTCCGTCCTGATCGTCACCGTGGACGGCAACGCGGTTTCGCTGAACGTCTTCGATCCCGACCAGGATCTCTACGTTCCCGCCATCGAGAGCCTGCGCATCGAGGCCGGGACGGCCCTGCTGGAGACGTTCCTCCGCTGGCTGGACCCCGCCATCCTCCACGTCCACTCGTTCACGCATGCGAGCTGGCGGGCGACGGAGAACCTGATGCGCCTGCTCACGCGCTTCGGCGACAGGCTCTACGTGACGCTGCACGACTTCAACGCCGTCTGTCACCGCAGCAACATGGTCACGCGGGAAGGCCGCAGCCGCCACGGCATCGATCTCGAAGCCTGCGCGCTCTGCGTGGCGACGGACCGGGACGTGGCCGATCAGGTGCCGCCCCAGATCCGGATGAGAGCCTGGGAGGACTTCCTGTCCCGCACCCGCGCCAACTTCGCCCCCTCCGAGGACACGCGGGCGCGCTTCCGCAGGTTCTTCCCGAACGTCGCCGTCGCGGTGCGCCCGCACGAGGAGGTTTTCCCGGCGGTCGCCCCGTTCGAGGGCCCGCCCGCCAAGGACGGTCCCCTGCGGATCGTGACGATCGGGGCGATCGGCCCGCACAAGGGCAGCGACCTCATCTACAGCCTGGCCCTGGACGCCAAGGCGCGGGACCTGCCGATCGCCTATTCCATCGTCGGATACTCGGCGATCACGCGCGACATGACCGCCCTCGGTGTCATGGAGACGGGGAAATATCGCTCCGAGAAGGAGTGTCTCGAGATGGTCAAGATGATCAACCCGCATTTCGGGTTCTTCCCCTCGATCTGGCCCGAGACCTACTGCTACTCCCTCTCGAGCAGCTTCTTCCTCGGGCTGCCGCCCGTCGCCTTCGACCTCGGCGCCCAGTCGGAGCGTATCCGGGAGAGCCAGTTCGGGGTCGTCCTGCCGACGACGCTGATGAACGAGCCCCAGGCGATCAACGACGCGCTCCTGGCGCTCTCCGTGGAGGATGAGTGGGCCCGGAACCGGGGCGGCTTCTTCACGCGCTACGCGAACTTCCCCGAGGACTATTACGGTCCCCTGGAAGAGGAGCCGGTCGTCCGCCGCGCGCTCAGGGCTTCCTAAGGCGCCCTCCGCCGAAGGGGAGGCCGGTTCGGTTCCAGGGCTGCCGCGATTGACAGGCGGGGCCTTGCAGACTATCGGACCGCCACAGCGCGCGGCTTCCTCGACGAAGTCCGCGCGTTTCGCGTTCGCGATTCGAGGCCCCGGGCCCGGCACGCGGATGACCTGAACAAGAAGACGGCCCAGGCCCCTCGCGGCGCCGGAGGCCGGCAGAGAACACGAGAGACAACGATGTTCGCAGTCATCAAGACCGGCGGCAAGCAGTATCGCGTTGCCGCCAACGACGTCATCACCGTGGCCACCCTCGAGGGCGAGGCCGGCGCCGCCGTCACCTTCGGCGACGTGCTGCTGTTCGGCGACGGCGAGACCACCCAGGTCGGCACCCCGCTCCTTTCGGGCATCGGCGTCACCGGCGAGATCGTGCAGCACGGCCGCACGCGGAAGGTCATCGCCTTCAAGAAGCGCCGCCGCCAGAACTCGCGCCGCCGCCGCGGCCACCGCCAGGACTTCACGCTCGTGCGCATCACCGAGATCAGCGCCGGCGGCAAGTCCTCCAAGGCCGAGCCGCGCAAGGCCAAGGCGCAGGCCGCCCCGGCCGCCGCTGCCGAGTAATCGCGCCGGCCCCACGACAATCGAGCATTCGGGAGCAATCCAATGGCACATAAAAAAGCAGGCGGCTCGTCGCGCAACGGCCGCGACTCGGAAGGCCGGCGCCTCGGCGTGAAGAAGTTCGGCTCCGAGGCCGTGATTCCGGGCAACATCATCGTGCGCCAGCGCGGCACGAAGTGGCATCCCGGCACCAATGTCGGCATGGGCAAGGACCACACCCTGTTCGCCCTGGTCGAGGGCCGGGTGCGTTTCGAGACCAAGCGCGGCCGCGAGTTCGTAGCGGTGGTACCGCTGCAGCAGGCGGCAGAGTAACGGCGGGCGCCTTCAGACGGCGAAGCGAAGCGTCCCGCCGGTGTCCCACACCGAACCGGCGGATCGACGTGCGCGGCTTGAGCCGTCCAGAGCGATCGGAACTCGGGGGAGGATGGGGCACCATCCTCCCCTTCGTCGTCTCCGGCGGCGGTCACGCCGCTTCGAGGAGCACGCGATGTTTCCCGATCTGACCCGCGACGACGTCTTCCGCATCGAGACCGCGCGCCTCTGGCTGCGCTGGCCGGTGGCCCGGGACGCGCAGGCCGTAGCCCGCCTCGCGGGCGAGCCGGCGATCGCCCGGATGACGGCGCGGATCCCGTCGCCCCTGTCCCTGCACGAGGCCGAGGCCTTCGTGATCCGGGCGCGGGCCTGCAACGCGGCCGGGGAGGGTCTCGTCATGGCGATCAGCCGCCGCGCCGCGCCCGCGGGCCTGATCGGCATCGTCTCCATCGAGCCGCGGCCGGAGGATCCCGCCCCGCATCTCGGCTACTGGCTCGGGCAGCCCTATTGGGGCGAGGGGCTGATGACGGAGGCCGCGACCGCCCTGGCGGAGGCCTATTTCGCCTATGCGGGGGGCGGGACGCTCGCCTCCGCCGCCATGGCCGACAACCCGGCCTCCCGACGCGTGCTCGAGAAATGCGGCTTCGCGCCCACGGGGCAGGACGCGCATTTCAGCCTGTCCCGCGGCAGGGCCGTGGCGAGCGACACCTTCCGGCTCGACCGGGCGGGGTGGCTGGCGGGCCGCGAAACGGGAGACCGCCCGTGAGGACCCGATGGCTGGCCGGCCTCGGCGCGGCCGCCACCGCCCTCGGGCTGGCGGCCTTCATCGCCGGTCTCCGGCCGGAGGCGCCCGTGCCGCCGCCCGAGGCGGAGGCCCTGCCGCCGCCGAAGCCGTCGGGGGAACGCCGGCTCTACTGCGAGTTCTATAACTTCGTGGGCCGCAGCCCGAAGGTCGGGTTCTACTTCGCCGCCCCGGATCCCGAGGCGACGGACTATGCCCAGATCTTCCAGCGGGAGGCCGACGGGGCGCAGACGATTTTCGACACGCGGCCGATCTGGACCTACCAACGCTCCGAGGAGACGCCGACCCTGCGCTCCCCGGACGGGGCGATCCAGATCAACCTCTACGGGGATGCCCGCACCCGGGCCGGCGGCGACTGGTTCGAGGCCGGCCTGCGCAGCGTCCAGTACCTGAACCTCGACGGCCAGTGCCGTCGCACCCATGTCTGATCGCTCAGAGGCGATCCCCGAGACGATGAGAGCCGAGCCGTGAAGTTCCTCGACGAAGCCAAGGTCTATGTGCGCTCCGGCGACGGCGGTCCCGGCTGCGTCTCGTTCCGGCGCGAGAAGTTCATCGAGTTCGGCGGCCCGAACGGCGGCGACGGCGGCCGCGGCGGCGACGTCTGGGTGGAATGCGTACAGGGCCTCAACACCCTGATCGACTACCGCTACCAGCAGCATTTCAAGGCCCGGAAGGGCGAGCACGGCATGGGCTCGAACTGCCACGGCGCCAAGGGCGACGACGCCGTGCTGAAGGTGCCCGCCGGCACGCAGATCTTCCTGGAGGACGGCGAGACCCTGATCGCCGACCTCACCGAGGTCGGCCAGCGCATCCGCCTCGCCAAGGGCGGCAATGGCGGCTTCGGCAACGCCTATTTCGCGACCTCGACCAACCGCGCGCCCCGCCACGCCAATCCCGGCCAGGAGGGCCAGGAGATGTGGCTCTGGCTGCGGCTGAAGCTGATCGCCGATGCCGGCCTGATCGGCCTGCCCAATGCCGGCAAGTCGACCTTCCTGGCGAGCGTGACCGCGGCCAAGCCGAAGATCGCGGATTATCCCTTCACCACCCTGCATCCTGGCCTCGGCGTGGTGCGCTCGGATGCCCGCGAATTCGTGCTCGCCGACATTCCGGGCCTGATCGAGGGCGCGCATGAGGGCGTCGGCCTCGGCGACAAGTTCCTCGCCCATGTCGAGCGCTGCCGGGTGCTGCTCCACCTCGTCGAGGGCACCTCTGAGCATGCGGGCAAGGCCTACAAGCTCGTGCGCGGCGAGATCGAGGCCTATGGCCACGGGCTGTCCGACAAGCCGGAGATCGTCGCCCTCTCCAAGGCCGACGCCCTCGATCCCGACACCCTGAAGCAGCAGGTCGCGCGGCTGAAGCGGGCCACCAAGCGCACGCCGCTGGTCCTGTCCTCGGCCACGCGCCAGGGCGTGCCGGAGGCCCTGCGCGCGATCCAGGCGGCGATCGAGGCCGGCGCCGAGGAGGAGAAGGAGGCCACCGAGCCCGCTCCCGCCTGGCAGCCGTGAGTGACGCAAGCCCGGCGGCGCGCTAGATTTCGCGGCGCCGATGGAGGGCTGCAGGATGGAGACGCTGATCGTCGAGGACGACGAGGCCTACGCCCTGGCCCGCGCGCTCGCGGAGCGCCGCGGCACCAGCATCGACGAGGCCGTCGTGGCCTCCCTCCGGCAGGCCCTCGACGCGGCCCCGCGCCCGGAGCCGATGCCCGCAAAGACGGCGGCGCTGAGCGTCCCGCCCCTCGAGGCGCTGACGCCGGAGCAGCGGGCGAGCTACGAGGCGATGCGTGCCCTCGTCCGGGAGAGCGCCCCCTTCGTCGTCCCGGGCTCCTCCTCGGACCACCGCGACCTGTACGACGAGAACGGCCTGCCCCGATGAACCACCGGCATGATCGCGGTTGATACCTCGGCGATCGTCGCCATCCTCACCGCGGAGCCGGAGGAAGAGGGCTTCTTGCGACTGATCGCGTCCGGAGGTGCGGTGATCGGCGCGCCGACCCTCGTCGAGACGCGCCTCGTTCTAGAAAGCCGCATGCCGGGGCGAGCGGCGGTCACGCTTCAGGGCTTCCTGGCCTGGGATCGCATCACCATTGCCGCCTTCGATGCCGGGATGTTCGCGATCGCCTCCGAGGCCTTCGCCCGCTTCGGGAAGGGGCGGGGGCATCCCGCCCAGCTGAATTTCGGCGATTGCCTCGCCTATGCGGTGGCCCGCGCCCATGCGTTGCCGCTGCTGTTCAAGGGCGGCGACTTCGTTCAAACGGACGTGGAAGCCGCCCTGTTGCCGGACCGCCCCGCCTGACGCCATGACGCCCGTCCTCGAAGATTTCCGCCGCGTCGTCATCAAGGTCGGCTCGGCCCTGCTGGTGGACCGCAACCGCGGCCGGCTGCGCCATGCCTGGCTCGCCGCCCTCGCCGAGGACATCGCCGAGCTGCATGCCCGCGGCGTCGACGTGGTGGTGGTCTCCTCCGGCTCCGTCGCCCTCGGGCGCACGGTGCTCGGCCTGCCCCCGGGCGCCATGCGGCTGGAAGAGAGCCAGGCCTCCGCCGCCGTGGGGCAGATCGCGCTGGCCCGGTTCTGGAGCGAGGCGCTGGGCCATCACGGCATCGTCGCCGGGCAGATCCTGGTGACGCCGCGGGACACCGAGGAGCGGCGCCGCTACCTCAACGCCCGGGCGACCGTCCAGAAGCTCCTCGACATGCGGGCCGTGCCCGTCGTCAACGAGAACGACACGGTCGCCACCGTCGAGATCCGCTACGGCGACAACGACCGCCTCGCCGCGCGCGTCGCCACCATGATCGGCGCCGACGTGCTGGTGCTGTTCTCCGACATCGACGGCCTCTATACGGCGCCGCCCCACAGCGACCCGGAGGCGCGCCACCTGCCGGTGATCGAGCGGGTGACGGAGGAGATCGAGGCCATGGCCGGCGGCCCGGCCTCCGAGCTGTCCCGGGGCGGCATGCGCACCAAGGTGGAGGCGGGCAAGATCGCGGTCTCGGGCGGCACGCACATGATCATCGCCGACGGGCGCGGCAAGAATCCCCTGCGGGCCATCCGCGAGGGGGCGCGCTGCACCTGGTTCCTGTCGGGCTCGAACCCCACCGCCGCCCGCAAGACCTGGATCGCCGGCTCCCTCGAATCCCACGGCGTGCTCGTCATCGACGAGGGCGCGGTGCGGGCGCTCCAGGGCGGGGCGAGCCTGCTGCCGGTGGGCGTGAAGGCGCTGGAGGGCAGCTTCGGCAAGGGTGACGCCGTGCTGATCCGGGACGAGCGCGGCCGCATCCTCGGCAAGGGCCTCGTCGCCTATGACAGCGCCGAGGCCGCCCGTATCCTCGGGAAGCCGAGCCGCGAGATCGCCGATCTGCTCGGCTATCCCGGCCGCACGGAGATGATCCATCGCGACGATCTGGCGATCGCGGGCGAGTAAACCGACCTGAGCCTTACAGCTTTTCCGCGGCCTCGCTTGTCGCTGCCTTGCCGGTCATGCGATGAGGGCCGTGAATACCGGTCGTTAGCCGGTTTCCTGATGACGGGGTCGATACCGTGCCTGTTCTCAACCTGAGGTCCGATCTCGCCGATCCCGACGACCTGCAGGCGCTGATGCTCGGCATCGGCCGCCGCGCCCGCGCCGCTGCGCGGCAGATGGCGCTGGCCTCGGCCCAGACCAAGGACATTGCCCTGCGCACCATTGCCGAGCGCATCCGGCACAATGCGGCGGCGATCCTGCGCGAGAATGCCCGCGACGTCTCCGCCGCGCAGGCCGCCGGCCAGACCAAGGCGCTGATCGACCGCCTGACCCTGAGCGAGGCCCGGCTCGACGGCATCGCCGCCGCCGTGGAGAAGGTCGGCGCGCTGCCCGATCCCGTCGGGCGCCAGCTCGCGGCTTTCGAGCGGCCGAACGGTCTCCTGATCGAGCGCATCGCCGTGCCGCTGGGCGTCGTCGGCGTCATCTTCGAGAGCCGGCCCAACGTCACCGCGGATGCGGGCGCCCTCTGCCTCAAGGCGGGCAATGCCGCGATCCTGCGGGCGGGCTCGGATTCGCACCGCACCGCCACCGCCATCGCCGCCGCCATGAGCGAAGGGCTCGCCGCCTCCGGCCTGCCGGCGGACGCGATCCAGCTCGTGCCCACCCGCGACCGGGCGGCGGTGGGCGCCATGCTCGCCGGGCTCGACGGCGGCATCGACGTGATCGTGCCCCGCGGCGGCCGCAGCCTGGTCGAGCGGGTGCAGGCCGAGGCCCGCGTGCCGGTCTTCGCTCATCTCGACGGCATCTGCCACGTCTATGTCGCGGCCGGGGCCGATCTCGACATGGCCCGCACCGTGCTCCTCAACAGCAAGATGCGCCGCACCGGCATCTGCGGCGCGGCCGAGACGCTGCTCGTCGACAGGGCCGTCGCCGACACGCATCTGACGCCGCTCGTGACCCTACTGCTCGATGCCGGTTGCGCCGTGCGCGGCGACGAGGCCGTGCAGGCGGTCGATCCCCGGGTGACCCCCGCGGACGAGGCCGATTGGCGCACGGAATATCTCGACGCGATCATCTCGGCGAAGGTGGTGGACGGCCTGGACGCGGCCATCGACCATATCGAGACCTACGGCTCGCACCACACCGACGCGATCCTTACGGAGGATGCCGAGCTCGCCACGCGCTTCCTCAACGAGGTCGACTCGGCGATCGTCGTGCACAACGCCTCGACGCAGTTCGCCGATGGCGGCGAGTTCGGCTTCGGTGCCGAGATCGGCATCGCCACCGGCCGCATGCATGCCCGCGGCCCGGTGGGCGTGGAGCAGCTCACCACCTTCAAGTACCGGGTCCACGGCACCGGGCAGACCCGGCCGGTCTGAGTTCCGCCTCGCGCGATGGGGCCGATCGGCCTGCCGCCCTCCGCGCCGGGCCAGCGGATCGGGCTCTATGGCGGCTCCTTCAACCCGGCCCATGCCGGGCACCTGCATGTGAGCCGCATGGCCCTGCGGCGGCTTGGGCTCGACCGGGTCTGGTGGCTCGTCAGCCCGGGCAACCCGTTGAAGGACCGCCGGGCGCTCGCCGGGCTCGACGAGCGGATCGCGCAGGCCGAGGGGATCGCCCGCGATCCCGCGATCGCGGTGACGGGCTTCGAGGCGGGAATCGGCTCGCATTTCACCGTCGAGACGCTGGAATGGCTGAAAGCCCGGCGGCCGGGGGTGAAGTTCGTCTGGATCATGGGCGCGGATTCGCTCGTCAGCTTCCATCGCTGGCGGCGCTTCCGGGCCATCGCCCGGCTGATGCCCATCGCCGTGATCGACCGCCCCGGCTCGACCCTGCGGGCGGTGGCCGCCAGGGGCGCGCTCAGCCTCGCGCCCTATCGCCGCCCCGAGAGCGACGCCGCGATCCTGGCCGACCTGCCGCCTCCGGCCTGGGTCTTCCTGCACGGGCCGCGCTCGTCCCTCTCCTCCACGGCGCTCCGCGCCGAGGCATGAGACTGGGGTAATCCTTCCGTGTTGCGGGCACGATGTTGAAATCGCGCGCAAAAGGATACAAGTTTGATTCCCGGCCGGAGAAGTCTTCGGCTGTTCGACCCACTTTTTTGGGAATTGGACCCCTGAGCGAGCAAGCTGTGCAAGGAGCCGTCGCCTCCGAGAGCCCCGATGCGACCTCCGCCGCCTTGAAGGCACTGGCGCTCGGTTGCCTCGACGAGATGAAGGCCGAGGAAACCATCGAGATCGATCTCACGGGCAAGACCTCGCTCGCCGACACGATGATCATCGCCTCCGGTCGCTCGCAGCGCCATGTCGGCGCCATCGCGGACAAGATCGTCCAGGACATGAAGGCCAACGGCTTCGGCACCGCCCGGGTCGAGGGGCTGCCGGCCTGCGACTGGGTGCTGATCGATGCCGGCGACGTGCTGGTCCACATCTTCCGGCCCGAGGTGCGCGGCTTCTACAACCTCGAGAAGATCTGGGGCGCGGACCGTCCCGAGGCGCGCCTGGTCGGCTGATCCCCGCGCGTCACGCGGCCGAGAAGCGGTAGCGCGTCGACGACGCGTAGTGCTCGTCCGGCCGCAGCACGGCGGAGGGGAAGGATGGCTGATTCGGCGCGTCCGGAAATCCCTGCGTCTCGAAGCAGACCCCGTCGCCGGAGCGGTAGATGCGTCCGCTCGGGCCGATGAGCGTGCCGTCGAGATTGTTGCCCGTATAGAGCTGCAGGGCTGGAAGGGTCGTGGCGATGTCGAGCCGGCGCCCGCTGCCCGGCTCGAACACGCTCGCCGCCGAGCGCAGGCCGTCGCCGGCGCCGCGCAGCACGAAGCAATGGTCGTAGCCCTTGGCGATCACTAGTTGCGGGTCGCCGTCGCGCAGGCGTGCGCCGAGCGGCGTCGCGGTGCGGAAATCGAAGGGCGTGCCCGCCACGGGCTGGATCGCCCCGGTCGGAATCTGGGTGGCGTCGGTCGGCAGGAAACCGTCCGCCTCGATCCGCACGACATGGCCGAACACGTCGCCGCTGCCTTCGCCCGCGAGGTTGAAGTAGCTGTGGTTGGTCAGGTTCAGCACCGTCGGCCGGTCGGTCCAGGCGGTGTAGTCGATCCGCAGCGTCCCGTCCTCGGGCAGGCTGTAGGTGACGGTGACGTCGAGATTGCCCGGGAAGCCCTCCTCGCCGTCGCGGCTGCGCCGGTGCAGGACGAGGCGGGTCGCCTCCGCCTTCTGGACGCTCCAGAGCCGCTTGTCGAAGCCGTTCGGGCCGCCATGCAGGGTGTTGGGCGGGGTGTTGACCGGCAGGGCGTAGGTCGTGCCGTCGAGGCTGAAGCGGCCCCCGGCGATTCGGTTGGCGAAGCGGCCGGTCAGCGCGCCGAAATGCGGGCTCTTGCCGAGATAGTCCTCGACCGAGTCGAGCCCCAGCACGACATTGGCGAGATGGCCCGCCCGGTCGGGCGTCTCGATCCGGGTGACGATGCCGCCGAGATCGAGCACCTGCACCCGAAGGGGACCGCGCTCCAGCGTATAGGCCGTGACGGTGTCGCCGCCCTTCGTGCGCCCGAAGGTCTCGCCTGCCATGTCGCCCGCCTCCCGCTGCGCTTGCGGGGGCAACTAGGATCGCTCACGCCAGAGGCGAGGGTTCCGGCACGTCCTCGTGGAGCTGGAGCCGGTGCAGGCGGGCATAGGTGCCGCCGCGGGCGATCAGCGCGTCGTGGCGCCCGGTCTCGAGCACCCGGCCCGCCTCCATCACCGCGATCAGGTCCGCGTCGCGTACGGTCGAGAGCCGGTGGGCGATGACGAGGGTGGTGCGGCCCCGCATCAGCCGGGTCAGGGCGTCCTGGACCAGGCGCTCGGATTCGGAATCGAGGGCGCTCGTGGCCTCGTCGAGGAGCAGGATCGGCGCGTCCTTGAGGAAGGCGCGGGCCAGCGCGATGCGCTGGCGCTCGCCGCCCGAGAGCCGCCCGCCGCTTGGGCCGACCCGGAAGTCGTAGCCCTCTGTCAGCTTGCTGATGAAGCCGTGGGCGGCCGCGGCTTCGGCCGCCGCCTCGATCTCGGCCCGGCTCGCCCCCGCCCGGCCGAAGCCGATATTGGCGGCGATGGTGTCGTCGAACAGCACGACCTCCTGCGAGACCACGGCGACATTGGCCCGGAGCGAGGCGATGGTCGCCTGCCGCAGGTCCATGCCGTCGATCAGCACCCGGCCCCCGGTCACGTCCTGCAGCCGCGGCACCAGGTTGAGCAGGGAGGACTTGCCGGAGCCCGAGCGGCCGACCAGGGCCGTGGTGCCCCCGGCCGGGACCACGAGGTCGATGCCCTCCAGGGCCGGCGCGTCGGGCCGGTAGCGGAAATGCACGCCCTCGAAGCGGATCTCGCCGCGGGTCACCCGGAGCGGCGTCGCATCCGGCGCCTCGCGGATCTGCGGCGCCTCGTCCATGATCGCGAAGTAGCGCTGCAGGGCGGCGGCGGCCTCCTGCAGGATCGCGTTGAGGGTGCCGAGCGCCCGGGCCGGCTGGGCCGCCAGCAGCAGGGCCGCGACATAGCCCGTGAAATCGCCCACCGTGCGGTCGCCGGACATCACCCGCTGGCCGACCAGCACCAGCACCGCGGCCACGGCGAAGCCGCCCCCGACCTCGAGCAGCGGGTCGAGCCGGCCGCGGGCATTGGCGGCCTTCATCTTGAGGCGGCGCACGTCGTCCAGGGCCTGGGCCGCCCGGCCCTTGAGATAGCCTTCCAGCGCGTAGGTCTTGGCGACCCGGGCCCCGGCGAGGCTCTCGGAGATCAGGCTGGCGGTCGCGCCCATCTGCTCCTGGGTCGTGGTCGAGACCCGGCGCAGCTTCTTGCCGATGCGGCCGATCGGGCCGGCCACGAAGGGCACGGTGACGCCTGCGACCAGGGTGAGGACCGGGTCCATCCAGATCAGGGCCGCCACCAGCCCGATCAGCATGGCGACGTCGCGCAGGAGCACCGTCGAGATCCGGGTGAGGGCCTCCTTGATGAAGGCGAAATCCGTGGTGAAGCGCTGGGTGAAGGCGGCCGGGCTCTCGCGGCCGAGCTGGGCCAGATCCGCCTCGATCAGGTGGCCGTAGAGGGCCGCCTGCATGTCGGCCTCGACCCGGGTGACGACGCGGTTCGTCAGCACCGTCTGGCCGTAGAGGGCGAAGCCCCGGGCGGAGGTGACGGCGATCACCACCAGCGGCCCGTAGGTGAGGGCGGCGGGATCCTTGTGGTCGAACGCGTCGAAGGCGGCCTTGATCAGGGCCGGATAGAGGCCGGTGGCGGCGCCGACGATCGCGATCAGCACGAGCACCACGGCGAGCGTCGCCCGGTGGGGCGAGAGCCAGTCCCGCCAGAGCCGTCCGATCAGGGGGAGGGTGTCGCCCCTCAGGAGCGGGCGGCGCGCCATGTGGTCCGGGTCTTCTCGCGGGCGGCCCGCGGAACTCGGGGGCGCACGGGCTTTTGCCGCCCCCGCCGCGAGGGATCAAGGAAAACCGGGTTCCCGGGGCCGACGCGGGGACAAGGCGGCGGTTCTCCGCCGCCCGGATCGGGCAAGTGGCGGAAATCCGCCACCCCCGGCGGTCATTCCTTGCCCGGGAATTCGGAAAAATTCTTGCGAAACAGTTGCTTGTAGGAAGTTTCGTGCATTGCGCATGGCTGGCATGCACGGTGCAAAAGGCGCTATCGTCAATCAGCACCGGCCGGAGAGCCGGCTATTCGGGAGAAGCGCCTTGCTCAGACCCCTCCGTCTCGCCGTGGCCGCCGCTGCGGCCCTCGCCGCGGGACTCACCGTGCACAACGCCGCCGCGCAGGAGGTGATCCGCGTCGGCAACCTCAAGCTCGCGCATTTCGCCGGCGTCTCCTACGTCAAGGAGATCGCCTCCTCCTGCGGCATCACCGTCGACCTCAAGATCTTCGCCAAGGGGCCGGACATCATGCAGGCGATGCTTGCCGGCGAGCTCGATGTCGGCGCCACCGCCTCGGAGGCCGCCATCTCCGCGCGGGGCAACGGCGCCCCGGTCTACATCGTCGGCGGCTTCGCCAAGGGGGGTGCCCGCCTGCTGGCGACGCCGGAATCCGGCATCAAGTCCGCGGCCGCCCTCAAGGGCAAGAAGGTCGGCGTCACCCGCGGCTCGATCCAGGAGGTGCTGCTCGGCGCCGAGATGGCCAAGCACGGCCTGAAGGCCAAGGACGTGAACCTGATCTATCTCGGCTATCCGGACCTGAACCAGGCGCTCCTGCAGAAGCAGGTCGACGCGATCATGCAGACGGAGCCGCAATCGGCCCAGGCCATCGCCCGCGGCTTCGGCGTCGAGGTGGTCAAGCCCTACGACACCCCGGTCGGCACGCCGATCCGCACCCTGGTGATGACCGAGAAGTTCTACAACGAGCACGCGCCGGCCGCGGCCAAGTTCATGGCCTGCTTCGTGAAGGCCCAGAAGACCTTCATGGACGAGCCGAAGACCGCGGAGAAGTTCGTCACCCAGGAGGTCTTCAAGGGCCAGGTCACTCCGGCCGAGTTCCAGGAGGCGCTCGCCAACTCGCCCTACACCCTGGAGATGAGCGCCGACCACATCCAGAAGACCACCGACGTCATGGCCGAACACGGCATCGGCAAGATGGCCAAGCCCGCCAAGGCCGCCGACTGGGTGAAGCTCGACCTGCTCGAGACCGCCAAATCCGCCGCCGGCGCGAAGTGAGGGGACGACCATGACGACTTCCCGCGTGAGGGCGCTGACCGAAGGTCTCGCCGTTCCCGTCGCGATCCTGGCGCTCTGGCAGATCGCCTGCTCGGCGGGCCTCGTGAACCCCCTCGTGCTGCCTTCGCCCGCCGCGGTCGCCGTGCGCTGGTGGGCCTATCTCGCCCCGCTTGAAGCCTATGACCCGGCCCAGGGCTCCTGGCTCGCCTGGGCGGTCTCGGGCGAGATGCCGCACGACGCCCTCGCCTCGCTCTACCGTGTCGTCGTCGGCTTCGTGGTCGGCGCCGGCCTCGCCCTGCCGCTCGGCCTGTTCATGGGGTCGAGCGACCTGATCTACCGCCACGTCAACCCGCTGATGCAGGTCCTGCGGCCGATCCCGCCCATCGCCTACATCCCGCTCTCGATCCTGTGGTTCGGGCTCGGCAACGCCCCGGCGGTGTTCCTCATCGCCATCGGCGCCTTCTTCCCGGTGCTGATGAACACCATCGCCGGGGTGCGGCACGTGGACGGCATCTATATCCGCGCCGCCCGCAGCCTGGGGGCCAGCCGGATGACGATCTTCCGCCGGGTCATCCTGCCGGCGGCCACCCCCTACATCCTGTCGGGGGCGCGGATCGGCATCGGCACCGCCTTCATCGTGGTGATCGTGGCCGAGATGATCGCGGTCAACAACGGCCTCGGCTTCCGCATCCTGGAGGCGCGCGAATACTTCTGGTCCGACAAGATCATCGCCGGGATGCTGACCATCGGCGCCCTCGGCCTGCTGATCGACATGGGCGTCAGCCGCCTCAACTCCCATCTGCTCCGCTGGCATCGCGGCCTGGAATCGTGAGGTCCGACATGTCCGTCCAACCCCATCCCCTCGAAGCCCTCACGGAGCGTGCCGTGCCTGTCGAGGCTCCCCTGCCATCCGCCGCCACGCCCCACATCGTGGTCACCGGCGTGGACAAGGTCTTCGGCGTCCCGGGCGGCGAGGTCGTCGCCCTCAAGGACATCGACCTCACCATCAACCGCGGCGAGTTCGTCTGCCTGCTCGGGCCCTCGGGCTGCGGGAAGTCGACGCTGCTCAACGCCATCGCCGGCTTCTCGCACCCGACCCGCGGCGGCATCGCCGTCGAGGGCAAGCCGGTGGCCGAGCCCGGTCCCGACCGCGGCATGGTCTTCCAGGAATACGCCCTGTTCCCCTGGATGACGGTGGCGCAGAACATCGCCTTCGGCCTGGAGATCAAGGGCCAGAAGCGCAGCCAGATCGAGGAGCGGGTGAACGGCCTCCTCGACATGCTCAAGCTCACCGACTTCCGCGACCGCTTCCCCAAGGACCTGTCCGGCGGCATGCGCCAGCGCGTGGCCATCGCCCGCGTGCTCGCCCTCGACAGCCCGGTCATGCTGATGGACGAGCCCTTCGGTGCGCTGGACGCCCTGACCCGGCGCTCGCTGCAGGACGAGCTTCTGCGGATCTGGGCGGCCACCGGCAAGACCATCGTGTTCGTGACCCACTCGATCGAGGAATCGATCTACCTCGCCGACCGGATCGTGGTGCTCACCTACCGCCCGGGCACGATCAAGCGGGACCTGCGGGTCGAGCTGCCGCGCCCCCGCGACAGCGCCTCGACCGCCTTCAACGAGCTCAAGCGCGAGCTCTCCGCCCTCGTCACCGCCGAGCAGCACCGCTTCGAGCAGGTGGAGATGAAGGGCCTGACGACGGATTGAGGCCGGCCGGACGGCGCGGCTCGCGGGCTGTTCCCCTCCTCCCTGCGGGGAGGGGACACGCGCTTCGAGCGTCTCCCGTACCCCCACGGCCCCGTGAAGACGATGCCCGTCCCTTTCACCGCCACCCTGCGCGCCTTCTTCCTCGCCGCCCTGACCGGGGCGACGCTCTTCGCCGTGCTCGCGGCTGGGGAGATCGCGGAGACGCGCGTGGGCGCGAGCCTGGCCGGGGATGCCCGGCAGCGGGCCGAGATCTATGCCCGGAGCCTGGAGGGGGCGATCGAGCGCTTCGGCTATCTGCCGGCGGCGGCCGCCCTGGACCTCAACGTGCGCCGCCTGCTCGAACATCCGGAGGATCCCGCCCTCATCGCCACGGTGAACGGCTATCTGGAGACCCTGAACGGGGCGGCCGGGGCTACCGTGCTCTACCTGCTCAAGCCCTCGGGTCTCACCATCGCCGCGTCCAACTGGAACACGTCCCAGAGCTATGTCGGGGTCGATTTCAACTACAGGCCCTATTTCACCGAGGCCATGCAGGGCCGCATCGGGCGCTTCTACGCCGTCGGCACCCTCACCGGCATTCCCGGCTACTTCATCGCCGCCCCCGTCGTGATCGACGGCCAGGTCCGCGGCGCGGTGGCGACCAAGGTCACCCTCGACGCCCTCGAGGCGGTCTGGCGGGAGGGGACCGATCGGGTGCTGGTGACGGATGCCAACGGCATCGTCTTCCTCGCCTCGGACCCGGCCTTCAAGTTCCGCGCGACCCGCCCCGTCGAGGCGGAGGCCCGGAAGGCCATCGCGCGGACGCGGCAATACGAGCGGGAGGACTTTGCCCGCCTGCGCCTGGGCGAGGCCGAGGCGGGCGGCGTGCCCCTGGTGACGAACTCCGACGTCGCGCCCAAGGCGCGGCTGATCGCCGAGGAGAAGGCGCTGCCCCTCTACGGCTGGCGCCTGCTGCTCTTCGCCGATGCCGCCCCCATGGCGCTGGCCGGCCGCAGCGCCCGGCTCGGCATGACCCTCGCCCTGGTCGTGCTCGGCCTGATCGGCCTGTACTGGCGCCAGCACCTGCGCCGCGCCCGGGAGAGCCGGGCGGCCCGCACCGCCCTGGAGGCGGCCCAGCGGGAGCTCGAAGCCAAGGTCGCCGCCCGCACCGCCGATCTCAGCGCCGCCAACGCGAAGCTCGCCGGCGAGATCGAGGAGCGCCGCCGGGCCGAGGGCGAGTTGCGCGCCGCTCAGGACGAGCTGGTCCAGGCCGCCAAGATGGCGACGCTTGGCCAGATGGCCGCCGGCATCACCCACGAGCTGAACCAGCCGCTTACCGCCATGCGGGGCCTCGCCGAGAATGCCGGCGCCTTCCTGCGCCAGGGGCGGACGGAGGAGGCGGAGGCCAATCTCGGCCGGATCACCACCCTGGTGGACCGGCTGGGCAAGATCACCGGGCAATTGCGCGGCTTCGCCCGGCGCTCGGCCCCGGAGAAGGTCGGCGTCGACCTCGCGGGCACCTTGAGCGAGAGCCTCGCCATCCTGGCCCCGCGCATCCGCGCCTCCGGCGCCCGGGTGACGACCGACCTCGATCCGGAGGCCGCGCGGGTCGCCTTCGAGCCGATCCGGCTCTCGCAGATCCTGGTGAATCTCGTCGGCAACGCCCTCGACGCGGTGAAGGGCCGGCCGGGGGCGGAGGTGGCGGTGCGCTCCCGGCGCGAGGGCGGGCGCGTCGTGCTCACCGTCGCGGATAACGGCCCCGGCCTGCCGCCGCCGACGCTCGCCCGGGTGTTCGACCCGTTCTTCAGCACCAAGCCGGCGGGGGAGGGGCTCGGCCTCGGCCTGCCGATCTCCCTCGCCATCGCCCGCGAATTCGGCGCGACCCTGCAGCCGCGCGTCCGGCCGGAGGGCGGCCTCGCCTTCGACCTGACCCTGGAGGCCGAGGCGCCCTCCCATCCCGAGAGGCTCCGCCATGTTTCCTGAGGAGGCCGGGCGCCTGCCGGCGCGGCCGAAGGTGGTGCTCGTCGACGACGAGGAGATGATCCGCCTCACCATGGAGCAGACGCTCCAGCTCGCCGGCCTCTCCGTCGAGACCTTCGCCAGCGCCGAGGAGGCCCTGCCCGCCATCGGTCGCGACTTCCCCGGCGTGGTGGTGAGCGACGTGCGCCTGCCCGGCCGCGACGGACTCGAACTGCTCGCCGACGTGCGCCGGCGCGACCCCGAATTGCCGGTGGTGCTCATCACCGGCCACGGCGACATCGCCATGGCGGTCTCGGCCATGCGCGAGGGCGCCTACGACTTCATCGAAAAGCCCTTCGTCGGCGAGGCCTTCGTCGAGATCGTCCGGCGCGCCCTGGAGAAGCGGGCGCTGGTGATGGAGAACCGCCGCCTGCGCACGGCCCTGGACCGGGGCGACGCCGTCGAACGCTGCCTCGTCGGCCAGTCCCCGGCCATGCGGCGCCTGCGCGACGACGTCACCTCGCTCGCCTTCACCGCCGCCGACGTGCTCGTGCTCGGCGAGACCGGGGCGGGCAAGGAGCAGGTCGCCCGCGCCCTGCACGAGGGCGGCAACCGCCGGGACAAGCCCTTCGTCGCCGTCAATTGCGGCGCCATCCCCGAGAGCATGTTCGAGAGCGAGATGTTCGGCCACGAGGCCGGCGCCTTCACCGGGGCGGGCAAGCGCCGGATCGGCAAGGTCGAGCATGCCAGCGGCGGCACGCTCTTCCTCGACGAGGTCGAGAGCATGCCGCTCTCGATGCAGGTGAAGCTCCTGCGCGTGCTCCAGGATCGGCGGGTCGAGCGCCTGGGCTCGAACACCCCCGTCCCCATCGATCTGCGGGTGGTGGCGGCCACCAAGGAGGATCTCGGCGCCCTCGCCGAGGCGGGGCGTTTCCGCAAGGACCTGTTCTTCCGCCTCGACGTGGTGAAGCTGACCCTGCCGCCGCTCCGCGAGCGGCGGGAGGACGTGCCCCTCCTGTTCGAGCTGTTCCTCGTCCAGGCGGCGGTGAAGTACCAGCGCCCGGTGATCGAGGTGCCGCCGTCGCTTCGCCGCTCCCTGATGCTCGCCGACTGGCCGGGCAACGTGCGCGAGCTCAAGAACGCCGCCGAACGCTTCATGCTCGGCTTTCTCGGCCCCGATTTTGCGGGAGGCACCGCGCCGGCCCCCGGCCTCGACGCCCTGCTCGACCGGGTGGAACGCCTCGTCATCGAGGACGCGCTCAGGGCCGCGGGCCAGCGCGTCGCCGAGGCGGCGCGGACCCTCGGCCTGCCCCGCAAGACCCTCTCCGACCGCATGAAGCGCCTCGGCCTCACCCAGAACGACTGATCGAAATGACGACCACGACGCAGAGCCCCGTTAGCTGGCAGCCCCTCATCCTGGCCAACGCCCCGAACGGCGCGAGCCGCGGCAAGGCGGACCATCCGAACCTGCCGATCACCCCGGCGGAGCTCGCCCGCACGGCCTCGGAGATCCGGGAGGCGGGTGCTTCCCTCATCCATGTCCATGTCCGCGACCGGGACGGCCGCCACCTCCTCGATGCGGAGGCCTACCGGGAGGCGAGCGCCGCCATCCGCGTCGAGGTCGGCGACCGCCTCGTCCTCCAGATCACCTCCGAGGCGGGAGGGCGCTACGCCGCCCCCGAGCAGATGGCGGTGGTGCGTGCCGTGCGGCCGGAGGCGGTCTCGCTCGCCCTGCGCGAGCTGGTGCCGGATGCCGCCTCCGAGCCGGCGGCGGCGGATTTCTTCGCCTGGACGCGGCGGGAGCGCATCTTCCTGCAGGTCATCCTCTACAGCGCCGAGGAGGTGACGCGGTACCGCGCGCTGAAGGCCCGCGGCGTTCTGGGGGAGGGGCAGGACTTTCCGCTCTTCGTGCTCGGCCGCTACACCGCCGGACAGGTCTCGCAGCCCTCCGACCTGCTGCCCTTCCTCGCGGCGGCCGGGGAGGGGACGGCGCCGCTCTGGTCGATGTGCGCCTTCGGGCCGAAGGAGAATGCCTGCGCCCTGGTGGCGGCGGGGCTCGGCGGCCATACCCGCATCGGCTTCGAGAACAACCTGTTCGCGCCGGACGGCCGCCGCGCCGAGGGCAATGCCGACCAGATCCGCCGCGCGGCAGAGGGCGCCCGCCTCCTCGGCCGGCCCCTGGCCGACGCGGATGCGGCCCGCGCGCTGATGGCGTGAAGGGCATTCCGCCCGGCCATTCCCCCGTGCTAGGCTGGCCCCGATGAGCCCGGAGCGCCCCCTCGCACGTCTGCTGGCGGCGGTGATCGTGATGATCGCCGCCTGTCTCGGCGTATCCGCGGCGCAGGCCCATGACGGGCATGTTCATCAGGGCCACGCCCATCACCCGGCCGTGGCCTCCGCGCCGCTCGCCGGTTCGACGCTCGCGGCGCAGGAGACCGTCACGCGCGCCGCGCCGCGCTTCGCCGAGGCGGCTTTGCGCGACGGCCGCGAGGCCGGCGACGATCAGCCCTGCGGCGGTCAATGCTGCAGCCGCGGCATGACCTGCTGCCATTCGGCCCTGACGCCGGGCCTCCTCGTCACCGGCCCGGCGCCGACCCCGTCCGCCCCGGTCGCCGCCCTTCAGCAGATCCAGCCTCCGGGCCTGCCGCCCGAGGCGCTGCCCAAGCCCCCCCGATCCCTCGCCTGACACCGTTTCCGGCTGCCCTGCGCGGTTGAAGCGCACGCTCCGTCATGGCGAGCGGCGCGACCGCTCCGCGCAGGGCCGTGTCCCCGCGCCCGCGGGGACTCCGCCCCACCGGAAATCCGGTGAGACCCCTGCGCGCCATCGCGTGCGGCCGTCCGCTCCTCCGGCGAGAGATCCCGTTCCATGTCCGTTTTCCTGGCCGCCCGCTGCGTGCCGGTCCTGGCCCTGGCCCTGTTCCTGGTGAGCCTCGCCCCGTCGCGTGCTCATGAGGGGCACGACCACGGCGCCCCCCCGCCGCCCCTGACCGCCAACCTCGCGCCCCGCGGCGAGGCAGCCTCGGAAGCCTTCGAGCTGGTCGCGATCCTGCGCGGCGGCGCCCTCACGCTGTTCCTCGACCGCTTCCGCACGGCCGAGCCGATCGCGGATGCGACCGTCGAGATCGACACGCCGGAGGGTCCGCGGCGGGCCGAGCCCATGGCGGAGGGCAGCTACCGGCTGCCGGCGCCCTGGCTGCGGCCCGGCCGTCACGATCTCATGGTCACGGTGACGGCGGGGGAGGACATCGACGTCCTGCCGGTGAGCCTCACCGTCCCGGAGCCCGCCGCGGAGACCGGCTCGGCCGCCTCGCCCCTGTCGCAGGGCGGCCCAAGACGAATCGCGACCCGCGACCCCGTCCTGCTCGCCGTCGCCTCGGGCAGCTTCCTGCTCGGCCTCGGCGCCATGCTGCTGGCGGTGCGCCGCCGGCGCGGCACGGCCCTGGCGCTCGTCGTCTTCGCCGGAACCGTGCTCGCCTCCGCCGCGGCCTTCGCCCATGGCGACGATGATCACGATCACGGGGCCATGCCCGCCGCCCTGAGCCGGCCGGGGGAGGGGGCGGCGGATCTCGCCCGGCGCCTGCCCGACGAGGCGGTGTTCGTGCCGAAACCCACCCAGCGCCTGCTCGCCCTGCGCACCGCGGTCACCGAGATCGGCCGCTTCCGGCGCAGCGTCGGCCTGCCGGGCCGCGTCATCCCCAACCCGAATGCCAGCGGCGTGGTCCAATCCTCCGTGGGCGGGCGGCTGTCGCCCCCGGCTTCGGGGCTGTTCCCCCGCCTCGGCAGCGTCGTCGCGAAGGGGGAGGTGCTCGCCAGCGTGACCCCGCCCGTGCAGCGGGTCGACGTTTCCGACATGCGCCAGCGCCAGGGCGAGCTCGACCAGCAGATCGCCATCGTGAAGCGCCGGGTCGAGCGCTATGCCCGCCTCGCCCAGTCCGGCGCCGTCGCCCAGGTGCAATACGAGGAGGCGCAGGACGAGCTGAAGGGATTGCAGGACCGTCGCGCCGCCCTCGACGCGATCCGTACCGAGCCCGAGCCCCTGATCGCGCCGGTGGACGGGGTGATCGCCGAGGCCTCCGCCACCGCCGGCCAGATGGCGGCGCCGGGCCAGATGGTGTTCCGCATCGTCGATCCAAAGAATCTCTGGGTCGAGGCCCTGAGCTTCGACGCCCTGATCCCGGGGCAGCAGGCCAGCGCCCGCCTGCCCGATGGGCGCAGCGTCGCCCTGACCTACCAGGGCGCGGGTCTGGCCGACCGCAACCAGGCGATTCCCGTGCAATTCGCGATTCAGGGCGATGCCGCGGGCCTGCGCCTCGGCCAGTTCCTCACGGTGCTCGCCGCCACCGATGCCGAACTCTCCGGGCTCGCCCTGCCGCGGGCGGCGGTGGTGCGCACCGGCAACGGGCAGGACGTGGTCTACGAGCATGTCGCGGCCGAGCGCTACGAAGCCCGGCCCGTGCGCGTCGATCCCCTCGACGGGGAGCGCGTGCTCGTCGCCGGCGGCCTCGGCCCGGGCCGGCGCGTGGTGGTGCAGGGCGCCGAACTCCTCGATCAGGTCCGGTAGGGGGCGCCGCGATGTTCGAAGCCATCGTCCGCCTCGCCCTGCGCAACCGCATGCTGGTGCTGGCGCTCGCCGCCGTGCTGGTCGTCGCCGGCGCCTTCTCGGTCGGCCATCTGCCCGTAGACGTGTTCCCCGACCTCAACCGGCCCACGGTCACGATCATGACGGAAGCCGAGGGCTATGCCCCCCAGGAGGTCGAGCAGCTCGTCACCTTCCCCCTGGAGACCCGCATCAACGGCCTGCCCGGGATCAGCCGGGTGCGCTCCGTCTCCGGCGTCGGCCTCTCCATCGTCACGGTGGAGTTCGACTGGGGCACCGACCTCTACCGCAATCGCCAGCAGGTGGCCGAACGGCTCGCCCTGGCCCGGGACCAGCTGCCGCCGAACGTGACCCCGCAGATGGGGCCGGTCTCCTCGATCATGGGGCAGATCCTGCTCGTCGCGGTCACGGGCGAGCAGGCGAGCCCGATGGAGGTGCGGGAGGCGGCGGATTTCGTGATCCGCCCGCGGCTCCTCACCCTCCCCGGCGTCGCGCAGGTCATCCCCATCGGCGGCGAGGTGCGCCAGTTCCGCGTGAGCCCGAATCCGCCGGCCATGCGGGCGCTCGGCGTCACCAATGCGCAGCTGGAGGCCGCCCTGCAGGCCTTCGGCACCAATGCCGGCGGCGGCTTCACCGATCTGCACGCCCGGGAATACCTGATCCGCAACATCGGCCGCACCATGAGCCTCGACGACCTGAGGAGCCTCGTCGTCGCGCAGGTCGGCGGGGCGCCGGTCTATCTGCGCCAGATCGCCGACATCGCCTTCGCCGCCAAGGTGAAGCGCGGCGAGGCCGGCAGCCAGGGCCGGCCCGCGGTGATCGTCTCGGTCGAGAAGCAGCCCGACATCGACACCGTGGCCCTGACCCGCTCCCTCGAGGCGGCGCTGAAGGATCTCTCCGCCGCCCTGCCGCACGGCATCCGCGCCGATACGGTCCTGTTCCGCCAGGCGGATTTCATCGAGACCTCGATCCGCAACGTCGAGCGCGTGCTCGCGGAGGCCATGCTCGTCGTGGCGGTGGTGCTGTTCGCCTTCCTGCTCAACGGGCGCACCACGGCGATCTCGCTGGTGGCGATCCCGGTCTCGATCCTGGCCACCGCCCTGGTCTTCCGCTTCGCCGGGCTCTCGATCAACACGATGACCCTGGGCGGCCTCGCCATCGCCATCGGCGAGCTGGTGGACGACGCCGTGGTCGACGTGGAGAACATCTTTCGGCGCCTCGGCGAGAACCGGCGGGCCGGCAGCCCGAAGAGCGTGTTCGCCGTGGTGGTGGAGGCCTCCGGCGAGGTCCGCTCCGGCATCGTCTACGCGACGGCGATCATCGTCCTCGTCTTCGTGCCGCTCTTCGCCCTCTCCGGCATCGAGGGGCGGCTCTTCGCGCCGCTCGGCCAGGCCTACATCGTCGCGATCCTGGCGAGCCTCGTCACCGCCGTCACCCTCACGCCGGTCCTGGCCTTCTGGCTGCTGCCGGGGCTGAAGAGCCTGGAGCAGCACGACAGCCGGCTCCTGATCGCGCTCAAGCGCGGCAACGCGGCCCTGCTCGGCCTCGCCTTCCGCCACCCGGGGATCCTCGTGGGAAGCGTCGCCCTCGCGGTGCTCGCCGCGGGCCTTGCCGCCTGGAGCCTGCCGCGGGCCTTCCTGCCGCCCTTCAACGAGGGCAGCTTCACCGTGAACATGACCTTCACCCCGGGCATCTCGCTGGCCGAGAGCCACCGGGTCGGCCTGATCGCGGAGCGGCTGCTCCGTGACATCCCGGAGGTCGCCAGTGTGGGCCGCCGCACCGGCCGGGCGGAGCTCGACGAGCATGCCGAGGGCGTGCACGCCTCCGAGATCGACGTGGCTTTGAAGCCCGGGGCCGCCCGCCCCAAGGATGTCCTGGTGGCCGAGATCCGGGGCCGGCTCGCGCAGCTTCCCGTCGCGGTCAATGTCGGCCAGCCGATCTCGCACCGGCTCGACCACATGCTCTCCGGCGTGCGCGCCGAGATCGCCCTGAAGGTCTTCGGCGAGGATCTCGACCAGCTCCGCGCCACCGCCGACGCCCTGCGGGAGCGGCTCGCCAAGATTCCCGGTCTCGCCGATCTCCAGGTCGAGCGGCAGGTGCGCATCCCGCAGCTCGACATCCGGGTCGATTACGCCCGGGCGGCCCTCTACGGCGTCCAGCCCGCGGCAATCATCGACCAGATCAGCCGCCTCTCGAACGGCCGCGTGGTCTCGACGGTCGTCGACGGCTATCGCCGCTTTGACGTGCTGATCCGCCTGCCGGAGGACCGGCGCACGACCACGGGCCTCGGCGACCTCCTGCTGGAGACGCCCTCCGGCTGGGTGCCGGCCCGGCAGGTCGCCGATATCCGCGAGACGGACGGCCCCAACCAGATCCTGCGGGAGAACGGCCGCCGCCGCATCGTGGTCCAGTCCAATACGGACGGCACGGCCGACACCCGCCGGATCGTCGAGGCGATTCGCGCCGGCATCGCCGCCGAGCCGCTGCCGCCGGGGGTGTTCACCAGCCTGGAGGGCACCTTCCAGGCGCAGGAGGACTCGGCCCGCACCATCGGCCTGCTCTCCGGCCTGTCCCTCGCCCTGGTCTTCGCGATCCTGTTCAGCCGCTACCGTTCCGCGGCCCTGGCGCTGATCGTGATGGGCAGCATCCCGCTCGCCCTGATCGGCGCGGTGATCGCCCTGTGGTGGGCCGGGCAGCCGCTCAGCGTCGCCTCGATGATCGGCTTCATCACCCTGACGGGGATCGCCGCGCGCAACGGCATCCTCAAGATCAGCCACATGCTGAACCTGTCGCTGCACGAGGGCGTGCCCTTCGGCCCGGATCTGGTGCTGCGCGGCAGCCAGGAGCGGCTGACCCCGGTGCTGATGACCGCGCTCTCGGCGGGCGTCGCCCTGGTGCCCTTGCTCCTCGACGCCGCGAGCCCGGGCAAGGAGATCCTGCACCCGGTCGCGGTGACGATCTTCGGCGGCCTCGTCAGCGCGACCCTGCTCGACGCGGTGCTGACGCCGCTCCTGTTCCTGCGCTTCGGCCGCACGCCCCTGGAGCGCCTGCGCGCGGCGCAGGCCGGCGAGGGCGCCGAACCGGCCGCGCGGGCCGCCTTCTGAGACTGTTTCGCCAACCGACAAGGAGACCGACCATGCGTCCCCCGCTTCCCGCCCTCGCCCTGTTGCTCGCGGCCGGCCCGGCCCTCGCCCACGAATCCGGCGGCCAGCATGGTGGCCGCATCGCCGATGCCGGGCCCTACCACCTCGAACTGGTGACCCGGGATGCCACGGTCGAGCTCTACATCCTCGACGGGCGGGCGAAGCCGCTTCCCGCGGCCGGCTTCAAGGGCCGCGCGACGCTCGTCGCCGACGGCAAGGCCGCCCGCATCCCCCTCGCGCCCAGCGAAGACGGCAGCCGGCTGACCGGCAAGGCCGAAGCCCCGCTCCCCGCCCGGCCGAAGGGCGCCGTGCAGGTCACCGCCCCGGACGGCGCCACCGCCACCGGCACCTTCAACTGATCGAGACCAGGACGATGTCACCCATGAGCACCCCGCGCCTCGCCCTCATCGCCCTCCTGGCCGCCGGCCTCGCCGGGGCCGCCCTGGCCCAAGACGCGCACGAGCACGCGCACGAGCATATGGACCATGCCGGCCGCCATCCTTTGCCCGCCGCCCAGGGCGACAGCCCGGCGACCAAGGCCTTCCGGGACATCGACGGGCAGATGCACCGGGCCATGGACATCCGCTACACGAACGACGTCGACGTCGATTTCGTGCGGGGCATGATCCCCCATCACGAGGGCGCCATCGGCATGGCCAAGGTCGCCCTGCAATATTCGAAGGATCCGGAGATCCGGAAGCTCGCCGAGGACATCGTCAAGGCGCAGGAGGCCGAGATCGCCCAGATGCAGGCCTTCCTGAAGCGCAAGGGGCCGTAACCCTTCGCAACCACCGTGGCGACGATGCGCTAGCGCGCGTCGCCGAGCACCGCCTGGACCAGGGCTAGCACCGCCACCGCGGCGGTGTCGGCCCGCAGGATGCGCGGGCCGAGCGACAGGGCGACGGTGTTCGGGCGCGCTGCGATCAGCGCGCGCTCCTCCTCGGCGAAGCCCCCCTCCGGGCCGACCAGCACGGCGAGCGGCGGCGGCGCGGCGGGGTCGGCCGCCCCGCGCAGGGCCGCCACCGGATCGGTGACGGGGGCGGCCTCGTCGCAGAAGACGAGGAGCCGGCCCGCATCGAGGGCGGCCAGAGCCTCGGACAGGCGGGCCGGCTCGGCGATCTCCGGCACCGCCAGGATGCCGCATTGCTCCGCCGCCTCGATGGCATTGGCGCGCAGGCGGTCGAGCTTGATCCGTTCCCCTTGCGTGAAGCGGGTGAAGACCGGGCGGATCGTGCCCGCGCCCATCTCCACCGCCTTCTGGGCCACGTAGTCGAGCCGCCCGGTCTTGAGCGGCGCGAACAGGTAGTGGAGGTCGGCGGGCTCCGGCTGGGCGCGCGTGCGCTCGACGAGTTCGAGATCGGCGCTCTTGCGCCCGTTCGGCCGCAGCCGCCCCCGCCACTCGCCGTCGCGGCCGTTGAACAGGAGGACCGGATCCTCCTCCGAGCGGCGCAGCACCGTGAGCAGGTAATGGGCCTGGGCCCGGTCGAGGGGCAGCACGGCGCCCTGCGCCAGGTCCGATTCGACGAAGAGGCGGGGGGCGGTGAAGTCGTAGGCGGCCATGCCGGCTCGTCGCCCGCGTCTTGTCCGCTGTCAACGCGGGAAAGGTGGTGCCTGCCTGCAACAAGGGCAAGCATTCGGGAAACTATCCGCAATCCTTGCCGATCGGAGCGGAACCGTTCGATTGACGCCACAATCCTGTGCGGACTCCCTCTGATCGAACGAACACGCCACGGTGAGCGCCACGGCCAGCCCGGATGCGGTCGCGCACCCGTCGGCAGAGCGGGCCGGGAGAGGGACTACAGGATGCCGACCAGACAGAGCCAGATTGCCGCGGCCGTGCTGAGCGCCGCCCTTCTCACCAGCGGGGCCGCCTTCGCCCAGGGCGCCTTCTCCACCGCGCCCTCGCCGACCATGTCGATTACGGCCGAGACCCCCCCGGCGCCCGCGGTGCCGGCCCCCGCCATTCCCGCGCCGGCGGCCACCGCGCCGGTGCCGCAGGCCCAGGCCGTGCCGCAGGGCGGCTCGGATTGCGGCAGCATCCAGAAGACGCTGATCGAGCGGAAGAACCTCGTCGCCAAGGCGAACGCGGCTTCGAACTCGAAGAAGAAGATGACCCCGCAGGAAGCCTGCGCCCTGTTCGGCAAGCTCCAGGCCAACGGCGCCGAGGGCGTGAAGTGGATCACCGCCAACAAGGAATGGTGCTCGATCCCCGATTCCTTCGCCGAAGGCTTCAAGGCCGACCACAGCAAGGTCGCGCAGATCCGCACCAAGGTCTGCGGCATGGCCGCCCAGGCGACCAAGATGGAAGCCCAGGCCCGCGCCCAGGCCCAGAACGGCGGCGGCGGCGGCCTCCTCGGCGGCCCCGGCCTGACCGGCTCCTTCAAGATGCCGCAGGGCGCCCTCTGAAGATTTCCGCTCGGTCCGGGGCCCTCTTCCTCCCCCATCGGGGGAGGGGGCCGCGCAGCGGACGGAGGGGCGGCACTGGAGTGGCCGGCATAAAGGCTCGCGTTCCCACGCCACCGCCTTGCGCGCGGTCCCCCTCGCCGGGGGCGAGGGGCGGCACGGCGACCGCTTCCATCGTCCGGAAACGGTATGAGACCTCGCGGTACCCCGAGTGATTCCATGAACGGCAACGTCGCCGATGCGGTGGCCGGCCACTGGGCGGACCGGATCGCGCCCGCGCGGTTGCGGCCCTATCTGCGCCTTGCGCGGATCGAGCGGCCGATCGGCTGGTGGCTGCTGCTGCTGCCCTGCTGGTGGTCGGCGGCGCTCGCGGCGGATGCGGCGGGCGGCGCCTTCCCCCATCCCGGCCATCTCGCCCTGTTCTTCGTCGGCGCCGTGGCCATGCGCGGGGCGGGCTCGACCTACAACGACATCGCCGACCGGGATCTCGACGCCAAGGTCGAGCGCACCCGCTCGCGCCCGCTGCCCTCGGGGCAGGTGAGCACCAAGGCGGCGGCTGCCTTCCTGATGCTCCAGGCGCTGATCGGCCTCGCGGTCCTCCTCCAGTTCAACGGCACGGCGATCCTCGTCGGCATGGCCTCGCTGCTGCCGGTGGCGATCTACCCCTTCATGAAGCGGGTGATGCCGCTGCCGCAGCTGGTGCTGGGGCTCGCCTTCTCCTGGGGGGCGCTGATGGGCTGGGTCGCCCTGTTCGGGCGCCTCGAAGCCCCGGCCTACTGGCTCTATGCCGGCACCATCGCCTGGGTGGTGGGCTACGACACGATCTACGCGGTGCAGGACATCGAGGACGACGAGATCGCCGGCATCCGCTCCTCGGCCCGCTTCTTCGGCGCGCGCATCCGCCTCGCGGTCGGGCTCTGCTACGGGCTTGCCGCCGCGCTGATGCTCGGGGCCCTGGTCACGGCCAAGGCCGGTCCGGTGGCGCTGGTCGGGCTCGGTCTGTTCGCGGCCCATCTCGGCCGCCAGGTCCTGCGGCTGCATCCACGTGACGGGCACGGGGCGCTCGCCCTGTTCCGCTCCAACCGCGATGCGGGGCTCATCCTGTTCGCGGGCCTCGTCCTCGACGGGCTGGTCCGCGCGGTCCTCGCGTAAGCGCCTCGTTCAGCTGCGGGCGATGATCTCGTTCTCGCCGCGGTGGATCTGCGGGCGCGCCGGGAGGCGGGCAGTCTTGCGGCGCACCAGGAAGCGGGGGCGGCGGCCGTTGAGCAGGCCGACCCGGCGGCGCTGGCGCGAGCGGCCGAGGCTGAGCCGGCCGATCTGCCGGGAAACCTCGGCGAACTGACCGTCCTCGCGCAGGATCATCCGGGGCAGACCGGTGCGGGCGGCGCAATCGCGCCAGATCGCCACCACGTCCTCCTCCGTGAAGGGCCCGAGGCGGGCGAGCACGCCGTCCTGCGCGTCAACGAGGAGCAGCGCGAAGCGGTCCTCGCCGCAGGCGTCGCTCTCGTCCTCGGCGAAGGCCAGAGCCACGCCGACGGCCTGGGCGGCCCCCGTGATTCGGCCGATCATCGGCAGCGCGGTCGCCACGAAGGAGAACCCGCGGATCTGAACGCCGTCCTGCACCGGAGCCTCCTGCGACGAAGCGGGGAAATCCGTGTTCATATTCGCGAAAGTAATCATCTGATTGACGCCCTGTTGCAAGTGGCGGCCTCTGTCGGGCCGTCCGTTATGCCAAGCAGAATTGCGTCTAGACTCCTCGTAGCGCCTTAATTGGCAGCGTTAAGCGAATCTGGATGCCGGAGATGCTCAACGGATCCTTGCCGCGATCCGTGAAAGTGCGGGATATGCCGCAGCGGCGCCGGACGCGCCGCCTTGTGGTCGTGCCCTTTCGCGCTCTACAACGGGACCTCTTCCCGCGCGTCCCCGCACGGGCGCCCAGCTTTCTCAAGAGCGCATGCCCGATCCCGTTTCACCTGCCGGCCGGCAGGGCCCCGACGCGCTGCTCGGCCCCCTACGGGAGGCGATCCGCGAGGCGGCCGCCCTGGCGATGCCCTTCTTCAATGCGGGGGATCAGACCAGCGCCCGGGTCTGGTCGAAGGCCGGCGGCTCGCCGGTGACGGAGGCCGACGTCGCCGTCGACACCTTCCTGAAGATCCGGCTGAGCGAGATCGACCCCTCCGCCGCTTGGCTCTCGGAGGAGACGAGCGACGATCCGGTGCGGCTGAACAGTGACCGGGTCTGGATCGTGGATCCGATCGACGGCACGCGCGCCTTCCTCTCGGGGCACCCGGACTGGTCGATCGCGGTGGCGCTGCTGGAACGGGGGCAGCCGCTGCTCGGCTTCGTGCATGCCCCGGCGCTCGGCATCTTCTACGAGGCGGCGTCGGGCCGCGGGGCCACGCGCAACGGCGCCGGGATCGCGGTCTCGCCGCGCACGGCTTTGCCCGGCGCCGGCATCACCGGGCCGAAGCCGATGGCCGACCGCTTCGTGCGCGGTGCCGGGCAGGACGATTTCACCCGCATCCCGCGGGTGCCCTCCCTGGCCCTGCGCGTGGCGCGGGTGGCCGAGGGGGCGATCGATATCGGATTGGTCTCGCGGGATTCGCGGGATTGGGATCTCGCTGCCGCCGACCTGATCCTGCGGGAGGCGGGCGGCACGGTCTGCACCCTCGACGGGGCGCCGGCGGTCTACAACCGGCCGGAGCCCAAGCACGGCGAGCTGATCGCCGTGCCCAATGCCTTGAAGGCCGCCACTCTGAAGGCGCTGGCGGCCGGCTGAGCCGGCCGCGTTCCGTCCTCAGGCGTGCTCGCGCACGGAGACCTTGGCCGGCGCGAGGCCGAAGCGGTCGGCGAGGTGCCAGCGCAGCTCGCGCGGCGACTGGTACTCGTAGGACGGGTCGATCAGGTGGCTGAGGTCGGAGCCCTTGCGCTCCGAAATGCCCGTCAGGCGCTTGACCCGGAAGGTGGCGGCGCCGGTCACGGGGGAAAGCGCGCCGGAACGGCGCGTGTACTCGAACTGCATCGTTTCTTGTTTCTCTGTTCTGGTCCGTGATCCCGCACGCAGCGGGGCCCGGAGTCGTTTCTGGTTGTTGTCACATCGGGCGCCGCGATCCCCGGAGACCGGGAATCGCGGCCGCCGACGCCCTCCCGGGGCGCCTGCTGGCATCGGCCGCTCCTTGGGAGAGCCGATGCTGAAAAGCGACGGTCAGGCCGTCTGCAGGTTGCCGGCGGCGTCCTTGCCGCTGCGCTTGTCCGTGAGGATGTCGTAGGTGATCTTCTGACCTTCGACGAGGTTGCGAAGCCCAGCGCGCTCGACGGCCGAGATATGGACGAACACGTCCTTGCCGCCATCGTCGGGCTGGATGAAGCCGTAGCCCTTGGTTTCGTTAAACCACTTTACGGTTCCGGTATTCACGCAATCGTCCTTAGTGCGAGTTCTCGAGGCAACAGGCATCGTTGCGGATGCCGGCCGCCTGTTCTCTTTCCGCTGATGTGACGGATCGAAGCGGGACCTTTTCGGGACGTGCGATCTATCCACGCTCCCGTCGTCTCGATGCCCGCGAATCCCTATGTAGGCCGAGGATGGGGCCGCAACAAGGCAGCCGGTTGTGTTTGTGCTGGGGCGCCCTGTGGCCTTCCGTCCTCCGGATGCGTATTAAAAGTGAAGCTCCAGGCGGTTAGGCAATCCATGGCCGGTATCTCGGTTTCTCTCGAAGGCGCCAACATCCAGCTCTCCTTCCAGAAGGACGACCAATCGACGGCCGTCGTGATGGATGCGCGTGCGGCCCGTGCCCTGGTGCGCGCGGTCGGCCAGCTGCTCACGGCGATCGACGACGGGGAGGAGCCGGACCTGGCGGAGGAGATGGGCGACGAGGACATCGCCATGCTCGACGTGACCTCCTCGGCGATCGAGGTCGGCACCGACGAGCAGGGCCAGGCGGTGGTCGCCCTCCAGGCCGGCGCGCTGCCTCCCTTCCAGCTCCGCCTCACCGACGAGGAGGCCCGCCACGTCGCCGCCTCCCTCGCCGAGATCCTCGCCTCGCCCCGGGACGTGCGCACGTCCCACGGGGGGCATTGATCCGGTCTCAGGCCGCCGCAGGGGCCGGGAGAGGGTGGCCCGTCCCCCTGAAACCGCCTTCAAAGAACCACGTTTTGTCGTTACATTCGAACCATGGGCTTCCAGTGGGATCCGGAGAAGGATGCAGCCAATCAGGCCAAGCACCTCGTCGGCTTCCGGCAGGCCGCCGAGATCTTCCGCGGGTTCCGACTGACCCGGCCGGATACGCGGCGCGATGACGGCGAGGACCGGTTCATCGCCCTGGGCGTCTACGACAACGAGGTGCTGCGGGTGGTCTACACGCTCCGCGACGGGGACATCCGCATCATCTCCGCATGGAAGGCGAGCCGACATGACCGACAAGCCTACGCGCAAGCGTGCCAAGCTCGTCCGGTTTGACAGCCTGGACGAGATGCCCCCGGCCGAGCCGCTGAGCCGGGCCTTCAAGACCCTGGGCGAGGAGGAGGCCGAGCGCCGCGCCGCGGACGATCCCGATGCGGGCCTGATTCCCGCCGGCTTCTGGGACACGGCGGAGCCCGTCGCGGCGGAGAACAAGGAGCAGATCACGCTGCGGCTCGATGCCGACGTGCTGCGCCATTTCCGCAGCGCCGGCAAAGGCTACCAGTCCCGGATCAACGCGGTGCTCAAGAGCTACGTGCGCGCGAAAGAGAACGCGGACTGAGCCCCCACAAGAAAGACACGCCCGCATCCTCTGCGGGCGTGCCGAAATCCGTCCTGGAAAAATCGATCCTAGAGCCGGATGCCCGGGTCGGTCGGGCCGCCGGGGAGGTAGTCGGGCTCCGAGCCCGGGCCCTTGGGCTCGTCGATATCGGGATCGTCGACCGGGTAGGGCGAGCGCGGGCCGGTCGGGCCGATATCCGGCAGCTCGTCCGGCTGCGGCGGGGGTGGCAGGTCGCCCGGAATGTTTCCGCCGGGCCCCGGATCGGGGTTCGGGATGCCGGGATTGGCCATGGGCCGCCTCCTTGGCTGGTTGCGGGGATGCTGGACCAACACAGCCCCGGCCGGAGTGTTCCGCTCCCGTTCCGCCTCCGGCCCGCGCCTTCCGGACGCGGGTGCGGCCGGCGTCTCGCCAAGCGGGCCGGCATTCGTTAGAGCGCGTTCAGGCTGTAGGAATTCCAGATCGCGCGGCCGCGGCCGCGCCCGCGAAAGACACGAACCGATGCGGATCGGGCTGTTCGTCCCCTGCTATGTCGACGCCTTCGAGCCGGAGGTGGGCATCGCCACCCTGGAACTGCTGGAGCGCCTGGGCCTCACGGTCGAATATCCCTACGACCAGACCTGCTGCGGCCAGCCTATGACCAATACCGGCTGCCACGCCGAGGCGGCGGCGACGGAAGCCCTGTTCGTGAAGAACTTTTCGGGCTTCGACTACGTGGTGGCCCCCTCCGGCTCCTGCGTGCACCAGGTCCGCGCCCATCTCACCGCGATCCCGCAGACGGACGAGGTCCGAAAGGTCCGCGCGAGCACCTACGAGCTCGTGGAGTTCTTGCACGACGTCCTGAAGATCGACGCGCTGCCCTGGGCGGAATTCCCGCACAAGGTCGCCTATCACTCGAACTGCAACGCCCTGCGCGGCATCCACCACGCCAAGCCCTCGGAGCTGAACGCGCCGTACTTCTCCAAGCCCCTGAACCTCCTCAAGAAGGTGAAGGGCCTGGAGCTGGTGGAGCTGGCGCGGCCCGACGAGTGCTGCGGCTTCGGCGGCACCTTCTCGGTGTTCGAGCCCGCGGTCTCGGCCAAGATGGGCTATGACAAGGTCACCGATCAGGCGAAAGCCGGCGCGGATTACGTCGTCTCGGCGGATTCCTCCTGCATGATGCACCAGAAGGGCTGTGCCGAGCGCCTCGGCCTCCCCCTCAAGTACATCCACATCGCCCAGGTGCTGAACGGAGCCGCCGCATGAGCGCCTCGGATCTGAACCAGGACCTGAACCCGCGCGAGGACCGGCTCCACCCGGAGGTGCGGCCGCCCGACGACGAGAGCGAGCGGAGCCAGGACGGGGAGCGCCTGCAGCATGCGGAGGCCGCCTCGCGGCCGATCCGCGCGCCGGCCCCCCGCGAGCCGCAGCCCCGCGGCGCCAGGATCCGCGGCGACAAGCCGATCGACCAGGCGGAGGCCGCCGAGCGCTTCATCGCCGCGCCGCTGCACCAGGCGGCCCACGATGCGAGGCTCTGGGACGTCCGGCGCAAGCGCGACGCCGCGACCCAGGCCATCCCCGAATGGGAGGTGCTGCGCGACCTCGCCTCCCGCATCAAGACGCACACGCTCAGCCATCTCGACCGCTACCTCGAGCAGTTCGAGGCGGCGGCCAGGGCGAACGGCGTGCACGTGCACTGGGCCGAGGACGGGGCCGCGCATAACCGCATCGTCCTCGACATCCTGAAGAGCCACGGCGCGAAGCGGCTGATCAAGTCGAAGTCGATGCTCACCGAGGAATGCGGCTTCCGCCACTTCATGGCCGCCCACGACATCGAGATCATCGAGACCGATCTCGGCGAGCGCATCCAGCAGCTCGACGAGGAGGAGCCGAGCCACGTGGTGATGCCCGCGGTGCACAAGACCCGGCTCGACGTGGCCGAGGTCTTCGCCCGGACGCTGGGCACCGATCCCGAGAACGACGACGCCCATTACCTCGCCGAGAGCCAGCGCGAGACCACCCGGCCGCTGATCCTCTCGGCGGATGCGGGCATGACCGGCTGCAACTTCGCCATCGCCGAGACCGGCACCGTCGTCACCTGCACCAACGAGGGCAATGCCGATCTCTCCGGCAACGTGCCCCCGCTCCAGATCCACTCGATCGGCATCGAGAAGCTGATCCCGCGCATGTCGGACCTCGGCGTGTTCCTGCGGGTGCTCGCCCGCTCGGCCCTGGGCTCGCCGATCACCCAGTACACCTCGCATTTCACCGCGCCCCGCAAGGGCTCGGAGATGCACATGGTGCTGGTCGATAACGGCCGCTCCGCCCGGCTCGGCATGGAGGCGTTCTGGACCTCGCTGAAATGCATCCGCTGCGGGGCCTGCATGAACACCTGCCCAGTCTACCGGCGCTCCGGCGGCCTCTCCTACGGGGCGACCTATTCCGGCCCGATCGGGCTCATCATCGACCCGACCTACAACAAGCGGAAATACTCGACGCTGCCCTTCTCCTCGACGATGAACGGCTCCTGCACCAATGTCTGCCCGGTGAAGATCAACATTCACGAGCAGATCTTCGCCTGGCGCAAGGTGCTGGCCGAGGAGCACCAGATCCCGCTCCTGAAGCAGGGCATGATGAAGGCCGCCGGCGCGGTGCTGAGCCGGCCCGCGGCCTATCGCGCGGCGATCGGCGCGGCGGATTCCGCCCTGAAGGTGCTGCCGCGCTTCGCCGTCTACAATCCGGCCAACACCTGGGGGAAGGGCCGCGAGATGCCCGACGCCCCGCGCCAGAGCTTCCACGCCTGGTACAAGCAGAACCGCATGAGCAAGGACGGCGCGAAATGAGCGCGCGCGAGGCGATCCTGGCCGCGATCCGGGCGAACCGCCCCGCCGGCGACTTCCCCCTGCCGGAGGTGCCGGATTTCGCTCCCCTCGTCGGGGACGACCGCGTCGAGGCCTTCGGCGAGACCCTGAAGCGCATGGGCGGGCGCATCGAGCGCCCCGCCCCGGGCGCCGACCCGCTCCTGCCGGTGCGCGAACGCATCGCGGGCGCCAGGGTGCTGGCCTCCGCCGTGCCGGAGGTGACCGGAAACCGCGACCTCTCCACCGTGGCGAACCCGCGCGACCTCGCCGATGTCGACGTGGCGGTGGTGCGGGCGGTCTTCGGCATCGCCGAGACCGGCTCGGTCCTGTTCACCCAGTCCGAGCTGATCGTGAATGCCGTGGCCTATCTCGCCCAGCACCTGATCGTGCTGCTCGACCCGGCCGACATCGTCGTGAACGTGCAGGCCGCCTATCGCCGCCCGGATTTCGGCCGGGCCGCCTATGCGGTGCTCCATACCGGCCCCTCGGCCACCGCGGATATCGAGGGCGTGCTGATCCACGGTGCGCAGGGGGTACGCTCCCTCACGGTGGTGCTGCTGCCGCGGGGATAGGGCGCCCGGCGAAGCGCTCCGCCCTGCCGGCCCCTATCCGACCCGCGGCGTCGCGCCGAGGATCCGGGCGAGGGAGCCGACGATCTGCTGGTAGTCGGCCGGCTTCTGCAGGCGTGCCACGCCCTCGAATTCGGCCGGGATCGCCTCGTCGTCGTAGCCGGTGATGAACACGAAGGGCGTGCCGCGCGCCCTCAGGATTCGCGCGAGGCCGAAGGACGGGCCGTCGCCGAGATTGATGTCGACCACGGCGGCGGTGGGCGTCGCCTGCTCCATCTCGGCGCGCGCCGCCTCCTCGCTCGGACAGGGACCCAGGATGTCGGCGCCGGCACGCTGGAGGGCGCGGGCCGTGTCGGTGGCGAGGAAGTAATCGTCCTCGACCACCAGGATGCGGTGACCGCGCAGGTCGGCTTCGCCAATCATGTCGAGCGCTCCTCTCGGGTCCCCGCGACACGGCGCGGCGTCGACCGTCCGAGGATACGCTCTCGGGCTGCGGGCGAAAACTCCGGGCGGGGTCAGCGCGGCCGGCGGCTCGGGCGCGGGTCCCAGCGCCGGGATCCCTCTCTCTCCAGCCTGTCGCGCACGGCGCCGAGGGCGGCCGCGTTGGCGAGCGAGAGGCCGAACAGCGCCAGCCCGGTATAGAGGGAGAAGGTGGTCGGAAACAGCATGGATCCTCGTGCGGGCGGGGGCGGCCGGCCTTGCGGGCGGCGCTCTGGGTCTCCGGGAAGCGGTCCGTCGCGGCGGCGGCGCCGCGGCGGGCCTGGGGTTTCGGGCCGAACTTGCGCGGGAAGCGGAGCCGGCGTCGGTTTCCTTGCGCACGAGCGGATCGGCCCGCCCGCAATCCCGGCTGTGGTCTTCGGTCGCGGCACGGGGCGGCGCGGCGAGGGCGGTGCGGCGAGGGCAGGCGGAACCATGGAAAAAGGCCCGGCGTCGCCGCCGGGCCAGTCGCTTCTGGAGTTTCCAAAAAGGCACCTGGACGCTGGGGGCTCCCCGCCGTTGGAAGGGCGCGGAGGTGGGACTCGTCCAAGCGATTCCGGATCCCGGTGCGGCGGGAGCCGGAATGGGGGTCGGGCCGCGCCGTCAGAAGTCGCGTTGCACGCGGAAGCGGGCCTGGAAGGTGTCCTCGGCGCTCACGGGATAGAGCGGGACGCTGACGCCGTTCACCGTGACGGTGCCGGTCTTGTCGGCGTTGTAGGCCTTGCCGCTCTTGAGGGCCGTGCGGATGTACTGGCCCTCCACGCCGATATCGAGGTCCTTGACCGGCGACCAGATCAGGCTGGCGCCGGTCACGATCTGGCTCGTGTCGCGCAGGGCCGCGCTGTAGCCGTAGCCCAGGGCGTTGGTCAGGTAGGAGGCCGGCGCCACGGTGTTGGCGGCGCCGATCAGGGCGGCGGTCTGGCTCACCGCCTGCCGCGCGGCCTGGCTGAAGGCGATCTCGCCGTAGCTGCCGTAGAAGGCCGAGCGCCATTCCGGCGCCCAGTAATGCAGGTAGGACGCGACCACCGTGAAGCTCGTCGAGAGTTCGAGCTTGCCGGTCAGCGGGTTCACGATCGCGTCCGACAGGTACTGGTTGAAGGCGTTGCCCGGGAAGACGGTAGCGTTGCTGAGATAGCTGCCGGTGAAGGAGGTGATGCCGGTATACATCGCCGAGCCTTCGCCATAGGCGCCCTGCAGGTAGAGGCCATCGCCGGGGGCGATGAAGGGCAGGTTCAGCTTCAAGCCGCCCTGGATCGCCCAGCCGTAATCGGTCTGCGCGCCGGAGCTGATGCCGCGGGCGGCGTAGAGCGCCGCGGCCGTGGCGCTGGAGAGGGTCGTCGCCGTGGCGTAGGTGCCGCTCGCCGAGTAGAGCGTCTGCCCGGTGAAGCCGCCGATGCTGATCGCCCGCACCGCGCCGGAGATCTGGGCCGAGCCCCAGGGGGCGTCGTAGCGCAGGGCGCCGACGAAATCCGGCATGCGCGTGCGCTCGACCGCATCGACGAAGGCGACCGCCGTGGCGTTGCCGGCGGCGTTGGTGCCGAGGATGATCGGCGTCGGCGCCGTGGTCGCCGTCAGGGCGCTCGCGGCCGAGCCGGCGGTGGTGCTCGCCGCGTAAGAGGCGGAATAGACCGGGTTCTTGCGGAAGCTCGGATCCTCCATCGACACGGTAGCCGAGAAGCCCTCGCCGAAGAGCTGCGTGTAGGCGAGCAGGTTGGTCGAGGCGACGTCGGAGCCCAGCGACGAGCCGATGATCTCGTAATCGTGGGCGTAGAAGTCGAAGAAGGACGAGGCCCGGCCGGCGGTCAGGCCGGCGAACTGCACGAAGGCCTTGTCCGGCACGATGTAGGTCTGGGTCCGGCCGTACTGGTCCTGGCCCGTGGCGGTGTAGGCGTTGCCGATGCGCAGCTGCGTGCCGGAGGCCATCTTGCTCTCGCCGGTGCGGCTCGCCGCCTCCAGGCGCAGGAAGGCGCGCAGCGTGCCGTAGCTGGTCTGGGTGCGGGCATCGAGGCTGAAGCGGGCGAGGCCGCGATACTGCGTGGTGTCGCCCGCCCCGGCGGCGTTGCGGCTGCCAGGGGATAGGTAGCCCATCTCGTAGCGGGCGCGGCCCGAGACGCGCAGGCAGGTCTCGGTGCCGGGGATGTAGAAGAAGCCGGCGCCGTAGGCGGTGCAGACCCGGACATACTCGATCGGCACGGCGGCCTTGATCGGGAGATCGGCGGCCCGCGCGACGCCCGTGGCGGCGAACAGGGCGGTGGATCCCAGAAGAACGCGCTGGATGTCGCGCATGGGTGGAAACCTCCGAAACGAGACCCTCGGGACCGGGCTCTGCCCGGGAGTCCCCGCTCGCCCCCGGCTTCGGCGAGGCCTCTCGCCGCCCGGGATGTCCGGAGGACCGGGCCGCTATGGGACGCCGGTGTTTCCCAATTTTGTGGGAATATTGCCCACATGTTGCTCCGGACGCTTCGGCCCGCCGCGGGGCGCGCTCGTGGGCCGGTGTGGTCCGCGGGGCACACTGTCCGGATCCGCCCCGGCGTGGCATGTCCCGCCGGACGCGTTCGGAACCGTGACGGCAAGGAGACCCCATGACCCAGGAGATCCGCGGCACCCGCCTCGTCCATGACGGCTGGTGCCGCCTGCTCCTGGCGGAGATCGGCCTGCCGGACGGCACGCGCATGACCCGGGAGATCGAGGATCACGGCCGCGCCGTCTGCGTGCTGCCCTACGATCCCGTGCGCCGGGTCGCCCTGCTGATCCACCAGTTCCGGGTGCCGCCCTTCTACGCCGACGGCACCCGCGACCTGATCGAGGCGCCGGCCGGCCTGCTCGACGAGGAGGACCCGGAGGAGGGCGCCCGGCGCGAGGCCTTCGAGGAGGCGGGGGTGCGGCTGTCGCGGCTGGAGCCGGTGGCGAGCGCCTGGGCCATGCCGGGCATCTCGACGGAGCGGATGGACCTCTATCTCGGCGCCTATGCGCGCGAGGACCGGCACGGTCCCGGCGGCGGCCTGGCGGAGGAGGGCGAGGACATCACGGTGCTGGAGATGCCGCTGGCCGAGCTGGCGGCCCGGTCCGATGCGGGGCAATTGCCCGACCTGAAGACCCTGACCCTGGTGCTGGCCCTGCGCCTGCGCCACCCGGCTCTGTTCCAGCCGGCCTGAGGAGAGCCGCGCCCTAGCGGGCCAGGATCTCGCGCATGCGGGCGGCGAGGGTCTCCACGCCGAAGGGCTTGGTCAGCACCGACATGCCGGGTTCGAGGCGGCCGTCCCGCAGCAGGGTGGTCTCGGCGTAGCCGGTGATGAACAGCACCTTCAGGTCCGGGCGGCCCACCCGGGCGGCGTCGGCGAGCTGGCGCCCGTTCATGCCCCCCGGCATGCCGACATCGGTGACGAGCAGATCGATCCGCGCCTCCGTCTGCAGCAGCTTGAGGCCGGCGACGCCGTCCGCGGCCTCGATCGCCCGGTAGCCGAGATCCTGCAGCACGTCCGACACCAGCATGCGCACGGTCGGCTCGTCGTCCACGATCAGGACGGTCTCCCCGGAGCCGATCGGGGCGACGGGGGCGCCCTCCGCGCCGCCGGTCTCCGTCTCGGCCGCGCCGTGGAAGCGCGGCAGGTCGATGGTCACCGTCGTGCCCCGGCCCACTTCGGAGCGGATCCAGACCTGCCCGCCGGATTGCTTGGCGAAGCCGTAGATCATCGAGAGCCCGAGACCGGTGCCCTCGCCGAGGGGCTTGGTGGTGAAGAAGGGGTCGAAGGCCTTGGCCATCACCTCGGGGGTCATGCCGGTGCCGGTGTCGCGCACGCTGAGCGACATGTAGGGCCCCTCGGCCAGCTCGCCCTGCCGGGCGGCGGCCCCGCCGATCCAGCGGTTCCGGGTCTCGATGACGATGCTGCCGCCCTCGGGCATCGCATCCCGGGCATTGATGCAGAGGTTGAGCAGGGCGTTCTCGAGCTGGGAGGTGTCGACCAGCGTGGTCCAGAGCCCCGGAGCGGCGACGCTGTCGACGCGGATCCCCGGCCCCACGGTCCGCTGGATCAGGTCGAGCATGCCGCCGACGAGGTGGTTGGTGTCGGTGGGCTTCGGGGCCAGGGTCTGCCGGCGGGAGAAGGCGAGCAGGCGGTGCGTCAGCGCGGCGGCGCGCTTCGTCGCCCCCTGCGCCGCGCGCATGTACTTGTCGATCTCGGTGACCCGCCCCTGGGCGATCCGCGTGCCGATCAGCTCCAGGCTGCCGGAGATGCCGGCGAGCAGGTTGTTGAAGTCGTGGGCGAGGCCGCCGGTAAGCTGGCCCACCGCCTCCATCTTCTGCGACTGGCGCAGGGCCTCCTCCGCCCGCTCGCGCTCGGCGATGGTGGAGGCGACGCGGCTCTCCAGGGTCTCGTTGAGTTCCCGCAGCCGCGTCTCGGCCTCGTGCTGGCGCGTCACGTCGCGGGAGACGGCCAGCAGCTTCTCGGGCTGGCCGTCGGGACCGTTGATGGGCGTCACCGCCACGTCCCACCAGCGCGGGCTGCCCTTCATCGTGCAGGCGAAGCCCTCGAAGCGGGCGATGCCGCCGGCGCGCCCCGTCTCCAGGGCGGCCAGCACCTTGCCCCGCTCATCGCCCTGCCAGAAATCCGCCCAGCAGGCGCCGGCGATGGCGCCGTAATCGTCCACCTCCATCACGCACATGCCGCCTTCCGACATGAATTCGAGGTGGCCGTCGAGGGAGATCACCTTGATGCAATCGGCGGAGCTCTCGATGATCCGCCGGCCCAGCTCCTCGCTGGCGCGCAGGGCCTGCTCCGCCCGCCGCCGCGGCGTGACGTCGTCGAACAGGATCGCCACGCGCCGGTCCTGCGGATCGCCGGTGCGGAAGGCATAGACCTCGAACCACCGGCCCAGGGCCTCGGACCCCGCCTCGAACCGCGCCGGCTCGCCCGTCAGCGCCACCCGGCCGTAGGTCTGGTACCAGTGCTCCTCCAGATTGGGCGCGAAGGTGCGCAGCCACCGGCCCCGGGCGCCGATCAGCCCGGTCTGCCGCTCGAAGGCCGGATTGGCCTCCACCACCCGGTAGTCGATCGGGTACTCCGCCGCGTCGAACTTCACCTCGACGATGCAGAAGCCGGAATCGATCGAGTCGAACAGGGTCCGGTAGCGCTCGTCGCTCTCCTGCTGCTTGATGACCTCCGCCGTGGTCTCCCGGCAGATCACGAGCACGCCGCCGATGCCGTTCGGCGCGGCCTCGTCCTCGATCGGGCTGCAACCATAGGTCCACCAGGTCGGCTGCTGCGCGCCGTGGCGGAAGACGGGCATGCACTGGTCCTGGTGCCAGGTCGCCGCGCCGCCGGCGAGGACCTGGTCGATCTGCGGGCCGATCAGCTCCCAGATCTCGGGCCAGGTGTCCTGCGCCCGCGTGCCGAGGGCGGCGGGGTGCTTCTCCGGGCCGAGGGAGGCGGCATAGGCGTCGTTGTAGAACTGGATGTGGTCCGGCCCCCACCAGATCAGCATCGGATGCCGGGTGTTGAGGAGCAGGCGGAGCGCGCCGATCAGGCTCTGCGGCCAGCGCTCCATCGGCCCCAGCGGCGTCGCCGCCCAGTCCCGGGCGCGGACGAGCGCGCCCATGGCTCCGCCGTTGCGGATCACGGGGCTCAGGCCCGGCCGCGCGGGACCGGGCTCGACCCGGGCATCGCTGGGAGGGTGCGGAGGGGCAGGCTCGACATGCGGGTCGCGCTCACACGGGGCACCGGGATTGTCAAACCGGAATGTCATCCAGGCCAGAAAGCATTCGCCCCGTGAAGGTTCCAGACGAAGAGGCCCTCTCACCAAAAAAACAGCGCCGCATGACGGCACAGGCCCGGTCCTTTACGATCACAGATGCGATAGTTGTTTATTATAAAAACTATAGGTTGCCGAAGCGATCCTGTCGGGCGACGCGTCGGGACATGATGGGAGGTGCCGGGAAGATCAGACCGAGACCCGTTCCGGTCGTATGGTAAAGAGAACCTGTCGCTGTCGCTGTCCTCGTGACGCGACAACGAGGCGATCGGCCGGACATCGTAAGAGAGGGATTGGAAGAGGCCCGGACTCGGCGTGTCCGGGCTCCCGGCATGCGCAGAGGCGGCGACGGCTCCCTCAGTTCCGGAAGAGGCTGGCGACGTTCTTCTTGAGGAAGTTGGCCACGATGGCAGGCCCCTTCGGCCGATAATCCGGCCGCTTCGGCGTTTTTCTCCTATGAGCAGCAACGTCGAAGACAGTTTCTTCAAGCTTGGACATATCGGTCCAGAAGCCGCCATTGATGACCGCGAGATCCTCGTCCTTCAGGCGGATCGGTGCAACTTGCCCGGCAGATTGGGGCGTCATAGCAAAACTCCTGGTTGATGTTTCCAGGAATGCAGATTTTGCATCCGGAACACAGGATCGATCCTGAAGAGTTTCAGGTTCCGGCCTGCGTCGGAGGGATTTCTACTGGTTATGGACGTATCGATTCCGTGTGTATCGACACGCCGTGCCGGCGGGGAGAGGTCTGCCACCTCGACGGCACCCGGCCCAATGGCACCGTGCCGGCGGCGGCTCTCGATTCGCGCGACACCGCGCCATCCTCCGACGAATCGGGGTCACTTCGCCGGAAGGCGCCCCGACAGAGCGCATATTCCGCCTCCGGCCTCGGCCCGTATGCGGGTTCCTGCGTCACGGGAGACGGTGTGCGGAAAAAATCGCCCGGCGGCGGGGGCCGGCGAGGATCCAGAGGAAACGCCAGGAGCGCAGGAAGTAGCGCGCGAAGAGCCGCCGCGGGGCACGGGCGAAGCGGAACAACCATTCGAGGCCGATAGGCTGCATCCAGGCCGGTGCGCGCGCGGCGAGCCCCGCCGCGCCGTCGAGGGCCTCCCCCACGGCGAGCACCACGGGATCGCCGAGAAGCGCCCCGTGCCGGTCGACCCAGATCTCGGATTTCGGGGCGCCGACGCCCATCACCAGAAGCGTGGTGCCATGGTCCGCGATCCGGGCGGCCAGCGCCTTGGAATAGGCCTCGTTCGCCTCGAAGCCGAAGGGTGGCACCTCCCAGGCGATCGCCTCCGGCGGCAGCCCCTTGTCGACGAAGCGGCGCGCCAGCGCCTCCGCGCCCGCCGCCGAGGCGGCGATCAGGAAGATCCGGCGGCCGGGCGCCTGGGGCTGCGCCAGGGCGCTCGCCATCAGGTCGTGCCCCGTGATCCGTTGGGCGCCGGTCGCGCCCTTCAGCCGGGCGAGCCAGACCAGGGGCATGCCGTCGAGGGTGCGCAGGGTCGCGCCGGCATAGGCCCGGCGGAAGGCCGCGTTCTCGGACAGGACGACGATGTGGTCGACATTGGCGGTCACGATCAGCCGCGGGCGGCTGCTGCGGCCGGAGGCGGCCAGGGCGAGCGCCTCTTCGGCGGAGCCGGTGAAGAAGCTCGCCCCGAAGAGAGACAGGCCCAGGCCGGCGGGGCGCCGAACAGACCAGGCCGGGGAGGCCGGCGCCGGGCCGGCCACGGCGCTCCGTTCCGGCCTCGTGCAGCCGGGGAGGGCGAAGTCGGGCATCGCCTCGTCAGACATCGGCGGCCCGCAGGCTGCGCGCCGCGGGAACCGGCCGCTTCTGCGGGCGGGCGCGGCGGCGGTCCCGGTCCGCCCCGAGCATCAGGGCGATCCCCGCGCCGAGGCCGAGGCCGAGCACCAGGGCCAGCGGCAGGATCAGCTTCGGGCTCGGCGGCCAGGAGCGCTGCCGAGCCGGGGTCGCGCTGGAGATGATGCGCACATTGGTGTTGTTGAGGCGTTCCTGCTCGCCCGCCTCGCGGGAGCGGCGCAGGAAGGTTTCGTAGACGGATCGGCGGGAATCCACCTCGCGCTCCAGTTCGCGCAGCCCGACGGTGGCGCGCTCGTTCACGGCCATATCCGTCTTCACGCGGTCAAGGTTCCGGCGGATCGCCGTCTCGCTCGCGGCGGCACGCTCGTAATCCTTCTGCGAGGTGTCGATGATGCGCTCCTTCTCCCGCTGGATCAGGCGCTGCAGGTCGCGCTGCTGCGCGTATTGCTCGGCCATGGCCGGGTGGCGGGCGCCGAGCCGGGTGGCGAGCTCGGCGGTGTTGCGCGAGAGCGTGGCGTATTGCTGCCGCAGGGCCTGCATCTCCAGGGATTGCAGCATCTCGGGCAGCGCCGTGCTGGCATCGCCCGCCCGCATCGCCCGGGCCTGGTCGAGCCGGGCCTTGGCCTCGGCGGCGCGGATCTGCGCGGCGACCAGCTGCTGGTTCAGGTCGCCGAGCTGCTGGTCGTTGAGCAGGCGGCCGCTCGAGGTGGTGAGGCGGTTCTCCTCCCGGTACTTCACGACCTTGCCCTCGGCCTCCTCGACGCCCTGGCGCAGGGCCGCGAGCCGGGAGGACAGGGCGTCGGAGGCGCGGCGGGCGGCCTCGGTGCGGGCGGCGGTCTCCTCGGCGAAATAGGCGTCGCCCACCGCATTGGCGATGTCGGCGGCCTTCTGCGGGTCCTTGGACTGGACGGAGACGTCGATCACGAAGGTGCGCTCGGGCCGGCGCACGGTCATCTTGGTGCGCAGGGTGTCGAGGGCGATGTTCACGGGGTCGCGGCTCGCCGGGGGCGGCATCATGCCGAGGGCGTGCTTGACCGCATTGGCCACCGGGTTGGTGCCGTCGGGCTTGGCGAATTCGTCGTCCTTGTCGAGGCCGAGGCGCTCGACCACCCGGCGCAGCACGTTGTCGGACTGGATCACGCGGACCTGGCTCTCGGCCAGGGACACGCCGGCATCGGCCTGGGGGGCGCGGGCGGTGACCTCGTTGTCGACGACGCGCAGGTCGGACGGGTCGATCAGCACCTGGATGCCGGAGGTGTAGGACGGGGTCATGAGCCCCAGCACCGCCACCGCGGCGGCGACCATGAACAGCGCGCCGAGGACGACGAAGCCCGCCCCCGCCCAGAGGCGGCGCAGGAGCGTGGCCGCGTTCGGGCCGGCTTCGCCCTCCACCACCTCGATCCGGACCGGCTCGCCCCGGAAGGGGCTCGCGAAGTCGAACATCTGTCTCGTCCTTCATGGCCCGAGGCCGGGCCCGGGAAACGCTCTCTCCCCGGGTCGCCGTCCCGCTCCGGCACAGCGGCGCAAGGAATGGGTAACCAACCGCAACCGCGATGCCAGATGCCGGCCCCGCGTCCTCCGACATATCCACCAAATCCGCGCGCCGTTGCATGCCGCAGATCAGGTCTCAGCCGATTTACCTCTCGGTAATCTTAATGTTCGCACCGGAGGCGGCCCCGTTCAGCGCGACTTGTTGGCGAAATCAGGACCGGAGGCGCGGTTGCGGCGGCCATCCACCGCGACCGTCGGTAGCAGAACGGGACGGCGGGGCGGTCAGCGGCGCCGGCTGTCCCGCGGCGGAACGCTCGCTGCGGGATCTTCCCCGTAGACGGAGGGGCCCCGGCTCAGGAAGGCGCGGAAGCGTTCCGCGTCGGCGGCGGCGAGCGCGTTCCAGCGGGCGACATTGGCCCGCGCCGCCCGCCCGTGGCCCGGCGCGCCGGCGAAGGCGAGGAGCGCCGCGGCGCTCGCCGCCGGGTCGCGCGGGTCGATCAGCAGGCCCGACCGGTCCAGCACCTCGGCGAAGACGGCGCCGCGGGGCGCCGCCACCGGCAATCCGCCATGCTGCACCTCGAGCAGGGGCAGGCCGAGCCCCTCCGCCTTCGAGGTCGAGAGCAGGAGATGCGACCGGGCGACCAGCGCCCGCAACGCCGCATCCGCCAGGTAGCCGTGATGGTGCAGGAAGGGCGGCGGCGCATCGAGGAAATCCGCCGCGCCCCAGCCCCGCCGCCCGACGATGTGCAGCTCCGCCTCCACGCCGCCGGCCCGGAGCGCCGCGGCGAGGGCGAGGGCGGCGGGATAGTCCTTGCGCGGCTCCACCGTGCCGATGGCGAGGAGGCGCAGGGTCTCCCCGGGCCGGTGGGGCGCGGGGTCGGGCAGGTCCGCGAGGCCGAACACGTCGCGCACCGGCGGGCGCAGCAGCGCCACCAGCGCGTCGGCCCGGCAGCGCGCCCGCAGGGCCTCGCCGGTGGTGCGCGAATTGACCAGGAAGCGCCGGCCGAACCGCATCGCGAGGGCGAAGCTCGGCGCCATATAGGCCCTGGCCCGCCAGTTCAGCTCGTCCGGCCGGTCGAGCAGGAAGGTGTCGTGGACATAGGTCAGGCAGCGCGCGCCCAGGAGCAGCGCCAGCGGCCCCGGCGGGAAGCCGGGGAAGACCAAGGCCGCCGCCCGGTCGCGCCATCCGCGGGCCGGGATCCCGATCTGCTGCTTGAGGATCATCCCCGGCAGGGAGCGGCTGCGCAGGCACCGCACGGGATGGGGCGCCAGCCGCTCCGGGGCGAACAGATCGAGGGCGACGCGCTCGAGTCCCGTCACGTGCCCGCGCACATGGCTGAGATCGAGCAGGACGGGCCGGGGCGGGAGCGCCGCGCTCATGGGGCCCCCGTCAGCCGCCGCCGCGCCAGGGCGGCGAGGTAGAGCCCGCGGCGCAGGGGCAGGGGCAGGCGTTCGCCGAACAGCCGGCGCTTGAGGCCGCGCAGGCGGCGCAGCGGGGCCGGGGAGGGGACATCGACGGTGCCGGTCGCCCCCGGATCCCGCTCCGCGGCGAAGGCGAAGCGCGCGAGCAGCTCCGGCCCGAACACGAGCCGCCCGTCCCGGGTCAAAGCCGGCCCCGCGCCCCAGTCCCGCAGGGCCTCGTGCAGGGAGAGCACGGCCGCGGCGTGGCTATGCCGGCTCTCGAACAGCAGGCGCGCCGTGGCCCCGTAGCGCGCCCGCGCCGCCCCGTCGGCGATCAGGGCGTTCAGCGCCCGCGCCAGCGCCCCGGGCAGGGGCTCGGCGCAGAGCCCCGTCACCTCGTGCAGGACGGCGGAGGTCAGCCCCGTCGCCCGGTAGGCGACGCTGGGCAGCCCGCACAGGCCGGCCTCGATCGCGGTCTGGCCGAGGGTCTCCAGCCGGCTCGCGGTGAGGTGGATGTCGCAGGCGGCCATCCATTGCGCGAGGCGGCCCTCATCCGCCACCGGCCCGGCGAGATGCAGGTTGGCGACGCCCAGCGCCGCCGGATCGTCGAGCCGGCCGAGGGCGACGAAGCCCACGCCCGGCCGGGCGCAGGCCTGCAAGGTCGCGGCGAGGTCGGCAAACCCCTTCTCCGGCGCGTCCGCGATCACGGCGCCGAACACCACCAGCACGTCGTCCGGCGGCAGGCCGAGCTTCCGGCGCAGGGCCGCCCGGTCCTGGGGGCGGAACACCCCGGTGGGCAGGGCGAGCCGCAGGGGCGCGCTCACGGCGCCGGGGGGCGCCAGCGCCTTGGCCCGGCCGAGGGTCCAGTCGGAATTGGCAAGCAGCAGCAGCCGCTCGCCCCGGGCCAGCACGGCGCGCTTGCGGGCATGGATCCCGGCGATGCGCCGCCGGCCGAGCTGCGGATACTGGTCCGGGGAGGGACAGCGCGCGTCGCAGCCCGTCGTGATCAGGCCGCATGCCTTGGGGTGGGCGCAGCGCCCGGTCAGCGCGAACAGGTCGTGCAGCACCAGGGCGGTGGGCACGCGCTCGGCCACGCGACCGAGGGCGTCGAGGCTGCGCGTCGCCCCGTGCAGGTTGCCGGCGAGGACGAGGTCGTAGGCCGGGGCGCGCCCGGCGATCCGCGCCTCGGCCCGCGGGAAGACATCCGTCCATTCCGCCGCGGCGCTCGCGGAGTCCTCGTCCAGGCGGACGGGTTCGACCGCGTGGCCGCAGAGGGCCAGCGCCTCGGCGAGGCGCCTTTGGGCGATGCCCGCCCCGCCGCGGGGGCCGGAATCGGTGAGGATGGCCAGGGCGAGGGCCGGCCCCGGCTCCTGTGGCCAGGCCGGCGTGATCCGCACCGGGCGGCCGATCCGCGTAGAGGGCGCACCGGACACGGCGAGGCGGGCGATCAGGGCCGGGAGATCGCGGGGCGCGGGCTTGTCCCCGCCGAGCGCCGAGCGGAGGGCGTGCCGGTCGACGAGGCAGCCGCTGCCGTCGCCGGGCCCGGCCAGGGCCGGCTCCGCCAGCAGGCAGAGGGCGCGCGGCGCCGTGTCCGCGTGCAGGGTCAGGCCGAAGGTCAGGGCGGCCCCGGTCATCGCCCGCGCGAGCGCCAGGGCCGCGAGCGCCCCCGGCACCAGGGATTCCCCGGCCTCGAGCAGCAGGAGGGCCTCGGCCCGCTCGTCCGCCAGCAGCGCGGAAAGCTGCGGCGCGTCGCCGGGGGCGAGCCTGAGAAGGCGCAGCTCCGGATAGGCCTCGGCGGCGACCGAGGCGGCGGCCGCCTCGCCGCCGGGACCGGCCGGGACGAGGACGGCGAGGCAGGGCCAGGCGCGTCCGCCCGGCAGGCGATCGGGCCGGGGATCGCGGTGGACGGCCTCGGTCCAGGGCCAGCCGCCGAGGCCATGGCCCGACCGCCCGTGCTGGCCGTCCGGACCGATCGAGGAGGAGGAAGGGATCTGCAAGGAGCGCCGCCGTGACCGCCTGGGACCACGCCACGATTTCTCGTGACGGCGCAAGCCGTCGCGCGCGACGCCCCGTGACCGCCCGCGACGCGCCCCGATCCGCACAGCAACGAGATCGGAAAAACAGGAATTTTAGATCTAAGTAACAGAGAGCGATTAGCGTTCCTATTCAGTGAAAAAGAAAAGAGCCTGATAAGAACAGGCTCCATACCTCACCCGTGCAATGGCATTAGATTGCTCACCTTAAGTTGTGTCGAACCGATCCGGTACTTCGTCCGATGAGCAAGACTACCCTCGGCCATCGACTTCTGAGCGGGCTTCGCGCCCCCAGGCCCGGCGACCGGATCGCCGCCCAGCAGCTGGCGGGGCTGCAGAAGCAGGTTCAGTCGCTCTACGCCCTGCTCTGCATCAACGCCCTCGTCCTGGCCTTCACCCATCGAGACGTCGCGCCGACGATGCTGACCCTCTGGGTTCCGGTCGCGCTCGTGATGTTCTGTGGCCTGCGCGCCTTCAAGTGGTGGCGCCTGCGCCCCGAAACGCTGACCGAGGCGGAGGCCGTGCGTCACCTGCGCCACACGAGCCTGCTGAGCGTCGTGATGGCGCTCGCCTTCGTGAGCTGGGCCCTGCTCCTCGACGTCTATGGCGGTCCCTACGAGCGCTCGCACGTGACGATCTTCGCGGCCGTCACGATCATGGCCTGCATCTTCTGCCTGACGCACCTGCCGATCGCCGCATTCGCCGCCACCGGGATCGTCGTCAGCATCTACTTGATCCATTGCTTCGCGAGCGAGAACGAAGTGTTCATCGCCATGGGCCTGAACATCGCCTTCGTGACGGGGGTGATGGTGCGCGTGCTCACCACCAACTTCCTGGTTTTCATTCGCCTGATCGAATCGCAGGCCGAGACGCAGCGGCTCCTGGAAGAGAACGCCCATCTCGCCCATACCGACAGCCTGACCGGCCTGCCCAACCGCCGCTTCTTCTTTCAGCGCCTCGACACGCTGATCGCGGCCTCCGCCCGGGACGGCAGCACCTTCGCGCTAGCCATCTTCGATCTCGATCGGTTCAAGCCGATCAACGACACCTACGGCCACAATATCGGCGACCGGGTGCTGGCCGAGACCGGCCGCCGGCTCGCCACGTTCGCCGGGCCCGAGGCGATCGTGACGCGGCTCGGCGGCGACGAGTTCGGCCTCCTCCTCCGCAAGTGCGGATCGGCCGCCCAGGTCACCGGCTTCTGCAACCGCATCTGCGAGGCGCTGCATGCGCCGATCCGTCTCGGGGAGATCCAGGTCTTCACGGGCTGCTCCGGTGGCCTCGCCCTCTATCCGAGCGGGGGGCACCAGGCCGATGCCCTGTTCGACCGGGCCGATTACGCGCTCTATCACTCCAAGGAGCATCAGCGCGGGGTCACGACCCTGTTCTCGCACGAGCACGAGGACGCGATCCGCGCCGAACGCGCGGTGGAGACCACGCTTCAGAGCGCCGATCTCGAGGCCGAGATGAGCGTGCACTACCAGCCGATCCTGGACGCGGCGAACGGCACGGTCGCCCTGGTGGAGGGGCTCGCCCGCTGGACGAGCCCGTCCCTCGGCCCGGTGCCGCCCGACCGCTTCATCGCCGCCGCGGAACGCTGCGGCATGATTCACACCCTGACCACCCTGCTCCTGCGCAAGGCGCTGCGCGAGGCCGCGCGACTGCCGCCGGGCGTCGGCCTGTCGTTCAACCTGTCCTCGCAGGATCTCGTCTCACCCGAGACGGTGCTCGCGATCCTCGCCATCGTGCGCAACAGCGGGATCGATCCGCAGCGATTGACCCTGGAACTGACCGAGACGGCGGTGATGGCCGATTTCGAGCGGGCCCGGCAATCGATCGCCACGCTGCGGACGCTCGGCATCAAGATCGCACTCGACGATTTCGGAACCGGCTATTCCAGCCTCGGCTACGTGCATCGCCTGCCGCTGGACAAGATCAAGATCGACCGCAGCTTCATGGCGGACCTCGATTCCGAGCTCGGCCGCAGCGTGGTCACCACGATCATCGACCTGTGCCAGAATCTCGGGGTCGACGGCATCGCCGAGGGGATCGAGACACAGGATCAGTTCCAGGCGGTGCGCCGCTACGGCTGCCGCTACATCCAGGGCTACCTGATCGGCGCCCCGATGCCGATCGACGCGCTGCTCGAGCGGATCGAGGCGATCACCGCCGCGCCCCCCCAGCGCGCGGCGCTCGGTGGAATCCTCTGAGGCGCCACCCGACGAAGGGGGCCGGTTCGTCGAAAGAGCCCTTGCCGAAAGGCGGGCCTGGAGGTGCCGGCCCAGCAGCCGGGGCGGACACGGCGCGGCGCCCCGCCCCGGTTTCCGGGACGAGGGGCCGGGCTTTCGTTGCGATCAGGCCTCGCCGGGCTCGAGATCGTCCTCGGTGGGCTGCGCGTTCTCCAGGATCCGGTCGGCGACGAGGCCGGAATTCTGGCGGATCGAGGCCTCGATCTTGGCCGCGATGTCCGGGTTGTCGCGCAGGAAGCCCTTGGCGTTCTCGCGGCCCTGGCCGAGACGCTGGCTCGAATAGGAGAACCAGGCGCCCGACTTCTCGACGATGCCGGCCTTGACGCCGAGATCGATCAGCTCGCCGACCTTGGACACGCCCTCGCCGAACATGATGTCGAACTCGACCTGCTTGAAGGGCGGCGCGACCTTGTTCTTGACGACCTTGACGCGGACCTGGTTGCCGATGGCCTCGTCCCGGTCCTTGAGCGTCGAGACGCGGCGGATGTCGAGGCGCACCGAGGCGTAGAACTTGAGCGCGTTGCCGCCGGTGGTCGTCTCCGGGCTGCCATACATCACGCCGATCTTCATCCGGATCTGGTTGATGAAGATCACCATGCAGTTCGAGCGGGAGATCGAGCCGGTGAGCTTGCGCAGGGCCTGGCTCATCAGCCGGGCCTGGAGGCCGGGCTGGCTCTCGCCCATCTCGCCCTCGATCTCGGCCCGGGGCGTCAGCGCCGCCACGGAATCGACCACGAGCACGTCGATCGCGCCGGAGCGGACCAGGGTGTCGGTGATCTCGAGGGCCTGCTCGCCGGTATCGGGCTGGGAGATCAGCAGATCGTCGAGATTGACGCCGAGCTTGCGCGCATAGACCGGGTCGAGGGCGTGCTCCGCATCGACGAAGGCGCAGACGCCGCCCTTCTTCTGCGCTTCCGCGATGGTGTGGAGCGCGAGCGTGGTCTTGCCGGAGGATTCGGGGCCGTAGATCTCGATGACGCGGCCGCGGGGCAGGCCGCCGACGCCGAGGGCGATGTCGAGGCCGAGCGAGCCGGTCGAGATCGTCTCGACCTCTTGCACCTTGTCGGCCTTGCCGAGGCGCATGATCGAGCCCTTGCCGAAGGCCCGCTCGATCTGCGTCAGCGCCGCTTCGATCGCCTTCGACTTGTCCTTGTCCATGGTCGAAGGTTCCACCATCTTGAGCGCGGCCTGGGCCATCCGGGGCTCCTTATGCATGGGGTGGGCGCCGTTCTCAACGCCCCTGTCTCCGGATTTTTGTACGCCTTTTGTTCTCGTTTTGCAAGCGTTCCGTTCGCCTTTTCCGTTGTGGCTCGACTCCTCAAGCCGCCTCGAAGCCTTCGGCCCGGGGCTTCGGAGCCGGAGGCCGGCGGCCTCGGAGCCCCGCGGTGGGGACAGCCGCCCGCCTTTCCCGGAGAGAGGCGCGGAACGGCCCGGATCAGCCGGCCCGGATCAGCCGGCCATGGTCTTCTTCACGGTCTCGACGAGCTGCTTCAGGCTGAAGGGCTTGGGCAGGAAGTTGAAGGTCTCGCCCTCGGGCAGGTTCTTGCGGAACGCGTCTTCCGCATAGCCGGAGACGAAGATCATCTTCAGGTCGGGCCGGCTCTTGCGCATCTCGCGAAGCAGAGTCGGGCCGTCCATCTCGGGCATGACCACATCCGACACGACGACATCGATGACGACGTCCTCCTGTTGGATCAGCTTCAGCGCCTCTATTCCGGAGGCCGCCTCGAGAACCGTGTAGCCGCGGGCGGACAACGCACGGGAATTGACCGCGCGCACCGGATCCTCGTCCTCCACCAGCAGCACGGTGGCCTGGCCGGTATGGTCGGCTCCGACCTTGACCGGAGGCGGGGCGGGGGGCGCCGGGGCGGCCTCGGCCCCTGCGGGCGTAAGCGCTTGATCCGGAACGGCTTCCAGCGCCGGATCGGCCCGCAGCAGCACCGCCTGGGCCGGCTTCTGCGCCGACCGGCCGGCCTCGCCGGCAGGCTCCTCCGCCGGCTCGTGCCGGGGCAGGTAGATGCGGAAGGCCGTGCCTTCGCCGACCTTGGACTGGACGTCGATGGTGCCGCCCGACTGCTTGACGATGCCGAACACCGTCGAGAGCCCGAGTCCGGTGCCTTTGCCGATTTCTTTCGTCGTAAAGAACGGCTCGAAGATCTTCTCCATGACGTCCGGCGGAATGCCTTCGCCGGTGTCGAGGACTTCGATCAGCACGTGATCCCCTTCGGGCACGCCGACCGGGCGCTCGCTCCCCTTGGCGACATTGGCGGTGCGGATCACCAGGCGGCCGCCCGAGGGCATCGCGTCCCGGGCATTGACCGCGAGGTTCACGATCACCTGCTCGAACTGGTTCACGTCGGCCTTGATCGGCCAGATGTCGCGCCCGTGCTTCAGGTCGAGATCGACCCGCTCGCCGAGCAGCCGCTTCAGGAGCAGGGTCAGGTCGGAGAGCGCCTCCCCGACATTCATCACCTCCGGTCGCAGGGTCTGGCGCCGGGAGAAGGCGAGCAGCTGGCGCACCAGGCCCGCGGCCCGGTTCGCGTTCTGCTTGATCTGCATGATGTCCTGGAAGACGTGGTCCGTCGGCTTGTGGCTCGCGATGAGCAGGTCCGAATAGCCGATGATCGCCTGCAGCACGTTGTTGAAATCGTGGGCGATTCCGCCGGCGAGCTGGCCGACCGTGTCCATCTTCTGGGTCTGGGCGATCTGCTGCTCGAGCTGGCGCTGGGCGGTGGTGTCCAGGGCGTAGAGGATCACCCGCTCGCGGTCGCCGAGCCCGTCCTCGGCGGAGCCGGAGGAGCCCTCCGAACCGGCGGCGCTCAGCCAGACCCGGGCGGAGCGGTTGCCGGCCCCGACGAGGCCGACCTCGATCGGCTCGGCCTCGCCGAAGCCCCCCGTCGCCCGGGCGAGGGCCGCGTCCACGGTGCCCCGGTCGCGCTCGATCACCGCCTCGCGCATCACCGGCTCGGCGAAGCCGTCGCCGCCCTCCGTGGGCTGGCGCGGCATGCCGCCGAACAGGCGCACGAAGGAGGCGTTGGCCCGGGCGATCCGCCCGGTCTGGTCGAGGGTGGCGATGGCGATCGGGCTGTTGTTGAGGAAGCGCGCGAGCCGCACCTCGGCCGCCCGCTGCGGCTCGTCGCTCTCGGCGCCGGCGGAGCGGTTGAGCACGAAGGTGCGCGACGGCCCGGGCTTGCCGTCCTGGCCGAAGGCGACCCGGTGATAGAGCCGTGCGGGGAGGGGATGGCCGTTGCGCCGGCGCAGGTCGACGTCGAAGCGGTCGGTGCGCACCTCGCCCGCAAGCCCGGCGGCGCCGATGAACACGTCGGCGCCGGGCGCGATCTCGGTGAGGCGCAGGCCGCCGGAGCCCACCGTGGCGAGGTCGTAGCCGAGCCAGGAGGCCAGCGTCGCGTTCATGTAGACGATCGATCCGGCCGGATCGATCGAGAGGAAGCCGGCCGGCGCGTGGTCGAGATAGTCGATCGCGTGCTGGAGCTCCTGGAAGACGTTTTCCTGGCGCTCGCGCTCGTGGGTGATGTCGCTCACCGTCCAGAGCACCGCCGGCCGCCGCGTCCGGGCGATCGGGCGGACGGAGATGCGGTACCAGGCGAAGTCGCGCTCCGGCGCGCCGCCCGGCGGGGGCGACATCCGGATCTCCTCCGTATGCGCGCGGTCGTCCCGGGCGGCCTGGGCGAGGCGATAGACCGCCTCCGACACCTCCGGCGCGCCCACGAAGATGCGCTCCACCGAGCGCAGGGTGCTGAAGCTGTCGCCGCCGGAGAGGCGCATATAGGCCTCGTTGGCGTAGATCAGCCGGCCGCCCTCCTCGACGACGACGGTGCCCTCCGGGGCCGCGTCGACGATGCCGCGGGTGATGTCGTCGCGGGCCGAGGGGCCGGCGAGCTGGAGCGCGCCGATCGCCAGGGCGAAGAGGAAGAACACGCCCGCCATGGCGAGCAGCGCCAGAAGCCCCAGGATGAGGGGCTGCGCCTGCTCGTTGGCGACGAAGGACAGGCCGACGGCGGCGCCGACCAGCAGCCCGGCCAGCATCAGCAGCAGGCCGACCCGGCCCGGCCGCTCGGATCGATCGATAGAGCCCACCGCCGGAACCGGCGCTCCGCCCGCCTCAGCCATCAGTCATCATCCATCCGGCGCGCCGTCCGGCCGGCCCGCACCCTGTCGCGTCCCGGCCCGAGGGGGGCAAAGCGCCCGATATCGCTCGCAAAAAAAGGTGCATAAACCGTGGCGTCCGGCCGTTCCGGCCTCACGCGGCCCGGCGACGCAGGCGAAGCACGAAACCAATCACCTCCGCAACCGCACGGTAGTGTTCCGCCGGGATCTCCTCGCCGACCTCGACGGTGGCATGCAGGGCGCGGGCGAGGGGCGGGTTCTCCATCACCGGCACGTCGTGGTCCTTGGCGAGGGCCCGGATGCGCAGCGCCAGGGAATCGACGCCCTTGGCGACGCAGATCGGCGCGGGCATGCCGGGCTCGTAGCGCAGGGCCACGGCGAAGTGGGTCGGGTTGGTCACGACCACGGTGGCGGTCGGCACGGCGGCCATCATCCGCTTCTTCACCCGCGCATTGCGCAGCTGCCGCAGGCGTCCCTTCACCTCGGGATTGCCCTCGCTCTCCTTGTGCTCCTGCTTCAACTCCTCCTTGGACATGCGCAGGCGCTGGCGCCAGCGGTAGCGCTGGTAGAAGGCATCCCCGAGCACGATCGCGAGATAGGCCGCGAGCATGCCGCCCATCATCCGCAGGCTCAAGGACAGGACCGCCTGGAGCAGGCCGCCGGGTTCGAGATGGGCGAAGGATTCGAGCCGGTCCCGCTCACTCCAGAGCAGCGTCCCGGCCACCGCGCCGACGACGATGAGCTTGGCGAGGCCCTTGCCGAACTGGAACCAGGCCTCCATCCCGAAGATGCGCTTGAGCCCCGAGAGCGGCGAGATCCGCTCGAATTTCGGCATCAGGGTCTCGGCGGTGAAGACCGGGCGATGCTGGAGGAAACCCGCCGCCAGCGCCGCCACGCCGGCCACGCCCGCCGGGATCGCCAGCGCCTGCAGCACGATCAGGAAGGTGCGGCCGGCGATGCCGGCATAGGCATGCTCGTCCGAGGGCACGGCATGGGCATTGGCCAGGAAACCCCGCATGTCGAAGAGCAGCCGCCGCGCCACGGGCGAGGCGGCGATCAGCAGCACCAGGGTGAAGGCGCCGAGGATCGCGAAGGTGTTGATCTCGACGCTGGTGGCGACGTCGCCGCGCTCGATCGCCTGTTCCAGACGCCGCGGGGTCGGGTCTTCGGTCTTGTCTTCCTGCTCGGCGCCCTCGGCCACGACTCATGCCTCCCCGACGGGGCGTGTCAGCGCCCGAGGAAATCGCCGAGATAGCGGCCGAGATCGTCCAGGAAAACGCCCATCACCACCCCGAGCGCCCCGAGCAGGATCAGCATGCCGATCAGGATCGAGGCGGGGACGGCGACGAAGAACACCTGCAATTGCGGCATCAGCCGCGACAGCACGCCGAGCCCGAGATTGAACAGGATCGCGAAGGCGATGAAGGGCGCCGAGATCTGCAGGGCGAGGGCGAAGCCCCGCGCCATGGCCCTGAGGGCGAGCTGCGCCGCCTCCCCCAAGCCCGGAACCCCCTCGGGCGGAAGCAGGGCGTAGCTGCGCCCGACCGCCTCCAGGGCGAGATGGTGCAGGTCGGTGGCGAAGATCAGCGTCACCCCGAGCAGCGTCAGGAAGTTGCCGAGCGCCGCCTGCTGGCCGCCCATGGTCGGGTCGACGGTCATGGCATAGGAGAGGCCGAGCGCCTGCGAGATTACGATGCCCGCCGTCTGCAGGGCGGCGAGCACCATGCGCACCGCGAGCCCCAGCACGAGCCCGACCACCAGCTCGCCGAAGAGCAGCGCGATCAGCCCGGGGCCCGCCAGGGCGCCGTTCGTCTCCGGCAGGAGCGGCCGGACCATGGGGAAGAGCAGGAGCGCCACCAGCAGGGCGAAGGCGAGCCGGATCCGCGCCGAGACGAGCTGCTCGCCGATTCCCGGCATCAGCATGATGAGGGTGCCGACCCGCGCGAAGGTGAGCAGGTAGGCCGCCGCGATTCCCGGCAGGAGCAGGTTCATGGCCCGTCATAGCAGGGGACCGGCCAAGGTTAACCGCCGGATGCGATCCGGGCGGCGATGCGGGTCATGTAGCCGGCCAGCGCGTCGCCCATGAACGGCAGCATCAGCAGCATGGCGCCGAACACCGCGACGATCTTGGGCACGTAGATCAGCGTCTGTTCCTGGATCTGGGTGAGCGCCTGGAACAGGGAGACGGCGAGGCCCACGAGGAGGGCCACGATCATGAGCGGTCCGGCGACCTTCAGGAAGGTGAAGATGCCGTCGCGGGCGATGTCGAGGATGGCGAGGCCGGTCACGGGCGAAGTCCTCAGATCGGCATCCGCATGATCTCTTCGTAAGCCGAGATCACGCGGTCGCGCACGGCGACGAGGGTCTGGAGGGCGGTCTCGCTCTCCGCGACGGCGGTGACGACGTCGACGACGTTCGCCTTGCCCCCGGCGACGGCGAGCGCCTGCCCGTCCGCCTTGGCGCCGGCCTGGGCGATGTTGTCGAGGGTCTGGGTCAGGAGGGCCGAGAAGCCGCCGTCCGAGCCGCTGGTCTGAAGCGGCTTCTGGACGGCGCCCGTGCGCCCGACGGACTGGGCGGCGGCGTAGGCGCCGGCAGCGAAAGCGGAGGTGGCCATGCGCGTCACGCCTTCAGGATTTCGAGGGTGCGGGAGATCATCCGCCGCGTCGCGGTGACCATATTCAGGTTCGCCTCGTAGGAGCGCTGGGCCTCGCGCATGTCCATGTTCTCGACGAGCGCGTTCACGTTGGGCAGGCGCACCTCGCCGCGGGCGTCGGCGGAGGGGTTGTTGGGATCGTACTTCGTGCGGAACGGGCTCTGGTCGCGGCGCACGCGGCCGGTCTCGAGCACGTTCGCGCCGAGCTCACGGTCGAAATGCTGGCTGAAGGTCGGGATCTTGCGCCGATAGGGCTCGCCGCCGGCATTCGGGGAGACCGAATCCGCATTGGCGATGTTCTCGGCGATGACCCGCATGCGGCCGGACTGGGCCTTGAGGCCCGAGGCGGCGATCGCCAGCGTCTTGATGAAATCCATGGCCGCCTCGCGTCAGGATCGTCAGCGCTTGCCGACGGCGATCTTCAGGGCCTCGAGGCTCTTCTGGTAGAGCGAGGCGGCGAGCTGATAGTCCGACTGGTTGTCGCCGGCCTTCAGCATCTCCTCCTCGAGATTCACGCCGTTCCCGCTCGGCCGCACCTCGAAGCCCTGAAAGCGGCGGGGATCGGCCCCCGCGCCGGAGGCCGCCGCCAACCCGATATGGTTCGGGCTCGTCCGGGCGAGGCCGTCGCTGCCGATCTCGGCGGAGGCGGGCGCGGCGAGCCCGCGGATCTCGTTGGGACTCGGCATCGACAGGTCGCGGGGCTTGAAGCCCGGCATGTCGGCATTCGCCACGTTCTCGGCGAGGAGCGACTGGCGCGCCTGGTGCCAGTGCATCTTGGTGCGCAGCATCCCGAGGATGGGCAGGTCGGTCAGAGACATCGGATCCAGAGCCCTCGGCGCGGTCAGGGCCGCTCCCCGCCGGCCGCCCCCTCGGGGAGCGGGGCCGGTGGGCAAAATCTGCCGCCTGCATGGTTAATGGAGCGTTAAGCGATCCGATCGCGGGACGCGTCTCGGCGTGCCGGCCGCTGGGGCTCCCGGGGAAACTGTTAACGAAATCCTTCCCTTGATTGCCCAGGCCGCTTCGGGCGGCGATACTGTTCCAGGTGTAATGCGTAGGGCCTTTCTGCGGCCCTGAACCGAGAGTGTCGGGTCTTGCAGTCCTTTTTCAGTTCGGACGGCTCGTTCCTCCTTCAGTTTCTGGTCGTCTTCCTCGTCATTCTCGTCCTGTTGATGGGCGCGGTCTTCCTGTTCCGGCGGCTCATCGGGCGGGGGATGTCGCTCTCGTCCAAGACGACCCAGCGCGGGCGCCAGCCGCGGCTCGGCATCGTCGACATCTACGAGCTCGACCGGGCCCGCCAGCTCATCCTGTTGCGCCGGGACAATGTCGAGCACCTGCTCCTCGTCGGCGGCCCGAACGACGTGGTGATCGAGCGCAACATCCAGCGGGGCGCCGGCACCCGGCTCGGCCCGGAGCTGATACGGCCCGAACTCGCCCCCGACGCCGCGCCCGGCGCGGAGGGAGAAGGGCCGAGCCTGGATTCGCCGCAGGCGGAACAGTCGCTGTTCGCGGAGCCGGTCTTCGCGATGCCGACCGTCGTGGAGACCCCGCCGCCTTCGCTCGCGCCGAAGGCTGCGCAACCCGAGCCGCCACTGCCGGATCAGGGGCTCTTCGTTCCCGAGCCTCCCGCGGAGGAGGCGTCGACGCCGCAGAGCCGCACCAGGGCCGCCCTCTCGACGGCGAGCCGGGTCGTGATGCGGCGGACCCCGCCGCCCCTGGTCACGCCCAAGCTCGAACCGGCCTCCGAGCGCCAGCGCGACAAGCCCGACCTGTCCGCCGCGGACTCGTTCGGACCGCCCCCCGTGCTGCCGCCGGGCGAGAAGCGCCCGGTCGACCCGGCGGTGCTCTCGGACATGGCGCGCCAACTCCAGGATGCCCTGCGCCGGCCGTCCTCCGCCGTGACCCCGGCTCCGGCACGGCAGGTCGGGCTCGGACCCGCCCTCCCCACCGGCATTCCGCCCGCGCCGGACTCCAGCGCCTCCGCCTCGCTCCCCGGACCGGATCCGATCGCGGCCGGCATGGCGGCCTCCCAGGCTCTGAACCCGACGCCATCGCCCGAGGACGCGCCCGCCCGTCCGAACGCACCGGAGAGCACGGAGAATCCGGCGGCGCCCGTCGCCGCTTCGAAGCCGGCACCGCCTCTGCCTCCGAAGCCGGCGCCCCTGGCTTCGAAGCCGGAGCCGGGGGCGCTTCGAAGCCCCGCGATCCCCGTTCCGCCGCCGGCCGCCGTCGCCGGGCCGGAAAAGCCCGCCGAGCTTGCCGCCGATCCGAAGCCCGCCGCCCCCCAGCCCGGCGCGGCGCCGGCCTCGCCCAATCCCTTCTCGGTGGAGGAGATCGAGGCCGAATTCGCGCGTCTGCTGGGGCGTCCGATCGACAAGAAGAACTGAGACCTGCGGGCGCATTCGGCGGAGGGGCGTGGCTTCGCGCCGCTTGCCGGAGGCGGAGCCCCGACGCAGGTTGCCCGCGCCATGAGCCGGCCGAATCACTTCCTTTCCAGACGTCTCGCCGGCCTCGGCCTGGGCTTCCTGCTCCTGGTGGGCGGTCCGAGCCTCGCCGTCGCGCAGAGCCTGACCGTCGATCTCGGCACGGGCGGAGCGACCGAGCGGGCGCTCCAGCTCGTCGCGCTGATCACGGTGCTGGCGCTCGCGCCCTCCGTGCTGGTGATGGCCACCTCCTTCACGCGGATCGTGGTGGTGCTGTCGATCCTGCGCTCGGCGCTCGGCACGCAGACCGCGCCGCCCAATGCCGTCATCGTGAGCCTGGCGCTGTTCCTCACCGCCTTCGTCATGGCCCCGACGGGCCGGGAGGCCTACCGCGCGGGAATCGAGCCCCTGGTGGCGGGGCAGATCAGCCAGTCGCAGGCCTTCGAGCGGGCCTCGGCCCCCTTCAAGACCTTCATGCTGCGCAATGTGCGGGAGAAGGACCTGAAGCTCTTCCTCGACATGGCGAAGGTGCCCACGCCCTCCGGGCCGGAGGCGGTGGGGCTGGAGATCGTGACGCCCGCCTTTATGATCTCGGAGCTGCGCCGTGCCTTCGAGATCGGCTTCCTCCTGTTCATCCCCTTCCTGATCATCGATCTGGTGGTCGCCTCGGTGCTGATGGCGGTCGGCATGATGATGGTGCCGCCCGCCACCGTGGCGCTCCCGTTCAAGCTGATCTTCTTCGTGCTCGTCGACGGCTGGACGCTGGTGGCGGGCTCGCTGATCCAGAGCTACGGCGCCTGAGCGCCGCGGCCCTGCCCAACCAGGAATTGACTCCGCCGCGCCGTTGCAGGCGCAGTGACGCTGCGGCGCGACAATCGGCGGCCGCGGGAAGACGAGGACGATGGCATCATGGGCGTCGAGACGATCACTGCGACCTGGGGTCCGCGCATGCTCAGCATCCTGCGGATCGTCTCGGGGCTCGTCTTCATGGCGCACGGCACCCAGAAGATCCTGGGCTTCCCGGCGAGCGCCATGAACCCGCCGATCCTGTCGATGCCGGGCATCGCTGGCCTGCTCGAGCTTGTCGGCGGCGCCCTGCTGATCGTCGGCTTCCTCAGCCGCCCGGTCGCCTTCATCCTGTCGGGCGAGATGGCGGTCGCCTATTTCCTCGCCCATGCGCCGAAGAGCTTCTTCCCGGCGCTGAACGGGGGCGATGCCGCGATCCTGTTCTGCTTCGTCTTCCTCTACATCGCAGTGGCCGGCCCCGGCCCCTGGAGCGTCGATGCGCAGCTGCGGCGCGGCACCGCTGCCGTCTGATCGTCAGCCCGGCGGCGGGGGCTGGGGCGCCTCGGCTCTGGTCTCCGGCGCAGGCTGCGCCGGAGACCCGGCGCCCGCCTCGGGCTTGCCGCGCTCGGGCACGGCACTGTCCGGATAGCGCTTGCGGTACTCGGCCAGGAAGGAGGCCAGCGTCTCGGCCGAGGTGGCGCGGCGGGCGATGTCCCGGAAGGCGGTGGTACGCGGTGCGTCGCTCCGGGTCAGGAGAGTGAAGGTTCGCGCATCCGACGTCTCCGCCATGCCGGCCGAGAACTTCGCCTTCAGGCGCTCGAGCCCGAGGCTTTCACCGGACAGGCCGTAGGCGATCGCCGCGCGGATCACGTCGCCCCGGGCCGCGTCGTCGAGGGGACGGCCGCTGCGCCAAGCCTCGCCGAGGAGCCCCTCATGCGCCTCGCCCGCCTCACGCCAGCGCCGGGCGGACCACAGGATGTCGGCGCGCAGGCGGTCGATATCCGGCCCCGTCTCCCCTTCGATGGATTCCAGGGCGAGGTCCGTCCGCGTCAGATCGGAGAGGGCACGGGCGCGCAGCAGGGAGCGGGCCCGGCGCAGATCCTCCGGCAATTCGGGGAGATAGGTTGCATCCAGCGTCTGAAGGGCATCGAGGGGCTTGCCCTCCATCAGCCGCACCGTCGCGAGACGCGCGGCGACGCTCGACCGGGCAGGGCCGGTCAGACGATGGTTGACCTGATGGTCCAGGAGCTCGTCGGCGGAATCGAGCAGGTCGAGGGAGACGAGCCGGTCGGCCAGGCGGCGTACGATCTCGTCCGCCCGGCGGCCGGCGGGGGCGAAGTCCTTGAAATCGAAGTAGAGAGACAGCGCCTCGATGGCGCCGAGCTTGTCGGCGCGTTCTCCGAGATAGAGATCCTCGAAAAGCTTCAAGGCGGCATCGTTGAGGGTCCTCGTCGCCGGCGCGTCCGGCGCGAGGGCATTGGCCCGCCGCGTCATGGTGAAGACGGCGCGCCACCGCCCGACCTCGGTATAGAGGCGGCCGAGCGCCCCCATGGTCTCGATCTCGGTATTGCCCCCGTGCCAGGTCAGGACCAGCACCTCCAGCCGCTCGATCACCTCGGCGGCCGCCATTTTGCCCATGGCATTGGCGACGAGCGCCGCACGCAGGGCGGCGGCGGCGGCGACCGGCCGCACGGCGTTCGCACTCAGGGCTTCGTAGGATTCCAAGGCCGCCGCCGTACGGCCGGTCGCCTCGTCGACCTTGGCGCGCAGATAGGCCATCCGATCGCGGATCTCCGGGGTGGCTTCGCGGAGGGCGGCTTCGGAGGCCTGGGCGGCGGCGTCCCAATCGGCGATCTCGACCGCCGCCTCCGCCGCCGACGCCTGCAGAACGGAAACCAGATCCTCGGGATAGCGGGCGAGGACGGATTCGCCGGCGCGCAGATCCGCGTCCGCATCCTTCCAGCGGGACGCCTGAACCTCCGCGAAGCCGCGCCAGAGACGCGCTTCCGGGTTGATGACGAGGGACGGTTGCGACAGCAGCTTCACCGCTTCCTCGGCGCGCCCGAGGCGCGCGGCGAGGATACCGCGCATCAGCGCAGTCATCTTGTCGTTGTCGAGAACGGGGTCTTCGGCCGTTGCGGCCGCGAGGACGCCGACCGCCTCGGCATCGAGCCCATTGGCCATCATCGCCTTCGCAAGGGCGACCCGCGCCGCCGGCCGGTCCGTGCGCTCCGCCGCCACTACGGTCGCGAACCGCTCGCGCAGGGTGCTGCGCACGGCGCCGCGGCGCGCAGCGTTCCAGGCGGCGCTGTCGATCACCAGATCGGCAACGGGCCCGACGGCCGCGTCAGCCGGGCGCGAGACCGAGGACAGGGCGAGGCCACCGATCCGCCCGATCGTGACCCCGTCGAGATCCGGCCGCACGTTGAGATCATCGGCAACAGCCAGGACCGCGAGCCCGACACGGCTCGGGAGCAGCTCGAAATCGACGAAGCGCTGCGCCTTCGGGATCCCCATCTGCCGGCCTGCACCGGCGGTCACGACCGCGACACGCTCGCCATCGAGCGTGAGCCAGTGGGCCCCTCCGGGAGCCAGCAGGGGCACGGTGATGCCCATGCGTCCTCCGGAGCCGGCCTGACGCTCCGGGATCAGTGATTCGCTGGGCGTCAGGTCGTCTCCCGCCACGATCTCCCAGCCGTCTGGCTCGCGCACGGGAACGAGATCGACCAGTCTCCCGGGCTGTTTGGCGTAGCGCACCAGGGCGAAACGGCCCGATCGTTCGACGCCGCCGATCGCCGACAATCCGGCCAGCTGCTTCTGCGGCGCGATGACGGGCTCGTCCGTCTCGAAAACCGCCGTGAGAATGCCCGCCCGCTCGAAGAAAGCCGCTTTGACCGGGGCTTTGAAGGGAAAGACGAGGCCCGTCCCGGCGCGCCGTCGCGGCGTCGCCGAGACAGGCGGTTCGGCGGTTCTGACGATAGGAGGGGAGCCTTTGGTACTCGGGTTCGGCGGTGATCGTCCCGCAGCGCCGGCGGGGTCCGCGGCCGCCTCGTTCTTCGTCGCCTTGTCGAGGATGGTCTGGGCAAGCGTCTCGGCGGCCTTTTCGGGGGCCGGACCGGGCGGCTTGGTCAGCAGGTCGATCGCCAGATCGGCCTCATCCCGCACGACTTTCGCGGAGACGCCTTGAGCCGGCGTCGCGACGAGGCGAGCCCCCTTCTCGTCGTTCTCGACCGATATCTTTCCGATCTTGGCATCGAGGCGCCCGCGGATCGCACGATCGTCGATGTGCCAGGCGCCGGGCAGGGAGAGGCTCGTCGCGCCGCCGTTCTCCGTGACGTTCGGTACGGCTTCCGGAGGCAGCTTCAGGCTGAGTCGAGCCCGGCCGGGCGTCAGGGCGAGTTCGACGGCGAGCGTCTTCGGTGGCGGAGCGGCGTTCCGCGCCTTCAGGGCGGCCTCGGCGCGCTCGGCACGGCGGGCCAGCTCGGCGACGACCTCGGGGGGCAGGGGCGGCGGAAAACCGGTCCAGCTTTCCGGAAGCAGATCGATATAGACCTGCTCACCGGCCTCCTTGACGCTGATGCGATAGGGTTTCTGCAGGGCGAGCCGCAGCGCCGATCCGTCCGGGTCTCGGCGGACCGCTGTGACGAAGTCGGGCATGCCCGTGGCGATCCGCTCGGGCCCGGCGGAGACGCGCTCCCCGTAACTGAGCACCAGCACCGTGCCGGAGATTCGTCCCTTGACCGGGACCGGTGTGTCGAAGGTCAGGATGATCCGGCCGAAGCCTTGGGGCTGACTTCCGATGGCGGAGAGGAGCTTCGCGGCTTGCGCGGAAATAGGAGCGGCGACCATGCCGGCCGCCAGAAGAACGAGCATACGCGCGGCCCGTCGGACGCGCCGTAGCGGCTTCCCTGTCTCGGCCCCGACTTTCATCGCGCCCGTTCGAACCTCCTGCCGCCGAGATCGGGGCGGCATCGGCCCCACGCCTCATCAGGCGCCGAGTCTTGCAGAATGGGGTGAACGTGGATTTAACCTCCTCTCCCCCAGTTCAGCGACGCGTGCGCCGATGCGCCATGCCTCCGATCGCCTCTGGCGAGCCCGCGGCATATCAGGTTGCTTCTGTGGATCGGTTCCCTTACTGCCGCATTCCAGCGGCGCGACTGGTGAAATGGTAGCCACGCGAGACTCAAAATCTCGTGCTCGTGAGAGCGTCCCGGTTCGAGTCCGGGGTCGCGCACCAGTTCGGAGCAGGCTGCCTGCTTGGTCCACGGACCGGTTTCGCTCCGTCGTCCGGACGAGATCGGCGGAGGCTATCAGCGCGATCCTCAGATTCGCCTCTTTTCTAAGGCTCGAAAGGGCCGTGCCCGCCCGTGCAGCGGTCGGGCATGGGGCGGCGTGGCACTCACCATCCATGGCACGGGGCAGCGGTTCTTGATCCGGTTCGAGAACGTCACGAAGATCTATCGGGTCATGGGCCAGCGCCGCACGGTGCTGGAGCGGGTATCCTTCACCCTCAGGCCGGGCATCAGCTACGGCATCCTCGGCATCAACGGTGCCGGCAAATCCACGACGATGCGGATCATCGCCGGCACCGAGGAGGCGACCCGTGGGCGCGTTCATCGCGGCCTTCGGGTGTCCTGGCCCCTCGGCTTCGGCGGCGGCTTCAACCCCAAGATGACCGGCCGCGACAACGTCGTCTTCGTCGCGCGGATCTACGGCGAGGATCCCCGCCGGGTTCTCGATTTCGTCGCCGACTTCTCCGAGCTCGGCAGCTATCTCGACATGCCGGTGGGCACCTACTCCTCCGGCATGGGCGCGCGGCTTGCCTACGGCATGAGCATGGCGATCCCCTTCGACACCTACCTGATCGACGAGACGCTGGCTGTGGGCGATGCGCGTTTCGCCAAGCGCTGCCGGGACGTGTTCGACAAGCGGCGCGAGAATGCCGACGTGATCCTGATCTCCCACTCGATGGAGACGATCCGGGAATATTGCAGCCAGGCGATCATCCTCGTGAACGGCCACGCCATCGTCTACGAGCAGGTCGACGAGGCGATCGAGGCCTATCGCCGCCTGAATCAGTGAGACGCGCGTCGGTCCGGTCCTGATCGGACACGCTTTTGCCGCGCGAACAGGCGAGAGAAAGGGCAGCACGGACGATCGGGCATGGCCGAACGTCCTGACCGAACGGAACCGCGGACAGCATGTCGATCGAGACCCCCGTTCCCCAGGGACAGCCGCTGACCACGGCGGATCGCTCCAGTGCCGTCGCGGAATCCTTGCGGCAGATCGCGCGCGTGACGCGCTACGTCGACCGCAAGAAGGGCATCCGCTCCTACCAGACACACGTGAAGCGGGACCCCTGGATCGGGATCCTCTTCGCCCTGCTGTTTGTGCTGCCCTCGGCGACGAGCCTCGTCTATTTCGGCCTGATCGCCTCCGACCGCTACGTGACCGAGTTCCGTTTCGCGATCCGCCCGGCGATCGGCGGCGCGGACAAGGCGGCCGGCGGCGACAAGGAGGATGTCGGCACGAATTCCGGCGTGTCCCAGGCCATGCTGACGCAGGATACCCTGATCGCTTCGGAGTATATCAGCAGCCGACCGATGATCGAGGCGCTCGAGAAGCAGATGCCGGTGCGGGAGATGTTCTCGCGCTCCGACATCGACTGGTTCTCGCGCTTCAACCCGGAAAAGCCGATGGAGCGCTTCGTCAAGTATTGGCGCTGGCGCATCAAGCCGACCATCGACAGCAGCTCGGGCATCATCGCGGTGACGGTCGAGGCCTTCACTCCCGAGGAATCCTACGCCCTGGCCAAGGCGATCCTCGCCGAGGCCGAGCGCATGACCAATGACCTGAGCATGCGTTCCCGCGAGGATGCCCTGGCCGAGAGCCGGCGAGAACTCGGATACGCCGAGGAGCGGATGGCGAAGGCCCGCGTGGCGATGCGGGATCTGCGCAACCGCGAGGGCGTCCTCGATGCCGACAAGGCGAACGAGGCCAATCTCACCGTCATCAGCAAGCTGCGCGAGACCAAGATCAATCTCGTCGTCCAGCTGAACCTGATCGCGAAGGACCTCTCCCCGGACAATCGCCGGATCCTCGATCTGAAGGCTCAGATCCGGGATCTCGACGAGAACATCGACCGGCTCGAGCACGAACTGGCGAGCCAGACGCCGGAGCGCCGCAAGGTGCTGGCCAATGCGATGACCCAGTTCGAGGCGCTGACCAACGAGCGCAAGGACGCCGAACTCTACTACGTGAAGGTGCTGGCGGCCTCCGAGAAGGCGCGCATCATCGCAGCCCGCAACATCGAGTTCTTCAGCCCGATCGTGGTGCCGATCATGCCGAACTCGGCGGATCAGCCGAAGAGTCTGCTCTGGATCAGCGCGACGATCGGCGGCTCGGCTCTCGCTTTCGCCCTGGCCTACGCGCTGCGCAAATTCTCGACCTGATCCGGGGCGCGTGGCCTCCCGGCCCTAAGGCCGGAAGCCCTCGAACACCATCTGATCCGCATGCGCGGCCGCGAGGGCCCGCTGCGCCTCCGTGCGCACGGTCCAGGTCATCACCGGCATCTTGCCGAGATGGCGGCACAGATACGGGACGGCTCCGGGCAGATCGTCCACCCGCCAGGACAGGAAGGTCGGCCGGCTCTCGTGCAGATGCAGCAGGTCCGAGAGCGCAAGCCGCTCGCTGGGTGGCAGCTTGGCGTAGGACGGGTCGTCCTGCCGCTTCTCGGCGACGATCCCCCGGGGGAGCTCCGGTGCGAGATCGGCCAGCGCAGCGACGATCCCGGGATCGAAGGACTTCAGCGCGATCGGCCCTCGATAGGCGTTCGCGATCTCGGCGACGCGCCGCGTCAGTGTGAGGTCCCCGCTGAACTGCGTCTTGATCTCGACGATCAACGGCGTGCGTCCGGCGATGCACGCCAGGAACGCCGACAGGGTCGGGATCCGCTCCTGCGTCCCGGCGACCTGCAGGGCGGTCAGCTCGGCGGTGGTCCGCGAGGCGGTCGGCTCGCTGCGCTCGGTCAGCCGGCCGAGGGCCTCGTCGTGGAACACCAGCGCCTCGCCCTCGGCGCTCGGCTGCACGTCGCACTCGATGGCGTAGCCCCCGGCGATCGCCGCCTCCGCGGCGGCGATCGTGTTCTCCGGGATGCCGGCCGCACGGTCGTGCAGCCCGCGATGGGCGATCGGCCGGGCGGTGAGCCAGCCCGGGACGCCCACCCTCAGCGCACCTCGAACATAGCTTCGACCTCGACCGCCGCGTCGAGGGGAAGCTCGGCGACGCCCACGGTGGAGCGGGCATGGCGGCCGCGATTGCCGAGGATCTCGACCATCAGGTCGGACGCGCCGTTCATGATGGGCGCGAGGCCGGCGAAGCTCGGCACCGCATTGATGAATCCGCCCAGGCGCAGGCAGCGCTCGACGCCATGATCGAGATCGCCCACCGCGGCCTCGACCTGGGCGAGCACGTTGAGGGCACAGAGGCGGGCCGCCTCGATGCCTGCTTCGTTGGAAACCTCGGCGCCGAGCTTGCCCTTGTGGCGCTCGGCGAGCTTGCCGTCCGCCCCGAAGCAGATCTGGCCGGAGATGATGACGAGATTGCCCGCGCGGACGAAGGGCACGTAATTGGCCACGGGCGCGGCCGCCTTCGGCAGGCTGAGCCCGAGGGCCTGGAGCCGCTCCTTCACCGAACTCATCGCATACTCCCCTGATTGGCCTCGACGGGCGGCCTCAGAGCATGCCGAGGGGAGTCGTGCAAGCGGCGCAGGGGCGCCAGCCCGGCCCAGATTGACAGGGCAGCGGCAATCCATGGTAATCGCGCGCATGCCGCCCGACGCAATCGAGGCGGCACTTTCGTTTCTGGCAGGCGCGAAGGGAAGCCGGCTTCCTTTTTCGCCGCCGCACTTGAAGGGATCGCGCCCGCCGTGACCTCAGCTCTTCTGCCGACCTACGCCCGTGCCCCGCTCTCCTTCGAGCGCGGCGAGGGTGCTTGGCTCGTCGCGAGCGACGGGCAGCGATATCTCGATTTCGGCGCCGGCATCGCCGTGAACGCCCTCGGTCACGCGCATCCGCATCTCGTCTCGGCGCTGACCGAGCAGGCGGGCAAGCTCTGGCACACCTCGAACCTGTTCCAGATCCCGGAGGGCGAGCGGCTCGGACGTCGGCTCGTGGACGCGACCTTCGCCGACGTCGCCTTCTTCGCCAATTCCGGCGCCGAGGCGAACGAGGCCGCGATCAAGATGGCGCGCAAGTACCATGCGGCCGGCGGCCAGCCGGAGCGCTACCGGATCGTGACCTTCGAGGGCGCCTTCCACGGACGCACCCTCGCGACGATCGCGGCCGGCGGCCAGCAGAAATACATCGAGGGCTTCGGCCCGAAGGTCGACGGCTTCGATCAGGTGCCGGTGGGCGACTTCGAGGCGCTGGAGAAGGCGATCACGTCCGAGACCGCGGCCTTGATGATCGAGCCGATCCAGGGAGAGGGCGGCATCCGCATCATCCCCGGCGAGATTCTGCGGCGCCTGCGCGCGATCTGCGACGAGAAGGGGCTCCTCCTGATCATGGACGAGATCCAGACCGGGGTCGGGCGCACCGGCAAGCTGTTCGCGCATGAATGGTCGGGTATCGCGCCCGACATCCTGAGCGCGGCCAAGGGGATCGGCGGGGGCTTCCCCCTGGGCGTCTGCCTGGCCACGGCCGAGGCCGCCCGGGGCATGACCGCAGGCACCCATGGCACGACCTTCGGCGGCAACCCCCTCGCCATGGCGGTGGGCAATGCCGTGCTCGACGTGGTGCTCGCCGACGGCTTCCTGGAGCATGTCCAGAAGGTCGCCCTGGTGCTGCGTCAGAAGCTCGCCGAACTCGTCGACCGCCATCCCGGCGTCTTCGTGGAACTGCGCGGGCAGGGTCTGATGCTCGGCCTGAAGCTCAACGTGCCGAACACCGACTTCGTCGCTGCCGCACGGGGCGAGCATCTCATCGTGATTCCGGCGGGCGATAACGTGATCCGCCTGCTGCCGCCGCTGATCGCGAGCGAGGCGGAGGCGGCGCAGGCCGTGGACCGCCTCGACGCCACCGCCTCGGCGCTCGAAGCGCAGATCCGCGGAGCGGCCTGAGCCCGCGCGACCCGCTATCCGGGCGGGTCCGCGAAATGTGTCGTAAAGTCTTGTCGCGGCGCGATTTGTTCAGGACGAACTGTTGCTACCTCGCTGGAAATTGCCCTAAGCCACAAGATAATTGCAAAGTAAGAATCGATGACGGTGACAGCCAACGGTGCCGGCCCGGGTGTTCGGCATTTTCTCGATCTGAAGGATTTCTCCGGCGAGCAGCTGCGCCGCGTGCTGGACTCCGCCGCCGCGATCAAGGCGCGCCGCGTGAAGGGTCAGCTCGCATCCGAGCGTCCGCTGACCGGCAAGATGCTGGCGATGGTGTTCGACCGGCCCTCCACCCGCACCCGCGTCTCCTTCGACGTGGCTATGCGCGAGCTCGGCGGCGAGACGCTGATGCTGACCGGCAAGGAGATGCAGCTCGGACGCGGCGAGACGGTCGGCGACACCGCGAAGGTCCTGTCGCGCTACGTCGATGCGATCATGATCCGCATCCTCGACCATCAGCTCATGCTGGATCTCGCGCAGAGCGCCGAGATCCCGGTGATCAACGCGCTGACCAAGGTCTCGCATCCCTGCCAGATCATGGCCGACATCATGACCTTCGAGGAGCATCGCGGGCCGATCCGGGGCCGTACGGTGGCTTGGTCGGGTGACGCGAACAACGTCCTGGCGAGCTGGGTGCACGCAGCCGCGAAGTTCGATTTCACCCTCAACGTCGCCGCCCCCCGCGAACTTTCCATGCCGCCCTATCTCGTCGACTGGGCCGCGCGCGAGGGCGCACGCGTCAACGCCACCACGGATGCCTATGCGGCCGTGGAAGGCGCGGACGTGGTGGTGACGGATTGCTGGGTCTCGATGGGCGACGACGACGAGCATTACCGTCACAACCTGCTCTCGCCCTATCGGGTCGATTCCAAGCTGATGAAGGCCGCCGCCAAGGACGCGATCTTCATGCATTGCCTGCCCGCACACCGCGGCGAGGAGGTCACGGCGGAGGTGATCGACGGGCCCCAGTCGGTGGTGTTCGACGAGGCGGAGAACCGCCTGCATGCCCAGAAGGGCATTCTCGCCTGGTGCCTCGGCGCCGAGGCCGCTTGAGGCCGCACCAACCCGCTCGTCTCGAAGCGTTTTCGCCAGGGCTGCGCGCTGCGCGATGCAGACTCGCAGCCCTGGATCAGAGCCCGTGACCTCCTGGGGGCTGCGGTGGCCTCAGGCCTCGCTCAGCGACTGGTTCATCGCCCAGAGGACGCCGAACGGGTCCCGTAGCTGGCCATAGAGATCGCCCCAGAACATCTTGGCAACGGGGACGACCGGCTCGGCCCCGGCAGCCACGGCCCGATCCCACCAGGCGGCGATGTCGTCGACGGGGAGCATCAGGTTGAAGGCCTGGGGCTTCACCAGCGGGAAGCCGTGCTCGGGATAGGGGTCGCCGAGCATCAACGATGTGCCGTTGAGATGCAGGTGCACATGCATCGTGCGGCCCTGCTCGTCCGGAGGTATCGTCCTGACCACCGTCGCCCCGAAGGCGCGCTCGTAGAAGGCGGCGGCCTTCATCGCCCCGTCGACCTAGAGATAGGCGACGATGCCGCCCTTGGTCTCCGGGGATGTGCTCACTTCGCTTTCACGCGACATCCACTTCTCTCCTCGCCAGGGGCGCTCTGCCCGTGCCTCCGGAAGGACGAACCCGTGTGGAGCCTGCCGACAGGGCGGTGGACATTTTTTGTGATGCCGGGGCGATCGATCCTCTCGATCCAGGCTTCACGGGGCCGGCTGGCCGGCAAGCGATCAACGTTTGTCCCACGTCTCGCCCGGTCCCACCCCGGAACCTTCCGCTCTACGCTCCCGTTCGGCATCCACTTCAAGCAGCAGCATGTCGAGAAGGACCCGAAGCCTGAAGGATCCGCTCTGTCCAACTTTACCGCGGAGCAGGCTGCACAATTCAGCCAGCTCCTCAAGGCCGTCATCCGTAGGCTCCAACATCGATCAGCCTCTGATTGTCGGATCAGGGATTGGACTGGAATTGTCAATCGAGACAAATTATTGCCACTCGGGCAAAACTTTTCGACCCTAACTTGCGGCCGCCAGAAATGTTCCGACTGGCGTCTTGTTTCGGATCTGGCGCATTTGTTCTTAATGATATAAATACATCTGCAGACCAAGCCTCTGGTGGACGTGTTATTGATTATAGAAACATCGTTGCAATGAAAAATTAGCGCAGACCATTTTATGTAGAAATTCTCCGCTGTAAATTAAACAAGATATTTTGTCTGTTTTATGTGCAATTTAAAATCGATTTATTCTAGCGATCGCGAAATGCGGACTTCTCAGTCATCGCTTGTGCAATTATTATATTGTTTGATTAAATCATTTGCAGATCGATTTATAGTACCGGAGCGAATTCATGATGCACGGCCAAGTGGCACGAACGTTGCGGGCAATCCGAGGGCGAACGCATTCCGGGGGCCTCCCGACCGCCTGAAGATCAACGCTACCTGCGACCCTCGAGGCATGCCGCTTTTCTATTTCAACATTCATCGGCCGGAAGTGTCCTTGCAGGACGAAGAAGGAGCCGACTGCCCCGATTGCGGCATGGCTTTTCGCAAGGCCAAGCAGATCATCGGCCGCATTCGTGACGAGGAGCAGCTTTCTGACGACGTCGTGGCCAAGACGTTTCTTCAGGTCACCTATGTCGACGGCAGCGAGCTTTTCTTTCTGCCCTTCAATTTGAGACTCTAATTTTTCAGCACTCTTCAGATGAGGCGGAGCCGGACTGATTTGATCTGATCGGATCAGATTCCTCGGAGGGGGTCTGTTGTTTTTCGGCGCAATTTCATCCCCTGCAAGATCGTCGCACCGCCCGGAAGACGGAACGATACCGGGGCGGTCGGGTTGGGACGCCAGCCGATCGCGCCGCGGACCGCCCAGGCCCCGCGATCCTGGAGATGACGACGATGGATCTTGGAATCAGGGGGCGGATCGCCGTGGTGACGGGCGGCGATTCCGGGATGGGGTTCGTGAGCGCGCAATATCTTCTGCGCGAGGGCGTGAAGGTCGTCCTGTCCGATGTGAAGGAGGACGAGTTGCGCAGGGCGGCCGCGGAGCTGGCCGAGCTCGGTCCGGTCGAGGCCTGCCAAGCCGATCTGAGCAGCGAAGCCGGAGCGCTCAAGCTGCGCGACTTTGCCGATGCCGCCTTCGACGCCAAGCCCTCGATCCTGGTCAATGCCGCCGGCGTCACGGGGGCGACGGGGGATTTCCTGGAGATCGATGACGCGGGTTGGCTCTCGACGATCCAGGCCGACCTGATGGCGGCGGTACGGGTGGCCCGCGCGTTCCTCCCCGGCATGCGCGCCCAGAAATGGGGACGGATCGTGTTCTTCACCTCCGAAGACGCCGTTCAGCCCTATGTGGAGGAACTGCCCTACTGCGCGGCCAAGGCGGGCCTGATGAACCTCGCCAAGGGTCTGTCCAAGGCCTACGGCGCCGATGGCGTGCTCGTGAACTCGGTGGCTCCCGCCTTCGTGGCGACGCCGATGACCGACGCGATGATGGAGAAGCGCGCGAAGGAGCTCGGCGTATCGTTCGACGAGGCCGTCGAAAGCTTCCTCGACGAGAAACGCCCCGGGATCGTCGCGAGGAGGCGGGGACGGCCGGAAGAGGTCGCCGCGGCCGTCGCCTTCCTCTGCTCGGAGCAGGCGAGCTTCATCACCGGGGAGAACCTGCGGGTCGACGGGGGTGCCGTGATGACCATGGCGGCCTGATCGACGCCGGCAGGAAGGGCGGGAAGGAGGAACGATGCGCGAGGCGGTGTTCGACGTCGCTGTGATCGGAGCGGGCACGGCCGGCATCGCCGCCCACCGCGCCGCGCTCGCCGCGGGCGTCCGGTCGATCCTGATCGAGCGGGGGCCGGGCGGCACCACCTGCGCCCGGGTCGGTTGCATGCCCTCCAAGCTGCTCATCACCGCCGCCGACACGGCCCGACAGATGCGCGATGCCCGGCGATTCGGGATCACGGCCGGTCAGGTCGACATTGACGGGGGCGCCGTGCTCCGCCGGGTGCGATCGGAGCGCGACCGCTTCGTCGCCGGCGTCTTCGATGCCCTCGACGCCCTGCCCGACGAGTCCCGGATGGCCGGCCATGCCGTGTTCGAGGCGTCCGACCTGATCCGGATCGACGACCACACGCGTATCCGGTTCAAGGCCGCCGTGATCGCCACGGGGTCGAGCTCGAGCCTGCCCCCGCCGCTGCGGGGATTGGGGGATCGCGTGCTCACCACGGACACGCTCTTCGAGATTCCCGATCTGCCCGAGAGCCTCGCGGTGCTCGGCGGCGGCCCGGTCGGTCTCGAACTGGCGCAGGCCATGGCACGGCTCGGCGTGAGGACGAGCCTGATCGAGGCCGGTGACGCCGTCGGCGGCTTGAGCGCGCCGGATCTGGCGGAGGCCGCCCGCGACATCTTCGCCGGTGAACTCGACCTCCATCTCGGGACCCGGCTCGACTCGGCGGAGGCGGCCGATGACGGTCTGGTGCTGCGCTGGACGAAGAGGGACCGCCAAGAATCCGGCCATTTCGCGCGCTGTCTCGCGGCGGCGGGCCGACCGCCGAACCTGAGCGGCCTCGGGCTCGAGAGCACGGGCCTGCATCTCGACGACAAGGGCAGCCCGGATTTCGATTCGCGCTCCCTTCTCTGCCGTGGCGCTCCGATCCTGATCGCGGGCGATGCCAACCAGGACCGTCCGGTGCTGCACGAGGCGAGCCGGCAGGGGCGCATCGCCGGGCGCAACGCGGCACGCCTCGCGCAAGACGGGCCGGAAGCGATCGAGCGACCCGGGCGCTGGGTCGATCTCGCGATGGTGTTCAGCGATCCTCAGATCGCACTGGTCGGGGGCGGGTATCGGGCGGCATCTGAGGATGCGGTCGTCGGTTCCGCGGATTTCTGCGACCAGGGCCGCGCCCGGGTTGCTGGGCGCAATCGGGGCGGGTTGCGCCTCTATGCCGATCGGACGGGGCGGTTGACGGGTGCGGAGATGATCGGCCCAGGGATGGAGCATCTGGCCCATCTCGTCGCCTATGCTGTTCAGGACGGGCTGACCGCTGCACAGTTGCGCGATCGCCCCTTCTATCATCCGACTCTGGAGGAGGGCCTCGAGACGGCCCTGTCCGACATCGAGAGCAAGCTAGGCTGAGTTCAGCAGCGTAGCAGTATCACCGATTGTATCAGTTTAGACACTTTTCCTCAGAAGATTGCGATGAAGGCCGAACGATGCGAGGGCCTATACTCACTTCGGCGAAACCAGGGATTGCGGATCCGGTGATGCGCCTTCATACCGATCCTGCATGAGCGATCCGCCTCATATGGAAGTCCGGGAACCGACCCTAGGCCTTGCCAACCTCGACGCTCTGGCCGCGGAAGCGCTCGACCGCCTCGATCAGGGGGTGATCCAGCTCGACGCGATGGGGATGGTCCACGGATTCAACGTGGCCGCCTCGAAGCTTCTCGAGATGGCCTCCGAAGCTGCGATCGGCCGAAACTTCTTCCGCGATCTGTTCCCCAGCACGGCGGTTCCGGCCTTCTATGGGCGCTTCCTGCATGGGGTGCGTGGGAAGGTCGCGAGCGAAACCTTCGAGTTCGTGTTCGGCCGCATCCCGCGGGCGATGCGGACGCGCGTCCACCTTCAGAGGGCCGCCGACGCCCAAAGCTGGTGGCTCGTGATCCAGCCGATGGAGACGATCGGTGCGGGGGCGCCCCGCGACGCGGTCCTGGCGGCGATCGATCAGCGCACCCGCGCCGAGCCGGTCGATCCCAGCCTGTGCGAGCGCGAGCCGATCCACATTCCCGGGTCGATCCAGCCCAACGCCGTGATGATCGCGGCCGACGTGGCGAGCCTCGCCGTGATCGCCTTCAGCGCCAATGTCGCAGAGATCCTGCCGCCGCAGATCCTGCCCCTCGACGGCACGCCGCTGTCGGCCATCCTGCCGTCGGCCTTCCTCGCGGCCTTGCGCGGCGCCCTCGCGGCCGGGACGCTGACCGACGGTCGCTCCATGCGCCAGACCCTGCGCTTGCCGGGTCGTGACGAGCAGGCTCTCTACGCCACCGCCCACGCGCATCTCGGCCGGCTCATCCTCGAATTCGAATTGGCGCCCGAGCGGCCCGAGGATTTCCGCGCGGCGAGCCCCCTCGACACCGAGCTGGCGGCGACCCGCCTGCGTGGAGCGGAGACGCTCACGGAGGTCGCGCAGATCGCTGCGCTCGAGATCCGCGCCCTGACCGGCTTCGATTCCGTACTCGTCTATCGCTTCGATACCGATTGGAACGGCGAGGCCATCGCTGAGGACATGACGCCGGACTGGCAGCGCCCGCTGATCGGGCTGCGCTTTCCCGCTTCCGACATCCCGGCCCAGGCTAGGGCCCTCTACACCAAGGCCAAGAGCCGCTTCGTGATCGACCGGGACTGCGTGCCGGTGCCGCTCGTCTCGAGTCGGGAAGCCGGAAACGGGCCGATCGACCTCACCTTCGCCCAGAACCGCACGCTCTCGCCGATCCATCTGGAGTATCAGCGCAACCTCGGCGTCGACGGCTCGATGTCGATCTCGATCATGGTCGAGGAACGTCTCTGGGGCCTCATGATCGGGCATCACCGCCGCCCGCATTACGTGGCGCCGGAGACCCGGGCCGCGGCCACCATCCTGACCGATGCCTTCGCCATGCGGGTGCAGGAGATCGAGACCCGCGGCCGCTGGGCGGAGCAGCAGATGCATCTCGACGTCGAGGGGCGTCTCGTCCGGCGCCTCACCCGCTCCGACGATTTCGTACAGGCGCTGACCTCGGGCGACACGACGCTGCTCGACCTGTTCGGCGTGACGGGCGCCGGCATCGTCTCGGGCCAGGGGGTGCATCTGATCGGGACGACGCCCGATGCGCAGCAGGTCCTCGCCATCGCCGAATGGGTGCGGGGCTTCCTCCCGGCGGATCGGACGAGCTTCGTCACCGACGCTCTGTCCCTCCAGCATCCGCCCGCCGCAGCCTATGCGGACTCGGCCAGCGGCCTGCTCGCGGCCTTCGTCGATCGGCAGCGGCGTCATCTGCTCCTGTGGTTCAAGCCGGAGGTGCCGAGCACGGTGACCTGGGGCGGCGACCCGCGCAAACCCGTGCTGTCCGGCGGTGGTCCCGTCGCCGTGCTGCCACGCCGCTCCTTCGAACGCTGGGTCGAGGAGCGCAGCGGGTTCTCGATGCCCTGGGCCCCCTGGAAGGTCGCGCTGGCCGAGCAACTGGCGGATGCCGTCGAGGGCGTCGTGCTGCGCCAGCGCCGCAAGATCGACGAGCTGACCGGGCTCCTGGCCGACAAGGAACTGCTCCTGGCGCAGAAGGATTTGCTGACCCGGGAGATCGACCACCGAGTCAAGAACTCGCTCCAGATCGTGTCGGCGTTCCTGCAGATGCAGCGCCGGCAGGTCACGGACCCGGCCGCGCGCCAAGCCTTCGCCGACACCTCGGCCCGCGTCATGAGCGTCGCCCGGGTGCATGACAACCTGTACCAGGCCGATAGCCCGGAGGAGGTCGATCTCGGCCAGACCATCGAGAAGATCTGCAACGACCTGGCGGGGGTGGCGGGCGGCGAGCACAGCATCGACCTGACCGCGGAGCCAGGTCTGATGGTGCCGTACCGCAAGGCCGTCGCCCTGTCGCTGATCGCCACGGAGCTCGTCACGAACGCCTTCAAATACGCCAAGAGCGACGGCGGAGCGCAGGTCTCGGTGACGGTAGCCGGCGAGCAACGCGGTGGCGTGCGGCTCAAGGTCTGCGACGACGGGGTGGGGCTGCCGGACGGGTGGGAATCCGCGCGCTCCAAGGGCACGGGGCTCGGCATGAAGCTGATCCGGGCGATGCTGGACCAGATCGAAGCGCATCTCGAGGTCGAGAACGCGCCGGGTGCCTGCTTCACCGTCCGCGCGTGAGAGGCATCTTGCACGAACGGCTGCGCGCAGCGACAGCCCCGGCTCACGCCGCTTTGGAGCGCGACCTGAACTGGGAGGCGCAGATCGCCACGCTGCCGGGCTATCGTGGGCTGCTGGAGCGGCTGCGCGGCTTTCATGAGACCTACGAGACCGCCATCGGGGCAGCGCTCGCGGACGATGCCTTCTTCGCGCCGCGGCGGCGTCTGGCCCTGCTGGATGCGGATCTTGCCCATCTCGGCCTCGACCCGGGCCGGATCCTCCGGCTGCCCGCGCCCGCTGCCCCGGCATGGACCGGTCCCGCTGCCGCGATGGGAGCGCTCTATGTACTCGAAGGCTCGACCCTGGGCGGTCAGGTGATCGGCCGCAGCCTCGCACAGAGGCACGGCTTCGCCTCCACTGGCGGAGCCGCCTATTACGGCGCCCACGGCCGGGCGATCGGTGCAATGTGGCGCAGCTTCCTCGAACGGCTCGAGTCCGGGCTACAACGCGAGAGCTGCCGCGACGCTGTGCTCGCCAGTGCGATCGAGACCTTCGAGGCGATGCGAACCTGGCTCGTACCGCCGCTGTCGGCGGCACCGCCGCGCCGCTGACCTGCGAGCGGGACCGGCATCAGCCGAAGGCCCGCTCCTTCTTGCCGGCCGAGGCGGCTTCCACGAGGCGCCGTGCGAGCGCCGCGCTCCGGCCGGGCCGACGGGCTTTGCCAGCGCTGTCCCCAGCGAGATGCGGGAACTTTCCGACCGTCGCGTCCATAGCGTGCAATCGGGTTTTGCGCGCCGATGGGAGGCGCTCAGCGATCCGGCGGAAGCACCGTGGCGCGCCGCGCTTCCAGGGTCTGCCACGCCACCAGGGACGGGAGACCCAGGGCGACGTCCGGCACACGCTTGATCAGCGACAGGGCGAGCGCGGTGTCGGCATCGATCCCGAAGAGCGAACCCACCACGACGAAGCCGCCCTCCTGCACCCCGAGGCCGCCCGGCACGGGAAACGCCGCCGACTTGATCGCCTGAGCGAGCGACTCGATGACCAGCGCTTCGAGCGGCCCGATCGCGATGCCGATGCAGGCGAGCGCGAGCCAGATCTCGGCGGCGCCCGCGATCCACGCCATCAGGTGGAGCAGGAAGGACTGCGCGATGCGCCCGCGCCGGGCGCGTGCCCAGAGCGCATCGAGACAATCCTGAACGCTCTGCGTTCCGGAAGCGGTCGGAGCGGCCTCCCGCATGAAGCGACGGCCAAGACCGGCGAGCTTGCGCTCGAGGATGCGGGCGGCGCCGAGACGCTGAACGGCGAAGAAGGCGGCGAGGGCAAGCAGGGCGAGGCCGGCGATGTGGAGCGTCAGGTCCGCTATCGTGGCGGCCCGCTCCCCCTCGACCTGCCGCAGCAGGCCCACGCCGATGAGGGTGAAGACAAGCTGCGTCGCCACCTGGATCAGCATGTCGACGAGGAGGGAGGCGGCGGCCAGGGCGCCGGATACGCCCCAGAAGGTCAACAGCCGGCCGCCGACGAACTCGCCCCCGACGGAGGCCACCGGCAGGAGGGTGTTGATGCCCTCCCGCACGAACCGGAGCAGGATGCAGGGAGCTGCGCCGATCGGGGCGAGGCCTTCGAGGGGGCGTGCCCAGGCCAGGCCGCAGGTGGCGACGAGCATTGCCCGCCAGAGCACGATGGCGAAGAGCCCCGCAGGCCCGACCTTGGCGAAGGCGGCGCCGACCGCCGCCAGATCGTTCGTCGCGACGAGCCAGATGCCGAGCCCGAGGCCGAGGATGGTCCCGAAAAGGGGAAGGCGCCTCAGCAGCGTGCGTCGGACCTCCCGGCCCGGCACGGGCCGGCGCCTTTCGATCTCGCCGTGACCGGGCGTTCCCGCCACGTTCGCCCCCGCCCGTTTTTGTTCCGCCCGTGCTGCCGATGCCCTATCGTGAAAGGGTCGATCCGGGCAATCTCCAGGCTCGCTTCGGCCCGTGCCGAGGTGGGCGACGCCTTAAATTCGGCCGAAAAACGCGGGACTTCCGACCTCGTGCTGCCCGGGGCGGAGACGGTGCGAGATCGGCGCGGCCTGCGGACGCTCCCAGGTCGCGACGGCCGGGACTCAGGAAACCGACTGGATGATCGTCGACGAGACCAAGCCGCCTGAGACGAAGACAGGATCGGGCGTGCAGGGCTTGATGAAGCTTGCCCGCCGTTCCCTGCCTGAGCTGCGGCGCAACGCCGAGACCATCATCCCGCTTCGGGAGGGCGGCGAGCGCTCCTTCCTGGACCGCACGCGGCGCAAGCTCGCCTGGACGCGCCTGCCCGGATTGGTGCCTGCGGACGCGCTGCCGGACGAGCGGCCCTCCGTGAAGCTGATGCGCAGCTTCGTGACTTTCGTGCTGCTCCCGACCGCGGTGATCGCGACCTATCTGTTCGTGTTCGCCTCCGACCAATGGGTCGTGGAATCCGAGTTCGCCGTGCGCGGCGCCGTCGAGCCGATGGAGGACATCGTCCTCGGCCCGACGACCCAGCTCCTGCAGAAGCACAACAGCCAGGACAGCTTCATCGTCCGCGAGTTCATCCGCAGCCGCCCCCTCGTGGAGGCGCTCGAGAAGGACATCGGCGTCGTGAAGATGTTCTCGCGGCCGGAAGCGGATTTCTGGGCGCGCTTCAATCCCGAGCGGCCGATCGAGTACCTGATGCGCTACTGGCGGCGGCAGGTCGAGGCACGGATCGACACGCTCTCGGGCGTCATCCACCTGAACGTGCGGACCTTCGCGCCGGAGGATTCGATGACGATCTCGCGGGAGATCATCGCCCGCACGGAGATCTTCATCAACGAGCTGTCCCGGCGGGCGCAGGCGGACATGATCGCCCACTCGCAGAAGGACTTCGACGCCTCCTCCGAGCGCCTGAAGAAGGCCCGGGTCGCGTTGCAGGAGTTCCGCAACCGCTGGGGCATCATCGATCCGCTGGCGACCGCGAAGGCGACCGCGACGACCATCGAGTCGCTCAAGAAGGACAAGCTCACCGCGGAGAACGATCTGCGCGTCCTGCGCAGCTCGAATCTCGAGGAGAAGTCCCGCAGCATCCAGACCCTGGCCGCGCGGGTCGCTGCGCTCGACGCCCAGATCAACCAGCTCCAGGGGCGTCTGACCACGGCCGGGCTCAATTCGGACGCGGCCAACAACCTGACCCAGGCCCTGCTCGAATACGAGCAGCTGATGATCGAGCAGACCGTCGCCGAGAAGATCAACGCGTCGACGCTGTTCCTGCTCGACCGCGCCCGGGTCATGGCCCGCAAGCAGCAGATCTTCCTGGCGACGTTCGTACCGCCGGCCCATCCGACCATGTCGCTCTACCCGGAGCGCTTCAACGCGACCTTCATCGCGTTCTTCTGCTTCCTCACGATCTGGAGCTCGGCGAGTCTGATCGCGGCGGGCGTGCGCGACTCGCAGGTCTGACGGAGCGGCTCAGGTGTCGAACTTCACCGATCTGGTCGCCCGGGCCGTGCATCCGGGCATGAACCGGGAGGAGCGGGAAAAGGTCTACGACGTGGTGCGCGCCGCCGTGCTGCGGCTGCAGGAGCGCGAAGGGCTGGATGCCGGCGATCCGCGGTCGGCGCTTCAGCACCATCTCGTGGAGGAGACCATCCGCGACGTCGAGTTCGACATCGTCCGCGTCACCACCCTTGAGGCGCTCAAGAGGGCGAAAGCGGCTCAGGACGCGGAGGCCAGCGGCCGCAAGAGCGGCCCGGGCTAGACCCGGCCCTCTCTCGCAAAGAGCATAACGGATCCGACGAGAGCCCGGGCGCTGCCGGGCTCACGCTCGTCTGCGTCAGCCGTAAGCCGCCATCGAGCGCACGCTGCCCGGCTCGGCGACGCTGATGCCGGCATCGACATATTCGTTCAGCTTGTTGCGCAGCGTCCGGATCGAGATCCCGAGGATGCGCGCCGCATGGGTGCGGTTGCCCAGACAGTGATCCAGGGTGTCGAGGATCAGGTCACGTTCGACATCCGCCACGGTGCGTCCGACCAGCCCCCGGGTCGCGGCCTCCGCCGCGATCACCGCACGCTCGGCAGGCCCGGCGGCCGACGCGATGGCGTCGCCTTCGGGGGTGAGGACGGCTTCGGGGCCGATCTCGCTGCCGGAGGCGAGGAGCACCGCGCGGTGGAGCGTGTTCTCCAGTTCGCGCACGTTGCCCTTCCAGGGGCTCTTGGCGACCAGGGACATCGCCTCGCGGGATAGCGGACGCACCGGCAGCCCGTTCACTTCCGCATATTTGCGCGCGAAGAAGCCCGCGAGCTCGAGGATGTCGGCCGGTCGCTCGCGCAGGGCCGGCAGGCGCAGGTGCACGACGTTGAGCCGGTAGTAGAGGTCCTCCCGGAAGGTGCCCTTCTTCACCTCCTCCGCCAGATTGCGGTTCGAGGTGGCGAGGATCCGGATGTCGACCTTCACCGGGGCCGAGCCGCCGACCCGGTCGATCACCCGCTCCTGAATAGCCCGCAGAAGCTTGGATTGCAGGCGGACGTCCATCTCCGAGATCTCATCGAGGAGCAGGGTGCCGCCATTGGCCTCCTCGAACCGGCCGATGCGCCGGGCGACGGCACCGGTGAAGGCGCCCTTCTCGTGCCCGAACAGCTCGGATTCGAGCAGCGCCTCGGGAATCGCCGCGCAGTTCACGGAGACGAAGGCGCGGTTCGCCCGGTTCGAGCGGGCATTGACGTGGCGGGCGAGCACTTCCTTGCCGGTGCCGCTCTCGCCGGTGATCAGCACGGAGGCCTCGGAGCGGGCGACCTGTTCGGCGAGCTTGACCACGCGCTCCATCGCGGGATCGCGCCAGACGAAGCTGCGGCCATCGGCGGCCACCGCTTCCAGCACCGCGGCGATCATCTCGGGATCGGGGGGGAGGGGGATGTATTCCTTCGCGCCGGCCTGGATCGCGGCCACCGCGGCCTGCGTGTCCGGGGAGGTGCCGCAGGCGACGACGGGGGTGCGGATGCGCTCCTCGCCGAGCGCCCCGACGAGGCCGCGGATGTCGAGGCTCACCTCGACCATCACCAGGTCGCCGCCCTTGGCGCGCAGGCTCGCCAGACCCTGCTCGACGCTGTCGGCGTGGGTCACGGCCGCGCCGCGGTTCATGGCGATCTTCGAGGCCGTGACGAGCGCGCCCGAGAGCCGTCCGATGATGAGGAGCCGCATGGCTTGGGTTCCGTTCCGCAGGTTCATCGTTCAGGCCCGGCGCCGCCGGGCCTGGGACGTCAGTGGTCGTTCTTGATGATCTCGGTCATGGTGACGCCGAGGCGTTCCTCGACCAGCACCACCTCGCCGCGGGCGACGAGCCGGTTGTTGACGAAGATGTCGATCGCCTCGCCGACCTTGCGGTCGAGTTCGAGCACGGCACCCGGCCCGAGCCGCAGCAGGTCGCCGATCGGCATCCGCGAGGAGCCGAGCACGGCGGAGACCACCACCGGCACGTCGAAGACCTGCTCGAGATCGGCCGCCGTCTTCGGCGTCGTCGGCACGTCGCGGACCGATTCGGGACCGAGGTCGTCGAAGGAGACGTCGTCTCCGTTGAGCTGCGGCAGATGGAAATCGTCGGTCGACATGGCGCGCTCGCGGCTCAGAGGTCGGGAAAGGCGGACAGGCCGAGGGCTTCGAGCACCGCGGCTTCGATACGGTCGCGCTCGCGGGTGATGCCGCCGTCCGCCCACTCGATACGGGCATCGCCGACCGGCATCTCCGGTTCGCCCATCACCACGAGGCGGCCTTCGAAGCCACGCTCGCGGGCGAGCCGCTTGATCAGGGTCTCGGTCTCGTCGACCAGGCTCTCGTGCACCCGCACGACGAGATGCGGCACCCCGCGCAGGTGCTGGAGCGCCGCACGCGCCGCCTCCTCCACCCCGGCGAGGGGTTTGGCGGCGAGGGCATCGCCCGCGAGCTTGCGGGCGAGCAGGAGGGCGAAGGCGGTCGCCTGCTCCTCGCGCTCCGCATCCCGCGCGTCGGATTGCGACAACAGGCCGGCCGTGGCGAGGCCGAGGCGGGTCAGGGCATCGGCGAGACGGGCCTGAACCTGGGCCTGGGCCTCGGCGCGGCCTTCCTGCAAGCCGCGGGCATATCCGCGCGCTTCGGCCTCCGAGGCCGCCACGGCCTCCCGGGCGGCAGCCTCCTTCTCGGCCGCCGTCTCGCCCTTCGGGCGGCGGAAATCGTTGTCGAAGAGGAAGGGACGGGCGCTCAATAGACCAGCTCCTCCTCACCGCCGTTCTTGGCGATCATGATCTCGCCCTTCTCCGCGAGGTCCTTGGCGAGTTCGGTCATCTTGGCCTGCGCCTCGTCGACCTCCTTCAGGCGAATCGGCCCCATGGAGCCCATCTCGTCCGTGAGGTTCTTGGCGGCGCGGGTCGACATCTGGCCCATGAAGAAGCTGCGCACGCGCTCGTCGGCGCCCTTGAGCGCACGGCACAGGGTCTCGTTGTCCACCTTGCGCATCAGGGTCTGCACGGAGCCCGGATCGAGCTTGAGCAGATCCTCGAAGGTGAACATCAGCTCGCGGATGCGCTTGGCCGAACCGCGGTTGGCCTGATCGAGGGCAGCGAGGAAGCGGGCCTCGGTCCGGCGGTCGAAGGCGTTGAACACGTCCGCCATCAGCTCGTGGGCGTCGCGGCGCGTGGTCTGCGCGATCGTCGAAACGAATTCGACGCGCAGGGTCTCTTCGATGTGACGCAGGGCTTCCTTCTGCACGGTCTCCATCCGCAGCATGCGGGTGAGCACGTCGATCGCGAATTCCTCGGGCAGGATGGTCAGGACCCTGGCCGCGTAGTCGGAGCGCACCTTCGAGAGAACGACGGCGACGGTCTGGGGGTACTCGTTGCGCAGGAAGGCGGCGAGGATCTCCGGGTCGATCTGAGTCAGGCTGCCCCAGACGCGCTTGCCGGAGGCGCCCTTGATCTCCGCCATGATCGCGGAGACCTGCTCGGGCGGGAAGATCTTGAGCAGCAGCGATTCCGTGCGCTCGAAATTCGAGGTGATGCCGCCGCCGGTGGACAGGCGGGAGACGAAGTCGACGATCAGGCGCTCGACGGTCTCGGCCTCCAGCGAGCCGAGCTGCACCATGGCGTGCGAGACCTTCTTGACCTCGTCCTCGTCCAGCATCTGCCAGATCGGGGCGCCCTCCGAATCGCCGAGCAGAAGAAGGAGGGCGGCCGCACGCTGCGGCCCGGGCATGGACGCGAAGCCGGACGAAGCGATCGCCTCTTCCGCCGCCTTGAAGTTCACGCCCGCCGACATGTCCGGTTCCTAAATCCTCTCCGATCCCAACTTTCCCGCGTCTTTCCCTGTGTCTCAGCCGTCATGGATCCAGTTGCGCAGCACCTCGACGGTCTCGGTCGGGCTTGAGCGCACCATCTCGACGACGCGCTCCACGGTCTCCGCCTGGATCTTGCCGGTGAGCTTGGCACGCTCGAGGAAGGCGGCGGCGGGGCTTTCCGGCGGGGCCGGCGCAGCCATTCCCTCCGGCCCCGCGACGGCGAGGGCCGCGGCGGCCCCGGCGGGCAGCGCCACCAGGGGGGCTTCCGATTCGAGGACCCGGCGCAGCAGGGGACGCACCACCGTCAGCAGCACGATCACGGTCAGCAGCGCGAGCACGCCGAGCTCGACCAGACGCATCACGTCTTCCTTGGTCGGGCTGAGCAGGGATTGCAGCAGGCCCGGCTCCGCGAAGTCCACCGGCGCGGGCGTCTCGGCGAAGCGAAGGTTCACCACCTCCACCTGATCGCCGCGGGCTTTGTCGAAGCCGACCGCGGTGCGCACCAGCGCAGTGATGCGCTCGAGCTCGGCCGCCGGCCGCGGCTGGTAGGCGGGCTTTCCGTCGGCGCCCGGCGCGTAGAGGCCATCGACCAGCACCGCGACCGAAAGGCGCTTCACGCGGCCGCCTTCGAGAACCTCGGTCTTGGTGACGCGCGAGATCTCGTAATTCGTGGTCTCCTCGTTCTTCTGCGAGGAATCCTTCTGGCTCTGGTTGCCCTGGGGCTGGTTCGCGCCGGGCAGTTCGTTGCCCACCGACACCTGGCCCTCGCTGCCCCCGGTGAGGGCGTTCTCGCTGCGGGTCTGAGAGGAGCGCACGACGCGGCTCTCGGGATCGTAGGTCTCCGAACGGCTCTCGACGCGGTTCAGGTCGAGCTCGGCCGAGACCTGCACGCGCGTCCGGCCCGGGCCGACGATGCCGGCGACGATGTCCTCGATCTGGGAGCGCAGGCGGCGCTCGATTCCGGCCTGCTTCTCCTCGAAGGCGGCGGCGCCGTCCGCCTCCTCGCCACGGGCGCCGTCAGCCAGGAGCCGGCCGCGCTCGTCGACGATGGAGACCCGCTCGGGTTTGAGGCCCTCTACGGAGGAGGCGGCGAGGTGGCGGATGGCGCGGACTTGGCCGGCATCGAGCTCGCCCATGAGCTTGAGCACGATTGCCGCGCTCGGGGCTTCGCGGTCGCGCTCGAAGAGGCGCCGTTCCGGAAGCACGAGATGGACTCGGGCGGCCTGGACGCGGCCGATGGCGCGGATCGAGCGGGCAAGCTCGCCCTCCAGCGCCCGCAGGTGATTCACGTTCTGGACGAAGTTGGTCGAGGAGAAGGCGTCGCCCTTGTCGAAGATCTCGTAGCCGATGCCCCCCTGCGAGGGCAGGCCCTTGCCGGCGAGGTCCATGCGCAGGCGCGCGAGGTCGGGGCGGGGCGCCAGAATCGTCTGCCCGGCATCGCCCCGGGTCTCGTAGACGATGCCGCGGGCGTCGAGGTCGCGGATCACCGCGGCGGAATCCTGCATCGACAGGTCCGCGAAGAGCACGCCCATGTCGGGGCGCGAGACCCGGGTGATCACGACCGCGAAGAAGCCGATCAGGATCATCGTCACCGCCGCCATGGCGGCGAGACGGGCCGGTCCGAGCTTCGTCACCAGATCGAGAACGGCCTTCACGATACGCGCGCCCACGCAAACGAGTGCGGCCCGCCCCGGACCGCTCGGCAAAAATTGCCCGGTGCGTGGTTAGCGGGTCGTTAACGCCGGGCCTGTTCGCGTGAACGAATGCGTGAAACAGCGAAGGCCGCGCACCGCTTTCGCGGGCGCGGCCTTCTGGCCGAAACGAGTCCCCGAGGGGGCGGGAGGCTCAGTGTCGGTAGTGCTGGATCCGGGTGGTGCGCAGGCCCGCGAGCCCGTGCTGATCGATCGAGTACTGCCAGCTGAGGAATTCCTCGGTCGTCAGCGTGTAGCGCTGGCAGGCTTCCTCCAGGCTGAGGAGGCCGCCGCGAACCGCGGCCACGACTTCCGCCTTGCGGCGGATCACCCAGCGGCGGGTGGAGACCGGCGGAAGATCCGCGATCGTCAGGGGGCTGCCATCGGGCCCGATCACGTACTTCACTCGCGGGCGAGGTGTCTCGGTCATGCTACGCTCTACACTCGACTGACCTGTCGAGTTCGGACGCTACTTGCGCCCGCTTAAAAGTTCTTGAAGCGGGTCGTTCGAATGTGATTCGAAATTTTCCCGCGGCTGTGGACAACCGCGACCGCAACCGTCTCACGACGCGCTCCCCAGCGTTTTCACCTTGCTGACGCCGACCTTCTGATTGCCGATCACCAGCACCGGCTCACTGCCGCTCAGGTCGATTCCGTCGACGGTGCCCGTGACCGAGGTATCGACGGTGACCTTGCTGCCCGTGGCATCCGTCGCATCGACCGTGATGGAGTAGGTGCCGTCGTCGGCCACCAGGCCCGTCGTCGAGGTGCCGTCCCAGGTGAAGCTGTTCTTGCCGCTCGCCAGCGTCGTCGTCTTGGTGGCGACGGTGTTGCCGTCCTTGTCGGTGATGGTGACGACCGCCTTGGTGGCGGCACGATCCGCGGTGAGCGTCCAGGTCGCGGTACCATCCGAGAGCTGGGACTGGGTCCCGTCCGCCGTCACGGTCTTGCCAAGGAAGCCCGGGGCCGAGCCGGAGGCGGCGGCCTTGGCACTCGTCAGGATCGAGCCGAGCTGGTCGTTGGTCTTGAGCTGCTGCTCGACGCCGGCGAACTGGACGAGCTGCTGCGTGAACTGGTTGGTGTCCATCGGGTCGAGGGGGTTCTGGTTCTTCAGCTGCGTGGTGAGCAGCGTCAGGAACTGCGTGAAGTTGCCCGCGATGGTGGCCGCATCCTTCGAGGCACTCGACGAGGTGGAGGCCGAACTCGAGATGTTGGAGATGCTGGTCATGGGGGCGCCTGCCTAGATTCGGATATCGATGCCCGAGAGGCCGCGCAGGCTGCGCAGCATGGCCTTCTCGACGGGAGCGGATTCGGGCTCGTTGGATGCGATCGACCCACGGGACGGACGGGATGCGGAGCCGTTGCCGTTGTTGCCGCCTTCGCCCGCGCCGCGGCCGGACGGGTCGCGCAAGGACAGGTCGAGGGCGGTGGTGCCGGGATCGAAGCCGGCCTGGGTCAGGGCCTGCTGGAGACTGTCGGCATCGCGCCGGAGCAGGGCCAGGGTCTCCGGCCGGTCGACGACGAGCTTGGCGCTCACCGCGCCGCCGTCCCCGTCGATGTCGAGGGTCACGTCGATGCGGCCGAGATCGAGCGGGTCGAGTCGGATCTCGAACTGGCTGGAGCCCTTGAGGGAGCGCAGCCCGATCGTCATGGGCACGGCGGCGATGGGGGCCTGAATCACCTGCGTGGCCGACGCGGAGGCCTGCGGCAGGGCGGCAGCGGCTGCCGCCGTCTTGTCGGGGCTCGGCGAGCCCGACGGGGGCGCGCCCTGCAGGGTGCCCGCCTCCGGCGCGGGCGCGGCCGGCGTGCCGGCCTCGGCCAGGGCCACCGCGAAGGAGCCCGTCCCGTCGGGGGAGACGGCAGCCTCCGCAGAGCCGCGATTCGACGGCGCGGCCTCCGAACCGGCGACGGAAGGATTGCTCCCGGAGGCGGCACCCGCAGCGTCCCCTTCCGAGGCAGCCTCCGTCTTTGCGGATACCGCCGCGCCGGGCGCCAAAGCAGCGGCCGCCACGGCAACGGGGAGCACGGGCACGGGAGACGTCGCGACCGTTGCCTCCGGGGAGACGGGCGGCACGGCCACGGTGTCTCCCGAGGCGCTCTCGCCGCCCTGTTTCGTCTCCTCGACCGAGGCGGCCGCCTCGGTGTCCGCGGCTTCCGCCGGGGGCTCAAGAGCGGACGAGAGCGAAGGATCGGCCGCAGCCGGCGTCTCTGTGTCGCCCTTCACCGCCTTGGCGTCCGTCCGGGCCTTGGCCCCCCCACGCTCCGGGACGGCCTTCGTGGGCCGAGACGAGGATTCGGCCCTGGCTGCGCCCGTCGACGACGGCGCATCGCCGCCAAGGGCAGACGACCGGTTCGTGGACCGATCCCCCAAGGCGTCCTGGGCTTCTTCGGTCCCCGCGTTCGCGCCGGCGGCGCCGAGTTTCTCGTTCGCGCGCGTCTTGAGATCGGCCTCCGATCTCTGCTTCTGCGTAAGCGCATCGTGCCGGGCTGTCAGTGCAGCCTTGCCGGATGCCCGAACCGAGGTGCCGGAGCCGGCCGAGCGGGCGGCCCTGTCAGGGGAAGACCTCTCATCGGAATCGGGCGGAAGGGCGAAGGTGTCCGTGCGAGTCGTCTTGCGCGTGGCGGTCTCGTGAGACGACCGCACGGCCCCGCTATGGGCCGTCGAGCCCGTACTCCCTGCTCTCACCGTGTATCCCGCATGCGCCATGGCGAAGCTCCTGCCTCAGCCACGGAGCAATGCGCGAGCCAGATCGATGCCCGCACAAGCCGCTGGAAAGTCTAAGAGATTTCGGGACGCTCAGAGAGGTGAAGGCCGACCCCGAGCCGTTCCTGCCGTGTGGACGGCAGAAATTGCCGAGGCGGATCGACCGCGACGCGTGTCATGGCACAGTCACGCATCCGGCGCAGTCTCCGGAATGCAGATCGTCGCGTGCAAGTTCACGCACGTACGCACGTGTATTTTGTATGCGAATCTGCTAGAGCTTGGTCAGCCCGTTCCCCGAGACCACGGGCCCCCTTATCAGCGCGTCCACTTAGGGCGCGCTTTTTTCTTTCCCCGTTCCCGTCACGCCGCTCGGCCGAAGCGCGCCTCGTGCCAATCGCGCAGGGCCGGGACCGTGACGCGGCCCTCGGGCCATTCGAGTCCGGCGATGTGACGGTGGGGATGCCCGGGCTCGCCGAGATCCGAGACCGCCGAGAAGGCGCCGTCCAGGCGATGGCTCTCGGTATAGAGGCTGCGGGTCGCCACCACGGGCAAACCCGCATCGAGGGCCGAACGGATGCCGGCGGCGGAATCCTCGAAGGCGATGGCCTCGGAGGGCGTGATGCCGAGGCGGCGCACGGCGATCTCGAAGATGTCGGGCGCGGGCTTCTTGTGCTCGGCCTCGTCGCCGGCCGCGATCACGTCGAAGGCGCGTTCGCCCTCCGGAAAGTTGATGCGCAGGAGCAGATCGATATTCGGCCGGCTCGTGGTGGTGGCGACGGCGAGCGCCAGCCCGGCGCCGCGCGCCTCGCGCACCAGCCGCGCCACCCCCGGGCGGAGGCCGAGATGGCCGCTCTCGATCAGTTCGCCGTAGATCCGCGTCTTGAGCCCGTGGATCTCGGGCATGCGCGCGCGCAGCGCGGGCGCGTCCTCGGCATGGTCGCGGGCGATGTAGTGGAGCAGACGCTCCTTGCCGCCCATCACCTTGAGAAGCTCGGCATAGTCCTGCGGCGACCAGTTCCAGGGCAGGCCGAGGGCGCCGAAGGCCCGGTTGAAGGCCTGCCGGTGAAGGTCCTCGGTCTCGGCGAGCGTGCCGTCGACGTCGAAGATCAGCGCCTTCAGCATCGCAGGCCGGTCTCCGCATCCGCACGCTCGCGGATCGCCTCGATGTTGCGGGCGTAACGCGCCTCGCCCTGGCCGAACACGGCCGAGCCCGCCACGAACACGTTGGCCCCGGCCTTCGCCGCCGCCGCCACGGTCTCGGGGGTGATGCCGCCATCGACTTCGATGTCGATGCCGCGTCCGGCCGTCATCGCCTTCACCCGCGCCACGGTCTCGAGCGTCGAGGGAAGGAAGCTCTGCCCGCCGAAGCCCGGATTGACCGTCATGCACACGACGAGATCGACCATGTCGAGGAGCGGCTCGACGGCGCTCGCGGGCGTGCCGGGATTGAGTGCGATGCCGGCACGCTTGCCCAGCGACCGGATCGTCTGCAGCGAGCGATGGATGTGAGGCCCGGCCTCGACATGCACGCTGATCGTGTCCGCCCCCGCCTCGGCGAAGGCGGCGAGATAGGGATCGGCCGGCGCGATCATGAGATGGACGTCGAAAGGCTTGTCCGTGTGCGGGCGCAGGGCCTTCACCACGGCGGGGCCGAAGGTGATGTTGGGCACGAAATGCCCGTCCATCACGTCGAGATGGATCCAGTCGGCCCCGGCCTCGGCCACGAGGCGCACCTCTTCCCCGAGCCGGGAGAAATCGGCCGACAGGATGGAGGGGGCGATGATCGTCATGTCGTCTTCCTTCGGACGGACCGGCGGGGGCCGGGCCGCCCGGCCATTACCCGAACGGCGCGTCCGGGGTTAGCGCGTTCTCGCAACGCAATGTAGAGGCCCCATGCCCGGGCGACAGGGCAGCGCGTCAGGCCAGCCGCCGCTTGCGCTCCACCAGCTGCATGATGATCGGCGTCAGGATCAGCTGCATGGCGAGGTCGAGCTTGCCCCCGGGAATCACGATGGAATTCGCCCGGGACATGAACGAGCCCTGGATCATCGAGATCAGGTACGAGAAGTCGATGCCGCGGGGATCCTTGAAGCGGATCACCACCATCGACTCGTCCGCGGTCGGGATCCAGCGGGCGATGAAGGGATTCGAGGTGTCGACGGTGGGGACCCGCTGGAAGTTGATGTCCGTCCAGGAGAATTGCGGGCAGACCGTCTGCACGTAGTCGGGCATCCGGCGCAGGATCACGTCGGTCACGGCCTCGGTGGAATAGCCGCGGGTCGAGCGGTCGCGGTGCAGCTTCTGGATCCACTCCAGATTGATCACCGGCACCACGCCGATCTTCAGGTCGGGATAGCGGGCGAGATCGACGGCGTTGTCGACGACACAGCCATGCAGGCCCTCGTAGAACAGGAGGTCCGAGCCCGGCTGGAACGCCTCCCAGGGGGTGAACTGCCCCACGGGCACGCCGTAGCGGGCGGCATCCGCCTCGTCATGGGCGTAGGCCCGGGTGCGGCCGGTCCCGGTCTCGCTGTAGCTGCGGAAGACCTGCTCCAGCTCGGGCAGCAGGTTGGCCTTGGGCGAGAAATGGCTGAGCGTCGGCTCCTTGGCCATCATCGCCCGCATGGTGTCGCGGTCGAAGGCGTGGAAGCCGTCGCCCTCGATATAGACCGCGCTCACATCCTCCCGGCGGAAGATCTGCTCGAAGGTGTTACGCACGGAGGTCGTGCCGGCTCCCGAGGAGCCGGTGACCGAGATGATGGGATGACGCGCCGACATCGCTGCTTGACGAACCTGGAACCCTGCGGGCGCGGCCTGACGCTCAGCTGCGCATCAGCCCGCGCTGGCCGAAGAGCGGCGAGCGCCCGGCCGCGGGCTGGCGCCCCTCATAGTACTTGGCGACGCATTCGACCTCGTCGACCGAGCCGAAGACCAGCGGCGAGCGCTCGTGGATCTTCGTGGCCACGATGTCGAGGATGCGGGACTGCCCGTCGGTTGCCGCCGCCCCGGCCTGCTCCATCAGGAAGGCGATCGGCGCGGTCTCGTAGAGCAGGCGCAGGCGGCCCTGGGCGTAACCCTTCCGGTTGTCGCCCGGATAGAGGAACACGCCGCCGCGGATCAGCACGCGCTGGGCGTCGGCCACCAGGGCGGCGGTCCAGCGCATGTTGAAGTCGCGGTCGCGCGGGCCTTCGCTGCCGCGCAGGCAATCCTCGATGAAGGCGCGGATCGGCGTGTCCCAGTGCCGGCCGTTGGAGGAATTGATCGCGTATTCGTTGGCGCTCGGCACCACCGTGATGGCGTCGTGGGTGAGGCGGAACGTCCTGGTCGCGCGGTCGAGGGTGAAGATCCGGGTGCCGTTGCCCAGCGTCAGCACGAAGGTCGTGGCCGGGCCGTAGACCACGAAGCCCGCGCCTGTCTGGGTGGTGCCGGGCGTCTTGAACGAGGCGTTCGGATCGCTCGGATCCGACACGACGGGGCGGATGCCGAAGATGGTGCCGACCACCATGCCGACCGCAATGTTCGACGAGCCGTCGAGGGGGTCGATCGCTACGGCGAGCGGCGCGCCCGGGTTGAGGACCATCACGTCCTCGGCCTCCTCGGAGGCGACCTCCGCCACGGGCGCCGCCTGCAGGGCCTGCGTGAAGCGCTTGTGGGCGATCACGTCGAGGGCCTTCTGCACGTCGCCGTCGCTGTTCTGCTCGCCCTGGGCGCCGAGATCGCCGGCGAGATAGCCGCGGCCCACCACCTCGCTCACGTCGATGGCGGCTTCAGCAATCGCCGCGACGGTCGCGGCGGTGTCGGCGAGGCGCGCATCCCGCGCGACCTCCGCGGACAGGTGGTCGGCGAGAGAGGATCCGATCGGCTGCGTCATCGTAGTGGCCGTTTCCTTCCCAGGCGCTCGTGAATCGGTTACGGCCACGCTCCGCGCGCCTCCGCTCCCGCTCATGTTATCCTGCGCCATAACCTGAGCACCAGCCGGCGCAAGCGGGTGGTGGAACGAATTCTAAAAAACTTGTGGTGCCGTGCAAAAAAACTAAAAGCAGGGCATGCGGAACTTGTCCCTGAAGCAGCTCCAGGCGGTCGCGGCCGTCGCCCGGCTCGGCACCATGACCCGGGCCGCCCAGGAGCTCAACGTCACCTCGGCCGCCCTCTACGCCCGCATCCGCCAGCTTGAAGAGGAGGCGGGGCTGCTGCTGTTCGACCGGACCCCCACGGGGCTGAAGCCGACCGATGCGGGCCGGGAGATGCTCTGGGCGATCAACAGCATCAACACGGTGCTCGAGACCTGCACGGACCGGCTGCGCACCCTCAAGGGTGGCGGCGGCGGCCGCGTGGCCATGGGCGTCGTCTCCACCGCCAAGTACTTCGCCCCGGCGATGATCGCGGGCTTCATGGAGCATCACCCGCAGGTCGAGGTCAGCCTCACGGTCGGCAACCGCACCGGGACGGTCGACGCCCTGCGCAACTACGAGATCGATTTCGCGATCATGGGGCGCCCCCCGCGGGACTTCGCCATCGAGGCGGAGATGTTCGGGCCGCATCCCCTCGTGCTGATCGCCTCGCCGGAGCATCCCTTGGCGGGCAAGCGCGGCCTCGACCGCGGAGACATCGCCAATGAATCCTTCCTCGTGCGCGAGGAGGGCTCGGGCACGCGCTCGGTCTTCGAAGAATTCATGAACGGCGTGATGATCCGGCGGGCCAAGCTCGGGATCGACGCCGGCTCCAACGAGACCCTGAAGCAGGCGGTGATGGCCGGGCTCGGCATCGCCCTGCTTTCCGCCCACACCGTCGCCTCCGAGGTCGCCGCCGGCCGCCTTGTCCTGCTCGACGTGCAGGGCCTGCCTGTCCGGCGCGACTGGTACATCGTGCGCCGCTCCGACAAGGTGCTCGGGCCGGCGGCGGATGCGTTCTGGGACTACCTCGTGAAGGAGGGCGCCCGCTTCCTGCCCGATCTCGATATGGCGATGGCAGAGGCTGCACGATGAGCACAGTGGGGATCGTCGTCGTCGGCGCCGGCCAGGCCGGCTTCCAGGCGGCCGCCTCCCTGCGCGAGGCGGGCTTCAAGGATCCGATCACGCTGATCGGCGAGGAGACGGCGCTGCCTTACCAGCGGCCGCCCCTGTCCAAGGCCTATCTCGCCGGCAAGACGGATGCGCAGGGGCTGCTGCTGCGCCCGGCGACCTTCCTGGCCGAGCACGCGATCGGCCATCGCGCCGGCGCGCGCGCGGTGGCGATCGAGCGCGAGGCCCGGCGCCTGCGGCTCGCCGATGGCGAGAGCGTGGCCTACGACCACCTGATCCTGGCCACCGGCGCCCGCAACCGTCCCTTGCCCGTCCCCGGCGCGGATCTCGCGGGCGTCCACCAGCTCCGCTCCCTCGACGAGGCGGACGCGCTGAAGGCGCCTCTCTCCGCGGCAAAAGAGGTCGTGGTGATCGGGGCCGGCTTCATCGGGCTCGAATTCGCCGCGGTCTGCGCTGGGCGTGGCCTCGCCGTCACCGTGATCGAGGCGGCGGAACGGGTGATGGCGCGGGCGGTCTCGCGGGAGACCTCCGAGGCCTTCCGCGCCGCCCACGAGGCGGCGGGCATCGCCTTCCGCTTCGAGGCCGGCGTCACGGCGATCGAAGGGGAGGGGGGGCGTGTGCATGCCGTCCTCCTCAAGGACGGCACGCGGCTTCCCGCCGATATCGTCCTCGTCGGCATCGGCGTCCTGCCGAACCAGGAACTTGCCGCGGAAGCCGGGCTCGCCGTCCGCGACGGCATCGAAGTCGATGCCCTGCTCGCCACCGCCGACCCGGCGATCTCGGCGATCGGCGATTGCGTCCGCTTTCCCACGCGCTACGCCGCGGGTTTCCCGGGAGGCGACCGCGTGCGGATCGAATCCGTGCAGAACGCCGTCGATCAGGGCCGCTGCCTCGCCGCGCGGCTGACCGGGCGGCCTGCCGCCTACGACGCGGTGCCGTGGTTCTGGAGCGACCAGGGCCCGCAGAAGCTGCAGATTGTCGGTCTCGGTCTGCCGGGCGACAGCGCGGTGACGCGGGGCGCCGGTGCGTCCCTCTCCGTGTTCCGCTTCCGCGACGGTGGCCTGAGCGCCGTGGAATCGATCAACCGCCCCGCCGACCACATGGCCGCACGGCGCATCCTGAGCGCGCGCAAATCCCTGAACCCGGAGCAGGCGGCCGATCCGGGCTTCGACCTCAAGGCGCTGGCGATGGCGCCCTGAACGGGCGCCTCAGCGATCGTTCTCCGTGGTCAGGTCGTCGGCCCTGATGCCCTCGCCCCGACCCTGGTCGGACAACCTGACGCCGGGCGAGCCGCCCTCGTTGGTGAAGACCACGCCCGCATGCATCAGGGCGCTGCGCAGGGCCTCGATCTGTCCGCTCGCGGGATCGCCCGTGCCCGCCTCGAAGCTCCGCACGAAGGAGGCGTCGAGGCCGAGCTTCTTCGCGAGATCCGCCTCCGACCAGCCGAGCAGCCCGCGCGCCGCCCGCGACTGGGAAGGTGCGATGGTGTTGGCCGCATAACCGCTCGGCCCCGCCTCGTCCGACCCCGTCACGCCGTCTCTCCCTGTGATGTGGCTCTGCTCAAGCTAACCGCGCGAGCGGCGGGATCGTTGCAGGCCCGCAACGCGACGGCGGTGCCCGGATGCTCTTTCCCCGTGGAAGCATTCGCGCGGAGGACGCGCCATGCTTGACCACATTAAAGCTTGAATCTTATCCGATCCGCATGCCGTCGGAACCCGGCCCCGGGCTCCGGCGACATCCATTGCGACGCGATCGACGCGCGGAAGAAGGGGGTCTGACGATGAGAAGGATGCTGCTCGCCGCGCTGGCCGGCGCGTTTGCGATGGGCGCTGCGACGTCCGCGCAGGCGCAGATGAACCCGAGCGGGTTCGGCCAGGGCGGCCGCCAGGAGAAGAAGCCGCAATACGTGCCGCAGGCCAAGCCTCAGGAGAAGATGTTCCCCCTAGGCTCCACCTGGACGGCGGTGAGCCTCAACGGCAAGCCCTTCACCGGCTCGGACCGCCCGAGCTTCATCATCGATTCCCAGTACCGCGCCCGTGGCTATGGCGGCTGCAACACCTTCGCGGCTACCGCCTTCCCTCTGCGCGAGCAGCACCTCGCGGTCGGTCCGCTGGCGATCAGCAAGAAGAGCTGCGACAAGGCGATCAGCGCCGTGGAGCAGGCTTTCTTCGTGGCTCTGCGCACCGCCGGCGCCTGGGACATGGTGGATTCGCAGCTCGTGATCCGCAGCCCCAACGGCGAGCTGCGTTTCGACCGCGCCCTGTAAGCGTCGCTCCACGCGACCGTTCTCTGCGACAGCGCGGCCCTTGTGGCCGCGTTTTGCGTGCTCGGCTTTACCCTTCGTTGACGACGATCCGCGATCGGCGGCGCAGGTTCATTCTTCTTCATGCCCCGACCCGCTCTCTAAGCCCCGCGGCCGGCGCGACCGGCCTTCACCGGCGGGAGCATCGGCATGGCGCGGGCGGATTCAGGGTCGGTGGCGCGGCTCGCTCCCCGGGCCGGTCGATTCGCCGAGAGCGGCTATGTCTACCTGCGCGGGTATGACCAGCGCGCCGCCTGGATCGCTGCAGGCATGCCCCTGCTCGGCACGCTGGCCCTGGTTTTCTCCGCCGTCTTCCTTGCGCGATGAAAAAACACGCTCGTTTCCAACACGAAGTCTTTGTCGCGCAGACGCGCCGAATCATAGAAGAATATTCCAAGAGGCGCGATAGGCCGAGAACGCTCTGTTCGGGCGATCGTCGGACGCCAGGCCGGCACGGCGACCGGTAAACCTTTGCGATACCGTCCGGATTTGCTCCGGCCTCGACGGCTATCCGGAAATCCGCTAGGCGTCCCCTGCGACGGCATCCGGCGCGTGCGTGCGGCGCCCTGAAGCGGCCCGCGGAGCCCGCGCGATGCGGCCCAGGGAGTTCCACGAGATGGCTGACACGGCGACACAAACCTCCGACACGGCGCGCAAGCTCGGCCACGGCAGGATCTTCGGTTCGATCACGGAGACCATCGGCAACACGCCGCTGGTCCGCCTGAACCGCCTGACCAAGGAGCGCGGCGTCGAGGCCGAGATCCTGCTCAAGCTCGAATTCTTCAACCCGATCGCGAGCGTGAAGGACCGCATCGGCGTCAACATGATCGACGCGCTGGAGGCGTCCGGCCGTCTGAAGCCCGGCGGCACCCTGGTGGAGCCGACCTCCGGCAATACCGGCATCGCGCTGGCCTTCGTCGCGGCGGCCCGCGGCTATCGCCTGATCCTCGTCATGCCCGAGACCATGTCGATCGAGCGGCGCAAGATGCTCGCCTTCCTCGGCGCCCAGCTCGAACTGACTCCCGGCCCGAAGGGCATGAAGGGCGCCATCGCCCGCGCCGAGGAGCTGCTCGCCGAGATCCCGGACGCGGTGATGCCGCAGCAATTCTCGAACCCGGCCAACCCGGAGATCCACCGCAAGACCACCGCGGAGGAGATCTGGAACGATACTCATGGCGAGCTCGACGCCTTCGTCGCGGGCGTGGGCACCGGGGGCACGGTGAGCGGCGTCGGCCAGGTGCTGAAGCCCCGGCTGCCGAACCTGCGCGTCGTGGCCGTGGAGCCGACCGACTCTCCCGTGATCTCCGGCGGCCAGCCCGGCCCGCACAAGATCCAGGGCATCGGCGCCGGCTTCATTCCGGACAACCTCGACCGCTCCGTGGTCGACGAGGTGATCACGGTCTCGAACGAGACCGCCTTCGAGACCTCGCGCCTGCTCGCCAAGCTGGAGGGCATCCCCGGCGGCATCTCGACGGGCGGCAACGTCGCGGCCGCGCTGGCGCTCGGCAGCCGGCCGGAGTTCCGCAACAAGCGCATCGTCACGGTCGCCTGCTCCTTCGCCGAGCGCTACATCTCCTCGGCCCTGTTCGAAGGCATCTGAGGGAGCCTGCCGCCTGCCGGAGCGGACCTCCATCCGGCGGGGGCGGCACCGGACAAGATTTTGAAAGGGGCGGAGCATCTCCGCCCCTTTTCGTTGGCCCGGACGGCCCGTCGCCGCAGTCGGCAACTTGCCCCATGAGGCGGGGTTGTCCCTCCAGACACGGAGGACAACCATGACGGAAGACCGCGAACGGCCGAACCTGAAGAGCTTCGACGCCTATGCCGACCGCAACGGCCAGGATCTCGGCGGCGAGTCACCCCTGGATGTCGGCATCCCATCCCGGACCCAGGCGGCCCTGGCGAGCGAGCCGGACGGCCCGGCCGAGACCGCGCGCCTCGCTTCGGGCAAGCCGCGCCAGGATGCGACCGACCCGACCGAGGCCGAGACGCCGAACGATACGGTGCGACGCCTCTCCGACCCGAGCAGCGACAAGCCCGGCGACGGAGCGACATCCGAGGCAATCGAGCGCGCCACCGCCGCCGTGGGCAAGGAGGACTGACGCCATGCCGGAGCGCCACGCGCCGACGGAAACCGTCACCCGCAAGCCCGACGACGTGGTCGGCAGCCGGGCCGACCACCGCAAGGGCGACGCCCAGACCGCGGAGCAGGCGGCGATCACCCAGCAAGGCACGGGCGGCCGCAGCGATTCCGAACGTCGGGGCGAGTGGGAGAAGAGCGCCCACGCCCCGGGCCGGACCCCGCCCGCCACCGGTGGCGCCTCGGGCGGCCATGCCGACCAGAAGGCCGCTTCCGGCGGGGACGGCAAGGTCGCGGCCGGCCACTACAAGACCGAACGCGCCGAACGCTGAGGCGGGTCGGCGCGCCTCAGCGCTCTCTCCAGGCCTTCGCCACCTGATCGGTGAGAGGCTTGGTGAGATAGGAGAGCACGGAGCGCTCGCCGATGCGCAGATAGGCCTCCACCGGCATGCCGGGCACGAGACGGAGGGCGCCCAGGGTCTCCTGGGCGCCGTCGCTCAGGCGGATCCGGGCAGTGTAGAAGGGCTGACCGGTCTTCGGATCCTGGCTGACATCGGCGGAGACGCGGGCCACCTCGCCCTCGACCTCCGGTGTCGTGCGCAGGTTGAAGGCGGAGAAACGCAGCATCGCCTTCTGGCCGAGGCGCACATTGTCGATGTCCTGGGGTTGCACCCGGACCTCGACGAGGAGCTGGTCCGCCTCCGGCACGATCAGCATGGCCGGCTCGCTCGGCACCACGAGCCCGCCCACCGTATGCACGCTGAGCTGATGGACCACCCCATCCTGAGGGGCACGCAGGTCGATGCGCTTGAGCTGGTCCTCCGCGGCGACCCGCTTCTCGGTAAGCTCCGACCAGCGGCCACGGATCTCGGCGAGGTCCTTGCCCACCTCGGTGCGCATGTCCTGGTCGATCTGAAGGATCTGCAACTCGGTCTCGGCGATCTTGCCGCGGGCGGAGGCCGTGGCGGCGACGAGCTGGCCGCGCTCGCCTTCGAGTCGGGCGGCGTCCCGCTCCAGTACGGTGACCCGGGAGAAGGGCACGAGATTCTTTGCGAAGAGCTCGCGCACGCCCTTCAGCTCCTGGCCGATCAGGGTGATCTCGCGATTCTTGGCCTCGGCCTGCTGGGTCAGGCCGCCGATCTCCTGACGCAATTGCTGGACGCGCTCGCGCAGCTGCGCCTTCTGGCCCTCGCGGGCCGAGACGCGCGACGCGAACAGCCGCCGCTCGCCATCGACAAGATGGGCGACGGTCGGGTCGCCGTCCGTGCGGGCGAGCAAGGCCGCGGGGAACGGGATCGCCGCGGCCCCGTCGCGCTCGGCCTCGTCCCGGGCGCGACGGGCGGCGAGCTCGTCGAGAGCCTTCAGCAGGATGTCGAGATTGGCCCGGGTCTGGGTCTCGTCGAGGCGGACCAGCACGTCGCCGGCCTTGACCCGGCTGCCCTCGCGCACCCGGATCTCGCCGACCACGCCCCCGGTCGGATGCTGCACCTTCTTCACGTCGGATTCGACCACGAGCTGGCCGGGCGCGATCACCGCTGCCGAGATGTCGGTAAGCGTCGCCCAGCCGCCGATGCCGAGGACGAGCACCAGCCCGAGCCCAAAGGCGAGGGCGAGATGGCGGCGGATCGCAGGCAGCGCGATCGGCGGCGGCGCGAGGGCCGCCGCCAGGGGGGGGGCGGAGGACCGGCTCATCACGCGCTCTCCCGCAGGGCCGCCGCGGCGGTCATCGGGGCCGGCACGGGGGCCGGCGGCGTCCGCAGGACGCGCCGCAGCACCTCCTCCTTCGGCCCGAAGGCCTGGATCCGGCCTTCCGCCATCACCAGCACCGTATCGACGGCCGCGAGGGCGCTCGGACGGTGGGCGATCACGACACAGATGCCGCGGCGGCGGCGTATGCCGAGGATCGCCTCCGTCAGCGCGGCCTCGCCCTCGGCGTCGAGGTTGGAATTGGGCTCGTCGAGCACGACGAGGAAGGGATCGCGGTAGAGGGCGCGGGCGAGTCCGATGCGCTGACGCTGGCCCGCCGACAGGCCGGCGCCGGATTCTCCAATCCTGGTGTCGTAGCCCTCGGGCAGCCGGAGGATCAACTCGTGTACGCCCGCGGCCCGGGCGGCGGCGATTACGGCCTCCGACGAGGCTCCGGGCTCGAAGCGGGCGATGTTCTCCGCTACGCTTCCGGCGAACAACTCGACCTCCTGCGGCAGGTAGCCGAGATGGGCGCCGAGCGCCGTGCTCGACCATTGGTCGAGGGCCGCGTCGTCGAGGCGGATCTTGCCACGGACCGGCGCCCAGACCCCGACGAGCGCCCGGGCGAGGGAGGACTTGCCCGAGGCGCTCGGCCCGATCACCCCGAGACCCTGGCCGGCGGAGAGGGTGAAGCTCGCCTCCTGCACCACGATGCGCTGCACGCCGGGGGGCGCCAGGCTCACCGCCTCGACGCCGAGCGTTCGGACGGGCGCCGGCAGGGCGTGCGGCACCGGCTCCGCGGGGAGCCGCGCGAAGAGATCGGCCAGGCGGTGCCAGCTCTGCCGGGCGGCGACGAAACCCTTCCAGTGGGCGATGGCGAGTTCGGCCGGGGCGAGGGCCCGGGAGACCAGGATCGAGCTCGCGATGATGATGCCGGCGGTGGCCTCGTTGTGGATCACGAGCCAGGCGCCGAGCGCCAGCACGCCGGATTGCAAGCCGGTGCGGAAGACCTTGGAGCCGGCTCCGAAGCCGCCGGTGACGTCGGCGGCCTGCTGCTGGGCCTGTCCGTAGTCGCGGTTGGCGCGCGCCCAGCGCCCGCCGATCCGGTCGCGCATGCCCATGGCCGCGAGCACCTCGGCATTGTGCCGGGCGGCCTCGGCCAGGGCGTTGCGCTGCTGGGCATGGGTGGTGGCGCGCCGGGTGGGCTCCCGCGTCGCCCGGTCCGTGAGGACGGTGAGCGCCACGAGCACCAGCATGCCGGCCAGCGCGGCCACGCCGATCAGCGGATGGAACAGGAAGCAGATGACGAGATAGACCGGCATCCAGGGCAGGTCGAACAGGGCCGAAGGGCCGCCGCTGGCGAGGAAGGCACGCAGCTGGTCGAGATCGCGTAAGGGCAGCAGCCCATCCCCGCCGATCCCGCCTCTGAGCGGCGCGCGCAGGACCACGTCGAGGACGCGCCCGCTCAGGGCCTCGTCGAGCGCCGCACCGATCCGGGCGAGTACCCGCGTTCGGATCGCCTCCAGCACGCCCTGGAACGCGTACAGCACGAAGGCCAGCACGCAGAGCCCGACCAGCGTCGGCACCGACCGGCTCGGAATGACCCGGTCGTAGACCTCCAGCATGAAGAACGAGCCGGTGAGGTAGAGCAGGTTCACCAGTGCGCTCATCAGAGCAACGCCGACGAACGCAAAACGACACCGATCAAAGGCCGAGGTGAGCTCGGAGGAACTCGTTCTTGCAGTCACCACAGGAGCGTCCGGCGATGTCAGGAGAACCGGAACGACGACGCGCCGACGCTGCGCGCATCCTCGTTTCCGTATCATCCAGTGTGATTTCGCGTCAGCCTGGGCGAAATGTCTTAAGGATCTGCGAGGGAAGACGGCACGATTACTGAAGCCGGCTCTCCTTCATCCCGCAGAGGCTCGTGCGCGATCACGGGCGTGGTTTCCTCCCTGCCGTCCTTCGGCCGGTGACACGACGACCCCATAGAAGACGGCGATCGTCACGAGGAAGACGGCAGATCCCAGCCAGGCCGCATAAGGCCCGAAATCGGGTCCCACCAGCGCGAGGGACGAGCTGCGCCCCGTGACGGTGTCGGCCCCCGCCAGGACCACGCCGACCACGCTTTCGCCCACCAGAAACCCAGAGGACAGCAGGACGCCGCGCCGGCGCGCCAGCGCGGATCTCTCCTCCGCTTGATCCGGCCCGGCCTTCATCCGCTGTAGCCGGTGCTGCGTGAGCCAGCCCAGCACCCCGCCGATCGCGATGGTTACCACCACCTCCAGCGGCAGGTACATGCCGATCCCGACCGTCAGTGCCGGGAAGGAGCGCCCCCCTTTGCGCAGCCGCGCTTCCAGAGCCACCAGGACGATGCCGAGCCCGGCACCGATGAGCACCATTCCCCAGGGCAACTCGCCGCGCACGATTCCGCCGGCGATCTGCGTCATCAGGGCCGCCTGAGGGGCCGGCAGGGAGTTGCCCGCTTCCATGCCCTCCCGCGGCAGGACATCCCCGAAACCGTAGGCGTTGAAAAGCAGTTCGAGCAGCGGCGCGATCACCAGGGCGCCCACCGTGACGCCGATGGCGAGCGCCACCTGCTGGCGCCAGGGCGTGGCATCGACGAGCTGTCCGGTCTTAAGATCTTGCAGATTGTCGTTGGCGATCGAGGCGGTGGTAACGATGACCGCAGCGATCAGCAGGGAGAGGGCGATAACGAAGCGCTCGCCTTCCGGCCCCGCCGCGCGGCCGATCAGCAGCGGCAGCAAAACGGCGCAGAGAAGCGTCGTCAGGATGCCGATCCCCGAGATCGGGCTAGAGGAGGAGCCGAGCAGACCGGCGAGATAGCCGCAGGCCGCGGCCATCAGGAAGCCGAACAGCACCGCGAACAGGCTTGCGGCGGCGACGAGCACCAAGTGCAGGCTGCCGAGCTGCGCTTCCGCGCTGAAATCGGAGAAGAGCCAGGCGAGCGGCAGGGCGAGCAGAACCGCGCTGCCCGCGACCCAGGTGATGGGCAGGTCGCGCTCCTGGCGCGGCAGGCTCCGCATCGACCCGCCGTCCTTCGCGGCGCGCAGCGCCGAGCGGATGCTGCCGAGGATCTGGCTGCCCAGGGAAACCACGGTCCAGACCGCGCCCACCGCGATGATGCCGGCGCCCATCAGGCGCACCTTGTCCGACCAGACGGTGCGGGCGACAGCGTCCGGATCGCCGGTCCCGTCCCCGTGGCCGAGGGCGGTCAAGACCGGCACGGCGATGCCCCAGGCGATCGCCACTCCTGCGAGCAGGGCGAGGCAGGCGCCGAGACCGACGAGATAGCCAATGCCGACCAGCGCCGGGGAGAAGCCGGTGGCGAGCCGCAGCAGGGCGGGACCGAGGCTCAGGGTCGCATGCGCCCCGTCGGCGAGCACACGCAGACCCGTGGTCGCGAGCCCGATCACGCCGCCGGTTCCGGCCGCGCCGAGCAGGAGGCGCAGACCGCCACTGTCCCCGGCCTCGCCGGCCTTCAGCACCTCCACCGCGGCGACGCCCTCCGGGAAGGGAAGGCCCGCCTCGAGGACGAGCGCCCGGCGCAGGGGGATCGAATAGGCGAGCCCGATCAACCCGCCGATCAGGCAGACGGCGGTCGTCTGCCAGAACGGGAAGCCATGCCAGTGGCCGATCAGCACGAGGCCCGGCAGCACAAGGATCACGTTGCACAGGGTGCCCGCGGCCGAGGCCTGGGTCTGGACGATGTTGTTCTCGAAGATGTTGGCGTCCCCGAACACGCGCAGCAGGCCCATCGAGAGCAGCGCGGCCGGGATCGAGGTCGAGAAGGTGATGCCGGTCTTGAGGCCCATATAGAGGTTGGCCGTCATGAACAGGACGGTGATGACGGTGCCGAGGGCGAGGCCGCGCAGCGTCAGCTCGGCGGCATGACCCGTTGCGGAAGCAGAGCGTGACTCCAAATCGGCGGTCTCCGTGTCCGCCCGATTCCGGTGGAATGAGGCCTCGCCCCGGGAACCACGCCGCGCCTGCCCCAGATCCCTTGTCGCGCTTCCTACGGGCGCGAGCAGGAGAGACGCGTTCATGAGCCAGCCGGTGCGCCACGAGATCCCGCCCCGCTCCGGGGCGGCCTTCACCCTGGAGCGCGGCCAGCGGCTCACGGTGATCGATCCGATGGGCGAGCAGGTCGCCGACCTCGTCGCCTTCCGTCGCGACGACCTCGACGAAGTGATCTCCTCGGGCCGCAGCATCGACTACGCCTCGCGCATCTTCCTCACCAAGGGCGACCCGATCTACTCGAACCGCTCCAACGTGCTCCTGCGCATCGTCAAGGACACGGTCGGGCGCCACGACTTCCTGCTCACGCCCTGCTCGGCGGACACCTTCCGGATCATCTACGGCGAGGAGCATCCCCACCGGGGCTGCCATGGCAACCTCGCCACCGCCCTCGCGCCCTATGGGATCGGCCCCGATCGCATCCCCGTCGCCTTCAACGTGTTCATGCATGTGACCGTCGACGGGCAGAGCGGCGAGATCGCCGTGCGGCCGCCCCTGAGCCGGGCAGGCGACCGGGTCACCTTTCTGGCGGAAGCCGACCTGATCGTCGGTCTCACCGCGTGTTCGGCGCCGCAATCGAACAACTTCTCCTTCAAACCGATCCATTACCTGATCGAGTCGTGAAGAACATGCGACAATGCAGTGCAGATTTTGCACGTCACCGCGCCTCTATGTCGCGCCTTATCAAGAAAATTTTCCAGAGAAAGCGGAAGCGTAACTTGGTGGACAATCCTGCTTCGGCCGGAACAATACCAAAACCACGTGGTTCCCTGCCAGATCATCCGCGCTGAACGTTGGGTGGCGCGCGGTCGACTGTCGCTTCTTCTGAAACCATCTTCATCGGGCCGCGCCGCTGCCGGACCTGTGGCCTTCGCTTGCCCGCGTCATACGAGGTGTCATGCTGCTGCCTACCAACGACGCCCGTCACCCGCTCGCCGAGCGCTTCCGGCATTTCATCCGACAACAGCCCTTCCCCTGCGTCGGCGCCAAATCGGCCCTCTCCCGTGGCCGGTTGAGGGTCATCGTCGCCCGCGATATCCAATCCGGCGGCGATGACAGCCGCATCTACCCCGCGCTGCTCGCCTTCATCAGCCGCTACCGCGAGCGGCGCGACCTGTTCCAGAGCTTCGCCGTGGTGTTCGAGACGCCGCAGAAGCTCTCGGAGGAGGCTTTCGAGGCGGCGCTTTGGGCGCGCATGCAGGCGCTATCGGATTACGACAGCGGCATCGGCCACCGGCACGACCCGCGGGTCGCCGCCGACCCGGCCGACCCGCATTTCTCGATGAGCCTGGGCGGGGAGGGATTCTTCATCGTCGGGCTGCATCCAGGCGCGAGCCGCAAGGCGCGGCGCTTCGAAGCACCGGCGCTCGTGTTCAATCTGCACGATCAGTTCGAGCGCCTGCGCGAGGAAGGACGCTACACGCGCATGCGCGAGTCGATCGTCGAGCGCGACATTGCCTGGTCGGGCTCCCCCAACCCGATGCTGGCGCAGCATGGCGAACGCTCGGCCGCCCGCCAGTTCAGCGGCCGGGCCGTCTCGGACGACTGGGTCTGCCCCTATCGCCGCCGCGAGGACGGCGCGACCTGGGACGCGCAGCAGATCGCCGCCGACCTGCGCTCGGGGGCTTTCCTGGCCGACCAGATGGAGAGCTGAGGATGCTGCAGACCGAAGCGAGGATCACCGGCGCCACCACGCTTGGGACCGGCTCCCGCGACGAGGGTCGGCAGGACGCGCTCCTGGACTTCGTCCGCGCGGTGCGCGCGAGCGGCTACGCCTTCACCACCGTGACGCCCGCCACCCAGGCCCGGGTCAATGCCCGGCCCGAGAATGCGACCGCCCGCTCCCTGCGCGATGTCCTCGGCTGGAGCCGGCCGTTCCGGCCCGAGCTGCTGCCCACGGAACTGACGCGGCTGATGGACAAAGCGGGCGTGCTCCGGCGCGGGCAGGGGCCGGACGGCGCCCTGAAGGCGACCATTCGCCTGTCGAGCCTCGACGGCGAGCTCTTCCTGCACGCCGCCTATCCGCCGCTCGCCGCGGATTCCGTGTTCTTCGGCCCCGACACGGTGCGCTACACGCAGGCCGTGCTCAACCACCTGGAAGCGCGGGCGCGCGCGGGTCTGCCGGCGCCGCGGCGGATCGTCGATATCGGCTGCGGCTCGGGCGCCGTCGGCATCCTGGTTGCCAAGCGCCTGCCCCAGGCAGAGGTGGTTCTCGTCGACATCAACCCGGCGGCCCTGAGCGCCGCCCGCGTCAATGCCCGCCTTGCCGGGGTCGAGAATGTCCGTCCGGTCCACAGCGACATGCTGCGCGACGTGGAGGGAGCGTTCGATCTCATCGTCTCCAATCCGCCCTTCATGGTCGATGCGGGCGGGCGTGCCTATCGGAACGGCGGCGGCATCCTGGGGGCAGGCCTGCCCCTGCGCGTGGTCGAGACGGCGACGGAGCGCCTCGCCCCCGGCGGCAGCCTCGTCCTGTTCACGGGCTCGGCCATCGTCGAGGGGCGCGACGGCTTCCGCGAGGCCGCTGGCGCCTTCTGCGAGGAGGTCGGGCTCGACTGGTCCTACCGGGAGCACGACCCGGATGCCTATGGCGAGGAACTCGACGATCCGGCTTACGGGGAGGCGGAACGCATCGCCCTCGCCGTGCTCACCGCCACCCGGAAGGGGCTCTGAGATGGCGGAGCCTGCGATAGGCGTAGCGGGAGCCTTCCTCCGCGATGCGCTCGACGGCCTCAGCCGCGATTCGAAGACGCTGCCCGGAAAGTATCTCTGGGACGATACGGGCTCGGACCTGTTCGACCGGATCTGCGCCCATCCCGACTACTACCCGACGAAGCGCGAGATGACGCTCCTGCCCGGGGTCGCCGCGGAGGTAGGAGCGATCATCGGCGCGGGGGCCAGCGTGATCGAGTTCGGGGCGGGGGCAAGCCGCAAGATCCGCACCCTGCTCGACGCCCTGGAGGCCCCGGAAGCCTATGTCGCCATCGACATCGCGGGCGACTATCTGGAGGCCGCGATCGCGCACCTCGCGCCGGACTACCCTTCCGTCGCCATGACGCCGGTCTGTGCGGATTACTCGAAGCCGATCCGGCTGCCGGCAGGACTGGCGGGCCCGAACGTGCTGGGCTTCTTTCCCGGCACCAGCATCGGCAACTTCACCCCGCGGGAGGCGACGGCCTTCCTCGCCCGGGCCCGGGACACGCTCGCGCGGGAGACGCAGGGGAGAAGCCGCTTCCTCGTCGGCGCCGACCCGACCCGGGATCCCGGCCGCCTGCGGCGCGCTTATGGCGAGTCCGGCGGCCTGATGGCCGCGATCCACCTCAACCTGCTCGCCCGCCTGAACCGGGAGCTCGGCGCCGATTTCGATCGCGACAATTTCCATCATGAGGCGCGGCTCGCCGAGGATCCGTTCCGGGTCGAGGCGCATCTCGTGGCGCGGAAGGCCGCGACCTATCGCCTGGGCGGGCAGGCCATCGCCTTCGCGGCCGGGGAGAGCATCCGCACCGACACCTCGCACAAATACGCGCCCGAGGCCTTCCAGGCGCTGGCCGGAAGCGCCGGATGGACCGCCGAGCGGCTGTGGCTCGATCCGGAGGGCGGATTCAGCCTGCATCTGCTGAGCGGCTGACGCTCAAGGTACGGCGCCGAGGCCCAAGGAACTTGTTCGGCTGCCGGCGGATCTCCCGAGACCCGGAACCACGACAACGATTGGCAAGCTATGACGATCGATACGCGTGAGATCTTTGTCACTGCGCTCAAGAACACGCATGCGCTCGAGTTGCAGGCGCTGCAGATCATGGATCGGCAGGTCGAGCGGCTACAGAACTATCCCGAGATGGAGGATGCGCTGCACCGGCATATCGAGGAGACCCACGGGCAGCGCGACCGCCTGGAAGAGGTGCTCCAGAGCCTCGCCGAGAGCCCCTCGCGCCTCAAGGAGGGCGTGCTCGGCTTCGTCGGCAACGTGATGGCGCTCGGTCACACCCCGGCTCAGGACGAGATCCTGAAGAACGCCTATGCCAACCACGCCTTCGAGAATTTCGAGATCGCCGCCTACACCTCGCTCCTGAGCATCGGCGAGGCCGCGGGTCAGCCCACCCTCACCGGCCTCCAGCAATCGCTGAAGGAGGAGGAAGCGATGGCGAAGGTCGTACGCGACCTCGTGGTCCCGACCACCCGCCGGTACGTCGAACTCACAACGGCCGGCGAGAAGGCCGACCGCTGATTCCATCGCGAGCCGCCTCTCCCGCGCGGCACGGGGACCGGACGCTTCAGGAGCCAGGATGCCGGAGACGATCGCGGAAGGGAGCCGGGCTCCGGCAGGGCAGGAGGCCACGATCGCGGACTTCGCTCGGCCATCGCTCCCGAACGGACAGGGCAGGTTCGCCCTGGTGTTCGGGGGCGGCAACGCCCTCGGCGCCTATCATGCGGGCGCCTATGAGATCCTGGAGCGGCAGGGCCTGCAGCCGGACTGGGTCGTCGGCGCCTCGATCGGCGCCGTCACCGCCGCCATCATCGCCGGCAACGCCCCCGGAGAGCGCGTCGCCAAGCTGCGGCGCTTCTGGCACGAGGCTGCCCAGCACACGGCGCCGAACCTGATCGACGCCCTGAAGCCGCGCCAGTTCTACAACGGCCTGCACGCGCTCCTGGCTTTGCTCTACGGCCGGCCGAGTCTCTATCAGCATCGCTTTCCCGGCCTGTGGTCCGCCCTGCCGTGGCTCCCGAACGATGTCGCGCTCTTCGACAATCGGCCGCTCCTGCGTACCCTTGCAGAGCTCGTCGACTTCGAGCGGCTGAACAGCGGGGAGACTCGCCTGACCGTCGCCTGCGTCGATATCGAGACCAGCGAGGAGGTCACCTTCGACAGCACGTGCCAGGAGATCCGGCCGGAGCATATCCTTGCGAGCACCGCGATTCTGCCGGCCTTCCCGCCCGTCGAGATCGAGGGACGCCAGTTCTGCGATGCCGGCTACGTCAACAACCTGCCGCTCGATCCGGTCTTCGCGAACGAACCCGACGACGACCTCTTTTGCGTGGCGCTCGAGCTGTTCAGCCCGCGGGCGCCGCGTCCCGCCTCCCTGGATGCGGTTCTGGAGCGGGCCAACGACATGATCTTCTCCAGCGCCGGACGTCGCAGCATGGCTGCGCTCGCGCGGGAATATGCGCTGCGGCAGAGGCTCAAGCCGGACGGGCCGAAGGTGCGGCTTCTCCACCTCGCCTACCGTGCAACCGCCGACGAACTCGCCGCCAAGAGCTTCGAGTATTCGCCCTCCTCGATCCGGGACCGCTGGGAGGCCGGCGGGCGCGACATGGACCGCGGCCTCGCCCTGCTCCTGGAGAGCCGCCCCTCGGAGAACCGGTTCGCCTACCTGCCGCTGACCTGACGCGCCGGAGCCGGGGGATCACCGCCAGCGGTCGAGGATCTCGTCCGTGGTCAGCATCTCGACCTGATGGCCGTAGCGCATCCGATAGATGGCCATCAGCGCGTCATGGGCCTCGTCGCTGGAACTGCACAGGGCATCGCCCGCGAGCAGGACGCAGTAGCCGAGATCGATCGCCCCGAGCACGGCGGCCAGGACGCAGACCTCCGTCTCCGCCCCGGTGACGACGAGGGTGTCGACGCCCCGGGCCTGCAGTGCGGCGTCGAGACCGGTGCCGATCCAGGGCGAGTAGACGCGCTTGTCGAGGACCCCGGCCGGGGGCACGAAGCGGGCGAGATCCGGCACGAGGTCGATCATGCCGGGGTCGAGGTGATCGCGCGTCATCGACGCCCAGCGCTCGTAATAGCTCGCCCAGGTGCCCCGTCCCTCACCGGGATGAGCCGCCGGCACGAACCGGGTGAAGACCGTGCGCTCGGGATGCACCTCCACCAGGCGGATCACGCTCGGCAGGATACGCGGAAGCCAGGATGTCTCCCAGTCGGTTTGCTCGGCGAACATGCGCTGCATGTCGATGCAGAGATGCACGCATCGCTCCGCGAGGGGGCCGATGTCCTTCCGCTCGCCGCCCGGGGCGGAAGGGCCGATCAAGGGAATACGGGTCGCGTTCATCGCCTCTGCCCGGCGCCGGAAATCCGCGGCGCCGTCTTTCGACCTGTTCTGGGTGTCCCGAGAACCATGGGCGACAGGGCCCCGTTCCAGTCTTCCAGGAGACGGAAAGATCGGTTTCGGACGGGCCGCGCCTCACGCACCGGCCTCCCAAAACAGAGGCGCCCGCCGATCCTTCAGCGGGCGCCCGAGACGATCACACCTGTGCGATGCAACAAGATGAAGTGTCTAGTGGAAGACGCCGAAGACCCACATGAGCAAGATGATCGGCAGCGGAATCCCGATCAGCCACAGCAAGCCACCCTTGAGCATGGTTTCCTCTCTCTCGTTTCGGTCGAGGGCCACGATGCGCCTCTTCGTCAGGAATGACGAACGAGGCCATGAAATCGTTCCCTCGCTCTTGCCCCGCTTCGCACATCATCATGTGGATGCTTGAGAGGCCTGCCCCGAAATCTTCCTGTCTTATGCTCCGAGCCTACCGTCACACGCATGCGATCAGCTTGCCGCGCCGACCGTATCCGCCATGCGGGCCTCGCGCTCGCCGAGGGGCTGAGGGTGCCCGACGGTCGTGTCCTTCGCCGTCTGGTGCTCCATCTCCGCGTTCACCTGCGCGCCCAGCAGCACGATCGTGGTCGAGATCCAGATCCAGGTCATGAAGCCGATCGCGGCGCCGAGGGACCCGTAGGTCTGATTGTACTTGCCGAAATTGGCGACGTACCACGAGAACAGCAGGGAACCCGCGAGCCAGAGGAAGGCGGCGAGCATGCCCCCCGGTGTCACCCAGCGCCAGCGCGGCGCGTCCCGGCTCGGGCCGTAGCGGTAGAGAAGCGCGAGACCGCCCATCACCACCAGGAACAGGACCGGCCAGCGCAGCAGCGCGAGCCACCACGCGTTCTCGCTGAGGCCGATGGTCTGCAGGATGATCGGCACCGCGACGATCGAGCCGAGCGCACCGAGGACGAACAGCAGCGCCCCCGCGGTGAAGCCGAGGGAGATCAGATTGAGGATGATGAAGTTCCGCTTCTCGCGCTCGTTGTAGACGATGTTGAGCGCGTCGAAGACATGCTTCATCCCGCCATTGGCGCTCCAGACCGATAGCCCGACACTGACCAGCAGGGACAGGCCGAGGGTCGTGTTGCCCTTCTCGTTGAGGCGCTTCACCTGCTCGCCGACGATCTCCAGGGCGCCCGAGGGCAGCACGCCCTGGAGCGAGGCCAGGTTGTCGTTGATGGTCGAGGCATCGGCGATCAGGCCGTAGAGCGACACCAGCGCCGCGATGGCCGGAAAGATCGCGAGCAGGGCGAAGAAGGTGACCCCGGCCGAGACCAGCATGAGGCGGTTCTCGCCTACGTCGCGATAGGTCCGCATCGCCACGTCCTTCCAGCCCAGGCGCGGGATCTCCGTGGGGCTCTCGGCGCGGCGGCCCCGCTCGGGTTCGGACCGTGCCACGTGACGCGCCCGCGCTCCCTCGACGGAGGGGGAGGGCTCGTGCGGACCCTCGGAGGCGCTTCGGGGCGGTCGGTGGTCGGCCGTGGGGCGCCGAGGCCGAAACGCGATCCCGATCAGCGCCACGGCGGTCGCCGCGGTCCAGAGCAGGGAACCGGCCCCACTGGGCTCCTGTCGATCGATGCTGTCCTCTGCCGCGCCGGCCATGGCTTCCTCGGTCACACCTCGTTGCGTCCCATCAACCCGGCTGGCCACGATTTGTTTGCCGCGCGTCGCCACGCCGATGGCGAGAGCGAGACGCCTGCAAACTTGACGATAAAAGGCAGGAACAAAGATCCTCCCCGGGAGATTTCACCAGCACTTTCTCTGAATTTAATCCGGTTGATGCAGATCAATATCATAGAAATAACATAGGTTTTTATCATAAATCATTTTTATTTTGTCGTGTGTCTTCCTGTGAATTTGTCCGACATCATTGGAGACGTCGAGCGCATATGAAAAACCTCGCTCTGATCACAGGAGGGGCCGGCTTCATCGGCCGGCATCTGGCGGGCGCTCTTCTTCGGACAGGGTATCGGGTCCGCATCCTGGACAGCCTGATCGAGCAGGTGCACGGCGATCGGGCCGCGCCCGCCGCCTTCGATCCGGGTGTCGAGTTCGTGGAGGGCGATATCCGTGACGGAGAGGCCGTAGCCCGCGCGCTCGCCGGGGCGACCCATGTCGTACACCTCGCTGCCGAGGTCGGCGTCGGCCAGAGCATGTATGCTGTCGAGCGCTACGTCTCCGTCAACGATTGCGGCACCGCCACCCTGTTCCAGGCGCTGATCGACGCGCCGGTCAAGCGCGTGGTCGTCGCCTCCTCCATGAGCGTCTACGGCGAGGGGCTCTATCGCAAGGACGATGGCGGGATCGTCGAGGACGCGGTCCGCAAGCCGCGCGGCCCCGGAGAGCCCTGGGACCCGCCCGACGCGGCCGGCCGGCCGATGCGGCCCCTGCCGACGCCGGAGAGCAAGCGCCCGGCGCTCGCCTCGGTCTATGCGCTCACCAAGTACATGCAGGAGCGCCTGACCCTGACGCTCGCCCCCGCCTACGGCATGGAGGGCGTGGCCCTGCGGCTCTGGAACGTCTACGGCCCCGGCCAGGCACTCTCGAATCCCTATACCGGGGTTCTCGCTATCTTCGCCGCGCGGCTTCTCAACGGGCAGCCGCCGATGATCTTCGAGGACGGCGCCCAGCGGCGGGACTTCGTCCATGTCGAGGACGTGGCCCGGGCCTTCGTGCTGGCGCTGGAGCATCCGGCCGCAGCGGGGCAGGTCTACAATGTCGGATCCGGGCAGGACCGGACCGTCGAGGAGGTCGCCCGCCTGCTCGCCCGGGCGATGGGCCGGGAGGACATCACCCCCCAGATCACGGGCCAGGCGCGGGCCGGCGACATCCGCCACTGCGTCGCGGATATCGGCAAGATCCAGCGCGAGCTCGGCTACGCGCCGCAGCGCGATTTCGAGCAGGGCCTGACGGAGCTTGCCGCCTGGGTCGCCGAGCAGCAGGCGGTCGACCGCGTGGCCGAGGCCCGCCGCGAGCTCGAAGCACGGGGATTGGTGGCGTGAGCGGGGTCCAGACACGCCTCGAGACCCGTCCCGTCCTCGTCACCGGCGGCGCCGGCTTCGTCGGCGTCAACCTCGCCGACCGGCTGGCCAGCGAAGGGCGCAGCGTCATCGTCTACGACCTGCTGGCGCGCCCGGGCGTCGAGGCGAACCTCGCCTGGCTCACGGAGCGACATGGCAGCCGGATCCAGCCGGTGATCGCGGATATCCGCGACGGCGCCGAACTCGCCCGGGCGGTGCGCGAGGCCTCTGCCGTGTTCCACTTCGCCGCCCAGGTCGCGGTCACGACGAGCCTCGTCGCGCCGCGGGAGGACATGGAGGTCAATCTCGGCGGCACCCTGACGCTGCTGGAGGCCCTGCGCGCCCGCGGCGGCGCGGTGCCGCTCCTCTTCGCCTCGACCAACAAGGTCTATGGCGGCCTGCCCGACGTGGCGCTGGCGCAGGAGGGCGACGCCTATGCCCCCATGGAGCCCCGCCTGCGGGCGCACGGCATCGGCGAGGACCGGCCCCTGGATTTCCACACGCCCTATGGCTGCTCCAAGGGCGGGGCGGATGCCTATGTCCTCGATTACGCCCGCAGCTATGGTTTGCCCACGGTCGTGATGCGGATGAGCTGCATCTACGGCCCGCGCCAGATGGGCAACGAGGATCAGGGCTGGGTCGCCCATTTCCTGATCCGGGCGCTGCAGGGCAGGCCCGTCACCGTCTACGGCGACGGGCGGCAGGTACGCGACATCCTCCATGTCTCCGATGCGGTGGCCGCCTACCGGGCCGCGCTGGCGCGGATCGATCAGGTCTCCGGTCATGCCTTCAATCTCGGCGGCGGGCCAGAGAACGCGGTGAGTCTGCGCCGGCTGCTCGCCCATCTCGGCGCGCTGATCGGCCGGGAGGTCGCGGTCGAGTGGGGCGACTGGCGCCCCGGGGATCAGCGCTACTACGTGTCCGACACCCGCCGCGCCACCGGGGCGCTCGGGCTCGCGCCGCCGCTCTCCTGGCGGGAGGGCGTGGCGGATCTCGCTGCCTGGCTCTCCGAATGGCTGGGGCGACGGGAAGAGGCCGTACCGGCCCGCGGGCGTGTGCAGGAGGCGGTGCTATGAGGGTCGCCCTCGTCAACCCGCCCTGGGACTACCGCAACAGCATCTATTTCGGCTGCCGCGAACCCCATCTGCCGCTGGAGCTCGGCTATGCCGCCGCGCTGCTGGAGGCCGCCGGCCACGAGACGCGGATCGTCGATTGCCCTCTCGAAGGCCTGAGCGCCGAGGAGGGCGCGAACCGCGTCGCCGCCTTCGCCCCCGGCATGACCGTGGTGACGACGGCGCCCACCTATCTGTTCTGGCGCTGCGCCCCGCCGGAACTTCGGGTGCCCCGCGCCTTCCTCGATGGCCTGGGCCGTCGAGGCGGCCGCACGGTTGCGGTCGGCCCGCATGGTTCGGCCACGCCCCGCCCGACTCTCGACAAGCTCGGCTGCGATGTCGTGGTCCGGGGGGAGTGCGAGGAGATCGTCGCGCAGCTCGCCGATGCCGAAGATCCGCGCGAAGTGCCGGCCCTTGCCTTCCGGGACGGTGAGGCGGTCGTGGTGACCGGACCGCCCCATGCGGGCCGCTTCACGGACCTGCCGGCGCTGCATTGGCCCGATGCGTGGATCGCCCGGCACCGTCACCACCACCATCGCTTCGACGCCGCGCCGGACGGCCCCGGCGCGGAGGTCGAGGCCTCGCGCGGGTGCCCCTATACCTGCAGCTTCTGCGCGAAGATCGATTTCCGCGACAAGTATCGCCGCCGCGACCTTGGCATCGTCCTCGACGAGATCGACCATCTGATCGCGCAAGGCGCGACTTATCTCTATTTCGTCGACGAGATCTTCCTGCCGCAGAAGCCGCTGCTCGAAGCCCTGGTCGGGCGGCGCATCCGGTTCGGCATCCAGACCCGGATCGACCTCTGGAACCCCGACATGCTCGACCTCCTCGGAGCGTCCGGCTGCGTCTCCATCGAGGCCGGAATCGAGAGCCTGACCGAGGAGGGCAGGGCGGCGCTCGACAAGAAGTGCCGCGCCTCGACCGACGACCTCGCCGAGCGGCTCATCTATGCCCGCCGCTCGGTGCCCTTCGTGCAGGCGAACCTGATCGCCGTGGCCGGCGACGATCCCGGTCTCGTCGCCGCATGGCGCGATCGCCTGCGCCGCCAGGGCGTCTGGGCGAACGATCCCGTGCCGCTCTACCCCTATCCGAGCTCGCCCGATTACCGGCGGCTCTGGGGGGAGCCCGACGATACGGCCTGGGAGCGGGCGCATGCCCATTATCTCGGCCAGTTCGAGCGCTTCAGCGACATCCAGGAGGAACGCCCGCTGCCCCTCCGAGAGCTGGAGGCTGCCTGCGGATGCCGCTGACCTCCCCCTTCATCCTGATGAGCGCCGACGCCCTCGGCGGCGTCTGGCAATACACCCTCGACCTCGCCTCGGGGCTCGGCCGCCGAGGTGCGCGCGTCGGCATCGCCCTCATGGGGCCGCCGCCCGCGGCGGAGGTGATCGCCCGCGCCGAAGCCGAGAGCGGCGCCCGCATCCTCGCCACCGGCCTGCCCCTCGACTGGACCGCGTCGAGCGCCGCCGAGGTGGAGCGGGCCTCCGCGTCGCTCGCCCGGCTCGCCTGGGCAGGCAGCGCGGATCTCGTCCACCTGCACAGCCCGGCCCTGGCCCTCGCCCCGTATCCCGCACCGGTCGTGGCGGTCTGCCATTCCTGCGTCGCGACGTGGTGGGCTTCGGTGAATTCGGGGCCGCTGCCGGCGGATCTGGCCTGGCGGCGGGACCTCGCCGCAGAAGGCTGCCTTCGTGCCGACAGCCTGATCGCGCCGACCCACGCCTTCGCCCGGGCGACGCAGGCGGCCTATGGCTTGCGCCAGCCGCCCGCGGTGGTGCGCAACGGGCGCCGGGCGCCCGCGATTCCGGGCGACGCGGAGCCCGCCGCGCATGTCTTCACCGCCGGCCGCCTCTGGGATCCGGCCAAGAATGCTGCGGCGCTGGATCGGATGGCCGCACGCTTGTCCCTTCCCGTCCTCGCCGCCGGTCCTGTCGCGGGGCCGAGCGGCCAGCAGGTCGCGCCGCATACCCTGCGCCTGCTGGGCCGCCTGGACGAGGCGGGCATGGCTCGCGAGCTCGCCCGGCAACCGATCTTCGTGTCGCTCGCCCGCTACGAGCCCTTCGGCCTCGCCGTTCTCGAGGCGGCACAGGCGGGCTGCGCCCTGGTGCTCTCCGACATCGAGAGCTTCCGCGAACTCTGGGACGAAGCGGCTCTGTTCGTGCCGCCGGACGACGACGCGGCCGCGGCCCAGGCCGTGGAACACCTCGCCGCCGATCCCCCCCGCCGCGCCGCGCTCGGCCGGGCAGGGCAGGCCCGCGCCGCCGCCTACAGCGTCGAGGCGATGGTCGAGGGCGTGACGGCCGTGTTCCGCAGCCTGCGCCCCGCACGCGACGAGGCCGCGGCATGAGGATCGTCTATTTCACCCATTCGCTGGCCTCGTGCTGGAACCACGGCAACGCCCATTTCCTGCGCGGCGTGCTGCGCGAACTCGGCGCCCTCGGTCACGGGGTCGAGGCCTGCGAGCCCGAGGAAGCCTGGAGCCGCGAGAACCTTCGCCGCGACCACGGTCAGGCCGGGCTCGACGCCTCGCTCGCGGCCTATCCGGAGTTGTCGCCGCGCCGCTACCGCACGGTCGAAGCGGCTCTTGAGCGGGCGGAGGGCGCCGATCTCGTCATCGCCCACGAATGGAACGCGCCCGCCCTGATCGTGGCCCTGGGCAGGGCGCGGGCACGCGGCGCCTTCGGGATCCTGCTGTTCCACGACACCCATCACCGCGCGGTCAGTGCACCCGACGAGATGCGCTGCTTCGACCTCTCGGCCTATGACGGCGTGCTCGCCTTCGGGCAGGCGCTCGCGGAGGTCTATCGCGGCTGGGGCTGGGGCGGGCGTGCCTTCACCTGGCACGAGGCCGCGGATACGCGCCTGTTCCGGCCGCCCGACGTGGAGGAGACGCGGGACGGCCTCGTCTGGATCGGCAATTGGGGCGACGGCGAGCGCACGCAGGAACTCGAGACATTCCTGTTCCGCCCAGCCTACACCGCCGGCCTCTCCCTGGACATCTACGGCGTGCGCTATCCCGAGGCGGCGCGGACGACGCTCGCAACCTACGGCGCGCGCTACCATGGCTGGGCGGCCAACGCGGCCGCGCCCGGCCTGTTCGCGAAGGCCCTCGCCACCGTGCACGTGCCGCGCCGCTTCTACGTGGAGGCCCTTCCCGGCATCCCGACGATCCGTGTCTTCGAAGCGCTCGCCTGCGGCTTGCCGCTGGCCAGCGCCCCCTGGACGGATGCGGAGGGGCTGTTCACGCCGGGCACGGATTACCTCGTCGCCCGGAACGGGGCCGAGATGGAGCGCCACCTGCGCGCCCTCCGCGCCGATGCGGAGCTGCGCGCCGCGATCGCCGCCCACGGCCTCGCCACGATCCGGGCCCGCCACACCTGCCGGCACCGCGCCGACGAGCTCCTCGCGATCCACGCCGCCCTGAACACGCCCGCCCGCATGGAGGCCGCCTCTTGAGAATCGCCTTCTACGGCTCCTCGCTGCTCTCCTCCTACTGGAACGGAGCGGCGACCTATTACCGAGGCCTGCTCCGCGACCTCGCCGGCCGGGGCTATCGGATCACCTTCTACGAGCCGGACGCCTTCGAGCGGCAGAGCCACCGCGACATCGATCCACCGGACTGGGCGCAGGTGCGGGTCTACGCCGCCACGCCGGAGGCGATGCGGGCCGTCGCCGCCGAGGCGGCGGAGGCAGACGTGGTGGTGAAGGCGAGCGGCGTCGGGGTATTCGACGACGCGTTGCTGGAGGGCGTGATCGCCGCCGCGCAGCCGCACGCGATCCGCATCTTCTGGGATGTCGACGCGCCCGCCACCCTGGCCGAGATGCGCGGCGATCCGGGCCATGTTCTGCACCGGGCCATGCCGGATCTCGACCTCGTCCTGACCTATGGCGGCGGGCCGCCGGTGATCGCGGCCTATGAAGGCTTCGGCGCCCGTGCCTGCATCCCGGTCTACAACGCCCTCGATCCCGAGACCCATCATCCCGTCCCGGCCGATCCGCGCTTTGCCGCCGATCTCGCCTTCCTCGGCAACCGCCTGCCCGACCGCGAGGCGCGGGTGGAGCAATTCTTCCTCGTCGCCGCGGCGCGCCTGCCGGAGCGGCGCTTCCTCCTCGGCGGCAGCGGCTGGGAGAGCCGCGGATTGCCGCTGAACGTGCGCCATCTCGGCCATGTCTCGACCCGTGACCACAACGCCTTCAACGTCTCCCCGCTCGCGGTGCTCAACATCGCCCGCGAGAGCATGGCCGCAATCGGCTATTCGCCCGCCACCCGCGTCTTCGAGGCGGCCGGCGCCGGCGCCTGCCTGATCACCGATGCCTGGGAAGGCCTCGACCTCTTCCTCAAGGAGGGCGCGGAATTGCTCGTCGCCCGCGACGGCCGCGATGTCGCCGATCATGTGGCCGCCCTGGATCCGGAGCGCGCCCGCGCCATCGGCGCGGCGGCCCGCGCCCGCATCGTCGCCGAGCACACCTATGCCCGGCGCGGCGCGCAGGTCGACGCGATCCTGAAGGAAACGGCAGCGCGCAAGCGGGCCGAGCCGGCGGGCGCCCCGATCCGACGGAGCGTCGCATGAGCGGTTGCTCCCTCCGCCTGGTGGTGCTGGGTCTCAGCCTGTCCTCGTCCTGGGGCAATGGCCACGCCACCGCCTACCGCGCCCTGCTGAAGGCCTTCGCTGCTCGTGGGCACGAGGTGCTGTTCCTGGAGCGGGACGTGCCCTGGTACGCCGCGCATCGCGATCTTCCCGAGCCGGATTTCTGCCGGCTCGCCCTCTACGGGGATCTCGATGGCCTCGACGCCCATCGCGACGCCGTCGCGCGGGCCGATGCGGTGATCGTCGGCTCCTATGTGCCCGAGGGAATCGCCGTCGGCCGGCGCGTGCAGAGTTGGGCGACCGGGGTGCGGGCCTTCTACGACATCGACACGCCGGTGACGCTGGCGGGCCTCGAGGCCGGCGCCTGCGCCTATCTCGCCCCGGCGCAGATCCGGGACTACGACCTCTATCTCTCCTTCACCGGCGGCCCGACTCTGGAGCGGTTGGAACGGCGCTACGGCGCGCCGGCCGCCCGCGCCCTCTACTGCTCGGTCGATCCCGAGGCCTATCCCCCCCTGTCCCGCGAGCCCACCTACGACCTCAGCTATCTCGGCACCTACAGCCTCGACCGGCAGCCGACCCTGGAGCGGTTGCTGATCGAGCCGGCGCGCCGCGCGCCGGACCTGCGCTTCGCGGTGGCCGGGCCGCAATACCCGGCGGAGATCGACTGGCCGGCGAATGTCACGCGCATCGAGCACCTGCCTCCGCGGGCGCATCCGGGCTTCTACGCGCAGAGCCGCTACACTCTGAACGTGACCCGCGCGGACATGATCGCCGCCGGCTGGAGCCCCAGCGTGCGCCTGTTCGAGGCGGCTGCCTGCGGCACGCCGATCCTCAGCGACCGCTGGGACGGCCTGGAAACGATCCTGGCGCCGGGCCGCGAGATCCTCTGCCCGGACACCGCCGAGGCCGTGCTCGCGATCCTGCGGGAGCGACCGGAGGCGGAGCGCCGCCGGATCGGCGAGGCTGCCCGCCAGGCCGTGCTTGCCCGGCATTCGGCCGCCCACCGTGCCGCGGAGCTTGAAACCCATCTGCGCGAGGCCGCGAACCGGCGCGCCGCCCCCGAACGCCTCCTTGAAGCGCTCAGCGAGTGAGGAACCGAGCGATGAACCGACAGGCCGAACGGGTGCTGGTGGCAGGGGGGGCAGGCTTCATCGGCTCGCATCTCGTCGACGCGCTGCTCGCGCAGGGCGCCTACGTCACCGCCCTCGACAACCTGCTCACCGGCCGCCGGGCGAATCTCGCGCATCTGTCCCGCGAGCCGCGCTTCGTCCTGATCGAGGCCGATATCACCCGGCCGCTCCCGCCGATGCCGTGCTTCGACAGGATCTTCAATCTCGCCTGCGCGGCCTCGCCGCCGCATTACCAGGCCGACCCGATCCACACGATGATGACGAACGTGGCCGGCACGCTCCATTCGCTGGAGCGGGCGAAGGCGGACGGCGCACGCTTCCTCCAAGCCTCCACCAGCGAGGTCTACGGGGATCCGCTCGTGCATCCGCAGACCGAATCCTACTGGGGCAACGTGAACCCCACCGGCCCGCGCGCCTGCTACGACGAGGGCAAGCGCGCGGCGGAGACGCTTGTCTTCGATTTCGCGCGCGGCCATGGGCTCGACGTGCGGGTTGCACGCATCTTCAACACCTACGGTCCCCGGATGCGCGCCGATGACGGGCGCGTCGTCTCGAACGTGATCTGCCAGGCGCTCGGCGATGCGCCGATCACCGTCTATGGCAGCGGCGAGCAGACCCGCTCCTTCTGCTACGTGGCGGATCTCGTCGCGGGGCTGATGCGGCTGATGGCCCATGACGGCGCCCCGGGCGGCCCGGTCAATCTCGGCAATCCGCGCGAGATGACCATCGCCGAACTCGTCCGCCTCGTCTCGGGCATGACCGGCACCCGCTCGAAGGTGGTGCGCCGCCCCCTGCCGGCCGACGACCCGCAGCGCCGCCGCCCCGACATCACCCGCGCGCAGGAGCTGCTCGGCTGGTCGCCGCAGGTGTCCCTGGAGGAGGGGCTCGAAGCCACCATCGCCTGGTTCGCCCGCGAAGTCCGCGCACCGTCGAGGCGCGCGCCCTCGGCGGACGCCCCCCTCGAAGCCCTCGCGCAGCAGGCAAGCCGATGAGCCCCGCTCCGATCCGCATCGGGCTCGTGGGGGTGGGCAATTGCGCATCCTCCTTCGTGCAGGGCCTGCACCATTACCGCGAGACCGGTCCCGGAGAGGCCGTGCCCGGCCTGATCTCGCCCGACCTCGGCGGCTACCGGATCGGCGACATCGAGGTTGTCTGCGCCTTCGACGTGTCCGCGCGGAAGGTCGGCCGGGACCTTGCCGAGGCGATTTTGGCGGAGCCCAACAACACCCACCGCTTCGCCGCCGTGCCCACGAGCGGCGTCATGGTGCGGCGCGGGCCGACCCTCGACGGGATCGGACGCTACCTCCAGGGCGTGGTCGAGGAATCCTCCGAGGCCGTCGCCGATGTCGTGGCAGAACTGGAGCGCAGCCGCACGCAGGTGCTCGTCTCCTACCTGCCCGTCGGCTCGCAGGTTGCGAGCGAGTTCTATGCCCGCTGCGCGCTCGATGCCGGCTGCGCTTTCGTCAATTGCATCCCCGTCTTCATCGCCTCGGATCCGGGCTGGCGGCAGCGCTTCGCGGAGCGCCGCCTGCCGATCGTGGGCGACGACATCAAGAGTCAGGTCGGCGCCACCATCGTGCACCGGGTGCTCGCCAACCTCCTGCGTGAGCGCGGCGTGAAGCTGGAACGCACCTACCAGCTCAATTTCGGCGGCAATGCCGACTTCCTGAACATGCTGGAGCGCGAGCGCCTGGAATCGAAGAAGCTCTCCAAGACCCGTGCCGTCACGAGCCAGCTCGCGACGCCCCTCGCCGAGGGGGACATCCATGTCGGCCCGAGCGACCACGTGCCCTGGCTCGCCGATCGGAAATGGGCGCATATCCGCCTGGAGGGCACGGGCTTCGGCGGCGTGCCGCTCAACCTGGAGCTGAAGCTCGAGGTCTGGGATTCGCCGAATTCGGCCGGGGTTGTCGTGGATGCCGTGCGCTGCGCGCGCCTCGCCCTCGACCGCGGCATCGGGGGCGCCCTGCTGGGGCCGTCCGGCTGGTTCATGAAGTCGCCGCCGATGCAGTTCACCGATGCCGAGGCGCAGGCCCGCACCCGGCGCTTCATCGCGGGCGAGGCGGAGGCATGAGGCGCGTCCTGCTGGTGCGCCACGCGCGCCACGACCGGCTCGGGCGGGTCCTGTGCGGGCGTATGCCCGGCGTGTCCCTGAGCGAGGCCGGCCATGCCGAGGCCGAAGCCCTGGCCAGGGCCCTCGCCGGACGGATCGGCGGCGTCGCGCAGATCCTGTCGAGCCCGCAGGCCCGCACCCGGGAGACCGCGGCCCCGATCGCGCGGCGGTTCGCCGTGAGCGTCGAGACGACGGAGGCTCTCGACGAGATCGATTTCGGCGATTGGACGGGCCAGCCGCTTGCCGCGCTCGAGGGCGATCCCGCCTGGACGGCCTGGAACGTGTCGCGCGCCTCGACCCGCCCGCCCGGGGGCGAGGGCATGGGTCGGGCCCAGGCCCGGGCAGCGACGCTCCTCGACCGGCTCGCCGCCCAGGACGCTCCGCCCGCGATCCTGGTGAGCCATGGCGACGTGATCCGCGCCGTCCTGCTCGGCCTGCTCGGCCTCTCCCTCGACGCCTATGATCGCCTCGTGATCGCGCCCGCCTCCTGGAGCGAGCTTGCCCTCTGGCCCGGTGGCGGCCGGATCGTGTCCCTCAACGAACGGGTGGCCCCGTGATCGCCACCGACGCGGATATCACCGATCTCCGCCGGGAGGCCGATGCCCTTGGGCCATGGTTCCACAACATCGATCTCGGCGAAGGCATCTGGACCGCGCCGGACCATTTCCTCGGCGATTATCCCGGGGTGAAATGGCGACGCTTCGCCCAGGCGCTCCCCGCCGACCTCACCGGCAAGTCCGTGCTCGATATCGGCTGCAACGGCGGCTTCTACGCGATCGAGATGAAGCGCCGCGGGGCCGCCCGCGTCCTCGGCCTCGATTCCGACGAGCGCTACCTCGCCCAGGGCCGATTCGCGGCGCGCCGCCTCGGCTACGAGATCGAGTTCCGCAATCTCTCGGTCTACGATGTCGGACGCCTGGGCGAGCGCTTCGACGTGGTCCTGTTCATGGGGGTGCTCTACCATCTGCGCCACCCGCTGCTCGCCCTCGACCTGATCCACGAACACGTGGCCGGCGATCTCCTCGTCTTCCAGTCGATGCTGCGCGGCTCGCCCCACATCGAGCCGATCGCGGGCGACTACGACTTCTGGGACATCGATGCCTTCGAGCGGCCGGGCTACCCGCGCCTGCATTTCGTCGAGCACGCCTACGCCCACGACTGCACCAACTGGTGGATCCCGAACCGGGCCGGGATCGAGGCGATGCTGCGCTCCAGCGGATTCGCGATCGAGAGCCGACCGGAGGCGGAGGTCTATCTCTGCCGGCGGGTGGCGGCCCCCTATGACGCGGAGGCGGTCTATCCGGCCCGGGCACGGCAGAGATCCGACGGCGAGGAGGGCCGATGATCGAAGCGGTGATGCTCTGGAACGAGCCCAACAACAAGTCGCACTGGGACCCGGCCATCGACCCTGACTGGTTCCTGTTCGGGGAGATGGTCAAGGAGGCCTCCCGGGCGATCCGAGCGGAGGCGCCGGACCTGCCGCAGGTGCTCGGCGGCATCTCGCCGATCGACCCGCACTTCATCCGCCGCATGGAGGCGCAGGGCGTCCTCGATGGGCTCGACGCCGTGGCGGTGCACGGTTTCCCCCTCGATTGGAATCTCTGGCAGATTCACGAATGGCCGGCCAAGATCGCCGAGATCCAGGCCGTCACGCCCCTGCCGGTCTGGGTCTCCGAGGTCGGCGTGTCGAGCTTTGGCGCCGAGGAAGTACAGGCCTGGGGCTGCCGGCGCACCGCCGAGCTGCTGGCGGGCGCAGCTCCCCGCATCCACTGGTACAGCCTCTACGACCTGCCGCGGGCATGGGAGGCCACCACCCGCCACAAGGAGGCGGAGGGCTCCTCCTATTACCGCCACTTCCACATGGGCCTGCTGCGCGAGGACGGCACGCCGAAGCTCGCTCTCGAGGAATTCGCCCGCCACACGCCGGATTTCGGCCTGTGCCAGTGGTTCCACTTCGAGGATCACCGGCTCGACGAGGCGGTCACCTGGATGAGGCGCCTCGGGGTCACCCATCTGCGCACCGGGTTGTCCTGGGCCGACAGCTTCCGGCCCGATGCCCTCGACTGGTTCGACCGCCAGATGGCGGCGCTGGCGGATTTCGAGGTCACGGTGACCTTCTGCTTCACGCCCGAGCACCGGGGCATCGCGGCCCATCACACCAGCGCGCCGCTCGTGCGCGAGGAATTCGCCGCCTTCTGCGCGGAGATGGTGCGGCGCTATGCCGGCCGCTCGGCGATCCGTGCGGCCCCTGTGCCGGTTCCGGAAATGCCGGCCCTCTGACGAGAAGGCCGCCGGGATCATGGAAACGATCCCGGCGGCCTCTCGTTCGTAGCGTGCCGTAACGGCCGTCAGTTCCGCTGCGGAGCGGTGCCGCCGAGATGGAATACGCGGTGCGGCACCAGTTCGCCCCGCTCCACATCGCCCACCGCGACGAGGATGCCCCCGCAGGTGGCGAAGGCCTTGCCCTCAACCGGGGCATCGCGCCCGCGCAGGATGACCGGCTGGCCGCGCATCAGGCGCAGGGCCATGTCGCGGGAGACCGGCACGGAGGGGACGCCGTCGAGCGCCGTATCGACAGGCTGCAGATGGGGCAGCACGCCCTCCGGGCCCGCCTCTTCCAAGGCCGGGATGTTGCAGGCATTGGCCTCGAGGAAGGGGCCGACGCGGGTGCGGCGCAAAGCCGAGACGTGGCCGTGGCAGCCCAGCAGGCGGCCGAGATCGCGCGCCAGCGCCCGGACATAGGTGCCCTTGCCGCATTCGGCCGCGATCACCGTGCGCTCCCCGTCATGCTCGACGATGGAGAGGTGGTCGATCTGCACGGGACGGGCGACGAGCTCCACCGTCTCGCCGTCGCGGGCGAGATCGTAGGCGCGCTCGCCCTGGATCTTGATGGCGGAGTAGCGCGGCGGCACCTGCTCGATGGAACCGATGAAGTTCGGCAGCACCGCCTCGACCTGCTCGCGGGTCGGCCGCGCGTCGCTGGTCGCGACCGGCCGGCCCTCGGCGTCGTCGGTATCGGTCTCGACGCCCCAGGACACGGTGAAGCGGTAGGCCTTGCGGCCATCCATCACGAAGGGGACCGTCTTGGTGGCCTCGCCGAGGGCGATGGGCAGGATGCCGGAGGCGAGCGGGTCGAGCGTGCCCGCATGGCCGGCCTTCTTGGCGTTGAACAGGCGCTTGATCACCGCGACCGCATGGGTCGAGGTCATGCCGACGCCCTTGTCGAGAATGACCCAGCCGCTTACGTCCTTGCGCTTGGGACGGTCCGGGCGCGGACCCCGCTGCTGCGGACGGCGCGGGCCGCGGCCCTCGTCGGCCCGGCGGGGCTCCGGGGGCCGGCCCTGCGGCGCGGGCCCGCGCTCGAGGGGGGATTCTTCCTGCTGCATCATCGGTCCTTGGTCACGGGTTGCGGCAGAGTCCGGCACCGTTCGGGCACCGGTCGTCTTGAAACGCCGCGGCAATGTCGGTCGGGGGGCTCGCGCAGCCGTGTCCCGGTTCAAACGTCGGAGGCGCTCTCCGGTTCGTCACCCGCCTCGGGGTGATCGAGGTCGCGCTGCACCTTGTCGCTCCGCAGGAGCGCGTCGATGCGGGCGGCCTCGTCGAAGGTCTCGTCCCGGCGGAAACGCAGCTCGGGCGCGTATTTCAGGTTCACCCGCCGGGCCACCTCCTGGCGCAGGACGCGCTTGTTGCGCTCCAGCGCCTGGATCACCGGCGTCTCGTCCTGGCCGCCGAGGGGCATCACGTAGGCGGTGGCGAGCTTGAGGTCCGGCGACATCCGCACCTCGGGGATGGTGATGACGTGCGAGGCGATCACCGGATCCTGGAGGTCGCCCCGCTGCAGCACCTCGGCCAGGGCGTGGCGCACGAGTTCGGCCACGCGCTGCTGGCGCTGCGAGGGACCGGACGGGGTCTGCTTCTGGGCCATGGTCTATCTGAGAATCGGATCGATGTCGGGAGCCTCGCGACTCCAATGCCAACGGAACGGGGCCGCAGCTTACGCCGCGGCCCCGCGCCGAGAAGAAACGGGTGGGCGCCGCTCAGAGCGTGCGGCGGATCTCCTCGACCCGATAGCACTCGATGAAGTCGCCCGCCCGCATGTCCTGGTAGTTCTCGAAGGACATGCCGCACTCGTAGCCGGCGATGACTTCCTTGGCGTCGTCCTTGAGGCGCTTGAGTTGGGCCAACTTGCCCTCGTGGATCACCACGTCGTTGCGCAGCAGGCGGACATGGGCGCCGCGCTGGACCACGCCCTCCATGACGCGGCAACCGGCGATCTTGCCCACCTTCGACACGTCGAAGATCTGCAGGATCTGCGCCTCGCCCAGGCGCTCCTCCCGGAGCGTCGGCGGCAGCATGCCCGACAGCGTGGCTTTGATGTCGTCCACGAGGTCGTAGATGATGCTGTAGTAGCGCAGCTCGGTGCCGTCGCGCTCGGCCGCGTTGCGCGCTTCCTTGTGGGCGCGCACGTTGAAGCCGATCACCACCGCCTTCGAGGCATTGGCGAGCGTGATGTCCGACTCGGTGATGCCGCCCACGCCCGAGAGCAGGATGCGGACACCGACCTCGTCGTTGCCCAGCGCGCCCAGAGCGCCGACGATCGCCTCGACGGAGCCCTGCACGTCGCCCTTGATGACGACCGGCAGCTCCTTGCGGCCGCTGCCCTCGCGGGCCTCGCGCATCATGTCGACGAGCGAGCGGTTGGCGCCGCCGGTGCGGGCGGTCAGGCGGTCGCGCTTGATGCGAGCGCGGTACTCGGTGACCTCGCGGGCGCGGGCCTCGTTCGGCACCACGATCACGCGATCGCCGGCATCCGGCGTGCCATTGAAGCCGAGCACCTCGACGGGAACGGACGGACCCGCATAGGGGACGTGCTCGCCCTTGTCGTCGATGAGGGCGCGGATGCGGCCCCACTCGGCGCCGGCCACGACGATGTCGCCGGCGAACAGCGTGCCGCGCTGAACCAGAACCGTGGCCACGGGGCCGCGGCCGCGGTCGAGCTGAGCCTCGATCACCGTGCCTTCGCCGTCGCGCTTCTCGTTGGCGCGCAGGTTCATGATCTCGGCCTGGAGCTGCAGGCCCTCCAGCAGCTCGGGCAAGCCCTCGCCGGTCTTGGCCGAGACCTCGAATTCGAGGGTCTCGCCGCCCATCGACTCCACCTGGATGTCGTGCTGCAGGAGCTCCGTGCGCACCCGCTGCGGGTTCGCGTCCGGCTTGTCGATCTTGTTGATGGCGATGATCATCGGCACGCCCGCGGCCTTGGCGTGCTGAATCGCCTCCACCGTCTGGGGCATAACGCCGTCATCGGCCGCCACCACGATCACGACGATGTCCGTCACCTTGGCGCCGCGGGCGCGCATGGAGGTGAAGGCCGCGTGGCCGGGGGTGTCGATGAAGGTGATGAGGTCGCCCGAGGGCGCCGCCACCTGGTAGGCGCCGATATGCTGGGTGATGCCGCCGGCCTCGCCCTCGACCACGTTTGCCTTGCGGATCGCGTCGAGCAGCGAAGTCTTGCCGTGGTCGACATGGCCCATGATCGTGACGACCGGCGGACGGGGATCGAGATCCTCCTCCAGATCCGGCTCGTCGGAGGTCAGGCCCTCCTCGACGTCGGATTCGGCAACGCGGCGCACCGTGTGGCCGAGCTCCTCGGCGATGAGCTGCGCCGTGTCCGAATCGATCACGTCGGTGATCTTGTGGATCTGGCCCTGCTTCATCAGCAGACGGATCACGTCCACCGCCCGCTCCGACATGCGGTTGGCGAGCTCCTGGATGGTGATCGTCTCGGGAATGGTCACCTCGCGCGAGATCTTCTCCTTCGGCTCCTCGTTGCGGTGCCCGCTCATCCGCTGCTGGCGGCGGCGGAAGGAGGCCACGGAGCGCGTGCGCTCCTCCTCGCCCGCCGTGGCGTTGGCGATGGTGAGACGGCCGCGGTTGCGGTCGCCGCCCGGCGACTTCGGGGTCTTGGGCGGCGTGATGATCTTGAGCGGCATGCCGGGACGGCGGATCACCCGCTTGGTCTCGGTCTCGTCATCCGGGAGCGCGGCGGCGCTGCGCGGCGCGGGCCGGGCGCCGGCCGCATCGGACGGCCGGGTGACCGCCGCGGTCGTG